>CP073341.1 GCA_018141785.1 Candidatus Paraprochloron terpiosi LD05 | reverse complement strand
ATGACTAACCCAGAATGGCAAGACCACTTTGATGTTATTATAATTGGCGCCGGTCATGCAGGCTGTGAAGCAGCCTTAGCTAGCGCACGGTTAGGTTGTCGTACTCTTATGGTCACTCTCAACCTGGACAAAATCGCTTGGCAACCCTGTAACCCAGCCGTAGGAGGTCCAGCAAAGTCCCAGCTGACTACAGAAGTGGACGCTTTAGGGGGAGAAATTGCCAAAATGGCGGACCGTACCTACCTGCAAAAACGACTGCTGAATAGCTCCCGAGGTCCTGCTGTATGGGCGTTACGTGCCCAAACAGATAAGCGAGAATACGCTGCTGTGATGAAAAATATAGTCCAAAACCAACCCAACCTCACCCTCAGAGAAGCTATGGTGACGGACTTGGTTTTGGGAGCAAACGACGAAGTCCTGGGAGTCCAAACCTATTTCGGCAGTGAGTTCCGTGCTCCAGCAGTTATCCTCACTACAGGCACCTTCCTAGGAGGACGGATCTGGGTGGGGAATAAATCTATGGCAGCAGGAAGAGCAGGAGAGTTTGCTGCTGTGGGGTTAACAGAAACCTTGAAGCGGTTGGGGTTTGAAACAGGAAGATTAAAAACCGGTACACCAGCACGAGTAGATTCCCGTTCCGTAGACTATAGTAAAATGACGCCTCAGCCCCCCGATGAAGAAATCCGGTGGTTTAGTTTCGACCCAGAAGTGTGGGTAGAACGGGAGCAAATGAACTGTTACCTCACCCGTACCACCGCAGCAACCCACCAACTTATTAAAGATAACCTCCACCTCACTCCCGTTTATGGGGGTTGGGTAGACGCCAAAGGTCCCCGATATTGCCCTAGTATAGAAGATAAAATTGTCCGCTTTGCTGATAAAGAAAGCCATCAAATCTTTATCGAACCAGAAGGAAGATCTATCCCAGAATTATATATCCAAGGTTTCTCCACAGGACTGCCAGAGCAATTACAATTAGAACTACTCCATACCCTCCCAGGACTGGAAAATTGTACCATGGTTCGTCCGGCTTATGCGGTAGAATATGACTATCTCCCCGCTACCCAATGCTACCCCACTTTAATGACCAAGAAAATCCAGGGGCTGTTTACAGCAGGACAAATTAATGGTACCACAGGCTATGAAGAAGCAGCTGCCCAGGGTATTGTAGCGGGCATAAACGCTGCTAAGTACGTCAGGGGAGAAACTATGGAAGTGTTTCCCCGAGAAAGTAGTTACCTGGGTACCTTAATTGATGATTTGTGTACCAAAGACCTACGAGAACCTTATCGTATGCTCACCAGTCGTTCTGAGTATCGCCTATTATTGCGTTCAGATAATGCAGACCGACGGTTGACTCCCTTAGGAAGGAAACTGGGACTAATAGATACCCGACGTTGGGAGTTATTCTGCCACAAACAGGAGCAAATAGCCCAGGAAAAAACTAGGTTGGACCAAACTAAAATAAAGGAAAGGGATGAAGTAGCGGAGGCTATTATGGCAGCCACAGGACAAAAAATTAAAAATTCCCTTAGCCTCACAGACTTGCTTCGTCGTCCTGGCTTCCACTATCTTAACCTAGAGCAGTACGGTTTAGGCAATGATTCCTTAGCTAAACCGGAGAAAGAAGGAGCAGAAATAGACATTAAGTATTCTGGGTATATTCAGCGTCAACAAAAGCAAATCGACCTTCAGACTCGTCAGAGTAACCGTCACCTGCCCACAGATATAGAATACATGAACATTCAGACTTTGTCTATGGAGGCCCGGGAAAAATTAAATAAAGTCCGTCCCCTAACCATAGGACAAGCGTCCCGGTGTGGAGGGGTTAACCCAGCAGACGTGAATGCTTTGTTGGTATATTTGGAGGTTTCACGCAGAGGCGCAGAGGCCCAGAGGGGGGAGTGAAGATGACTCGGATTTTGGTTACGGGAGGAGCGGGATATATCGGTTCCCATGGGGTGTTAGCTTTAAAGGAAAGGGGCTATGATGTAATCGTTCTGGATAATCTGGTTTATGGACATCGGCATATAGTGGAGGATGTGTTAGAAGTGGAATTAGTGGTAGGGGATACTCAAGATCGCCTCTTGCTAGATAACCTCTTTGCTACCCGAGATATTGCCGCAGTAATGCATTTCGCTGCTTACACTTATGTGGGAGAATCAGTAACGGACCCTGGAAAATACTACCGCAATAATATGGTGGGTACTCTCACACTGTTGGAAGCCATGGTAGCAGCTGGAGTGAAAAATATGGTGTTTTCTTCCACCAGCGCCACCTATGGTGTTCCCCAGGAAATACCTATTTCTGAGTCTCATCCCCAAAACCCCATTAATCCCTACGGAACCAGTAAGTTAATGGGAGAATGGATACTCAAGGATTTCGATAGGGCGTATGGTTTGAAGTCAGTGATATTTCGGTACTTTAATGCTTCCGGAGCAGCTCCCAATGGTTTAATAGGGGAATACCATACCCCGGAAACCCATTTAATTCCTTTAATCCTCTATACTGCTTTAGGGAAGCGTCCCCACCTTTCTATCTTCGGTACAAACTACCCCACTCCTGACGGTACCTGTATTAGAGATTATATTCACGTCAGCGATTTGGCGATCGCCCACGTTTTGGGTTTGGAATACCTGTTTAAATCCGGAAAGACAGAGGTGTTTAATTTAGGTAATGGTAACGGTTTTTCCGTCAAAGAGGCGATCGCCACAGCTAGAGAGGTAACTCAGAAAGAAATCCCCGTACTAGAGAGGGATCGTCGGGAGGGGGATCCACCTATATTAGTAGGAAGTAGCGAGAAAGCGAATAATATCCTCCGTTGGCAGCCCCAATACCCGGATTTAAGAGATATAATAGCCCATGCTTGGCAATGGCATCAAAACCAGTGACCAGTTAGAGGCGGGGCAATGCCGTAACCATAAAACATAAACTTTTACTGATTTAACTAATTTAGTACTCAGGATGTAGTGTGGGCAATACCAATACTAGTTTAACAGGTTTCAGCTTTTGAGGTAACATTGCCCACCATATTCTATCTTTTTTTCGGTTATTTTCGATAAAACTGTTTTAACCTAAAACAACACCCCGAACACCACATAGGCGGTGCCTGCACTAGACTTGCCGTTGGGATCAGTACTCGCTGCGCCAATAATTAGGTCGTCGATACCATCCCCGTTGATGTCTCCTGCTCCGCTGAAAGCAGATCCTACATCGTGACGATGACCAACACCATTGAGGACAAAGCCGTTACTACCATCTATGTTAGAGAGGTTAAAACTAGCTGCAAATTCTTCATCACTCCCAAGGACTACATAAATCTCTCCCGAACGAATGGCATTGGGATCAGCCAAAGGAGCGCCGATAATTATGTCGTCGAAACCATCGCCGTTTATGTCACCTGCTCGGCTTACCGTACCTGAACGGTCAACGCGATCAATACCATTCAGGACGAAGCCGTTGCTACCATTTAGGTCAGATAGGTTGAAGCTAGGGTCAAATTCTGACGAGCTCCCGAAGACTACATAGGTCTCTCCTGCCCTATCAATGCCATTGGGGTCAGCCAAAGGAGCGCCGATAATGAGGTCGTCGAAACCATCGCCGTTTATGTCCCCAGCACCGCTTACAGAAGAGCCTGAACGGTCAACGCGATCAATACCATTCAGGACGAAGCCGTTGTTACCATTTAGGCTAGATAGGTTGAAGCTAGCATTAAATCCTGAATTACTCCCGAAGACTACATAGGAGGCTCCTGCCCTATCAATGCCGTTGGGGTCAGCCAAAGGAGTGCCGATAATGAGGTCGTCGATACCATCGCCGTTGATGTCCCCTGCACCGCTCACAGAAGAGCCTGAATTGCCAGAGCTATCAATACCATTCAGAATGAAGCCGTTGCTACCATTTAGGTCAGATAGGTTAAAGCTAGCTGCAAATCCTGATTCACTACCGAAGACTACATAGGAGGTTCCAGGATTCCGAGCGCCGATAATGAGGTCATCGATACCATCGCCGTTGATATCCCCTGCTCCGCTTATTGAAAAGCCTGAAACTTCATTCCTATCAATACTAAGGACGAAGCCGTTGCTACCATCTAGGTCGGATAGTTCTAAGCTAGGGTCAAATCCTTCATCACTACCAAAGACTACATAAGTTGGCCTGGTTTGAGTTTTGCCCCTGGAGCCGATAATGAGGTCATCAATACCATCGCCGTTGATGTCCCCAGCGACCCTTGCAGAAGAACCTGAATAGTCAAAGCCATTAACACCATTGATAACGAAGCCGTTGCTGCCATTTAGGTTGGATAGGTCAAAACTAGGGTCAAATTCTGATTCACTCCCGAAGACTACATAGGTGGACCCAGCTCTCCTAATGTCGTTGGGGCGCGCAAAAGAGGCGGCTATAATCAGGTCGTCTAGACCATCGCCGTTGATGTCTCCTGCTCCGCTCACAGAACCGCCTAAATGGTCAAAAGTCCTAATACCATTGAGAACAAAGCCGTTGCTACCATCAAGGTCCGATAGGTTAAGCTGTGCCTTTCCTTGCACGGTAAAAGAACTAACTACATCTTCTTCACCCAAGGGATTACCTGCTCGGTCTGTAATTTGAGCGCTTTTAATTACAAGACTGTATTCTCGGCGTGACAAGGCTGAGTAGGTGAGTTGAACTGTTTTGTCTCCAGAGCGCAATTGGATATTTTCTGGTGTAATAGCGTCTCCTTCAGCGTTCAGTAACTGGAAGTTTTCAGCAGTTACAGTTGTTTCAGCTAATGCTTCATTAAACCGCACTGTCACCCGACGAGAATTAAATGGTGCGTTTCCTCCATCCGCTGGAGTGATACTCTCAATTACAGGGGCAAAGGTATCGGGAACTAAGTCAAATCTAAGTACATTAGAAAGGGCTGTATTACCTCCTGTATCGGTGGCTCGCGCTTGTACTTCTACTATGGCTGCGTCGGGGTCGTTATTCAGGGCAATTGCAGCCAAGTCAAAGGGGAAGGAAACGTCATTACTGACAACCTCTCCATTTACTAACAATTCTACATGACCCACCTGTACGTCATCGGTAACAGCTGCTATGATGGGAATGTCCCCTCCTTCCGTAACTTGAACCCCTTCTGTATCCGGGTCTACATCTGTTACTGGACTATTAATAGTAATGGTTGGAGCAACACCTTTGTTATGTGCGGCTCGTTTCCTGTGAAAGTCGCGGCGTAAGCCAAACATAAGCAGGAGCAAGGTTTTCAGGGACAGCGTCTCCGATAATCTAAGCCAACGAAAGGGGCTGAAAACGGAAAAGCGTTCCCTCGTCATCTCCCGCCATCGATGATGCCGGGAGATGGGTGCCGGGGGTTACCGAACCTTGATAACTGAATGAAATATGAGAGTGAGGACACAGCCAGAAATTGTGCAACCAAGCCTCTCCCATGAAGGAATCATGTGAATCCTTACCTGGCCACAGTGAGATTAATCATCAGGCTGAAGCTGGCAGCAGGGCGGAACCGGAGCTATCGAACGGTTCGATGGTAACGCCGCTAATAGGGAGAACACCGGGATAACTTAGCGTGAATCATCTGAAAAAAGACCTAAAGCGTGGAAACTGCCAAGCCGTGTATTGCAGAAAAGACACCGAAAGAAACTCGTAAGGCAAATAATAAGCACTTACATTCCTGAGTTGGTGATAGGTCAAGGGATGAGTCCCAAGGGTTCGTAACAATAGTTCATTCGGAACGAGTAAAAACTCGCTCAAATCACGGGATTCCAAGCCCAAACCGATTAGACGGTGGGGTCACATGATTAATGACCTACGGAAGAGCGAGGGTAAGAGAAGGCGTAACTGCCTGATGGTTTCTACAGAGAAGACACCCAACGTAATTATCAGAGCGACTGACAAGGTCAAAATTGTGAATATCACTAACCAGACTTCAACCGAATACCGCAGTTTAAAAGCCCTGAGGCTCCACCTAGCAGTTCTGCTAATGGCGGAGAAGATTGGCCGGAGGGCTGACGATGTCTGGAAAGACTTGCCATGGAAGAAATTCCGGCAACATGTATTTCGGTTACAGCGGAGTATCTTCAAAGCGCAAAAAGAACAAGCAAAAGCCAAGGTCAAACGTTTACAACGGCTTTTATTACAAAGTCGTGCAGCTCAAGCTCTGGCCGTCAAACAAGTAACACAGCTAACACCTTGGGCGTAAGTCCCCCGGAGTTGATGGCAAAACAGCGCTCTCCCCCAAAGAGCGTCTAGTGTTGTGCCAAAGGCTGAACAAGCACTGGTACCACTGGAAACACCAACAACTGAGAAGGGTAAATATCCCGAAGCCAAATGGCAAAACTCGTGGATTAGGCATCCCGACAATGGCCGACCGGGCATGGCAAGCACTGCTCAAGTTAGCAGCGGAGCCAGCCTATGAGGCAACCGCCGGAGAAAGAAGCTATGGCTTCCGACCCGGACGCCGTACTGCGGACGCACAAAAGCTCATCTTTAACAATCTCAAAAGCGATGCAAATGGTAAAGACAAGACGATTCTGGAAACAGATATCAGTAAATGCTTTGACGAAATTGACCACAAGGTCATGCTCGATGGAGTAGTCCTACCAATCGAAGCTTTAAAAGGGTTAAAGAAAGCTGTAAAAGCTGGCGTCCGTGGTGAATACCCCGACCGTATAAAGGGCACACCCCAAGGCGGAGTTATCTCACCTCTATTGGCCAACATCGCCCTAGATGGACTTGAAAATCTAGGGTCAAACCAATGGAAAAGGAGCCGCAGGGACGGCACTCTCATAAGGGGTATACGTTACGCGGATGACGCGGTCTTTATCTGTAAACCCGGAGCCGACACCAAGAAGCTACGGGAAGATATCGACGAATTTCTAAAGTCCAGAGGGCTACGAATTAACGAAACCAAGACTAAGGTGAGTAAAGCTACGGAAGGATTCGATTTCCTGGGGTGGCGCTTCCGTGTCAACTCCCATGGGCTCTTTAAGTCCACACCGAGCTCCGAGAATTATGCGGACATCAAGGCCAAGGTAAAGGCCACTTGGAAGAACGGCGCACCCACGGAGGCTCGCCTGAAAAGGATAGAGTCACAAGTCCGAGGTTGGAGGCAGTACCACAAAAACTGCGATATGAACAAGCACTCGCTATGGTCACTCAATAAATGGGTCTGGCGTAAGTTGAGGGCTGAAAAACGCAGGATGGCAATTAAGGAAGCCGAGAAAGCAAGACGTCTGGCTGTCAAGGGTAAACCCTTAGGGGCGGCTAAACGCCAGCTTACAACAGAACAGATAAAGAAAGCCTTTCCTAGAGTTTCCTGGAAAGTCAATGACCACGTAATGGTCAAAGGTGATGCCTCACCCTTCAATGGGAATATTCTCTATTGGATTGGCCGGAATTCCAAACTATACAATGGCCCAACCGCTGAAGCCCTCAGGCGACAGAAGAATATATGTCCGCATTGCAACCGTAAGTTCATGGAGTTGGATGGTGCCGTGGAATTGCACCACATTGACGGCAACCATAACAACTGGAAACCTAAGAATCTAGTTGCTCTCCACCGAGAATGTCACCAGGCGCAAGCAATACATCGCAAGCGCATTAAGGACGGACTCGCGAAGCGCGTCGTAAAGACATAGGAATACCTAAGCCGGATGAGGTGAAAGTCTCACGTCCGGTTTATCGGAGAGGGGCGAGGCGGCAACGTCTCCCTCGACTCTAATCAAAGGGAAGGTAGTTAATTACCTGTAAGCCACCTGTATCATCAGCAACATAGGCGATACCTGATGCTATGGCAATATCTCTGGTAAACCCAGGGGTGGGGAATTGAGTTAAAAAAGTATCTGTATTTTCCGAGTTGGTAATATCGTAAATTGACAAACCCAGACGTTCTGAGGCTACCAAAGCTAAACCGGAACCATTTCCAGTTACATTCCGAGCTATAATAAAGTAGGCATTACTAACTAATGTATGTTAGTTAGGGTTGGAAATGTCAATGGTGTGCATACCGCTCCCTGCTAAGTAGGCGACTCCGTTAGCTGCAAATACTCCCACTTCAGAGGAAGCGATTCTTACATTAAGTTGTCCCAAGACGGTACTATCTGTTGGGTTGGTAATATCAATGATGGAGAAGGTATCGGAACCACTAGTATAACTATAGAGCTTGGTTCCTTCCCGAGCTAGCCCGGTGACGGTTCCGGAGCCTGGTAGGGTAGCATTGTGCAATTCTGCTCCTGTTAAAAGGTCTATCGCCCTTAAGGAAGTACCTGCGGTGGCATAGACTATACCATCGAAGATTTCTACTTGGTCTGCAGTTATGTTTATGGTTCGTCTTAAGGTGGGTACCATGGGGTCGGAGATGTCTACTATTTGTAGTCCACCCCTATTGATGGCTACTGCTGCAATTTTTAATTTGGGGTCTACGGCGATGTCTGTTGCGTCTCCTGGTAAGGAGAGTTGACCTTGGACGATGGGGTTATCGAATTTGGTGGCGTCGATAATGGCTAAACCGTGGCTTCCGGTGGCTACATAGGCTGTTTGGTTTTGAGGTGTTTGGGGGTCTCCTTAGTGGGCAGGAAGATATCGAACACCGAGCCATGGTGATTCAGTTGAACTTCCTGACCCGGCACACTTTCAAATATCTTACCTACCGTAGCATAACTTGTCCCAGCAGGAGCATTAGTAGCTATACTACCATCAATATGTACAGCCAACAAAGGTGCAGGTACATTCTCCAACCGGAAGAACCCCTCAGAATCCGTCACTGCAAACACTTTTGGCAGGGCATCCACATCCACCCGCACCGTAGCCCCTACTACCGGAACATTGTTCCCCTCTGCATCCCGATTAAAGGAATCATAAACATAACATGTTATATTTGTACCATCAATTTTAATCAGGGACAGAGTACTAAAATCAGCCGTCAGAGTTCCCCCAGGAGTCCCATCCCCATCAGCATCTAGAGCTACCCCATCCAGCCCCATAATCTCGTCACCTACTACTGTTATCCTTACTGATGTTGAAGCAGGTAGGGCTGTATCAGAGAAGAAAGTAGCAAACTCTCTCGTACTAGAAACTGCAATTCGTCCAGCTACCTGTTCCCCGTTAGCAATAATTTCAAAAGTATTCTCATTAACCGTAGTAGGGTCTACCTTTTTCCCAAACCGCACCACAGGGTTTTGGTTCAAACTAACCATTTCCGACCCTGAAGTGGGAGATATTTCCACAGGAGCACCGACTACTGTAAAATCTAAAACAACAGGATCATCTAATACATTCCCAGCCAAGTCAGAAACCCCCGTTATACTTAGCTGGTAGTTCCCAGCATTTAAACGAGTACCTAAATTGAGTTGTCGTAAACTGGAATTAATTTCCTCCACACTCTCCACAGGAACTATTTCTCCTCCAGAAGTGAGAGTATAATTCCCCACTTCCAACCCAGAAACTGCCTCACTATAACTCACCTCAATAACCGTAGAAGTAGTGTCCAGGGAACTAGCTATAATTGCTGTGGGAGCTGTAGTATCTAAGGTAAAGGATACAGAAATCTGACTCAAATTCCCCGCTGCGTCTTCGGCAAAAAGTGTTAAACTATGGTCACCATCTCCTAAAACACCTCCATTAATTTCTTCTAACCGTTCTCGACTCAAACTGAAACTGCCCTGAGCCGAGATATCTCCTAAGATATCCACATCTTGAGTATCCCCAAAACCAGCCCTGAGTGCAAGAATTTGTGAGATATCAATTACTGTTCCTGTAAGAGTAGGTTCTGAAGTAATAGTATCATCCTCTACCCCTGTGTCCTCAGCCAAACTTGCCGTAATAGTGGGGGCTGTGGTATCTAAAGTAAAGGAGACAGAAACCTGAGTAACATTACCAGCAGCATCTTCTGCCGATAATGTCACACTGTGGTTACCGTCTTCTAAAGCACCTGGTACGAAGGTAAAACTCCCATTATCCTTCACTTCCACAACAGTATCCTCAGACGGTAACGAAGCCGTCAAACTAATAATCTCACTTGAGTCCGTCACTGTACCTTCAATGGTACTGTCAAAGGTAATTCTGTCACTATCGTCCACCCCCGTATCATTAACCAATTCTGCTCTAATTGTGGGTCCAGTATTGTCCCCGACAAAGAGGAAATCATCTTCATTTAAAGCCAGATTTCTCCATATTACTGCTACTGAAATCGTTCCTATGTAAATAATAGTATTCCGCCCTCTTCGTACCAGATTTAGGTCTGAGAAGCTATTTACCCCATCCAAATCAATGACAATTGTATCTTGGTCCCGCCCAAAATCCCTAATATAATTAACTCCATGGGGTAATTCCCCATTAATAATCCAAAACTGGTCCCTACCTGGACCTCCCATCAGAATGCTATTCCAAGAACCTGCAAATAACACATCATCTCCGGGGCCACCATTGAGGCGATTGCTCGGACCTGCCAACAACACATCATCCCCTGGGCTCCCATGGAGTCGATTAGAGCTACCCCTAGTAATTAGAGTCGAGGGAGACGTTGCCGCCTCGCCCCTCTCCGATAAACCGGACGTGAGACTTTCACCTCATCCGGCTTAGGTATTTCTATGTCTTCACGACGCGCTTTACGAGTCCGTCCTTAATGCGCTTGCGATGTATTGCTTGCGCTTGGTGACATTCCCGATGGAGAGCAACTAAATTCTTACGTTTCCAGTTGTTATGGTTGCCGTCAATGTGGTGCAACTCCACGACACCATCCATCTCCATGAACTTACGGTTGCAGTGCGGACACTTACCCTTCTGTCGTTTGAGGGCTTCAGCGGTTGGTCCACTGTATAGTTTGGAATTCCGGTTGACCCAATAGGTGATGTTTCCGTTGTAGGGTGAGGCATTTCCTTTGACCATCACGTGGTCGTTGACTTTCCAGGAAACTTTTGGGAAGGCTTTCTCTATCTGCTTTGATGTGAGCTGGCGTTTAGCCGCTCCTAAGGGTTTACCCTTGATAGCCAGACGTCTTGCTTTCTCCGCTTCCTTAATTGCCTTCCTGCGTTTTTCCACCCTCAGCTTACGCCATACCCAGTGATTGAGCGACCATAGCGAGTGCTTGCTCATGTCGCAGTTTTTGTGATATTGCCTCCAACCTCGGATTTGTGACTCTATCCTTTTCAGGCGAGCCTCCGTGGTTGCGCCATTCTTCCAAGTGGCCTTTACTTTGGCCTTGATGTCCGCATAATTCTCGGAACTCGGTGTGGATTTGAAGACTCCACGGGAGTTGACACGAAAACGCCATCCCAGGAAATCGAACCCATCCGTAGCTTTACTCACCTTAGTCTTAGTTTCGTTAATTCTTAGCCCTCTGGACTTTAGGAATTTGTCTATATCCTCCCGTAGCTTCTTGGTATCAGCTTCGGGTTTACAGATAAAGACCGCGTCATCCGCGTAACGAATACCCCTTATTAGCGGCCTTGACCGTCTTCTCTTCCATTGGTCAGACCCTAGGTTTTCAAATCCATCTAGGGCGATATTGGCCAGTAGGGGTGAGATAACCCCGCCTTGGGGCGTGCCCTTAATACTGGAGGGATATTCACCACGGACACCTGCTTTCACCGCTTTCCTTAATCCTTTAAGCGCTTCCTTGGGTAAGACTACTCCGTTTAACATGACTTGATGGTCTATTTCGTCAAAGCATTTGCTAATGTCTGTTTCCAAAATTAGCTTATCCTTACCGTTAGTATGGCTGCTGAGATTATTGAAAATCAGTATTTGTGCGTCCGCAGTACAGCGACCAGGTCTGAAGCCGTAGCTCCGTTCTCCGGCGGTTGCTTCGTAGGCGGACTCGGCTGCTAACTTTAGTAGTGCCTGCCATGCCCGGTCGGCTATTGTCGGGATGCCTAATCCCCTTGTTTTGCCATTCGGCTTGGGGATATTTACCCTTCTTAGTTGCTGGTGTTTCCAGTGGTACCAATGCTTGTTCAGCCTTTGGCACAGCACTAGACGCTCTCTGGTGGAGAGTGCAGTTTTGCCATCAACTCCGGGGGACTTACGCCCTGTGTTTAGCTGTGTTACTTGTTTGACGGCTAGAGCTTGAGCTGCACGACTCTGTAGTAGGAGCCGTTGTAAACGTTTGACCTTGGCTTTTTGCTTGTTCTTTTGCGCTTTAAAGATACTCCGCTGTAATCGAAAAACATGGTGATGGAATTGCTTCCATGGCAGGTCTTTCCAGACATCGTTAGCCCTCCGACTTATCTTATCCGCTAGCAGGAATGCTGCTAGGTGTAGTCTTAAGGCTTTCAGGCTACGGTATTCGATTGAAGTCTGGTTAGTGGTATTCACAGTTTTGACCTCATTAGTCGCTCTGATAATTACGTTGGGTATCTTCTCTGTAGAAACCATCAGGCAGTTACGCCCTCTCTTACCCTCGCTTTTCCGTTAGGTCGTTAATCAAGCGACCCCACCACATTGCTTGTCGGGTTTGGAACCCCTTGTTTCAGTGGAAGTTGAGCGAGTTTTTACTCGTTCCGAATGAATTATTGTTACGAACCCTTGGGACTCATCCTTTGACCTATCACCAACTCAGGAATGCAAGTGTTAGACGGTGACCTTGCGAGTTTCTTTCGGTGTTTCTTCTGTCGTCTGTAACGGCCTTCCGACAGTGTCTACTCTTAGGTCTTTTCGTAGATGATTCACGTTAAGTTATCCCGGTGTTCTCCCTGTTAGCGGAAGTATCTCTACCTAACCGTTCGGTCGCACTTTACCGCCCTGTTGCCAGCTTCTGCCTGGTGATTAACCTCACAGTGGCCAGATAAGGATTCACGTGATTCCCTCACGGGAGGGGCTTTCACCCTCATAGTTCATTCAGTTGTCAAGGTTCGGTAACCCCCGGCACCTATCTTCCGGCATCATCGATGGCGGGAGATGGCGAGGGAACGTTTTTCCGTTTTCAGCCCCTTTCAGGACTTGTATGCTCGGAGACGTTGTCCCTGAAACCCTGCTCCTGTTTATGTTTGGCTTACGCCGCGACTTTCACAGGAAACGAGCCGCACCCATCTAAAGTATCATTGCCACGGCTCCCATAGAGGTCGTCATTTATACCCGCTATGAGTTGATCATCCTTCTTCAGACCACGGAGATAATAGCGAATAGGGCTTAAATCGGGAACCTCAATAAAATCATCTCCGCTGGTCCCATAGAGGCTGGGGCCAGACAACTGGTAATTGGGTCAGTATCCATTGTTTTCTCCAATCCGGAGCTGATAATCCATAGGGATCCTGGTCTTCTAAGATAAGTGTTGCCGTACTGGTTTCGGTGGTAATTGGGTCAGTATCCATTATCTAAATTTCCTTGGCTCCAAATAAACTAACCATACCATAATATATAATTTTTTTGAAAAAACCAACCTTTATTAATTATTGTAACAAAACTTAACACAAAATGAACAAAAAAAATAAAACCTATATATATCAAGGATTTTTAGTAATGTACTATCGATGGTAACTGGAACGAATATAGCCCCGTTGTTGGTATCCACAAACGAATTCCGAAAATCTGCCTCCTGAGCACAAACTACTGTGTGAACCCAAGCACGGCACCCCCAAAAACGCCTCCTACGCCCCCTCCTAGAGCATATCGCACCGGTTCTGTCAAAAGATTGCGGATAGGTTCGCTCCGGATCCCCCTTCACATAGCGCAGTTGATCGTTGACGGCGTCTCCCACCAGGAATAGCACCAGCAAACCCAAAGCTACCCCCACGGCATTAGCAAGTACCCACTGCTGCCAAAATCGGAGTCTCACAACCCTTTGCCTCTTAGTCATTGTTTTCACTCCTTTTTAATTATAGGTTATAATAACTTTTGAATTTATAAAAGAGTGTGGGAATACTGAACCGCAGATAAACGCGGATAAATACAGAGGGAAGTACAAATAAGGAGCAACCTACGATTATTTTTGTCAATTATCCAGAAGTGATATAAATATAAAAATAAGCACAAATAAGGAGCAACTCTATACATGACACTCACACCTTCCACTATGTTAGCCCTAGGGACGAAAGCGCCGGATTTTCAACTACCGGATGTAGTTTCTGGTCATACTATCTCCTTGAGCACATTTAAACACGCCAAGGCATTCCTGGCCATGTTTATCTGCCAGCATTGTCCCTTTGTCAAGCATATTCAGCAAGAATTAGCCAACATTGGCCGAGACTACACTAATCAACCTCTGGCTATTGTAGCAATTAGTGCCAATGATGTGGAAAATTACCCCGAAGATTCCCCCTCCAAACTGAAAGAAATGGCTCAAAAGCTGGACTTCACATTCCCTTTCTGCTATGATGAAAGTCAAGAGACAGCTAAAGCTTACACTGCTGCTTGTACACCAGACTTTTTCCTCTTTGATAGCGATCGCCATTTAGTTTACAGGGGGCAGTTGGACGACAGTCGTCCCGGTAATGACAAACCAGTTACGGGAAAAGATTTGCATCATGCTATTAATGCAGTATTGGCAGGAGAAGAAGTACCTCAGGAGCAAAAACCTAGTATTGGCTGTAATATCAAATGGAAATAAATTGTTGCACCCAGAGGCCCAGAGCCGCAGAGAGGGAAATTGATGATTTAGGAACCTATAGTAATCATGCGGCGAACTTCTTCTGTTTTAAAACCAATTATCATCGGACGACGAATTTTTGGGATGACAACAACATCGTAGAGTTCTTCTACTATTCCTTCTAACCGTAAGGAGTGGACAATATCCCCACTGCGCAAGTCTATTACTAATAAACCGCAGCGGGCGATCCGGGGCTTCACCCCGGATCTGCTAACACAGATCGCATTTTTGGCGGCTAATTTCTCATCTAATGGTAAACCAGAAAAAGTTTTATTTTTTCTTGGTTTAGAAATACCAACAATGGCAAAATCCCCTACAAAACTAAGACCACGCAAATAACCAGGAGCAAAAGTTATGGGTTCAAACTTTCCTTCGTCCAGGTTGACATAACCAAATTCTCCTGTACCGGAGTTTAGCAACCAAAGCTTATCTCCATACCAGCGAGGCGAGTGAGGCATGGAAAGTTGTGTAAGAATAACTTGATTAGACTTAACATATATTAGGCATCCTCCATCTACTCGGCGATCCCGCCACCCATCCGCTACGTCGCTCTGACTGACGGCAGTGACGTATTTGGGTTCCCCCTTTATTATCGCCAACCCGTTGAGATGACATCTGTCTTCAGCTGCTAAACGAGAGATAAAAGGAGGTTTCCAGACAGGAATAAAACTATATTGTTCACTAACTGTAGCCAGACAGCTAAATAAGGTATTGACAAATATAAGTTTTTGTGGTAAGGATGAACCGTTCAGAGAATTAATCGGCTCAGTTCCAGCCCCAATATCGTGAATATCCAAATCTCCAGTGGTATACCCTACCTGAGGAACATAAACACAATCATAACCATTATGAGTTTGTCCTGGTTCCAGAGCATTTTCGAAGCGCCAAAGTTGATAGAGAGAACTCATATAAAGCCTGGAACCGCTTGCATACAAACCCATACACCGCTCAAAAGTGCGCTCAAAGACAGAAATTTTGCCACTGGGTTGTAAACCGATAGCGAACAATTAATTTCCCTGCTTGATAGGTGGTGAAAGCGAGACTGAGATTTTGTTCATACAACCAGGAAGTAAATTGCCGAGAAGCATTTATTTCCAGAGTGGGATTATCTGTGTTCATCTGTGTTTATCTGCGGATCCTTTCAAAGAGCTTGCGCCCTCAACCATGCTACAGGTAGATAGAGCATTTTTTTCCTCAGGGGCACAAAAGCCCTTTTACTAAACACATCGTACTGATTCCGTTCGATAATATTGAGAATCCCTTGATAGAGAATCAAAGCAGCCCAAACAGGCCACCGTGAGTCCCTGTTGAGAGCACGAATGCCCCTTTCTGCTTTGTGATAAAACTTTCTCGCCCGCTGAATCTGAAAACCCATCAATGCTCGCCAGCGCTCGTCAATAACTCCCTTAAACAAATCTTCTTCGGTATAATCAAAGAGAGCCAAATCTTCCAAGGGCAGATAAATACGACCACGCCCGGCATCTTCTCCTATATCCCGGAGGATATTAGTTAATTGATTGGCAATACCGAGGGCGATCGCTTCTTCTTTGGGAATATACATCTCCTTCCCACGATACCAAGGAGCAGCAGCCCAACTATTATCGATTCCCAGAACGTCACTGGACATCAAACCCACAGTTCCAGCAACTCGGTAACAATATAGCTCCAGTTGGGCGAAAGTTTCATAGCGACTCCGGTACAAATCCATTCTTTGTCCCGCAATCATATCCCGAAAGGGCTGAATATCTATGGAGAAACGTTCCAGCGTATCCACCAGGGCAACGTCCGGGTCGTCTATGGGTCGTCCTGCAAAAACTGATTCTAGCTGACTTTCCCAGCGATCTAGGGTTTCTGGAGTAGTGAAAGCAGACTGGGGGCCATCTACTAATTCGTCAGTGCGGCGACACCAGACGTAAATGGCCCAGATCGCTTTCCGCTTTGCCTCAGGCATCAAAAGAGTGCCGAGGTAAAATGTTTTCGAATATTTGGCCGTAATTTGACGGCAGTATTCGTAAGCCTCACAGAGGGAGGCTAGGAATCTCTTGGGTTGAGGTTTTGGCAATTGCAGCATTCGCGCAGGCAGAAAAATTGTTAGCAGCAGGGGCAAAGCACGGTCGTGCCTCTATCTATGAAGCTTGAAGTCATGATAAATTGTCTCATTCCATTAGCCTTCGGAGCATTCAATTTCTTCTGGTTCTTTGTTGTTTGTCCTCCACAATCGCCTGGGCTGCCAGTTTCCCCGAGAGTACAGCTCCTTCCATACTGCCCAGGTACTCCTGCATAGTGTAATCCCCAGCGAGATAGAAATTAACCACGGGGGTTCTTTGGTCGGGACGACAAGCTTGCCTTCCTGGAGTAGCCTTATATACAGAACGGGGAGTTTTGACAACATGGTATTTGAGCAGCGAAGCCGATTCATCGCCGCTAAAATGATGGGGAAATAGTTTAGCTAATTCAGCCATAGTGGCCGCAATAATTTCTTGATCAGATTTACCAATCCAATCCTTTGCTGGGGCTAAAACCAGTTCCAGCATAGAGCGGGACGGATCCGCATATGCCTTACAAGTATTGCTCATATCCGCATAAACGCTCAAGAGGGGCGATCGGGAAAAGAGCAAGTGGTCGATATCCGTCAGCTTCCGGTCAAACCAAAGGTGAAGATTAATAACCGGAACTCCTTCCAACCCTTGCAATTTCTGAAAGCACTCTAACTCTTTCCAAGGTTGGGGTACCATCAGCTTTAAGGGGTCAACGGGCATAGCAGAGACATAGACATCAGTAGTCAACACTTCATCTGCTGCCCCATGTACTCCCCGGATCACGAAACCCCTTACTGTACCATCCTCAGCTACCAAAATTTCTTTCAGGGGGGCATTCAAACGCACTTGGCCATCTCTGGCAGTAATATAATCTACCAGAGGCTGACAGAGTCTTTCCGTAGGAGAACCATCCAGGAAAGCCATTTTCGATCCATCTTTCTCCTGGAGGAAACGATTCAGTGCCGTGAGTAAGATGGTAGCGGAAATCTCGTCCGGATTGATGAAATTGAGGGCTTTAGACATAGCGATAAATACTTCTTTTTCCACTCGGGACGGGATATTTTGTTTTTGACACCACTGGGAGAAGGAGTATTTATCCATTTCTTCTACATACTGCTGACCCCGAATCATGGCTGGAATCAGACCCATACCAAAGCTAATTTTTTCCCCCCAAGTCAGCATCTCATTATTGCCCAAAATTGCCATTACTCCATTCCAAGGAGCAGGGATATCTGGAAAATCAAACCTAGAATAGGTTCCGGGGGTATCTGGCTGATTGAAGATCATGGTATGCTCTTTCCATTGCAACCGCTCCTCAATTCCCAGTTCGCGAAAAAGCTGTAACATATTGGGGTAGGCCCCAAAAAAAATGTGAAGACCAGTTTCGTACCAGTCTCCATCTTCATCTTGCCAAGCGGCGATTTTGCCCCCCAGGACATCGCGACGTTCCAGGACAATTGGTGTATGTCCCGCATCAGTGAGGTATTTGGCACAAGATAGACCTGCTAGACCGGCTCCGGCGATGGCGACTCGCATTTATAAAGTACTAATTATATTAACTTGTAGTAATTATAATAAAATTTCGTTGCATTTTGTTACATTTTTTAGCTTAATAGCCATGGGTATCGTCATCTTGTAGAAGCACGCCAGTGCCGTACCCCTACTCCCGACTCCCCCACAGCTGATGCGTGGCAGGGTAAAGTTCCTGAGCCATTTTATCGGTAGAACTCAATTCGTGAATAAGCATTAACAACGTAAACCAAGCGATAGCCACACCAAATTAGTAAACTAATAGGGATAATAAGCATCAATCTACGAACTTTTTTATTGCCAATTGTTATAGTAAGATATAATGTGCCAAAATCAAGAATTAACGCCAAAATTGATAATAAAAAGGCGATATCAGTGCTGTCAGGATCAACTTAATGATCCAAAAATGGCTCACCAGTTCCTGCATATGGATAAATAATAGGTAGATTACTAAGCAGGGTGACTAATATTGCTAAACAGTCAAGCACTATGAGTATAACAACTCTAATCATAGTCCTATAAATTTCCTAATTTTTTTAGAATAAGCTGCCGAAACCATTCTCATCGATATAGATCATCACTCGCTGGCCATAACCTCTAACCCAGGGTGTAAGTTCATCTAAAGGTAATTCTGGGCCACGGTTATATCTTCCGGCAATAACCATTATTTCATCTCTACTGAGAGAATCTGCTGTTCGGCCTGGAAAATCAACATCTCGAAGATCTGAAATATGTTTGGCGGCTATAAAAACATTTTGTCTATGCTTGAAGAGACTCAATAAGTAAGTTACTCTCCTCTGCCCCCAGACTAGTTGGATAACACAAGGACTCTCCTGCCCTTCGAACAGCAATACTTAAGTCACCAACAGTCCTCCAATTGGCTACTTCGTAACGATCTTCTTCAGGTCCAGGTGTTGAGCGAGCCTGCCCCCATACAACTCCACCAGGATAGGGAGATGTAGCCTGCCAAAACTGGTCAGGAGGAATAGGTTCAATTGTTGTTGCTGTCGATATCAGATCTACATTGTATGCTACAATATTTTCAATCGGAGCCTCACCACCCACTTCCATATAGGCAATACCAGCTAGTAAGACAGCAGGAATATCAAAAATAACCCTGCATCCACTGCCGCTTAAAGTCCCAAATGTTCATATTATTTGGCAACCCCAAAACCAAAATTGGTGCATCTCCAGAGCCAGTTAATACATTGAGACCAAAGCTTAAAAATAGAGCGTTACTCCACTCAATTGTGTCTGCTATAACCGTTATGCTGTTTGCCTTTAGGATAGTCAGTAAATGTAGGCCCGTCCTCTTGGGTTGACCTACTCTATCTGACAAATACCAAAGGCTTAGACTGGTCAGCTATCCAAATATTGGAGGCTCTCCAGCAACGTCTCTTTAGAGCGAGGTGCTGACCTAATAATTATTAACAGAGCCATCAGGCATAGTTGCTCCCTGTAATTTGACATTCCTCATATTTGTCCCAGTTATATCTGCCTGATTGAGATCGGCATTACTGAGGTTAGCACCAGTTAGATTTGCTCTGGTCAAAAAGGAATCAGTCAGATTAGATTCAAACAGGTTGGCTCCCGTCAGATTAGCACGACTCAAATCGGCGCGAATCATGCTCGCCCCACTCATATCTGCCTGACTGAGATCTGTGTTAAGTAATTTAACATCAGCCATGATTGCTCCTTTTAAATTGACCTTCATCATTTTCGCTTCTTCCAGTTGAGCGCGATTGAGTCTCCCATTAGTTAGATTTGCCCCTGTCAATTTCGCCCCAACCAAATTAGCATCAACCAAAGATGCCCCCTTGAGATTCGCTTGACTGAGATCTGCTCCCCGTAAATCGGCACCGGTGAGGCTAGCTTCTCTCAAGTTAGCATTCCTAAGATTGACAGACGCTAAATTAGCCCCCTTGAGGTTGGCACCGAGTAGATCTGCCTTGTGTAAAGTTGCACCTCGCAGGTTTGATTTATAAGTTCTTCTTTCCTCTCGGAGGTTAGCACCCCGGAGACAGGCACAAGTCAGGTTGGCGGACTCAAGACAAGATCCTCGCAAGTCTGCTGACATCAAGTTGGCATCCACGAGATTGGCCAAACTGAGAATAGTATTGCGTAAATCAGCTCCTTGTAAAACTGCTCCGTGGAGATCCGCAGTATGGAGATTAGCACCATGGAGATTTGCTTGAGTTAGATAAGCGCCGCTCAGGTTCGTACCGATCAGATCTGCTTTCGCCAACTGCGCCCGATTGAGATAGGTAAAAATAAGAACGGCACCGCGCAGTTTCGCATCATTGAGAGCTATGCCAATCAAATCGGCACTATAAAGATTGATACCATTTAAACTAGCTTTGTTAAACTCTTTTTTGCCTTCTGCATATAGCTTTATCAGTTCTTTACCCTTCATATTTTCTCAATCAGGTTGGTGGTTGGTGGTAGAACGATCCCGCAGGGAGCCGCCATTAATCAATGCCGGGGGGTGCTCCCTAAGAATATATACCTTTCGCGGAAATAACTGACCTACCCACTACCCTTCCCTCCTCCTTCGTAGAAAGGTCTAATTGATTGCATGATCGCCCCAGCAGTTTCTAGATATCGCTCGCTGTCTTGCAAAGATTTGGCAGTATCGTACAATATATCTTCTAGTTTTGTCAGAGTTGGATATTTCTCGAACAATTGAGCAAGCAGTTCGTCCAAATTGCAAGTCTTAAGCATTGGCCAGTCTTGCCCGTCAATCGCGAATGGATGATAAACTATGGAAAATACCAGAATTTTCACGGCCAAGGGATTGGTAAATCTGATCACCTGAATGCGCAAATCAAACGGATCGTAATCTAGTTTAGGTTTTTTTTTCCTCCTCACGGGCAGTAGCATCAATAGGTGAAAACGACAACCAATCTATGGAACTCTGAATGCGGACGGAGAGACTCGAACTCTCACAAGCAAGCTCACTAGAACCTAAATCTAGCGCGTCTACCAATTCCGCCACGTCCGCTCCTAACTTTTCTCCATTATAGGATAACAAGAATAAAGTGGATTGTTAAATTGGGCAAGATTTTACAAAATGCATGACTTACGCTCCCTATCGAACTCCGGCTCTTGCCAGGAATAAGCGAAATGACTGACGGAATCGACTTCTGACGATGCCTTGCGGATCGCTTCCATCTGCTCTTCCAAGGAAGGGCGCTGATTGTAAGCTTCTCCCCAAATACCCGCCAGGGCAGGTATTATCAGCGTATTCACCGATGCGGATTCAGTCACTCGCTGCACGAGGTCAACAATACAATCACTATAGCCACAAACCCCATAGGACATGGCGTGCCACTCCAAATTTTCTGGAAAGCGATCCCAAGCCTGGAGACGAGAATCAAATCCTCCTTGCCCCACCAATTGGTTAGCATCGGGGAAAAAGACGGCGCCGACGGGAATACCTTGTTCCATCGCCGGGGTAGCGGCACCTTCGAGGAAGTCGATCGCCCCTTGAGCTGCATGAGCAACCGCGAGGTGCCACAATTGCAAGCGCATTTGCTGCAAGTAATCTTTTGCTGATATATCCAGGATCTTGCCACCTTCTATGAGGGGCATTTCCTCTTCGGGATACATTTTAGCTATTTCTGCTAAATCAACTGAGGAGATGTTCCCCTGATTTAGAAAGCGATGGATCAGCATCCGCCCTTGATTATTTTGCCCTCTGTCATAGAGAACCTGTCTCGATGCGGGACTGTAAATCCATAAATCCTTAACATTACCGGCTACAGACTGGCTACCGCTGCCTCGAGGATAGCGAATGTAGTCAAATAAAATACCATCCGGGCGCCGTTCGATTATCTTTTGTACCAGTCCATAGAAATCTACTTGAGCCTGTCCATTATAGGGATCAATAAAGACTTGAGGGTGATCCCGGACCACGTCCAGACTATTTTCTCCTTTGCCGTTGCGGGCGAGAACTCCCCAGCGTGCCCCGTAGCCGCCTATAGTGGGATCGGCGCGACGGGAATAGTCGTAACCGAAATTCATCGTAAACATCCAGGCATAAACCTTGAGACCCCGTTCTCGTCCTTTGGCAATGGTTAGAGCCAATAAATCCACCTCGGACGCTTGCGCGGTTGCTTGCGCAATAGGGGATTGCACTACGGAAACCCAAGGAGTGGGATTGTTAGCAGTGGGCAAGAGTACTTGACTGTTGTAAAATACCCCTAAGTACACTTGGTTGTACCCTTTATTGACGATACTATCCAGCAGGCGATCGAGGGATCCTTCTCGAGCATCGCAAGGATAGACTCGCAGCCAAATAGCCTGATTTTTCAGCCAGGATTGATCGCGACACTGGCGCAAAAGCTCGGCGTGTTTTTGCAACAAGGCTTTGTAGTCGTTCGTCGCCGACCGGTTCCCTTGTAAGGATTGCTGGCGCTGGTTTTCTTTCCTGGCGATCGCCTCCGGGGTAAAATGGCAGTTAGCTGAACTTTGGGCTGCGGCTATAGGGGGTAGGCAACAGTTCCCCACTAAATTACTAGCGGTGATTATCCCGATCATCAAACCGCGCCAGCAATGCAAGTTGTAGGAATTACTAGACTGTTTCAACTATGTCTGTGGCTCAATTCTCTAAGTTTTACTTCAAACGAGAGTACCAGGAGATGACAAGGTGGAAGGGGAAGGAAAGTGGACCTCGCTCGGTAGCAAGTTCATCCACTGACCAGCTTCTTCCCGACGCTCATGCCCCTAAAATAAAATGAGAAACTGGGTGGGGAGCAGGTCCGCTGGGGAGAGGTTCTCGTACACTGCCCCCAATTTCCCAATCCCCCAATTCCCCAATCCCCACAAATAGAGGAGATCAAGCTCCTCGCTTCACAACCAGTTCAACTTGACGGAACTCTTGGTGCAAACGTTCCTTTAATTCAGATGGTAGGGGACGACTGCCATAGGCAGTATAATATCCAGCCAAGGAGTTCAATGCCGTCTGCATAGTCGTAAATGAACGTTTGCCAGAAACTTTTCCATCCCGCCGATAGCGAGCAATGTAATCGTTAATTTGCTCACGTCCCATAGATTGGATTTCTGATTTATTCTCGGCGTCTTTGGGTAAGTCAATTGCTGTGGTCAAGGTTTGGACTACTGTCAATGTATCTTCAACGTACTTTCCACTCAATCCGGAGGTGGTGTTGCTGCCCGAACATCCCACCAAGCCGATGACTAGGACTAGAATGAGAGCAAGGAAACGGGATAGGTAATGTTCTTGCTGCATGATATAGATGATTACGACACAAATTATTAATTTACGCCAATTATACATTCCCAAACAGGTGGGGAGGGTGCCAACACACCCCAAGAATGCAAGAATGCTAGGCCCAGAAAGGCGCCTTGCCATGGACGATTTTGGCATCGGCTATTCTTCCCTTGCCTATCTGAGGAAATTTCCCTTTGATACTCTAAGAATAGATCAAACTTTGGTGCAGGATCTAAAAAATAACCCTCGGGATCTTACTTTTATGTCGGCTATCATTGCTTTGGCCCGTTGCTTGAAACTCAGGGTGCTAGCAGAAGGGGTAGAAACTCAGGAGCAACTGGAATTATTGCGAGGTCTCGAATGCGAGGAAATGCAAGGAAACCTGTTTAGCAAGCCCATTACCACAGAAGAGGTTACTATGTTTCTTGACATACATTCTCCCATTAACATGCGTTCTCCATAACACTAGTTAAAATTTATAACTTACCTCATTCCCTTCCTAATGACTCAACCAGAAGAACTAAAATCTCTCCTCGAAGCTGTTGCAGCTGCAAAAGTGACCACCGCAGTTGCCCTGGAAAAACTCAAGCATTTATCTTTTGAATCTGTAGGGGATTTTGCTAAAATAGACCATCATCGCCTTCTGAGGACAGGCTTTCCAGAAGTAATATTCGGTATGGGGAAAACCCCGGAGCAAATTGTCCGGATTATGGAGGGCATGGGGAAGGGGGATACCCTAGTAATGGCAACGCGGATTGAACCAGCGGTTTACGAGCAACTCAAAGCCGCATTCCCTAATTTAGAATACTACCGTCTCGCCAGGATTTGCGCTTTATCGGAATCAAAAACCATCCCCTCCCAATCCGGTACCATTTCCATTCTCACTGCTGGTACTGCCGATTTACCCGTTGCGGAAGAAGCGGCGGTGACTGCCGAACTCTGCGGCTTTCAAGTCAGGCGTCTCTGGGATGTAGGAGTGGCGGGTATTCACCGCTTGCTCAGTCACCGGGAAATGATCTCCGAAGCAGACGTCCTCATTGTGGTGGCTGGAATGGAAGGGGCATTGCCTAGCGTTGTGGCTGGGATGGCAGATTGTCCTGTGATTGGCGTTCCCACTAGCGTGGGCTATGGTGCCAGTTTTGCTGGAGTTGCTCCCTTGCTGACTATGCTCAATTCTTGTGCGGCGGGTATAGGGGTGGTTAATATTGATAATGGTTTTGGGGCTGCTATTCTCGCAGGGCAAATTCTGCGCACGGCGAAGAAGTTAAATCAAAATAGGAGCGAAAAATAATAAAGAGAGGGACCAAACAGCCTCCTCTCTTCTGGGGATTGAGGTCTTTTTTAGTAAGCTAGACCCATGCTCCGAGTAGTTTCCGCCCCCAGATAGACGCGAATGCTCAAAAAGTCGGTAGGACAAGCAGTTTCGCACCGCTTACAACCAACACAATCTTCTGTCCGAGGAGAAGAGGCAATCTGACCAGCTTTACAGCCATCCCAGGGAACCATCTCCAAAACATCCAGGGGACAAGCGCGAACGCATTGAGTGCAGCCAATGCAGGTGTCGTAAATTTTGACGCTATGAGACATTGAATATAAACTCCTTACCGAGTGTTATCCTACTTAATCTTTTCTTTCGATTAAGGGATAGTTTACACCCCGGTCAGGAACCAAAGATGCAAAAGGATATATAAGTTAAAATTCTGTAACAGTCTGTTAGGGTCGATGTCGGTTCGACCCCGATGCATTATAGTTGGCGTAGAGGAGAAAGAGAATGCCGACGTTAATAAATAGATCTGCTAGATTGAATACCGGGAATTGAATCAGGCGAAAATCCAGAAAATCCACCACATAACCGAATAAAAAGCGATCGATGCCATTACCAAAGGCTCCAGCGAGGATCAAGCCATAGCCCAACTGTTCGGCGCGAGCCATTTTGGGACCCAACCAAGCGAGGGCAATTAAACCCAGGCTAACCAATAAGGAGAGCCAGCGGAGCCAACCAATTCCACCGGTGAAGAAACTAAAAGCTGCTCCGGTGTTTTCCACATAGGTAAAATGAAAGATATGGGGCCACAATGGCCAAGTATCTCCCACATAGGCAAAATTCACTACCACCCAATATTTAGTTAACTGATCCAGAATCACGCCTATAAAGGCAATGAGCCAAAAATAAAGGTTTTTTCTCATTGGCTTTGCTTGTTGGTGGTTGGCTCCGCTGGCTCGGTTTAATAAAATAAGATATGTCCCAGGACAAAGGAAATGACTGCTACGGCGCAGACGATGGCAAACTGACCGGGGAGGGGGGCGACAGAATATTGGACCATGGAAGTTGCCAGCTCCATGCCGTTGAAGTAGGATAAACCCAGCAAATAAACTAAACCCCAGAGGTGAACCATGGCCAAACCGCAAATACAACTAAAGGCTAAAGACTCCAATGTTCTTTTCATGCTCCAAGCGAGCCAACCGCAGAGCAAAGCACCGGGAATGAAGCCTAAGATATAGCCAAAAGAGGGTTGTTGGATATATTCCAATCCTCCACCATTGGTAAAGACGGGTAAAAAGGTCAAGCCGAGAACCAAATAAGCAATTTGGGACATGGCTCCGGCATTTTTTCCACCCAAACACCCGGTCAACAATACACCGCCAATTTGATAGGTAACGCCGAGGGATTGACTCTGAATCCCCACCTCTGGCCAATACCAAGGGGGATTGGTCACAAAGGCTTCCATAAAAGTTGCCCCAATGGTTAGTAATAAACCCGTTAGCCCCCAAAGTATTTCATTGGCAGGAGATACGGCTGGTATTTTGCCCAATCGCTTCCGAGAGGTATTTTGGCTTTTTGGCTGGGGTTTTATACTCACCGGGAATGGGGGCTTCGCCACCTTCAAGTCCTAAAGATTCCAGCATAGCATGATCTCTTTCTGGGGGCTGTCCCAAGGTAGTGAGGTAATGACCGATGAGCATGGCATTTATTCCTCCTTGCAATCCCAAGCTTTGCCGTGATCCCATCACTGCTTCCCTCCCTCCAGCATAGCGGAGGATTTGCTGGGGCAAAATGAAGCGGAAAATGGCGATGGCTTTCAGGGCTTCATAGGGATCTAGTTGGGGGCGATCGCCTAAAGGGGTACCTTTTCTGGGATTGAGCAGGTTTAGGGGCACGGATTCTACTTCTAATTCTCGCAATGCTAAAGCCAGGTCTACCCTATCTTCCCAGCTTTCCCCCATACCCAGAATGCCTCCAGTACAAGCTTGAATGCCAGCCTCTTTCAGGTTTTTTATCGTTTGTACTCGATCCTCCCAGCTATGGGTAGTAACGATTTCGGAGAAAAAGTTTTCTGAGGTTTCCAGGTTGTGATTGTAGCGAGTTACCCCAGCCTCTTTTAAGGCGATCGCTTGTTCTGCCGTCACTTCTCCCAGAGCGCAACAGGGTTTAATGTCAGTTTGGGCGATAATTTGGCGCACCGTTTCCAGAATACGTTCAAATTCCTGAGATTGTTTACTATTATATTTCGGTCCCCTTCCCTGACTCACTAAACAAAAGCGTTTTGCTCCCGCTGCTGCTGCGGCTTTGGCTTGGGCGAGAATTTCTGAGGACGGTTTGAGACCGTAAATCGGGGAATTGTCGCCGGGGTGATGGGCAGACTGGGCGCAAAAGGCGCAATTTTCCGAGCAGTTGCCGGACTTTACGTTGATAATGCTGCACAAATCCACAACGTTACCACAACAGGCTTTTCGTATCTTATCCGCTGCTGCGCACAGGAGTAATATATTGTCCTTACCTTCTATTGTACTCAGAGTTAGTGCTTCTGCTTTGCTAATCTTTTCCCCAGCAATAATCCTAGTGGCAAGTTGATCTAGCCACTCTGCTAAACTATCACTATGTTCTGGGGGTACATTAGAGTTGGATCGGGAAGTTAATACGGATGCTTGAACCACGTTTCACAAATCCTTCGCATTAAATTGATTGTAAGTTTATCATGATTTTTACTTGACAATCGTCTTTTTGATAAGTTATATTAGTTTCGCGCCAAGACGCAAAAACGCGAAGGAAGGATGTCAGTTGAATTTTATTTGTTAAAGTGGTATTGGGAAAAACGGTTAATCATCAAGAGTGTTCGGCGCACCGCCGCTTTTTTCTTGAGATGATAATTAGTATCAAAGAAATCACTTCGCTTATAAGCCATTTCCCCGGGAGAATTGAGTAATTGGATATCTAGTTCACTGGTCATATCATTATATATCTTATTTAGTGCCTCCTCAGACTGTGCAAAATCCTCTTCAGGAATGGCTGGAAAGAAGTATAATACCTCCGCTCCTCTCTGACGAAGCATGAAAGCAAACAAAGTGATTCAGCTTGCGAATTGATGTTTTTCAAGTAAATTCATTAAACGTGTCTCTGCGGGCAATTCTTCTCGTTATATCTCGCAAACCATTGCGAAGCAACCGCCTTTGGCGTCCCAAGAAACCT
Organism: Candidatus Paraprochloron terpiosi LD05; assembly: GCA_018141785.1. Classification (GTDB taxonomy): domain Bacteria; phylum Cyanobacteriota; class Cyanobacteriia; order Cyanobacteriales; family Prochloraceae; genus Prochloron; species Prochloron terpiosi. The sequence goes on along the minus strand of CP073341.1, from coordinate 3,811,954 downwards.
GATATTGGAAGGTTCCGGTTCAATGGTTCTCCAAACGACAATGGGAGAAACTTTTTCCAGTAGTGACCCATACTCTATGGACAGAATGACTATATCACCGGGCTGGGCGAACTCAAGTACCTCGTTAAGTCGATAGTCAATACCTTGTCCAGCGTGATAAGCTAAGTTGACAATGGGGAAGTGTCTCTCCAGTTCCCGCCCGAAGGAGCTTTGGCAGTAATGCCGGAGTTTCACAGCTAGAGGGTAATGTCTAATCCAAAAGTCGTCTAGGACTGAGGTGGGCTAGGGAAAGATTGGTAAGGTGAGCATAAAGCGAAGCTTGCAGGAACGTTATCCCAAGAGGAGCGAAAACTAGAATGACACGCTCTAACCAAAAGGTATGCGGTATAAGTGAAAGGTAGTTTCTAATAGCTACCCAGCAGACACCACACCGCCGTTCTATGGAGCAACCTAACCCAATCGAATCTAACTTTGGTTAACGTTCCAGGCGTGCGCGCCTGGAACGCCTTGAGGGCGCGCACGCCCGAAAGGTTAATAAATTATGGAACGAGAAAACCTCCACAGGGTCGAGTAATCGTAGGGAACCAGTAATGGGAACCAATTCCCTGGGGAGATAGGACTCTCCTAAAAAGCGAATGCTGCTAGGACGAAAGTTCAGGGGAATCAATAACCCGGCAGATAGGCTGACGTAGGAGAGGGTGAAACGTAACTGCAAATCCGAACGCAAGAGGATTTGTAATCCGAAAGCTGGAACTTGAAACTCAACGTTCCTCATAAGTTAGGGGCGTAGGGCAAAACGTCAATGGAGAGGAAGTTGGCATATTCGGACTCAAAGCCCAATTTGAATGAGACCTGAAATCCGACACAAGTAATGAGGAGTAAACGCGCCAGTAAGTAGATGATACACCAGGAGCCGGATGCTTTGAAAGTTGCATGTCCGGTACTGCGTGGGGGAAAACCCCCGGCATTGATTAATGGCGGGGGTCTACCTATCACGACGAATATGGCGATAACCAAGTCATTTTACGGAACCGAATTCGAGTCGGTCTCAATAATGCCGTCGCATTTCTAAGTGACTGCATTGGGAGATACCCCCTCTACTAATATAAATTAGTAGTGCATTAGTTAATTTTTGTTCACATTTGTTAACTAAAATGTATCGGAAGCCACAGGATTATCTTTATCCTGTTGGTCTATTTTTTGCGCCATGCGCAGAAAGGCTTGTAATTTGTTAGCGGCTAAGTTGCGGTTAAGTCGTTGGGCCTGCCCTTCTAATTCTACCAGTTCCCGGGTCTGACGATTCACCGCTACTAGCTGTTGCTGACTGCTCTGGAGATAAGTTACAATACGGGAGACTACCGGAGATAGGTCTGCTGGGGTGGTGCTGGGTTGGATTTTTTCCTGTAACTTCCCCAGGCGATCTGCTAAGGAGCTATTATAGGAACCCATTCCTTTGATTAAAATCCCTGCTGTCTCTTTTACTACTACACGGTCAAAAGTCAAAAGTACATAAAACTTTTTTATGTACTTAGTTATGGCACCCCGTCAAGCCCATATTCTTCAGGAGGAAGTTCGTAACAAAGTACTGCACCGGCTTAGTCAGGAGCTAGGATAATTAGATTCCACTCGTTAACTAAGGGCGCACATTTAGGTATGTTAACAAGATTAACATTACTTAGTTTACTAGTAGGATGGGTGGCAAAACCACTATCTGGAACAGCGGCGACCCGGGCTTTGCCCGGATCCGCGCGGTAGCGCGGCCCGCCACTTCCCGACTACATTTAGCAATTTCCAGATATCTCTCCGCTTCTTGTAAGTACCATTTTCCCTGTTGAAAGGTTACCAAAACCAGAGGCTTGTTGGTACTATCGGCGTATCTTTGTTGAAGAATGTGGTCTTCTAAAGCGTGACAAAGAGCAACCAAGGTATTCTTATAATATACTCCATAACTAGAAGGAAGTTGACCCTTAGGCAGTGCTGCTTTGAGTTGATTAAGAGTTGAATTTATATGCATTGATAGTTATTAATGGTAGGAGCGGAAGGCTTGCGCCCTGTCCGCACCAGTGGTTGTTATTGTATAATAAAATAGACCATTTGAGTATAAATTGTGGATCTACCTTCTTTTACCTGGCTCTGGCGTATCGCCGCTTGGTCCATGGGAATCAGCATAACCTTATATTTTAGTTTAGCCATAGTAGGCATTTTTTACAGAATGCAACGGTTGCGACGAAAAGCCTACTATTGGAGGTGGCTACGATATTTACACTACGGCTTAGGTATTCTCTTCGTCTTCTTCGTGTTGCTCCTCTTAGGTATTGGTATTGTGGGGACTTTGGGTCACTTTGGCACTTTGGGTCACTCTTGGCACTTGCCCGCAGGTTTGGGGGTAGTGACTCTCACTTTGGCGTCTGCATGGACAGCAACTCGCATTCATCCCCGACGTCCACAAGCGCGAACTTGGCATTTGGGACTTAATATGGCTTTGTTTGTTGGCTTGGTTTTAGTGTCTGTAAGTGGTTGGAGTGTGGTACAAAAGTATTTACCGTGATATTTGATGAACGCAGATGGATAGGGATGATGACAAAATTACGATTTCGAGCCAAACAAGGAGATACTCAGGCGATCACTGCTTTACTCAAAACCGCATTTCCGGTACAACCCATTGAGATAACCGCTCGTCTTGAAGACAGCTACTTAGTTTTACACCTGGAGACTTTGGATGTTCTAGAACAAGCACCTACTCTCACATTCCTGGAAAAGTGGCTACTGTTGTTGCAACCGGATGGGATTGACTTTGTACAGGTAAAAGCTCAAATTCAAGGTAAAACCAACCTATCTTAGGAGAAGTCTCTGTCTCTGGAGCACTTAACCTCCTACAATTCATCCATCAAGAAGCCAACTGCCCAGTTACAGCGTCTGAGAAGGACCAAAAAGCAGGGTTTCAGTGGAGAAGATACAGATATCCTTTCATTTCAGAATCGGTTTAGCAGTGGGATTATCTTCCCAGCTCTTTCGATTTTGGCGTGGATCTTGAATACCATACCATTGACAAAGTTTCTCCTACGGGGCGTCAAGATTTGGTTTCACGAATTTGGTCATGCCACTATCGCCTGGTTGTCCGGGCGTCGTGCAATTCCGTTACCTTTCGGTTGGACAAATATTGAACCTAATCGCTCCTTATTTGTTTATTTTAGCATTTTGTTACTATTGAGCCTCCTGTTTTGGGTGGGAAGGCGAGAACAACGACCTTTGGCTATGGTACTGGCGGTTGCTCTTGCTCTGTTCCAATTTTGGATGACATGGGTAATGTCTCCACGAACCTTTAATGTGCTGCTGGCGTTTGGGGGGGTTGGTGGTGAGTTTTACTTATGCACCTTCTTCATGGTGAGTTATTTCTTTTCCCTTCCAGAATACTTTCGGACGCCTTTGGCGGTTGCTCCGCAATGGGATTTTTATCGCTTTCCTGTAGTACTGGGGGCTGCATTTACCTTTTGGGATAATGTTGGGTTTTGGGGTAAAATAAATCAAGGAAAAGCCTCTATTCCATGGGGATCTTTGTGGGGAGGACCAAATCATTCAGGGGGGGATATGAATCAATTAGTGCAGTATGGTTGGAGTTCCCAACAAATTATCGACACTTATAATCTATTGGGAAGCTGCTGTGTTGTTGTCATTATGGTCACCTATTTTTATTTTGTCTTTAAACGCAATCGGGACTTTTTCTTGGTTTTAATGGGAAGGAAGGTTATAAACCGCAGATGATTGCTCCCCTTTGCGTCTTTGCGTCTTTGCGCGAGACATCAAAATTTAAACTCATATTCAAGTGTACCCCGATTATCCCCAGACAAGTCGGTGGAACCTCGGAACAAGAGAGAATCGCTGAAACGATAGCGAAGACCATATTGGAAGGGCTGAGGACTGTTTATAATCTTCAGCACAGAGAAAGAAAACTGATTGGCGATATCTATACTCACTTCAGCCCCCACCCCCAGAGCAGAAGGCCGATTTTCGTCGTCAGTAATCAAACTGGGGAAAACACGAAACTCCGTTAAACCCAGAGCATTCCCAATGGTGTTTTGAATATTATTGAAAAGAGGTAAACTAGTTAGAGCTGAACCTGCTATGTTAGCGAGTCCCAAGGTAGTATCAGCCTCCAGGAGGGTATTGATAAAACCACCCCCCAAAAGGTTGACAAGTTCCGTTTCGCTCCGCGAAGGACTACTGGTTAACTGCAAGTTCTCGGTTAGCTGGCTCGCAGGTCCGACAACCTCTGCTTCAACGCGAATGGTTTGCAAACCACTAACGTCTAAACCAGGAATATCCCTCACACTCACTTCTGCTGATGAAGAATCGCTGGGAATAGCTTGCCTGGTGTTTTCCGTTACAAAAGTTTGAAGACGCACTTCCAGTTCGGGATCCACTCCCAGATTAGGGGAGAATCGTGCTACATGGTTATAGCCTCTCGTCAGTCGGAATTGAGTGGTAAAGAGATTTACTTGCCCTCGTTTTAGGATAACATCTCCATTTAGACGAGGCGTTTCCAGAGTACCAAATAAACTCAAATCCCCTGTAGCGAGAAAATTTAAAATTGGTGGTCTTGCTACTGTAATATTGTTCCCCAGTTTCAGTCCCAAACCTTGAAACTCAAACCAACCCTCCTCCTGAGTATCGCTACTGCTTATGACGGGTGTAGTCTGTTCTTCTAGGAATACGGTACCGTTAAACAAATCCACTTCTCCAGCAACTTTGGGTTCCAGAGCAGTTCCGGTAATGAGAATATTTCCACCCACTCCACCTTTATACAAATCTTTTAAATTCAATTTTAGCTGCTCCAAAGTCAAAGTCAGAGGATTATCTTGAGTTATAGGTTCCAGAAGTGAAAGGTCACCAGTACCCAAAACCTCACCACCGCTGAATTTTCCTGCTAGTTTTTCTACCCGAATCTTGTCTAACTCAAAAGAGATGTTACCATTGACTTCAGTGAGAGGTGCGTTGGGTAAGGCTTGAATTGCAACAGTAGCATTCTCAAAAGTGGCAGTATTATAAACATCCACTGTATCATCTAGACGCAGATCCAGGAGACGAAGACCACTTTCCTCTTGCTCTAACTTGCCAATAACTGCCAATTCTACACAACCAGTGCCTCCCAGCCATCGTACTTGACCTTTCGTGCCAATGTTCAACAGTTCCATGCCCTTATTATGGACTGACATGCTTAAGCTGAATTCATCGTTGTCTGGTTTTGACTTGGCATTGGGTAATTGATAGGGTAGTTTGAGGTCCATGGTGACCAAATCTGTTGGATGGCAACTTTTTGCCTCCGACTCAACGGTTTCTGGAGTTATTGGCTTCGGATCTTGGGCAAAATTTCTCCATGCTAACAAGTTTAAGATACCTTTGTTATAGCTAATGCTGCCTTCAACTAAAGGTATGGTGGTTTGTTGGACTGTGGCATTTTGTAACTTCACTGAACCACCCAGGTTGAGATTATCCAAGGAGCCGGAAATGATTGCATCTAGGTCCATGGTACCCCGATCAATCACAAGAGGTAAATCAACGAAGTCACTAATATTAGCAATACTTAAATTTTGTATTTTGACAGTACTGCTGATAACTTGGTTATTATTTAGGGAACCGGATACTTCCACTGACATGCCATCGGTAGTTTCAATCTTAGCTGGGGATAGGGTCAACAATCCATTCTCGAATTTACCTTGCAAGGTAACCAGGTTAGCACCATAAGAACCCCATTGCCAGGGTTTTTCCTCACTTCCCCCATTAAATTCAAATTCTGCCACCACTGGGGAATCGGCAGCTTTGCTCACTACTAGCTTACTATTAAAATTACCTTCTAGGGCGATTAGATCCGGTAGGGGAGACGCTTCTTGACGCTGACGTCGCTGTTGTTTGCGTAGGGCTGCGATCGCCGAAAACCGTCGCAGTTGGGTTAAGATTGAGATCTGCTCCCTGGACTCTTCGGGAAAACCGACGGAGAGTAGAGCGGAGTCTGGATCTATTCCCTCTTCGGAATAGAGCTCCTCACTGGTACCATAGGTAGGGGTGCTAAAACCACGACTAAGGTCAGAAAACTCGAATATTTGCAAAGCAGTGAGGATATTTTGTATTTCCCCGTCAATAATTTCCGCTTCTGCATTGAATACAGGCAATGTCTCGGTACCTAAACTATCCAGCTCTACTGCCATCTTAGCAGATATTTTCCCGGGGAAAGCTTGGTTGGCAGCTCCTGGATTGAGGGGGAATTTACTCAACAATAATAGCCCTTTAATGGTTGAGAGAGGAATTTGATTGGTTTGGAGGTTGAAGATCCCCTCTTTCTGTTCCCCCTTGATTTCCATTTCACCCAGCTTGACCAACAAAGACTGGGGCTGATAATCTGAATCTACAGTTAGGCGAATTTCGTTGGGTATAGAGGTTTTTTTTTCAGCTGTTCCTGTGAGTGTGAGGGTTCCTTCCTCTCTCGGGTTGAAATGAATCGAACCTGAGAGAGCCGGATCCACAACCATACCAGCAAGACTGAGATTTTCCAGTTCTATCTCCCCATTTATTTGCGGTGCAGTGGGGGTGCCGGCAATTTTCCCCTCAAACCCAGCTTTACCTGCGATAACAGGGCTACTATCCAACCGCAAATACTCTCCCACTACAGGGGGTAAGGGAAAGGGAAGTGTCTCCAGGGATACTCTCTTAGCACTAATATCAAAATCAAACTGCTTTACCCCCTTGATTTTACCTCCAGGGGTCCAATCTGGGATAACAAATCCTGTAGCTTGCAAAGTTTCTCCTGCTTTGGCTGAGTTAATTTGCAATTTTTGACCATTCCAAGCTAATTTAGCAGTCAGGGTGTCCTCTAAGAGGGATTCTTTCAGCTGCACTTCTCCCCCCAATTGGATCCGGTTGGGATTAAGATTAGCTAAGTTACCAAAGATATTCACCCTTCCTCCCAAATATCCCTGACTTTGGGGTAAAAAAGATTGTAATGGGACTCCTTGAGCATTTATTATTGCTGCAAATTGCCCCTGTTCCAGTTGCATTTCCTTAGCCTGGACGGTTCCTCCTGCTACAGCAATACTAGTTTCACCTCTCAAGGCGATCCCCTCTATGGTTAAATTATCTAGGTTACCGTCCACATGAAAGGTACCATTGAGGTCTCCCAGCAATTCTGACTGTTCTGGTATCAGCTGGCCTAATTCTATCCCAACAAGAGAGAGAGTTCCTTCCCACCTTCCGTCTCCAAGAGAAAAATTACTGGCCTTCAAAATTCCCCCAGCTATATTGACAATCCCCTCAGCCTCACTCACATTTAAACTCTGAAGGGAGAGATTATCCAGATCACCTCGAATCACTAAAGTACCATTAACTTTCTCACTATGCCACTGTTGAGGTAGTTGGGGAGCAAAGCGTTCCACAGCAATATCATCTGCCTTTATTGTCCCTTGCCACTTCCCCCTAACTAAGTTAACATCTGCCTTTACCTTCCCCTTCCCCACAGCCACTTCTGCGGTTCCCTGAGCAGTAATAGCCCCTAAAGTTAAATTATCCACAGTACCCTTTGCTGCTAATTTACCTTGGGCGCGGAAATTTATCACACCGAAGGTGCCGCCTTTGGCGTCCTGCTGGGGTATTCCGGGAAACAACTGTTCATCAATGGAAATACCATTTCCCTGAATATCTGCTTGCCACTTACCTTCTATTAGGTTAACATATGCCTTTACCTTCCCCTTCCCCACAGCCACCTCTGCGGTTCCCTGAGCAGTAATGCCCCCTAAAGTTAAATTATCCACAGTACCCTTTGCTGCTAATGTACCCTGTACTAAGGGATTTTCTAATTGGGAGAGAATACTGGGAAATAATCCTGATTGTAAAGGGATGTCATTGGCGGATATTGTAGCTTCCCACTCACCCTGAGCCATTTGCCAGTCAGTTACCCTTATCTTACCACCACGAGGTACCAGTAATTGAGTTGTTCCCGTCCCTTTAATGGCTGACAGGGTAATATCTTCCAGACTTCCTTGGAACTGAAATGCGCCGTCCAGGGAGCCTGCTAATTGCTGTGGTAGCTGGGGTACAAGCTGGGCCAGCTGTACCCCAAAGGCGTCCAAACTGATTTCCCAGCGACCTTTTTCCAGCTTTAAATCTTTAACGATAACCTTACCGTTGGCTAATTGCAGAGAAGCAGAACCTGTAGCGCTGAGGTTTTCTGAGGAATTCAAAGTACCGATAATTGTCACCCCAGCGGAAACAGAACCAATTGCTGCTGAGGGTTTGATGCCAAAATAAGCTTCAGCAATACCACTACCAGGGAGGTTCAGAGCAGTAATTTCCAGGACTAAATCTTGCTTATCCCCTACTTTGACTTGACCTTTACCCGTTACCTTGCCACCAATAGTAGGAGTACCTTCAATTTTGTTCACCAACAGAGTGGAATCGACAAAAGCCAGATCAGCGCGGAAATCTTTCAGGGTTAATTTATCTGCTATGATTTCTTTAGTGGAGATGATTTGGGCACTCAAGACAGGGTTGGTTAAATTGCCTGTTACCTTCATGGTACTCTGCAACTCTCCTGCTAATTTCAGAGGGAGTGTATCTAGAGAGAGACTTTCGAGTACCTTTTCCAGTGGAAATGCTTCCGTTTCTACTTCTAGGTTAAAGCCTTCTTTTAAATCCACCATACCACTAGCAGACGCTGGTATTGTGGCGAAAACCGTAGTTAGTTCTTTAACTTCAATCTGCTGCTCTTTAAATTCCAGTTTAGCATTAGTTGCTTTTAAAGGTTGGGGGAGACCTTCCTTGGTAAAGATACCGTTTTCCAAACTAGCATTACCCTTAACTGTAGGTAACTTTCCCCCTCTTAGTGCTATCTCCACATAACCTCCTACCACTCCACCTTGCACCTGTAAAGGGTTTGAAGGTACTAAACGAGCAAGAGAAACTATATCCAGATTTTTCCCCGATAAGGTTAAGTCTAACTTTCCTGCGTCAGTAAGCGCTCTTCCTACAATCGCAAATTTGTTTTCCTGGACTTTATTTTGAGTAGGTTCCGGTTTTTCCTCGCTCTGATTGTTGGTAGGGGTATCTGGTTTTTCACCACTTTCCTCTTCTTTTATCTTTTCTACAGTGGTTGTCCAGACAGGAAGCAGTTTACCTTGAAGCTGGACATTAATATCCTGGTTATTATTGCGAAAACTAGTCTTCCCCTCAGAGAGGAGTACTTGTACCGGACTTTCTAGCTTATTATCCTCAGACCTTGCTACCAGAGATATCCTAGCGTCTTCTATGCGAATAGATTGCAAATCTATCTTAATTGCCCCCGGTTCGGACGGTGCTAATGTAGTGTCTGTCCAGACCTTATTTTCATTTTGTTCAATATAAACATTCGGTTTAATCAGAATCAAATCCAGCTTCAGGGTTCCCCGTAAGAGTAATAGAGGGTTGAACCCTACCTCTACTGCTTCTAGAGTGACGCGATCGGGATCCGTGGGAGTAGGAGGTACTTCTGTCCGACCAAAGCGCAACCCTTTTAAGGTAAAATGGGACACCTCCCCGAGATGAATCGGGCGATCGAGAGTTTTACTGAGACTAGCTCCTACCAGGGGAGCCAGCTGTCGCTGGATAAAAAACCAACCATAGCCCAGCCCCGCACCTACACCGGAGAGTAAAATAACCACTGTCCAGAGCCAAATGCGTCCCTTTTTCCCACTATTTGGAATTGGTGTAGTTATTGGGACTGAATTTTCCGGTAATGGTTCCGGTTCCTTACTTTTATCGATGGGATCTTTCATTGTCTGTCTTTCCTCACACCCGTGCTAAAATCATTATATCGTGAGGAACTCCGAAGTGCAGCTGGGGCTGCTGATAGGAATATTATAGCAATCGCCAGGGCGGGGCGCGATTGATGATGTTGCCTCGCCGATTACTTTAGGGTGTCACCGCCAAAAATACCCTTTTTTCCCTTACACACCCTACGGTATCTGGTCTAAGGATATTACGATTGGGGATTTGCTCTGGTCAGAGGAGGGGAAATATGTTAGAGTGGTAGATACTTGAACAAAACAAATTAAAAAATACTATGCAATGCATAACATCAACAATTTTTACAATATATAAATTGATATTAGTGGTGGTTCGTGGATTAGCGCTTACTCAAGAATTCAAAACCTACAGAAAAATACACAGGCTAATTTTGTCTCTGGTGGGCAATGTCAATAATAAGCTAACATATTACAACTCAATTTACACAGGCATTTCCCACCCTACCATTCCCTAAACCCCACACCCTGCAAGAAGCAACTGGTCTCGTACAGACTCTAGTTTCAAAGAATCCCGACGCAAAACCAAAACCGGACAGGTAGTAGAACGCATGATCCTTTCAGCGACAGAACCGAGAAAAAATCGACCCAAACCAGTGCGTCCGTGAGAAGGGATAACGATCAAATCAATACTTTGGGCTTTAGCGTATTTAACAATCTCCTTACTAGGATTGCCGATGGTTACACAAAAATGAATCCCTAGAGATTCAGATCCGAAGCGTTCGTGAAATTGCTTGCCAACGTAATCTTTCCGAGTAAAGTCATCCATAGTTTCCCTCATTGAGCCATCTACCCCCGGATTGAGATAGGGTAATACATGGAGAACGTGCAGATTTCCTGGATTGGAAACAAATTCTAGAGCAAGCTTCTGTGCTTGGAAAGATTCTTCGGAGAAATCTATCGGTATCAGCACCCGGTTTAGAGCAAATAACATGTTATCTTCAACCCTTGGCCTCCCATAGCAGTTGATTCCATTTAAACTCAGACAAAGATATTGCTTAGATTTTAATAATCTTTTCTTAAACTATTGTGGAAAATTCCCTTATATGTTGGGTAAAATCGCCCGGATCTGTGGAAAAACTATCAGCCCCCTAAGGGCTGACAGGCTTATATTACATCCCCGACTGCATTGCCTTGATTAATTCTGCTGCTACCTCTGGACGAGAAAACTGCGGTGGTGGGGATTCTCCTCGGCGGAGCATTTCTCGCACCTTGGTTCCCGAGAGATGAATACGCTCTTCCTTACTACTAGGACTGGTTTTCGTGGTCGCCATTTGCCCAGTCCGTTTACAGTAGAAAGCGTGTTCAAATTTCATCGGTATAATTCCTATTTCTTCCGGGGAGAACTGGTTAAAAATATGTTGAGCATCATAAGTACCGTAGTAGTCACCCACTCCTGCATGGTCTCGTCCCACAATAAAATGGGTACAACCATAGTTCTTCCGCACGATAGCATGGAAAATTGCTTCCCTCGGTCCAGCGTAACGCATTGCTGCGGGATTAATGGCCAAAATGACTCGGTCTTGAGGAAAATAGTGTTCCAGCATAATCTCGTAGCAGCGCATACGCACCTCTGCTGGGATATCGTCGCTTTTAGTGGCTCCCACCAAAGGATGTAAAAAGAGACCGTCAACAACTTCTAGGGCGCACTTTTGGATATACTCGTGAGCGCGGTGGATTGGGTTACGAGTCTGAAAACCAACCACAGTTTGCCACCCTTTGGCCAGAAACATGGCTCGGGATTTTTCCGGGTCAATTTGATAAAGGGGAAAAAGAGGATGAGGCGCGCCGCATCGCGGATCCCTGCGGGATCGCTGTAACAACCAGACAGGACCAGCTAAATTAATCTCCCCCTCCTCATAAAGCACTTTCACCCCAGGGTGCTTAGTTTCATCAGTTTTGTAGACTTTAATGGCTTCCCTTGCTTTATCATAGGGATACTTCTGAGTTAATTCCAATATCCCAACGAATTTTCCTTCTGGATCGTCCAAGCGCACCACCGTACCTGGTTTGAGGGGTTCTGCTACCTCTTCCCTCACAGACAGGGTAATGGGAATGGACCAGGGAACGCCACTGCTCAGACGCATATCTTCTACGACCTTTTCATAGTCTTTTTGTTCCATAAAGCCCTTCAGAGGACTAAATCCGCCAATGGCGATCATGACCAGATCCGACACCCCACGAGGAGACAGCATGACCCGAGGTAATTGGTCTGCCATACCGAGAAATGCCTCCCGTTGCTCTGGGGTGGCTAGACGATTAATGAGCACCTTCCCGCCGTGAGGTAAAATTTGCTTTCTTTTCGACATGAGAATATTTTTGGTTGTTCGTTATTGGTTATAGCAGTCGCCGGTCATCCACCACAGGGTAATAATTCTTGACAATCCGCAAACAATTGCGATCATCTTCAGTACGAAGGTAACTCAAGCGATCGGCAATTTTATGTAATATAATCACACCCCGTCCCCCACCAGTGTTATTCTGATTGCCCTGACAGTAAGATTGGATACAGGCGTCTAAATCAAAAGGAGGACTGTAGTCTATAATGCATAGCTCTAACCTAGTCTCAAAGACAGCTAACTGGCATTCTAACCAGACTTTTCTGGGAATGGAGGGTTGATTTATCAGGTCGAAATAGATTAATACCCGATCCAATAATTTCAGATTACCGGGTACTTTTAAATCAGTTTTTTTTGATAACTTTCAACTGCTCGCTCGCCTCTCTCATCAACTTCTTTGGCTCTGGCTTCTGATTTGGAAGAGTAGTTTAAATGCTGCATTATTAGTTAACATCTATTTTATTTTCTCACTGTTGCCTCTCTAGATAAAGTTATGCTTTATCATACTATTATATATTAACATGGTTTATCCTCCCCTTCTAAAAGCCAAAGCGTCACGAACCCACCGTTAAGCCTAACGGCTATAACGGGGGCTTGAGAAAGTCCACAACGTGACCAGCCTAAGACTTTTGAGTCTACGTTTTTTGAGCTATCACACCTTTGGATGCGTCGCTAGTCTTCTGCTCTGTGGTTAATGGTTAAACAGTCATAAACGGGTTAAGACAGTGCTATTAGCAAGACAAACTCAAAAAACATTGGCAAAGCGAACTTCACCCTAGTAATAGGAGAAAAATACAATTATGCGTGTTTTTGTACTCGATAAAAACCTTAAACCACTAGACCCTTGCCGTCCTGCCAGAGCCAGATTATTACTCAAGCAAGGTAGAGCCAAAGTGTTTAGAAGGTATCCATTCACAATCATCCTGCCAGATTTGGAGGTAGAAAACTGCACGACTCATAATCACCAGTTGAAAATTGACCCAGGTGCAAAAACAACAGATTTAGCAATCCGGCAAGACAACACTGTTATTTGGGGTGCTGAAATAACCCATCGTGGATTCCAAATCCGAGACGCTTTAACCTCAAGGCGGCAATTAAGACGTTCTCGCCGTAACCGTAAAACTCGCTATAGAAAACCTCGCTTTCTTAATCGGAAAAGTCCCGAGGGATGGTTAGCACCTAGCTTAATGTCTAGAGTTCATAACATCCTGACTTGGGTTAAAAAACTGATTCGGTTTTGTCTTATAGCGGGTATTTCTCAGGAGTTGGTACGGTTCTTGACGAGGAAAATGGAGAACTCAGAAATCTCCGGGACTGAGTATCAACAAGGCACTTTACACGGTTACGAAAGAGGTATTAAGGGGTTTAAATGTTTCATTTCAAATGAATCAGCGCAATGATAAATATTTCACCATGTGGTACGGGGTTTACAATCGCAGAAAACAGGAGTTAACTTATGCTAGTGCCGGACATCCACCCGCTATCTTGCTCGGTCGCGATGAGAGAGGCAGTATCAGGGAAAGACGGCTGAAAACCACAGGATTTCCAGTGGGCATGTTCCTCAATGCCCAAGATACCGACGTTATTTGCCCCATAAATTCTCCCTCTCATCTCTATATTTTTAGCGATGGCATTTATGAAATTACCCAAACAGATAGCAGGATTTGGGGGCTAGATTAGTTTGTCTAACTCCTGGCAGAATATTACGACAAACAGCAGTCTAATTTAGATTGGCTTTTGCAACAGGTACTTGAACGCAATCCCCAGGATTATTTTAATGACGATTTATCCATTGTGGAAATTGACTTCCAATAATTATAATTCATTCAAGGCATTCAGATTAGGCATATTGGTTTATGCCCACTAAAATCGGATCAAATAAACCGGGACAGCTTAACGCAGGTCCCCGAGAGAAATTTTGGCCCAGGCGAAAATCTCTCTCCCAATGCTATAATTGTCTTAATTAGATTCAATTTAATCTAATTTGCTAATATAATAGATCCTAACTAATAAAACGTTGAATTTTTCATAATACTAGGTATTACTTCTTCATGAATTTTTATAATAACCGTATTTCTATTTTTGTGGACGGTAATAATATGTTTTACGCTCAACAAAAAAATGGTTGGTTTTTTGACCCCAGGCGGGTCTTAACTTACTTTACTAAAGAGCAAAATGTAACTCTTGTAAATGCTTTTTGGTATACAGGATTAAAAGATTCTCAAGACCAGCGGGGATTTCGGGATGCCTTAATCAGCCTTGGTTACACGGTACGGACGAAAATATTAAAAGAATATTATGATGATGCTTCCGGTCGCTATTCCCAAAAAGCTAATTTAGACATTGAAATTGTTGTGGATATGTTTAATACTGTAGACCAATACGATAGGGTAGTTTTGTTTAGTGGGGATGGAGATTTCGAGCGGGCAATTGAATTGTTACGGTCTAAAAACACCCATATTACAGTGATATCTACAGAAGGAATGATTGCGAGAGAATTACGCAATGCTACTGACAGCTATGTGGATTTAAATGATATTCGCGACCAGATTGAGAAATATGATGATTAAGGGTTGGAGCAGAAGAAAAATTTAGTCTATAATGAGAATAGATGAAGTGTAATTTTCCCCGAGTCGGGAGGGAGAAGATCATGAAGGACAATCAACTTGACAGAATTATCATTTTCGATACCACTCTCAGAGACGGTGAACAGTCTCCAGGAGCAACTCTAAATGGTTCGGAAAAACTGAAGCTGGCTCGCTCCCTGGCACGTTTGGGAGTGGATGTAATCGAGGCGGGTTTCCCCTACGCTAGTCCGGGAGATTTTGCGGCGGTCCAAAAAATTGCCGAGATAGTGGGGGTAGAATCGGGTCCGACCATCTGTGGTTTGGCACGGGCGCGAAAAGAAGATATTAAAAGGGCGGCTGAAGCCCTCAAACCTGCTTTTTCACCCCGCATTCATACTTTTATCGCCACTAGTGATATTCATCTGCAATATAAACTGAGAAAGTCTAGGGCAGAGGTATTGACTATTGCTGGGGAAATGGTAGCTTACGCTAAATCTTTTGTCCAAGATGTGGAGTTCTCCCCGGAAGACGCGGGGCGCAGCGATCCAGAATTTCTCTATCAGGTGTTAGAAAGAGCCATCGCCGCCGGAGCAACTACGGTCAATATCCCGGATACGGTGGGTTACACTACTCCGGCAGAATTTGGTGCTCTCATTGCTGGTATTAAGGCTAATGTGCCCAATATTGACCAGTGCATTATTTCCGTTCACGGTCACAATGATTTGGGTTTGGCAGTAGCTAATTTCTTGGAAGCCATTAAAAATGGAGCTAGACAGCTGGAATGTACTGTTAATGGTATTGGGGAAAGGGCTGGAAATGCGGCTTTGGAAGAGTTGGTGATGGCTCTCCATGTGCGCCGACAGTATTTTAACCCCTTTTTGGGTCGTTCGACGGAATCTACGGAACCCTTAACCAACATAGATACAAAGCAGATTTATAAGACGTCTCGGTTGGTATCCAATTTAACAGGAATGGTGGTGCAACCCAATAAGGCTATTGTGGGAGCCAATGCTTTTGCCCATGAGTCGGGCATTCACCAAGACGGGGTGCTGAAGCACAAGCTGACTTACGAAATTATGGATGCTTCTTCCATTGGTTTGACTGATAATCAAATTGTCTTGGGGAAACTCTCCGGACGTAATGCTTTGGGTACTCGTCTGAAGCAGTTGGGGTTTGAGTTGGAAGAGTTTGAGTTGAATAAGGCATTTGTTCGCTTTAAGGAGGTAGCAGATAAGAAGAAGGAAATTAGTGACTGGGATCTGGAGGCGATTGTTAAAGATGAAATTCAACAACCCCCAGAATTATTCCGCTTGGAGTTGGTTCAGGTTACCGCAGGGGATAGTTCCCTTCCCACTGCTACCGTTACTCTCCGCACTCCCGACGGCAAAGAACTAACTGATGCAGCTATTGGTACTGGTCCTGTGGATGCAGTCTATCAGGCAATTAACCGGGTAGCAAAGGTGGAAAATGAGTTGATTGAGTTTTCGGTGCAGTCGGTGACGGGGGGTATTGATGCTATAGGAGAGGTAACTATTCGTCTGCGTCATGACGGGAAGGTATATTCGGGTTGGGGGGCTAATACGGATATTATTGTGGCATCTGCTCGAGCTTATATCAGTGCTTTGAATCGTCTTTATGGAGCTAAGTTGGAACGAGAAAGGTCTGAAAAGGTAGCTGTGGCTTCATTGTAATTTTTAGGGTGGGCATTGCTCACCTCCTTCTGGACTCTATTATAAACAAAAAAAACATGGGATTAATCTACGTAAATCTAGAGCTGATAAGTGGGGATGACTTAGTACTGCATCGACGGGGATATATTGACTCCACCAAAATTAAGCGAATGACTGTTAAAGCATTGGTGGATACCGGAGCTTATATGTTGTTAGCAATAAATGAGCAAATTAAGCAGCAGCTTGATTTACCTCAAGTAGATGAGCAAGTAGCAGAGTTAGCAGATGGTACTCGGACTAAATTAGAGATTGTGGGACCAGTTGAGATAAAATTTGCCAATCGCTCTACCACAATGAGAGCTATGGTATTGCCTGGTGAATCTGAAGTGTTGCTGGGTTCTATACCGAGGTCAGATATGGATGTGTTAATCGATCCTAAGCAACAGAGATTGATTGTCAATCCGGAAAATCCCTGTATTGTTAAGAAACCTTTAAAATAGAAGATTTAATAACCGCAGAAGCGCTCTTGACGCAGAGAGAAAAGAGAAAGTATTGGTGATTTAACATTGTCAACCGGTTCTTGGCGTCTTTGCGCCTTTGCGCAATATGATACACTAAGATAAGATAAAGCAGAAGGGGTGTAAAATGCCAGTTATCGCCACTGAAAAAATACCACCCACCAGGGAAACAAGCTTAGAAGAAGCCCCAACGCCCCCTGTGGATTTAATTTTCGATGATGGAGAACCTTTGGAAAGCAATCGTCACCGCATTGGAATGAATGTTCTTATTGATTCCTTAAATCAAGCTTTTGCTACCCGCAATGATTTTTTTGCCGGGGGGAATATGTTTATCTATTATAGCACTGAAAAGGTTAAAAATAGGGACTTTCGGGGTCCAGATTTTTTCGTAGTTTTGGACATAGATGGTTCTTATCCCCGTCAAGCTTGGGTAGTGTGGGAAGAAAATGGTCGTTATCCTGATGTGATTGTGGAGTTAATGTCTCCCACTACAGCTAAAATAGACGTAACTACAAAAAAAGACCTTTATGAACGGACTTTTCGCACCAAAAACTACTTCGTCTACGATCCTTTTACCCCAAGTTCTTTACGAGGCTGGTGTTTGGATCACAACCAAAATTACCAAGAAATAGTTCATAGCGAGCGGGGTTGGTTGTGGTGCTCAACTTTGGGACTTTGGTTGGGAACCTGGTTTGGAAGTATTAACAGAGAAACTGCTCCTTGGTTACGCTTTTACGACTCAAATTTCAATCTCGTCCTTTTACCAGAGGAAGCAGAACGGGAACGGGCTAACCAACAACAGCAACTAGCAGAACGTCTAGCAGCGCGATTAAGGGAGTTAGGAGAGGATTAGTTTCCCGCCCTAGAGAACAGTTCTTCGTGTCTTTGCGTCTTTGCGCGATATGATAAGATAAAATAAAAGGAGTGTAAAATATGAAAACAGGGTTAGAATCGCTCAAAATGCCCCCTGTGGATTTAATTTTCGATGACGGAAAACCTTTGGAAAGTAATCGCCACCGCATTGGAATAGATGTGCTTATTCGTTCTCTAAATGAACAGGGTAAGCGCAATGACTTTTTTGCTGGGGGGAACATGTTCGTTTATTATAGTAGTCACCAAGCCAAAAATAACGAATTTCGGGGTCCAGATTTTTTTGTCGTCTTAGACGTAGATGGGAGTTCTCCTCGTCAAGGTTGGGTTGTGTGGGAAGAAAAAGGTCGTTATCCAGATGTTATCGTGGAGTTAATGTCCTCCACCACGGCTAAAATAGATGTAACTGCCAAAAAAGACCTTTATGAAAAGATTTTCCGCACCCCTGACTACTTCGTTTACGATCCTTTTGACCCTAATTCTTTACGAGGATGGCGTTTGGATCAAAACCAACATTATCAGGAATTAATTCATAGCGATCGCGGTTGGTTGTGGTGCTCAACTTTGGGACTTTGGTTGGGAACTTGGTGCGGAACCATTGAGGAAGAAACTGCTCCGTGGTTACGCTTTTACGACTCCGGCTTTAATCTCCTCCTGTTACCAGAGGAAGTAGCCCGATAAGCTCATTCTTTGCGCAGGCAGCGCCTTTGCGCGATGGTGTAGTGAGTTGTGGAGTAACTGTCTGCGGCAATCTCTGGTTTTGTGGTACTTGCTCCGTCGTCAGGAAGGAGAGTTTCAAAGTCGTGTTTGGATTGAACTTGGAGGCATAGTGGGGAAATAAGTTTCACGCTCCGGCGGGACGGCGCTGAGAGGAAGAAGAGTTTAATATGGGCAATATTTATCGAAACGGGGATTGACAACGTTCAATCTTAAGTATATGATAAGATTGGGAAAGAGTTGGCCTTAAAAAAGCAACTATTATAATACTAGATCACAAAACAAAACTTTTCTCTTCTTCCCTCTCTGCGACTCTGTGTCTCTGCGTGAAACTTATATCCGTTTTCTTTCCTACCATGACTCTTTCAACAGCTCCACCAACTATTTACCCAGAAAGTGACGGCAAACCTAGGTTGGATAATACCGTCCAATGGAGCTATATTACCACTATTGTGAACAGTATGGACGCTCTTTTTGCCCAGGATCAGGATGTATTTGTAGCGGGAGACAGAGGTTTTCATAAGCAGTGGGAGGAAGGGAATATTCCGCCCCAGGTAGTGTTTGAAATTGCGTCTCCTTGTAATACTAAAATAGAACTGGAAGAGAAAAAACAGCAATTCTATCAGCGTTACGGAGTAGAAGAATATTATCTGTTTTACCCAGACAAGGGAGTATTAAGGGGTTGGTTACGTTCTCAGGAGACTTTAGAGACTATCTCAGATATGTCTGGTTGGATCAGTCCCCCGTCTGGGAGTGCGCTTTGAGGTGATAAACCAACAGTTACAATTATTTCGATCCTCAGGAGAACCCTTTGCAACCTATATAGAAATAATGCAACAGCGGGAACTTGAACGGGAAAGGGCTGATATTGAGTTTCGACGAGCAGAACAGGAGTCTCAACGAGCCCAACGAGCAGAAAGAGAACTACGGGAAGCAGTTCCTCGGTTATTGGGAATGGGTTTGACTATTCAATAAGTAGCAGCAGCATTAAACTTACCTCTAGAAGAAGTCAGTAAGATAATGGATAATTAAGCTATAGCTAGTACCTTGACAGTTACCAGTGTAGATGTTTCGCGTCTTGGCGTCTTGGCGCGATATTTATCTCTTGACAATAGGAAACTTTTGGTTTAAGATGGTTCTGAGAAGTAATTTGGAGACGGAAAATGGAAAAGAAGGGAAGAAAAAAGTATAGTAAGCCAACGTTAACGAATTAGATAATAAATTTATGCTAATCTATGTATTAAGTTAAGTGGGCGCGGTTGGGTTTCAGTCCGTCCTTCGCGTCTTGGCGGCTTTGCGCGATTAATTTAAAGTATCATGAGGATAACATATAACCACTTTCTTTGGCTCTAGGTCTGTTCCACCAGCCCATACAGAGTCTTCATAGACATATGCATTTTACTGCTGCTGCCCTTTGTAGTCTTATCACCCTTGCATCTCTGTTCCAATTGTCTGAAGTGCAGGCCAATCCTCCCATTCCCCAACCGGAAGCAGAACTCCTCAACGCAAATCGCCAGCACTCAGACACACAAAACCTCTCCAATCTGTTGGCCCAGAGAGCATCAAGGCGCGAGCCTCCAGTCTTCTCTCCCATTCAACGTGCCTCCGGTCGTTTGATCAATTTGGAAACGGCCAATCAACTTTTAGAGGGTGAGCTTTCACTCAGAGTAGGGTTCCAACAAACCCCCCCCGCAGATCGGCCTGCTGCTGGTACAGGGGACGAAGTGTACTATGGCGAAGTGCAATGGGGTCTCAACAATCGTCTCCAATTGGGCTTATCCACTCAAACTTTTGAGGACCCAGTTAACCGCCCTATTAATGGTACATTGCCTAGATATACTGTTATTTCCTTAGCCCCTAGTTTTAAGTACCAGCTGCGTCAGGATGAGCTTTACTCCATCGCAGTTCACGGATCTGTAGAGTGGCTCAGGCTCTCTACCTCCCCCGGACTTTTCAACTCCACTACCAGGGACCAGACCGACTCACTGGTGGTGGGGACCCTGCAGGCACCATTTTCCTACAATCTGTCCCCTGAAGCCCAGTGGCACATTACACCAGGCATTGCCATTTTCCCGGAGAGTGTCAACGGTGCTGATTTCTACGGCACATTTTTCAATCTAGGCACCGGGTTCAGTTGGCAGCTAGGGTCCCGCCTAAACCTCCAGGTCGATCTCAACTTTCCCCTGGGACCTGGGGGGAACACCCTAGATTCAGGTGACGGCCACATCTCTCGGCAACTGCTTTGGGGCGTGGGAGCAAGTTATGCAGTCAGTCCTAGAGTTCAGGTTGAACTCTATGGCACCAACGGGTATGGGGCAACACCTGCCACCCGCCTCTTGGGATTCATTCCAGATAGTGAACAAGCACTCATTGGCGCCAACCTAACCTACACCCCTAATGTAGGACGAGGCTATGGCACTAGCTTCCGAAAAGGTGAGCCGATTCCTCTCTCGGAACGGGATTGGCAACTGGTTCAAGATGGAATAACCCTCAACAGTGCCAATACCTTGCCACCCGGTGCCATAGAAATCAGTGGTGGCGCAACTGCCGGGGGAGAGTTTCATGGGGGAATTGCCTACAGTCCTGACCAGGATTTTCAAGTTGAGTTGCTCTTCGATGAGTTTGAAGGCGAAGATAACGTCAGTTCAGCGGATTCTGCCGGGAGAAACTTGAAACATGAGGTTGGCGTAAAGTTGCGTTTCCTGGATCAGCAACAAGGAGATCCCTTCTCCCTCAGCGCACGCCTTTCCGGTGGCCGCGATTCCGGTGAAAATCAACAGATTGGTTTTCTCCTGCCAGAGCTACCCATTACCTATTCTCCCACTCCTGATCTGGCTATATTTGTCAATCCCAAAGCAGCATTTTACTCTGATGAATCTCGTGTTGGCGTGGGGCTGGGGGCCAATTATGCACTGCCCGGTGCCCAGCTGATTGGTGAAGTGACGCCGATCGCCAGTGAAACCACAGTTTGGAGCCTCGGAACCCGTTTCTCAATTCCCAAAACCAATGTTGGCCTGGATCTCTACGCTACCAACGGGATCGGTCGCCATGGTTTGGGAACAATGGTTGCCGAGTCAGGGGTTAATGTTGGCTTTAATGTGAATGTGATTCTAGGGAAATAATCACAGAGGTAAAAAAATGACCAACCGTAAACAACGAGAAAATGAGTTGCTTTTATGCTGTGGAACCACTGAAGTATCCCCGAAGATTAAAGCTTTAGTCGCAGAAAACCTGGACTGGGAATATATCTTAAAAACTGCCCGTCGTCACCGAGTTATGGCTTTACTCTATTGGCACTTACAAAGCATTTGCCCCGCAGCAGTACCCCAGCAAGTGCTAACCAGTCTCCAGAAAGCTTTGAGAAAAAATATCCACCACAGTCTTCATTTAACTAAAGAATTATTAAACTTGCTCCCTCTCTTTGAAGCTGCTGCTATTCCTGTTTTAACTCTTAAAAATCCTATACTAACCCAGTTAACTTATAATAAACTAGCACTACGGCAGTTTTCCGACTTAGATATTCTCGTTCAACCAGAGCAGGTTCATGAAGTGAATCAAATACTGAGAGATAATGGTTATCAGCCCCGCTTTTATTTTACCCCAGCTCAAGAAACTCTTTTCCTCAAGTACGACCATGAAAGAGCTTTTTATCACCCAGAAAAAAGCATTAAGATAGATATTCACTGGTCAATTATATCCCATAAATTTTCCTTCTCCCCCCATAGTAAAACACTTCTGCAAAATCCTTACCACGTAACAATAGGTAATCAAAAAGTACCCACCATATCCCCAGAAAACCGGCTCCTCTTCCTTTGTGCTCACGGAGCGAAACATAATTGGAATCAACTGAATTGGATCGCCGATATTGCTCAATTGTTAAAGCAACAGTCTTTCTCCTGGGATAAGGTGAAAACAAAAGCAGGTACATTTGGAACCCAAACCATGCTTTTACTTGGACTTTACCTCCCTTATAAGTTATTTAATGCCCCCCTACCTCCTGATCTTCTTAAAGAAATAGAAGAATACCCCAAACTCACCCTCCTAGGAAAACAAGTTGAAGAAAAAATGTTTACAGAGTTTACAGACCCTAGCTTTACTTCTAATAACATATATTTAGGAACAATGGAATCAAGGTCGGACAAATTTACCTTTTGGTTTGATGTTATCATGACTCCTACTGCTAGGGAATTTGAGCTACTCCCACTCCCTAAATGGTTGGAGATACTCTATTATCCCATTCGTCTCTTGAGACTAGCTGTTAAATACAGTTTTGCGTCTTGGCGCGATTCAGAATACATGATCTAAAATTCCATGTCAGAAACAATTCAAACCCAAATTTATCAACTGGAACAATTTGCTACTAGTCTGGTAAATAACCAACTAACTCATTTAAGCTTAACGAGTATGGGGGTAATTTTCCTCGCTGGATTACTTACCAGTCTTACCCCTTGCATGCTCTCCATGTTACCCATTACCATTGGCTATATTGGGGGTTATGAAACTAAAGGAAGGTTACAAGCAGCAATCCAGTCTGTTTGGTTTTCTCTCGGTTTAGCCACTACTTTAGCCGCACTGGGCATTATAGCTACTTCTTTAGGTAAAGTTTACGGACAAATAGGTGTGGGTTTGCCGATTATTGTGAGTGCGATCGCCATTATTATGGGGTTAAACTTATTAGAAATCATTCCCCTACGCTGGATTTCTCTAGGTGCTACCGATTGGATTAAAGAAGATATCCCAGCAGCAGCACGTTCCTATTTGTTAGGCTTAACTTTTGGTTTAGTAGCATCTCCTTGTAGTACTCCCGTATTAGCTACCCTCCTAGCCTGGGTATCCACCACCCAAGATTTAGTCTTAGGTGGTGGGTTACTCCTTTCCTATACAGGGGGTTACGTAGTCCCCTTAATTGTAGCAGGTACCTTCACCGCTACAATTAAAAAGTTCCTGGAATTACGCCGTTTTTCTGGTTGGATCACCCCCGCTAGTGGTGTTCTCTTATTGGGTTTTGGCTTTTTTACTCTCCTTTCTCGTTTTTCTTTACCTATTTTTTGATTGCGTAGCAACCGCTTGCGTCCCGCAGATGAACGCGGATGAACGCAGATGAATACAGATTTTATTTTTGATGTTGCACTTCAATGACCGTATGAACGTTACCTCGGGGGGAAAAGTCCCCCTTTACGGTAGCGGATAGGGGATCGCAAGCAGCTACGAAGTCATCTAAAATTTGATTCACAACTTCCTCGTGGGAAATATAGCGATCGCGGTAGCTATTAATATACAGTTTCAGTGCTTTCAGCTCCACCACCTTTTCATCCGGGGAATAGGTAATGTAAATAGTGGCAAAATCAGGGTAACCGGAAAAGGGACATTTACAAGTAAACTCCGGTAAAGTAACATGGATATCATAGCGTCTCCCAATACGGGGATTGGGAAAAGTAATTAATTTCCCTTCCGCGATTGCCCTTTCCCCATATTTCATTTCTGTTTTCCTCATTCTTTTTCCTTATTATAAACGCTCTAGGTATTTTGTGCTATAATAATTTTAACATTGACAGAAGGAACAATTCATGGCAACTTTAACCAAATGGTCAATTGTAGACTATCACAAAATGCGGGACAATGGAATTTTAGACCATCGTCGTTGCGAATTAATTAACGGGAAAATTTGGAACATGGCTCCAGAAGGGGAATTTCATCGGTTCGTCAACGATAGAGGGGCAGAGTATCTCAGAAAAGTGTTGAGAAACAAAGCTAAAATTTTTGAAGCTCACCCTATTACTCTAACAGATTCTGAACCAGAACCGGATATCGCTATTGTCAAATTACCCGATACAACCTATCTAAAGCATCATCCCTACCCTGAGGATATTTATTGGTTAATCGAAGTGGCGGATAGCACTCTAACCTATGATTTAGAGAAGAAAAAGAAGCTTTATGCTAAGGCAGGAATCAGGGAATATTGGGTAATTAATGTTATAGGGAAGAAAATGACCGTATTTAGAAATATCCAGGAGGATGATTTTTTTAATCAACAAACCATGAGTGCAGGAATCATCCATCCGGTAGCCTTTCCCGATGTGTCAGTTGATGTAAGAATTTTGGTGAATATTCCCAATTAACCTTTGTGCGCCGTTTTATCTGTAAACCTATCCTTATTTCATGACTAAGGGATGAATCTATGGAGACTTTAACAACATGGTCAATAGTAGAATATCACAAAATGCGATCCAAGGGAATTTTAGACCATCGTCGTTGCGAATTAATTAACGGAGAAATTTTTAACATGGCCCCAGAAGGGGAATTTCATCGGTTTATCAATCATAGAGGAGTGAAGTATTTACGGCATATCATGGCAGGAAAAGCGGAAATATTTGAAGCCCACCCCATTACTCTAACAGATTCTGAACCAGAACCGGATATCGCTATTGTTAAATTACCCGATACAACCTATCTGCAACATCATCCCTACCCCGAGGATATTTATTGGTTAATCGAAGTGGCGGATAGTACCCTAACCTATGATTTAGATAAAAAGAAGAAGCTCTATGCTAAGTCCAGAATCAGGGAATATTGGGTAATTAACGTCCTAGGGAAGGAAATGACTGTATTTAGAAATCCCCAGGATGATGATTTTTTAAGTCAACAAACCATGAGTACAGGAATCATCCATCCTGTAGCCTTTTCCCATGTGGAAGTGGATGTAGGAAAGTTGGTGGATATTCCCCAATGAACTATATTTACCAAGTATAGCCTATATCAAGTTGCAATATACGGAGAATTGCTATATGAATTATCCCACTCCCATTGTCTCTACTAAATGGCTTCATGACCACTTAAATGACGATCTGGTACAAGTGGTAGATTGCCGCTTTGCCCTACAGGACCCCATGTTGGGTATCCGTCAATATCAATCGGGGCATATCCCAGGTGCCATTCATTTGGATTTGAATCGTGATTTATCCAGCCAGGTCAAAACCCATGGTGGTCGTCATCCATTGCCCCATATCCATAGATTAGGGCATACCTTGGGAAGCTGTGGTATTGGATCCAAGACCTTTGTGGTGGCTTATGATGACTCCCGATTTGCCTTTGCTGCCCGTCTCTGGTGGCTCTTGCGATACATGGGTCATACTAGGGTTGGGATTTTGGACGGTGGCTTCCAGGGTTGGCTTGCAGCAGGGTATGACCTTACCCAGGATTCTCCTACGCTCCAACCTACCACCTTTGTGCCCCAGGTGCGATGCCATTGGGTGGTAGACATCAACCAAGTGAAGCAACGGAAAGATTTACCCAATGTAGTCTTGGTAGATTCTCGTCAGGGCGATCGCTACCGAGGGGAACGGGAACCCATCGATCCAGTGGCGGGGCATATTCCAGGAGCGGTAAATCTGTTTTGGCAATCGGTCACCACTGATGATGGCTATATGCGCTCCACTGATAGGCAAAAAGCGCGATGGCAGCAGATTGGTGTATCCCAGACTGAAGAAATCATGGTCTATTGTGGCTCTGGGGTTACTGCCTGTGTGAATCTCCTCTCCCTCGAACTTGCTGGAATCACCACCGGAAAACTATATGCAGGAAGTTGGAGTGACTGGTGCTCTTATCTGTAAAATGTCACTTAAATACGGTGGAAAATGCCCATGACGGTCATAGATAAAGTCCGCTGGACTACTTCAGACTTAGAGTTACTCTCCCAAGATGAATGGAAACGCTATGAGATTATTGATGGAGAGCTATTCGTGACGAGAGCGCCTCATTTAAACCATCAAGACGCTGCTGGGAATATCTATTTTGAATTACAACGTTGGTCCCGATCCAGTGGTGCTGGAAAAGCATTTTTTACTCCTGGGGTGATTTTCGACCCTGAAGATAATGTCCAACCGGATGTCCTTTGGATTAGTAACGAAAAATTAGCAGTATTACTGGATGATTCTGGACATCTCACTGGTGCGCCGGAATTAATTGTGGAAGTACTCTCACCGGGAAGCAATAATGAGCGACGAGATAGATCTGCAAAACTGAAACTTTACTCATCCCAGGGAGTGCAAGAATATTGGATTGCTGATTGGCGTTTAAAGACGGTAGAAATTTATCGGCGAAACCAGAGTAGGTTAAAATTGCTGGAGACTTTGTTAGAGCATGATCGATTAACTTCTCCTCTGTTACCAGGATTCAATTGCGAGATTAGGCAGTTTTTCGTTTCATGAACTGCAGATAAACGCCGATAAACGCTGATAAATACAGATGAATTTAGATAAGTGGGGGTGGAGGGACTTGAACCCTCACTCCCGATAATAGGGAAACGGATTTTAAGTCCGCAGCGTCTACCATTCCGCCACACCCCCCTAAGGGGAAGCAATTTACTCACATTTAACCATTAGAACACAAAAAGAACAAATTGGCAACCCCTTTCCGAAAAAAAAATCTAAATCCAAGCTATGATAAAGAAGTGTCTGTAAATTTTATTTTTGCTCTTGACAAAATCATCTTAATATGATAAGCATCGGAACTCTACCTCCAGAAACCATTCTACTTGCCCTGGTATATCTGATTTTGAGCCTATTCTACCTGCTCATTGGTCCCGGTATCATTTATTTCTATTTAAAGATTCGCTGGTACGTGGCTAGTTCTGTGGAACGGACATTCATGTATTTCCTGGTCTTCTTATTCTTCCCCGGCTTATTGCTACTCAGCCCTGTGTTGAATTTTCGACCCAAACGTCGCCAAATCGCTCTATAGTCTGGGAAGCTAGAACAACCAACAGGAAACAAGCAAAATTAATGCGAAGAATAGACGCGATTGCCATGGCTTTTGGCGTATTTACCGCTGGGGGAATAACCTATTTATTATTGCAGTTAGCGGGATTGGACAACCTAGCAGCTGGAATCTGGAGTCAGGTATTATTAGTAGGTGGGTTAGTAGCTTGGCTGTGCACTTATCTCTTCCGCGTCGTCACCCAAAAGATGACTTACAACCAGCAGCTCCAAGATTATAAAGAAGCAGTGCTGCAAAAGCGTTTGGAAGAGATGACTCCAGAAGAGTTGGCTAAACTACAACGCGATGTAGAAGAACAATAAAATATTCCGTACCCCAAACCCCGAACCCTATGATTTCCGTTTCTGACCGTTTTAAATCCCTCAAAAACGTTGGTGAATGTGCTCTGATACCCTTTATCACCGCTGGTGACCCTGATCTGTCTACCACCGCTAGAGCTATCCGAATCCTGGATCGGGAAGGTGCGGATATCATTGAATTAGGGGTTCCCTATGCCGATCCCCTAGCCGACGGACCGACGATTCAAGCCGCCGCCACTAGAGCGTTACAACGAGGAGTACGGTTAGATGAGGTTTTGGAGGTAGTGCAGGATGTTTCCGGGGACATAAAAGCGCCGATTATTCTTTTTACCTACTACAATCCTATCTTTTACCGGGGTATCGAACCCTTCCTGGACAAAATTGTCGCTACTGGAGTGAAAGGTTTGGTGGTACCAGATTTACCTTTGGAAGAAAGTTCCTCCATTCTCGAACCAGCGGCGGAAAGGGGCATTGAGTTAACCTTATTGGTGGCTCCTACAACACCCCCAGAACGGTTTCAGGCGATCGCCCGTCAGTCTAGAGGTTTCATTTATTTAGTCACCGTTACTGGTGTTACAGGAGTGCGGAGCGAAGTCCAAAGTCGAGTTGAAGATTTACTCGCCAGTTTGCGTAGAGTTACAGACAAGCCTATTGGTGTGGGTTTTGGGATTTCTCAGCCCGAACACGCCCGGCAGATGAAAGCTTGGGGGGCGGATGCCGTTATTGTGGGCAGCGCTTTTGTTAACCGTTTGGCAGCAGGTACCCCAAAAGAAGGTTGTCAGGCCATCGCTCAGTTTTGCCGCAGTTTGAAGGGAGCATTAACCGAGACATGACCCCATTTTTATTCGTCACTGATTTAGATAATACCCTGGTAGGGGATGATGGTACCTTAGAACTGCTCAATCAAAGGCTAAGTGACCATCGCCAGCAATATGGAACTAAGATAGTCTATGCTACCGGGCGATCGCTCTTTCTCTACCGCCAACTGGCCTCTGAAAAGCCTCTCTTACCCCCAGATGCCCTCATTACTTCTGTAGGTGCTGAAATATATTTAAATAACCATAATTTATGTAAACCATGGACCGCTGTTCTCTCTCAGGGATGGAACAGGGAGGCTGTAGTAGCTATAGCTAGTAAATATGAGGATTTGGTTCTTCAATCGGAAAGTGAACAAAGTACATTTAAGGTAAGTTATAATGTTACTGCTGCTGCTGCGGTAGAAGTAGTCCCTAAACTGAAGTCTGACATAGCACAAAATAACTTAAATGTCAAGGTTATTTACAGCGGCTCTACTTATTTAGATCTGTTGCCCAAACAAGGAGATAAAGGGCTAGCAGTGAAATTCTTACAGCAAAATTGGGGCATTGAAGACCATTTTACGGTCTGTTGCGGTGACTCAGGCAATGATATTGCTCTCTTTAGTGTTGGGGTCGGACGAGGTATAATCGTGGGCAACGCTAAACAGGAATTACGGCAGTGGTACGAAAATAACCTCGGGAATTATCTTTATTTAGCTAAAACAAACTACTCTGCTGGTATTCTCGAAGGTTTGCAACATTTTGATTTTCTTCAGTAGGGTGTGTTGGTAACGCACCGCAGATTTTTTGAGGATTATGGTAATACATATTCCCAGGGGTTAATAATGGAAATACCGCATCCTGCAAAATCAGAAACATTGCGAGTGGCTATAGCTGCTTTATGAGTATAACAAATTGCGGCAATTTCGGCATCTGCTTGGGAAATAGGATTACCATTGGCTCGTCTTTGGGCGGCAATACTAGCAAAAGCAACAGCAGTAGCTTCATCAAAAGGGAGAATCCGCATTGAAAAATTATCAGCGAACATCAAATTAGCGGCGTGGGTTAGTTCATCTCTTCGTTTTCCTTGAGGTAAAATGGCAATACCCTAGGTGATTTCAGCCTGAGTGATGGCGGTTGTAAATAGGCTCATTACAGGTTGCTGGGTGGCCCATCTTCTGTGAGAGCTTCGCGAATAATTTATTGAGCTTCTTCTTCAAGAGAGCGCCCATGTTCTTCTGCTTGTTTTTGCAAGCGATATTTGATGTTTTCATCAAGATTTAGATGGTAATTTGTGCCATAGTTCCTTCTAATGGGTATTTTTTGAATTGTATAACGCTTTGCGAGGGTAGTGTAGGGGCACACGGTCGATGACAGTGTCAAAGTCTAGCTCGATTTGAGAAATTCCGTATTAACTCTCGACTCCCTGGTCAAAGCAATTTTGCCAGTGCGAGCCATTTCGGTAATGCCAAACTTATTTAACATCTGGATAATTGCTACCATTTTGCCAGGATCCCCCACTATTTCTACCGTTACTGTATCTTCCGACATATCCACTATCCGGGCGCGAAATACCTGCACCACTTGCATTACCTCTGCCCGGTTGTCAGGAGTAGCATTAACCTTAATCAGCATCAACTCCCGTTCCACGGAAGGAATGTTAGTGATATCTTTAACCTTGAAAACATTAATCAGCTTATATAGTTGTTGGATTAATTGCTCAATGGTGCGTTCTTCTACCGGGACTACCATGGTAATGCGGGAAATACCTGCCTGTTCCGTCGGACCTACGGCTAAACTCTCAATATTGAAGCCCCGACGGGCAAATAAACCGGCAATGCGCGTCAAA
Organism: Candidatus Paraprochloron terpiosi LD05; assembly: GCA_018141785.1. Classification (GTDB taxonomy): domain Bacteria; phylum Cyanobacteriota; class Cyanobacteriia; order Cyanobacteriales; family Prochloraceae; genus Prochloron; species Prochloron terpiosi. Next base: position 3,781,729 of record CP073341.1, on the reverse strand, counting down.
ACTCCCGCTTCATCTTCCACTAAAACTGACAGGGTGTGTTTCATTTAACTTCAGAAAATTTTCGCACTCTTCCTAAATCTTATAGCGCTTCCACCCTATATTCTCATAAGAAAAATAAAATAGTTTGATATAATGGGAGTATAAAAGAGTGGTAGTGCTGCCCCTTCCCGTCTGAGTAGCCCCGCCCGCGAATGAATTGCTCTCTTGTATGTAGGGTGAGTTGGCAACGCACCAACCCAAGTAAAGCACCGATTACATTAATTTAAGTATGCAAAAAACCTAGTGGTAGATGACGCACCAGAGGGCCAACTATGATACTATCTTCCTAACCCAGTGGCCACTGTAAAAGGCACCAAACGTTGTCCCAATTGCCTGCATTACTAAATGTATTACAAAGTATTTAAATAATTAATGATTTATAAATTACTGATTACTGATTACTGGTAACTGGTAACCGGTAACTGTTTCAAGCCAATCAAGAAGAATCGCATTAAATCTCTCGGGACATTCATCCTGGGGACAGTGTCCCGCACGATCCAATTCTACTAACTTGATACTAGGGTTGGCAGCGGCCAAAATAGGGGCTAAACTAGAGGGAACCATCCGGTCTTGGCGACCCCAAATTAGAAGGATGGGCACTTTTAAGGAGGGTAACACAGCTTTTGCAGAGGGAGCAAAATTCGGGCGGTTCACGGAGGTACACAAAGCACAAAATGCTCGGGCTGCACCTTCATCGTAAGGTGGAGTAGCGAGAATCTCTACCAATTCTTCGTCAACCGCATTCTGGTTGAAATAGGCTAATTTTGCCCAGCGACGGATAACTCCAGGACGGCGCAAAATGTAAAATAAGGGTGTGAGCAACAGAGGGTTCGTAAAGATAGCCTCAATCTTCCTCACTACAGGTTGTGCCCACCGAGGAATCCCATCAGTTCGTAAGGAGACATCTGGTAAACTAATCATGACAATACTTTTGACCATTTTCGGGCGGTTTGCAGCAGCGGCCAAACAAACTAAAGAACCGATAGAGTTGCCCACAAGATGAGCAGGAGTACCGATAAAAGTCTGCCAAAAATCGTAAACCTGCTCCACCCAGAGGTCAACCTGGTAGTTGGTTGGGGGTTTTTTCGATGCTCCAAACCCTAACAAGTCTAGGGCGTATACTGTATGGGTTTCACTCAAGACTGAAATATTGTGACGCCAATGGCCGATGGCCGCCCCAAAACCGTGGAGCAAAATCAGCGGCGGCTGGGTAGGGGCAGTTCCTTCAGAGGGACGAGCGTAACCATAGCGAACTGGCCAGCCTCGCCAGATCCAATCCCTTATTTTGACCATTTTATACCGTCTCAGCCCACTATCGGTCCTCTCCATCGCCCTCAACTTAAAAAATATTTATATTCATTATAGTTTGACAAAATGGGGGGATTAGGACTATAATGGAAATCAAAGGTTGAATTTCGTAGAACGGAGTAATTCTTTGGCTTTTGGTAGAATGAAAAATAGATAAACTGTGAAAGTTAGTCAAAATAAAGAATTAGATCAATTTAGCATACGCCTGTGAGAGATAAAAGACGCAATCGCGATCTCCCCCTAATTAACCGCAGAATCAGTTATCCCAAAGTTAGGGTCATTGATAAAGATGGCACCCAGTTGGGGATTCTTGCACTGGAAGAAGCTTTAGTCATCGCGGAAAGCAAAGAGTTGGATCTATTGTTGGTCAGTGACGAATCAGATCCTCCTGTTTGTCGCATTTTGGACTACGGCAAATACAAATATAAACAAGACCGAAAAGCCAAACTAGCCAAAAAAAATCAGCGCGCCGCCGACGTGAAGGAAGTGAAAATGCGCTATAAAATTGACGAGCATGATTACAACGTCCGTGTCAAGAACGCCAAACGGTTCCTCAGAGCAGGAGACAAGGTGAAAGCAACCATTAACTTCCGGGGACGAGAAGTTCAACATGCTGGTTTAGCGGAAAAGTTACTGCAAAGGATGGCTAAAGATCTCGAAGAAGTAGGAGAAGTGCAACAAACTCCCAAACGAGAAGGTCGCAACATGATCATGTTCGTATCGCCGAAGAAATCCTGATAGTCTAGTCTAGTCTCCCTTACACTACACTACACACCCGCGCACCAACCTATGTCAACTCCCATTATTCACCTCACCTCTAAAGGCAAAAATTTAATCATCCATCCACCCTTATCAGGAGTATCTTTAATAGGAACTATCAGGGTACCAGGAGATAAATCTATCTCCCATCGCGCTTTAATGCTGGGAGCGATCGCTAGGGGACAAACTACCATTGAAGGATTATTATTAGGTGAGGATCCTCGCAGTACAGCAAGTTGTTTCCGAACTATGGGAGCAGAAATATCCCAACTGAATTCAAAAAAAGTAATTGTCCAAGGAGTGGGTTTAAACAACCTATCTGAACCCCCAGATATCTTAAAAGCGGGTAACTCAGGAACAACTCTCAGATTAATGTTGGGACTCCTGGCAGCTTCTAGGGGACGCTTCTTTACGGTAACGGGGGATAATTCCCTCCGTAGTCGTCCCATGGGACGGGTAGTCAAACCCCTGCAACAAATGGGTGCTTCTATTTGGGGAAGGAAAAACCATTCCCTTGCTCCCCTCGCAATAAAAGGAGAGCAACTCCAATCAATACATTATCATAGTCCCATCGCTTCAGCTCAAGTAAAATCCTCCATCCTCCTGGCAGGTTTATTAACAGAAGGTAAAACTACTGTCACCGAACCCGCTATCTCCCGAGACCACAGCGAAAGAATGTTAAAGGCATTTGGAGCTGAATTAACTGTAGATCGAGAAGTTAAAAGTGTTACCATTACAGGAGGAACGGAATTAACAGGACAAACAGTCATCGTTCCGGGGGACATTAGTTCTGCGGCCTTCTGGTTAGTTGCTGGTGCCATCGTTCCCGGTTCAGAGTTACTCATTGAAAATGTGGGCGTCAACCCTACCAGAACTGGTATTATAGAAGCATTGGCCATGATGGAAGCCGATATCCAGTTGGAAAATCAACGGGAGGTTGCCGGGGAACCAGTTGCCGACTTGCGAGTGCGTCACGGAGAACTCAAAGGATGTACCATAGAAGGAAACTTGATTCCTCGCTTAATTGACGAGATTCCCATCTTAGCAGTAGCAGCAGCTTTTGCCCAAGGTACAACTCTAATTAAAGATGCGGCAGAGTTGCGGGTCAAAGAGAGCGATCGCCTCGCCGTAATTGCTTCTCAGTTAAACGCCATGGGAGCGAAAACCACAGAACTTCCCGATGGTTTGGAGATAGTGGGGGGAGTACTCCTAACAGGAACAGAAGTCAAGAGTTATGATGACCATCGTATCACCATGAGTTTGGCGATCGCAGCTCTCAATGCTAAGGAAAAAACCACTATTTACGGCGCCCAAGCTGCTGCTATTTCCTATCCCGATTTTGTGGATACATTAACTCTTACTGTTCAATCATCCTAACCTTAGGGTGCTCCCGCTTGCGGTTGCTTGCGCTTTGCTTCGCAATGGCAACGCACCATTTTAAGAGTCAAATACTTTTATGCTTTTATGTATGCCTTACAGTCATTATAAATCTATTCTACCCACTGATATCTTTCAGGTTTCATGCGCTGCCAGGCAAAATTCATCTTTACCCATGCGTCCTGCCAGTAACTTTTAAAAGTATATCCTCCTGCCTTGAGTGCACGATGATGACCTATCCAAACTAGAATAACTGTTATGTGATAAAGACCTCGCTGTAGAAAATAAGTGAGCTAAGGGAGCGATGTAGGGCGATTTCTGTGCAGAATTGCCAAGCGTTCGTATTGAAAACGAATATGCTTCACTTCATCTCTCAAGATTTGTTGACACAACTGCCGTAGAACTGGGGAATTAGTTGCTTTTTGAATTGCTTTGTAATAGACTAATGCCAGAGTCTCAACCATAATGACGGGAGTTGTCCAAATCTCCATCGTTGGAATTGCATAGCGGATTTTCCGAAACAATGATTTAACTTTCTGGCCTGAAGGGCCCGAAAGGTTAATAAAACGTGTCGCCCCAGTTACGTTGCAATCGAGGAATCTGGGCAAGATCTAGAAACCGTCCTAAGTCTCCCCCATGACGTTGTTCTTCCTTGATGAATAGTTGAATCACATCAACGTATTTGGAGTCTTTTATCCGCCGTGCGTAGTTTTTAGCAGCAGCGAGCAAATGTGTCCCATCTGATGTTTCGCCCAACTGCCAAGCTGCCAAAGAATCTGCTATGACATTTCGTTCAGCTTCTCTGATTTCTGCACCTCGTTGCCAAGGAATATCTAACTGAAACTCAGCATTGGCTTTGTAATAAGTGTACCACTTATCAGATGTTGTAATTGAAGAAAAGGTGGGTAATAGCTTATGAGGATTCATCAAGATTCTGAATGTGTGTAGGGTGTTGTTGACTAACTTCTCTCCAGCTTACCCCACACTATAGTATATTGAATTGTGTGCTCTCGGTAGGGACTTCCTTAGACCCTGCCTTATAAAGGAAAAAGAAGTCAAGACTATGTCCCTACCAATCGTAGCCCTTATAGGCAGACCTAATGTGGGCAAATCTACTCTCGTCAACCGTTTAGCAGGATCCAGAGACAGTATTGTTCACGACAAACCGGGAATAACCCGCGATCGCATTTATCGCCCCGCCTTCTGGCAAGATAGGGAATTTAAAATAGTAGATACAGGGGGTTTAGTCTTCGCTGACGACACAGAATTCTTACCCCAAATTCTGCAACAGGCACTAGCAGCACTAAAGGAAGCTAGTGCAGCCATTTTAGTCGTAGACGGACAAATAGGGCTCACCCAAGGAGATAGAGAAATAGCAGATTGGTTGCGACAAGAATCAGTCCGGGTCTTCCTTGCAGTGAACAAATGCGAATCTATCGAAGAAGGGCTGGCTCAAGCAGCAGAGTTTTGGCAACTGGGCTTAGGGGAACCCTACCCGGTATCTGGGATTCACGGTAACGGTACAGGGGAACTATTGGACGAATTGATTACCCACCTGCCTCCCGTTGATAACACCCCAGACCAAGAAGAAATCAAAGTAGCCATTATTGGTCGTCCCAACGTGGGCAAATCTAGCCTTCTCAACGCCCTCACAGGGGAAAACCGCTCCATTGTGAGTCCCATTTCCGGCACTACTAGAGATGCTATTGATATGGTAGTGACCAGGGGCGAGACAACCTATCGCCTCATCGACACAGCAGGTATTCGCCGGAAGAAAAACGTTCAGTACGGTGCAGAATTTTTCGGCATTAATCGGGCTTTTAAAGCTATTCGCCGGGCCGATGTAGTGTTATTGGTAATAGATGTTCTAGACGGCATTACAGACCAAGACCTGAAGCTGGCAGGGCGAATTATCGAAGAAGGTCGTGCTGCTATAATTGTGGTGAATAAATGGGATGCAGTGGAAAAAGACTCCTATACCATCTACGAACAGAAGAAAATCCTACAACATCGCATATATTATATGGATTGGGCAGAAATGATTTTTGTCAGCGCCCAAACCGGGAAACGAGTAGACAAAATCCTGAATTTAGTAGATAAAGCAGCAGCGGAACATAGTCGTCGAGTAAGTACAGCAGTAGTGAATGAAATACTAGAAGAAGCTGTTAACTGGCACACTCCGAGCACCACCCGCCAAGGAAAACAAGGCAAAATTTATTACGGCACCCAAGTAAGTAGCCAACCCCCAACCATAGCCCTCTTTGTCAACGATCCCAAACGTTTTCATGAAAACTATCGCCGTTATATCGACCGTCAGTTTCGCCAACAACTAGGTTTCACTGGCACTCCAATCCGTTTACTCTGGCGAGGTAAAAAACCTCGGGACGTGGAAAAAAATAATCTCAATCGAGCCACTAAGGTTTAGTTATTGAACCGCAGATACACGCAGATGAACGCTGATTAATACAGAAACATGGATTTATTGCGGAATCTACCTCTAGGACTTTATCTCGAAAAACCCGTAACCTGGCTCCATTATTTAGATGCAAGGGTCAAACTTGCTTGGTTAATGACTTTTCTGGCTGCTCCCATGCTGGCAAGTTCTTATTGCCGTTTGGGACTAGCAGCAGTTCTGTGTCTGCTGACAATTTCTGCTACTATTCCCTTTAGAGTTTGGCGACAACAAATGGGTTTGTTGTCTTTACTTTGCCTTTTTATATTCCTGATAACTTGTTTTGCACCAGACGGACTAGCTGTTCACTATCAACCGCGACTACCAACTCCGGAGCAAGATATAACTCAACCTACTTCTTATGAATATGTCTTGTTCCACGTAGCAAAATTCAAGATAACCAGACGTTCTTTAGATTTAGCAGTGCGGATTTCTACTTTACTATTTACCCTAATTTATAGTAGCAACCTCTATCTACTCACCACCGCCCCTGAAGAAATCACAGCGGGTTTAGAAAATTTGCTCCAACCTGCCAAAAAAATTAGATTACCTATTACGGAAATTATCCTCACTTTAACTCTTTCTTTGCGCTTTATACCTCTGGTTTTGGAAGAAATTCAAAATCTCAGTCGTTCCGTGCGTACTAGGGCCATTAACTGGCAAAAATTAGGTATGCGCCGAAGCTTTCAAATCTGGTTAATACTAGGGGACCGACTGCTGGAAAATCTGCTGCTGAGAGCCGAGCAAATTGCCATCGCTATGGAAGTACGGGGTTTTACCAGCCCTAATAAACATCAAGTTAAATGGCATAAGTTAAAGTTAGGTTGGGGTGACTGGTTTGCTTTGGACTGTTTACCTGTCTTTTGGTGGTTGCGCCTAATGTTCGGAAGCATTTCCTAGGGTGGGCAATTTGGTACCCTATAATGAGAGTAAATTGTTTATTGCCCACCAAGGCAGAAATCTAGGAAGGGTTTCACCCAGGGGAAGGGCGCAAAGGGTTCGTAGGTTGGGTTGAGGAACGAAACCCAACAACACCAACCCAAATCATTTAGGCGAGGTAGAAACAGATAATGTCATTGTTTAATCAAATTAAACTTATATTATTTTCTCAACATGGAATGACAGATGATAACAGAGCTATGTCCTCCTTAGCTCACAAAGTAGCTCCACCTCAATGCTGTGTTATCGCGCCAAATTTGGGATTTATCCAAACTATGAATCAAGATTGAGCCTCTTATTAGCAAAGTTGAGGTAACCGCAGAGCAAGCGTTTAAGCAGTATCCTGATACCCCAGCTCGAATCATTGCTACGTCACTGGGAGGTGTCATCTGGGTAGAAATATTATCTAGACATCCAGAATGGTGGAAGCGGTTTGAGTCTTTAGTGTTGCTAGGTTCTCCTATCGGTGGTGCAGATTTGGCTAAAATTATTGACCCCTTTGGTTGGGGTATGGGAATAGCAAAACCCCTTGGTAAAAGTCGTCGGCTCCTAGCAGAACAAATTACCGCTGTCATTCCCACATTGGTAGTAGCTGGGAATATCACAGGTGGAGGAGATGGTACTGTCTCAATTGAGTCGTGCGTTGCTAAAACACGCTCATTTTGTTTGTTTGGACGGTGTAAGTCATCCTGCATTGAGAACCCATCCTGCTACTGTTAAAGTGATTCAAGAATTTTGGTTACAACCCAGAAAACCACTACCAGCGCCAAGAGGTTTAATTGCGGAATTGATAGAACATTTTCGAGCTGTACCAGGTATTACCGATGCCAGTGAGCGAGATTTTTCTAAAGCAACCACTCTATTTTCCTTTGCAGATGGAACTAACATCCGAACTTGGACAAATCTAGCGGGTGTTAAATATGTATTCATTGCTAACAGCCATGGAAAATGTGAATATGCAGGTTTTGTAGGCTGGATACACTCTACTAATCTCCAACAAGCAATAGATGTGGCAATAAAATGGGCAGTCACCTTTTGAATCTAATATAGTTTATTTTGGTGGAGCTGATTCTGGAATGGAGTTTATCATCAAAAAAGCAGCTTATTCAACAACTGGTTTTATTATCAAAGCAAGTAATTGATAGTTCCCCCTATTTAAATGAGTTAAATGGGTACTTAGATGAGTTAAATGCAAATACCCTATTAGAATATGAGGCTTTTAAACTTACTGAACAAGATAAGTTGGAAACATCTATCAAACTTGCTATTGCTTGGAAGCGATCGCTCATTTAAATAAAAGAGGAGGTGAACGATGGACAATCAGAGCTTTGAAAACCGGATGCGGGAGTTAGAATACTTCCACAATCTGCGCTTGCTACGGGAAACCTGGGTTATTGTTAGGGTAGATGGACGATCCTTTTCTGGTTTTACGGAATCTCGCTTTGAAAAACCTTTTGACCTAGAATTTCATAAATTGATGGTACAGACGGCTCAAACTCTGCTAGAAGAAATGCAAGGTATCTACGCTTATACAGAAAGCGATGAAATCTCCGTTCTGTTTCCTTTGAATTGGGATTTTTTCAATCGCAGTTTGGAAAAGATTGTATCAATCTCAGCCAGTATTGCCAGTGCCATATTCACTCATGTAGCAGGAACATTTGTCTGTTTTGATAGTCGTGTTTGGCTAGGAGCAAATGAGTCTCAAGTGGTGGACTACTTTCGCTGGCGACAGGCAGATGCAAGCCATTGCGCCCTAAACAGTTGGAGCTATTGGACATTGCGGAAACTTGGCAAAAGCGCTAGCCGAGCAACAGCAGAACTTAAGAATCAATCGGTTGCATTTAAGAATGAATTGCTTTTTCACAACGGTATTAACTTCAATGACTTACCCACTTGGCAACGCCGAGGTACTGGTTTATATTGGGAAAAATACCCAAAACAGGGCTACAACCCAATTGAAAAGGAAAACGTGCTTAGATTACGTCGCCGCATCAAAATTGAGGAAACACTCCCGATGAAGGAGCACTACGATCAGTTCATTGCTGAAATTATTAATGCTAGTGCATCCGGGCAGAAATAACTATCCAGTCAATTGCAGCAACCTTTGTATAATTTGCTTTTTACCAACCTTTACCCACACCCTACACCCGCGCTTGGGCGTTATAGTAATGCTCTCACCTTGGTACTGGATCTCTCTCCCTCTGCAAGAGCGCAGTGGAGCGGATGTTTTCGCTCTTTTATTTCGCCACAATAACCCCGCCACTCTCCTGGAAAGCCCTTACCCTAACCCAAATGGTAACCCCAAATTAGCTCGCTATTCTATTTGTGCTGGTGCTCCTCGCGTTGTGGGAGGAAAACCCCAATTGTGGACCCCAGGAGTGGGGCAAATTCTGCCCTTCCTTCGTGGTCTCCTACAGAGAAAATGTCCCTCAGCCTCTTACCCTGATAACCTGCCCTTTACCGGAGGTTGGTTGGGTTGGCTGGGTTACGACCTAGCCTGGGAAATTGAAAAACTACCCCACCTGCAATCAGATCCCCTGCCTTTTCCCGTAGCTTATTGGTACGAACCTGCCAATTTTGCCGTGCTGGACCATTGGGAACAAACTCTCTGGTTAGCCGCTACCTCCAGAAACGAACTAAAGCGCCTCCTGAGTAAGCTAGAAGAGACCTTACCCCAGCAAAACCCCAACCCCACTCAAAAGAACCATTCACATCCCATTTCATTTCTCACCAGTCAAGCAGAATACGAAAATGCAGTCCGACAAGTATTGAAATATATCCAAGCAGGAGATATTTTTCAGGCTAATCTTTCCCTGCGCTTTCAAGTTAATACTACTGCGGATAGTTGGAAAATTTATCGTACCCTACAGCAAATCAATCCTTCTCCCTTTGCCTGCTATTGGCAAACTCCTTGGGGAGCAGTGGTGAGTTGTTCTCCAGAAAGATTATTGCTCCTAGAAGGGAACAGGGCTTCAACTCGACCTATTGCGGGAACCCGCTCCCGGGGTGCTACTCCCGAAAGAGACTCTTTTTTGGCAACAGAACTCATGGCTAATGTGAAGGAAAGAGCAGAACACATCATGTTAGTGGATTTAGAGCGCAACGACTTAGGAAAAGTATGTAAATGGGGTTCTGTTAATGTGGATGAACTCCTGGTTATCGAAAACTACAGCCATGTTATGCATCTGACTAGCAATGTAACTGGTATTTTGCGCTCGGACTGCGATGCTGTCCATCTGATCCGAGCCTTGTTTCCCGGTGGTACCATTACTGGTTGTCCCAAAGTCCGCTGTCTGGAAATTATTGAGGAACTGGAACCTGTTCGGCGGAGTTTATTTTACGGTTCTTGCGGTTATTTAGATTGGCGGGGAAATCTGGATTTGAATATTCTCATTCGGACTCTTTTATGTAGTATACATCAAAACATCATATATGGGCAAGTTGGTTCAGGTATTGTGGCTGACAGTAATCCTGAGGAAGAATGGTATGAGTCTCTCCACAAAGCAGCAGCACAGTTAGCCGCACTACGACTTAGTATTTGATAATATTAGTTAATTTTTCTTAATCCAAATAACCTTGCTATAATGGATATTATATGGTATAATAGAAAGTACCATTGGATAGAGCGATCGCCATAAGTGCTGTTAAGAGATATAATAGTGGACGCCAAACTACTGGCCCTAGCTTGTTGGCGACTATTACTCTAGATAGGTATTAAAGATAGAATTATGTTTACAGTGCTAATAGTAGACGACAATCATACACCACGGGAAATAATTTCTAAAATTCTCCAAAATGATGGTGATGGCATTCAAGTAATTGAAGCAGCCAATGGGGTGGAAGCGCAGGAAAAAATAAAAGCAAATCCGCCAGATTTAGTAATCACAGATTTAATCATGCCGGAAATGAACGGCTACGAGTTGTGTCGTTGGATTAGGGGAAACCCCGGAACGGAGCAAATGCCAATTTTAATCTGCTCTACTAAAGATCAGGATTTTGACAAGTACTGGGGAAAAAAACAAGGCGGAAATGAATATATCACTAAACCTTTCAGTGCGACAGATTTGCTGGCCAAAGTCAATCAACTGTTGCCAAACAAAAGCTAGTGATTTATTAGAGTCGAGGGAGACGTTGCCGCCTCGCCCCTCTCCTACGAACTGTACGTGAGACTTTCACCTCATACAGCTCAGGTGCTCCTATACCTTAACGGCGCGCTTCACGAGTCCGTCTTTGATGCACTTCCGGTGTACCGTCTGCGCTTGGTGACATTCTCGGTGGAGAGCAACTAGATTCAAGCGAAACCAGTTGTTATGGTTGCCGTCAATGTGGTGCAACTCCACGGCACCATCTATCTCCATGAACATGCGGTTGCAATGCGGACATATGCCTTTCTGTCGCTTAATGGCGTCAGCGGTTGGGCCACTATATAGTTTGGAATTCCGGCCAATCCAATAGAGAATATTCCCATCGTAGGGTGAGGCATTCTCTTTAACCATCACGTGGCTATTGACTTTCCAGGGAATTGCAGGGAAAGCTTTCTTAATCTGCTCTGATGTGAGCTGGCGTTTAGCCGCTCCTAAGGGTTTACCCTTGATAGCCAGACGTCTTGCTTTCTCTGCTTCCTTAATTGCCATCCTGCGTTTTTCAGCCCTCAGCTTACGCCATACCCAGTGATTGAGCGACCATAGCGAGTGCTTGCTCATATCGCAGTTTTTGTGATATTGCCTCCAACCTCGGACTTGTGACTCTATCCTTTTCAGGCGAGCCTCCGTGGTTGCACCATTTTTCCAAGTGGCTTTAACCTTGGCCTTTATGTCCGCATAATTCTCGGAGCTCGGTGTGGACTTAAAGACTCCACGGGAATTGACACGAAAGCGCCACCCCAGGAAATCGAATCCTTCCGTAGCTTTACTCACCTTAGTCTTAGTTTCGTTGATTCTTAGCCCTCTGGACTCTAGAAATTCGTCGATATCTTTCCGTAGCTTCTCGGTATTAGCTTCGGATTTACAGATAAAGACCGCGTCGTCTGCGTAACGAATGCCCCTTATACCTTCCGACCATTTGTAGTACTTTTGACCGGACTTTTTCCCACTTTTGTGTGTGTATTCTGTCCTGACCTTCTGGTCAGACCCTAGGTTCTCGAATCCATCTAGGGCGATATTGGCCAGTAGGGGTGAGATAACCCCGCCTTGGGGGGTACCCTTCATACTGGAGGGATATTCACCACGAACGCCTGCTTTTACGGCTCTCTTTAATCCCTTTAAGGCTTCGATTGGTAGGACTACTCCATCGAGCATGACCTGGTGGTCAATTTCGTCAAAGCACTTACTGATGTCTGTTTCCAGTATCAGCTTGTCCTTGCCGTTACCCGTCTTCTTAAGTTGGTCAAAGATGAGCTTTTGTGCGTCCGCAGTACAGCGACCGGGTCTGAAGCCGTAGCTTCTTTCTCCGGCAGTTGCCTCGTAGGCAGGCTCGGCTGCTAACTTAAGCAATGCTTGCCATGCCCGGTCGGCCATTGTAGGGATGCCTAATCCCCTTGTTTTGCCGTTAGGCTTGGGGATATTTACCCTTCTCAGTTGTTGGTGTTTCCAGTGGTACCAGTGCTTGTTCAGCCTTTGGCATAACCCTAGACGCTCTTTGGGGGAAAGCGCTGTTTTCCCATCAACTCCGGGGGACTTACGCCCTGTGTTTAACTGTGTTACTTGTTTGACGGCTCCCGGCATCCTCGATGGCGGGAGGCTGCACGACTCTGTAATAGGAGCCGTTGTAAACGTTTGACTTTGGTTTTTTGACCGTTCTTTTGCGCTTTGAAGATACTCCGCTGTAACCGAAAGACTTGTTGCCGGAATAGCTTCCATGGCAGGTCTTTCCAGACATCGTCAGTCCTCCGGCCAATCTTCCCCGCTAGCAGGAATGCTGCTAAGTGGAGTTTCAAGGCTTTCAGACTGCGGTATTCGTTTGAAGTCGGGTTAGTGATATTCACAGTTTTGACTCGTTAGTCGCTCTGATAATTACATTGGGTTTCTTCTCTGTAGAAACCATCAGGCAGTTACGCCTTCTCTTACCCTCACTCTTCCGATAGGCCGTTAATCAGACGACCCCACCCCTTCACTTGCCTGCTCCTGCGCAGCCGCGCCTGAGCAGGGCTTGGAATCCCTAGTTTCCGTGGAAGTTGAGCGAGTTTTTACTCGTTCCGAATGAACTATTGTTACGAACCCTTGGGACTCATCCTTTGACCTATCACCAACTCAGGAATGTAAGTGGTCGATTATTAACCTTACGAGTTTCTTTCGGTGTTTCTTCTGTCGTCTGTAACGGCCTTCCGACAGTGTCATGGCTTAGGTCTTTTCTCAGATGATTCACGTTAAGTTATCCCGGTGTTCTCCCTGTTAGCGGAAGTATCTCTGCCTAACCGTTTGGCCGCACTTTACCGCCCTGTTGCCAGCTTCAGCCTGATGATTAATCTCACTGTGGCCAGATAAGGATTCACATGATTCCCTCACGGGAGGGACTTTCACCCTCATAGTTCATTCAGTTGTCAAAGTTCGGTAACCCCCGGCATCGCGGATGGCGGGGAATCGTTTTGTCCGTTTTCAGCCCCTTTCGGGTAGCTTAGATTATCGGAGACGCTGTCCCTGAACCCTGCTCCTGCTTATGTTTTAGCTTACGCCGCGACTTTCACAGGAAACGAGCCGCACATAATCAATCATTGTCAATCTACTAACTCAGCATTGAATTGATTAAAAGAGCGGCGTTTGAGCTCAACTGACTCTGAGCGGGGTAGCAAGTCAAAGACTGAGCGCAAAACGTCATCCATCTCCTCGAAAGGGACTTGTCCCTGACCGTTAAATCTCACTTCGCCTGTGGGATCTAGAATAACAGTTTGTGGTACAACCCCCTGGTAATAGTAACCCGCATCAGTGGGACTGTAGCTAGATTTTACGGGAATAGTATCCACGTTAATGGGAATAAAACTGGCAGCGCGACCGTAATAAGCTTGGAGGTTGGAAACAACTAGGGCGAATTGCTTGCAGTCTTTGCTGTCATCTAGATAATATACTAATATGGCAGGTTTGCCCCTTTCCAATGACTCGGTCAGACTGATTCGGGGAGGGACTAAGGAGCCATTACCAGCATAAAGGACAAAAATATTGCCATCGTAGCGATCGTTGTCGATATTAGCTAAAGCAGGTTTACTACATAATATACTTATATAAAAAAACATGCTTACAATAAGTAGTGATAAAACTTTTGTTAATGACTTCATTGAAAATTAATGATTGGTTAAACTATAACCAGTGTAGGGGCACGCCAAGGACGTGCCCCTAAGATTTTCTAGTCAGTGGCTTTCACCAATAATTTCTCCTGGCTTTTGCTTAGTAAATCAAGGTTTTGGTTTTCTGAACTCACCTTGACCTTGCCGTCCTCATCAATATCCACCAGGGCTGTATCACCTTCACTAACGCGACCGGAGAGGATTTCCTCTGCTAGCACGTCTTCCAACAAGCGCATGATGGCTCGGCGCAAAGGTCTTGCTCCATAAGCAGGATTGTAACCTTCATCTACTAAACGCTCTTTAAATTTGTCGGTCACTTTCAGTGTAATTTCCTTTTCGGTCAGACGACTGAACACTTCCTTGAGGAGGATATCGGCAATTTCCTTCACCTCTTCCTTGGTTAACTGACGGAAGACAATGATTTCATCCAGACGATTGAGGAATTCAGGACGGAAGTAATTCTTCAGTTCCTCATTGACTAGGTTGCGAATGCGATTGTACTGAGCTTCAGTTTTGTCATCGCTAAACTCAAATCCCAAGCTAGATCCACCCTTTTCAATCACTTTAGAGCCGATATTGGAGGTCATGATGAGGAGGGTATTCTTGAAATCTATGGTTCGACCCTTAGCATCGGTAAGACGACCGTCTTCCAAGATTTGCAGCAGCATATTGAAAACGTCTGGGTGGGCTTTCTCGATTTCGTCGAACAACACTACTGTATAGGGACGACGTCGTATCGCTTCGGTGAGCTGACCGCCTTCGTTATAACCCACGTATCCTGGGGGGGAACCAATTAGTTTGGAAACGGTATGGCGTTCCATGTATTCTGACATATCCAGGCGAATCATAGCTTCTTCAGAACCGAAGAAATAAGCTGCTAAAGCCTTGGTTAATTCCGTCTTACCCACCCCGGTAGGACCGGAGAAGACAAAGCTAGCAATGGGGCGGTTGGGGTTTTTCAGCCCTACCCTGGCGCGGCGAATAGCCCGAGAGACAGCTTTAACTCCTTCTTCTTGACCAATGAGACGCTGGTGGAGAGTATCTTCCATGTGCAAGAGCTTCGCTGACTCGGACTCGGTGAGTTTATTGACAGGTACCCCAGTCCAGGAAGCGACAATGTGAGCAATTTCCTCGGAGTCTACAAAGAGACTAGAGTCTTCGGGACCTTCATTTTTCTTATTCGAGGCGATGGCTTTAATTTCCTCTTTAATTTCCATCTCCCGATCTTTCAGTTCCCCTGCTTTCTCAAAGTCCTGCCCCCGCACCGCTTCATCTTTCTGGTTCAGTACCTGACGCAGTTCCTTATCCAATTCTTTCGCCGCTGGGGGTAATTGGGAGTTAATCAGGCGCACCCGAGACCCTGCTTCATCGATCAGGTCGATGGCTTTATCAGGGAGGTAACGATCCGATATATAGCGATCCGAGAGTTTGGCTGCTGATTCCAGGGCTTCGTCTAAGATTTTCAATTTGTGATGTTGCTCGTAGCGTTCCCGCAAACCGTAGAGAATTTCAATTGTCTCATCCACGCTAGGTTCTCCCACCATTACAGGCTGGAAGCGTCGTTCTAAAGCGGCATCCCGTTCGATGTGTTTGCGGTACTCGTCCAGGGTGGTGGCACCAATACACTGCAATTCTCCCCTTGCCAAAGCTGGTTTGAGAATGTTAGCGGCGTCGATGGCTCCTTCTGCTGCTCCTGCACCGATGAGGGTATGGACTTCATCAATTACCACAATGATGTTCCCAGTAGTACGAATCTCATCCATGATTTTCTTGAGCCGTTCTTCAAATTCCCCTCGATATTTGGTCCCCGCTACCAGCAAACCGATATCTAGAGTCATGACCCGCTTGTCTTGTAAAATATCGGTGACATCCTGATTGGCAATGCGCTGGGCTAAACCTTCGGCAATGGCAGTTTTGCCCACTCCAGGTTCCCCGATGAGGACCGGGTTGTTCTTGGTGCGGCGACCCAGTATTTGGATGACCCGTTCGATTTCCTTCGTCCTCCCCACCACTGGATCCAGCTTCCCTTCCTTGGCTAAATTGGTCAAGTTGGCTCCAAACTCGTCGAGGGTGGGGGTTTTTTGCCGACCTCCTGAGGCACCTACTCCTGCGGTTACCTCTGTTCCTTCTCCTAGCATTCGTATTACCTGAGTTCGCACCTTGTTCAGGTCTACCCCCAGATTTTCTAGTACCCTAGCCGCTACCCCTTCTCCTTCCCGAATCAAACCCAGAAGTAAGTGTTCCGTACCGATGTAATTATGTCCCAGTTGTCGCGCTTCTTCCAGGGAAAGTTCCAGTACCCGCTTTGCTCGGGGAGTGAAGGGTATTTCCACAGCCACGAAGCCGGAACCGCGACCGATAATTTTTTCTACTTCTATCCTGGCGTCTTTCAAATTAACCCCAGCAGATTTTAGCACTTTAGCTGCTACCCCAGTTCCTTCGCCGATGAGACCGAGAAGAATCTGCTCCGTACCCACAAAGTTGTGTCCCAGTCGTCTTGCTTCCTCCTGGGCTAGCATGATTACCTTAATCGCTTTTTCTGTGAACCGTTCAAACATGACTTTTTCCCTCGCCCTATTGCCGCTTATAAGGTAATGATAGCATAGGTTGACTTGCTTTTTTGGGTTTTGGGGGAGCGGGGATACCGAATCTTTTTTCTAGGTTTCCGCTTTTTTGCTCAGCCGCAGAACACCGGTAGCGCAGAGAGAGGAATTATGAGATATTTAAGTCAAGCCAAAGGATAAAGAGTTTCTCATATTTAAGAAAGGGGTGTGGGTGGGCGTGGATTTCCCCGTCCCTACTCAAACAAGAGCCTTTGGGTTATTTGTGCTATATTGGAGTGTAGATATTTTGAGGGCAAATGAACAAGATTTCTGCCGTGGAAATGAAAGGTATTTGGGCAACAGATGCCCTAGATAAGGTTGCTGTCGGTTCCGAGCACCTGGAAATCCAACGTTCAGGGAAGAAACCAGTCTACATAATTTCTGCCACCGACTACAAATTGTTTTTACAACTCCTTGAGGAAGCACAGGAGCGTTATGACTTACAGGAAGCAGAGATACGCATGGCTAATGCTGATGGTGACGCCATTGGATTTGATGAATTTTTTGCTGATCTAGGGGTGTAGGGTCAGCACCCCCGGCCTAGGCCCTTGGGCTTCATGCCTTCAGCTTCAGGTAGCTGACCAGCCTCAGTCCTTCTCCGACTACGTTTTCCTTCGTCACGACACCTTCAGGTGCTTTCCAGCCTAATGATTTAACTTTCTGGCCCTTCAGGCCAGAAAGGTTAATAAATCTGTCGCCAATCATTAAACAGCCTTAGTAGGGGTAAAGCAGTGTGGTTGGCCCAACAAGCTTAGAAAACATTGGCGAGGAACACATTACACATCTGTAGACGAGACGCAAAAATGTCTAACTACGTTTTGGTCATTGATACCAACCAAAAACCGTTGAATCCCTGCAAACCGGGAATGGCTCGCTCTCTGCTCAAAGCAGGTAAGGCAGAGGTCTTCAGACGGTATCCCTTTGCCATCATCCTCAAGAAAGCCGTTTCTGATACCCCAGAACCTTGCCAACTCAAGCTAGACCCTGGCTCCAAAACGACTGGTATTGCCATCTTGCAAGGGAATCAAGTCATCTGGGGAGCGGAATTAACCCATCGGGGGCAACAAATCAAAAACGATTTGGAGTCTCGACGGGCTATCCGTCGGAGCCGTAGGAATCGCAAAACCCGATATCGTCCCGCCCGATTTCAAAACCGCACCCGCCAAAAGGGATGGTTGCCTCCTTCTCTAGACCATCGGGTTGCCACCACCATGACCTGGATTAACCGACTGATTAGGTTTTGTCCCATTAGCTCAATTGCTCAAGAGTTAGTCAAATTTGACACCCAGGTAATGGAAAATCCTGAAATCTCAGGAGTGGGTTACCAGCAGGGTACCCTCCACCAATATGAGGTTAGGGAATACCTGTTGGAAAAATGGAGTCGCACTTGTGCCTACTGTGGTGTAAAGGATGTGCCGCTAGAGGTGGAACATATCGTTCCCAAGTCTAAAGGGGGTTCCAATCGAGTTAGCAACCTCACCATTGCCTGTATACCTTGTAATCAGGCGAAATCAAACCAGTCCATTGAAGACTTCCTATCGGAGAAGCCTGACCTACTGGCCAAAATCAAGCAACAAGCTAAATCTTCCCTTAAAGATGCGGCTGCGGTTAATGCCACCCGTTGGAAGTTGTTCACCACCCTCAAGCAAACGGGCCTACCCGTTACGCCAGGAACTGGAGCACAGACCAAATTTAACCGTTCCCAACAGGGGGTGGCTAAAGCTCACTGGCTGGATGCAGCTTGTGTTGGGAAGGTACCAACTCTGGAGTTTTGCACTTCCAAACCATTACTGATTAAAGCAACAGGTCATGGGTGTAGGCAAATGTGTGGCACCGATAAGTATGGCTTCCCAAAACGACATCGTTCACGGATGCAAGTTCACAAAGGCTTCAGAACAGGAGACATGGTTAAAGCGGTTGTTACGGCTGGCAAGAAAATAGGCACCTATGTGGGACGGGTTCTATGTCGTGCATCCGGCAGTTTTGATATTGCCACTCAAAGTGGCAGAGTGACGGGTATTAGCCACAAGTATTGCCAGCCAATTCACAAAAAGGATGGATACGCCTATGCATGACAGATTGACGGCGCCCGGCATTGATTAATGGCGGGCGCCGTTCGTTTTTCCTCCCCGCTCTAAAGAGGCGGGGCTTCCAAACGTATCGGATATTTTCGTGAGGAAATATAGAATCAAGTTCGACAGGCGAGTCAAGAAGGATTTCAAGTCAATTGACCCGCAAGATGTTCCTCTTCTCAAAGATGAGATCGCAGTTTTGGCCTAAAACCCACGTCCCGGTGATTGCAAAAAGCTGAAGGGGAAAAACTGTGATTTCTACAGAATTCGGGTAGGAAAATATCGAGTTATTTATTCAATCAAGGATGAAGTATTGCTAATTATTGTTGTTCGTGTAGGTCATCGAAGCCATATTTACAATAAGCTATGATAAGTCCGTGGGTTCGCCACCCTATAGTCTTTGAACTCACATCTTTCACCAGTATAAGTGATGGGAGTACCTCCAATTGTCAAACCTCGCTCTGTACGTATGATTCCTGTTTGTCCATTTAATGTCAGAGTCATGGCGCGCCCGAAGGGATCCGGCAAAGCCGGGTCGCCTCCTAACCCTTTATAACTATAGTCCTCAAAATGAATAGCTTATTGTTGTTTGGTTTCCATCATTAACCTCAAAACTGCTCACTCTCCAAAAACTTAAATGATGGTAAAAATCATGATACGTGCTTACTCAGGAACTGGTAACTGATCAACTGTCATGGTACATGCTATAGTTGTGGAGGGAAAGCTTGGAGCTGATTTGTTGCTGCCACATTCCTAAATCTTGCTGGAATTGAGGTGTATTCAAACCTCCACGCCAAAGAATGAGAGCATCTTGCCCATTTTGATAATAGCCTTTCCGTCGTCCAACTATGGTGAAGCCAAACTTCTTGTAGAGTGAGATGGCAACAGTGTTCTTCTCCTTTACTTCTAAGGTTGCTCGTTCCAAAGAACGGGACACCGCATCAGTAAGTAAGTGATAGAGTAATAATTGTCCCAGGGATCGACCTTGATAGTGCGGTTTAACGGCTAAAATGGTGATGTGTGCTTCCTCTAAAATTGCCCACAAACAGCCGAAACCCAGAATTTCCCGGTCATTTGACCCGGTGGTTGATAATGAAAGGACTAACAAAGTGCTATTGGGACTAGTTATTTCCCTTTCATAACCTTCTCTTATCCAAATACCGCCGAGACACAATTTGTCAAGGTCAACAATAGAGGGTATTTGGGAGTAAGTTAAAGGTTTTAGTTGCAGTAAAGCTTTAGTCACATTATTGGATTGTACACTAAAAAAGGCATTATCGCCAAAAATTAAATCTTATTAATGAAGATGATATCGAACCAAGAGAGAGTAGATTCGGGACATGGCTATTTACCTCAAACTATTCCGGGACGATCTCCCAATCAAGAACTGTTACCCCTGACAGCTAAGGTTAACAGTAGAGACTGTTTAGAAATTGGCGGCTGCGATGTGACAACTTTGGTGGAACGATTCGGTTCACCCCTCTATGTCTTGGACGAAGTAACTCTCAGAACCGCTTGTAAGCAGTACCGAGAAGCTTTTGCTCGTTACTATCCTGGAGTTGCTTTACCTATCTACGCCAGCAAGGCATGGAGTTGTTTGGCGGTTTGCAGCATAATCGCCTCTGAGGGTTTCGGTTTCGATGTGGTTTCTGGGGGCGAACTCTATACTACCCTGCAAGCAGGGGTAAGGGGAGATTTAATCTATTGTCACGGGAACAATAAATCCACTGCGGAATTGGAACTGGCGATCCGCGCAGCGGATCCCTTCGGGCGCGCCCATGGCTGCAAGATTATTGTGGATAATTGGCTTGAGTTAGAAATGCTGACGAAGCTTGCTGATGAGTTGTCGTCAAAACCGATCCCAATAATGCTGCGGTTGACACCAGGAATCGAATGTCACACCCACGAGTATATTAGAACGGGACACTTAGACAGCAAGTTTGGCTTCGATCCCGATGGTATAAAGGAAGTGTTTGCTTTTGTCCTTCGTCAAGCACATCTTGACTGTATTGGTTTGCACGCTCATATTGGCTCCCAAATTTTTGAAAGGCAACCCCATGAAGATTTGGCGGGGGTAATGGTAGAATGGATGAAGCAAGCAGTTGATAGCGGCTTGAACATGAGAGAGTTGAATTTGGGTGGGGGTTTGGGTATTCGCTATACCGAAGCAGACGATCCTCCCAGTATCGACGAATGGGTTAAAACTGTCTCCACTGCTACGATTGAGGCTTGCAATCGCCTGGGAATGCCCCTCCCGAAGTTGATTGTGGAACCGGGGCGCTCCCTGATTGGTTCCGCTTGCGTCACTGCTTACACTGTTGGTTTTCGTAAGGTAGTTCCCGGTATCCGTACCTATATATCCGTAGATGGAGGAATGTCCGACAACCCCCGCCCGATTACTTATCAATCTGTCTATGGAGCGGCCATCGCCAATCGCATGTCAGCACCGATGGCGGTCGAAAGGGTTACGGTGGCAGGAAAACACTGCGAATCGGGGGATATTGTGATTAAAAATGCTCTGCTACCAGAAACAGAACAGGGAGATATTTTGGTAGTTATGGCAACTGGTGCTTATAATTATAGTATGGCTTCTAATTATAACCGGATATCTAGACCGGCAGCTATTTTAGTCCATGAGGGAGAAGCTAACCTCATTATCCAGCGGGAAACTTACCAAGACTTGATCCGGCAAGATTGCTTGCCTACAAGACTAATTGCTAAACTTTTTTAAGCCTAAACATTTTTTAAATAAAAATATAATGCCGCCAGAGGGTTATGCTGCTAATCATAGCTGGATTCAATCATGGGTGCTGAACATCATCGATATCGGATTGGTTATTGCCCTAATTTATGGGGTGTTACTAATTATTGGGGATCGCCGTACTCTCTGGATGTTACGGGGCTTTATTTTGTTGATGCTAGCAGCAGGAATTAGTCATAAACTAAAGCTAACATTTCTAAGTTTTGTTTTGGAAAAGTTTGTTTTAGGTTCGGCTGTGGCTATGGCAGTTATGTTTCAGCCCCAGTTTCGCCGCTTTCTCGAACAGTTGGGGCGGGGAGAAATCCGTCAGTTATTTACCAGTTCGAGGCGCTCGGTTACTCAACCCGACAGCAAGATAGATACCATTGTAGCTGCGGTGAAAGAATTGTCCCAAAATCGCACAGGTGCTCTGATTGTTATCGAAACTATCCCTGGGATGGATGAGGGGGTATTTTCCGTACCTGGAGTGACTCTGGACGGAGAAATTTCTAAAGAACTGCTACAGACTATTTTTCAGACCTCAACTCTGTTGCACGATGGGGCTGTATTTATTCAAGGCGATCGCATTGCAGCAGCAGGGGCGATTTTGCCTCTTTCAGAAGAACACACCACTTCCCGACAGTTGGGAACGCGCCATCGAGCGGCTATGGGTATTACGGAAAGAGTGGCTAATTGCTTGTGTATTGTGGTTTCCGAAGAAACAGGTTCCATTTCCCTAGCGTCGGGAGGTATTCTGAATCGACCTTTAACCAGCACTAAACTGAAAGAATTACTCTCAGAAAAAATGTCCCCAGCAGTTGACAGGGAGGTAGTACTCAGTTACTCAATTACTCCTCGTTTAAGTCTTCTGAGCCGCACAATTAGTTCCCAAGGAAAAATCCTGCTCAAGCGCGTCTTTCGTCGTCGCGCGTCAAGTTCCAAAAAGAAATGAAAGTTAAGCCAATTGCTTTGCAAAAGTTACCCCCAGATCTGGACGCCAGCCGCCTGCCCCAGCATGTAGCGGTGATTATGGATGGCAATGGTCGCTGGGCATCCCGTCAGAGAAAACCACGCATTATGGGTCATCAACGGGGAGTAGATACCCTGAAGGACTTGCTGCGTTGCTGTAAGGATTGGGGCATTCATGCTCTCACTGCCTATGCTTTTTCCACGGAAAACTGGGGGCGACCTCTGGAGGAGGTAACATTTTTGATGACTCTGTTTGAAAGGGTACTGCGACGAGAATTAGCAGAGATGATAGTGGAAAATATCAAGATTAGTTTTGTGGGCAATTTAACAGCATTACCAGATACCCTCCAGGATGAAATTCGGCGATCCATGGAGGATACGCAGGATAATACAGGGACTAGGTTTACTGTAGCTACTAATTATGGGGGGCGACAGGAAATTATTCAAGCTTGTCGGGCGATGGCCACTCAGGTGCAGCAAGGTCATTTAAAAGTTGAGGATATAAATGAGGGATTATTTGCCAGTCATCTTTATACTGCTGATCTGGTTGACCCGGATCTGTTAATCCGTACTAGCGGGGAAATGCGTTTGAGTAATTTCCTCCTGTGGCAAATGGCTTATGGGGAAATATACGTTACTGACACTCTGTGGCCAGATTTTGACCGCTTTGAGTTTCACAAGGCAGTGCTGGCTTATCAAAAGCGCCATCGTCGTTTTGGGAAGGTGTAAGAAACCACTGAACGCCGCAACACAGAGAAAGAGAAGAGAGAGGCTATCTTTGTTGAGCAAGCAAGGCACTTCCGTAAGCAGCGTCAGTGTTCAGAGAAGAGGTTACGGGGACTTGTAAATGACCCTGACGTATAACAGTCCAAGTAACATTTTGAGCACCTCCACCAGCAGTATAAACCTGAGTAAGTGGAGTTGCTCTTGCTCCGGAAGTGCCAAAATCAATACCAAGGTATAGCGGGGAGCACGGTTTGGTTTGGTGAGGTTGGTTGAGCAAGAAATGATTCAGCAAGTCAGATAAAGGTTGTAGCAGTTACTGGCTAAAGTTGTGCGCCCCTACACTCGTAACTGTTCATGGGCGATACTGGATTTGAACCAGTGACGTCCTGCTTGTAAGGCAGGCGCTCTACCACTGAGCTAATCGCCCGATTTATATACAATAACACAATTAGTAAAAAAGTGTCAATTTTTTTTTTTGATTGCGTAGCGTATGCGTTGCAACCGCTTGCGTCCCGCTTGCGTCCCGCAGATGGACGCAGATGAACGCGGATAAATATAGATTATCACCTTCTGGCAAGATAGTCCATGAGAGCAAACAGAGCTGGTAACTGGTTACTGTTAACTGGTTACTGCTCATGGGCGATACTGGATTTGAACCAGTGACATTCTGCTTGTAAGGCAGGCGCTCTACCACTGAGCTAATCGCCCGATTGATATAGAATAACGCAATTGGGAAAAAAAAGCAAATGCCTTCTGGCCAAACCCACGATCGCATCACTCTCTGGAGTTTACCATGGGTGGTAGGAGTTAGTCTACTCTTTACCCGCTCCTGCGAACTCACTTTAATTATAGCAGGAGCTTTCCTTTTTAGCGGCCTCATGTTCGGTCCGGACCTAGATATTTACTCGATCCAGTTCAAACGCTGGGGAAAACTGCGCTTTATTTGGGTTCCTTACCAAAAAGTCCTGCGTCATCGTTCTCTATTATCTCACGGACTGATTATTGGTACAATAGTGCGGGTAGTTTATCTGAGTATTATTTTACTCCCTTTGGGGATAATGGGGGTAGCCCTAGCTCAGTTCCTGTGGGGTTTTGACTCGAACTGGCAAGAATTTATTGTTACTGGTGTGCGGGGTGTTGTGGGAGAATATCCAGGGGAGGCGATCGCCCTTTTCGCAGGTTTGGAGTTAGGAGCTATGAGTCATTCCATTAGTGATACCATTGGTTCTGCTTGGAAGCGCTACAGGAAAAAGCAGCCTAAAAAGAAAACAAGGCGCACCCGTCGTCGTTCTTAAATGAACCACAGAGACGCAGAACCGAGTTGAAAGAGAAGAGAGGTTTACTTTTGATTATATCTTCTTATAATGAAGAAATTTGATAATTAATTTTTATGTCTAGTACTCCCCAGGAACAAGCTCAAAACACCTCTGAAGCTATATTAGAAGCTTTGGGAAAGTTAATTGAAGTAGTTGCTCAACTGCGATCGCCTGAAGATGGTTGTCCTTGGGATTTAGCCCAAACCCCCCAAACCCTCATTCCCTATATTATAGAAGAAGCTTACGAAGTGGTCCATGCTCTTAAGAGTGAAGATAAGGAGGCGATCGCTGAAGAATTAGGAGATTTGCTTTTACAAGTAGTGCTACAAGCCCAAATTGCTTCGGAAACAGGTGCTTTTACCCTCCAAGAAGTGGCTCAAGGAATCACCGTCAAATTAATTCGCCGCCACCCTCATGTTTTTGGTAACCTAGAAGTAGAAAGTGCCGAGGAAGTAAGACGCAACTGGGAGCAAATTAAAGCAACAGAGAAAGGAGAAACCCCAGCAGAGTCCCAGTTACTCAGTCGCCAACTCAGTCGCTATGCTCGCACTCTCCCACCCCTCATGGCAGCCAGCAAAATTTCCCAGAAAGCAGCCGCTGTTGGATTTGAATGGGATAATATAGAAGGGGTTTGGGCTAAGTTTGAGGAAGAATTAAGAGAATTTAAGGAAGCTTTGACAACAGAAGATAAAACTCATCAAGAAGCAGAATTAGGAGACTTATTTTTTACTATCATTAATATTGCCCGTTGGTACAAACTTGACCCTTGTGCAGCAATACAAGGTACTAATGAGCGGTTTATTCAGCGCTTCTCGAAAATGGAAACCTTTGCTAAAAAGCCTCTGAGAGAATATACTTTAGATGAATTAGAGCAACTTTGGCAACAAGCAAAAACTGCCTTTTTGTAGGGTGGGCATTGCGAGCTAACTTATAAAACCCCGACCGGGTTTAAATTTCCCCACACCCCCCCGGGAAGCGCTATAGCTTCTTAAAGCCTCACCTTTACCCAACTCATCCGCTAAACTCAATAAACTAAGACGATTGAGAATAGTTGCTGTAATTGGTCGTTTTGCATCCCAAAAAATAAATGATGTCAAAAACTCCTTAGCAGTGTCTGAATCGAGCAAACTACCAATGAGACAAGCTTCATCTTCACTATTGCAAGGGAGAAAGTAGCAGGTATCATCTAACATAACCGGTTTTCCATCTACAGGAGCAACTATCTTGAACGATAACTGTTTATAAAGACCAGAAATAGCCACTTTCCAAGGGGCGAAGGAATAATCGCCAATACCAAAGATGGAAAAAAGTGGTTTACCTTTGTAAATTGAACTTTTGCGTCTGTTAAAAGAACCTTTATTTTTGCTTAGATACGCCCAAGTCTGAGGAGCATCTTCTCGAATATGTTGAGTATATTCTCCCACATTCTTTTGAGGAACGATTATATATCGCTGTTTTTCTTGGTGGCGATGGCGGACAATATCGGAGCTTTTAAGCAAAGGAAAAATGTAAGTATTTTCAATGGAAACAATCTCTCCAGCACCATTTAACAAGTACTCCCCGTCTTGGTGCAACTCCATCACTTTAGCGCAATCGTGTTTGATTCCAGAGCGCCATTTATATTCACATTTTCCTTCTAAATGTCTTAGGTTATTAAAAGAGTCCATATTGGCAATTTTTTTACCGTTGCTGATGGTAAATGTAGAGAGATAAGATTGATTACTTATGGTTTTATACACACAACAGTCATAGGTTCTAGGTTCTTCCCCTAATTGACAGAGGAATAGACAAGCATTAACTGCTGCATTAAAGTGCTTTTTGGCATCGATTTTATAAATGCTAGATTTGACAATGGGTAATCTATTTTTAGCTGCTATCTTCATAACTTTACGCGCCACATTTATCTTACAAAGCATAGCAACGAAAGCACTTTTACTTGCCAAACAATTCAAGAGGTTAATTAGCATCCATTCAGAAACATCAAAGTTACTTTGACCTGTTAAAGCATCAATACCATTATATCCTTTGAAATTACTCTTTTGAGGTAAGTTATTGGCGGATAAAGCCCCAAGTGATGAGTTGGTTGCCCAAGGTGGATTACCAATAATCAGAATTGGTTCTGGGAGTTGAGAGATAATACTTTCCCAGTCCATTTTAAAGAAATCTGCTTGCATGATTTCCAAGCAATCTGAAGAATATTTACCTTTAGTTTTTTCTTTAAGTTGTTCAATATATTTCCCATTAATATCTGCTCCTATACCTATTTTAATCTGGTGAAAACACTCCAGAGCGGAAAGGAGGAAATTGCCTTGACCACATGTGGGTTCGATGATAGAAGATGGGTGGATACCGCTGTCAGATAGAAAATTACAGATTTGAATGGTTAAGTCTGTGGGAGTTTGAAAATCTCCATAGATGATTTTATTCTTTTTGTCTTGCTTCATTCTATAAAATCCTCATAATTCCGGGTACTTTACCTGCTTCACCAATGACACGGCGGTATTGAAGTCTCCACTGTAAAGCATTAGAAATTGTGAGATAGCCTATGTCCGGTGGATTCCTCAAAATTTCTTTTGCCAATTGTTGGGCTTGGATTTCATCCAGGGGTAGCATTCGTTCGTCAAAGAAAGCAAGGATATCGTCCATATTACCATTATTATCTAATATCCGTCTAATACCAACTGTGGTTTGATAATCCCCTGTCTGTTCTGCTCTTACAAAGATAACATCCAGTATATTCAGTCTACTGGTATTTTGACCATTATTGTCAATCTTATCATATATAAAGATAATCAAAGAATATCCCAAACCATAAACTTTCTGGCGCGCTGATTTGAATGGACACGAGGATTGAGGCTGTTTGGTGCTGGTCACTTTCATATCTACATTTAAGCTGGGAAAATCAATTCCTTTTGCTGAACTCCCTGGGGAGTAGTTATACTTGGTGTGTAGATATTCTTGAAACTTATGCTCTAGATAGGTTCCAACAGCTTTTCCGTCTGTTACACCGTAAAGGTACTCCTCATCGGAAGTAGATTCTAACTGGGCAAAATTTCTTGCTTCTTCTTGAAGAAAGTCAATGGTTAAAGATGGCTTCATTCTTCCCTGTTCCTTTTTCTTTTAAAAACGCCTCGTTTTGTTAATATTGGAAATAATCCCTGCTCAGTGGACTGCCTCGATTTAATCCTGATTTTACAGCATTTTTCCTCTCTCTGGGAGAGATTTTAAACCTGGGGGGGATCGAGCAGAGTGTTCAAATCATTGGGGCTGCCCTATATATCTTTCCCACAATTCGTAAATACTTGAGGAGCGAACTGCTATAATAAGCACTATTTCGCTTCCCAGATTTTGATGGTATTGTCGTAATATCCACCCTCACTGACAATAGTCCGTCCATCGGGACTTATTACTACTGAGCTAACGGAGTCATTATGACCTGTGAGGGTATTTTTGAGTTTACCTGTGGCTAAATTCCAGATTTTGATGGTTTTGTCGCCATATCCATGGTTTTGTCGCCATATCCACCCTCACTGACAATAGTCCGTCCATCGGGACTTATCTCTACTGACCAAACACTATGAGTGAGGGTAGATTTGAGTTTACCTGTGGCTAAATCCCAGATTTTGATGTTTTTGTGGTAAGCATATTCTCGTAATTTTATATAGTGCGTCTAAATCATTTGTACAAGTTCTAACGTTAGATCCCCCCCAAAATTGCCGTGCAGCAGCGGGGGGATCAAATCATTTAGGTTTGGTATAGTTGTTTAAATTTTAGATTGTGGTATAAACTAGAATATATAGTGAACCTAAATCATTTGTACAAATATAGCCTCCCGCGCTTGTGTAGGGCCTAAGGCTTACTGTCGGGGTTGTGCGCCCTCGCCATTTGAGAAAAATCCCAATCCCATTTATTATGGAAACAGAAGCAAAAGAAATAGAAGTAACAAAACAACCGGAACCAACTAAAACCCCATTCTGGAAGCAAATCAAGGAAAATGGTCAAATTATTCTCATTGCCCTATTATGGGCGTTTCTGATTCGAGTCTTCGTCGCCGAACCCCGCTACATTCCTTCTGATTCCATGGTACCCACCTTAGCAACAGGCGATCGCCTGGTAGTGGAAAAAGTATCTTACTATTTACACCCACCCCACAGGGGAGACATTGTGGTTTTTCAACCGCCCCCCCAACTGCAAATGCTAGGATATGGAAAAGACCAAGCCTTTATTAAACGAGTCATTGGTACACCCGGTCAAACGGTAGCGGTTCACGACGGTATTGTTTACATAGACAACCAACCCTTAGAGGAAAAGTACATTGCGGCAGCTCCCAGATATGAATTAGAACCAGTACAAGTACCCCCCGACTTCCTCTTTGTCATGGGAGACAACCGCAACAACAGCAATGACTCCCACATTTGGGGCTACTTACCGCAGAAAAACGTGATTGGTCGTGCTGTTTGCCGCTTTTGGCCAATTTCCCGTCTGGGTTCATTTTAGACTTCTTCATCTTCAGATGACTGTCCACGAACTTCCTCCTTAAAACCCCGCAAGGTTTTACCGAGTGTACTGCCAATTTGTGGTATCTTCTTTGGACCAAAGAACAGCAGTGCTACAATACCGATGACTATGACTTCAGCCCAGCCCAAACCTAACATAGAGACTACTTCCCTAAAATGTCCACTCATTCTAACATAGATGTGAGGACACTGAATGCCTTTGAATGTTAAAAACCTCTGTTTATAACTCTTTGCGCGAAGAACTACACCCTTTAATCTGCCAACTAGCCCAGGGTATCGAGTCCTGTTGGGCAAAATATCTCCACCTGGAACCCTATGATTTACCAGAGGGGTTGGGTTATGTGGAAGGAAGACTGGAGGGGGAAAAACTGACCATTGAAAACCGCTGCTACCAAACGCCCCAGTTTCGCAAAATGCACTTAGAATTAGCTAAGGTGGGGCAAAATCTGGATATTTTGCACTGCGTCATGTTTCCTCGACCTGAATATCCCCTCCCTATGTTTGGTTGCGATTTAGTCGCAGGAAAAACCCGAATAAGTGCGGCGATCGCGGATCTTTCTCCCACTAATCCCCAACGTACTCTCCCAGAATCCTATCGAAATGCTCTTGCTACTGGTTCTAGCAAGGCATTCTCCCAACCTCGTCCTTTGCCCCAATGGGGGGATATATTCTCAGAGTTTTGCCTCTTTATTCGCCCGGATAGTCCAGCAGAAGAGATGGCTTTTCTGGAAAGAGTGGAGGAATTTCTCCACATTCACTGTAATCAAGCTGTTCAGGTTCAGCCTTTATCGGTGGAAGAACAAGCTGCATATCTTGCAGGACAGCGCTATTATTGCAGTCAACAACAGCGGAACGATAAAACCAGAAGAGTCTTAGAAAAAGCATTCGGTTCTGAGTGGGCTGAAAATTATATGAACTCGGTTTTATTTGATTTACCGACTGAAGAAGAGTGTGAGTGAGGGTGCTTAATACAAATTACCAGCACGACAATCTCTCAACCACAAACGAATCCCTTCCCCAATCGCACTATTACTGCTTTCCCTGAGTAGTATTGTTGAACTGGAACGGGAAAAAAGCATTACTAACCGCCAACCACTGGTGGTCTGAGTCAGAAATAACCAGTGATAATGCTGGGTGGTGAGGGTAGTCCCACTACCGTGTTCTCTTTCTAAGGTAGTAAAAAACACCTGCTGAGTGGATTCGGGGAAAACTGGAGTATATTGAAGTTGATTCAGTTCTATGGGTTTAAATTCTGGTTTTCCAGCCACAATGATGTAATTATAAACACCCCGCTCTAATCTCCTTCCCCTTTGAATTACTCGATTGGCGTAACTAGGAAGGTTTTTGAGCAGATCATCAATTAAGTTTTCTAAATCTGCTGGACAGTTTTGTTGTTTATTATCTGGGGGTGGTATATTGGCTAACAATACTTGATCTGTTGCCAGGAAATGAGCCAAGATAAATATTGCTAATAAAAACCATTGTATCATATTGTAGCTAATTCAGAAGCAATTTTTTCCCAAGCTTCTACAGGATCTGTAACCTGAGTAATGGGACGACCAATGACTAAATAATCTGCCCCTGCTCCTATTGCCTGGGCAGGGGTCATAACTCGCCTTTGGTCCCCGGTTACTGACCATTTGGGACGTACTCCGGGACAAATTAAGAGGAAATCATGACCGCAAATTTGCCGCAATTGCTCTACTTCTTGGGGGGAACAAACTACCCCATCTAAACCTGATTCTTGAGCTAAAAGTGCCATTTGTAAAACGTATTCTGGCAATTCTAAGGGTATTTTTAAGTCAAAAGCTAAGTCTCTGGAGTTTAAACTGGTTAGGAGGGTAATTCCCAATAATTTAGGATGATTTGCTGCATGTTGAACTACTTCCACTGCTGCTTTGAGGGCATTTTTACCCCCAGTGCAGTGGATAGTTAGGAAATCAACTTCATGAGCTAAAGCACTCCTACATGCACCTGCTATAGTGTTAGGAATGTCATGAAATTTTAAATCGAGGAAGATGCGCTTTTGTCGTTCTTTAAGAAGTGTAAGAATGTCAGTTCCAGCACTGACAAATAACTCCAAACCCACTTTCCACCAAAGTACTTGGGGCAGTTTATTTATGAGGGCGATCGCCTCTGACTTTGTGGGTACGTCTAAAGGAACGATAATGTGTTCAGCAATATTCATGTTACCAGTCGGATGAATTTTTTCTTCCCTAAGCGGAGAACTTTCCCTTCAAGTTCTTCTAGGGTATGGAAAGTCAAGTCTGGATCGAGAACGCGATCGCCATCTAAACGCACTGCACCTCCTTTAATTTGTCTTTTTCCTTCGCCACTACTTTTGCACAAACCACTAACATTGAGGATATAAAACAACTTAGCGGGAAACTTCACCTCTTTTAGGGAATAAGAGGGTACTCCATCAGTAGCAATTTCCCCTGCTAATACCTGAGCAATAGCAGTTTCTTGCGCCTTCAAAGCTGCTTCCTTCCCTCGATACTGGCTGACAATTTCTAAAGCTAATTGTTTTTGCTGTTCTCGGGGATTAGAGGACAAATCTGCTGGTTGTAAATCTGTCAACAGCTCGAAATAATTAGCTAACAGAGCATCCGGTATCTTTTCCAACTTGGAGTACATACCCAGAGCATCTTCTCCCAAGCCCACATAGTTCCCCAAAGACTTAGACATCTTCTGCACTCCGTCAGTACCCAGGAGAATAGGAACTAGTAAACCGAACTGAGGACTTTGACCGAAATATCTTTGCAAATCCCGTCCCACAGCAATATTGAATTTCTGGTCAGTTCCTCCCAACTCCACATCTGCTTCAACTGCCACGGAATCGTAACCTTGCATCAAAGGGTAGAGAAACTCGTGGAGGTAAATGGGGTTTTCTTGCTGGTAACGGAGGGCAAATCCCTCTTTTGCCAACATTTGCCCTACGGTCATCCTGGAGAGTAAATTGAGAATTTGCCTCAAATCTAATGCAGTCAACCACTCGGAATTGTAACGAATTTCTAGCCTTCCGGGGGTGTCAAAATCCAGAATTGGACGCAATTGTGCCAAATAATCCTGGGCATTTTGCTTAACTTGGGCTGCACTTAATTGGGAGCGCACGGCAGATTTACCTGTGGGGTCGCCAATTTGAGCGGTAAAATCGCCGATAATCAAGACAGCAGTATGTCCCGCATCTTGAAAGGAGCGCAGTTTGCGAAAAGCGATACTATGTCCTAAATGAATGTCCGCAGCAGTGGGATCAATACCCAACTTAACCCGCAAAGGGCAGTTACTTTGAGTTAAGCGTTTCAGGATATTTTCATCTGTATTTTCTGAATCCCGGCGGTGGGGAAAAATATCGCTTGTACCGCGATGGAGCCAATCCAAGTTTAGACTATTTAACAACCAGCACACCTCCTTTCTGAAATTATGTTATCATATTAATCTCTCCCTTGTCAAGATAGTATAAGAAAGCTAAACCTTATAAAAAAATAAAATTGCCATGTCTTCTACTATCATTGAACCACAAAGACAATCAAACCCCAACCACAACCCACTGAAGTCTGTGGTTAAATTTTTCGCTGGAGTTGCTCAAGTAAGTGGGGGAACAGTCTTGACTATTGGTACCATCGTCAGTACCTTAGCTGCTGGCTCTATGGTGGGTTTGGCTATTAGTTTTCGCAATCTCCCAGATGTGAGGACATTGCAGGGCTACATTCCCACGGAGACTAGTTATATTTACGATATTAAAGGTCGATCCCTCGCCACTATTCATGGAGAAGCCCATCGGGAAGTAATGGAGCTGGAGCAAGTGTCGCCGGAACTGAAACGAGCCGTATTAGCCATTGAAGATAGCCACTTCTATCAACATCACGGCATTAACTTTTACAGCGTTGGGCGGGCTGTAGTAGCTAACTTTAAGAAAGGGGAGGTGTCAGAGGGGGCTTCCACTTTGAGTATGCAGCTAGCCAAAAACCTCTTTCTTTCCCGCGATCGCACTGTTCAGCGCAAACTAGCAGAAGCAGTGCTAGCCATTAGATTGGAACAAGTTTTTACTAAAGAAGAGATTTTAGAACTTTATTTTAATACCATCTATTGGGGACACAACAATTATGGTGCCCAAACAGCTGCTGAAAGCTATTTTAACAAAGATGCCTCCGAATTAAACTTAGCAGAAGCATCCATGATGGCAGGATTGATCCAAGCTCCAGAACAATACAGTCCTTTTAACAACTATGAAGAAACCAAAAAACGCCAAAAACAGGTTCTAAACCGGATGCAGGATATAGGTTGGATTAGTGAGCAGATGGCAAAAGCAGCTTATGAGACACCTCTGTTAATCGGGAAACCCACTTCTTGGCAAACCAGCCAACTGCCCTATATTACGGATGCAGTAATTGCGGAGTTAAAAGAACGTTTCGGTCCAGAATCCGTCAGTAAAGGTGGGCTGCGGATTCAAACTACCGTAGACTACGACTTTCAAAAGTGGGCGGAGAAGAACGTACAGGAATCCTACAACTATTATCTGAATTACGGTTGGCTCCGTACCTCTCAAATCGCCCTTGCTGCTGTAGATCCTCGCACCCACTTTGTCAAAGCCCTAGTGGGGAGCGTTGATTACAACAAAAGTCAGTTCAATCGCGCCATCCAATCCCGCCGTCAACCCGGATCTACCTTTAAACCCTTTGTTTACTATACCGCTTTTGCTACAGGCAAGTACACTCCTTATTCTGTTGTTAATGATACTCCGGTGCGATATCGAGATGGAGATATTTATTATCGACCTCAAAACTACGGCGGCGGCTATAGCGGACCCATATCTATTCGTGCCGCACTGATCCAATCCAGCAATGTTCCCGCAGTGAAAATAGGGGTAGCGGTGGGGTTAGATAAGGTGATTGATACTGTCCGTTCTTTGGGGATTAAAAATCCCATGCAACCGGTACTGTCTTTACCTTTAGGTTCCGTTGGCTTATCTCCTCTGGAAATGGCTGGGGCTTTTGCTACCTTTGCGGCGGATGGTTGGCACTCTGACGCCACTACTATCGTGCGGGTAACCGATAGTCGGGGCAATATTTTACTGGACAATACCAAACCGCCGAAGTTAGTACTAGATCAGTGGTCTGTAGCTTCCCTTACCAGCGTATTGCAAGGAGTAATTAATGGGGGTACGGGGACGCGAGCTTATATCGGTCGTCCCGCTGCTGGTAAGACGGGAACCACCTCGGCTGAGAAAGATGTCTGGTTTGTGGGCTATACCCCCCAACTAGCTACAGCGGTTTGGATCGGTAAGGATAATTACCAAAGTTTGGGTCGGGGCGTTACTGGTGGTGGGTTAGCAGCCCCAGTTTGGCGGCGGTTTATGAGAGGAGCACTCCAGAATGAAGAGGTGCGCTATTTTACTTCCCCTTCTCAGTTTCAACGTCCGAAAGCGAAATAATATCAATTCCGGATCATAAAAAATATTGAGGCACTTTCCCCAACAGCACCAACCCATCTGTGTGCTGGCGCTCAAGTATTTACATAAATTGTTTTTTGAATAAGTTGGTTAAACTTTCGGGTACGAGCAAAATTTAGGCCCAACGTAACCATTTTCAAATAAGGAAAAAGTTGCTATGTCTTTTACTATTATTCAACCAAAACAAGAACAGAGCAAGTCATGGACACCAGTGGCTGAATATACCACCAGAATCTTGCGGGTAGCAGGGGGAACGATGCTGACTCTGGGAATGTTAGCTAGTTCGGTGGTTGCTGGCTCTATGGTGGGCTTGGCTCTAGCTCTTCGGGATCTCCCCAATGTGAGTGTACTGGAAGGCTACGTTCCCCCAGAGACCAGCTATATCTATGATATTAAAGGTACCCATCTGGCCAGCATTCATGGGGAAGCTCACCGAGAAGTCATTGATCTAGACCAAATTTCCCCTCAACTAAAGTTAGCGGTTTTAGCTATCGAAGATAGCCATTTCTATCAACATTATGGCATTAACCTCAATAGTATCGGTCGCGCTCTTTGGGTGAACTTCCAGCAAGGGAGAGTAGTGGAAGGGGCTTCCACTTTCAGTATGCAGCTAGCGAAAAACCTCTTTCTGGATCGCGATCGCACTTTTCATCGCAAGCTAGCAGAAGCAGTACTAGCTATTAGACTGGAACGAGCTTTTAGCAAAGAGGAGATTTTCCAGCTCTATCTAAACATGATTTATTGGGGTCACAATAATTACGGTGCCCAAACCGCTGCCCAAAACTATTTTAAGAAGGATGCTTCTGAGTTAAACTTAGCAGAAGCAGCCATGATGGCGGGACTGATCCAAGCCCCAGAACAATACAGTCCCTTTATCAACTACAAGGAAACAAAACGGCGGCAGAAACTAGTTTTGGAGCGGATGGGGGATTTGAGCTGGATTAGCGCTTCCGAAGCGAAGGCAGCTTTGGCAGAACCCCTGTTGATCCCCTCGAAACCCACTTCTTGGCAAGGCAGTAAAATGCCTTATATAACCGATACAGTGATGACGGAGTTAAAAGAACGCTTTGGTGCAGATGCGCTCCAGAGGGGAGGTATGCGGGTTCAAACCAGCGTAGACTATGAATTTCAGCGTATGGCAGAAGAAACCGTCCGAGAAGGACACAAACGGTATCTGCGGGGTTCGGTACTGCAAAAAGCAGAGATTGCCCTAGCAGCAGTGGATCCTCGCACCCACTATATTAAAGCCCTAGTGGGGGGATTGGATTATGAGAAAAGCCAGTTCAATCGCGCCGTTCAATCTCGTCGTCAGCCTGGATCTTCCTTTAAACCTTTTGTTTACTATACTGCTTTTGCTTCCGGCAAGTATTCTCCCTATTCTATCGTCCAGGATACTCCCGTGCGGTATCGAGATGGGAATGGCTACTATACCCCCAAAAACTACCGTGGCGGTTATGGCGGCCCCATGTCCATTCGCCAAGCCCTAATCCAATCCCGCAATGTCCCAGCAGTCAAAATGGGGGTAGCGGTGGGGTTGAAGAACGTAATTGAAACCGCCCGTAGTTTGGGGATTAGGAGTTCCTTGGAACCCGTCATATCCTTGCCTTTAGGGGCTGTGGGAGTGTCCCCTTTAGAAATGGCGGGGGCTTATGCTACCTTTGCCCAGAATGGTTGGCATAGGGAACCCACAGCCATCATCCGGGTGAGCGACAGTCTGGGCAATATTTTGTTGGACAATACCAAACCCCCAGAGCTGGTTTTAGATCCATGGGCAGTAACTTCTCTCACCAGCGTCTTGAAGGGAGTAATTAATGGGGGTACGGGAACCGCTGCCAATATTGGTCGTCCCGCTGCGGGTAAGACGGGAACAACTTCCTCAGAGCGCGATGTGTGGTTCGTGGGTTATACACCCCAACTAGCAACAGCCATTTGGATCGGCAGAGATGACTATGTCAGTTTAGGTAAAGGGGTGACTGGGGGAGGATATGCTGCTCCTATTTGGAGGCGGTTTATGAAGAAGGCGCTGGAAGAAGAACCTGTGCAGCACTTTACTTCTTCATCTAAGTTTCAACGTCCGAAAGCTGAATAGATAATATAGGGAAAATTCTTGCCGGAGGAGATTTGATGAGTTTGAGCTTACAAAGTATTGCCGTGGATATGGGCTGTTTTGTCCTGGCTTTTATTGTTGCCAGTTTAGTGGAATATTGGGTGCATCGCTTGATGCACTATTCCCCTAGATTTGGTAAACGTCACCGGGATCACCATCGCCGCAATGAAGGACAAGGAGTTATTTGGGAATTTCGCGACTATGTTAAAGGCGCTTGTATCCCCATGTGTACTTTGTTCTTAATTAACCTATCCACAGGCATTGCCTGGCTTTTGGGTGCTCTAGTCTATGCTGCTTTCTCAGCCTACGCTCACCAGCTCCAGCATGAAAACCCCACTAAATGTTTCTGGATGAAAATGCCCGTTCACTATGTCCACCACAAGTATAACCAATGGCATGAAAACTTCGGTCTGGCAGTAGATTGGTGGGATAGGGTCTTTGGAACCTATAAACCCACGGAATGGCTCACTGAAGAGGAAGAGAGTCCAGCTGAAAAGGGTTATTGGCAACTTCGTTGGTGGTGATGGGTTTCACGCAGAACACCGGCAGCGCCGAGGAGAGGGAGAGACTACCCACCCATCGCCTGAGATTATTAAAAAAAAAAGAGTATTATGAAAGTGATGAGCAAAAACAAAAAATTTCAATTTGATTTCGATCCCGAAGGTTTCTGGAGTTGCACTTGGCAAGACAAGTATGGCTGTGGTGGTGACTTGGAATTCTGCCTTGATCTGGTTTATAACTACATCGAAAGTGAGAACCGAGATCTAGATATAATTAGATATCAATTACTTAAGACAGGTTACGCCAGTGGATTTTGGTGGTCAATTTGGTATGAGTATGGAAGTGATCTGTTGGACGAAGAGACAGACGTAGATGATGATTTTGATTATGATAAAGAAGTATTATGCTATTATTACCAGGATCCTGATAGAAAGCGATCGCCTTCTATCTTTCCCGAAAGCATAAACCGCAGAGATTCACAGGCTAGAAGCCTATGGCACAGAGAGATAAAGAGGTAGGGTGGGCATCGCCCACCACAAGCATTCATTGTTAATTGCTCGTTGCTATACTTTACGCCAAAATCAATTCAAATTTAACTTTCATTTTTAAACCTGTAGCAATAATATTTAACATTAAAAAAGAATCTCCTTCATATTCAGCATTTTCTAAGGATTCAATCACTGATTCTTCTAGATCGAGTAAGTTAGCTAAGTCTTTGGTAGAAAAATTATTAATTTCTTTGAGTTTAACAATTTCCCTTGCTACTTGGTCATCAAGACGAGCTTTTTCTAATTCTAATTGCCGTTCTGGATTATTTTTATAATAGCGTTGATAGAGTATTTCCAAGCCATCAGATGTTGTTTTTTTGTGGTTCATATCAACTCCTGAGAATAAGTGTGTATTTGAGGATTTTGTTCAAATTTACTTTGATTTTTAATTGCTTGTTCTATTTCAGAGTTAGGAACTTGCTTGTCTTTGATAATACCATGAGATATTACCACAGCTTTATTTTGATAGAAAAAATAAAGGATTCGATAATTGATTCTTTGAAAATTAATTCTTAGTTCGTAAATTTTATCTCTTAAAAAATCAGCTTCTGGTCTTCGTAATTCATGTCCAAGTTGTGCTAATCTTTCTAATTTAATAAAGCATTTAGTTTGAACTTTCTGAGGAAGGCGATCTAGCCACTCAATAATCGGAACATTCCCTTTTTCATCTTGATAAAAAATAAGTTTTCTTTGGGGCATTTTTATTAAGCTTGAACTGATATTTAGTTAATAAGCTATCTCGTTTCTCTGAGGAGAGGAACTCTCAACCGACTTAAGTGACTTGAGCAGGGAAGTAAGACCATACTTACCCAAGTCTTACATTACGTTGTTTAGAATAGAAGAATCCATTTTTACTCCTGACTGAATCTAGTATCGGATATGTACGAAAAACACAAATGCATTTGGTGCTGAGGTTACAACATTACCCCTACGGTAGAGGATGGTCTTGTGCGATGTGAAAGTCGTACATCTAGCATGGTAACCCATGCACAGAATGAGGAGCC
This sequence comes from Candidatus Paraprochloron terpiosi LD05, assembly GCA_018141785.1. Lineage (GTDB taxonomy): Bacteria > Cyanobacteriota > Cyanobacteriia > Cyanobacteriales > Prochloraceae > Prochloron > Prochloron terpiosi. The sequence goes on along the minus strand of CP073341.1, from coordinate 3,743,024 downwards.
GATAGATTTTAGTTGACAAATATTAACACTTGCTAACCAATGCACTACTGAAATAATCCAGTTCCGGTGGCTCTCTCCCAATGCGGTTAGTTTATAACTCACCGCTCTTTGTTTGATTTTGAGCAAGGTTTGCGCTCATATTTCCAGCATATAAAGGCAAAACTTGGTGATTAGGCATTCCACGCCTGGCTTCCGAGGCTGCTACCAATATAACATGACTTTTTTTAATTTTTACATCCGTTACATCTTGGTCGTTGATATCGATTAGTTGGTATTGGATTTTGCGTTGTAAAAATCTTTGCACATTCAACACACTCATAAACATTATTACCAGCAATGATTTTCTTGACATTCTCTTTTTATTGTAAGAAAAAAGGCGGTAGATCAAATGAAAAATCCAAATAAGAGAAAGAGGACTGCCTACGTTTTGCATCTAGTTCGTCGGGATGGGTAGAGACAACAAGAATATTTTTCGTATACTCTGGAAATGCTGTCGTAATTGCAGGAATCATGTCAGCATCGCCTGTAACAAGTGCGTGATAATCTTGTGGGTGAGTTATTGCTGATTTTACTAGCAGTGCAACTACTGTAGTATCTACTTGCTTCTCTCGGTAAGAACCCTTTTCTAATTTTGGAATCATCCAATCTTTGATTTTAGGTCGTAAAATTCCAATGTCTGAATATCCTACATCGACTGCTGCTTTAGCAAAACGTTCTTTCGCATATACAACTCGTTTAGTTTTCTCTGTTATTTTAACTTGAGAACAATTTGACCAATTATCAGAATCTTCAGGTAATGAAAAGATAGAAGTAACAAAAACTCCCTCACCTAGTTCAAGTGATTGTTGAGATGATTGTTCAACGTGTTCTTTAATCGCCATGTTAAATTTATCCCAATCAATCACAAAGGGATATTTAGGTGATTCTGTCTTATTTGCAAGGGCAGAATGAGGACTGCAAACCCTAAAGAGCCATGTTCCATCAATAAAGATGTGTATTTTGTGTATTTGGGGCATAGTAATCTAGAAACTAAGTTTTCAAGAGCTTATACAAGCTAATGGCCTTGAGCCTAGCACAGAAGTCCGAAACACGCAACCTGTGGCGCAGATTGGGCAAGGGGAAGATTGAGAAGGGTTAACGCAAGTGAACCATTGATCATGATCCCGTAATTCCCTGAGGAGCGAAAACAGGTCGCTCCAACCAAAGAAGATAAGCGGGCTGGGGATGAACTCAGGGCTACTCATAGGGAGAGAACTAAACTCCTGCCGGGATAGAGATGGAACCCAAACTCAATCGAATTTCAGAGGTACGAAACACAGTAGAGCCAGATAGATTCTCAGGCTGGGTCCATACCCAAGGTCATACCAGTGGGAGGGGCGACTTTCCCACTGGGTTTAATTAGAGACGGCAGAAATACCGTTGCCCAAAGATAAGCGGACGAATTCCAATTCTGAGGAATTGCTCAAATGCGATAACCTCGATAAAATGGAATTGCTATAATAGAAGAGGAGCGTGACTGAGAGACAATGCAAGTTAAAGATCTGACTATTGAAGAATTTAAGTGCCTCATTCAGGAAACAGTAACTGAAACCCTAGAAACACTGTTGAGCGATCCAGATGAAGATGAACAGCTAAAACCTGAGGTTGTGCAGGAGTTGATTGAATCGCTACAGCGCACTCAGGGCGGAGAGCGTGGTCTGACTGCGAACGTAGTAGCAAAGAAACTTGGTCTGAAGTGGTAATGAGCTACCGTGTAGAGTTCAAGGCAAAAGCGATTGCAGGCTTGGAGTCGCTTACTTCAGCGGTGCAAGAACGCATTTTCCGAAAAATACGCTGGCTTTGCGAGAACTTTGATGGAATTAGTCCCCAAGCACTAAGTGCCAATTTAAATGGTCTCTTCAAACTCAGAATTGGCGATTACAGAGTAATTTATTCTTTTGAGAATGAAACTGAGTGTATAACAATCCACAAAGTGAGCCATCGGCGGGACATCTATTATGACTAGTCGTTATAAATACCCTTCATAATTCCGAAGTTACAACAGCCACTTTGCAGGAAGATATTCATATACATAGGTCAGTTCACCCAAATCAGACAATAGTCGCTCGCGAAGCGGAGCCTTGCTCTCGCCTTATATTTTCACAGCTTTTCAACAAGCTTCTCGATTACTTCATGACATTTATTACACTGGTCTTTAGAAACTTGAATCTCCTTATCGTATACCGTGTAACTACGTTTAGTCAGCATTTTACTCAATGGGAATCCTTGGTTTGCTGCTACTACACCAGCACTATTAAAGTCTCTCAATTCATGACAATAAACATTTTCAAATTTTTGCGGAGAATAAGTATTCTTTTCTCCATCAACAAAACGAGATTGATTTTTTGAGTACTCCTGAAACATTTTCCTCACCGCTTCATCTGATAGTGCTTTGAAAGCTTGAGCTGCACCTTTTTTTTGAGTAAATCTATTACCCAGTAGAAGTGCAATTTTTGGTCTTTCCATTTGGAAACTATCAACTTTAGCTGCAAAAGTGTACTTTCCGTAAACTGGATGTGTTTTCTCTGTACCCCATATTAAATTAAACAATCCCGATATGGCGTAAATCGATGAATCATCAGCATTAATAGGAACCAATAACTTTTCCCCTGCCAGAATTGCAATTTGTGTATAAATTGAGAAGCTCGGATTAGTATCGATAAAAAATGTTGTTTGCTTGTCAAATATAGTACGCTCTGTAAACTTTTTAAGAATTGAATGTATTTCAACCCAGGGTGAATCCTTGTTTGACAATGGTGTCGCATCAGCCCTTTCTGCCAACAAGGGAGCAATTAACTCAAGATTTCCATCACCAGACATCAGAAAAAGGTTTGACGGTAGCTCTTTGTTACTTTCTTGTAATTTAAGCAAATACTTATTCACATCTTCGGTGTCATTTTTTAACACACTGTCTGTCAAATAACCCACAACAGTTTTAGGAATTTCTCCAACAATCAGTTCTTGTAGATGAGATTCAGCGCTAGTACCGCCTCCCATCAGCATCATTGATGAGTTTGCTTGTGGGCACATATCTATAACCACCACATTCTGATTTGGATGCTTCTCGGCATACATAGATGCAATGTGGAAGGTAATAGTACTCTTACCGACACCACCCTTGTTGTTCCATATAACGTAACTCTTATTCATGAATAGCCTCCTTATATGACTTATCCTATGTTTAACTCACAAGCTCACCGGCGGCTCGGATTTATTGGGAAAGCCTCAGCGATCCCAAAGGGCCACTAAAAGTTATCGCCAAGCCGTCCGGTGCCGCATTACCCCTATAGTAGCGAATGGTCGTCAATTTGTAAAGTGGGGTAAAACTGTCGTGACTGCCGAACCAGTGAAATCAGGCTGATACACTTTCTTAAAATGCAATGATGGATGAGATTGATTCTCCTGCCAGAGTTCATAAGCTTTTCGTGCTTGTTCCTTGATAGCATGAGGAAGTACTGCGTAAGCGCGCCAAAAATCAGAGGTTGTAAAGGACTTCATCCAGATCCCTCACTCGATTGGTAGCAATATCCTTTTCTGCTCTGGCAATCAGGGTATCTAGCTTTCCTGATTCTAAGTCAGATTCTAGTTGCCGATCCCACATATCGTCTAAATAAGCCTGTGGACGAGTTGTAAGTTCTCTGATGTCGCCGTCTGGCAACCGTTGAATAGCAGCCTGTGATAGTACAGATCCAGCTAAACTTTTGGTAGTGTCGCTATATCTGTTACCTTGAAGAACTTGAGCCGCGATCTCTTCCATTTCGGAACCAGTCTGCTTATTAGGATCGGACTGTGAAAGAGCTGATCCAGCCAGTTTCTTTTGAATCTGAGAAGTCTTCGGATCCTTGAGAATTTTTGCCGCCTTCGATCTAATATCGCTTGAGGATGCTTTCTTGTTTTTAGTCATAGTTGGCTATGATTTGGGTAATTTGTTTATCTATCATGAGTCTAGCAGACTCAGGGACGGATGGCAAGGTGAGAACCGCTGACAACTGAATAACCGTGAGGGTGCAAGTCCTATTAATAGAGACTAAACTATAGCTCCTCCATTCTTGTTCTGAGCTGTATAAGATCGGAATGCTGAGTAATGTCAATCCGAGTAATTGCCCAGTCAAAAAACGAAGACAGAGAAATATAGTGAGGTTTCTGCCTCTGCATTTCCTTTTGAAGGTCTTTTCCATGAAACCAAATCAAGTACTGTTTTTGTGTCCAAAAATTTTCCTCAATAAAACGCTTTTGATATGAATTAAGACTTGCTTCAAACTTTTCTGGTGTAACTGATTCAACTGTCTGTTTAAATCGAGCGACTAATGCTAATGCTTGTTGCTGGCAGTCTTGTAAGTCTAATGATTTAGGCAACTTACCACCACCACCTGTCCAAGTGGTTTTTAGTTCCCGTGCTGCCCTCATGCTCAACAAATCACCCAATGCCCATCTTACAGCTTGATAGAACTGTAAATTTCTTGCACTGGTTTCAATCCATGCTGCAATCGTTTCCAATCCAGGTGAATCCCCATGCCCCCACTTAGAGATAGGATTGTCTCGTTTCTCTGTGTATTTTTCTGTCCAATAGGCATGAATTAAATTAGTGTCTAAAAGATAGTTCTCAACACAAGCACGATAGGTCAAAGCAATAGATAGATTACCTGATCTGTTTTCCAGTTGAAGTAATTGAATGCTAGGGGTTGGTTGAGCATCAAAATCCCGATCGCGTAAGCGCCACTCTTAGTGATCGCGAAAAACGATGTATCGCTGGTTTCTTACCTCATTGGGAAAGAAGTAACCTTGTGCAAAAATGGAAAATGTAAACTTGCTGCCCGCAGGAATAATTGTGCATTTATCACCTGATATGCCCTCGACTACTCTGCTAAGTAACCTATAGTCTAGGCTAGTTTGCCTTCCCTCGCAAAAAATCGTTCTTCCACCACTAACAACACTCATAATCACACCTCTAGCCGAACAACATATGCTTCAGGTACCAGTTTCTCCACATAATCCGAGTGAGTTGTAATGATGAATTGATTATTTTTACCTAACTTAGGTAGAGCTGCTAATAATGCCTGTTGCATTGGTGGATGTAAGTGCAACTCAATTTCATCAATCAAGATGACCGAATTATGAATATTCCAACTAGCAAAGTCCATTAGTATTGGAAAGGTAGCACGTTCACCTCCTGACATCTCGGAAATCTCATACTGGTTTTTACCATCGTAGAGATAAAACCAAGGCTCACTTAGAATGTCATCAATTTCCTCTCGTAGGACAGGTCCTTCAAAACTACGCTCTGGGAAAATAGTTTTGTAGACTCGTTCTATTTCGGCATATAAGTCCTTCTGCCCTGGACGTAGGTGCTTAATTTTACCTGTTGCAATATCTTGATGAAACTGCCGCCATTTGGACAATCGATCTCGCAAGATATCATCTGTGATTTCAAGTTTGTTTTGTTGGTCTTCTGTGGTTAGACTGGTTGAAGTTCTCTGCTCGGTATACCAAAGGGTTGTGCCAACTCGCTCAAAAGCCTGGAAGCCTTCAGAGCGGAGTAGTTGTTTAGCGTATTCTCGTCCTTTAAATTGAAACAATTCAGCCGCAGTACCCGCTATAACCCTCTCATCTCGCCAGTTGAGAGTCACAATGTGCTCCTGTGCAGGAGGATGTAAATCCCGTCCCCTATCTTTCAATTTCTGCTGGAATTCTTGAACTGCTTGAATTTCTGGAGACGAAAATTGTACCTTTAGAGTGACTTCTGGTGCAAATCCTCCCCAGTTGCTTCCTAAAAGCTCATAATTAAATCCTGCCCACTCCAAGTCAGGGAGCCTTTGCAACCGTCCCGTAGCTACCCCTAGTGTTGCAGCAATAGCCTGGAGGAGACTTGTTTTTCCTGCACCATTCATTCCTATCAAAACTATGAGATCTCTTGCTAATCCGGTTTCTGGATCGGTGAAATCGAAGGTCGGAGGATTCCGAAATCGCTTAAAATACTTTAACTGAACAGACTGAACTTTCATAGTAAAATTTAAATTTGAAAAAGACAAGACCACTTGGAGCAGGTTAACTTCTGAATAACCGTGAGGGTGCAAATCCCTTCCCCCTGGTGCTAGGATGACAGTATTACCCTTACGGTAGAGAATGGTCCTGTGCGATGTGAAAGTCGTACATCTAGCATGATAACCCATGGGCAGAATGAGGTTCCGTCTCTTCCAGGGGATTCTCTCCCCCTGTCCCCATGTAAAAAAGTCACTGAGGACGCCTACATTGGCAGTAAGTGATGAACCAAATGGTAACTGGGTAGCCTAACTTGGGAGGACGCCGAGCATGGGTTTAGGGAGAGCGAAAGCAAAATTGTGTCAGAACTGTCATGACTGCATAAACCTGGCAGAAAGCATCATCCTATGTTGGATTTACTACCTCAACTAAACTTACCAAGCCTGATTGCATTGACCGGGGACTCAATAACCCGAACGAGTTGTCATAAGAGAAAATCCAAACACTGTCCAACATGGTCATAATAATCTAGATATTCCTCTTTAGTAACTTCCCAAGCAAGACGTCTATCAGAACTTGGATGAGAAATGCTATTTGAGTTTCTCCGATCAAATAAGTTTCTTACCTTTATACATATTTCATGCCGGATGCCTTTTGATTGCCAAAAATTAACTACATCATTAACATTATAATTCTTCTTATTCTCATTCTTATTATTATTTAGTGTATCCAGGTTCATGCAAACAGCATGGATTTCATTAACTAAATGATTAAGCGCAACTGAATAAGATTGACTTCTCTCACTCAAAATCCGCAATCGAATCTGTTCTAACACATCAGGCATCGCTGACAGCTTCTTTATCTTTGTACTAGTCAAGTTGTAATATCCAGGTTCATAATAATTAAGCTTTCTACTCAAAAATATATCGACAATGTTACTCATATGAACATTTTTCTTGAGCTTGTCAAGAAGTTTTTTGTCACTAAAATTGGTTTGACATAAGAACTTAATAATTAAGTTGGCATCACCTGTGGTAATGATAGTTTTATCTAAGCAAAATTTTCTAAATTCATTAGTAATAGTCTCATCTTTCAGTAATATAATCAATATTTCGAGAGGTTGAACTTTGACGAGATCGAAATTGAAATTTTTGAAAATTTCTTTAATCTCGTTTGTGTTTTCTGGCTTATCTAAGATTTGCTCTACAGTCTTATCAAATACTTCTTGAAGAATTTCTTTTTGCACTGAATTATCTCTCATAAAGTAATCTTCTACCCTAGAGTTTTTTATCTTTTCCAGCTCTCTAAATATTTTATTCAACTTATTTTGAGGTTTTTCTTCTTTCTGATTATCTTTCTGAATAACACTAAAATATTCATCCCCAAGTGATGATTTGCGAATATTCTTAAGAAATTCTTCTTTTTCGTCTTCTTTCGACAAACGATAGAGTCTAGTTTTCATGTTAAGTTTAAGACCAAGTTCGTTATACAAAATATCAGCGATTTGGGAAGCGACTGAATGAATAAATAAACCTTGAGATTCTTGATTAATATTTTGCTTGAACGTTATAAAAATATCTATGTCGTCCACATATCTAATAATCTTATGTGAGTCGATAATGTCTTGGTGGTCTTCGTTTTTTAGTAAATCATCGATAAACATATCTCCAAAAACTAAATAAAGATATCCAATAAAATCCGAAATAACGTCATTATCTGACTGAGGGATTCCAGGCTTGCCATTAGAAATAAATTGGAACAGGCAAATAATTTGTTCTCTTGTGAAAGTATCGTAAACCATGTTGGCTTTAACACTGGGCTTGATAAAACGATTTAGTAGATCAAGTAACCTAGGAACTGATAATTCATTAAAGTAATTTTCAATATCAAACTTCAGAACCACTGTGTCTTGAGTCCTCGATTTTGTTTCTTTTTTAATTTCTGATTGATAATCCTTGTAAAAACTACGATAGTAAATGTTTTTAGAACTGAGGTGAAGTCTTCCAGACTTATAATTGAGATTGCCACCGTAGAAAGCCTTGATACTTTTAATTTTTTTATAAGTCTCAATTAAAAACTCTTGCGAAAGCTTAAGTAAATAAAGCCCAACAGCGTAGTAGACAATCCTCATCGGGTAAGTGAAAAATTTATAATCTCTTAATCCAAGACCAGGCTTTGGTATAACATATGAGAAAATAGCAAATTCTTTCTTTAATCCGTAAAAAAGGCTGCTAGATATCTTTATGTTGTAGTAGTTTTTTCCAGCTGGACGCTTTGCATCAAGTTTTTCATAGTAAAACATGCTGAGAGTATTAAAATGCCTGTTAGTTTGTTTCTGCTTTATCTGAAACTTTAAAAGCTCCAAAGCATCTTGCCAAAGATCATAATTTATAAAATATCCAAGTTGTGTTTTGCTGCTGTTGGCCATTACTATGATTTGGGTAATTAGTTCATCTATCATGAGTTTAACCTACTCAGGGACGGATGTCAAGGTGAGAACCTTGACAACTGAATAACCGTGAGGGTGCAAGTCCCTTCCCCCTGGTGCTAGGATGACAGCATTATCCTTATGGTGAGAATGGTCTTGTCGTACATCTAGCATGATAACCCATGGACAGTAAGTTATTACCCTGGTACTGGGTAGCCTAACTTGGGATCTGGCCGATCTACCGGATCCAAAATCGCTTATTAACGAAAAGGGGCTATTTTTGATAATATAGAGTCAAAGGCTATTCAGTATTAACGGAACCGATAATAGTGGTCAGTATGCCCAGAGCAGGTCAATATGTACAACAAATAGAGGGATACAAGGCTTTTATACCTAATACACTGCCACCAACACCTGAAATTATTATGGATCAGGAAATGTGGAACCTGCTGTCTAAGGCAGATCGTGCATTGGGTCGTTTAGACGGAGTAACCGATGCATTACCAAATCCAGATCTGTTTGTGTTTATGTATGTTCGGAAAGAAGCAGTTCTATCAAGCCAGATTGAAGGCACACAAGCATCTTTAATAGATGTTCTAGAATTGGAGTCTCAGGCTTTAGAGCCGGACAACCCGCAGGAGGTAGCTGAGGTTGTCAACTATATTGCTGCGATTAATTATGGTCTTAAACGTCTCAAAAACTTGCCTGTATCCTTGCGATTAATTCGAGAGATTCACCAAGAGTTAATGAAAGGAGTGAGAGGCGCTGAACGTAATCCGGGCGAGTTTCGTCGTACCCAAAATTGGATTGGCGCTGGAGGATGTTCTCTGGCAGAGGCTACTTATGTTCCTCCACCACCTCATGAAATGCTCCAATCTCTAGATAATTTGGAGAAGTTTTTGCACGGGCCACAGCCTATGCCTACCTTAATCAAAGTTGGATTAGCTCATGCTCAGTTTGAAACAATTCATCCTTTTCTTGATGGCAATGGAAGAACAGGACGATTATTAATTACATTTCTGTTGTGTGAACAAAACATACTACAGCGCCCTTTACTCTACATTTCTTACTATTTCTTGAAATATCGCGCTGAATACTACGATCGCCTTCAGGCTGTTCGGGACAGTGGTAACTGGGAGGGTTGGCTGAAATTCTTTCTACGTGGTGTCCACGAAGTTGCTCAGGAAGCTGCGGCTACTGCTCGTAAAATAGTCAATCTGAAAGAGGAACATCGCAAATTGGTACTCAAGAAAATGGGACGTAGATCCGGTAATGCAATTACATTGCTTGAGAGCCTCTACTTCAAACCCATCTTTACTGTAAAACATGCTCAAGGAATTACTAAATTGTCATATCCCAATGCAAACACTTTAATTGAGAAGCTTGGGGACATAGGTCTTCTAAAAGAAAACACTGGACACAAGCGAAATCGGGCTTTTTCTTATGAGCCGTATTTGGCTATTTTCCAAGACTCCTAACAGCAACTTAACCTTAAAACGATTTTATTGCTACATCTATTGCCTGTTGGAGACTAGTAGAGTGTATCCAGCCTTCCATAGCTGCATATTCACATTTTCCATGCCTGTTAGCAATAAATACATGTTTAACACCCACTAGATTTGTCCAAGTTCGGATGCTAGTTCCATCTGCAAAGGAAAATAGAGTTGTTGCTTTGGGAAAATCTCGCTCACTCCCATCGGTAATACCTGGCAGCTGAATGCTCTATCAATTCTGAAATTAGACCTCTTGGCGCAGGTAGTGGTTCTCTGGGCTGTGACCAAAATTCTTGAATCACTTTAACAATAGCAGGATGCGTTCTCAGTCCACGATGAGTTACACCGTCCAAACAAACAAAATGAGCGTGTTTTAGCTTAGTAGACTCAATTGAGACAGTACCATCTCCTCCACCTGTGGTATTCCCAGCTACTACCAATGTGGGAATGACAGCGGTAATTTGTTCTGCTAGGAGCCGACGACTTTTACCAAGGGGTTTTGCTATTCCCATACCCCAACCAAAGGGGTCAATAATTTTAGCCAAATCTGCACCACCGATAGGAGAACCTAGCAACACTAAAGACTCAAACCGCTTCCACCACTCTGGATGTCTAGATAATATTTCTACCCAGATGACACCTCCCAGTGAAGTGGCAATGATTCGAGCTGGGGTATCAGGATACTGCTTAAATGCTTGCTCGGCGGTTTCCTCAACTTTGCTAATAAGAGGCTCAATCTTGATTCATAGTTTGGATAAATCCCAAATTTGGCCCAATAACACAGGATTGAGGTGGAGCTACCTTGTGAGCTAGGGAGCACATTGCTCTGTTATCATCTGTCATTCCATGTTGAGAAAATAATATAAGTTTAATTTGATTAAAGGGTGACATGATCTATACTACCTCACTTGATATATTTAGTCTAATAATTTTCCAATCTTTCTGACCATATAACATATTGCGTTAAACGCCCAGCCATCCGGTGCAGGTTGTGTGATTCGTTTGTCCAATAGCAGCTGCGATTTAGTCTCTAAAGGCTTCAAGGTCAGCGGCGTGATACCAATGTTCACATTCTTTACAGCCTGCCTATTGAATAGATATCCTCTTGATTATCAATCACCACTTTATCGTCATTCCAACTCAATGTTAGTGATTGAATATTTGTAATGTTAACAGATTCAATATCTTGAATAGCAGGCTTAATATATTTCTCGATGAATACGGATATAACGCTTCCTGCTTGCTGTTTCATATGATTCCAAGCATCTTCACCTTGGTAAAATTCTCCTCCACACTTGAGGAACGCATCAGAAAGTTTTGTTAAACGGGCAGATGGGGTTGGATCAAGAACAAGTAATATAGGACGATAACCAGCAGCCTGACTTTCTCTAGGAAAAGACAGTTCTTCGCCAAACCTCCCCTGACCACTAGCAGCAATTGTTACACGCAATTTGAGTTCATAAGCAGTTTTGTTTGCTGGGATAAGGCAGTCCACTTGTCGTCCTTTCAGGGTTGGCTGTCCTTCCGAGTCTAATCTCTTAATGGGAGAGTTTCTTGCTCCTATTGACTTTCCACCTAAACAACTGGCAATAACTGGCTCAAACAAGTACCCTGTTTCTTGAGCAGATCGATTATCAATGTCATAAATCCATTTGCGCCAAATCATCCAATTTGCCAAAAGCTTCACATCACAACATCCATACTCTAATAAAACCCTTGGAGCAATCTGTTCCATGTTGGGTAATGGTTGTTGAGACAAGATACGCTTATATTTAGCTCTCTTTCTGTGTAAAGCTGAAAAATTTTCGATATATAGGGAGAAATCATTATCTTTTTCAATACACGAACGCAGCGAATCTAAAATTAGATCGGCGCTCAAATCTTTAAATTTTATCTGCTCAAACCAATTGAGGTCGATTTCGTAGTAATTTGAACTGGGCAAATCAACCGGTATAATACCTAGTTCTTGATAGGACCAACCTAAATCACAAGTTGCCATACAGATTAGGGCGTATACCTCTGAATCAGAAATCGTGACTTGGGAATCGCCATTTCCATGCATCTTACACTTTGCGAATATAGTCTTAATAAAAACTGATGCCATGATTTAACCTAATAGAGTCATTTGCTTGCTTTGATTCACTTCTAGTAGAGCATACAATAGTTTTTCAGTAATCTTAAGTGCTGGACTCATAGCATTTGCCTTAGTAAGGGTAAAACCCAGTAACTTTCCTGGGATATTCTTTCCTTGCTCAAATCCATATTCATCTCTGATATGTTTTGCGACTATATATGAAATTAACGGGGGGATAGCATTTCCTATTTGCTGTATTTTTACTGAGGAAGTACCAGAAAATAGAAAATCATCTGGAAAGCTTTGAATTCTAGCTGCTTCTCTGATTGTTAATGGACGATCCTCATCAGGATGAATAAACTCTCTTGTTGCTGCCCCAGTAATTGTTAAAGAAGGTTCATCAAAAAATAAACGTTTTAATCCTGAAGGTGGGCCGCCTCTTTTTTCAGTAGACATGCCATCCATAACTCGTCTATTTGCCCGTTTTTTAAAGGACTCATGCTGTAAATCAATTGGCAAATCTTTCATGGTTTGACCTGATTTCAGTGATCTAATTCTCCTAAGCTGTAAATCGGTCATATTTGGTAAAAAATGCTCTGTAACTTCCCTAGCTGTGCCTCGTAAATATTTTTCCCATGAACTCATCGCGGGTGAAGTATAAACAAGTTTTTCTTGATTACTATCAGATGGCTTTGGGAGACCAGTTATAGTATGCCTCAACGTCACATCGGAGTATCGAAATATTTTTCCATAGGCTCCTATTTTAGGTTCTGGAAATTTGAAATCAATACCTAATCGATTTCCTAATATCAAAACTCTTTTCCGTCTTTGGGGAACACCATATTCTTGAGCATAAACTTTTTCAATTCTGATTTGATAGCCCCATTCAATAAAAGCTTTTACTGCTTCGTAAATATATCTCCCTTTGTCGGAGGTTAATAATCCCTCCACATTTTCCATAAGGAACCATTTCGGTTTGATAGTCTGAAGAGCGTAAATATATTGCTTGAGAAGGGAATTTCTTGGATCATTCCAAAATCTTAGACCTGCTGTGGAAAATCCTTGACATGGGGGTCCACCAATCAGAATGTCCAGTTCTCCAACAACTAAACCTAGGCGTCGGAGTATCTTATTAAAGTCTAAATGGCGTATATCTGCTTGTATACAATTAGTCTCAGGGAAATTCGTCCTGTAGCTACTGATAGCTGCCTTATCAATGTCAGAAGCCAATAAAATTTCGTAGCCTGCTTGCTTAAAACCTAACGAGCAGCCTCCTGCTCCGCAGAATAAACTAAGCGCTGTGTGACCCATCTAATACTAATTGCTACCGTTTACATCAAAGATAGAGCAATATGCAGCGTCTGTCAAGCCAAACCCCACACCCCTTCACTCGCAAAAACCAAAACTTGCGCGATCGCCTAAACCGCCTCCTTACAAAATCAAGATTTGTTCCAAAAATTTGACACGCCCCAATATTCTAGAGAGAAGACAAAAATTGAATCCAGGTAGTTTACTCCAGAATACATCCATGATAAGGTAAAAGAAGCAAAATTTTACATTCAATTAAGACTTCCCCCGTTGGGGCACAGATCCAACCACCAAATAGACAAAAGCATGGTAGCGACAAAAGAGAAAACAAACACTGGTAAAATTTCCCAAATCATCGGTCCTGTAGTGGATGCTGAATTCCAGGCAGGCAAAATGCCCCGGATCTACAATGCCTTGAGAGTGAAAGGCAAAAATGCCGCCGGACAGGATGTGGCAGTCACCTGTGAAGTGCAGCAGTTACTGGGTGATAACCAAGTACGGGCTGTAGCCATGAGCAGCACAGACGGTATGGTGCGGGGCATGGAGATAGAAGACACTGGTGTCCCCATTAGCGTTCCCGTGGGTAAAGCTACCCTGGGTCGGATTTTTAATATTTTGGGGGAACCAGTAGATAATCAGGGTCCAGTAAATACGGAGGAAACTTCTCCTATTCACCGACCTGCACCCAAATTAACGGATCTAGAAACCAAGCCCACGGTTTTTGAGACTGGTATCAAGGTTATCGACTTACTGACTCCCTATCGTCGTGGCGGTAAAATTGGTCTGTTTGGTGGTGCTGGTGTGGGCAAAACCGTCATTATGATGGAACTGATCAACAACATTGCCATCAACCACGGTGGAGTTTCCGTCTTCGGTGGTGTGGGAGAGCGCACCCGAGAAGGGAATGACCTTTACAACGAAATGATTGAATCTAAGGTCATTAACGCTGATAACCTCAACGATTCTAAAATCGCTCTGGTTTATGGTCAGATGAACGAACCCCCTGGTGCCAGAATGCGGGTCGGTCTGTCTGCTCTCACCATGGCGGAGTATTTCCGGGACGTGAATAAGCAAGACGTGCTGCTGTTTATCGACAATATCTTCCGGTTCGTCCAAGCTGGTTCTGAGGTGTCTGCCCTGTTAGGTCGTATGCCTTCTGCTGTGGGCTATCAGCCTACTCTGGGTACTGACGTAGGGGATTTACAAGAGCGCATTACCTCCACTAAGGAAGGTTCCATTACCTCTATTCAAGCAGTTTACGTTCCCGCAGACGACTTAACGGACCCGGCTCCCGCTACTACCTTCGCTCACTTGGACGGTACCACCGTACTTTCTCGGGGTTTGGCTTCTAAAGGTATCTATCCCGCAGTAGATCCCTTAGACTCCACCAGCACCATGTTACAGCCAGGAATCGTGGGGGAAGAACACTACAACACCGCCCGTGCAGTGCAGTCTACCTTGCAGCGTTATAAAGAACTGCAAGATATTATTGCTATTTTGGGTTTGGATGAGTTGTCGGAAGACGACCGCCTCATTGTGGATCGCGCTCGCAAGATAGAACGTTTCTTGTCTCAGCCTTTCTTTGTGGCAGAAGTATTTACCGGAGCACCCGGAAAGTACGTTTCTCTGGAAGATACCATTAAAGGTTTCCAAATGATTCTGAACGGAGAATTGGACGATCTCCCAGAACAAGCATTCTACTTGGTGGGTAATATTGAGGAAGCTAAAGCTAAAGCAGAAAAGCTGAAGCAAAGCTAATTGACAGTTATCAGTGACCAGTAACCAGTGACCAATAGCCTGGGGTTTCAACCCCAGGAAGGAAGTGAGTCCCTGGTGAACGAGTAACAAACAAGAAAAAACTAAAACATCACAAAATGACTTTAACTTTGCGGGTGATTACCCCAGATAAGACAGTCTGGGATGATAGTGTAGAAGAAATTGTTCTACCCAGTACTACCGGACAGCTAGGGATTCTGACAGGTCACGCTCCTCTATTAACAGCCCTAGATACGGGGGTAATGAGAATTCGTCCAGGAAAAGACTGGCAGGCGATCGCTCTCATGGGGGGATTTGCGGAAGTGGAAGATAATGAGGTGAAAGTCTTGGTAAATGGCGCTGAAGCAGGAGAGAGCATCGACAAAGAAGCGGCTCGGACTGAGTTTGAGAGCGCCCAAAAGCACCTCGATCAGGTAAGTACAGGGGACAACCGCCAAGAGTTAATTCAAGCCACTCAAGATTTTAAGCGGGCCAGAGCTCGCTTTCAAGCTGCTGGTGGTATGGTCAATTAATTTAGGGTTAAAATAGTAAAGTATGGATATGGGGTGTAGGGGCATGGCTAGACTATAGAGGGCTTACTACCCTCACCCCCGTAAGGGTTATCTAAGGTCGGATAAGTCCGCCGAGTCAACTTCATCGGCCAACGACGAAGTATCATGCTAGTCACCTAAAAAAGTGACTGTTGAGTTGCTGGATAAATCTAATCCTCACCCACTTGAAGTGGAAGTGAGTAATGAAGAATTATGGAATAGAATAATTCAGGAGGTTGCTCGATAAGTGACTGTTGAATTCAACAGCTAGCCATTAGAGATTAGAAAAAATAGCAATGAATTGATTCGGTAAACAATGCAAAGCCTTCCGCAGGAAGTAACGCACCGTCTCACGCCCATACGTTTGATTCATTATCCATTCTCACAAGTGACAAAAATGACAAAACTACGCCCTAATTTAATCCCCGATTATTCCGGTCAAGGACTACGTAAGTTGAAGAAAAGCGTCGGTAAGTTGTTAGCCGATCGCGCCATTCCTGAACTGGAAGGCAAAAAGCGGATTGTTGCTCAAACCATCCAAGACTTGCTAGGGGGGGAAAATGAAACCCAGCGAGAAGTTGCAGCTTGGTTTCTCGGTCCGCGCGGGGAAAATGTGGATCTGTTTGCCGATTTGATTTTAGTCGCCTTGAACGATCACGTTTTTTGGCGGCGCAACTTCCACCCCAGCGACCCCTCTCCCATCACCGAAAGTATGAAGCGGGAACCGGGTTATCTTGAAGCCGTGGATACGATTAAAACCGAATTCTATCGGTTGTTGGCCGAACTGAAAAAATCCGCTCCCTTTGCCAGCATGCGCTACCAAGGGCACATGACCTGGGATCAGACTTTACCGGGTATGGCAGGCTATTTTGCAGCCATGCTCTACAATCAAAACAACGTAGCCTTGGAAGCCTCCCCCATCACCACCGTGCTGGAAGTGGAAGCCTCCCGGGACTTATGCCGAATGTTGGGGTATCGCGCCACCAGCCCTGAACCTTGGGGCCATTTAACCTGTGGCGGATCCACCGCCAATATTGAAGCCCTTTGGGCGGCCCGCAATCTCAAATTCTACCCCCTCTCCTTCAAAAAAGCCCTGAATGACTTAAATTCTGAACTGCCAGACAAGTTTGAAGTTACATTGCCCTCCGGTAAACATGAGAAAATCGCCAAGTTGGACACTTGGGCCCTGTTGAACTTGTCAGTGGATGAAGTGCTGAGTCTCTCCAACCGCTTGGTGGAGGAGCACGATATTGATCCTGAAGCACTCAATGCCGCCATTGCCCCCTATTCCCTACAAAATCTGGGCTTTATGGACTTTGCCCAGCAATTTTTAACCGATGTGGGCTCTCCCATCGTCTTCGTTCCCGCTTCCAAGCACTACTCCTTACCGAAGGGGGCTGCCATTCTGGGACTGGGGGCAAATAATATGCATACACTTACTATTGATGTGTATGGACGTATGGATACTGCTGCTTTGGAAGCTGCGATGGATGGCTATATTGCAGCGAAGCAACCCATTATCGCGGTGGTCTCTGTCTTTGGGACTACGGAAGAGGGCAATGTGGATTCCCTGGTGGATATCTTAAACCTGCGAGACCAAAAGTATCGTCCTGCCGATGTGGACTTTGCGGTTCATGCGGATGCCGCCTGGGGAGGCTACTTTGCGTCCATGTTGTGGGATCAGTTGGACGGTCCTGAACCCACAGGCTCTGAGCCTACCCCTGTGTTGCCCATGAGTACTTATGTGACTCGACAGTATCAAAATCTCTATCGTACAGATACGATCACCATCGATCCCCATAAAACAGGATACCTCCCCTATCCTGCCGGAGCCCTCTGTTATCGCAACATGGCCATGCGCAGTCTCATTGCCTTTGAAGCACCCTATATCAACTCCGACGCTGCAGAGGAAGATGCTTTGGTGCTGGGTACCTATGGCATTGAAGGGTCTAAGCCGGGAGCAGCAGCGGCAGGGGTTTATCTGAGCCATGCAGCCATCCGTCCCACTCGCCAAGGCTACGGTAAAATTCTGGGACGCACCCTCTACAACTGCAAAGCATTCCATTGGAAATTGTTGGAAGCCAGTCACCAGGAACCTGATTTTGTCGTTGTTCCCACGCCTAGGTTCAATTTGGTTGGGCCTTTTGCCCAGTGTAAAACTGAGGCTGAGGCTGTGGCGCTCCTCCGGCAGAAATTGACTGGCAAAGGTCATCAAGATATTCTCAACGATCCCAGCGGTGAGGCCCTAGATTATTTGCGTGAAACCGGAGCTGACTTGAATATTCTCACCTATGCCTTTAACTATAAGGTGGACGGTGGCCTCAATCAAAATCTGGAACAGGTCAATGAGTTCAACAAAGCAATCTACGATCGCGTCAGCATCAAAGCCGATGGTCGTGACATTTACAACTATCAGATTATTGTGAGTACCACGGACTTCCAAAAGGATAGCTACGGAGAGGTATTTTTTAACGACTACAAGCAACGCTTGTTAGGCTTGGATGCTGCTACTGATAATTCTGAGGACACATCGATTACGGTTCTGCGCTCGGTGATCATGGACCCATGGATTACCGAAGATGTGGATGGTCGTCCCTTTGTTTATTTCATGGTGGCAGAACTCTTTAATATTGTCAGGGAAGTGGTTGCTGAAGTACAGGCAAATCCCGCCTTGCTATCTGGTGCCATCGACTGATTAATCTTGTAAGCGGTTTTTTTTAAACCGTATTTGGAAGCTAGAGGGAGCGATGGCCATCGCTCCCTCCCTTTTCCTGGGGACTTTGGTACAAAATTTGATCGCATTGCAGTATGGGGAAATATCTTTTGGCGACCGGATATTGGCGAGGCTTCCAAAACTATTGCAACACTACTACACCTGAGTTCGAGAGAGCCTAACTATTCTACAAAATAATTGTTAAGAAAAATAACTTTAATTTTGAAGTGACAAAAAAAACTTATACTATATGAAAACAATGCTTGTGCTGTCAGGGATGCTGCCTTAGCTTCAGACAGCCCAGGCTTTGGCACAGATAAATAAAATAATAAGGAGTCAAAAATGGCCTCTAAATTTTCTGCCCAGTGGAACGAAGATGGTAGCGTACAGGCAAACGCACCCCGTTGGGCCAATGTCCGTTAAAACATGCGCAGTGCCTTCCCAACCTACTATTCCACAATCTTAGACCCCTTTGCCGACATGGTTGGCGAAGCAATTCGCTATCTCAATCAACTCAAGCCACCCCAGTCCCCCAGCGCTTCCGGCACGCCGGGGTATCTGGGAAACGACCCTACCGGCCCCCATTACGGCAATGTTACCAAAGCCCAACTGGGGGAAAATATGGCCTCGGTGGCAGAAGTGCTTCAGGATGCAGCCGATCTCTTTCGGGGAATGCCCAACTGGAATCATCCCCTAGTGATGCCCAACGTTATCCCTCCTGCCAACACCGCTGCCATCATCTCCGCCATGATGACTCAGGTCTTCAGCCCCAACATCATTGAAGGGGAATATTCCTGGGATGTGGAGCGGACGGAAATGGAGACATCTGCTATCCTAGCTGACCTAATTGGCTGGCCCACCGATGAAGCGGGGGGTCTGTTCACCTTTGGCGGATCCGGTTGCTATTTTTATGGCATTAAATACGCCTTAACCAGTTGTTTGGGCATGGACTCCCGTTGTAATGGCATTCGCACCGATGCCAAGGTGCTGGTGTCTCAACAGGGTCACTACTGCAAGCAGAACTCCACAGACTGGACAGGTCTGGGCATGAATAACTACATCGAAATCGACACCGATGATGCGACCAATGCGATGGATTTCAACCACCTAGAAGAAGTGGTGCGATCTTTCCATTTCTCTGGTACGCCCATCGCCGCTATTGTCTGCACCATGGGCACGACCGATGCCTTTGCCGTGGATCCGATAGACAAGGTAAGGACTCTTGTAGATGAACTCTATCCCCTGGAAAAGCATCCCGACGGAGTAGGACGCCCCCTCATCTACGCCGATGCCGTGATTGGCTGGTCTTGGCTCACTTTCAAAGGGTATGACTTCGCAGCGAATCCCTTGGGCTTTGCTCCAGAGGTTTTGTGCGAGATTAAGAAAAACTATGAAGCCATCAGCAAGGTGGTTTACGCCGATGCTATTGGCTGCGACTTTCACAAAACGGGCTGGGCAACCTACAATTGCAGCGTGGTAATGGTTCGCAGCCTGCATAAATTCCAAGAACTCCTAAGTCGTCCCGGTTCTGCTTATCTTCAAGCTCGCACCTGCTACAACCCCGGTCTTTATACCCTGGAAGTTTCCCGTTCCGGCTCCTACTCTATGGCAGCCTGGGCTACCCTCAAGTTCATGGGTTATTTTTGATTCCGCTCGATTCTGGGGGGTATTCTGGAAATGCAACATTACCTGCGGCACGAGGTAATTGCTAACAAGAAAACTATCGTTTGTGTCAACGCAACAGATTCAGGTTTTGTTACTCTATTCCGGGTGTACAAAAATGGAATTGATGCGGAAGCCCAATACAACAAAGAATTGAACGATCCCGCTGCCAAGGAAGAGCTGGAGGCAAATAATAAATTGCAGCAAGATATAGCCGATCTGCTCTGGCAGTGGCACCGGGATGGTCAGTTGCATGGAGGAAGCTACGCACCGTACATCAGCTATACCAGCGGTTTCCGTCCCACAGACTATGACGATGAGGATATAGAGCCCGGTTTCATCTATGCGGTGAAAGCCTTTCCCATGAATGTCAATGTCACGCCTTTGGTGATGGACGAGCTGGTTCGGTTGGTTTTGACAGCGCGGGATGCGATCGAAGCGGGCACAGTTCCCGAAGCGAATGATGATGCCGGAAATTGCCCCTTGCCTTACTCCGACTTCTCCAAGATTAAGCCCGTTGAATGTAGTCGCCATGAGCCAGGTGCAGGCGGTTCCACGTCAGATAACCTTCTATCTGGTATTGGGCGGCAATCTCGCAAGGCATTGAAGCGGCTCAAGAAGCGTCGTCGTCAGAAATCTCGTTCTTAAAAAACCAGAAAAAACTGCGAGTGAGAGTTAGCCACTCCGGCCCCCGGCATTGATTAATGGCGGGGGGGACGACACATATTGGCTTTCGGGGGGTCAAAAATTTGACCCCCCCATATTCATATCATGTCCTTAAGTAATAATTAAAAAAGAGTCAGAAGTTGAAGAAGTAATTCGTCTAGATGAATTAGCCAAAAGCCTATCATTAGAGGATTACAAGCAAATTAGCCAATATGTTAGATAAGCCAAAAACTGTTTGGGTAGCAATCTTTAGTGCCAGAGCACCTCGCCTAAAAGAAGAAAAAACTTTTGCTATCTTATGATAGGCAAATTCTTTTTCTGACAATGGGATTGTACTGGCCAAAATCAGCGGTTCTCGAAAGCAATTGGAATCCACCAACTGTCCAGCATATTGACTGAGACGTTCGGCAACATTACTTTGTTGTCAAATAACTATAATAAAGTAGAGACATAATCTATGATGCTGCCCCTACTCCAACTTTATTGATCAATTACTGCCAGTAAAAATTATTGCTGGGAATTTAGCTTGGGCTTGAGCCAGACTGGTACCTTTACCCTCTTCTTGCCAGTAATTAATTATTTCTGTAGCCTTATTAAGGACGTCGATCCTTTCCTCTTCCTCAATCCAGTGCTTGGCTTCTAACTGTTCTTTGAGCTGTTGCCAAGCGTCATTTCGGGGCCAGAAGAAATAAGCAGTGAGGGGACTGGTTCCTTTACCTACTAATTGATCCACGGCGAACGCTACATCTTTATTTAACCAAAGAACTTTTAAAATAAATTTCGGTTCGGACAATTAAACCTCCAAGGAAAAAACTAAGCAAATTTTCATTTTAACCGAATTCAAGGTTCAAGGTTGAGAAATTTTGACAATGCTCATTTCCGGAGGCCAGCGGCGAGTATTGGCCACCCATTCTAAATCTGGATAGCGACTGTCCAACCCCACTGCTGCTACCCAATTACTTTCTGCTTCCCCCTATTTTCCTATTTCCCAGAGAATGGTAGTAAGGGAGCTTGGGAGTTTGGGAGCGGTTCTCGTACACTATCCCCAATCACCCTATCCCATGAGGGCGAACGACGGGAATCGAACCCGCGAGTGGTGGGACCACAACCCACTGCCTTAACCACTTGGCTACGCTCGCCATATTGCTCACTCTTACTAAGATAACATCTTTTTCTCAAGTTGACAAGTATTTTCTCGGTTAATCTCGAAGAAAGTTTTTGAGGGGTGAAAACTGAGGACCATGAAAACCCAGAAGTTAGGACTAGCAGTGCTTGGGACCGTATTAACAGCATCAGTCGCTGGGATGATTTTGACGAATCCGGGGTCAACTGCTTATCAAGAGTACGCTGTAGAGAAGCTCAACCTTGAGTTGAAAGAAAGGGGATGCAGCCAGGTAGGAGCTTTGAAGGGTGCGTGTCATGCTTTAGTTGCCGAGTTGCGTCCTCAAATGGGAGGAATTATCTCCCAGGGAACGGAACGCAAGAATTTCCTCTTCTTCAGCATCTATTCTACCGATCTATCCCTTCATCCTTCTTTACCCAGTTACCATTTCGAGACAGTGGGGGTATTTTACAACTTCTATACCTACAAGGCAGAAGAATTATAGCGCTTTTGCGGATCGAGAGGGGATTGGATAAGATACAATACGATCGAACTTCCGCACCTTGTCAGGATTTAAATAGATGGTACAAACTCAAGCAACCCCTACCCCTACTTCCAAGGTTTCCAAACTAGAAGGGATCAAGGAACGCAGTAACTATTTGCGGGAACCCCTAGCTACGGAATTACACCAGGATACTACTCATTTCACTGAAGAGGCGATCCAAGTCCTCAAATTTCATGGCTCTTATCAGCAAGATAACCGAGATAATCGGATCAAGGGGCAAGAAAAAGACTACCAATTCATGTTGCGCACTCGCAGTCCGGGGGGATTTATCCCGCCTCAACTATACCTCACTCTGGATAGATTGGCAACAGAATATGGCAACGAGACTCTCAGAGTTACAACCCGTCAGGGTTTTCAAATTCACGGCGTCCTGAAAAAAAATCTCCAAGGGACTATTGCTGCTATTGTTAAGAGTATGGGTTCTACTTTAGGGGCTTGCGGTGACGTCAATCGCAATGTAATGGCTCCCCCAGCTCCCTACAAAAATCGCCCCGAATACCTCATAGCGAGGGAGTATGCGGATAAGGTAGCAGATCTGCTCACTCCCCAAACAGGTGCTTACTACGAAATTTGGTTGGATGGGGAAAAAGCTATCAGTGGGGAAGAAGACCCGGAAGTAATAGCAGCTCGGAGTCGCAACGGTAACGGGACTATTTTCCCTGATAAAGAAGAACCAATTTACGGCACCCATTATATGCCCCGTAAATTCAAAATTTGCGTCACCGTTCCCGGAGATAACTCTATTGATGTCTACACCCACGATGTTAGTTTAGTTGTTATAGTGGACGAAGAGGGAGATTTAACGGGATTTAATGTCCTCGCTGGGGGCGGTATGGGGCGCACCCACAATAAAGAAGAGACTTTTGCTCGCATGGCTGATGAGATCGGTTATGTGGAAAAAGAAGATGTTTACGACTTGATCAAAGCTATTGTGGCTACTCAACGAGACTATGGCGATCGCCACAACCGTCGTCACGCTCGGATGAAATATCTCCTGCAAGACTGGGGGGTAGAAAAGTTCTTGCACCAGGTAGAAAGTTACTTTGGTAAAAGTATTGCTCCCTTCAAACCCCTATCATCTTGGCAATATGAAGGTTACCTGGGTTGGCAGAAACAGGGGGATGGCAAGCTATTTCTGGGTATTTCTATTGAAAACGGTCGCATTAAAGATGAAGGTGACTTTCAACTCAGAAATGCTCTGAGGAAAATAGTAGGACAATTTAATTTGCCCATGCGCCTAACCCCCAACCACAACCTGATTCTTGCTGAAATCCAGCCTCCTGACAAAGATACAATTGAAGCTATTCTCCACTCACACAATGTCTTCACCAACCCCAAAAAAATACCTGGTCTTGTGCGTACAGCCATGGCTTGTCCCGCCCTCCCTACTTGTGGTTTAGCTATAACGGAGTCGGAAAGGGTGCTGCCTTCCCTACTCAAGCGCTTGGAGGTTTTATTAGCAAGTCTGGGAATGAAAAAGGAGCATTTTGTGATTCGCATGACTGGATGTCCCAATGGTTGCGCTCGCCCCTATATGGCAGAATTGGGTTTCGTGGGCAGTATGCCAGGAAAATATCAAATTTGGCTGGGAGGTTCCCCCAATCAAACTCAACTGGCACAACCCTATGAAGATAAAATGCCAGTAGAAAATTTGGAGGCATTTTTCGAGCCTCTTTTTGTTTACTTTAAGGAAAATCGCCAAGAAAAGGAGAGTTTTGGGGTATTTTGCCATCGTGTCGGTTTTGATGCTCTCCGGGAGTTTTCGGCTAACTATGAGATAGGAAGTTACAAAAAGGCCGCAAAAGGTTCCTGTCAGCATCGGGTGGGTATACCAGACGACCTATACCTACTCCTCAAAGAAAAGTCAGTCCAGCAGCGCCGTCCCATGACTAAAATAGTGACAGAAGTTCTTGAGGCATATTTAGCCATTCCTGATGAAACCCCGTAAAAGTTTTGCGCAGCATTGGCTGCGCAACCAACAAGCACTAGATAATATCGTCGCAGCGGCTGCATTGCAACCAGGAGATTGTCTTTTAGAAATCGGTTCCGGTACTGGCAATCTCACCCGTCGCCTTTTACCCTTGGTAAAGGCAGTGGTAGGGGTGGAAATTGACCGAGATTTATGTAAAAAGCTGGTGCAATTTTTCAGAAGTAAAGATAATTTTCTCCTGCTCCAAGGAGATATTCTCAATTTGGATTTAGATGCTCTCCTGTCTCCTTTTCCCAATTTTCAAAATCCTAGGAAGGTAGTAGCAAATATACCTTATAATATAACTGGACCAATTTTGGAGAAGTTGTTAGGAACAATTGCCAAACCCGCCGCAACCAATTATGACTTAATTGTCTTACTGGTGCAAAAAGAGGTGGCGGATCGCTTGACTGCCCAACCAGGTACCAAAGCATTTGGCGCTCTCTCCCTTAGGGTAGGGTATTTAGCAGAATGTGAGTTAATTTGTTCCGTTCCAGCTCAAGCTTTTTATCCTCCTCCTAAGGTAGATTCAGCCGTGGTACGTCTCCGTCCTCGACCTATTCCTAACCCTGCTAAAAATCCGCTACTTTTAGAAAGAATAATTAAATTAGGGTTTACCAGTAAGCGAAAAATGTTAAGAAATAATTTAAAATCTTTAATAGACCCAATCATGTTAACAGAATTAATGAAAAAATTAGCAATAAATCCCCAAGGGAGAGGTGAAGATTTGAGCCTACATGATTGGATTGCATTGAGTAATTTATTGTAGGGTGGGCATTGCCTACCTAATCAGCCATTTCCCAGAAGAATAATTGCGAGGAGAAAAGGAAAAATGGACTCAATTGAATTAATTGCACGAGGGAAGATAAACTTATATTTAGAGATAATTGGACACCGAGCCGATGGTTATCACGAATTGGTCATGATTCTCCAAACCATTGACCTGGCTGATAGACTGATACTGGAAACAGGGGATGGTATTTCCGTGAGTTGTTCCCATGCAGAAGTACCAACAGATGAAACCAATTTAGCTTATAGAGCTGCTCGGTTAATGCAGTCGGAATTTAATCGTTCTGATGGTGTTAAGATTACTATTGATAAACAAATTCCCGTAGCAGCAGGTTTAGCAGGGGGTTCCTGCAATGCAGCAGCGGTGTTAGTGGGAATTAACCAATTGTGGTCCTTGGGATTGATTCTGCCAGAATTGCAAGTATTGGGGGGGAAAATAGGTTCAGATGTTCCTTTTTGCTTGTCAGGAGGAACGGCGATCGCCACAGGAAGAGGAGAAAAATTAGACCCAATTCCCGATTTAGAGTCTCTTTGGGTGGTGTTAGGTAAGTACGATGGAATGGGAGTTTCTACTCCTTGGGCATATCAAACCTATCGTCAGCAATTTAGGGGGAAATATGACTCCTCAGGAGACATGGGTTCTTTGCTACAAGCTATTACATCTCAAAATGGGGCAACCATTGGGAAACTCTTATACAATGACTTGGAGAAAGTAGTATTGCCAGAATATGGTCCGGTAGAACGACTGCGGGAGGCTTTTGCTAATGCAGGGGTTGTTGGAATGATGTCTGGTTCCGGACCCACTGTTTTTGCTCTCTGTGAGTCGGAAGTTCAAGCTAAGTTGGTGCAGGAAAGAACTAGGGAAGCAGTGAATGACCCAGATTTGCATTTTTGGGTGACAAAGTTTGCTAGTACTGGGATAGAATTATTAACCACAGAAGATAAACGCAGATGAATAATGATGATGATCAACAAAAACAGGGTATTACTATAAGTCCTGGACGGTGTTTCTTGGGGGCAACTATTGCAGGTGCTCTCGCTTATGCTCTTTATTGGCTTACGGCTAATATTGCCGCGACTTTTGCCGCTAAACCAGTTATTTCCAGTAATGTATTTACCATGAATATCGCCATAGCAGTCCGTACTCTTGTAGTAGGGGGGGCTACCTTGGCTACCTTTATCTTTGCATTAGCAGCAATGGGTTTAGTAGCATTAGGTATTCAGATTGGAATTAAAAGTTTATCACAAGAGCAATGAATAATAAGAAACAACGTCTGAGTTCTCTCGACGCATTTAGAGGACTTACCATCGCTGGGATGATTTTGGTCAACAAAGCTGGATTGGAAGAATCTGCCTATACTTGGATAAAACACGCAGACTGGAATGGCTGTACTTTTGCGGATTTGATATTTCCCTTCTTTCTCTTTATTGTGGGAGGGGCGATTCCTTTCTCGGTGCGCAAGTACGATGGTATTTACTGGCCCATTGCACGTCGTACTGTTATTTTATTTGGGTTGGGATTGTTTTTAAATGGCTTTTGGAACTATGACTTCGAGAGTATCAGAATTTTGGGGGTGCTGCAAAGAATTGCTTTAACTTATTTGTTAACCATTCTCATTATACTCAATTTACCAAAAAAGGGACAGTGGTTGGTAGGGGGAGTTTTGTTGTTAGGGTATTGGTTAGCTATGACTTTCATTCCTGTTCCTGAGTATGGGGCGGGTAATTTAACTCGGGTGGGAAATTTTGGCGCTTATATAGATCGCCTCATTATTCCTTCAAATCACCTCTATAAATGGGATGATTATAATTCTCTAGGGGATCCGGAGGGATTATTCAGTACTGTTCCTGCTGTGGTGACGGTTTTGTTGGGCTATTTCACGGTGGAGTGGTTGAGAAAGCAGTCTATTAATAGTACCACGAGTATTAATTTGGCTATCTTTGGTTTAAGTAGTTCTGTTATGGGGTTGGTGTGGAATGTTGGGTTTCCTCTGAATAAGAAACTGTGGACTAGTTCCTTCGTTCTCTTTACTGCTGGAATAGCTTTGTTGGTGTTAGCAGTTTGTTATGAGTTAATAGAAGTGCGAGGGAAACGTAATTGGGGTAAACCTTTGGAAGTGTTGGGATTAAATGCTATTTTTATCTTCATCGCTTCTATATTAGAGATTAAAATTTTGTTTAAGACTAAGGTAGGAGTTGGGGAGGAGGCGATAAGTACTTACAATTGGATTTACCAGCATTTTTTCCTTTCCTGGGCGGGTCCGGCCAATGGTTCTTTATTGTTTGCTCTGGCTACTTTACTGTTTTGGTGGCTGGTGGCTTACGGTATGTATCGTCGAGGGTGGTTCTTTAAGGTGTAGATAAAATAAACCGCAGAGACGCAGAGGGAGCAGAGGGAAGAGAAGAGAGGGAAGAGAGGTATTTACAATTCATGAAAGTTGTAGATCACTATTCCAGTTTTTGGATCGTTGTCAATATTGATATGGCCGGACTTCAACATTTCCGTCAGTTTTTTTTCCACTTCCTCAAAAGACAGTCCCGTCGCCATGGCTCCCTGGGTTACCGACAGCTTACCGCCCCGCTTACTAGCCTCCTGGAGCAAACGCATCTGGATCTCATTATCATTAAGCTTGGTTTTCTGGGATAACTCTACCACAGCAGCATTCCCATAGTAACCATTCAACAAAGCCCACCGTTTAAGGTTATGCTTCTCCACCATGTCACGGATCAAGAACAAATCAATGAATTGCCCAATACCAAATATGCCCCAAGTGAACAACCACAGGGTTCCGCTCACATATTTTCGATTATAAAACCGATGCAAACCGGAAACACCCATCAAACATCCTAACCAGAGTAGGTAACTTACCCACACCTGGGTCATTCCTGATTCTGAATTTACTTGGTTTTGATTCATGGCGATCCTCCACGCTTACAAACAGTGCGGCTATTCAGACTCCTTGTCCACATGCCCCTCTTCCGAGATAGCCGTAACAGAATTAGCAGCAACTACTACTCCCATTTCTAACTTATTGCGCACCTGTTGCTCAATCTGTGCTGCTAATTCGAGATGTTCTTCTAAGTATTTAACCGCATTATCTCGACCCTGGGAAATCTTATCCTCATTATAACTATACCAGGAACCCTTGCGGATAACTACTTCCGTTTGTTCTGCCAAATCTAACATGCAGCCGAGGCGAGAAATTCCGTGACCGAAAATAATGTCAAATTCAGCAATGCGAAAAGGAGGAGCTACCTTATTCTTAGCAACCTTGACCTTAGCCCGAATGCCATATTCTCCTTCGCTACCTTTTTTCAAGGTTTGAGAGCGACGAATATCTAACCGCACAGACGCATAGAACTTGAGAGCATTCCCCCCGGTAGTAACTTCCGGACTGCCGTAGGTAATGCCGATTTTTTGGCGCAACTGGTTGAGGAAAATGACCGTAGAGCCAGATCTACTAATGTTTCCGGCAATTTTACGTAAAGCTTTACTCATTAAGCGAGCGTGTAACCCCACCTGGAGATCTCCCATTTCCCCTTCGATTTCCGCACGGGGTACCAAAGCAGCTACTGAGTCAATGACCACTATATCTACAGCAGCCGATCGCACTAATTGATCCACTATCTCCAGCCCAGACTCCCCGGTGTCAGGTTGAGCAACCAGAAGGTTGGCGATATCTACTCCCAAAGCTTGGGAATAAGTAGGATCCAGAGCGTGTTCCGCATCGATAAAAGCCGCCACCCCACCTGATTTTTGCACTTCGGCGATAGCGTGGAGTGCTAAAGTGGTTTTACCAGAGCTTTCCGGACCGTAGATTTCAATTACCCTTCCTTTGGGTAAACCGCCACCTAGAGCTAAATCTAAGGTTAGCGCCCCAGTGGAGATGGTCTCTACTTTCATCCGGGTAGCGTCCCCCAAACGCATAATTGCTCC
The DNA here is from genome assembly GCA_018141785.1 of Candidatus Paraprochloron terpiosi LD05. Classification (GTDB taxonomy): domain Bacteria; phylum Cyanobacteriota; class Cyanobacteriia; order Cyanobacteriales; family Prochloraceae; genus Prochloron; species Prochloron terpiosi. The sequence goes on along the minus strand of CP073341.1, from coordinate 3,713,994 downwards.
TTTGCCAAAATTGCGCTCGATCTGGTTCAGGACTACGCTGAGGGCTTTTTCCTTGTCGGGATTTTTGGTGATAGTAGCCATTCAGTATCTGGATAGGTGGTAACTGGAAATTGGTTATTCAATTATAGCACTTCCTCTCTGAGCCAGCAATGGTGTTCCAGAGTCCCGCTCTCTCTTATCTTTTTCTGCGTCAAGAGCGTCTCTACTGACTCCTTCAAGAGAAATTACTAAAGTTGCCGCTACTTTTTTGAAGATATTGGCTGCCCCATTGCAATCAGCATTGATTAATTTTTTCCGTCAAGATTTTCTTAATTAAATAGAATTAATCATTGACAATTGAGATGCACCCATGTATAGTTGGAGTATAGATCTGTAAGTCTGTTTCCGACTGTGATGATAAGCGGAGCTTTCAATTCTCGGTAGTGCGTTCGCTTGGTTCTTACTCGACAAATCCACTGCAGCCGATTCATATAATATCTAGGATTCTATAGCAAGTCATGATTTATAAAGTTATCCTCAGTAGAGAAAATGATAAATATATTGCTCGTGCCAAAGAATGGCCTGAAGTCACGGTTGTCGAAAATAGCCGTGATGCCGCCATTGATCAGCTTAAATCTCAACTTCTTGACTATCTAACCAATAAGGTTGAAGTAGTTCAAGTTGACATTCCACTGCCAACGCAAACAGGAAATCCAAGGCTTGATAAATTTGGATGGTTCAAGGACGACCCGACCTTTGATGATTTACAGGCTGAAATTGCAGCATATCGGCAAGACATTGATCAAAAGATGGGGCCTGACAGAGTGACGTTGTAGCCTAAATGACCTTATATATTTTGAACAGCGATCATTTGAGCCTCTATCAACGAGGCCATGAACCCCTAAGTCAGCGATTGATCACGATCCCGTCTGACCAAATTGCTATCACTGTGATTAGTGTTGAAGAATTAATCCGAGGTCGTTTGGCACAAATTCGGAAAGCTACTAAACCTTAAGAACGGGTTTATGCATATTACTGGTTCACGAAGACACTCGAATTTTTGCGAGATTTTACGGTGCTGGGCTACGATGTTCAAGCAGAAGACCGTTTTCAATCCCTTCTCGCCCAAAAGATTCGGATTGGCACACAAGATTTGAAAATCGCAGCGATCGCCTTAAGCCGAGGAGCAACCCTAATCACACGTAATCGGCAAGATTTTGAGCGTGTCACAGGTTTAGCCCTTGAGGACTGGTCAGTATAGTAGATTGAGTTGCTGTTAATTTATACTGCGCTATGAGCTAAAGATTAACTAAATTTTTTTGGCCAAAATCTTCAAAATTAGGTAGAATTACTCATTGACAATTGAGATGCACCCATGTATAGTTGTAGTGTATTTTGCAGCCAGTCTGATTTGCCAAAAGGCGAACTGACAAGTCAGCGCTTGTGCGATCGCTGACCCCAATAAGGGGGTTATCCAACAGATCTGACGGATAAGCACCCTCGTGCGATTCACAGATACTGTTTAGCAACACGGTCAATAATGTAGCTAAAATTTTATGATTGAAGTAATAATATGGATAGAATTCTAGAATCTTATTTAAAGGATTTTCAGAAAGAATACGGGCATCCTGAAAACTTAGAGAAGAGTAAACTTTTTGAGTATTTTGTCAACCACTGTATAGTTTCTCGCCTTCATTCTGAGAGGTTTGAAGTTGATGAGGTAACGGTAGGTGGTGGCAGAGATATGGCTTTTGATGGGATAGCAATAATAGTTAATGATAACCTAGTTTTTTCAAAAGAAGAAGTTGACGATCTAAAGGAGAAGTTTCATCGACTATATGTGAACTTTGTTTTTGTTCAATCTAAGACCTCCAATAAATTTGATTCGGGTGAAATCGGCAACTTCATCTTTGGAGTTGAGAGTTTCTTTGAACATGGTTTACCTGCCAATGCTAATGAGAGTGTCAAAGCTCTAAAAGATTTAGCAGATTATATATACGATCAATCAATTGATTTCGCTAGTAATCCGTCTTGCTCCATGTACTATGTTACGACTGGAAGTTGGCAAAATGACCCCCACCTCTTACATAAAATTGATATTGGTAAAAAGAAACTAAAAGATACGAACCTGTTTAAGGAATCTGGAATTGAATTCATCCCAATAGATGCTGAATATCTTAAAACTATATACAAGGAGTTAAAAAATAAAGTAGATAAACAAATTAACTTTGAGAAACACACGATAATACCTCAGATTGATGGAGTTAGGGAAGCGTATATTGGCATTTTGCCATGTGATGAATACCTGAAACTTATATGTGGTGCTGATGATAATTTACTAAAAGGTTTATTTTATGACAATGTTCGCGACTTTCAAGGGGATAATCCTGTTAATACAGAAATTAGAGATACATTAAGAGACAGTGCTATAAAAAACAGCTTTGTCTTATTAAATAATGGTGTGACTATTGTTGCCAAATCAATTCTGAAGACAGGAGATATATTTACAATCAGAGACTTTCAGATCGTAAATGGATGCCAGACTAGCCATATTCTTTATGCTAATAAAACAGAGTTAGATAGTCGTATTTATTTGCCAGTGAAGTTAATTGTCACAAGCGATGAAGAAGTTACAAATCGAATTATTAAGGCTACGAATAGGCAGACAGAAGTCAAGACAGAAGTTTTTTTGTCCCTTCAACCTTTTCAAAAATCTCTAGAAGATTTCTATAATAGTTTCACTGATGAGCAAGATAAAGAATATCGACTTTACTATGAGAGGCGTTCTAAGCAATATGAGAACCAGATGCCTAATCTTAACAAGAGTAAGGTTGTCTCTATCACCTATCAAATCAAATGTTTTATTTCAATGTTCTTAGGTATACCTCATGCTACTTACAGATATTATGCTACATTACTAAAGGCAAACGAAGACAAAATTTTTGTTGACACCCATAGCTTGTATCCATACTACATTAGCTGCCTGACGTGTCATCTCTTCGAGAATTTGGTTAAGAATGGATATGTTGATAAGAAATACAAAAAGTTTCGATATCATATTTTAATGATGGTAAAAATATTACTTAAGGGAGTAGAAGAACCACCTCTGATAAATGAAAAAAGAACGACTAATTACTACAGTGATATTTTCAGTGCATTGAAAGATTATTCTAAAATGTCGGAATTGTTCACCCAAGCTGTATCTACAATAGATTCTATTGCAACAAGTAGTTCTTATAAGAAGTACGCGTTAAACCAGCTCCAGCTTACACGGCTTAAGAGCTTTTCTACCGATTTGAGAGACAAAGTTAAGGTTAATAAAAAATTTAAAACTTAGATTCCAGTTACATTAGTTTAATATTTTGTTGTACTGGATTGCTGGGTAAAGGATTGACTTACCCGACAAGTTACTTGCAGCCGCTGACCTCAGCCGTTAGCTTTAACTCGACTATTTACTCGCGGAAATAACCAAGCACCATCAAATGTATAGCGATCGCAGACTTCAAATTTCTGTATATTAGGACATTCCCAAACAGCCTTTTAGTCCAGAAATGACCCTATAGAGAGCCATTGTCCGCCCCAAGCCAGCAATAAAGAAAACATCAGTAAACTTATCCCACGCTAGCAATGATCTTTCCAATATCTTGAGGAGTGGCACCTGTTGCTAATATTGCTCTGAGCAATAATTCAATTGAGATTGAAGCATCACCATTTTCAGCTTTGGCAATCCGAGGTTGGCTGGAGCTGATTTTAGAGGCGAGATCACCTTGAGTCATCAGTTTTTGACGGCGCTCCTTCAAGCTTTGACTAAGCGCCAACTTGATTTCAACAAGCACAGTTTCTTCGGGTGTTAACTCCAGAAAATCTGAAACTGTTCCAATTTTCCAACCTTTAGATTCCAAACGTTCTTTTTTAGACTGCTCCATTGTGTTACTCCTGTTTATCAGCATCGTATTTTCTGAGGCGCTTTTTACAAACTTCAAGCATATTCTTGGGTGTCGCCCTAGTTGTTTTGTTAAAGACTTCAACAATTAAGATGGCATCCTCATCGAACCGATAAATAATTCGCCAGTTTTTATCTGCATCTCGAATGCATAGCTCATGACAGTGACTTCCTATGCTTGGTATAGGGCGTGAATGTGGCAGCTCAAGAGACACACCTTCTTGTAATTGACTGAGTAGCACGCCTGCTTCTATCCGCGCCGTTTGACTAAAAGGTGGAGTTTTGACTTCACCATATAGCCAAATTAACGGTTTACTTTTATTCTTCATTCCGTATTTAGATCACAAGAGTACTGCACCAGATAACTTGGCGATCGCTTGGTTCTTACCTGAAAAATTTAGACCATTTTCAACCAGCTAAATACTTGACTAGCCGTGAGAGTCAGTTCTAGATCAGGGAGAACGGGAATAACTCGATCACCACGACATAACACTGGCTGTTGCTGAGGCAGTAAAAACAAGATGCTGAGATCGTCTGGATCGATAAACCAGCCAAGACGACTACCATTCTCTAGGCAATAGAGAATATTGTCTAATACCTTATTGGGCTGCTGTTCAGGGGAAAGAATTTCAATTGTCCAATCTGGAGGTAGGTTAAAGTTATCGGGAACATTACCATCTGATGTAAACGGTATACGCTCCCACCGAAAAACTGACACATCCGGGACGATAGATCGCGCTCCAAAACTACATCTTAATTCTGGGAAAGCATAGGCAATTTTTGTGTTCTCTGAGACTTGATTGATAGTAGCGCAGAGTTTTCCTTGCAAACGGCTGTGTCTCCCCTTTGGCATAGGCTTCTGAATAATTTCTCCATTAATGTACTCCCTGGCAGGTTTAGTTTCTGGCTGTTGCAGAAATTCTTGCAGTGTTAGCGTTTTGGCAAGGGCTTGTACCATTTTGGCTACCTGAAAAGCAGTAAGTTTGCACTTTCTATTCTAATGGAACCTGCAGCGTCAAATCCGACGGCAATACCTCACTTGTTAATTATAACACAACTCTGGTAAAATGTCAAATATTTTTGGTTGGATTTAATATTAGCCCTTCAAACAGCCAATTTTTAGATTATAATTAACAAAAAGCAATCTTTCTTCACACAATGTTAGAGCGAGAAGAGCAGAAAACGAATTCCAACCGACGGGGTTTATACCTAGGCATTGCTATTGGCATCGCCCTGGCAGTAGGTGCAACCCAGCTCTTAGCTTCAAGGTCAACGAAGGAGAAAACTACTGTTGCAGCCCCGGAAACCACCACCTCAGCTCCTGCTCAAAGTGTCACGGTGGCGGAAGTACAAGTATCTCCTATTAGCCGCACTGAAAATGCTACGGGTACAGTTGCAGCTTTTGAGATGATTCCCGTATTATCTCCAGCAACAGGATTGCAAATTAAAGAGGTACTGATCAAGGAAGGTGCACTGGTTAGGGAGGGACAGCTTTTAGCTCGTTTGGACGATTCTGTCTTGCAAGCAAGGTTAGCCAGAGCTAGAGCAACTGTAGCTGAGTCCAGAGCTCGTCTGGCAGAATTAAAAGCAGGAACCCGTCGGGAGGAAATAGAACGGGCAAAAGCGAGACTAGCTCAAGATAGAGCACGGTTGGAGGAAGCTAGAGCTAGTATTCCCAGAAGAATAGACCAAGCAGAAGCGAGAGTTAGAGCGGCTCAAGCGCGATTGAATTTAGCCAAAAGTCGCAAAAATAGCAATGAAAAGTTGGTCCAAGAGGGTGCTATTTCCCAAGACCAATTTGACGCTGCACTTACTGAGTTACAGAGTGCTGAAGCGACTTTATTGGAAGCAGAATTCGCTTTAAGGGAGGCTAAAAATACTAATAGACCGGAAATAGAACGGTTAACCGCTTCTGTCATAGAAGGGGAAAGGGAATTAGCCCAATTGCAAGCAGGACCAAGACGAGAAGAAATCGCTCGCGCCGCTGCTCAATTGGCTCAAAATGAAGCAGATGTGCAGTTAGCCATGGCAGAATTGCAAAGAACTTTAGTAGTAGCTCCTCGTAGGGGTAAAGTGGCCACAAGAAATGCTAGGGTGGGGGCTATTACTTCCTCTTCAGAGCGATTGTTTGAAATTATCGAAGATAATCGCTTAGAATTATTGTTAAACATTCCCGAAACCCAATTAAGTCAAATTAGAATAGGACAAAAGGTCAAAATTACTGCGGACCCAATCCCTAACTTGCAGTTAGAGGGGAAGGTGCGGGAGATAATACCAATAGTTGAGGAACAGTCTCGTCAAGGAACAGTTAAGGTGGATTTGCCGTCAGTACCATCCTTACGACCAGGTATGTTCTTACGAGGAGAAATCTTTACTTCCACAACCTCTGGTTTAACAGTACCTGCCAAGGCTGTTCTCCCCCAAAGTGATGGTACTTCTCTTGTTTATGTCTTAAATGAGGATAAGGTAAGGAAGCAAAGGATTGAAATGGGAGCAATATTACCTGGAGACCAAGTGGAAATTAAGCAGGGTCTGAAAGCAGGGGAGCGGGTGGTTGTTAAAGGTTCTCCCTATCTTAAAGATGGCGATCCCGTTGCAGTTGTCCAATAACCATGCCCTAACATAGGCCAAAACAAGGCAAATATTAACCCTGAACCCATTACCAATTATGTCTTTCCATCTCAGTGAGTGGTCAATTAAAAAACCCGTACCCACCATTGTAGCCTTTCTGATTATGGCTATCGTTGGTGTGGTATCCTTTACTAATTTAGGTATTAATGAAAGACCTAACATCGATTTTCCTGCCGTTAATATTACCATCAGTCAGCAAGGTGCAGGGCCGACGGAACTGGAGTCGGAGGTAACCAAGAAGGTAGAAGACGCAGTAGCCGGGTTAGGGAACATCGATCGCCTTACCTCCAATATTACGGACGAAACTTCCGTCACTACCATTGTGTTCGATTTGGGAACCGATAGCGATCGGGCTATCAATGACGTGCGCAATGCCATAGACCAAATTCGCCAAGATTTACCCCAGGATATCAACGACCCCATCATCCAACGGTTAGAATTCGTCGGTGGCTCCATCATGACCTATGCAGTCTCCTCCCCCCAAAGGTCGGTGGAAGAGTTGAGTGATATAGTGGATCGCCGTATTAGTCGGGAATTGCTGAACGTACCGGGGGTAGCTGAAATCAATCGCTTGGGAGGAGTGGATCGGGAAGTTCGGATCGAACTTGATTCCCATCGTCTCCAAGCATATGGCATTACCGCCACCCAAGTCAACGACCAAATTCGCAATTTAAATCTTAATCTAGCAGGAGGGCGATCGGAGTTAGGAGGTACGGAGCAAAATATCCGCACCCTGGGGAGTGCGAAAACAGTTGCTGATTTAAAAGACTATTCTATTATTCTTCCCAATGGGGATCAGGTACCCCTTACCAGTCTAGGGGAGGTGAGGGATGGTTTTGGGGAACCCAGACAAGGAGCATGGTTGAATGGGGATCCAGTAGTAGCTTTTTCCGTTCTCCGGAGCACTGGTAGTACCCTGGTGACAGTAGAAGAAGGGGTACGGGAAGCAGTGAAGGGGTTGGGTAAAATCTTGCCGGAGGATATTCAGCTAGAACTGATTTTTACCCGGGCAGATCAAATCCGGGGTTCCTATAGTTCCACTATTCAAGCTTTGATACTGGGCTGTCTTCTCACAGTGGTGACGGTGGGATTCTTTATCAGGGATTGGCGAGTAACATTAATTACTGCCCTAGCACTTCCCTTGTCTATCATCCCCACCTTTATGGTGATGCAATGTCTGGATTATACCCTCAACTCCATGACTTTGCTGGCTTTAGCTTTGGCAGTGGGGAATTTGGTAGATGACGCCATTTGTATGATTGAGAACATCGATCAGCATTTGCAAATGGGGAAAACTCCTTGGCAAGCAGCTTTAGATGGATCCAGGGAAATAGGCTTGGCAGTAGTAGCCACTACTGCTACCATTGTCGCCGTATTCCTCCCGGTAGCCTTTATGGGGGGTATTCCGGGTCAATATTTCCAACCCTTCGGGGTGACAGTATCGGTGTGCACCATGTTTTCCACTCTGGTGGCTACTACCATGACTCCTATGCTCAGTGCTTACTTCCTGCAACCAAAACAAGGAGAAACTAAGAAGCAACACATCAGGAAATTTCAACCCTATCGCCGTTTACTCACTTTAGCCCTGCGTCACCGCATTAGCACCCTCTTATTGGCTGTTGCCTTCTTTATTGGCAGCTTACAATTAATATCCTATATTCCCCAAGGTTTATTTAACCAAGGGGATATTGCCTTGAGCTTGATAAAGGTAGAATTGCCCCCAGGCTCCACTTTGGAAGAGACTGAGGAGGTGATGGGTGCAACCAATGAACTGTTGCAAGGAAATCCGGCGGTTAAAAGTGTCTTTGCATCAGCAGATAAAGTGAATGAAGGTACAATCTTCGTTAATTTAGTACCCAAAGGAGAACGGGAACTTCACCAGCGGGAGTTTGAAAAGTCTATGCGCCCCTTACTACGGCAAATTCCTGGGGCGCGGATTAGTTTTCAAGGTCAGGGTGCCAGAGGTGATGGCAAGGATTTATCCCTCATTCTCAAAAGCGAAAATGCCCAATCTCTTTCCCAAACAGCAGCAGCTTTAGAACAGCAAATGCGGGAAATTCCCGGTTTAGTAGAAGTGAGTTCCAGTCTCAGCTTAGTGAAACCGGAAATCGCCATTATCCCCAATGTAGAGCGGGCTGCTGATTTAGGGGTTTCCGTCACCGATATCGGGCGTACCGCTGCTCTCGCTTTATTGGGGGATATTTCCTCCAATTTAGCTAAGTTCAATCTCCCGGATCGCCAAATTCCCATTCGTGTCCTCCTGTCGCCAGAGCAGCGGAAAGATAAGTCTACCTTGGAAAATCTCCGGGTTCCTAGTAGGAATGGCACTTTAGTACCTTTAACTGCTGTTGCTGATATTCGTTTAATTAGCGGTCCCGCAGAAATTGAACGTTTTAATCGCTATCGTCAGGTTTCTTTAGAAGCCAATTTACAAGGTATATCCTTAGGAGCTGGGTTTACACAAGTAAAAGCTTTACCAGCCATGAACCCCCTCCCTCCTGATGTTTCCGAAGAACCGGGGGGAGATGCGGAGATTATGGAGGACGTTTTCACTCGCTTCAGGCAGGCTTTAAGCTTGGCAATTTTCGCCATTTATGCTATTTTGGTGTTACTTTACAATAACTTCCTCTATCCCTTTGGCATTTTAGTAGCTTTACCTTTGTCCTTCGGGGGAGCATTAGCAGCGCTTTTGATAACTCAGAAAGAGTTGGGTTTATTTGCTCTCATTGGTATTGTGCTCTTGATGGGGTTGGTAACTAAAAATGCCATTCTCCTAGTGGATTTTACCTTGGAAGGTAAGCGGCGGGGTAAATCTCAGTTTAAGGCTGTTGTCGAGGCAGGAGTGTCCCGCTTAAGACCAATTCTCATGACCTCTATATCCACTATTGCCGGGATGACGCCCATTGCCTTAGAATGGGGGGCAGACGGAGAAGTGCGCAGCCCGATGGCGATCGCTGTTATTGGTGGTTTTACCACTTCTACTCTCCTCACCCTGGTGGTGGTACCAGTATTGTTTACCTATGTGGATAACTTCATGGGCTGGTTGGGTAAGTTGTTTGGTGGAAAACAGAAAAGGGTGCCTCAAGATATTGTTGTTCCTAACGGAAAGGTGTCAAAACAGTTACTAGGACGCCAAGGGCGGTTACTTCGCAATACCAGTGATCAGTAATCAGTAGGGTGGGCATTGCCCACCAAGTTGAACTAATACAAAAAATGGTACAATCACTTATTAAAACTCTCAGCTTAGAAGAATTTCTCAAACTTCCCGATGTCAAACCTGCAAGGGAATACATCGATAGAAAAGTTATGCAAAAACCTATACCACAAGGACATCATAGCACCATTCAAGTGGAGCTAACTGAAACTATTAACGCTGTGGTCAAAAAACAACGCATTGCTCGCGCTTATACTGAACTTCGTTGTGTATTTGGAGGACGTGCCATTGTACCAGATATTACAGTGTTCCTATGGGAAAGAATTCCCGTGGATGAGAACGGTAACGTTGCTAATGTTTTTAATCTTGCACCGGATTGGATGATAGAAATCCTCTCTCCTGACCAAAATCCAACAACTGTTACGGGAAAAATTTTACACGCTCTCAATCATGGTAGCAAAATGGGCTGGCTAATTGATCCAGAAACACAGTCTATTTTAGTTTATCCTTCCCAACAACAACCACAATTCTTGTCAGAGAAAGCTGCAATTTTACCTGTACCAGAGTTAGGGAAAGATTTACAATTAACCCTAGGAGAGATATTTGGATGGTTGAAACATCTATAGCAGTTACCAGTTTCCAGTTTTGTAGGGTGTGTTGTATCATGGAAAACCAAAGAAATCAGAGTTGGCAAGTTGGCTTACCGTATAGAGTACTCGCCAGAGTCAGAAGCACATTTACAACACCTTACAGCTCGACGTCATTGACAGACTTAGAATATTTTACCATGATAGCAGAGTGGAGATTTTAGTCATGATTCTATTCTACTCCGTTTTCCATTCGGTTTCTGGAATATTGGCACTCACCATAATATTGCGTAGAGTACCAATGGGGAGATTTCGCCACTTCCGATGACCCTCTTTCTGGGACACTAACTCAAATCCATATCATCAGCATTCATGCGTCGGATACGAGTCATCCTACCCATACCTCCCGTAAAACCGCCCTGGATTTTAATTCAATGGGATCTGGTTCTAGATAAAGGGCGATCCCGAAGGGATCCGCTACGCGGCGCGCCTCACGAATGTTCTCTAAAGCTTCTTCTTCAGTTTCTCCTGCTGACACGCAACCAGGTAATTCTGGATTAGAGTCGAGGGAGATGTTACCACCTCGCCCCTCTCCTACGAACTGTACGTGAGACTTTCACCTCATACAGCTCAGGTGCTTCTAGCGGCGCTTTTGCGAGAGTCCATCCTTAATACGCTTGCGATGTATTGCTTGCGCCTGGTGACATTCTCGATGGAGAGCAACTAAATTCTTACGTTTCCAGTTGTTATGGTTGCCGTCAATGTGGTGCAACTCCACAGCTCCATCCATCTCCATGAACTTACGGTTGCAATGCGGACACTTACCCTTTTGTCGCTTAATTGCTTCAGCGGTTGGCCCACTATATAATTTGGAATTCCGGTCAACCCAATAGGAGATGTTTCCATCGTAGGGTGAGGCATCTTCTTTGACCATCACGTGGTCATTGACTTTCCAGGAAACTGCTGGAAAAGCTTTCTTAATCTGCTCTGTTGTAAGCTGGCGTTTAGCTGCCCCTAAGGGTTTACCCTTGATAGCCAGACGTCTTGCTTTCTCAGCTTCCTTAATTGCCATCCTGCGTTTTTCAGCCCTCAGCTTACGCCATACCCAGTGATTGAGCGACCATAGCGAGTGCTTGCTCATATCGCAGTTTTTATGGTATTGCCTCCAACCTCGGATTTGTGACTCTATCCTCTTCAGGCGAGCCTCCGTGGTTGCGCCATTTCTCCAAGTAGCCTTTACCTTGGTCTTTATGTCCGCATAATTCTCCCAGCTCGGTGTGGACTTAAAGATTCCACGGGAATTGACACGAAAGCGCCACCCCAAAAAGTCGAATCCATCCGTAGCTTTACTCACCTTAGTCTTGGTTTCGTTAATTCGTAGCCCTCTGGACTTTAGAAATTCGTCGATATCTTCCCGTAGCTTCTTGGTGTCGGCTCCGGGTTTACAGATAAAGACCGCATCATCTGCGTAACGTATACCCCTTATGAGAGTGCCATCTCGGCGTCTCCTTTTCCATTGATTCAACCCCAGGTTCTCAAATCCATCTAGGGCTATGTTGGCCAGTAATGGTGATATGACACCACCTTGGGGAGTGCCCATAATACGGTCGGGGTATTCACCCCGAACGCCTGCTTTTACAGCTCTCTTTAATCCCTTTAAGGCTTCGATTGGTAGGACTACTCCATCGAGTATGACCTTGTGGTCAATTTCGTCAAAGCATTTACTGATATCTGTTTCCAGAATCAGCTTGTCTTTACCGTTTGCAAAGCTTCTGAGGTTGTTGAAGATGAGCCTTTGTGCGTCCGCAGTACAGCGACCGGGTCTAAAGCCATAGCTCCTTTCTCCGGCGGTTGCCTCATAGGCTGGCTCCGCTGCTAATTTGAGCAATGCTTGCCATGCCCTGTCGGCTATTGTCGGGATGCCTAATCCCCGTGTTTTGCCGTTAGGCTTGGGGATGTTTACCCTTCTCAGTTGTTGGTGTTTCCAGTGGTACCAGTGCTTGTTCAGCCTTTGGCATAACACTAGACGCTCTTTGGGGGAGAGCGCTGTTTTGCCATCAACTCCGGGGGACTTACGCCCAAGGTGTTAGCTGTGTTACTTGTTTGACGGCCAGAGCTTGAGCTGCACGACTTTGTAATAAAAGCCGTTGTAAACGTTTGACCTTGGCTTTTGCTTGTTCTTTTTGCGCTTTGAAGATACTCCGCTGTAACCGAAATACATGTTGCCGGAATTTCTTCCATGGCAGGTCTTTCCAGACATCGTCAGCCCTCCGGCCAATCTTCCCCATTAGCAGGAATGCTGCTAAATGAAGTCTCAGGGCTTTTAAACTGCGGTATTCGATTGGAGTCTGGTTAGTGATGTTCACAGTTTTGACCTTCATTAGTCGCTCTGATAATTACATTGGGTATCTTCTCTGTAGAAACCATCAGGCAGTTACGCCTTCTCTTACCCTCGCTCTTCCGTTAGGTCGTTAATCAAGCGACCCCACCACATTGCGTGTCGGGTTTGGAACCCCTCGTTTCAGTGGAAGTTGAGCGAGTTTTTACTCGTTCCGAATGAACTATTGTTACGAACCCTTGGGACTCATCCCTTGACCTATCACCAACTCAGGAATGTAAGTATACGGTGTTATATTCTTACGAGTTTCTTTCGGTGTCTTTTCTGCTCTATAGCGGTTTTGGCAGTGTCGTAGCTTAGGTCTTTTCACTGATGATTCACGTTGTTATCCCGGTGTTCTCCCTATTAGCGGCGTTACCATCGAACCGCTCGATAGCTCCGGTTCCGCCCTGCTGCCAGCTTCAGCCTGATGATTAATCTCACTGTGGCCAGGTAAGGATTCACGTGATTCCTTCACGGGAGAGACTTGGTTGCACGATTACTGACTGTGTCCTCACTCTCATAGTTCATTCAGTTGTCAGGGTTTGGTAACCCCCGGCATCGCGGATGACGAGGGAACGTTTCCGTTTTCAGCCCCTTTCAGTGCTTATATGTTCGGAGACGCTGTCCCTAGAACCCTGCTCCTGCTTATGTTTGGCTTACGCCGCGACTTTCACAGGAAACGGAGCCGCACACACCAAACTACCCAATCGCCCGTTTCAGTATCGGTTTCCAGCACAACACGCCATTTCATCTTGTTTGCTCCAAGTACTGATGATATAATTTTACTCAATAGGGAAACCAGGAATAAGTCCATCTATCTCTCTCACAAGTTCTATGGTTTCCTTCAGAGCAACCACCACCTTTTGATAATGTAACATATCCTCAAAGGATAAGCTACGTTTTGCTTTTTTCCTATCCTTCAGCCATTTATCTAACACCTGATACCCCCCAATCTTAAATTCCCACACTTCTGGGGCAATACCTGCAAAATAGCTGGTTTTGTTGATATAAACCCGCTTTTCTTCGCAATTGTAGGTTATTTTGGTAACAGCGTTATCTCCTTCACCGCCCATTTTGGTAATGAGCTTGTTGAGTTTCTTGGATTTCATTAGGTGCAGGTCCACCAATTCTTTCCCCTTTGTTCCCAAATCTTTAAATAGCTGGTTATTACTTGTTAGGGGTACCCGGGGAAAGTCTATTTTAAGAAATTGGGCGTAACGTTGGCGATAGGTGGGACTGTGGAAAATGGCGTATATGTAGTAAAATATGGCTTCTGGGGTGGGTATGTAACCAATTTTGGTTTTTATTGCACTGAGGAAGTCTGAGGAGAGGTTGGGGGATTTTTCCACAAATAAGCTACTTTGTTGGTTTTGGGTGTTCAAATAGGTATAGAGGGGAAGTAAATAACCTATCTCACGACTTCTGTTAGAAACATAAGAACTTTCCGTAATGCTATTAGTAACTAGAATATGTCGCCAAGACTCACTGATAGTTTGACGACAAGTATAAAATCCCAAATTGGCCTCATTTAGCATGTGTCCCATAACGCCAAAACGAGGCATACAAATAAAGCCTCTTGTTTTTCCCGTATAGTAAGTAAATCTCACATCAAAGGGACGATATAAAATGGGAACCACCTTAGAATTGGTTATTCCACTGCTCTTTAAATCCTTTTGGGCTAACTCAACCTTCCAATCTCGTGCATCTTCCCCCAGATTATATTTTCTGCGAGCATCTTCTACTGTCAGTGAAGCAAAGTCTTTAACCGTATCCATGACATCAGTCCCTGACCATTTTATAGTTAAACTGTCCCTTGCGGTGACGATTCCTACGGAATTAACTGGCATTATCTCTGTGATTTTCCAACCTGTCTCATATTCTGGGAGGAACTCGGTATTTTGAGGGATGAACAGATAAAATGGCGCTCCAGGATTTAATTCTGTCCACTCAACGGTGGTTATATCATGTTCTAGAAGATAGCGAAACTTATCTTTCCGGGAACCCCAGAGATGAGCGTGGTAGATTTTAGTCATTATGTTACCTCAAACAGATGACGTGGTAATTTTGATTGGCGAATAATAGATTGCAAAGTTCCAATCTTTACTTCTGTATAGTTAGGAACCGGAACCGTGATAGTGGTTGCTTCAGTTTTAAGTTGCATTATAATATGACTACCACGTTGTCCCACTCTCACAAAGCCATGTGCTGCCAGAATTTGACAGACTTCTCCACCAGATAAAACTCGCAGTTTACCCAACAGAAACCTCCAATTTTGTCACCAATAATTCTCTATGTAAGCGGTTCTGTATTTCTGAAGAATCTGCTACTTCAAAAAATAGTTGAACCGCTTCAATCAAATTATTTTTGGCTTCCTCTACAGAATTACCTTGACTAGCAATGTCCAATTCTGGACACAAGGCTACATAACCATCCCCTTCACTCTCAATAATGGCAGTAAATTGTTGCATTCCTTTCATGGTACTTCCTCCTTGGGATATTTTAGTCATGGGTTAGGTTTACGTTTTTGGTGTACAACCAAGTTTCCACGGATAGAGCGCCCAGGGTTTGGATACGTTGGAAGTCACTATCCGCAGAAACAAGAATGAGATTGTGTTCCAGAGCAATTGAAGCAATCCATAGATCATTATCATCAAAACCAATATCTGTGATTTTGGTTCTTCGCCGTCGGCTTTTTTCTTTAGGTCCAAATTGATTGATGAGTGCTGCTTTGAGTTGCCCATAAATCCCAGCTGTCGTGTCATTAATAAGATAAACTCGGAGATACTGGAGAAAATTATTCACATTTTCTAAATTCCGTTGCTTTTGTTCAGACTTTTCTGCCATAAACGTCAGTTCACCCTGAACAATTACACAAGTTGCTAAGTTCTCTGTACCGACGGCGGTGGCACGATTGTAGACTGTTAATTCTTTTTCGAGCAGATAACTACAATGGTTCGTGTCGAGCAAATACATAGTCTAAAACCGTTCATGCTCAGAGAAATTTACCTTGCTACGGCTATCATAAACCAATTGCAGACAGTCTTCAAAATCGTCTCCAGCCCATCCTCCTTGATAATCTACTAGGGATTTTCCAGAAGCTGGACGGTAGGGAAGGTCTGATTTTTCTGAAGAAGACGTTGATGTTAATTTTTGCATTAACTCTAAAGCGCGCGCCAAAATTTCATCCGGTGCTTGTTCAATTTCTTGCTGTAGTTGTTCGCGAACCGATGTTTTGGTTTCCATAGATTGTTTCCTCCGTAAAGATAACATTGTATCATGCTCAGGGATATTTTACCATGATAACCACCGCTACCCCCTGCTGAATATCAAAAACATTTTCGTCAGGGTAACCATGAGGGGACACCTCCTTTTTCTTACTGTTACCGTGCAAATCTAGCACATAGATTTCATCAAAAGTCTTATCCAAACTCTGACGCATTCCCCGAAAAGTGGGGTTATCCAAATAGCCATGATTGGTAACAAAAGCGAGAATACCACAACCCGTAACCTCTATGCGCCATTGTCCAAAGCGAATAAATTTCATTAGAGTCGAGGGAGACGTTACCGCCTCGCCCCTCTCCTACGAACTGTACATGAGACTTTCACCTCATACAGCTCAGGTGCTCCTATGTCTTTACGACGCGCTTTACGAGTCCGTCTTTAATGCGCTTGCGGTGTATCGCTTGCGCCTGGTGACATTCCCGATGGAGAGCAACTAAATTCTTACGTTTCCAGTTGTTATGGTTGCCGTCAATGTGGTGCAACTCCACGACACCATCCATCTCCATGAACTTACGGTTGCAGTGCGGACATATATTCTTCTGTCGCCTGAGGGCTTCAGCGGTTGGTCCACTATATAATTTAGAGTTGCGACCGACCCAATAGGAAATATTCCCATTGAAGGGTGAGGCATCACCTTTGACCATTACGTGGTCATTGACTTTCCAGGGAACTGAGGGAAAGGCTTTCTCTATCTGGGCTATTGTAAGTTGGCGTTTTGCTGCTCCTACTAGGGGTTTCCCTTTGATAGCCAGACGTCTTGCTTTCTCCGCTTCCTTAATTGCCATCCTGCGTTTTTCTGCCCTTAGTTTGCGCCATAACCATATCCGCAGTGACCATAGAGCGTGTTTACCCATATCGCAGTTTTTATGATATTGCCTCCACCCTCGGACTTGTGACTCAATCCTTTTCAGGCGAGCCTCCGTGGATGCGCCATTTCTCCGGCTTCAGCTGCCACATATTGCCCAAACAAAACCTCGGACTTTTTCATTGCCTCATCTAGGGTATTGGTTAAATAGATGCCCAATCGTTGTTTATTGGTAAACTGATAGCCCAATTCTTGCAATTGCCAACCCAATTTGAGATGAGCCACAGTATAGGGTGCCATCAATAACTCAAAACCAAATAAGCGATGCAGCAAATTATCCCGTACATAGCTATCCCACTGGTGCGCCATACCAACTTCTTCCAAATTGCGGACAATTTACTCCGATTATTTTTAGTTGACGACAAACAACTGACAAACCTCAATCCGATTGTTGGCCATTTTTTATGGCGCCGGCAGCACGGTATGGGGTTAGTGCTGGCTGGTATCGCGGCCTTGATGGCGGCTCTTCCAAAACTGCGCCAATTCGGAACGGGAAAAACGTTTCACCTTTGACACGCCATGATTCCGATAGTCAATAACAATTTCTCTGGCAAAATCCCTGGGCAGTTCCTGCCAATTATAGGTATCCACATTGCGGAATACTCTGAACAGCGCCTCTGTGACAAGTCGTTTTTCCAGCGCCTCATCTGACGCAGATGCCATTGCAACTTGAGGGGAAGCGAAGATTATTTGTTTCTCGATTTAACCACTTCAGTCGCCATCGCAGGCAGATCGGGATTGCCCAACTGAGAACGCATATTGGCACGCTTCAGGGTCACTTTCCAACCATCTTTTGTTTTCACCAATTCATGGTAGTAGTCACCCAGAAAAATCCAGTAGTCTTCGCCCTGTTCATTTGGCAGCACGTGGGTTGCATGGATACTGGATACGGCGGTGGCTTTTTTTCCGTCCACTTCTACCATGTGATTACTTTGCACATGACGGGTGTGTTCATAACCGGGAAGCACAGTTTGCCAGGCAGCGACCACTTGTTCAGGTGTCAACAAAGTTCCACCTGCCTCCTTGGTTCCAGCAGAGGCATTTTTATAGGATGTGTAATCAATGACAACGCCATCTCTGTGGAATTGCTCGGCGACCTTATCCCAATCTCCCATATCGGCATAGAAGCCAATTGAATTGATTGTCTGGATAATCTCAACTTTTTCATCATTCCTTGACATCAGACACGAAGTCATGGCAAACATCATGAGCAAACTGGAAATTACTTTTTTCATAGGTAGATTCTCCCAATAATTAAATACAAACAAAGTTAGCCGACTTAACTGCTGCCGCGTTTTTCAGCAATAGCTGGTAGATCCCCTCGACTCTTGCGCAGCTTGGCATTGTACGCCCCTAGAAACGTCTCGTAGAAATGTACCACTGGATCTTCAGTTCGAGTGCGTCGCCCAAAGTTTTCCAGAATACTGCCCATATCTACTTGAGACAGTAATTGCACCGAGTCATCCAGCGCCCAATTAATGGGGGTACATGCATCGGTTTCCACCATAGTATTAAACAACCGCTTTAAAAAGGGATTGGTTGCGGGAATATAGGTACCTGCTGTGCGTCTCCTAAAGGCTTCCCCATCAGGATTTTGAGCATGACTTACCCTGGCTGCAAACAGTCCATAGGAAATAGTCTGGGCGTACATATCCCCAAAATCCGAATCATTCAAAGTTGGGAGCAACACCTCCCTAAACCCCTGTTTCAGTTGCTGCAACTCCCCTTCTTTCTCTTCTAACTCTAGGGCAGTTGTCACTGCTAATAGAATCGCCTTCGTCAACCGTGCCATTTGTTGAGCCAAATCTTCAGGATTGCTAATCATCTCCCCTGTATAGTTCAGAAACTGTTCCAGAAGTATAGCAGTTTTATCCCTATCTTGTAACTGAAGCTTTTCCCCGTTTCTTGTGGCCAAAACCTCCTTAAGTCTACGCTCCCCGTTAACATACCAGCGAAACTCCAAATAATTGGTTAACACCAGATTGGGAAACGCCTCTAGATAGCGTTTTAGCTGCTCAGTCTTTTCAACCTGCTCCAAATCTAGCTGGATATCTTTTGCTTCGATATAACCCACCAGTAAATCGCGACGCTTTACCGTAAAGTCGGGAATTACTGCCTTGTTGCCTTTTTCTTCAATCACCGCATCAATTCCCCCGCCATCGCGGATGCCGGGGGAATTGGACAGCAAATCTTTTAATGCTGGGTAATGACTGCGTTCGCTCCCTTTTGGGAGGTTTTTTTCAATGGATTGGAGGTAAGCTTCAAACATGATAGATGACATTTTCATGGTAATTTTACATTATTATAGCAATACGCAAGATTTTACTCAATAGGGAAACTCGGAATCAGCTCATCAATTTCTCTCATAAGTTCTATGGTTTCCTTCAGAGCAACCACCACCTTTTGATAAGGTAACATATCCTCAAAGGATAAGCTACGTTTCGCTTTTTTCCTATCCTTCAGCCATTTAGCCAATACCTGATACCCCCCAATCTTAAATTCCCACACTTCTGGGGCAATACCTGCAAAATAGCTGGTTTTGTTGATATAAACCCGCTTTTCTTCGCAATTGTAGGTTATTTTGGTAACAGCGTTATCTCCTTCACCGCCCATTTTGGTAATGAGTTTGTTGAGTTTCTTGGATTTCATTAAGTGCAGATCCACCAATTCTTTCCCTTTTACTCCCAAATCTTTAAATAGCTGGTTATTACTAGTTAGGGGTACCCGGGGAAAGTCTATTTTAAGAAACTCGGCATATCGTTGGCGATAGGTGGGACTGTGGAAAATGGCGTATATGTAGTAGAATATGGCTTCTGGGGTGGGTATGTAGCCTAATTTGGTTTTAATTGCATTTAGGAAGTCTGAGGAGAGGTTGGGGGATTTTTCCACAAACAGGCTGCTTTGTTGGTTTTGGGTGTTAGGATAAAGGTATAGGGGGAAAACAGTTCCTCCTCCTCTACGAAAAATATTTTGATCTATTATTGAATTACACATAAAAATAACATCCCAAAAAGTTGAACCTGTTGCCGCTCCCTGTCTTCCTACAACTATTCCATAATTAGGGGATCTAAAATGTTGCATAATACGATAATTTAATCGTGCAACAAATTTTTCGTGATAAAAAATAAATCTATTATCAAATGGTCTGTATGTTTCTGGTCGAATATAATTGTCTATTTCTGGAATTGTAATACATTTCTTTGCAATAGAAGCATTCCATTTATCTTTATCAAATAATTTTCATCCAAAAATATCAACGGCTTATTGAGTAGTTTTATTGATATCAATAAACTTCAATATGTTATCTTTAGTCTCCTCAAAGGAATAATTAACAACAAGATTATCACGTTTTGTTAAACAACCAAGGGAAAATTCAGGCATTATCTCTGTGATTTTCCAACCTTTTTCATATTCTGGTAGTAACTCCGTATGAAAAGGAATAAAGAGATAAAACGGCGCTTGAGGATTTAATTCTGTCCACTCAACGGTAGTTATATCATGTTCTAGAAGATAGCGAAACTTATCTTTCCGGGAACCCCAGAGATGAGCGTGGTAGATTTTAGTCATAGTGTTTTATCCTTAGGACACTTAATAAGTAAGAAATTTAACCTTTGCGTCTTTGCGGCTTTGCGCGAAACAAGTACTTTGATTGCTAAAGTAGCGATATAATCCTGAGAGAGAGGAATATTTAATAAAGACCAATTAGCAGCAGCTTGAGAATTATTATCAATACTGAGTAGTTCTATTGCTTCCTTGGTTAAAAAGCTAACTTCAATTGAGTTGATTGAACCTGCTAATCCAGAGCCAACTGCTTTTAAATAAGCTTCTTTAGCAGTCCAACAGCGGAAAAATGCTTTTTGCTTTTCTGGTTCAGCCAGCTCTTTAATGATAGCATATTCTCTAGGAGTAAAAAACCGTTGAGCGATTCCTTCTATATCTTTTCCAGCACTCAGGTATTCCACGTCAATACCCAAGAGGTGACCACGAGTAAATCCGTATAAAACTAACCTGCATGAGTGAGATAAGTTAAATTGCAGTTCATGACCACTGAAATCCCCTCCTAATCTGGGTTTTCCTCTCTTATTATACTCAAACTGTAGTGTAACAGGGTCAGTGTTTAAATAACTGGCTAAGATAGTTCTCAGGGTACCGCGACCCACAATAAAACGCTCTTTGTGCTGCTGAAAATAGAAGCGGTTTGCCCTCTCTACCTCGTCTGTTGAGAGAGTGAGGGCCAATTTTTCCACTCTTTCTCTTGATAAGTCCAGGTTACCACGCCAAATATGAACTTCATCTGGACCTAAAACTAATTTTTGCGGTGGCTCTTCCCACATGTGTTAAAATTAGATACACAAACGCTGATATATTTCATCTAGGTGTTGCAAGTGGTGTTGGGGATCAAAACAGGATTCAATCTCAGGGTCGGATAAATATTGTTGCACTGCACTATCTTGACTAATTAAACCATGAAAATCACCTTGGGGTTTATTCCAAGCTTCATGAGCACATCTTTGCACGATCGCATATGCATCTTCCCGACTCATGCCTTTTTCCACTAAGGTTAATAACACCCGCTGGCTAAAGATGACTCCCCCGTAAATATTCATATTCCGCTTCATGTTCTCCGGGTAGACTTGGAGGTGCTTCACCACGTCTGTTAATTCCTTCAACATAAAATGGATGATAATGCAGGAGTCGGAGAGAATTACCCGCTCCGCAGAGCTGTGGGAAATGTCCCTCTCGTGCCATAGGGCCACATTTTCCAAGGCAGCTACAGCATGGCCCCGGATAATTCTTGCCATACCGGTGAGGCGCTCAGAACGAATAGGGTTCCGCTTGTGGGGCATCGCAGAAGAGCCTTTTTGTCCCTTGGCGAAAAACTCTTCCACTTCCAGAACATCTGTCCGTTGGAGATTGCGAATTTCTACAGCAAAACGTTCTATCGAGGCACCCAGGAGGGCTAATTGACTGATAAAATCACCATGGCGATCGCGAGAGATAATTTGGGTGGAGGCAGTATCCGGTTCTAATCCTAGGTTTTGGGTGGCGATGGCTTCTATCCTGGGGTCTACATTAGCATAGGTTCCCACAGCACCGGAAATTTTCCCCACACCAATGTCGCGACGGAGTCGGACAAGGCGATCGCGGTGACGCAAAACCTCCGCCAACCAACCCGCTAACTTGAAGCCAAAAGTAATGGGTTCAGCATGAATACCGTGGGAACGCCCTACCATGACTGTATAACGATGTTCCTGGGCTTTATACCTTATGGCTTGGGTTAAATCTTCCATTTGGGCTAATATCAAGCTGAGACTGGCTACCAGTTGTAGTGCTAACCCGGTGTCCAAAACGTCAGAACTTGTCAGCCCCAAGTGAATATATCTCCCCGCTTCACCAACGTACTCGTTTACATTGGTGAGAAAGGCGATCACGTCATGGCGAACTTCTGCTTCAATTTCCAAAACCCGTGCTGGGTCAAAATTAGCCTTGGCTTTGATATCCTCTACTGCTGCTTTGGGTATATATCCTAGTTCAGCTTGAGCGGAGCTGACGGCAATTTCTACTTGGAGCCAGGTTTTCATCTTATAGGTGTCAGTCCAGAGTTCGCCCATTTCGGGCAGAGTATAGCGTTCCAGCAAGATTTAAGTCGCAGAATACAACTGTTTCATTATACATCAGTTACCACGTACCTTAACAGTTATAGCGCTACTATTACAGTTTAGGACACTTCGCTGCTGGGATGACGGAAGAATGCACCATTTTGCCTTTGGTTAAATGTAATATATATTGTGGACCAAGACGCTGCATGGGCGAAGGTTCTATGCTCCAATAAAGAAAAACATTAATATCCAAACAATATTTTTTTTACCTATATGTGTTTTCATAAAAATGTGGAAATTAAATTGAAAAATGTTTACCCTTCTTTGCGGCTTTGCGGCTTTGCGCGAGACCATTCTGGTGCTATAATATAAAAGAGAGTTACAGGAAAAAGGACAAAAATGAGTAAGCAGCGCATTCTCTCTGGGGTTCAACCCACGGGAAAGTTACACTTAGGGAACTATTTGGGGGCGATTCGCAACTGGGTTCAAGGACAGGAAGACTACGAAAACTTCTTCTGTGTTGTGGATTTGCACGCCATTACTGTACCCCATAACCCAGCTACTCTCGCTGCCGATACCTATACTATAGCCGCTCTCTATCTCGCTTGCGGCATTGATTTAGAACATGCTACCATTTTCGTCCAATCCCATGTTTCTGCCCACAGCGAATTAGCATGGCTGCTGAACTGTATCACACCCCTAAATTGGTTGGAAAGGATGATTCAGTTTAAAGAAAAAGCTCTGAAACAAGGAGAAAATGTCAGTACAGGATTACTAGATTACCCTGTTTTAATGGCAGCAGATATTTTACTCTATAATGCGGATAAGGTACCAGTGGGGGAAGACCAAAAACAACATTTAGAACTGACTCGGGATATTGCAGGGAGGTTCAACGATAAGTTTGGCAAGAAAAAGCGACCTATCCTCAAGGTTCCCGAACCCTTAATTTCCCAGTCAGGTGCCCGGGTCATGAGTTTGACGGACGGAACCAAGAAAATGTCTAAGTCAGACCCCTCGACAATGAGTCGCATTAATCTTTTGGACTCCCCCGATATTATCGCCAAAAAGATTAAACGGTGTAAAACAGACCAAGTGCGAGGTTTGACTTTTGACCCCGAAAATCGACCGGAATGCAATAACCTCCTGAACCTCTATACTATCCTTGCTGACAAAAACAAAGAAGAAGTAGCAACAGAGTTTGCTAATATGGGTTGGGGACAATTTAAACCTCTCCTCACAGAAGTTACAATGGAGGTAATTAAACCTATCCAAGATAAATATAAAGCTATCAGAGCAGAAAAAGGATATTTAGACTCAGTGTTAGCAGAAGGTCGCCAAAAGGCAGAAAAGGTGGCGGCTGGAACTCTTGCTAAAGTTAAAAAGGCTTTGGGTTATTTATCTCCTTTGTAGGGTCCAAGGAGTTTCACGCAGAGGCACAGAGACACAGAGGAGCAGAGCTAATGTCCAATTTTCGCCTGGGTGTCCAAAAGAAAGAATTTTTGATTACTGCTGAAGTAGCCCCCCCTAAAGGAGGTAACCCAGCTAGAATGTTAACAATGGCGAAAACCCTCCAGGGAAGAGTCCATGCAGTTAATGTAACCGATGGCAGTCGGGCGGTGTTGCGCATGTCTTCTTTGGCAGCAGCAGTGATTTTATGGCACCATGGGATAGAACCTATTTATCAGATTGCTTGTCGCGATCGCAATCGTATCGGTCTCCAAGCTGACCTTATGGGTGCTCACGCTCTCGGTATCCGCAATGTCCTTGCTCTAACAGGGGATCCAGTGAAAGCAGGAGACCATGTTGACGCTAAAGCTGTCTTCGATTTAGAATCAGTGCGACTGCTGAAGGTGATTAGCAAACTGAATCAAGGCTTAGATTTAAATGGCAAACCCCTACCGGACGAACCCCTAGACCTGTTTCCAGGTGCTGCTGTTGACCCCCAATCAAAAAGTTGGTCCGGGTTGCAAAGACGGTTCGAGCAGAAAGTAGCCGCAGGGGCGCAGTTTTTCCAAAGTCAACTGATTACAGATTTCGATCGCCTAGAAAAATTCATGAAAACAATTGCAGCGGGGGTAGATCAACCCATATTAGCAGGGATTTTCTTACTCAAATCCGCTAAAAATGCTCACTTTATTAACCGCTATGTACCGGGAGTAAATATCCCAGAAGCTATCATTGAAAGATTAGCAAAAGCGAAAGAACCCCTTCAGGAAGGGATGAAAATTGCTGCTGAACAAGTATTGTTAGCAAAAGATTTATGTCAAGGTGTGCATCTTATGGCAGTTAAACGGGAGGATTTAATTGCTCCTATTCTCGATATGGCAGGTATTTTACCAGTTCTTAGTTAGGTCAATATCTTTTTTACATAACTAACTTTAAATATTTGATAAAATAATAATTAAAATTATATACATAATGTTTTTTTTGAACCGCAGAGACGCCGAGGACACAGAGGAAGAAAGAAGAGAGAAGAGAAAAAAGAGGAAGATGTATAATTATGGGTAATTGATCAGTCTTGTTGTAGTAGCAGTGACTTTTACTGTTGCCGTTATTAACGGCGAGTAATATATAGATAATAGTAGGGTGGACATTGCCCATCCTACACCTAACCTGCTTACTTGATTAAATCTAGCTTAGTAAAAACTTCGATTTCCTCACTACGTTGCTTCAACCATTCAGCAAACAAGTCGAAAGTAATTTTATGCCCTTGTTCAGGAGACGCACGGTAATTATGACACAGCAATCGAGCATCTCCAGCGTGCCGCTGCGCAGTTTCCACGCGACACCCGTGTCCGAAATAGACTCGGACGTATGTATTTCCTAAAACGCGAATACGAAACCGCGCTAACTGAATTCCAGAAGACGCTCACCGTTGATCCAGAAGACTTGGACGCACACTATAACATGATGCGTTGCTATCGCGCCCTCAAGAATCCCTCGCTCGCCGCGAAATCGCAGAAACTCTATCTACGTTTTAAAGCAGACGAATCCGTTGATGCAATCACCGGTATCCCCCGCCGTGGCGACCCGAACGTCAACCGCGAACGCCAACGGATTCATGAACACACCAACAGTTATGAACCGCCATCCAACCCATGAGCATCAGGGCGTAGGTTAGCTTAAACAGAACCGCCCAAAAACGTCTCAAGTGTTCCGAGTCGAGCGGTTTCTTGTAACTGAATTTCATTAGAGTCGAGGGAGATGTTGCCACCTCGCCCCTCTCCTACGAACTGTACGTGAGACTTTCACCTCATACAGCTCAGGTGCTGTCTATGCCTTTACGGCGCGCTTCGCGAGTCCGTCTTTAATGCGTTTCCGGTGTACCGTTTGCGCCTGATGACATTCTCGGTGGAGAGCAACCAGATTTTTACATCTCCAGTTGTTATGGTTACCATCTATGTGGTGCAACTCCACGGCTCCATCTATCTCCATGAACTTACGATTGCAATGCGGACATACATTCTTCTGTCGCCTGAGGGCTTCAGCGGTTGGTCCATCATATAATTTGGAATTTCGACCGACCCAATAGGAGATATTCCCATCGTAGGGTGAGGCACCACCTTCAACCATCGCGTGGCTATTGACTTTCCAGGGAACTGCTGGGAGAGCTTTCTTAATCTGCTCTGATGTGAGCGCGCGAGGCGCGCTCCTAAGGGTTTACCCTTAGTTGCCAGACGTCTTGCTTTCTCAGCTTCCTTTTGAGCCATCCTGCGTTTTTCTGCTCGAAGGTTTGCGCCATAACCATATCCGCAGTGACCATAGGGCGTGTTTACTCATATCGCAGTGCTTGTGATATTGCCTCCAACCTCGGACTTGCGACTCTATCCTTTTCAGGCGAGCCTTCGTGGTTGTGCCATTTCTCCAAGTGGCCTTTACCTTAGCCTTTATGTCCGCATAATTCTCGGAACTCGGTGTGGATTTGAAGACTCCACGGGAATTGACACGAAAGCGCCACCCCAGGAAATCGAACCCGTCCGTAGCTTTACTCACCTTAGTCTTAGTTTCATTGATTTTTAGCCCGGAAGACTCCAGGAATTTGTCTATATCTTTCCGTAACCGCTGGATGTCAGATTCGGGTTTACAGATAAAGACCGCGTCGTCTGCGTAACGAATGCCCCTTATACCTTCTGACCATCTGTAGTACTTTTGACCGGACTTTTTCCCGCTTTTGTGGGTGTATTCTGTCCTGACCTTCTGGTCATTTCCTAGATTCTCGAATCCATCTAGGGCGATATTGGCCAGTAGTGGCGAGATAACCCCGCCTTGGGGCGTACCCTTAATACTGGAGGGGTATTCACCACGAACGCCAGCTTTTATTGCTATCTTGAGTCCCCTTAAGGCTTCGGTTGGTAAGACTACTTTCTTGAGCATGACCTGGTGGTCTATCTCATCGAAACATTTGCTGATGTCTGTTTCCAGTATTAGCTTATTCTTACCATTTGCCTGGCTGTTTAGATTCTGGGAGATTAGCCTTTGTGCGTCCGCAGTACAGCGTCCGGGTCTGAAGCCGTAGCTTCTTTCTCCGGCAGTCGCCTCGTAGGCAGGCTCTGCTGCTAACTTAAGCAATGCTTGCCATGCCCGGTCGGCTATCGTTGGAATGCCTAATCCCCTTGTTTTGCCGTTTGGCTTGGGGATATTTACCCTTCTCAGTTGCTGGTGTTTCCAGTGGTGCCAGTGCTTGTTGAGCCTTTGACACAACACTAGACGCTCTCTGGTAGAAAGCGCTGTTTTGCCATCAACTCCGGGGGACTTACGCCCTGTGTTTAACTGTGTTACTTGTTTGACGGCCAGTGCTTGGGCAGCACGACTCTGTAATAGGAGCCGTTGTAAACGTTTGACCTTGGCTTTTTGACCGTTCTTTTGCGCTTTAAAGATTGCCCGCTGTAATCGAAATACCTGCCGTTGGAATTTCTTCCATGGCAAGTCCTTCCAGACATCGTCAGCCCTCCGGCCAATCTTCCCCGCCAGCAGGAATACTGCTAGGTGGAGCCTCAAGGCTTTTAGACTGCGGTATTCGATTGAAGTCTGGTTAGTGATGTTCACAGTTTGACCTCATTAGTCGCTCTGATAATTACATTGGGTATCTTCTCTGTAGAAACCATCAGGCAGTTACGCCCTCTCTTACCCTCGCTCTTCCGTTAGGCCGTTAATCAAGCGACCCCACCACTCCTGCTCCTGCGCAGCCGCGCCTGAGCAGGCATTGTTGGGATTGGACTCCCCTGTTTCCGTGGAAGTTAAGCGAGTTTTTACTCGTTCCGAACGAACTATTGTTACGAACCCTTGGGACTCATCCATTGACCTATCACCAACTCAGGAATGTAAGTAGTGTTACTTGCCCTTACGAGTCTCTTTCGGTGTCTTTTCTGCTCTCTAGCGGCTTGGCAGTGTTCTTGATTAGGTCTTTTCTTAGATGATTCACGTTAAGTTATCCCGGTGTTCTTCCTGTTAGCGGTGTTGCCATCGAACCGCTCGATAGCTCCAGTTCCGCCCTGTTGCCAGCTTCAGCCTGATGATTAATCTCACTGTGGCCAGGTAAGGTTTCACGTGATTCCTTCACGGGAGAGACTTTCACTCTCATAGTTCATTCAGTTATCAAGGTTCAGCTGGTCAGGAGTTGTTTCAGCCTGTTTCCGGGCTTAGATTTCAGCTCCAGTTTGTCTAGAACCCTGCCCTAGCTTCGTTCGGATTACTCCGCGACTTTACTTGCTAGGAACGAGCCGCACAATAACCTCAAGGAGATTTTTCTCTGCTTCTTCAACACTCTTACCGCAACTCACAACATCTAACTCTGGGCAGTAAGCGGTGTACATATTGCCCTCTTTCCACATTTCTTGGGTTATCACAAGATTTTTCATAGAGTCTTCGTATTTTACAATGTTAGAATTGTTTCGAGTGTTAGTAAAGTATACACAAGAATATCAGTCCAATTGTATCATACTAAAGTTGGGACAATTTGAGTAGCATTCCTGCTAGCTTATCAACGGTGTGATCTACTCTTACTCGAAAATCTGTCTAATATTCTGCGTTTTTGTCGCGTTGCGTCAACTCGTAGAAAAAAACATCTCCAAAACAGTAGGCGCAGCCCCAGCGGGGCGACAGGTGTATAGAAATGCTATTCACCCCCGAGACGCAGCCCCAGCGGGGCGACATGTGTATAAAAAACGTTGGGTTAGAGGATGCGAAGGTATTTCCATTCAACCCAACCTATCACACGAGGATTCTCAAAAATTGTCCAAAGTTTAGTGTATCACAGAATAGAAAGAATAAAGTAATGATAATACCGCCTAATATGGAACATCAAAAATTGACGCTTAGAGGTTGTCTTGGATTAATAGTTTTTACATTGAGTCTTTTGCTTGGATTATTAGAGTCGAGGGAGATGTTACCACCTCGCCCCTCTCCGACGAACCGGACGTGCGACTTTCACCGCATCCGGCTCAGGTGTTCCTATGCCTTAACGGCGCGCTTCACGAGTCCATCCTTAATGCGCTTGCGGTGTATCGCTTGCGCCTGGTGACATTCCCGATGGAGAGCAACTAGATTCTTACGTTTCCAGTTGTTATGGTTGCCCCCGCCATCCGCGATGCCGGGGGTGCAACTCCACGGTACCGTCTATCTCCATGAACTTACGGTTGCAATGCGGACATACGCCCTTTTGTCGATTAATGGCGTTAGCGGTTGGGCCACTATATAGTTTGGAATTCCGGCCAACCCAATAGGGAATGTTCCCATCGTAGGGTGAGGCATCACCTTTGACCATTACGTGGCCATTGACTTTCCAGGGAATTGCAGGGAAAGCTTTCTTAATCTGCTCTGATGTGAGCTGGCGTTTAGCCGCTCCTAAGGGTTTACCCTTGATAGCCAGACGTCTTGCTTTCTCGGCTTCCTTAATTGCCATCCTGCGTTTTTCAGCCCTCAGCTTATGCCATACCCAGTACCTGAGCGACTCATAGCGAGTGTTTGCCCATATCGCAGTTTTTGTGATATTGCCTCCAACCTCGGATTTGTGACTCTATCCTTTTCAGGCGAGTTTCCGTGGTTGTGCCATTTCTCCAAGTGGCCTTTACCTTAGCTTTTATGTCTGCATAATTCTCCCAACTCGGTGTAGATTTGAAGACTCCACGGGAGTTGACACGGAAGTGCCACCCCAGAAAGTCGAATCCATCCGTAGCTTTACTCACCTTAGTCTTAGTTTCGTTGATTCTTAGCCCTCTGGACTCCAGGAATTTGTCGATATCCTTCCTTAGCCTTTTGGTGTCGGCTTCGGGTTTACAGATAAAGACCGCGTCATCTGCGTAACGAATACCTCTTATGAGAGTCCCATCTTTACGACTCCCTTTCCACTGATTCAACCCTAGGTTCTCGAATCCATCTAGGGCGATATTGGCCAGTAGGGGTGAGATAACCCCGCCTTGGGGGTACCCTTCATACTGGAGGGATATTCACCACGAACGCCTGCTTTTACAGCTTTCTTTAACCCTTTTAAAGCTTCGATTGGTAGGACTACTCCATCGAGCATGACCTTGTGGTCAATTTCGTCAAAGCATTTGCTAATATCTGTTTCCAGTATCCGCTTGTCTTTACCATTTGCATAACTTCTGAGGTTGTTAAAGATGAACCTTTGTGCGTCCGCAGTACAGCGTCCGGGTCTGAAGCCGTAGCTTCTTTTTCCGGCAGTCGCCTCATAGGCTGGCTCGGCTGCTAACTTTAGTAGTGCCTGCCACGCCCTGTCAGCTATTGTTGGGATGCCTAATCCACGAGTTTTGCCGTTAGGCTTGGGGATATTTACCCTTCTCAGTTGCTGGTGTTTCCAGTGGTACCAGTGCTTGTTCAGCCTTTGGCATAACACTAGACGCTCATTGATAGAAAGCGCTGTTTTTCCATCAACTCCGGGGGACTTACGCCCAAGGTGTTAGCTGTGTTACTTGTTTGACGGCCAGAGCTTGAGCTTGCACGGCTCTGTAGTAGGAGCCGTTGTAAACGTCTGACTTTGGCTTTTTGCTTGTTCTTTTGCGCTTTGAAGATACTCCGCTGTAACCGAAAGACTTGTTGCCGAAATCGCTTCCATGGCAGGTCTTTCCAGACGTCGTCAGCCCTCCGGCCAATCTTCCCCGCTAGCAGGAGTGCTGCTAAGTGGAGCCTCAAGGCTTTCAGACTGCGGTATTCGATTGAAGTCGGGTTAGTGATATTCACAGTTTTGACCTCGTTAGTCGCTCTGATAATTACATTGGGTTTCTTCTCTGTAGAAACCATCAGGCAGTTACGCCTTCTCTTACCCTCACTCTTCCGATAGGCCGTTAATCAGACGACCCCACCCCTTCACTTGCCTGCTCCTGCGCAGCCGCGCCTGAGCAGGGCTTGGAATCCCTAGTTTCCGTGGAGGTTAAGCGAGTTTTTACTCGTTCCGAATGAACTATTGTTGCGAACCCTTGGGATTCATCCATTGACTCTATCACCAACTCAGGAATGTAAGTGTTAACCAATTGCCTTACGAGTTTCTTTCGGTGTCTTTTCTGTCGTCTGTAACGGCCTTCCGACAGTGTCACAACTTAGGTCTTTTCGTAGATGATTCACGTTAAGTTATCCCGGTGTTCTCCCTGTTAGCGGAAGTATCTCTACCTAACCGTTCGGTCGCACTTTACCGCCCTGCTGCCAGCTTCTGCCTGGTGATTAACCTCACAGTGGCCAGATAAGGATTCACGTGATTCCCTCACGGGAGGGGCTTTCACCCTCATAGTTCATTCAGTTGTCAAGGTTCGGTATCGTTTGTCCGTTTTCGCCCCTTTCGGTGGTTTAGATTATCGGAGACGTTGTCCCGGAAACCCTGCCCCTGCTTATGTTTGGCTCACGCCGCGACTTTCACAGGAAACGAGCCGCACTTGGTTGGTTGTTAAGTTGGATCGGTGTTCTCTCTTTCCACCAGCAGATAAAGGAATGGGGTTAGAAAACCGCTCTACTATAGATGGCAATCGGGATTTAGCGATTTCTCCTACAAGCCTTTTCAATTTGATAACCCGTCCATAATGTGCTTTTCTACGAGAAATGCCGTAGGTTAGGTAGAGCGGTAAAAAGCCAAGAACGCTTTAGTTTATACAGAGAATGCCTATTTTCGATGACTTGTTCGTCCGAATAGATACAGCGAAACCCAACAATCCAACACTGCACGTGTGAGAATGTGTCAGGTTTCTAACCTATAGGCTTATGTCAAACTCGTATTAGTTACAAAGAAAGAAGTGCCCCGACAGGTTTGTCGGGGCATCTCATTTTTAGGGCAGATCAACATAATCCAGATCTGTGCAGAGCAGTAAGAACAGTTTCAAGTACAGCATCTGGTGTGAGATCACTGGTGTCGATCTCAATCGGGTCAAACGTGCGGTAAATCCGTAACACCGCTTCGCGTCGTGCAACGTCTGATGCGAGATTTTGTTCCTCAGCAGTGGCGGATTCGCCACGTTCCCGCATCCGCTTTGTCCGATTCTCCTCATCAACCGTAAGTAGAATAACTACATCCGGCTTACGGAGTTCTGGTGGATAACGTCCCTGCCATTCCTGATCGAGATCTGAATCGTCATCCAACGCGGTAAAAGCGACTGTGCTCGTCCAATAGCGGTCCATGACGACATGACCTGCCTGTAGTGCTACCTCGGCCTGCTCGCTCGCAATGAGATTCGCTGCTCTATAGTAAGCACGCCGCTGTAGGGACGGACGATTGTCAAAGTGTGAAACGTTGCATCGCCATCTATAAGTCCAGGGGTTTCAAGTCGCGGCGGACATCTGAGGAGAATTGCATTAAGGGACTTGGCTAATTTGTCTACCAAAGTAGACTTACCGGTTGCATCAAGCCCTTCAATGACAATGAATTTACCAGTCATATTCTCCTCCTCTCTGGCGAAACCGTTCAGGGTCAATCGATACCTGCGCCAAAGCTTTCTCCACACCAACGCGCAAAATTGGATCACTGTACTTGTAAAAACCTTGTGCGTTATCGTAAAAGCGTCCCGTTGGATCAATCATAACGTAACTTTCCGTCATCGCCTCATTGTTCTCTGGAACCACGCTGATTCCATCGTTTTCAACAATGCAATTGCGCTGGACGTACGTCTCAAATTGTTTCGTTGTGATCGCGAAATCATCAATATATGCGTCATTTTGACCTTTGACGTGGAGGACTTGAAACAGTTTCCATCGTTCAGGCTTTGCCAATTGGATCAAAGGCGTAAAGTCCTCTTCCCAATTTACGGAATTTACCACAGTATTAATTTTTAAGCGAATCTCGTGCTGCTTTATCTCACCGATGATGTTCAAGTATCCTTCCTCGGTGATAGGAATTTTGCCCGCGATGGCACGCCCCAAACGTTTCAGTTTTTCTGGGTCAACGGTATCGATGCTCAAACCTATCCAATCAAGGTTTCCATTCAGAGCGTCCAGCCATTGGTCGGTGATCCTTGAGCCGTTCGTGACAATAGAGGTAACCATCCGATGTTCTTTTGCCCTGGCAATCAGGTCCGGTAACCAAGGGCAGAGCGTTGGTTCACCACCAGCAAAATTGATCTTCTCAAAGCCGAATTCGGCAATCTGATCAATGAGTAAGAGACAACTTTCTTGGGGTAAGTACCTGGATGGTTCATCTCTTGCTTTACATCTTGAAATGTAGCGAAGCAGAACCCACATCGCATGTTACAGGGTTCCCAGAGATGAAAGTTGACTGATGAAACTTTTAGCGGAAAATTGGGGAGATTAGTTACTATTAACATGTCTAATCCTCACTTCTTCGATATTGGTAGTCTATCGGAAAGGATGCGTCATTTGCAACGATTCTAAAAGGAATCACATGCGACTACTGAGTCACGAAATGCGACGCATCAATTATTATAACAAATTTTAAGAAATAGATTAGTACAATACATGAGTATTGTGAACCAACCATTATGGAATAAATTGGGAGAGGCACTTAGGCCTCAAAATTCTCAGTGTTAATCTCTAAAACGAAATGATTGACCAAAAGGTTGACTTCATAAACAAATATTATGGATTTCCTTTTATAACGCTTGGGTTCAATCATCTCCTCCACCAAAATCAGATGAACCCCTTTAGAAGTTACAATGGGTTTCGGTGGGTTGGGAGACGATACCCTAAACGCCACCAACAGCGGCGGGGACAACCGCATTTACGGCGGTGCTGGTGACGATGACTTCTTCAACGGCAATGGGGATCGCCTAATTGGTGGGGACGGAGACGATCGCTTCTTCATGGCAGACAGCACTATCACAGGGGGTCTGGGGGAGAACCAATTCTGGATTGCCAGCAGCGAAGTACCCGGAGAACTGAATACTGTAACTGACTTTGAGGTAGGTATAGATATCATTGGTATTGGGGTCATTGGTGCCACATTCCAAAACTTAACCTTCACGGACGACGGGGCTGATACTATTATTAGTTTTGGAGGCAACGACCTAGCTAAATTCCTCAGAGTTGGGGTGGAAATATTGAATAACAGCGATAATTTTCTTTTCTCCTGAACTCACAGTAGATAATAGGGTAGGGTGAATCCACCCTACAACTGGTTACTGGTCACTGATTACTGTTATAACTCACAGGAGAAAGTTCCTGAATAGGAAAGAAAGTCTTCAATAATTTTTCGGCAATTTGGGGACTAGTTAAACCCAAATCTGCTTTAGACTCTTCTGGTTTAGCATGGTCTACTAACTTATCCGGTACCCCAAAACGCTTCACTGGCACTAAGATATCATTATCCTGCAATGCTTCCACTACTGCTGAACCAAAACCTCCCATTAAGCAACCTTCTTCTAAAGTAACTACCTTGCCAATACTTTGGGCTAGGGGTAAGATTAATTCTGTATCTAAAGGCTTGACAAAACGAGCATTAATC
The DNA here is from genome assembly GCA_018141785.1 of Candidatus Paraprochloron terpiosi LD05. Taxonomy (GTDB): domain Bacteria; phylum Cyanobacteriota; class Cyanobacteriia; order Cyanobacteriales; family Prochloraceae; genus Prochloron; species Prochloron terpiosi. The sequence continues at coordinate 3,679,680 of CP073341.1, read as the reverse complement.
ACAGTAGCTGCAATACCATGTTCCTGGAGAATTGCTCCTACTTGCAAGGCTGTATTCACCATGGTACCATAACCCAGGAGCAAGATATCCTCCCCGTGGCGGAGTATTTCCCCCTTACCTATGGGTACAGGTTCCCAACCTTCTTCTGCAAGGGGAACCCCTAAACCACTACCCCGAGGATAACGCATAGCGATCGCCCCTTCAGTATAATTCACCCCCGTCACCACCATCCGTTGCAGTTCTGCTTCATCCTTAGGTGCCATGATAACCATATTGGGAATGCAGCGAAGATAGGCGATATCATACATACCTTGATGGGTGGGTCCGTCAGCCCCCACAATTCCCGCCCGATCCAAACAGAAGAAGACTGGGAGCTTTTGAATGCAGACGTCGTGAATGATTTGGTCGTAAGCTCGTTGCAAGAAGGTAGAATAGATAGTGGTAACGGGGCGCATACCTTCACAAGCCAAACCAGCAGCCAGGGTGACCGCATGTTGTTCCGCAATCCCCACATCAATATATTGTTGCGGTAATTTAGCTTGCAGTTTAGTTAAACCTGTCCCCGTACCCATAGCAGCGGTAATAGCGATGATTTTCCGATTGTTTTCTGCCAGTTTGGTCAGGGTTTGGCCAAAGACTTTGGAGTAACTAGGAGGTTTAGGTTTGTTAGAAGGGAGAGCTTTCCCAGTTGTGAGGTCAAAGGGACTTTGAGCATGATAACTTACTTGGTCTTGTTCCGCAAGGTCGTAACCTTTCCCTTTCACAGTCGCCACGTGGACGAAAACAGGACCGGTTACCTTGTGTGCTTGTTGGAAAGTGTCAATTAATTCTGCCAAATTATGACCATCCACAGGACCAAAATATTTAAAGCCCAATTCCTCAATAACCGCTCCCACCTTAGGAACAGCAAGACGCTTCATCCCTTCTTTGACCCGTTTCATGTCTGGGGAGAGTTGTTCTCCCAAGAAGGGTAAGTTCTTAAACTGTTCTCCCAGGTTTTCCGAGAGAAATTGAACGGGATCGCTGAGGCGGACTTTATTCAGGTACCGGGAGATAGCCCCTACGTTAGGGGAGATAGACATTTCATTATCATTGAGCACCACTATGATATTGGTGTTAGGTAAATGTCCAGCGTGGTTAATGGCTTCCAAAGCCATACCCCCGGTGAGGGCCCCGTCCCCAATAATAGCCACCACCTTGAAATCTTCCCCTTTAGCATCCCGGGCTAAAGCCATACCCAGGGCGGAGGAAATACTGGTGGAAGCATGTCCGGCACCGAAATGGTCGAATTTGTTCTCACACCGTTTCAGATAACCAGCAACCCCCCTTTTTGCCGTAGGGTTTGGAAGCGGTTGTATCTCCCGGTGAGCATTTTGTGAGGATATGCTTGGTGTCCCACGTCCCAGGTGACTTTATCCCGATCCAGATCCAGGGTTTGATAGAGGGCAATAGTCAGTTCCACAACCCCTAAACCCGGTCCCAGGTGACCACCACTGGTGGCTACTGTTTCTAAATGCTTTTGGCGAATTTGACGGGCTATATCTTCCAGTTGACGCAGTCCGAGACCGTGCAACTGATTCGGATGAGTAATTTCACTTAGGTGCATAGGACCGTCTTTTCTAAGATTATCTCGCTTATTAATTATGCCTTACTATAGCACGTACCAGTTAGCAGATCCGTCCCAACGCGATCCCGTAGGTTGGGTTTCGTGCCTCAACCCAACAACGCAAACTCCATATTAAATTTCGCTTACTTAACATGTTGGGTTTCCCTTGCGCTCTACCCAACCTACCTAATAACTGTAATCGCACACTTGGGGTGGTGCTTCACCAGAGAGAAGTCCAGTAACCTGGAAAGGATAGTCCAAATTATCTCCATGAACGGAAATAACATCAGCGTCAATAACTTGGTAATCTCCGGGTCCATTTAAACGCCACAAATAGGGTGCTCGCTCCTTATCGAAGGGTTGATCGAAGCAATAAGCATTAGTATCCCCATGGATTAATAATACTGGTTTACCAAAATCTTCGGCAAGGTTTTGTAAATGAGCGCAAAATCCCTGATAAGCCAGGTTACCCATGCACCGATCCATGGGAGTCTCTGAACCCTGTTGAGGACCAAAAGGATCCAACTGAGTCGCTACTACAACTGCTGCGGCGTCCTTCTTTTTAGCCTTCTTAAAAGCACGATGAAGCCACTTATGATTTAGGCGATCTCGTTGGTCTACTAAGGGTATCACATCTACAGGGTCGTCCAGGAGTATTTCTGTGCGCCCATTATCAGTACTAACAAAGTGCTGGGTAACGAAGAGCACATCTTCATTCCACCACATGGCGTTTTCTGGAAGTTTATCCTGGGTTTTGTATTGCCATTCTTCCGGGAGGTTCTTTTCCTCACTAAAGAAGACCCGTCGCACTGCCTCCAGACGTTCCACCTCGCTGGTTGGTTCGGGAACGCTGGGGCGATCGCAATCAGTCCAATCGTTGTCTCCAGGGGTGTAAAATACTGGTTTGACCAGTTCCTTATCCCAAAACTCCTTAGTCTTCTCTAACCAGGTATCAGAACAAGCATTATCAGGACGACCCAGATCCCCTACATGGATCACAAAAGGTAAGTCATCACGACGTCGGATTTCAGGTGCTATATCTTCGGCCAATATCTGTCCGTCGGTCCTCCCGTCGGGCATTGTCACATTATAGGGTATGTCACCGTAGACTGCGAAAGTAACTTCACCGTTCCCGTCTGCTAGGGCAGGGTTTGGGAAAGAAAACAACAGGAGCGTAGAACTCATAAGCAAGGTCAAAAATTGTGTAACCATAGATTGAAATCACATTGTTATCAACATTTTACTTTTATATCATGATTTGGTTACCTTAAGGAAGGACAGAAAGATTAAGAAAATCTAAATTTTTAAAGAAGATTAGATTTCTTACCCTTTTAAACCCTACTCTGCGCCTCTGCGCCTCTGGGTGAAACTTTTCTAAGTTTGGCTAAATTTTACCTCCCATGTCTTGGAATTTCCAACCTGTTAAATTGGCTAAGGTTTTCACTTCCTGAGTGGTGCGCTTTCTCAGGTTACGAAGATATGCTGTCGCTTCTTCTTCGCAAGTCATTTCTCCTCGGAAGGGGTGCCGAATAATATAACGCCCCTGGAAAGATTGACGGTTGGCTGTTTCTTGGAACCGCAAATCTTCCGGGAAGTTGTTTCCACCGTAACGGAGGTGCAAACGAGTGATAAAGACGCTGTTATTGCTGCTGTTATCTAACCAAAATACCCCCGCTTCTTCTAATTCTTCCCGATTTAAAACTCCAGCAGCACAAGGATCGCACCAACCCATATCCCAAGCATATTCTAAGAAAGCGACTTTTTTCCCTTCTTTTTCATAGGAATGACTAAACATATCCTTGTAGACGTCTTTGAAATCATCTTGAACAAATTCCGGTATTTCTACATTGGAGGGTACTTGAACAGTGCGATAATTGGTTAATTCTATTTGCCCTTTGGGGGAGAGCAGGTAAAGGATTAAATCTTGTTCCCCTTGACTATTGACAGTACCTAAACGAATTGGTAACATGAATTTAGGTGATTCGTAGGCAATTTGCAGGGGACGCAATGCTTTAAATCCCGTATCGGCAAATTCGGCTAGATTGACTTTAGCCACGAAGAATTTCATCTCTTGACGGATATAGGGTTTTAACAAACGACTCACTCCTTTGGGTATTTTGTAGTCGTTTTGTGATAACCATGTTTCCAGTCCATCTGATTCTTCAGCACTGAGAATGACAATGTCGTATTCTCCTACTGTAAACTCCGCTTCTACTGTTACTCCTAAACTAGCATCATTGGCGGTTCTTTGAGGAGCAGCTTCTGGTACTCCACTATTTAGGAAAGATGCAGATCTAAAATAAACAGGAGCTTCACAAGGGTTGGGGTCAAAATATTCTACCAATCGAGGGGCGCTAAAACCATCCAACCGTGCTATAATTTTAGGGTCCGCCACATTAACCTGCTCTTTTTTTATAAGAACAGGTACTGGTACTACTAAAGCAAAGTCTTTCGGTGCTCCTTGGTAATCATTGGCCATAGTAAGAATGGTGCGATTACCGTCTCGGGCAATTGCTACTTGGGAAGCTTGATTATATAATTCGGCATCTGCTTGAGCCACATAAAAGCCGCAAAAGGCGATCGCCTTCCCTGGTAGGAGCAAACAGGCTACCATTATCAAAAGCAAAACTCGTAAAAATCTCATCATCAACTCCTGATATCTCTTATCGTGCATTTGCGGTGGAAGACCAACTAAACCAAGGGGCTGACCAAATATAATCTAACACCACAGTTAAAGGAGCAAGAGCAAATAATGCCCAAAAGATGGCAGTAGAGAGATAAAATTGTTCTTGCAGCACAAAAGCCACACCAGCAATACTGATAGCCCAAACTAAGCGACCAACACGAGCATTGGGAATAGAACGGGGATCCGTGAGCATGAAGAAAGCGAACAACAATAGACTCCCATTCATTAATTGATGATACCAAACGTCCCAAGTCCAACCCAACCAGGAGTTACGCAGAGCCATCATTCCCCCATAGGTTAACAGAAAAGCAGCGGAGGTGTCCCCTCGTCCCACCCGCTTCAGCAACATTCCCCCTGTGCAAGTAAACAGGAGCAAATACCACCAATCCGCACCCCATTGTCCTGGAGAAACCCAGGCATCTTGGGTTAAGATTAAAGCAGCGATAATGCCGAAATTAGCGGGATTGAAAAAATGTTTGCCTTGGTAACGGAAGATGAACTTGCTGGCTATGGCTAGACATGCGGCCACGGCCATGGTACTCTGGTGGTTAGCTCTCAAGAGTAAGCAGAGGGATAGTCCCGTAATCATAGCACTGCGCAATCCAGAAAGGATAGTGGAACTGAAAAGATTGAGTGGTTGAAAGTTCCATTCTTGTTGAGCTTTGCTATAGTTAACCACAGCAGCTAGAAACCACTGGGTCAATAAACAGACCGTAATGGTACTCACCATTAAATCCCATCGCAGTGTCCAGTCTCTCGTTCCAATACCGAGAAAGAGGAACAGGGAGAGAAACAGGATTTGGTAATCTCGGGCATCTTTTAACATGATGGTTTGTTTTGATATTTGCTTTATATTAGTTTAAATGAACCGCTGAACGCTCTGCGCAGGGTGGGATTTTCCATAGGATTAATCCCGTCCTCCTAACACTCCCAACAACATTGAGAGTAAGATTGATAAATCTGCGGGAACCCGATAGAGATTCAAATCTTGAGTGATTATTTGTCCCTCCAGTTGGGCAAACTGCCAAATATTCCCTGTGGTGACTGCGCCATAACTGTTCCCCAATTCCATCATTTCTACTGCAAGTTGGGTAAACCCTCGTGTTAAATCATCTCGCTTTGCTTCAATCACTAACAGGGTTCTTTTGCCCCGAATTAGGTAATCTAAATTGCCTTTTCCGTGCTGACCCGTGAGCGGGTATTCAATATTAAGCCGTACACCTAACTGTTCTACAACTTCAAAAAGAACTGGAGCCACAAGTGCTTCTCGCCGCGCTTGCTCAGACGTTAAGGGAGTCAGCTGAATACGTCGTTCTAAAGATTTTTGCAGGACAGTGGAATCAACGACTTTTGCCCTGGGCAAGTCTAACCTCTCAATTTGAAGGTCATAACCTAGCTCTGCCAAAATTTCTTCCGGCGGTTGATTAAACTCGCTGAATTGGCTAAAGGTATAAATGCGATCGATATCTAAAATAGGCATAGACTAGGTCTAGGGTTTGGGATAGGTTGGGTAGGGCGCGCGGCAATGCCGCGTTCTAACATAATATACAATATTTATTTACTGTCCATCAGCTGCCTGGCGAACAGTTGTAATGCTCAAATCTAGGGCTTGGGCAATCTGTTCTACAGTCAAACCCAACTTGAACAACCGAGGTACTGATTCTAACTTAACTTTTTCTTCAACCTCATGCTTAACCTTTTCCTCAATCTCCTGCTCAACCTCTTTATGAACCTCTTCCATAAGAAAGTGATATAAATTGGTGTCTTTCCAATCGCTTAACTTCAACATCTTTTTCAACTCCTGTCGTTGTTTGTTGCCAAATTTATAAACTATGACCTTCTCAATTAATTCTATCAGATTGATTTTGAGAGACTCATCTTTCACCTCCTGCCGGGTTCGTTGTATTAATGGCTTGATTTGCTTGCTCGCTTTATCCTCAGACTCCACTACAAATTTAACAATATCTGATGTCTTATCTGTGGGTAAAAATAAGCCATCCATGGTTTTCGCCAGTTCTTTCACCTCTACGGAGGTAAACTGATAAGCTTAGGCTAAATCTGGTTCCTTACCTATTAGTTCAAATAGGAGACTTGGGAAGGTTCGGAAGAGTTCATAGAAAATTGTATCCGTTTTCATTTATTGCTGCTATAGTTTATTAGATAATAACTGAATACCCTAGGAAGCCTCAATTTGCCGAACCGCTGTCAAAGCAGAATAACTAACTCCAGCAGTACCTTCCCCGGGGTGAGTAGAGTCTCCCACTAACCAAAGATTAGGAATAGGAGTGCGAGTAGCAAAACCAAATGGTCCAAAAGTCCCCACTCTTTGTGCTATACCTCCCACCATACCTCTTTCCCGTGCTGTGAAACGGGCAAAAGTGCGGGGAGTAGCAGCTTCAAGATGAATAATGGTTTCCTCGTTGAGATGGAAATATTGCCCCAAACGAGCCATCGCCTCCTTTGTATATTTCTCCTTCAACCCCTCATATTCCCCTTCTCCCCCTGTCCACCACATCCCTGTCTCCGTAAAGCAGGAGGCAATAATCGTCCCCTTCCCAGACGGCGCCCTCCCATCTCCCGGTTTACTCACGGACACAAATAAAGACTCAATAAGTCCATCCTCATCATAGAGAAATTGTAAATGAGGTGGACATCCAGCAGGAATAGCACTCTTATCTACCCCAAGATAGACCACAAAAGCACCGGAAGCTTGGGGTAACTGCTTCACCCGACGGCTATAACTAGCCATAGACAGGATCCCCGGTTCTAATAGCTGAACCAAATTCTGCACCGTCACATTGGCTACCACTTCATCAGCTTCTTCCCGGAAAACCTTCCCTGTCTTCTCCTCCCTCACCCTCACCCCCGTCACTCCTCCCGAGGATGTCTCTATAGCAACCACCCTATAACCCATTAAGAGCTTGCCGCCATGTTTTTCTAACCCTTCCACCAGGCGCTCGCTCAACACCTGCATACTCCCATTCAGATGAAATAAACCTTGGGGTTCTTGGGAAACAGCCAACGCCGTCGCTCCATATAATAGTGCTGTTTCATCTGCATTTACTTGAGAATACAACTTTAACTGCAAGTCCAAAAATTGCTTTAAACGCTTATCTAAGTAAATACCGTATAATCGTAAAGCATCTCCCACAGTCATGAAAGTAAAAGGGAGAGTTATCAAAGTATCCCATCGCACCGCTCCCCCTAACTGCCACAAATCCCATAAATTGCGAGGAGGTAATACCGGATCCCGGGCTTGAAACTGCCAACTAGCACGAAAAAGATGAGCCATTAACTGCCAAAACCCCTCACTCCCAGGAAACTGCCTTTCCCTCTCAACCTTCCATTTAACAGGATCCCGCCACACATTGATGGGTACGGACTCCCTCGGTAAAAATACCGCACAAGCGGGATCGCAAGGAGTTGCACTGGGGATTTCCACCTCTAATTCCCCAAAAATACGGTGATGAATGCCTCCTGGTTCCAAACCCGCCACCTGGGTAGCCCCCACATCGAAGGTAAAACCGCGACGCTTAAAAGTAGAAGCACATCCCCCCGGTACTATTGCTTGGTCTAACACTAACAGGTCATAACCGCGATGAGCCAATAATGCTCCAGCAGTCAATCCCCCAATACCCGCACCGATGACAACGATTCGTTTTCTTCTCTTGTTACCCATTTTCCTGAATTTTTGGTAAATATGGTACAGACACTCACCAATCCAGAAACCAAAACCTATAGGATCGAGAGACGGTCTACGATCGCTCTGCACATCACCCAGAAACAGTTTGTAGCCCTAGTAGCGGTAAACCGAGACTTGAGACTAGAAATAACCGCACAAGGAGAGTTTATTGTGAACCCACCTTTGCGGAGCAACCGCCCTTGGCGTCCAGACTAGGAAACTGGAGAACGGAACCGCAGCCTTACTGGACAACTCGCTCGCGTAGCGGAGCCTTGCTCTCGCTGGTACGAAGAAAACAAAAGAACAAAAAGGAACCTTTGCTAATATTTGCCCGGATTTTGTGGTTGAGTATTGAGTATACTGCTATAGCAATGGTTCCACAATAAGCTACAGAAACAAAGATAAGAGATGACGTGGAAAACCTACATCCCCTCGACCAAATCAAAGATAACCAGCATTCTTTAGTCGGAGAAGAAGCACTTATATTAAGTAAGGTATTACAACAAGGTCATCCTGTCCTACCTGGTTTTGTCATCAATACTTCTATCTTCAGCCAATTTATCGAAAATATAGGTAATTCCTCCTCCTTACTAGCAGGTTTCCCTTATTCATCTTTCCATGTGGATGTAGATAACTCCAGATCCCTGCAAATATTAGCACATAATATATATCAAGAGATTATCGCGGCTTCTCTACCGGACCCCTGGACTGCCAATCTCATTGTAGCTGCCCAACAGTTTAACTCTGTAAGTCTCATTTTACGCCCTTCGATTTATTATCGATGCCAAAACAAAATAACTAAATTATTTAAGCCAATAAATTGTGGGTGCAACAAAAAATCTCTCTCCCTAGCTGTAAAACAAACTTGGGCTGAGTTATTTAGTGCCAGATGTTTATTTTATTGTCAGCGGTCAGGAATTGAACTAGAAAAGATAAAATTGGCAATTTTAGTCCAACCAAATTTCGATGCGATCGCTTCGGGAACCGTTGAAATGAGCCAAAAAGAGTTGATAATTAAAGCAACAATTGGTAAGATAATAGCAATAATTAAGGGAGAAGTATTACCTGACTTATATGAAGTAGAAAAAGAAACTGGAAAGATAAAAACCCAGCAACTAGGAAATAAACTCCGTGCCCATCGCCCCCATAAAACTAATGGTTTAGAAGCTTATTTACTGAGTGAAGCAGAACAAGGAAAGTACTCCCTAGACCAGGGGTCAGTGGCAAAACTGATTGAGTTAGTGGAAAAACTAACAGCCTCAGGACAATATAATAACCTAGAATGGACTTTGACTCAACGAGAGAACTTGGAAACACCCCAATTTTATTTCACTCAAGTCAGCAAAACAGTAAAACATGGAAAGACTGTAATTGAGAATTCTCCCCAGGTCAGGAGCTGCTTATTGAAAGGACTAGCTGCCTCACCAGGAGTAGAGATCGCCTTGGCTCAAATTATCGCAGGTAATTATCGCCATTTACAAGAAATTCCGAAGGGAAGGATTTTAGTCACCAAAAGTATAACTCCCGATTGGCTACCCGTGTTGCGCAAAGCAGCGGGAGTAGTAACAGAAGTGGGGACCATGACGTCCCATGCAGCGATAATTGCCAGAGAATTGGGCATTCCCGCAATTGTCGGTGCTACCAATGCAACCCAGTTGCTCAAAACAGGGGAAAAAATTGTCATAGATGGTAACAAGGGGGAAATTTATCCTCACTCAGAAAACAAAGGAGCCATATCCCCAACCCCAACCTCATTAACCATTCCAGATTATCCTATTGGTACTAAACTGCTGGTAAATCTTTCTTTAACAAGTTCAATTGCCAATGCAGCAGCTTTGCCTGTAGACGGGGTGGGATTACTCCGTTCGGAATTAATGCTGTTAGAATTTCTCTCGGAACACTTTCTAGATGAGGGTACAGAATTCCTTCTGGCAAAATTAACTGAGTCCATCGCTCAATTTGCTGCTGCTTTTGCCCCTCGACCGGTATTTTATCGCTCTCTAGATAGGGGTAGAACCACCGCAAATGAAAACAGATTATTGCCAAAGGCGTCCCGCCCCGTAGAGCAGATAAATACAGATAACTTCTTGGGATACCGAGGAACTTATAATTATCTTTTAGATCCAACTCTCTTCGATTTAGAGTTAGAAGCGTTAAAAAGAGTCAGAGCTAAGGGATATACCAATGTAAATTTGATGTTGCCCTTTGTGCGGAGTCTGGAGGAGTTTACTTTCTGTCGCAGTCGAGTGGAAAAAATCGGCTTATATCGAGAACAATCGTTCCAACTGTGGATTGCTGCTGAAGTACCTTCGGTTATTTTTTTGTTTCCAGAGTACCTTCGCGCCGGAATTCAAGGTATGGCCATCGGAACCAATGATTTGACCCAGTTAATTTTAGGAGTTGACCGGGAATTACCATTTACCCATAGGGGATTACAGCAGCTTAATCCTGCCTTTATCCGGGCTATCGAGCAGTTAATTACCCTTGCTAGAAAGGGGGGCATTCCCTGTTCTATTTGCGGTCAAGCACCGGTGACCCACCCGGACTTAATTGAACACTTAGTACGATGGGGTATTACTTCCATTTCTGTGGAACCGGATGCTGTAGCCACAACCTATCGGGCGATCGCTCGTGCTGAACAACGTTTACTTTTAGAAACGGCTAGAAGTCAAAAATAGTTTAAACCTTTATCTTTGCAATTAGCCATTTACTATTCTGACGGACTAAATTATACTCTACTTTTTTGAAAGTCTTATCGTAAGATTTATCTTTAACTAGTTTACCATTTTTATATAGATCAGCCTTTTCTCTAACTTCTGCTATGACAGTAGCTGTATTTTCCCCAGAGTTATTCACCGATAACACTGTAACATTGTGTTGGTGCTCCCAATATGAGTCACTCTGTTTCAGATATTTTGCACTCTCGCTACGTTTCTTCAGTTCTGGATCAACCAAAATTGTTTTCAATTGATCTATTTCATATCTGCTCCCAAAAGCATTAGACTTAGCAGAAAGCCAAGCTGCGATCGCCTTCTTACCTTCTTCTTTGCTCAGAGGTTTAGGTTGCACGTCAAATACCGTCCGAGGAGGTATTGGTACAGCAGGTTGGTTTAACTGGATTGAAAGTTGTTCTCCCTTTAAAAAAGGTGTTTTGGGGCCGCCAAATAATTTAGATAAGACAACGCCGAAACTGCCTCCTGCGAAAATAACTGCCAGTACCAGCCAAACCAAAAGTTTGGGGTTCCTAGCATTTGCTTTAATCCAGCCAACTCTCATAAATTGACCCCGCAACCCATTGTACCTTTTGACACCCCTTCTCAACCATTGACGGATTAATTCTCTTCGAGAACGCTTCTTCTTTAAGCCTCTTCGGGGAGAGGGAGCTGTTTTGGGCTTTAAAACCCCAGGGACGCCAAAGGCGGTTGCTTCGCAATGGGGCTGTGGTTTAGGAATGGTAGTAATTATACCCACCCCCGTGGTGACTGACTCACCAGCATGAGATTCAACTCTGAAGCTTTGTTGATTGTTGATATTCTCTTTTTCAATCTGAGTAAAGCTATTGTCAGCTACAGAGTCAGTAACCTCTTGGGACTCCTCAGACGCAGATAGTTGTTCTAAATAAGCTTGTACCTGCTCTTCGGCAAAATACTCCTTTAAAGAGACAGGATGGTTCTCCAAGTCCCGAAAGTGTGAAAATACCTCAGTTTCCAGCCAACTTTCCCCATAAAGACACAATCCGGGCAATAAATCCGGTTCCCTTTCAGAATGCTCGCGAATGAATGTCAGTGCTTCCGACTCCCCACTCAGTTCTAAGGCGTGGTTAGCAGCTTCTGTTTGACCTAAGAGCAAAGCACAAATTGCAAGTTCAAAATGCACATCCTGACGTTGTCCCAACTGCACCAGCATTTCTTTAGCTTGGACAATAAAAGCTGGGTTTTTTTCTGCAAATCCGCGAGCCAGATCAGCATAAACTACTAAGTAAGAAGCTACTGCTGAAGGACGACGTGCCTCTCCTGAGAACAATTCTTGCTGTTCCGCTACTGTCAAATAGGATCTAAGCTGTTGAATAAAACAGAGAAAATCATCTATATTTAATCCCGACCGGTCATTTCCATTTCCATCAATGCCACCCCGTTCTTCCAGCATCTCTTGCAGTAATTGCAAGCCTTGGAGTCGTTCGATGGACTCTGTAGATAGTGCCAGTAACTCAAGAATGCGGTATGGTCGCAATTTGTCAAGGTCAGACTCGATTACTCGGCGCAGCTCAGGGAATAACCCGGAGCGCAACAGCAAGTCTTGTCCCGTTTCCCCAGAAGCAGCAGCATTCTCATATTCACCTTGCTGCCATTGTTCTCGACTTAGCTCTAAACAAGTAAGAGCTATGGTTAAAACCAAATCTTCAGAACGAATAGTCTCCCTCATGGTATGGTGGGGATCTAGGTAAGGATGAGCTAGTCTCAGCACCAGTTCGTATTCCCCTAGTTCTTGGAGAATCATCAATGCTCCCACTAACTCGGAATCGGCTATTTCTAGAGATGGTCCGGCAGATTCCGATTGCTCGTTGTATTCAGCACTCGCTTTTGGATCCGACAGCACCTGATAGGCAAGTTCAATCAGTTTTTTGCGAGCGTCGAGAGCCTCAGGGCTATACTCCTGTAGAGGGAGTTGTGAAGAGTCCAGCTGCGCGCCATAAGCCTTACTTAGCAGTTCATCTGTTGCCTCAATCGGCACCCCTAGAATTCTGTAATAATCGAGCGGAATGCGCACAATTTACTTCTCCGGTGCAGTTTCCCTGCACTTTATCTTATAGTAGCGAATATGCTATCGCTATAATATCTAAATTGCTGGCTTTGGTGATAATGGTAATGATATTCTTACGGATCATCAGCAACGCCAAATCGCTCAATAGTGTTAATACTACAACCCCTATGTTTAACCAACGGACTTTACCTAAATTTAATACTGCTGCCGTCAAGATCTCCAAAGAAGAAGGTTTACTTTTATACAAAGACATGGTTCTGGGACGCTTGTTTGAAGACAAATGTGCGGAAATGTATTATCGAGGCAAAATGTTTGGTTTTGTCCATCTGTACAACGGTCAAGAGGCAGTGGCAACGGGTATCATTAAAGCCTTGCGGGGGAAGGGCGATTATATCTGTAGCACCTATCGCGATCACGTCCATGCCCTCAGCAGTGGTGTTCCTCCCCGAGAAGTGATGGCAGAGTTATTTGGCAAAGCCACAGGTTGTAGTAAAGGACGCGGCGGTTCTATGCATATGTTTTCCGCCGAACACGGGCTTTTGGGAGGATACGCTTTTGTCGCCGAAGGTATTCCCGTTGCTACCGGAGCTGCTTTTCAGACCAAGTATCGACGAGACGCTTTAGGGGATGAAACTGCAGACGGAGTCACAACCTGCTTTTTTGGAGATGGTGCTACCAACAACGGGCAGTTTTTTGAATGCTTAAATATGGCTGCTCTCTGGAAATTGCCGATTATTTACGTGGTAGAAAATAATATGTGGGCAATTGGGATGGCTCACGATCGCGCTACTTCCCAGCCGGAAATTTACAAAAAAGCGAGCGTCTTTGGCATACCGGGGGTAGAAGTAGATGGGATGAACGTCTTAGCAGTAAGGGCAGCCGCTACTGATGCCATCGCCCGGGCTCGTGCAGGAGAAGGTCCAACTCTCATTGAAGCCCTCACCTATCGTTTTCGGGGTCACTCCCTCGCCGATCCCGACGAACTTCGTTCGACCGCTGAAAAAGAATTTTGGGAGAAGAAAGACCCGATTAAACAATTGGCCGCTTATCTGCTGGAACGGAACCTGACAGAGCAAAAAGAACTCGCCCAAATCGATGGAGAGGTTAAAGCTTTAATTGAAGATGGGGTGCAATTTGCCGAAACTAGCCCCGAACCGGAACCGAAGGAACTATACCGCTTCGTTTTTGCCGATCCTTAAGAAGAGAGACCATTATTTTGGCATCTTCGCGAGTTTTCGAAATGCGATATTTGACTAAATCAGCCAAATCTTGCAGTTGAGCGATGGCCTCTGCCCCTTCTAACTTCATCAGTTCTCGATCCTCGTGCATTTCCGTCCAAGTGATACCATAATCGGAGACCAAAAATCTAATTAAGTGATTATTAGATAAACTAACCATAAAAGAGGCGCTATTCATCTGATTGCCGCAGGTATAGCAAGAAGCTAAATAACCTCTATTTTCTAGGACAATCGCTAAGGCTTGGAGATTCATCACTAAGTCCTTAACAAATTGTCTATGTTGCTCTGCCAGTCTAAAAAACAATTTTTTCCTCCAAATAACATAAACTTACTTACGAAATTTTTAGATAAATAACGATAACTCAAGAATCGCCAAGACGGCGGTATCATAAATTACATCTCCTGGGGCTGCCCTCCTCAAGGTATCCCAACTTCAAGTTTAGTTGTGCGAGATTCCTTTGAAGCTCTAGGGCTCCCAAAAGCTCCCGTCGAGTGCGTAGCGGACGGGAGTAGATTACTACTGTCGTTCTAGCTCTGATTTCATGCGATCAAGAGTCACATGCATCTGCTCGAACATTTGGTGGGGGGTAACACCAAATTGAGCTAGCTGGGTCTTGAGCTGTTGTACAGTCATTTGAGCCATAAAATCCTCGGAAAGCTCGAAACGCTTCATAAAAATGCGATAACGCTCCATCAGCTCTTCCATGCGCTGGATAAAAATTTTTTTGCCTTCCAGATCGAATTTGCCGTACTCACCCCCGAGTTTCATCAGAGATTGATAATCTTCAAACAACCGTTGAGCTTCTTGCTGTACTATTTCCGAGTCAAAAAATCCCATTGCTCTTCTCTTTTTTACATAGCGGCATCTTCCATTCCATTCTAAGCTAGAGGAAAGAACAGCAAAAGTGTAGTTTTCCCTAATTTCTATTGAAGATAGGTTATAGTATATTCCAGACCAATATTCGCGGATCAGACTTCTCACTTGATCGGACTCGTACAAAGCTTACGCTATGCGTAAAAATCGAACGATTGCCGTCCTACTAGCTAGCTTGGGGACCGTAACACCCCTAGGGGGACTGCACAAGTTTTATTTGGGACAGCCTTTATGGGGGATTTTCTATCTTATCTTGTGGTCGAGCCCGATCCCTCATGTTGCTTGCGTCATCGACGCTGTTTGGTATATGGTACAAGACCAAGATGATTTCGATCGCCGCTTTAATAGGTCACCAGTAGAGGGTAGAGAGTCAACATCTATCCCACCTACAAAAATAGACCCGGAACACGCGCAAGGCGACCTTGTGGATGCTTTGCGGGAATTAGACTGACTGCGGGCTGATGGGTTAATGTCTGAATACGAATTCGAGCAGAAACGCCGCCAGCTCGATCCCATTGCTTGAACTATCTAAGGAGACGGGACTCAGTTTGGTGCTCCCCCAGTTTCTTGCTGATCCCTATTATCGACTGACAACCATGGTAGAAGTAGCAGTAGCAGCAAAACTTGGTATGATTATGCTATGATAATTCAATATAAATTAAATTAGGTAGCTTAGTAATTAATATATTAGTTATTGCTATAACAAACCTCTCTCGGAGCGATTACTGGTAATTCCAAATCAGTCTATGATTGAGACTTCTTCATCTTTTCTTTATAAACAGTCTCAGATTTTCCTGCCTATTTAAATTTTTCGTAAAGATTGATAATCTCGGTTATAAAATGCAACCAATGTTAACATTATAGCAAGAAAAATAAAGATAAAATAAAGAGACCTAGAGAGAATATGCTACGTGTAAAAATATGGTTTCGCTCAAAAACGTTAACGAATTGACAGCTTACCTCATACATCTGGGCCAGATGCAATTTAAAGGTAGAGTTGACCTGAGAACCACGAAAGGAAAAAACTGGAGTCTTTACTACTGGTTGGGACGCATAGTTTGGGCGACGGGAGGATTGCACCCTTGCAGGCGATGGTATAGGCTGGGAATTCGGTATTGTCCTGAGATCGATCTAAATAGCATCTGGATAACTGATGAAATTCGATTACCAGTCTGGGATTATCAGCTGTTGACAGTGTTGAGGGCAAGAGAGGAGATTTCTCGAGAACAGGCGATCGCTATCATTAAAAGCATTGTGGGTGAAGTATTATTCGATAGTGCGGCTCGAAAGTCGCAGTAGTTAGTGGGTGAAAGCCCCATGGGGAGTGTCTTCCCCGGTTCCAGCCCGAAGGAGCTTTGGCAGTAATGCCGGAGTTTCACAGCTAGAGGGTTAAATGGCCAAGCTACTATCAGTCCGACGGTGGTAGCGGCCTAGGGAAAGTCTGATATGGTGAGCATAAAGCAAAGCTTGCAGCCTCGTTAAATACGAAGAGTGAAAGCGGTACTGTTACACTCTAACCAAAACGGTATGCGACAAATGGGAAAGATGATTTTATCGTGTCATCATGTAGACACCTCGTTGCCGGGGTAAGGAGCAACCTAAGTCAGACGTATCTAACTACTGTGGAACGAGTTAACCTCCACAGGGTCTGGTCTCGACCAGTAGGAAAGGAGTAATCTGCACCAATTCCCTGGGGAGAAAGGACATTCCTAAGAAGCGAAAGAAGTCCCTTGGGGAGAAATCCCCACAGGAAAAGTATCGGGCTACGCCTGGTACAACAACTGAGACTGTGCGGCTCGTTTCCTGTAAAAGTCGCGGCGTAAGCCAAACATAAGCAGGAGCAGGGTTCCGGGACAGCGTCTCCGATAATCTAAGCTACCCGAAAGGGGCTGAAAACGGACAAAACGATTCCTATATAGGACTACCGAACCTTGACAACTGAATGAACTATGAGGGTGAAAGCCCCTCCCGTGAGGGAATCACGTGAATCCTTATCTGGCCACTGTGAGGTTAATCACCAGGCAGAAGCTGGCAGCAGGGCGGTAAAGTGCGGCCAAACGGTTAGGCAGAGATACTTCCGCTAACAGGGAGAACACCGGGATAACTTAACGTGAATCATCTGAGAAAAGACCTAAGTTGTGACACTGTCGGAAGGCCGTTACAGACGACAGAAGAAACACCGAAAGAAACTCGCAAGTCCAGTCTCAGCAACCTGCATTCCTGAGTTGGTGGTAGGTCAAAGGATGAGTCCCAAGGGTTCGTAACAATAGTTCATTCGGAACGAGTAAAAACTCGCTTAACTTCCACGGAAAGTGGTGGGGTCGCCTGATTAACGGCCTAACGGAAGAGCGAGGGTAAGAGAAGGCGTAACTGCCTGATGGTTTCTACAGAGAAGAGACCCAATGTAATTATCAGAGCGACTAATGAGGTCAAAACTGTGAACATCACTAACCCGACTTCAATCGAATACCGTAGTTTAAAAGCCTTGAAACTCCACTTAGCAGCATTCCTGCTGGCGGGGAAGATAGGTCGGAAGGCTAACGATGTCTGGAAAGACCTACCATGGAAGCAATTCCGAGGTCAGGTATTTCGGTTACAGCGGGGAATCTTCAAAGCGCAAAAGGACAAGCACAAAGCCAAAGTCAAACGTTTACAACGACTCTTACTTCGGAGTCGTGCAGCCCAAGCTCTGGCCGTCAAACAAGT
The DNA here is from genome assembly GCA_018141785.1 of Candidatus Paraprochloron terpiosi LD05. Taxonomy (GTDB): domain Bacteria; phylum Cyanobacteriota; class Cyanobacteriia; order Cyanobacteriales; family Prochloraceae; genus Prochloron; species Prochloron terpiosi. The sequence goes on along the minus strand of CP073341.1, from coordinate 3,662,127 downwards.
AACACAGCTGAACACAGGGCGTAAGTCCCCCGGAGTTGATGGGAAAACAGCGCTTTCTACCAGAGAGCGTCTAGTGTTGTGTCAAAGGCTGAACAAGCACTGGCACCACTGGAAACACCAACAACTGAGAAGGATAAATATCCCCAAGCCGAATGGCAAAACAAGGGGATTAGGCATCCCGACAATAGCTGACCGGGCATGGCAAGCGTTGCTCAAATTAGCAGCGGAGCCAGCCTATGAGGCAACCGCCGGAGAAAGAAGCTATGGCTTCAGACCCGGTCGCTGTACTGCGGACGCACAACAGCTAATCTTCAATAACCTCAGAAGCAAATCAAATGGCAGGGAAAAGCTGATACTGGAAACGGATATTAGCAAGTGCTTCGACGAAATTGACCACAAGGTCATGCTCGATGGAGTAGTCCTACCAAAAGAGGCTCTCAAAGGTCTCAAACTTGCGGTGAAAGCTGGCGTTCGTGGTGAATACCCCTCCAGTATAAAGGGAACTCCCCAAGGTGGTGTCATATCACCCTTACTGGCCAATATAGCCCTAGATGGATTTGAGAACCTGGGGTTGAATCAGTGGAAAGGGAGTCGTAAAGATGGGACTCTCATAAGGGGTATACGTTACGCGGATGACGCGGTCTTTATCTGTAAACCCGAAGCCGATACCAAAAGGCTAAGGAAGGATATTGACGAATTCTTAAAGTCCAGAGGGCTAAGAATCAATGAAACTAAGACTAAGGTGAGTAAAGCTGCGGATGGGTTCGACTTCTTGGGATGGCGCTTCCGTGTCAACTCCCGTGGGGTCTTCAAATCCACACCGAGTTCCGAGAATTATGCAGACATCAAGGCTAAGGTAAAAGCCACTTGGAAAAATGGCACAACCACGGATGCTCGCCTGAAAAGGATAGAGTCACAAGTCCGAGGTTGGAGGCAATACTACTCAAACTGCGATATGAGCAAGCACTCGCTATGGTCACTCAATCAATGGGTATGGCGTAAGTTGAGGGCTGAAAAACACAGGATGGCGATTAAGGAAGCAGAGAAAGCGAGACGTCTGGCTATCAAGGGTAAACCCTTAGGAGCGCGCCTCGCGCGCTCACATCAGAGCAGATAAAGAAAGCTTTCCCAGTAATTCCTTGGAAAGTCAATAACTACGTGATGGTTAAAGGTGATGCCTCACCCTACAATGGGGACATTCCCTATTGGGTTGGTCGAAATTCCAAATTATATAGTGGGCCAACTGCTAAAGCCCTCAGGCGACAGAAGAATGTATGTCCGCATTGCAACCGTAAGTTCATGGAGATGGATGGAGCCGTGGAGTTGCACCACATTGACGGCAACCACAACAACTGGAAACACAAGAATCTAGTTGCTCTCCACCGAGAATGTCACCAGACGCAAGCGATACATCGTAAAGCGCATCAAAGACGGACTCGATAAACGCGCAGTTAGGAACACCTGAGCTGTATGAGGTGAAAGTCTCACGTACAGTTCGTAGGAGAGGGGCGAGGCGGTAACGTCTCCCTCGACTCTAATTATAGGTTATGCCTATCCGAAAGGAGAGCTGACGTAGGAATGGGTGAAACGTAATTCAATCGAAAACTGGAACTTGAAACTCAAAGCTCCTCATAAGTTAGAGGCGTAGGGCAAACGTCAATGGCGAGGAGGTTGGAATTTAAGGACTCAAAGCCCAATTTGGATGAGACCTGAAAGCCGATGTCAGAAATGAGGAGTAAACGCGCCAGCAAGTAAGATGATACACCAGGAGCCGGGTGCTTGGAAACTTGCACGCCCGGTACTGTGAGGGGGAAAACCTGTAAGGGTCTACCTATCTCGACTGATGCAGCAGATCGGTAGAGAACAACGTGTTGGGACGTCAAAGCTTCCAGATGTCTTCGAAAACCCAGGGATCTTGCTCTGTACAGAAGAAATTGTGCAACAGAGCAACGACCATTGGCAAGCTTGGTGTCAGGCTGGTTTGGCTAAAGTTTCCCCTAATTTGTCTCCCAAGATAGAGGAACCACTACAACTACAGCAGCATGCTTTAGCTACTGTTTACAAAAATCTAGTTGCCGTAATTGATGGCAATCGTACTTTACGGGAAATGTCCGTGCAAATGAAGAAGGATTTGCTACTGCTGACTCGTTCCCTCGCGGTTTATATAAGGAAAGGCTTAGTCAGTCTGAAGAAAGTTGCTGACTTACCGCCCCCACTCCCAAAAGTCAAACCCATTTGTACATCTCCTCGCTTTGCGGTGAGGTCAACTCAGCCTCTCATAGCTTGTGTGGATGATAGCCCTCAAACTGCTAGGCTGTTAAAACCGATTCTTGAACCTGCAGGGTATGGATTGATTAGCATTCAAGATTCCATTAATGCTGTGACGGAAATCATCGAACATAAGCCGGATTTGATTTTCTTGGATTTAGTGATGCCAGTAGTTAACGGCTATGAAATCTGTAGCCAACTGCGTCGAGTTTCCCAGTTTAAAAAAACCCCCATCATCATCCTCACTAGCCATGACGGCATTGTAGACCGGGTGCGAGCCAAAGTAGTAGGCGGATCCGGCTTTTTGACCAAACCCATAGAAAGGGAGAAAGTAATTGCTACGGTGCAGCAGTTTGAGCTGCTTGTCAATGGCAACAAGGACTACTCGGCTCAAATGTCAGAGACTTATCAAACGCGCGGAAGACCCCACCCTCACCTGAGTGCAGGGGAGCGGGGTGGGGATGCTGACTAGTTGGAAGAAACAAGAAGAGTTGGCTTTTTTAAATGAAGTTAGCGCTGTGGCGCTCCAATAGTGACCCGTCACTTTAACCACAAATTCAAGAGACTAAAAGCAGCCCAGAAAGCTCTTTCTAGAAAAAAGTTAGACTCTAACAACAGATACAAAGCTAGGTTAAAAGTGGCTAAAGCTCACGCAAAGATTGCAGACGCCAGAAAAGACTTTCTGCACAAGCTAACAACCCAACTAATTCGTGAAAACCAAAATCTTATTAACCTTTCGGGCGTGCGCGCCCGAAAGGCTTTCTGGCCCTTCAGGCCAGAAAGTTAAATCATTAGTGGTAGAAGATTTAGCGGTGCAGAATATGGTGAAGAATCGGTCTCTTGCCCGAAGTATTAGTGATGCTGGATGGGGTGAGTTAGTTAGACAACTTGAGTATAAGAGTGACTGGTATGGTCGTGAGTTGATTAAGATTGACCGCTTCTATCCATCTAGTAAGCGGTGTAGAAACTGCGGTTTCGTAATAGACAAGCTGCTTTTGAATGTTAGAGAATGGGAGTGTCCACAATGCAAGACGACCCATGACCGTGACATCAATGCAGCTCAAAATATTTTGGCGGCCTTGCTCATCCGTGTCAGTCTGTGGAGCGAACATAAGACCTGATAGACTTTGCTCTAAAGGGCAGTTGCGAAACTCCCGAAAGAAAGCTCACAGAGGAGCAGAGGCGCAGAGGGATCAGACTGATCCTGTTGCGGCTGTGCCACTTGTTGGCAAGGCCGAAGTGCCTCAGCGCCGGAGCGCGCCGGGAAAGAAACAGAAACCCACCCTCTACGACAGCAAGGGTGGGGAGGATGTCAACCAGAGTTAGGGTTAGAGGGTATCTGAAAAAGAAAGATTAAGATACGAGACGTTGGAGCATCAAGGCAGTCATCGCTTGATAGACAAAGCTTTCGCTAATCTGAGGCAGTCGTTCATAGTCTTTACTCAAGCGCCGATGCTTACCCAGCCAAGCAAAGGTGCGCTCAACAACCCAGCGTCGAGGCAGAACAGCAAAACCTGCCTCCTTGCGTTCAACTACTTCCAAATCGAGTTCACATCCGTCAGCCACACGTTGCAACTTATCCCCACGATAGCCAAGATCTGATTAGAGTCGATGCCTCTGTTGCCAAAGGGCACCTCTGGAATAACACCGAAGGTGCCGCTTTTGGCGTCCCGGACGTGCGACTTTCACCCCCGCCATTAATCAATGCCGGAGGCTTAGGTGTTTCTATGCCTTTACGGCGCTGACCTAGGCCCTCTCGGACCCTCTGACGATGGACCGCCTGAGCCTGGTGACAGGTACGGTGGAGAGCAACTAAATTCTTACGTTTCCAGTTGTTGTGGTCCCCATCCATGTGGTGCAACTCCACGGGGCCGTCTATCTCCATGAATGGTTGGTTGCAGTGCTTGCATTTGCCCTTCTGACGTTTAATCGCCTCAGTGTTCCAAAGTCGGTTCACGGTAGCTAGTTTCGGCCAAGAGCATTCGGGCTGATGTACTATCTGCAAGATTGGCAGCATGCACAATTACTGCCACTACTAAACCCAAGGTATCGACAATGATATGCCGCTTCCGTCCATTGACTTTCTTCCCACCGTCGTATCCTCTCTCACTACCCCCCACATCGGTTTGCCCTTAGGGGCCTTCAGACCCATAGGGCCTGAAGGCAAACCAATGTGGTTTTCACCGATTGACTATCGATGAGCCAGGCTGTGGCAGTTCCCTTGCGCTCCCCTCTTTTTCTCACTCGCTGCCGTAACTCATCATGAATTTTCTGCCACACTCCTTTCTTCTCCCACTTTCGACCATACCCATATACTGTCTTTGGAGGAGGGAAATCATTTGGTAGTAATTCCCACGCACATCCTGTTCGGCATGTGTATCTGATGGCGTTGTCGACCTGTCTGAGGTTTACTGTCCTTTTCCGACCACGACCTCTGTCTGATTTGGCTGCTGGCAACAGTGGTTCTATCATTTTCCACTCTGCATCACTGATGTCACTGGGATATCCTTTTCAAGGCATTGCTGCTTTCTCTTGTCTCTATTCTATCTTTATCTCTGTTTTCTGCTCTTACCCCTTCTTTCTGTACCTTTTCTTTACAGATGCCCTCTATCAATGTCAGCCTGATAATATAGCTATGTCATATTTGAGTTTGGTTAAAATTTAAAGTGCTGTTTGATGTTATCACTCTCTTTCCGGATTTTTTTACCTCTGGTCTTAGTTGCAGTTTATTGGGCAAGGCCCTGGCAAAAAACATTGCTACTGTCAATCTGGTAAACCCTCGGGATTTTACTCTGGATAAGCATCGGCGGGTCGATGACGAACCCTATGGTGGTGGTGTGGGGATGCTGTTGAAACCCGAACCGATTTTTGCTGCGGTTGAATCTTTGACAGTTTTGCCCAGAAGAGATATCATTTTGCTAACTCCCCAAGGTTCGGCTTTGAGTCAGCCTATGGTGAGAGAGTTAGCGTTCAATTATGACCAATTGGTCTTAATCTGCGGTCATTACGAAGGAGTAGACGAGCGAGTTAGGTATTTAGCCACCAGGGAAGTTTCTTTAGGAGATTTCGTCTTAACCTGTGGGGAAATTCCCGCTCTAGCTTTAATTAATGGGGTGGTGCGATTATTACCGGGAACGGTGGGAAAAGTAGAGTCTTTGAAAGCAGAGAGTTTTGAAAATTGTTTGTTAGATTATCCCCAATATACCAGACCGCCAAGCTTCCGAGGTTGGGAGATACCGACTGTATTGCGCTCCGGTAATCATGGAGAAATAGAACGGTGGAGAAGAGCGGAACAAATTAAAAGAACGTGCGATCGCCGTCCGGATCTCTGGAAGCAATGGCAGGAAGATAATTTTGAATAAATATTAAATTTATAAAGAAATCGCAAGTCGTGCGTCATTCACTTTTAAGTAGATTCAAAGGCGGATTTTTGGGTCAGCTAATTGGGGAATATGTCCTCAGCAATTACCCTGGACAAGAAAGGGATTTGGTTAAAGGTCGTAACATCAATACCTCGATAACAGAAAGCTTAATTAACTATGGGATGATAAAATGGGAGGGTTTATGTAGCAGTAAGGAGCCTGTCAATAGTAGCGAGTTAGCTTTAGCCACTCTCCCTATAGCCTTGTTCTTTTACGAAACTCCCGACTTGTTGTCAGAGGTGCTGCAATCTTGTGCCGAACGGTACAATCTCAAAGCAGGAGAAATTTTATTTTTGTGGTCAAATATTATCTCTCTGGCGCTGCTAGAGCAACTAGATCCTACCCGCTTAATCCCTCAAATACTGAACCTGGAAACATCCCAGACCCTAAGTTTAAAACCACAATTGGAACAAGTCCAAAAATTCGTCTCCTCGGGTACGGGGTTAGAAGAAGTAGTCAGCCATTTTTCTCGCCAATACCCACAGTCACAAACTTCAATCGCTTTAGCTCTCTATTGTTTCAGTTGCACTCCAGAGGATTTCCGCCTCTGCGTCCTTCGCGCTATGAGGACAGGTTTCGAGAGCGCTAAGACTGTTGCTGCTATCACTGGGGTGTTGGCGGGAGTCTATAATAGTGTCAGCGGTATTCCCATTCCCTGGCGGCTTCAATGTAGGACCGAGAAAACCGCAATCTTAGCAAGTCTTCAAGCAGAACGCCTATTTGCTGTTTGGTCTGGAGTATACGACCCCCACAATGTTAAAATATCCCCACTATGTTGCATTTATTGACTCTTACTCTTGAGCAATGGGGACACCAATTACGTAAGGGTTACGAAAGGCGTGTCGGGAAACCCCATCCCGTGGTGATGTTGGCGCTGGCAATAATTTCCCTTACTATTGTGGTGGGCGATCGCTTCTATGATCGGCCTCAGTTATCTGAAGGAACCGTGTCTGCACAGAAGATCTATGCTCCCGATGATGGGCAGTTTATCGATTGGCGAACTACCCAAGCAAGACGGGATGACGTCCGCAGAGGAGTGGTGCCGATCCTCAAGCGGGATGAGACTATTACGAACCAAATCAAAGGTGAAATAGATGAATTTATCCGTCAGGTGGAAGGACTGCGTACTATTGCTGGTTTTTTTCCCTTTCTGGATGACAATCTTATCTCTGTCTCGACTCAGAGGTATTTGCGTCAATGCTCAGACTCTTCTTGGGATGCTATAAAAGCAGCAGTAGAGAACTCGAGGCCGTGGCTGTCTCTTGATGATAGTTCACAGGTAGATTTCCCTGAACAACTTGCTATGGGGGAACTGCTTCTTTACCGTCAGCAAGCCTCAGAGCGGGAATTGGCCGAGGCGATAGCTTTTATTAATCTTGCTCGACAGGGTTATCAGGAAGCTTTACAAGAACTCGCTGAAGGGAAGGGTACAACAGAATACAGGCTGAAAATTATCTTCCTGGAGCTAGAAGAAGAAACCTGGCAGCAGACAGAAAATGCCATCACACAAGGATTGGAACGGATCCTGCTCCAAGGTATTCCCACTGGTTTAACGCCAAATGGGCTGGACGAGGTAATAGAGGGCCAGCTGCGGTACGATATTCCTACCGATACCTCAGACAGTGCTATTGAGCTGCTGGCTAGAGTTTTGCGACCCAATCTTATCCAAGATCGGGAGGCAATGAAACGTGAGGCAGAAACTGCTGCTGAAAGAATAGAAGAGACTATTGTCACTGTTAAGAAAGGGCAACTAATTGTGGATCAAGGAGAAACCATTACATGGGAAGATTTTGTTCTCTTAGATGGTTTTGGCTTGAGTCGTAGGGGGATTAATTGGCAGGGTTTGGGAATATCCATAGCCTTTGTCGGTTCTGCGGTAGGCATTTTCTGGCTGGCAGTTTGGCTGGTGCATCGGTCGATGCGTTGTCGTGACCAGATTTTATTCTCTTTGTTGAGTGGGAGCGCTTCCCTACTGGTAGTTTTCCATATACCTTATACAAACCTCCCAGCTATTGGTCTATTGAGCAGTAGTTTTTACGGTTCTATTGTAGCAGCAGTTCAAGTTAGTATCACTGGTGGCTTAGTTTGGTTTACCAGCGAGACAGTTAACTGGGAGTATTTGCTGGCGGGGATGGCTGGGGGATTATTGGCCGCATTCATCGCCTCTCGACTGCGATCTCGTGAGGAACTAGCGCTGCTGGGGGTAGGGGTAGGCTTGATTCAAGTGCTAGTATACTTAATTGTTTATCTTGTCAGCCCAGGAGTGACATATGTGTCAGGTGTTTTACTCCACGATATGGTGAGGTGCGGCTTATCAGGAGTAGTTTGGAGTGTGGTGGCTTTGGGCATATCTCCTTATCTGGAAAGGTTGTTCGATTTGGTAACCCTTATTCGTTTGGCGGAATTATCCAATCCCAACCGCCCCTTATTGCAAAAGCTGGCTATTGTTGCTCCAGGTACTTTCCAACATACCATGTTTGTGGCAACTCTTGCTGAGGCGGCGGCGCGAGAATTGCACTGCAATGTGGAATTAGTGCGGGCGGGGACTTTATACCACGATATTGGGAAGATGCATGACCCCTTGGGATTTATTGAAAATCAAATGAGGGGTCCGAACAAGCATGATAGCATTAACGACCCTTGGCAGAGTGCCCAGATTATTAAAAAGCATGTCAGCGAAGGGTTGATTATGGCTCGTAAATACGGCTTACCCCAGGCAATTCGGGATTTTATCCCGGAACATCAGGGAACCCTGCTGATTTCCTATTTCTATTTCCAAGCTCAGGAGAGAGCAGCAAAGGAGGGAAGACAGGTTAATATCGGCGATTTTTGCTATGATGGTCCCATTCCCCAGTCGCGAGAATCGGGGATTATGATGCTGGCAGATGGCTGTGAAGCGGCTTTGCGATCCCTTAAGGATGTTACTCCCGAAGGAGCGCTCATGACGGTAGAGAAAATTTTCAGAGCTCGTTGGCGAGACAATCAGTTAAAAGATAGTGGTTTGAAGAAAAAGGAATTAAAGACTATTGCTCGGGTTTTCATCCGAGTTTGGCAACAGTATAATCATAAACGGATTGCTTATCCGAAAGCTGCTCTGGAACAACGTCCGAGAGGGTGAGCAAGTCAAACTAATTCGCAATTAGGTAGTCATGCATAGTAATGATAGCGCGATCCCGCAGGGATACGCTAAGCGGTGCGCACTACAGAATTATAGTGATGAACAAAATACCAAATAGCACCAATATGGTTAGACAGTTTTTTCGAGAAAGATAGAATTTTACGAACCAAGGAAGAAATTCGTTGTCGATCAGTGTTGTTCAGTCTTTCAATATAACTCGTTTGCCCTGATTTTTTTCCCACAGGCCGATGTTTTTTTGAGGGAAGCACTTGTTTATAAGCTTCCCAAAAGTCTGTTTAACAAACGGCACATTGGTGATAAATAGGAGGTCAAGAATTCCAAAGGATTGAAGCAGATTTAGCAGAGTGACCCACGCCAATATAAACTCCAACAATTTCACGAGTCAATTCGTCTAAAGCTATCCAGAGCCAATACTTTTCTCGTTTGTTTTGGACAAATGACCACATTTAATTTAGTTGTAGAGTTAGTTTTCCTTTCTTTTTTGTCGTTACATGAATTTGTCGAGGAGTCTCTTCATATTTTTGATTTACATAATTTTGAAGCCACCGAATAGAGACACCTGTAGAGCGAGTAATTTCGGTATTTTTCCAACAGAAGACGATCTATTAAGTCTTTCGTCGCCTGCGAAATGTGTTTATATTAAGAATATTATCCAAATTTACGACCGCATGATTTACGGTTTTTCGTAGGAAGTATGTCCATTTTTGAGAAAATTTTTGCTGTTGCACTTGGGACATTTCATGCTATTATTGTCCAATTTTAAAGTTTCCTTATCAACTATCCAATTACTGTGCATAACTACCAGTTTTTTGACAAAGCCTTCCGTTTTGTGGCTTAGTAATCAACTATTAACTCCACAATAAATCTCTTGCATAAGGGTGAGCAAGATAAATTTACCCAATTCTCTACTCCAAACCACCCAACCTTGCCCACCGATATCCAGAAGTAGTATAATTTTGGCTACAATAGACGATTGGGTAAGAATTTATGGTGGCTCTATCTAAAGATTGGAGTAGCGGTAGTAGGTACTGGTTTTGGGCAGAAAATTCACATTCCCGGTTTTTTAAATCATCCTCGTACTGAGGTGGTAGCCGTATATAATCGCGACTGGGAGAAAGCCAAAGCCATCGCTCATACCTATAATATTCCCCATTACGCCAATGAACTTGAACCTATCCTTTCCCTTCCTGAGGTGGATGGGGTTAGTATTTCAACCCCGCCGTTTTTGCACTACGAAATGGCGAAAGCAGTTTTGGCAGCCAGGAAGCATTTATTATTAGAAAAGCCCATGACCATGAATGGGAGTCAAATTAGGGAACTGTATCATTTCGCTCGCTCCCAAGGAGTGGTAGCAACCGCTGATTTTGAGTTTCGCTTCGTTCCTGCATGGCAATTATTGGCAGAATATCTGGAGGGGGGATATGTGGGGAAGAAACGTTTAATTAAGATAGACTGGTTGGTAACCAGTCGTGCTAATCCAGAACGGGCTTGGAATTGGTACTCTCGCAAAGATATGGGAGGAGGTGCTCTCGGGGCTGTAGGTTCCCATGTCTTCGATTATATTAGTTGGCTTTTTGGTCCCATCAAGCGGTTGTGTAGCTCCTTGAGTTGCGCGGTACCCCAGAGACCTGACCCAGAAGCTGGGGGAGAATTAAAGCCAGTGGACGGGGAGGATACTTGTTTGCTGCTGTTAGAGTTGGCTGACGGGACTCCCATTTCTTTGACCACTACTTCCGGATCAATACCCCCACAAGTTTTCCATGCCGATTTTTACTTTTATCGATACTCCAGGGGCTTGGGCAGGGGTAGAAGCTGAGAAACTGGGACAAGGAGAAGCGATCGCTTACAATTATTATCAAAAAAATATACCCAAAAAAGTTTGCATTATTGCGACCTTCTTTGCACAAATACAATTATTCAATTAGGAAGTGTCAATTATGGTTGGGCGACTCGTTCCCTGTGAAGGTCGCGGATCGTTTGCCAAAATATAAACAGGGGCTTGGTTACAGGTTAAAAATTCAGATAATCTAAGCCTGGAAATAGGCTGAAAACCGGAGAAATCCTATCTAAAAGGTAGTGATAGCCAAACCATGACAACTAAATCAGGATTGCTGGTTCCGAACTGGTCAGAAATCAGTAAACCAAGTCCAGCCGCTTAAGGGATAAGTGAATCTCTATCTGCCCACACACATTGGTTTGCCCTTAGGGGCCTTCAGACCCATAGGGCCTGAAGGCAAACCACTGTGAATTCAAGCAGGCTTGCCGGGTTAGCTTCCGGGGTGTGAAACGCCGGATCTGGGCGCAATCAGAGCCTTTCGGTACACTGGCGCTAATGAGGAGAGTCTATGGGACGCCTTGGGCGGCACCTTCGGTGTAACAGGTATCCCCCGGCATTGATTAATGGCGGGGGTGAAGCGAATCACCGGAAAAAGCGTCTTAGTTGACGGAGCACAGCGATTAGTTTGGGGGTATCAGCTCCCTTAATGGGCTTCCGAACCGATAAGCAAAACCTCGTCCCATGTAATCATGATAGGGACTTCCCTGAGGGGTCGGTGGGCGAAGTGGTGAGACCTAAGGATTCAGTGCGGCTCGAAAGTCGCAGTAGTTAGTGGGTAAAACCCCATGGGAAGTGTCTTCCCCGGTTCCCGCCCGAAGAAGCTTTGGCAGTAATGCCGGAGTTTCACAGCTAGAGGGTTAAATGGCCAAGCTACTATCAGTCCGATGATGGTAGCGGCCTAGGGAAAGTCTGATATGGTGAGCATAAAGCAAAGCTTGCAACCTCGTCATAGGTAATGAGTGAAAGCGGTACTGTTACACTCTAACCAAAACGGTATGCGGCATATGTGAAAGATGGACTGGAATCGTCATCGCGTAGACACCACGCCGCCGGGGGATGGAGCAGCCCGCCGTCAGACGTATCTAACTATTGTGGAACGAGTTAACCTCCACAGGGTCTGAGAAATCAGTAGGGAAGCTGTAAAGCGAACCAACTCCCTGGGGAGAAAGGACTCTCCTAAAAAGCGAACGCTGCCAGGACGAAAGTTCAGGGGAATCAATAACCCGGCAGATAGGCAAATGTCTACTCGAAAGGGAGCTGACGTAGGAGAGGGTGAAACGTAACGGTAAAATCCCTTATCACTTGCGATTTTGCCTTTCCATTAGCTGGAACTTGAAACTCAAAGCTCCTCAGAAGTTAGAGGCGTCGGGCAAACGTCAATGGCGAGGAGGTTGGAATTTAAGGACTCAAAGCCCAATCTGAATGAGACCTGAAAGCCGACACAAGTAATGAGGAGTAAACGCGCCAGCGAGTAGGATGATACACCAGGAGCCGGGTGCTTAGAAACTTGCACGCCCGGTACTGTGAGGGGGAAAACCTGTAAGGGTCTACCTATCTCGACAAACAATTTCTGATTTGGAACGAGGAAAAGCCGAAGGTCATTACTCTGGAGTGCTATCCAGAGAGGGAGGGGAGGCATACCCACCCCCCTGAGCCCCCCTCCCAGGAGGGGGGTTGGGGGGGTGGGTGGATAGGACGCGGGAAAGAAACATTAGACACAATTGCCCGTAATGACCGAGAACCGGAAGTGAAACCAAAAGTAGCTCTCCCATAGTGCCTTAGTAGCCAATACCGCACTTTAGCGTGACGATGAAATGGGTTAGGACAACGGGTCAATGCATCAACTACCCTTAAATGGGGGGTTAAGCAACCTAGAGAACGAAAACTACAAGTAGGAAATAGCAGAAGGGGAAGACAACTGATAGCTGTCTAACCCAAAGATTTTGGAAGACCTGCCCTCCCCCCCCAACGTTTGGAGATATAGGCTGTGGTAGTGCCGCATTCGCCAACTATGCTCCTGAGCGAATGGAGTATGTGGGTGTCGATCACTCGCAAGCAGCAATCTCCTATTGCAAAAACGTGCATCCAAACAAAACCTTCTTTTGCCAAGATGTGTCAGAGTCAATCTCGCAGTTTGCGGCGCAAGGTCGCGGTTCGACGCAGTACTGGCCTGTGGATTTCTGTTTCACGCAGTGGAAAAATCGGACGTAGAGCTTTTGCATCGTTCCATGGATGAATTGCTCAATCCTGATGGTTTCCTCGTGATAATCGCTCCCTTTGCTTTTCGAGACCACCCTGACTACTCGCTGTTTATTCAAGCTGAGTGGAAGTTAGCATCTGTGATGGGCGTTATAGATCAACTAAACGGTAAAATCATTTATCAAGCAATGGCACGCCAGATTGGCGTGGAAAACATTGTTGCTAAACAAGCCCAAACGCTGGACTGGTTTCTAGCTCCTGATGATGGGCACTGTGAAAATCGTTTTTCGGGGCATTACTTGGCTAGTTGGACGATTGTTATAACGCCGCCGAGGACATTGCCTTCTAAAGCAAAATAATCAAGAAAAGTAAACTATTGCAGATTCTTTATGTCAATCACAGCATCCAACAGTGAGAGCCAGTTTTCTGGAAGCGTCGTTGCATTGGTAACTCCCTTTATGGGCGATCAAGGGCAAGACGTCAATTTCGATGTGCTTTCCAAGCTTGTTGAGTTTCATGCAAACGCCGGTACCTCTGCTTTAGTCCCTTGCGGGACAACAGGTGAGTCTCCTACCCTGTCTCACGAGGAGCACATGGCAGTCATTAAAACCGTTATCTCGGCATCAAAAAACACCCAGCTGAAAGTAATAGCTGGAACGGGATCCAATTCCACCAAAGAGGCATATTACTTAACGAACCAAGCCGCAGAAGCAGGTGCTGATGGCTGCCTCGTCGTATGTCCCTATTATAACAAGCCTACTCCTTCTGGAGTCCTGACCCATTTTCGTGAATTGAACAAAATAGGTATCCCCTTGATCGTCTATAACATTCCTGGCAGGACAGGGATTAATATTGCACCTGAAACACTACAGGAGATTGCCAATGAGTGCGATAATGTTGTTGGCTTGAAAGCCTCCAACGGAGATCTGGATCAAATAACGAACACGGCAAAGCGACTCGCGCAGAACCCACAGTTTGCTATCTTATCTGGCGATGACTCCTTAACATTACCAATCCTATCCGTAGGCGGTGTCGGTGTTATTTCTGTGGCTGCCAACGTTATGCCCCAGGTGATGTCTCAGTTAGTCTCTTCTTTCCTTGAAGATAGGGATCTGGAAAAAAGCAAAATCATAATGCATACAATTTATAGGTTATGCAAAATGCTGCTCCAGATTGGCTCAAATCCTGCTCCCATAAAATCATTGATGAATTTGGCATGTCTGAACGTCGGTACCTGTAGACTGCCATTGGTACCCATCTCACAAGGGGAAACGCAAGATTTGGTATCCATTGTTCGGGAGATTATTGTTGACTTTCAGCAATTAGATATTCCCTTTAATACAACTTTATTGAGAATTGTAGAGGGTAGCATCAATGATTAATCACTGCTAAAAGCAACTGGGGGATTGCAACAAGTCCAAATAAGGATTTCCTCTTCCCCACAACCCATGGCGGCGAAGTATTGGCGGGGTAAAGGCTACAGGGAAAGAGTGCACCGCTTTTTACCTTATCATCTTGAAAAGGTAGTCCAATTGGCGTTGTCTAAACTTTCATGCAATTTGAGTGGGATGAGGCTAAGAATATAGATAATATTCATAAACATCAGATTGATTTCGCAGATATTCCTGAGATGTTTGAAGGTCCGATGCTAATTGAGTTAGATGAGCGTTTTGATTACGGGGAAGACCGTTGGTCTGGTATCGGTTTCCTCCATAATGGGATAGAAATTGTTATTTGGACAGAACGGCAAAATGACATAATTTCAGCACGGAGAGCAAATCGACATGAACGACAAAAATTTGAGCAATATCTCTCGTACTAACTGGAAAGCACTTGAGAAAATGAAAGATGAAGACATTGATTATTCTGACATTCCACCTTTGACGGATGAGTTTTTTGATTCGGCTACTTTAAGAATTTCTGCTCCTATTGCACAGAGACTGGTTCAGATTGAGCCAGATATTCTGAAGTGGTTTCAAACTCAAGGTGGAGAATACAGAGCTTTAATCAACTCAGTTTTAAGCTCGTAAATGGAAAGAGGGGGCGGCGAACAGTCTTTGACACTCCCAGGTCGAGGGAGCGCACTGTTTTTACCTCCCTTGACAAATTCAGAACCAGTCGCTACCATGGGGATGACTACAAAACCGGAAGGCTGTTAGACTTATTGGAGAAAAATACTATGGTTAATGAATACACTGCTATTATACAAGAAAGTGGTGGTTGGTGGATCGGTTGGATAGAAGAGATACCAGGAGTTAATTGTCAGGAAGTATCTTATGAAGAATTGCTTGAAAGCCTGAGAATTACTCTTCAAGAGGCTCTAGAGTTTAATCGGCAAGATGCCATTTCTGCTGCCAGTGAAAACTACAGAGAAGAAAAGATAGCCGTATGAAACGTAAAAAGTTCATCCGCTATCTACGAGCTCAAGGATGTGAAATGCTCAGAGAAGGTGGTAGGCACTCGTGGTGGCATAATCCAGCTTTGAACAAACGATCTGCGGTGCCTAGACATACCGAAATTGGCCATATCCTTGCCAAGAAAATTTGTAAGGATCTAGATATACCTCCTTTTTACCCCCCTTGACAAATTCAGAACCAGTCGCTACCATAAGGGTAATGCTGATGGATTGGCGATCGCAGGGCTTTCCCAATAAATCCACATCGCAAATTGTATTACAAGCAAAAAGCTATGTCTGATAATAAAACTGTAATAGCAGCAGCTATCATAGGCTTAATCGGTACTTTAGGCGCTGCTATTATAGCAAAGGATCAAGTTATTGTTAAAACTACATCACCAGTGTCAACTCGACCTGACCCAACAATTGCTGTGAGAGATCATTATGAAGGTATAAGAGGCGGATCATATCATGCAGCTTGGGAACGTTTGCCACAAAAGATAAAGAATAATTCTAGAATGCACCCTAATGGATATTCCTCTTTTCGAGACTGGTTTGCTAGTATTAATCCAATCCAAGTCATAGCTCTTCAGGTTACAGATCAATATGACGATAATGCTACTGTCAAAGTGACTTATTTTTCTGATTCAAAATCACAATCATTTTATATTCTTTATAAATTCAAATGGAATAGTCAAAGAGATTACTGGGAATTTGTTGATATTATACCTATTTAATTTAATCTAATCTAGATACCGTAGGGTGGGCAAGATAAATTGCTCTAAATCTCTGCTCTAAACCACCCAACCTTGCCCATCGACATCAATAAAGATACTCTACCACATCCCTGTTGGTGGGCAATGAAAGAAAAAGATACCAAGTAAGTCTAAAATCATGGAAACATTGCCCACCCTACTATGCTACAGATTATCGAAGAAGAGTAAATGGGAATTATCCAATAATAATCTAGCCTTGTGACGAAGGTGGTTTTGTAGCTGAAATACCTGCTCTGGGTCGATGTTTGGCACAGGGAGAAACAGGAGTTACTCACTGTTAAAAGCTTATGGTTAGAGACAGCACAGAAATATGACCAGAAACTTCCAAATGTGGAAAAGGCGTGCCGCGAAGCGGTCACTTCGTGAGCGCTAGAGTTAAAGCATTAAGTGCTGTATAATTTGAGCTATATGTCAACGATGGGGTCAAAAATAATGGTAGCACAATCTAAGATTGGAGTAGCGGTAGTAGGTACTGGTTTTGGGCAGAAAATTCACATTCCCGGTTTTTTAAATCATCCTCGTACTGAGGTGGTAGCCGTATATAATCGCGACTGGGAGAAAGCCAAAGCCATCGCTCATACCTATAATATTCCCCATTACGCCAATGAACTTGAACCTATCCTTTCCCTTCCTGAGGTGGATGGGGTTAGTATTTCAACCCCGCCGTTTTTGCACTACGAAATGGCGAAAGCAGTTTTGGCAGCCAGGAAGCATTTATTATTAGAAAAGCCCATGACCATGAATGGGAGTCAAATTAGGGAACTGTATCATTTCGCTCGCTCCCAAGGAGTGGTAGCAACCGCTGATTTTGAGTTTCGCTTCGTTCCTGCATGGCAATTATTGGCAGAATATCTGGAGGGGGGATATGTGGGGAAGAAACGTTTAATTAAGATAGACTGGTTGGTAACCAGTCGTGCTAATCCAGAACGGGCTTGGAATTGGTACTCTCGCAAAGATATGGGAGGAGGTGCTCTCGGGGCTGTAGGTTCCCATGTCTTCGATTATATTAGTTGGCTTTTTGGTCCCATCAAGCGGTTGTGTAGCTCCTTGAGTTGCGCCATCCCTCAAAGACCTGATCCAGAAGCTGGAGGAGAATTAAAGCCAGTGGATGGGGAGGACACTTGTTTGCTGCTGTTAGAGTTGGTTGATGGCACTCCCATTTCTTTGACTATGAGTTCTGTCACCTATGAAGGAAGAGGTCATTGGGTGGAGGTTTATGGGGATAAAGGCACTTTGGTTTTGGGGAGCAATAATTTGAAGGATTACGTCCATGGGTTCAATTTAATGGCTTCCCCAGCAGGTAAATCTCTGACTAAGGTGGAAATTCCTAAAGGACTAGCTTTCCCCCAGGTTTTTGCCGATGGACGTTTGGCACCTTTTATGCGGGTAGTTGACCGTTGGGTAGAATCCATTGATACAGGGGAGTCTCTGGTTCCATCCCTAAAAGAAGGAGTCTATTCCCAATTATTGATGGATTTGACTCATCAATCTCATGAGGGCAATTATTGGGTGGAAGTACCGGAGTTGGAAGATTATCTCGCTTGGCGCTAGAATTAGGCTATTTGTAAAAGGAAGTATAGTAGTGGGCATCGCCCACCACTAATAATAGAGAAATAGCAGCCATCATAAGCCGTGATACCATAGCTCAAACCAATTTTAACTGCTTCACCCATCAAATCTTGAGTTGAAGTTACCCTAAGTCGTAAAGCTTTCAAATCAATGCACTTTCAGAATACCTTAATTGTTCCATTTTTATATACCCTATTTCCTATTACAATTTTAAAGCAGTATCAATTTGGAACTGCAAATGCTCTAAAGTGGAAGAATTATCCAAAATGAGGTCCGCACCAGCTATCTTAGTTGATAGGAGTAATTGACTCTGAATCCTTGCTCTAGCTTGTTCTGGAGTTAGGCGATCCCGCTCAATTAAACGCTCTAATTGCTGCTTGTCACTACAACTGACGACCCAAATTTCCGTGACTAAATCCGTCATCTGGGCTTCAAATAATAAAGGGATGACTAAAACTACTGTATCAGCTTTTAATTGCTGTCCTTCAGAGAGGAAGCGCTCCCTCACGTAAGGATGTATCTTTCCCTCTAGCCAACTTTTCTCTGTTGGGTTATTAAAGATAATTTCTCCCAAAACCTTGCGATTTAGGCTACCATCCGGTAATTGGATCGTGGTACCATATCGGTTAACAATTTGTCGCCAAATTGGGGAATTGGGTGTCACTGCTTCTTTTGCATAAATATCTGCATCTAAGATGGGTAATTGATATTTATCGGCTAGATAACGAGAAACAGCGCTTTTACCCGTCCCAATACCACCAGTTAAACCAATTAAACGCTTAGACATTAGGGTCAACTCCGAGAGAGCGCAGTTTTTGGGCTAGTCTTTCCGCTTTTCTTTCTGCTTCGCTTATTCTTTCCTCTGGAGTGAGATAACGCTTTCCTTCTTGGTCGTACCAATACAACCACTCCCGGGTAATTCCCTGATAGGTTCCCCTTTCACGTCCAATTCCCAAACCAATCTCTGGTAACCAAACAAGCTTGGAGATTGGTTTCAAGATATATTCCCCATGCACTAAATGATATACTTCCAGAGGGGGTTTACGACGACGCAGAGGATTGTAAACCACATAGTATAAACACCCCATTTCCAGATATAACTTTTTTTTAGTGCTGTATTCTCCCCGACGGTTTTGGGACACTACTTCCAGGATAAGAGTTGGGACTACTTCCTCTTCCCAGAAGACGTAACTCAAGCGTAAATCTTCATGGATGATTCGCTCTACCCCAATGCTTAAAAATCCATCGGGAACAATAGCCGGGCGATCGGGGTCGTAGTAAATTCCCATATCCACCCCAAAAAACCAATCCATTCTTTCGGCCCATAATATAGCTAAGATTGTCTTTAAGAGGCCGGGAATTAATTCTTGCAGTTCGTTATCCACAGGAGTATCATCAGAATCAGGTAAATCCTCAGCAGAGGGTAGGCAGGTTCTCGGTTTGTATTTTAACAGCATAGTTGCTTAATTAAAAGTGCTAATATGTGACATCTAGCGATAAATGAAGTAATTTTGATTATACCAATTCATAATAATCCTGTCAAGTATTTTTATATTCGTCGAATCCTACAGATTATGGAAGGAGAGTAACTGTGAATTATCCAATAGTAAGGGTACAGGGAAGGAGCGCACCGCTTTTTACCTCCCTTGACAAATTGAGAATCAGTTGCTACCATCTTGAGAAGGTAGTCCAATTAGCGTTGTCCAAACTTTCATGCAATTTGAGTGGGATGAGGCGAAGAATCTAGATAATATTTATAAACATCAGATTGATTTCGCGGATATTCCTGAGATGTTTGAAGGTCCGATGCTAATTGAGTTAGATGATCGTTTTGATTACGGGGAATACCGTTGGTCTGATATCGGTTTCCTCGGTAATGGGATAGCGGTTGGGATATTTAGCCAACTTGCCAAAGAATCGCTGATACCCGAAATCAACTCTCTTGAGTGTTGCCTGTAGAGTTTGAGAGCCCAGCTCTTTACATTCAGGCCAGACCTCTTTAAATGCAGGGAGCGAGTTCTGCTCCTCTGAGTAATCCACTGAACCTCCAAAGCGCTGATATTGAGTTTTACAATTTGCTGAAGCAGCATTGTACAGCTCGCAGTGCAGCCCCGTGTCGATACAATTTGCGTTCACTCTCAGCGCTCGGATACAATCGATAGGTTATTCGGCGGATTGGCATACAAAAGTTTTGGGTTGGATACTCTGACTATAGCGGTTTTTGTATAGGTTGTCAAGATAATGCCCAAAAAATGCTAACATATTTTAGTTCCCCGTCAATCGCGATAGCAGGAGCGCAACTATAAATATGAGCCAAAGCAAATTCACAGAAACCGATACCGAAGCGTTTTACGATGCCGAAGACAGCCTCTACCGCAGTTTTTGGGATTCTGAGGGCAGTCTTCACTGGGGTTATTTTCTCGACTTGACTGCCACCCCTCTTGAAGAGTTCATTCCCGCCTGCCAGCGTTGGAATGAATATATGCTAGACAAAAGCGGAATTACAGCCTCCTCTCGGGTTCTAGATCTTGGCTGTGGTAATGGCAATACCGCTGTTTGGCTAGCTGAAAAGACGGGTTGTGAAGTAACGGGCATCGATCTAAGTAATGTTCGCATCAGTAATGCTCTAGAGAAAGCTCAAGACTATCCATCCTTGCGCCTGCAATTTCAAAAAGCATCGGCGACTAACCTGCCTTTTGAAGAGGGAAGTTTCACCCACGTCTGGAGCCAAGCAACTCTCTATCACATCCATCAACGGGAGTTGGCTTTGAGGGAAATTTATCGGGTTCTTCGAGAAGGCGGTATCTTTCTATTTGACGATTTAGTAACGCCAACAAAGCAGATTAGCCAACAAGCCCGCAAATACGTTTACGATCGCCTGTTATTTGAACCAACCTACAGCCACTCTGACTATATCGATGTCTTGAGTCAGCTAGGCTTGATGGTATTGCAATCAAAGAATTTAAGCCAACATCTCCATAAAAGCTACGAATTACTCTCCCAGTTAGCGAAGCCGCAATATCCAGATTTGAGTGCAGCTTACGATAAAATGTGCGAAGCAATTTCAGCGGGGGAACTATCCTGGAGTTTCTTTTTTGGCGAGAAAGTCAGCTCCCTGCGGGCGCGCCTTTCCTGGATCTACGAAACCAACGATCCTGAAAAGTTGGAGGATAAATACGATGCTTGGTCTCGCATTTATGATGCTGAATTAGATGGACCCTATCGTATCAGTCCCATTAAGTCAGCTCGCGCCTTAGCCAAAATACTGCCCAATCAAGATGCTAGCATTCTAGATGCCGGAGCTGGTACGGGGATGGTAGGAGAGGCTTTAGCAGAACTGGGATATACCAATCTTACTGCCATTGACCTCTCAGAAGAGATGCTAGAAGTTGCTCGCAAAAAGCAAGTTTACAAAGCTTTGTATCAAGATAACTTAGAAGCACCGCTCAATTGTTTCACTCCTGACGGATTTGATGCCATCATCGCTGTGGGCGTTTTTACCTTTGGTCATGCTCCCCCGGAAGCTTTGCACAATTTAGACCCTCTGTTAAAATCAGGCGGGTACTTTGTGCTGACCGTGCGGGTGGATTACCACGACAATAACAAGGCTTTACATGAGGTACTAAAGGAACTATCTTGGAGTTTAATTAGCCGAGAAGAATTCACAATCTTTGAAACCGAATCAATGTATGCTATGGTTTTTCAAAAGAACTAGTTTTACATTGGTCAAACAAACTGAAGTTAGGAGAAAACAGAGACAATGGGGACAATAAAGCTTATGCACGCCAAGTTGCATCGCGTCCGCGTAACTGAAGCCAACCGCCACTATGTAGGCAGCATCACTATCGACCGGGATCTCCTGGAAAAAGTGGGAATTCTGCCTCTAGAAGAAGTAGAAATTGTCAACATTGAGAATGGGAATCGCTGGAATACTTATGTGCTGCCAGGAGAGGCAGGGAGCGGACAGATTTGTCCCAATGGAGGTGGTGCCCTATTGTGCCAACCTGGAGATATATTAATTGTTTGGGCAAACGAACATTGCCATCGCTCTGAAGTCATGAGTACCGGACACCGAGCCCGAGTATTGATCGCCGACGAAAATAACCACCCTCAGGAAGTTTTCTCCCAAACTCTCACCCCTGATGGGGAGACATTGGACTACAATGGCTATGAAACGGCGAACGGCGTCATGGTAGGGGTTTGAAATCGGGATCGATGGAACCCGAAAAATTGAATCAGAGTTGGGCAGGCGATCGCCCAATTTTGGAGGGCTGGAAAAGCACGACCCAAGACGATAAAGATATGTGTGGAATAGTTGGATTTTTTGGCTTAAATTCACCCGTTTCCGATGGCTTTGAAGACACCTTGTCAATCTTAGCTCATCGTGGACCAGATGGTACTGGTAGTATTTGCCAGGACAACTATGCTTTAGGACATAATCGTCTTGCCATTATTGATGTGCAAGGAGGACACCAGCCGTTATGGGATCCAGAGAGCAAATTATACGCTATTGCTAACGGAGAAATTTATAACCATAAACAATGGCGCGATTGCTTGGGGGAAGAATACGATTTCTCAACTGAAAGTGATACGGAAATTCTTCTCCCACTCTACCAAAAGTTTGGCACTCAGCTGCCTCAAAAACTCAGGGGTATGTTTAGCTTTATCTTGGCTAGCGATCGGGAATTCTTTGTCGCTCGCGATCGCTTAGGCATTAAACCTTTATACTATGCTCAAAGTGAAGAAGGTTTATTTTTTGCTTCGGAAATCAAAGCTTTAATAGAGCATGGCGAAGAAATTAAAGAGTTTCCTCCAGGACATTATTACCATTCTAATGAGGGTTTACAATCATACTACGATTTTCCAGAAGTCGATGTGTTTTTAGAAGATGTAGAGGTGATTTTAGAAAAAATTCGCCAAGGACTTTCTCAAAGTGTCCGCAGGCGTTTAATGTCTGACGTTCCTGTAGGAGTATTTCTCAGTGGAGGACTTGATTCTAGCATTATTGCGGCCTTAATGAAGCGAGAACTGTCAGAACTACATTCTTTTTCCACCGGATTTGCTAACTCTCCCGATCTGAAAGCAGCAAGATTAGTAGCAGAATATTTAGGAACAATTCATCACGAATATATTTACTCAGAAGCAGAAATGCTTTCTGTTCTACCCGAGGTAATTTACCACTTTGAATCCTATGATGCCGCTTGGTTAAGAAGTTGTGTACCTACCTACTTGCTATCTCGTCTTGCTAGCCAATATGTCAAGGTAGTTCTCGGAGGAGACGCATCAGATGAGTTGTTTGCTGGCTATAGTTATCTAGCTGATTACAATGATGGCAAGACGTTAAATCAAGAATTGGTATATAGGATTAAAGGATTACATAATCTTAATTTGCAAAAATTAGACAGACTGACGATGGCTCATGGTTTAGAAGCAAGAGTTCCTTTTCTAGATATAGACTTTGTGGAAATGGCACTGACTATAAATCCTAACCTCAAGCTTCACCAAAGTTTTGGTATTGAAAAATGGTTGCTCCGTAAAGCTTTTGAAGACTATTTACCCCCAGAAATAGTTTGGCGAGACAAGATGGAATTTGCTCATGGTGCTGCTTCCTCTAAAGTTTTAGCAGCTCACGCTGATGCTAGCATTTCTGACCAAGATTTCGAGCAGGCACGCTTTCGGGGAGACCCCATAAAAAGTAAGGAGGAATTACTCTACTACAGGATTTTTGAGCAGTATTTTCCTCAGCCATTTGCTGTCAATTTAGTTGGCAAGTGGGATCGAACTTTCCATTAACAGTTAAATTCTTAGTTAAATGCAAGAAAAAATGCCTGCAACAGTCAATTACTATGATGTTCCCTTAAAAAGGTTGAATTCCCAAAATGCTCTGGGATTAGGAGTTGTATTCACGGATATTGAAGATGCAAAAATAGAGTTATGCAAATGGCCTACTTCAGGAAAACGACCTCTAATTTCCAAGGGGGGTTACGGTACTGTTATTGAAGAGGAGTTCAGAGTCTATTGGGAGGGGTCAACTCTATTTTCTGCCGGTCATCAGAATGCTCGCGGTGGTGCAGCGGGTAAGATTATATCCGAACCAGAAA
Source organism: Candidatus Paraprochloron terpiosi LD05 (assembly GCA_018141785.1). Classification (GTDB taxonomy): domain Bacteria; phylum Cyanobacteriota; class Cyanobacteriia; order Cyanobacteriales; family Prochloraceae; genus Prochloron; species Prochloron terpiosi. The sequence goes on along the minus strand of CP073341.1, from coordinate 3,638,421 downwards.
GTAACTCTAAATATCTTCTGGTAAACTGGCTGAGTGCCCATCTAGATGCAGGAGAAGCGTTTATCCCTAAAAATGGTGAACCGGGTATATATCTGTTGGCTCCTCCTAAAGAAGATGTCAAACCTGAAGATTTTGTAGCTCTTTATTCAGATGGGAGTTGCGGCATATCAATACACCCTGGAGTATGGCACACAAACCCAATATCACTTTCAAAAAAAGAAGTTTTTTATCAGAGGAAACAAGGCAGTATTTATGCCACAATCGATTGTGTTTTAACCAAAGAGCATAATACTTGGTTAAAAATTCCCCTAGGTCAACCGCAAGACGGTTAAACTGCTCTATTCTATTTATCGATAAAAGGAGTAATATGGTCACATTAGTTCAGCAACTCAAATCGGCTTTTCGCATCGCATCTGTTGCTACCGTAGATAACGGGGTGCAAATTACTTGGAAAGATGGTCACGAAAGCTTTTATCATAACCTCTGGCTGCGCGACACTTGCCACTCTCCCAAATGTTTTCAACCAGACACATTAAGCCTCAACAGTGGAGAAGGAGAAGGACACGACCCCCTGAAAATGCCACTAAATCCGATAACTGAAACGGTCAAAATAGACCGCGAAGGAAATTTAGATATCATTTGGGGTGGTGAAGAACCGGGACATCATAGCGTTTACGATCCATCTTGGCTGCGAGTTCACTGTCAAAAAGAGCCCGCTCTCAAACAGCGACGAAAACCCCAACTGTGGGACTCATCGCTGTCCATCCCATACTTCGATTACCAGGAAGTGATGAGGGACGATGAAACGCTACTGCATTGGTTGGATAAAATGCTGGATGTGGGAATGGTAATTATTGACAGCTTTCCCAAAACGAGAGAAGCATTTCAGGCATTAGTAGAGCGCGTCGGACCGATTCAGCAACGATATCATCCTACCGACATCTATACTTTAGATACAGCCGACCAACTTGCGGGGAAGATTCACCACGCCTATAAGTACCTGAAACCGTTGCCCAATCATACCGATCACGTCTCCTACAACGTTCCTCCCAGACTTCAATTTCTCGGATGTATTGAATACGAAAATCCTGACAATGACAGACAAGGATATTCCACTCTGGTAGATGGTTTCAAAATTGCCGAAGTTCTGAGGACTCAGCAGCCAAAATATTTCGAGTTACTCACCCAAGAGTATATACCAACAGGTCGCAGACGGCTGGGTGTAGAGGAAAAAGTATCTGATAAGGAAAAAGGCACCAAAAAATACCAATGGGAAACCTATTATCGCCAGCACGTCATTAATTTGGATAAAAATGGCGAAGTTTACCAGATTCGTCACAATGAAAAAGACCGGGTGCCGCTCGATGTTTCTCCTGACAAAATTCAAGACTTGTATGCTGCCTACCAAGCATTTACGGCATTGGCTGAATCTCCAGAGTATAATGCCGAATTTCTCATCGCTCCCGGACAGGTATTGGTAAATGATAACTGGCGACTGCTCCACGGACGGACGGGTATTCGGAATCCCCAACTGCGACGAGTTTTACTGGGAGCGTATATAAAGCCGGAAATCTTCCGCAGCCGACGGCGACTGTTGCTCGGGAAAAAAAGTGGCATGTCCGATATGTGGTTAATGGGATGTTCGGACCGCGCTTTAGAAATTCTGGCAGACCGCACCACGAGCTAAAAAACGACTTCTATAGTAATCCTATCTGATTTGTAAGAAATGAATAAATTCAACTTGACATTTTCTCTCAAACTAGCCTTTCTCTATACATTGGCAAAGCTCAAATTGATTCATGCCTTTCTTCCAGAGGGCTTAAGAGATAACTTGCCAACTGGATGGAACAATAAGATGTTCTGGACAGCATTTAGTTCGGGGGGGAGAAAAATATTTTTTGACTATTACTGTGAGTTCAAAGAACCTAAAGATTACCGCCCCAGAGAATCTGTTCTGCCAGAGTTTCAATTGAGCGAAGAAGACATTAAGTTTTTCTACGAGAATGGATATATTGGTCCTTTTGATTTAATGTCTCCAGACCAAGCGGAAAACTTACGGCATGATTTACTCAACTCAGTATCTAACACTGAATCTTTCCTTGCTAAAAATTCTAAAGTTGAGGAAGAAAAAAATCTGACTGAGAGTTTATTGCCAGTCGTGACAAATACACGTCATACAATAACGGAGGACTATAAAAAAACTGCTTTAAATAGGTATAACACCTTCATCGATCGCCATTTGGATAACTCAAAAATCAGGGACTTATTCAAGCAGCCCGAAATTACGGAGCGTTGTGCCCAACTATTAGGTCCAGATCTAATCTTATGGCGATCTGCTTTTTTTAATGTGAGTCCTCATAGTAAGGGGACTCATTTTCATCAAAATAGCACTTGGCTTTATCAGGATCTGAAAGAATCTGTTGTCAATCCACTCCGTACGGATGAACTTTTTCAAATAACTTGCTGGGTTGCATTGACAGAAGCTAATGAGAAGAATGGGTGTATGACTTTGATTCCTGGAACTCATAAGGAGATGGTTCCCCTTAAACTAGGAGAAAAGTCAATTTATGAAGCCAAAAAATACCGCTTATATGGTAATAGCTTTTTCGCAGATCTAGATTATCCAATTGAGAGTGCGAAGAAAAGTTTTATCGAAATGAAAGCTGGGCAATTATTTCTATTTTGCGAGAGAGTTCTTCATGGTTCTGCTGATAATTCAACTGACAATTCGAGATGGGGAATAAGCGGTCGTTTTGTGAGAACAGACACTCGCATATTTACTAAAGAAATTCTTGCGAAAGGTCATCAAGAGGTATTATACAACATTAAGAACATTAATCTTGATGATTTTAAAGTTGTTTTAGTACGTGGTGAAGATCATTTTGGATACAACAAAATCCTGAAGGACTGAATTAAAATGGCTGCCAAAAATTTAGCTCTTTAGTCAGTTCGCTATATTTAAAAAATCTTGGAGGTGTAACATGACAGCAGTATTGCAGCAACTTAAACCTGCTTTTCGCATCGAATCGGTGGCAACAACTAACAACGGGGTACAGATCGTTTGGAAAGACGGTCACGAAAGTTTTTACCATAACCTTTGGCTTTTAGATAGCTGTCGGTCTCCTAAATTCTTTCATCGAGATACCTTGAGCCTCAACAGCGGGCACGATTTGCTCAAAATGCCTTTAAACCCAACTCCCGAAGAGGTTAAGCTCGATCGCGAAGGCAATTTAGATATTATTTGGGGTGGCGACCAAACAGGTCATGAAAGTGTCTTTGATGCCTCGTGGCTGCGGGTTCACTGCCAAAATGACCCGGCGCTGAAACAAGGACGAAAACCTCAACTGTGGGACTCGTCAGTGTCAGTACCTCATTTTGATTGCTATGAGGTGATGAACGATGATGGAGTATTATTGCCGTTCCTGAATAAAATAGTTGAACTGGGGGTGGCAATCATTGACAACGCCCCCAAGAACGAAGAGAGCTTTCGGGCACTGGTGGAGCGGGTAGGACCCCTGCGGCAACGATACCATCCCACCAATGTGTTTAGGATGGATAGAAGCAACAAAAAGGCTCAGGCTATCCAACATTCTTATCAAGTGGAAAGGTTAAGAAATCATACGGATGTTACTGCTTATGACATTCCTACAGGACTGCAATTTCTGGAATGTATCCTCTACGAAAACCCAGATGGCGACAGACAAGCCTATTCCACGGTTGTTGACGGTTTCAAACTAGCAGAGGTAATTAAAACAGAAAATCCTTGGTTTTTCCAGTTGCTAACCACCGAATATATACCAGCAGGTCGCAAGCGGCTTTCTGTTGAGGAGAAACTATCGGAGAATGAATCCAGTGCGCGGAAATACCAATGGGACGCTTATCGGCACAACCATGTAATTAATTTGGATGAAAATGGAGAGGTGTATCAGATTAAGTACAACCACAATACACGGATACCCCTAGAGGTTTCTGACGATAAGATTCATGACCTATTGGCAGCCTATCGCCGATTTTCTCAACTGTTGCAAGACCCCGAATATAATGCCGAATTTTTGCTGACTCCAGGACAGGTATTGGTGGTAGACAACTGGCGAGTCCTTCACGGGAGAACGGGGATTTGGAATCCCAATCTACAACGAATTTTGTTGGGAGCCTATTTAGAGGAGGAAAGTTTCCGCACCCGACGGCGAATTTTATTGGGGGATAAATCCGGGATGTCAGGCTTGTGGTTAATGGGATGCACGGACCGGGCTTTGGAAATACTTGCAGATCGACATATCTAAAGGTGTAGGTAGTTCCATACCGTAGGGTGGGCAAGATAAATTTTCCCTAATTTTCTACTCCAAACCACCCAAACTTGCCCACGACATCATCGGTTGTCTGGAGCGACCCGCGCTACGCGCAGATCCGGTGCTTCGCATCGGGTCATAATTAGTGACATTTGCTCAATCCTTTATTCTACTCTCCCAACTTCTTCTGAAAACTAGGCCAAGATGGTAGATACATCATATTTCATGATATTCTTATCCCTAGTGACAAGTGATAGATTTTCCATCTTTGCCTGAGCAATAAGCAACCTGTCAAATGGATCATTATGATGAAATGGGAGATTCTCGACGGCTAATGTATGACTAATTGTAATGTTCAAAGGATCAAATCTATGACGCAGCATTTCTTCTTCAAAATTATTTGGTGCTTTTAATTTGCCTAGCCCTCTTTTAATGGCTATTTCCCACGAGGTAGTCGCACTTACAAAAACCAGGTTTCCTCCTTCATTAATAGCTTCTTTTGCTTGCTTGGATAGTTCATAACTATTACTAAAATACCAGATAACGACATGTGTATCCACAAGTAAATTCATTTAAGATTCCCTATTGCCATAAAAAGACTCAATCACTTCCTGGGGAGTTTCATCAAAATCCTCCGCCATCCAAACTTTTCCTTCCCAACTTCCACCTGGTTCTCTCGGGCTGGAGTTTTCTTTATAAGGTACAAGTAGTGCAACTGGTTTACCTGCTTTGGTTATGATAACTTGTTCTCCCATCTGTACTTTCTCTATTAGCTTGGAAAGAGAAGCAAGATCCGTGGATATATTTGTGGTTTTCATGAATACCTCTCGTACTAAGCAAATGCTATGATGAGCATGTAACTATTTCAAGTTTGAGTAAATGAGGCCAGAAGATTTATGGGAGTTTACCCGCAGACAGCCATTTGAACCATATCGCATCCACCTTACAGGGGGAAAAACCTATGATATTGTTCATCCAGACCAGGTGATTGTTTTCCGTTCTCGGATCATTATGGTCGTTGGTTACGAAAATGGCGTTCCTGAACATTCCGAACATGTTGCTCTGAACCACATTGTGAGAATCCAAGAGTTACAAGCTGAAGCAGCACCAACTCGGTAAATTATACCATGGTAATGGATAGGAATCCAGGATAAACGGATCTTATTTTGAAATGCCTACTGGATACCAGATTCAGGCTATGAGTATTTTTGCTCATTAATTGTCAAATCGTTTCTGAGTAAGGCTTTTATAATTTAGATGCGTTTGCCCTGGATACGGCACAATGCTGATATAATTGATAGCTCTAATCCTCAAGATAAGTGCTGCCATGTATAATGCTCTAGACATCGCTAGATACTTTATTACACTTGCTTCTCCTGAAGAAGAGGATCTGATTACTAATCTGAAACTTCAAAAGTTACTTTACTATGCTCAGGGTTTCTATCTAGCCCTATATGACAAGCCACTATTTGGTGAGCAAATTGAAGCTTGGCAATACGGTCCTGTTGTACCGGCAGTATACCATATCTATAAACAATACAAATCCAACCCCCTCCCACAGCCCGATGATTTTGATATAGATAAATACGATACCGATACCCAGGAGTTACTGGATGAGGTTTATGAAGTCTATGGACAGTACACTGCCCCAATGCTAATGCGCTTTACTCATCAAGAGCCACCCTGGAAGACAACTCTTCTTACTGAAGAGATATCCCACTCATTGATGAAAGGGTATTTTGAGACTCAACTTATTAAGTAGCAATGCCAAAAAAGATAAAGCGCAAATAATCTCGAAAGGGAAAGCGTATTGCTCCACCTCAACAAATACAAAGTACACCAAATTATGACTTGGAACCCCCAGTCTTCTGTTTTCGGTATCTTGATAAAACACACGGTTTAGATAGGTGTGACAAAGACGAGAAAGCAGCATTGGCTTCGTCGGGTAAGGTTTGAGAATCGCTTCTCTCCCCTCCCCTAAGAACCGGACGTGACTGTTACCAATCATCCGGCTCAAGCCTCACTTCAAACCCTGCTTGGATTTCTTGAGTGTACCTGCTTATGACACGTTTTATGTAGGTGTTGAAGGTTGTCGATATCGTCAGAACCTCCATCCCTTATAGGTACTATGTGATGGGTTTCGATTTCCTCCCCGTTGAAGAGGTGGTCGTGGCAGATTGGGCATTTCCAATCTTGCGACTTTCCAACGTTTTCGTATTTTGAGCCTTTAGACCATATAATCTTGCCCGACTTCGTTCGCCGCTTTGACCAATATTCCACCAGTTCGGGGTCGTCTAGGGAGTAAGTTCCCTTAACTTTGACATGTCTTACAATCGGGACAGCTGTTATGTCGTACAAATTGTGTACTACTTTCTTGCCCCTCCGGTCTTTGCCTTCGTAGTAAAACTGCCAATCTCTTTTACCCCTTTTTTATATTCGGTTCGGAAATACTTATCTTTGACCCATTTTTTGTCTTTGTTGGGGTGTCGTCTTTTTGCCCATCGCCAGAGGTACCACCATAGTCGGTGGCTTATATATATGTAGATTTCTTTGCTGCATACTCCTCTGTAGTAGTTCGCAAAACCTCTGAGAAGTGGTTCTATCTTACGGATGACCTGCTCTGGTGTTTTTGTCTTCATATTGTCGATGGTTGCACCGACTTTCTTGCAGAATTCCAATACTTTCGACTTCTGGGGTTTAATGACTAACTTCCCTCTTGGAGTTCCGTTCTCACCTTTGTCGAGATAGGTAGATCCTTACAGGTTTTCCCCTCACAGTACCGCCGGGCGTACACTTTCAAAGCACCCGGCTCCTGGTGTGTCATCTTACAAGAGTAGCGCGTTTACTCCTCATTACTTGTGTCGGCTTTCAGGTCTCATCCAAATTGGGCTTTGAGTCCTTAGATTCCAACCTCCTCGCCATTGACGTTTGCCCGACGCCTCTAACTTCTGAGGAGCTTTGAGTTTCAAGTTCCAACTTTCGGATTACGTTTCACCCTCTCCTACGTCAGCTCCCCTTTCGAGTAGACATTTGTCTATGAGTCAGGTTATACAGTCGTGTTTTCCCTCGGACTTTCGTCCAGTATGACTCCATTCGCTTCTTAAGAGAGTCCTTTCTCCCCAGGGAATTGGTACAGATTACTCCTTTCCTACTGGTGCAAGACCAGACCCTGTGGAGGTTAACTCGTTCCGCAATAGTTAGATACGTCTGACTTAGGCTGCTCCATGCCCCGGCGGCGTGGTGTCTACGTGATGGCGAAGCAAGTCCATTTTTCACATGTGCCGCATACCATTTTGGTTAGAGTGTGTCAGTTCCGCTTTCACTCTTCACACTTGACGAGGCTGCAAACTTCGCTGATAGCGAGCCATATCAGACTTTCCCTAGGCCGCTACCACCATCGGACTGATAGTAGCTTGGCCATTTAACCCTCTAGCTGTGAAACTCCGGCATTACTGCCAAAACTCCTTCGGACGGGAACTGGAGAGACACTCTCCATTGGGTTCAGGTGGCTGAACCACTAACTACTGCGACTTTCGAGTCGCACTACCTCATAATGTCTCAAGTTAAACCCCAGGAAATCAAATCCGTCTCTGATGTGTACTATCCGCGTCTTCTCATCGCTAATCTCAAGACCTCGTTCTGATAGCCATTGATTTATCTGGGTTTTCAACTCCTCCAGGGATTCCTTGTCCCTTGCAGTAACTACGAAATCGTCTGCATACCTGATGACGCCTACCTTTGGGTTACATTGGTTTATGTATTTTTCTAACCCGTGGAGTCCAATATTTGCGAGCATTGGACTTATTACGCCACCCTGTGGAGTTCCTTTTTCGGTTGGGCTGTATCCCTTCCTACTTTCGACAAATCCAGCTTTTAACCATCCATCAATTAGAGAATCTTCTCTAACTGCGTTTAGGATGGATTTATGGTCAATGTTATCAAAGAAGCCTTTGATATCAGCGTCCAGAACCCATTTATCATTTCTTACCCATTTTCCGGCTTTTGTTTTATAGTCACCTCTCAGCCTAATGTAACATTGTCCAATAGCATCTTGGCAACTTCGACCGAGTCTAAAGCCGTAGGAATTAGCTTCAAACATGGCCTCCCATTCAGGTTCCAGTGCATTCTTGACTATTGCCTGAGCGACTCTGTCTCTAATGGTTGGGATTCCAAGAGGACGTTTCTTGCCATTCGCTTTAGGTATATATATCCGTCTGGCAGGTTTTGCCTTAGGCATTCTCCAACTATTGGCAAGTTTCACACGCTGTGTTGGTGTTTCTATTACCTCCTTATCTACCCCAGCTGTTCGCTTTCCGGTATTTACCTGTGTGATTTGTCTGATGCTCAGTAATAGGTTCGACCGACATCTTTTCGTTAATTTCTGTAGTCGCAATAGCTGCTTCCACAGTCCAAGCTTTCGGGCACGAAATATCCGACCGCGTAGATTCCTAACAATCTTCTTTGTGCGACGCCAATTAATATCGCCCCACTCTTTTAACTGTCCATCTGGTCCATTTTCTAGCGTTGCCGCTGTCATCTAACTTTTCCTTCAGTTTGGTTTCTAGTTCTCGAATAATTTCGTATGAGACCCAAGTAAAGTCTGCTATTCCTTTCGCTCAGAGGCAAATCTTGAACCTCTATCCCCCTCATTACAAGAGGGCATTCGCTTTCTTACTCATCCTCTACCCTCCAAGGAATTCAGCCTCCGTTGCCTTCGGCCTACTAAGAGGAATCGACCGCCTCTTAGACCCCCGGCATCCGCGATGGCGGGGGTTTATCCTGTTGTTTCGCTTAGTTTTCTTTTAGTTGGTTAGGCTGGTTCCTGTCCCCCGGTAGAACTTCGATTCCACGACCCAGTGAAAAGCAAGCACTGAGTTCTGTCTACTTGCCTTTTTGGCTACGGCGTTATACAGGGATAATTTCGCCGTTCTTTATATGACGGGGTTTAAGCGGAGGGGCTGGGTTCACAGCCCTTTTACTTCACTTTTCGTTCAACCTTCCAACTATTTCCCTCTTGCTCCTAACTCTTTAATCCCTAGAGTTTCGGCTACTTTCGTGACCTGCATTCCAGCTGTTTCGTTACCTACTCGGCTGTGGCCAGACTCATAGAGTCTTTTTACGCGAGGGCTAGGGGTGAAACTCCCTAGGGGACTCGGTGTCCCATACTAAGCGACCAGTTCAGGTCGCGCTACTTTATATAAACTCAGTCAATTATCTTGGAAACAGCTTCGTTTCGCACGAAATAATTGACCTAAATCGCTTCCGGGTTGCTATTCCCAAGCACATCACTGAAGATGTACCTCTCATCGCATTCATTAGAGTCGAGGGAGGTGTTGCCACCTCGCCCCTCTCCTACGACACCGAAGGTGCCGCCTTTGGCGTCCCGGACGTGCGAGTTTCCCCCCGCCATTAATCAATGCCGGGGGCTCAGGTGTTTCTATGCCTTTACGGCGCGCTTTGCGAGTCCGTCTTTAATGCGTTTGCGGTGTACCGCTTGTGCTTGGTGACATTCCCTATGGAGAGCAACTAAATTCTTACGTTTCCAGTTGTTATGGTTGCCATCTATGTGGTGCAACTCCACGGCTCCATCCACCTCCGTGAACAATCTGTTGCAATGCTGACATTTACCCTTCTGTTGCTTAATTGCTTCAGCGGTTGGTCCGCTATATAGCTTAGAATTCCGACCTACCCCCGCCATTAATCAATGCCGGGGGTAAGTTCCCATCGAAGGGTGAGGCGTTACCTTTGACCATTACGTGACTATTCACTTCCCAAGGAATTGACGGGAATGCTTTCTTTACCTGCTCACTAGTGAGCTGGCGTTTAGCTGCTCCTTTAATCGTCGCCTTTCCTTTTATAGCTAGACGACGAGCCTTTTTGGCTTCCTTTTGGTTCTGTCTGCGCTTGTCTGCCCTGAGTTTGCGCCACAGCCAATGGTTCAGTGACCATAGAGCATGTTTCGACATATCGCAGTACTTGTAAATTCCGACCGCCTCGGACTTGTGACTCAATCCTTTTCAGACGAGCTTCCGTGGTTGCACCGCTTTTCCAAGTAGCTTTAACCTTGGCCTTTATGTCTGCATAGTTCTCGGAACTCGGTGTGGATTTAAAGACTCCACGGGAATTCACCCTAAAGTGCCATCCTAGGAAATCGAATCCATCCGTAGCTTTACTCACCTTAGTCTTGGCTTCATTGATTTTTAGCCCTCTGGACTTTAAGAATTTGTCTATATCCTCCCTGAGTCGCTGGATATTGGCTCCAGGCTTTAGGATAAAGACCGCGTCATCCGCGTAACGTATACCCCTTATTAGAGTCCCATCTCTACGACTCCCTTTCCATTGATTCAGCCCCAGATTCTCAAATCCATCTAGGGCGATATTGGCCAGTAGTGGCGAGATAACCCCGCCTTGGGGCGTGCCCTTGATACTGGAGGGGTATTCACCACGGACACCAGCTTTTATCGCAGCTTTGAGACCATCTTTGGCTTCTTTGGGTAGGACAACTCCTCTGAGCATGACCCTGTGGTCAATTTCGTCAAAGCACTTACTGATGTCTGTTTCCAGCACTTTCTTTGCTTTCCCGTTGCCATTGCTGCTAAGATTGTTGAAAATCAGCTTTTGTGCGTCCGCAGTACAGCGACCGGGTCTGAAGCCGTAGCTCCTTTCTCCGGCAGTTGCTTCATAGGCTGGCTCCGCTGCTAACTTGAGCAACGCTTGCCACGCCCGGTCAGCTATTGTAGGGATGCCTAGACCCCGTATTTTGCCGTTAGGCTTGGGGATATTAACCCTTCTCAGTTGCTGGTGTCTCCAGTGGTACCAGTTTATTGCAGCCTCTGACATAACACTAGACGCTCTCTGGTAGAGAGTGCGGTTTTACCATCAACTCCGGGGGACTTACGCCCTTGATTGAGCTGTGTTACTTGTTTGACGGCCCTAGCTCTGGGCTGCACGGCTTTGTAATAGGAGCCGTTGTAAGCGTTTGACCTTGGTTTTTTGACTATTCTTTTGCGCTTTAAAGATACACCGTTGCAATCGAAAGACTTGATTGTGGAAACGCTTCCACGGTAAACCTTTCCAGACATCGTCAGCCCTCCGGCCTATCTTTCCTATTTGCAGCAGAACTGCCATATGGAGTCTCAGGGCTGTCAGACTGAGGTATTCAGTTGGGGCTAGGTTAGTGGCTTGCACTGTTTAAGCTCCTTGTAACCAGGCTCCTGCTTATGTTTGGCTTACGCCGCGACCTTCACAGGAAACGAGCCGCACCGCTTTAATGGGTTAGCTCCAATGGTTGGTTATAAGGATGAAGCAATTTTTCGCATTGTATGGCTAGATAGGTCTTTTCGAGTATACAATCACGAAAATTGAGATACCAAGGAGGGGGTAAAATAATGGTCTCATTGCCCACCCTACTAAAAAACAGGGCCCACGCCGAGCGCCTCTACAAATGGGCTATAATTTCAAGTATCTGCTCCCATAACCAGGGATTAGAAGCAGCTAATACTTGAGTGGATTTGTGGGTTAATTTGTTCCCATACCAATCGGTGATAACTGCACCAGTTCCTTTTATAATGGGGATAAGAGCACAGAAATCATAATACTGCATATCCGACTCTAGGATAACCATTGGGATGGAACTCCAACCAGCAGCAAGAGATAGATAGTTATAACAATCTCCCCCAAAAGCTGTCCGTTGACAAACTTCTTGACATTTTTGGGCGATCGCCTTCTCCTCTTCTGTTCTAAACATGAGGGGAGTTGTGGAAGTGAGACAAGCTTCTTCCAACTTACTATTAGATAGTTTACCATAGGAATTGGCAATGGGTTTATTATTAAATAAGGTTGTTTTCCCTTGCACTCCCAGCCAGCTTTCTTGCAGGATTGGTTGGTTCACCATCCCTAAAAGAGGCGTGTTGCTTTCCAGCTCCACTAAACCAATGAGGGTACCAAATATAGGGAGCCCTTTGACGAAAGAGGAGGTTCCATCCATGGGATCCAGAACCCAGTAACGACCATTTTTCGAGGGGATGTTATCTCCTTCCTCCCGAATGATTCCGTCTTCCGGTGCTTCTTTTAAAATAACTTGCACCATGACATTTTCTGCGTCTTTATCCACAACAGTTGCCATATTAGACATTTCCCCTGGTTTCGTTTCCGTTTGCAGGTTAGGTTTTCTAAAATATTGGCGAATTATTTCCCCAGATACTTGAGCTAATTTCTCTGCTAAATTGATACTAGCTGACAAGTTTTTCATTATCTATGCCCTCTGTGCTTTGAGGTATTGAATAGTTTCCAGAAGACGATGGATTTCTGGATCTGTTCCCACGGAAATCCTGACATAATCCAGGATACGAGGATGGTTAAAGTAACGAACTAAGACTTCCTTTTCCCGTAACTGGGTGTAAAGTTGTGAGGCTGGTATCCATTTTGGAGAAGCTAAGACAAAGTTGGCTTCAGAATCAAAGACAAAAAAATCCAAATCCCTCAGAGACGTGATTAAGCGTTTTCTGGTTTGCCGGATTTTATCCCAGATTTGCTGGTAGTTCTCCTGGTGTTGGAAAGCAGCAGTTGCCAAAGCTTGTGCAAGTCGATCCACATTGTAGGAATCTCGAACCTTATTCATCTGCTCTAGTACGGATTTCGAGGCGATCCCAAAACCAACTCTTGCCCCAGCCAGACTATAAGCTTTAGACATGGTGCGAACTAGGATAAGGTTGTCATATTTTTGGAGCAAATCTAGGTGGTCGTAGTCAGCGAAATTCACATAAGCTTCATCGATTACCACAATACCCGTAGTTTTAGCACAGGTTGCTTCAAGATATTGCCGATTTAAATGTTTACCTAGGGGAGGATTTGGTGAAGCGAAAAAAATCAGCTTTGCTTCTGGACAAATTATAGGTTGAGATAGTTCAAATTCACCATTGGTGGGAATTTTTCTCATAGAAGCACCATGAACCAAGGCTAAAGTTTCGTAAAGGGAATAAGTTACATCTAAGAAGGCGATGGTTTCCCCAGGGTTAACAAAAGTGCGTATAGCAATATTAAGGATATCATCAGAACCATTACCGGTGATAATCATGTCCGATGACACCCCATAAATGATAGCAGCAGTTTCTCTCAGCTTACTACACACTGGATCTGGATACAGGTTTAGTTTGGATAATTCATCCTGGAGCACTGGTAAGAGTTCAAAGGGAGGTGGATAAGGATTTTCATTGGTATTGAGCTTAATTAAGTTACCGTATTTAGGTTGTTCACCGGGGACATATCCTGGTGTATTTAGTACACATTCTCTAATCAAAAACATAGTTATTTTTGTTATGTTTTACATTTGACCTCTGGTGGGCAATAAGGAATTTATTCTCATTATAGGATACCAAACGTTGCCCAAATTGCCCACCCTACGAACTTCCTCTCTTATCTTTCTCTGCGCCCTCTGCGTCTCTGCGGTTTAATCATTATTCGCAGAGCCGTAGCTATTTTACCTCCAAACTGTTGTTGGAACCTGGCTTTGAGTGATAAGATATAGTAGCAACAAATTGGATTCCCTATAATATAATATACACGACAAGGTGGTACCCATGATCCAAATAAGCAAATATTCCCAAGACAATGAAAGGTTTCAAGAGATTTTAGCGCGGAGTGTGAAAGTGGATGGGAAGACTCTCGCCATCGTATCCGAGATTATCGAAGATGTGAGAGTGAATGGGGATAGAGCACTATTCAGCTACATGAGTAAGTTCGATAAAGTGGACTACTCCCAAAAATCCCCCAAGTTGACTCCTGATGAAATAGAAGCAGCACTCAAATCCACTGACTTCAAGTATTTAGAGGCAGTAAAAAGCGCTTGTGAGAATCTGCGTCAATATCATGAAAAACAACTCACCCAAAACTATTCCCTGGTGATGGAGGATGGAGGAAGGCTGGAACGTCGCTATTTTCCCATAGAGTCCATAGGAATTTCCGTTCCCGCAGCTGTTGCGCCCCTAGCGTCGTCTCTCTATATGAATCTTATCCCTGCAAAAGTTGCTGGGGTTCCCCGCATAGTAGTGATTAGTGCTCCTCGCTCAGGGAAAGTAGCCAAGGAAATTGTCGCCATAGCTGCCCATTTTGGGGTAAAAGAAATATATGGTATTTCCGGTGCTCAAGGGGTAGCAGCACTCGCTTATGGCACGGAAACTATACCCCGTGTGGATAAAATAGTGGGACCAGGAAATATCTGGGTATCCACAGCTAAAAAACTCCTCTATGGAACGGTAGGTATTGACTTTCTGGCTGGACCTTCAGAAGTAGTGATATTGGCGGATGAATCAGCAAACCCTGAATTTATTGCTATAGATCTGTTAGCTCAAGCGGAACATGGGACTGGGTTGGAAGCTGCTATTGCTTTTGTTTCTACAGAAGACAAAGCAAGAGAGATACAAAGTTGCTTAAACGCATTGGTGGAGCGCTTTGAGCTGCAAAGTTCTGTGCAGAAGTCTTTGGAGAAATATGGGAATATATTTGTGGTGGATAGTCTGGTGGAAGCTGTGGAAGCCTGCGAACAAATAGCCCCTGAGCACGTAGAGTTAGCTTGTGAAAATGCAGAGGAGTTAGGAAGTAAATTGAGGAAATATGGGGCATTATTTATAGGACAATATACTCCTGAGGCAGTGGGAGACTATTATGGGGGAACTAATCATGTTTTACCCACCCAAGGAACAGCCAGGTTTTCCTCCGGGCTGACTGTTGGTGAGTTTATGAGAAGCGCTGCAACAGTAAGCTATGATAAAGAAACTTTGAATAACAATGCAGACAAAATAGCAGTTTTAGCCCAGGTGGAAAATATGAAGGCTCATAAACTTTCAGTACTCCTAAGAAAGTAGACGTGTAGGGTGGGCATTGCCCACCAAAAGAGCGTTCCGTAACGAACTATCCCACAATTATTATTATATTGTCTCGCGCCAAGCTAAAATGAAAGGTGGTATGTCCACAGGTAACTTTATTACTGCTGTATTTTGCCAATATACATTATTGAACAAAAGTTAGCATCTGCACGAGATTTTAATGTACCTAAAAGTCAAAGTTGTCAATTGGGTAGTGCTGCATTGTAATGATGGTAGCCTACTGAAACCTTCCTTTGATAAGGGTTTGAGTCTGGATATACCATTACTGTGCATCACTACCAACACTAGCCAATATTTGATATGGAGACAGCGACAAAGATTAAACCGCCTACCAGTAGCAAACCAGCTCCACCCAGAATAAAGTAGTTGCGCTGCTGGTTTTTCGTCGGTGCTTCTGCTGTGTACATTTTCGGCTCTGCTGCAAAATTATTTAAACGACCGCCTTCTTCTTTGGTATAGGGCATGGATTCTAACCTCTCTTTTGCGAATTTTTGCGTTTCTCTTAAGAGTATACAACAAATCTTTACAAATGTTCAAGGATGGCACCAAATGTGGGAGACCGCTATGGAACAGCAGCAGCTCACTCTCATTTGCATACTTGTAGTAGTTTTGTTTAAGCTAAACTATGTTTTAATAAAGTTTATAATAAAAAATACAAGGTAAGGCTTTAAGTGGCTTGCATAGGAACCTGCGCTGCAACTCAAGCCTAACTACCAAAAAGCCAAAGATGGGATAGAGTGGTTTTTATTGAGAAAATAAAGGGAAAATGTCACAACCATTCCTCATTTCCTTCAAACCAGAGATTTCCTTGCAAGAGTCATCTGAAGAGAATCAGCTGGTTATTCAATCCCCGGAGCGGAAATTAACCTTTAAAAAAATCCACCCCAATTTGAAAAATGCTATCAGTAGTCTAGCTGAGGGTAATTCTACCTTATCTCAGTTACTGGATATCTTGCAGCAAGGGGAAGAAAAATATCCCATCCTCAAATTTTACACTTACCTACAAAAATTCTCTCACCTGGGTTGGTTGTGTCATTCAGTGGTAGAATCACAACAGCCCATGGCTATGGCTATACCCATGGGTGGTAATTTTCAATTCTCTTACCAAGAAATCACCCCAGAGTTACCATACAGTCTATCCCGCTTTGCCTATTCTCATCAAGTGGGTGGAAAAATGGTGCTAGAGTCTCCTTTATCTCAGACTAAAATTCTGTTGCTGAGTTGGAAAAGTTCTGCTCTAATTAACTTGTTAGCTAAACCCCAAACATGGGGAGAAATTGTCCAACAAATACCTGCAATTGCTCCCGAAACAGTGCAGCAGTTTCTCAGTCTTCTCCTCACCACGAAAATGGTATCAGAAGTTCTACCAGAGGGAAAGATTCAGGAGGAAACCAATATGAATCTCATGCAGTGGGAATTTCACGACTTGTTATTTCATACTCGCAGTAGACAGGGAAGACATGATGCTCCCTATGGGGGAACCTACCGCTTTTTGGGCAAAATTGACCCCCTCCCTGGGGTGAAACCTCCCATGTCGGAAGAGGTGATTAAATTAGAGCAACCGGATATTTCAAATTTGGCTACCACAGATGTTCCTTTCACCCAGGTGTTAGAAAGGAGAAAATCTCTTCGGGAGTATGGGGAAACACCTATTAATAAACAGCAGTTAGGAGAATTTCTCTATCGCACCGGGAGAATCAAAAAGACCCGTCAAACTGAGCGGGGGGAACTCTCGGAGCGGGTTTACCCCAGTGGGGGAGGAATTTATGAGTTAGAACTTTATCCTCTTGTTCATCTTTGTGAGGGTATTAGTGCCGGTTTGTATCATTATTGCCCCCAAAAACATCAACTCTGTCGGCTTTCTGGGGCAACGGCGACCGTTACCACATTGCTCAACCATGCTAGGATAACTATGGGCAATGCTTCCAACCCTCCTCAAGTATTGATTATCTTAGCAGCCCGGTTTCAACGGTTAGCTTGGAAGTACCAATCCATAGCCTATGGGTTGCTCCTGAAGCATGTGGGGGTTTTCTACCAAACCATGTATTTAGTGGCAACAGCCATGGATTTGGCTCCCTGTGCCCTGGGAGCTGGGGATTCTGACTTGTTTACCCAAGCATTGGGATTGGATTATTACACAGAAACTTCCGTGGGGGAGTTTGGGTTAGGAAGCAAGAAATAGCGATTATGAGGAGTCATTGATGGGTTATCGTAGCCATGGTGTGGTCATAGGAAGTGGTATAGCAGGCCTATTGGCAGCCAGGATTTTAGTGAACTATTTTCAGCGCGTTACCATAGTAGAACGAGACAAACTACCAGAGCAACCCAAACCCCGTCCAGGAGTACCTCAAGCTAACCAATCCCATGGAATCCTGGTGCGGGGGCAAAGAATACTGGAGCAGCTTTTTCCTGGTTTGGGAAGGGAATTAACTGCTGCGGGGGCAGTTCCCCTAGATTGGATTGGTGATACCCTCTACGGGAGTCCTGACGGGGTGTACCCCCGGTTCCCTTCAGACCTCATTACCACCTCCTGTAGCCGTTCCCTCTTGGAGTGGATGATTCGCCGTCGTGTAGCCGCCTACGAGGGAGTAGAGTTTCGAGACCAGTGTCAGGTGCAACAACTGCTCACTGACGGGACAAAAGTCACAGGGGTGCGTTTTTCCTCTTCGGAATCCTTAACCGCCCACCTCATTCTAGATGCCACGGGACGCAATTCCTCCCTACCCCGATGGTTGAAATCCCTAGGCTACCCCGCTCCCCAGGAAACAGTGGTTAATGCTGATTTGGGCTATACAACCCGCTGGTACCAGCGTCCTCAATCAGGTCCAGACTGGCAGCAACTGTTTCTCTTACCCAAGGCTCCCCACTATAACCGTTGCGGCGTGGTCTATCCAGTAGAGGATAACCGTTGGGGTGTGAGTCTTTACGGTTTCGGGAAAGATGATCCCCCCACTGATGAGGCGGGCTTTCTGGGATTTGCCCGCTCTCTCCCTAGTCCTCTCATTTACGAAGCCATTAAGTCTGCCAAACCTCTTACTCCCGTTTATAGCTACCGAGGAACCCAAAATCGCTGGCGTCACTATGAGCAACTGGACCAACTACCAGAGGGTTTATTGGTATTTGGGGATGGTTTCTGTGCTTTTAATCCTTACTATGGTCAAGGGATAACCGCTGCTGCTGAAGGAGCCCTCATCTTAGACCAGTGTTTTCAGAAGCTTGGGGGGAAGATAACCGGTTTGACTAGGGTCTTTCACAAAAAACTAACTCGCCGTTTGACCGGGTACTGGCTGAGTACCACCTTGAGGGACAGACCCTGGTTAACAACTTCAGAGGGAAGACCCAGGAAAATGAACCCTCTCATGTCCTTTTATTTTCAGCGGCTTGGGGAATTGACTCTCAGCTCTCCTGAAGTCTATGGTACTTTTACGGAAGTCCTTCACTGGGTCAAGTCCCCCATGTCTTTGTTTCGACCTCGTATTCTCATGAAAGTTTTGCACCTGTAGGTTGGGTTGAGGCACGAAACCCAACAACCCCAACAGTTACCAGTTACCAATTAAATATTTATTCCCCCGAGTTGCTTTCAAAGAGAGAAGGTATAGCGCTTAACAAAAAAAATTTAAACCTGGTGGAGGTTTTATAAGGTAGCCCGCAATTTAGGTTAAGGGCGGTGCGCCATATAGAGGGATTTCTCAATTCTCTAAATGAGCGCAACTTAATATAATAATAGAATTATGTTATTTGTTTATGTTGGGTTTCTTTGGTGGGAAACCCAACCTACGGCTAAAGAAATTATTGGCCAAAAATTTAGCAAAACCCCTTGAAATTTTGAAAATTTACTACTACCATAGAAAAAAAGAGTAAGTAATTGGGAGGAAACCCAATGACTGCTGTACTGACACCGACAAAAACAACCAGCCTAGAACAGTTCTACCAAGAGGTTTTAGGCGATGTAACCCTGCAAGAGCGACTCAAAGCAGCTACTTCCACGGAAGAGTTGGTGGAAATCGCCGGACAACTAGGAGCAGAAAAAGGCTACAGTTTCACCAAGGAAGAACTGCTTGCTGTCATGGCCATTGAATCTGCTTTCGGGGAAGAGTTGGTTGAAGAGGATTTAGATGTGCACATCTCCCCGGTGGGAGCATGTTGCTGCTCGTCTATTTTTTGTTGTTGCTAGTTTCGGCATGAGCCAAAGGTTCCCATTAGCTCCATGGCTTTTGCGGTTCATGTAATGGACTATTTAATGCAAAACGAACTCTGTACCCCAGCTAAGAAAGATGCTCATTTGAGTTGGGAAGGGCATTCCTTGCCATCCTCTGAACCCCAACTCTGGCTCAAGAATATTAGCTGGGGCCATTGCTGCCTGGGAACTAGAGCCATTAGCGCTGGTATGACCGGGATTTATTTAAAAAGGGAATTATCTCAACAATGGTAGGGGCACATGTAGGGCGATCGCGCCTGAAATTGCTATAATCTACTGGTTGCTCTTGGTGGGAAATTTAGAACCTTATCTGCTCTCCGTTTTGTGCCTCAAACAAAAGGCGGCTCAATTTCTCGCCTGGAGATATTGGAGTTCGAGAAACCCTAACCACAAAAGGCTGCCCCCAGATATAAATGATACTGCTTGTGTTGCTTCCGCCCTCAAAAACCATTATTATAAATTACTCTTTAGCTCTAATACTCAAAGAATTCTCAAAAACCGCAATGAACAGGGTCTTTTTTACACCTGGTTAGGAAGACTCCCAGCTAGAAATGATGTTGATAGCGTGGTGAATGCTATCTAGGAGAGTCAGAGGAAACCCAAGCAGTCTCCGATTATCCGAATCAGATTATATTAAAGAACCAAAAAGAGGGCTCCTATCTCCATTATCTCAATAATTTGACTTTACATTACTTTATCTCCCAAACCATTTCCCGCCAAGAAGACGAAGGAAAAAATGGTCATTGGCAGTTTGGTTATTGGGACCGCCTTCTGTCTAGAAGCTCTAGGGAAATATAAACTTTCCTGTTCAAATTAAGCATAAGGGGTACCTAGATACCCACATTCATATTGAACGTGATGACCAGGAGGCTAAGTTCTGGTTAAAACCAGTTCGTCTTCAGAATCACGAAACCACATTTCCAATTAACCATGGACAGCTAGGTAAATATAAACTTTCGTATTCAAGTAATAATGTTTAAAAAACCCCGCTTTAAGCCTCATTTCCACGTTGAAGTAGTAGAACCCCATACAGTTTACCTCTTGAGCGAGAAAGGAAACGCCGCTCTCAGCGGTAGTCTCTACGTTCTCCTGGCACCCTTATTAGATGGTAGGAACACCGTAGAGGACATTGTTGCCAAGCTGAAAGGAACAATATCCCTCTTAGCCATTTACAATGGTTTAACTCGTCTTCAGCATAAGGGTTACCTGACGGAAGGGGAGGAGAATCTTCCCCAGGAAGTTGCCGCTTTCTGGAGCTTACAAGGGGTAGATAGTGGGGAAGTGGTGGCCAAACTCCAAACCACCACCGTGGCTGTTACTGCTTTGGGAAAAGTAGATTCAGAACCCTTTAACCACTGTTTAGCATCTCTGGACATTCAGGTAGGGGCCCAGGAAAAAGCTGCACTCCAAATTGTCTTGACAGACGACTACCTCCAGTTAGGTTTGGCGGAAATTAACCAGAGGGCTCTGAACACAGGAAAACCTTGGCTGTTGGTGAAACCTGTGGGGGCAAAGCTATGGCTCGGACCCCTATTTATTCCCGGTACCACAGGCTGTTGGCAATGTCTTGCTAGTCGTCTACAGGGTCATCGAGCCACGGAAACTTTCGTGCAGCAACAAAAAGCCATCACCGCCCCCTTCCCCACCTCTCGTTCCCTCCTCCCCACCCACTGGCAAATTGGGTTGAACCTAGCAGCAACGGAAGTAGCCCAATGGATAATTCAAGGCAAAACAGAACTAGAAGGGAAGGTACTTACCTTAGATTTTGGCTCTTTAGCCCTAGAAGAGCATGTTTTGGTGCAACGTCCCCAATGTAAAGCCTGTGGCACCCCCAAAAGAGAGCGCCAACCCATTCTGCTCCAAAGTCAGAAGAAACAATTCACCGCCGATGGAGGGCATCGCAGTATTTCCCCGGAGGATACCTTCCAGAAATACCAACATCATATTAGTCCCATTACAGGAATAATCAGCAGTTTAGAGAAAAGAGAAACCAGTAGCGGTTTGGTTAACAACTACAGTGCAGCTCACCCATGGGTCGGGAAAGATAACAGCCTAGCAGCTCTCAAGAGACGTTTAGTCCCCCGAAGTGGTGGCAAGGGCAAAACCGACGGACAATCTAGAGCCAGCGGTCTTGGGGAAGCCATTGAACGATATTCCGGTATCTATACAGGAGAGGAAATCCGGATTAAAGCAACCTATGATAAAATCAAGTCCGAGGCGATTCACCCTGACCAAATCCTGCACTTCAGTGTGAAACAATACCAAAACCGCCAACCATGGAATCAGCAACACGATGATTCTAGCTGGATACCGGAACCCTTTCACCAGGAGCGGGAAATTGATTGGACTCCTGTTTGGTCTCTGACTGAAAAACGGTTCAAGTATCTCCCCACAGCTTACTGTTACTACAGTTATCCCCTCCCGGAGGGCCATGACTTTTGCGGGATAGATTCTAACGGCAGCGCAGCGGGAAATACCTTAGAGGAGGCCATTTTACAAGGCTTTATGGAATTGGTGGAACGGGATAGTGTAGCTTTGTGGTGGTATAATCGCCTCAGGAAACCAGCTGTAGATTTAGAGAGTTTTGCGGACCCCTATCTCCTGGATTTACGAGACTATTATGACACTGAGCAACGAGACTTTTGGGTGCTAGATATTACCAGTGACCTGAATATTCCTTGTTTTGCTGCTATTTCCTCCCTGAAAGAAACAGGAGGAGAAATCATTTTCGGTTTTGGCTGTCATTTTGACCCCAAAATTGCTCTTCTCAGAGCAGTGACGGAAATGAATCAGTCATTATTGATAGTTTGGGACGAAAATGTGAAGGCCAACCTGGATAATTCGGATTGGAAATCCTGGTTACAGGAAGCTACCCTGACGAATCAACCTTACTTATTTTATAATAATAGTTAGATACAACACAATTGTGTAAGTTTTAATAATGTATTTAGTGATGATATCTGCCAAGATGTACTGAAATGTGTGGAAATTGCAGCCCAACAGGGTATGGAAACCCTAGTACTGGACCAAACCCGCCCGGACATTGGCATGAATGTAGTTAAGGTGATTGTGCCAGGACTGCGTCACTTTTGGCCTCAGTTGGGAGCCGGGCGGCTCTATGACGTGCCCGTCAAAATGGGCTGGTTGTCAGCACCACTCACAGAGGAGGAGCTGAACCCGATCCCCATGTTTCTTTAGGACTTACAGCAGCATATTCCCCAAGAAATGTTAGGATGACTTGAGAACAGAGAAGAAGTGATAGAGAAGGAAAAAGTGCTGAATGCAGGAATTTAATAAGTTAATATCCTTTGACGGACGGGATATTAGACTGAGAGTAGGGTTGCTGGCTCCACAAGCAGGGGGTTCCGTTCTCATAGAATCTGGGGAAACGGCGGTTTTGGTGACAGCCACAAGGGCTGCTGGGAGAGAAGGAATGGATTTTCTACCCCTCATGGTAGATTATGAAGAACGACAGTACGCAGTGGGTCGCATTCCGGGAGGTTTTCTCCGCCGGGAAGGTCGTCCTCCGGAAAAAGCAATACTCATTAGCCGCCTCATCGATCGCCCCCTCCGTCCCCTCTTACCCCATTGGCTGCGGGACGACATTCAAATTGTGGCCACTACTTTATCTATGGACGAGGAAGTACCCCCCGATGTTTTGGCTGTTACAGGGGCAAGTATTGCAGTTTTACTGGCTCAAATCCCCTTCTCCGGACCCATGGCAGCGGTGCGGGTGGGCTTGCTAGGGGATGATTTTCTGCTCAATCCCACCTATCGGGAAACCCAACGGGGGGACCTAGATTTGGTGGTGGCTGGCAGTCCTGACGGGGTGGTCATGGTGGAAGCTGGAGCGAATCAGTTGCCGGAACAGGATGTAATTGAAGCTATCGATTTTGGTTATGAAGCCGTCCGGGAATTAATTTCGGCCCAACGGGAGTTGCTAGGGGAATTGGGTCTGAAAATGGTGACTTCTGAGCCACCCGTAGTCAATGAGGAACTAGAACAGTTTATTCAAAAGCAGGCCACTTCAGCTATTATTAAGGTACTCCATCAATCTGACTTGGATAAAAACGCTCGGGATTTAGCTCTAGAGGAAATTCAAGCAACGACTATTGACAAAGAAATCGCTGAATTATCTCCTGAAGACCCTTTGAAAGTTGCCACTACTGAAAACCCTAAAGTGGTGGGCACCCTCTTTAAGAGCCTAACGAAAAAACTCATGCGCTCCCAAATCTTGGAAGAAGGTATGCGGGTAGACGGACGAAAGTTAGATCAGGTGCGCCCTATTTCCTGTAGTGTGGGTGTCCTACCTAAACGAGTCCACGGTAGCAGTCTTTTTAACCGAGGTCTGACTCAAGTCTTGTCCATAGCTACCCTGGGAACCCCCGGAGACGCTCAAGATTTGGGAGATGACCTCCACCCGATGGATGAGAAACGCTATCTCCATCACTATAATTTCCCTCCTTTCTCTGTAGGGGAAACCAAACCCCTTCGTTCTCCGGGACGGCGGGAAGTGGGTCACGGTGCCTTAGCAGAAAGGGCTTTAATCCCCGTATTACCTCCCCAGGAAGATTTTCCCTATGTTATACGGGTCGTCTCGGAAGTAGTCTCCTCTAACGGTTCCACTTCTATGGGTTCTGTTTGCGCTTCCACTCTCGCTTTAATGGACGCGGGGGTTCCCATTACCAAACCAGTGAGCGGTGCAGCCATGGGTTTAATTGCTGAAGGGAATGAAGTGCGAATTCTCACCGATATTCAAGGGATTGAGGATTTCCTTGGGGATATGGACTTTAAAGTCGCCGGAACCGATACGGGGATTACTGCCTTGCAAATGGATATGAAAATCACTGGTTTGCCCGTAGCTACGGTAGCGAAAGCTATTATGCAAGCCCAACCTGCTCGGCTCCATATTTTGGAGAAAATGCTGGGGGCGATCCAAAAGCCTCGTCCTAATCTATCTCCCTATGCACCCTGTTTGTTGATAATGAAGATAGATCCGGAATTTATCGGTTTGGTGATTGGACCGGGAGGCAAAACCATTAAAGGAATTACGGATCAAAGCGGATCCAAAGTAGACATCGATGATGATGGTACAGTGACTATTTCCGCCGCTCAATCGGAAAGAGCGCTGAAAGCCCAGAAACTCATCTACAATATGACCCGGAAGTTGAATAAAGGGGATGTTTATGTGGGTCGTGTCACCCGAATTATCGATATTGGCGCTTTTGTGGAAGTGCTTCCTGGTAAGGAAGGAATGGTTCACATCTCTCAATTAGCTGAAGGTAGAGTAGGTAAAGTTGAGGACGTGGTTGCTGTAGGAGATGAAATCGTGGTCAAAGTGCGGGAATTTGACAGTAAGGGTCGCCTCAATTTGACCCGTTTGGGGATTCATCCTGATGCAGCAGCGAAAGCCAGGGCTGCTGCTGTACGATAATTAATCCCGAGCAAGACTTCGAGGTGTCATGGCACCTCGGAGCAACCCTTCTGTACTGATATCTTCATCCAGAACTTCCCAATGAATGCCATAGCCGCCGCCACAGATTTCCCACTGCCCCAGTTGTTCGGGGGTAGCATGTAATAACCTGGGATACCATGCTAAGGGAACTGTAATTGTGCGACCATCCATAAGGTCAACCCTGAGGGTATCTTCGGTAAGATACACTGCTTCGACTCTTTCATCGGCTTCTACCCATTCCAAGCCTCCAAAAATGTTTCTCCATGTTCGTTAATGTAGCCTACAGTTGCTAAATTTTTTGATTATGGGCATTGCCCAACCGGATTTGATATAACTATACCTGCCGCGTTGCGTTATCGCACAATCTGCGCCCCTGCGCCCCTACACCCCACTATAAAAGTAAAATCGATAGGCTCCTACTCGCAAAATAGTTGGCATTATTTTTGAGGTTTCTAAATTTGATGCTGCCCACTGAAACAATTATAGCTTATATTGTCCCATGCAGCAACATTTCATTGAGAAAGATTTGGTACTGATAGGTGGAGGACACAGTCACGCCATCGCCCTCAAACTTTGGGGTATGGAACCCATTCCAGGTGTCCGTCTCACCCTCATTACCGATACTTCCCACACTCCCTATTCCGGAATGTTACCTGGTCATGTAGCCGGATTCTACAGCTACGATGAAACTCATATTGACTTGCGTCGTCTGGCTAGTTTTGCTGGCGCTCAGTTGTATTTAGATCGAGCTATAGGTTTGGATTTAGTTCAGAATCGAGTACTCACGTCAAATCATCCTCCTGTTGCCTTTGATTATTTATCTTTAGATATGGGGAGTACTCCGGCAACCATGGAGGTTCCAGGTGCGGAAGAATACGCCATTCCTGCTAAACCAGTTCCCCAGTTTCTCCAAGGTTGGAATGATATAGTAACAGCTTTTACGAGGGAACCCCATAAACCTCTCACTCTTGCTATTGTAGGGGGAGGTGCTGGGGGAGTAGAATTAGCCCTAAATATCAATAGTCGTTTGCGGAGAATTAATCCCAGTGCTTCCTTGACAATTCATCTCTTTCACGGAAAAAATCAATTATTACCTGCTCATAATGAATGGGTGAGTAGACGATTAAAGCAGCTATTATTACAACGGGGAATTAAACTCCATTTATCCACTAGGGTAATTGAGGTTCAAAGGGATAGGGTTATCTGTGACTCAGGATTGAATGTAGAGTGGGATAACCTCTTTTGGGTGACTCAAGCATCTGCTCCTAGTTGGCTCAAAGACTCGGGTTTGACTGTAGACTCTCAGGGCTTTATTTTAGTAGAAGATACCCTCCAATCTGTCTCCCATCCCCATGTTTTTGCTACGGGGGATATTGGAACTATGAAAAATTATGCCCGCCCCAAAGCGGGGGTGTTTGCAGTGCGGCAGGGTAAACCTTTATTTATCAATTTACAGCGTATTCTCCAAGGAAAAAAACTTCAACCTTATACACCTCAAAAACGCTTTTTGGGTTTAATTGGCACCGGAGATAAAAAGGCGATCGCCTCTTGGTCTTCTTTTGGGTGGCAATCTTCTTTATTATGGCAGTGGAAAGATTACATTGACCGTACATTCATGAACCGCTTCAGCCATTTACCCCCCATGTCAGCCCCTAAACAACAACAAACAAACAACAACAAAGAACCCCCACAACATCATTGTAAAGGTTGCGGTTCTAAGGTAGGAAGTACTGTTTTAGAAAAAGTCATTACAAGGTTGATAATTCAGCAAAATGATGCTATAATTATAGGTATGAATCAACCAGATGATGGGGCAGTAATTCAAGTGCCAGCTGGTAAATTGATGGTCCATACCATTGATTATTTTCCCAGCCTAATTAATGACCCCTTTGTCTTTGGTAAAATTGCTACCAATCACTGTTTGAGCGATATTTTTGCCATGGGGGCTACTCCCCAAACTGCTTTGGCAGTGGCTACAATACCCTACGGTCACCACAACAAAATAGAAGAGACTCTCTATCAATTATTATTTGGTGCTACAAAAATACTACAAAAAAGTGATGCAGTGTTAGTTGGAGGACATACTACCGCCGGGGCAGAATTAGCTTTTGGCTTGTCTTGTAATGGTATAGTTGATGAGGATAAAATCCTGCGTAAAAGCGGTATGAAACCAGGTCAAGTGCTAGTTTTAACTAAGGCGCTCGGTACAGGTACCCTATTTGCTGCGCACATGAAGCACCTAGCTAAAGGGCGTTGGATCGATGGAGCAGTAGCATCAATGTTACTTTCTAATGGTAAAGCAGGGCAAATCTTGCGTCAACAGGAAGCAACTGCTTGTACCGATATTACTGGTTTTGGACTCTTGGGACATTTAGGAGAAATGGTCAAAGCTTCTGGAGTTGAGGTAGAATTAGATTTAGAAGCAATTCCCATATTACCGGGGGCATTAGAAACAGTAGAGATGGGAATTTATAGTGAGCTGCAACCACAGAATTTACATGCATCTCATTATATTGATAATGTAGAGAGAGGGGAAAATTACCCCCAATATCCCTTGCTTTTTGATCCTCAAACTTCTGGAGGACTCTTAGCTGCCATTGATGAAGTAACAGCAGGAGACTGTATCATTGCTTTAAAGTCAGCTGGTTACACCCATAGTTCTATTATTGGTAGGATAGTAGAAAGTAGAAAAGGCAACATAGGGGGTGTTCGGGTCACTTAAAATATAGCGCGTTCGCGCCCGAATCGGGAATCGGGAAGAGGAAAGTAGTTCCTAGGGTGGGCAATTTTGGTAACGTTTGGTACCCTAGCAACAGAGTAAGTTGTTATTGCACACGCCTTACCAGGGGTTTTATCCGTGCCCCTACAAGCGCCCGCAATTCAGGTTAAGGGCGATATGTTGGTGGGCAATGCCCACCCTACCCTCTAAATATTATATAATAGCAATAAAACATAAAGCCCGTGAAGCCCAAATGCACAAGAAACTGACCATAAATATTGAGGAACAGGTATATGAAGGGCTGTACAAGGTCGTAGGGAAAGGCGATATCAGCCAATTCATTGAGGATATCGTGCGTCCCTATGTCATCAAGAACGAACTTGATGCTGCCTATAAACAGATGGCAGCAGACGAAGAACGTGAAGGGGAGGCACTAGAATGGGCTGAAGCTCTAGTTGGAGATGTTATGGATGAACCGAGGTGAAGTCTGGTGGATCAATTTCGAGCCGGCAGTCGGTGGTGAAATACGGAAAAAACGGCCTGCAATTATTGTCAGCAACAATGCTGCTAACCGAAACCTCAACAGGGTTCAGGTCGTGCCCATGACCAGTAACGTCTCCCGGATCTACCCAAGCGAAGCACTCGTTATGTTTCAAGGTCGCCAGAAAAAGGCGATGGCTGATCAACTGACAACTGTGTCCAAGCAACGAATGTCGGACAAAGCGGGGGAGCTGACGCGGGAAGAAATGGCTGCTGTGGAATTGGCGATTCGGGTGCAGCTCTCCCTCAACTAAACCATATTCACTACTGGTGGGCAATGCCCACCCTACCTTTAAGGTAATATTGAAACCCTTTAGTAACATAGGCACATTGAGCAGCAAATGCAGGCATGGCTAATAGTAAGTTAGAGTAAATTGCCAATGATAATAGTTTAATTATTTTTTCATTAATTGCTATCTATGGGATTGATTACTACCCTATTTACTAGTTAACCGTTTACTTAAAGATTCCACGCGCCCCTTAGCCGTAGCATTGTTGGGGTCGTATTTTAGGGTTTGTTGATAAATTTCTAAAGCTTGGGTTACTAACTGCTTCTTTTCGTAGACATTACCTAAATTATTTAAAGCAATGAGATACTCTGGGTTTAATTTTAAAGCTTCTTTATATTGCCGGATCGCCAAATCATATTGTTCTTGGGCAAAATAAGCATAGCCCATGCCATTATAAATCAAAGCCTGGTTTTCTTCCTCTACTTCTTGTTTTCCTGCTACTTTTAATGCTTTTTGAAATAGCTGGAGCGACTGGACGAAAAGTTTTTTTTCCAGATAAAGGCTACCTAACTCATAATAGTCTTTGGCAGTACCCTTTTTATTTTTTAGCTTCTCTTGCAGTCGGGAGAAGTTACTTTCTCGACGACGAACTTTCAAAACTTGCCGAAAAATGAATATGGCGCTGGCTGTCAGCAAAATGAGTAAGAAACTGAGATAAATTACTGGCAGAGTTTCATTCATGGGTAACTGTGGTGGTACGTGTTAAAGAGGCTGATACAAAGTGGTAGATTTGCTTACAAAAAGTAATATTTAATTACAAACGTTTTCAAAACTGCTTTGAAAATTAGTAGTAAATACTTATTGCACAAACCCTTGGAATTAGGTATATTGAGACAATACAGCGATAACCAAGCTGACAAAATAGAACAAAGAGCGGTTACTTTCTAAGTGACTGCATTGGGAGAGAGCCCCTCTACTGGCTTATTTCAGTAGTGCATTGGTTAACTAAAATCTATCGGTAGTCCCCAATATCTTATCCTTTCCGGTAACCAACGGTCACGCCAACGGGCGATCGCCCGATTGACTTTTTTACGCAAGCTAAGATACTGTAAGCCTTTGGGCATAATAACGCAGAGGGGGGCGGCGGAGATACTGTCTGGTAGTAGGCGATAGGCGGGATATTCTTGCACCCAACCAGCCAGGATGGTATTATCGGCTGCAAAGCCATCAACTATATCTGCTTCCAGTAATTCATAGCCCTCTTGATAAGAGTTTACTCCCACTAGTTGAGCCCGAGGCAAAGCATTTTGCATAATATCTACAGTACTGGAATTGTTCAGTAGGGCAATTTTTTTCCCTTCTAAGTCTTCCCATGTTTGCACCTCGGGGTTTTTAGTTATTAAACCGGTGCCATCCAGATAGTAATAGTGGCTAAAATTTACTAAGCGGGCGCGGGAAGGAGTGAAAGTGACTCGGGCGATGGCCAAGTCTACTTTGCCTTCTAAGACTACATTTAAACGGTCTTGGTTGGTAACTGGTACAAATATTACTGCTTCTGGAGTGCCGAGCAATTCTTGTGCCAAACGCCGCCCAATTTCAATTTCCAGCCCTTGGAGGTTCCCCTCCTCGTCGTAGAAACCGAGGGGGCGAAGGTTGTCCTTGACGGCCACAATGAGTTTGCCCCGCCGCTCTATTTGCTCCAGTTCTGCTCCTTGTAATGGTTTGACAGGGAGAGATAGGAGCATTAACAGCCAGATGGCACTGATGCGCAAAATCGTCACTGTCAGTGTTTTTGAGCTATTTCAACCACCGCTTCAAATGCTTCTGGATCTAGAATAGCCATTTGGGCCAGCATTTTGCGGTTTATTTCAATTTTTGCTAACTTCAACTTACCCGCTAATTGACTGTAACTGATACCGTGCTGTCTCGCAGCAGCATTAATGCGAGTGATCCAGAGACGGCGAAAGTCCCGCTTACGCTTGCGGCGATCGCGATAAGCATTCCGCAGGGCTTTCATTACCTGTTGGTTAGCAATGCGGAACAGTTTTGAGTGAGATCCTCGGTATCCTTTAGCTAATTTTAGAATCTTTTTGCGGCGCTTGCGAGCGACATTACCTCTTTTTACTCTCATAGTTCTGGGTTTTTAGTGGTGGGTAGTTTGTAGTTGAGCTTTACATATAGGGGAGCATGAGACGGACATTTTGTTCGTCTGCTTCGTGGACGAGAGTTCTGACACTGAGACGACGCTTACGTTCCGAGTCTTTTTTCTGGAGTAAATGGTTGCGGTTTCCTTTGCGACGAAAGATTTTACCGGTACCAGTGGGGCGAAAGCGCTTGGCAGCCGCCCTGCGGGTTTTCAGTTTGGGCATGAGACTCCCTCTAATGGACACAAGTTTTCATTATACTGTAATTTCCTCCCAGGTTTCAAGTAAGCAATCAAAAATTTCAAGATATGGTATCTTATTAATAAGGTAAAGTTGATATCTCAAGGAGAGAGACAATGACCGATTTGGAAGAACTGAAAACCTTAATTTTAGGTCTAGAAAAAAAAATTGACATCGGTTTAGAGTCATTAGACAAGAAAATTGAAGTTTGCTTGGCTAAAGTAGAAGGAGAATTTCAACGTATTAATGGAGAGTTGAAACGAATGGAGCAAACAATGGACAATGGACTAAAACGACTTGAAGACAAATTGGCTCCTGAAATAAAACAATTAGATGATAAAGTGAATAATAGTCTGAAACGATTAGATGAAAAAATTGATGCTCAAGGAATCAGATTAGAGAGCAAGTTAGAAGCAGTAGACCAAAGAATTGAATCCCTAGAAAACAAAGTGTAAGATAGATTCAATAGCTGGGAAAAACGAATCGAAGCTTCAGAATTTGTCAGTCGCACCACCGTCACAGCAATCGTCATTGGTTTGCTAGGGGGATTTGCTAAACTCTTCACTAATAATTCCTAATTACAGAAAGATAGAGCTTTGGAAGGGTATGGGGTGTGAAGCAAATACTTTATCTCAATCACCTCTCTCTATGTCCGACCTGCCTCTGTGATAAAATAAAAGTTATTATATGATGCACCACCCATGAAAATTGCCACCGAAACCTTCATCGCTGATTTAGAACAGGTCGCAAAAACCCGCTCCCAACTTGCTCATTACCTAACCCAAATGGCTGATACCCTGCTGGTTCAGGAGGTGGGTTTAGAAAGAGAAAGGGAAGATATCCTTAAAGTGAGTGAAAACTTCCGCAAAGGACTATTTCGTCTATTAGTATTAGGAGATATGAAGCGGGGAAAAAGTACTTTACTCAATGCCTTAATTGGAGAAAATATACTCCCCAGCGCAGTCAATCCCTGCACTGCTCTCCTGACCATTTTGCGCTATGGTGAAACCCAGAAAGTAACGGTTTATTTTAACGATAATACCCCAAGTGAATCCATGGATTTGCAGACTTTCAAGAGTCGCTATACCATTGATCCAACAGAAGCAAAAAGACTGGAACGGGAGCAAAATCTCGCCTTCCCCAACGTTAAATATGCAGCAGTGGATTATCCTTTACCCTTGTTAAAACAAGGAGTAGAAATTGTGGATAGTCCAGGATTAAATGATACGGAGGCACGGAACGAATTATCCCTGGGTTATATTAAAAATTGCCACGCTATCCTCTTCGTCCTGCGAGCAACCCAACCTTGTACTTTGGGAGAACGACGCTATTTAGAGAATTATATCAAAGATAAAGGCTTAACGGTGTTCTTTCTCCTCAATGGTTGGGACAGAGTTCAAGATAGTTTGCTAGATCCGGATGACCCAGAAGAATTAGCAGCAGCTGAGGAGAAATTGGGACGGGTTTTTCAAGCTAATTTGGCAGAATACTGTCAGGTAGACGGGGTAGATATCTATGAGAAAAGAGTATTTGCCATTTCTGCTTTCCAAGCGTTACGTCTGCGGAAGAAAGATAAAAATGCTGATCTGACCGGGACGATGAATTTTTAACCCAAGAAAGAGCCATGGCTGAATTCCGCCAAGGAATAACTATCGCCCGTCAAACCGAGACTAAAGTTCAAGAAGCTATCCACCGTCGCATTCCTTTATTGGATCGGGACATAGAAGCTTTAAAAGAACAGGTTATAGCTGTGGAACCGGAATTTGCTAAACTGGGAGAAATTTGCCATCGCTTTAGGTCAGAAATTAGAACCCTAAAAAATGAGCAAGCTCAAGGAATTGCCGATTCTTTCCGGGATTATTTATTAAACTTAGAGCATAGCTTTGAAGCCGACTTCGGGGAGCGCGTGAATCTAGAAATTTTCGCCCTGGTAGATAAAAATAAGCGCAAAGCCTTTGAAGGGCAAATGAAAGAAGCATTCGAGCAGTATTTAAAAGATAAAATTGCTGTTTGGAGTCATGGTGTGGAAGAAGAAATGAATGGTTCTTTTGCTATATTATCTGCTAAAGCAGCTTACTACGGGAAGGAATATGCTCAGGTAACGGCGAAAATTACCGAGCAACTCACCGGAGAAGAGTCTTCCGGAGAAAATAACCCTCCTGGGTGGGCAAATTGGGCTACGGGGTTGGTTTCCACCAAGACGGGGAAAATTACCGATGGTATACTAACCGCCTCCGGGTTAGACTTCCAGGATATAGTAGTGAATATGATGCTGGTAATTGGTATTAGCGCCTTCACCACTGCTCTCTTCGGGGCGATGGCTGGTCCGGTAACCTTGGTTTTCCTCGGTTTGGGAGTGGGAAGTTGGCAAATGGAAAAAGGACGGCAAGAACTGCTGAAGACGGCGAAAAAGGAGCTAGCTAAACACCTCCCTAAAGTTGCCCAAGAACAATGGCAGCCCATTTACGATGCGATCGCCTCCTGTTTTGATACTTACGAAGGGGAAGTAACTCAACGAGTTAAAGATGACATTCAGGGACGCAAAGAGGAGTTGGAGAATTTAGTGCAGCTCCGTGAGAAGAGACAAATTCATCGAGATACAGAATTAACCCGGTTGCAGCAATTTGAAACGGACATTAGTCAGCTTTGCCGTAACATAGAAGGGTTGATACACAGTGGTTTGGTTGATTTGCTAACAAAAAGCTACATTCGCTCACAGATAATCTAAAAACGGCCTTGGAAATTAGTAGTAAATACCTATTTCCAAAAGGCTTTTAATTAGGTATATTGGAAACACAGCGATAACCAAGCTGACAAAATAGAATAAAGAGCAGTTACTTTCTAAGTGACTGCATTGGGAGAGAGCCACCGGAACTAAACTTATTTCAGTAGTGCATTGGTTAGCAAGTGTTAACATTTGTTAGCTAAAATCTATCGGCCAAAAGACTATATTGAACACAAAAAGAGAAAAAATCATGAGATTACTACCCGCAATCGCTAAGATTTTTACAACATTTATTGCCACCAATGCAAAAGCAGCTATGCAGAAGCCAGTAACATTTGAAAGCCAGGGTGAGACGCTTGTTGGTACGCTATTCTTGCCAGATAATTATCAAGAAGGGCAGAAATTACCCGGCGTTATAGTTACCGGTGCCTGGACGACCGTAAAAGAGCAAATGTCCAGCACGTATGCTGTCGAGCTAGCAGATAGAGGATATGCAGCACTCGTTTTTGATTTTCGTGGCTGGGGAGAATCTCAGGTCGAAGGTCGCCCGCAGTACTTGGAAAGCCCGCGGCGAAAAACAGAGGATATCAACGCCGCAGCTAACTATCTCGTGGATCGGGCAGAAATCGATAGCACACGGGTAGCTGGCCTAGGGATTTGCGCGTCGGCTGGATATATGAGTGATGCAGCAGCACAGAACCAAAACATTCAGTCTTTGGCACTTGTTGCCCCTTGGCTTCACGATGCAAAGATTGTGAAGGCGATTTATGGCGGAGAAGAAGGTGTTAACAATCTCATCGAAATTAGCCGTCAGGCAGAAAACGCTGCTGAGCCAATGATTCTAGAGGCAGTCAGCACGACTAACAAGAATGCAGTAATGTTTCGGGTTCCGTACTACACGGAATCCAATCGCGGTCTCGTGCCGGAATATGAGAATAAGTTCAACGCTGCTTCCTGGGAAGGTTGGTTGACCTACGATGCGATTCAGACCGCACGCACGCTACAAAAGCCAGCCGTGCTCATTCATTCCGATGCAGCAGCCATTCCTCAAGGTGCAAAGAAATACGCAGAAGAGGGCGGCGAAAATGTCGAATTAATCTTACTCAATGGTGTTACGCAGTTTGATTTCTACGATAATCTTGAGGCAGTGACTGCTTCTGTTGATGCTGTTGTCAAGCATTTTGAAAAGACTCTCTAAGGGGAAAAAATGAAAACAGTACTCAACAGACTTATTCTCATATCACTCATCGCCATTCCATCTATTTATCTCGTCATGAATCAACAGTATGAAGCTGCCATCAAAACAGATGAAGCTGCCATCAAAACAGTTATTTCCTCGAAGCCCTTGAGGAGAAGGATATAAAGAAATTTGCAGCTGTCTGGGCTGAAGATGCTGTTCAGGATATGCCTTTTTCCCCCGAGGGCTTCCCAACGCGGATTAGTGGTAAAGAAAACTTAATCGCTCATTATTCCGCCTGGGCCCAAATTAGTGCCAAGGCGCACTTTACCTCACTTCTAGTCTTCTACCCTATGCAAGACCCAGAAATGGTTTTTGCGGAGTGGAAAGGTGCAGTTGATATCATGCCAACAGGTCGAAATTATAGTCAGACCTACGGTGGGCTCTTCCATGTCGAAAATGGAAAAATCAAGTTGTTCCGAAAGTATTACGATCCGGCCTCCTTGAAGGCGTTGGTGAATTAGAAGATGGATATAGAATAGATAAATTCAAGATAGAGACAAGCCAATGCTCGAATGCCCAAGATGCAAGTCCACTCATATTCGTAAAAATGGACACCGAAGAGACAAGCAAAATAACCGCTGTGTCGATTGCGGGCGCCAATTCATCGAACAACCCAAGAACCACCCTTGCTCAACGACGACGTGAGGAACCTCTGTCTCAAAATGTATGTTAATGGTATAGGATTCCGGGGGATTGCGCGGGTCACAGATATTCACCACACAACCATTATTAACTGGGTTAAACAGGTTGGCGGACATCTTCCAGACGCCCATGTCCCCCAAAAGATTCCCTCCGTGGGTGAACTCGATGAGCTCCAAACCTTTGTAGGCTCAAAAAAAACAAGCTCTGGATTTGGACCGCAGTGGATCACTTCAAACCAGGACTTTTAAGCTGGGTGGTAGGGGATCGCAGATGCCTTGCACCTTTGAGCCCTTATGGAGATTGGTCAGTGTCTGGGAGTGCTTCTTTTACGTCACCGATGGATACAAGGTTTATCCTCAGTACATCCCAGATGGGGATCAGATTGTCAGCAAAACTTACATGACGAGGGTGGAGGGTTAAAATACGCGCCTCAGGCATTATCTGGCAAGGCTGCACCGCAAGACATTATGCTATTCTAAGTCCATCGAGATGCTCAACCATTCAATTCGTTTGCTAATTCACTACCTCAAGTTCTGGGATGTACCTGTTCCCCCTCGAATCATCTTTTAATTCACCAACGCCATCGATTTTGCTGTTCACTTCATCCAACCGAGAACACAGAGAGTAATTTCGCGCCAAGACGCCAAGACGCAAAGAATTGAAGTTGACATCCTCCCCTCTCTCTGCGACTCTGCACCGCTGCGTGAAACAAAATCAACTAACTACTAATCAGCAAATACTCAAAAGTAGATTCCAAGCGATCGCGCTCTTTTAATACTTTACTTTCCATATCTCGCAACCGTGCCAATTCTTCTTCCACTTTAACTTGTCCGGATTCTTTTTGGGACAGCAAATTGTGCAATTCTGCCTTTTGCGACTTAATATCGTCGTCGATCCGTTCCATTACTTCCCGTTCGTAAAGAGTGAAACATTCCTTGACTGCGTCATAAATTGGTTGCCATTGTTCTCTCACTACCTGAGGCAATTGTTTCAGTAATTCCGTCTTCGTGGATTGTAGCAATTTTTGCCGCCTTTTCTCCACCTGTAGAGCACCCAAACCTAAACCCACAACTCCCAAGACTACAGGTGCCAGAATACCCCCAGAAACAGCCAGGAGAATGCTGCCAATGCCGATGGTTGCAATAGTATTCAGGAGAATATCTTGCCAGTCGAAACCTACTCCTGCCATAGCTACTCCTGCCATATTACCAGAAGCTAAAGAAACTAATCCCATAGCCCATTTTGCCCAACCTGGGGAGCGATCCTCTTGTCCCGTACTGCCTGAACTCCCTACCTTAGCACCAATGAGTTTTTCTGTAATCTTATCCGTCGCCGCACTATAGTCAGCCCCGTAGTGAGCCGCAAGTTCAGCCAACTGGGCAAATGCGTCATCCATTTTTTTCTCGGCGGTAATGCTCCAAGCAGATAATTTCTCATCAATATACTGTCGGAATTCTGCCGTAAATGCTGCCTCAAAAGCCTCCCGCTTCCCTTGGTTAAGGAAATCGAAAAAATTCAGTTCTGGTTGATATTTTAAGAAATCTGCCTCGAAAGTTCCCCCTAAACCCACTATGTAGCTGCGAAAAGAATCAGCGATCGCCCTTGCTTGCAAGTTTTGAATAATTCTAATTTCCTGTTGCAGACTATCTCTAATCTGTGTCAGTTTCTCGAACTCCGGTTCTACTGTTTCTAAGCGTCTTTTTACTTGGGCTACATTTTCTTTAATTAAGGGTATCCTCCGGGTTACAGCTTCTTGGAGGTGAGTGGTTGCCACACCGGCGATAGTCCTTGCTTGTTCCAGTTCTGCTACAAATCTATCAGTGTTTAAAAACTGATTCAAAGCAGCGAAAAACTCGGGAAAACCCGTTCCCTCTAGTCTATCTTCCGGGTTTTTCATTTGTCGTCGCAGTGCTCTAATGGCGGACAACTCGAAAGTTCTTTCCTCGTATAAGTCTTCTCCATCTATGATACAGTATGGGGCTAAATGGGAGGCAAAAACTTCCCGCAGTTGTGCTTCGGATCTGGCTACTTCTTCAAAGTCATCCCGATCCAAAACACTCTCTTCCACCTCATCCCAACCGTTAATCAGGAAGAAAATGGGTAAGTTTCGACCTTTAAGATAGTTTTCTAGATAGCGCCGCTCTGTTAAAGTACAAGGCTGAGATGCTCTTAAGATAAAGATGATGCAGTGGCAATTATTGATATAACCGAGAGATAGTTTATTCCTGCTTGTGGTATCATTGAGACCGGGAGTATCGATAATTTCAATGCCTTTTGCTAACAGGGGTAAAGGATACTCCACCACCCCATAGTCTACATCGGGAAATGCTGACTTATCTTGGTCTTCCAGTCTTTTTGCTTCTTCTGCCTTAATGGTATATTGCTGTTTAAAAGTGATAAAATCCAGCTTTTCAGGACGTTTTCCGGATTTAAAATAAACTGTAACTTGCTTTTTTGTTCCGTAACGGAGAATAGTCAGTACAGCAGTACAGGGGTTGACGTCAGTGGGCAAAAGATTGTCTCCCAGCAAAACATTGAGGAAAGTACTTTTGCCCCGTTTCATATCCCCTAATACTAACAGCCTAAAGACCCCCTTGCGCAAATTTTTTCTCACCAGTTTCAGATCCGCGATATCCCTTTCTAAACCCAGTTTACCAGAAATATTGGCTCCTGTAGATTCTCCTTGCTCTAAAATTTCTGTCATCCTTCCTAGACAGAGAGCTGCTTCGGCGCGAATTTTTGCTACTCGCTCCAATTGCTGGTCAAAATACCTCGTTTTTCCTGTCTCAATCATAATACTCAGTTGGTCCTTAGATATATTATAATCAATAATTTACGTGTCATATGCGATCGTCATATGTTAGGATATTCCTATATTACGGTATAATCTCCCTTAGTTGCTGCTAAGGGATTATTTATATCATATCACATTTGAGAGATTGGGGAAAATATTCTCAAAATAATTCTGGAAAAGGGGTTGAAAATGTGGAATAGGTATCGTCCTATAAGGGGTAGTAGGATATCCAAATTAAAGCTATAAGCAAACAAGACTCTCTCTTTCTCCCCTCTCTGCGCCTCTGTGTCTCTGGGTGAAACCCTCTTATATAGCGATCGCTGTAACGGTTACATTTCGTAAGTTACTCCTCTGCGATTCCTTAAATACTGGATCCCGCAGCGCCACTCTTAGTGATTGCTAATTGGATTTAATCTTAGAACCTAAAGCCAGCCAATGCTGCCTAACTAAATATTCAAAATGGTAGAGATAGGCGGCGCTCAAACAACGAATCACCAAAGGTAAGAAGGGAATACTAGTCAGGGGATTATTCCAGTTTAATACTAGGATTGGATTTATCCAAGGTGCTGACAAGAAAGCTATAATAACATTGCTCACCGTCACCGACAGCAATATTACCACCCAGCCATACAGCCCCTCCCACCAGCTTATCAAACCGGGGATAAAGCCTTCCACTTTGCCCATTTTTGAAAAACTATTTTCGGGTAAATATTTATCCAGGAGCAGGTGAAAGTAATGATGACCCACAGCGAGGGCAAAAATGGGGGATATATAAGCTAAAAAATTGAAAACTATGCCAAGTCTCGGCAAAAACCAGAGTAGTAAATAAATCAGCGGCCAAATAATTCCGCCCAGGTTAGCTAAACCGAAAGTTACCAGTGCTACAATCATAGCACTCATCCATGAATCCAGGTTAGGTAGCCAAACAGGCCAATTGTTCGAGTTTCTCATTGCGGGTATTATATGAAAGTTACTTTATTAGAGTCGAGGGAGATGTTGCCACCTCGCCCCTCTCCGATAAACCGGACATGAGACTTTCACCTCATCCGGCTTAGGTATTTCTATGCCAATGGGAGGCGCGCGAACGAAGTCCATCCTTAATGCGCTTGCGGTGTACCGCTTGCGCCTGGTGGCATTCTCGATGGAGGACGACTAGATTCTTACGTTTCCAGTTGTTGTGGTTGCCGTCAATGTGGTGCAACTCCACGGCTCCATCCATATCTATGAACAGTCGGTTGCAATGCGGACATATGCCTTTCTGTCGCTTAATGGCGTCAGCGGTTGGGCCATTATATAGTTTGGAATTCCGGCCAACCCAATAGGTTAGTTTTCCATCGTAGGGTGAGGCATCACCTTTGACCATTACGTGGTCATTGATTTTCCAGGGAACTGCTGGGAAAGCCTTCTTAATCTGCTCTGATGTGAGCGCGCGAGGCGCGCTCCTAAGGGTTTACCCTTGATAGCCAGACGTCTTGCTTTCTCTGCTTCCTTAATTGCCATCCTGCGTTTTTCAGCCCTCAGCTTACGCCATACCCAGTGATTGAGCGACCATAGCGAGTGCTTGCTCATGTCGCAGTTTTTGTGATTCTGGCGACCACCTCGGACTTGTGACTCTATCCTTTTCAGGCGAGCCTCCGTGGTTGCGCCATTTCTCCAAGTAGCTTTTACCTTAGCCTTTATGTCTGCGTAGTTCTCGGAACTCGGTGTGGATTTAAAGACTCCACGGGAATTAACGCGGAAGTGCCATCCCAGGAAGTCGAATCCATCCGTAGCTTTACTCACCTTAGTCTTAGTTTCGTTAATTCTTAACCCTCTGGACTTCAGAAATTTGTCTATATCTTCCCGTAACCTCTTGGTGTCGGCTTTGGGTTTACAGATAAAGACCGCGTCGTCTGCGTAACGTATACCTCTTATGAGAGTGTTCCGACGTCTCCCTTTCCATTGGTCAGACCCTAGGTTTTCAAATCCATCTAGGGCGATATTGGCCAGTAGGGGTGAGATAACCCCGCCTTGGGGCGTGCCCTTAATACTGGAGGGATATTCACCACGGACACCTGCTTTCACCGCTCTCCTTAATCCTTTAAGTGCTTCCTTGGGTAAGACTACTCCGTTTAGCATGACCTGATGGTCTATTTCGTCAAAGCATTTGCTAATGTCTGTTTCCAGAATTAGCTTATTCTTACCGTTAGTACGGCTGCTGAGATTATTGAAAATCAGTATTTGTGCGTCCGCAGTACAGCGACCGGGTCGGAAGCCGTAGCTTCTTTCTCCGGCAGTTGCTTCGTAAGCTGGCTCGGCTGCTAACTTGAGCAACGCTTGCCACGCCCTGTCAGCTATTGTTGGGATGCCTAATCCACGAGTTTTGCCGTTTGGCTTCGGGATGTTTACCCTTCTCAGTTGTTGGTGTTTCCAGTGGTACCAGTGTTTATTCAACCTCTGGCATAGTGTTAGACGCTCCCGTGTAGAGAGCGCGACCTTACCATCAACTCCGGGGGACTTACGCCCTGTGTTTAACTGTGTTACTTGTTTGACGGCTCCCGGCATCCGCGATGGCGGGAGGCGGCACGACTCCGAAGTAGGAGCCGTTGTAAACGTTTGACTTTGGCTTTTGACTGTTCTTTCTGCGCTTTGAAGATACACCTCTGTAACCGAAATACCCCTGCTCCTGCGCAGCCGCGCCTGAGCAGGCCGGAATCGCTTCCATGGCAGGTCTTTCCAGACGTCGTCAGCCCTCCGGCCAATCTTCCCCAACCTTAGCAAAACTGCTAGGTGGAGTCTCAGGGCATTCAGACTGCGGTATTCGATTGAAGTCGGGTTAGTGATGTTCACAGTTTTGACCTCATTAATCGCTCTGATAATTACATTGGGTATCTTCTCTGTAGAAACCATCGGGCAGTTACGCCCTTCTTACCCTCGCTTTTCCGTTAGGCCGTTAATCAGGCGACCCCACCACTTCACATGTCGGGTTTGGAACCCCCTGCTTCAGTGGAAGTTGGGCGAGTTTTTACTCGTTCCGAACGAACTATTGTTACGAACCCTTGGGACTCATCCATTGACCTATCACCAACTCAGGAATGTAAGTGTCGAGATAGGTAGACCCTTACAGGTTTTCCCCCTCACAGTACCGGGCGTGCAAGTTTCCAAGCACCCGGCTCCTGGTGTATCATCTACTGAACTGGCGCGTTTACTCCTCATTACTTGTATCGGCTTTCAGGTCTCATTCAGATTGGGCTTTGAGTCCTTAAATTCCAACCTCCTCGCCATTGACGTTTGCCCGACGCCTCTAACTTATGAGGAGCTTTGAGTTTCAAGTTCCAGCTTTTTGATTGCAAAATCGCAAGTGGTAAGGGATTTTACCGTTACGTTTCACCCTCTCCTACGTCAGCTCCCCCCGGCATCGCGGATGGCGGGGGTAGACATTTGCCTATCTGCCGGGTTATTGATTCCCCTGAACTTTCGTCCTAGCAGCGTTCGCTTCTTAGGATAGTCCTGTCTCCCCTGGGAATTGGTTCGCTTTACAGCTTCCCTACTGATTTCTCAGACCCAATGGAGGTTTACTCGTTCCACAGTAATTAGATACGTCTGACTTAGGCTGCTCCATACCCCGGCGGCGTGGTGTCTACGCGATGTCTATAGCAGTCCATCTTTCACATATGCCGCATACCGTTTTGGTTAGAGTGTATCAGTTCCGCTTTCACTCATTGCCACTGACGAGGCTGCAAGCTTCGCTTTATGCTCACCATATCAGACTTTCCCTAGGCCGTTACCACTATCGGACTAATAGAAAACTTAGCCATTTAACCCTCTAGCTGTGAAACCCCCTCATTGCTGCTGAGGCTCCTTCGGGCTGGAACCGGGGAGGACACTCCCCATGGGGTTTTACCCACTAACTACTGCGACTTTCGAGCCGCACGCTAAATTATGGCCTTACGAGTTTCTATCGGTGTCTTTTCTGCTCAGGACGGCTTGGCAGTGTCATGGCTTAGGTCTTTTCACAGATGATTCACGTTAAGTTATCCCGGTGTTCTCCCTGTTAGTGGCGTTACCATCGAACCGCTCGATAGCTCCGGTTCCACCCTGCTACCAGCTTCCGCCTGGTGATTAACCTCACGGTGGTCAGGTAAGGATTCACGTGATTCCCCTGCTCCTGCGCAGCCGCGCCTGAGCAGGCGGGAGGGACTTGGTTATACGATTTCTGACCGCGCCTCACCCTCATAGTTCATTCAGTTGTCAAGGTTCGGTAATCCTAATTCCTTTCGCATTTCCCCGGAGGGACATGGTAGGGTAGGAATCGTTTGTCCGTTTTCAGCCCTTTTCGTTGGCTTAGATTATCGGAGACGTCGTCCCGGAGACCCTGCTCCTGCTTATGTTTGGCTTGCGCCGCGACTTTTACAGGAAACGAGCCGCACTAATTTAACCACTGAACGCCGCAACACAGAGAAGAATTGCACCAAAATTAATTTTTATCTATGTTATCAGTTAAACAAGCAGAATCCACCATCTTAGACCTAGTCCAACCCTTGCAAGATACGGAGACAGTAGACCTTATCGGTGCAACGAACCGCATTCTCGCTCAACCAGTTACCAGTAATCTGAATTTCCCCTACTGGGATAATGCAGCTATGGACGGTTACGCCGTGCGCTATGATGACGTTCGCCATGCTCCCAGCACTTTAACAATTGTCGAAGAAATTCCCGCAGGTCATCAACCGCAAGTGAGGATTCAACCTGGACAAGCAGCCCGCATTTTCACAGGAGCTATGGTCCCAGAAGGAGCTGATACCATTGTCATGCAAGAGCATACCAGTAGAGCTGGGAATGAAATCACCATTCTCACCCACCCAAAACCAGGAGAATTCCTGCGTCAGAAAGCATCTTTCTATCAAGCCAACGATCCCCTCTTAACACCGGGAATTGCTCTGAATGAGGCTGATATTGCCGTTTTAGCCACTGCTGGGTGCCACCAATTTACCGTCTATCGCCGTCCCAGAGTGGCCATTTTTTCCACTGGGAACGAGTTGGTATCCCCGGGTACCCAGTTACAACCAGGGCAAATTATGGATTCCAATCAGTATGCTTTAGCTGCTTTTGTCCAGAAGAATGGCGCTATCCCTATCTGTATGGGAATTGTACCCGATGATCCAGTACTGCTCAAAGCAACCATAGAGAAGGCAATTACCACTTCTGACTTAGTTCTTTCCACTGGAGGAGTGTCTGTGGGGGATTATGATTATATAGATGGTATTTTGGAGGAGTTGAGGGGAGAAATTGCCATTCATAGTGTAGCGGTTAAACCGGGAAAACCCCTAACTGTCTGTAGTTTTAATGGTAGCTTATATTTTGGCATACCAGGGAATCCCGTTTCCGCCTTAGTTACTTGTTGGCGCTTTCTACAACCTGCATTGCGTAAATTGTCTGGGTTATGCGGGAACTGGTTACCCACATTTGTCAAAGGGCGAACCCGCCAAGAATTGCACAGTGGAGGTAAGCGAGAGACCTATCTTTGGGGTAAATTATATGAGTGTGACGGTATCTTTGAATTTGATTTAGCAGGTGGTAGTCACAGTTCCGCTAACCTAATTAATCTAGCCCAAACTAATGCTTTGGCGGTAGTACCTGTGGGGAAAACAGTAATTCTTGCGGGAGAAGAGGTAAGAATTATGCAGGTGGATTAATCAGGAAAGAAAGATGAGTTAATTCTGGGATAATCAGCTTATCCAAAGCTAATTTAACAGCATTAGTAGATCCGGGCAAAGAGAAAACCAACTTGCGACGATAAACTCCAGCAACTGCCCGGGAACTCATAGCCCGAGAACCGATTTCTTGATAACTGAGAAAGCGAAACAACTCCCCAAACCCAGGCAAAGTTTTTTCCAATAAACTGGAGATAGCATCATAAGTGGTATCTCGCGCTCCAATACCAGTACCCCCATTAAAAATGATAACATTTAAATCGACGCGATCCCCCAATTGGGCTAACTGAGCGCTAATTTTACTCGGTTCGTCCGGGAGGATAGTA
Organism: Candidatus Paraprochloron terpiosi LD05; assembly: GCA_018141785.1. Taxonomy (GTDB): domain Bacteria; phylum Cyanobacteriota; class Cyanobacteriia; order Cyanobacteriales; family Prochloraceae; genus Prochloron; species Prochloron terpiosi. The sequence continues at coordinate 3,594,303 of CP073341.1, read as the reverse complement.
TAGACTGGGACTTGATGACCAGCCTTAGTCAGTAGTGTTTGAATTACCTTACCGCTGCTATCTGTTACACTCGTGCGAGTATCGCTTATTGTAATGGCCGCACAATTTAGGGCGATAGTCTCTGTATCTGGGTGTGGAGTTAATAGCATAAATAATTTATTTATTTTAGGGTGAATTGGTGGAAAATAAAAAATTTACTCTTCATAAAGGGTACCAAACGTTGTCCCAATTGCCCATCCTACGAACTAATTTTTCTTAACTGTACTAAATACTACAAAACTTTAGCAAAGCAATCCCTAATCCAACCAAATACCAGGACATGACAGTTACCAGTTAAGTATTTATCCAGCAGTTCTGAGTTCCCCACTAAATTAACAACATCATGGTACGTGACAACTGGTAACTGGTAACTGATAACTGGTAACTGTTTAAGTTATGATTTACTAAATTCTAAACCTTGTTCCTCGGCATATCGTTCCATAAAGCGCATGAAGCGATCCCATTCTTCTGAGGATCTCATAATCAGTATTCCTTCCAAAGAGTGAGGTCGTCCGTTGATGAACTTAGCCTTCACCTCCCTGGTGACGATTTCTCCTTCTTCATCCACCATATACATCCCCGTAATGTCCTGAGTACTATCTTTGCCCAGAATTTGAGGTTCTTCAAAATAAAAAGTCGCCGTCCCAGACTGACCATCGCGAGAGCGGGTCAGTCTGACATCCGGTATTGTTGGTTCCGATATTCCTCTGGTAAACTGGATTTCAGCCATCATCTCCCTTGTTGAAATTTGATTGTTATTTTGCTATCATCGCACACTCTATACTTTAGCTTGTATATATTGAACTAATTGGGATAATTGCTCCTTATTAAAAGCACTCATCAAGGTTTTCGCCGCTGATTCTGGTTCCAAGGTGACGAGAATTTGCGGTAAGGAGGAGGAAGCTAGTTGCTGTAAACCTTCCGAGGGAGCAATGTCTTCAGCCATATCCAATTCCAACCCATCGCAACCCAGCTTTATTTCTTTAATCACCACTGGCGCAAGAATACTATAGGTATATTTGGGATTGCTTACCGCTAACCCAGCAGTTTCCACCAGTTTTTGCCAACCTGACTGCTCCGGTGCTAGATAAGATAAACTGTGGCACAATTGCTGGATTTCTTGCCTACTTTCCGGCGTTGCTTGCTGTTTAAAGAGCTGCAACATCTCCTTCAAAGTTTGTTTCACCTGTTCTGGCAGGGATTGGGCTGCCGTAGTAGTTGGGGTAGCACCCGCACCCGAAGCAAGGATTTGGTCGAGATAATGCTGCAACTGGACAAAACGAGGTTCTGCCTCTTGGAAGATTTTAAGGCCCTCGGAGTCTTGAAGACTTTCTGGACTTTGCAACCTATCAATTAAATCTTGCAATACGTCATAGCCTGCAAAAAAGAGAGACTCTAAGTTTTGGTCAACTTTCAGTTCGTTTTCTCTGAGAATTTTAAAAGAATCTTCTAAGCAGTGGGCTGTATTTTGGATACTGGAATAGCCAAGCATCGCTGCTCCGCCTTTAATAGAATGGGCCGCACGAAACATTTCGTTGACTCTTTCCTCATAATTGGCGGCGATAGCCAGATCTAAGATTCCTTGTTCGAGAGTTTCCAAATGTTCCTTCGCTTCTTCGATAAAGTAACCCAGGATTCTCTCGTGAGCTTCAGCATTCACAGTAGTTTACCTCCTAATTAGGGATTTGGGTAGCACAAGTTTAACCCAGGCAAATTAAATCCCGTAGTCTTCTTGCCAGTCGTCACCCTACCTGTAGCTATCATTGTTATATTATCGTGTTTTTAGAGAGAAGCTCTTGAGACTGGCTACTCCAGTCCCAAGAGTGAACTGTCCCTGGGGGACAATGATGGAACAACAAATCAAAACTGCTCTTGCTCATTTAAGTCATTCGGAAACAGGAAACAGGGAGCAGCTGCAAATCATCGCCACTGCTTTAGCTAATTCCAACCTTGGGACTGATTACTGGAACGTTATTTTTAATGAGCAAGGTGCTGAAGGGGCGATATCCGAGAGTATTTATACTCCTGAGATGGTCCGAATTTTAACTCTCAGGGCAATAATATTTCCATCCACATTACCTCAGTTTCTTTTATGGATGAGTCTCAGGACTGAAGGGGAGCTTTATCTAGTTTCCCAACGATTTCAAGCAACCCTGCTAAAGCCTCTCACGGAAATGGAGAAGGATGGGAGACTCATATTAATTAAGTTATATCAAGGTGTTAGGATAATTATACCTACCCTCATTGAGCAACCCCAACTATTGCCAGTTGGAATTTGGTTATTAAGTTCTAAGGCAGGACTCTGGGCTTTTTCTTATCGTCAACTCAGAAAAGATATCGATAGTGATTTAAGCTTAATGAGCCGTAAGGTTGAAGGGGAGAACAATTTGCCCTTTAAACTGATGAACGATCCTCAATGGCAAGCAATATTAATGAATGTAGAAGGGTTTTGGGTGGATCATGCTTATCCAAATCAGCCGCAATATCAGCCATTGGCTGCATTATTTGAGAGTTTAGGAGATTATAAAATAGCTGAATTCTTTCATCATGTTGTCTCTGGTGAAGTTCCGAAAAAGGTGTTTACGGAACTAAGTCAGAAAGGTTTTCAATGGGAGATTTATCAGATTTGGGTGACAAGAGAAGTCAATACCCGGGAAAAAATCTGGCTTTTATCCATGGAGTTGGGAGCTAGAATTGCTCCTACCAGAGTTGCCATAGGTATGATTGTCTTTAGTTTAGCAGTGGGGGGTGTGCTGGGAATTTATCGCCAAAAATACCTCTATTCTCCAACCACCACTGAGCAAGGAATTACCGCAATGAGAAATTATTTTGGGGCTACTTTTCCGGAGGAGGAGAATAAGAAGGTTAACCAAGCTATCTTAGCCGTTTTCCGATCAGCCAGCGGCAATGCAAAACTGCAAGAAAAACAAATTACCCAAGAGCAAGAAGCAGGAGTGCTAGCAATTAAAGCATATCAAGACAAGCTATCTCAGTTCAACCCGGAATTGAGTTTAAAGTACGGAATAATTGAATCAGGAAGAAATACTTATAAGTTCTTAACTTGTGATGTGGCTGATAAACTGCTGCTACAATTAGAGAACAGACCGACAATATGCAGACAGCTAAACAAAAATACAACATCAATTAAGCAATTAATATCGGACCTGGTCAGGGAATTGAATGCCGATGGAAAAGATGTGCAGCAGGGAATTGTCAACATTTTGCGAGTGTATAGCGAGGATCTCCAATTGTCTCTCAAGGATATTACTCAAGAGAGCGATCGCGGTAAGGAAGCTGTCAAAGCTTATCAAAGAAAGGTGATCGATTACACAGGATCCAGTGTGGATGGTATTATCAGTAATAGGCAAAATACATTTAAAGTCTTGAAGTGTCATGTCGCTGATACCATGGACATTCCCCTGCCAAATAGACCGCCAATTTGCGACTCCGCAAGGTTATAGAAAGAAAAATATTAAGAAAGTATAAGAAAAGGGACTCTATGAGCAAAGGTTACCTAGGAGAGTTAGAATAAGGGGTAGAGAAACCAGTCAACAACCAGGAATCCTAGGATGGTGGTCAAATGAAAGTCACTTATTTAGCAGCTTTAGCTCTGACAACACCTCTATTCTTGGCAAATCCAGTAAAAGCTGAGAATCCCAGTCACGTACAGCAGTTATTATCAACTGGGGAGTGCATGGGGTGCAACCGTGCGGCTCGTTCCTAGCAAGTAAAGTCGCGGGGTAACCCGAACGAAGCTAGGGCAGGGTTCTAGACAAACAGGAGTTACAATCTAAGCCCGGAAACAGGCTGAAATAGTTCCTGACCGTGCGGCTCGAAAGGCGCAGTAATTAGTGGGTGAAAGCCCCATGGGGAGTGTCTCTCCAGTTCCCGCCCGAAGGAGCTTTGGCAGTAATGCCGGAGTTTCACAGCTAGAGGGTTAAGTGGCCAAGCTACTATCAGTCCGACGGTGATAGCGGCCTAGGGAAAGTCTGATATGGCTCGCTATCAGCGAAGCTTGCAGTCTCGTTAACTATGAAGAGTGAAAGCGGTACTGTTACACTCTAACCAAAACGGTATGCGGCAAAACGTGAAAGTTGACATCCTCCCCACCCTTGCTGTCGCAGAGGGTGGGGATTCCTAAGCATCACTACTTAGGTTTCTGCTTCTTTCCCTTTCGAGAGTTTCGCAACTGCCCTTTAGAGCAAAGTCTATCAGGTCTTACGTTCGCTCCACAGACTGACACGGCGAGCCCCGCCGCCAAAATATTCTTAGCCGCATTGATGTCACGGTCATGGGTTGTCTTGCATTGTGGACACTCCCATTCTCGGATATTCAATGGCAACTTGTCTAATATAAAGCCACAGTTTCCACACCTTTTACTTGATGGAAAGAAGCGGTCAATTTTGATTAATTCTCGCCCGTACCATTCACTCTTGTACTGGAGTTGCCGCACGAATTCCCCCCAACTCGCATCGCTAATACTACGAGCTAAGGAGCGGTTTTTGACCATGTTCCTGACGGCTAAATCCTCTACCACTATCGTTTGGTTTTCACGAATCAGATTGGTAGTTAACTTGTGGTGAAAATCTCTCCTGGCATCTGCAATCTTTGCGTGTACCTTCGCTACTTTGAGTCTAGCCCTCCGCCTATTATTTGACTTTAATTTCTTCCTGGACAAACTCTTTTGGGCGGCTTTGAGTCTTTTGAATTTCTGGTTAAAATGGCGTGGATTAGCAATTTTCTCTCCATTGCTAGTGGTAACCAAAGTACTCAAACCCATATCTAGCCCCACTTTATTTTGACTGGGAGGCAAGTGCACTACAGTAGAGTCGTCTACTAAGAAGGTTACAAACCATCTATTAGATGGTTCTAACTTGAGAGTAACGGTAGTTGGATCACATCCCTGGGGAATAGAGCGACTCCACACAATATTGAGTGGATTTTCGGTCTTAGCCAATGTGAGCTGTCCGTTTGCCCATTTGAAGGCAGAACCGGTAAACGTTGCACTCCCACCATTGCTTTTCTTTTTAAACCTGGGATACCGACTACGCTTTTCCCAAAAGTTAGCAAAAGCTTTTTGTAGATGCCTCAGAGCCTGCTGGAGAGCAACGCTACTCACCTCATTCAGGAATTTTAAACCTTCTTGTTTTTTCCATTGGGTTAGCATAGAGGATGTTTGGTTGTAACCTATCCGCTCCCCCCTTTCATACCACCCCTCAGTTCTGGCTGCCAGCGCTTTGTTGTATACCAATCGGGTACAGCCCAAGGTGCGGCGTAAGAATTGCTCTTGCTCTGCATCCGGGTAGAATCTGTACCGATAGGCGCGTTGTACCATCTCTTTAGGGTGTTTTGAAGTACTTTTACATATTAGCGCGTATTTTGTGAGAAGTCAAGGGGAAGTTTAAAATAATGGCGCGCTATCCCTCCCCACCCCGTAAAACGCTTTCATATCGCATTTTACTGAGGGTGGGGTCTCCCGCGCGTTTGATGAACTTGGTCGGGTCATCCCGTAGACACCACGCCGCCGGGATATGGAGCAGCCTAAGTCAGACGTATCTAATTATTGTGAAACGAGTAAACCTCCACTGGGTCTGAGAAATCAGTAGGAAAGCTGTAAAGTACACCAACTCCCAGGGGAGATAGGACATTCCTAAAAAGCTAAAGAAGTCACTTGGGGAGAAATCCCCGCAGGAAAAGTATCGGGCCACGCCTGGTATAATAACTGAGACTTATAGGTTATGCCTATCCGAAAGGAGAGCTGACGTTGGAATGGGTGAAACGTAATCCAATCGAAAACTGGAACTTGAAACTCAATTCTCCTCATAAGTTAGAGGCGTAGGGCAAACGTCAATGGAGAGGACGTTGGAATTTAAGGACTCAAAGCCCAATTTGGATGAGACCTGAAAGCCGATTTCAGTGAGGAGTAAACGCGCCAGCGAGTATGATGATACACCAGGAGCCGGGTGCTTTGAAAGTGTACGCCCGGCGGTACTGTGAGGGGGAAAACCTGTAAGGGTCTACCTATCTCGACAGCTGAACCTTGACAACTGAATGGATTATGAGGGTGAAAGTCCCTCCCGTGAAGGAATCACGTGAATCCTTACCTGGCCACTGTGAGGTTAATCACCAGGCAGAAGCTGGCAACAGAGCGGTAAAGTGCGGCCAAACGGTTAGGCAGAGATACTTCCGCCAACAGGGAGAACACCGGGATAACTTAACGTGAATCATCTGAAAAAAGACCTAACCCCAGACACTGTCGGAAGGCCGTTACAGACGACAGAAGAGAGACCGAAAGAAACTCGTAAGAGTCATGGTTGCTGAACTTACATTCCTGAGTTGGTCATGGGTCAAAAGATGAGTCCCAAGGGTTCAAACAATAGTTCATTCCCAACGAGTAAAAACTCGCTTAACTTCCACGGAAACAGGGGGTTCCAAACCCAACAATGCCTGCTCAGGCGCGGCTGCGCAGGAGCAGGAGTGGTGGGGTCGCCTGATTAACGGCCTATCGGAAGAGCGAGGGTAAGAGAAGGCGTAACTGCCTGATGGTTTCTACAGAGAAGATACCCAATGTAAATATCAGAGCGACTACGAGGTCAAAACTGTGAATATCACTAACCCGACTTCAATCGAATACCGCAGTCTAAAAGCCTTGAGGCTCCACTTAGCAGCATTCCTGCTGGCGGGGAAGATTGGCCGGAGGGCTGACGATGTCTGGAAAGACCTGCCATGGAAGAGATTCCGGCCTGCTCAGGCGCGGCTGCGCAGGAGCAGGGGTATTTCGGTTACAGCGGTGTATCTTCAAAGCGCAAAAGGACAAGCACAAAGCCAAAGTCAAACGTTTACAACGGCTCCTACTTCGGAGTCGTGCAGCCCAAGCACTGGCCGTCAAACAAGTAACACAGCTGAACACAGGGCGTAAGTCCCCCGGAGTTGATGGGAAAACAGCGCTTTCTACCAGAGAGCGTCTAGTGTTGTGTCAAAGGCTAAATAAGCATTGGCACCACTGGAAACACCAGCAACTGAGAAGGGTAAATATCCCCAAGCCTAACGGTAAAACAAGGGGATTAGGCATCCCTACAATGGCCGACCGGGCGTGGCAAGCATTGCTCAAGTTAGCAGCCGAGCCCGCCTACGAAGCAACTGCCGGAGAAAGAAGCTATGGCTTCAGACCTGGTCGCTGTACTGCGGACGCACAAATGTACATCTTTAATAACCTCAGAAGAACAGCAAATGGCAAGGACAAGCTGATACTGGAAACAGACATCAGTAAGTGCTTTGACGAAATTGACCACAAAGCCATACTCGATGGAGTAATCCTACCAACCGAAGCTTTAAAGGGGTTAAAGAAAGCTGTAAAAGCTGGCGTTCGTGGTGAATACCCCTCCAGTATTAAGGGGACTCCCCAGGGCGGGGTGATTTCACCCTTACTGGCTAATATCGCCCTAGATGGATTCGAGAACCTAGGGTCAGACCAATGGAAAGGGAGACGTAGATACGGCACTCTCATAAGGGGCATTCGTTACGCAGACGACGCGGTCTTTATCTGTAAACCCGAAGCTGATACCAAGAGGCTACGGAAAGATATCGACGAATTCTTAAAGTCCAGAGGGTTACAAATTAACGAAACTAAGACTAAGGTGAGTAAAGCTACGGAAGGGTTCGATTTCCTGGGGTGGCGCTTTCGTGTCAACTCCCGTGGAGTCTTCAAATCTACACCGAGTTCCGAGAATTATGCAGACATCAAGGCTAAGGTAAAAACCACTTGGAGAAATGGCGCAACCACGGATGCTCGCCTGAAAAGGATAGAGACACAAGTCCGAGGTTGGAGGCAGTATCACAAAAACTGCGATATGAATAAGCATTCACTATGGTCGCTCAATAAATGGGTTTGGCGTAAGCTGAGAGCTGAAAAACGCAGGATGACGATTAAGGAAGCAGAGAAAGCACGACGGATGGCCACTAGAGGCAAAAAGCCGATTCAAGGGGCTGCAAAGCGCCTGCTCACCAGTGAGCAGGTAAGGAAAGCTTTCCCAAGAGTTCCCTGGAAAGTCAATAACTACGTGATGGTTAGAGATGATGCCTCACCCTACAATGGGAATACTTCCTACTGGGTCGGTCGAAACTCCAAATTATACAGTGGTGCAACCGCTGAAGCCCTCAGGCGACAGAAGAATGTGTGTCCGCATTGCAACCGTAAGTTCATGGAGATGGATGGAGCCGTGGAGTTGCACCACATTGACGGCAATCATAACAACTGGTTTCGCTTGAATCTAGTTGCCCTCCACCGAGAATGTCACCAGGCGCAGACGGTACACCAGAAGCGCATCGTAGACGGACTCGTGAAGCGCGTCGTAAAGACATAGAAGCACCTGAGCTGTATGAGGTGAAAGTCTCACGTACAGTTCGTAGGAGAGGGGCGGGATGGTAACATCTCCCTCGACTCTAATTAGTGGGAGCAGATTTGAGTGGAGAACATCTGATTGGTGCCGATCTGCGCAAGGCGGATTTATCAGGAGCTAACCTGGTAGATACTAATCTGGAGGGGGCTGACTTGACCGGAGCGAATCTGACTGGAGCAAATCTCGAGTCTGCTTTCATCACCAATGCGGTTTTGGATTGGGCTATTCTCCATGGGGTCAATTTTAGTTCTGCTCAGATGTATGACACCCACGTCTATAGTGCTTATATAGATAATTTGAATTTGAACGATGCCTTCATCTACAATACCCCCATTGGTATCGGTGGACAAGCTCCTGAAAATGATTTAGTTGAGTAAATTATGCGGGATGTATTTTATAAATAATTGATTTACTGACAATTTATCTCAATTATCTCTCCTGTCTCCCCGGTACGGGCCAAATGTGGATAACATTGTCCACAATAGTTCGTCCGTCTGGGCTGAAAGCAACTCTAGACCCTTCCTCACCCAAATCAAAAATCAATTTATTTGTTTCTAGGTTAGATAACTTAATGATATTAATAGGTTCTATTCTTTCTAGATTAGCTATATTCCAAACCCTAAGAGTTTCATCCTTACTACCACTGACGATAGTTTTACCGTCGGAACTGATGGCGAACGCTGTAATGTCTCCGCTATGATCTTTCTAGGTCTGAATCAATTTCCCCGACCGTCGATTCCAAATCTGGATTTTGCTGCCATAACCTGTGATAAAGGGCGATCACCAATACAGTTAACAACCCGATCTTCGATTCCGTCTAATCAGTAAGTTCCTTGTTTGAGGACCTGCAATCCCATCAGGATATAAGTCATAGTCGCGTTGGGAGTCCATAATGGCGCGTTTGGTGACTGGACCAAAGTAGCTATCATTCCCAAGATAGTAGTAGCCTGCGCAACGTAGTTCTTCGATTAATTCATAAATCAGTTTACCACTGTCACCAAAACTGAAACAATAGGAACCACGGTTGGGTTCTTTTTGGCATCGGGTGTAAGCAGCTTGTGCTGGATGTACGTTGATATTGATTGCACCAAAGATAAGAACAAAAGCAAAGATTGGGTTTTTCATGAGTAATACACGGGAGTAGGGAGGTCGCGTCTAAATAAACGCGGAGAAACTACGACAAGAGCGAATTTAGTAGACCCAGTAGGGGCACCTTGAAAGAGTTGCCCGGGGGTACGAGAGCCACACCTTTAGCGCGGGGTGCTGACAGCCAACTCTTTATCGGTAATAGAGCTATTCTTTTCCCTATTATATTATCTGGTGGAGATAAGCAAAGCAACCCATGGACATTAAATTATTAGTTGTGGATATTGATGGCACTATCGCAGGAAAATCAAATCAGGTCAGCAGGAGGGTAAGGGAGGTTATTGAGGCAGTTCAAAATAAAGGGATTGGGGTAGCCATCGCTACTGGTCGCATGTATTGCTCCGCTTTGCCCTTTCACCGCAGTATTGGCTCCCATCTGCCCGTGCTAGCTTATAATGGAGCTTGGGTACAAAATCCTCTCACAGGGGAAATACACCAACATCTACCTCTGGATACCCCTATAGCCTTACAATTATTGGACTACTTGGAGCAACCGGAACTAATTGACAGGGTTGGGGTTCACTTCTATGTAGAGGATCGCCTTTACGTCCGCAAAATTCTGCCAGAAACGGAAGGCTATGCAACTCGTTCTGGTGTTGAAGCGATCGCTGTGGGGGATCTAGGTCATCTTCTGGAGGAACAGGTAACTACTAAGGTTTTAGCTCTGTGTCGTGACCCGGAGATCATGGAGTTTCTCAAGGAAGATTTACCTAAACGTTTTCCTCGGGATGGATTTTCTGTTACTCAATCAAATCGCACTTTTCTCGAAGCGATCTCACCTCAAGCTAATAAAGGACAAGCTACTCGTTATCTCGCAGAAAATATTTTGGGTTTGGAGCGGTCAAATGTGATGGCCATCGGTGACAATTTTAACGATGCAGAAATGCTCCAATACGCTGGTTTAGCCGTAGGAATGGCTAACGGTCCCACTCGGTTGCAGAGTCTTGTAGATTGGGTTGCTCCTGACGTAGAAGAAGATGGAGCTGCCGTGGCTATTGAGAAGTTCCTGCTCCCATAAGAAAGGAGACCGACGACTGACCGTGTTTCGTCTCGGTCTCCCAACTTTGTTCGCTCCTCACACAATTTCTACTATAGACGACATGAATTTAATTTGTCAAGTACTTTGGGAAAATTTTCGGAATTTTTTTTTCCGAGCCTCTCAGCGCCTCGGCGCGGAGGCGTGAAACACCCCCAAAAGAAAGGAGACCGACGACTTTCCGTGTTTCGTCTCGGTCTCCCTGCTTGTTCGCTCCTCACACATGTCTTTTACTATAACTAATCAAAAACCATTTGACAAGTCTTTGTAACATTTCTTTACAATTCCCCAAGAGGTGCTACTCCAATTCTTTCCTGGAGCAATGTTCGGAGGAAATATTCCGTCAGGGCCATTAATGCTAATCTTCCTTGGGCCAGTTCCAGTTCTATTTTTCCCCAAATGCGACTTTTTCGGTAAAATTCTTCCCAGGTGTTGCTCAAATTTAGGGCTAGTTTCACCCAATCTACTTCCTTAGCACATTCTAGGGCATCCACAATTAAAAAAAGCTGGGCAATTAAATCAGTCTCTGGGGGGTGGGTTAAAAAAAAAGGACGACTGGGTACCGGGTTTGGTTTGTTCCAATTTATTAAACCAGATTCCTGTGCTAAACTTAAGAGAGAGCAGCAACGAGCGTGAGCATATTGAACTGGAAAGAGGTTTTCGGAAGTATAGCAACTGCCTGGTAACTCATAACTGGTCACTGGTAACTGGTCACTGGTAACTGTTTGTAACCAGAGAGCTAAATAGGTATCTTTGAGGTGGAAGTCAATTAAGCCGTCTTCGACTACAGATATGTTAAACTGTGACGCTCCTACACTAACCCTGACGGGTATGGTGTAGGAGCGTCACCGCAAAAAATAGATACCTGACGTGACAAGAAAGATGCAAAAAAAGGGAACAAAATTTATGCTATGGAGTATCTTTTAGTGAGGGAACAAAAAGATGAAACATAAAATAAAAAATATTTTCAACCATTTATCGCAAAATCCATCCCGGGAGGTATTTGATAGCCTGATTCAGACCGAGAGCCTCCTGATCGAGAGAATTATCTCCCATGGGCAAACCACCTCGGAGGGTGAGTGGTACGATCAAGACCGCGATGAATGGGTCGTGGTGTTGCAAGGGACTGGCAAGATATCTTTTGCCGACGGTGAAATTCTGACCCTGAAGCCCGGAGATTCAGTGAATATTCCGGCGCAATGTCGTCATCGCGTGACCTGGACAGACCCCCAAAAGCCAACCCTGTGGCTGGCAGTGCATTATCCAGCCGGACAGAAGAAAACGGATTGATCAATCCGAAGACACCAGCTACCGACACCGGCTTTTTCATGGCATCGCGACAGAACGGCTGGCTGATCTCCTGATTCAAAATCACTTCAAGGTCTGACATTTTTTCTTTGTTGTTGTGTTTTATGAAGGCGATCGCCATTTTCACTACCTAGGCGATCGCTGTTTTATCTGAAATGGCGAGAAGATACTTTACAGGAAGGACGACAGCAAAGACTACAGCAAGGACGACAGGAAGGAAGTTTACAAGGACAGCGTTTAGTTGTGGAAAACCTGCTAAAAGTCCGTCAATATTGATCCAGTACTGGAAAACATAATTGAGCCTTTGCTACAGTTACCGTCGTCTGAGTCGGCACGGTTACTTATTCCGGAAAGAACTATTACGTCGGTTTGATATTAACAGGAATTTAAAAAGTAGGGGCAGCTTCATCGACGGTGCCCCTATTTGTTTAATAACATTAATGCTTTTTGTTGCATCATTTGGAATATATTGTAAAAACCATTAGCTCGGGAGGGAGTGAGACTAACTGGGATACCAGTTTCGGTAATAAAGTCTGGGGTAATTTGTAAAACTTCTGCCGGAGTTAAACCGTTGAGTCCTGCAATTAAAAAAGCAACTAAACCTTTCACTAACTGTGCGTCAGAGTCTCCCCGATATAAAATTTTACCACTTTCCAAGTCTGCGGCAATATAAACTTGAGAAACACAGCCGAAAACTTTATTTCCGGCCACTTTATCTTCTTCTAGCATAGGAGGGAGTTTTTGTCCATAGGCTAACAGTTGTTGATAACGCTGTTTCGGACCAGTTCGTTTCTTGAAGCGGTCTACGAGTTTATCTAGTTGAGCAGGCAAAGGAGTTACAGTAGATGACATAATGGGAGTATAGCAGTGACCAGTGACCAGTGACCAGTTTATTTAATCCCGCCCAGCGGCAGTTTCTGTATTATAGCAAGATATGACTAATTATAGGTGGAGCCAGATAATCTTAGGATTAATTTTAATCCCTGTACTCACTGCTTGTGGTACCCCGAGACCAGACAGTGATATAGTGAGCAAGGCGATCGCCCGACAAATAGCCGCTCAATATGCGGGTCTCAGTGAGCAGTTAGACACAGCAGTACCGGAGTTAGCCATTTCTGGGATTGCTGTTAAACTAGTAGAAACCATGAAAATGGGTAAATTACCAACTTATCACCTCCAAGGAACTTATAACCTCCAGTTGGACCTGCCCAGCCAGCAAGTGCAACAACAAAATCCTTTTGACATATATTTACAGCGACAAGCAGAGGGGAAAACTTGGCGCTTGCTCCGACGGGAAGAGGGAGAAGAAGAAAAATGGCTTAGTTATTCATTATACGATTAGCAATTATTTAATTAAATAATTTATTTATGAAAAATCAAAATACTTCCAGATGGGACTTTGGCCGATTTGCAAAAACCATAACTTACTTCGATGTAATTCCTTTCCTCGGCTGCTTGCAAAGATTATACCAGAAGAAACAAATAAAGAGAGACAAAAACATGGGAATTATCTTAGTAGCTGGAGCAACAGGAGGAGTGGGGAGGAGAGTAGTTTCCTACTTAGTCAAAAATCATTATCCTGTACGAGCTTTAGTGCGAGATAAAGTGAAAGCAGAAGCTATTTTAGCACCGGAAGTGGAACTATTTGAAGGAGACATTACTATCCCAGAAACCCTTACCTCGCAGCTAATGGACCGAGTTTCTACCATTATCTGCTGTACCGGAACCAGAGTGCAACCAGTAGAAGGAGATACTCCCAACCGGGAAAAATACTATCAAGGTCTTAAGTTTTACCTACCGGAAGTAGTAGATACCCCAGAAATCGTTGAGTATCGAGGTATAGAGAACTTGGTTAAAACAGCAGTTGACAGTAAGAGTTTGAGGGTAGGAGAAAGACTGCTGTTTGATTTTTCCAACCCAACCTTGGACTTGAAAAATACCTGGGGTGCAGTAGATGATATAGTTATGGGTGGGGTGAGTCAAAGTAGTCTCCGTCTCGTGAACCAGAGTGGGTTGTTTCTCGGGAATGTCTCCACCGCAAACTCCGGGGGTTTTGCTTCCGTCCGCACTCGGAACTTTAACCCTCCTTGGGACTTATCTCCTTATGAAGGGATTGAGTTGCGGGTGAAAGGAGACGGGAAACGTTATAAGTTGATTCTAAGGAGCGAAGGAAAATGGGACGGGATAGGTTATTGTTATTCCTTCGATACCGTCTATGATTTTTGGCAGACTCTTCGGGTACCTTTTCAGGATTTAATCCCGGTGTTTCGGGCTAAAACTGTTCCCGACGCTGGTTATTTCGACCCCAGTAAGGTCTACTCTATGCAGTTGATGTTGAGCAAATTCGAGTACGATGGAGTTCTGAATCCCAAATTCCAACCCGGACCATTTAGTTTAGGGATAGAGTCTATTAAAGCTTATGGAGGGAAACCTACCCCCCAGTTTATCTTGATTAGTTCTGCTGGAGTAACTCGTGTGGGTCGTCCTGGGATTAATTTAGAAGAAGAACCACCAATAGTGCGCATGAATGACCAGTTGGGAGGTATTCTGACTTGGAAATTGCGGGGAGAAGAGGTGGTTAGGAATAGTGGTTTAACTTATACCATTATCAGACCTTGTGCTTTAACCGAGAAACCGGGGGATAAGGTTTTATTAGCTGACCAAGGAGATACAATCAAAGGAGAAGTGAGTCGAGAAGCGATCGCCCAATTATGTATAGAAGCCATGGAACGACCAGAAGCTACCAATAAGACCTTTGAAGTGCGAGAAACTAGAGATAAAGGTACCACAAATTGGGGTAATTTATTCACTAATCTCTCCTAGGGCGAGAGCAACATTGATTGTCGCTGTTTAGAATTCCCAACACACTGCTCATTGTCAACCCTATCAGAGAGGAGATCGTCTCATGGAAAGAGTAGACTATCCCACCATTATTCAAAGCGTTCTCAATACCTATGTCTCAGACGACTCAAAAGATAGGGACATCGAAACTCACGCCATTTACGACACTGATCGAGATCGCTACCAAATCCTGCAAGTCGGTTGGCGAGAAAGCGATCGCACCTTTGCCTGCACTGCTTATCTCGCGATCAAAAACGACAAAATCTGGATCCACCGCGATCTCACTGAAATCGGCATCGCTAACGAACTCCTCGACGCTGGGGTACCAAAAAGTGCGATCGTCCTCGCTTTCCACGCCCCCTACACCCGCCAATACACTGACTTCGCGACGGGCTAAGGATGGGGCGACCCCGGCAAAGCCGGGATCCGCTTCGCGGCAGGCCGCCCTTAACCTAAATTGCGGGCTACCTTTTGGTAATTTGTAGTTTGTAGTTTGTAGGGTTGGCAATAGGCACAACGTTTGGTATCATTAATATGAGCTATAACTCTGATAATCTAAACTGGTGTAAAAAGAATATTTGCAGAGATTTTAGATTCAAGAGTCTTGACAATTTGCTCAAGCTCAACACTCGCCTCAGCCTGAAGACGGAGGCATCTAGCTATACCATCAACATCTGTACTAAGACGAGAATCCAAAGCAAGCCTCAGAGATTGATCTGCTTGTGTGTTCATACGATATGCGTGAATGTGCATAGAGTCTCCCAACTTAGCCTGGTGACTAACATGTGAAAAGTTAAATTCACGTTGTATGTAATCAAGAAAACAATCCTGAATTACAAGAACAAGCTTTTTGTTAATTCCCTCAAAGGTTTCAATCTTGTGATGTAATTGAATAAGTATTGTCTTGGCCGTCATTTTCCAATTCATGCCAAAGGTCTTTTTGGACTCACTCTGGCGGTCCTCAAGAGGAACACCAAGTTCTTCAAGTAAGCGCTGACGTTCCGGCCAAACAGTTCCTGTGGTATCAAGGGTTTGTAGTTCAATGCCAACAAAGTCTCTTACTTTATTATTTAATGCAGAAACGAGAAAATAATCCACATTCCCCCCTGGAATAGACACTTCAGACATAACATGCAATTCATTTCCTGGCTCATGGGTAGTTAATAAGTGTAAGCAATCGGTAAAGACTTGTTTCCTCTCCAGCATTCGATGTGGACAAATAATTATTGGTCTAGGTTTTTTCCCGTACATGACAGAGCAGGTTCCGATGGAAATATCTGGCTGGCTTTTACGAACCTTAATACATCGCTTGTGCAAATAGGGACAGTGCTGATTATATACAACAACCTTCCAGTCTAGTCCAAATTTGTTCTTAGAGTTGCCAAATAGCTCAATTATTTTACTCATAAAGCAGATTCACTTCTTTCCTTTGCCACGTCTAAATAACCCTTGCAAATATCTATACCGCAAGATTTCCTTCCAAGTAACTGAGCTGCCAACATTGTGGTACCAGTTCCACAAAAAGGATCCAGGACAATACCATTAGGGGGACAAGTAGCAGATATGGGAATCTTACAAATATCAATAGGATAGGGAGCAAAATGCAGTTGACGTTTTTGGGTATCTTCGGGAAGTATTTCCCAAACATCGCTTGGCTTTGAGCCGTTAGGATGGTATTTGAGAAAGTAAAAACCTTTTTCCTTCAGTTCTTTTGCTCGCCCAGAAACCTTTTCAGAATTAGAATGTATTGTTCTTTGTTCTCCTTTAATAATCATCCTAAAATCAGAAATATCGCCGTCTGCTACTTGCCGGAGGACTTCTTCTAATGCAGCACAGGCATTGTGTTTTTCTCTTTCAGAAAGTTCTGTGGATAATTCAATTTTTCGTTTATAACGAATCCCAGTCACACCTGTTGCAGAAACCACAGTACCATTCACCACTTTTGCTTTTCTCGGAGATGAGCGAATCGAATCAATATCGTAGTAATATCCTTTTGGATATTTAACAAAGTGGAAAATATTTTCATGAATGTTTCTCAGGCGATCTTTTGTATTGTCTGGGCCTCCTTTGACTTTATTCCAAATAATACTGTTTCTTAAAATCCAACCTTGTCTATCTGTTAAAGCAAGTGCGATGCGCCACGGTAATCCTAATAAATTCTTGTTCCTGTAAGAATCTCCCATATTAAGCCAAAAAGAACCGGACTGTTTTAAGACTCGTTTGACTTCTGCAAAGACTATACACAGGTTTTCGATGTAAACGGGAAAATCTTTCTCTAGCCCGATACCACCCCCATGGTACTCTCTCTTCCCCCAGTAAGGTGGGCTGGTCATACAAAAATCAATAGACTCCTCAGGTAATTCCTTGAGAACCTCAACAGCATCACCTAGCATGTATAAAGGAGCAACACTTGAGTCAGACTGATAGATTTTAAACTTGTCTCTAAAACTTTTGGTATTCACTAATTTTGATTTTTCTTATTTTTAGGGTAGCATTTTTTTGACTATCCCGCTTGCGAATGCCCCTTATAAAATTAGAGTCGAGGGAGATGTTGCCACCTCGCCCCTCTCCTACGAACTGTACGTGAGACTTTCACCTCATACAGCTCAGATGCTTCTATGCCTTTATGGCGCGCTTGTCGAGTCCGTCCTTGATACGCTTACTATGCACTTCTTGGTGACATTCCCGATGGAGAGCAACCAGATTCAAGCGAAACCAGTTGTTGTGGTTGCCGTCAATGTGGTGCAACTCCACGACACCATCCATCTCCATGAACTTACGGTTGCAATGCGAACACTTACCCTTCTGTCGCTTAATTGCTTCAGCGGTTGGCCCACTATATAATTTGGAATTTCGACCGACCCCCGCCATTAATCAATGCCGGGGGAATGTTCCCATTGTAGGGTGAGGCATCACCTTTGACCATCGCGTGGTCATTGACTTTCCAGGGAACTGTTGGGAAAGCTTTCTTAATCTGCTCTGATGTGAGCTGGCGCTTAGCCGCTCCTAAGGGTTTACCCTTGATAGCCAGACGTCTTGCTTTCTCCGCTTCCTTAATTGCCTTCCTGCGTTTTTCCACCCTCAGCTTACGCCATACCCAGTGATTGAGCGACCATAGCGAGTGCTTGCTCATGTCGCAGTTTTTGTGATATTGCCTCCAACCTCGGATTTGTGACTCTATCCTTTTCAGGCGAGCCTCCGTGGTTGCGCCATTTCTCCAAGTAGCTTTTACCTTGGCCTTGATGTCTGCATAATTCTCCCAACTCGGTGTGGATTTGAAGACTCCACGGGAATTGACACGAAAGCGCCACCCCAGGAAATCGAATCCTTCCGTAGCTTTACTCACCTTAGTCTTAGTTTCGTTAATTTGTAACCCTCTGGACTTTAAGAATTCGTCGATATCTTCCCGTAGCCTCTTGGTATCAGCTTCGGGTTTACAGATAAAGACCGCGTCATCCGCGTAACGAATACCCCTTATTAGCGGCCTTGACCGTCTTCTCTTCCATTGGTCAGACCCTAGGTTTTCAAATCCATCTAGGGCGATATTGGCCAGTAGGGGTGAGATAACCCCGCCTTGGGGCGTGCCCTTAATACGGTCGGGATATTCACCACGGACACCTGCTTTCACCGCTTTCCTTAATCCTTTAAGCGCTTCCTTGGGTAAGACTACTCCGTTTAACATGACTTGATGGTCTATTTCGTCAAAGCATTTGCTAATGTCTGTTTCCAAAATTAGCTTATCCTTACCGTTAGTATGGCTGCTGAGATTATTGAAAATCAGTATTTGTGCGTCCGCAGTACAGCGTCCGGGTCGGAAGCCGTAGCTCCTTTCTCCGGCAGTTGCTTCGTAGGCGGGACTCGGCTGCTAACTTTAGTAGTGCCTGCCACGCCCGGTCGGCCATTGTAGGGATGCCTAATCCACGAGTTTTGCCATTTGGCTTCGGGATATTTACCCTTCTCAGTTGTTGGTGTTTCCAGTGGTACCAGTGCTTGTTCAGCCTTTGACACAACACTAGACGCTCTCTGGTAGAGAGTGCGGTTTTGCCATCAACTCCGGGGGACTTACGCCCTGTGTTCAGCTGTGTTACTTGTTTGACGGCCAGAGCTTGGGCTGCACGACTCCGAAGTAGAAGCTGTTGTAAACGTTTGACCTTGGCTTTTGACCGTTCTTTTTGCGCTTTAAAGATACTCCGCTGTAACCGAAACACCTGACCTCGGAATCGCTTCCATGGCAGGTCTTTCCAGACATCGTCAGCCCTTCGACCTATCTTCCCCGCCATTAGCAGAACTGCTAAGTGGAGCCTCAAGGCTTTTAGGCTGCGGTATTCGGTTGAAGTCGGGTTAGTGATATTCACAATTTGACCTCGTTAGTCGCTCTGATAATTACGTTGGGTATCTTCTCTGTAGAAACCATCGGGCAGTTACGCCCTCTCTTACCCTCGCTTTTCCGATAGGCCGTTAATCAGGCGACCCCACCACTCCTGCTCCTGCGCAGCCGCGCCTGAGCAGGCATTGTTGGGTTTGGAACCCCCTGTTTCCGTGGAAGTTGAGCGAGTTTTTACTCGTTGGGAATGAACTATTGTTACGAACCCTTGGGAACTCATCGTTTGACCCATCACCAACTCAGGAATGTAAGTGTCAGGAGTTTGGCCTTACGAGTTTCTTTCGGTGTCTCTTCTGCAATGCGCGGCTTGGCAGTGTCCCTGGTTAGGTCTTCTCGTAGATGATTCACATTAAGTTATCCCGGTGTTCTCCCTGTTGGCGGCGTTACCATCGAACCGCTCGATAGCTCCGGTTCCGCCCTGTTTCCAGCTTCTGCCTGGTGATTAACCTCACAGTGGACAGGTGGGGATTCACATGATTCCTTCATGGGAGAGGCTTGGTTGCACAATTTCTGACTGTGTCCTCACTCTCATAGTTCATTCAGTTATCAAGGTTCGGTAACCCCCGGCATCGCGGATGGCGGGGGAACGTTTATCCGTTTTCAGCCCCTTTCGGTGGCTTAGATTATCGGGGACGTTGTCCCGGAAACCTTGTTCCTGCTTATGTTTGGCTTACGCCGCGACCTTCACAGGAAACGAGCCGCACACCCCTACAGGGGTTCATGGCAATCTAATGCTTCTATAGGTCGAGGTTCTGCTTCATCAAGCTGGCTTGTGCCTTGTAAAGTTCTCCCAGATTGTTTAAACTATCAGCAACTTGGGGATGGTTTCCTGGAAAGAGACGTTTTCTCATCTCTAATGCTTCTCGTAAGAGGTGTTCCGCTTCAGAATACCGAACTGTTGCCTTGTAAAGTTCTCCCAGATTGTTTAAACTATCAGCAACTTGGGGATGGTCTCCCGGAAAGAGACGTTTTTTCATCTCTAAAGCTTCTCGAAAGAGAGGTTCAGCTTCAGAATACCGAGATTGTGTATAGTAAACTGCCCCCAGATTGTGTAAACTATCAGCAACATTGAGATGGTCTCCTGTAAACAGGCGTTTTCTCATCTCTAATGCTTCTCGTAAGAGGTGTTCTGCTTCAGAATATCGATATTGTGTATAGTAAACTGCCCCCAGATTGTGTAAACTATCAGCAATATGGGGATGGTCTCCTGTAAACAGGCGTTTTCTCATCTCTAAAGCTTCTCGTAAGAGAGGTTCAGCTTCAGAATACCGAGATTGTGTACAGTAAACTGCCCCCAGATTGTGTAAACTAGTAGCAACATCCTCATGGTCTCCTGTAAACAGCCGTTTTGTCATCTCTAAAGCTTCTCGAAAGAGAGGTTCTGTTTCAGAATACCTAGATTGTGTAAAGTAGAGTCCTCCCAGACTGTGTAAACTAGTAACAACATAAGGATGGTCTCCCGGAAAGAGATTTTTTATCATCTCTACAACTTCTCTATAGAGAGGTTCAGCTTCAGAATACCTAGATTGTGCCTTGTAGAGTCCTCCCAGATTTTGTAAAATATCAGCAACATCGAGATTGTTTTCTGGAAAGAGACGTCTTTTCATCCCTAAAGCTTCTATGTAGAGAGGTTCAGCTTCAAAATACCGAGATTGTTGATAGTAGAGTAACCCCAGATTTCCTAAACTATCAGCAATACCCTCATTATCTCCTGTAAACAGCCGTTTTCTCATCTCTAAAGCTTCTCGAAAGAGAGGTTCAGCTTCAGAATACCGAGATTGTTCATAGTAAAGTAACCCCAAACTGTTTAAACTAGCAGCAACATCCTCATGGTCTCCTGTAAACAGCCGTTTTGCCATCTCTAAAGCTTCTCGAAAGAGAGGTTCTGTTTCAGAATACCGAGATTGCGCAAAGTACAGTCCTCCCAAACTGTTTAAACTCAAAGCAACCTCTTCATGATCTCCTGGAAACAGACGTCTTCTCATCTCCAAAGCTTCTATATAAAGAGGTTCAGCTTCAGAATAACGCCCTTGTATATAGTAGATGAACCCTAGTTCATTTAAACTAGTAGCAATCTCCTCATTATCTCCTTTAAACAGCCGTTTTCTTATCTCCAAAGCTTCTATATAGAGAGATTCAGCGTCAGAATACCGAGGAGGTTCTACTTGAAAATATAATTGTCCCAAAGCATTCAAACCCATCCCCAAACCACGCAAATCACCAATTTTACAGTTAATCTGGATTTGTTGTTGCAAAAACTGTTCAGCTTCTTCCAGAGTAACCACACTTTTGTCTCTTTTGTAAAGGTTCCCCAAATTATAGAGAACCTCAGCCTCCCCTGTGAGACGATTCAAACTACGATAAATATCCAGCGCTTGCAAATAAGCAGACTTCGCCTCAATATAGTTGCCCTGAGATTCGTAAGCAATCCCCAACTGATTGAGAATATCCCCACGACTGACACTGGAATCCTTAGATTCTTGTAACAGACGTTGGAGCAATTTAAAACGAGATTGAGATACTTTCCTAACCCGTGGTTCGAGAGGTGGAAGAGGTAACTGAATAGGTTCCGACTTTTGAACAGGTAAGTCTCGGTGTAACTCTACTTGCAAGGAGCGCCAGTCCCAAAAATCTGGAGCAAAGCGCATCAAGCGAGTTAGAGCATAACCAGGTAACAAAAACAATATGGGGTAGGGTAATAATCGGTTATAACTATCCCTAGCAGAATTGAGATTCACGAGAATAGGAGGATATTCACCGTAACCACCGATAGATTTCTCCAAACCACAAACCAACAAAACCGCCTTCTGGTTAGGTTCGCGAGGAATGGATTCCAATGCTTCATTCACAGCGTCACCAAAATGACGCAAATCTGGATCATCTAACTGTAAGGAGATCCACTGCACACCGGGAACAGGGCGAGATTCCAAAATCTGTACCACAAGAGCGTCATCCCCCTCCTGGGCTATCTCCACAAACCCTATATAAAAGCCTTCCGACAGTTCCGCGAACAGGGCTATTCGCCGTAAAGCTTCATCGTTGCGGCGCAAAAAGTCCTCTTCAGGATTCAGATTGGAGTTTAGCGAGAGCGTGTTTGAAAGCATTAGTTTTAATCACTGTAGGATGAGGATAATTCCAGCGCCTATTTCCATTATACTCTAACACAGAAGAATTAAAAAGAGTTTCTTGTCCAATTTCGTCGCTGGGAGCCTGTTTATTCTGAAAAGTTTTAGCAATAACCGGATAGTGGCTGTCTGGGATAAAGCGTTCAAAATTAAATTGTAACTCCTTGATGGCAGAAATGGCATCTTCTGCTTCCATCTTAGTGTGTTTCCGCCCTAAAGCTGTAAGACATGCTTCCCGCAACATCTCCATTAAGTGTCGCAGATTTCCCCCACTAGCGTGAATTAAGTCCAAAGCAACATTTTCCCCGGCAAAAACCTGACTCATATCCATGCGCTTTTCTAGTAGCTTTAAAAGAGCTTGTTCCCCCCTGGAGTTGTAATTTAATTCCTCAGGAGTATCTTCATATTCATAGATATTCACCATAGGGACAATATAGGGTTTCCGAAAGCTACCGGTTAAATCACGGCTAGAGTAGACAGCAGAAATAGGTACGGTGTAGATAACTGTGCAGTGGACATCTTGCAGCTGAGTACCATATTCTAAAAACAATCCATCTGCAACCTTGGGAGGACAACGATCCAGGTTATCGAAGATAACAAGAATCCCTTTACAGTCTGGGCGCTTTTGCTGCAATTTTTGGCAACCATCATCCAGTAACAGATTAATATTAGCTTTTAACTGGGAGAACTCCCGCTCTAAATTGCGGCGAATGATAACTTTACTTTTAGCGCCCCCTCTAATTTGTGAAGTCAGCCTAGCTAACAGTTTAGCCAAAAATGGGATGGTAACTGGGTTCTGAACACCTAAAGTCACTTCTCCAACTAAGGAAATAGAACGTTCCACAGTTTCTTCCTTCTCTTCGGTAACTTCAGTAAACCAATCTGCCACATTTTTGAGTATACTTTTGTCAAACTTAATCTCTAACTTTCGTAACTCCTGCTCCACAGATTGAATTAACAGCAGATACAAATCTGTGTATGCTACATCATTGATATCTGTTATCTTATCAGTTTCCAAATAAATAACGTGATATTCTTCCTGCCATTTTCGCTCTAATCGCCGCAGTTCTGTACTTTTGCCACAGCCCCGATGTCCTGTGAACAAAATGGTAGTAAATTCTCCCGCCTCCTGTAAGCTTAAGATTTGGTTTACTTTATTCATTATTTCGCTCTTACTAGCCTCGCCAAAGTCCGTATAGTAATACTCAAGAGCTTCCCCTTCTAAAGGTTTTACTTCACATATCCGGTAGGCTTTTTCCAAATCAGTAGCACGTTTATCTGGTAAAGACATAAATTAGAGGGTGTAGGGTTTAGGGTTTAGGGTGTGAGGTAATTTGTAGGGGCGCAAGGCTTGCGCCCAGCCCCTGAAAGTTGTACTATTCTTGGTCTTCCGTTTCTGGGTTGCTACCGCCGGGAGAAGCATTGTAAATAGCATCCAGCCGCTTTCGGGCATCCTCCATCGTAACAGAGCGCATCACTAAGAGAGGTTCCTGAATCGGCTTCCCCCGATCATCCAATAATTCTGGATGGAGTCGTTTTTGCCCGGATCCGTAATTCCTCCCACCATAGCCTCTGTGGTAATTCTGAGCTGGGTTATAGGAGCGAGACTGCCCACCCAAGGTTATCAAATTGTGGATTAAATTTCTAATGGCCAGAAAGGCAACAATAGTAAATAAGAGAATGTAAAGAAGATGTAACATGGTATTGGCCCTCCAGACTCAATTCAATAAGTTATAGTTATAAACTAGTCAAAAGTTATCTTTTCTCCGGTTGTTTTATCAGTTTACCAAACTGGCGCACGCCCTAGTACCTAAACTTCAGGCTTATTTTGCTCCTAGCGCCACTTCACAGTAACCTGCCAGCATTGAGCAACTACCTGATGCCACTTGAGGACGACAGCCAGATCCACTCCAGCTTCGCCGTCAGTTGCTTTAAAGAGCATTTGAGCTGTACTCACCTCTTGCTGACTTTGTTGGACTCTCTTGAGCAATGCTTCTTGCTCGACGTCCGCTAAAAAGGATATTTCCTCGGACGACAAAAAAGAGTGGGAGCGCTCGAACCAGTACTGAAAATCTGCTAATAGCGGTTCTAAAATGGTTTTGAGCAATTTTTTTTCTGTTGGTTTGTCCCTAGGCATAGATTAAAAATAGTTCATAATGACCTGTCCTTATCTTAGCATTATTTACATTCCGTAACAAAAAACCTTTTGCCGATAAAAAAGAAAGAGCGATCCCGCAGCGCCGACGCTTGTCGATTATTTGCTTGCGAGACCACAGAGGCAGCTTACCAGCAACTACAAAAACTGGGTTGAGAAGGTTTATGGGGCGATCGCCGCTACTATTGACCGCCGCTCTCAGGAATATTATCCGCAAACACGGGGAGACAGAAGTATTAGTGGGTTCGGTTTTGTTCAGCGGCGATCGCAAGATTATTTTTGCTAGTGCTAATGGTCAAAGATTGCTTGAAACAGTTATAGCGCGAAGCGCAGGGTAAGGGGTAAAGTAAATTCGTAGGGTGGGCATTGCCCACCTTCCCGGTAACATTAGAACCTGGAAGATGGTAACTGGTAACTGGTAACTGTTAACTGGTAACTGGTAACTGTTTAACCAGGTTTTCTTCACAAATTTGAAAGACATAGCGCAGTCGCCCTAATAATTCTGGGGTTGTGCCTTGGGAGTAGGTTTCTGTTCCGTATACCTGTCCATTTAATGGTAAGTAGTAAAACTGCCAAGTGTCGCCGTTGGTAACAATACCAAAAACATCTAAAGACGTTTTATTATTGTATTGACAGGCTTTCATTTCCACTAAACACTGTGCCAAACCCTGCTCAAAGTCATCTTTCTTTGCTTCGACAATGCACATAAAAGGAGCTTCTAAATAGGCTTTACGTTCCGCAACCAGATAATCTACATAACCACGGATTTGTTCATCAGACAGAGGGGCACCTTTCCATATTTTCAGGTGTTTAAATTCCTGTAGCGCTTCTGTACAAATAGCGTCAATGAGTAATTTTTTCGAGTCTTCACAACTTTTCAGGTCAAATGCTGCGGTTATGCGCTGCAAATGTTCTACAAAGAAAGCACTAGGTTCAACAGGTTCCGCTGAGAAGTGCCAGGGTTTTAACTCTTTAAGATTCAGATACTTAAAGGCTTGAGCATAGGTGAAGCTAGAAAATGTCTTTTTTTTCATGAAAGTCATTCACCTCAAAATTAGGACTCATGTGGCATCTTGTTGTAGCCGCGATCGCCCCATCAATATAATATTATCTCAAAATAGACACTCACTGCTATACTAGAATAGTCACCCAGAGGCGCAATAATCAATAATCCATATTTATCTGCGTTTATCTGCGTTCATCTGCGGTTAATTTTTTGACTTCCTTATGCCAGCTCCTGAACCACAAAATGCCATCTCACTGCCTCGCAGCAGCGAATCGGAAGAACTGAAGAAAATCCGTCACACTGCCTCCCACGTCATGGCTATGGCAGTGCAGAAGCTATTTCCTAAAGCCCAAGTAACCATTGGTCCCACCACAGAATCGGGCTTTTACTACGATTTTGACCTGCCGGAACCCTTGACCACTCAAGACTTGAAGGCGATTAAAAAGGAAATGGTCAAAATTCTCAAACGGAAACTGCCAGTGCTACGGGAAGAAGTGACCCGAGGAGAAACAAAAAGGCGCATTGAGGTCATAGGGGAACCCTACAAGCTGGAAATTCTCGCCACCATCCAGGAACCTATTACCATTTACCATTTAGGCAATGAATGGTGGGATTTGTGTGCCGGACCCCATGTAGAAAATACGGGAGAAATCAACCCCAAAGCTGTGGACTTAGAAAGCGTCGCCGGGGCTTATTGGCGGGGAGATGCAAACAAAGCCCAACTACAGCGAATTTACGGTACTGCGTGGGAAAATCCAGCCCAGCTAGCAGAATATAAGCGCCGCAAACAAGAAGCCCTGAAACGAGACCATCGTAAACTAGGGAAAGAACTAGGACTGTTTATCTTCTCCGACCTAGTGGGACCGGGTTTACCTCTCTGGACTCCCAAAGGCACGATCCTCCGTTCCCTCCTAGAAAATTACCTCAAAGAAGAACAAATTAAACGAGGGTATCTCCCGGTAGTCACCCCTCATATTGCTCGGATCGACCTCTTCAAAACTTCGGGACATTGGCAGCAATACCAAGAGGATATGTTTCCCATGATGGCTGAAGATGATGACTCACGGGAGTTAGAACGGGGTTTTGTCCTCAAACCCATGAATTGTCCTTTTCATATTCAAATCTATCAAAGCAACTTGCGCTCCTACCGGGAACTTCCCCTCAGGTTGGCAGAGTTTGGTACCGTTTATCGCTATGAGCAATCGGGAGAATTGGGAGGTTTAACCCGAGTGCGGGGTTTTACAGTAGATGACTCTCACCTCTTTGTCACCCCAGAGCAATTGGACGAAGAATTCGCCCAGGTAGTGGATTTAATTTTATCAGTGTTCAAAAACCTCAAATTAGAGAAGTTCAAAGCCCGACTCAGCTTCCGTGACCCCACATCGGACAAGTATATCGGTTCTGAGGAAGTTTGGTCCACTGCTGAAGGGGCCATTAGAAGAGCAGTGGAAAAAATGGGAATGGAGTATTTTGTAGCACCTGGAGAAGCTGCTTTTTACGGTCCCAAATTAGATTTTATTTTTGAAGATGCCTTGGAAAGGGAATGGCAATTGGGAACGGTTCAGGTAGACTATAATTTACCAGAACGGTTTAACTTGGAATATGTAGCTTCCGACGGTTTCAGACAACGTCCTGTGATGATTCACCGCGCTCCTTTTGGTTCCCTGGAGAGGCTGATAGGTATTTTAATCGAAGAATATGCAGGAGATTTCCCCTTGTGGTTAGCCCCAGTACAAGGGCGATTATTACCAGTGAGCGACGAATTTCTACCCTTTGCCCAGGAAGTGGCAACGTCCATGCTTTCTGCTGGAATTCGCGCTGAGGTAGATACTTCAGGGGAAAGATTGGGCAAACAGATTAGGAATGGGGAAAAGGAGAAAATCCCAGTAATGGCTGTGGTGGGAGCGAAAGAATTAGAGTCACGTACCTTAAGTATTCGTACTCGCTCCTCAGGGGAATTGGGAACTATGGCTGTAGGAGAAGTAATTGAAAGAATGAAGGAGGCAATAGGTCATCGAAAAAACTTTTAAGTGCTTTGCGCGGGTGTGGGATATCATACTGCCTTGTTCTCGACTCCCCCAACTTCGGGCTATAATGAAACGCTCCTGGTCAGGTACCTGTTGGATTAACTCCTCAGCTTTTCATAAGTATTTTAAGCTGTAAATGTGTAGCTTTAATTTACTGGGTGATAAACATAAGGAGATTTAAAACGGTTACCCCTTGGTTCTTTTGGTCTTGCTTTATTCACTCGCACTTCTCGCCCCATCCATTGAGCGCCATCTAACTGAGCGATCCCGCAGGGATCCGCTTCGCGGTGCGCATTTTCTTCTTCTTCGTCCGTTTCCATTTCGACGAACCCAAAACCCCTGACTCGCCCTGTCTCTCGATCCGTAGGCATGGTGGCTGATTTAACAGTACCATATTCGGCAAAGACTTGTGCGAGATCGTCTTCTGTTGCGTCGTAGGATAAGTTCCCCACGTAAATAGTCACGAAAATTTCTCCATCTGAACAATTATATCGGAAGCGAGCACAGCTAGATCTGATTTCTAGAAAATTCTCCAAAGTATTGCAGTAAAAAGACTTTCAGACAACCATTGATTGATGGGTCGATTGCCAGAACCGCTTTAAGAGACCGAACTTGCATCTACAAACAACTATTATAACTGCTCTCTTGTGGAATTCCCACAAAACCGTGGAGAGAGCTTAGGGGATTTATCCCCATTTTAAGTTATAAAACTTAGTTCAAAGTAACTTATTTCAATGGATTAGCATTTAATCCTATTCAAGTTATTCCTAATTGTCGATAAAAGTCAATCATGCCGAGCAAGATGATTGTTAGCCAGAGTATGTGGTTTGTGGTTAGTGGTTGGTTTCTTTATTCCCACTCAATCGTACCCGGAGGTTTAGAAGTAATATCGTAAACTACCCGATTAACTCCCTTCACCTCATTGACAATCCGATTGGAGATCGCCTCCAATAGTCCCATCGGCACCTTAGCCCAATCCGCCGTCATACCATCCTCGCTAGTAATAAAGCGCAAGACAATGGGATGAGCATAAGTGCGTTTATCCCCCATTACCCCCACACTGCTCCGGGGCAATAACACAGCAAAAGCTTGCCAAAAATCATGATACATTCCCCAGCTGCCAATTTCATCCTGCACAATATAATCTGCGTCCCGGAGAATATTTAACCGAATACCTGTCACCTCACCAATAATCCGAATCGCCAAACCTGGACCGGGGAAAGGATGGCGGCGGACGATTTCTTCTGGTAAACCGATGGCCCTCCCCACTTGGCGCACTTCATCCTTAAACAGCTTGCGCAAAGGTTCCACTAACTTAAAGCGGAGATTTTTTGGCAGTCCACCAACGTTATGATGGCTCTTTATTTTCACAGCAACCCGCTCCCCTAAAATAGGATCCACATTGGTATCTGCTGACTCAATCACATCTGGATAAAGAGTTCCTTGAGCGAGATAATCAAAAGGTCCGAGACTTTCCGATTCCTCTTCAAACACTTGAATAAATTCGTGACCGATGCGACGGCGCTTTTCTTCTGGATCCGTAACGCCTACTAATTGAGATAAGAAGCGATCCCGGGCGTTAATATACTCCACTTTAATATGGAATTTCCGCTCAAAAATCTCCATCAATCGTTCTGGCTCCCCTTTGCGCATAAAACCTTGATCGATGAACATGCAAGTAACGCGCTCGCCAATAGCGCGATGAAGTAAAAAGGCTAAAGTAGAAGAATCTACCCCGCCAGACAGAGCCAGCAATACTCGTTTTTCCCCTACTTGGGCACGAATTTCCCTAACTGCTTCATGCACAAAAGCTGTTGTGGTCCAAGTAGGTTCACATTGGCAGACATGATAGACGAAATTGCGTATCAGGGCAATTCCCCCCACAGAATGGACTACTTCGGGATGAAACTGGACGCCGAAGAGTTTCTTTTCCTGGTGGGCTATGGCAGCGCAAGGGGTATTTTCCGTATGAGCCAATACCTCAAACCCCTGAGGCAATGCAGTACAGGAGTCACCATGACTCATCCACATAATCGAGCCATCTTCCACATTAGTCAGTAAGTTTGTGGGGTCATCAATAGTAAGGTTCGCCTTTCCATATTCAGCCCGCTGTGCTCTTTCTACCTCGCCCCCTAACTGCTTGACCATTAATTGCATACCATAGCATACTCCAAGAATGGGAATGCCCAAATGGAAGATTTGAGGGTTGCATTGGGGCGCATCTTCGTCATAGACTGAATTAGGTCCACCAGAGAGGATAATTCCTTTGGGATTGAGCCGTTGGATTTCTTCAGGGCTGGTGCGATAGGATATTACTTCGGAATATACTTGGGTCTCGCGAATGCGACGGGCGATCAGCTCGGAATACTGAGAGCCAAAGTCCAGAATTAAGATTATTGGCTGATTTTGCATAAAAAAATAAAATTGTAATGTTTAGGATAACTTGATTTTTAATGCAATTTAGGTACGTTGGCCTTCTCTAAAACCTTGCGCCTTACTTATCAAGTAATTTAAGTAATAAAATTTTGCTCGAACCCCATACTTATTAAGTTTTCTAGGTGCGATTCAATCTCATACTGCAATCATCCTAGGGTTTGGGCAGTGTCTTGTCAAGTACTTTCAAAACAATACCAACGAGGTATAAGTCTAACTTACCCTCGTGGTGTTATAGTTCGGGACAAGGTGTGACGGGATCGCCAATTAACCCCATTCTGAGAAATAGATCTGGGGTGCCAAGTATTGGTCATCATTCAAATCTCTCTTATCCTGTCGGAGGAAATCAGCTGTACCGCTACCATCAAAATCGCCGCCCAAAGCATCAGTTATGGCGCCTTGCAAGTTTTTCGGAGTTGGAACTCTTACCGAGGTCAAAATGGACTCACCCTCCCCAAATAATGAGAGCAGGACTTCAGCAACTGGACGGTTGTGACTAACCTCAGGGCTATTGGCGCGACGGAGCAAGTCGTCTTTTCCGTCTCCATTAAAGTCCTCCACAAGAAGAGTGGTTTGGCTGCCTTTTATGTGCAGGCTTTCAGGAAGAGTATAGAAGCTGAAGGTTTGATCTTCATTAGAGAATATGATATTGGCGCTCCAGCTATTGTCGTTATCCCAACCATTTTTCTCTTGACGGAGTAAGTCATCTTTTCCATCCCCATTAAAGTCCCCCACATAAAGGTTGGTGTGGTTTCTAGGGGCGACAAAGTCGAAGGTTTTTTCGGTGAAGGTCCCGTCCCCATTAGAAAAGAAGACACCGACAGCGTAAGACCATTGATGCTGACGGAGGAAGTCATCGTTTCCATCCCCATTAAAGTCCCCGATATAGAGGTTGGTGAAGTTTCCGTTGAGGGCCAAATACTCCGGGAGGTGCACTTGGACAAAGTGCCCGTTCCCCTGAGAGAGGAAGACACGAGCGATGTTAGAGGCCCAACCATTTGTCTCTTAACGGAAGATGTCATCTATTCCATTCCCATCAAAGTCCCCACGATGGAGGTTGGTTAGGCTTCCAGGGATGTAAAACTGAGGGGAAAGAGTCACCGGTAAAAAAGTTAAATAATTGCTTCCCTTAATTACCACGGTGGCTGTGGCTGTCGCCGTGCCTCCTTGACCATCCCCAATAGTGTAGGTAAAGCTGTCGGTTACTGTCTGGCCTGATTTTAAATACTCAAATTGCCCATTGGGATTGTAGATAAAAGTCCCATCTGCATTAAGGTCCACCCAGGCCCCTGAGGGGAGGGGGATGGGAGTATAACCCTCCAGGGGAGTGCCATTAATGGCTGTGATGGTTAGAGGGTCGCGGTCCCCGGGTCTATAGCTCCAGTAAGGAGGTTACCAGAAATGGGGTCTTCTTCCGAGGTGGTAAAGCGTTTATCCAGGGCTACGGGGGCATCATTGCTTCCCTGAATTACCAAGGCGACTGTGGCTGTCGCCGTGCCTCCTTGACTATCCCCAATAGTGTAGGTAAAGCTGTCGTTTGCTGTCTGGCCTGATTTTAAATACTCAAATTGCCCATTGGGATTGTAGGTGAAAGTCTCATCTGCATTCCGATTCACCAAGGCCCCTGAGGGGAGGGTGATGGGAGTATAACCCTCCAGGGTAGTGCCGTTAATGGCTGTGATGGTTAGAGAGTCGCCGTCCGGGTCTGTAGCTCCAGTGAGGAGGTTCCCGTAAGAGGCTGTGTTTTTCGACGCGGTCAAGGTTTTATCAAGGGCTACGGGGGCATCGTTGCTTCCCTGAATTACCAAGGTGACTGTGGCTGTCGCCGTGCCTCCTTGACCATCCCCAATAGTGTGGGTAAAGCTGTCTGTTGTTGTCTTCCCTAAAGCCAGCTCCTCAAATTGTCCATTGGGATTGTAGGTGAAAGTCCCATCTGCATTCAGGTTCAGTTGGGCCCCAGAGTCTAGGGTGATGGAGGTATCTCTCTCAAGCGCAGTGCCATTAATGGCAGTGATGGTGAGGGTGTTACCATCCGGATCTGTAGCCCCCAGGAGGAGGTTACCAGAAATGGGGTCCGAGTAGGAGGTGGTGAAGAAAGAATCGAAGACTATAGGTAACTTAAGCTGACCATCTTTTGTGACAATATTAAGTTTGGCGTTAAACCAGTCTATTAATCGGACAGTTTCAATTTTAGTGCTAGTGCGCAGTAACAGATCCTTCCCTTCAAAAATCAGTTCTTGTAAATCTTTTGCTGCTATATCTAAGTGTAGCTGGCCCTTTGCATTGGAGGAAAGATTATCAATAGTCACATTGCTCAGTAGAGCATCTGGGGAATCACTGATGATACGGTATTCATTAGTGCCCCCTCCACCCACAAGGGTATCGTTACCTCCTACCCCTATCAGGGTATCGTCTCCATCGCCACCCACGAGGCGATTATGCTGATCCGAGGCACTAATCAAAACGTTATTTTGATTAGGGGCAATGACATTTTCAATACCGAAAAGGTAATCCACCTGATTGTTGGTTTTCAGAACAACCCCCAACCGGAGATCCACATGGATACCCAGGTTTCCCTCACTGTAGTCAACAGTGTCATTGCCATCACTACCGATGACAGTATTGTGGTCGTCATCTAAGTAGAACATGTCGTCACCTGGTCCACCATCCAGATAATCTTCACCGCTACCACTGTAGAGGATATCATGCCCTGCACCCGCAAAGAGGTGGTCATTGCCCCCTCCTCCTTTGAGTATATCTCCCTGGAAACCACCAGAAATTGTGTTATCTAAATCATTGCCTGTGACTTGATTTGCATGGCTAAGGGAACCTTGGAAAGTTTCTACTTGTTGATTGGCAGCTATCGTCAGATGTCATTTGTTTCATTGCGGCGGTCTAAACCAACCACGGTGAAGTCATTTTGGCTAATAACCGTTCCACTGGTTTCATTGAGAACAAAGGTGACTCCATCAGCGCTGACAAACTGAAGATGACGATAATTTTCACCCCTGGTCCAATCCTTAATCCGAAGAGTTGAAGGAGAATCTTCACTTTCAAGGATATTTAGGAAATAGCCGCTGAAGGTATCGTTTAAACTGCTTCTGACCTGTGGAATCCTATTTTGCCCTAAATAGAGGTCAGAACCAATAAATCTGGGCAAAATGTCCTCGTAATTAACGTTAGCCAGATAAACTTGGTCCACAAGACCGTCAGTGGCATAGTTGTCAATGGTGATGATTCCTGGATCTGGGCTTGCTCTTGCAAGATAGCCGTGATATCTATCCCAAATTCGGCTTCTAGTCTTTGCAGACCTTCAGGAGTAGTATCTTGGACCAATTCTGGTACTAAACTGAGAGTTTCTCTCACCGCCTGAGCTTAACTGGCTTGCTCCACAGGAGATGATGATAAGGAGTCATAGTGTTCTAACACCCCATCAACTATCTGTTGTCCCTCTATCCCACCTTCTGCGTTAACCTCTTGTAAAGCATCAATAAACCCATCACTAATTGGCTCATCATCTTCCCAGCGTTTCACAAGAACTTGAGTTAATAATTCCCCTCGACTAATAGACGTTGTTGGAATTTGAGATTCAAAAGACTGAACGTCCACAATATTTAAAATTGCCTCATTATCTCGGTCAGCAGGGTTCCAAGCTGCCGAACCACTAATCAACTCAGCATTTAATCCCTTCTTCGATCTATTTTCCAGCACAACATAGTAGCGACCATCTTTTTCTCGAATGGGGCGACGACTATATTCTTTAGCTAGGTTCTCTTCTTTAGAATCGCTATTTTGACCTCTGTCCCCTTCTAGACGCCGATCAACCGCATCCTGAAAAACAGATTCAAAACGTTCTTGATAACTCGGGCGTTCAATGGAAATTGAAAGAACAGTCTGTGTTCCTTCTTCAACAACATTTTCTGAAGCTTTTCTCAGCCCATGGGTATATTGTTCGAGAGCACCTTCAAGTCCATGGTCAGCAATCCAGTTATTCAGTTGGAGGATCTCGTGATTTGAGAGGATACCTAGTACTGCGTCCTCTCCACTAACCCGAAAAAGAAAAGTAGTGCGATTTTTATCATAAAAAATAGTTATTTCTGGATCCATATCTAGGTTGCCTTTATAAAATGTAGCAGCCGACGTCTCCAGTTCTTAAAGCCAAAGATGTACAAGCAAAGATTTGATGCCACCGTTAGCGCCACTAGGATCAATTGTATTGGCTAATTTTGCCACTTCCTGTAAAATTAAATCATAACCTGATTTTATATCTTTGATTGATATTAATTGTTTAAAGTTTGAATTAGGATCGCCGATGGCTTCGTAAGGTATACTAATATTTCCTTGCGGGTAAAATTTTAGCTTCTCAGGATGAAATGAAAATTCAGTGTCAGCAAAATCTTTCTTGGCAGTTAGCCTATATCTAGGGTCGATTTTTTTGAGTTCTAATAGCTCATTGTATTTTTCGATAACAGCACCCACTGTTTTTGGAGCATCAGTTCTGGAAATGTCTTGAAAAGCTTGGATGATAGTATCTTTGGCTTTTAAAAAATCTCCATCTCTGTACTCCTCAATGCCAGAAGGTCCTGTTCTAAGTTCTAGAACACGTGGTGAGAAATCAAAATTAGCATCAAAAGTTACTTCAAATAATGGAATATCATCTAAGGTAGTGGTTTTCGTGCTTCCTAATACACCTTCATATAAATTAGTAATGTCGAATTTAATACCTGAAGTTTCAATCTCAAGTCCAACGACATTGGGGTTGTTGATGGATAATATTTGTAAAATAGCATAACTATTTTAGTATATTTTATGCTAATGCCTTCTTGTCTAGATTTAGGTATAGCAGTTAATGTGGCTCACTCAATTAACATTCTAACAAGCTATTTTCAATTTAGCAACCCATTGCCAACTTTTCCAGCAATCCTTGGCCATTATCACTAGCCAGAATAATCTCTCGTTTCCTGGAGAACAAAACCGAACCCACCAACACTTCTCTCTCCCCGTGTTTGCGAATATATTCGTTACAGCGGCGGTCAATAGTAGCAGAGAGGGCCCCATAAACCTGGGAAACCCAGTCCTTCCCCAGTTCCCTCAATTTCTGGTAAGCTGCCTCTGTAGTGTCGCAACCAAATAGCTGTTTTAAGCTAGGAGTAGGTAAACCAGCCATAGCACAGTGAGCGGTGAGGATTTCCAACCTCCCGTCAGCCAAATGATTGTGGGTATGAAATATGCCCCCAGCCAACTTAATCAACTTGCCGTGATAACCAAAGAGCAGAATAGACTTTACCCCCTCTAAACCAGCGGTAACCAACATAGGCCCCAACCAATTAGCTGTTTTCACCAATCGTGCTGGATTAATATGCAACTTCCCTGCTAAATCTAAACCATTTTCGCCGACACAAAAAACCAAATCAGGGAACTGTCTTGCTTTCATAGCCAATTCTTCCCTAAACTCAGCCAACTGTCCCGGAGCACTCAAAGGCTGGGAAATACCCGTAGTTCCCAGGAGAGACAGTCCTTCCACAACCCCAAAAGCTGCATTAGAAGTGCGTTGAGCGAGTTTCCTGCCCTCTGGTAAAACAATCCTCACTGCAATTTTGATGGTTGGTGTGAGGTAGGGTTGTAAATTAGAGCGCATCAGTTTGTGAGCATAGCTATAGATAGCAGCCTTCCCCTCATTATTGAGCTGACGGCCAATCCCTTCTCCACCTTCAATCCTAATTTGCTCTCCTTCAGAGCGCCATTCTACCAAAGCCCAAATGGGGGTATTGCTCGTTATGTCCAGATTATCCCCTGGTTGGCTGCGGGTAATAGCCAGAGCCATTTTCTCATTAATTCTGGCAACCTGTTCAATATTAATATCTGTAACTACAGAGGGTTCGATTAAATCTAACTCCACCTTATCTACAGAGCGATCGCCCAACAAACTCCGAAGAGCAGCAACAGCGGCAGCACAGGCAAAAACAGGTAAAGTATATCCAGAACGAGGTTTATTCATCAAATAGCCACAACAACTCAGGGGGTTTTCCTATCTCACTATAGAGGATAGCATTTTGAGAGTATTTCTTGCCAATTTCAACAGCATCAGCTCGATTAATACCCATCACAAATAAACTCTCTTCTGGTAACCAATCTCCAGATTCATCTCTTCCCACAGCGCTAAAAAGGTTTATATATCTAGGTTTCAGTTCTGCTGCCAAGGCTTCATTCCTCAGTTTATTTTCCTGTTTACTCAGGGGTTCAGAATAGGGGTTGGAAGCGGTAATTAAAGCCCAAGTTGTTGCTTGATATTGCTGTAATAGGTTATCTAGGGCTAAGCTTTTAACATTAACTCTCAGTTGAATTATCTCCTTTTCACAGAACACCTCATAGAGGGTTTTTCCATAGGCTGCGTCAAGGGCTGCTAACTTAGGTTGTATCATTAGTGAAGGTTTATTCATGGTGAATACATGTTACCAATACTGCGATCTGG
This sequence comes from Candidatus Paraprochloron terpiosi LD05, assembly GCA_018141785.1. Classification (GTDB taxonomy): domain Bacteria; phylum Cyanobacteriota; class Cyanobacteriia; order Cyanobacteriales; family Prochloraceae; genus Prochloron; species Prochloron terpiosi. The sequence goes on along the minus strand of CP073341.1, from coordinate 3,557,932 downwards.
CTGAATTTCCACCACCAAATTCACTAAACTAGGATTACTAATTAGGGGTGTGATAAATAACTCTGGGTGAAGACAGCGCCAAAAATACTCCACAAACCGCTCTATTTCAGTATCCGTCATCCCCGATTTTCCCGAAGCGATAGCTTTCTGTTCTGCTTCCTTGCGCCACTGTTTACTGAGACGATAATCCACTGGGTACAATACCATCAACCTATCTAATAGTTCCCACAGAGGCAAATATTCTTTCAATCTTTCGTTGGTATCTTGGGCAAACAAACGGTCTTCAGCCGTTATAATGGGAGGTGGAGCCATATCGAAAGCCTTCTCATCTAGAGGACGTACCCCCACAAACCAACCCTCAAACAAGACAATATCCACCTGATGATTTATTTCTTCTGGTTCAGTTCTCTCCCCAGCCCCATTATAAGCAGACTTATCAAAACGAGGCAGGAAAATCGGTTCTACTCTGGAAGTACCTTGACGCAACTGCTCTAATAACTGTACCCCCAATTCTACATCATGGGTTCCAGGGGGACCACGCCAAATCAAACGAGGGTCTTGCTTTTGCAGCCTTTTTCTGTCATTATAGGTCTTATAGAGGTCGTCAAGAGAAATACCAATAGAAGAATAACCCAAATGCTTTAGAATCAATTTTGTAGCCGCTGCCAGGGTAGTTTTGCCCGTTCCCTGTCCCCCTAAGATACCTTGGATTAAAGTTCGTCCCAATTTTTCTTTACAGTGAGCTAATTGAAGCCCCAAAGGTAACCAAAAATGCCAGCTCGTAGTCAAAATTAGCTCTGATTTACCCAAACCCAACTTCTGGCACAATTGGAGCAGATCTGGATAGACAGAGCGCCAGAGATTGGCTCGTCTTTCTATTCCCTCCAACCCATTTTCTGCCCCAATAGCAAAAACTCCTTCAGAAGTACCTAATAATTCCAGTTCCTCTCTCTGTGGTCGCTTTCCTTCTCCCCAGCGCTGTAAAATTGTCATTAACTTAACGTATTTAACCATAAATTAAGTTATTACTTTATAGATTATACATCGATTTCTGCTTTCAATTCCAAGACACTTCCGGTTCTTCTTGGCGATTCTGCGACACCAGAGCGTCATAAAAGTCTTCCCAAAGTTCGCCCCACTGTTTGAGTCACCGCTCTCGTTATATAATTCATGGGTAGGTTGGGTAGAGCGATAGGGAAACCCAACACAAATTTCCTGGGGTGTTGGGTTGAGGCAACGAAACCCAACCTACAATCTAATCGATAGGCGATCGCCATTAAATACAAATCTCCTGAAGGCATGCGCAATAATCAATTTACTCTTCATAATTGTCCCAATTGCCCACCCTACGAACGCCTTGCGCTATCCCAACCTCCCCCCATCCCCAACATTTTTAACCAGTACGACCGCTAATATAATCTTCCGTCATCTTATGAGAAGGTTTAGCAAACATGGTTTCCGTTTTATTAAACTCCAACAATTCCCCTAAATACATAAACGCTGTATAGTCGGAAAATCTGGCTGCTTGTTGCATACTATGAGTAACAATCAAAATCGTTACTTTATCCTTCAAGTCACTCATTAACTCTTCAATACTAGCAGTAGCAATAGGGTCTAAAGCAGAAGTGGGTTCGTCGAACAAGACAATTTCCGGATCTACTACCAATGCTCTCGCAATGCACAATCGCTGTTGCTGACCTCCTGATAAATTCAATGCCAAGTCATTCAAGCGGTCTTTCACTTCATTCCATAAAGCTGCCCCCCGCAATGCTTCCTCTACCTTCCCATCTAGCAAACTGCGCTTATTTTCCCCTCGCACCCGCAAACCGTAAGCTACATTTTCATAAATTGACTTGGGAAAGGGATTGGGTTTTTGAAATACCATGCTAATCCGCATCCGCACTTCGATAGGGTCAACTTTTGGAGCCAAAATATTAATTCTTTCCAACAAAATTTGCCCTTCATACCGATTCCCAGGGTAAAGGTCGTGCATCCGATTAAAACAACGGAGCAAAGTTGTTTTCCCGCATCCAGAAGGTCCAATGAGAGCGGTTACTTGCTTTTCCGGCACCGTTAAATTAATATTTTTCAGCGCCTGAACAGAGCCATAGTAAAAATTGAGGTTTTTCACCTCGGCTTTGGGCTTAAAAATAACTCCATCGGACAATTCTTCAGCCATATTGTTTACCATTTTATATCTTTTCGGAACAAATAACGTAAATAAATAGCAATGCCGTTCATCATCAAAGTCATACCAATCAAAACTGTACCAGCAGCAGCAGCATTGATATGAAATTCGGCATTGGGGCGAGATACCCAATTAAACATTTGAATGGGCATTACTGTAAAAGGAGCCTGGAGCCATGCAAAGGAGATATAGGGAAATTCTTCTCTCAAAGGAGAATCGGGTAAAAAGGCAATAAAGGTTAAAGCACCAATGGTAATAATAGGAGCCGTTTCGCCAATGGCTCGGGACAAACCGACAATTGCCCCGGTTAGAATACTCCCAAATGAATAAGGCAAAATGTGGTCCCAAATCATTTGCCATTTACTAGCTCCTAAAGCATAGGCAGCCTCGCGCAAATTATTGGGAATTGCCCGCAGTGCTTCCCGTGTGGTCACAATTACCACTGGTAAAATCAAGAGAGCTAAAGTTAAACCTGCCGTGAGAATGCTCTCCCCTAAATTGAACTGATAGACAAATAAACCCAGAGCCAACAAACCGTAAACAATAGAAGGAACCCCAGCTAAATTTGTCACATTAATTTCAATTAAATCAGCCAGCAAATTTTTCCGGGCATATTCTTCCAAATAAATCGCCGCTGCTACTCCTAGAGGAACTGCGGCAACAGCAGTTACCACCATTACCAAACTGGTTCCTACCCAAGCTGCGAGAATCCCTGCTTTTTCCGGTTTCCGACTCGGAAAAGAGGTGAAGAAATCTGGGGAAATGCGAGAATGACCATCTATTACCATCTCTAATATTAGCCCCAGTAAGGTTAAAATGGCGACGAAAATCACCAACAAGCCAAGAATGGCAAAAATCTTATTAATCTGCTGACGGCGATTAATATTCCTTCTAATTTCCTCTAAATTTAAACTCGACATTTTAATAAATTTCCCGATAGTGCTTGGCTAAGAAATGGCCGATGATATTCAGGACTAAGGTCATTAACACCAAAGTCAGCCCCGCTGCAAAAATGGTTTGGTATTCTATGGTTCCGTGAGGCAAATCTCCCAAACTAACCTGGACAATATAAGCTGTAATAGTAGCACCCTGTTGGAATGGATGCCAAACTATTTTGGGCTGCAAACCCGCTGCTACTGCCACAATCATGGTTTCCCCTACCGCACGGGATGTGGCTAAAATATAAGCTGCACTAATGCCAGAAATTCCAGCAGGAAATACCACTTTCAACGCTGTTTGTAGTCTTGTTGCTCCCATAGCATAAGAACCTTCCCGCAACCCTAAAGGAACCGAGCGCATAGCGTCTTCGCTAATGGAACTGATAAAGGGAATAATCATAATTCCCATCACCAATCCGGCGCTCAACATGTTAAAATAGGATAACTCTGGGAAAACTTTTTGCAACAAGGGACTGACAAATAAAAGAGCAAAGTAACCGTAAACTACAGTGGGAATAGCAGCGAGTAATTCTAGGCAGGGTTTAACTATTTCCCGCAAGGTATTTGAGGCAAATTCACTCAGATAAATTGCTGCTATAGTTCCCATGGGAATGGCGACGGTGAGAGCAACCATGGAAGTCATGAGGGTTCCCGTCAACAGAGGTAAAATACCGTAGTGAGCATCCCCAAATAAGGGAGTCCATTGGGTATCGGTGAGAAAGTCCCACAGGGAAATTTGGGTAAAAAATGCTAAGGATTCTTTAATGAGGATAAAGAGAATTGCCACTGTGGTGGCTACGGAAGAGAAGGCGGCGAGGAATAAAATCAATTCAATGGATTTTTCTCGTATATTCCGAACTAATTTAGAAGGAAGTGTTTTTTGTTCTGTCATATATAATAAACCGCAGAGACGCAGAGGACGCAGAGAGAGAAGAGAGAGAGTAGGTGGGCATTGCCCACCCAAACCTTTATTTATAATCCTTCTCTCAGGGGAACTCTACCAGTCTCCCGATTTTGGAAACGGTCTAGTGCTTTTTGGTAATCGGCGTCTGACAGAGAAACGTAGCCAACTTCCTCTACATACTCCCTGGCATTTTGGAGATAATACTCCACGAATCGCTTGAGGGCTGGCACATCGTCTGCTGCTTTTTTATTGACATAGATGTAAATGGGTCGAGACAGAGGACTATAGGTTCCATTGTTAACGGTGTAAGGGGAAGGCAAAACACCATCAACAGCAACAGCCCGAATTTTGTCTTTGTTTTCTAAGTAATATGCAAGACCAAAATAGCCAATAGCAGTATTATCCTTAGCTACCCCTTGCACCAAAACGTTGTCATCTTCGCTGGCAGTGTAATCGCCACGACTGCTATTACCTTTACCGATAATAACTTCGTTGAAATAATCGAAAGTTCCCGAGTCAGCACCAGGACCGTAAAGTCTTAAAGGTTCGTTAGGCCAATTGGGATTCACCTGACTCCACCGAGTGATTCTACCTTGACCAGAGGAATCCCACATTTTCTTGAGGTCATCCGTAGTCATGCTTTCAGCCCAGCTATTGTTGCGGTTAATGACTACTGTAATAGCATCATAAGCAACTGGCAGTTCAATATACTCAATACCCTGGGCTCTACACATGTCCTGCTCTTTCTTCTTCATGGGTCGAGAAGCATCGGATATGTGAGTCCGAACCGATGGGTTATCGGAGCAAAACTTCTTGAAACCGCCGCCAGTACCGGAAATACCAACAGTTACTTGTACACTGCCTCTTTGTTCCTTTTGAAATTCTTCTGCCACTGCTTCGGTAATGGGGAAGACAGTGCTAGAACCGTCAATTTTGATTCTGGTTCTACTTTGAGACTGCACTGCGGGTACAGCTAATCCTATGGTTGCTGCCACCAGTGCCACAACACCTGTTATTTTGCCAATATTGCGCTTCAAATTCATCTGTAATTCCAACTTTCGCTCTATTTTTTTGTGTTCTGGAGGCATTTTTGATTTACCCATATCACATAGCCTTAGGTTGAGAGGTGCCGAAACCCAACAGCACCGAACCATGTTGGGTAACCTACAGTTGCTAATTTTTTTATTATGGGCAACCGGATTTAATATTAGTCTTTGCCCCCATCGCACAAGTAATAAATATAATTTCTTAGTTTTAAGACAAAATAATCTGAAGGTTAAATTTCGTTAAAAAATAAAGTAAAAAAACTTTATTGATAATGGAATATTTCTTTACTCTTTTCCAGCCGCGTTGCGCTATATCTATCAAGAATATTCTCTAATTTGGTCAAGAACCTAATGTTAATGCTGCGACATACAAACTGTATACCATACCAATTTTGCAAACATTAATAACCTGGAGCCAAAGCGTTCTTCTCTTCCCAACGTTACCCTGGCGACTGTAAACAAATTGACTCATTAACTCAGTAAACAGCAGTAATATTGCTGCCATGGTTATATCCCAATAACCAGTTTGTCCTGCGGTAGTAGAAATTGCCAGACCGAGAAAAAAACCTAGCAGGAAGCTAATTATAATCAAAGAAAGACGTCGCCAAGGATTGCCAAAAAATAGCCCTAGTCTTTGAACAACGGAGTTGAAAATATTATTGAGACGAGTCTGTTGCATAGTGAATTAAATTCATTTATTAATGCGATCAAGTAACCACAGGGAAGAAGCAATACCAGTAAAGTGAGCGAAAATAGTGTGGGTGTTGGCTAAAATAATAAAAATATCGGTAGAATTAACAAATTGCCTGGTATTAGGTCCAATTACGTTAGGATTAAACACCAAAGATTTGCCCAAAACTATGGCAACAAAGATTTCAGCTCCCATAATAGACATGAACATGCCCACCAAATTAAAAATTAGCCCAAATTTAATTGCCCCTAGGGTATCTGTTTTTTTGGGGCGGAGGTTGGAATCCATACTGCGCAGCAGTTTAGCAATATTGATATAACGGGAAAAAAAGAAGATACTCATGACTAGGGCGATTAATCCTGCTGTAGCGCAAAAAATCCCCAAACCGCTGGGGTTACCTTCGGTGGCTGTTTTTTCCGTAACCAAACCAAAACTGGCAATTAATAATATGACAGCAGCAATAACACCTAAGACTAACTGCACCCAGAAACCCAGTATTCCTACCTGTTTCAGGATTGTGGAAGCTCGCAACACGTTAGGAGGTAGCTCACGAGAAGGGGTAAGTTCGTAATTGTCTTTCATGATGGGCTGTCAGTGGTACAATCACAGTTTAATACTATCAGGAGAAAATGGCAGCAATGAAAGGGATTGTTATGACAACAGCAGGTAGCCCTGATGTCTTGCAACTTCAGGATCTGCCAGCGCCGCAAATTCAACAGCCAAGAGAAATCCTTGTTCGTCTCAAAGCAGCAGGAGTCAATCCCATCGACACCAAACTGCGCTCTAGAGGTACTTTTTACCCAGAGGAAATGCCAGCTATTTTAGGTTGTGACGGTGCGGGAATCGTAGAAGCTGTGGGGAGTGAAGTCAGGAAATTTAAACCAGGAGACGAAGTCTATTTTTGCCACGGCGGATTGGGGAAAAAAGGCACTGGCAATTATGCTGAGTTGGCGGTAGTAGACGAACGGTTTGTGGCGGCTAAACCCTCCTCCCTTTCTTTTGCCGAAGCAGCAGCAGCACCCCTAGTGTTAATCACTGCTTGGGAAGCTCTCTACCATCGCGGTAGATTAACAGCAGGACAGAAGGTACTGATCCACGCCGGAGCGGGAGGTGTAGGTCATGTGGCGATTCAGTTGGCTAAAATCAAAGGGGCTGAGGTTTGTACTACTGTGGGTGGAGCAGACAAAGCCAGATTAGTGCGACAATTAGGTGCAGACGAACCTATTCTATACAAGCAAACAGATTTCGTCCAAGCTACTTTAAATTGGACTGCGGGAAAAGGAGTAGATTTGGCTTTCGACACTGTTGGGGGCAAAACTTTCTTTGATACTTGTGGTGCGGTGCGCATATATGGCGACATTGTAACCATTCTGGAACCAAACTCTAGTGTGGGGAATTTGAAAGTTGCTCGTCAGCGCAATCTCCGTGTGGGGTTGGAACTCATGTTAACGCCGATGTTGGAGGAAGATATCGCCCTTCAGGAGCAGCAAGCAGAAATACTCCAAGAATGTGCCACCTGGATAGATAAGGGGAAGCTGAAAATTCATCTGAACCAAACTTTTCCCCTCTCCAAGGCAGCTTTAGCTCATCAAACCTTAGAAACCGGCTCCATGACGGGAAAAATTGCTCTAACTATCGGGTAATCCTGTTTTCGGGTACTGGATTGGGAACTGGTACTGGCAATATGAGGCCCTGGAAAGATGGAGCTTATCATGGTACCAAGCCAAAATATAATAATCCAGGACATCACGATCCATCATCTGGTCAATTTCGAGGTGGTGGCTCAAAAACTGCCGGAGCCGGAAGGCGAGGAATCCGCGAAGAGTGCGCGTTCCTCCAGAGCTGGTAAGTGTTTCAAGCCACCTGTGGTTGTGCTTGAGGCTGGAACTGGAACATAGAGTAAACCACATTACGGCGAACATCGATAGTCATTTCCAAGAACATTTCGTATCCTTCCTGCTTATACTCAATTAAGGGGTCTTTTTGACCATAACCTCGCAAACCAATAGACTCCCGCAAAGCATCCATTGCTTGTAAATGCTGCCTCCAGAGGGTATCGATTTGTTGCAAGATAAAGAATCGCTCTGCGGAGCGCATCAATCCTGGCTGAATTCGCTCCACTTCACCTTCTTTAATATCGTAGGCTTTGCGCACTTCCTCGTGGAAGAAGGTTTGAATTTCCCCTACAGTCATATCTTCCAAATGAGCGGGTTCTAAATCTTCCAGCAAATAAACAAATTGCTTCACTTTCCCCGTCAGATTCTCCAAATCCCATTCTTCTGGGGGTAATTCCGGGTTGATATAAGCATTCACAATCTCATCCATGGTTTTTTCCCCGTACTGGAGTACCTGTTCCTTCAGATCCAGCCCTTCTAGCACTCGACGACGTTCCGAGTAAATGGCTCGTCGCTGATTATTCATCACCTCATCGTACTCAAACACCTGCTTCCTGGTGTCGTAATAGAAGGTTTCTACTTTCTTCTGTGCCCCTTCCAAAGAGCGAGTCAGCATTTTAGACTCAATGGGCATATCTTCTTCTACTCGAAAAGCATTCATCAAACCAGCTACGCGATCGCCGCCAAAAATACGCAACAGATTATCTTCCAAACTCAAGAAAAACTTGGTGGAACCCGGATCTCCCTGTCTCCCAGCCCTTCCTCGGAGTTGATTATCAATGCGCCGAGATTCGTGGCGCTCCGTACCGATGACATGGAGTCCCCCCAATTCTACTACTTCCTCGTGTTCTTTATTGGTAAACTGTTCGTATTCTTTGAGAATTTGTTGGTAAACCTCCCGCAACTTGCCAATTACTGAATCATCTGTAGGTGCTTTTTCTGAGGCGATGGCCACTTTTTCGTCCGCCTCCAGTTCTGATAAACTCTGACTACCATACTCTTGCACCGCAAACTTAACCGCCTCTTTAAGCTTCTCTTCTGTCTCAGAGGATAATGTAGTGGGAAAAATCTCCTGTTTTACCCCCCAATCATTAACTTTTTTAACAGGACCACCGAAACCTGCCGAACTGCTGCGCTCACCTAATCCTGGCACGGCGGCAATCAAAGAATTACTATCTTTTGGCATCACAATTTTAGGCATCAAATATTGCCGCACTTTCAACCGTGCCATATATTCTGCATTACCACCCAAGATAATATCTGTTCCTCGTCCTGCCATATTCGTGGCGATGGTAACAGCACTTTGGCGACCTGCCTGAGCAACAATTTCTGATTCCCGTTCCACATTTTCCGGCTTGGCATTAAGCAAATTGTAGCTTATGTTCTTCTCCCGGAGCAACCTAGAGAGCAATTCCGACTTTTCCACCGTGGTAGTTCCTACCAAAACCGGACGACCCATTTCGTGCATCTGGGCGCATTCTTCCGCCACTGCTGTCCATTTAGCAGACTCATTCTTGTAGACCACATCTGCCAGGTAAGCGCGACGCAGGGGTCTGTTAGTGGGAATAATGGTTACCTGGAGGTTATATATTTTTTCAAATTCCGTCTCTTCTGTCTTAGCGGTTCCCGTCATACCTGCTAATTTAGGATAGAGGAGGAAGAAGTTTTGATAAGTAATGGTGGCCAAAGTTTGAGTTTCATTTTGAATTTCCACTTTTTCTTTAGCTTCAATTGCCTGGTGTAAACCATCGCTCCACCTTCTTCCCGCCAATACTCGCCCCGTAAACTCATCCACAATCACCACTTCCCCGTTGCGAACCATATAGTTCACATCTTTGGTGAATAGTTCTTTCCCTTTAATCGCATTAAAGATATAATGCGCCCAAGGATTTTCCGGGTCATATAAATCCTTCACCCTCAATAGCTTTTCGGCGGAAGCAAAACCCTGATCTGTCATGAGAACGTTGCGAGCTTTTTCGTCTACCTCATAATCTCCTTCATCGTCATCGGTTTGGCGTACTAGCTGCTGGGCAATTTCCGCCGCCTTCATATATTTTTCCGTGGGACGTTCTACTTGCCCAGAAATAATCAGGGGTGTTCTGGCTTCATCAATGAGGATAGAATCTACTTCATCTATAATACAGTAATTAAAAGGTCGTTGTACTACTTCAGCGATGGATGTAGCCATATTATCCCGCAGATAATCAAAACCCAGTTCGCTGTTAGTGGTGTAGGTAATATCGCAGCCATAGTTTTTCTTTCGTTCCGGGGGACTCATACCCGATTGAATCAGCCCGACGCTGAGTCCCAGGAAGCGATGTACTTGTCCCATCCACTCAGCATCCCGTCGTGCGAGGTAGTCGTTCACAGTGACAATATGTACCCCTTTCCCTGTTAGAGCATTCAGATAAGCAGGTAAAGTGGCTACGAGAGTTTTTCCTTCTCCCGTTTTCATCTCAGCAATTTGTCCTTTGTGGAGAACGATACCCCCCAGTAACTGAACATCGTAGTGGCGCATCCCCAAAACCCGTTGAGCTGCTTCCCTTACTACAGCAAAGGCTTCTGGAAGGAGATCATCTAAAATTTCTTGGATGTCGCTCTCTGTTTTCCCTTTTTCTAATTGCTCTTTAAATTCGGCTGTTTTCGCCGCCAGTTTGGTATCATCCAGCTGTTTGATATCTTCTTCGAGCAAATTTATTTCTTTGATTAAAGGCTGGAATCTTTTCAGTTTGCGGGCGTTGGGATTCCCGAGAAGGTTCTTAAACATACCTCTAGTATCAAGTACCTGTATCATCTATAATGTAATTCTATCTTCTGTGCGCACATAGCAGTCTTTACACATTTCAAGAATCTTACACCAGTTATATTTGCACAAATTATAATTGCTCACTCGACAAACCATCTTAAATCGTGTTCTCAGATGGTTAAAACACTTACCCTACTTGGGATGCAGTCTGTTTTTTTATATTTTTGGTGAGAGAGAAAATTCTGCTCTCGTTATGGGAAAAATCATGGTACGTGCTATAGTGCGTCAGGGTTAATTCCCATTTCTCGTAAAAGCTGTGCTAACTTTTCAGCACGAATGCGTTCACTTTCAGCCTGTTGTTCCAAAGTTTCCGCTCGTTGTTCGGATATTTCGGCACGAATGCGTTCACTTTCAGCACGAATGCGTTCACTTTCAGCACGTTGTTCGGATATTTCGGCACGAGTGCGTTCAGTTTCAGCCCTTTGTTCGGAGATTTCAGCCCTTTGTTCCAAAGTTTGGATTTTAGACTGTTCCTCCTTCATTAATTGCTCAACCAAAGAGGGATTCAGCAGTTCTTTCACTGATAAAACTAGCTCAGGAAACTGAGGAGAAACAATGGAAGTACCTTCCTTGAAATCTACCCAATCATATCCTTTATTCCTAGAATTACTAAACACCCTTACTAGTTTGTCTTTCGGATCTACTATCCAATATTCCGCAATTTGTGCCATTTCGTATTCATTGCGTTTGATTAGATAATCATCTCGACGATTGCTGCTGACAACTTCTACCACCAGAATGGGTTTTTCAGCAAAATCCAAAACTCCAGCTCCGGTGCGATGAAGAACTTGCTCCCAAACAGTTTGGCTACATACTACCAAATCGGGAATTCGAGATGTATTTTCTTCCGTTCGCACACCCGTAGCTAAAGCATTCACCACTAAATCCAAGTTTCCAGTAGCAAAATAACGCTGGAACTTGTAGAGCAGAAACCTGCAAATATTTGTATGTAAGTGAGTAGATGCTGGCATTAGTAAGAGTTTCCCCCTGACTAATTCATAGCGAATATCCGGTTCTCCTTCATATTCCAGATATTCTTGGAAGGTGTACAGACGTTCAATTTCAGGAGCTTCATTTATAATGGTTGCTGAGACCACGGCTTGAGTCATAGTTAGACCTCTCTGGCGCGGCGCGCCGCGCGGACTATTTTGTCTTATATCATACCAGATCCTCAGCTGTCCACTTTGTTTCTCATCTTTATTTGGGGGCATCCATCCTCAGAAGCTGGTAATTGTCATGGTACGTGCTAACTGTCAAAACTTTCTACAGGTATCTGGGAAAGCAACCGCTGGACAATTCTCTTACCATTACCACCCCCTGCGGGAATAATGCGATGGGAAAGGACTGCTGGGGCCACAAACTTAACATCGTCGGGAATAGCATAGTCCCTATTTTCTAAGAAAGCATAAGCCTGGGTTGCCCGCTGCAATGCTACGGTTCCTCTGGGGCTGACTCCTAAAGTGATTTCCTCATCAGTACGAGATGCCCGCACTAAATTGAGGATATACTGCTGCAACGACTCACTCACTTTTACTTGACTTGCATCAATAGTTGTAACTCTTCTACTTCAGCAAGAGAAATACAGGGGGAAAGTTCCTCAAAACCGATTTGATTTTGCTGTCGTTGCAGCATTTGTAACTCTTCTGCTGCGGTGGGATAGCCTAAGCTGAAGGAGAGGGTAAAACGATCCATTTGTGCTTCTGGCAAAGGGAAAGTGCCTTGATACTCAATGGGATTTTGGGTAGCAATGACAAAAAATGGTTTTGGTACTTGACAAGATTCCCCATCTATAGTAACTTGTCCTTCCTCCATCACCTCCAGTAAAGCCGACTGAGTACGGGGAGTTGCCCGATTGATTTCGTCAGCCAGGAGCACGTTGGTGAAGGCTGGACCGACCATAAATTCAAACTCCCGGCTGCTGGGATTCCAAATATTAGTTCCGGTAATATCAGTAGGTAATAAGTCAGGAGTGCATTGAACCCGCTGAAACTTGCCGTCGATGGACCGAGCTAGAGATTTAGCCAGGAGGGTTTTTCCCACTCCCGGCACGTCTTCCAGCAGGGCGTGTCCCCCGCTCAACAGTGCTACCATAACTAAGCGTATGGCATTAGCTTTGCCAACAATAGTACGACCCAAATTATCGGTCAAGGTTGAGATTTTTTCTTGCATAGTAATGTTATTGCAATTTTAATATGTACTATTGTTAGTAAAGTTAGATTGAAACAGGGTTCTAGCCAGTTGGCAATCCTCAGCAATAGTAGCTTTGAGAGCCTCAAGAGAGGAAAACTTTTGTTCAGGTCGCATAAACCTATATAAGCTAGCAGTAAGTGTTTTACCATACAAGTTTTTATACCAATCTAACAAATGAACTTCTACTGTAGTAGTTTGACCATCAACTGTGGGGCGACAACCTACGTTCATAACTCCCCAATTTTGGGTGGGGGTAACTCTTACCAAATAAACTCCTCGTTTGGGGAGAAATTTGTTGGGGGGTATTTGGAGGTTGGCGGTGGGAAAGCCTATTTTGCTCCCTAGCCTAGTACCTTGGACTACCTTACCTGTTAAGCTATAGGCACGTCCTAGTAGTCTATTAGCTAGGGGAATATCACCTTTTTGGAGGGCTGTGCGAAGGTGGGAGGAGCTAATACGAATCTGTTTTTCATGGTTATTTTTAGGAGTTGTTTCCAGAGATGCGATGGATACTTCCACACCGAATTGAGAAGCAATCGCCTTTAAATCTTTCGCCGTTCCCGCCCGCTGATGACCAAAGCGAAAATCTTCTCCCACGCTAATAAAAGATACTTGTAACTGTTCTACCAATATTTTAGCCACAAATTCTTGGGGAGGAAATTGAGCAAAAGTATTGTCAAAGGGTAAAAGGACTAACTGTTGAATTCCCAATCTTTCTAGCTGTTGGATTTTTTCTGGTAGAGGAGTGAGGAGCTTTTTGGTGACGCCCGTAAAAAACTCCTGGGGGTGGGGATTAAATGAAACTAAAGTAGGGGTGGGAATATCTCTGTCCGTAATATGGTTGACATAGTGTAAAATCGGTTGAAGTACTTGCTGATGCCCCCTATGAATACCATCAAAGTTTCCGAGGGCGATGGCGTTTGGCTTTAAAACTTGATTTGTTGAAGATGTTACCCACACACTGCAATTTTGCTTTCTTTTTTTGTTTCTGATAGAGAGGCGAACAAATCAATGGATTCACCTTCTCGAGCTAAGATTGTCCCTGGTAATGCTGTATGTGCTTGTTGGGCAATACCATCGAGGAAATCGTCGTCGTGCAGAGGTTCGTGGTGGAAGATTACCAGCTTTTTTACGGATGCTGCTTTGGCTAATTTCACTGCTTCCTGCCAAGTAGAATGTCCCCAGCCGACTTTACTTGATTTTAGATCGTAGTATTCTATTAGAGTCGAGGGAGCTGCCACGCAGCTCGCCCCTCTCCTACGAACTGTACGTGAAACTTTCGCCTCATACAGCTCAGGTGCTTCATCTCAACACAAGGAGTATTGCCGCCGTAACGGACAGTTTCCACTCCTGGACAGGGTATGCTTCCTCTAACACCCCAAAAGTTGATTTGAAATTGGTTTGACTTCATACCTATAGATTTTTTTCATCAAGTTTTTTACTTAGGCTCTAGCAAGGGTTGCGCCTTGGAGCATCTTTTACTTATCTTAAAGTATACCCATTCAAAATGAACTACTTAGGGCCCTACGCTGAGCTCGGCGTTTCTCGCGCTATCCATCCCCGCCCCGTAAAACGCTGTCAGAGAGCAAGGCTCCGCTCCGCGAGCGCCTACCTAGGTCAGGAAAGCGAGCGTGTGGGGACTTCCGCGCATTCGTTAAAATAGCTCGTATTTTTTTATTTGATTAAAAGAAATGTTATCTTCTTCTATATTACAAGATAGGCTCTCTTCTCCTCAACGTCCGAGATCATGCATAGCGGCGATCGCCTTCACACATTTGGCTGTTACTGCTTCCAAACTATCGCGCTGGTTGGAGTTCGGTGGTGCTATAGGTTCGCCTATTCTCACCGTCACGGGTACGGATTTGGGTAATTTTGACCCCTGAGAAAATATTTTTTCCGTTCCCCACAAACTCACTGGTAGTAGGGATGCTCCTGTTTTCGCTGCTATCATGGCTGCACCTAATTTGGGAGAGGTTATGCGACCATCAGGAGTACGAGTTCCCTGTAGGAATATACCTGTTGCCCAGCCTTCTTTTAAAGCGTTCATAGCAGCCTTAATCGCACTGCGGTCTGCTTCTTGCCTCTTCACCGGATAAGCACCGTATAATTTCATCCATTGCTTTAATAGGGGAACCGCAAATAATTCTTCTTTGGCCATAAAAGCAACGGGACGACCGACGCCGCAGGAGAGGATAGGCGGATCCAAGTTACTAGCATGATTGCTTACCACCACAACAGGCCCTTGAGTTGGTACTTTTTGTCCTCCATAGATCTGACCGCGAAAATATACCCGCAGGATAGGAGCCACTACCGACCATTTTAAATAGTGATAAAGTATCAAGCTGGAAACTGGTTCTCTATTGTTTGTCATTTATTAACCGCAGATGAACGCAGATAAACGCAGATAGATGCAGATAATTGTTGGTTATTTATTGTTTATCTTATGTTAATTATTATTAATATTTTCTGAAGTACTAATATTGTTTAATTGTATACTAGGGCATGTTTTTTTCAGCAACCCAGTTAATACCTTACCTGGTCCTACTTCTACTACTGCTGTAATTTCCTCTTTTGGTAATTCTAACATGATTTCCCGCCACCGTACCGTTCCGGTCATTTGTTGGATTAACCTTTGTTTCAGCTTTGCACCGTTGATCTGGGCTGAAGGGTCAACGTTAGATAGTACGGGTATTTTTCCATCTACAAAGTTAACTAACTTTAATACAGCTTCAAATTCTGCTGCTGCTTTTTCCATTAATGGAGAATGAAATGCACCCCCTACTTTTAAGGTAACTTGTTTCCGCGCTTTTACCTGGGACAATACTGTATCTACCGCTTCTGGGGTACCTGAAATAACTACTTGTGTGGCACTATTGTCATTTGCTAGCACGACGTCTGGGGTTTTGTCAAGACTTTTTTCCAGCTGTTGGCGATCAAATTTTATCAAAGCCGCCATTTTTCCTCCGGCAGCGGTATCCATCAACTCGGCGCGACGCTTAACAAGGCGCAATCCAGACTCAAAATCAAATACCCCAGCAGTATAAAGGGCTACGTATTCTCCCAAACTGTGACCCGCTACTAGGTTTGGTGGTCCAACACGAGCCAGGAGCAAGTCTGCGAGAATGGATTCAATTGTGTAGAGACAAGGTTGAGTGTAGAGGGTACGAGATAATGTTTCTTCTCCTCTTTGGCAAATGTCTAAGATAGACCAGCCTAAAATTTCCGAGGCAGTTTCCAATTTAGTGCGAGCTGTGGGGATGTCCTTCAAATCCATTCCCATTCCTACTGCTTGCGAACCCTGTCCTGGAAATACCCATGCTGTTTTGGTCATTGATTTATCTCCATTGAAAAATAGCTGCTCCCCAAGTGAGTCCTGCTCCGAAACCGGAGGTGGCGATGACGTCTCCTGATTTAATTTTACCCTGTCTTATTGCTTCATTTAGTGCGAGGGGAATGGAAGCTGCTGAAGTATTACCATAGCTTGCTACATTGCTAATGATTTTTTCTGGGGGAATGGTCAAACGATTGGCTACTGCATCCATAATGCGCTGATTGGCTTGATGCAAAATCAGCCAGTCTACTTGCTCTACAGAGAGCTGGGCGCGAAATAGGACTTTTTCGATTACTTCAGGGACTTTTGCCACTGCAAAGCGGTAGACTTCACGACCATTCATGGTAATTGCTTCATAGGTTCCTTTACTGACAGATACCTCTGAAGTTAGGGTTGCAGGAGTTGGACAATAGGGAGCATTCAGGCAAGCATTTTGGCTCCCATCACTACATATTTCAAATCCCAGCAGGTTATCTTTCTCTTCAGTTCTTTGGCAAACGACAGCTCCTGCTCCATCACCAAATAAGACGCAAGTGCTTCGATCTGACCAATCTACCCAACGGGATAAGATATCGGCGCCAATGAGCAGAACATTTTGATAGACACCTGTTCTAATGAACTGAGAGGCTGTCACTAAACCGAAAACAAAGCCAGAACAAGCTGCTGTCAGGTCGAAAGCTACGGCTTTATTTGCTCCTAGGAGGTTTTGAATTTTACTCCCACTGCCAAATAGGTCGTCTGGGGTTGAGGTTGCTAGAATAATTAGGTCCATCTGGTCCGGGGTAATTCCCGCCATGGCGATCGCCTCCTTACCTGCCCTAGCTGCTAGTTCACTCAGAGATTCAGATGGTTTGGCTAGATGTCTTTGTCTTATCCCCGTTCTAGTTCTAATCCATTCATCTGAGGTATCTACTATTTGACTGAGGTCCTGATTTTGCAGCACCTGTGATGGTTTGGCACCACCGCTTCCAGTAATGGCTACTCCCCTATAGTTCCCTTTCAACGTTTTGCTCCCTTTCCTACGTCGTTGCTTTGATCTTCCATTGACTTAATCCGTTCTAGTACTTGATTCTCGATAGCATCAGACGCCAGACGAATAGCATTAAAGATGGAGGGTGCTCTAGAACTACCGTGACCGATGATGCAAACCCCCGCCACGCCTAATAACAATGCTCCTCCATGTTCTGCGTGGTCGATGCGCTGTTTAATTCGCCCCAAATTCTCTTTTAATAAAGCAGTTCCCAATTTACCTTGTCTCCCACGAGGCAATTCTTCCCGTAAGATTTGCAGCATGACCTCCCCAATTGCTTCGGCGAATTTGAGGACGACGTTTCCCACAAAGCCATCGCAGACAATAACATCAAAGCGTCCGGAAAGAATGTCTCTTCCTTCCGCATTACCAATAAAGGGGATGCGCTGGTTCGCTGTTAGTAGTTCGTGGGTCCGTATCGCCAGTTCGTTGCCTTTGGATGATTCCTCACCAATATTCAGTAGCCCTACTTTGGGTTCTGGCACACCGAGGGCGTATTGGCTGTAAATCGTCCCCATGAGGGCAAACTGCTCTAAATACTTGGGACGACTGTCAACGTTGGCTCCTACATCCAGAATAATTGTGGATTTCCCTGGTACCAGGGTGGGGAAAATGGCTCCAATGGCTGGACGAGCAATTCCGGCGATGCGACCTAACCGCAGGGAAGCTGAGGCCATTGCTGCTCCAGAATGTCCGGCTGAAACTACTGCATCTGCCTTTTTTGACTTGACTAAATCCATGGCCACGTTAATAGACGCTTTGGGTTTGCGGCGAATACCTGTTAAAGGCTCTTCGTGCATGGTGATCAAACCCTCAGCCCCGACTATTTGGATCCCGCTGCGGTGGTTATGAAGGGCAGATTCAATTTGCTCCTTATCCCCTACCAGTAAAATTTCTAGGTCCAGCTCTTCGGCAGCTTTGATAGCTCCGGCGACGATTTCTTGGGGTGCATGATCTCCCCCCATGGCGTCTATAGCAATTCTTGCGCGAGTCGATCCCATCTTTAGAAGTAATAGTAGCTTTGAGTATTATACATAGATTGGAGGTGATGAAGAGACTGTGTGCGGCTCGTTCCTAGCAAGTAAAGTCGCGCCCGCCATCGAGGATGCCGGGCGAACGAAGCTAGGGCAGGGTTCTAGACAAACTGGAGCTGCAATCTAAGCCCGGAAACAGGCTGAAACAACTCCTGACCAGCTGAACCTTGACAACTGAATGAACTATGGGAGTGAGAACACGGTCAGAAATCGTGCAACCAAGTCTCCCCCGTGAGGGAATCACGTGAATCTTTATCTGGCCACCGTGAGGTTAATCACCAGGCGGAAGCTGGCAGCAGGGCGGGACTGGAGCTGACGAGCGGCTCGTCGGTAACACCGCTAACAGGGAGAATACCGGGATAACTTAACGTGAATCATCTGAGAAAAGACCCAAATTTAGACACTGCCAAACCGCTATAGAGCAGAAGAGACACCGAAAGAAACTCGTAAGGTCGGCAGTCAACACTTACATTCCTGAGTTGGTGATAGGTCAAGGGATGAGTCCCAAGGGTTCGTAACAATAGTTCATTCGGAACGAGTAAAAACTCGCCCAACTTCCACTGAAACAGGGGAGTCCAGACCCAACAATGCCTGCTCAGGCGCGGCTGCGCAGGAGCAGGAGTGGTGGGGTCGCCCGATTAACGACCTAACGGAAGGGCGAGGGTAAGAGAGGGCGTAACTGCCCGATGGTTTCTACAGAGAAGATACCCAATGTAATTATCAGAGCGACTAATGAGGTCAAAATTGTGAATATCACTAACCCGACTTCAATCGAATACCGCAGTCTGAAAGCCTTGAGGCTCCACTTAGCCCCCGGCATCCTCGATGGCGGGGGGCGGGGAAGATAGGTCGGAAGGCTAACGATGTCTGGAAAGACCTACCATGGAAGCAATTCCGAGGTCAGGTATTTCGGTTACAGCGGGGAATCTTCAAAGCGCAAAAGGACAAGCACAAAGCCAAAGTCAAACGTTTACAACGACTCTTACTTCGGAGTCGTGCAGCCCAAGCTCTGGCCGTCAAACAAGTAACACAGCTGAACACAGGGCGTAAGTCCCCCGGAGTTGATGGGAAAACAGCGCTTTCTACCAGAGAGCGTCTAGTGTTGTGTCAAAGGCTGAACAAGCACTGGCACCACTGGAAACACCAACAACTGAGAAGGATAAATATCCCCAAGCCGAATGGCAAAACACGGGGATTAGGCATCCCGACAATAGCCGACAGGGCATGGCAAGCATTGCTCAAATTAGCAGCCCAGCCAGCCTATGAGGCAACCGCCGGAGAAAGGAGCTACGGCTTCAGACCCGGACGCTGTACTGCGGACGCACAAAAGCTCATCTTTGACCAACTTAAGAAGACGTGTAACGGCAAGGACAAGCTGATACTGGAAACAGACATCAGTAAGTGCTTTGACGAAATTGACCACCAGGTCATGCTCGATGGAGTAGTCCTACCAATCGAAGCTTTAAAGGGATTAAAGAGAGCTGTAAAAGCTGGCGTTCGTGGTGAATACCCCTCCAGTATAAAGGGCACACCCCAAGGCGGGGTTATATCACCCCTACTGGCCAATATCGCCCTAGATGGATTCGAGAACCTAGGGTCAAACCAATGGAAAGGGAGCCGCAGAAATGGAACTCTCATAAGGGGCATTCGTTACGCGGACGACGCGGTCTTTATCCTAAAACCTGGAGCCGACATCCAACGACTCAGAGAGGATATAGACGAATTTCTAAAGACCAGAGGGCTAAGAATTAACGAAACTAAGACTAAGGTGAGTAAGGCTACGGACGGGTTCGACTTCTTGGGATGGAACTTTAGGATTAATTCCCGTGGGGTCTTTAAATCCGCACCGAGTTGGGAGAATTATGCGGACATCAAGGCTAAGGTAAAAGCCACTTGGAAAAATGACACAACCACGGATGCTCGCCTGAAAAGGATTGAGTCACAAGTCCGTGGTTGGAGGCAATATCACACAAGCTGCGATATGAGTAAACACGCCCTATGGTCACTGCGGATATGGTTATGGCGCAAACCTTCGGGCTGAAAAACGCAGGATGGCAATTAAGGAAGCAGAGAAAGCAAGACGTCTGGCTATCAAGGGTAAACCCTTAGGAGCGCGCCTCGCGCGCTCACATCAGAGCAGATTAAGAAGGCTTTCCCAGCAGTTCCCTGGAAAGTCAATGACCACGTAATGGTCAAAGGTGATGCCTCACCCTACAATGGGAACATTCCCCCGGCATTGATTAATGGCGGGGGTTGGTCGAAATTCCAAATTATATAGTGGGCCAACTGCTGAAGCAATTAAGCGACAGAAAGGCATATGTCCGCACTGCAACCGATTGTTCATGGAGATGGATGGTACTGTGGAGTTGCATCACATAGATGGTAACCATAACAACTGGTTTCGCTTGAATCTAGTTGCTCTCCATCGGGAATGCCACCAGGCGCAAGCGGTACATCGTAAGCGCATTAAGGATGGACGGACTCGAAAACGCGCCGTTAGAAGCACCTGAGCTGTATGAGGTGAAAGTCTCACGTACAGTTCGTAGGAGAGGGGCGGGGTGGTAACATCCCCCTCGACTCTAATTATAATAAACCGCAGAGGCGCAGAGGGCGCAGAGGTTTGATTTGATTTATTGGTAGGAGGTTTAAGATGCTGGAGGTATTTAGCTCTATTTTGCTTGTTGTGGGAGGTGGGGAATCAGTGAAGCTGGAACCCGTTCACCTTTTGTCTTGGGAAGAAGCGGAAATATTTAATTTGCCTTTATCAGGGGATCCGGTAGTTGAAAGGATTGTATCTGAATATCTTCAAGGTTTGGAAGCCTTGGGCATTGTGAGCGCTCGTCAGGGGGTTTGGATCCAGTCGGATTGGACGAAGTTGGCTGAATATGGCGGGACGGTACCTCGTTCTGCTGCTTCTTTGACTAAGATTGCTACGACTCTAGCAGTGTTGTCTAAATGGGGGGCGGATTATCGCTATCTTACTAGTATATATGCCTTTGGTTCTGTTGAAGATGGGGTATTAAAAGGAGATTTGGCGATCGCCGGCTCTGGGGATCCTTTCTTTGTTTGGAAAGATGCCATCGCTCTAGGTAATACTCTCAATGAGCTGGGTATCCGTAAGGTTACGGGGAATTTGCTTATTGTGGGCAATTTCGCTATGAATTTTAAGTCGGATCCTGCTATTTCTGGTGAACTATTAAAACTGGGACTCAATTCTCGTCTTTGGAATGCCCCAGTTAAAACCCAGTACGATACTTTACCACCAGGTACCCCAAAATCAGAAGTGGTCATCCCTGGTGCGGTTCAACTAATTGATGAACTTTCCCCTGACGCTAAGTTGCTTTTACGTCACGAGTCTATTACTCTGACGGAAATCCTCAAACAAATGAATATCTACAGTAATAATAAGATGGCTGAAATGTTGGCCCAAACTGTAGGTGGGGGCAAAGTTGTAGCTCAAATAGCAGCCAAAGCAGCGAAAGTACCTCTTGAGGAAATTCAGTTAATGAACGGTTCCGGGTTGGGTTTGGATAATCGCATTTCCCCCCGAGCTGCTTGTGCCATGTTGATGGCGATCGAGCGTCTCTTACAATCTACTGATGTGGGAGTGATGGATTTATTTCCGGTGGCTGGTAGGGATACTCATGGAACCATGGAAAATCGCCAGATCCCTGAGGGAACAGCTGTTAAAACTGGTACTTTGAACCAAGTTAGTGCTTTAGCTGGGGTAATTCCCACTGAAGAAAGAGGTTTGGTTTGGTTTGCTATTGTCAATAGCGGTTCTCAAATCCCTACTTTCCGTCAGGAACAGGATCGACTGCTACAGCGTCTCGCCCAACATTTCAGTAACCAGTAACCAGTAACCAGCTTCTTCAGTGACCTCGTATTATGGCGGTGATCAGTTTCAGAGCTGATGTTATAGGATATCAAACAATAAAAACTTAAAATATACTGTAAAGTTTTATTACATAACTTGATATTTGTGATCATTGCCTTAATTTACTTGCTAGATTCGTCTATGAATCTACAAAAATTAGCAATGAGGTAGAATCAGTGATTTTGAACTGTATTTGGAGAATGGTGGTGGCAGTTGCCATTGCCGCCTCCCTCTTCCTGGGGACATCCCCCGCCCTGGCAGAGAACCTGCCCCTCCCCGATCCAGATTTTACTGGCATCATTAAGGAAACATACGAAACATCGACACCAGATTTCAATATCATGTTCGGGCCAGAACCGCCTGAAGACGCACCCAATATCCTGCTGGTGCTGCTGGATGACGTTGGTTTTGGTGCATCTTCAGCCTTTGGGGGACCGATCGTCACCCCCACCCTGGATAAATTGGTGGAGGAAGGCTTGAGCTACAACCGCTTCCACACCACCGCCCTCTGTGCCCCCACCCGGGCGGCCTTACTCACTCGGTCGCAACCACCACTCCGCTGCCTCCGGCGTCATTCAAGAACAGGCAACAGGCTTTCCTGGTTATAGCGGCTTGATCCCCCAGAGTACGGCCACCATTGCCCAAATCTTGCAAGCCCACGGTTACAGCACCAGTTGGTTTGGCAAGAACCACAACGTACCCGACAACCAGACCAGCGCCCTAGGTCCGTTCACCCGCTGGCCTAATAACCTCGGCTTCGACTATTTCTACGGCTTCATCGGTGGCGAAACCGACCAATGGTATCCCACTCTGTATGAAAACCGGAATCCGATCAATCAACCAGCCTCTCCCGAAGAGGGCTACAACCTTACCCAGGATCTGGCTGACAAAGCTATTAACTGGTTGACCTACAACCACTCCCTGTCTCCGGACACCCCCTTCTTCCTTTATTTTGCACCTGGTGCCACCCATGCCCCCCACCAGCCTCCCCCAGAATATGTAGACAAGTACCAAGCAGGTGGAGAACATGCTGTTGCAGCAGGGGCTGAAAATGGGATGTTTGTAGATGGTTGGGATGAAGAACAAGCAAACACCTGTGCCAAACAGAAGGAGATGGGTGTGATTACCCAGAGTGCGCAATGTACCGAGCGACCTGCTGAAATTCCGGCCTGGGATGACCTCCAATTTGACATCCCTGATGCTGACATCCCTGATGCCAAGGATTTGCTGGCTCTAGAAATGCAAACCTATGCGGGCTTCTTGGAATACACTGATGTTGAAGTTGGTCGGATGATCGATGCCATTGAAAAATTGGGCGAAAAAGAGAATACCCTGATTATTTACATCGTCGGCGATAACGGAGCCAGTGCCGAAGGCGGCTTCCCCGGCACCTGCAACGAAATCAGCAACCTCAACGGTATTAACCTGACCATGGAGCAAAACCTGGAGTGTAAAGACAAATGGGGCGGGCCGGAAACCTCGCCCCACTATGCAGTCGGCTGGGCTTGGGCTATGGATGCTCCGTTCCGCTGGACGAAGCAGGTGGCCTCTTATTTTGGCGGCACCCGCAACCCCATGGTCATTTCCTGGCCCAAGGAGATCATGACAACGGGCAACCGGGAGGAGGATATGCGCTCTCAGTTCCTCCATGTCATTGATGTTGCTCCAACCCTGCTGGAGGTCACAGGCATTGAGCCTCCCAATGAATTCAATGGCATTTCCCAGAAACCGATGGAAGGAGCCAGCTTTGCGAATACCTTTGAGAGCGATGGTGCAGAGCAACCGCCCCTAAGGGACACCCAGTATTTTGAGATGTTCACACATCGTGGTATTTATAAGAATGGCTGGATGGCCTCCGCCTTCCATCGTCTTCCCTGGGAACAGGGTAGCGAACCGATCGAAGACGATCCCTGGGAACTATTCAATCTGGACAAAGACTTTACCCAGCATGACGATCTGTCTGCAAGTTACCCAAAGAAGCTGGAGAAACTACAGCAACTTTTTAATGACGAAGCCGAAAAATATAACGTCTTTCCCCTTGATGATCGCTTTGCGGAGCGATTAGACACTAGCTTGCGTCCGAGTGTGCTCGGCGATCGCACCCACTTCGAGTTCTACGAAGGGGCTATCCGGTTGCCCGAAGGCTCTGCCCCGAACACTAAGAACATTTCCCACAGCATTACCGCAGACCTGAACATTACCGATCCTGAGATGGTTCAAGGTGTCATTTTAGCCAATGGAGGCATCACCGGAGGCTATAGTCTCTATGTCAACCGAGACCGCAAACTTGTCTACGAATATAACTATTTCGATACCGAGCGAACCATTATCACTTCCCCAGAGGCATTGCCTACGGAACAGGAACAGGTTCAGGTTAAGTTTAAATTTGACTACGACGGTAATGATGCCTGCCCCGCACAGGTAGGCTGTGGCGGCGTGGGTTCCCTGTATGTCAATGATTTGAATCATCCGGTGGCCTCAAGCGGTTTTGAGGAAACGGTTCCGTCTCGGTTCGGGGTCGATACTCAGGATGTGGGTATGGATTTGCAGGCTCCGGTTAGCAACAACTACACACCGCCCTTTGAGTTTACGGGCGGCACCATTGAGAAGGTGACGATAGACCTGTATCCGGCGCCCGAACCTGTCGAAGATATGAGTAATGAAGAATTCGGGAACAGAATAATTCAGGAAGTTAGTCGATAAGTGATGGTTGAGTTAAACAGCTAGTCACTAGAGATGGGATGTCGAAGCTTTGGATCGCTTCGGCATTCTACTGCACAAAAAATGGCAATGAATTGATTCGGGAAACAACGCAAAAATGAGTTGGTTATGAAAAGTTACTGCCTCCTAGGGCGGAACCGTTCTCCACCTCGGAGAAATGATTCCCCTAACGCACCCTCTTGAAGTGAACTACTGGGAACGAAACCCCAAAGGTTCCCAAACATTGCTGTTGTTTATGAGGTAAACTCAATGATTTTGAACCGTATTTGGAGAATGGTGGTGGCAGTTGCCATTGCCGTCTCCCTCTTCCTGGGAACTGCTATACCGCCTGCAATGGCACAACAGATCCTGCCCCACCCCGACCAACCCTTCACTGGCAAAATCGATCTGACTTATGAAAATTCAGAAGCGGTTAAACCGGAACTGAAACTGCCCTCCACCTTTGGAATTGAAGATGCACCCAATATCCTACTGGTGCTGCTTGACGACGTGGGCTACGGTCAGTTTGGTACCTTTGGTGGCAGCATTTCCACTTCTGCTCTGGAACAGGTAGCGGAAAATGGCTTGCGCTACACCCAGTTCCACACCACAGCCCTCTGTTCGCCAACACGGGCTGCACTCCTAACCGGGCGTAACCACCACTCTGTCAGTAACGGTGCCATTACTGAAGCGGCAATGGGTTACCCTGGGTATTCCAGTGTAATTCCCCAGAATACGGCCACGTTTGCTGAAGTCCTGCAGGAATATGGCTATGCCACCGCCTGGTTTGGTAAAAACCATAACGTTCCTGACTGGGAAACCAGTGCTGTCGGACCTTTTGACCGCTGGCCACAGGGCTTAGGGTTTGACTACTTCTATGGGTTTGTGGGGGGCGACACCGACCAATACACCCCTGCTCTGGTAGAAAATACCACCCGTCTGGAACCCCCTGAAATTAACGCCGATGGCTCGCCCTATCACCTGACTACCGATTTGGCCGACCACGCCATCAACTACATTCGCACGGAAAAAGCCCTGTCGCCGGAAAAACCCTTCTTTGTTTACTTTCCTACTGGTGCCACCCATGCCCCTCACCAGGTTCCCCAGGAGTGGATCAGCAAATTTAAAGATCAGTTCGATATGGGCTGGGACCAATACCGCATAGAAACCTTTGACCGTCAGAAGGAGTTAGGGGTTATTCCCGCTGACGCTCAACTGACACCTCGTCCCGATTCTCTGCCCGCCTGGGACTCGCTCTCCCTTGACGAGCAGGCATTATATGCCCGCATGATGGAAGTCTTTGCTGGCTTTACCGCTCACACAGACCACGAAGTGGGTCGGGTCATTGATGCCATTAAGGAGCTGGGGGACGAGGAGTTCAACAACACCCTGATTATCTACATCGCTGGGGATAATGGCTCCAGTGCTGAAGGCGGCCTGGAAGGTCTCCTGAATGAAATGACCTTTTTCAACGGTTTGGAGGAGGATTTCCAGGACAAGCTGGATGCGATCGATGAGTTGGGGGGGCCGATGCACTTTAACCACTTTCCGGCAGCTTGGGCCTGGGCGATGGATACCCCCTTCCAGTGGACCAAACAGATTGCCTCCCACTTTGGTGGCACCCGCAACGGCATGGCCATTTCCTGGCCCGATCACATTACCGATCAGGGTGGCATCCGCTATCAGTTCAGTCACGTCATTGACATTGCCCCCACCATTCTCGAAGCCATTGGCATTGAGGCTCCAGTGGAAGTCAAGGGCGTTAACCAAAAACCCATCGAAGGCACCAGTCTGGTCTATACCTTTGACGACGCTGACGCCGCCACGCAGCATACCACTCAGTATTTTGAGATGATTGGAAACCAGGGCATCTATGACGATGGTTGGATGGCCAGTGCCATGCGGGGCGAGCCCTGGCTCTCGGAAAATCCTCCTATGGATCTGTTGAATATGGACTGGGAGCTTTACGACATCAACGAGGACTTTACCCAGGCTAACGATCTGGCCGATGAAATGCCGGAGAAGCTCCAGGAGATGATCAAACGGTTCTATGCCGAGGCAGCTAAATATAACGTCTTTCCTCTGGACGATCGCAAAACCGAACGACTCGATGTTGCCAATCGCCCCAGTCTGACGGCAGGACGTACCTTCTTTTCCTATCCAGATCATTTCCGCACCCCCGAAGGCTCAGCCCCTGACCTGAAGTACCAAAGCCACACCATTACTGCGGATGTAGAGATTGCCCCAGAAGACGAAGGTATGCTGCTAACCCTAGGGGGCCGTTTTGGAGGATACGGACTGTTCGTGCAGGATGGTAAACTGGTGTATCACTACAATCTGGCAGGGATAGAACGCTACGAGATCGCTGGTGATTTGCCCACCGATCTGCCCACAGATAAACCCGTCACCTTGAAAGCCGTATATCTAACTGATGCGGACGAACCCGGTGCCGGTGCGAGGGTCACGCTCTATGGGAACGATATCGAGATTGGTGAGGGCTTGGTCTGTCAGACCCTTGCCAACCGCATTACCCTGGACGAGACTTTCGATGTGGGCTTTGACACAGGAACACCTGTGAGGGAAGACTATGCCGATGAGATGCCGTTTGACTTCACCGGAACCTTGAATAAAGTGACTGTTGAGTTAACAGATGAGCTAGCTCCCGAACCAATAGAATGCCCGGAACCGTACTAAGTGACTTTTGATACCAAGTTGCGTTCATAGAGATTATTTTGATTGTAGTGCCAGCATGTTGCCCTTCCTGTAAAATGCTGGCACTACTTTCTCTGTTTGAACCCAACTCGGTATCACCCAGGTCTTGTGGCTTTATATTAATTCCGGTTGCCCGCTATCTTCGATGCTGCATAACCTTTCGCCAACAGCCAAATAATTTGATAACGTGTTCGTTCAATTGGATCAGATGCTTGACGATATGACTCTAATAACTCCTTTGGTTTTAGGTGAGGTTCTAAGCCTAGACGTTTGGGCATAACAGTAGGGGGTGTAACCGGAATTGATCTAACTTCCTACCATGACAGTTTCTCGCGCAAAGCCGCAAAGGCGCGAAGGGTTTCTGTGTTAGGGAGCGGTTAAAAAACAATCTCACTCACAGCTCGCTCTTCGGAGTTCCCGGTAACTACAATCTGCTTATCCTGGAGTTTACCCAATGCTTTTGCTCCTGTAAGCTTTAATTCTGGTTCCTTTTGAGAGTAAATAACATTTCCCTCTGCTTCTATTTTTTGGGTGGCAATCTCCCAAATTACCTCTTCTGCATATATCTCTGCTTTGTCTTTTTTACTTTCCCCTTGTACATCCCCACTTATAGTAGCTACTTGTTGTTCTAAATCGATTTCCCCCCTTTTACCAGTTAGAGTAATTTCCTCAACTCGGTGAAAGATTTGTAAAGGGAGAGGGGATTTAACGATGCGATTCTCTATTTCCCAAGTAGCGGAATTGGTGGTAATTTTAGTTGGGTGTTCCTGGGATTTTAACTCTACATTGTCCTCTAAAAGGGCGGTTTTCTGCTTCAGATTTACTTGACCTCGGTTTGCTGTTAGGGTGTCTGTAATATTTGTATTTTTATATCTATCTATTTGTAGTGGTTGAAGAGCGATCGCCATTTCCTGGGGTATCTGCCACAATAAATGCTCCGTTCTCATTTGTAAAGGTGGATCTTTAGCTATTCCTACAATTTTACCCTTTAA
The DNA here is from genome assembly GCA_018141785.1 of Candidatus Paraprochloron terpiosi LD05. Taxonomy (GTDB): domain Bacteria; phylum Cyanobacteriota; class Cyanobacteriia; order Cyanobacteriales; family Prochloraceae; genus Prochloron; species Prochloron terpiosi. The sequence goes on along the minus strand of CP073341.1, from coordinate 3,529,598 downwards.
TTCCAACTGTTCTTTTTCAGTTGAATATATTCCTTCTTTGGCAGTTACTTCTAGATTAGGGTGACTAGCGTTAAAATTTTCTTGCAATATGAGCACATTTTCTTTTGGGCGCCATTCTGCTTTTTCGGAGCGGATAGTTAAGTTATTGCGGGGATCCTTGGCTACGATATCTTCTTCCAGCAGAATTTTCTCCCCATTGTTTTCAATTGTACCTATCTTCCCCGTCACTTCTAAGACTATCTCTCCATTCTGGAACAAATTACCAGTGAGCACTTCTAGCTGGGCGGTTTTACCTTCTGGATTGTAAACCGCTTTTTCTATTTCCAGCTTCCATAATATTTCCCCTTGCTCGTTGGCAGATTCTATGGTAGTATTTTTTAATACCGATTGAGTTTCTGATCTGGATGATGTATTTGATTGTTGAGACTTTTGCTGTGGTGGTTTATTTGATTGTTGACAACCAGTTGTGAAAGAAAAGAAAAGTAATAAGGAAATGAAAAAGACTACCAAATACAAATTTACTCCTAATAAAGAAACTGGGTTCTTGGTATTCAAGCAACCCGGTTTCTGTTTTTTTTTAATATCTCTTACGAGGTTACTCATTAGCAAGCACTCCCCATATCAATTATTCCCGATTTAAAATATCGATACCAGAAAAGCTGCGGTAGGGTAGATTGTGTTTGGAAGTTTTTTGAATCTCTTCTTTGATTTGCTCTAAATCTATATAGCAATCGGCTACATTGATTAAACTGTCACTAGTCATGGAGCGCAAGCTCACTATTTCTACTCTAGCACCCCGATAGCCGACTGCATCTACAGCATAAGCTAAGTCTCCATCGCCACTAACCAGTACCGCCGTATCGTAAGATCCTACTAAAGTCATCATATCTACGGCAATTTCTACGTCTAGATTAGCTTTTTTTGAGCCATCTGGCAATTGGACTAAGTCTTTCGCAATTACTCGGTAACCGTTTCGACGCATCCAAAGTAAAAATCCCTGTTGCTTTTCATTGGTGCGATCTACTCCCGTGTAAAAGAAGGAGCGCAGCAACCTGGATCCTGCGGTTAAACGGGAGAGTAATTTGGTGTAATCGATTTCTAACCCTAGCTGCAATGCAGCATAGAAGAGATTGGAGCCATCTATGAAAATGGCTACCCGCCCTCTATTTTCGAGCACCTGTTCTGGGGTAAACATCGGCTTGCTGCTGAAATCTTCCCACATTTTTATTATGCCTCGGTTTTTATTAAAAAAATCTCTTTGTTTTTTTTATACCGAATTTTCTATGTTTTTGTTTTAATTTTTATTTGTTTTTTATTATTCTAGGGGTGGTAGTTCCAGTCTAGCAAAAATGGGTTTAGCTTTATTTAACTTTTCATTTGTGGGGATCGCCCCCCACTGGGAGTGCTGTTTATATAAGTTTATTTTATTAATTAGATTGGTTTTGTTAAAGTCCAAGTCAAATCCTAGTTGCTGATAAATATCGCTGCTGAGGTTGGGAATAATTGGCGATAGGAGGTAAGCTGACAGTCTCACGGACTCTAAGACAGAATATAATATTTGTTCTACTTCTGTCTGTTGTCCTTGCTTAAAGGCTTTCCACGGTGTACTTTCATCGATAAATTTATTACTAGCTCGAATGAGGTTAAATATTTCTTGGCACCCTAAATCGAACCGCAGATTTTCATAGGCAATGGCGACGCGATTGCCTAATTTTGTTCCGAGCGTCTTTAAAGGATTTTTATCACTAATATCTGCCTTGTTTAACTGAGGCAAATTACCTTGACAATATTTTTTGACCATTCCTAATGTGCGGTTGAGCAAGTTGCCTAAATCGTTAGCTAGGTCAGCATTCAGAACGTTAATGAATCTGGTTATCTGAAAATCTCCATCCCGCCCAAATTCTATTTCTTTGAGGAAATAATAGCGCACTGCATCGGCACCGTAGCGCTCTACCAAGTCAAAGGGATCCAGGGTATTCCCCAGACTTTTACCCATTTTTTGTCCATCTTTGGTGAGGAAACCATGGCCGAATACTTTTTCTGGTAGGGGTAATTGGGCTGATAAGAGCATGGCAGGCCAGTATACGGCATGGAAGCGCAAGATATCTTTGCCAATTAGGTGCAGATTTATGGGCCACCATTGGCTGAGAGCATTCTCTAAGGTGGGTTCCACTGAGTCGTCCAGTAAAGCGGTGACGTAGCCCAGCAGGGCGTCGAACCAGACGTAAATGGTGTGTTTTGGGTCGGGTGGTACGGGAAAACCCCATTCTACGTTCACCCGAGAGATAGAGAAGTCTTGCAATCCTTGTTTGACAAAATTCAGGACTTCATGGCGACGACTTTCTGGTTGAATAAAATCTGGTCTTTCCTGGTAGAGGGTTTCTAGTTGCTTTTGGTATTTGGAGAGACGGAAGAAGTAGTTGTCTTCGTCTTTCCACTCTGCTTTCAGGTTGGTGTGGATTGGACAAGAACCGTCTTGGAGTAATTCTCGTTTCTCTTTGAATTCCTCGCAAGGGACGCAATACCAACCTTGTTGCCGATCTAAGTAAATGTCCCCTTTCTCCCAGACTCGTTGGAAAAATTCTTTTACGATCGCCTGGTGACGTTGGGCGGTTGTGCGACTGAAGCGATCGTATTGGATATCCAGTTTATCCCAGAGTTCCTGAAAACTAGCTACAATACTATCACAGTGGGTTTTTGGGTCTATTCCTTTTTCTGCGGCTGTGCGCTGAATTTTTTGCCCGTGTTCGTCGGTTCCGGTAATTAATAAGACCTCATGTCCCTGCAATCTAAGATAACGAGCTACTACATCAGCTACCATGGTGGTATAAGCGCTGCCAATATGGGGCATACCGTTGACATAGTATAAGGGTGTGGTTAAGGCGAATTTTGGGTGCTCTCTGGGGTAATCTTTCATCTAGCTTTTGGCAATAATAGTGTTTTTTGGATTATAACCGCAACTTCTCTTGGTGTACTTTCCAGCTGGAATGAGAGTAGGGGCCGCGTCATCGACTTCTTCTGCTTCTCTATTAATAAAGTTGGGTTATGTGGAAATATAAACTAGGCTCCTTAAAAACTTGGTTTAGGACTTTTGCGATCGCCTCTTTCTTTTCCATACTTTTTGCTAATTCATATATATAATATTAACATTACAATTAAATAGGGTCGTAATATGTCTTTAGACTTTAGATATTCAGTAGGGGCAACGTAGATAACTTTATGCATACTTTGTTGAGTTTAAAATATTGTTGTATACTGATAAGTTTGATATTTTTCCTCTAGGAGTGCAATTATTGTAGCTGCTTTGGGTTTTAACACAAACATAATATTCTTCTTGCTTTAGGGGGTTTTGCATATAGGTGAGAGAGGTCGAATCATCTTCTTTTAAAGTTTCTAACTTTTCGGCGATCGCCTGACATCGTTGCTTGGGTGACAGGTCTTCTGGTAAATTACCTACCATCTTCAGCCATGGTTTTGTTTCTTTATCTTGACGATGTCGCGCCAAGATGTCAAGACGCAAAAAGGCAGGGTAAAATTATCTTTACAAATTAGCTCTATAATATAAAATATAGATTTAGCAAGAACCAAAAACAAATCAAAACTATGAACAGCACCTTCTTGGATCACCTTCACTCTCCTGAACACCCGGTTCTCGTCTTTGACGGAGCTATGGGAACTAACCTGCAAGTGCAAAACCTAACAGCAGAAGATTTTGGAGGAGCATATGAAGGGTGTAATGAGTATCTGGTCCATAGCAAACCGGAAGCAGTAGCAAAGGTACATAGCAGTTTCCTGGCAGCAGGGGCTGATATTATTGAAACCGATACTTTTGGAGGTACTCCCACTACCCTAGGAGAATATCAATTAGGAGATAAGGCTTATTATCTCAATAAAACTGCTGCTGAGTTAGCTAAGAAAGTAGCAGCAGAATACTCTACTCCTGATAAACCTCGCTTTGTGGCTGGTTCTATGGGACCAGGCACCAAACTTCCTAGTGTGGGACAAATTGATTATGATACTCTGAAGGCAGATTACACAGAACAAGCAACGGGACTCTACGACGGTGGTGTGGACTTGTTCCTGGTAGAAACCTCCATGGACGTGTTGCAAATTAAAGCGGCTTTAAATGGGATTGAGGCAGTATTTAAAACTAGGGGTGCTCGTCGTCCTTTGATGGTTTCCGTCACCATGGAACGTCAGGGTACTATGTTAGCAGGTTCGGATATAGCTACCGCTTTAACGGTACTCCAACCCTACCCCATTGATATTTTCGGTCTCAACTGTGCCACGGGACCGGATTTAATGAAGGAACATATTAAGTATCTTTCCCAACATTCTCCTTTTATTATCTCCTGTATCCCCAATGCTGGACTACCGGAGAACATTGGGGGAGAAGCACATTACAAACTGACCCCCATAGAATTGCGCATTGCTTTACACCACTTTGTAGAAGACTTAGGAGTACAGGTAATAGGTGGTTGTTGTGGCACTCGTCCCGAACATATCCAACAGTTGGCAGAAATAGCCCCCAAATTAAAACCCAAAGAGCGTCAACCCCACTACGAACCAGCGGCAGCGTCTATCACCACTACCCAAACCTACCTTCAAGATAACTCCTTCCTCATTATAGGAGAAAGACTTAACGCCAGTGGTTCCAAAAAATGTCGTACCCTCCTCCAAGAAGAAAACTGGGATAATTTAGTAGCCCTAGCCCGTACCCAAGTAAAAGAAGGGGCACATATACTTGACGTCAACGTAGACTACGTGGGAAGGGACGGAGAACGGGACATGAGAGAGTTAGTTTCCCGATTGGTTAACAGCGTTTCCCTACCCTTAATGTTAGACTCCACAGAATGGTCAAAAATGGAGGCTGGGTTAAAAGTAGCGGGAGGGAAAAGTATCTTAAATTCTACCAACTACGAAGATGGGGAACCTCGTTTTTACCAAATCCTAGCCTTAGCTAAGGAATATGGGGCTGGAATAGTGGTTGGAACCATAGATGAAGAGGGGATGGCTCGCACAGCAGAGCAGAAATTTGCCATCGCTAAACGGGCTTACCATGCAGCATTAGACTATGGCATACCCCCCTACGAACTCTTCTTTGACCCCTTAGCACTACCCATATCCACGGGGATAGAAGAAGATAGAAACAACGGTAAGGCTACTATAGAAGCCATTAAGCGGATACGGGCAGAATTACCCAACTGTCACATTATCTTGGGAATCTCTAATATTTCCTTCGGTTTGAATCCAGCAGCACGACAAGTCCTCAACTCCGTGTTCTTACAGGAGGCTATTAATGTTGGTTTGGATGGGGCTATAGTTAGTGCCAATAAGATTTTGCCCCTGGCCAAAATAGAAGTAGAACACCAGGAAATATGTCGGGATTTAATTTACGATAACCGGAGGTTTGCAGGGGAAATTTGTACTTACGATCCCTTAACTAAGCTTACCGAAGTATTTGCGGGTAAAACCACGAAGCGGGATAGTTCAACTAATACTAGTTTACCCTTGGAGGAACGACTGGAACGCCATATTATCGACGGGGAAAGAATTGATTTGGACGACACTTTAACCGCAGCACTGAAAAAATACCCACCTCTGGAAATTATCAATACTTTCCTCTTAAATGGGATGAAAGTAGTGGGGGAATTATTTGGGAGCGGACAAATGCAGTTACCCTTTGTGTTACAGTCAGCTCAGACGATGAAAGCAGCAGTAGCTCATTTAGAACCTTTCATGGAAAAAGAAGATACCGCCTCTAATGCTAAGGGTACTTTAATCATAGCAACTGTCAAGGGAGATGTCCATGATATTGGCAAAAATTTGGTGGATATTATTCTTACCAATAATGGGTACCGAGTGGTTAACCTAGGGATAAAACAACCAGTGGAGAATATTATCGCAGCTTACGAAGAACACCAAGCAGACTGTATCGCTATGAGTGGGTTGCTGGTGAAGTCAACGGCTTTTATGAAGGAGAATTTGGGTGTCTTTAATGCAAAAGGCATTACAGTGCCGGTGATTTTAGGCGGTGCTGCTCTGACCCCTAAATTTGTTTATCAAGATTGTCAGGATGTTTATCAGGGGCGGGTTATATATGGAAAAGATGCTTTTGCGGATTTGTATTTCATGGATAAATTGATGAGTGCGAAAGTTGCCAAAGAATGGGATGATATTCAAGGATTTCCAGAAGATAATGACGCTGCGCCACAGGTTGTGCGACCTAGCAGTACCAGTGATAAAGATACTGATAGTGCAGAGATAGACACAAGGCGTTCTGAAGCAGTAACATTAGAAGTGAAACGCCCTACATCACCATTTTGGGGCACAAAAATATTGGAAGGAGCAGATATTCCCTTGTGGGAGGTATTTGAGTATCTGGATATACAAGCATTAATAGCAGGACAGTGGCAGTTTCGCAAGCCCAAAGGACAGTCCAAAGAAGAATATGAGGGGTTTTTACAGGAAAAAGTTTATCCTATATTAGCAGAATGGCAACAACGAGTGATTGCGGAAAACTTGCTGCAACCTCAAGTAGTTTACGGTTATTTCCCCTGTCAAAGTTCGGGAAATGACTTGTTAATTTACGATTTGGCTCACTCTGAAGAGAAGAAAGTGGTAGGGAGTTTTTCCTTTCCCCGTCAAAAATCCAAAAAACGGTTGTGTATCGCGGATTTTTTTGCCGACATAGACTCAAAAATCATCGATGTTTTCCCTATGCAAGCAGTAACAGTAGGGAAAATTGCCACGGAATATGGACAGGAATTATTTACAAATGATGAGTATACCCATTATCTCTATTATCACGGTTTAGCAGTGCAAACAGCAGAAGCATTGGCGGAGTGGAGTCACCGTCGAATTCGCCTGGAGTTGGGTTACGGGAACGAAGAATCGGAGAATATGCGGGATATTTTTCAACAGCGATATCGCGGATCTCGTTACAGTTTTGGTTACCCTGCTTGTCCTAATATTCAGGACCAGTATCAATTATTGACCTTATTGGATAGCGATCGCATTAATTTATATATGGACGAGAGCGAACAACTTTATCCTGAACAGTCTACCACAGCAATTATTGCCCATCACCCTGCTGCTAAATACTTTAGTTGTGTATGATATGTAGGGACGCTACCATCTATGGGCCTCTAAAGTATTTTGGTAATATTAATAAAAATACGGATTGACATTTTCAAATTTAGGTATAATGAAGATAGAGTAGATTAGATTAGACTGACACATGGGGGCGCATGGCTAGAGCGGTTTAGGAGATCAACTACTTTTGACCGCACCCCCCAGCCCCTTTTTAGGTCTTTATATGTTAAAATGTCAAAATTTAGGAGGTATCATGGCTAAGACTGAGAAAATTAACCCCCGCGATAACCGTGCTAACCAGCAAAATCCAAATAAAGGCACCAGCGGCACTAATCGTCAGTATGACCAAGCGCAAGGCAATCGAGGTAAGCAACTAAATCCCAATAACCCCAATGCGGATGGTGGCCAAAAGGGGTAAAATCCCCCACCTTCCACCTAACCTTTATCCTCGACACCACCGGGCCCGACTTATTCCGTCAAAACTGACTAACACCTGGATGAATCGCGATATTAATGGAGCTCTGGGTATATTACTCAGAGCATTTGTTAACTAATGGCAACGTTTGTTAACGAAAAAGTATCGGCAAAATTGCAGTTTATTCTCAATAAAGGTACTCCCATTACCCTAAACCTGGATGAAAATGGCAAATTTGACGCCCCTTTACCTCTTGCTACAACAGGAAATCACACCCTCGTTCTCACTGGGTACGATATTGCCGGAAATTTCACGTCAAAAACAATAGAATTTGTAGTGGACGATACCATTTTGGTGGCTCCACAGGAAACAACAGGTTGGGGAATAACTACTTATAATACAATTGTATTACAAAAACGGGATAGTTTTGTAGTTCAAGGCACCATTCCTGTAGAACTGGGAGTAGAAGAGGGAACCAGAACCCTGAAATTTGACTTGGAGAGTAATTGGGATAGGAGTGATACCACAGCATTTTTGTTCGATACCTTTATAGTGTCACTCCAAAACCAAAATTTATTCTCCGTCAGTGAAACCGGACCTTCTTATACCCCTGGTTTAGTGAGTTACGATGGAAAGAAAGTAGCAATTGACTTGACTTCCTTCCCAAAAACTGGTAGTAGTAAGTTGGTATTCCAACTCTTAAACCATGATGGGGATACAGGAAGTGTGGTGGAAATTAGGAATATCGAAAATATAGTAGAAGAAGAAGGGGTAGTTTCGCCAACTTTCCCCACCAACCCTCCAACCACACCCGGTCCGAAATTGGAATTAACTGGTCTGAAGACAACTGAAAATGTAGCCATATTGTTCCAAAACCAAAAACTAAACGCAACCACTGGGGAGTATACTACTGAAGTTCAAATTCAGAATAATGGTCCTGCCATTTCCCGCAATGTTGTCATTGTCTTTGCTAACCTCCCGGAAGGGGTAGAATTAGTGAATCGTTCCGGAATCGATGAAAATGGAAACCCCTATATAAACCTCAGAAATGCTATCCCAACCGGAGGATTATCTACAGGACAATTGTCGGCTCCCGTGGAGGTAAAATTCACCAATCCCAACTTAGTCTCCTTCAATTTTAACCCCCAAATCTTAGTGGGAGGACTAAATGTAGCCCCCAATTTTCCCACCCTATCCTCCTTCACGGTGAAACCAGGAGACACCTTAACCATACTTTTAAGCTTTATATAGTAATGGTGACAAAATTACCTTCTCCTTAGAAACGACAGGAGAGTTACCCACAGGGGGATTACAAGGAAATGGAACCCTAGAATTTACTCCCACCCCGGAAGAAGTAGAGACTTACACTTTTACAGTTACAGCGAGTGATGGTCTCTTGAAAACCAGCCAGTCGGTTACCTTAGAAGTGGTAGCCGATTCTATCACTACCACCCGCATTTCCGGGAAGGTTGCCAATGTGAATCAGGAGCCTTTAGAGGGTGTCGTGGTGGAAGTGGGGGATTTACAAACCACCACCGACGCCAATGGCTATTTCACGTTAGAAACCGATACAATTTTGACAGCGGATACCTTAGTAGTGCGGGGAGATTTGCTTTCTGGAGCTGCAACTTATCCCTATATTGCCGAAAAGCTGCCCTTAGTTTTAGGGAAAAAATATATTCAGGATATAATAATGTCATATCGCGACCAATTTACCTCCCGAAAATTGACACAGAAAACGCCGTTACCATCAACCCTTCGGAAAATACAACCGTTACTACAGCTGCAATTCCTGGGGCTGAGGTAGTAGTGAGAGCAGGTTCTTTAAAGAGCGAAAACAGGGAGGTATATAGGGGGAAATTGGGTATTATTCAGGTTCCCAACGACTTGACACCCGCAGCTTTACCCCCCAATTTAGTTCCCGATTTAGTGGTAACAATTCAACCTGGAGAAATGGTATTTAATACTCCGGCACCCCTGAGTTTACCTAATTTAGCGGGTATGGATCTGTGGTCTATTAACCCCGAAACTGGTGATTTTGACAAAGTTGGTGTGGGAAGGGTTTCTGAAGATGGTACTGTGGTGGAAACCATTGAAGGGGGGATTATCAATAGTAGTTGGCACTTTTTTACTCCTCCACCAGATGAACCATTAGATCCGGAGCTGATTCTTTTAAATCTGGCTCCTGAGTGTGACGACTGTCTTGAAACTGGCATTTTAACTTCAGAAGTAGAACTTCACTCCGGCGCAGTAATTGAAACCCATGAATTAGTACCTTATCAGTCTTTGGGAGTGAGCAGAGGTTTGACTTTAACTTACGATTCTTTGCGGGCAGATCCTCGTCCTATTCTGCATTTTGGTTACGAAAATGTGGAGCGCTCCCGTTTAGCCCCTGGTTTTGAAGATAAATTGAGATTACTTGCTTCTTTAACAGTCCATGGGGAAGATTTTGAATATGAAGTGCCGGGTTTTGCAGGGGGAGAATATGGTTTGCAGGGAGGAGAGCATTTTTGGTCTTTAACACCGGGAAGTGGACCAGTTTCAGCTGCTCTTCAAGCCGATTTGAGTCATCTTCCTTCGGGAAATTATCCATATTCTCTCACTAGTGGGATCCGTTTGTTTGTGAGGAATCAGTTTAATGGTTCTTCCTCCACTACTACTGGGAAACTACTCCATATCAATGGTATTGAAAGTGCTTTTGGTAGTGGTTGGAGTTTAGCAGGACTGCTCAACTTGGTGGAAAATGAAGATGGATCTGTTTTACTGATAGACGGAGACGGAAGTGAGTTACTTTTTGAGGCACCGTCAACGGAAGGGGATACTTATAGAGCACCTGCTGGAGCATTTTCTATCCTAGAGAAGCTCCAAAATGGCGCTTTCCGGTTGACAGAAAAGGATAAAACAGTGCAGTTATTTAACGCAAATAACCAACTTGCTTCTGTGACGGATTCTGACGGAAATGTGACTCAATATGTCTATAACAAAGATGGACAAATTAGCCAAATAATTGACCCCGTAGGGTTGAAAACCACCTTCACCTATACTTCCGGGAAGGTAACAGCAATTACGGACCCTGCTCAACGTGTAACACAGTTGAAATATGACGAGTTTGGGAATTTAATTTCCATTACCGACCCGGATAATTCGACCAGCACCTGGGAGTACGATAACCTCCATCATATGGTAGCTGAAGTGGACCAGCGGGGAAATCGGGAAGAGACTGTGTATAATTTTGCGGGCCGGGCAGTGGGGGCTACCCGAAAGGATGGGTCTGTAGTACGGGTGAATCCGGTGCAAACACAAGGGCTGTACTCTCCTGAGGCGACTATTAATCCTTTATCCTCACCCGTGGCACGTACAACAAATGATGCTGTTAGTAGTTATGCTAATGGAAATGGGAATGTGAGGGTGACGGAACTGGACCAGGCAGGTCAGTTGGTGAATGCCCGGGATGGGGAGGGTGTGTTGCCTTCGGTGGCAAGAAATGAGGCTAATTTAGTTACGTCCAGGACTGATGGTCGTGGATTTGTGACTACTTATAAATATGATGAACAAGGCAATGTTTTGCAGGTTCAAGATAGGATAAAAGGGGGTTCGGAACGAGTCTTTTTCGATGATTTTGAGTCAGGTGCTTCTTCTTCCTGGTCTGATTCAAGAATAGACAGTTCCTACCCCAATGTATTTACTCAGTTTTCTGGACGTTTTAATCATGGGAGTCAAACTTTAACTTTAGCAACAATACCGGGTGAAACCTACACTTTAGAGTGGGATTTATACCTTCTTGATTCTTGGGATGGAAGTCACTCTTTATATGGGCCGGATTATTTCAATATTGACATAGATGAGAAACAGGTTTTCCATGAGACATTTACCAATTTTCCTGAGCAAAATTTTCCCCAAACCTTTACGGAATCACCTTACGAGATAGGTTCATATGGGTTGACTTCCTATTACCGAGATTCTATTTACCGAGACATTCAACTCACATTTACTGCCCAAAATGCTACCACAACCATCCGTTTTAGTGATGAGCTGAATTTTGTGGAAAGTGTTAGTCTTGGTTTAGCAGATGAGACTTGGGGAATTGATAATGTGGAGGTTAAGCGATTATTCACGTCCAACTCTATTTTAACTGAACGTACCTATACTTACGACCCAACATTTAACCAAGTAACCAGTGTTATCGATGAGTTGGGAAGGGTTACCCTCAATGAAATAGACCCGGAAAATGGCAACTTATTATCCGTCACTCGTGTTGTCGGGGAAATTGGCAGTGACGACGATGTCATCACCCGTTATACCTATACAAATTCCGGGTTAATGGACACCGAAACAGACCCCTTGGGAAGGGTCATGGATTACGATTATGACCAATTTGGACGTCTCATCCAGGTTACCGTAGCTGAGGGGACTTCTGCGGAAGCTATCCAAAGGTATGAGTACGATTTAGCGGGGAATCTCACTGCTGTCATTGATGGCAATGGCAATCGCAGTTCCTATGAATATGATAAACGTAACCGCTTAGTTAAGACTACTTTTGCTGATGGTGAGGTGCAGAAGATTGAGTATGACAGTGCTGGAAACCAAGTGGCTACGGTGGATGAGAATGGCAATCGCACCCAATACACATATAATGCAGTGAAAAGTTAAGTTAAGGTAATTGCGGCGAATCCAGATGGGGATGAGCCTTTGCTTTTTCCTGTAACTAGTTATGAATACGATAATGCAGGTAACTTGGTGTCAGTCGTAGATGCTTTGAGTTAGGAAACCCGGTATGAATATGATAGTCGCAATCGCTTAGTTGCCACTATAAATGCCGATGGAACTGAATCCCAGTCTCGCTATGATTTTGACAACAATCTGACAGGTAATATTGATGAGAATGGGAATCGAACCACCTCTCTTTATGACCCCCGCAATCGGTTAATTCGCTCTATCGATGCTCTAGGAAATGTCACCCAATACACCTATGATACAGCAAATCAGCTCATTGCTGTAACGGATAGTGAAGGGAACCGGAGGCGGTACCAATATGATGAGTTGGGGCGACAAATTAACCTTATTGACGCTCTGGGGAATATAACCCGCACTGAGTATGATAAGGTGGGGAATGTCATTGCCGAAATTGACGCCAATGGGAACCGAACTGAGTATAAATATGACGCTCAAAATCGAGTAATTTCGGTTAAGGACCCCGATAATGGAAAAACAATCACCGCATATGATAAGGTGGGGAACGTAGTATCGGTGACGGATGAATTAGGACGTATTACCCGGTACAGTTACGACCAACGTTATCGTCAAACTACCATTACCGACGCCCTGGGAGGGGTAATAACCTACACCTACGATAGTGTGGGGAACGTATTATCGGTTCGGGATGAATTAAATCGGACTACCAGTTACAGTTACGATAATTTGAACCGCCAAATTGGCGTTGAAGATACCCTCGGCAATACCACCACCTACCGTTATAATGAAGTCAACAACGTAACTGCAACAATAGACCCTCTGGGGCGCACCACTATCTACCAATATGACGACAGAAATCGTCTTGTAACCGTTACCAACCCCTTAGGAGATACAGTTACCACCACCTACGATAACCTGGGCAATGTCATTGCAGTCACGGATGAGTTGGGGCGCAAAACTGAATACGTCTATGACGCAAGAAACCTCCAAACTGCTGTCAAGGATAATTTAGGAAACACCACCACTACTTCCTATGACTCTGTAGGAAATGTGGTGGAAGTAACGGATCCCCTGGGGAACGTTACTCGTTACAGTTACGACAGTCTTTATCGTCAAACTGCTATCACAGATCCAGAAGGAGGTATCACAAGTTTCGCCTATGACTCCGTCGGAAATCTTCTTACTCTTACGGACGCGGAAAACAACACCACCACCTATACCTATGACAAGTTATATCGTCTCCTGACGGAAACCAACCAATTAGGAGCAACTCGCTCCTATAAATATGACGCAGTTGGCAACCAAATTGAGATAACCGACAGAAACAATCGGGTTCGTCAGTTTACCTACGACAATTTGAACCGCAATACCCAGGAAATATGGGTTTGTGAAAATGGACGAACCATCACCTATAATTATGACGCAGCCAGTCAGTTAACTAGTGTTAGTGACCCAAATTCTAGTTATACTTATAACTACGATTTGGCAAGTCGTTTAATTCGGGTTGATAACCAAGGAACTGCAAATATTCCCCGTGTGGTGTTGAATTACAGCTATGACAAAGTAGGGAATATAGTGCAGGTCACCGATAGTTTGTCCGGGACAGAATCTTTCACTTACGATAACCTGAACCGAGTCACCCGTATTACCCAAACTGGCACTGGGGTGGTTGACAAACGAGTAGATTTGAGCTATAATTCTGCCTCCCAAATGACGGGCATTGTCCGTTACGGGGAGAATAAGTTAGGAATTGGGAGTACCTATGAGTATGATGGAGCAGGAAGGCTCATAAATCTAACTCACAGCCAAAACAGCGTCATTTTAGCCAATTACGGCTGGATTTACGACAATGCCCATCGGGTAACCCGGTTCACCTCCCCCGATGGAGTAAGTAATTATACTTACGATGACCGAGGCCAATTACTGGAAGGGGACCACGATTACCAGTCTGATGAGTCCTATAGTTATGATAACAATAATAATATAACTATGTTAAGCATGTAAATAAGGCTAATAATCGCCTTTCGAGTGATGGTGTGTATAATTACACCTACGATGCTGAAGGTAACCGTATCGAACGCACAGCAATAGATACGGGGGAGGTGACCTCCTATGAGTGGGACTTCCGCAACCGCATTACTAAAGTTATCACCTTAGATAGTGATGTTAACATTGTTAAGATGGTGGAATACGCCTATGACGTGTTTGACCGTCGCATTGGGAAGTCTTTAGATGGGGCAATTTCGGAGGTATTTGTCTACGATGGAGACCATATCGCCCTGGTATTTGACGGGGATGGGGAATTAAGTCAGCGCAATTTTCACGGTCCCTTGGTGGACCAGATTTTGGCAATTGAAGGTGCTGAAAGTGAGGTGCTGTGGGGGTTAGGGGATAATCTGGGCACCATTCGTATCGTGGTTAATGCTGACGGGGAGGTGCAGAATCGGATTGTTTATGACAGTTTTGGGGAGGTGATAGAGGAGAGTAACCCGGGGGTGGATTTCCGCTATGGGTTCACGGGGCGGGAGTTGGATCCGGAAACGGGGCTGGTTTATTATCGGGCCCGTTATTACGATGGCGAACGGTTTATCAGTGAGGATCCCATTGGTTTTGGGGGTGGGGATGGGAATTTGTATCGGTATGTTTTCAACTCGCCGACTAATTTTACGGATCCTTCGGGACGTTGTGTTGCCCTATTAGCACCAGCAGCGGGGTTAGCGCTTGCTGACGGTCCTGTTTTGCCATTTGGTGATATTGCTGGTGGGGTTTTGCTCGGGGCGGGGTGCTTAGGAATAGTAATCAAGGATTTACTAGACGACCGCTCGCGGACCAATAATCCTCCTTCCCCTTCTCCCGTTATTAATCGAGGCGATCCTCCTTCTCTCACTACGCCTCCTTTTCCCCCTCTCACTCCTCCTCGTCGGGAGCAACCACCCGGAGATTTCGGACCAACACCTGGAGATGTTCCCAATACTGCTCCTTTCCCCTTCCCAGTTCCCGATGAGGGGATTGGACCGAATGTAGAGTCTTTTCCGAAGAATTCTTGTCCTGCAATACCGCCGTTTTTGGAGTCGGATCAGTCTTCTGGTTCAGATGGTATTTATATACCTCCTGACCCACCCACAAAAAAACCCTTACCACGTGGTGAACACGGAGTTCAAAAACCAAGTTCGCCCTATCCACATACACAAATAGGGCATCGACGCGGTAGAAACGGTAATTACAGGCAAACTAGAGAATGGGGAGAAAACGGTGAATTAATCAGGGATATTGATTGGACAGATCATGGTCGCCCAGAAAATCATCCCAACCCTCATCAACATCGTTGGTTGCCGAATAAAACAGGGGGGTCACCACGTCGAAACCCAGAACCAGAACCTTTACCACCAAATTAACCTGAACTAATTGAGCAACCATGACAAATTATTCTCAAGGGTTTTATAAAATAGTTGAAATTGCGAGTAGCGGTGAAAGAGTTTGTTGTACCGGTTCTCAATTATTAGAAATATTACTAGTTATCGAGAAAAAGACAAAAAACTGCGATTGGTATATTGCTGATATTGATATGTCAACAATTCATGATTTACCACTGCCTTCTATCCGAGATGGAAAACCTTTATATCTAGGTAACATTACCAAGCTTAAGAATATGTGTAAGTCAGTCAATCAATTTTACTCTGGAATCTTCTTCGCTATACCCAAAGGAATGGAAGCCGATTGGTCTCGCTATTTTGATACTGAAGATCCTCCTACCAGTAATTTGGGGAATGCGATTTTAGAACTTCGTGCTTTTGATACTTCTTATTTTGATGTTTATTGCTCTCAGTTGGATATCATTCAATTATTACATAAATATTTTATAGTTCAAAAATTACAATTTGGTAGTGCTACCTTTTCATGATGGTAATTAGATGAAGGTTTGAGTCAAGGTAGAGATCCGTTTGATTTGTTACCGGATTTTGGATTTGGTCTAATACAGTCTTCTGAGTCGGGTAGTTCAATTGGTACTCCCGTGGAGGGAGTAGCTCGTCCTCTGCCATCCCCTATAAATCAATGCGACCTTATCTGTCGGTCCCGTCCCGCAAGGCCTGCTGTATGAACTGCCGACCAGATTTTGGCGATTGAAGATGCTGGAAATGAGGTGCAGTGGGGGTTAGGGGATAATCTGGGCACTATCCGTTTGGTGGTTAATGCTGCCGGGGAGGTGCAAAATCGGATTGTTTACGACAGTTTTGGGGAGGTGGTGAGTGAGAGTAACCCGGGGGTGGATTTCCGCTATGGGTTCACGGGGCGGGAGTTGGACTCTGAGACGGGTTTGGTTTATTATCGGGCCCGTTATTACGATGGGGGGCGGTTTATCAGTGAGGATCCCATTGGTTTTGGGGGTGGGGATGGGAATCTGTATCGGTATGTGGGCAATAGTCCGACGATTTTTACGGATCCGAGTGGGAATCAAGCTGCTACAAGGGGTATTGGTTTCAGATTACCGCTATGGTGGCGTATAATTCTTTCCCCTTCTGGAGGAGGAGGATTACTCAATCCCCGTCCACTGAGCGATGGAACCCTCCCACCGGGACGGGATCCCAATGGATTGACAAAATCAGGCAATCCTCCTCCTCTCACTACTCCTCCCTTTCCTGCTCCCACTCCTGGTTCACAAGAGAGACCGGGAGATTTCGGACCAACACCTGGTTTGGATCTTCCCAATCACACTACTTTCCCAGGTTCTAATGAGGGGGTTGGACCAAATGTAGAGTCTTTTCCGAAGAATTCTTGTCCTGCAATACCACCATTTTTGGAGTCGGATCAGTCTTCTGGTTCGGGCGGTGATCCAGAAAGTGGAGGGGATCTAACGGTAGATGATTTAATTGGCAGATCCAAACCCGGTCGTAAAACAAAAGGTCGTTCACGACAATTTGAGACTCCAGGTGGATTGCAAGAAGCGAATGACGCATTTGATGATCTCAATCCTTCCAATGTCCAAGAAATTGATACAGGTTTCGGACGTGGGAGACGAGGAACATTACCAGATGGAAGAACAATTATAGTAAGACCAGGTTCTTCTAACAGTGGTCCCCCTACTTTAGAAATACAACGAGGTAGAAATAAAATAAAGTTTCGTTTTGGAGATTAATTTTTATGGGTAAAAATATATTTAGAAAATGGAAACCACTGGCTAATCTGCCAACTGAGATTTATTTGTATGAACTCTATCAAGGTTATGACAACTTCAAATTACTTTTTAAACATTATGACAAGGAAGAAAAAATATTGGAGATAGTATTTGACCCTGCTTTAGTCTATAGAAATATAGACGAAGGTGATTTATTATTATATAATCGTATCGATGGTGAAGATGGTTTAGGAAGATGGGGTCTCTTTACTGTTGAAGAGTCAGACTACTTAGAATGGTTTCACCTAACCAGTCAAGGTATTCATCTAAATCAAAATGTAGTGCATTATGCTATATACACACCTGATGACTGTCTTGATATCCTTTCTGCTTACCCTCCAGAGGTCAAGTGGCTCAGTTAACATAGTAACTCTTATAGATGGGATAGGGATGGGAATCTGTATCGGTATGTGGGGAATAGTCCCACTAATTTTACGGATCCATTTGGAAATCAAGCTATTGAACGTTTCAGATTGCCGCTATGGTGGCGTATAATTCTTTCCCCCCCTGGAGGAGGAGGATTACCCCTCGTCCACTGAGCGATGGAACACTCCCAATTGATCGGGACGATCCTCCTCCTCTCACTACTCCTCCCTTTCCTGCTCCCACTCCTGGTTCACAAGAGAGACCGGGAGATTTCGGACCAACACCTGGTTTGGATGTTCCCAATCACACTACTTTCCCAGGTTCTAATGAGGGGGTTGGACCGAATGTTATACCTTTTCCAAAGAATCCTTGTGGTGAATTAATGCCACCGTTTTTTGAATCGGATCAGTCTTCTGGCGAACAAACTGGTGATAACAGATTTCCCACTAATCCTGCACAGACTAAACACATTTTCCGTGATGCGTCTGGGCACCTTGCAGATACTCTTGCTAATCGACAACTTTTGCAAGATACTGCCAATAACCCTGATAACATACTTGGTACCGACAGATTTGGCAATACTTGGGCTAGTCAAACACTACCTGATGGTAGTCAAGTATGGGTGCGAAGCCGGAATGGTATAATTAACAATGGAGGAGTTAATGCAACGCCAAAAACTTTCAACCCTAATACAGGTTTGAACAGACCCACACCACCCCGAGGAGGTAATTAATGAATATCAATCTCAACGAAAAAGAAGCATATGCGGCTATGTACGCTTATTTAGTTCAAGTTTACGAAAGAACACAATCGGATGATTTAGGAGGATTGCTCGGAGACATGAGCACACTTCAAGACGAGATAACTGCCGACCCTGCTGTATGGTACACGTGGTTACAATGTATTGAACAAGTGAAAAGAGGTGAAATCAATACAGAACTAAATCTTTCTTAGTTTTTGTCCTGGAATGACACAGCTAAAATAATGCTTTAGGTAATTGAGATAATGCTCAATTATTTAAAGTAGAATGCTAAGAATAAAGTAAGGTAGGCAACAATAAATTATCTCTAAAATAATAGTGTTTTCCTTCAATATTGCCCACCTTCCCCCTATGGGTCCGTGGGTAATCGCTCTATAAGCTATTATGTTCAAATAAATTGATTGAACATTGCCCACCCTACACCTTGGCAAAATTAAGTAATTTTACGGATTAACATTCTCAAATTTAGCTATTATGATAGAGTTAAATCAGATTAGACTGACACATGGAACCGTCAACGACAGATATAGCAGAAATAATTAACGGGCACCCAGACGGAGACCCTATCGGAGGAAAGACCCTACCTCCTAACTACGAAACTCCTTTATTAGAAGAAATTAGTCTTCAGACCGCGTCCCTGGAAGACCCCAATCAAATATTGAACTTTAACAATAATAACCTAGTATCCTACGGGGGAGGTCAAGACAAGAAAGGGTTCTATGAGATAACCCCTGAAGGAAATTTCCTCTCCCTAACGGGGAATACCTGGAAAGCTGTCAATTTTGAGCGCGAAATAACCCCAGGTACAGTAGTAGAATTTGACTTCCAAAGCACAAGAGAAGGGGAAATTCACACTATTGGGTTTGATTTTGACACCTCTCTTTCCGGAAATCAGCAATTTCAACTCCATGGAACGCAAAAATGGACACGAGCAAATCAGGATTTTGCTTACGATGAAATAACAGGTGGTTTACAGCATTATCGCATTCCAGTGGGTCAATATTATACAGGTCAAGTCAATTATATTACCTTTATCAATGACCACGACGTCAAAAATCCCACCGCAACAAGTCAGTTTGGGAATATCCGAGTATATGAAGACCCTCAATTATTGCGAGTAACTACAATTGAAAATGGAACTGAAACAACTCAGGAAGATTTTCTCACAAGTTACGAGGGAGGTCAAGATAAGAAAACGTTCTATGAGATAACTGCTGACGGAAATTTCCTATCCCTGACGGGGAATACCTGGAAAGCTGTCTACTATAACTATAATATTACCCCAGACACCGTAGTAGAATTTGACTTTCAGAGTGCAGTAGAAGGTGACTTTCACACTATTGGGTTTGATTCTGACACCTCTCTTTCCGGAAATCAGCAATTTCAACTCCATGGAACGCAACACTGGAGAAGAGCAAATCAAGATTTTGCTTACGATGAAATAACAGGTGGTTTACAGCATTATCGCATTCCGGTAGGTCAATATTATACCGGAGAAGTAAATTATATTACCTTTATAAATGACCACGACGTCCAAAATCCCACGGCAACCAGTCGGTTTGGAAATATTCGGATTTACGAAAATTCCAATAGCTCGATTTCTGCCACATTAACCAATGATACAGGGTCCGATACTACAGATAGGATTACGTCAGACCCCACAATTAGGGGAACCATTACCTCCAACTCCCAAATAGCAAGTTTACAGGGTAATTTTGGGGGAGAATTTAAAGAAATTACGGCTCAAATTCAACCAAATGGAAGTTTTACCCTCACCAGGTCAGAATTAGCAGGAATTTACGGGGAAAATCTCACAGATGGAACCTATACTCTGCAATTAATTGCCACCGATATTAACGGGAAACAATCCCTTCCCATCCACCTAACCTTTATCTTAGATACCACTCCATCAGAGTTATTTCTGGAAACACCCATTTCTGGAGGCAGTCACAGCAATACAGTGGAAATCACGGGGACAATAATTGAAGGGTCAAAATTGCAGTTTGTTCTCAATGGGGGTATTCCTGCTGTTACCCTAAACCTAGATGAAAATGGCAAATTTGACGCTCCTTTACCCATTTTCACCACAGGAAATCAAACTCTCGTTCTCACTGGGTACGATATTGCAGGAAATTCCACGTCAAAAACAGTAGAATTTGTAGTGGACGATGCCATTTTGGTGGCTCCTGAGGACACGACAGGTTGGGGAATAACCATTTATCATACAAACGTATTACAAAACGGTATAGTTTTGTGATTCAAAGCACCAAAACTGTGGAATTAGAGGTAGAAGAGGGTACCAGAACTCTGAAATTTGACTTGGAGAGTAATTGGGATAGGAGTGATACCACAGGAAAATTAGCCGACACCTTTATACTGTCCCTCCAAAACCAAAATCTCTTCTCCGTCAGTGAAACCGGACCTTCTTATACCCCTGGTTTAGTGAGTTACGACGGAAAGAAAGTAGCAATTGACTTGACTTCCTTCTCGGAAATTAGTGGTAGTCAATTAGTGTTCCAACTCTTAAACCAAGACGGGGACACTGGGAGTTTAATCGAAATAAGTAATTTGGAAAATGTAGTAGAAGAAGAAGGGACAGTTTCACCTACTTTCCCCACCAACCCTCCAACCACACCCGGTCCGAAATTGGAATTAACTGGTCTGAAGACAACTGAAAATGTAGCCATATTGTTCCAAAACCAAAAACTAAACGCAACCACTGGGGAGTATACTACTGAAGTTCAAATTCAGAATAATGGTCCTGCCATTTCCCGCAATGTTGTCATTGTCTTTGCTAACCTCCCGGAAGGGGTAGAATTAGTGAATCGTTCCGGAATCGATGAAAATGGAAACCCCTATATAAACCTCAGAAATGCTATCCCAACCGGAGGATTATCTACAGGACAATTGTCGGCTCCCG
Source organism: Candidatus Paraprochloron terpiosi LD05 (assembly GCA_018141785.1). Lineage (GTDB taxonomy): Bacteria > Cyanobacteriota > Cyanobacteriia > Cyanobacteriales > Prochloraceae > Prochloron > Prochloron terpiosi. The sequence goes on along the minus strand of CP073341.1, from coordinate 3,508,177 downwards.
TGGAGGTAAAATTCACCAATCCCAACTTAGTCTCCTTCAATTTTAACCCCCAAATCTTAGTGGGAGGACTAAATGTAGCCCCCAATTTTCCCACCCTATCCTCCTTCACGGTGAAACCAGGAGACACCTTAACCATACTTTTAAGCTTTATATAGTAATGGTAACAAAATTACCTTCTCCTTAGAAACGACAGGAGAGTTACCCACAGGGGGATTACAAGGAAATGGAACCCTAGAATTTACTCCCACCCCGGAAGAAGTAGAGACTTACACTTTTACAGTTACAGCGAGTGATGGTCTCTTGAAAACCAGCCAGTCGGTTACCTTAGAAGTGGTAGCCGATTCTATCACTACCACCCGCATTTCCGGGAAGGTTGCCAATGTGAATCAGGAGCCTTTAGAGGGTGTCGTGGTGGAAGTGGGGGATTTACAAACCACCACCGACACCAATGGCTATTTCACGTTAGAAACCGATACAATTTTGACAGCGGATACCTTAGTAGTGCGGGGAGATTTGCTTTCTGGAGCTGCAACTTATCCCTATATTGCCGAAAAGCTGCCCTTAGTTTTAGGGAAAAAATATATTCAGGATATAATAATGTCATATCGCGACCAATTTACCTCCCGAAAATTGACACAGAAAACGCCGTTACCATCAACCCTTCGGAAAATACAACCGTTACTACAGCTGCAATTCCTGGGGCTGAGGTAGTAGTGAGAGCAGGTTCTTTAAAGAGCGAAAACAGGGAGGTATATAGGGGGAAATTGGGTATTATTCAGGTTCCCAACGACTTGACACCCGCAGCTTTACCCCCCAATTTAGTTCCCGATTTAGTGGTAACAATTCAACCTGGAGAAATGGTATTTAATACTCCGGCACCCCTGAGTTTACCTAATTTAGCGGGTATGGATCTGTGGTCTATTAACCCCGAAACTGGTGATTTTGACAAAGTTGGTGTGGGAAGGGTTTCTGAAGATGGTACTGTGGTGGAAACCATTGAAGGGGGGATTATCAATAGTAGTTGGCACTTTTTTACTCCTCCACCAGATGAACCATTAGATCCGGAGCTGATTCTTTTAAATCTGGCTCCTGAGTGTGACGACTGTCTTGAAACTGGCATTTTAACTTCAGAAGTAGAACTTCACTCCGGCGCAGTAATTGAAACCCATGAATTAGTACCTTATCAGTCTTTGGGAGTGAGCAGAGGTTTGACTTTAACTTACGATTCTTTGCGGGCAGATCCTCGTCCTATTCTGCATTTTGGTTACGAAAATGTGGAGCGCTCCCGTTTAGCCCCTGGTTTTGAAGATAAATTGAGATTACTTGCTTCTTTAACAGTCCATGGGGAAGATTTTGAATATGAAGTGCCGGGTTTTGCAGGGGGAGAATATGGTTTGCAGGGAGGAGAGCATTTTTGGTCTTTAACACCGGGAAGTGGACCAGTTTCAGCTGCTCTTCAAGCCGATTTGAGTCATCTTCCTTCGGGAAATTATCCATATTCTCTCACTAGTGGGATCCGTTTGTTTGTGAGGAATCAGTTTAATGGTTCTTCCTCCACTACTACTGGGAAACTACTCCATATCAATGGTATTGAAAGTGCTTTTGGTAGTGGTTGGAGTTTAGCAGGACTGCTCAACTTGGTGGAAAATGAAGATGGATCTGTTTTACTGATAGACGGAGACGGAAGTGAGTTACTTTTTGAGGCACCGTCAACGGAAGGGGATACTTATAGAGCACCTGCTGGAGCATTTTCTATCCTAGAGAAGCTCCAAAATGGCGCTTTCCGGTTGACAGAAAAGGATAAAACAGTGCAGTTATTTAACGCAAATAACCAACTTGCTTCTGTGACGGATTCTGACGGAAATGTGACTCAATATGTCTATAACAAAGATGGACAAATTAGCCAAATAATTGACCCCGTAGGGTTGAAAACCACCTTCACCTATACTTCCGGGAAGGTAACAGCAATTACGGACCCTGCTCAACGTGTAACACAGTTGAAATATGACGAGTTTGGGAATTTAATTTCCATTACCGACCCGGATAATTCGACCAGCACCTGGGAGTACGATAACCTCCATCATATGGTAGCTGAAGTGGACCAGCGGGGAAATCGGGAAGAGACTGTGTATAATTTTGCGGGCCGGGCAGTGGGGGCTACCCGAAAGGATGGGTCTGTAGTACGGGTGAATCCGGTGCAAACACAAGGGCTGTACTCTCCTGAGGCGACTATTAATCCTTTATCCTCACCCGTGGCACGTACAACAAATGATGCTGTTAGTAGTTATGCTAATGGAAATGGGAATGTGAGGGTGACGGAACTGGACCAGGCAGGTCAGTTGGTGAATGCCCGGGATGGGGAGGGTGTGTTGCCTTCGGTGGCAAGAAATGAGGCTAATTTAGTTACGTCCAGGACTGATGAGTCGTGGATTTGTGACTACTTATAAATATGATGAACAAGGCAATGTTTTGCAGGTTCAAGATAGGATAAAAGGGGGTTCGGAACGAGTCTTTTTCGATGATTTTGAGTCAGGTGCTTCTTCTTCCTGGTCTGATTCAAGAATAGACAGTTCCTACCCCAATGTATTTACTCAGTTTTCTGGACGTTTTAATCATGGGAGTCAAACTTTAACTTTAGCAACAATACCGGGTGAAACCTACACTTTAGAGTGGGATTTATACCTTCTTGATTCTTGGGATGGAAGTCACTCTTTATATGGGCCGGATTATTTCAATATTGACATAGATGGGAAACAGGTTTTCCATGAGACATTTACCAATTTTCCTGAGCAAAATTTTCCCCAAACCTTTACGGAATCACCTTACGAGATAGGTTCATATGGGTTGACTTCCTATTACCGAGATTCTATTTACCGAGACATTCAACTCACATTTACTGCCCAAAATGCTACCACAACCATCCGTTTTAGTGATGAGCTGAATTTTGTGGAAAGTGTTAGTCTTGGTTTAGCAGATGAGACTTGGGGAATTGATAATGTGGAGGTTAAGCGATTATTCACGTCCAACTCTATTTTAACTGAACGTACCTATACTTACGACCCAACATTTAACCAAGTAACCAGTGTTATCGATGAGTTGGGAAGGGTTACCCTCAATGAAATAGACCCGGAAAATGGCAACTTATTATCCGTCACTCGTGTTGTCGGGGAAATTGGCAGTGACGACGATGTCATCACCCGTTATACCTATACAAATTCCGGGTTAATGGACACCGAAACAGACCCCTTGGGAAGGGTCATGGATTACGATTATGACCAATTTGGACGTCTCATCCAGGTTACCGTAGCTGAGGGGACTTCTGCGGAAGCTATCCAAAGGTATGAGTACGATTTAGCGGGGAATCTCACTGCTGTCATTGATGGCAATGGCAATCGCAGTTCCTATGAATATGATAAACGTAACCGCTTAGTTAAGACTACTTTTGCTGATGGTGAGGTGCAGAAGATTGAGTATGACAGTGCTGGAAACCAAGTGGCTACGGTGGATGAGAATGGCAATCGCACCCAATACACATATAATGCAGTGAAAAGTTAAGTTAAGGTAATTGCGGCGAATCCAGATGGGGATGAGCCTTTGCTTTTTCCTGTAACTAGTTATGAATACGATAATGCAGGTAACTTGGTGTCAGTCGTAGATGCTTTGAGTTAGGAAACCCGGTATGAATATGATAGTCGCAATCGCTTAGTTGCCACTATAAATGCCGATGGAACTGAATCTCAGTCTCGCTATGATTTTGACAACAATCTGACAGGTAATATTGATGAGAATGGGAATCGAACCACCTCTCTTTATGACCCCCGCAATCGGTTAATTCGCTCTATCGATGCTCTAGGAAATGTCACCCAATACACCTATGATACAGCAAATCAGCTCATTGCTGTAACGGATAGTGAAGGGAACCGGAGGCGGTACCAATATGATGAGTTGGGGCGACAAATTAACCTTATTGACGCTCTGGGGAATATAACCCGCACTGAGTATGATAAGGTGGGGAATGTCATTGCCGAAATTGACGCCAATGGGAACCGCACCTCGTATGAATATGATGCGCAAAATCGGTTGATTGCTGTTACCGATGCCCATGGGGGAGTGGTTACAACTACCTATGATTCCGTTGGCAATGTCATCGCAATTACAGACTCCGTCTGGAACAGAACCAGTTATACTTACGACGCAAGAAATCGTCTAATTTCTGAAACCAATGAATTGGGAGCAACTCGCACCAATTTGCTTCTGGTTTAGCTAGTGCAGCTACGGGTGGTTTAACGGACAAAATTCGCGAATCCTTATATGGGGATACAGCAACCAGAAATCATAGTGGTGGTTTTCGCACTGCTGGGGAATTATTTGGAACCGGGTCATCTATAATTATTGGTGGTGGTGGTGCTGGTTGGGTGAAAGCAGTCAATGGAGTTCTGGATGCAGCGGGGACTATCTCGGATTTAATTGATATTTATGAGAGTGGGAGGGATATTTTTACTGGTTGCGGCGACTTGGATGATTTTGTTACTCTTGGGGTTGGAGGTGCTGGTTTGGGAGCTGGGGGTTTGCCGCCATTGAAGGGAGGAGGTTTGAGTAATCCAGACAGTAATCCTACGGGCTTACCATTTGAAAATCCTTTTAAAAAGGGCGGTCCCCCAAGAAGGGCCGATAATAGTAACTTCATTCGAGATCCTCAGGCTCAAGGCCCTCATACAACTCTTGGAATTCGCAAAGGTCGTAAAGGTTCATATACCCAAGGCGCAACTTTTGATAAGCATGGAAATTTTCGTGGTATAACCGATGTGACTGATCACGGAAGACCCAGTAATCACGGTAGTCCCCATTGGCACCATGCACTTGGTCCAAATAGTATTGAGCACGGACCTCATCCTATTCCTAATTTTTCTGATGATCCAGGTTTTAGACTATGAATACACAACTGAAAGATATTTGGCTAGAGATAATTATTGAGGATGATAGCTCGTTGAGTGGCAAATTTGTTGCTTCTTTTATGAAAGAAGTTACTATTTTTCTTTCGTTAAAATTTGTCGTCTTAGACTATTTATCAGGTTCTAATATTGCCAAGATAAATTCTTATCATATAAGTAGAATTGAGCTTTTAGAGCCATTAATTCAAGAGATATCGAAAGTTGGTCAATTTGAATGGTGTGATTTTTTCTTTTTTCGTAAAGGTGGATTTATTCCCAGCGAAAATGAACAATATGATAAAATTATTCCTTGCACTGATTTAACTGTAAGAGCAGTAGATCAATCCTATCTCTATGTATACACTATAAATCAAAGGTTACTAGAGCTAATCAAGAGTAAGTATGATGCTGTAACTGTCAATCAAGACAAACTTTGTAACTTTATTTTTCCAGAATAACTTGGAAATTTAGAAAATAGCAAGGCTTTTTTATTCTAAAAATGCACTTGAGTGTGTGTAGACAGATGAATTAAATCGGACTACCAGTTACAGTTACGATAATTTGAACCGTCAAATTGGCGTTGAAGATCCCCTAGGGAATACCACCACCTACCGTTATAATGAAGTCAACAACCTAACCGCAACCATAGATGCTCTGGGGCGCACCACTACCTACCAATATGACAACAGAAATCGTCTTGTAACCGTTACCAACTCCTTAGGAGACACCGTTACAACCACCTACTATAACCTGGGCAATGTAATCGCAGTTACCGACGAATTGGGACGCAAAACTGAGTAAGTCTATGACGCAAGAAACCTCGAAACTGCTGTCAAGGATAATTTAGGAAACACCACCACTACTTCCTATGACTCTGTAGGAAATGTGGTGGAAGTAACGGATCCCCTGGGGAACATTACTCGTTACAGTTACGACAGTCTTTATCGTCAAACTGCAATAATCGACGCGGAAGGAGGTACCACAAAATTCACCTATGATGGAGTGGGAAATTTGCTCACTCTTACGGACGCGGAAAACAACACGACTACCTATACTTATGACAAGTTATATCGTCTCCTGACAGAAACCAATCAATTAGGAGCAACTCGCTCCTATAAATATGACGCAGTTGGTAACCAAATTGAGATAACCGACAGAAATGGTCGTGTTCGTCGGTTTACTTACGACAGTTTCAACCGCAATAAAAGGTCAGTAGCGAAATTGATGGGGACCATAACAACTGGAAGAAAACAAGTCTAGTTGCTCTCCACCGACCCTGTCACCAAATACAGAAGTGCGGCTCGTTCTCTGTGAAAGTCGCGGCGCAAGCCAAAACATAAGCAGGGGCTTGGTTCTAGGCTAAAGTCAGAGTGAAATCTAAGCCGGGAAACTGGCTGAAAGGCTCAGACAATCCTATCTAAAGAGAAATTAGGCGATTGTAAAAGATTACCGAAACTCTAAGGTAGTGAAAAACCGAACCTTGATAACTGAATGAACTATGAGAGTGAGGGCACGGTCAGAAATCGTGCAACCAAGCCTCTCCCGTGTAGGAATCACGTGAATCCCCTGCTCCTGCGCAGCCGCGCCCTCCGGGCTGGCCACCGTGAGGTTAATCACCAGGCGGAAGCTGGCAGCAGGGCGGGACTGGAGCTGACGAGCGGGACGCCTTGGGCGGCACCTTCGGTGTCGTCGGTAACACCGCTAATAGGGAGAACACCGGGATAACTTAACGTGAATCGTCTGAGAAAAGACCTAACTTGGGATACTGCCAAGCCGCTAGAGAGCAGAAGAGACACCGAAAGAAACTCGTAAGGCAAATTTTGTTGCACTTACATTCCTGAGTTGGTGATGGGTCAACGGATGAATCCCAAGGGTTCAAAACAATAGTTCGTTCGGAACGAGTAAAAACTCGCTCGATTTCCATCAAAACAGGGGATTCCAAGCTCGACATGTGAGGTGGTGGGGTCGCCTGATTAACGGCCTATCGGAAGAACGAGGGTAAGAAGGGCATAACTGCCCGATGGTTTCTAAAGAGAAGAGACCCAATGTAATCAGTAGAGCGATAGAAGGAGCTTAAAAAGTGCAAGTCACTAAACTAGCCCCAATCGAATACCGCAGTCTAAAAGCCATGAGGCTCCACCTAGCAGTCTTTCTGCTGGCAGGGAAGATTGGCCGGAGGACTGACGATGTCTGGAAAGACCTGCCATGGAAGCGATTTCGGGGTCAGGTGTTTCGGTTACAGAGGTGTATCTTCAAAGCGCAAAAGAACAATCAAAAAGCTAAGGTCAAACGCTTACAACGGCTTCTATTAGTGCGGCTCGTTTCCTGTGAAGGTCGCGGCGTAAGCCAAACATAAGCAGGAGCCTGGTTTCTGGGACATCGTTTCCGATAGCCACCAAAAGGGGGGGCTGAAAACGGACAAACGACTCCTACCTGAACGCGAGACCCATAAGGGAAAAGCGAGAGAAATTAAGTGACCTCAAAACAGGGTTGCCGAACCTCTAAGGTAGTGATTACCGAACCTTGACAACTGAATGAACTATGAGAGTGAGTACAACGGTCAGTAATCGTGTAACCGAGCCTCTCCCGTGAAGGAATCACGTGAATCCCCTGCTCCTGCGCAGCCGCGCCCTCCGGGCTGGCCACCGTGAGGTTAATCACCAGACGGAAGCTGGCAGCAGGGCGGGACTGGAGCTGACGAGCGGGACGCCTTGGGCGGCACCTTCGGTGTCGTCGGTAACACTGCTAACAGGGAGAACACCGGGATAACCTAACGTGAATCATCTACGAAAAGACCTAACGCAAGACACTGCCGAGCCGCTAGAGAGCAGAAAAGACACCGAAAGAAACTCGTAAGACCATTAATAGAGTACTTACATTCCTGAGTTGGTGATGGCCCAAGGGATGAGTCCCAAGGGTTCGTAACAATAGTTCATTCCCAACGAGTAAAAACTCGCTCAACTTCCACTGAAGCAGGGGATTCCAAGCCCAACATGTGATGTGGTGGGGTCGCGTGATTAACGGCCTATCGGAAGGGCGAGGGTAAGAAGGGCGTAACTGCCCGATGGTTTCTACAGAGAAGAGACCCAATGTAACTAGTAGAGCGACTAATGAGGTCAAAACTGTGAACATCACTAACCCGACTTCAATCGAATACCGCAGTCTAAAAGCCTTGAGGCTCCACCTAGCAGTTTTGCTAATGGCGGGGAAGATTGGCCGGAGGGCTGACGATGTCTGGAAGGACTTGCCATGGAAGCGATTCCGGCAACAGGTCTTTCGGTTACAACGGTGTATCTTCAAAGCGCATGCATAACAATCAAAAATCCAAAGTCAAACGCTTACAACGGCTTCTATTACAAAGCCGTGCAGCCCAGAGCTAGGGCCGTCAAACAAGTAACACAGCGAAATCTTGGGCGTAAGACCCCCGGAGTTGATGGAAAAACCGCACGAATCAAACGGGAGCGTTTAGTGCTGTGTCAAAAGTTGAATAAGCATTGGCACCACTGGAGACACCAGCAACTGAGAAGGGTGAACATCCCCAAGCCCAACGGCAAAACACGGGGTTTAGGCATCCCTACAATGGCTGACCGGGCATGGCAAGCACTGCTCAAGTTAGCAGCCGAGCCTGCCTATGAGGCCACTGCCGGAGAAAGGAGCTACGGCTTCCGACCCGGTCGCTGTTGTGCGTCCGCACAACAGCTGAGTTTTCTTAATCTCAGTAGCAATGCTAATGGCAAGGAAAAGTCAATACTGGAAACAGATATTAGCAAATGCTTTGACGAAATTGACCATGAGTTAATGCTCAGAAGAGTGACTTTGCCAAAAGAGGCTCGAAAGGGTCTCGGACTTGCAGTAAAAGCTGGCGTCCGTGGTGAATATCCCTCCAGTATCAAGGGCACCCCCCAAGGCGGGGTCATATCACCACTACTGGCCAATATCGCCCTAGATGGATTTGAGAACCTAGGGTTAGACCAACGGAAAAAGCAGCGGTCAGACGAACCGCTAATAAGGGGTATTCGTTATGCGGATGACGCGGTCTTTATCCTAAAGCCTGGAGCCGATATCCAGCGACTCTGGGAGGATATAGACAAATTCTTAAAGTCCAGAGGGCTAAGAATTAATGAAGCTAAGACTAAGGTGAGTAAGGCAACGGATGGATTCGATTTCCTGGGATGGCGCTTCCGCGTCAACTCTCGTGGGGTATTTAAATCCACACCGAGTTCCGAGAATTATGCAGACATAAAGGCTAAGGTTAAAGCAACCTGGAAAAGTGGTGCAACCACGGAAGCTCGTCTGAAAAGGATTGAGTCACAAGTCCGAGGCTGGAGGCAATATCACTCAAGCTGCGATATGGGTAAACACGCCCTATGACCCGCTGCGGACATGGCTATGGCGCAAACTAAGGGCAGAAAAACGCAGGATGGCGACTATGGAAGCAGAGAAAGCACGACGGCTCGCCACTAAGGGGATTAAACCCCAAGGGGCGGCCAAACGACAGCTCACCAGTGAGCAGGTACATATTGCTTTCCCAGCAATTCCCTGGAAAGTCAACGGCCCCCGGCATTGATTAATGGCGGGGGTCAAAGGTGATGCCTCACCCTACGATGGGAATGTTTCCTATTGGGTTGGCCGGAATTCCAAACTGTACAGTGGGCCAACCGCTGAAGCAATTAAGCGACAGAAGGGCAAATGTCAGCACTGCAACCGATTGTTTATGGAGATGGATGGAGCCGTGGAATTGCACCCCCGGCATCGCGGATGGCGGGGGCGACCACAACCACTGGAAACGCAAGAATCTAGTTGCCCTCCACCGAGAGTGTCACCAGGCGCAAGCGATACATCGCAAGCGTATTAAGGACGGTCAATGTCAGCGCGCCATAAAGGCATAGAAGCACCTGAGCCCCCGGCATTGATTAATGGCGGGGGGGAAACTCGCACGTCCGGGACGCCAAAGGCGGCACCTTCGGTGTCGTAGGAGAGGGGCGAGCTGCGTGGCAGCTCCCTCGACTCTAATGGTAAATTCCTCCTGTATTAAAGATGGAAAGCGGAAGCGCGCTGTAAAGGCATAGAATTATCTAAGCCGGATGAGGTGAAAGTCTCACGTCCGGTTTATCGGAGAGATGCCCTCTGGTAACAGAGGCATCGACTCTAATCAACTTTGGTAGGGCGATTCGTTTCCGGTGAAATCGCGGCGTAAGCCAAACCTAAGCCGGGGCTTGGATAAGCAGCATCCGTTTAATCTAAGTTTAGAAATAAGCTGAAAGGCGGATTTCCCGAAAAGGGAGCTGATTGCGCTTGCAACTGCGTAAGCGTCCCTTGACAACTAAATCTAGGATGCAGGTGAGAGAAATCAAGTCCTACCTACAAAGGGATTGTAGACTCCAAATCTTCCCACACTCGATTGTGAATTCAAGCAATCTTGCCGGATTTGTCCCCGAATTTAGCTGGTAACAGGGCGGAATCAGACACGAAAGTGACCCTGCCGCTAACAGGGAGAGTCCAAGGTGAATGGAAACCCCCGCCATTAATCAATGCCGGGGGTAGTAAGTGAACCGTCGTAAAAAGCGTCTTAGTTGAGCGAGTACAGCGTTCAGTTTGAGGGTGACGCCTCTTAATGGGCTTCAAAGTTGACAATCAAAACCCCGCCCCGTTATTGTTATGACAGGGGCTTCCCTGGGGGGTCAGCAGGCGAATTGACGGCACCTAAAGGCTCTATCAATCCTAGATTTAGAACGAAGAGAAACGTAGATAACCACCCAAGTTGGTATCTGGGAGGGGGTCTAACAAGCCCTTATTGAGAACCGGAGATTGACTCGAAACGCAAAGGCAGAGTGGCTGAAAAGCCCAATACCGTACCCTTAGGGTAACGATGAAGTGTACGTTAAGTCGTGCCAATGCGGCAGGGAGGAAATTTAAAGTCTCCCCAAAGAACCCGCAACACGCCAAGCAAAGTACAGTGATTAAAGGGAAGCGCGACCTGAACTGGTCGCTTAGTACGGGACATCGAGTCCCCTAGGGAGTTCCACCCCTAGCCCTCGCGTAAAAGACTCTATGAGTCTGGCCACAGCCGAGTAGGTAACGAAACAGCTGGAATGCAGGTCACGAAAGTAACCGAAGCCCTAGAGATTAAGGGCAAGGAGCAAGAGGGAAAATAGCTGGAAGGTTGAACGAAAGTGAAGTAAAAGGATTCGTCTTTATCGAATCCCTCCGATTAAACCTCGTCAAGTCAAAAAGGCGGAATTATCTCTCACACGCCTTGACCAAAATGGTAAGTAGAGAGGAATTGACACTTTCCCTTTGTCAATTCGAGGAACCAAAGCTCTACCGGGGGATAGGAACCAGCCTAACCAGTTAAGAAAACTAAGCGAAACAACAGGATAAGCCCTACAGAGTCTAACGGAGGGTCGAGTACCGTTAGTAAGCCAAAGGTAACGGAGGCAGAATTCTCTGGAGGGTAAAGGATGAGTGAAAAAGCGAACGCTCTCTTGTAATGAGGGAGATAAGGGTTCAAAATTTGCCCTTGACCGAAAGGAATAGCAGACTTCACTTGGGTCTCATACGAAAGTTGAAGACAACTAGAAACCAAACGAACGGAAAAGTTAGATGAAGGAAGAAATTCCCGAAAATGGACTGAACGGACAATTAACCGAGTGGGGCGACATTAATTGGCGTCGCACAAAGAAGATTGTTAGGAATTTACGCGGTCGGATATTTCGTGCCCAAAAGCTTGGAATGTGGAGGCAATTACTGTCTTTACAGAAATTGATGAAAAGATGTCGGTCGAACCTATTACTGAGCATCAGACAAATCACACAGGTAAATACCGGAAAGCGAACAGCTGGGGTAGATAAGGAGGTTATAGAAACACCAGCACAGCGTGTGAAACTTGCCAATAACTGGAAAATGCCCAAGGCAAAACCTGCCAGACGGGTATACATTCCGAAAGCAAATGGTAAGAGACGTCCTCTTGGAATCCCAACCATCAGAGATAGAGTCGCTCAGGCAATAGTCAAAAACGCACTGGAACCCGAATGGGAGGCCATGTTTGAAGCCAACTCCTATGGCTTCAGACCCGGACGAAGCTGCCACGATGCTATTGGACAATGTTTCAATAGACTTAAAGGTGACCACAAATCGAAGACCGGAAAATGGCAAAAGCACGATAAATGGGTTCTGGACGCTGATATCAAAGGTTTCTTTGACAATATTGACCATAAATCCATCCAGACGGCAGTCAGGGAAAATACCTTGGTTGAAGGATGGTTAAAAGCTGGATTTGTCGAAAGTAAGAAGGGATACAACCCGACTGAAAAAGGAACTCCACAGGGTGGCATAATAAGTCCGTTGTTAGCAAATATCGGGCTCCACGGGTTGGAAACATATATCAACAAATGTAACCCAGAGGTAGGCGTCATCAGGTATGCAGATGATTTCATAGTCACTGCAAAGGATAAGGAATCCTTGGATAAGCTGAAAATCCAGATAAATCAATGGTTGTCAGAACGAGGTCTTGAGATTAGCGATGAGAAGACGCGGATAGTACATATAAGAGACGGATTTGACTTCCTGGGATTTAACCTGAGACAATACGAGGTAAAAGGAGAAGAAGGCGTTCTACGGGATAAGCTACTCATTAAGCCACAGAAGTCGAAGGTATTAGTGCTCTGCAAGAAAGTCGGTGCAACCATCGACAGCATGAAAACAAAAACCCCAGAGCAGGTCATCCGTAAGATAGAACCACTTCTCAGAGGTTTTGCGAATTACTACAGAGGAGTATGCAGCAAAGAAACCTACAAATATATAAGCTACCGATTATGGTGGTACCTCTGGCGTTGGGCAAGAAGACGACACCCCAAAAAATCCAAGAACTGGGTTAAAGAAAAGTACTTCCGAAAAAGGGGCAAAAGAAATTGGGTGTTTTACTACGAAGGTAAAGACCGGAGGGGCAAAAGAATAGTACATAATTTGTACGACATATCAGCTACCCCGATTGTAAGACACATCAAAGTTAAGGGAACTCGTTCCCTGGACGACCCCGAACTGGTGGAATATTGGTCAGAGCGGCGAACGAAGTCGGGCAAGACCAGTTGGGCTAAAGGCTCAAAAAACGAACAAGTTGCCAAGTCGCAAGACTGGAAATGCCCAATCTGCCATGAACACCTCTTCAACGGTGAGGAAATTCAAACCCATCACATAGTACCTGCAAAGGATGGAGGTTCAGATGATAACGACAATCTTCAGCACTTGCACACAGCATGTCACAAGCAGGTACATTCCAAGAAATCTAAGCAATTAGGGCTTGAAGTGAGGCTTGAGCCGGATGATAGGAAACTGTCACGTCCGGTTCTTAGGGGAGGGAAAGGGAGCGATTCCTGAACCTTACCCGACAGACAACCGAAGTTATCTAACCCAAATTGGCACCAAACATGATAACAGAATTTGTCAAAGGGGTGACACCCACAAGTCGTAGGAGCCGTGTGTGGCGAAAGTTACAAGCACGGTTTTGTAAAGGAGCTGTGGGACGCTTACGCGGTTGCTTACGCAATCAGCAATGGACTCCTTCGACCTGTCCAGAAGTTTTCATGAACAAAACTAGTGCGGCTCGTTCCCTGTGAAGGTCGCGGCGTAAGCCAAACATAAACAGGGGCCTGGTTTCTGGGACATCGTACCCGATAATCTAAGCCACCGAAAGGGGCTGAAAACGGACCAACGACTCCTACCTGAACGTGTGACCCACAAGGGAAACAGGAGAGAAATTAGGTGACCCAAATAGGATTACCGAACCTCTAAGGTAGTGATTACCCAGCCTGCTACTGGATGAACTATGGGAGTGAAAGTCTCCCCCGTGAAGGAATCACATGAATCCTTATCTGCCCACGATGAGGCTAAAATCAGCCAGGTCGAAGCTGGGAGCAGGGCGGAACCGGAGCTATCGAACGGTTCGATGGTGACGCCGCTAACAGGGAGAATACCGGGATAACCTAACGTGAATCGTCTACGAAAAGACCTAAGTTCAGAACACTGCCTAACCGTCAACGGCAGAAGAGACACCGAAAGAGACTCGTAAAACACGAGTTTAGTACTTACATTCCTGAGTTGGTGATGGCCCAAAGGGACGAGTCCCAAGGGTTCAAACAATAGTTCATTCGGAACGAGAAAAAAACTCGCCCAACTTCCCCAGAAGACCGGGGTCCAAACTCACAGTCCAAGGGGTGGAACCGAGTGATTAACGATTCATCGGAAAGGCGAGGGTAAGAAGGGTGTAACTACCCGAAGGTTTCTACAGAGAAGAGACCCAACGCAATCATCAGAGCAGAGAAAGGAGCTTAAACTGTGCAGGTCACTAAACTAGCCCCAACTGAATACCGCAGCCTGAACGCATTGAGACTCCATCTCGCAATTCTTCTGCAAATGGCGAGGATAGGCCGAAAGGCGGACGATGTCTGGAGAGACTTGCTGTGGAAGAAATTCCACAACCAAGTCTTTCGATTGCAGCGGTGTATCTTCAAAGCGCAAAAGAATGGTCAAAAAGCCAAGGTCAAACGCCTACAACGGCTCCTATTACAGAGTCGTGCAGCCCAGAGCTAAGGCCGTCAAAACGGTAACACAGCAAAATCAAGGAAAGAAGACCCCCGGAGTGGATGGAAAGACCGCGCTCTCTACAAGAGGACGCCTCCAGCTCTGTCGGAAGCCTCATTCAGCACTGGCACCACTGGAAACACCAGCCACTGAGAAGGGTATGGATCCCCAAGCCGAACGGCAAGAGACGGGGCCTTGGCATTCCAACTGTTGCCGACCGGGCGTGGCAATGCCTGCTGAAATATGCGGCAGAACCAGCTTATGAGGCAACTGCAGGGAGATGGAGCTATGGCTTTCGCCCCGGTCGCTGTACCGCTGACGCCCAGAAGCTCATTTTCAGCAATCTGAACAGCAGCTGCTACGGGAGAGACAAAAAGATTCTGGAGACAGATATCAGTAAGTGCTTCGATGAGATTGACCACAAGGTTATGCTCAACGGCGTGATTCTACCCAAGGAAGCGCTCGAAGGTTTGAGGAGAGCGGTAAAGGCGGGTGTCAGAGGTGAGTACCCCTCCAGCATCAAAGGAACACCACAGGGTGGTGTGATATCCCCTCTGCTGGCCAACATCGCCCTAGATGGATTTGAGAACCTAGGGTCGGATCAATGGAAAGGAAGCCGCAGAAACGGTTCCCTCATAAGGGGTATTCGTTACGCAGACGACGCGGTCTTTATCTGCAAGCCAAGCGCTAACATCCAAAAGCTAAGGCAGGATATGGACAAATTTTTAGAGTCCAGGGGGCTGAGAATCAACGAAGCCAAGACTAAGGTAAGTAAAGCCACGGATGGATTCGACTTTCTGGGTTGGCGCTTTCGCACTAACTCAAGAGGGGTCTTTAAGTCCACACCGAGCTCCGAAAATTACGCGGACATAAAGGCCAAGGTAAAAACAACCTGGAAAAGTAGGGCAACCACGGAAGCTCGACTCAAGAAGATCGAGGCACAGGTTCGAGGCTGGAGGCAATACCACAAATACTGCGACATGTCTAAACACACCCTTTGGTCACTAAGCCATTGGATATGGCGCAAACTGAGGGCAGAGAAACGTCGCATGGACCAAAAGGCAGTTGAGAAGGCACGAAGGATGGCCACTAAAGGCAAAACGCTGATTAAAGGGGCCGCGAAGCGCCAGCTCACCACAGAGCAGGTAAGGAAAGCCTTTCCCTCAGTTCCCTGGGAAGTGAACAAACACGTAATGGTCAAAGGTGAAGCCTCACCCTTCGATGGGAACGTCCCATATTGGGTTGGCCGGAACTCGCGCCAACCGCTGGAGCGATTAAGCGACAGAAAGGGAAATGTCAGCACTGTAACCGACCATTCATGGAGATAGATGGCCCCGTGGAGTTACACCACAAGGATGGGGACCACAACAACTGGAAACAAGGAAACCTAGTTGCTCTCCACCGTACCTGCCACCAGGCTCAGGCGGTCCATCGCCAGAGGGTCCAGGAAGGCCTAGGTCAGCGCGGTAAAGGCATAGAAGCACCTGAGCCCCCGGCATTGATTAATGGCGGGGGTGAAAGTCGCACGTCCGGGACGCCAAAGGCGGCACCTTCGGTGTCGTAGGAGAGGGGCGAGCTGCGTGGCAGCTCCCTCGACTCTAATTTATAGCCGCCCTAGTAGCAGCGGGTCAATTATTACTTATAAAACCTGCCACTGCTATTACTTTCAATTTCAGTTGGACTTCCGAAGCCACTGGGTTAACCGTTCGAGAGGGAGGGACTCATACAGCGACGGGAACGGTAGAGATAAATGTAGAGTCAGGGGAAATGTTTGATAGAGATAATATTTCTAACGTAAATATAACTGTGACAGATGGAAATAACACTCTTATGTTAAGTAATGACCAGTTTGGTTTTTTTTTGGATGGGATGATTGATAATTTGGGTCAATCAGCATCAACTACTGAGATTGTTTTCGTTTCTATGAATGATAATAAAACATTATATGATGCTCTTTTAAGTAAGCAAAAGTTATTTTTTTATGATAACTACAACATATTTAACATAGATGCCGACAACCAAGCAAATCTCCTAAACTCCTTCGTACTAACAGAAGTACCCTTTGGCATACCCAACTACCTACCCATAGGTTTCTTAGGTGTAGTGGTGGGGATGGATCGCCTGAAGAAGTGGAAGAACAAGAAAAAGTAATCTGCAAAAAAAAATGAACAATTGAAGGAAGAAACCCAAGGGGAGTAAGACTTGTTAGTAAATGTTGGGTTTCCTTTCTTAACCCAACCTACTCTAACTTCTCTTTACTACAGCACCTCTAAATAATTTGTTCACAGGCAGTTTTTTTGTTTAGATTGATTCATATTATAATGGTAAAATTAATAATAACTCCCCATATATAATATACCCATGAATAAAGGACGAATATTTACTTTTTTTCTCATCATACTAGCTCTACTGGGTTCCACTTGGTTAACCCCCAGGGTATTCCTGTGGTTGGAAGAGTTGAGGTTGGCGAATACCGGGGAGGTGACACCTTTAGAAGAGGAGGAAGCTGCCAAACTATTACGCAGTTTAATAGCACTCCCAGCTAAAGAGCGTGTAGCTAAACTGGAAGAAATTGCCCAACAGCCTCCTTCCTTGGTTCGCAACCGTGCCCGCTATTTGTTAGCCGCCGATTTAATTAAACAAAAGCAAGGGAAAAAGGCTCTTTTTTGGTTAGACTCCCTGGAAAAGGATTATCCCCAACTTGGAGCACACATACTGCTACAACGAGCAAAAGCCTATGGGTTAATCTCCCAAAAAGATAAAGAGATTGGTACTTTAAAGCAGTTAATCCAAAAATATCCCCACTCTCCAGTAGTAGCAGAAGCCCTCTATATGCTGGGAGAAAAGACTCAAGCCATAGCTGAGTTTCCCCACCACCCTCGTACCCACCTCCTTGTCAGTCAGGAGCTGGAAAAAAATCCCAATCAACTCCCATTATTGCTCTTATTAGCTGAATACGCTGCTGACGCTCCTGGAATGAATCAGGTAAGAGATAAATTGGTGGCAGAATATGAAAATGAGTTGAAACCAGAAGATTGGCAAATCATAGCTGATGGTTATTGGCAGATAGGAAGATACAAAAAAGCAGCCTTAGCCTATGGGAAAGCACCCATTACAGCAGAAAATCTCTATCGCATAGCCAGAGGAGCACATATACTGAACGAAAGAACTGCTGCTATTAATGGATATCAAAAACTCATTGCTACCTTTAAAGAGGCGACTCAAAACGGTAGAGCATTACTCCATTTAGCCCGTCTCTCCCCGGATCAAGAAGCTTTAGACTATTTGGAGCAAGGGAAGGAATTTGAGGATTTTGCCCCCATAGCCCTGTTAGAAACAGCCAGAAGGTTGGAGCGCCTCAATAACCCGGAAAAAGCCCAAGCAACCCTCCAATTCTTACTCCAAAACTATCCTAACAGCGATGCTGCCGCTCGATGGCGCTGGGCCGCAGCTTCCAAGGCAGCTGCACAACAAGATTTTCTCGCTGCTTGGGAATTAGCCCAACCCATTACTGATAATCCTGATAGCAGTTTAGCTGCTGTGGCTGCCTTTTGGATTGGAAAATGGGCACAAAAGCTGAATCGCCCCGAAGAAGCTCAAGCTTCTTTTGAGTACCTTTTAGCTCGTCATCCTCAATCCTACTACAGTTGGCGAGCAGCCACCATTTTGGGTCAAGAAGTGGGGGATTTTACTACTGTGAGGGAAATAATGCCTGAAGGAATTAAACTACCGGGAAGACTCCCCTTGTTAGCGGGTTCCCCTGCATTGCAAGAATTGTACTTATTGGGGCAAGATAAGGACGCAGCCATACTCTGGCAGGCAGAAATAGGAGGGCGACCCCTGACGGTAGCGGAGCAATATAGCGAAGGGATATTGTTGTTAGCGCGGGGGAATTACCAGTTAGGAATAAATCGAGTTTGGAGTTTGAGCCAACGAGAGCAACCCCAAGATAAGCTAGAATGGAAGGCACTACGGGAAACCCCTGAATATTGGCAAGCTTTGTTTCCTTTACCCTATTATGAAACCATTCAAAAATGGTCCCAGGAGCGGAAACTTAATCCCTTATTAGTAGCAGCTTTAATTCGCCAGGAGTCTCGCTTTGAAAAGGAGATTCGCTCCCCAGCTGAGGCTATTGGTTTAATGCAGGTAATACCGGATACAGCTAAGTGGGTGGCGGAGAAAATTGGTTTGAAAAACTATACCTTGATTAATCCCGATGATAACATTAATCTGGGGACATGGTATTTTGATTATACTCACCAAGAATATGAGAATAATTCCCTCTTAGCTATTGCTAGTTACAATGGGGGACCAGGAAATGTGAAGAAGTGGGTAGAAAAGTACGGTTACGACGACCTCGATCTATTTGTGGAAAACATTCCTTTTCCCGAAACCAGAGATTATGTGAAATCTGTCCTAGGAAATTACTGGAATTACCTGCGTATTTATGGCCAATAAATTCTTTGCGCTGGAGCGAGTCTCCGAGCGGCTACTTTGCGCCTTTGCGCGATTATCATGAATATTCTATGATATCCTCAGGAATATTTTCAAGTTCTTCCAGTCTTTTATCTGAGATACTTATAATATTGTCTCCTTATCTTTCTTAGTTGCTTTTCTAGCTGAAATAATGCGGATGATGCAACAATGTCAATAATTTCAACATTTCTTAACCAAGCTTTATAACTAACTTGTATTATAATAGGAAAAAGCGCCAAACAAAGGAAAAGTAAAATGACGGAAATGGAAGAAATAGGGCGAGTCGTTAGAGGCTAAAGCCGCCTAGTAATAGGCAATAAGGCACATAAACCTCAGCAGTGTACTAGTAGCCCCTGGATAATCTAAGCTAAATACCGAAAGGAGCTGAAAACCAGATAACCTCCAAGAGGTACTGTACCTTGATAACTAAATCCAGATTGCTGGTGAGAAGGGAGCCTCAAGTCCAGCCCCCGCCATTAATCAATGCCGGGGGGAAATCAGAATCTCTATCTGGCCACACCATGGCCGTGAATTCAAGCGGTCCACCGTTTTGCTAACGGAGGGTGAAGCTGGCAGCAGGGCGCAATCAGAGACTAAGGTCACACTGGCGCTAAGGAGGAGAGTACAAGGTTAATGGAAGCCCCCGCCATTAATCAATGCCGGGGGTGGTAAGTGAACCGCCGTAAAAAGTGTCTTATCTATAGGTGGGACCGAAGGACTCAGCACGCAGTGACAAACAAGAAGAAATACCCGCTCGGTTTCATTTCTACACGAGCATCCCTGGGGTGTGGAAACGCAGGCAAATTGGTGGAACCTAAATACTCAATCAATTCTGGATTTGGAACGACGAAAAACGTCGGTAACCACCTTGGGATGGTATCCAAGGAGGAAGATTAGCAAACTCTAACAAAAACGACGGATAGGACGTGGGAACGAAACGAAAACTGGTAACAGCTGAAACGATTGCCCACAATGAGCGAGAACGAAAAGTACTTGAAAATGTGCGAATAAACCTTGTAACCCGAAAGGGTATTAAATACCGCATTCGATTGCATGACGAAGAAGGGAAGTACTAAGTAAAGGAAATGGGGGAAGACTGCGGAAATTACCTAACCCAGATGGAACCAAAATTGGTGAGGAACGTAGTCAATGGCTAGAGTGATTAAACATCACGTGGGGCCAAAGCTCATAGGAGCCGTGTGCGATGAAAGTTGCTTGCACGGTTTTGAATCGGGGCTGAGGTAGAGTCATCTACTTCTTCTACCGTACCAGGGAAGACTGCGGAAATTACTTAACCCAGATGGAACCAAAATTGGTGAGGAACGTAGTCAATGGCTAGAGTGATTAAACATCACGTGGGGCCAAAGCTCATAGGAGCCGTGTGCGGTGAAAGTAGCCGCTCGGAGACTCGCTCCAGCGCTTGCACGGTTTTGAAGCGGGGCTGAGGTAGAGTAATCTACTTCTTCTACCGTACCAAAACTTTAATACTCGGTCTTGAAAAGACAATCATCAAACTAAACAATAAGATAGATATTGGATTACAGTCCTTGGACCAAAAAATTGAAGTTGGTTTTGCCAAAGTAGAGGGTGAGTTCAAACGTAGGTCGGGTGAGTTTAAGCGACTAGAAGACAAAACTGATAGTGAACTCAAACGACTCAATGGTCAATTCGAGACCAAGTTTGCAGCATTAGACCAAAAATTTGATACTAAATTTGAAGCATTAGAGGATAAAATAGATGGTTGGGAAAAACGGCTGTCAACTTCAGAGTTTATCAGTCGCACTACCGTGACAGCTATCAGTGTAGGTTTTGTAGGCGGTTTGGCAAAATTTCTCTTCTTTTAGGTTCATCTTCCATTATAATAGCAACACACTAACCGAAATCAACCTATGGATCTCATTGATTACCTTATTATCGCCGTCTATCTTATCGCCATTGTCGCCTTAGGTATTATCCTCTCCCGGAAAGCATCAAAAGGATTAGAATCTTACTTCCTGGGGGATCGGAACCTCCCCTGGTGGGTATTAGGTGCTTCAGGAATGGCCTCCAATACAGACATTGCTGGCACCATGGTAATCACTGCTTTAATTTACGCTTTGGGAACCAAGGGTTTCTTTATCGAAATTCGGGGCGGTATCGTTCTCGTTATGGCTTTCTTCCTCATTTTCATGGGTAAGTGGAACCGCAGATCTCAAGTCATGACTCTAGCAGAATGGATGAAATTACGTTTCGGTAGGGGAAGGGAAGGTAATATAGCCAGGATAATTAGTGCGATCGCCAATATTATCATTTCTATCTGGATTATTAGTTATTTTGCTGTGGGAGGGGGCAAGTTCTTCGGCGCATTTCTGGGCATTGACGATCGCCTCGCTGCTATTATTATGCTAATTATAGCTACAGTATACACCGCAGTCAGCGGCTTTCAAGGAGTAGTTTGGACCGATGTGTTCCAGGGAGTATTAATCTTCATCGCCATTATCTATGTCTGTACCCTTGCCTTCACTACCGTCACCCTTCCCCCTGAATTTCCTATCTCCGTCCCTTTAGGAGGCGGCCATTTTCAGGAGATTACTGCTAATTTAACCTCTTGGAGCAATATTTGGCCACCGTTGGAACTAAACCTACCGGGAAGCTATGAGATTTACAATTTATTCGGCATTACCATCTTCTTTTACTTGTTCAAAACTGTCCTGGAAGGTTGTAGTGGGGTGGGGGGTTATACTAGTCAGCGCTATTTTGCTGCTAAAAGTGATTCCGAAGCAGGTTTACTCTCTCTCTTCTGGATTATCTTACTAGCTTTTCGGTGGCCTTTAGTAACTGCTTTTGCTTTGCTGGGTATCCATTATAACCTCACTCAATCCGTTATTGCCGACCCCGAACTGGTCTTACCCACAGTTATCGCCGCTTATATACCTATAGGTATCAAAGGTTTGTTAGTAGCTTGTTTTATTGCTGCGGCTATGTCTACCTTTGACTCCATTATCAACTCTGCTGCTGCTTATTGGGTCAAGGATCTCTATCAAGCTTATCTCCGTCCCGAGGCTAACGAACGTCAACTTCTGAACCAAAGTCGTCTTGCTTCCATTGTAGTAGTGATTTTGGGCTTACTCTTTAGTCTTCCCCAGGTAAATATTAACGATATTTGGGGGTGGTTGACCTTTGGTTTCGGTTCTGGACTCTTCGTTCCCCTCTTATTACGGTGGTATTGGTGGCGCTTTAATGGCTATGGCTTTGCTGTCGGTACTATCGCGGGTATGATGGCTGCTATTATAACTAAATTCCTCCATATATCATTGCCCGAATATGCCAACTTTCTCCTTCCTAGCAGTATATCTCTGTTAGGGTGTATCTTGGGTACCCTCCTCACTCCTCCTACGGAAAGAGAGACCCTAGAAAACTTCTATCATATTACGAGACCCTTTGGTTTTTGGAGACCTATTGCCTCTAATCTGCCCACCAACTTGCAAGCTAAAATTACCAGGGAGAATCGACGAGATATCCTAGCTACAATCATAGCAGTTCCTTGGCAGCTAGTGCTCTTTCTCATGGGTATCATGTTGATGATGAAAAGCTGGGATAGTTTTGGTATTCTTGCCCTACTCTTTATTTGGCTGTCCATTGGCTTATACTTTACCTGGTTCAGATATTTGTCGCCCCCGGAGTGGATGGGAAGACAGCGCTCTCCAGCTCTGCCAGAAGCTGAACAAGCACTGGTACCACTGGCAACACCAACCACTGAGAAGGGTAAACATCCCTAAGCCAAACGGCAAAACACGGGGATTAGGCATTCCTACCATCGCCGACAGAGCGTGGCAATGTCTGCTCAAATTGGCAGCCGAACCCGCTTATGAAGCAATCGCCGGAGAAAGGAGCTACGGCTTCCGACCCGGACGCTGTACTGCGGACGCCCAACAGCTCATCTTCAACAATCTGAAGAGTTCCGCTAATGGTAAGGACAAGATGGTGCTGGAAACAGACATCCCTCTTATGCTTCGATGAAATTGACCATCAGGTCATGCTTAGAGGGGTAGTCCTACCCAAAGAGGCACTCAGAGGATTGAGGATGGCCATCAAAGCAGGCGTTCGCGGTGAATACCCCTCCAGTATTAAGGGGACTCCCCAGGGTGGTGTAATATCACCTCTACTGGCCAACATCGCCCTAGATAGCGCGCCAAGGCGCAAAGGCGCAAAGGGATTCAATGGGGTAATGTACGGTTAAACCGCCTGTTCTACAAGCCTTCGCGGGCTTTGCGTGACGCCGCCAACCGCTGAAGCTATTGAGCGTCAGAAGGGCAAATGTCCGCATTGCAACCGACTGTTTATGGAGAGAGATGGGGCTGTGGAGTTGCACCACATTGACGGCAACCATCACAACTCGAAGAAGAAAAACCTAGTTGCTCTACATCGGGACTGCCACCAAGCGCAAGCGGTGCATCGCAAGCGCATAAATAATGGTCTCGTAAAGCGCGCCTCCCATTGGCATAGAAGCACCTGAGCCCCCGGCATTGATTAATGGCGGGGGGGAAACTTGCACGTCCGGGACGCCAAAGGCGGCACCTTCGGTGTCGTAGGAGAGGGTCGGGATGGTAACATCCCACTCGACTCTAATTAGATAGCAAACTGCTACCAAGGGGTCATAGCTCGTAGGAGCCGTGTGCGGTGAAAGTTGCTTGCACGGTTACTCAAGGAGCTGGGGCAGAGTAATTTGCTCCTTCGAGCGTACCAAAAACTACTGGAAACTCCCTTAATCATAAAATGGAAGAGCGTCTGTATCGAGAGAATTAAAGAGAATAAGTAGCAAATAAGTTATCGTAACTATCCAGCCACACCATCCCTGGTAACTGTTAAATGTTAGAAATACCCCCAAGGGAATTCGAATCCCTGTCGCCTCCGTGAAAGGGAGGTGTCCTAGGCCTCTAGACGATGGGGGCTTGTTTTTTTTCAACGTTTATAAATATAACTAATATTTTTGCCAGTGTCAACCCCTTTTTGGAAAAATATTCAAAAAAAATTTTTTTCCCTACCCTGACCAACTCACCGGGTCTCAGAAACTCCCGTGTCGCAACTGTTGTAAACGCTCCTTGGCTTCTGGAGTAAGGGAATTAAAAAGAAAACGACCAGGAGATTTTTTCTTAGATCGTTTTTTGCGTTTCAGTCGAGTAGTTGCCACATCCACCTCTCCTGCCAGTCTTTGAGCGGACATGGATTCCGCTCCATATCCCAGGACAGTTAGCTGCTGCGCCCGATCTGAAGTTGCCACAATCAGTCGAGAATACTGGGGATACCCCTGGTACTGACGACGAGCGCAAACTTTTTCGATATAGGTATCTGCTGTCTGGGCAAAAGCCGTATAATACACAGACAAATCCCGGGTATGACTTTCGCTATGGGCTGGAGTCTTCTGATGATGGGCGTCAAAAACGATTTCCGTCTTATAGCCCACAATAGCAGTGTAATTAATTAAAACTTCTACCAACTCTCCTCTAGCTAAGGAAAGCCCATCAATATCCCTAGTCTTTTTCAGAGACGACCAAGTACCGATGACGTTATAACCGTCAACGAGTAGGAGTACTTGGTCTGATTTAGGGGACATTTTTGCTGGTGAGAGATTGATTGGATAGTTCTTAAGAATTCACTCATTATTATACTCTGTTGCCAGCAGTCTTTCTTTGAGATGTTTTGGTTCCCGGAGATCTACAACCTTCCCACCGTCCAGCAAAAAAGCACCATCGCAATAATTTAACTCTTCCAAGCGGTGGGTAACCCAGAGGGCAGTTAACCCCCGACTTTTAACTAACCCTTGTACCAGTGCCACCAGCTCTAACTGAGCATCCGGATCCAGGAGAGCCGTGGGTTCGTCTAGGAGTAAAGTATCGCAGCGACGAGCAATGGCTCCCGCGATGGCAATCCGTTGCTTTTGCCCCCCGCTGAGAGCGTAAATGGGCCTTCTGGCCAAATCCAGAAGATTTACTGCTTCCAGGGAGGAAGCCACTCGCTCTCTTACTTGAGCGGGAGACAGGTTTTCTGCCACCAGTCCAAAAGCCACATCTGCCCCTACTGTGGGCATTACTAGCTGGCGATCGGGATTTTGAAACACAAAACCTACTGGTTGGGTAATTTCAATTTGACCGAAACAGGGGGGCAATATTCCTCCTAGCAACCGCAATAATGTAGATTTGCCGCTGCCATTATTCCCCAAGAGCATCCAAAATTCTCCCTGAGGTACTTCCAGGGAGCAAGATTTTAACACGGGCTTTTCTGGACTCCAGCTAAAGTCTAAATCTTGCACTTTAATAGCACTGGTTGATAATGTCATTCCTTTTCAGCCGCCGTAAAGAAACCTGGAGCCTTACCGGAAGCTGTGGTACTAGATTTCTGAGACAAGATTACGGCGCAGATACTTTCTGATAGGACGGCTATTTGTTTATCCGGCTGCTTTTCGCAGGTCAATTGCAGCACTTGGTTGGTACCGGCTCTCATCGCTTCCACAATTTCCCCGTATATCTTGAGAGCATCCTCTTTTTCTTTCCGTTGTACCGAGAGGGTCATCGGCGTGTTCTTCACAGTCAGGTCAATGGTAAACATCAAGATATTGCAATAGGACAATCTCTATTATGGGGTAAACGCTATAGCAACCGCCACCGATGCAATTTTTATATTTTCTTAAGATTTGGGGTTGCCAAAATCCAAATGTTTCCTTTACTATAAGATTAGTTAAGAAAAGTAACGATGCTCTCCCATTTCCTCTCCTCTTCTGCTTAACCCCAGGAGATGGGAAGGAGCGAGAGAAAATCAAATCCTTGTCCTCATATCATTCATAAGAGATTGGCTTCATGACAGCTGTAATATCTCGCGCCCCAGCTCAGAGAGGATGGTTTGACGTCCTGGACGACTGGCTCAAGCGCGATCGCTTTGTATTTGTTGGTTGGTCCGGTATTCTCCTGTTCCCCTGCGCTTACTTAGCCCTGGGGGGTTGGCTCACGGGCACAACTTTCGTCACTTCTTGGTACACCCACGGTCTCGCCTCCTCCTACCTGGAAGGGGCTAATTTCCTAACCGTAGCGGTTTCCAGCCCTGCGGACGTCATGGGACATTCCCTGCTCTTCCTCTGGGGACCAGAAGCCCAGTGGAACTTCACCCGCTGGTGCCAAATCGGCGGTCTCTGGAGCTTCGTGGCTCTCCACGGCGCTTTTGGTTTAATTGGTTTCATGCTGCGGCAATTTGAAATCGCCCGTCTGGTAGGGATTCGCCCCTATAACGCTATTGCCTTCAGCGC
Source organism: Candidatus Paraprochloron terpiosi LD05 (assembly GCA_018141785.1). GTDB lineage: Bacteria > Cyanobacteriota > Cyanobacteriia > Cyanobacteriales > Prochloraceae > Prochloron > Prochloron terpiosi. Next base: position 3,481,915 of record CP073341.1, on the reverse strand, counting down.
TCCCATTGCGGTATTTGTGAGCGTCTTCCTCATGTATCCCTTGGGACAGTCCAGCTGGTTCTTTGCCCCCAGCTTCGGAGTAGCAGGGATTTTCCGCTTCATCCTCTTCTTACAAGGGTTCCACAACTGGACTCTGAACCCCTTCCACATGATGGGAGTAGCAGGGGTTCTGGGAGGTGCCCTGTTGTGCGCCATCCATGGAGCAACGGTGGAGAATACCTTGTTCCAAGACGGGGAAGAGGCTAATACTTTCCGGGCTTTCACTCCTACCCAAGCTGAAGAAACCTATTCCATGGTGACAGCGAACCGCTTCTGGTCCCAAATCTTCGGCATTGCCTTCTCCAACAAGCGTTGGCTCCACTTCTTCATGCTGTTTGTCCCTGTGACAGGCTTATGGATGAGTTCCGTAGGTATTGTGGGTTTAGCTTTGAACCTGCGGGCTTACGATTTTGTCTCCCAAGAATTACGGGCAGCTGAAGACCCAGAGTTCGAGACATTCTACACTAAAAACATTCTCTTAAATGAGGGGCTGCGGGCTTGGATGTCTAGCCAAGACCAGCCTCACGAAAACTTTGTCTTCCCTGAGGAGGTACTACCACGTGGTAACGCTCTCTAAAAGTTTGCGAGTGTTGGATGAGGAATAATCATCCTCTCTCTTACAGTTTTTGAGACTCTGCTTTAGCCCCTACTTTAGGGGCTAATTTTTATTTCAAGTGAGATTGATCCTTGATTAAACCGCAGAGGCGCAGAGGACACAGAGAAAGATAAGAGAAAAATTAGTATGAGGAAAAGACGTTGACTCACTTTGTTATTACTGCTGATAGTAACGCCTCTCGGCTTTTATCTAAAATTCTATCCAGGTCCAGGTCAGGAGTGGGTTAATAATTATTCAGCTGGAATACTATACGAGATTTTCTAGTGTTTGTTTTTCTTTTTGGTTATATCTAGGAAAAAAGCAGTCATTGCTATTTCCCTGTGGGTTTTCGGTATCACCTGCTTATTGGAAATACTGCAACTGGTGAAAACGCCAATTTTGGGAGTAATGCGATCTACTTTTATGGGTAAATTTATCCTGGGAACTACTTTTTCTTGGTGGGATTTTCCCCATTATTTGGTTGGTTGTCTCATTGGTTGGTTATGGCTGAGACAAATTTGGCTCATGTCCAGAGGGTGATTTTAAAGGTTTCACGCAGAGGCTCAGAGGCGCAGAGAGGTGGGAAAGGATTTTATGCTATACAAGTAGGTTATTCTCGATCCGTCAGTCGATTTGCTTCTCGCTTTAACCCTTTCATTTCTTTCAAAATCTCCTCAATTTCAGCATCTACCCGTTCTTCCTTAGTTTTGGTTGAGCGTTTTTTGGATTTTTTCTGTTTCCAGATAGGAGTGATGCAATTTGGGAAAAAGCGTCTGCGGATGAGAAATTCAATTTGAAAGAGAATCGTTGCGATCGCCAAAAAGAAAATCATTGAAGTATTTGTTAACAATTATTGTATTATATTGTTTCGGTAGTAGGGAGCATCGGCAAATACGAAAGTCGTTAGTATTATCGCAATATTGACTGTTACTGTGGCATAAAAACCAAGCCACCAACTCAAGGGAATTGGCCACCACCCTTTAAATCTCCTAACGACTTTATGATGGAATAGAGCATGGAGAGTCATACAGATGATTGGTGATATACTCCCGAAAAACGCTATCAATAATGCCGGACTGATCGCTTCTGCATCTCCCCGAAGACCTGATACCTCAAGGAAAAAACCAACACTAAAAAGAAATGTTGTCAACACGAAGGGGAATAAGCTAATAGCTCTGAGGTAGGAACTGGGATAAGGGAACCAGGCTGGCCATTTTTTCATATTGATAAATCCTTTCTTTGCTGAAAAGTTGAGATAGTTATTTGGTGCTGTTTTTCTTCCACGGCGAGGCAGGTGCGGATAATTTCGCCCAGGTGATGAGGTCTCGTCTTCTAGGGAGCATCAATAAAGCTATTGTAACCCCATAGGTTTATGCTTTGACCCAAAAAATACTATTTTATGCCCAATTGTTTGCATGAAAAAAGCGCCTGTGGTGGGCAAGCGCTTATCCTACCTTTGTAGGGCTATGGTAAGGTTTTGCCCCTACGCCTTGGTACGTGAATTAAATGCCGGGAGGCGGAATTGAACCGCCGACACGAGGATTTTCAGTCCTCTGCTCTACCGACTGAGCTATCCTGGCAGGCTTTTTATCAAGCCTTTATTACTATAACATCATGATTTTGGATTTGTCAAGGGGAAAATCAAAATTAATTGAAAATAATTTTTTTTTGACAAATCCTTGCTTTAATGCTATAATGACAATAGCAGGTAAATATGAATATAGTTTCTTCCTCTCCTTTATATAGAAAATTTCTCGTCAAAATGGATAAAACTTGATAAACTTACAGACTGTTGAGCTAACTAATGAGAAAAATTAGCAAATGGTTAAATCTAGCTTTAAACCGATAGTCGCCATGGCGTTTGCGGGAATGGTGCTTCTGGGGGGCGGTTGCAGTAGCGTCTTAGCCCCTAAAAGTCAATCCAGGAACCTGGAAGTTGCCATTATTACAAATTTTGCTGATGGAGTAATTATCCCAACTTATCAGCAATTGGTGGCAAAAGCGGCGAAAGTATCCCAAACAACAGATGCTTTTACTACTAACCCAGGTGCGGAAACCTTAAAAGCTGCTCGGAATGCTTGGATCGCAGCCCGGGAACCTTGGGAGCAGAGCGAAGCTTTCGCTTTTGGACCCGCAGACTCCCTGGGCTATGATGCAGATCTGGATGATTGGCCAGTAAACGAAACTGATGTTCAGGCTGTCATCAATAGTAATGATAAATTGACCCCGGAATACATCGCTAACCTGCAAACCACCCAGAAAGGCTTTCACACCATGGAACTCTTGCTCTTTGGGACGAACAATAATAAGAAGGTAGAGGATTTCTCCCCCAGGGAATTGGCATATCTGAAAGCTTTAGCCACAGCATTTGATGGAACAGCTAATTCACTGCTGGAAAGTTGGCAGGAGGGGATTCAAGGTAATCCCCCTTACCGAGAAGTGCTGGTAACGGCGGGAGATGAGAACAACCAGGCTTATCTTACAGTCACAGCAGCATTGGAGGAGATTGTTCAAGGGGTGTTAGGTTGTCTGGATGAAGTTGCTAATGAAAAGATTGGCGAACCCCTAGAAACCCAAGAGACTGATGGTTTGGAAAGTCGCTTTAGTCATACTTCCCTCCAGGACTTTAAAAATAATCTCCTCAGTGTTCAAAATGCCTATCTGGGGACTGTTCCTACTGCTGGTACCTGGGGTAAAAGCTTGAGGGACTTGGTAGCTGGGACTGATCCAGCATTGGATAAACGGATTGAGATGGAAATAGAAGGGGCCATCGCTGCTTTGGATGCTGTTCCTGCTCCTATTGAGACTAATATTACCTCTCCTGATGCTTTAGTAAAGCTGGAAGCAGCTAAAACTGCTGTGGAAGCACTCTTCTCAACTATGGAGCAGAAAGTCCTACCTTTAGTGCAAAGTTAAATCTAACAAGGATAATGAAGTCATTCCCCATATTACTAGTTTTGTTCCTTGTAGGAGCGATCGCCGCTATTATCATATCTATATTCCTGGGTAATCAAACCGCAGCAACACCCCTAGCTGGGGGTGAGACAACGGTGTTTAACAGGGCTTCTAGCGCTTACGAACAGCCTTCAGCGGGTTTGAGTGAAGAGAATTTCCAGCGCCACGGAGAGGGGGATATTGCTTTCGAGGCAGTCTTCGTCACCCCACCAGCCACCATAAACTCCGGTCTTGGACCCCTTTTCAACAATGCTTCTTGTGTTGGTTGCCATATCCGCAATGGGCGTGGATTACCGGAGAAAGGACAGCTATTGGTGAGGGTGAGTCAGAATGGGGTGCCTCCTTCTAATGAAGAATTCTCTGAAAAGGACTACTATGCAGAAGCCATTGCTCCAGCAGAAAATGCTACCCCAGTTCCGGGACTGGGAACCCAAATTCAAGAACAGGGGGTTTACGGACACCCCCCAGAAGGGAAGGTAGAAATTGCTTGGCAGGAGCAAACTGGCAAATATGGGGATGAAACTACTTATAGCCTGCGAACCCCTGAAGCCAATATTATTCAAAGCAATGGTAAACCCCTACCAGCCTCGGTAATGACCTCTTTGCGCATCCCCCCACCAGTGTTTGGTTTGGGCCTCTTGGAAGCTGTTGAGGACAAAACTATTTTAGCTAATTCAGATCCAGAAGATAAAAATGGAGATGGGATTTCCGGACATCCTAACCAAGTGTGGGATATAGAGAAAGAATCTCTTGTGCTGGGGCGCTTTGGTTGGAAGGCTAACCAACCGAACCTGATTCAGCAAACTGCTTCTGCCTATGTTAATGATATGGGGGTAACGAACCCTCTGTTTCGAGAACCAGATGGTTCCGAGGATATAGATAGGAAGACTCTGGAAGTAGCGGCATTTTACGTCCAAACTTTGGCTGTTCCCGCCCGCACTTTACTGAAGGATAGCAAGGTTAAAAGGGGAGAGGAACTATTTGCCCAAGCCAAATGCAGTAGTTGTCACGTGTCAGAATTGTCTACAGGGGATTATTTCATCCCGGAATTAGCCCATCAGAAAATTCATCCCTACACGGATATGCTCCTCCACGACATGGGAGCTGGGTTAGCCGACGGTAGGCCCGATTTTCAGGCAACTGGGACAGAATGGCGCACTCCTCCTCTGTGGGGTATCGGTTTGACTCAAACGGTATTACCTTATTCAACCTATCTCCACGACGGGCGCGCTCGCACTTTAGAAGAGGCGATTTTGTGGCATGGGGGCGAAGCAGAAGTTGCCAAAGAAGCTTTTGTTAATATGTCTTCAAGCGATCGCTCTGCTCTCTTGCGCTTTCTACAATCTCTTTGACATTCCAGGAAAATCTGTAAATAGGCGAGCTATACCCTTTCCCCCTTGTGTTATAATTTGAGAACGATTATCATTCTTAGAATGATTATGGCGTTTCTTGCAAAAAAAAGCAAGAATGAGATAAATTATTGCCAATATATAGCAATAGTTGGAAATGCAGAATTCACCGTGTAAGGCTATGAAAACAGGGATGATATGGTCAAAATTGGGTTTAATTTGCCCAGGAGTCTTAGGAGCTACCCTTTTGGGTTCAGTTTTTGCTGTTGGGGAAGTCCACGCTGAGGAAATAACCCCAGCAAGCAATTCCTCAATCTTAGAACAAATAGAGTATCACCATCAAAATAGCCTAGGACAAGTTAACAGAGTTTCTCAATTACGGGATGTTGCTCCGGGACACTGGGCTTATGAAGCCCTGCGGAACGTAATCGAACGCTACGGCTGTATGCGGGGCTACCCAGACAGAACCTTCCGGGGCAATCAAGGGGTAACCCGCTACGAATTTGCCGCTACTTTAAATCAGTGCTTGCAAAGGATAGAACAACTCATTGCTGCTAATGAAAGGGGAACTGCTTCCAGCACTACCCCCAGAGTAAACAATGGTGACTTGCGTCGTATTAAACGGTTAACCGATGAGTTTGCCGCAGAATTAGCCATTCTCGGAACCAGGGTAGATGAGTTGGAAGGAAAAGTAGATTTCCTGGAAGACCATCAATTCTCTACTACTACTACCCTGGAAGGGAAAGTTATTTTTGCCGGGTTAGGAGTGCTAGGGGGAGAACAGGTTAATGGTGAAGATATAGATCGGGAGATCGCCTTCGGTTATCGCGCTCGCTTGAACTTCGATACCAGTTTTACGGGGCGAGATGTGCTCCGAACCAGACTGCAAGCCAATGGTTTGGTGGATCCCAATATTAACACCGGGGAAGGAGATCTGTTCTTTGCTGAAGCAGCAGATGATGCAGATGGGAACATTGTTGTGGATGCTTTAGTATATGCATTTCCCATTGGAGATAACACGGAAATTGCTATTGCTGCTAATGCAGGAGCATCAGACGATTTTGCCAGTACGGTTAATTTTTTAGATGGTGACGGAAATGACGGTGCTCTAACTGCTTTTGGTACTCGCCATCCCATTTACTATCTAATCGAACAAGCGGGAATAGGGGTGCGACATGAGTTTAGTGAGCAGTTGGAACTGAGTTTAGGTTATATGGCCACAGATTCTGGGGATCCAGGGGAAGGAAATGGTTTATTTAATGGGGGCTATGGAGCAATGGCTCAGTTAGTTTATAAGCCCAACGAAAGACTGAATATTGGCTTGACCTACCTCAATGCTTATAATACTGAAACGGGAACGGGAAGCAATCGTTCTAATTTGCGCACCTTTACAGAAGATACATTTGACGAAGCTGTTCCTACTTCTAGCAATGCTTATGGAGTTGAGTTATCTTGGCAAATAAGCGATCGCTTTGTCTTGGGAGGTTGGGGTGGTTATATTAACACCAGCGCCCTTTCTGATTTAAGTGGGCAAATAAGTGAAGGTAGCCTGGATATTTGGAACTGGGCAGTTACCCTTGCTTTCCCTGATTTAGGCAAAGAAGGGAGTTTAGGGGGTGTTATAATAGGTATGGAGCCAAAAGTAACTAGTTCTAGTATTACTGGTGTGGATCCAGATCCAGATACTTCCCTCCATATTGAGGCTTTTTATCAGTATCAGGTGAATGATAACATTGCGATCACCCCTGGGTTGGTTTGGTTGACAGCCCCGGATCACAACAGTAATAACGACAGCGTTGTTATTGGTACTATTCGTACTACTTTCTCATTCTAAAGATTCATTAGATCCAAAGAAGCGTCAGAAACGCCAAGCTCAGCGAAGCGGCTTGGCGTAGTTCATTGTTTTTGATAAATAATCCAAAGCCTGTTGGGGACGTCCCCAGAGGATCCGTTCCCGTTTATAGATAGCCATTCCCGGTTTAGCCCCCTTGGGTTTGTAGACGTACTTGGGTCGAGTATAAACCACGGGAACCTGTTCGCTCTGACGCCCTCCACTGTAATATGCAGTCAAATCCGCAGCAAATTGTAAATCTGTTTCACCAGCTACTGCTCCCGGTTCTAATCGCAGTAGAACGTGACTACCGGGAATTTCCTGGGTATGGAACCAGAGGTCATAATCTTTAGCAGTGCGAAAAGTGAGTCGGTCATTTTGGCTATTATTGCGACCGATCCACAAGGGAAAACCAGAAGGAGTAACATAGCAATAGGGCACAGATTCTTCCCTATTACCCAAACTGCGCTTTTCCTTGACTTTCAGATATTGCTGCTGAATTAACTCTTCCCGAATTTCCTCCAAAGCCTGTAAATCCGTGGGCTGTTGATAAGATTCTAACTGATTCAGACTCCCCTGAACTTGCTCTAAATAAGCCTTTTCCTCCTCTACCTCTTGTAGTAAGGGCAACAGAGCAGTGCTTGCTCGTTTAAGTTTTTGGTGCAGTTTGTAGAACCTTTGAGCATTTTGCACTCCATTATGAGACGGGTTGAGAGCAATTATTACTGGCTTGCCTGTGATATAGTCAGAAAGAGTAATAGAAGTCATTCCTGGTTCCCAACGGTGGAGATGAGACATTAATAAATCGGCATGAGTGCGATACTCTTGGGCATTATGAGATTGTTTCAAGCGCTGAGAGAAGGTATCTGCTTTCTGACTGAGTTTAGCCAGGAGACGATTAAGACGTTGTTTTAGTTGGTGGTGTAGTTGTTGAAAGACTTCCTGATTGAGTTGCTCTGTATAATAGCTTTCCAGGAGAGTTTGCACATTCTCCACCGGTTTTGTGTTGCCCCAGCCCATGACACTATAACCATTCTCGTTAAAACCGGGATGAAAACTAGAACTCTTGAGGGCCTGAAGCCATTCCTGCCAGCGTTCAAAGAGCTTTTGCCAATCAGAAGAGGCTAAACTGTGGGTGGATTGGTTGGGATTTAATCCAGCAGCTAGTACCATGGATTGTACCAGAGCCGGACTTAAGCCACAATAACTTTGCAGCAGTTGGCGTTTAATGGTTCCTGGAATAAGACTGACTCGTTCTTGCCAGCTTTGTCGGGATTCCGTTAATTTAGGAAAAGAACCAGTTAGTGGTGGTGGGAGTTGGTAGGGTTGTCCCGTTTCTACAGTCCGCAGGCTGGATTTTGCCTCAGTGACTTGATGAGCCACAGTTATAATTTGGTTATTGGCATCGGTGAGGATGACGTTGCTGTATTTACCAATAATTTCTACTATTAAATGCCAGCAGGGTGGTTCTTCCGGGCGTTGGGCAAATTGGAAATCTAAAACCCTTTCCCAAGGAGCCATCGCCTTGATAGCAATTAAAGCATATCCCTTTAATTGGTGACGAAGCACGGTGCTGAAAGTAAAAGTATCCCGAGCAACGCGGGTGTCGCAATTGCCGATACAAATTCTTGCCCCTTGGGGGTGCCACGAAATAATCAGCCAATCCTTTTTTTTCAGGGTGCGCAAAGCAATGGCAATGGTATGGCGATTTTGCTGATAAACTTGTTGGATCCGTGCTGGAATCCAATTTTGGCACAATTCGGCATGAGCAGCAGCTAGGGTAGTAAAGTCAACAGGTTGCATTAGGGAGTGAGGAGAGAGGGAGTAAAAAACGGAAAAAAAACTTAAAAAAGGTTGAATTGAGGTGCTCTGGTTGGATTATATCTATTTGTTGCCTGATTTGTAATGGAAATACAACTAATCAATATTGGTTTTGGTAATATAGTTTCTGGCAATAGGATAATTGCCATTGTTAGTCCTGAGTCTGCTCCTATCAAGCGGCTCATTGGTGAAGCTAAGGAACAGGGAAATCTAATTGATGCTACCCACGGTAGAAGGACTAGAGCCGTAATTATTACTGATTCTTTCCATGTAATTCTCTCATCAATTCAACCAGAAACCGTAGCCGGAAGGTTTGTAATTAACAAAGAATCCCTTCAAAACAAGTAAATTATACCATGGAAACAGGTAAACTGATTGTCATTACAGGACCAAGTGGTGTGGGTAAAGGCACCTTAGTAAGAGAGCTATTGGCTCGTCATCCTCAATTGTATCTTTCCATCTCTGCCACCACTCGAAGTCCCCGTCCCGGAGAAATCCACGGTAAAGACTATTACTTTGTCTCCCGTCAGGAATTTGAGCAGATGGTGCAAAGAGGTGAACTGTTGGAGTGGGCAGAATATGGGAGTAATTATTATGGCACTCCACGTGCGAAAGTGGAGGAAATACTGGATATGGGGAAATCTGTATTGTTAGAGATAGAGCTAGTGGGAGCGAGGGCAATTAAAGAAACTTTTCCGGAAGCCTTGCGGTTGTTTATTCTGCCTCCTTCCACAGCAGAGTTAGAGCGGCGGTTGAGGGGGAGAGGCAAAGATTCGACCGAGGCAATTGAGAGACGTTTAGACCGTGGGAAAGTAGAAATGGCGGCAGCAGGGGAATTCGATTGCCAAATTGTCAACGATGACTTGGATGAGGCGATCGCCTCCCTAGAAGCTATTATTGAGGAAAGTTATTCATGAAAGCAAACCCAACTCCTCCTGGAAAATTTGGCTTACCCTGGATCGGCGAAACCCTAAGCTTTCTAGGAGATTCAAACTTTATAGAAAAGCGCCAAAACCGATACGGTGACCTTTTCAAAACGCATATTTTCGGTCGCCCTACCATTGTCATGATTGGTACATCCGCCAATCGGTTTCTTTTTGCCAAGGAAAACCAATACTTCGCCGCCACTTGACCTTATAGCACCAGAGTGTTACTGGGACCAGGTTCCCTAGCTATGCAAAGCGGGGAGATTCACCGCTCCCGTCGCAAAATTCTAGCTCAAGCCTTCCAACCCAGAGCCTTAGCAGGATATATTCCAGCAATGAAAGCAATTACTCGTCGCTACCTCCAAAAATGGGAAAACATGGGCACCCTGACTTGGTATCCAGAAATGAGACAGTACACTTTTGATATAGCCTGTAAGCTGCTGGTGGGAATTGATGGAGCCACAGAAACCAAGCTCGGAGACTGGTTTGAGGAATGGTGTAATGGATTGTTTACCGTTCCCCTACGTTTACCGGGAACCAAATTCAGTCGTGCTCTGAAATGTCGCCAGAAATTACTAGATCGCATTGAAGCCATTATAGAGGAGCGATCTAAGCAAAAACAATCTCATCCCGAAGACGCTTTGGGATTACTATTACAAGCACGAGATGAAGATGGAACCCCCCTCAAGGTTGAGGAAATAAAGGAGCAGATTCTCAACTTACTCTTTGCTGGACACGAAACCCTCACCTCCTCCCTCACCTCTCTGTGCTTGAAACTGGCTCAGTATCCCCATATTAAAGAGAAAGCCAAAACCGAACAGGACAAACTTGCTCTTGAAGATAACCTCACCTTGGATAATCTCAAACAAATGACCTATCTGGATCAGGTGATGAAAGAAGTTTTGCGGGTGGTTCCCCCCGTAGGTGGTGGTTTCCGAGAGGTGATTCAAACCTGCGAATTCCAAGGTTATCAGCTTCCTAAAGGTTGGTGCGTACTTTATCAAATTGGTCGCACTCATTTGGATGAGCAGGTTTACTCCCACCCTCAAGACTTCGATCCAGAGAGATTTGGACCCCAACGAGAGGAAGATAAGCCTCCATTTAGCCATATTCCTTTTGGAGGAGGAATGCGAGAGTGTTTGGGAAAAGAGTTCGCCAGGTTAGAGATTAAACTATTGGCAGCTGAACTGGTGCAAAATTATGAGTGGGAGTTACTTCCCAATCAAGATCTTCAGATGATCACGATTCCAACTCCCCGTCCTCGTGATGGGTTGCGAGTCAACTTCCATCGCCGTTAATTCGTTAAAATCAAAAAAATGATTTGGGTGGCTAAAGCTAAATGATTCCTACCGTTATAGAAAGTTCTGGTCGCGGCGAACGCGCCTTCGATATTTATTCCCGACTGCTGCGAGAGCGAATCGTGTTTTTGGGGCAACCGGTAACAGATGAGCTGGCTAATTTGATTGTGGCTCAGTTGTTATTTTTGGAAGCAGAAGATGCCCAAAAAGACGTCTATTTGTATATCAATTCTCCTGGCGGTTCCGTGTCGGCAGGTTTGGGAATTTTCGATACCATGAATCAAATCAGCCCGGATGTCTCGACAATTTGTGTCGGTTTAGCAGCCAGCATGGGTGCTTTCTTGCTCTGTGCGGGAGCAAAAGGGAAACGCATGAGTTTACCCAATTCCCGGATCATGATTCACCAGCCTTTAGGTGGTGCCCAAGGACAAGCCACGGATATTGAAATTCAGGCAAAAGAGATTTTGTATCTGAAACAGTTGCTGAATGGACATCTTGCTGAAGGTACGGGTCAACCTTTAGAGCGTATTGCCGAAGATACGGAACGGGACTTCTTTATGGGAGCAGAAGAAGCCAGAGAATATGGTTTAATCGATGGTGTTATTGAGCGTAGTCCTTCTGCTAGTAATCCGTTAAATGGGAGTGCTGACTTATGAAGGAGTGGGTAAAGTTTGCAAATAAGCTAAAAATACCAGCAATTCCTCATCATTGAGAAGATGGCGCGATCGCTTCCCATAAGTTTCCAATAAGTAACTCTTCCCTTGTTCTTTATTCCAACCCAAACGTTTCATTTCCCCATTCATTTGGGCAATGATTTCATTAAAATCCAGGGTAGTAGGTTCTTCCGTAGCACTAACAGGAGTAGAACTATTCACTTCTTCCTTTTTAGGATAATCTGGAGTGGAAGGAACCGAAGTAGTCTCTTTATCCGGTACTTTTGAATTCTCAGGAGTTGAAAACTGATCCCACTGCTTAACCTCTTCCTCTTCAACAGGAAAAGGAAAAGCTTCAGAAGGTTTGTCAAATTTCTTAGATCCCGAAGTTGAAGGCATTTTCTCTCTTTCTTGGGGGGGTTGTGGGCGCAAGGATGGTGGCGCCCCTGCAGGATGATTTTTATTGTCCTCAGATAGCTCTGGAGAGGGATCCGACTCTCTATCCCCCCCTCCTCTCACCAACTCAGTATCCAGATCCAGATCCAAAAGAGCTAAAGCTCTGTTTCTGGCTTTGTCTTCTGCTACCTCAACTGTAGAAGCAGCAGCCAAACCAGTAGCCAGGATAAGGTCGTCAACTTGTACCGCAGCCCTGACCACGTAATTACCGTGGTATATTTTCACTAACTCACTAATCAGGCTACCGTGAGGATAACGACTGCGAAATTGAGTTATCATGTTACTTTATAAAGTACTTTGCAGTGGTAGTTCCCACTTAGTAGGGTACATATGTACTATTTTAATAACCCCCAGGTTATTAAGTTCAGTTCTAAGGCTTCGATTCGATTGTTGGTTCCTATTTCTTGATTAAGAGAAGAACTATTATACAATATAGCAAATAATTAATGTCGAGGTAATGTCCATTTTCCAGTTGAACTTCAAATTTTTTGATACATTAGACTGCTACCGAATGCTGGACGCAATAATTCGGTACTGTCGATTTGTCTTCTGGATGGACTCCACCAAAGAAAGACCAGTTACAATGCTTACTTTAGTAGTTATTAAAACTTTTATGCTAAACTTATGCTTAAAAAAGTAGTGCAAGCAATTTGAGACTGGAAACAGTCGCAGAACACCCAAATTTAGAACAAAGGATCGTGTTGGATGCATTTTTCAATCGCTACACTGCTCAATCAATTCGTGGATAACAAATTAGTAGCAGGTAAAGTCTTAGAGAAAAAATTAAGTTGCCAAGATGAGGATAGCATAAAAAAACTGCAAATCGCCCTAGATGCTCTGGTTCATATTGGGGTGTTAACCAAAGAGTACGGCAAATATCGCCGTGTGCATGATGAGGATGTGGTGGAAGCAAAATTGCGCTGTTCCAGCAAGGGGTTTTGCTTTGCGCTTCAAAATCAGGAGGATGAAGACGATATTTACGTGGGGGAAAGTCACCTCAGCAATGCTTGGAATGGCGATCGCGTGTTGGTGAAAATCATCAAAGACGGTAGTCGCCGCCGTTCCCCAGAAGGAGAAGTGAAGCTGATTTTAGAAAGGGCAAACCCTTCCCTGCTAGCAACAGTAAAATGTGAAGAGGAAAGTTATCGAGCAGTTCCTCTGGACGATCGCCTTTTATTTGAACTAGAGCTGAAAGAAAATGGCCAAAGTTTAGCAGACTCAGTAAACCATCTAGTTCACGTTACCGTTACTCGTTATCCCATAGGGGAAAACCTGCCCATTGGGAAGGTGTCCCGGGTTCTCGGTAGTGATGCGGAAGCAGCAGCAGATACGGACATCGTTTGCTGCAAGCACGATCTCCCTCAAAGCTTTCCAGAAGAGGTGATTGCAGCCGCCAATTCTTTACCCCAAACCATTTCTTTGGAGCAAGAGCAAGAACGGCGAGATTTGCGCTCCCTGCTGACTCTGATGATTGAACCGGAAAATCCTGGTGGTGAGGGGATACCATTTAGGGAAAATGCCTTTAGCCTGGAAAAAGTAGGGACGCAGCAGTGGCAGTTGGGTATCCACATCGGGGATATTGCTCATTACGTTGAACCAGGATCCCCCCTGGATCTGGAAGCGCAAAAGCGAGGTACTGCTATTTATCTTGGAGATAAAGTGCTGTCCCTGTTCCCAGATGAATTGATTTCTCGCTGCTCTTTGGAAGCTGGGAAGGATAGCTTGAGCATCTCTATCCTGATCACCATTGATGAAAAAGGTCAAGTGATAGAGTTTGAAATTGTACCTTCCATTATTAATGTAGATCACCACCTGACTTATCGACAAGTCCAGTCTCTGTTGGGGAATCAAGAATATGTAGAACAGGAAATTATCGGCGCGGTAGATACTCTGGAGCAGCTCTTTTTTACTTTAAGCCCCTTAGTTAAGGCGCAGCGGTTGCAGCGGGAGGGCTTTGAAATCACCTTGCCCCTATCGTGCCTTGCTCCCTATAAAGATGAAGGCAGGTTGGGGGCGATCGTCGTCTCTTCTTCCCTACCAGTGCAGTCTCTGTTAACGGAGTTAGTAGTGTTGGCGGGAAAAGTGGTGGCGGATCATTTAATTGCTCTCGGTTTACCCGGAATTTATTGCACTCAGCCAGAACCAGACTACGATCAGTTGGAAGATTTGCTGAAATTAGGCAATAATTTGGGGCTCAATCTGGAACTGGAGTCCGATTTGGAGGTGACTTCCCACGACTATCAAAATTTTAGTCAACAGTTCTCTAAATCTTCAGGGGCACAAATTTTGCATTATTTGCTTCTTATCAGTTTAAAGCCCGTCAAATACATCAGTAATCCCGGACCCCACTTTGGTTTGGCTTATAGCAACGGGTACACTCATTGCGTCAGCCCTGGACAGCGGTATGTGGATTTGCTGGTGCAAAGGGTGCTGAAAGCCTTATTTGCTTCGGGACGGGATCGCCGTCACAACCGCGCCAAACACGGGGTAAATCTGGGTAGCAGTACCTGTCACAATCGGATCAACTGGAATGTTTTACCACCTCAAATCCAGACTAATTTAGAGACAGAGTTGTCAGCCGTTCTTGCTCACCTCAATGAGAGGCATAAAGTGGCATTGGATGGGGAAAAAGACCTAGAAGGGCTGAAGAAAGCGGAAAAAATGAACGAACGCACCGGTGAAATTTTCTCCGGCTTAATTACCGGGGTTCAATCTTACGGCTTCTTCGTGGAAATTGAAGATATATTGGTGGAAGGATTGGTTCATGTCAGTTCTCTGAAAGATGACTGGTACGAATATCGTGCTTGTCACAGCTGTCTCGTGGGACGAAAAAATCGCATCGCCTATCGCTTAGGGGATCAGGTGCAAGTGGAAGTCAAAAGTGTGGATTACTATCGTCAGCAAATTGACTTAGTAACCATTGGGGGAGGTAGCGCTGTTAGGGATGAAGACTTTGAAGACGATTGAAACAGTTACCAGTTACCAATTACCAGTTACCAGTTACCAATTACCAGTTACCAGTTACCAATTACCAGTTACCAGTTACCAGTTACCAGTTACCAACTTTCTCTGGAACTAACGTCCCCAAAATAAAATGAGAGGTGGCTCCCTGGGGAGTTGGGGAGCTGGCCAGATGGGGAGATGGAGAGCTGGCCAGATGGGGGGAAGAGAGGTAAAATAATCACCAAATCAGCCAATTACGTTATCTCGCAATCCCCCAATCCCCCAATCACCCAATCACCCAATCACCAAGCGCCCCTATCACCCTATCAGTTTTTGGAGAGTTACCTATGAAAGAGAAATTGCTCGCTTTTTTCCCCTCATTTAATGGATTATGGTTGGGAATGTTTCTAAGTGTTTCCCTATTGCTCACTGGATGCGTGCGCTACGATTTAGGGGTTAATTTTCAGCACCAGCAATCCGGGGCCATCGTACAGCACATTCGCTTAGGAAAACAACTAACCTCTCTTGGTTACCTTCCGGGATCTAACAGCGGTTTCAGTCCTGGGGAAACATGGTTGGCTAGTATTACCCAACGAGCGCAACAGTTACAAGGAAAAATAAAGCAAATTTCCCCAGAAGAGGTTGAGGTAACTATTCCTTTTAGTAATGGGAAGAAACTAGTCTCTTCTTTCAATCAATTTTTCAATCCTAGGGAGCAGAAGGCTTCCCAATTAGCTAAATTCGATGCTTCCGATTTAGTACAATTGCAGTCAAATATAACCTTGAATCAAAATAATTTGCTGTTGTTAGAGCGGAATAAATTGCATTTGCAGGTGGATTTGCGCCCTTTGGGAGTATTGTCTGATGGGGGAAATGTTATTATTGGTGCCGGGGAGATTTTAGATTTGCAATTCCAGTTGCACAGCCCTTGGGGAGCGAAGAGCGAAGGTAGTATTACCCCTCTAGTTAGTGACGGAGGACATCAGCTCGTTTGGCGACTGGAAACGGGAAAGATTAATGATATTGAAGCTGTTTTCTGGTTACCTAGTTATTTGGGGATTGGTACCTTGGTGATTATTTTGTTAATGGTAGGGGGTTTCTATTGGAAATATAAGCATTTTCCAGGTTTCACTTTATAATGAAAGTTTCACCCAGAGACACAGAGACGCAGAGAGGGGAGGATTAAATCAGATGATTGGTTTACAAGGAGATGTTTTATAGAGTATTATTTATATGGTGCCTCCCTTTGCGCCTTGGCGCGATACTTATAAAAATGAACTATGACAGAGATTTTACCTAGCTCAAATGAAGCGGCACGAAATAAAGCAGTTGATTTGCTCAAAAATGGCGACGTAGTGGTGTTCCCAACGGATACTATTTATGGCATTGGAGCCAGCATTGCCAAGGAATCAGGTGTTAAAAAGATTTTTGAGGTGAAATCGCGATCGCCAGAGAAACCCCTCATCATTTATGTGGCCAGTTTTGAACAACTGCAACAAGTGACCCAAAAAATTCCTGAAAGTACCATCTCTTCGCTCCGTAAAATCTGGCCTGGGGCAGTATCTGGTATATTTCTCAAGACTGAAATTGTTCCATCATTTGTGACCTCAGGTAATAATACTGTAGGAGTAAGAATCCCCAACCATGAGCTTTGTTTGGAATTAGTGCGTCGGGTTGGTTATCCTCTTGCTGTAACTAGTGCTAATATCTCAGGAATGGAGACTCAGAAAACAGCTGCTGAAGTCGCTGCACAATTGGGAGAGAGGGTTCCACTGGTTCTGGATGGAGGGCCAAACCCGGAAGAACAACCTTCTACCCTGGTTGATTTTACAGGGTCAACGGCTCGGCTATTACGAGAAGGTGTCTGGTGTTTCTCAACACTACGCCAAGCCATTCCCGATTTGCAACCTATCCCTGAAAGCTGAGATTCTTATCCAGAAGTCGCCGCCAGCTCTGGAAATAATCCCGGTCTACTGAACAGTAGCGCAAATGGCGGCGCTGGTTTTGCTTCTCGATTGCAGTGCGCCCGTGCAGGATACGGTGGTTGTCAAACATTACCAGATCTCCTGGTTGTAGACCTTGTTTCAGGCAGTATCCTGGATCGGTATAGAGCTGCATTAGCTTTCTGTATGCGGCATAAAATGGCTCGATAATCTCCTCTGGTAAGTCCAAGGGAGCAGGAAATAGATTGCTAATCCGAATTTCCTTCAAATTACCACCACTATCTAAGCAAAAAACTGGACTGCTGTAGTGCATATCAATGCGCGCCGCGTAATGTTTTCGGAAAGGAACTTCGTAACGACAGAGTAAATCGAACGCCTCCCCACCCTCCTGACGTAGCACCTCTGCTATTTGGAAACCATCCACAAAGGTAGACTGACCACTACCATCATTGTTCGCCATTAAACAGTGGAAGAAAATAATTCCTGGAGGTGCATATTGATAGGCATCATCCGTGTGGGGTATGAGGTTAATTTGGGAGTTAGCAACACTTTTCTGGCTTTCCTCCGGATCCACAACAATCTCGAACACACGCCCGTAATTTGTCTCCAATAAAGGACCAAATGACTGAGCAAAAGATTCGAGTTCTCCCTTCTGAGTAGGCACGTTTCGCACAAAACAAATCCCGTAATCTCTCAGGTGTTTTAACAGTTGCAACCGACTTTTATCCCCAGTTTGGACTTCTTCATAAGCAATCTGCGGTAGGCTAGTTACAATCTGGCTATCCCAAAGAATGGGTTGATGCTGGCGATGACTTCTCTCGGTAGCAGAATAGCAGTGCTGTCGCAACCACTGAGCATTATAGATGCTTTTGTGACTATCGAGTTTCCATAGGATTTCCAGTGTATTACCGCTATCACAACGAACTGACAGGGGTTCTATATCTACTGGAACATCAACAATCCGAAAACGCTTTTCTCCATGTGTGGGGTCCCCACACCCAGAGCAATAACAGTTATCCCGCAGCCAAATATAGTGGAATGTACTCCGATGACCGTCAGCCCAATCAAGGAAAAGTTTTCTCCTATCTTGCTGAACTTTACGAATTTTGTATTGTTGAGGTTGACTTCTCACAGCCAAATCTTGAACTATATGACTCATTAAAATTGGTACTTCCAAATAATTGAATTATCAAGTGGGTAAATACTAAACAATGAGGCGGTATTCATACATTTATTTTGCAATAACATACATATATTAATATATGGCTCTAAAATATCTGGAATATTAATCGCTTCTTGAAATTCCTGAAAAAAACCTGTAGAACTAATAACCTTTTCACTGAATTTTTCAAAAGTTGTATTTTTCCAGGATAAAACTTTCGTCTTTTTTGGCTCCCAATAAAGCATTTTTTCGTAAAAATCAACTCCTAATTTACTGCATAAAACTTTTAAATAGTTCCGAGGATTTTTCACCAAATCGCCTGAATCAATGACTAAAGGCTTTTCTTGTGTTAAGTCCTCAATTTCTTTGAAAAGTTGATAATGTTCTTCCCAGCCGACACGAGATTTCCATTTTTCCCAGACCAAACCCCTAGCTGTTGTGGCTTTCCAGTATGAAAGAACTGTTTCTCTTGGATTTCTAATTAAAAAGAAATTTTTTACTTTAGAGAGCCAGCTTCTGTCAAATCCAGGGAGAAGATGATATGACATATCAAATGCTCGCGTTATTGCTGTGGAACGACTTCTTGGACAAGCCCACATAGCAATGTGTTTAGTTTTCATTTCTAGAATGGTGTTAAAAGTACCGTGGGAGAGGATTTAACTGGTGCAATTAGTAAAGAAGTGACTTGACTACTCTTGCAAATTCATCATCCGAGTGAAACTTTTATCTCCACCATAGGTGGCACAAGCCTGTTGTAAGACTTCACATAGACGTTCTGAAAATTCTAGAGAGGTTTTAAAGCTTTGATTGAGTTCATTAACTAAACAGGCATCCTTGTGAGCTAAGTTTAATGTAAACGCCGGACCCGGATTCCCTTCTAAGATAGAGGGAAGCAATTTTTCCGCTACCCAGCTACTCCCCGAACCCGCTTGAATCATGTTCGTGAGTTGTTGGGGATCAATTCCTGCTTCTTGTCCTAAGGACAGCACCTCGCCCAGGGCTTTAGTATTGATGAAGCAAAGATAATTAATCAGCAATTTGGCAAGGATAGCATGGGAAAGTGACCCCACATAATAAATCTGGGAACCAATGGCTTCCAATATCCCTTTAATTTTGTCAAAGGTCTCTTGATTACCGCCCACAAACATGGATAGCGTGCCAGTTTCAGCCCCCTTTGCCCCCCCAGAAACAGGGGCTGCAATGGAATCAATTTGCTGTTTCTCAGCAAGGGCTGAAATCTTTGTCATAATTTCTCTTGAATTGGTTCCAGTATCGATCCAAATTGTTCCGGGACGGGCATGGGCAATCACTCCAGCATCACCTAACATCACAGATTCCAACTGCTTTGGCCCTGGCAGACTGGTCATGATCACATCCGCATCACCTGCTACCTCCGGGATGGAATTGCGCCAACTTGCTCCCGCTGCGATTAAGGCTTCTGCTTTTGACCGTTGGATGTCATGTACTGAAACATCAAATCCTGTTTTGAGCAGATTGGCAACCATACCACTGCCCATATTACCCAGACCAATAAATCCAATTTGCATGGGAACTTTCTCCTATTTCAATTATCGATGAGGTGATTAGCCCTCGTAGGCTTCATCAGCAATTTTCAAGGCATCATCAATGATGGCAAAGCCTTCTTCAAGCTGTTCCTCATTGATGCAAAGTGGGGGGGACATAAACACCCAATTCCAGCGCACAAGACCGTGCAAACCCAGCTCTCGAAGACGGGCAGCAACTTTACCCATGACCACCATTTCGTGGGGTTTAGCATTCCAGGGAGCCAAAGGTTCCCTTGTTTCTCGGTTCTTGACGCATTCTATGACTCCATAGAGTCCCAAGCTACGGACATCCCCCACCGATGGATGTTTGGCCTTCATTTCCTGTAACTTTTCTGCCAGGCGATCGCCCATAATCCGGCTGTTTTCCACCAGATTTTCTGATTCATAAACCTCCATGGTGGCTAGAGCAGCAGCGCAACCCAAGGGATGCCCACTGAATGTTAGCCCACAGACGAAGGGGTTGGTTTCAAAGTGATCAGCAATATGCTGCCGTACTATCACTGCACCCATGGGAACATATCCACAGGTGAGTCCCTTAGCCATTGCCATAATATCGGGAACCACCCCATAATGCTCGATGGCAAACATTTTCCCAGTGCGACCAAAGCCTGCGATAACTTCGTCGCAAATGAGTAAAATGCCGTGCTGATCAGCATATTCCCTTAGGGCTTGCCAGTAGCCATCGGGGGGAATTATAACACCATTGAAACCAGTAATAGTTTCCATCAGGATTGCCGCCACGTTTTCCGGCCCCTCAAACTCAATGGTTTGAATCACGTGATCGATGTACACTTGGGGATTTCCTTCTGGTGCGTAGCCAAAAGGGCAACGGTAGGCATAGGGGTCGTGAACCCGAACAATCCCGCTAATGGTGGGTTCGTGAGCCAAGCGTCTGGGGTCTCCTCCTGCGATCGCTGCCCCGAGGGTAGCCCCATGATAGCTGCGATATCGAGTGACAATTTTATGCCTACCCGTGTACAGTCGTGCTATTTTGATGGCATTTTCAATGGCTTCAGCCCCACTCAGGGTAAAGAAAGTTTTGGTCAGATCCCCTGGTGTAATTTCTGCTAACTTGGCCGCTGTTGCAGCACGAATTTCCGTAGCAGTACCGGGATGGGCGAATACAAGCTTATCGGCTTGGTCTTTTATGGCTGCGATCACCTTGGGGTGGCTGTGGCCAATATTCATATTGACGTACTGACTGGAAAAATCCAGGTACTTTTTGCCGTCTTTATCCCAGAAGTAAACCCCCTCAGCACGATCCATAACGATGGGATTTTGGATATTTTTCTGAGGTACCCAGGAAAAAAAGACGTGGTCGCGATGGGTTGTAACAATTTCTTCAGAATTCATTTTTACAATTGCCTTCAAACTTTCTTCAACACAGAATTCCAGTTCTGAGAAACATTATAGCCGTACATATTGAGATAATAACTATCTATCAAATACTCGTTTTCATGTTTTTGTAGCCAACCTCGCAGAACATCCATGATATTTTTCCCTCGCATTTCGTCATTGGCAGAGTAGTCCTTCGCCCAAATGTCCTCGTCTCGCTGATGTTTCCAAACCCATGGATTAGTGTCTTCAATTATTATGTAGTCTCCACTCTGAAGACCATTTTTGTGAAAATAGTCTAAAATTCCTCCTGAATTAACGTGAGCATCTTCAGTAATAAACCAAGGATGAGGAAGGGTAGAGAGTAATTCTGGAGAAAATAAAGACTCAATGTGATTACAGTCTCCCTGTAAAAACCGAATCCTTTGGTCATTTTTGGCTTTTTCGTCTAAGAGAGACAGATCGATGTCCATTGAGTAGATATGACTTTCAATCCCAAAAATGTCCATCAGATCCGCAAACCAAATTGCACTACCACCGTTGAATGCACCAATTTCAATAATTGTTTGCGGTCGTAGTTCTTGTAAAAGCATCGGATAAAGTGTGATTTCCATGATGCCTTTGAGCAAAATTGTTCCTTTCCAAACTCGTAAATAGTTGTTTGACAACAAATTTTTCCAGACTGTTTCAGGAATATCACTACGATCAATTCGCTCGGAAATCTTGACAAACCGATTGGCCTTTAAGGGTTCCTGCTTGTGTTTTGCTAATTGAATTGCTTTTTTGTAACTCATCAGAAAATATACGAGGGTCAACCCCAACGCAAGGCGCGTTGGGTAGGAAACGAGCATCTACTAACAAATAGTTGCTCCAACGAAGTTCGTTTCCTGTTTACCAATTAATTTGCCAACTATTAAGATTTAAGGACGGCGAAAATGAAATAAGCCCCAGGTAAACAGACCTAGCTTAGCAGATTCAACCCATTGACATAAGCCATTCTGAGAAGATTCTAAAAATTCTGGGGTACATTTTTGGCTGAGTTCGTCGTAATGGGCAATTACCGAATCCCTCAATTTAGTGTAATGGACAAGCAACTGGTAGGATTTGTCAATCACGTTGATGGTTTCAAAGCCCAGGCTTTTGGCTTTACTGGTATAGGAATGAAAAGAACCCAAACGCTCGTGAAGAATATTAACCCGTTGGAGTGAATCCTTTAAGGCTCCATCTGGACAATCATCTGCTTGCAGAATATCCATGAACAGTAATTGTCCACCTGGTTTAAGCACCCGATAGGCTTCTTCGAGGACGCGATCTTGCCCGTCAGTGTGGAACAGGGCATCTTGAGACCAAACCAGGTCAAAGCTGGCATCGTCAAAAGGAATGTCTTTAAAATTGCCAAACACGATATCAATCAGATTGTCAAGACCCTGTTCACGATTACGACGCTCATTTTCCTGATTTTGCTCCTCGCTAATGTTGAGACAGGTGACATGACAGCCATATTTCCCAGCCAAATGCCGTGCGGCTGGCCCATATCCAGAACCCAGGTCAAGGACACGGAAATCGGAATTGAGGTTCTGGACTTGTTGGGCCATCCACTCAGTGGTTTTGGCCATACCCTCTGCAATGGGGCGATCTGGATCGTCTTCATACAATCCTAAATTTAACGTATCGCTGCCAATGGCAATCTCATACAAATTCCGCGCATTTTCACTGTTGTAATGGACTCTGGC
This sequence comes from Candidatus Paraprochloron terpiosi LD05, assembly GCA_018141785.1. GTDB lineage: Bacteria > Cyanobacteriota > Cyanobacteriia > Cyanobacteriales > Prochloraceae > Prochloron > Prochloron terpiosi. The sequence goes on along the minus strand of CP073341.1, from coordinate 3,459,311 downwards.
GCGTTCTGTGGCTTGTTCAGAGTTTGCTGTTGTGGTCATGATATGGATTTATAGCTGATGTTTTCAGAGTTTGATGTGCAGGAAATTCAGAGAAACCCTGGGTTGAGAATTAATTTTGAAGTTGGTATGGGGATTGGAGGGCAAACTTGTGCCCATTTTGCTCGTAAATCGAATCGATGTGGGGATGAAGGCCACATAACCGACTGACTTCATCTTGAACCTTTGCAATGGTATTAACTGTAGGTTCGCTGCTCAGCATTTTATCTATTAGTTCGGCAATGCAATGGATTTCCTCAGAACCAAATCCCCGGGTTGTGATTGCCGATGTTCCTACCCGGATACCGCTACAGACGGTAGGCTTCTGGGAATCGTAGGGAAGCAGGTTTTTGTTGACGGTAATCCTGACACTGGCTAAACGATTTTCAGCCTCTTTACCGGTGATACCTTTCTCAGTGAGATCCAGAAGTATCAGATGGTTATCTGTGCCGCCAGAAACCAGGCGGAATCCCCTTGCCATCAAATCTGCTGCTAATATCCGGGAATTTTCCAGGTTTTGACGTTGATAGGCGACAAAGTTAGGAGACATGGCTTCTTTGAGCATCACAGCCTTGGCTGCGATCGCATGAACATGAACAGCTCCTTGTACTCCAGGAAAGACTGCACTGTCAATCTTGCGAGCAAATTCTGGTGCAGAATGTTCCCCCAGCAAGATTATGCCGCTACGGGGTCCACCCATGGTTTTCTGAGTGCTGGTGGTGACGAAATGAGCGTGGGGAAAGGGAGAAGGATGTAATCCGGCTGCAACTAATCCTGAAATGTGGGCGATATCCGCCAATAAATAGGCTCCCACTTCATCAGCAATCTCCCGAAAGCTTTGGAAATCAATGATGCGGGGATAGGCACTCGCACCGGCAATAATTAATTTGGGACGAATATCTTTGGCTTGAGTAAGAATCCGATCATAGTCCAGACGCTCGGTATCTGGATCGACTTGGTAAAAATGACAGTCATAGTGCTTACCTGTCATGGTAAATTTCGCACCATGGCTCAGATGCCCCCCATGACCGAGATCCATCCCTAAGATGCGATCGCCCGGTTTAAGGACAGTGAGGTAAACTGCTTGATTTGCTTGGGAACCTGTGTAGGGTTCCAGATTGGCGTGAGCAGCTCCAAATAATTCCTTAGCACGGGCGATCGCTAAGTTTTCCAACTCGTCAATATTCTCACAGCCGCTAAAGTAGCGACGACCTGGATATCCTTCAGCCACCTTATTGGTCAAAATCGAGCCAGTGGCTTCTAATACAGCGCGACTAACGAAGTTAGCTGACGCAATTAATTCAATGTTGTCTTTTTGCCTTTGGTGTTCCCGCTTAATAATATCAAAGACCTCTGGATCTACAGCATTTAAACCTAAACCATAGTTCTTCAGTTGCGTTTTATCAAGGACTTGCATCAAATTTTTATCCTTAAAACTTTGGTCGTATCTAATTGGCTTTAATAATGAAAGGGTACAGTGAGAAAGGGTAGAAATGGTAGTACTATAGCAGCATAAGTCCACCAAGGGAAGGTAGAAAAGGATTCTGTTTCTCCCAGTAAAGCCTCTATTCTCTCTCCTAAACGGTTAGAAGGGACTGCACAACTCAAGGGAGCGGAAAAGCTTTCGGTGTACATAAGGGGCGCTTTCGCTACGGCCAGCAAAGATTCTGCTAATAATAAAGGGTCTATTTCTTGAGCTGCTCGTCGATCGGCTCGCAATTCTCGTAATAATAACAACTCTTGCCAAAGGAGTTCTGTGTGGGGTAAATAAGAGGTAAGAGAGCGCAACCAACCGAGCCAGAAAAACCAGAAGGTATCCCGATAATGGCAATGAGCTTGTTCGTGGGCCAGGACTGCTTCTAAATGAGGGGCATCTAGGGTATCCAGGAGTCCCTGACTAACTACTAATTGGCATCTCCAGAAGCCAATTTGGGCGCTGTAGGGCAATGTAGTAGCTAACATGCGCACCTCTTGAGAGAAGATGAATTCTTCGGAATAGGTATTAATTTGTTTTTTGACTTCCCCCAGGTGGTAAGTGAGTTGGAGCAACTTGAGGATAGCGAAGGTGATAAAGATTCCGGCGAGGAAACAGCTGAACCAGGTGGCTTGCAAACCGAGCATTTTCCCTGAATGTCCCATGTAGAGCACTGCTAGGGAGGTATCTAGGAGGAGGAGAGGCGGAAAAAGGAAGAAAAAGAGGGTTTGCAGCCATCGATGATGCCAATTACTGCTGGATGGTTGCCATGGTAATCTAAAAATCCATGCCCATAATAAGGCGATGAGCAGCATGACCAAATGCATTATTGTTGTTCCTCCCTTTGACGACGCACTGCTTGTAGACGGGAGGCGATGGCTTCGATTTGTTCGATACTAGCGGTATCCAGACTGTCAGCAAATCCGGCGACGAGATCTGGGTTGCCCACTGCGAGGAAACTGTGGAGGCGATCATAAGCTTTAATTGCTTCTGCTTCTGGTCGGGATATCAGGGGTTTCCAGGAAAAGGCACGTTCTTCCTTACTGCAAGTTAGCCATCCTTTTTCTGTGAGACGACGCAAGACGGTGGTGACGGAAGTATAGGCTAATTCCCGATCTGGATCCTCTAAAATCCTTTCGTGTACATCCTTGACAGTGGCTTTCCCTAGTTCCCAGACTATATTTAATATTTCCGTTTCTAGGGGACCGAGGGAGAGTTTCTGAGGGCGGTATTTGGGTAAAGGAGTCATGATTGAGGGAATACTGGGATAAGATTACCGAAATTCTATCACAAAACCCGAACACCAGTATATTTAGTTGCTATTTTACCTCAAGAGATGTTTCAATTTTATCTATCGGTCATATTAAGGGTGAGTAGCCGGGTAGGTTTGAGTAAAGACCACCCAATAGCTACAATAGATATCTTATAATATGAGTAGGGACAATAAAGATAACAACATTTTTCTCTTTATCAGGAATAAACTTACCTATAAGAGAACCTTATAACTAATGTCTAGACGCGATTATTTACATTTATCCCTGCGTCGCACCCTGGAAAAAGATGGGTAGACAATTACAGACGATCCTTTACTTTTAGTGCTAGATTAGACACTCTTGAAGGCAGATTGCAGAAAAAGAGGGGCGTAAAATTGCTGTAGAAATTAAGGACTTCGATTCACCCTCAGTCATCAGTGAACTGGAAAAAACAATGGGACAACTTCTGCTTTATCAATGGGCTTTGGAAGAGCAAGAACCAGAGCGTCAGTTGTTCTTAGCCATCAGTAAAGCCATCTACTTTAAACACTTTTAAAAAAGAATTTTTCAGTTAGCCGTTCAGCGCAATAAAATTAACCTATTAGTTTACAAACCCAGTCAGGAGACAATTCTCCAATGGAGCACTCATTAAATTATACAGATATCCTCAAAAAAACACTGCAAGAGGCAACGATCCCTCAACCCCGCCTACAAGCGATTCGGCTTTATCCCGTCTGCGACACTGATTCTGGTCACTTCCTAATTCTCGCTACTGGCTGGGACAAACAGCGCTGGATTGATACCATCTTGTTTCATGCTCGTTTAGTCCATGATCAGGTCATCATCGAAGAAGATAATTTTGAGGAAGGACTGACCTCGGCCCTGATCGCCGCTGGTGTCAGAAGGGAGGACATCATGACTAGTTTAGAACCAAGCCTTTGAGCTTTATGGATCCTACTGGATGAAGATTTTGACTAAGTTGTTGAATCTTGGGAATAATGTAGTGGGAAACCTAGATTTAAATCCTCTTCTTGTTATCGTTCATTGGTTTTTGAAGAGGCGGGCTAGAATTACATTCCTGTTCTGTAGGTGGCAAATACCTGTATTTGAAAACTCCCAAGCTCAGTCTCGTTTCTCTGTGTCTTTGTAGTTTAATTAAAATACGGTTCCTAAAAGATAAAGACTAACTGCAAATCCCAATATTTGGTACCAGTGCGACTAATTGCAATTTTGCGGATGAATTCCCGAAAGTAAAATCGCCGTTCTGTTTCCGATAAGTCCCACCAGAATTGGGGAATGGACACAGTAGTGGCGATCGCCACTAAATTAACTGGGGGAAGTTGAGCCAATTTTTGTCCAAGGGCAGCAATTTCTCCCTGCAACTTATAACGGCGCAATTGCACAGTTTCTGTATCTAAAATACCATCTTTTTTCAAGTTTTGCAATTGCTGAATAATAGCTTGTTTCTGAGCAATTTCTTCCTGCAACAAAGCTTTCATTCCGTCAGTAGGGTTATCCAGTTTAGCCACAGCAGAAGGTAAATCAAGGCAAATAGTTTCAATGGTTCGTTTCAGTACTTCTTCATAAGGAATAGCGCTGCATTTCTTCTTCAGGGGACAATTTAAAGGACGGAGATAGAGATATTCTCGCTGTTTTTTATAAGTAGTCACCTTGGCAACTTTCAGAGAAGATTTACACTGGTGACAAACCGCTAAACCTGCCAGAGAACGGGGAGCGCTAGCGGTACGGGAGGGTAAGAGACTGTTGCGACGCAGGAGGCGATCAATTTGGGCTGCTTCTTCCTGAGATAAAATGGGTGCATGGGTGTTAGGAATAACCGCACCCTTGCCATAAGCCAAGTTGCCGCGATAGACTTGGTTAGTCAACCAGTTACGTCCTGTAGAAGGAGCAATTTTCTTTCCATATCTCTTTTCTAAATAGCCCACAGCCCCCCGCAAAGAACCGTAGAGTAGGAAGTGGGCAAAAAAATCTTTCACCACAGGAGCAGTACGGGGATCCACTAGATATTTATCTTTACCCCTGCGGTAGCCGTAGGGCGCTCTACCGGGTGGTATCCTCCCTCTGAGACGGTTGCGGGCGTGTCCTTGACGCAGACGGCGACTCCGTTGACTAGCTTCGATTTCTCCTAGGAGTCGGGTTAAGTTACCCCGCATATCTGTAGGGGAGGTATTATCCAGTTGAGAGGAAGAGTAGGGTTGTTCCGTGGCGATGATTTCAATACCCTTGCTCTCTATTTGGATCAGGCGATCGCTTATTTCTGCTATAGTGTCTCCCAAGTCCTCCAAACGACGAATAAAGAGACATTTAGGGGGGTTAGTTTGGCAGTCTGCTAGCAGTTGTTCTAATTGGTGTCGTTCCCCTAAATCTCGATACACTAGATCTACCCCTAAACCAGGAAACGACTTATCAGGAGGGGTTTCCTGGAGAGTATCTCTGTAGAGGTAGGCTATGGTAGTCATTTAATGTAGGGTGGGTATTGCCCACCACAAGGAGTCTGATAAATAAGAGGGCGAATTTTGATTTAACCACAAAGACACAGAGGACACAGAGAGAGGAAGTGGTAGTATTGGTGGGCAATGCTAATATTATACTATCCCGCACCCCCCTCCTCACAGTGGGGGGCTGTGGACTGCTGGAGCCACCCAAGTCCCCGGACAAAATTGCAGCTATGGGGAAAGAGAGCTTAGTGCTCATAAGCTACCAAAACCAAAAGAATCATTGAACAGGCTTCTTTGTGGAAGGGGAGAAGGGACTGTGTACGATGCTCACCGCAGCCCATGTAGTAACAACTGCTGAAAGTAGCTGGGGAAACCCAAGACTTTAAGCTAGTGGAAACTTCAACAGTGCAGCCTCTTCATGTTCATCAGAAGACATTGCTAAAATTACAGGAAATTGGTATAATCAAAGCTCTGCGCTGTATGAGTTAGGTCGCAATGAAGAAGCAATCAAGTCCTGTGACAAGGCGACCCGGCTTTGCCGGATCCCTTCGGGCGCGCCCTCAACCCCAACTATGCTTATGCTTGGAATAACCGAGGCTATACCCTGGTTAGGTGAGACAGTACCCACAACCTTTCGATACTTTAGAAGAGTTAGCCGCTCACTATCGCCAAAACGGTGTGGAAATATTTGATCCAATCGGCGGCATTTAGTGCGGGAGTTTTTTTGCAGATCGCCCTTCTCCTGACGTTGGCGATGAAGTCCATAGTTGCTTGGGCTCACCGCGAAGCGGATCCCTGCGGGATCGCTTTGGTTTGACCCTCACTTTTGAACCAGTCAACCAAAATACCTATCTCCAAATCGTCCGCTATTTAGCAGAGGAAGCTGCAATACCCCTAACTCCAGGAAAATTAGAGGAACAAGCAAAATAATGACATAATGGAGGTTCTGGACGTACTGCAAAGCAATTTATTGACTTCCTCCAGTCCGAGTTAACTTTGTGCTCCAACTGAAAAGAACATGAAATCAATCAAGCTAGTAAATCACATTATTCTCGGTTTAGTCGCTTTCTCTACCAGTTTTGCTGTCGCGCTGGTAGGATATAAGGAAAACTTGAAAGATGCTCTGGTGACTGGTTTAATTACCATTACCGCTAGTTACGCTGGATTGTTCGTTGCCAACAAACGGCGTATCACCCAGGAAAAACAGTCCAAAAGTGCGTTGCACCACCAGATTAAAGTCTTGGAAAAACAAAAAGCAGAACTATCCCAATCCGTCTCTAGTGCTACAATTATTCAACAAGAACTAGAAGCGAGCACTAAATCCTTACAAGCAGAGCGGGATCGCTTGCTGGAGCGCATTACTGAACTCCACTGGCAAAGAAATGAATTTTATCTGGAAATAAGGAGTTTTGAACAGGAAAAGCTGTATCAAGAACAAGAATTTTACCACCGACAACAACAGTTAGAGAAAAGACTATCAGTTAAAAACAGGGTAATTTATCCGACTCAAACTAAACTGAATCTGCTCCGACAGCAACTTGAATTCTTGCAAAGTCAGGTAGCTGAGAAACAGAAGCACCGAGAACAACTCAATCAATACTTTACTACCTTGGAACGGAATCAAAAAGAGTTGGAAGGACAAAAATACGATTTACACACCCAGATTAAAGTGTTAGAACAACGGGAAAATGAATTGAATCGGAAAATCTTACAATTAAATCATACTATATCTCAGTTGCGAGAAGAAAAAGAAAAAATACAAACTAGCTTAATTGCCGGACAAAAAGCTTTAGACCTCATTTTGACCAAAATAGCCAATAAACAAAAGCGTAACAAGCAACTTCAATAAGTCTAATAATGCCTTTTAATTATAACCGTACCGTTCGTTTATCAGACACAGATGCAGCAGGAGTAGTTTATTTTGCTCAAGTTTTGGTTATGTGCCATGAAGCTTATGAAGAATCTCTCTTAACAGCAGGAATAGATTTAAACAAATTAGTCAGAGACACCAATATAGCAATTCCCATAGTTCATAGTTGTGCTGACTACTTTCATCCCATCCTTTGGGGCGACAAGCTGTTCATTCAGCTTCAAACCCAGCAATTGAGGGAGAATGAATTTGAGATTAATTATCAGATTGTTAGCTCTAGCTCAGACAATCTCCTAGCTAAGGCAACTACCCGACATGTTTGTATCGCTACCATCGGTAGAAAGAGAATCTCGATTCCTGCTGGGATAATCCAGTGGTTAATGTTATATAGCAATCCTATATGAATCTTAATAAGCGCTGTTGGGTAAAATTGACACATGATGATATATTGCCATCAAGGGAAATACAGCAATGGTTCTCTAACTTAGCTTCCCCCGACATGTAACCAAAATTGTAGATCGCCAATGCTTTATTTTGGCATACTCGCGTTATCCATCGAAATCAGGAGTTAGAATCTTGAAAAAGGTAGAAGCAATTATTCGCCCCTTTAAACTAGACGAAGTGAAAATCGCCCTCGTCAATGCAGGTATTGTGGGGATGACGGTATCAGAAGTCAGAGGGTTTGGACGTCAAAAAGGACAAACCGAACGCTATCGCGGTTCCGAATATACAGTGGAGTTCTTGCAAAAACTCAAACTAGAGATCGTGGTGGAAGACAACCAAGTGGATTTGGTAACAGAAAAAATCATCTCCGCTGCTCACACCGGGGAAATAGGGGATGGCAAAATATTCGTCTATCCCGTAGATACAGTTATACGTATTCGGACGGGTGAGAAAAATCTAGAAGCAATTTAATTTATCTGGGGGAGCAAAGCCTCAAAGGCTCTCCCCCGATGGCTCAATCGGCGCTTAACCGAAGGCGACATTTGAGCGAAAGTTTGTTGCTCTTGGGGTACGTAAAAAATCGGGTCGTAACCAAAACCCCCCTTACCGAGAGGATGAGGGAGAATTTCTCCTTCACAAATACCCTCGCTAGAGTAAGCAATGGAACCATCTGGTTGGGCGATCGCCACAGCACAAATAAACCGCCCTCGCCGATCCTCCCTATCTCCCAATTCTCGCAACAATCTGGCAATCCGTTCTCCGTCTGTGGAACCATAACGAGCAGAATAGATACCCGGAGCACCATCCAGAGCATCTACTGCCAAACCAGAATCATCAGCGATCGCCCACTCCCCTAACAACCTAGCAACTTGAGATGCTTTTAGACAAGCATTCGCCATAAAGCTATCCCCTGTCTCCTCTATTTCCAACTCCTTGGGCTTTAACTCTAATAAACAGTCCAAACCAGCTAAATATTCTTCCATTTCCCGCAATTTACCAGAATTGCTCGTCGCTACAATTAACTTTTTCATCAGTAAATTCCTTCCTTGGAAACATCGTCCCTATACGCCCCTACACTGAACAGAAACTTCCCATGTGCTCGCTCCCGGAAGGATCTGGTAACTGCTAACTGTTTACTGATCACTGCTATAACTCGCCCAAGTTTGCGCCCAGGATAAAATCTCACCCACTTGAACCAAACTAGGGGCTTCACAGTACAATCGCAGTACTGGTTCCGTACCGCTAAAACGAATCAAGAGCCAACTGTCATCCGCCAAACGGAACTTATAACCATCCACAGTTTGAGTATCTACCACCGAAATGCCCCCTATTTCCCCAGGTGGAGATTTTTCCAGACGAGAGAGCAATATTTCCCGCATTTCCATACTCTCCAAGGGTAAATCAATGCGATGGTAGGCAAAATCAAAACCTGTCTTAGCTTGTAATTCCCCGTAGATTTGGCTCAAATCCTTACCCGATTCTACTATAGCTTCCAGTACATACAAAGCGGATAATAAAGCATCCCGTTCGGGAATGTGGCTACCATAGCCTATACCACCAGATTCTTCCCCGCCGATTAAAACCTCAGTAGTTAACATCCGCTCTGCAATATACTTATAACCAATGGGGGTTTCAAATAGAGGTAGATTATAAAGTGCTGCTACCCTCCCAATCAAATCAGAACCGCTGACAGTTTTAACCACCTCTCCAGTTAATCCTCCCCCTCGGGCTAAGTGGTGGATTAAAATCGGGATTAAGACTTGAGAATTGAGAAAATTCCCCTCGCTATCCACAGCAGCAATGCGATCTCCATCTCCATCAAATACCAAACCTACCCTCAATTTGTTAGGCTCGTTACGAGCAGCAGTTCTGATGGTTCTAAATAACTTGCTAAGATAGAGAGGTAGAGGTTCTGGAACCCCGCCACCAAAAGTCGGATCCCGATCCCCATTAATCTCCCTGATGCCCTGCCCCAACAACCGTCCCAATCCACTTGCTGCCGAGCCATGCATTGCATCCACATAAATCTCCAGCTCCTCTGCCGCCATGGCATCAGTGATGGCGTCAATTTTTACCTTAGAGCGCAACTGGGAGCAGTAACTCGGCCAAGGGTCAAACCTTTTAAATTCACCTAATCTATTATATTCGAGAATATGCTGATTGATTTTATGCTCAATCTTTTTCGTGACATCTACCGAAACAGAGCCACCAAAGGCACCTTTTACTTTTAATCCCAAATAAGCCGCCGGATTGTGACTGGCAGTAATAACCAGAGCACCCAGAGCCTTTTGTGCTTTAGCCGCCCAGCTAAAAGCAGGAGTAGGAGCATAAGTTTGAGAAAGCAGGACGTCAAATCCCGCCTCACAAACAGTTTCAGCCGCAGTTTTCGCAAAATCCTCTGCCATAAAACGGCGATCGTAACCCACAATAACTAAAGGCTCCCCTGATCTAGTTGGGGCAATATCTGCTAAGACTCTCGCAGCAGCAGTAGCCACCATCGCCACGCTATCATAGGTAAAATCAGCAGCAATCTTACCTCGCCAACCATCCGTACCAAACTTGATTGAATTTCCCATCATTTCCATCATGGGTATTAATTATAAAGGATTGTCAAAAACAATGTCAATCTCTGGTAGAGTAGATCTCGATGAGACTAACCAAACTTGTCGGCAACCATATATGCTCGCCAACTTCTCATCCGAGATTAACTAAACGAGGTTTACAGTCAGCCCCCCCATTGGGGTTTTAAACGAGGAGAAATTTTTCATGAGGTATCGAGGATTAATTGTAGCCTTTATGGCTTTATGTCTAGGTATATTAACAGCTTGTAGCGGAAATCCACTGGATAGTCTGAGTAGAGATCAACTCACCTACGAAGATATTCTCAACACTGGTATAGCAAACACCTGCCTTCAGTTAGAAGAAACTACGAGAGGCTCTATTGCCATAGATCCAGAGAAATCATACGTTTTGACGGATCTGTGCTTAGAACCCACATCCTTTTTTGTCGAAGAAGAACCTGCTAATAAGCGCCAAAAAGCAGAATTCGTTCCCGGTAAATTGCTCACCCGAGCCACCTCTACCCTGGATCAGGTTAGCGGTAGCATTCAAATCAACGAAGATGGGAGTCTAACTTTCCTGGAACAGGACGGTATTGACTTTCAAGCAATTACGGTTCAGCTTCCTGGAGGAGAGCAAACACCTTTCTTCTTTACCATTAAACAATTAGTTGCTACAACCAAGCCAGGAATTAAGCAGATCGACACTTCTACAGACTTTGAAGGAGAATTCAAAGTCCCGTCCTATCGAGGAGCTGCTTTCCTGGATCCCAAAGGTCGCGGTACTTTTACCGGCTATGATAATGCTGTCGCCCTACCAGCAGGAGCAGATAGCGAAGATTACGCTCGTGCTAATGTTAAGGAAATCGAGAGTGGTAAAGGGGAAATATTTCTCCAAATCACGAAAGTCGATGGCGAAACAGGGGAAATTGCAGGAGTTTTTGAAAGCGAACAACCCTCTGATACTGACTTAGGCTCTGATGAACCTGAATTAGTAAAGATTCGCGGTATTTTCTACGGTCGGGTTCAAGGAAAAGCATAGTTTAGCACTAATTATGAAGCATATCTTTTTATGCTTCATAATTAAGCTTGGATAGAGATGAGTTGAGTTGATAATTAGTTTGTATATTTTATATAATTTTAATTTAAACGTTGAAATAGCTAGACTAGCTTAGAACTAATAGATAGTATAATGAAAGAGTGGCGATGAGGAAAGAGAAATCTTGCAGCAGACCTCTAGAATAAGGCAATTTAACAATGTCTACTAACCTTACTGACCATGTCAAGCTTCAGAGTTTGTGGTTATTTAAAGCTTATCAGCAATCTCGCAGAATCGATCTGCGCAATAAGCTCGTGGAACTAAACTTGGGATTGGTGAGGTGCGGCTCGAAAGTCGCAGTAGTTAGTGGGTAAAACCCCATGGGGAGTGTCTTCCCCGGTTCCCGCCCGAAGGAGCCTCAACCCTCTTTGAGGGGGTTTCACAGCTAGAGGGTTAAATGGCTAAGTTTTCTATTAGTCCGATAGTGGTAACGGCCTAGGGAAAGTCTGATATGGTGAGCATAAAGCGAAGCTTGCAGCCTCGTTACGTAGGAAGAGTGAAAGCCCAACTGAAACACTCTAACCAAAAATGGTATGCGGTATATGTGAAAGATGGAATCTCACCGTCATCGCGTAGACACCACGCCGCCGGGGTATTGAGCAGCCCGCCGTCAGACGTATCTAACTATTGTGAAACGAGTTAACCTCCACAGGGTCTGGTCTTGCACCAGTAGGAAAGGAGTAATCTGTACCAATTCCCTGGGGAGAAAGGACTCTCTTAAGAAGCGAAGGTCGTCATAGGCGAAAGTCCGAGGGAAAACACGACTGTATAACCTGACTCATAGACAAATGTCTACTCGAAAGGGGAGCTGACGTAGGAGAGGGTGAAACGTAATTACAAATCCATTCGTACAGGATTTGTAATCTGAAACTGGAACTTGAGACCCAATGTTCCCCATAAGTTTGAAGCGTTATGGCTAATCGCTAATGGCGGGGATGACTGGTCAAATCTAAGGATTAATAAAACCACTTGACTGCCTGACGGCAGGAATAGTCCTGAAAAACCAGTCCTAGAAATGGGAATTAACGCACCGGGAGTAGGATGATACACCAGGAGCCGGGTGCTTTGAAAGTGTACGCCCGGCGGTACTGTGAGGGGGAAAACCTGTAAGGGTCTACCTATCTCGACAAAAGAAGCTCATCACTGGGTTGGGAAGTGCAATGAGAGCTACGAAGAATTGCAGCAATTGGGCAGTTTTGGCTTAATTCGGGCAATCGAAAAATTCGACTCAAGAGGAAATGCTTTTAGTTCTTTTGCTATTCCCTATATTAGAGGGGAAATTCAACACTATTTAAGAGATAAGGCTAGCCTGGTTCGGATTCCACGACGCTGGGTAGAGCAAAAAAGACAAGCTGTGGGCATAATCCGGGATTTCTGCCAGCGGTTCAACAGACAGCCAACAGATCCAGAAATAGCCCAGGAGCTAGAAATTTCCTTGAAAGAATGGGAAGAAATAAAACTAGCACATCAAAATCTCCAACCCCTGAGTTTAGACTTGTCCCCAGGGGATAGTAACGACGGGGCGACCTTAGGGGAACTCATCGAGGCTCCTCAGTATCGCAGTTTTCAGTTGGCGACAGATGATAGAATTCGCTTACAACAAGCTCTAACTCAACTAGAAGAGCGGACTCGGAAAGTGCTGGAATTCGTATTTTTACATGACTTAACCCAAAAAGAGGCCGCAAAATTACTAGGGATCAGCGTGGTTACAGTAGCTCGCCATGCAAAAAAAGGAGTAAATATGTTGCAAAAGTTAATTGGAACAAAAGATTAACGCTCCCGTGCCTATTCTCAGCCATTGTCAAAATTGTAGCTTTCAGGCTAAAATAAATAAGAGAAGGCTGGTGATTGATTTAGGAGGTTACTGGTTATGGGCAAGAAGAAGTTGATAGTATCATTGGCAATGGTAGCTCTTTCCGGCTGCGGAATTCCGACTTTCTGGAATAAGAACAAAACAGAACCTATTAACCGGGAACCAGCAGTAAATGTAGAGAATAAGGAAGAACCTACAAAACCCAATCCCCGGAGTTCCCCAGCAGGGTCAAGTTTTGTTCCTGACTTGATGATCAAGCCTACAAATGCCCAAGAGCGAAGAGAAACGGTTGTCAAAGGGAGGAACGATCCCTTTGCAATAATACCAATAGAACCAATTGTCACCATAATCAGAATCCCTTCTCCATCTCCACCTAAAGTTAGGCAGCCCCCTCCACCGACCATTAAGCCAACTCCTCCACCTAAAGTTAGGCAGCCCCCTCCACCGACCATTAAGCCAACTCCTCCACCTAAAGTTAGGCAGCCCCCTCCACCGACCATTAAGCCAACTCCTCCACCTAAAGTTAGGCAGCCCCCTCCACCGACCATTAAGCCAACTCCTCCCCCTAAAGTTAGGCAGCCCCCTCTCCCTCCACAACCAGTGCTGGCAAGGGAAGTTGCGGTAACTGGACTAATACAAGTGGGAACAGTGACAAAGATAATTGTCAAGTCTCCTCTGGAAAAATATAGTCGCTACGTCGAACAGGGACAGTATCTTGCTAACGGTAAAGTACTAGTCAAACGAATTGAAAAAGGGGGTAGAAAACCTATTGTCGTGTTGGAGGAATTGGGTATTGAAGTTATTAAGCGAGTAGGAGATAAAGTAGCAAAACCAGAGGTTGACACACAGGAAGTCTGAGCTAAAAATCTATGGAAGTTCTAAAGCGAAAAGAGCATATTTTTCATTCCTCCTTACCCTTAGCAGTCTACCGGGAAGTTGCCGCTCACTTACGGCAAGTTGAAGGAGTTAAAACCGGCTTTCTGTCTAGAGAAGGAGGTATCTTTGATTACAATCAAAGCCAACTGCAAGGTTTGTGGCTTGAATATCCTGAAAAGCTAGATACTCCTCGAACTTTGCTCCTGGAAGCAATATTGACTTATTACGCTCAGTGTTACGGTGCTTGGGAGCGGCAATCAATCCAGTAAATAAGATACCCAGGCTTGTTGCGGTTCTGGGGAACCATACCAAATACCGGGAGATTTGGGAGAATGCATTACTCCTGCTAAAGTTAGATTAGTGGCTCCTTCTAAATGAGCAGCGGCGATGGGGGTTATGCCATCTCCCCAACAGTTACCTTGACCACAAGTCAGTTTGTAGCTATTGTAGGCTAACCAACTACCCAGTTTCCTTTCACCGTATACAGCCTTCCCCGCTACACAAACGTAACGTACATTTGGATAGAAAGCTCCAGGATAATTCTGCCCGACAAAATCCAGATTGCGCTTTGTCCAAAGTTCTTGACTGATGTGGGGAGTGCCTAACGTCAACAAGGTAGACACATGAGAGTGAGCTCCCCAAACCCCCTCTTCGGAGGTAACGTCTCCGTGGATATTATAGGGTTTTTCCCCTAAATAAATGCGGGCAATCCAACCTCCAGCAGAGTGACAGACTAAGTTTACCGAACCAACCTGGTATCTGCTCAACATTTTTTTCACCGTGGTGTCAATTTGGCGAATAATCGGTACCACAGAACGACCTCCGAGAGTTGGCAGCCAATCTCGTTGGCGCAAAGGTACTGTTACTGTAGGAATCCCCCGCTCATTTAAAGCTGTTTCTAAGTCCCGGTAGTCAGTAGCCCTAGCAAAGTAGCCTGGTATTATTACTGTTGGTAATGGCATTGGCAATTGTCGATTGAGGTATTAGATTTGATCCAACCTGGCGTCTTGTATGGAATTAGTTTAGGAGTAGGGGATCCGGAGCTAATTACCCTCAAAGGACTGCGTCTCCTACAGCAAGCTTCAGTGGTAGCCTTTCCCGCTGGAATGAGAGACAAACCCGGCATGGCAGAACAGATTGTCTCTCCTTGGCTGAGGACAGAGCAGCAAAAACTCCCTTTGCGCTTTCCTTATGTGAGGGAAGAGAGTATCTTGATTTCGGCATGGGAGGAGGCAGTAGCAAGAGTTTGGCCATATTTGGTTAGAGGACAAGACGTTGCCTTTGTAAGTGTTGGAGATACTAGCTTTTACAGTACTTTTACTTATTTAGCACAGACTTTGCTCCAATTACATCCCCAAGCAGTAGTCCAGACAGTTTCTGGAGTTTGTTCCCCCATGGCAGCAGCAGCAGTTTTGGGCGTACCATTAACAGTTGGCAGTCAGCGTCTTGCTATTCTACCAGCTCTTTATTGCGTCAAAGAGTTAGAGGCAGTTCTGGAATGGGCCGATGTAGTAGTATTGATGAAAGTGAGTTCCGTTTACCAGCAGGTTTGGCAATTTTTAAGCCAGCGTCAGCTCCTGGAGGCTAGTTGGGTGGTAGAGAGAGCAACTTTACCAAATCAGACTATCTATCGAGATTTGAGGGATCGCCCTAATTTAAAACTCTCTTACTTTTCCTTATTGATCACCGGGACTGGCAAGATGACTTTGTAGCCTGTTTCTTGCTTGGTTTAAGTTTCTTGATAATATATTAAGAAATATGTAAAATTTAGTCTTATTTTCCAACTAGAAAGAAAATAGTGATAGATTACATTGATGTTTACCGAAAGTTCAAAAACAGGAAAAAAGAAACAGTGAATTTGTCATCGTCATCCGTCACCAACGAACTGGGACGCCAAAGGCGGTTGCTTCGCATTCGCGAAGATATTGGGGAGTATGTAGCACAACTACAGCTTCATATGACCTTACAATCCCGTAATTTAGTTCCTACTCTAACTAAGGTGGCCGATAGTAGAGAGCAGTTTCTCCACGAAACCCAAGCGAAGATAGAGAAATTGGTTTCCCGCCAAGAAATTTGAGGTACAATTACCATCCAAAGAGATAAACTCACAAAATTACTATGGTATTGATTACTGGTTATTTTTTGTATTATTTGCTGTACCAATTTTAAATATTGTATTAGTAGGTTACAGTATTTTTCGCCTTGGCAAATTTTTCTTTGATAATAGTGTCAAATGATTTTGATTGCTGCCAAATCTAAGTTAAACTCATTGCAATGGTAACAGGATGCAGCTAAGTTTTCACCTAACGCGGTTTGGAGGCCCCCGCTGTCCCCCGGCATTGATTAATGGCGGGGGCAGCGGCGGGAGGAAAAACCGCACCACATCTTTTTATTTTTGTGCTAGAAATCCTGTGAGTTTTGAAGCAACTATGGAACAAATCCTGACCTTGTGCGTTGGTTTAGACACTACCGACGAACAGTATCGCGCTCTGACCGATACTGCGGTGGCATTTGCTGATGCTTGCAGCTGGATTAACGAAACGGTGAATCCTAGGCTGACCAACCGAAATAGTATTCAGGCAGTCTGTTATAGGGAAGCCAAAGCCAAATTTGGTTTAACGGCCAACCATGTTGTTCTTGCTCTGTGCCAGGGTAGCAGCCAATAGACTGGCCACTAAGGCTAAGAAAAGCAAACCCAAAGATTTTGCCCCTACCAGCTTTGATTGCGATTCCAGAACGTTTCGGATTATCGAGGATGGGTTTCTGGTAAGCCTAAGCACTACTGGGAAACGAATCAAAGTCCCCCCGGCCCCCGGCATTGATTAATGGCGGGGGGCGGGGGTCAGTCGATACCATGTAGAGCGATTGAAGGGGCAAAATCCCACTAGTGCTCAGGTTTGCCTGCACAAAGACGGTAAATTCTATATACACGTCCAGATTAAGTCAGAGCCTCCCAATGTGCCTGACACCCAAGAGGTTATCGGGGTGGATTTCGGGAGGCGAGATATTGCTGTAACCAGTACTGGCCAATCATGGTCAGGCGAGGCTTTAAACAAAACCAGAGATAGGTTCTCTGTCGGGAGCGCCCTGATAGGGAAAGACGGAAAAAAACCTTTACCCCGATTTTATCCTAGAACAGGATAAAGTACTTGAAATAATAATTTATGCCGAACACATGGCTGATATAACTGCCTGGGTGAACTGCCTCACCTCAATTTCTACCTCGTCTTTCTCTCCTCTGTTAGCAACAGCAACAGAAATAGAAGCAGAAACAGGTTCTCAAACTCTGATTTTTGCCGGAGTGCTTCTCAGCTTAGTCCTTATTTACTTTGCCTGCAAACTGGGGGGAGAAATTTGCGCCCGCATTAACTTACCCCCAGTTCTGGGAGAACTGGTGGCTGGGGTAATAATCGGAGTTTCTGCTTTGAGCATTCTCGTCTTTCCAGAAAGCGGTTCTGAGGTAACGGACTCTTTAATTATTAAATTTCTCGAAACCACTGCCGAGCTGAGTCCGGAAGCAGCGACCTCCGTCTTTGCAAGTCTTAGCGAGGTAATTTCCCTCTTGTCTGAACTGGGAGTTGTGATTCTCCTGTTTGAAATTGGCTTAGAATCTGACTTAAAAGAACTAATTCGGGTCGGACCACAAGCAGCAGTAGTAGCTATAGTGGGGGTGATCGCTCCTTTTGCTACCGGTACGGCTGGTTTAGTTTACCTATTTCACGTTCCCTTAATTCCGGCCATTTTTGCCGGAGCAGCACTGACAGCTACCAGTATCGGTATTACTGCTAAGGTACTAGCAGAAATAGGACAACTCACTTCTGAAGAAGGTCAAATTATTATCGGCGCTGCGGTTCTGGATGACATTTTAGGTATTATCGTCCTCGCAGTGGTTGCTAGTTTAGCCAAAACCGGTGAAGTCCAGATCACCAACATCATCTATCTGATTATTAGCGCTGGGGTTTTCCTCATTGGCGCCATTTTAATCGGTCGTTTTCTCAGTCCTTATTTAGTGGGACTGGTGAATGAAATGAAAACGAGAGGACAGCTCTTATTGACGGCACTCATTTTTGCCTTCAGCCTCTCTTATATTGCTACTGTCATTCACCTAGAAGCAATCTTGGGAGCCTTTGCGGCAGGTCTGGTCTTAGCAGAAACAGAAAAGCGAAAAGAACTGGAAGAGCAGGTGATTCCCGTTGCCGATATTCTCGTCCCGATTTTCTTTGTCTGTGTAGGGGCAAGAACAGACCTCAGCGTTTTGAACCCAGCAGTGCCCAGCAATCGTGAAGGTTTAATTATTGCCTCTTTTCTGATTTTGGTTGCTATCCTGGGTAAAGTAATCACAGGTTTTACTTTATTCGGTCAAACCAACTTGAATAAAATGGCCATTGGAGTGGGTATGATTCCCCGAGGTGAAGTAGGACTGGTATTTGCAGGTGTGGGTGCAGCTAGTGGTGCTCTTTCTGAAGCTACGGAGGCCGCAATTATAATGATGGTCATCTTGACTACCTTTATCGCGCCTCCCTTCTTAAGGCTAGTGTTTAAAGAACCAGCTCCGGCTACCCTCCTTGAGGATAACAATACCCAACCTCAAAGTGACCAGTAACCAGTTGCGGTAACTGGTCACTGTCAAGGTACGTGCTAGATATGGTGCATAAAGTTTTCTGAGAGGTGCAACAAAAGTGAGACGTTACTGGCTACTACTGAGTTTCTTGAGCGCTGTTCTCTTCTCGTCTCCTGCTTTAGCAGGGCAACTGACTTATTGGAAATTCTATCCAAACCGCAATCAACTGGTTTTTAGTACAGACGAAGGAGTGCAACCAAAAGCACAGTTAATTTTCAATCCGACTCGGTTGGTAATTAACTTACCAGGGACTACCTTGGGAGGTCCTACTGTCTACGAGGAGTTCGGCGGGACAATCCGGAGGATGCGGGTGGCACAGTTTGACGACCAGACTACCCGTTTAGTAATTGAATTAGCACCGGGATATATTATTGATCCGGACCAGGTGATTTTCAAGGGAAGTTCTCCGAGGCAATGGTCTGTGCAGTTACCAATACCAGAACAAGAACAAATTGAACTGCCACCCCCCATTTCTCAACAGCCTTCGAGACCTTCCCCTCCTGTCACTGAACCCCCAAAACCTCCTAGTATTCCTGAAAATCCTCCCGTTGATACTTCAACAGGAGAATTTGAATATTTTCTCGTGACTGACAATGGTTTATTTGTGCGTCTGGAGGGAAAAAAACCGCAAAAGATTAAGGCTCAACGCAGCAGAGATGGCCGTAAGATGGATTTCTACTTAGAAGGAATTAGCTTTCCAGCCGATCTGGCGGACAAAACTTTACCAGTGAATTGCTATGGAGTCACTACGATTGAATTCTTTCAATCTCCCACCTCTCCCCCAGTGGGTCGCCTAACTTTGAATGTGACTGAAGACAGTCCCGATTGGCGAGCGGTTAGCAAATCCGGCGGCTTAGTTCTTTTGCCTGAGGGTGGTCTGGATAGGGTTTCTGATGGATCATGCCCAACAAGTTCTACCACAGGCCAGCTCGACAGAATTCCACTTCCAGAGAAAGTAACAATAGAGTCCATCGAACTGGCTAATGGCGGTACTCAGCTTTCAATCTCAGCAGATAGCAAAATTACTTATACTGATGACTGGAATGAGCAAAGGAGAGTATTCGAGATTAATATTGCTAATGCTAAATTAGCAAAGCGCTTGAAGGGACATCAACTGACTAACGATATCCCTTTCGTCCGGGTGAAACAAGAAGGCTATAATGTGTTGATTGAAGTGGAGCCAACGGATTTCGTCCAAATCGGGCACCTATATCAACTAAAGAATCACCTGCTGGCTCTATCTTTGCAACCAAAAGAACCTACTTCATTCCCTCCATCACCTACAACCACGTCCCCAACGAAATCTTCCGTAACTATTTATGTTCCTCAGCCAGAGAGGACCCAGTCTCCATCAACTACTCCCAATAGCCGCATTCTCGTAGTTATTGATCCCGGACACGGGGGCAAAGATCCGGGAGCCATAGGTATAGGAGGAGTTAGGGAAAAAGATATCGTTCTTCCTATCTCCCTTCACTTGCAAGAGTTTCTTTCCCAAAATGGAATTGAAGTGCGGATGACCCGAGGAAGCGATTTTTTTGTCAGCCTGGAGGGAAGAAGCGTAAGAGCAAACAAAGCAGATGCAGATTTGTTTGTTAGCATTCATGCCAATGCTATCAGCTTGCAGCGTCCCGACGTGAATGGGTTGGAAACTTATTATTTTGAAAGCGGTCGCTCCTTAGCAGATACTATTCATCGCAATGTCCTGCGGCGGATCAGTACCATTAGAGACCGTCGGGTTCGGCGAGCGAGGTTTTATGTCTTGCGCAAGACGAGAATGCCATCTGTTTTAGTAGAAGTGGGTTTTGTCACTGGTAACGAGGATGTATACAGACTCCAAGACTCCAGTTACCGTCAGCGCATGGCAGAAGCCATCGGAGAAGGTATCTTAGAATACATTGCCAGAGCTGGACTTTAGGTATATTTTACCTGTAATCTATGGGAGTTTAACTTGCCTTGCCCCTCCTCTTTGAATATGACAGAATCCAACCGAAAAGCTCCCATTGCCCTTTTTGATAGTGGTGTGGGGGGTCTCACTGTCTTGCTTGAACTGTACCGACAGCTACCTCAAGAATCCTTCCTTTACTTTGCCGATACAGCTCGACTTCCTTACGGTACTCGCTCCTCTGATGAAATTTTACAGTTTGTTCGGGAAATTCTCACTTGGATGACCCAGCAGGATGTTAAAATGGTCTTGATGGCGTGCAATACCAGCTCTGCTCTTGCACTAGAGACAGTTCGTTCGGAATTTAATCTACCAATTCTGGGGCTGATATTACCGGGGGCTAGGGCGGCTGGGCTGGAAGGTAGACGTATTGGTGTTATTGCTACCACCGCTACTGTTCAATCCAATGCTTATAGTCGGGCGATCGCCGAAATATATCCTGAAGCAAAGGTTTGGCAGATAGCCTGCCCTGAATTCGTACCTTTGATCGAGCAAAACCGAATTACTGATCCCTATACTAAGGAAGTCGCAAGGCAGTATTTGTCCCCTTTACTTGAGGAGAACATCGATACGTTAATTTACGGCTGTACCCACTATAGGCATCTAGCTAAAGTAATACAGGAAATTTTACCCCCTACGGTAAAATTAGTAGATCCTGCCGAACACGTAGTGAAAGCCGCCGAACAAGAACTAAAACTTATGGGGATAAACAACAATCAAGCAAAGCTCCCTACCCGTTTCTGCGTCAGCGGGCAGACCACAAAATTTGCCCAACTCTCCCAACAGTGGTTAGGTTATTACCCAAAGGTAGAAAAAGTATTTCTGCCTTTGATTGACCGATCCTCTATAAGTCTAGAATCTTAGAATGGTGAAACTTGGCCACGAGAGAGATTCACCCATACCCTATACTAATTTCATTATATCTTAGGGGATGGATATAACATATTCTTGATTTTAAGTTACCGAGTTAGGGTATAATCGAGAGAGAAATTTACAAGTTTTTTTGTTAATTCTAAAAATGTAAAAACAGTCCCAGGGAGAAAAAGTGATGTAAAAGACTGTCAATGGTTACAAAAACTCCATAGCTATAGATTACTTGCTCCTTTTTTTGTCCCCGAAGGTGAAATAGCAGTATTGAGAAGCTATTTGAGACAGAGAGACAATTTGATTCAAAATAGCTCAACTCATATTCAGAGAATGCAAAAGGCTCTTACGCAGATGAACTTGCAGTTGCACAAAGTCATTAGTGATATCACAGGAGTAACAGGGTTAAATATTATTAGAGCAATTACTTCTGGAGAAAGAAATCCAGCAATACTTGCAAAATTAGCCGCTAAACGCATTAAAAGCAGCCCCGCACTTATTCCTAGTGCTTTAACGGGCAATTATCGCTCTAGAAGAAGGATGTGGGGTGTAGGGTATTGTTAATCGACCCACCTGCCACCTGTCAACTGCCTCCTACCCTCTGCCACAATAGTTGAGTAATCGGAAGCCTTAGGATGAGATTAATGTCGGTTTCTTCTCTGGAGATCTTAGCTTAAAATAAATGTAAACTTTCGTAAATTTCGAGACCTTACCGGGCTAATCGATGATCTCTGTTACCAACCTCTTTGCTTCCATTGATGCTGACCTGCAAATCTTAACGGCAAACCTGAAAAAACTGGTTGGCGCACGCCATCCCATTTTGGGAACTGCTGCTGAACACTTATTTGGAGCAGGGGGAAAGCAGATCAGACCTGCTATTGTTCTACTGGTCTCGCGAGGGACTATGCTAGATCAAGATATTACGACCCGTCATCGACGTCTGGCTGAAATTACCGAAATGATTCACACAGCGAGCCTGATCCACGATGATGTGGTTGATGAAGCCCCAATCCGTCGCAATGTCCCAACAGTTAATAGTTTATTTGACAACCGCATCGCTGTACTAGCGGGGGATTTTCTCTTTGCCCAGTCTTCTTGGTATTTAGCTAACCTAGATAACCTGGCAGTAGTCAAGCTCCTCTCGGAAGTGATTCGAGACTTTGCTGAAGGAGAAATCCAACAACGACTGAATCGCTTCCATACCAACTTGTCTTTTGAAGCCTATCTTGAAAAGAGTTACTACAAAACAGCCTCGTTAATCGCCAACAGTACTAAAGCAGCTGCCTTATTAAGCGATGTGGAAGACTATGTGGCAGAAAATTTATATAACTATGGACGTAATATCGGTTTGGCTTTCCAGATTGTAGATGACATTTTAGACTTCACAGCTTCAACGGAGATATTGGGGAAACCAGCTGGTTCGGATCTGATTGAGGGTAATTTAACGGCTCCGGTACTGTATGCTTTGGAAGAACAACCCTATTTAGCAACCCTGATCCAGCGAGAATTTAGCCAAGATGGGGATCTGGAGAAAGCCCTTTCTCTCGTCGGGGAAAGTCGGGGTATCGAGCGTTCTCGGAAACTAGCTTACCACTATTCCCAGATGGCAATAGAAAATATCGCTTGTTTGGAACCCTCAGAATCTGCTCGCGCTCTAAGGGAACTAGCGGATTATGTTATTAGCAGGATGTATTAATCAAAGATTCCATTCTCATCAAATCTTAGAAATGCTCGATTTACCTTGCGCTCGTGAAACGGAGCTGTGCTCTCGCCCTATAACTACCACTAGGTCAACCCAGGTTCAGAAACCTTTCCCTTTAGCCACTATCGGTGCATTGGTTGTCAGCCCTAGCAGTAATGTCCTCATTGTTAAAACCACAAAGTGGCGCGGCACCTGGGGTGTACCCGGTGGCAAGGTGGACTGGGGTGAAACCCTAGAAGAGGCGCTGCGGCGAGAATTTCATGAAGAGGTGGGGTTGGATATCAGTGAGATTCGCTTTGCTTTGTTACAGGAAGCTGTTTGCGATCCTCAGTTTTATACAGAGGCTCATTTTATCTTAGTTAACTATTATGCAAAGTCGGAGCACGAAATCATTACACCCAACTCAGAAATTATAGAATGGGCTTGGGTTATAGCTTCTAAGGCTTTGAAGTATCCCCTAAACACCTATACCAGGGTTTTGCTTGAATACTATTTATCCGGGGGAGTCGAGAGTGGGTGAAGAGGAACACTTTGTTATATAAAGGTTTATCTCGTTTTATATTACCTTTTTGTTATTTTAGTTATTCAGAGCTTTATAATGTCTAAAAAAATGGAAAAAGTATTTGTGCATTCCAGTCAATTCCCAGAGCAAGTATATAGAGATTACTTAGCAGGTTTTTCCTCTAAACAAATTAATCATAAATTTCACTATGATAGTGTAAAACAAAGTCAGAAATGGTTAAAAATACATGAAAAATACTCTCCATCTAGGAATAATGAAGACTGTATTTATGCTTATAAAAAGTGCTTTGAAAAAGCTCGGAAACTCTTAGGAGATAATAGGCACATCCAATTGATTGGTTTGGGGAGTGGTGGTGGCACCAAAGATAATCTATTTGTATCATATTTGTCCCAAAAGCACTTGACTTACTATCCACTGGATGTGAGTATGTCCCTGTCTCTAATCTCAGCTCAAAAAGTCGGCATGTCTTTTCCTGATGTGTCTATTCAGCCAATTGTTTGTGATTTACTCCATGCTGGTGATTTAATGTACCATATTGATCAAGAGCAGGAACCTAGTGTTAGGATTATAACTTTTTTTGGCATGATACCTAATTTTTATCCTGGTGAGATTTTACCGATTCTCAGCAATTTTCTCCAACAGGAAGATATACTGTTATTTAGTGCCAATTTAGCACCTGGCAATGATTATGGCAAAGGAATTGAAACAATTTTACCCCAATACAATAATGATTTGACTAAAGATTGGTTGATTACAGTCTTGACTGATGTGGGTGTTAACCCGGATGATGGAATCATCAAGTTTGAGATTGAACCAGATCAAGAGTACCCAGACGTACACAGGATAACGGCATATTTTGAGTTAAAGAGAGATGTTAGTTTTAAATTAGATCGAAACCTCATTCAGTGGCAAGTTGGAGAAAGGGTTTGCTTATTCTTTTCTTACCGTTACACCACACCAATGATCCAGAATGTTCTGAATCATTATCAGATTGACGTTTTGGCTTCAGTGGAAGCAGCAAATCAGGAGGAGGAGGTTTATCTCTGTCGAAAGCGCATTTTACGAGACAAATATTAGAGACAATCCGCTTGTTGAGCGATCGCCATACGTTGTTAGGGTAAATCTTTCCCGACTCCCGACTCCCGACTCCCCCGCGTAACACTATAATATAAAGTACGGAATAACGAAGGTAATTTTCCATGAAACAATCATTTTCCCATCACCTTGTACGGCGAGGACGGGTTTTTCCTGAAAAAGTACTTTCTCCTGAAGAGAAGGCTAGAATTGAAGCTGAAGAGGCAGTGTTTTATAAGCGTTGTCGAGAAGTATTCGAGCGAGTACAACCGGAATTGATTCAAGAGCATTATGATTGGTTTATTGTTATCGAACCTGATAGTCGCGAGTATTTTATCGATCTAGATAAAAATGTAGCCCTTTCAAAATCCCGTTCTAAACAGCCCGAAAAAAAGTGTGTTATTATGCAAATTAATGAAACAGGAACTTGTGGCAGAATATGATCCAAGGTGAATTCAATAGTAGAGGAGAGTTATTTTTTGAAATTGGGTTGATATCTGCTGAGGGTGATATTTTTCCCGTAATGGCACTCTTAGATACGGGGTTCACGGGTTGGTTAGCAATAGATAATCAAGATGCTGACGGTTTAGGGTGGTTGCGTAATCATGAAACGCAGGATATGCAAACTGCAAGGGGAGAAGCACGATTTAGTTTATATGAGGGGAAGGTGGTTATTGAGGGAGAGGAGTTTACGGTTGAAGTGTTAGGAGGAAATGAACTGATGAATATTCTTTTAGGGGTCTTGTGGTTACGAACAAAGCGTTTGATTGTAGATTTTCCAATGGGAGTGTTAACCTTAGGATAAAACACAAAGACTCCAACTCCCGATTCCCCACCTAAAACAGAGCCAATGTATCTAAAACTGCTTTGATTTTAGGAACCTCATGGGTTCTAAACAGATCTGTTTTGCCTAAGGCTGCTAAGACGGCAAAGAAAGGTTCAGCACTTCTGACTTCTTCGCCAAAACATTCAAACCCATGGGGAAGTGCATGACAGACGGGAAACCCTAGTTTCCTTAAGCGGAATGTGTTTAAAAAGGTGCGCATTTGGTAGTTAATCCGCAGTGCGCTGTCCTGAAGGTTTTTATAATAAAATCCCAGTCCTGCATCGACGAAAATCTTGGTTACCCCTAACTTGGTTGCTTGTTCTATTTGCTGGGCGAAATATTCGTACATTATATCAACCATATCTTCACTAAAGGTGAAATTACCAATGTCTCTAACATTTTTACCCTGATAGTAACAAATAATCACCCCGGCATCAAAGTCAGCAACTGCTTTATAGATGTCTTTATTCTGTTCAGTTCCAGTTAGGTTAATGATATTTGCTCCAGAGCGCAAGCACTCCAGCGCCACCGTAGGATAATAGGTTTCAATGGAGGTTAAAACACCTGCTTTGTTTAGAGATTTTAACACAGGCAAAATCTTGCTTTGTTGCCTCACATCTTCCACTCGCTCTGCATGTTCTAAAGTACATTCTGCACCAATATCTACAAGATCAGCACCTTGACTTTTTAGGGTAATGCCACGACGAATAGCCTGTTCTGCATTCAAACAAACGCTTTCTCGATACCATGAATCAGGAGATAGGTTTATGACTCCCATTATAGCAGGATCTGAATTAAAGTCAAAATGCTTATCGCCAATAGTAAATGCTTCTACCTTAGCTGTTAAAGCATCATTATATTTTTCATGGAGTTCATATAGATCTTCAAGTCGAAGCATGTTGTAATATCCTATAGTGCGCTGTATCTGTTAATTGTAGCAGTATTTTGTCTTGTGGTTACTGAGACTGTATCCTATAAGTTCCAGCCCCCTGATACTTCCAATACTTGTCCTGTGATATAGTTAGAATCAGGATTGATAAAGAAATAAACGGCGTGGTTGATTTCCTCTAAAGTCGCTGCTCTCTGGGCGGGTAATTTTGGGATCATTTCCTCGACGTCAAATGAATTCTCGACAATTCCTGGTAAGATAACATTAGCTGTGATGTGCTCCTTTATAAGTTCCTTCGCTAAAGATTTAGTATAAACAATAATCCCTGTTTTAGCAATCACGTAAGCCGCATTACCGCGACGAGCCAGGAGATTTTGGGCACTGGCACAACCAAAATTAACAATCCGCCCCCATCCTGCTGCTTTCAGATGGGGAATAGTGGCCTGTGTCACATAGAAAGTAGAATTGAGATTAGAATCTAGCACGTTGTGCCACTCGGCAACGGAAACTTGACTCATGGGTTTGGCAAAAAAGTTACCCACATTATTGACGATGACGGATAAACCTCCGAGCTGGGTGGCAGCACGATCAACCAAGGTGGCTGCTTGATCTGGACAAGTGATATCAGCCTGGAGGATGATGGCTTGTACGTTGTGAGCGGCTGCTTGCTGACAGACTTGTTTGGCTGCTTCCTCGCTGCGATTGTAGTGAATGGCAATATCAAACCCCTTACTTGCAAGATGGAGGGCGATCGCCCGTCCAATACCTACCGCTGATCCGGTTACAAGTGCCTTTTTTCTCATGTTGTGACGTTAAGAGGTTGTACTTCAGAACAGTCTATCTGCTCTAGGAGCTGGGCAATGGTGTGTTGGGTGATAGGGTCAACCCAATCCGGGGCAATATCTGCCAGGGGGCGCAGAACAAAGGCTCGTTCCCTCATGCGGGGATGGGGAATTTGGAGCGTGGGAGTGTCCATAACGACGTCATCAAAGAGAATCAGGTCTAAATCCAGGGTACGTGCCCCCCAACGTTCCTTCCGCACTCGCCCAAATTGATTTTCAATGTCCAGCAGGGTTTCTAGCAGCCGTTCTGGGACTAAGGTTGTTTCTATTATAGCACAGCCATTAACGTAGTCTGGTTGAGGGGGACCGATGGGTTTCGTGCAGTACCAGGGGGACTGAGCAATTAGGGTAATGGCTGGCGTTTGAGCCAGGGTACCGATAGCCTGTTGTAGGGTAGAGTGAGAATCACCTAGATTGCTGCCTAGGGCGATGGCAGACTTACTCTGAGTGGTTTTAGAGGTGGTCACGGTGGTAAAATTTAGGCCAAATGGTTCTGTATCAGCTTAACGAAAGTACACTACGAGGCGTTGCATAATTGAGATATGAATGAGTAAGAACTAGCTCTCTCTTTTTCCTCTGTGTCCTCTGCGCCGGAGCGGTTTATTATTATTTCATATCTTGATTCAGCAACGCCCACTACGATACTTATCAGCGGTTATCTGCGGTTATCTGCGGTTATCTGCGGTTATAATATTTTACTAACTTGAACCTCACGAATTTTTTCAGCACAGACTACTTTAATCCAATCCTGACGCTCAATATGAAGTAGTTGACACTCTGCATCAATACTGTGCAGTAACTCCAAAGGAATTGTAATATTAATTTGTTGCTTTGCTTGAAAATGACCTGTGAAATGCTCTGACACATCTGTGAGCAATTTCCTCAATATCTTTAATCTCAGTAGATTTGCTGCTCATAGTTTCTGCACTCCTGTTTCGTTGCTCTCCACTATCATGACTACCGGCTCTGTACACTTAAAACTGTTGTAATAATCGTAGGTTGGGTTGAGGAAACGAAACCCAACAGTCCAGGATATTTGTGTTGGGTTTCGCTATCGCTCTACCCAACCTACTCAAGCTTCAAGATAGGTCAATTTTTTTCCCACAATAAGGACAATATTGAGATTGCGGTCTTGGTGCTTGCTCAGCATAGTATCCACCTTCCTCATGAGGTGCTGGTCCCGCATAGAAACCATCGTAGAGTCTTCGGCGGGGACAGATAAAGTCAGTTATCTCTGCTTGTTGACTAGGTGTCAACTGCTCAAACCACTCTAAAAAAGTGTTTAGTACTTGGCTCATATATTGCTCCTTGATATTGTGTAATTTACCACAAGCTTACATCCGCTTATCTTAGCACTCAATTAGTTTTTTGTTGGACTGGAGTACCACCACAAAGCTGACACGTTCCCGGAGTGAATTTCCAAGGATCAGCTCCACACTGAGGACAAGGGGTAGAAGTACCAGGAATGAACTTTTTGAGTACCTCTCTGTATCCTTTCTGCCTATCAACTTCTTTTAGGTTAGACAGTAAAGTCTCATCCTCATTATCAACATCTATAACACGTCTCTGAAACTGCTCAACAACTTCACGACTAGCAGTTTGGCTTTTCAAAAGCCTATCCGCCTCATAAAAAATATCTCTATTACGCCGTGACATAGTGGTATGTCTAATTTCACGTTCTTGCCACTTATTAGTGAGTTTGAGAATTGCCAGTACTAACAAAATTCCTGCTAAAATCTCACCAATACCATCAATAAAACTTGCCAGGAATGTGCCCTTTGCCAACAATCGAGGAATAAGGTAAAATACTGGCACGGCTAAGGTTAGGGAGTCAATAAGCTGATTTTTCTGTTGAAGTTTACGAATTTCTTTTCTGTGTAGCTCAATTGCAACTAGTGCATTAAACTTGTCCTGTCGGATAGTATCTAGATCTCTTTCGTTAAGCATTGAAATCTCAGCTAGACAATCTTATATTTAAATATTAACTCATAAGATGTGGAGTATGAGTCTTGGGATAGGGTGAGGGCAGATCTGGCAGAACTGCTTGTGTAGGGGCACGGCAATTTTAAGCTGGGCGGGTCAGCAGCTTACCTCCTACACTACTGACATGGGAGGTTAATTATAACGCGCCAGAATTAAACAGCTTTTAAGATTCTACTAGCTTGAATCTCACGAATTTTTTCAGCACAGACCACTTTAATCCAATCCTGACGATCAATATGAAGTAGTTGACACTCTGCATCAATACTGTGCAGTAACTCCAAAGGAATTGTAATATTAATTTGTTGCTTTGCTTGAAAATGACCTGTGAAATGCTCGGACACATCTGCTCCTAAATGAGCTTGATGAGCAATTTCCTCAATATCTTTAATCTCAGTAGATTTGCTGCTCATAGTTTCTGCACTCCTGTTTCGTTGATCTCCACGCTGTGACAATCCAAATGTACTCCCCTAATTCATCGACTCGATATTCGACAATGAATGTTATCAATTTTCCATCCACAAAACCAATAATTCGATATTGTTCTGGGTTACCAGAACGTTGGTCTTCAAGATAGGGAATGTAGAACAAATCATTCAACTGACCAAAGTCAATGTCACGTTCTGCCAAAACTCGCTGTCGTTTTGCTTCATCCCATCGAACACGCATCAGATAAATGAAATAGCTATACAGTAGTACTTTTGTCCTTTTTATGCTATCTCATTTTTCCGTAAACCTGAATTAGTTCCCTTCGCGCTGCCAGTGTACCAATAAATTCAAAGTGGTTTCCCGCAATAAGGACAATAGTGAGATGGCAGTATTGGTGCTGATCCAGCATTCACACCATCCCGGTTCACCGTCTGTTCTAAGCTAGGCGGGTCAGCAGCTTACCCTTGAAACAATTTTTTCCAGAATAAAGCCAGATCTGCGTGCTGATGGATAATGATTAATTAATTACCAAAAACTGCCATCCACTAATGTCAAACTCTGAGGTTATCAGCAAAAAAGTCGCTCAACTGTACAATACCTATCCTTTCCCTCCAGATCCCCTCCTAGACGAACCCCCTCCCGGCTATAACTGGCGCTGGAGTTGGTTGGCGGCTTATAATTTCTGCACCGGACAAAAACCGCCGTCGGAAGAGATCCGCATTTTAGATGCTGGGTGCGGTACGGGGGTAGGGACAGAATACCTGATTCATCTCAATCCATCAGCAGAAATAGTGGGGGTGGATCTGAGTGAAGGTGCTTTAGCAATGGCGCAGGAACGATGTCATCGTTCAGGAGTGGCTCCTTCCCACAAACGGAAGCTAGAATTTCATCAGCTGAACCTGAAAGAAGCTGATAAACTACCTGGTGAATTTCAGTTAATTAACTGTGTGGGAGTGCTGCACCATATGGCTAACCCCCATTTGGGAATTAAATCTTTAGCTGCTAAATTGGCTCCTGGGGGTTTGATGCATATTTTTGTCTATGCAGAATTGGGACGGTTTGAAATTAGGCTGGTTCAGGAGGCGATCGCCCTTCTGCAAGGGTCCAAACGAGGGAATTATCAAGACGGGGTTAAGGTTGGACGGGAGTTATTTGCTAACTTACCCGAGAACAATCGGCTGGTAAAACGGGACAAGGAAAGGTGGGCTTTAGAGAATCATCGGGATGGCTATTTTGCCGATATGTACGTCCATCCTCAAGAAATTGATTACAATATCCACTCTGTTTTCCAGCTGATAGATGCTTCGGGCTTGGATTTCGTCGGTTTTTCCAATCCTGGGTATTGGAATTTGTCCCGATTGGTGGGGAAATCTCCAGAGTTGTTAGCCAGAGCGAAAGATTTGTCCCAGCGCGATCGCTATCGTCTCATAGAACTCCTGGATCCAGAAATCACCCATTACGAGTTTTTCTTGACTCGTCCTCCCTTACCGCAAGCGGATTGGTCCAATGATGAGGTTCTTCTCACTGCTTTTGCTCAACTCAATCCTTGTATTCAGGGTTGGCCGAGCCGTGCTATCTTGAACTACGATTACCAACTTGTGAATTTGTCTGAGGCTGAATTTCAATTCCTCCAAGCAATCACGGAAAATTCTGGTCAACTAAACCTAGGAGAGATTTTAGCTCAGACCCCCCTAGAGCTGGAAAAAGTGCGATCGCTGCAACAACAACAGCTCATCATCCTATCCTATCTGCGGACGCCAAGGGCGGGACGCCAAAGGCGGTTGCTTCGCAAAGCTTCGCAATAATCTGCGGTTGCTCAAAATTGAATTTATATTTTTTTAATTTTTGTAACTTTTCCATGATATGATTCCTTGTGGAGGGTTTTGAGGTACTTCGGTGGCCTTTGAACCTAACCCATACACCGATAACTTACACAAAAATAGTAAGCTAATTTATTTAGCATAGTTAAGTTTGGCAACTCAGTCTAACAAATCTCTCGAACCAAAAGCATCACCGATGCAAGAGTATTATCAACTGCAAAAAACATTGTTGTTGGTAACTCTAGCAATAACTGTGATAATTTTTGTCTCAGTCTGGGGGACTTTTTCTCTGAAAACTGCTCTAAATTACTTGTTGGGAGCGGTTGTGGGTATGGTTTACTTGAGAATGTTAGGAAAGGATGTGGAGCAAATAGGTCAGGAAAACCAGACTGTGGGATCCCCGAAAAGAATGGGGCTTTTTGTTGCCTTAATCATTACGGCAAGTTTGTGGCAAGAATTACATATTTTGCCTGTATTTCTGGGATTTATGACCTTTAAAGCCAGCTTCTTCATCTATATATTGCCAACAACCCTTATGCTAAACAAAAGAAAAGGAGATTAATCAAATAAGTGCTCAAGGTGTGCGAAAATTGTTGCGACGGTTTTGGGGAAATATCACGGAATGGAAATTCTAGATAGTTTAAGAGTTTTGAATTATTTCCCCCTTGCTGAATTAGAAGTAGGTCAGCATTTTTACTGGGAAATTGGCAACTTCACCATTCATGGTCAGGTTTTTCTCACCTCCTGGTTCGTAATTGCCCTCTTGGTAGTAGCCTCTCTAGCTGCTACGAGAAACGTTCAGAAAGTTCCCAGGGGTATCCAAAATGTGATGGAATATGCCCTCGAATTCATTCGGGACTTGGCCAAAAACCAGCTCGGTGAGAAAGAATACCGTCCCTGGGTGCCATTTATTGGTACGTTATTCTTGTTTATCTTCGTGTCTAATTGGTCCGGCGCTCTCTTACCTTGGAAGTTAATCCATCTTCCAGAAGGGGAACTAGCAGCTCCTACCAATGATATTAATACGACGGTAGCTTTGGCATTGCTCACTTCTCTTGCCTACTTTTATGCAGGTTTCAAGAAGAAGGGTTTGGGATACTTTGCTAAGTATATCGAACCGACTCCGGTTCTACTGCCTATCGCGATTTTAGAAGATTTCACTAAGCCTCTTTCCCTCAGTTTCCGTCTCTTTGGTAATATTTTGGCGGATGAGTTGGTAGTAGGGGTATTGGTGCTGCTGGTGCCGCTGTTTGTACCTTTGCCTGTCATGGCTCTAGGTTTGTTTACCAGTGCGATCCAAGCTCTCGTGTTTGCCACTTTAGCAGGGGCATATATTCACGAGGCACTTGAGGGGCACGGTGAAGAAGGACATGAGTAATAAAAAACCCTCTGTCCATTAGTTACATTCAATTTGTCGTTGTTTTTTCTTTAGTTAAAGGTAGGTACAATCATCATGGATCAGTTAATTCCCGCCGCTTCCGTTATTGCTGCTGCTCTGGCTGTAGGTTTGGCTGCTATCGGTCCTGGTATCGGTCAAGGTAACGCTTCAGGTCAAGCTGTGGCTGGTATTGCTCGTCAGCCGGAAGCTGAAGGCAAAATTCGCGGGACTCTGCTGTTAACTCTGGCTTTCATGGAATCTCTGACTATTTACGGTCTGGTGGTTTCTCTGGTTTTGCTCTTCGCCAACCCCTTTGCTGGCTAAAACCATAATCAAGGATAGAGACGTGGTTTCTGACCATGTCTCTATTAAATCAGTTTTAAATCTGGAAGAGAAAATGTTCGATTTCGACCTCACTTCGCCTTTAATGGCAGGGCAATTTCTCTTATTAGTGATTCTGCTCAATGCCATTTTCTATAAGCCATTGACGAAAGTACTAGAGGATCGCAATGATTACATCCTGACAAAAGAACAAGATGGGCGGGAACGGTTAGCTAAGGCTGAAGCATTGGCTCAACAATACGAAGAGCAATTAGCCGGTGCCCGGAAACAGTCGGTGGAAGTCATTGCCAATGCTCAGACTGAGGCTAAAAAAATTGCAGACGAACAAATCGCTGCGGCGCAAAAAGAGGCCATCGCTCAAAGAGAACAGGCGACGAAAGAAATAGAGAGTCAAAAGCAAGCAGCAATGCAAGCACTGGAACAACAAGTAGAGACTCTCAGTAGTCAGATCCTGGCAAAACTAGGGCTAGTCACTTAATATTGAGCAGAGATAATGGGGACTTTCTTATTCTTGGCCACCTATCAATACCTAGTGGCCACTGAGGCAGGTCATGATGGTTTTGGTCTCAATTTCGATATTTTTGACACCAATATCATCAACCTAGCTATTTTGGTTTATGTCTTGATCTACTTCGGACGTAAATTCTTGGGCAATACCCTCAATGAACGGAGTCAAAAAATTGCCGGGGCCATTTCTGAAGCTGAAGGACGCCAGAAGAAGGCGGCGGAAGCTTTGGCAGTCCAACAACAGAAATTGACTCGTGCCCAGGAAGAAGCGGTACAGATTCGCAAGAGGGCTGAAGAAAATGCTCAGAAAGCTAAAGCAGCCATCGCAGCCAAAACGGCGGCTGATATTGAGCGGTTAAAGGAAACTGCTGCCAAAGACTTAGGTTCTCAACAGGAAAAAGCCATGGCTGAGTTGAAACAGCGGGCGATCGCCCTAGCTTTGGAGCGAGTTGAAACTCGATTAAAAGCAGGTTTGAATCCCCAGCAAGAGCAAGAATTAATTAACCGCAGCATTGCTAACCTAGGAGGTGGCTCATGAAAGCTGGTGTAATCAGCGCTGAAATTGTTGAGCCTTATGCACAAGCTTTAATGTCTGTTGCTCAAACGAATAACCTGACGGAAAAGTTTGGGGAGGATATCCGTTCTTTGGTTTCTTTGGTGGAAGGGAAAGAACTAGGAGACTTTCTCGCCTCGCCTATAGTGAAGGAAGAGGATAAAAAAGCAGTGCTGCGGCGGATTGTTGGGGGAGGTAATAACCCCTATCTGCTCAATTTCTTGCTGCTTTTGGTGGACAAAGGACGTATCGTATTTTTGACGGGAATTTGTCAAAAATACCTGGAACTATTGCGTCAGCTGAATAAAACAGTTCTCGCTCAAGTAACTTCAGCCACGGAACTAAATCAGGCCCAACGGCACTCTGTGGTGGAAAAGGTTAAAGAGATGACCAACGCCCAGGCGGTGGAACTGAAGACGAAAATTGACCCGGATTTAATTGGCGGGGTGATTATTAAAGTCGGCTCTCAAGTACTGGACGCCAGTATCAGAGGGCAACTGCGGCGCATGAGCATTAGCTTGAATAATGCAGCCTAATTTTTCACTAACAACCAAGAATTAATTGACATGATTGCAATCAGACCAGACGAAATTAGCAGCATTATTCGCCAGCAAATCGAGCAGTACGACCAAAAAGTCCAGGTTTCTAATGTGGGTACTGTACTCCAAGTAGGAGACGGCATCGCCCGGATTTACGGTCTGGAACAGGCTATGGCTGGGGAATTGCTGGAATTTGAAGACGGTACCGTTGGTATTGCCCTCAACTTAGAAGAAGATAATGTAGGGGCTGTACTCATGGGAGACGGTCGCGAAATTCAGGAAGGTAGTACGGTTAAGGCTACGGGGAAAATTGCCTCCATCCCTGTAGGGGAAGCCACTATCGGCAGGGTAGTCGATGCTCTGGCTCGTCCTATCGATGGTAAGGGGGAAATTAACACCAAGGATACCCGCCTGCTGGAATCCATCGCTCCGGGGATTATTGCCCGTCGGTCAGTCCACGAACCGCTGCAAACCGGCATTACCGCTATTGACGCCATGATTCCCATAGGACGGGGTCAGCGGGAATTGATTATCGGCGATCGCCAAACTGGTAAGACTGCGGTGGCGGTGGATACTATCATTAACCAGAAGGGCGAAGACGTAATTTGCGTCTACGTGGCTATTGGTCAAAAAGCTTCCACCGTGGCTCAGGTAGTGTCAACACTGGAAGAAAAGGGCGCTCTGGACTACACTATTATTGTGGCTGCCAATGCCAATGACCCAGCAACGCTGCAATATCTGGCACCTTACACCGGGGCTACTTTGGCAGAATATTTTATGTATAAAGGCAAAGCCACTTTAGTTATTTATGATGACCTAAGTAAGCAGGCTCAAGCCTATCGCCAGATGTCCCTGTTGCTGCGCCGTCCGCCGGGACGGGAAGCCTATCCTGGGGATGTGTTCTATCTCCACTCTCGCTTGCTGGAGCGGGCCGCTAAGTTAAGTGATGAATTAGGTGCCGGAAGTATGACAGCCCTTCCCATTATTGAAACTCAGGCAGGTGATGTTTCTGCATACATTCCTACTAACGTAATTTCCATCACCGACGGTCAGATTTTCCTCTCTTCAGACCTGTTTAACTCCGGTTTCCGTCCCGCCATTAATGCAGGTATTTCTGTATCTCGGGTGGGTTCTGCTGCTCAAACCAAAGCCATGAAACAAGTGGCAGGTAAATTGAAGTTGGAGTTGGCTCAATTTGCAGAACTGGAAGCTTTTGCTCAATTTGCTTCCGACTTAGATCAGGCAACTCAGAATCAGTTATCTCGGGGACAGCGGTTGCGGGAAGTACTGAAACAGCCCCAGAACTCACCTTTGTCCGTTCCTGAGCAAGTGGCGATCGTCTATGCAGGGCTGAACGGCTATATAGACGACATTGCTTTAGAGAAGGTAGTTAGTTTTGCTGCGGGTTTGCGGGAATATTTGAATACCAGCAAGCCTCAGTACGGGGA
This sequence comes from Candidatus Paraprochloron terpiosi LD05, assembly GCA_018141785.1. Taxonomy (GTDB): domain Bacteria; phylum Cyanobacteriota; class Cyanobacteriia; order Cyanobacteriales; family Prochloraceae; genus Prochloron; species Prochloron terpiosi. The sequence goes on along the minus strand of CP073341.1, from coordinate 3,423,150 downwards.
AATTATCACTTCTCAGAAGAAGCTGACTGACGAGGCTGAGAAGATTCTCAAGGAAGCAATTTCTGAGTACAAACAGAGTTTCGCAGGGTAGTAGTAGAGGCGGGGTTCTCCCGCCCACCATGAACAGACAGGAATATGGCAAATCTGAAAGCGATCAGAGATCGCATTAAGTCGGTTAAGAACACGAAAAAGATTACTGAAGCAATGCGCCTAGTGGCGGCGGCTAAAGTGCGTCGCGCCCAGGAACAAGTAACTGCTACCCGCCCCTTTGCTGACAACTTAGCTAAGGTTCTCTATAGTTTACAAAATCGTCTCCGCTTTGAAGACGTGAACCTTCCCTTGTTAATGCAGCGGAAAGTAAAATGTGTGGGGTTGTTGGTTATTACGGGCGATCGCGGACTTTGTGGCGGCTACAATACCAATGTTATTCGTCGCGCGGAACAAAGGGCGAAGGAGTTAAAAGCGGAAGGGATAGATTATAAATTCATCCTGGTAGGAAGAAAAGCTACCCAATACTTCCAGCGCAGAAACCAACCCATAGATAAGACCTATATTGGTTTGGAGCAAATTCCTTCTTCAGCAGAAGCAGCGAGTATTGGCGATGAACTCCTATCCTTGTTTTTGTCGGAGACAGTAGATAGGGTGGAGTTCATCTATACTAAATTCGTCTCCTTGATTAGTTCTCGCCCTGTGGTGCAAACTCTGCTCCCCGTGACTCCTCAAGGGTTGGAAGTGAAGGATGACGAAATCTTCCGTTTAACTACCTGTGGTGGGGAGTTTAAGGTGGAAAGAGAGAAGGTAGCTTCTGAGGTGAAGAGTTTACCCCAGGATATGATTTTCGAGCAAGACCCGGTCCAAATTCTGGATGCTCTCTTACCCTTGTATTTGAATAATCAATTGCTGAGGGGTTTACAGGAGTCTGCTGCCAGTGAGTTAGCGGCTCGCATGACTGCCATGAATAATGCTTCTGATAATGCTTCTGAATTGATGGGTACTTTGACTTTGTCTTATAATAAAGCGCGACAGGCGTCCATTACTCAAGAACTACTGGAAGTTGTTGCTGGTGCGAATGCCTTGTAAGGTTTGTAGGGTGAATCCACCCTACTATCGATTTAGAATTACAGGCAAGATAACTGCTAAACTAGCAGTGATGATGAGGCTAAAAGCAAGATTGACCACCTGTTGAGAGGCTTTCTGGTATATTTCCACCTTATCGTTGGTGCGGATCATCTCGTTTTTCAGCTCTTCAAAATCTTGAGCGAGGTATTCCAGTAAGGATTCAATTCTATCTAAGCGGTCTGGATTTGGTTGAGTCATTTTAGTTTTAACCTGTTAACGATCTACCTTAGTAGTATAGCAGCTACTGAGGAGATTTTTTTTGTACATAATTCTCTATTATAATAAGATAAAAATCTAAAAGCCAGCCACGCTAAAATAAGCAAAGAACGAGAAACGCCATCGCCATGACTCTCACCGCTTACAAATGGACAACCGATCGCTACCACCAAGCGATCAATGCGGGATTATTTGCAGACCAATCCCTGGAACTCTTGCGAGGAGAACTCATTCTTATGGCCCCAGAACGAGAACCTCACGCCTACTGTAATAGTGAAAGTGGTGACTATTTGCGAGCCATCCTTGGTACCCGCGCCAAAGTCAGGGAAGGACACCCTATAACCCTCCCTAACCACTCAGAACCTATTCCAGATCTGGCCATCGTCAAACCCCTCGGAGTCATTTACCGCCATCGTCACCCCCACCCCGAAGATATATTTTGGCTCGTAGAAATCTCCAATACCACCTTAAACCAAGACCTAACCGTAAAAAAAGCCATTTATGCCGAAGCAGGAATCCTTGAATATTGGGTTGTGAACCTACCCAATAAAGAACTCACAATCTTTCACAACTTAAAAAATACCATCTACACCACCACTAAAACTAGTAGCACGGGAACTATTTCCCCCCTAGCCTTTCCTGACCTACAAATTTCAGTACAACGCCTAACCAACCCCTAACAGAGAAAGCATTCATTGGAGGTGTGAACGAAATAATTGAATAAATTCTCCAGGAGCAAATTTGCTATCCTTATCCTGGGGACGACGTTCTTGTTGATTCGATTTTAAATAAACATATTCACAAACTATTTGGTCTAAATTAGTTTTGCTATTGATATTCCAGTTTTCTAGACAAGCACCAGTAAATATTGCACTGCCAAAGTTGGTTTCTAATGCTTGAGTTTCAGTGAGGTTGGCTTCCGTGAGGTTGGCTTCCGTGAGGTTGGCTTTCAGCAGGTTTGCTCTCTGGAGTTTAGCGGAGGAGAGGTTTGCTTCTTGGAGGTTTGCTCTCAGGAGGTTTGCTCTCTGGAGTTTAGCGGAGGAGAGGTTGGCTCCCTGGAGGTTGGCTCTCAGCAGGTTTGTTTCCATTAAGTTGGCGTAACTAAGGTCGGCGGACATCAGGTTTGCTCTCAGGAGATGGGCAAACGTCAGGTTGGCTGATCCGAGTTTGACTCCCCCGAGTTTGACTCCCCGGAGGTTGGCTTCCGTTAGGTTTGCTTCCCTGAGGTTGACTCCCCGGAGGTTGGCTCCTCGGAGGTTAGCTTCTGTGAGGTTAGCTGACGTCAGGTTGGCTGACTCGAGATTGGCTTCCTGAAGATCGGCTCCCCTGAGGTTGGCGTACTTGAGGTTGGCGCACGTTAGGTTTGCTTCTAAGAGGCGGGCTCTGGAGAGGTCTGCTTCCCAGAGTTTAGTTCCATTGAAGTCCGTTTCCCAAAGTTTAGCTCCCCTGAGCCAAACCCCTCGAAGATCTGGCTTTATTTCGCCATTCTTTTCCCTCCACTTATTCCAAGCCTCAATTCCTTGCTTAAGTACTTCCAGGTGCTCTTTATTAGCCATTTTCTCCATTTCCTCCTTTGCGCCTTTGCGGCTTTGCGCGATTAAAACATCATTCTAATAAATTTCCGTTAAAATACCAAGGAGAATAGACATGAGATTTTCCAATTGGTCAGGAATGGTGTACAATGATATATCTTGAGTAATGGTTTTGCTAGACAATTCTAATTTACCAAAGCGCCAGACTTCACCAATAGTGACAGCACCATAGATAGTTTTTTGTTCTTCTAATTGTGAAATGGCAATCATTTCCACCGCTAATTGGGTAAAACCTCGGGTAATATCCTCCCGTTTAGCTTCTATAACCGTTAAGCTTTTTTCCAACCGCAGGAAATAATCTAATTCTCCTTTTAGCCACTCATTTACATTGATAGGATATTCTATCCGTAACTGACAATGACACAGTCTCACGATTTCTATTATTAAGGGGGCAACTAATAATTCCCGGCGCGCTTGTTCGCTAGAAAGACTTACAAAGGGGATAATTTCTTCAAATAATTGTTTCAGTTCTTGGAGACGGGGTAATCCAAGGTCTGAGTGAGGAAGGGATAATCTCTGAATTTGCAAGTTATAGCCAAATTCTGCTAATATGTCATCCGTATTATAGGGAAGTTCAAAGTAAGAGCGAAAGCTATAAGATTTGTTTTCTTGAAGAATTTTGGGATGAGACATGATATAATTGTAGTATTGTTTCGTGTAATTGTTGTTTTTCGTGCCATCGTGCTTTGAATCATCTAAAACCATCGATAAAATTTGCTTATTATATTAGCATACTCTCTTATCTTTCTCTGCGTACTCTGCGCCTCTGCGGTTTAATCACTGTTGGGTGTTGGGTTTCGTCCCTCAACCCAACCTACGGGTTATTTTGCCTTCAAAGCTTCCACAATAGTGATAGTATTAAACCTGAGCATTTTTACATAACTATCCCCTTCACTACCAGGGACACCAATAGAGTCGGAATAGAGCTTTTGGGGAGCTAATTTAACTCCAGCTTCCTCAGCCACTGTTTTAATTAGAATTGGATTAATCGTTGTTTCAGCAAAAATCGCCGGAACTTGACTTCTTTTAATCTGTTCAGCTAAATTCTTCACCGTTTGAGCGCTGGGTTGTTCCTCTGTACTAATACCAATCAGGGTACCGAGAATCTCCAAACCGTAAGCACGGGTGTAATATTGAAAAGCATCGTGACTGGTAACTAATTTGCGCCTTTCTGGGGGAATAGTGGCAATTTCCTCCTTTATCCAAATATGCAGTTGTTCTAATTCCTCAATCAATTTAGCTGCATTGGTAGTGAATTTTTCCCTATCTTCCGGGGAAAGGGCAATTAATTCATCTCTAATAGCATTCACCATCTCAATTCCATTAGCAGCATTGCCCCAAACATGAGGATCTGGCTGTATTTTACCTTGATAATCCAAATCCAAGGGGGTTACTACTTCCCCAACAGGGAACTTCTTAGCTTTTATCCCCGCCGCATACATCAATTTTATCAACCCCGGTTCCAGATTGTAACCATTGTACAAAATTAAATCCGCCTTCTCAAAAGCCACGCTATCTGCGGGAACTGGTTCGTAAATGTGAGGATCTGCTCCCGGTTCCAGAATGCCAATATGCTCGATTTCATCTTCCCCTATTCGCTCCGTCAAGTCAGCTATAATAGTGCTGGTACTCACTACTTTGGGCTTCCCCTCACTTAGATCAACTGGAGACTGACACCCACAAAGCCAAAGTCCCAGAAATATTCCCACTACAGTTGCTCTCATTCTTGCTGCGGATTATTTTTGATATTGCTTGGGTTTTGGTGTATTATAACAAATAAGCAAAAATAAAAGATATATGAATGGTGTTGGTTCCCTGGAAATACACAATCTCGGTGTCGCCTACCTTAGGTTGGAAGCATTGACTGGAATCAACCTCCAAGTGCAACCGGGACGATTAACGGGTATTATCGGACCCAACGGTGCCGGAAAAACTACTCTCTTGAAAGCTATGCTAGGGTTGATTGGGGCCAGGGAAGGTTTAGTGCTGTACCATGAGAAGCCCCTGCAAAAGCAGCTGGAGTTAGTGGCTTATGTCCCCCAACGCTCCCAAATCGACTGGACTTACCCCGCTACTGTCTGGGACGTAGTGATGATGGGACGAGTTAGGAAAACGGGATGGTTCCGTTCTTTTTCTCCTACCAGTCGTCGTCTGGTTCAGGAAGCCCTAGGTAGGGTGGGGATGGATAGTTATAAGGATCGTCCTATTGGTCAACTTTCAGGAGGTCAACAACAGCGAGTCTTTTTGGCTCGCTCCCTGGTTCAGGAAGCAGATATTTTCTGTTTTGACGAACCCTTTGGGGGGATAGATTGGAAAACGGAAAAAATTATCTTTGATATTTTGCATGAATTAGCTGCTGCTGGTAAAATAGTCTTGGTGGTGAATCATGATTTGGGAGAATCTATTACTAATTTTGAGGACTTAATTCTGCTAAACCGGGAATTAATTGCAGCGGGAAAGAGAGAAAATGTCCTCACTGATGACCACCTCTACCGCGCTTATAGAGGTAAAGTAGTTTTCTTGACAACTAACAAAAATTAAATTGTGTTTGCAACAATTATCGAACCCTTACAATATAGCTTTATGCAGCGAGCCATGATGATGGCGATTATGGTAGGTGTTATCTGCGCCGTGGTTGGTAGTTATTTAATGGTACAGCGATTAGCCCTATTAGGAGATGCTATTAGCCACTCCCTACTTCCGGGTTTGGCGATCGCCTTTATCTTGGGAGCAAATATCTTTGTGGGGGCTTTTATTGCGGGGGTTATTAGTACTATTTTGATTAAAATAATCCACACCAAGTCTAATCTTAAAGAAGATGCAGCCATGGGGATTATCTTTTCCGCCTTTTTTGCTCTTGGTATCACTTTAATTACGGTGGTTCAAAAAGAGAATAAAATTGACCTGAATCATTTCCTATTCGGGAATATCCTCGGGGTGACTTGGGGGGATTTGCGGGACACTGTGATAATTGCCGCCATTGTGATTTTGGTGGTAGTATTACTGTACAAGGAACTGCTCTTTTATACTTTCGATAAATTAGGTGCTCAAGCAGTAGGTTTGCCTGTCAATTTGCTAGATTTGGGTTTAATGATGCTCATCGGTTTGACTATTGTAGCCAGTTTGAAAGCAGTGGGAGTGGTCTTAGTTCTCTCCCTCCTCATTACCCCAGCAGCAACAGCTTATTTGTTAGTTACTCGCTTGCACCAGATGATGTTTTTGGGTGTGGGAGTGGGGGTCTTTTCCAGCATTAGCGGTATCTATTTAAGTTATTTTTATAACTTGCCTTCCGGTCCGGCTATTGTCTTAGTAACATCCGCATTATTTTTCCTCACTTTCTTATTTAGCCCTACTCAAGGCATTCTAACCAATACGTAGGTGAAATTGCAGGCAAACATGATATAATAACCCGTGGCGATCGCTCTCTGGTTTGATACAAAATGTCTACCCTAATAATTTCCTCAATTTAAGTAAAATAACTACCCTAATAATCCCTTCTCTTTTGGTGGGCGATGCTCACCCTAAGCTTACACCACACCTACACAAGCTATGACTAAAGCCTCCATTCTCGATCCAGCTGCAAATTATACTTTCAGCAAATATGCAGAGTTACCATTTGACATAGCTGATATTCTCGCACAGTTTGGGGTAACTTTTAAAAATAAGTCACTTCAACTACCACAGCAGTCACCTATAGACTCTGAACCTCTGAAAGTTGAATTAGAAGAAAATTTAGCCTTGGTGGATCCTGTCTCAGAAATGGCTCGACGAGAAGCATTAATCTTTCCCATTCTGAAAACCGTTTGTAAGTTTATCCAAGCACCCCTCAAAATTGAATATCCCGTCCGAGTTAGCCCTTGGCTGAGAGGCAATTTTGACTATTTCATCCCCACACCTCATAATCTGTTGGTGATTGAAGCTGAAAATGCTGATTTAGCCAGAGGGTTCACCCAGCTTGCTGTGGAACTGATCGCTCTGGACCAATGGACTGAGGACACCACTCCAACCCTCTATGGTACTGTCACCACCGGCGATACCTGGAAGTTTGGCTTGTTTCATCGTCAAGCTAAGACGATTGAAAAAGACATCAACACCTACGCATTACCCAATGACATTCATCGAATACTGTCTATCCTTTTTGGCGTTACCCTCCTTTAACCACTTTGCGCCTTTGCGCCTTTGCGCGCAAAAATCAATGAATTTCATTTCTCAAACCACAAAATGCAGCATAAGCAATACCGATGGCGTCTACACTATCATCGATAGGTAGGTACTCTAAATCGAAAAGCTGTTGTAAAATTGTCGCTACTTCTGCTTTGGTGGCTTTTCCATTACCTAAATGAGCTTTCCAACTAGATTGGTGGAGTTGAATCGGGATTATTTTGGCATTCCGGTAAGAAACTAGGTTGATAATACCCACCGCTTGTAATACCCCACCAGCAGCTTTGATTTGTCTGGTAAAAAATGGCAATTCCATGGCTATATTATGAGGGGCAAACTCCTTTAACAAAGTAGTCATGTCACTTTCTATTTCTACCAAACGTTCCGGGGTAGAGAATTCCTTGCCTGTCTCCATGATTCCATAATCCAATACGGATGGTTTGGCGTATGTCTGTTTTCCTTCTAAAACAGCCCAACCCACAATCGCTAAACCCGGATCAATTCCTAACCATCTCATTTGCATCTTTTTATAATTAGTACCCAATAAATTTTATCACAGGTTCTATAACTAGTGGTGCAAATCTACTCTATCTATAATATAATCAATATAATCCATTAGCCTGATTATTAGATGAGTTAGATGAAACGGAGACATTTTGTTAGTAACGCTGCCCTGGGTACAGTTAGCGCCGCTGCTCTAGGTGCCTGCAACCAAGGCAGTACAGGTCCAGGGATACAAGCTAATACCCTCCCTAATGTTCAATGGAAGATGGTCACCAGTTGGCCCACTTCTCTGGATACTATCTATGGAGGAGCCACAACTGTGTGTGATCGCGTTCAAGAAATGACTGGAGGGCGTTTCACCATTAAACCCTATGCAGCCGGGGAAATCGTACCGGGGTTGGAAGTTTTAGACACAGTGCAAAACGGCACCGTGGAGTGTGGTCATACTGCCAGCTATTACTACGTGGGGAAAAATGCTGCTCTGGGCTTTGGGACGTCTATGCCTTTCGGTTTGACTGCTACCCAACAGAATACATGGCTTTATCACGGGGGGGGTTTAGAGGCTATGCACAAAGTCTATAGTGATTTTAACATTATTAACTTCCCCGCTGGCAACTCAGGAGCACAAATGGGGGGTTGGTTTAAAAGGGAAATTCAAACTCTCCAGGACTTGCAAGGTTTGAAAATGCGCATTCCCGGTACGGGGGGTGAAGTCATGACCCGGTTGGGAGTAAATGTCCAGGTGTTACCTGGCGGAGAAATTTACTTGGCCTTAGATCGAGGGGCTATTGACGCTGCTGAGTGGATTGGTCCCTATGACGATGAAAAGTTAGGCTTGAATAAAGCAGCTAAGTTTTATTATTATCCTGGTTGGTGGGAACAAGGTCCTACCCTAGATTTACTGGTGAATAAGTCTGCTTGGGATAAGTTGCCTCAAGAGTATCAAGCAATATTACAATCGGCTGCCAAAGATGCTAACATGAATATGTTAGCTAAATACAATGCCCTCAATCCCCCGGCGTTGAAACGGATGATTGCTGAAGGTACTAAGTTGGTTCCTTATTCTACTGAAATTTTACGGGCTGCTCAAAAAACATCTTTTGAACTTTATGAGGAAAAGGCTAGGGGCGATGCTACTTTTAAGGAAGTATATCAGGGTTGGAATAAGTTTCGCGAAGAGATACAGTCATGGAATAATATTAATGAGTTGAGTTTTTCCGATTTTGTAGCTAGTAATAGTTAGCTATCGTAGGGGCACGGGTATGGGGTAAATGTGGTAACGCACCGCCCGTAGCACCAAAAGAGAATTCAAATAAGTAATTGGTTGTCTACAATCTGACAAAATTGCGCTATGAGATAAATGAAGGGTTAAAATCATGACAGACAACAACTTTGAAGTATTGAAAGAATTAATTGTCAACCTAAAAAGTGACATAGAAAAGCTAGATGATAAGATTGAACAATTAGACAAAAAAGTTGAACAACTAGACAAGAAAGTTGAAGTGGGTTTTAAGTGGGTAGAAGGAGAGTTTAAGCGCGTTGATGGAGAGTTTAAACACATAGACGAAAAATTCAAGGCCATGGATGCAAAAATGGACGAAAAATTCAAGGCCATGGATGAAAAAATAGAACAAAAATTCAAGGTCATGGACGAAAAATTCAAGGCTATGGACGAAAAAATGGATATCAGGTCAGTGCCTTGGTAACGCACCGCTGTAGGGTCTACAATTTCTCCTAGTTTTGGCCCGCTCTATATCCTCAGGATTCACTAAGGACCCCCTCTATATATTCCTGCACCAAACAGAAGCTTTCTGCATAGTAAGCTAAGAGCTGGGGAATTTGAGGATGAGTACCTAAGGTGCAGCATTTAACCTTCTAAAATCTGCGCAAAAGTGCGCAAACCAGTTGCTCAAATCCCCCAATCGATTGCGGAGCAACCGCGTAAGCGTCCCGAAATTCGACTGTAGCTAGGTATAGCATCGTTCCGAAGAACGAAGGCGGCTGCCCGCAAAGCTTAACTCAAAAATCAAGCGCTATTTCAATTTAGAGTCAATAGGCAACTCTTGCATCCACTGTGGCTTCACGACGACCCTTATTTATCCTAGCTGCCGTGAGCTAGTTCATTTCCGAAGAAAAGTTTATTCCGTACATCGCCGGGGATGAGGTTTTGCCCGACTACATTATCGTCGGGGTACTAACCAATAACACTTTACCGACATTTCTTGATTTTGTCAAGCAAAGGGAAGATTTGATGAGAATTACAGATTTTTAGTGAGGTTTTTCTCTACTAGCAACTACCTCTGAAAGGTTTCAGCTTTTCGTCGGAACCGCTCTTGCGCCTCAGACTCCTCCAAACCTTCTATCTGTGGTTTCAGGAACTTAACAACGCATTGCTGGTTTTGGGGTAAATTTGGATCTTCAGCGAGATAGGTGTCACCAAATCTTCCACTTGCCAATTTTTCGACTATTTGATAACGTTCGCCTATTGTTGTGCCAAGCAACCGCCCGCAATAATTTTTTGCATAAATTTTTTATTTTGTAAGTTTGTGAATTAGTAAAAAAGGTTGAACTTATTTTTGTTGATAAGAGTGAATAAGAGGATGGGTGGTGGTTAAGAGTTGCTGAAGCTTTTGTAAAGCTTGGGATTGATGACGAACATGAGCATTAATAAATAATATTATTATGTCTGTAATGAGAGAGCGAATTTTTGTTTCTGATTGAGTAGGGGGAAAATCTAAAAAAGCTGTCCCTGTAGTTTCATCAAAGGGATGAGTAAGGGAAAAATGATTTGCTCCTTCTAATAACAATAGATAACTGTCTTTTCTTCCTCCTGTGATTCCTTCTGAGAAGGTTTGCATCACTGAGTAGGTGGAATCTCGTTCACTCATGCCATAACGTTGAGTGCTGTTGGCGATGACTCCATCACAAGTTCCTCCCATTAAGAGTAAGGGAAGGGAGTCGGGTAAGGGTAATACAGTTTTTGGTTCATAACCAAAATTAACTCCTCCTAACATATGTGCGCCATAGGCAAAGGAAGCGGCGATTTGAGGAAAAAAATCAGGGTTTGCACTTTCAATGGCGACTTTTCCTCCGGCTGAATGTCCGCCAATAATCACTTTTTCTAAGTCCAGTTTTCCGGCTAAGATTCCCTGTTGTTGGAGTTGTTCTAGTTTGGTTAAAAGTGCTGGTAATGCTGAAGCGGTTGCGCCTGTACCGTAAAGGTTGGGTTTCCATTTTTCCACATCAAAACCGGGAGTCAGTCCAATGATTCCGGGTATGTTTTCGGCAATCCAATTAAAGCCAACTACTACTAATCCTCGTCGAGCCAGTTTTTCCATGAGCCATTGATAAGACTTGGTTTCGCAGTTAACACCATTGAAAAAAATCACCACTGGAAAGGGAGCTTGAGCCGGAGCCGCAGGGATAATTCCTAAATTTTGTTCTTGTTCACTTTGATTAAACTGTGCTGGATAGAAGATTTTAAGATGAAGGGTGTCATAAGGGGGTTGTGCCTGTTCAATTTTGACTGCTTCAAAGAAGGCTCGAATGGTCATTTTTTATTTCCTGAATTGCTAACTCTGTAAGTCTGGTAGTTTGGTAGTTACTAAGTTTGTAACTCTGTAAGTCTGTTATTTGATATAGTTATTATAGTAACCATTCACTCCCCCCCCAACAGGCGATCGTAAAAACAGACCCGTGGGGGGCGAACAATACCAACACTATGAAAAGGGAGCAGGGTAATTGCATATTGGCTGTGTGAACGCATTGCTGGTTTTGGGGTAAATTTGGATCTTCACCAAATCCTCCACTTGCCAATTTTTCGACTATTTGATAACGTTCGCCTATTGTTGTGCCAAACATAGGGATTATTGTAACCGCAGATGAACGCAGATTAATAGGGATAGGGGATGGATAGGATTGCTATTTTACCACAAAGGAGCATCGAATATTGTTTTTAGGAGCTGTTGGGTATCTTTTACCAGGCGATCGCCCCAAAGATGACTTTTAAGAAACTCCAAATCTCCATAGCGCTGATCTGATTGTAGCACTGCGTTGGCCATAGAAATACTTTCTGCCCTATTTCTTTGGGAGTACAAAGCAACAGCTAGAGCGAAGCGGGGTTCTAGGAGCTGGCTATCCACTGCTACTGCTCCTTTCCACTGGGCGATGGCAACTTGGGACTGTCTCATTTCATATCTAATTAAACCGATATTATTCATGGCTTGCCAAAATTTACCATTCAGACGGATCGCTTCGGTGTAATCTTTAATTGCCGGTTCCTTTTCTCCCAATTCAGAACGGGCCAATCCTCGGTTATAATAGGCTGAGGCTAAGTTAGGATTGAGATTAATAGCTGCACTGTAATCGGCGCGCCGCGAAGCGGATCCCGGCTTTGCCGGGGTCGCCCCCGATAAATCCCCCAAATTAGATTTAGCATTGCCCCGATTATTATAAGCTTGAACTAGGTTTTTATCTAGTTCTAGGGCACGGTTAAAATCGGCCCGGGAAGGGTACTATTATTATATACCAAGGAGTAACCATCCTCTAAAGGATGAGAAGCATTAGCAGTTATTTTCCCCTCAGTGAAGGTATAGATGGAACGAGTAATAGAAGTAGTGATGAGGGGATAACCAGCTACATAAACCCTGCTGCCTGCTCTTGCTGCTGACCCATCCCCTATCTTAGCAACCGGATAATCTTTGTTACTGACCAACTCCAATACGGGAGCAGGAATCTAAGGCGACGAGTTCATCACCAAAAGGTGAGAGAAGCCTGAAATCCTGTTAGGTTTAGAGGACTTGACGAGAAATGGAGAGAGGATGAAACACCAGGAGCCGGATTTGGATAACTTGCACGTCCGGTACTGCGTGGGGGTCTACCTATCACGACAGCCCCCCATGCTCCGGAACAAAATCCCATTGAGAATATATGGCTACAAGGTAAGACAGCGGTACGATGATGCCAACGCAAATGATGGTAGCCTGCTGAAACCTTCCTTTGATAAGGGTTTGAGTGTGGATATACCATTACTGTGTATCACTACCCATAGGAGAATATGCTAGACACTTTGTGCTACTATTTAAGTCTCCGGATGACTTTCCGAGGACAAATAAGTCTATAACTCGGGCCACATTGCATGAGTTTTTGGAAAAGATTGTTTAGCAATTCTGATGCATTCTCAACCGATCATAACAAAAACTTAGAGGGGGAACTTCTCACTTATTATACCGCATCGCGCGGATCCGGGCAAAGCCCGGGTCGCCCTGTGAACGAACGTCGCATTGTTCTGAGTACGGATCCCGATATTGACCTTTACGATTTGGAAGAACTATGCGATCGCGTTGGTTGGGCTCGTCGTCCCCTCCGCAAGGTCAGAAAAGCAATAAGGTACAGTTTTTTGGTTGTTTCTATGTGGGAAGTGCGGGGGAAAAGACGCCGTTTAATCGGTTTTGCCCGCGCTACGTCTGATCGCGCTTTCAATGCCACTATTTGGGATGTGGCTATCGACCCGGATTTTCAAAATCAAGGTCTGGGTAAGGCTCTGATGAAGTACGCCATTGAAAAACTTCGGGCAGAGGATATTAGCAATATTACTCTCTTCGCCGATCCTCAAGTGGTAAATTTCTATCGCCGACTGGGGTTTATGGTTGACCCGGAAGGAATTAAAGGCATGTTTTGGTATCCCGATTAATCTTTTTTTGCTCCTAGTTGACAGAAGGAGAAGATATTAGGTTATACTAGTAGCAAGAAGATTACGGGATGTAGCGCAGCTTGGTAGCGCGCCTGCTTTGGGAGCAGGATGTCGCAGATTCAAATCCTGTCATCCCGATTCGTTTGGGCTTGTGCTATCTTAGCCTGGGGGCTGAGAGCAAGCAGGGTTGTCATGGTGAGGGCTGAAATAACCAACACTGAAGTCAGTCGTTGTGGTTTCATCGCACAGGGGAAAAATTTACTATTTATTACCATAAAAACTCATATGACGTGTTAGAACATTGGAAGTTTCATTATTCTTTACCCATACTTTTTTCTTAGATCACATCCGGATAATTGACAAAACCCACCCCGGGAAATGCAATTCTCTGACTCTCCTGTGGCTCAGGCTCGAATCTTTTAGCACAACTACTTAACAATATTATTATGCTGATGCTTCTCTTGCAACTGAAGGACTTGTTTTTCCAAAGCCTCAATGCGGTCAACTAAAGTGCGAATCACAATAGCTTCCGAGTCGGGTAGATTACTGTGGTCCAGGGGGTCAACTCGGACACCAGAGCGATAGACAATTCTTCCTGGGATTCCTACTACTGTACAATTGGAAGGAACATCTCGCAAAACCACAGAACCCGCACCAATGCGCACATCGTTGCCAATTTGAATGTTACCAAGAACTTTAGCCCCCGCACCCACCACCACATTCTCCCCTAAAGTGGGATGACGCTTACCAGTTTCCTTCCCTGTACCACCAAGAGTGACACCTTGATAAATAAGACAGTAGTCTCCGAGAATAGCGGTTTCGCCAATCACAACCCCCATACCATGGTCGATAAAGACACCTTTGCCAATGTTAGCACCGGGGTGAATTTCAATCCCCGTCAGAGCACGAGCTAGGTGAGAAATGAATCTGGGAAGGAAAGGAATACCCAGGTTGTACAGCAAGTGAGCGAGACGATGGAAAAAGAGTGCCTGTAAACCGGGGTAGCATATGAGAACCTCCAACCAGTTGCGAGCTGCTGGATCTCGGTCAAAAATAATGCGAAAGTCAGCAATTAGTGAAGATAACACGAGTGATTTTAATTTTTGCTTCAATAGATTACTGACTATCTTACCGTTAAACAAGTATTTCTTACTGAGGGGATCTGTCGTGGAACCCGAATTATTTTCCTCCTGCTAACAAGCGGTAATCCCATTTTTGGGAAGGTTCAATGGAACCAACCCAGATTTTGTATTCTCCCGATGGCCAATCAGTATCTTCAATCACCGCATCCGGGGTGTCATTGGTACCGAAGTCACAACGAATAATATTGTCCGGTCCCGTAACTACTAAAGTTGTATCTTGGCCATTGCTGTCAACCTCTAGTTTCAGTTGCGCCAAATCCTCCTTCAAAATCATCATGTGATCTGGATTGACAGAAGCATAACCAATGCAGGGATTGCCCTTTTGATCGATCTGAGCAATGGACGATAGGTCGTAAGAGCCATCGGTGCTTCCAGAAACTGTAGTTTTGTGAGCGGGTGTCAGGGTAAACTGACCGAAGTTGGCATCTCCTGCCATGGCTTCTGCCCCAATCAAAACTATACTCAAAGCCAGCAGACTAGCATTTTTTGCAGATATCATGACTTACCCTCCAACCATGAACAAATAACAAATTATTGCTCTTCTACCATATTAATAGTTTTCACGTCCGGCAGTTATCAGGAGGGGAAGTGTCATGGTACGAGGTCAACCTTCACCCCTTTCCAGAAGGCGACATATCCTTCAATCTGCTTAGCAGCTTCCTTAGTATGGGGGTAATACTAGGCAGCATCTTTATTTTCTTGGTCGTTAACTTCAAGGGTATAATAGCTAGCTTCTCCTTTCCAAGGGCAATAGGTACGAGTGTCGCTAACCTTAAAATACTGCTTATTGAGGGAGGAGGGAGGGAAGTACTGATTGCCTTCGACTACTTCACAGTGCTCGCTTTGTGCTAAAACCACTCCATTCCAAATTGCTTTAGTCATATCTCTTCAGAAGTTTTGCTATGGTTATCCTAGCAGCCATTGTCTCTAGAGGACAATTAAGGCAGTCTGACGGTGGAAAAGACTGCATTTGTTTGAATCACAGAGACACAGAGTACACAGAGAGAGGAATATGAGAGTGGTAGGAAGGGAAGCGCTCTAACTGGTTACTGTTTAATTGGTCAGTCCGTGTTTTAAAGCATAACGAACTAATTCCGTCCGACTGCTAGTGTCAGTTTTAGCAAACAAACGGCTGACATATTTTTCTACATTTCTGACGCTAGTTTCTAGTCTCCGGGCAATTTCTTTATTCATCAAACCTTCTGCTACCAAATCTAACACACTTTGCTCTCGCGGAGTCAAATCAATTTTAATTGTTGGAGCAGTATTAAAGTTAGTCTTTCCTCCTCCCAGCATTAGCTTAATTTCTTGAACTTCCCGAGCAACTTTTTCCCAGTCAGAGCTATTGCTATCAGAGATTGTGGAGCGCCGAGCTAGCAAGCTGTTTATTATGGCCTCTAATTCTTCCGGATCGAAGGGTTTGGGAAGGTAAGCATCGCACCCCGCATTATAACCTTCAATCCTGTCTTGGGTCATACCTCTAGCAGTTAAAAATATTACTGGGGTAGTCTGAAAGCGGTTATCTTCTCTGAGTTGTTTCAGAAATTGATAGCCATCAACTTGAGGCATCATGATGTCGGAAATGACTAAATCAGGCTGGTAGGTTTGCAATAAATCCCAAGCTTCCGTTGCATTACTGGCAACTTTAACTTCAAATTGTTCTTCATCTTCTAAATATGCTTTAACTGATTCCCGCACTCCCGGTTCATCGTCAACTAAAAGCAATTTTTGTGGTTTGGACATTTTCTTATCTTTTATACTTTCATGCTTTTTACAATACTAATCTACTGAAACTGCATTCACATCGATAGTCTGGTTCACTTCTTCTTCATGATTAGGTACTGGAATTTGTTGTTGGGATTGAAAATAATTACCCACTAAGTTTCCCACCTGAGTAAATAAAAAGGTCAATAGGATGAGGTCGTCAATTTGACCAACAATGGGAATTAGGTCTGGAGAAATATCCAGAGGGCTTAGGAAATAAAGGAGAGTTCCCATAATCATCCACCAGCGATACTTCGGGTTGCTCAATCCTTGTCCGTACCAATTGTAAATCGATTTTAAGTTCATTGCTGTTTTCAATTTTTCGGGTGAATCCCCCACAGGGTAACATATCAATTCATTATAGCGTAATGCACTCCGGCAGGTGTTGGCTCATGGTATATAATTATAAGGTTGCAGTAGAGCTGGGATAATGGTAGGACAAGTATTGCAAGAGGAGCAACGCCAGCTCCCTTGGCTAGAAAACGGAGATAGGCTCTCTCGTCCAGAATTCGAGCGACGTTACGCCGCTATGGCTCAAGATCAAAAGGCGGAACTAATAGAAGGAGTCGTCTATATGGCATCCCCATTACGTTTTCAGAGCCACGCACAACCCCATGCTAACATGATCGGCTGGCTCTGGACTTACAGTATGGCTACTTTTGGAGTAAAATTAGGTATAGAGCCTACATTGCGTTTAGATTTAGAGAACGAACCTCAGCCAGATGGGGTATTATTAATGGATGAAAGTGTGGGGGGAAGATCCCGCATTACAGCAGATGACTATATAGAAGGAGCGCCGGAATTAGTAGTGGAAATAGCAGCATCAAGTGCTAGTTACGACTTCCACGACAAGAAACTAGCCTATGAACGCAATGGTATACAAGAATATATCCTCTGGCAGATTTTTGAGAATAAAGTAGATTGGTTTGAACTGAGGGAAGGAAAATATGTTCTTTTACAACCCGATGATTCCCAAATAGTGCGCTCCCAAGTTTTCCCTGGTTTGTGGTTAGCAACAAAAGCATTATTAGCTCAAAACATGACACGAGTGGTAGCAGTGTTGCAAGAGGGACTCAATTCCCCTCAACACGCTGATTTTGTCCAGCTTCTACAAAATCCTATATAAAATGAGTTTTGATATGGAGGGGAAATTATGGCTCTAATTGTCCAAAAATACGGCGGCACCTCCGTCGGTTCGGTGGAACGAATCCAAGCAGTAGCGAGAAGGGTTCGGAAAACAGTTGCCAAGGGGAATGCAGTAGTGGTGGTAGTTTCCGCCATGGGTAACAGCACCGATACTTTGGTCAATTTAGCCAAGCAAATTTCCTCCTCCCCTAGTCCCCGGGAAATGGATATGCTCCTCTCTACCGGAGAACAGGTGTCCATCGCCCTCCTATCCATGGCTTTACATGAGTTAGGACAGGCAGCTATTTCCCTCACTGGAGCCCAAGTAGGGATTGTGACGGACGCAGAACACAGCCGTGCCCGCATTCTGAAAATCAAAACAGAACGGATTCAACGTCATTTAGAGCTGGAAGAGGTATTAGTGGTGGCTGGGTTTCAAGGTATTAGCACCAGGGATGACAGGGAAATTACCACCCTGGGAAGGGGGGGGTCCGATACTTCAGCAGTAGCATTAGCAGCATCTTTACAGGCGCAGGAGTGCCAAATCTATACCGATGTGGATGGTATTTTCACCACAGACCCCCGTTTGGTGCCATCGGCGCGATTGATGGAATCCATTACTTGTGATGAAATGCTAGAGTTGGCCAGTTTGGGAGCCAAGGTACTTCATCCTCGAGCCGTAGAAATTGCCCGTAACTATGGAGTCCCTTTAACTGTATTATCAAGTTACAGTGACGCACCGGGTACCCATGTAGTTTCCCAGGTGCCCAAACCTCGTTCTTTGACTGGATTGGAAATTACCAAGGCAGTAGATGGGGTAGAATTCCAGCGCAACCTAGCTAAAGTGGCTTTGCTGGGCGTAGCGGATCGCCCGGGAGTAGCAGCAAACCTCTTCAGGGAAATTGCCCGTCAGGGGATAGACGTGGATTTGATTATTCAATCCATTCACGAAGGTAATAGCAATGATATTGCCTTTACTGTCTTGACGGAAGATTTAGATAAAGCAGAAGCAGCAGCAAGGAAAGTTTTCCCGGAGGTTGAGGTAAAAGTAGATCCCGCAATTGCTAAGGTGGAAATTGTGGGGGCAGGGATGATTGGACGTCCCGGGGTTGCTGCCCAAATGTTCTCCACATTAGCAGCAGCTCGAATCAATATCCAGATGATTTCCACCTCGGAAGTGAAGGTCAGTTGCGTTATCCACGAACAATACTGCGATGGAGCACTTGCTGCTCTTTGTCGTGGTTATGCAGTACACAATTATACTGAAACTACCACTGCTCCTAATGAGTATCCTCCCGTTAGGGGGGTTGCTCTGGATCACAACCAAGCCCGGTTAGCCATTCTTGGTATTCCTGATATCTCGGGAATGGCGGCGAAAATTTTTGGTGCCCTAGCAGATAATAAGATTAGCGTGGATACGATTATTCAATCTCAGCGCTGTCGGGCTAGGGATGGAATTGATACCCGAGATATTGCTTTTACTGTAGCACAAGGGCATGCTCAGATGGCCAAATCTGCCTTGGCGGATTTGGCTAAGACTGTGGATCTTGAGGCTATTCTCATCGATGATAGTATTGCTAAACTGAGCATAGTTGGAGCAGGAATGGTAGCCAAACCGGGAGTTGCCGCTCGGTTTTTTGCTGCATTAGCAGAAGGGGGTATTAATATTCAGATGATTGCTACTTCCGAGATTAAAGTTAGTTGTGTCATTGCTGAGTCGGAAGGAAAGAAGGCTCTTGAGATAGTTCATGATGCTTTTGAACTGTGCGGCTAAAACAGTGACTAGGACGCCTTGGGCGGGTGCTTCGCAATAACAGCTACCATCACTCTTGTGACGCAATTTTAATGTCCAACACGGTTGCTAACGCTATAGTAATTGTATTCATTGTCAGCAGAGAAAGGGTTCCTAATTGCCGGATCAATCTTTCTTGAGCAATGGACCGGACCTGAAACGTACAGCAGAGATTTTACTCAGACCATTACGATTATTAGGAGTTAACTTGACCAACCAAGGTACATCGATATAATCATCACTCCACCCTGTAACTGCAACAATAACCTTGAGTCGCAATGCCCCAATAGTATCGTTGTTCACAATTATAGCAGGACGAGTCTTTCCCATTTCATCTCCCACCGTAGGGTTGGGATTATATAGCCAAATTTGCCCTCTATGCATAGTCCTGATAATCGTAAAATTCCTCAATATCCAGGTCTGTAAATTCAGTTAGTTCAGTATTTGGGCCATATAACGACGCCATTTTGTCAACAGCATCTTTTAACCCTGAAGATGTTGTCGTTGTTGTAGGACTTTGACGATTCAAATCCTCTCGAATAAGGCTTGTTGCCGCCTCAAGATCTGTAATCGTCATAAATTCCAGGGATGGCAACGGTTCTTTTTTAGTCATGGAACGAGGATAGTTATAGTGATATTTGGCTACTGTAGCACAAGAGGATGTCCAGAGGGCAAAGTCTGCTTTTTTGATTTACAACTTATATGTAAGTTACACTAGAGATAAGTGTTGTGGGAGCTAATTTTAATGACCGAGTTACTTTCGAGAATTACATTCAATCCTAAGCAGTGCGGTGGTCGTCCCTGCATTAGGGGCATGAGAATTCGCGTATCAGACGTACTAGACTTGTTTGCCGCTGGTTTGAGTGAAGGAGAGATTTTAGAAGAAATGCCTGATCTGGAAGCCGACGATTTGAGAGCATCTCTTTTATATGCCTCCGCAAAACTTAATCATCCGGTACTGGTCCCATGATAATCTGGATAGATGCACAATTCAATTAATCCCTGGTGGTCAGCCTGATTTCGTTCCAATTTTCCCTTGCCCTATCCCTAGACTCATACTCGACAGGATTTCGATTAGGGCTACCAGTTACCCCCCCTTGACAAATTGAGGACAAGTCGCTACTATAAGAGTAATGCTGTCACCTCAGCACCAGGGCGGTCCCTTAACTTGTTAGGGACGTGTTTGCGCTCGCGAAGCGGAGCCTTGCTCTCCCTTAGGCTTGTGGCGAAATTGGTTCCACGCCGATGACCTCAAAGCCGTTAGGCGATCAAGCACTCTGTATAGAGAAACTGATTATAAGGAGAAGCCATGACCAAGGTTATTTCTATCTTTAATAATAAAGGCGGTGTTGGAAAGACCACTATTGCCTGGAATTTAGCCGATTCTTTAGGTAGAAAAGGGAAAAAAGTACTATTGCTTGACTTCGATCCTCAGTGTAATTTGTCTATTGCAATGTTAGGAGAAGAGAAGTTTGTAAAGCAGCTTCCGACTAAAGAATTACCTTATGGGAAAACTATAAGGTCATTCCTACAGCTATTTTTACAGAATACTGATGGAGAAGAAATATATCTCCACCAAGGTAAAAACACGTCAAAGGAAGTAGATATTGTTGCTGGTGATTTTTGGTTAAATGTATACGCGGACTCACTTAATGTTGGTTCGGATTTACTGACTGGTACTGGTTTGAGCAGATATGTTATCATCAAAAAAATCATCGAGCGAGCAAAACAAAAACGTGAGATTGATTATGATTTTGTTTTAGTAGATCTTCCCCCATCATTTAGTTCATTGGTTAGAGCAGCATTTTGTTCTAGTGATTTCTATATTGTTCCATGTACATCAGATAGCTTCAATGTTTACTGTCTTGGCTTAATAGGACAGATGGTGCCAAAGTTTGTAAAAGATTGGGAAATTGGGCTAGAAAGATTTCGCCAAAATAACCCATTAAATTCTGATTTTGATAAACTGGGTAAGCCTGTCTTTGCTGGTTGGGTATTCAATGGTTTTGATACTAGAAGAAAAAAAGGTGAGAAGGAGAAGGCGATGGTTCAGGCAGATAAAACAATGCATGATAAAATATATGAAGCGGTGCAAAATAAGCTTTGCCAGCCTTTGAAAAATGAAATTAGTACATATGTTCCTGTTGCCAACATAAATACTCAGTATCTAAAAATCGGTGATATTGAGGATGCTAATGTTCTTATACAGAATAGTTTACATCACAATGCTCCGTTAGGTAAGTTAGAACTATTTCGACCGCTTCAAGACTTACAAGATAGAAGAGATTGGTCACCGAGCCAAAAAGAACAAATCAGACTTCTAAAAGCTAAGTTCTCAGAATTAGCTGATAATGTCATTAGAATTTGTAAATAGGTATAAGATAGAATGCACAGGACATCAAAACCGCAGTTGGTTTGCATTGCCTAATTCAAAACCGTAACATCTTGGTGCTTGACAATAACCCACACATCCGGCACCTCTTCTTCTGTCGCTTTTACTCGTCGCCCCCTGATGAAAACGAATCTCTTGTTTGAGTTTATGGCGGTACTTGGGTATGCTATGGTGGGGATTGGATATAAACCTATCGTCAAAGGAAAAAGATGGATTTTGCGGAAAAAATGCGGGCTCTCGGAACCAGGGTGCGGAAATCCCAGGGTTCGATTCAGACAGAAGAAGCGACAAAACAGGCACTGGTGATTCCTTTTATCGCGGCTTTGGATTATGACGTCTATGATCCGGGGGAAGTCATTCCTGAATTTACCGCCGATGTGGGAACCAAGAGGGGGGAGAAAGTCGATTACGCCATTATGCGGGATGGGAAACCCATCATCCTGATGGAATGCAAATGGTGCGGTGTGGATCTCGATAGTAAACACACCTCTCAGCTTTATCGCTATTTTTCCGTCACAGAATCTCCCATCGCCATTTTAACCAATGGAGTGAAATACCAATTATACACAGATCAGGAAAAACGGAATCAAATGGATTCCAAGCCATTTTTGGAATTCGATTTGCTCAACATTCACGATTCCCTAATTATTGAACTGAAGAAACTCGGTAAATATTATTTCAATCCCGAACAACTCATTTCCGGTGCTGTGGAACTGAAATATACCAGAGAGATAAAGGTGATATTGGCGAATCAATTGGTGAAACCCTCTGATGATTTTGTCAAGTTTTTCGCATCCCAAATTTATGAAGGTAGGATAACCCAGAAAGTTGTGGGACAGTTTCAGGGAATTACCCAAAGAGCGTTGAAGCAGTTTATCCACGAGGAAATTGAGAAACGTCTGGAATCTGTATTCGATAAAGATACAACTCAGTCTGACGAATCAGAATCTACCACAGATGTTAGCTCTCCTGATATATCCGCCCATAGCTCTCTAAAACAGAAGGATAGTGACAACATTGAAACCACCGCCGACGAGGTTTACGGATTTATTGCTGTAAGAGATATTCTGAAGAGTACGGTTGAGGAGAAGAGGATATTTTACCGGGATACAGTACGCTATTTTGGCATTCTGCTAGATGATAATCAGCGGCAACCTATATGTCGCCTTTATTTTAACACCTCCCAGAAATATATCGCTTTATTCGATAATGATGAAAAGAAAGAAGAAAAGATTCCCATCACAGAAGTCAAGGAAATCCAACAGTTCGCCGACAGGCTCAGAAATACTGTTCTCAAGTATGAGGAGAAGTGACGAGATTAAGAGGTAATTTGGATTGACGACGCAAATAAACTCTGAAGACGTTGCAGTTGAGAACCCACTTGATAGAATAAATCCCCTTTTCCTAAGAGATAAGCTGCTTCTTCTTGATTACCCCCTAAAATAATTTTGGAATCAGCAACACTTGCAGTGCGCAGAGCAATTCTTCCCGGTAAGTTAGAACGAATCAGGGGAGTGACTACTTTAGCATCGGGACGTTGAGTGGCAATAATTAAATGAATTCCTGCTGCTCTCGCCATGGCTCCCAATCTTTTGATACTTTGTTCTAAAACTGCTCGTACTTCTTTCTCCGCCATAAAGTCTGCATATTCATCAAAGATACAAACAATCCGACGGAGAGGGGGCTGTTGTTGTTGAGTTCGTTTGTGGTTATAAGCCTCTAGATGGGAACATTTTGCTCCTTCAAATAGGAGGTAACGTTTAGCAACTTCTCTGACTAATTTTTCCATTAGCTCCATAGCGCGATCGCTATCTTTTATGATAGGAGTTCGCAACCAACCCATCCCCTCAAATTCCGGGAAAGTGACTCGTTTTGGATCTACGAGGACAATTCCCAGTTGTTGGGGAGAATGACGACGGATTAAACTGAGCAGGAGGCTCCGCAGGAATTCGCTTTTACCGCTACCAGTGGTTCCCCCAATTAAAAAGTGACAAGTATTAGCATCTGCTAAGTCTGCTTCTACCAATTTACCATCTAAATCGATACCAATGGCAATTTTGACTGTCTTCTCCTGGGCTGTGTTCTCCCCTTTAATATAATCGTCAAAGTTAGCAATTTGGCGATCTGGGCGGGGTAAATCCACGCTCACATATCCCGGTTGGGGGGCAATGAGGGGTGGGCTAACTATACCTAATTGTACCTGGAGATCCTCTGCTCTGTGTACCAAGGAAACTACTTTAACCCCTGGGTGAGGTTTGAGCTTGACTCGAATAAATGCGGAACCAACTGCTGCTCCTAGGTAATCTACCCCTATTTTAAAGGATTTTAAGGCGGAAATTAATTGCTCTGCCATCCTTTCTGCATCAGGAGTAGAATGGGTGTTTTCCTTCTCTACAATAGGATTGACAGAGGAGAAAAAGCTTTGACACTTTTCCTGTTGGGGACAAATATGGCAGAGGTGAGGTTGGGTGGTGCTGGGTGGTGGCTTTGGGTCTCCTGGTTTCCATCTCACCCATTGGTTCATCTGCTGTAACTTATGAGGAATCAGTTCATGTACCGTATCTTCCAATTCTTCCCAAGTATAATTATACTCCTTAAACTCTGGGAGAACACAATAAACCGCCGAATCCACCGGAGTCTTTAATTTTTCCCTCACCATATAACTATAAAGAGCTACCTGAGCTAATTGTGCTGAGGGATCCACGGGGGTATAGGTTTTGTATTCTATCACCCTCAGGCGTTTACGCTCTAAATCCTGCATGAGGCTATCTAAAGTACCCCCTACTGGTTGTAGATTACCATTGGGGAGGGTAAATTGATGCTGGAGCTTGTCTTCCTGAGCGATAAAGGTTTTGCTAATTAATTTCTCAGGAGTAGAATAGGGTCGATTTTGGGCTAATAATTGAGCCCAACGGGCAATTAATCCAGTTAATCCTTGCCAAACTTGATAGAGTGCAGGTGCTGTGGCTGGATCTGCTTTTTGTAAGTAGGGATAGAATACCAATTCATAGAGCAAGGATTCCATTTGCTGCCCTAATGCTTCTGGTTCTAGGGTTTGGGGTGCAAATAAGGGAAGAAACCGAGGTTCTCGGCCAGCTGTTTTCAGGAAATCTGACCCTATTTTGTGAAAATTATTCCCTATACCACGGGGATGATTTTCTGGAATAAAAAGGGTTTTCCCCCCAAAAAGATGTCCTAAATAAAAGAGACGAGGGCATTCAAAGGCAATCCTGACGTCGGTACCGTTAAAAGAGGTATTATTTGACTTTGTTGTTGGTTGCATTGTTAATTCTAAGAGATGACGATGGACTGCGGCAAGATAAACTACATCCATTTTAGAGTATTGGAGTTGCTTTTTACTCAAGGGGCGCCTTCCCCAGTCGCTGGATTGACTTTCTGTATCCACATTCTCAAAACCCAGTTTGGCGGCTAAAGTTTTCAATTTTCGATTGGGTACATCTAAAATATCCAGGGATATTTTTCTCGCTAGCTTCAGGGTGCAGGTGACGTTTTCCGCTCTCTCTTTACCCAAATATCTCAAGTCGAAGGGAGCGTTGTGAAATATTTTCTCTATGTTACCATTCACCATGATTTGGTTAATAAAATGTTGCACCAAATCTGACTGATTTAAGACATCGAAAACATATACTTTATCAGGAGCTGCTAATACCTGAATCAGGGATAGTCTGGGGTTGGGAGTCTTCGAGTCAGCAACTTCCGTATCCAACCAGAGCACAGGATAGGAGATGAGTTGGTTTATTATAGTGCGGATTTCTTTGGCTTTTGTGAGATAAGACATTGTTATATGATATCATGATTGGGGAACGAGACAAACTAATTGCTCTTCCCATGTTGCTTGAGGGTTTATGATGGAAATCAACTTAGTTTGACACAATTCATCAATTCTTTGTTTTACTACTGAAGTTGGGATTTTAGGAAATTGCTGGGTGCAATTTTCCATTAATATCTTGACAGCAATGAACTTCTGGGTTTTCACTAAGTCTAACAGAAAGTCTTTCACTTCTGCTTCTGCTAGAGGTGGTTCAACTATTCCTGGTTGCGGAGAGACATTTTCTCTTGCTCCTCTGTTGCTGGGTTCAACTATTCCTAAATCTTGTAACAAAGGGCAGCCATCGAAAATATTACCCTGCCGCATTAATGCTTCTAGTTCCTGTAAATTAGGGGTTTCGCTTCCCACCACTAAGTCTCCCACCCTAGCATCCCTGGCTAAGGTTTGGTAGGTTCTCAGATAGTGCACCGAGTCTAATTGAGGGATGATATGATGATGGTTAATCCCATCAAAGATTTCCTCGAACAACTTATATCCCTTGTTTTTTGGGCTACCCAACCTTTCCCCTCTAATAAGGATGAGAGAGTCGCAGCAGTTTTGGTGGATTGCCCTTTGACAAGCTTTCATAGTAAAGTAAAAGCTGCTCATATTCGGCTCTTCATTCCAGAATATGCCTATTGTTCCCCTCCTGCCCGGGAGTTGACAACTGAAGGAATAATTGCTATAAGTTTTACTAGGCAATATTTTATCTTTAATTATCTGGATTCCCAACGCTTGCAGAGCCTGTTTGAGCATTGCTATCAAGTCTAGGGAAGAAAATTTGCGAATCCGGTCTATTTTTGCCTTGTTCTCCTGGAATTTTTTGACCCAGAGCAGTTGAAATGTTACTAAGGTATCCTCTTTCTCTGGTTCACCTCGATATGAGAGAAATAATTCTCTCCCCAACATGAGTGCATTACGGAGGTTTGCTTTCCCCCCAGGAAACCTTTGCTGAAGCGCTCTCTCATTTAAAGGTTCAATAGGAGATGAAGGTTTGGGTTTAGCTTGACAGTGGAGGGGAGAGAGTCGGAGCGCCCACAATGCTTTCACTTGTTCTAGGGTAATATCTTTCAAGGTAACATATTTATTCAACCGGGATAAGTCTGACTGGGGAAGATTTTTCTGGGAATTCCGCCAGATATCGCTGACGACACTAATAACCACCAGAAAATTCTTTATATGGTTGTTGTGCAGGGTAGTATTCACCTGGAAATAAGGGCTGAGGTCTAGAGTTCCATCGGGCAATCGAGATCCATTGTCCAATTGGTCAAAACAGAGGACAATGGGTTTGGTAGCATCGGCGATTCTGCCAAAATTCCCCACTATCCCTTTTGCTGCCTCTTCCCTGTCAATAACGCTGTGTACCCCTAAAAGTTGGAGATCCTCTTGATCCAAATTTTCCCCCCGTAACCAGTCGCAAGCGAGAAAAAACAAATCTGGATTCTTCGTGAGTTCATACAAGACACCAAAGAAATCCTTGGGTTGGTAAATACCTGTGGGGTAGGTACTGCGGAAATTGCTAATAAAGAGTCTCCTTTCCCCCAGTAGTGTCTTCATTACACCACCATGGCGAAAAGCAGATAAACCTTTCAGCCACAGGAGCAACTGAGATTCCTCCTCTCCTTCAGGGCGCTGCATTAAACTATCCACCAAATGACGGAGAGTATGACGCCAAATGGAATCACTAGTGGGACAAGAATCGATATAAGCAAAGAAAGCTTTGGAGTTGAGGGTTTTTTTCAGACGAGCTAACAAATAACTTTTCCCACAACCACTATCCCCTTCCAGCAAAACGCTGCGAGTGTAATTATCCGTCACCACCAAATCCAGCACAGAGTCAATCTGAACAATTGCATCAGTGTGAATGGAGTTGACGGTGGAAGTTGCTCCCCCCACCTCCTGCTGCCAAAAGTTACCAGTGGTGAAAGTCACCGAGTCAAAGGGGTTCACCCCTCGTTTAATTATTTCATCTAGAGTAGCCATTCAACAGAACCCAATAAAACTATGTAAATCTGTGCTTATCTATTCGCTCTTGAAAAATACAAAGATTTGCCGTGGATGATTTTTTGTGCTATGCTGATCGCTGAAGTGGTTTTTACGCCAAAACCATTCAATCGTACATCGCATAGTTTTAGATAGGCTTTACTTAAACAGTAGGAAAGGTTTTTGCTTTACCGCCTGTATTGATTAATGGCGGCGGGGATGTGCAACTCATAAGAAAGGGGGGTGGGTACGGTTAAGGGCCATTAAAGGAGGATTGCTCAGTTTGTTTGTACTTGATTGGACAATACCAGCAATATGAGACACTTCTAGAGAGTCTACCTATCCCGACATTTAGTTTACCCCAGATCTCTTGAACTCAATTACAGTAGTGCCTCCTGTTTCGGAGGCGACCGTTTTTTTCACAAATCAGTATTGCTATAGGACAATCAGGAAGAAGAGAGGACCCCCAGTGTCTTGAGGAATACCCGCCTCGATTTGTTCCTGGGTATATTGAACTGCATCTACCAAAGAACTCAGCCCAATTTTATCTTCTCCTTGCAAGCGATAGAGAGCCTGATCCAATTCCTCTCGGGAGAAAGGAGGTTGTAATTTTTGCCGCAGGTGAAAAATAGGCAAGTAATTTTTCGTGCCCAGTTCCCTGTCTAACTCGCCAATGAGCTGTAAAATTTCCTCGTCAGTGGGTTTTGCCTCAGAGACTTGATTGGGAGGAGATTGGCGCAGAAACCTGAGATAATTGCCCAGTAAATTCAAGCTAATACTGGGGTTGCTCCCTGGTTGCGGGACAAATTCATCCCGCAGATAAGCCAGCCCCGCCTCCGTAACCCAGGCTTCGGCTTTCAGACGCTTAGTTTTCATGGTAACTTCAATCAATCCCCGTTGGGCAAAGCTTTGCAAAATCTCCCCTCGCTCATCTGCTTTGATAGATTTAACTTCCAATTTACTGGGGGTAATGGTGCCCGGAGCCTTGCCAATTTTCTCCAACACCTTCAATTCCTTGGGTTCCAGAGGTGATTCAGACTGCTCCATTTCCAGTAAGGCTGTACCTGAGGGCAAAATCTTGATCGTGGCAATTTCCTCGTGAAAATCAATAAAACCGCGATCGCGCAATTGACGACACAGTTTATTCTTGCTTTTGATGTCTTTAAACCCTTTCCCTGCTAGATATGCCCGATAATCGGGGTTTCCCAACAACCTCAAAAGAAATTTCAGTTCTGCGGTTTCCATCAGAATTATGCTTTCCTTTCCTATTCTATCTTCAATTCTCTCTCAAGATAGTTCTTTTTTTTTTATTTGTCAACCAAAATCGGTAAAAATCTCAATATTGATAAAACAGTTACCAATTTTATCAAACTTTCTGGGAATAGTTTTGAAAACGACACGCCGCAGCTTTCCAAGCTAATTGTCGCCAACTGAGGGGCAAATAGGATAAAATTAATCCCAGGGTTGCTTGAGGAGAATTACCCAAAACCACCATAGATAGTTACACTAATTCTTTTCCTTGCAAGGGATCGCAATTTTCAATTAGTCGCAAACCCATTACTTGTTGATTGTCTGCAAGACGTTGCCATCTCACTTTTTCTAAGTTAGTGTCAAACTGAAAGCTTTCAAGATATCGCAGCTTATTTTGAAAATAATAGCCTGTTTTTCCTGCTATAGCTAAACGTTTGCCAATCTAGACGCATAAATCCTACTTCTACTAAAGTTTTACGGCGAAATAAAGTAGCCCAAATTTGAAAGTTTGCTTGACAAAAACTACTTCTAGTAAATTATCCACTACCCCTTCCACTAAAGATTTTTTCCCCATTTTAGAGAATTTAAAGCCGTTGCTTTTTCATCTCCCATACCTTCAGAATTAATAATCCAATGATCCGTATCGACAAAATCTACTTCAGGGTTAGCTGCTAATATAGGAGTAGTGCGGGCGATAAATTCTGGGGTCAGGCGATCGTCGTCATCGAACTTGAGAAATTATTCCCCCGTCGCTGCCGCAAAACCTATGTAAGCTATTATTTTAGCAATAAATTAACTCGATAATATCCAATCACTAAACTGCCTCTCGGGAATAAATTTAATTTTATTATGGACCATGGGATAATAATTGTCTTGACAAAATACGAATGATGAGCCAAATAAGTACTTAGTTGGTTGTACAAAGGTATCTTCTCCTACATTTCTATACCAGTAATAACCCATTATAATAATGTTAATCAGTATTTTCGCCCTAAAAATACTTATCTTTGCTATAGTGTTAAGATGAAATTGCTCCCATGATCTAGAGTATAACTTAAATGAGTCTAGAGCCAGTAAGCTACTCTTTCAAAGCTGTATGAAGATTTTAATGCTCTCGTCCATCTTTCCCTATCCCCCAACTAAGGATAGGATTGAGTTGAGGACATTTCACTTACTGAAATATCTCGGAGCACGCCATGAAGTTACCTTGGTGACTAACTGTCTGTCAGGGGTTGGGTCTGAAAAGGTGGCGGCACTGAGAGAGTTGGTGCAAGAGTTGGCCGTTTTTCCCCAGGTTCAATCGATTACTGAACATGAAGGACTTCTAAATCAGGCAAAACATCTGACAACATTTCTTGGACAGGGAAAACCTCCCCAGGTACTATCTAATTATAACCCGGCGATGCAAGAATGGGTGGACAAAGCCATCGCAGACGGAGAGTTTTCCATTCTTACAGCTGAACACAGTATGAGTGAAATCTACGTCCGTCCCGAATGGCGAGAACAACTGAAAACAGTGGTGAATATCCACCATTCTTTATATGGTATCCGCAAGCATGAACTGAAAACCCATACCGGAAAGAACGAATTGGCGAACAGGCTCAATTTGCCTCTCTTGCGTCGCTATGAAGAGAGTTATTGCGCCAAATTTAACTCCATTGTGGCCATTACTGAAGATGACCGCAAGTTGCTCAAGGAACTGAACCCAGAAAGTAATATTACGGTCATTCCCAACGGGGTGGACTTAAATCTCTTTCCCAAGCGAGTATCTAATCCTGGGGGACAGAGGATAGTATTAATGGGAGCAATGGATAATAGTGCCAATATCGACTCCGCCAGGTTTTTCAGTCTGGAGATCTTTCCGGAAATTCTCCATCGCTATCCGGAAGCAAGGTTAGAAATAGTGGGTGCCCGTCCAGTTCCGGAAGTGTTAGAGTTGGCAAAATTACCCAACATTAAGGTCACAGGGGAGGTAAAATCTATGGTAGAATACTTACACTGGGCAACGATGTGTGTTGTACCCACCCGGCGGGGATTTGGCCTGCAAAACAAGACCTTGGAAGCAATGGCTGCGGGAGTTCCGGTGGTAGGAAGCGATCTCGCTTTGCTAGGATTGAAGGTAGATGGAGCCAATGTGCCTTGGCGAGCCATGAGAGCGAATAAACTAGAGGAATATGTCTATGCTATCGGTAGATTGTTTGCCGAACCGAAACTGCGGGAAAAACTTTCCGCCAATGGTCGCACTCTGGTGGAGAAAGAATATACTTGGGAAAAGATTGGTCAGCGCTACGAAAATGTTATTCAGAAACTTTAGGGCCTAGAATGATGTTTCGCCCTCGGCATCCCTTCGCCATCCGCGATGCCGAAGGAGGGCAAAGGCGCAAAGGTTAGAGGGAGAAGATTTGCTGATAAAAGTTGAGTTCTGTTTCAATGGCTTTTTTGATGTTCTCGGCGCGACGGAAACCATGCTGCTCTCCGGGAAAGGGGACATAAACCACATTTAACCCCTTCTCTTGCAGCGCTTTTACCATCATTTCCGCTTGAGAAGGGGGTACCACCTTGTCTTCCAGTCCTTGGAAGAAAATAATGGGACAAGAAAGGCGATGGGTAAAATGAATGGGGGAGCGCTCTTGATATAATGGTTGCATTTCTGGGTAGGGGGCGATTAGTTTATCTAGATAACGAGACTCGAATTTGTGGGTATCTCTCACTAAGGCTTCTAAATCACTAATGCCATAATAACTGGCTCCTGCTTGAAAAACATCCCGGAAAGTTAGGGCTGCCAGAGTGGTATAACCCCCAGCACTACTCCCGGTAATGGCCAATTTTTTCCCATCCACTTTCCCCTGTTCTACCAGGTATTTGGCTCCATTCACACAATCATCTACGTCCACAATACCCCATTTGCCAGCCAACCTTTCCCGATACTCTCTACCATAGCCAGTACTACCGCCATAATTGACATCTAGGAAAGCAAAACCCCGACTAGTCCAATATTGAATCTTTAAATTAAAACTACTAGAAGCAGCCGCAGTGGGTCCACCATGGCTTTTCACCACCATTGGGGGTAAGGAGTCGGTAGGTGCAGTGTAATCTTTGTTTTTCGGGGGATAATACCAACCATAGGCAGTTTTACCTTCTTCTGTAGGAAAGGCGATGGCTTCGGGAACGGAAAGGTATCCCTTCTCAATGTTCAAGGTACTGGATCTTTTTAGTATCTTCCTTTCTTTTGACTCCAGGTTCCAACTCACTACCCCTGTGGTTTCTGTGGGTGAACCGCCAATAAATACAATTTCCCCCTTATGACGTACCTGAAGGCACCAAATATTGGTATAAGGACTTTCCAAGGTTTGTAATTCTTTATTGTTAAGATTCAAACTAGCCAAGTGCCAGCTACCATTCTGACTATAAGTACAAAGGATCCGGTCAGAAGCCGCAAAACCATAGGTAGAAATGCCAAATACCCAATGAGGATAGGCAAATTCCCCCTCTATTGTAGATAAAGATTCTACTTTACCTGAGTTGGTGCGGCGATAGAGGTGCCACCAACCAAGGCGATCACTAAGAGTGGCGCTGTCGCGATCGCTGGAGAAATATAATATTCCATCTGGGGACCATTTAGGTTCCCCAACAGACTCTGTTGGGGAACCAGCTACCAGTTTAAACTCCCTAAGAGTACCATCTTCATTAATATGACTCAACCACAGTTCACTACTATCCCAAGGCATATGAGGATGGTTCCAACTCAACCATGCTAACCTATTTCCATCGGGACTGAGACGAGGGGAAGAGTAAAAATCACTACCCGAAACCAATACTTCCACTGTACCCTGGGACAGATCCACTCCTATCAAAGTATTTTCCGGTTCCGACTGTTGCTTCCTATGGTCTTCGCAGACACAAATTAGGCGATTTCTCTTCCAGTCCAGGATAAAATCAGCGTAGCGCAGCTTACTTTCTTCTGTCAGAGGTTGGGGTGGGGTATTGGGGGTTTGGCGATAGATACGTCCGTCGGCGAAATTAGAGAAATAAACTGTACCTTTCACTACCAGAAAAGCGCCGCCACCATATTCGTGGACCTGCGTCCGCACATTAAAGTCTGGGGGTGTGACATCTGTTATTTTACCATCTGGAGTGTGTTTTACTAACACATTCCTTCCCCCTTCATTAGGTCGTGTTTCCAACCAATAGATATCTTCTCTGTCTAGGGTAACTGCTGGTAGTCCAATGGTACTAGCAACAATAGAGTCTGAAGTAATGGGGGATTTCCAGGAACCAAAGGGTGCTGTTTTCATGGTGGAGTGTATTTTTTTATTTAACCGCAGAGACGCAGAGGGCGCAGAGGGAGGAAGATATGAGCTATGATAAGCTAAAACCAAAATCTGATTCCAATTTCTGGAGACCAGGTTCCAAGATTGGGGGCAACTGAGGTCAGGCCAGCAGAAGTATTCACGTATCGACCCTGGAAGAGCAGGCTCAATTTATTCGAGATTTCAAACTCAACTCCAGTTTTAATCTGAAAAACAAAGCCGGAATCGTCGCCTTCTAGGGGTACGATGCTGTTGCTTGTATTGAACGTCGTGAATCCAAAACCTATTCCTGGTGAGACGAAAAACGCACTTCTGGACGATTGGGAAAAAGGGAGTCTGAACATAGGAGCGACGACAAGACCCAAGAAAATGTAAGGGCCTTCAAAGATCCCCACTCTAGCATTCCCAGTGATACTTACCAATTCTGTTTCTAGCGCAAAATTGGGTCCGTATAGATGCCCGTAACTAAGCGGGAATCCCGCTCCTGTCTCAGGCTCGAAACGATCGTCGTCGTTGGCGCTTTGGAAAAACGCTCCTCCAGTCACTGTGCCATAATTTCTTCGTGTTGGAGTTCCTTCTACAAAGCGATGTTCTTCTCTTGGGCGCTGGTTTTCTCTCGTTTGCGGTTCTTCTCTTGGACGCACTACTGGGTTTTCCCTTGTTTCCGGTACCCAAATTTTTCGCAACTCCTCGCAATCAGGGTGTTGGGCATTATAATAGTAAGCTTGGGGGCTGCACCATATCTCAAAGTCTTCTTTACTGTTGATTTCTTGTGCTAACACTGGTTGAATCAAACTAGTCATTAAAAATATTGAACCTAAAATGGCTTTTTTATTCATAAAAAAAATAATTTCATTACCAAACCTATTGTATATAACTAGCGATACAATGTCTAGGGTAATTTTGCCACTGTGACTAAAAAGCGATCGCTCCCTGCACGGTACTGCGGGGTGGGGCGATCGCCATAAGAGAGCTAGTGTTAGTGGTTTCTATTCTGAGTTATTCCTTGTCGAGAAAATCTTGCCCTTGCTGTAATGCAGCGGAGCCAATTTTATACCAGACCCAGCCGACAGCGATCGCCAGGGGTAGAATAACTATTAGGAGTCGCAAGTCCATCTTTGTTTCTCTTTTTCGGATTTATTAAAGTACTTAACCAATCTTAACACACCCTGGGAATATCAGTTACCAGTTATCACGTACTTTGCGGGCGGGGCGGCATCATCGATGGCGGGTGCTCTACTTGTTGGTATACTATAATAAAAGGAAGGAGTAAGGAAATCAATGACGACTAAATTAGATACTAGTAATCTCGTTTTAAAAGATGTTCATGGTCTTCTCCAATTAAAAAGGCAATTCAACAACTCTTTTAATTCTTTACTTGCTCTGGAATCTTTAAATTCAAGAGAGGAACAAGACTTAGAGCAAATACGTCATAATTTTGAGGTATATTATGAAGAAGGTAACTTGTTAGAAGGAGAAGTAAAATTTCTGGTCTTATCTCCTTTAATGTGGTTGGCTGGTTTTTATCATCCCCAGATAAGAATTGCTTTAGAAGAAGGCATTGTCCCCATTAACATTGAAGATAAAGACACCATTATCAGGGGAAGAATGGATATTTTAGCAGTTAACAGAATAGAAGTAAATAGGAAAGATACTCCTTTGTGGGTACTGTTAATTGAATCTAAAAGAGGTCGAGTTGATGCTTTAGAAGGTTTGCCCCAGTTACTTACCTATGCTTATTCTAGTTTAGAACATCAAGACTCTGTTTGGGGACTTGCAACTAATGGAAAAAATTATCAATTTGTTTATCTGCAACAAGGTCATCCTCCTATCTATCAACTTTTACCGGAATTAAATCTGATTCGTCCCGAACATGCTCTTGAATTATTACAGGTTTTGAAAGCAATTTGTCAACAGTGTTTTACTGTATCATGAGTTAGGAAAAGCCTAAATCAGTGCTTTTTCCAGCATGGACGAGAGCTAACTTTTGGTAACGTTCAGCGTGTTGGATTAATTCTACTACTTCCGAGTCGCTAACTTCCCGCAGTGGTTTACCGGGTACCCCCACCACTAGGGATTTGGGGGCCACGTCCTTGGTAACAACGCTCCCAGCAGCGATAATGCTACCAGCACCTACCCGCACTCCATTCAAGACTACTGCCCCAATGCCGATTAAACAACCCCTTTCAATATAAGCAGAATGAATTACAGCCCGGTGGCCAACGGTAACGAAATCTTCTAAAATAGTAGGCACACCGGGATCCCCGTGCAAAATTGCCCCATCTTGGATATTGGTGTTAGCACCAATTTCAATCCGTTCTATATCCCCCCGCACCACAGCACCGTACCACACACTCACCCCAAGACTAAGGGTAACATGACCCATAACCAGTGCATTAGGCGCTATAAAGGCAGCTTGAGAGCAATCGGGAGGCTGCCAATATTTAGTTAGTGAAGTTACCATATCTATAGATAGAATCCCTAGTTTATAAGAGAGGCAAGTTAAAGTAAAGATGAACCTAGTTCTACAATACCCTATATTTGGTCCAGAAATTCACTGTCCTCACTGTCACCAGATAATTGCTGCTTTGACTCTGACAGATACTTATTTGTGTCCTCGTCACGGTGCTTTTGAAGCGGATCCCCAAACGGGAGAACTAATTCATCTCCAGTCTCAAAGACACTGGCGTCTCTGGCAGGATAAATGGTATCAACAGTATACCCACCCTGATGGGATTCGCTTTGAAATTCACGAAGCCTTAGATCGGCTCTATACTGAAGGCTATCGAGCCACTAAAATAATTATCGCCCGTCGCTATCGCAAATTGGTCAGTATTTATTTGGAACTGAACTCTTCTTGGAAAGAAGATCCAGATAGCAACAATCTCCAGTTCTATGGCATACCGGTAGAATTTAGTCCCGATCCCTCAGAGGCTCCTTGTTGGGAAGTGATTAACTTCGATTTGGAAACAGAAAAAGGGACACCGCAACACTATACTTATTATCATTTATTTGAATAATGATGCACCACGCTGCTATTCGCACCGCTAATATTCATCGGGCGATCGCCTTCTATGAAAAGTTGGGGTTTACTGTAAAAGAGCGCTTTAGTACTGGTTATACCCTCGCTTGCTGGCTGGAGGGTTTGGGGGGTAGGATTGAGTTGATGGAAATACCAGAACCAAAACCAGCCCCGGATGCTTTTGGGGACGAGCATTATGTGGGTTATTACCATCTTTCTTTCGATTTGACCCATGTTACTGAAGATTTACCTGGTTGGTTACATGATTTGAAAGTTAGTTTTGCCAAAGAATCGTACCCGTTGCAAGTATTATTAGAACCGCGACAACAAATGATAGGGGATAGGGTTTATGAGGTGGCATTTATTGCCGATAGGGATGGTTTGCCTTTAGAATTTATTCGTGAAATAAACCGCTGAACGCCGCAACACAGAAGCGCTATAATCCTCCTCACCTCTCCGCGTCTCTGTGTCTCTGGATGAAACGTTGAATACCCCTATGAGCAACATCAGAGTAACGTAATTGACCAGCTAAAATTTTGGCGATGGTTGTAGTAGCAGAAGGACGTTTCACTCCCACTTTATAACCCACTCCGGGAAAGCGGTAAAATAACTGGGCAAGACGCTTTGCCCATACCATTTCAGTACCCCACTCTTGGCTCATGGTTTTAGTATATGCTGTCAGAGCATTAATATCTCCTGCCATAGCCATATCTATTGCCTCTGCTGCTTTCATGCCGCTAAAAATAGAAGGACGAATACCCTCAGCGGTAAAGGGATCCACCACGGAAGCAGCTTCCCCTGCTAACAGGGCATTTTCCGTGTGGAGTTTTTGATTACCATCCCAAAGAGAGACGGGATGACCATAGTGTTTACCTGTGTTAATATCCACGTCAAACATCTTGCTATACTCTGTCAAAATGCCTTTAAAGTCTTGTCGTTGGGCACCCCGAAAGGTACCTACACCGATGGAATAGCCATCTGCTTTGGGAAAGTTCCAGATATAGCCTCCCTTTACCATGCCAAATTCAAAATAAATTCGACGATCTTCTTGTTTGGGTATGGGGACTTCTACTTCCAGAGCACCTGCGAGACGAGTCTTGCGCTTTTTGAAACCTAATAATTTAGCCATGATACCTTTCGCACCATCAGCGGCAATTAAGTAGCGCCCTGTGACTGGTTCTGAGGTAGTGGTGACTTCCCAACTATCCCCTTGAAACTTAATCGCCGTGGCTTTGGTATTCTCTCGCAGTTCTGCTCCTTGTTTTAGGGCTTGCTTAACTAAAAAGTGGTCAAATATATCCCGTCTTACCATCCAAATTAGTTCTGGATTCTCAATTGTTACTTCTACCTGCTCTGTTTTATTCCAAGTATAGCAGTTAGTGGTGGTTTTGCAAGAAATAGCGGGAGTAAAGTCAAAGTAAAACCAGAATTGAACCAGGGGAGATACCCCACCACCACAGGGTTTATAACGAGGTAAAGCGGCTTTTTCTAAGATTAACACGGAACGTCCCCGTTTAGCTAAATGATAAGCAGCGCTACCCCCAGCGGGTCCGGAACCGATAATAATACAATCAAACATTTTCTTGTTAGTTGTCGTTTTTTTTTGTATAATTACATTAGATTACCAGAATCGGTATTATAACTGGATTTGGTGGACAATTCAACAACTGTCACAACCGGAGCAAGAATAAGCCAAAACTACTGTTAGGATTGAAGATCTAGAACTGGTAAAGAGCACATGGTTTCAGACAAATTTCGTCATCAACTTCGCCAGGAAATCCAAAAATGGGAAGCTGAAGGACTAATTACTGCCCAATTATCAGCACAATTAGCCCTTCGCTATGAATTCAGGGACTTAGAACGAACTGCCCGCAACCGATTTGTCATGATACTAGTGGGTTTGGGTAGTATTCTCCTGGGTTTGGCAGTAATTACCTTTGTGGCAGCTAATTGGCAGGTTTGGCCGAGAGAATTAAAGGTAGTATTGCTGATGAGTTTATTTGCGGGGGCAAATATAGCTGGTTTCTATCTCTGGCGAGATCCAGCTGAGGGTTGGCGATCCCGTCTGGGAAAGGGAAACTGCCCCCAGCTTGGTTACCTGTGGAAGTAAGAAGAGAGCTATCTTCTGATTTACCCTCAAATCGGATTGCTTTGCAGGGAGAGTACAATTCTCGCTGGATTAACTATGGGCTGGAAACCTATTATATGCCAGAAGACAAGCGTAAGGAGATTAATGCCCATACAAGAGAGATACAAAGAGAGGAAGAACGGCAATTTGTGGTAGAAGTGAAGGTGGATAGTAAAGGAAATGCAGTTCCCGTTAGTCTTTGGGTAGGGGAGCGCAATTATCGGTTTTAACCCTGGTAACTGGTTAACTGTACGGGGGTTACTGCTGCTGTTTCCTCAGCTTCTGGAGTCATTTCCCTTGCTGCAATGCAAATATTCTTTATCTAACACAAAATTCTCACCACGAACCCTTGACAAAAGCAGAACTATTCAACTGTAATAGAAATACAGACTCATCCTCCACTACCAAGTCCAACCACTTAAATCTTATCCCGTCGCCTTCGGTAGTAACCCACAAGTTGGCCAAATTAGCAATCTGGAAATTTGTATCTATGAAAAAACAACTCATTATAACTATGGCCATGGCTGCCTCTCTCCTCCATGTCCGCCCTGTTCATGCTGTTACTAATAATATCATCCAGCCAGATATTGTTGAGACAACCTTCGATCCTTTAATCTCTGTTGAGAATTTCCTAACAGAGGAAACAAATAATATAAATGGCATCATAAATCAATTGGACAACCCCTCATGTCACCTTAGTAATAATACTCATTTGGTGGCGAATATAGGTTGTTATTTTCAAAGTGATGGAAGTTCTTCTCTCCCCGACGAAACCATAACTTTTACCTTTAATAATGTCGTCACCATCGAAAGCTTCCTGCTTTGGAGTTCAAACTCGATTGCCGCCATAAATGAATTTGAGTTATTCGCATATAACATATAGTATGTTAAAGGTAAGTAGTATGGATACAACTTTTAGAGCAAATGCAAGACACATCACCTGAAGCTCCCGCTCAGAGATTTTCTTTCTCCGCCGTTTCAACTCAATATGTTCACCTAAGGATTCTCAGTAATCATAGTAATAATGTTAATAATATTATCAGGATTGGGGAAATAGCCTTTGAAGAAGTACCTTTTGAAATTAGTCCCATACCAGGAATTACTTTCCTCCTGGTAATCGCCACAATCGCACGGTTGCGTCATTACTCCCACTAGCTAGAATCTTACCATCCGGGCTGAAGGCTAAACTCCAGACAGTACCGGAATGTCCTGCCTAAACCGCCCAACTTAGGCACTTCCTCAACACAAATCTCTGCTAAAGACAACAACTTCTGAAAAACGTCTCTTTCCCTGGCGCTGTCGCGATCGCAGGTAAAGGTCTAATTATGACTTAAAGCTTAACATAAAAAAATATTGTATTAAATACATATTATAGCAGCCGGGAGCACCCCACGGGAAAATATTGCTGGTCTGGGAACCTTATTAGACTAACTCACGACTTTATAAACTAATATAAGCACAAATTGTGAGGAAGTGAAGGACAATGAAATTGACAAAGAATGTAATTCCCTGGTGGCTATCTTTAATCTTCTGGATCGCCCTGATAGCACCAGCAGAAGCTCTAGAAGTGCGAGTAGCCATTAAAAAGAATATCCAACAGTTGGCAATTGGAACTTCCACTCCAGGGGTAGTGAAAGATAAAACAGGTAGACAACTGGGAAAAATCTCCGAACTGACTGCTTTTAACGTCCGTAAGAGTTATAATAACATATCTATCTCCCAGTGGCATTATCCCGAACTTTGGCTGGAACCCACTCCAGAAGGATACGTTTGGATTGAGAATCGCTGGTATCGAGGAAGGATCCAACTCTTGTTAGATGGAAATGGGATTACAGTGGTTAACCATGTAGATTTAGAAGAGTATCTCTACAGCGTTGTGGGGGCTGAAACTCCCCCTAGTTGGCCCCTAGAAGCCTTAAAAGCTCAGGCTGTGGCTGCCCGATCCTATGCCTTATACAAACAGTCCCGCAGCTCTAACTCATTATACGACTTGGACAACACTACTGCCAGCCAAGTTTACAAAGGTTTAGATAGCGAATATTATAGAACCCTACAAGCAGTGAATGAAACCGCCGGAGAAGTGATGACTTACAACGGGAAAGTTGTCCTGGCGGTTTTTCATTCTTCTTCTGGGGGACACACAGAAAATGTGGAGGATATTTGGAGTAATAGTTTACCATATTTGCGGGGAGTGTGGGATTTCGACCACAGAGCACCAGTATATCAATGGAGCAAAACCTTTTCCACTTCTGAACTAAATAGTCGTCTTCCTGGGGTAGGAGCGATCCACTCCATAACCATAGAAAGAAAGACCCCTCAAGGGAGAGTAGTAACCATGATGGTCAGAGGGGATCGGGGGGCAAAAAGATTTAGCGGTAGTGAAATTCGTAAAGCGCTCGGTTTGCGCAGCACCCTCTTCACTATTTCTCCCACGGGACAAGGTTTTAGGGTCCAGGGAAGGGGTTTCGGTCACGGTGTGGGACTGAGTCAATGGGGTGCCCACTACCTCGCTCAGTCCGGTTACAATTATTACCAGATTTTGACTCACTATTATCAAAATATTACCCTAAACCGGATTTGATTTCTTGAGCATTTTCTTCATTTGCTGTGTTACCATGGAAATTATGTTGACGGCTCAATTGAGGAAGTACCCATTATGATCCAGGCGACTATCACAAAAACACCATCTATCGCTCCCACTTTCACCAAACTGGTTTCCAAAGAAGGGGGCACCGAATACCCCCTAAAAGCAATCCATATTTGCGAGGAGACCTTTGCTCCCCTAGAAGTAGCCTATGACTATGATACCATTCGCAACCTAGTCAGTCGCGCTACCATTGAAGCAGGACCAAACTCCATTTGGCGCTATCGTCATTTTCTCCCTGTTACCAGTGAAAACCCCATTGACGTGGGAACGGGAATGACTCCCTTACTTAAATCCCATCGTTTAGCCCGTCGTTTGGGTCTGAAGAACCTCTATATTAAAAACGATGCCGTCAACATGCCCACTCTCAGCTTCAAGGATAGAGTGGTGTCCGTAGCCCTTACCCGGGCCAGGGAGTTAGGTTTCTCCACTGTTTCCTGCGCTAGTACGGGTAATTTAGCTAACTCTACCGCAGCCATCGCCGCTCGTGCTGGTTTAGACTGCTATGTTTTCATTCCCGCAGATTTAGAAGCAGGTAAAATTCTGGGTACTCTCATTTATAATCCCACAGTAATGGCTGTTAAAGGTAACTATGACCAAGTTAACCGTCTCTGCTCGGAAGTGGGCAATACCTACGGTTGGGGCTTTGTAAATATCAACCTCCGTCCCTATTACTCAGAAGGTTCTAAAACCCTTGCTTTTGAAGTGGCGGAACAATTAGGGTGGAAACTTCCAGATCATATCGTTGCTCCCTTAGCGTCCGGTTCTCTCTACACCAAAATTTATAAAGGCTTCCAAGAGTTTGTCAAGGTGGGTTTAGTGGAAGATAAACCAGTGCGTTTCAGCGGTGCTCAAGCAGAAGGCTGTTCTCCGATCGCCACTGCTTTTAAGGAAGGACGGGATTTTGTCACCCCAGTTAAGCCCAATACTATAGCTAAATCCATTGCTATCGGCAACCCTGCGGACGGTATCTATGCTTTGGACATTGCCAGCAAAACCCAAGGAGAACTGGAAAGTGCTACAGATAAAGAAATTATCGAGGCAATTCAACTGTTAGCAGAAACAGAGGGTATTTTCACCGAAACCGCTGGGGGCACCACTATTGCTGTGTTGAAGAAGTTAGTGGAAGCTGGTAAAATAGACCCAGAGGAGACTACTGTAGCTTATATTACTGGTAACGGACTGAAAACCACAGAAGCAGTGCAAGGTTATATCGGCGAACCCCTAACTATCGAACCCAAACTAGCTAGTTTCGAGCGCGCTTTAGAACGGTCTCGCACTCTCGAACGGCTGGAGTGGCAACAAATTTCAGTGTAACAATTACCATGTAGGGGCGCAAGGCTTGCGCCCACCCTTGTTCACTCCGCCCATACCACAATCAAAAATCTATAATCAAGAACAAAATGGCTGTCAAAGTTTTAGTTCCAAGTACCCTACAAAAGTTCACCAAAGAAGCAACTGTCCAATGTTCGGAAGTTACTAGCATTGAACAATTAGTTTCAACCCTAGAAAGTGATTTTCCCGGGATAAAATCTCGGTTGTGCGATGAAAAAGGTCAACTGCGTCGCTTTGTTAATTTCTATGTTAATGAAGAGGACATTCGCTTTCTTCAAGGGAAGGAAACCGCATTAAAAGATGGGGATGAAGTTAGCATTGTCCCAGCAGTTGCTGGAGGCTAACCTCAACTGCTGTTGGTGCGTTACGCTGTTGGCGTGACCCCATATTCTGAATAAATTTGATAATGATTGTATACACAACAGTTTTTTTAGCCATCTTGAC
This sequence comes from Candidatus Paraprochloron terpiosi LD05, assembly GCA_018141785.1. Taxonomy (GTDB): domain Bacteria; phylum Cyanobacteriota; class Cyanobacteriia; order Cyanobacteriales; family Prochloraceae; genus Prochloron; species Prochloron terpiosi. The sequence goes on along the minus strand of CP073341.1, from coordinate 3,380,705 downwards.
CTTCGAGGTTTTGCTGTTCTTGCTGCTGACCTCAATGCCATCGCTCGGGACATGGGGAAAAGATGCTGTCGATGCATGTACCAAAACCCCGATGCTGGACTGGTTATTATCCTTTATAATATTGGTTCCTTGGTTGATAGGTGGTCTAACTGTGCGATGGGAGGGCATTGTGGCAAGCCTTCTTGCCCAGGTCTTGGCGATGCAGTTATGGATTTTTTACCACGAGTTCCTGAACCGCAATGTTGCACCTGGCTCCCGTATCGCCCGTTTCCATAGCCAGCGCATTGGGTGGTGGCGTAATCACTTGGCGTTGTGGGTGACCTCGATTATCGTGCCCGTATTTTTTCTGATCCGGTTCTCAGAGGTTTTCGTCTATCCAATGCTAATTTGGTTACTTGGGTTTCCCAAATACAAGCACAGTGATTGGGTCAATGTTAGTCGTCACAAGTTTGAAGGATTGGTCGGACACGATCTGATTTGGTGTCTTTACTGTGACTGGATGACGGGTGTGTACTCCCTCGGTGCCGAAATGTTACGCAACGTTGAATCATTTTGGTGCCCAATCAAATTTTACGATGGTAAAAAGTGTGAAAACTGTCGGCTTGACTTCCCCGATCTAGAAGGTGGATGGGTTGACGCTGACGGAACGATGAATGATGTGGAACAAGTCTTGAATCAAATGTATGACGATCGCCATAGATCATGGTTCGGTCATCCAGAACGTCACCAAGATCAAGTCTAGCACTCTGCTTCCTTGAGGGTAGCGACAACTGTTGACCGTCGGCTGTTCGTTGAGACTGAGAGGGTGTTCTAATTTTTCTCTTCCACCGTATCCGGATCCCTATTTTCTTCTTCGCAAGGACTGAAACCTCTCTGGGTGCTTGTGGAGCAAATAGCTTAAGTCTGTGGCTGGTTGGTGAGTACTGGTGATAGTAGCATTGGTGGGCGATGCCTACAAGAGAATTGATACGATCGGCAAAATGTAGGGGCACTGTCGAGGTAAAAAATCATGAGAAGAGTAGGGAATAGCCTGGGGTTGAAACCCCAGGAGGGCAGTATCGGGGTTTTATAAAGGGCGCGTTGCTTGGTGGGCAATGCCCACCCTACTCGCTTTCCAATGCAAGAATAGCAAACACACATTCATGAACCCGACGCAAGGGTTCCCGTTCCACAAATCGCTCCAAAGCTTCCATACCCAAACAAAACTCTTTCAATGCTAAACTCCGCTTCCTCGATTGAGGACAATAAGGGAGAGTTCAGGAATTTGGATTCCATTTAATCATCAATTTCAACTAATTCTTCTTCCATAGAACTGCGAAATTCGGTCAAAGCATCTGCTAAATTGAACTCGGGGTATTCCTGGAACATAGTGAGAATCGGATTATCCTCCTCAGTATAGTATACCTCCCATGATTCCTCCTCCTCAATCAAATTCTCATACTCTGGGAACTTCCCATAACATCTCACATTCTCCCAGGATAAAGAGCCATCCATGCCATATCTATCAAGATAGGTCAAAAAGGGAACTTCTTCATAGATAACATCACAGTAGTCACCCATGAATTCCAATAAATCAGAAGGTAGAGGGTTTCTTAGCTCCAGCCAAAATGCCATTTCATAGGAGTTATCCAAAAACTGTCTTTTTCCCTCTACTAGACAGCGAAACTTAACCCATAAATCACATAGATATCTTCGGTTAACCTCTTCCCGCCATTTTTGGATTAAAGGAAGCATGTCTGAAAGTATCGGGGGAATAAAATTATTCTTAAACAACCACTCCCTGGGAGGCTCCCAACCATAAATAAAATTTGGGCCACTTTGCCCGTTTTTTCTTACCTCTGCGCTTACCCATAGTTTTTCCTTCTAATCTCCCTGATTCCGTCGAATCAAATAGCGCACTTCTTCCAGCAAAACATTAAACCTCTCATCATTTTCTGCTTGTCTCTGTTTGGTTAACTCTATTTCTCGTTCATGTTGAGCCGCTATTTGTAACAATGCTTGAACAGTCACTCTTAAACCATCTACACTATCCTTTACCTCCGTTATGCTCTCTCGCATCTCCGTCATGCCCTCTCGCATCTCCGTCATGCTCTCTCGCATCTCCGTCATGCTCTCTCGCATCTCCGTCATGCTCTCTCGCATCTCCGTCACGCTTGAAGCTAACTCATCGAGCATTTCATCGTTCCAACGTTTTACTGCCATTGTATATCCTCAATCTTGTTCTGATTACATTGTATATAGTATAATCTAAGCTATGCATCTTTGGCGGTGGCAAACTACCCCAAAGAGAAACTGTGCTACTAACAAGACTAAGACGCTCTCACAGGAGTTTGTTTGTGAAATCCAAAACCATGGGTACAACCCTAAGATCCAGAATAGCCCTAAGCTTGACTATCGCAGGAACTGCCGGCATATTGCTACTGAACCAACAATCGCCAGCAATGGCTACAGCACCATTACTCCCCAAGAGAGTTAATCCTGTTGGCCAAACCATTATTGTAGAACACAAAGTGAAGAGAGGGGAAACCCTTTGGGCAGTATCCCGTCAATATGAAGTGTCCGTAGATGACATCGCAATGGCCAACAACATTGAATCCAGCACCAAGATAAGAGCAGGACAAACCCTGAAAATTCCTTCTACTAATGAGTTAGCCGCCATTGCCAGAACAGATTCCAAGATTCAAGAGAACGCCGCAGTACCGATACTCATAACCCCTGCCCAGAATCCTGTCTATAGAGTCCAACCAAAAGATACCCTCAATAGCATTGCCCGTCGTCATGGAGTCTCTCTAGTAGAACTCATCCAAGCAAATAATATCACCGATCCCAACTTGATTGAAGTGGATCAAGAGTTAAAAATACCTGGTACTCATTTAGTTGCCAATACCAATTCCCCTCAAACAGGTTTGACAGAAAGCATTACCCTCCCCTCCATACCGTCTCAAAAATCTGATCCTCCTGAGGAATTGGTTGTGGTGGTAACCACTCCCGATAGTAGCCTGGCAGAACAGGAGCTGGATTTTTTGCCGGCTCCTGACCCCGCAGAAAAGTTGAAGGCCGACGTCCAAAGAATGGGTCAGCAGTCCTCCCAACAGATCACTGTTGCTCAAGCACCAACGGAAACCTGGGCTACTTCTCCTGTGGAAATAGAAACCCACAACTCTAACTTGGAGTTCTCTGTAGGGGCAACAGTAGCACCGAAACTGCCCCCCTTATCTCCTCGAGAACATTATTTACCCGATAGTTCCCCCCGATTTAACGGTTTTGTTTGGCCAGCTCAGGGAGTTCTCTCCTCGGGCTACGGACCCCGTCGAGGGAGAATGCATAAAGGTATTGATATTGCTGCACCTGTTGGGACGCCCATTTTCGCTGCTGCTCCCGGCGAAGTGGTTACTGCTGGTTGGAATAACGGCGGCTATGGTAAACTTGTGAAAGTAAGCCATCCCGATGGGAGTCTGACCCTCTATGCTCACAATAGCAAGATTCTCGTTAGCAAGGGTCAACAGGTACAGCAAGGTGAAAAAATTTCAGAAATGGGCAATACGGGATACAGTACCGGTCCTCATCTCCATTTTGAGCTGCATCACCAGGGACGAGGTGCGGTAAATCCCATCGCTTTCTTACCTAAGCGTCGCTAATTCAGTTCGGGGGTGGGGTTTGGGTTTATCTCCCTTCCCCCTGTCTTGGCTTGAAATTAAATTTTCAAAAATTGTTGCTCATTTGGTTCTTTTTGTGTATCATGGAGTCAATGGCTCAGTAGCTCAGTTGGTTAGAGTAGGGGACTCATAAGCCCAAGGTCGTCAGTTCAAATCTGACCTGAGCCATACCCAAGACAAATGCTTTTGCCAGAGCAGCTAAGGGTTTAGTTAAGAAGAATCCTACTTCCATGATATAATATTTTCATGATTCGAGCATTGCTCAAAAACTCCGGGACTGAAGATATCTTCAACGGCAGAGATTCCAAAGCAGCACGGAGGATATGTCCGACCTATCTGTGGGGGCGGGCGGCTCGAAAGCTAGAGCAACTGGATTCTGTCATGTCCTTGGATGAACTTTGCATTTTGCCGCGCTGGGCAGTTTCAGCATCCGAATAAATGACCAGTGAAGTAGCAAATGAGAGTACCAACCCACCGAATGCCAACTCATCCAGGAGATTGGTTCTGGTCAAAAGTTGCGAAATTTTGCATTCCATTGTCTTGGTGGTTCGCTAATTTTTCTAAATCCAATCAATTGCCTGATACCTAACAAATTACCTAGTTTTTTCTGAAAATCTTTTTGCGGATCTTCAAAGGGTTTTAAATTGAAAGGTTGCAAAATATCAAAATAATTTTTGTTGATGAATTTAATTACCTTGGCCACATGTCTATTGTTGCAATCATCAAATAAAACAATGCCATCCTTATTTAGAAGAATGGATGTGTAGTAGAAATCCATAAAAACATTTTCAAAAAGATGGGAGCCATCTACATAGGCAAAATCAAATTTCTCCTTTTCTTTTACTAGGTTTGCTAAGACAATAGCCGAATAATCCTCGTAAAAGCGGAAATTTTTGGCATATCCTTCATCATTAATAAGTTGAATTGAGCTGCCACCCCATATTGTTGTCTGACATGGATCAATGGCAGTGTGAAGAAACCCATTTGGCGATATTTCTCTAAGAGTGGAAAGTATAGTTAAAGCAGAAGCACCATGAGCCAATCCAATCTCAAGGGTTCTGATTGGCTTAAGCTCTTTTAATATTTCTCTGATAACCCTAATGTTGTTTAAAGTCGAAGTTACCGCAATTTTTATTTATTTTTTCTTCCTTTGAGTTAATTGTGGTTCCCGTATCTATCATCTTTTTTAGTTGAGGGCAGAAATTTAGGTAGTCTGTATTCATTTTTGTTTTTTCCTTAACAATAAGTTTCACGGGCGCGTCCCCAGGGATATGGTAACTGGTTACTGGTTACTGATCACTTGGCAATCAGACTTGGATTAAACGCGCAAAGAAGTAGAGCAACTCCTGTGGGAAAGGAACTAGCAGCCAGTACTTTGGCGAGGATATTCTCAAGCCGGGCGTCACGTTTCTGAATAGCATTCCGAGCCACTAAAACAACGAACACCACTACTGCTGATCCAACAGAGGCGACGTTAAACAAGTTCTGGAAAGACCAATCCATATCTAGCTCACCAATGGCAGTAAAGTAGTCACTAAACTGATAAGACTCACAAGCATAATCACTGCTCCCAAAACAGCAGCCGTAACGTCATCTGAAAGCCTGTTCATGTTATCATACTCCTATATAGTCTTGTAGTGCTCTTACTTCTAAAGGTCCAGACTGTAAAGAACGAATGGCTGCAACAGTTGCTTTTGCTCCGGCAATGGTGGTGATAATGGGCAACTTATAATCTACAGCAGTGCGCCGGATTTTCCTTCCGTCTGCTTGGGATTCTTCCCCACTGGGGGTATTGATAATAAATTGAATCTGTTTGTTTTTAATCCAGTCTATCACGTGGGGACGTCCTTCATGGAGTTTTAAAACCAATTCTACGTTTTTAATGCCATGGGACTGTAAGAGGTGACGAGTTCCAGAAGTTGCTACTACTTTAAAACCCAAATCCATTAAATCTTTCACCACCGGTACCACTGCTTCTTTATCCCGATCGCTCATGGAAACAAACACTGTTCCCTCGGTGGCCAGTTGCACTCCTGCTGCTAATTCTGCTTTGGCAAATGCTTTACCAAAATCCAAATCTATGCCCATTACTTCCCCTGTAGAGCGCATTTCTGGTCCTAAAAGGGTGTCTGCTCCGGTAAATTTATCAAAGGGTAATACTGCTTCTTTTACTGCTATATGTTGTACCTTAGATTCTGTGGTTATGTTCAAGGATTCTAGGGTTTCTCCTGCCATAATACGAGAGGCTAATTTGGCTAAGGGAATGCCAATGGCTTTGGAAACGTAGGGAATGGTTCGAGAAGCACGGGGGTTCGCTTCTAAAATATAGACTTTTTCTCCCTGCACTGCATATTGGATATTCATTAATCCTACCACTTGCAATGCTTTAGCTAATTGTTCTGTCCACTCACCAATTTTTTTTAAGACGGTGCTGGGAAGGGATGTATGGGGTATGGAGCAGGCTGAGTCTCCTGAATGAATGCCTGCTTGCTCAATGTGTTCCATAATTCCACCTGTAAGACATTTTCCATTACTGTCTACAATGGCATCTACATCTACTTCAATGGCATTTTCTAAAAACTTATCTATTAAAATAGAATGTTTAGGATTTAATTTTATTGCATAACTTATGTATCGCTGGAGTTCCCCATCGGAATAGACGATTTCCATGGCCCTGCCTCCTAAAACGTAGGAAGGACGCACCACTACGGGATAGCCGATGGAATGGGCAATAGCTAAGGATTCCTCGTAGCTGCGGGCGATACCGTTGGCGGGTTGCTGGATATTCAGTTGGGCTAGTATTTGACCAAACCTTTCCCTGTCTTCGGCAATATCGATGGAATTGGGGGAGGTTCCCCATATTTTCGTGCCGCTTCTGTTTTCTGGACTTGCTAGGTATTTTTCCAGTCCTGCTGCTAGTTTCAGAGGAGTTTGACCCCCAAATTGAATGATAATACCGGCGGGATTTTCCGCTTCGATGATATTGAGGACGTCTTCTTGAGTGAGGGGTTCAAAATAGAGGCGATCGCTGGTATCATAGTCTGTGGAGACGGTTTCCGGATTGGAGTTTACCATAATGGTTTCATATCCCACCTCACTCAGGGTAAAAGATGCATGACAGCAGCAGTAGTCAAATTCGATACCCTGCCCAATGCGATTGGGACCACCCCCCAAAATCATTACCTTGCTCTTGTTTGTGGGTTTTATTTCTGTTTCCGCTGGTTCATAGGTAGAATAGTAATAGGGAGTAAATGCTTCAAACTCCGCAGCGCAGGTGTCTACTAGTTTATAAACGGGAGTTACTCCCAAATTTTTGCGGTAGTTGCGTACCGTGTCTTCCGTGGTTTTGGTAGCAAAGGCAATTTGGCGATCGCTGAACCCCTGTTGTTTGACAAACCTCATCTCTTCTGGGGTTATTTCCTCTAAAGGAGTCTTTTCCAGGAAGTCTTCTGTGGTTACCATTTCTGCCATTTTATCCAGGAACCACATATCGATACCAGTTATTTGGTTGATTTCCTCTACCGTTATCCCCAGTTTGAGTGCTTGATGCAAGGTAAAAACTCGCTCTGGCTTGGGAGTACCTAAGTTAGAAAGGATTTGGTTTTGGGAAATACTGGTTTCCTCTTTGTCACAGCCAAAACCGTAACGATCTATTTCCAAGGAGCGGAGGGCTTTTTGAAAAGATTCACAGAAAGTGCGTCCCATAGCCATTACTTCCCCTACTGACTTCATTTGGGTAGTGAGGAGGGGTTGAGCACCGGGGAATTTCTCAAAAGCGAACCGGGGTATTTTGGTGACTACATAGTCAATGGCAGGTTCAAAGGAAGCAGGGGTTTTCTGGGTAATATCGTTGGGAATTTCATTCAGAGTGTAGCCTACTGCTAATAAGGAGGCAAATTTGGCGATGGGAAAACCTGTTGCTTTGGAAGCAAGGGCTGAAGAGCGAGAGACTCTTGGATTCATTTCAATTACTATTGCCTCCCCATTTACGGGGTTCACGGCAAATTGGATATTAGAACCCCCGGTTTCGACGCCAATTTCCCGGATAATTTGTTTGGAGTAATCCCGCAGTCGCTGGTACTCCTTATCTGTGAGGGTTTGAGCGGGAGCAACTACCATGGAGTCTCCCGTGTGGACTCCCATCGGGTCTATATTTTCGATGGAGCAGATAATCACCACATTATCTGCTAAGTCTCGCATTACTTCCAGTTCGTATTCTTTCCAACCCAGGAGGGATTTTTCCACCAATATTTGGTTCACAGGGCTGGCTTCTAAACCCAAGTTGACCAATTGCTCATATTCTTCTTTATTATAGGCCATACCTCCTCCAGTACCTCCCAGGGTAAAAGCAGGACGAATAATGAGGGGGTAAGAACCGATTTGGGCGGCGATTTCTTGTGCTTCTAACCAATTATTGGCAATACCTGAAGGGCAGACTGGCACTCCTATGCGTTCCATTGCTGCCTTGAATAATTGGCGGTCTTCTGCCTTTTCGATAGCTGACAGTTGAGCGCCAATTAGTTCCACTCCATATTTAGCCAGGACGCCATTTTTACTGAGGGCTACCGCTAGGTTTAGGGCTGTTTGGCCCCCCATGGTGGGGAGGAGAGCATCAGGACGCTCCTTAGCTATTACCTTGGTTACCATGGACTCAGTCAGAGGTTCTATATAAGTGCGATCTGCCATTTCCGGATCTGTCATAATGGAGGCAGGATTGGAATTGACTAACACAACAGTGTAGCCTTCAGAGCGCAGTGCTTTACAAGCTTGTGTTCCTGAGTAGTCAAATTCGCATGCCTGGCCAATTACAATGGGACCGGAACCGAGAAGTAATATTTTCTGTAGATCGTGGCGCCGAGGCATATATTTGTGGTTGTTTCATGATGGTTCTCCTTATTATAGTGGACCTCAATCATTTGTACAAGATGAACCGCAGAGGCCCAGAGGGCCCAGAGGAAGATAAGAGAGGGTGACTCTGTAGGCTATAATATTTGCTCATTAAAAGATAAGGAAGTAACCATGTCTCATAAGTGTCAGCTCACTGGGAAAAAGGCTAATAATGCCTATGCTGTATCTCATTCTCACCGCCGGACGAAAAAATTGCAACAGGTAAATTTGCAGTGGAAGCGAGTTTGGTGGCCGGAAGGCAACCGCTGGGTGAAGCTACGTCTTTCTACTAAAGCGATGAAAACTGTTCAGAAAAAAGGTTTACAAGCTATGGCAGCTTCTGCTGGTACTAATTTAAATTAATTTGAAAAATAAGTATAAATACTTATGCCAGTTTACTAGAAAAAGAGCTATCCTAGTAAATAGGTTAGGTAGAATTGTTGAGTGTAGTAGCTATGGAACGACGTCAAGGGGGAAAAAAAACCCGCAAGGGTAGAAAAAACATCTTCACTGCAGCCGTATCCTGGCTGGTGAGATGGCTCCTTCGTACCTTCCATGGCTTCTTTTTACTCAGACAATCTAGAGCCGGTTTTGTCATGCCAACAGCTTTGATGTTGTTGTTGGTGATGGGTTTGGTGATTTCTTCCATGCTTTTTCGCACCTCCCAGCGCGCCCAACAGGTAATTGGAGAGGGGGAAAGTCAGTTAATCGAGAACGCCGCTACACCAGCTATAGAAAGGGCAAAGTCTAAGATTGAGTATCTCTTTAAGTCAGATTCCCGATTACCAAGTGGTATGCCTTCTGAGGCTTTATTGGAAACATTAATGCTGAATGAAAATGATGAAAATGATTCTGCCAATGGTATCACGGCTACAGATGATGATCCTTATACATTACCCCATGAAACCCGTCTGAATATACCTACAGATGATAGCGGCAATAACTACAAAAAATACAACGCTTGGTCTTTCGAGAATGGTGAAGAAACCGTCATTTATTCCATTCTCATGAGGGGGGAAAATGACATGGGCACCGCCGATGAAAGCGACGATATAACATTAGAAGATGCGGATAATAAGAAGAAAGCCTATGCTCAAATTAATCGCAATAGTCCTTTAAGTATAAATAGGGGGGCGACATCACAAGATTGCAACCTAGAATTACTGGAGCCTAAAAAAGGCTGGTATAATTTAACCGGTAGTTCAGTTAGCAAAAACTTCCAAGTAAATGCAGTAGTAGTTAGAAATGATGATAATACCTCTAACGAAAATGTAAATACTGTAGAATATCATCAGGACAGACAGTTAGATAAGGGCAATAAGTGGGGAGCATGGTTCTTGTCTGATCTAGGAATTAACAGAAGGAAATTTAACTTTAACGGTGCCCTCCATACTGAAGCCAGTATGATGTTAGGAGCAACAGGCAGTTATAATAATACAACCGAATTGTTTCTAGTCAGTTCCCCTAATTCTTGCATAAACAGCAAAGAAGCTTCGGAAATTAGAATCACAGAAAAAGCTGAAGAAAGTAATGGAAATAATAACACTACCTACCAAGGTCAATGGATTTTACTAGACCTGAAAAATGGGAAATTTGGAGTTCATCCTCATGCCGCCAATGATTATGACAGGGCAACATTAAAGGTCCATATACCAACCGATATAACGGCTCTTAGAAATTTCTTCATCAACAATATTTTTGATTCTATAAAAGATGATAGTCGTTTTAGAAGTGATTATAGCCCTTTGATTCTAGACCCAGTTGCGCTCTTCACAGAAGATAAATTTCAAGCCCTCGGTTTCGACGGGAATGGGAGTACCAACATGGTTGGCGGGGCGTGGCCGAGGGGGGTGCCTCTTGGTCATTCTGGTGCTTTAGGACACCGGGTTAGAATTGATAAGCAAGTGCGCCGGCCTTTTGTAGACGATACTTACAGGGCTGATAATCGTTGGGGCCCCAAGACTTACAATGAGGAGAATAAAGTAACCTCAAGTAACTACGGCGAAGTTATTGATGATGTAGAAAAGGATCTAATCGAAGACGATGCCAATACATATTCCGTGAAGAATTTGGGTTTAGATGGTTATTGGGAACGGCGAGCCAGGGCTGAAGGACTGCGATTAATCGTTGGACAACGGTTGGAATTGGGGAATGCCAATGGTTGGGGGGGCAGTGGTAATACTAATGCAGAAGATGACGATCCTCTCTACCCCTACAATGTCCAAAGTGCAGCTAGTGCAGCAACGGAGACAACAAAAAATGAAGACCTCCAGCGGCGCACTCTGAGGGATAACTTGGCAGCAGTGCAAGCTACAGCAGTTTATCATTATAAGGAGGACGATGGTTATTTTCCTGTAACTGTGCTAGCATCAACTTCTCATCCGGGAACTTCTACAACTTGGACAAACAGCACTACCTTCGATGAACTTGACTATATTACCAACCCAGAGAAAGTGGATACGGACTTTTTAATTGGCAAGGGAACCAATGGTTGGGAATTTGAGCCTCCTGCTGGAAATGAAAGTACCTTTGAAACCAATTACAACAATACAAACAGTGATTTGCGTAAGGCACTGAATAACTTGGCTCACTTCGCCGGGGATTCGGACGGGGCTTTTCCCCCAACCCAAGATACTTTTGGGGATACAGAGGCAGTGGTTCATCCCTATCCCTATTTAACTATGTGGGGGGATTTCTCCAACCTGCGCCGGATAGTGGACGGTTCCACTGGGTATCGTGATTTGAGTATTGCTGATAAGAGTACCCTTCATACCGCAGCTTCTGCTCTGGGAATGTTGGCTTATAACATTGAAAACAGGGAGGGGATTATTGAAAAGGTGGCGACAGAGGAAAATCGTGACGCTGGAAGTACAACGATACCGAATATGCAGCAGCTGGGTGCTTATTTGTGGGAATTGGTGGATGGTACGGCAAATGCAAGTAATCCAGAAATTGCGGAGGATGGCATAACCAATGATTCAAGGACATTTGATGCGGATTACTACTACAACTTCACTCCAGATCAGTATATAGAAGCGGTGAAATCGTTGATTGATAAACAACAATCTTTGACAGATAACCAAAAAACCGCATGGAAAAACTATGTGGAGACGACGGGAAGGCAGATTTGGGAAGCAAATCAGATAAATCGCGATCGCGCTAAAGGTTTTGCTGAAGATGTAAATACAATCCGCGCCAGTGATGGGGATTTAACCTGGAACACAAACAATGGAACGGTAACGGGCGTTACAGGAAAAAGGACAGCATGCCATCCCGAAGAGTTTGAAGATTTCTTCCCTAATACATTACCACAGCAGGAAAGACGACAGGGAAAGGTAGCTTTAGCTTTGGCATTCTGCGATAACAAGTCATATTATCCTGCTCTTTACTACCTATTTCCCACAGCAGATCACAACCAGGGCTACGACGCTAATAGTACGGAAGAATATTTAAAGGATATATATATTAGAGATTCTACCAATAATTTTCAGTATAAAGAAGTAAACCTTGCTGAGATTGCTCTTGTCCCCAGGCTCATAGCTAACTGGAAACTGCCCTCCAGTAATAGTTCCAACGATGATGACAGTGCGGTAACCACTAATAAAAGCCTCATCAAAGGTAGTGCAGTAGAGGGCGAACGGTACCTGGCTATCCAAGATAAAGCATTTTACGACGGGCGGCAATTAATGCAGGTGCACACTCTGGAGATTAATTTAGATTTACTGCGCAAAAATCCAGCAACAAACGGAGATTGGTGGCTTCCCTCCAGCGGTATTGTCTATGGTTTCCGGGAAGACGCCGTGAGAGAAGATGCCATTGCCAGACCTAAAAATACTAATTGCACGGAATTTACCCATAACGATGCAACCAGCTCCAATTGCGTAATGAATCCCAGAAGCGATGAACCTCAGGATCCACCCCAAAATAGGGATACTGGCGTCAGCCCCAAGCCAGTAGATTATTATCCCGATCCAGATCGCCGTCCCTATGGTTTCCGGCTCAAAAATGGATCAGTGCTATATCGTGGCTCAACGTTGAATGCGGCGGATACCGTCAAGGCTGGAATGTCCTTTATTAGCGACAACCCGGTTTACATTCAGGGAGATTTCAACTTACATAGTACCAATGGAACTAAAACTACCCTCATTGAGGAGTTCGATGAAAAGCTAGAAAATAATTGGAGTAATTTTTATACCCGTAGTCACTTGAACACTAACTTTGCCAGGAATGATAAAGATACTTGGCGACCAACAGAAGTTTCAGGGGACGCACTAACAGTTCTCTCCAATAATTTCTGCGATGGTTATACAGAAGATGGCCTGGTTTTAAATGATACTGCTTGTCCCAATGTTGCGGATTCAAAGTCTTCTTATCTTAACAGTACCCTAGCAAAAGAAGATCCTGGTAATGCTACGGGAGATGATTTTGTGAGGGAAGAGAATTCAAATACGGATAGCCCTATCCGGGTGGATCGCAACGGGGATATATATTCTGGCAACTCCAAGTTTAGTGGATATAGATCCAGAAACCCAGAGCCCCCCGATGAGGAGCGGAGAATATTAGGTCAAGCAAATGAAACTATAGTAAATGCAGCTCTAATTGGCGGTATCTCACCTAACCGTTATAACCAATACAATGGAGGGTTAACTGATTATATTCGGAAGATTGAACATTGGAGTAGACCTCTAAATATTCAAGGATCTTTCTTGCAGATAAATTTCAGCACTTATGCTACTGCTCCGTTCGATCAAGATGCTTGGAACGTTTCCACAATAAATACTGACAATACTCAAGATGCATTAAATGCGGCGTATTATCAAGAGACTTCCACCGGACGAAAATGGGGCTACGATGTAGCACTCCAGTATCGCCCCCCAGCACCAATTACTGCCCGTTTTAATGTCTTCTATGGCAGTCCCCGCAATGAGTCCTACCAGGATCTGGTACAGGAGGATCCCTACAATCAACTCCTATTCTGTGCCAAAAAACCAGAAGAGAGCCAGGAGATAGAAGGAACTTTATGCAAGCTCCAAGATGGAGGTGATGAAAATGGCAACTAAAACAGGACAAGATGAATATTTAAAACTGCTCCAACTAGCTTTAGACTTCCAAAACAATCGCGGTACCAGTTTTTTGGAAGTACTGGCAGCCATTTTCATAATTGGCACAGTTCTTGCAGTGTCAGCCCCCATATTGGCTCTGGTTGCTGCTAGCCAGGTTCACACAAGACAAGTGGAACAAGCCATGGATTTAGCACAGAGTGAGATTGATCTGATTCAGACTAGAATGAATCGGGGAGTGAGTGTAAGAGATAATCAACAATTGCCTCCGAAAGTAACCTCAGGGGAACTAACAGATGCACCACCGCCCAACGATATAAAAGATGATACAGACTCTCCTGCCGCAACTGCTGCCTTCAAAGTAGATGTGGACAAGAATAATGAACCAGATTTTCTCGTGCAAACCTTCCGAAATAAAGGGATGTGTTTCGGCTCAGGTTCGAGTAACAAGGAAGTAGCTGTCTTCCGTATGGGAGTGCGAGTATATTCCATGGCAGCCAAGGATAACTTAATGAACAACCGATTGGAAACCCAGGTTGCTTCATTACAATTTTCAGGAAAAGAACGAACAACACGCCCTTTAGTAGCTTTTTATACAGAAATAAGTCGGAGTGATTTGCCATTCTCCTTACATGCTTATGAACGCTATTTGGCGGGCAGCGAAACAAATTGCTCGTCGGATTCCTCATGAAGTATTTTTAGATAGGCAAAATTGTGATTCCAGCACTCCTAAAAGCAATAATGGCCAAGCTTCGACAGGAAAAACCTAAAGCAGGGTTCACCTTAGTAGAGCTTTTAACTGTCACGGTAATGGGCACTATTGTCTGTTGCAGCCTCCTAGGCCTGACAAACCAATTGACTCGAGCTAACCAAAGGGAAATAGCCCTCAGCTCAACTCAGGAAGAAATGGAACGTGCTCTAAACTACATGGCGCGGGAATTGCGAGAGGCTGTTCACGTCTATAATGGTACAAAGTTGAATGATATAAAACATAATTTGCCAGCAAGTTTTTCCGATGACGACAAAAGACCGATTTTAGCTTTTTGGAAAGTAGAACCTGTTCCTTATACCGAGGAGAAGCAGATGATAACAGATTGTAGGGGAATAACAGACGCCACTGAAAAAAGCGATTGTGAGGATTTGCTAATAGAACGTCGCTCTTATACTTTAGTTGTCTACGCCCAATATACGGCAAATGATGATAATTGGGAAGGAGAATCGCGGATTATCCGCTATGGGTTACGGAAATTCAAGAACGATGACTTTCCCAATGCCGGCACACCAACCTCTAACGATTCCTCAATTACAACATTAACTAAGGAGGTTGGATATGTAGAGCCATTTAACAATGATATTACCTTTGCCAATTGGCCAAATAATACAAATTGTAATGATGTGTCTTCTGGGTGTCCAAATGGCAGCGGAAAGACGCGAGTGTTAGTGGATTATGTAGATGGTGATGAAGGTGATGAAAATAGCAATGCCAGCGATAGATGTGATACATTAAGTCGAGAAGATATAACTGCTGCAGAAAGAGAAGAAATAGGTGAACTTCCAGCAGCAGAACAGGATGCAGAAGAGAGGGATAGATTTAGATACAGGATAACACCTACAAATCCTCTTAGTGGCTTTTATGCCTGTGTTAGAGATGCAATAGACAGTGAAGGGAACCGAACAAACCAAGATGTAGTGCTTTTCTTGCGCGGCAGTTTTAAGGGTAGATCAGAAATGAACTACGATGAAAGTTTGCCCTTACTGCAAAGAAGAGTAATGGTTCGTGGTGTCATTAATAAGGATACAAACTAATTTTGAATTCAACTGAAACAACTATACCTAATGAAACAATTGGAGGAGATACAATTTACCCCATTCCAAGGTGAAATACCAGAAGAAACCACACTCCCACAAAACCTTTAAACAACCAGCAAGCTTGCTTATTAGTACAGACTCTTTTAGGTGCCTTAATTAAGAAGTGTCCTTAAAATGGGTTAATGTCATTGAATAATTTCCGAATTCGCAGTAGAAAGATTAATTCTTGTAATTCGGGATTTATTTCTGGACTAAACTCCCGTTGAGCTAACTCTGCTTCTAATTCAGCATATTCCGCAGCAGTGAGAGGTTTATTATCAATAGGCGATCGCCCCTCCGTAATAATTTCCGTCCGCAATATTTCCTCAGGAATATCCTCTGGGGGAGGTAAAGCCATAGCTACTTCTCCCCCTAATAATAACAATGTTATTATAAATTGTTTATTCATAAAAAAACAACTTTTCTTCAAGCCACTCCATGGTTTGTTTCCCTAGGTTAGTATGACTAAGACGGTCAATCTCCCTAACTCCCGTAGGACTAGTAACATTAACTTCTGTAAGGTAACCGCCAATAACATCCAGACCGACAAAATAGAGACCATCTGCTCTGAGTTTAGGACAAACTGTAGCACAAATGTAACTATCCTTTTCCGTCAGTTCTGTTGCAGCCACACTACCCCCCACAGCCATATTACCACGAAAATCCCCAGTAGGAATGCGATTTACCGCCCCAATAGGTTTTCCGTTGAGCATAATAATCCGTTTATCCCCTTCCTTTGCAGCGGGTAAATATTCCTGAACCATGACAGGTTCTCTACCCTGGTGGGTGCTAATTTCAATCAAAGAGTTAAAATTGTCATCAGTTGGAGACAAATATAAAATTCCCTCTCCCCCTTTCCCTCCTAAGGGTTTAATCACCCCAGCTCCCTTTTCCTGGACAAATTGCCGAATAATGGTTTTATCCTGACTCACTATAGTAGCAGGAATAAGGGAAGGAAACTGCAAAGCGTACATTTTTTCGTTAGCAAGTCTCAACCCCTTGGGGGAGTTAACCACCAAAGTCTTTTGAGGATTCAGCAAATCGAGGATATAGGTACCATAGAGGTAGGGAATGTTAACTGGGGGATCTTTACGCATGAAAACAGCATTCATCTCCCCTACGGGTTTGAGCACACCTGGAGAAAGAGTATACCAAGGTTCTGTTTCAACTTGATGGAGCATTCCCCAAGGTGCACTATCTACCACACTCAACTGATCCAGCTCACACACCCAGACTTCATGCTCCTTAGCTTGTGCTGCTTCCATTAAAGCTACGGTAGTATCATGTCCCGGATCTAGCTGAGAGATTGGATCGATAATAAATGCTATTTTCACGCTTTTGGTCCAAATTTTTAGTTGTGTAGTTACTTTTGAAGCAAAAAATCTAAGTGTTTACGAGATTCCAAATCATATAAGTCGTCGCAACCCCCTATATGTTGATCATCGATAAATATTTGAGGTAAGGTGGAACTTCCCCCCGCTCTTTGAGTCATTTGTTCTCTGGCATCATTGTCTCCATCGATACAATATTCAGTAAAGTGGCACCCCTTTTGCTTCAGTAATGCCTTGGCACGGATACAAAAAGGGCAACGACTCCAGGTATAAATTTCTATTGTGGCAGCCATAATCTGAACAAATAGGGCGGAATGTATATTTCCATTCTAGACTAAAGTGCCTCAAAAAAGATTATAATATAAAAATCGCGAGTCCATCCCTGAAAAAGCTATGTTACCCAGAATTCTCGCCACCGCTGCCATTTTCACCACCCTCAATCTCTCTCCTCCCCTTCGAGCCGAAAATCTTCAACACCTGTCCCAACTACTAGCTACGAAACAATGTCCCCAATGCGATTTGGAGGGTAGCGGCTTAGTCATGGCTAACTTAGCTGGTGCTCAACTATCCGGTGCCAATTTGAGTGGTGCTCAACTCAGTCGTGCGGACTTGAGAGGTGCAGATCTGAGCGGTGCAGATCTGAGCGGTACCTCTCTGTACGGAGCTAACCTGAGCGGTGCTATTTTAATCGGGGCGAAACTCTATGGTAGTGACCTGAGAAAAGCCTACCTCGTCAATGCCAATTTAATCGGGGTTAGTTTGGATACTGCTTATATGGAGGGAGCAATCGGCATTCCCAATTATGCGGGAACCCCAGAGCTGTTTCACTTCTGGGGGATAGCAGAAGCGGAGAAAGGCAATTATAACAGAGCGGTGGAACACTATAATCAAGCACTTAGTATCAACCCTCAATTTGCCCCCGCTTACCTAGGTAGGGGATTAGCTCGTTATCGCTTGGGAGACGAACCAGGAGCAATTCAAGATGGGGAAATAGCCGTTAAATTCTTTCAAAAGCAGGGAAATGAGACTGGACTTCAGGGAGCAGAAAACTTTCTGGAAGGAATGGAATTCGCTCGCAATGCTCCTCGGGGTGGAGGAGGGGGAGTAGAGAAGGTTTTGGGAAGTATTGGTGGACTCTTGCTGCGATTTTTGTTCTAACTAAGGAGAAATCGGTATTAGTTTCACCCAGAGGCGCAGAGGCACAGAGAGATAGATAAATGAAAAAAATTGCCCTAGCTTTCATCAGCGGTATCCTTATGGGGCTGACAACAGCTCCAGTATCCGCTTGGTTTCTCGCTTGGGTTGCTCTAGTTCCCCTCTGGATCTTAATTACCTCCAAAAAAGAGTCCTATCTTCTCATTTCCTTAGCTTGGGGATTAGGTTATCACGGTTTAGCTTTATTTTGGATAACTGGGATTCATCCCATGACTTGGATGGGAGTTCCTTGGTTAGTGAGTTTGGCGATCGCTCTTTTCTGCTGGCTCTTCATTACTCTCTGGGGTGCAGCTTTAGTGGTAGCTTGGTGCGCAGTCATGAGATTTCTTTCCCTTTCCTCTGGGTTGGGGCGAATTTTGGTGGGAGTTGCGGTATGGTGCGGTTTGGAAGCAGTTTGGAGTAGTGGACCTTTGTGGTGGAGTGGGTTATCTTATACACAGAGTCCTCACAATTTGGCTATTTTGCAATGGAGTCAGGTATCGGGGCCATCTACAATCACAGCTGCAATTGTAGCAGTTAATGGTTTAATTGCTGAGGCTGTGGGTTACGGAACTTTTCGTTTCTGGAAGACTAAGTCTTTTATCATAGCATTAGGATTCTTGGTTAGTTGCCATGGCATTGGATTTTGGTTATTTAATCGTCCAGTGGATACATTCGCGGAAAATGCCATTAAAGTGGGTATTATTCAGGGGAATATCCCCAATGAAATCAAGCTGTATCCCGCTGGTTGGCGCAAAGCCATTGAGGGTTATACTGCTGGTTATGAAACTTTAGCTGCTGACGGGGTAGATATAATTCTCACTCCTGAGACTGCATTCCCTTTTTCTTGGCAATATTTGGTGGCGAGTTCGGCAACATTTTATCGAGCAATTTTAGAGTGGGGGGTACCTGTTTGGGTGGGAGCCTTTGGTGAAGAAGGAGGTAATTACACCAATAGCCTTTTTACTATAAATTCTTCTGGTAATATTATTAGTAGATATAATAAAACAAAGTTAGTTCCTTTGGGTGAATACATTCCCTTTGAGGAATTGTTGGGTGGTATAATTAACCGACTTTCCCCCATAGAAGCTAGTCTTGTGGCGGGTAAAGGGGAGCAAATATTTCAGACTCCATTCGGACAGGCAATTGTAGGTATTTGTTACGAGTCTGCTTTTGCCGAGCATTTCCGCCGTCAAATTGCTGCTGGAGGTGAGTTTATTATTACTGCTTCTAATAATGCTCATTATAGCAATAGTATGCCAGCTCAACACCATGCTCAGGACGTAATGCGGGCCATAGAAAGCGATCGCTGGGCTGCGAGAGCTACCAATACAGGTTATTCTGCCATTGTAGATCCCCGAGGGCGGACTCTTTGGATCTCCCAGATTAATACTTACCAGCTTCATAAAGATACCATCTACAAAAGACAGACTCAAACCTTATATGTGAGGTGGGGAGATTGGTTAACAAAAGTTTTGTTGGTATTGGGTATTATTGAAGGAATAAAGGCAAAAGCAAAGTGACAAAATAATAAACCAAGGGAGCAGTGAAAACGTAACTATCGGTGCGATCCAGGATACCCCCGTGTCCAGGAATCAACTCTCCAGAATCTTTCACCCCCGCATCTCGTTTCATCATAGATTCCGTTAGATCTCCCAAAAGGCTGACAATACCAATTAGTCCCCCTAACAGCAACCCAGCAATTAGTCCGTTGAGCCAATCTAAATACCAAGCACCCACTCCTCCTACTACAGCACTACCCACAATACCAAAAACAGCTCCTTCAACTGTCTTTTTTGGACTAATATCAGAAAGTCGAGTGCGACCCAAATATTTACCCATGAAGTAAGCACCGATATCTGCTGCCCAAATGCAACTAAAAGCTAGTAAAGTTAGGGTGAGTCCTCGGGGAAAACTACTCAAGTCAGTCCAGTCACCTATGCCAAACAAATTATTGCTAGCAACAGTACCGAGGGGAATAGTTTCAGGCAAAGTTACTCGCAGCTTAACCCAATAACTAGGAAGGTAGCCACCATAGAATAATCCTAAAATGGAGGTAGAGATATCCGCAATGCTGGCTAATTGGGGTTGAAAGAGCAAATAAAAACAGATAGAAGAACCTGCTAAGGGAAATATTGCGTCACTGAGGTTCGGAGCGATTGCAGCGGTAATGAGCAATAATTGAGAAACAACCAGGGTAGTTTTGCCCGCAGGAGCAATACCTTTGGAGCGAACCAAGCGAAAATATTCTAATTGCGCTAGAAAGACAATAACTCCAATAGTAACAGTAAAGTACCATCCCCCTAGAAGGATCGCTCCCAAGGCAAGGGCGATAGCTACTATTGCACTAATAATTCGAGTCCAAGACATTTATAAGAATTAGAGTTTTTCCCCACTGAGAATAAACATGGGATCCACAGCAGCAAAGGTTTGATGAATTCCTCGGGTTTCCAAACGATTAACTGCTGACTGTACCACCTCCACGTTCCGTGCTTGCAGTTGAGCCAACCCTTCTGAGAGGGTATAGAGACTCTCTAAATTAGCTGCTGTGGCCACTATTCTACCTTCTGGTTGTAAATATTCCCACACTTCCTTTAAAATATCTTTGGCATTCCTTCCCCCTTCCAGACAAACCCGATCTGGCTTTGGTTTCAGCTCTTGGAGACAGTCGGGCGCAGTACCTTCAAACACTTCCACACACTGGACACTGAAGCGAGAGCAATTGGAGCGAATCAAATTAGCCACTTCTTCATCTCTTTCCAGAGCGATGATTGTAGCTGAAGGGCAGAGCAACCCCACTTCGATACTCACAGTACCGGTCCCAGCGCCAATATCCCACAAAACGGAGTTTGGTTTCATTCGCAGGGAAGAAATCAGTAGCAAGCGCACTTCTCGCTTACTGAGGGGAATACCCGGCAACCGCGTAAACAAATTATCGGGAATACCAGGAGTCCCATAAGGCCAGAGCATCATATCATTTCTCATATCTCTCTTCCCTCTCTTACTCTGCGTCCTCTGCGTCTCTGCGGTTTATTAAATCCCAACTATAATATTATAGCTCAAAAAAAAATTTACAATCTCTTATGCTCAGAGCTGGAATCGTCGGACTGCCAAACGTGGGGAAATCCACCCTGTTTAATGCTCTCGTAGCCAATGCTGCTGCTCCGGCAGCCAACTTTCCCTTTTGCACCATCGAACCCAATATAGGTATAGTAACAGTACCAGACCAACGGTTGGAGGTGCTGGCCAAAATATCCCAATCGGCAAAAATCCTCCCCACCCGCATGGAATTTGTGGATATTGCTGGTTTAGTCAAAGGTGCTAGTAAAGGGGAAGGACTGGGGAATCAATTTCTGGCTAATATTCGGGAAGTAGATGCCATCGTCCATGTGTTACGCTGTTTCCATAGCGAAGATATTATCCACGTTTCCGGTTCCGTGGATCCAGTGCGGGATATAGAGGTGATCAACCTAGAATTAGCCTTAGCAGATTTAACTCAAATCGAAGGTTGCATTCAGCGAGTACGGAAAAAGGCTAAAACTAATAAGGATGCTCAGACAGAATTGGCATTATTAGAGCATTTGAGCGCCATCTTAAACGAAGGGAAAACAGTACGACAGGCGAACCTGACCTTGGAAGAGGCGGCTTTGGTGAAACCCTTGGGTTTGCTCACCGGTAAACCTGTCATTTATGCAGCCAACGTATCTGAGGATGATTTAGCAACGGGGAATCAATGGGTAGAAAGAGTGAAGGAAATTGCTGC
Source organism: Candidatus Paraprochloron terpiosi LD05 (assembly GCA_018141785.1). Classification (GTDB taxonomy): domain Bacteria; phylum Cyanobacteriota; class Cyanobacteriia; order Cyanobacteriales; family Prochloraceae; genus Prochloron; species Prochloron terpiosi. The sequence goes on along the minus strand of CP073341.1, from coordinate 3,358,966 downwards.
TGAAGAAGGAGCAGGCACTATCATGGTTTCCGCTCAAGTAGAATCAGAACTAATAGAGTTGTCCCCAGAAGAGGGAGCTGACTTCCTCCAATCCCTGGGAGTGGAAGAAGCAGGGTTATCATCTTTAATTAAGGCTACCTACCAACTGTTGGGGTTGCGGACTTATTTAACCACAGGACCGACGGAAAGTCGCGCTTGGACTATTCGCGCAGGAATGACAGCACCGGAAGCAGCAGGAGTAATTCACAGTGATTTCCAACGAGGCTTTATTCGCGCCGAAACCATTGCTTATGAAGACTTGGTAGCAGCTGGTTCCATGACTGCTGCTAAGGAAAAAGGTTTGGTGCGTTCTGAAGGTAAGGAATACGTGGTGCAGGAAGGGGACGTGATGTTATTTCGGTTTAATGTGTAGAATGGATTGGGAGTTTCGCGTAAAAATATTTAGATCAGAATTTAATTCCGATTTGTCCATTAATACCCCGAATGGTGTGATATCCGGCACCGAAAAACACACTTCCTGGGGGTTCCACTTGCACTCCCCCAGAGAAAGCCAAATTATCTTCTCCAGAATACCAACCAATACCAATATAGGGAGAAACAATGACGAAGTTCTGGAATGTTAACAGATCTACTCCGGTAGATCCATCTTCTCCTGTACCTACTTCCACGCCAAAATCCACAAGTCTAGCCCCAATACCATAGCTGATATCTCCATCTTTAACTCCGCCAGAAACCCAGACTTGGGGTAAGATTTGACTGTAAGCGGGGGTTTGTGTGACTCCTAGGGTTAAGGTGGTGAAGACTGCACTATAAATGAGAGCGGTTTTCAGGGATGAGAAATTGTTGGATTTAATCACAATAATACAAGATGACTGAATATTTATATTATCGCGCCAACCGAGTAGGCGCAAAGGAAGAAATTGAGAAAATGGCCAATAAAGAGCACCTGGAAGTACTTAGGCAAGGAATTGAGATTTGGAATAAACTGGAAACGAGCCGCACGCAATATTTACTGGTGCTTGTCTAGAAAACTGATGCCCCTTGGCGCCTTACAGTATAGTTCATAATTAACAATTCATCAATCTTACCCCGTTTCCCTCCCTTACTATTAATGGAACGATTAGCTTGAACTCGTTCAATTTGGTAGTCTTGATACTCTCTAGGCAAAAAGTCATCTTGGACATAGGAATTACTTAACATGAGTTTAGCACCTTTTTGGTGTAGTCGAGTGAAAAAATCCCGTAATCTTAATTGCTCTTTATCCTCAAAACTATTTTTCGAGTAGGAGGTAAAGTTAGCAGTCTTACTAAGGGGTCGATAGGGTGGATCGAAATAAACAAACGTGCTCTTATCTATCAAAGCTTCGCACTGAGTAAAGTCCCCGCAATCAATTTTAGTTCTTTTCAGTATTTTAGCAATGGCTCGCAAATTATCTTCATCACAGATAGTGGGATTTTTAGATCTCCCCATGGGTACATTAAATTCTCCTTTTGAGTTTACCCGAAATAAGCCATTAAAGCAAGTGCGATTCAAAAAAATAGTTTGTGCTGTTCTCTCACTCCATCCTTGATGATATACTTGACTATCCCAATAAGATATGGTACTATTGAACTGGGAGCGTATCTTGTAATAATATACCTTTCTTTCTTCTTCGTTCAGCAACTTAAACTTCCTTTCTATTTGGAACAAATTGTGAATCAAAGATTCTACATCTTCCTGAATAGTACGGTAGGCGATCGCCAGTTCTGGGTTAATATCAGCAAGATAAAACTCTTCAACTTGGTAATGACGAGCAATATGGAAAAACACAGCCCCACCGCCGATAAAAGGCTCCACATATCTCTTAATAGTACCATTATGTAATTCCTGGGGAAAAAAATGCTCCAGTTGGGTTAACAATTGAGTTTTTCCCCCCGCCCACTTTAAAAAAGGTTTCATGTTTTGTTTTAACCGCAGAGACACAGAGGACACAGAGACAGTTATAATTATATTATAACTGCAATGATGCCCGCCTTCCTTGTATCAGTTATCTGTTGGAACTGATTGTTATCAACCTGAACCATGATATTTTATCTAACATTTGATTGGCAATTGTGTATAATATGTTCTCGGCAGCCTTGAAGTTCTTGAATTTATCTCTCAATCGATTCGGCCTTTTGGAGAGCTTCTCATTATAAAATTCCGTTCTGGTTTTATTAATCAGTGCTAAATAGTCTCTTTTATTTTCTTTTACAGCCTTTGGATTTTTGTGAAACAATTTAAACCGAGCCCAGGTATATATGTGTTTTTTAGCTTTCAAGAAGAGATATATCTCAACACAGAATAGCATATAGTTATCCGATGATTCTCCCGACAGGATTTCTTCTAATGCTTCAAAATCAAAATACTGGTAAACATCATAATGCTTCCTCAGAAGGTCAAAATAATGTCTGTCTTTTTCATTGGTCATAATATATAACTTGGATCCTTCGGGAATAAAGCCCTGTATTTTCGACAGGATTGCCTCAGGTTCTATTTCTGGGAAAATCTGGGGTTCATCATCACGACGCACATGCATGATAGAAAATTCATTTCCCAGCTTCCTTACTACAGAATCTCCTATTCTTTTTACCTCCTCAGAAAAATACCGAACAAAGGGTAAGCTCGGATGAGAAGGAACATTTATAGGATTTTTTCTTTTGATGATGATTAGCTGATATTTCTCATTTTCTTCCCTGGTAGTTTTCCAATCATGGGTATTTATAAAAATGTCCTTCGGTTGAAAGCTTATTTTGGTAAAATCGTGGAAACGAATAAACTTAACTCCAGCGTTTCCCAGAGTATCGGACAAGGACAAGTATTTATCCCATGAATAAGTCGCATCAAATCCATTATTATGAGCAGCCGTGAGAACCGGATCCTCGATAACAAGGGTTCGATTCAGTCTGTTGGCTTCAAAACAATATTGATGCAAAAGATAAATATTGTGCAATAAACCAGCACCGAATGGAAACTTTTTATACTGCCTGAACCTGAAGGTTCTTGAGCGAAAATCAAAAACTGGTATACATTGAGTTGGAAAGAACAGATATCTAGCAGCATCTTGGGATTGTGACATGGTTAATTAACAAGATTGAATTGGTTTCTCTATTATATAATCCCGATAAAGTTCCCTTGCTTGACAAAATTTAATATTTGCTTAATGTTGGTGGCCCTCTGCGTGAAACTTAATTCAACCCTGGCAAAAAACTAACAGTCTGGGGGAAAGTAATAATCAGCACCAACACTAACATTTGCAGCAAGATAAAGGGGATTGCCCCGCGATAAATATCCTCTGTCTTCACTTCCTGGGGCGCTACTCCCCGGAGGTAAAAGAGAGCAAAACCAAAGGGGGGAGTGAGGAAGGAAGTTTGTAAATTAGCACCAATAATGACTCCATACCAAACTAAATCTAGTCCCAACTCCACTGCTACTGGGGCAAAGATAGGAATGACAATAAAGGCAATTTCAAAGAAATCAATAAAGAAACCTAAGATAAAGATAGTTAACATGTTAACTGCCAGAAAACCCACTTTGCCCCCAGGTAAGTTAGCTAGCAAGTTGAACATCAATTCATCCCCGTTCAACCCCCGAAACACTAAACTGAAGGCTGTGGAACCCAGTAAAATAAACATTACCATGCTGGTAATGGCCATGGTTCCTTCGCACACGGACTTGAGGGCAGCCCAATTCAATTTTCCATTGCCCCAAGCTAAGATTATGGCTCCTAAAGAGCCTACCGCTCCTGCTTCCGTGGGGGTAGCAATGCCAAAAAAGATACTCCCCAGCACTAACAGAATCAGCAATAAAGGTGGTACCATGGCTTGGAACACTCGTTTTGTCAAAGCTTTGCTGTCAATTTCCCGTACTTCAGGGGGTAAAGCTGGGGCTAACTCTGGGCGCAAGAAGGCGACAATGAGCACATGAAGAGCAAAAGCTCCAGCCATCATTAAACCAGGAATTAAGGAACCGATAAATAAATCCCCTACGGAAATGCCCAGTTGGTCTCCTAACACCACCAACACTACACTGGGAGGGATTATTTGCCCTAAAGTACCGGAGGCTACAATTACTCCAGTGGCCAATTCTTTGTTATAACCGTAACGGAGCATTATGGGCAGAGAAATTAAACCCATGGCCACTACTGTGGCAGCCACTACCCCGGTAGAAGCAGCGAGTAGAGCACCCACTACCACTACTGCTAGGGCTAAACCTCCCCGGAGACGTCCGAAGAGAATACCCATGGTTTCTAGCAACTTCTCGGCAATACCTGTCTTCTCCAACATAGAACCGAGGAAGATAAAATAGGGGATAGCCAGGAGGGTGTAGTTTTCCATCACGCCGAAAATGCGGGAAGGCATGGCGGAGAGGAAAACTGGGTCGAAAATACCCAAGAACCAGCCTAGAGCACCGAAGATAATTGCGGTTCCCCCTAGGGCAAATGCTACGGGATAGCCTGTTGCCAGGAGGAATAATGCTCCTACGAACATGAGTGCCCCTAACCAGTCAGAAGTCATGGGGTTCCTCCTGCAAAATGGCCCAATTTTTAATCACTTCCGCTATTCCTTGGAGAATAAGCAAGGCAAAACTGAGAATAATCATGGACTTGATGGGATAGCGAGGCAGCCCCCCAGGATCCGGAGACTGTTCCAATATCTTCCAAGAGTTAATAATGGTTCCCCAGGAATAATAAATCACCATAGCAGAAAAGGGAATGAGGAAAAAGATGGTGCCCAGGAGGTTCCCTAAGGCTTTGCCTTTAGTTCCCCAACCCTTGTAGAAGATATCTACTCGCACATGACTGTCCTGTTTCAGCACATAGGCAGCAGCGAGGAGGAATACGAGGTCGAATAAGTACCACTGAACCTCAATTAATCCGTTGGAGGTGAGGTTTTGGCCGATGAAACGCCCCACATATCTTCCCACTACGTTCCACGTTCCTACTAAGACCATGATTAAGATTAACCAGGAGGTGAGACGTCCGATCCATTGGTTGATGGTATCGATGATTTTGGCTATTTGTAAGAGTTTTGGCAAGTTAGTTTTCTTCCCTCAATGATTACTTTTTCTTGTTTTTCCACTTCTTCAGGTGATTTATCCCTACCACTAGGTCTAAGAAACCTATGGGTAGATAGGAGGATGTCTCGAAGGGTACTTCTGTTAGTACGAAGGAGTTTCGGAGATTTTCTTGTGTATCGGCGTTTATCTCTACTAATATTGAATCATTATACTGTATTTCCAAATCATTTCCAAATATTGAACGAATACAAGGAAAGAGTGAACACCCAAAAAAAGTGTCATTCCCGCTTAAGTTAAAACTGTTATGCTTACTCTATTTTTTGTTAGTGTACCTGCCATATCCAAGGTAGTATTTTCTCCACTAAGCTCAACACTATTAGTGCCATCTGTCACAGTTATATCTAAGCTAGTAACATCAGAAGCAGTAAAATCTTGCCCACGCATCACATCAATATCTATCGTTCCCGTCGCCCTATGAACTACACTACTTCCCCCAACAATAGACAAACCTTCGGCTTCAGAAGTCCAACTGAAATTGAAAGTGATAGCAGTGGCAGGTTTTATCAGTAATAATTGACTCCCTGCTATTAGGGCTGCTAAAAGAGTTTTTTTCATGAGAATCTTCTCCTGATTTTCCTTGATTTTAGCTATTTGTAAGAATTTTGGCAAGCTGTCGTTTCCTTAGCTTTAGCCAAGTATTCGCCGGATAAGTCTCTGGGCAACTTCATGCAGCAATTATCTCGTCATGCACAATATGTAAACGAATGAGTTTTGGGCAGGATAATAACACAGAATAGCATCTCTGAGCATTTCTCGTAGTTCGGGAATGGTGTTAGCCGCCTTAGCAACATATCCGCCTTCTGGATCGTTTTCAACTAAAAAAATAATTTCTGTCATACTGTTTTATCCTTTTAATATAGGAAACCGAGAGAGATATAAGATTTCTCTCTTAATCTATCCTATCATGAAAGTATTCATCGAGGGATATAATTAACTAAATTCCTTCCATTTCTTCTTCTAGCCTGGTTTTCAGGTTTTCCAAGTCTTGCTGGTACCTGGGACAATAGGTATTCACTCCTGCGGCAATTATAGCATAGCTAAAAGAATTACTAAAATCTTGCCATTCTTCCTGCAAAAAAGGACGATTATCTGGGATGCTACTTTTTACACCTTCAAAAAATTCCTGGCTTAAATCCACATATACTGTCTCGATAGAAAAATTAGAAACATTTGATGATATTAGAGCACAAATCAGTTGACAATATGGGATAATTATTGGTTCTATTCCTTCACTCTGGCTAACCAGTAATCGCTCAGCACTGTTAAGCTCTTTATAAAAATTCCTCACGCAATTCTTGCTGAGTTCGTCCTGGATCTGCTCATAGGGGGGGGTCGCCTTCGCCTTAGGGCAATTCCCCAATAATAGGGTAACCGAAAAGACTGTGGCTAAGAATTTATTGCATTTAATCATTGTTTTGTCTCCTCATTAAACTGGTAACTCTTTGGTTGCCAGATTTTTCTGGTTCCAGTCCAGCAGCTCGAAGTTGTTGCAGCAAGCGATCAGCTCGTTGCTTTTCTTCCTCAGCTCGCCCTCGTTCTCGTTCAGCTTTCTCCAAACTCCACAATAACAATTCCCCGTCTTCGTTCCACCAACGTAACCAGTACCCCGTTCGACGTTCTCTGGTTCCTTCCCAAACTCCTAGGTATAAGCGCATCCCTTCTATCCAATAACGTCCGTTGTTATCTGGCTTTTGCAGTTGATATTGTTTCCATTTATCTAAAAGATAAACTTCTAAAGCACCTTCTCTGGATTCAAAAATAGCATAATAGGGCACTTGCAACACTTGTTCGTAGAAGAACCACTTCCCGGGAGGATAAGTTGGTTTGGTGGAGTATTCCCCTCCCTCAGTATCAGAGAGAAACTCCATCACTATTGTGGGTATTTCTCCTTGCAACTGGGGAGTATAACTGCGAATGACTTCTTCACGAGTGATGCTAATATTGGCTATGTAACCCCAGTCTGGTGCTTTCACCACCGTTTTGCCATTGAGGGTGGCACAAATGCCGTAATTGGTTATTGTGAGGGTTTTAGGGGTTACTATACCTCCTGCTTCTAAGCTATCAGTGAGAGCTGCTGCTAGAGCAGGCTGATTAATATTGGTAACGGTATCGTCCGATAAAATAAAGTCTTCGGGTAGCTTTTCCCAGGTAATCTGGTGTTTTGCTGTTAAAGTGGCCATCTTTTTGTCCTCTAGTTCTGGATAATGATGGTATCGATGATTTTGGCTATTTGTAAGAGTTTTGGCAAGCTGTTGTTTCTTTTGAGGATAAGTTTCACAAAAGTGCACGAATAACTCTCCGTCAACCAATTGTTTAGGAGAGTTAGTTTTCTTCCCTCAATGATTACTTTTTCTTGTTTTTCCACTTCTTCAGGTGATTTATCCCTACCACTAGGCCTAAGAAACCTATGGGTAGATAGGAGGATGTCTCGAAGGGTACTTGTGTTAGTACGAAGGAGTTTAGGAAATCTTGAGCATTATCATAGTTAAACTGTGGACTAGTACTAGTCACTCCATCATAACTTAAAACTACCTCATAGTTAAAGCCAGGTTGCGGCAAAGCAATTCTGATAGTTGAAATAAAGTATGCCTAATGAAGCATTTTGGCTACTTGGCAAGAAATCTATAGATACGTTGTTATTAAGAAAGTTCACAGTCCCATCATCATTTATTCTACCTTTAAATACCGGTGTATGTGAAGTAAAATTGATAGAGGTTAAGTTTAGCATATTTGGAACACTTCCATTATCAGCTAAAATTAAATTTATGTTTGACAAATCATTTACAGTAAAATTTTCCCCACGCGACACATTTATATCTATTGTCCCCGTCAGGGAATGAGTCCCTGACCCTCGAATCAAAGTCGCTCCGGGGGCATCGCTGCGCCAACTTAAGTTGAAAGTAAGAGCAGTGGCAGGTTTTGTCAGTAATAATCAGTAATAATTGGCTGGCTGCGCAAATGGGTAAAACTGCACACAGTTTGAGACTATACTGTAAGGCGATCAGAGTTTTGTTCATGAAAACTTTCCCTCAAATGTCAAGTAAGGAATTTTCCTGCCCAAGTGTGTGGAATTAGACACTGAATGCCTTTTAGACTATGGGGTAAAGTACCTAGATTTTTAGGCATTCAGTGCGAGATAATTTTGATTGTAGCACTTGACGAAGGATATCCGAGGGTACTTCATCAGTAATAGTAACATTCCCTATAGCTTTAGGCAAAACAAATCTAACTTTCCCAGCTTTTACCTTCTTATCACTTTTCAGAGTCTCCAGAATAGCTTCTACATCTAAGATAGATGGTAACTGAATGGGTAAACCAGTTTTAGTAATCAGATTTTGCTGTCGTTCCATCTCTTTTGGAGTCCAAAACCCCATGGCAGCAGCAATTTCTCCCGCAATCGCCATCCCTATCCCTACTCCTTCCCCATGGAGAACTTGTTCATATCCCGTCAAACTTTCCACAGCATGTCCCACCGTATGCCCGTAGTTGAGAATAGCTCGCAATCCCCCTTCTTTCTCATCTTTACTCACTACCTCAGCCTTCGCTTGACAAGAACGAGTTAAAATAGTTTGCAGCAACTCTTCTTTCAGAGCAGAAAAGCTATCAATTCTATCTGCTGTTTCTAACTGAACAAATAAATCCTCATCCCAAATAACCCCATATTTAATTACTTCTGCCATTCCCGCCCGAAACTCCCTAGGTGAGAGGGTTTGCAACAACAAAGGATCGATTAATACTAATCGCGGTTGATGGAAAGCACCAATCAGGTTTTTGCCTTGAGGATGATTTACCCCCGTTTTCCCCCCAATAGAAGCATCCACCATAGCCAGAAGAGAGGTGGGAACTTGAACAAAGTTAATCCCTCGCAACCAGGTAGCAGCAGCAAAACCAGTCATGTCCCCAATAACCCCACCCCCTAAAGCGACTAAAGTTGAAGACCGTTCTAAATAGTTCCCCAAGGCGGTATCATAGATATTGAAGATTTGGTCCAGGGTTTTGTACCGTTCTCCATCGGGTATAAGATGGACCCAGACCTCAAAACCAGCAGTTTCCAGGGAAGTAACAGCAGTTTTGCCGTAAAGGTTGAAAATGTTCGGATTGGAGACCAGTAGTACTTTTTTACCTAAGTCCAATTCCTTCACCTTCTTCCCCAGTTGGTGGAGACTATAGGGAGCTATAGCTATATCGTAAGAGTTTTGAGGTAAATTGACGGGTATAAGAGATTGCATAATTTGGATTTATCTGCTATAGTAAATATATCAGAAGCAGTATAATAGCAGAAATAAACAAGAATGATGGAGGAGAAATTTTGATGGCTGTAATCACTTATATAGGCATTTTAATCGGTTTGAGCGCGATCGCCCTCACTCTCTATTTTAGCTTCCGTGCCATTAAACTGATTTAACAAAAAATATAACCCCTACCCTGCCCCTCTCGGCAGGGATAATTATAGCTTAGTAATACTAATCATAAGTTATTTATTTAATAAACACTGGTAACTGGTTACTGAGCACTGTTTCAATAGTCGCCATCACTGATCGCGCCAAGGAATTCAAATCATAACCTCCTTCCAAACCAAAGAGAATGGGGCACTTTACCTGAAGGCAATAATCCGTAAATACGCCGAAATCGGAAGGTTGTAAGGAAATTGACGCGAGAGAGTCATCATGATTGGCATCGTAACCCGCGCTGACAATTAACAAATCTGGTTGAAAGTCTGTTAAGAAGGGAACAACTTTTTCGGTAAATGCGGGCTGGTACTCAGTTAAAGTACTGCCCCTCGCCATGGGTAAATTGAGAATATTGCCATTGCTCTTCCCTCCAGTGCCAGGATAACAAGGATACTGATGCAGAGAACAGTAGGCAATTTGGGGATTATTGGCTACAATAGCTTCCGTACCGTTACCATGATGCACATCCCAGTCCAGAATAGCCACCCGTTGAATTTTCGGTTTTCTCAAGGCGTAGTGAGCGGCGATAGCTGCATTAGAAAAGAGACAAAATCCCATCCCCCTTTCTTTAGTAGCATGATGACCGGGAGGACGAGTCAAGACAAAAGCCGAATAGTCCGTTTCTAATACTCGATCCACTCCATCGAGCCAAGCACTGACATTAAGGATAGCAATATCGAAACTCCTGAGAGAAACAGGGGTATCCAGATCCAAAGCCCCCCCACCAGACGAAGCAATCTGCCTTACCCGTTCCACGTATTCCTGACTGTGGATTTCTTGGATTAAGGGGAGCACATCCCTTGTGGCGCAAGGGGTGGGAACTTGCCAATCCAGTCGGGACGCCCAAGGTGCAGTTCTTAATGCCTCCACAATGGCGGTAAGGCGTTCCGGTCTTTCAGGGTGCAAAGGACCGTTATCGTGTTCGAGAAACTCGTCTGAATATATAATAGTCAACATATAGCAGCCAAAATTCTGAATATTTAGACTAATATAATTATATATATATGTTTCCCGACTTTAAACAGCAAATAATCACGACGAAAAGCGTCAAGATAAACTGTAAAACAGGGGGGTCAGGACCACCACTTTTGCTGCTCCATGGCTATCCTCAAACCCACGTTATCTGGCATAAAATAGCTCCCCATTTAGCGCAAGACTTTACAGTTATAGTGACTGACTTAAGAGGATACGGGGATAGTTCCAAACCCCCAGGGAAACTGGATCATGTTAATTATTCTAAAAGAGTGATGGCTATGGATCAGGTAGAGGTCATGTCTCAGTTAGGTTATGACCAATTTTACTTAGTAGGTCATGATCGGGGGGCAAGGGTAGCTCATCGTTTAGTCTTAGATCGCCCCACTAAAGTTCAGAAAATTGCTCTCTTGGATATCCTTCCTACCTCTACAATGTATGCTCAAGTAGATAGGTATTTTTGGGAAGCTTATTATCATTGGTTTTTTTTGATTCAACCCTCTCCTTTACCCGAAAAGCTAATCGATAATAATGCCGAATATTTTTTACGCAATTATTTAACAAAATGGAGTGAAGATATTTCTGTTTTTACCCCGGAAGCTATTGGGGAGTATATCCGCCATTTTAGGGATCCGGCAACTATTCACAGTACTTGCGAAGACTATCGTGCTGCCGCCACTATAGATTTAGAAGACGATCAGCGGGATCTAGCCAAAAAAATTCATTGTCCCTTACTGGTTCTTTGGAGTAAAAAGAGTCTGATTGGTGAAAAATACAATATTTTATCCACTTGGTGGGGTAAAGCTAGTAACGTAAGAGGCTGGGGTCTCAATTGCGGTCATTTTCTTCCTGAAGAAGCTCCAGAAGAAACCTATCATGCTCTGAGAGAATTCTTTCTCAATTGAGATTTGATTATTTGTTTTTTGTGGTTTGTAAAAGGTAACTGATCATGTGTTATAATTTTACTATAAAATGGCCTGTTTTAGCCTCATTCTTATTTTAATGGAGTTTTTTACCCTATGACCTTCCTCCAGGAGCGGATTGTTCCCACGGATCTGAGCAACGAAATGTCCCAGTCTTATCTGGAATACGCCATGAGCGTGATTGTCGGGCGGGCACTGCCAGATGCTCGGGATGGTTTGAAACCAGTCCATCGCCGCATTCTCTATGCCATGTACGAGTTGGGACTAACCCCAGAACGCCCTTTTCGGAAATGTGCCAGAGTAGTGGGGGAAGTATTGGGTAAATATCACCCCCACGGTGATACAGCAGTATACGATGCTTTGGTACGCATGGCTCAGGATTTTTCCATGCGAGACCCCCTCATTCAGGGACACGGTAATTTTGGGTCGGTGGACAATGACCCCCCAGCGGCAATGCGCTACACGGAATGCCGCTTACAGAGTCTGACTAGTAATGCTCTGCTGCGGGATATCGAGTCAGAAACCGTAGACTTTATCGATAACTTCGACGGTTCCCAACAAGAACCCACAGTCTTACCCGCTCGCATTCCCCAATTACTCCTGAATGGTTCCTCTGGCATTGCCGTGGGAATGGCAACCAATATCCCCCCCCACAACCTAGGAGAATTAATCGATGGGGTAGTAGCATTGATTCATAACCCGGATCTTACGGACGTGGAATTAATGAAGTATATCCCGGGACCAGACTTTCCCACGGGAGCACAAATATTGGGTCGTGCTGGCATTAAAGATGCTTATACCACAGGAAGGGGTTCCATTACCATGCGGGGGGTAGCAGAAATAGAATCCCTAGGCAAATCAGATAAGCAGGCAATTATTATCACCGAGTTACCCTATCAAACCAACAAAGCATCCCTCATTGAAAAAATTGCCCAATTGGTGAATGATAAGCGTATTGAGGGGATTTCCAACATTTGGGATGAAAGCGATCGGGATGGAATGCGGGTGGTAATCGAACTGAAGCGGGATGCTTATGCTCAGGTGGTACTCAATAACCTCTACAAGCAAACCACCCTCCAAGCTAACTTTGGTGCCAATATGTTGGCTTTAGTGAATAAAGAACCCCAGTTACTAACTCTGAAGCGGTTCCTTCAGGTTTTCTTAGATTTTCGCGTTGAAGCAATTACCAGAAGAACTGAATACGAACTGCGCAAAGCTTTAGCAAGAGACCACTTGCTTCAAGGTTTACTCATCGCCCTGGGGAATCTTGATGCAGTGATTGAGTTAATTCGTTCGGCTGCCGATACCACCACAGCGAAAACTGAATTGATGACCCAATTAGGACTTACCCCAGTACAAGCAGATGGAATCCTGCAAATGCAATTACGTCGCTTAACTGCTTTAGAAGCAGAGAAAATTGAGGCAGAACACCAAGAGTTACAAGTGCAGATCGCCGACTTCCAGGATATTCTCGCCCGACGGGAAAGAATCGAAGGGATTATTGAAGCGGAAATACTGGAAATCAAGGAAACCCACGCTACTCCCCGCAGGAGCGAATTCGTGCAAGCAAAAGGGGAACTGGTGGATCGGGATTTAATTGCCAACGAGCAATCATTAATTTTGTTAACTAAACAAGGTTACCTGAAACGGATGGCCATCAATACCTTTGATGCCCAAAATCGTGCTACTCGTGGGAAAGCAGGAGCGAAGATTAAAGAAGATGATGTAGTGGAACATTTCTTAACTTGCTGTGATCACGACCACGTTCTCTTCTTCACCGATGGCGGTTTGGTCTATAGTGTTTATGCCTATCAAATACCGGCTGCTTCCCGCACAGCCAGGGGCATTCCCATCGTCCAAATGCTGCCTCTCTCTCAGGAGGATAAGGTTACCTCCATGGTATCTATCATAGAGTTTACCGAAGAAGATTATTTAGTAATGCTCACCCAAGAAGGATATATTAAAAAGACTCCACTAGCAGCATTTAGCCAGATTCGCACTAATGGGTTGATTGCCATTTCTTTGACCGAAGGAGACCAACTGCGCTGGGTCAGGCTTTGTCGGCAAGAAGATAGCATTCTTATCGGTTCTCGGGATGGTATGGCAATTCACTTCAAAACAAATCATCAGCAGTTGCGTCCCTATCGTAGGCAAACCCGAGGGGTTCGCTCCATGAAACTGCGGGGAGATGACCAGTTGATTAGCATGGATATTTTACCCAGTCAAATTGTAGCAAATATCGGCACCGCAGAGGATTTATCAGAGGAGGAGAGTCTGGAGAGTGAAGAGTTAGTTAATGGAGAAGGGGATGTGGGGCCTTGGTTGTTAGCCATTACCACTGGAGGTTATGGTAAGCGGGTTCCCGTGGGACAATTCCGCCTGCAAAATCGCTCCGGATATGGCGTTAAGGCAATTCGCTTTCGGAAAAAAGATTGCTTAGCAGCAATTCATATAGTTAATCAAGATGATGAGTTAATGTTGGTTACCAGTCGGGGAATTATTATTCGCCAAGCAGTGGCTGGTATTTCCCTCCAGTCTCGCACTGCTACGGGGGTTAGGGTGCAGCGGTTGGACGAGGAAGATGCGATCGCTGCTGTTGCTTTGGTTCCTCCCTCAGCAGAAGATGAGTGATTTGTAGGGTAGGCATTGCCCACCGATACCCTATATTAAATTACCGTGAAGTCAATAGCATCAATTAGACTGGGATTAGTACCTAAAATTATAGTAAAATTATTGTTTTTTGTAGAGATAAAATTGGAGTACTCAATATGTTTTTCCGCTTTTGGCTCATTTTTTTAACCTCCCAAATAGCTTTAAATCACAGAAACAAAATCTGACTCCGTCAACAAACCAGAATCAAAACCAGTTAGAGTTAGAGAATCAGCCCCCAAGCTAACGACACTATCGCTACCAACCTGGGTAACAGTCAACTCCTCAAACTCCACTTTCAGTCCGATTTTATCCACACCGTCAGTAAAATCAGAGATAACATCTTCGCCCGAACCAAGGACAAAAACATCGCTCCCTGAACCACCTGAAATTAGGTCATCTCCTGTAGTACCGACCAAAATCTCTGCACTGTCAGTACCATTGATAAGTGCCTTTCCAGTCAATGGATCGTAACCATTTCCAGAGAGAACACCCCCCTCAATAGCCAGGAAATTGACCACTTCTGTAGGATGCTGCGTTTCGATATCCTGACTGGTGTCCTCCTCTACAAACACCTGTACACCCTCACCCGTGAGGTTCCGATAGCGCAATCCCGCTGAGTTCCTATCATCATAGCTTGCTAATTGTGCTAAGAAGTTGGGAGAAGACTGGAAATCTGCATCGAAGTCCAGGTTATACCAATTATGGTCCACCGCATCTGGCGTAGAACCCACAGTATAGTCCAGTCCGTTGATTGTACCAGCTCCTGGAGCGATAGCTACATAGCCCACAGTTTCGGTAAGGTGTATCGTGTTGAGTCTTCCTTCTTCCTCTTCCATGGAGAATTGAAAACCCGACTCACTATCATTACGTTGACGAGTACGGACGAAGTCAGGTCCATTATAGGATTGTACGTGACTGAAGATAGTTGGAGTTTGAACGAAATTGGTCTGGAAGTTAATAGTTTCCCAATTGTGCCTTACGGTAGCATTGGTGTCAATCGCTCCCACTTCTATTAAGGTACCATCTGACCATTGCCAAGTTCCTGCTTCTAGGACAAGATAGGAGAAGGTTTCTAAATTGTGCCTTGGGTAGTGGTTGCTAGGTTCTTGGACAAAGGCAGTAAAACCTTCACCAGTTATTTCGGATATGCGAACGGTAGCTGTATGAATACCATTATAGGAGAGGGGTCCAGCTATGACTACTGGGTTATTGTAGGTTTGGCTGAAGTTGATTGTTTGTCTAATATGGTCAAAGTCTGTGACAGTACCAACTTCACCAATAATAATGGGGTTAATTTTTTCTACTGTTAAGAGGGAGAAGGTATCGGTAGCAGTAGCTCCCTGGTTATCTGTAGCAATAATGGTAATGCTGAGATTACCAACGTTAGACTGAGTTGGAGTACCACTCAGAGTGCGAGTATCTGGAGTAAAACTTAGCCATGAAGGTAATGGACTACCATCTTCTAAGGTGGCTGAGTAGGTCAAAGTGTCGTCTATATCAGGGTCTGAGAAGGTATCTTCTGGGAAAGTATAGCTAAAAGCAGCACCTTTTATAGCCACCTGGTCAGAAATAGGATTAACCAGCTCTGGTGGGGTGTTACCTCCTGCTATTTGGGTGGAAGCTTGTGGCGCTGTGGGTATTGCTTCTATGTTACCAGACCAAGTCACCTGGAATTGCTCCGTTTCGGTGGAAACAGGTAATGGAGCAACCGTACTTGTGGGTGTAACAGGAATGGAAACCAAATTAGACAGGTTATTCTTTCTTGAAGTTTCTCAACAACCAGGTGAGATAAATACCTGTAATTAATCCTGGAATAGCACCTGAAAATAGCAAGGCAAATAAAGTTGGAACTTCATTTAACTGAAAAGCTGCAAAGCCAGCAAGAAATAGAACCTGTGCCACAATCCAAGCAATTATATTGACAGGTATCCACCCCCACACCGTAGATTTTTTCAAGGACTTCATTAAAACAAACGATTGAGCAATCCCAATAAAAATTCCTGGCATAACTACGCTCAAAATCACGGCTGTCTCACCCAAGCTACCAACTATCAAACCTCCCAAAGTTCCGCCTAAGATACTCGCTGGTATCCACAAAATCACTTGTTTAGCTTGCCCAATCAAAGCAAGTGTTTGGCAAAAACCAATTGAGGTTCCAAGTATCACACCTGCCAGGGTAAATAATTTAATATAAGTTGAAGAATTTTCAAAGCCACCACCCATACCATTAGTCAAAATAACTCCGAGACTAAACGGACTTCCTAAAGTAAAACCTACAGCAGTTGCTACCGTCCATCGACGGATAAAACGGGATTCATTCTTATTAAACTTCATAACTCAAATCCTCATTTCCTTATCAAATCCTTCTAAATCACGGAAACAAAATCCTCCCCTGTTAGCAAACTAGAATCGACACCAGTCAAAGTTAAAGAATCAGCTCCAAAGCTAATGACACTATCGCCACTAACCTGGGTAATAGTCAACTGCTCAAACTCCACTTTCAGTCCAATCTTATCCACACCGTCAGTAACAAAATCAGACACGTTATTCTTTCTTGAAGTTTCTCAACAACCAGGTGAGATAAATACCTGTAATTAATCCAGGTATAGCAAACGAAAATAGCACTTTTAATAAGGTTATAACTGGATTAAAATTAGCAAAAATGCCAGTAATAAAAACAAATTGTGTCACAATCCAAGCAATTATATTGACAGGGAGCCAACCCCATACTGTAGCTTTTTTCAAGGACTTCATTAAGACAAATTGTTGGGCAATCCCAATGGTAATTCCTGGCATAGCTAAACTAACAAAAAAAAGAGTAGTAGAATGTATTTTCCAGCTGGGGATAAATAAGCAATAAAGTATAAAACCCCCCAAAATTCCACCTAAGATACTCGCTCTTATCCACCAATTAAATCGGTTAGCTTGACCATAAAAAGTAAAGTAAGTTTTTGGCAAAATCCAATTAGAGTACCAAGTATCAAACCTGCCAGAATAAAACTTTTTAGATTAAATAAGTCGAGAGAATTATTTTCAGAGCCACCACCCATGCCATTAATAAAAATAACTCCTAAAACCAACAAACTTTCTCCGGTAACACCTACAGCAGTTGCTACCGTCCATTTGAGCACAAAAAGCCATTCCTTCCTCTTAAATCTCATGCTTTTACCAAATCCCTCTAAATCACCACGGAAACAAAATCGGACACCTTATTCTTTCTTGAAGTTCTTCAACAACCGGGCAAGATTAATACCTGTAATTAATCCTGGTATAGCTACCCCAAACACAGAACCAGTGATTTTTCTAAAAGTTATTAAACAACCAGTTCAGATGAATTCCTGTAAATAATCCAATTATAGCTCCAAGAAATGGCAACATAACTAAAATTAATATTAAATTGGACGAGGATAAAAAACCAACTAACAAAAACCCTACTACAGTCCAACAAGTTAGGTTGTTAAATATCCACCAAGGAGCTTTATTCAAGGATTTCATTAAGACAAACCTTTGTAAAATACCAATGATA
This sequence comes from Candidatus Paraprochloron terpiosi LD05, assembly GCA_018141785.1. Taxonomy (GTDB): domain Bacteria; phylum Cyanobacteriota; class Cyanobacteriia; order Cyanobacteriales; family Prochloraceae; genus Prochloron; species Prochloron terpiosi. Next base: position 3,341,345 of record CP073341.1, on the reverse strand, counting down.
GTTCCGAAGGTAGGGTAGCTAAAAATCAAAATCAAATCAGAGGACATTTTCAAGTTACCAATCCAAAAACAACCAAACATAAAACAACCCCATAAAACTCCACCTAAGATACTCGCTCGTGTCCACCAAATATCGTCAACTTCCCCAATCAAAGCAAGTTTTTGGCAAAAACCAATTGGACTTGCAATTATCGAGCCTACCAGGATAAATAATTGGATAGAAGTTGAAGTAGAAAATGAACCACCACCTGATAGTGCGAAGCCAACAAAATAAAAAACTGGTAGAGTCAACAAATTTCCCAAGGTAAAACCTACAGCATTTGCTACCGTCCATCGACGGATAAAACGCGATTCATTCTGATTTAATCTCATGATTCCAACCTCATGCTCTTGCCAAATCCTTCTAAATCACAGAAACAAAATCGGACCCTGTCAATAAACCAGAATCAACACCAGTTAGAGTCAGGGAATCAACCCCCAAGCCAATGACACTATCACCACCAACCTGGTTAACAGTCAACTCCTCAAACTCCACTTTCAGTCCGATTTTATCCACACCGTCAGTAAAATCAGAGATAACATCTTCGCCCGAACCAAGGACAAAAACATCGCTCCCTGAACCACCTGAAATTAGGTCATCTCCTGTAGTACCGACCAAAATCTCTGCACTGTCAGTACCATTGATAAGTGCCTTTCCAGTCAATGGATCGTAACCATTTCCAGAGAGAACACCCCCCTCAATAGCCAGGAAATTGACCACTTCTGTAGGATGCTGCGTTTCGATATCCTGACTGGTGTCCTCCTCTACAAACACCTGTACACCCTCACCCGTGAGGTTCCGATAGCGCAATCCCGCTGAGTTCCTATCATCATAGCTTGCTAATTGTGCTAAGAAGTTGGGAGAGTGAGCGAAACTAGCATCGAAGTCCAGATTATACCAATTATGGTCTACCGCATCTGGTGTGGAACCCACAGTATAGTCCAATCCGTTGATTGTACCAGCTCCCGGAGCGATAGCCACATAGCCGACAGTCTCTGTAAGGTGTATCGTGTTGAGTCTTCCTTCTTCCTCTTCCATGGAGAATTGAAAACCCGACTCACTATCCTCTCGTTGACGAGTACGGACAAAGTCAGGTCCATTATAGGATTGTACTTGACTGAAGATAGTTGGAGTTTCCTGGAAATTGGTCTGGAAGTTAATAGTTTCCCAATTGTGCCTTACGGTAGCATTGGTGTCAATGGCTCCCACTTCTACCAAGGTACCATCTTGCCATTGCCAAGTTCCTGCTTCGATAACAAGATAGGAGAAGGTTTCTAAATTGTGCCTTGGGTACAGGTTGCTAGGTTCTTGGACAAAGGCAGTAAAACCTTCACCAGTTATTTCGGATATGCGAACGGTAGCTGTATGAATACCATTATAGGAGAGGGGTCCAGCTATAACCACTGGGTTATTGTAGGTTTGGCTGAAGTTGATGGTCTTACTGATATGGTCAAAGTCTGTGACAGTGCCAACTTCACCAATAATAATGGGGTCAACTTCCTCGACTGTCAAGAGGGAGAAGGTATCAGTAGCAGTGGCTCCCTGGTTATCTGTGGCAATAATGGTAATGCTGAGGTTCTGGTTGGTGGGGGTACCGCTGAGGGTGCGAGTATCTCCATCAAAACTGAGCCATGAAGGTAATGGACTACCATCTTCTAAGGTGGCAGAGTAGGTGAGACTGTCGTCTGTATCTGCATCGGCGAAGGTATCTTCTGGGAAGGTAAAGCTAAAAGCAGCACCTTTTATAGCTATTTGGTCTGAAATAGGATTAACTAATTCCGGTGGGGTGTTACCTCCTGGTATTTGGGTGGAAGCCTGTGGCGCTGTGGGTATGGCTTCTATATTCCCAGCATTATCCCTCGCAACACTATAGAATTGGTAGGTATGACCAGGTTCTCCCACAAAGGTAGCTTCCGTGAGGGTTGTATCCTCTAACCAAGGGGTAAAAGCGCTGCCATTATCAGATACATAGATAGTATAACTGGCAATGGCTGAACCCCCTTCGTCGTCGTTACCAGACCAAGTCACCTGGAATTGTTCCGTTTCGACGGTTTCTGGTAATGCAGCAATGGTACTTGTTGGTGCCACTGCGTCCAGAGTATTGAAAATGGGTGGAGTGTCGATGGGTTCGTTAATATCGAAGACAATAGTAGCTTCGGCATCAATGACAGTCCCTGTAGCAATAGTTGATTTAGGACGGATAGAATAGGTAACAAAACCATCCCCTTCCGGTGCAGTAATATTGGGAGGCAAGAAACCCGCAAAAGCATCAATGGGCAGCTCTCCAGTGGAAGGATCTACCGTGGTGAACTCCCAAAATGCCTCTCCTGTAGCAATATTAATACCTGCCACTACATCGACTAAGATGTTGGCATCTTCTGTCAGATCCAAGCGTGTCTGATAAAAAGCGCGATTTTCCGGGACATCTATAAAGGTGTCCCCAAAGCCAAAATCTCCTACCCGGAAGGTGCGGAAATCCAGGTCACTATCCAGTTGCTGGGTAATGCGAACTACCTGAGCGGGAGCAGTGGCGAAGACGGGGTCGTTCTCAAAGCGAATTGTGTAGGAAAGGGGACTATTAGCGGTTATCCAGTTTTCGGAGCCAAATCCCCCAGGTCCAATAATATCATTGGGATCAATGGAGGTGACAATGGGAAATGACCAGTTGTTGTTTTTGTTATTATTGCCCCCTCCTGGACCTCCGGGAGGCAATAAACCACCGTCACCAGGAGGATTGCCTGGTGGTTCGTCATCGCAAGGCATCTCGTGGGGTTCGTCACAGACGTTTTCAATATTTATTGTAAATAAAGACTCAGGTATTGCTGTAACAGTAAAATCCAACATGCCCATCATTGGATCTAAGACGACGGGATGAGTTGTAGTTTTAACTTTTATGCGGTGGCTGCGGTTTGTTTCGTAGTCCAGTTGACTACCATTAGCAACAATGAGTTGATTGTTGCTTATACGGAAGCGTCCACCAGCATCATCCAATAGTTCAAATGAATAACGACCGGATTGATTAACCTCAAATTGTCCCACTACAGTGCCATTGGGACTGTTTTCCTCGACCAAATCTTCCGACAGGGTAACTTGAGATTCGTGTACATCCCAGATATTGTTTCCATCTACATAGGATGATGGATTGATAATAGCTTTCCAATCTACAAGTTTTTCATCTTGGCATCCTGATTGACCGTCGCAATCATTGTAGTCATAGACCGCTTCTGTACTTAATACCCTGGTTAGAAACTGATGGGCATAAGAGTGATCGAAAGTAAAAAATTTAGATATTACTGGCGTTCTACCAGGATGATTGAATGATGAAATTCTTCCAGTATTATCATTGCGTACGGGGTTGACGTATAAATCTAAGTCTCCATGAGGCGATACATCCCCGTAGAAATTAGATGTGTGGACGGCAATAACCTGATTGGCATCATTCTTATCCAATCGTATATGATCCCTCGTACCTTCAAATAACGGACGAGCAGGATCTAAACCAATGATTCTCTCAACCGTGTTACCTGTTAGTCGTCGATATTCAGTAGCTGCATCCCCGGAAACGTGTGCGCCAAGACTGTGACCTATCAAGGCGATTGAACCCGTCAAATTTTGCTCCTGGAGCCATTGTGCAACGTCATCTCCAACTCGTAGTGTATTTAGAGCCGCATTGTTATAGTACCTTCCGGCTAAGCCTCTCAAAGGCAAATTGTGATAATCCACAGCATCAGCGGCTGCACCTTCTCGCCAGTCAACAGCCACTACATTGACATTATTGCCGATTTGGCTATTTGAGAGGATTTCCTCGGTTACCCTTTTTACTGAAGGGGTTCCAGCATTGCTACTAAAACCGTGAGTGACTAGATATGTAGGCACCCCTGAATTTATCACTCCGCCATTGGATAGAACCTCAAAATCAACTTTCACGTCTTTGACGGGTATTGTGATTTGGTAATTTTCAGCCTCCGGGGTATCGGTTCGATCCACGACAATAGTATAGGAATTTGGCACAGTTTGATCCTCATAATCCAGATTGACATTCCGTGCCAAAACCAACTGATTGCCATTTCGGATTGCGAAAAGATCATCAGGATTGATTGTTAGCCTCCATGGATCAGACGGATTATGATTTGGCCCTGTTCCTCGTGTCAGTATACTTCCAACTATATCCCCTCGTTTCAAAAAACCTTCGTATAAGCCGCCATAAAAAGAATAAGGCTCCCTGCTACCACTAGCACCAGCAACCTCAGAACCCTCCGATTCCACCACAGACTCATCCCCAGCAGAAACAGCGGCAAAAGAAGCAGCCCCCAACAAATCATCCACAGAAAAAGACAAATAATCCTCCCTCGTGGGAGTATTACCAGATCGCCTCAACTCCGATTCGAGCAACTGCAACCATCCCTGTTGCACATCCACCAAATTAGACTGTAACTCACCCACAGTCTCACCCACAACTTGCCGAAATACCTCCCCATACTCCTCTTCAAACCCCTCCCCTTGTGCAGCAAAATAGCCATCCCAATTTAAAGGTGTATCCCCCTCCCCAAAAGTGTTCAAACTAAAATCCAAACCACCAGTGGCCTGAGTATAAACCGTAATCGAACCCCTAGCCCCCGGAGGCAAAACCCCAAAAACCTCCCCTTCATCCTGCAACAACAACTCCAAACTCGTGTCATCCCCCAATTCCTCAGGACTTAAAGCCAAAGGTGCTCCCGATTGACTCACCAACAGAGCCAAAGGACTGGCAATATCGATATTCCCTTCATTAGCATACTCAATTACCATGGGAACAACAGTATCGATTCTTGCAGCCGCAGGGTAGGACACATCCACCACCAAATCAGCCCTTCCCCCAGAAACCACCGTAAAACCATCCTCTAAAACAGCCCTTTCCCCTGTACCCCTGTTCCCTACAACATCATAGACGCCCGGAGATAAACTAGTCAGGTCAAAAGTAGCGAATAATCGGGAAGGATCCAACCAATCTAAGCGACTAGCAACCACCTTCACCCCATTATCTTCCAGGCTAACCTCCGTCAAACCATCAAATTGAGCCCCCAATATCTCCACCGTCACACTACCAGCGTTGCCACCGCTATTTCTGGATAGGGAAGTAATCTCAAAATCAACAGTTTCCACCGACAGGGTATAATTCTGGCTTGTTAAAGGTGTCCCTTCTCCCCGAGCCAGAATATAATAGGTACCCTCCTGAGTGAAAGGAACCACCACCTCCTGATCCCCAGCAAAAGCATTATTAAAGCCAAAATCGAACTCACTGCGACTGGGAACATCCCCATAACGCACATAAAGTTCATTCGCTGCAACCTCAGAGTCGCTATCCAAGCTGAAACGCAACGTCTCCCCAGCAGGAACCTCAAATCGATAATAGACAGAAGTATTCTCAAAAAGAGTCCCGGACACATTACCATTCAAAGGGATAGCTCCCACATCAATCGTAATCTGTCCCGACGAAACAGCCAAATTATTGGACTCATTCGTTTCCGGAACCACCCCCGTAATATCACTACGCACAATCACATGATAATCCCCAGGAACCAACCCGGGAATAGGTGTTTGCACAGAGCGAGTATAGCTATCCCCAGCTAAAACGCCCCCAGAAATAGGTAACCGAGCCAACAATCGGTCTGAAACATCCCACTCCCCATCCGCTGAAATGTAGATAGAATCATACCAACGCCCCGATGCATTTTCACTGCTAGAATTGGTTAATTAGAGTCGAGGGAGACGTTGCCGCCTCGCCCCTCTCCTACGAACTGTACGTGAGACTTTCACCTCATACAGCTCAGGTGCTCCTAACGGCGCATCGCGAGTCCGTCTTTTATGCGCTTGCGATGTATTGCTTGCGCCTGATGACATTCTCGGTGGAGGGCAACTAGATTCTTAGGTTTCCAGTTGTTATGGTTGCCGTCAATGTGGTGCAACTCCACAGCTTCATCCATCTCCATGAACTTACGGTTGCAATGCGGACATATACCCTTCTGTCGCTTAATGGCGTTAGCGGTTGGTCCACTGTATAGTTTGGAATTCCGGTCAACCCAATAGGTTAGTTTTCCATCGTAGGGTGAGGCATCATCTTTGACCATTACGTGGTTATTGACTTTCCAGGGAACTGCTGGGAAAGCCTTCTTAATCTGCTCTGTTGTAAGCTGGCGTTTAGCCGCCCCTAAGGGTTTACCCTTGATAGCCAGACGTCTTGCTTTCTCAGCTTCCTTAATTGCCATCCTGCGTTTTTCAGCCCTCAGCTTACGCCATACCCAGTGATTGAGCGACCATAGCGAGTGCTTGCTCATATCGCAGTTTTTGTGATATTGCCTCCATCCTCGGATTTGTGACTCAATCCTTTTCAGGCGAGCCTCCGTGGATGCGCCGTTCTTCCAAGTGGCCTTTACCTTGGCCTTTATGTCCGCATAATTCTCCCAGCTCGGTGTGGACTTAAAGAGCCCACGGGAGTTGACACGGAAGCGCCACCCCAGGAAATTGAACGAATGCGCGACAGTCCCCACCCTCAGCGAAGCGGGGTGGGGAAGGATAGCGCGGGAACGCGCGGGGGTTCGATGCCCCCTAAGTTCCCAACTACGCTTTGAGCACATTTTGAGAATTAATATACTGCTTTAACTTCTCGATTGGCGCTCCGCCACTAGAAGCTACATAATAGGAACCGGACCAAAAGGAAACATCAGACCAGTAAAACTTCTTGACTTCACTCTTAAACTCCCGTCTCATAGCTCGGCTAGTGGCTGCTTTTAAGGATCCAGCAACTGCTGAAATCGAATTTCTAGGATGAAAATCCACCAATAAGTGGACATGGTCGGATTCCCCAGAAAACTCAACTAGCTTGCACCCCATTTTCTCGCACACTTGATTACACATAGTTTCCATACGGGTAAGCATAGGGGCATTGATGACTCTCCTTCGATAATGCGTCACAAATACAAAGTGCAGTAGGACACTAAAAACGCTATGGGAACCTTTCCGGGGTTTCATCTTGACAACCTACACCAAAACTGCTATAGTCACAGTATCAGACCTAACAGTTCTGATGCCAACCCGTCGAATCACCTACCGACTCTATCCAAGCGCTGAGAGCGAACGCAAATTGCATTTGGCACGAAAGATGCACTGCGAGCTATACAATGCTGCCATTGCTAATCGCCGAACTCAATATAAGCGCTTTGGACAATCGGTTGATTATTTCTCCCAACAGAACTCTTTGCCAGCATTCAAGGAAGTTTGGCCAGAATACAAGGAGCTGGGTTCTCATACTCTGCAAGCAACTTTTAAACGAGTAGATTTTGGCTATCAGCGCTTTTTTAAGGGGCTGGCAAAATATCCTAGATTTAAAGCAAAACGCCGCTACAGGGGGTGGACATATCCAGACAATGCTGGTTGGAAAGTTCACACTAATATGGATCGCGCAAAGGCGCAAAGGCGCAAAGGGACGCAATGTGGTCAGCTTGAGTTGAGGCATTTTAAATCCGGCCCTATCTTTATTCCAATGCGGGGAAAGGCTAGAACTTGGGGGAAACCAACAACTTGTACTATAATTTGGAGCAACAATAAATGGTACGCTTCCATCACAGTTAACTGTGTCCCAGAAAGGCAAACTGGCACAGAAGCTATTGGGTTAGATTTTGGATGCAAAGTAGCTATAGCCACATCAAATGGAGAGTTTATAGAAGCTCCAAAGTTCCAAGCTAAAGCATCTCAGAAAATCAAGCAGCTTTCCAAGCAGTTGAGAAAAAAGCGCCGACCAGAAAAGAGAAAGACTAGGGCTTCCCGGAGGTGGCGCAAAGCACAAAATCTAATTAGGTGCGGCTCGTTTCCTGTGAAGGTCGCGGCGTGAGCCAAACATAAGCAGGAGCAGGGTTTCCGGGACAACGTCTCCGAGCATATAAGTCCCGAAAGGGGCTGAAAACGGAAAAACGTTCCCTCGCCATGAAGAATGCCGGGGGTTACCGAACCTTGACAACTGAGTGAACTATGAGAGTGAGGCCACAGTCAGAAATTGTGCAACCAAGCCTCTCCCATGAAGGAATCATGTGAATCCTTATCTGGCCACTGTGAGGTTAATCACCAGGCAGAAGCTGGCAGCAGGGCGGTAAAGTGCGGCCAAACGGTTAGGCAGAGATACTTCCGCTAACAGGGAGAACACCGGGATAACTTAACGTGAATCATCTGAAAAAAGACCTAAGATTTGACACTGTCGGAAGGCTGTTACAGACGACAGAAGAAACACCGAAAGAAACTCGTAAGGTTAATAATTGACCACTTACATTCCTGAGTTGGTGATAGGTCAAAGGATGAGTCCCAAGGGTTCGTAACAATAGTTCGTTCGGAACGAGTAAAAACTCGCTCAACCTCCATCAAAACAAGGGATTCCAAGCCCAGACAGGTGAGATGGTGGGGTCGCTTGATTAACGGCCTAACGGAAGAGCGAGGGTAAGAGAAGGCGTAACTGCCTGATGGTTTCTACAGAGAAGATACCCAATGTAATTATCAGAGCGACTAATGAAGGTCAAAACTGTGAACATCACTAACCAGACTCCAATCGAATACCGCAGTTTAAAAGCCCTGAGACTTCATTTAGCAGCATTCCTGCTAATGGGGAAGATTGGCCGGAGGGCTGACGATGTCTGGAAAGACCTGCCATGGAAGAAATTCCGGCAACATGTATTTCGGTTACAGCGGAGTATCTTCAAAGCGCAAAAAGAACAAGCAAAAGCTAAGGTCAAACGTTTACAACGGCTCCTACTTCAGAGTCGTGCAGCTCAAGCTCTGGCCGTCAAACAAGTAACACAGCTAAACAAAGGGCGTAAGTCCCCCGGAGTTGATGGTAAAACTGCGCTTTCTCCCAAGGAGCGTCTAGTGTTGTGCCAAAGGCTGAACAAGCATTGGTACCAATGGAAACATCAGCAACTAAGAAGGGTAAATATCCCGAAGCCAAACGGCAAAACTCGTGGATTAGGCATCCCTACAATGGCCGACAGGGCATGGCAAGCACTGCTCAAATTAGCAGCCGAACCAGCCTATGAGGCAACCGCCGGAGAAAGAAGCTATGGCTTCAGACCCGGCCGCTGTACTGCGGACGCACAAAAGCTCATCTTCAATAACCTCAGAAGCACATCAAAGGGCAGGGAAAAGCTGATACTGGAAACGGATATTAGCAAGTGCTTCGACGAAATTGACCACAAGGTCATGCTCGATGGAGTAGTCCTACCAACTGAAGCTTTAAAGGGGTTAAAGAAAGCCGTAAAAGCAGGCGTTCGTGGTGAATATCCCCCCAGTATGAAGGGTACCCCCCAAGGCGGGGTTATCTCACCCCTACTGGCCAATATCGCCCTAGATGGATTCGAGAACCTAGGGTCTGACCAGAAGGTCAGGACAGAATACACACACAAAAGTGGGAAAAAGTCCGGTCAAAAGTACTACAGATGGTCGGAAGGTATAAGGGGCATTCGTTACGCAGACGACGCGGTCTTTATCTGTAAACCCGGAGCCGACACCAAGAAGCTACGGGAAGATATCGACGAATTTCTAAAGACCAGAGGGCTAAGAATTAACGAAACTAAGACTAAGGTGAGTAGAGCTACGGAGGGGTTCGACTTCCTGGGATGGCGCTTTTGTGTCAACTCCCGTGGAGTCTTCAAATCCACACCGAGCTCCGAGAATTATGCGGACATCAAGGCCAAGGTAAAGGCCACTTGGAAGAATGGCGCATCCACGGAGGCTCGCCTGAAAAGGATTGAGTCACAAATCCGAGGGTGGAGGCAATATCACAAGAACTGCGATATGAGCAAACACTCGCTATGGTTGCTCAATCACTGGGTATGGCGTAAGCTGAGGGCTGAAAAACGCAGGATGGCAATTAAGGAAGCTGAGAAAGCAAGGCGTCTGGCTATCAAAGGGATTAAACCCCAAGGGGCAGCTAAACGACAGCTCACCAATGAGCAGATAAAGAAAGCTTTCCCAGCAGTCTCCTGGAAAGTCAATGACCACGGGATGGTTAAAGGTGGTGCCTCACCCTACAACGGAAACATCTCCTATTGGGTTAGCAGGAACTCCAAGCTATACAATGGCCCAACCGCTGAAGCCCTCAGGCGACAGAAGAATATATGTCCGCATTGCAACCGTAAGTTCATGGAGACAGACGGTGCCGTGGAGTTGCACCACATTGACGGCAACCATAACAACTGGAAACGTAAGAATTTAGTTGCTCTCCATCGGGAATGTCACCAAGCGCAAGCAATACATCGCAAGCGCATTAAGGACGGACTCGTAAAGCGCCGTTAGGAGCACCTGAGCTGTATGAGGTGAAAGTCTCACGTACAGTTCGTAGGAGAGGGGCGAGGCGGCAACGTCTCCCTCGACTCTAATTAAAGTAAGTGCGGCTCGTTTCCTGTGAAGGTCGCGGCGTAAGCCAAACATAAGCAGGAGCAGGGTTTCCGGGACAGCGTCTCCGAACATATAAGCACCGAAAGGGGCTAAAAACGGAAACGTTCCCTCGTCATGAAGGATGTCGGGGGTCACCGAACCTTGATAACTGAATGAACTATGAGAGTGAGGACATAGTCGGAAATTGTGCAACCAAGCCTCTCCCATGAAGGAATCATGTGAATCCTTACCTGGCCACAGTGAGATTAATCATCAGGCTGAAGCTGGCAGCAGGGCGGAACCGGAGCTATCGAACGGTTCGATGGTAACGCCGCTAACAGGGAGAACACCGGGATAACAACGTGAATCATCAGTGAAAAGACCTAAGCTAAGACACTGCCAAAACCGCTATAGAGCAGAAAAGACACCGAAAGAAACTCGTAAGAATTTACTTTATACTTACATTCCTGAGTTGGTGATAGGTCAACGGATGAGTCCCAAGGGTTCGTAACAATAGTTCAGTCGGAACGAGTAAAAACTCGCTCAAATCACGGGATTCCAAGCCCAGACCGACTAGACGGTGGGGTCGCATGATTAACGACCTACGGAAGAGCGAGGGTAAGAGAAGGCGTAACTGCCTGATGGTTTCTACAGAGAAGACACCCAACGTAATTATCAGAGCGACTGATAAGGTCAAAATTGTGAATATCACTAACCAGACTTCAACCGAATACCGCAGTTTAAAAGCCCTGAGGCTCCACCTAGCAGTTCTGCTAATGGCGGAGAAGATTGGCCGGAAGGCTGACGATGTCTGGAAAGACCAGCCATGGAAGAAATTCCATCACCATGTTTTTCGATTACAGCGGAGTATCTTCAAAGCGCAAAAAGAACAAGCAAAAGTCAAGGTCAAACGTTTACAACGGCTTTTATTACAAAGTCGTGCAGCTCAAGCTCTGGCCGTCAAACAAGTAACACAGCTAACACCTTGGGCGTAAGTCCCCCGGAGTTGATGGTAAAACAGCGCTTTCTCCCAAGGAGCGTCTAGTGTTGTGCCAAAGGCTGAACAAGCACTGGTACCACTGGAAACACCAACAACTGAGAAGGGTAAACATCCCCAAGCCCAACGGCAAAACACGGGGATTAGGCATTCCGACAATAGCCGACAGAGCATGGCAAGCGTTGCTCAAATTAGCAGCGGAGCCAGCCTATGAAGCAACCGCCGGAGAAAGGAGCTACGGCTTCAGACCTGGCCGCTGTACTGCGGACGCACAGCATCTAATCTTTACCAACCTCAGCAGCCAAAAAAATGGTAAAGACAAGCTGATACTGGAAACAGATATCAGTAAATGCTTTGACGAGATTGACCACAAGGTCATGCTCAATGGAGTAGTCCTGCCAAAAGAGGCCCTCAAAGGTCTCAAACTTGCTGTGAAAGCTGGCGTCCGTGGTGAATACCCCGACCGTATTAAGGGTACACCTCAAGGCGGGGTTATCTCACCCCTACTGGCCAATATCGCCCTAGACGGATTCGAGAACCTAGGGTATAACCAGAAAGTCAGGACAGAATACACACACAAAAGTGGGAAAAAGTCCGGTGAAAAGTACTACAGATGGTTGGAAGGTATAAGGGGCATTCGTTACGCAGACGACGCGGTCTTTATCTGTAAACCCGGAGCCGACACCAAGAAGCTACGGGAAGACATCGACGAATTTCTAAAGTCCAGAGGGCTAAGAATTAACGAAACTAAGACTAAGGTGAGTAAAGCTACGGAAGGATTCGATTTCCTGGGGTGGCGCTTTCGTGTCAACTCCCGTGGGCTCTTTAAGTCCACACCGAGCTCCGAGAATTATGCGGATATCAAGGCCAAGGTAAAGGCCACTTGGAAGAACGGCGCATCCACGGAGGCTCGCCTGAAAAGGATTGAGTCACAAATCCGAGGGTGGAGGCAATATCACAAGAACTGCGATATGAGCAAACACTCGCTATGGTCGCTCAGTAACTGGGTATGGCGTAAGCTGAGGGCTGAAAAACGCAGGATGGCAATTAAGGAAGCTGAGAAAGCAAGACGTCTGGCTATCAAGGGTAAACCCCTAGGGGCGGCCAAACGCCAGCTTACAACAGAGCAGATTAAGAAGGCTTTCCCAGCAGTTTCCTGGAAAGTCAATAACCACGTGATGGTTAAAGGTGATGCTTCACCCTTCAATGGGAATATTTCCTATTGGGTCGGTCGCAACTCTAAATTATATAGTGGACCAACCGCTGAAGCCCTCAGGCGACAGAAGAATATATGTCCGCACTGCAACCGTAAGTTCATGGAGATGGATGGTGTCGTGGAGTTGCACCACATTGACGGCAACCACAACAACTGGAAACCTAAGAATCTAGTTGCTCTCCATCGGGAATGTCACCAAGCGCAAGCAATACATCGCAAGCGCATTAAGGACGGACTCGTAAAGCGCGTCGTGAAGACATAGAAATACCTAAGCCGGATGAGGTGAAAGTCTCACGTCCGGTTTATCGGAGAGGGGCGAGGCGGCAACGTCTCCCTCGACTCTAATGACGCAAAGTTGCCAATCAGCGCCACGACTGGTCTCATAAAGTAGCGGCACAAATAGTTAGCAGTAATAGCCTGGTCGCTACTGAGAAGCTAAACCTTAAGGGTATGACTCGGAAAGGAAAAGGGAAACGAAAGCGCCAGAAAGCAGGTCTTAATCGTTCCTTATTAGACGTGGCTATCGGCATGACCAAAGATGCCATCAAGTACAAGGTCATTGAGGCGGGTGGTGTTTATTTAGAGGCACCAACACAAAAGTTAAAACCCACTCAAAGATGTGCTAAATGCTGGGAAACTACCAAGAAAACATTGAGCGACCGTATTCATGTTTGTCAGCATTGTGGGTATCAACAAGACAGAGATATCAATGCAGCTCAAGTAATGTTGGCTTGGGCCAGGGGTCAGGAACTGGCCTCTTTAGATGTGGAGCCGTCTAGCTCTACCAATTGCGGAAGCATGAGGCAACTAGGGGCGTTGAAGCGTCAGAAACGCCGTGTTCAGCGTAGCGACACGGCGTAGTTCATTCCCTCCGTAGCTTTACTCACCTTAGTCTTAGTTTCGTTAATTCGTAGCCCTCTGAACTTTAAGAATTCGTCGATATCTTCCCGTAGCCTCTTGGTGTCAGCTCCGGGTTTACAGATAAAGACCGCATCGTCTGCGTAACGTATACCCCTTATGAGAGTCCCATCTCGGCGACTCTTTTTCCATTGGTCTGACCCTAGGTTCTCAAATCCATCTAGAGCGATATTGGCCAGTAGGGGTGAGATAACCCCGCCTTGGGGGGTACCCTTCATACTGGAGGGATATTCACCACGGACGCCAGCTTTTACGGCTTTCTTTAACCCCTTTAAAGCTTCAATTGGTAGGACTACTCCTTTGAGCATGACCTTGTGGTCAATTTCGTCAAAGCATTTACTGATGTCTGTTTCCAGAACCAGTTTGTTCTTACCTTTTGTCTGGCTGTTTAGATTCTGGAAGATTAGCTTTTGTGCGTCCGCAGTACAGCGACCGGGTCTGAAGCCATAGCTTCTTTCTCCGGCGGTTGCCTCATAGGCTGGTTCGGCTGCTAGTTTGAGTAGAGCCTGCCATGCCCTGTCGGCTATTGTCGGGATGCCTAATCCCCTTGTTTTGCCATTTGGCTTGGGGATATTTACCCTTCTCAGTTGTTGGTGTTTCCAGTGGTACCAGTGCTTATTCAGCTTTTGGCACAGTGTCAGACGCTCCTTGGGAGAAAGCGCAGTTTTACCATCAACTCCGGGGGACTTACGCCCAAGGTGTTAGCTGTGTTACTTGTTTGACGGCCAGAGCTTGAGCTGCACGGCTCTGAAGTAGGAGTCGTTGTAAACGTTTGACCTTGGCTTTTGCTTGTTCTTTTTGCGCTTTGAAGATACTCCGCTGTAACCGAAATACATGTTGCCGGAATTTCTTCCATGGCAGGTCTTTCCAGACATCGTCAGTTCTCCGGCCAATCTTCCCCGTTAGCAGGAATACTGCTAAATGAAGTCTCAGGGCTTTTAAACTGCGGTATTCGATTGGAGTCTGGTTAGTGATATTCACAGTTTTGACCTTCATTAGTCGCTCTGATAATTACATTGGGTATCTTCTCTGTAGAAACCATCAGGCAGTTACGCCTTCTCTTACCCTCGCTCTTCCGTTAGGTCGTTAATCAAGCGACCCCACCACATTGCGTGTCGGGTTTGGAACCCCTCGTTTCAGTGGAAGTTGAGCGAGTTTTTACTCGTTCCGAATGAACTATTGTTACGAACCCTTGGGACTCATCCTTTGACCTACCACCAACTCAGGGAATGTAAGTGCTATTCGGTTGCCTTACGAGTTTCTTTCGGTGTCTTTTCTGCAATGCGCGGCTTGGCAGTGTCATAGCTTAGGTCTTTTCACTGATGATTCACGTTGTTATCCCGGTGTTCTCCCTATTAGCGGCGTTACCATCGAACCGCTCGATAGCTCCGGTTCCGCCCTGCTGCCAGCTTCAGCCTGATGATTAATCTCACTGTGGCCAGATAAGGATTCACATGATTCCTTCATGGGAGAGGCTTGGTTGCACAATTTCTGATTGTGCCCTCACTCTCATAGTTCATTCAGTTGTCAAGGTTCGGTAATCACTACCTTAGAGGTTCGGTAATCCTATTTGAATCACTTAATTCCTCTCGCGTTTACCCGGCGGGCTCCACGTTCAGGTAGGAATCGTTTGTCCGTTTTCAGCCCCTTTCGTTGGCTTAGATTATTGGAGACGATGTCCCGGAAACCCTGCTCCTGCTTATGTTTGGCTTACGCCGCGACCTTCACAGGAAACGAAGCCGCACCCGTATAACTAATAGTTACACTTCCTCCCGGAACCCCCGAAGGAGGAACCACAATCGTTCCCGCCACCAAATCCACCGGTTCTGGTAGAATAACCGATACAGAATTGCCGTCATAGCCCAGATTATTAGCCTCAGCACCCCGCTCATAAACCTGAGCACCACTATTCGTCCTCACAAAGACGTAAAATGGACCCGATAACCCCGTAGGAATGGATAGGGAAGTGGTTTTAGTATAAGAAGAATCGGCACTTAAACCCGAGGAGTGGTTCACAAAACCCACATAAACATCGTTAGAAGGGTCAAAAATCTGGTCCCGGGAGAGATAGAACACATCCCTCCATGCCCCAGAACCCTCACCTGCTCCCGCATTCCGTACCGTCCAAGTCACATCAAACAATTGACCACTAATAGCAGAAATAGGCGCGTCCACCGTTGCCACCACTAAATCAGCCACCGGACTTAAAGTAATATTGCTACTATTCCCAGCTACCCCCTCATTATTATCTTCTACCTTCTCTATTACCATACTATTAGTAGTATTAACAACTGTTACATAATACTCTCCTGCCAAATCTATGGGCAATTCAAAACTCTCCGTAACCTCATAGGACGCCCCTGGGGACAGGATTCCTGAGTGGTATACCCTCCCCAAAGATACATCATTCCCATCCTCGGTAGAGAGAAAAAAAATATCATACCATACATTTGTGAAAAGTGGAACCAGTACCTAAGTTACTTACAGTATAACTAACAGTGAATAACTCCCCGGAAGCCCCTGTAACTGGGGCTGAAACCGCCGTTACCTGCAAATCTGGGGTGGAGCGAGTCACCTCCAGGGGCAATGGTTCAGAACTGTTATTATTCTCCTCAGCCCCCTCATACACCTGGTTTCGGGAGTCAGTTACCACAAACAGGTTGTAGGAACCCACCAAACTGAAGGGAATAGTTACAATCTCCCTCCTGGAGTAACTTTCACCCATATCCAGTACCCCACGGTGAGTAAAACTACCTAGAGAAACATCATCCTCATTCCCCAAAATAGCATCCCCAGAAGCAATAACCCGATCCGTCCAAGTTTCCACCCCCGTATCCCCAATCCCAGAGTTGGCGACGCTCCATTCTACCAAAATCCCCTTCCCTGCTTCTGCTGTGGTGGGTAGACTGGCACTTTGGACCACTAAATCAGCAGTGAGGGGCGAAATGGTGACCTTTTCTGCACTGACACCAGTATTATTGGATTTATCCAGTTCAAAAACCTCGCCCCGATTATCCGTTGTTGCAAAAACATAGTACTCCCCCGTCAATCCATGGGGAAGGGTAAAAGTTGCAGTTCCCTCATAATTGTTCCCAATATTCAAGGAACCCCCATGATTTCGGTTCCCGAGAAGCAAATCTTCTCCCAAATCTAATTCAGAATCTGTGGAGAGATAGAAGGAGTCTTCCCAACGAGTATTAGGGGTTGCTGTTGCACCTAAATTAGCTACTCTGTAGGTAATCGTCAAATTCCGAGAAGCGGTTGTGGGTGCTACAACTACCTCAACTTCCAAATCTGGGGGCGGAGTCAAATTAATTGTGGTGGGAGTGGCATCAAATCCGCTATTATCACCGTCAAAGGCATGTTCAAACACTTGGTTATTAGCGTCTGTTTGGACAATAAAGTAAAATTCCCCGCTTACTCCCACGGGGAGAGCAAAATTACGGGTTACAGTATAATTATCCCCAGCATTGAGTTTACTATTCCGATTAGCGGTACCCAAAACCACATCATCTTCATCTAGAGTTTCATCGGTAGACATATAAACTATGTCTGTCCAACGATTTTCTGCGGTTTCACCCTCTCCTGAGTTGGTGACTGTCCAACTTAAAGAGATATTTTCCCCGGAAAACCCTTGAGCAGGTGCAGCAAGATTTGTAACTTGTAAGTTTGGCGGTGGAGTTAATTCTATATCGGTGACACTCCCTATTCCTAGATTGTCTCCTTCCCCATTTAATTCCAATACTTGGTTACCTGCGTCTGTTTGCACTAAGAAGTAGTAGTTTCCATCAATACCTTGAGGTAAAGTAACCGTGAGACTGTTCCGATAGCTATCTCCTACCCCCAGATAACTAATATTACTAGCTTCACCGAGGAAAGTATCGGTACTATCTAAGGTTTGGTCTTTTGATAACCACACCTTATCTTGCCAAGTTGGGCTGCTAGTAGCTCCTGTACCCACGTTAGTTACAATCCACTCTACTACAGTTTCCTGAGAAGAGAAAGCTGTGGGGGGAGCGATAACTTCTTCTACCTGTAAATTGGGAAAGGGCGATAATTTTACTTCCAGTATTTGGCTATTTATAGTAGTGTTGTTGTCTTCACTGCGATACTCAAAAATTTGGTTACTGGTATCGGTACTAACCACTACATAGCGATTCCCTTCCAAATCTATTGGGAGAGTAATCACCTGCTGTCTGGTGATAGACTCCCCTGGTTTTAGGGTACCATTAAAGGTAAAGGAACCGTAAAGTTCATCCTCTCCCACTTCCCTATCTTCAGAGAGGAAAATTAGGTCAGTCCAAGTCCCGGTGGCGTCTGCTTCCCCCCGGTTTGTCAAAGTCCAAGAAAGGATTATTTCCTGTCCTGAGAAGGCTTCCACGGGAGCGGTAATGTCACTCACAATGATATCGGGTAAGGGAGGAACCACTAACTCAATTTGAGCAAAGTTTAGGTTGTTATTCTCCTCCGACTCTACCTGTTGTCCCAAGTTATCGGTTTGAGCCAGAATGTAGTAGGTACCAGCAGTAACCGCGCTCTTCAAGGGTAGGGTAACTTCAACCGACTGATTATATGTTGACGTAGAAGCAAGAGTTGAAGGAGCGGAGTGGGTGGACAAAATCAGGTCATCCCCACTATGGTATCGGTGGATAAGTAGAGCCTATCTCGCCAGGTTCCCAAAGCTGAACCTGCCCCTAAGTTAGCCACTTCCCAATTAATGGTAATAGTAGCGCCAAAATTAGCTGTTCCTGGGGCTATCACTGAGTTAACAACCAGGTTAGGTACCACTACTTCAATAGGAATTTGGGTAACATTATTGTTCTCATTTAATTCGGACTCCTGGTTTTGAGTATCAGTCTGTACCAATAAGAAGTGGTTTCCTGGTGTCACGTTCCTGGGAATGGTGACACTAGGGTTGCGATTATAGCTATCTCCTACCCCTAGAGTATCCCAGGATAGAGTTACTAAAGGGGAGTCTCCTGCTGTCAGGATACCATCTTCTGAGTAATAAACTACATCTACCCAACTTGTAGCATCTTGAACTCCTATATTCATCTCCGTCCAATTTGTTTGCACTGTTTCACCGGGGCTCACCACCACCGGATTTGCGGTAGCTCCTGTAATGGTTGAATCTGGTTTGTCATCATTCAAAATGGTAATGACTCCCTCACCTACTAAAATGTCCCCATTGACAGCATTACTCAGATTAATAGAGAAAGTCTCATCCGCTTCCAACGTAGTGTCCCCATTAACTTCAATAATCAAAGTTTGAAGGGTTTCCCCGGTTGCAAAAGTAACTGTTCCCGTAGCGGCGGTGTAATCTTCTCCTGCTGTTGCGGTATCCTCTACGGTGACATAATCTACTGTTACGGCTTCGTCGTTGTTGGGGCGATCTAATCTAACTGTAACTACAAACTGAGTCGTTCCACCAGAATTTCCCTCCAACTGGGCTAAATTTTCAATGGAAATTTGCGATGGTGGAGTAAATTCAAAGGTGAGTTGTTCTTCTACCACCTCTTGGAATTCACTAAAACTATTAGCTTGAAAAATAAGGGCGGCACTCCCGTCTGCATTAACCCCTCCAATTAAACTATTGCGGTAGAAGTTGACAACACTGCTACTACCTCCAATAACGATACCATTAATGGTATCAATACCCGCTGCTAAAGCTTTATCTCGCGCCGTTGCCGTAGCACTGCTGTTGCCACTTCCATCTCCGGAAACGTCAATAGTCTGTCGTCTGCTGTCAAAATCATTGTTAAAGAAGAGGGGAGTGGCAAAATCAATGGCAGGACCTGGATCTGTACCTCCTGAAAAAGGGCGACTCCCTCCAAATGCAGGTAATAATGTTTCCCTGATATTTTGAGCAAAAGCTTGGGAAGATTCCACACTATCGATTAAAGTCCAGGTAATTGACTCTTGCTGTCGGTTTGAATCAGACCAAACAATCAAATTCACTGCTACACTACCCTCAATTCCCCGGGCAATGAGGTTATTATAGATAGCAGGATTCTCGAAGACGTTGGCATAACCACTTATTTGCAAATTATACTCACTACTATCCACACTTCCAGAAACATCCACCAACAGAGATAGTTCCAAATCCACGGGTATGAGGTCATCATTATCAATTATACCCACTCCTGCACCATGGGCAATAACCGCACCACTGGCATTAGTTAAATTTACCCGAAAGGTTTCATCAACCTCCACCATGGTATCCCCAATAATTTCCACGGAGATGGTTTGGGTGTTATCTCCTCCCGGTAGGAAAGTGAGAGTACCACTGGTAGTGACGTAATCTACATTTGCCTCAGCAGTCTCCGCTACAGTTTGGTAATCAACCGTCACCGTTTCGGTTATTTCATTCAGCAGAGTGACAGTAAATAGGGCTGTGGTATTCCCATTATCCCCTTCAACAATAGTAACATCATCAATAATGAAACCCTCAGTTACAAAGTTCACCAGCTGCTGCTTTTCTGAAGCACTCATACCAGCAACCCAATCCAAATTCCTAGCCTTAGCCTGTGCATCAGCCAGATTCTGATTTTGAGCAGCTAAATGCATGACGATTTGGGTTTCCCCCGGAGCCAGAGTCAAGTCGTATTCGTAACTCAGCCTATCCGAGTTTAAAGACGTTCTGGTGGCACCCTCTCCCCCTAAACCAGCTATTAAGTGCAGTAGGGTTGGATCCCCCCCACTATCACTGCTATCATCCGTCACAATCCAAAGGTCATCGGTTGTAAAGTTTGTATCTCCCGAAGAAGTAGCCACAACCACGGTATCCCCGTCATAACCCAAGTTAGTTTCGATATCAACCGTATAATTAATAGGAGCGTCACTCACATTGGTAACAATTTCCAGAAATCTTGCCCAAGACTGGTTTTCGGGTATATAAATCTTCCGAGTAATTTCCAAGCCCTCAACAGGAGCTGAAGAACCCAACACTACCTCCCTGCCATTGTCTTCAGTTGCTGCTCCTGGAAAACTGGGGAAACCACTTAAAACTAAACCTCCATCATAGGAATCACTTGTACCGTCATTAATACTACCATCTCTCTGAATATCCCAAAGAAACCCATCCCCATCGGATAAATTAGTCGATAAGGTAATAGCAGGAACAGCATTAGCGGTTAATTTGTAATTACCCGTTTGATTACTAAAATTACTAGTAGCCCGCACTATATAGTTGATACCATTTTGGGCGATAAAACTGAGCCGAGCATTAGTGCCTTGCCCAGCATCGTCATTTTGTAAGATAATCTGCCCAGTGTTAGCGTTAACAATCTGGAGATAGGTGTTATAATCATCAGAAGTCAGCTCTACCGTTACCAGCTCACCGGGGTTATAATCAACCAACTCATAATCATCACTATACCGTCCTGAACGAGTGGGATTATTTACATCCTCCTCACTCAAATCTCCCATTATTGTCCTGGATATAGTCCCCACAACAGGGGGAGCGTTGACAGTAATAGGAATAGCTACAATATTATCATTTTCAGCAGTTTCTCCCTGTACTCCGTTGCTATCAGCAACAAAAAGTAAAAAACGCTCCCCTGTTCCCGTTATAGGAATAACAATGTTGTTGCTCCTGATAGTATAGTCGTCTCCCGGAGCTAGGGGTGTAAAATTACCAGTAGACGCCGACGTTAGGAACGTATCCCCCCTGTCCCATGTTTCATCATCTGAAATATAGACTTCGTCAACCCAATTTCCCAAAGCATTTACCGTACTACTGCTGTTAAGAACTGTCCAGGAAAGATTAACCATCTCACCTAAGGTAACTTGGTTCCTCACAGTACCAGCGATATCAGTCACCTGAGCTGTTGATACTTCCAGGTTGGGCACCAAAACCTCTAAGGGAATTGCTAAAATGTTGTCGTCATTATTACTTTCTCTCTGATGATTATTCCTATCTGTCCAAACCAAGAGAAAACGATTCCCCCCTGCTGCTGAACTGGGTATGGTAATGTTTTCCGTCAGGTTATAAGTTTCTCCAGCTCCCAGAGGGATAGTAGGAGTAACAAATTGGGATATAAAAGTGTCCGAACTGTCATAAATTTCGTCGTCAGATAGGTAGAAATAATCCCTCCAGGAATCACTCGTTGTCCTTCCTGTCCCAATGTTTTCAACTGTCCAACTCAACTTGATTGTTTCCCCTAAAGAAGCCACTGAAATGGCATTATCGGATAAATCCGTCGTTTGGGCAGCTGATACCACCAAATTTGAGGCAGTAATAGTACTCAAAGTGTACTCTCCTATTGCCCCTGAGCCAAAACTAGTAACCCGCACTAGATAGTTAATGCCATTTTCTACAGTGAAACTCAATCGAGAATTCACTCCTGCACCACCATCATCATCAGATGCTATCACAAGCCCAGTATCGGCATTAATCAGTTGGAGATAAGTATCAAATTCCTCAGAAACTAGGTCAAGGGTAATCGATTGCCCGGCAATTACATCTGTGAGGGTGTAGTCATCCCTAAAACGACCACCCCGAGTAGGATTATTCATGTCTTCAGCAGTCAAATCCCCTGTTATTGTAACATTTAGGGCAGAAATTGTCGTCATTGTTTCTTTTCAGTTCCGAACAATAACTAAGATAACTCATCTTTACCTTCACTGTGTATTAATTTTTATCAACTTTTTCTCCAATAATTGTCAACTTTTATCTCAAAATTCTCAATTCCTTTTGACAAATTGACCGTTAATTGCTACAATGTTGTTAATTCCAGAAGTCCACGATACGAATAGTCCTTGGTAGATATAGCACCCCAAGTGAGTTAGATATAGTTTGACCAGAAATGTTTTAACCCGCTTTCTGACTGCAATTGTTAAAATATGGCACGTGGTAACTCATAGCTAGTAACTGGTAACTGCTCACTGGTCACTGGGAAATGGTCCCCAAGAAGGATTGTAGAACTTTTGATAGTTTTTTGAAACAGGGTAGAAATCACGAGCAGCGGCGATTTTGTAGTCTGAATTATCCAGATTCACTATCCAAAGGGTGCGGTCAAAAGTAGTTGATCTCCTAAACCGCCCAAGCCATGCGCCCCTACACATGAAACCCCGTAGGGGTTTAAATATTACCAACTGGTTTTGACCACACCCAGCTACTCTGAGTGCAGAAGAGCCGATAGTGATAGGTGAAGATTAGAAAAGGGACTCCTAGGCAAAACGCCCGCCTCCACTGTTCATGTAGGTGCTCATGTTGTAGGTAATGGATGGTTTTGTGGCGCTTAAAGGCCGAATATGCTGATTGTAGTCCGATGATGGAGTATCGGTTCCGAACACTAAAAGCTTCGTGATTTCTCGCGGGTCATACATTTGTCAAACTTTTCTAATTCAAAGTGGATTATCAAATAACACGGGATGTTCAAAACTCCTGTTTAAAAACAGGAGATGTTGAACGACTCGGCATTTTTAAATGCCGTGAATATGGTACGATAGAATTACTCAGTACAAGACTTTAAAACCTACCGGGGGACTTGAGGAAAGTTTACGCCCAACACCTGAATCGGCAGGGTTTAAGGAAATATCACTACTGCCGTCGGGGCTAACGTGGTGAGCCTGGGAACTTGTGAAAACAAGATAATAACCATCCCGTAAGGGATACGTTATGAATCTCCCTACTTCTAGTAGGGAGAGCGTCAAACTTAGATAATGGCTAACTGCACTTTACCTTATTTTGGTTCAACTAGAGCAATTTTTTACTGCATGGCCATTAGCATACCATAATAGTATACCATTTACAATGAAGGTCAAATGAATTGATCTAATGTCAAATTCTTAGCTCTAATAGTGGCCCCAACCGTTATTTGTAAATAAGCGCCAATTGCTATAGAATATATTTGGGAGGTTGAATGCTCTATTGAAATTTTTCACTTAACATAAATATTTTATGCACGCTCTTTCAATTCCTACCTGGATAATTCACATCTCCAGCGTCATTGAATGGACAGCCGCTATTTGGTTTGTTTGGATTTATGGTGAAGTGACAGGCGATAGCCATTGGTGGGGTTTAGCTTGTGCCATGTTACCAGCCCTGGTGAGCGCTATGTGTGCCTGTACTTGGCACTTTTTCGACAATGCTGAATCATTAGAGTGGCTGGTTACCCTTCAAGCGTCCATGACAGTAGTGGGTAATTGTACCCTCTGTATTGCTGCCTGGTGGATTTGCAGTGGAACTCAGCCTGAGAGGAAGTAGCACATGATATCTAAAGATACCCTCTTTGCTCTTTCCCTCTTTCCCTATCTGGGATTTTTGTGGTTTCTCACGAAGAGCGGGAAAACTCCCCGTTTAGCACTAATTGGCTTTTACCTGCTTTTGGTTTTCGTTATGGTTACCATTCCCGCTGGTATTTATGCTCAAACCCATTACCATCGCTCTTTGGCTAATGTAGACTGGCTGCACGGTAGTGCAGAATTCTTTCTCACTTTGGCGAACATTTTCGTGGCCCTGGGTTTTCGCCAGGCAGTTTTGTCAAAGCAGCGACAATTACATCAGAGTCAGCACCGGGGAGATGGGCATTCTCGCTGATATGTCGCTTCCATACCTTGGTACCGGGTACAGTAGCAAAAAGCTGGAGCATATGTCGGCTAATGGCGTTTAGTTTGACTTCCCGTCCTACCCAATAATCTATATAAGGTACCATAGCTTCTACAATTTGGTGTCGAGTTGGAGGGAGAAGATGTTCCCCATAGATTTCCCTATCTACAGTTGCTAAAACATAGGGATTGTCATAAGCAGCCCGCCCCATCATCACCCCGTCTACTAACTGCAATTGGGCTTTAACTTGCTCTAAATTAGTAATACCGCCATTAATTTCGATGAACAGGTGGGGGAATTCTTGTTTCAGACGGTGAACGTCGCTGTAGCGCAGAGGAGGAATTAGGCGATTTTCTTTCGGACTCAAACCTTTCAGCCAAGCCTTCCGGGCGTGGACGGTAAAACGAGCACATCCAGCTTCAGAGACGATGCGGACGAAATTAGCCATGTCTTCATAGCGATCTAGTTCGTCGATCCCGATGCGGTGTTTCACCGTTATGGGGAGGTTAACCCCTTTCACCATCGCCTCTACCCCTCGGGCTACTAATTCCGGTTGAGCCATGAGACAAGCGCCAAAATGGCCATTCACCACCCGTGAACTGGGACAGCCCACATTCAGGTTTACCTCATCGTAGCCCCAATCCTGGGCAATGCGGGCGCATTCCCCTAATGCCTCAGGATCGTCGCCCCCCAGCTGGAGAGAGAGGGGTTTCTCTTCAGGGGAAAAGCCGAGTAATTTTTTCCTATCCCCATAGAGAATAGCTGCCGTCGTTATCATTTCCGTGTATAGTAGAGTAAGATGGGTAATCTGACGCAGAAAATAGCGACAGTGGCGATCGGTGCGATCCATCATGGGCGCAATGCTTAAAGGATGACCGAACTGGCTGGACCTAATCATCAATAATTGAAAAAACTCTAGCAATGCCTTATCTAGACCATCTTAAGCCTGTTGGCCAAGAAGAGATAATTCTTTATATACCTTATTGCCCCAAGGAGCAACGTAATTTACTGCCCTTGGTAATTAGCCTATATAAAGAAGGCGCTTTAGAGGGAGAGCGTGCAATTGAAGGCTGTGAGGGGGTTCCTTTTCTTGCTACCTGGGATGTCTCGAAGCTGCCATTAGAATTTACTCGCTTTCAATTAATATTTAATCAGAACGCAGATTTGAGCTACGAAATCACCATGTCCAATGCCCAGCTAATTAAGTACTTAATCGATCTAATGGATAACTACCTAAAATCAGAGGGGCATTCAACTGATTTTAGCTATGGATTTTACCGCAAGCTGCTGCGGGTGGAAGAATGATAGAAGCCCAACTAAGATAACCAAACATAAGGAGTGAGGATGTGGCTAATCCGTCTCAATATTTGCTCATTGTATCAACAGAAGCTTACAGCGGTAAGTCAGCGACGATCCTGGGAATAGCTCACCAGTTGCAAGAACGGGGAATTGCTATTTCCTACGGGAAACCCCTCGGAACTGTTATCAGTAAAGACTCAAAGGGCGCCATCGAAGAAGATGTCCGCTTTATCGCCGCCACCCTCAATTTAGAGAGAGAGCGAGTCAAGATGCCTCTGCTTTACCTGGATGAGGACACCATAGCAGGGCGCCTTCAAGGAGAAGATAGCACAGATTACTCTGGAACTCTCAAAGATTACTGCAAAGACGGGGGGAGCGATCTGGTTTTATTAGAAGGACCGGGAACTCTCGCCGAAGGAAGTCTGTTTAATTTGTCTGCGGTGCAAATAGCCCAGCAACTGAATGCTTCTATTCTCTTAGTCGCCCGTTACAGTTCCTTGTTTTTAGTGGACAGTCTCTTGGGGGCGAAACAGTACTTAGGCGCTTTTGCGGGCAAGGGATCACCCTTGTTAGGGGTATCCATTAACGATATTCCCCTCGACAAGCTGGAAGCTACCCAAAATAAAATTAAACCTTTTCTGGAGGAGCAGGGAATTCCTGTCTTGGGTATGTTGCCGCGAAATAATTTACTGCGCAGTGTCAGCGTCCGGGAATTAGCAGGACGGTTGGGAGCGAAAGTTCTCTGTCGTCCAGATCGCTTGGATTTGATGGTGGAAAATCTCTCTATTGGCGCTATGAACGTCAATTCCGCATTGGAATATTTCCGCCAAGGGCGAAATATGGCCGTAGTTACCGGGGGCGATCGCACGGACTTGCAAATGGCTGCCTTAGAAACCTCCACCAATTGCTTAATTCTCACCGGTCACGTCCGACCTCAACCTCTTATTCTCAGCCGCGCTCAAGATTTAGAAATACCTGTCTTAGGGATTAATTTGGATACCCTCACCACCGTAGAAATTGCCGATCGCGCTTTTGGGAATGTTCGCATCCAAGAACCCATTAAAGTTCAGTGTATCCAAGAGTCGATTCGGCAATATTTTGACACGAATCGATTAATAAATAGTATCATTTAACAAAAAGTTATAGCGCTACGCCCCGGTGTTCGGTGTGGGGTGTGGGGTTCCGGGAAGCAGATTTGCCAAGAATGTAAGCGCTATAATACTAACAACATAATATTTTAATAAAAAATAAATTATTTATGCAAACGCTGACAATTCCCAAAACGACTACTGTCAGAGAACCAGCCATAGATACAGTAATTCCCAGACGCAAAACTAGACCGGTCCGGGTGGGAGACGTCACCATTGGCGGTGGCTATCCAGTGGTAGTTCAGTCTATGATTAACGAAGATACTCTGGATATAGATGGAAGCGTTGCTGCTATTCGTCGCTTGCATGAAATTGGCTGTGAAATTGTCCGGGTAACTGTACCTAGTATGGCTCACGCTAAAGCCTTAGGTGAAATAAAGGAGCAGTTGGGAAAAACCTATCGTTCAGTACCCCTGGTTGCGGACGTTCATCACAACGGCATGAAAATAGCCCTGGAAGTAGCTAAACATGTAGATAAGGTGCGGATTAATCCGGGGTTATATGTATTTGAAAAGCCAAAACTGAATCGCACAGAGTACACCGAAGAAGAATTTGCTACCGTAGCGAGTAAAATTCGCGAAACCCTAGAACCATTGGTTATTTCTTTGCGAGACCAGGGGAAAGCAATGCGCATTGGGGTTAACCACGGTTCCCTGGCTGAACGAATGCTCTTTACTTATGGGGATACCCCAGAAGGGATGGTAGAATCTGCTTTAGAGTTCATCCGCATTTGCGAATCCCTGGATTTCCGGAACCTGGTGATTTCCCTGAAAGCTTCCCGAGTACAAGTAATGCTAGCAGCTTATCGCCTCATGGTGCGGCGCATGACGGAGTTAGGGATGGACTATCCCCTCCATTTGGGGGTGACGGAAGCTGGAGATGGGGAATATGGTAGGATTAAGTCTACTGCGGGGATAGGTACCCTTTTAGCTGAAGGTATTGGGGATACGATTCGGGTATCTTTAACGGAGGCGCCGGAGAAGGAAATTCCTGTCTGCTACAGTATACTCCAAGCTTTGGGACTGCGGAAGACTATGGTGGAGTACGTAGCTTGTCCTTCCTGCGGTCGCACTTTGTTTAATTTAGAGGAAGTGCTACAGGAGGTTCGCGAGGCTACTAAGCATCTTACTGGTTTAGATATAGCAGTCATGGGTTGTATTGTCAATGGTCCGGGAGAAATGGCAGATGCGGATTACGGTTATGTGGGTAAGCAACCAGGTTATATCTCTCTTTATCGCGGTAAGGAAGAAATCAAAAAAGTGCCAGAGTCTGAAGGTGTTCAGGAGTTGATTAATTTAATTAAAGCGGACGATCGTTGGGTCGATCCGTAGCACTTACCATAACAATGACCAGCTCTGGAGGAACGAAAACGCCCCCAAAATAGAAACTGGTAGGGGTGTGGGGGGGGGAGATGGGGACATTTGGACATTTGGAGTAGGCGATCACTAAGAGTGGCGCTGTCGCGCACCGCCAAAAGTTAAGATTTAAAACAGCCCGTATCCCTTGTCCTGTAAATCTTTTAGTCGTCTGGCCCCAAATTGAAGTTTCTGAAGAGTTGCCAATGGATTAATTTGGCCATCTCAATGTAGATCTGAGGGAAACCATTGTCCCATTCCCTGGAAATTAAGACTCAGTCTCTTCTTCCTTCTCCTCAGTTGGTTCCTCAGTTGGTGAATTAGAGGAAGATTGACAAGCATTCAGAGTGAGGAGCAATAGCGAGCCTACCAGGGCAGTTCCCAATAATCTCAGGTATTTCATTATGTGACCTCTATACTAATAATGATTTAATCATAGCTGTTTATAGCTGTTTATAGTGTAATGTGGTATGGGAATGGGTAGGGGTAGGGAAGGTAAAAGCAAGGATCGACTTAGTTTTGAGCAATTCTGGGCTGCACCTAAATTTGTCGTTTGTAATTGGGACAAATCTTTCGTAAACTACCGAGCGCCCTATTTGCTATGCGTTACCTGCTGGCTTTTCTATTTCAATTGCTTTATCAATCCGTAAATATCGCCCAAAACCCATATTTTAATTTTTCGGTTAATTGGTTCAATTCCAAATACTTTGCCTTTATTAGTTTCGCTGTATTTTAGTTTAGTAAAAGATAGATTTTCCTCTGTAATTAACAATTCAATTTCGTTGTGAAAGTCTGGAAATGCTGTTCGGATGAAATCAATCAAAATTTGAGAGAAAACATTCTTATTCCATTGGTTCCACATTTAGCGGTACCATTTTTCATCAATCAGGACTTTATTTTTCTTTCAGGCGGGCGCGAAGCTTGCCCAAGGAGCGCGCCGTTTACGAACCATTCCTATATAGTAGTAGAATGCTTCCATCAACAATGGTAACTGCTAACTGCTAACTGCTAACTGTTTACGCTAAAGTTTCAGGACAATATCCCAATCCCCTGGTAAACTGTTGGCGGAATGCTTCGATATCCTTTGGTTCTGGACTCCCATGAGACACCACAGCAACTTGATAGCGACGCATGACATCAATAGGAGACTGTCCTGTTTCTAAGCTCCAAAATACCATTTGCAGTCGCATTTCCGGCTGGTAAGAAATACCTAGCTCGTTCATGAATGCCCGAAAGTTGACCTGTTGCCCAGAAGTAATTGGTTGTCGTAACTTTATTTTCAGGATCCAGCCATCGATTTTATGAACGACTGTCATGATAGATCCCTGGAGGTGAGTCATTTGTTGCAAGTGTTCGATCGCCCGTAAGGTTAGACTAGCATTAGCGAAAAAATAGAGGTAATCCATTGCCCTTCCTCAGCTCAAAATCTTGGGAATTTCTCTATCTTTATTCTGACATTATTCTCTGGGATAATACTAGGGGCAACATACCCAATTTTATATGGGGGAACTTACCCAATTTTTCTTCTTTATAGTCCTACGCGCTATATTTATCCTATCCCCCACACCCTACACCCATGGCCTCCCTCTCTAGCTATGATTACGAACTGCCAACCAATGCTATCGCTCAGACTCCAGCAGTACCAAGGGATAGTTCTCGTTTGCTGATAATAGACTCTCAGGACCATTATACCCACGGTTTCTTTCGAGATTTACCTCACTGGCTAAAAAAGGGGGATCTACTCATACTCAACGATACTCGGGTTATTCCAGCACGACTCTACGGTCACAAATCTACAGGAGCGGCTGTAGAAATATTGCTCTTAGAAGAAGGAGAGCAAGACTGTTGGTTAGCCTTGGTAAGACCGGGGAAGCGTTTCCCTGACGGGGCTGAAATTTACTTCTCGGACTTCCTAATGGCTAAGGTGATAGAACGTGATGAATCTACCGGAGGACGTTGGTTGCAATTTGAGATTCCTGTAGGTCAATCTTTATTGCAGTTGTTAGAAAAGTTTGGTCAGGTTCCCCTCCCTCCTTATATTACCTCCTCTTCGTCAGAACCATCTCAATATCAAACTGTTTACGCTTCCAAACCTGGAGCAGTAGCAGCACCTACAGCAGGATTGCATTTTACCGAGGAACTGTTAGCTAAGTTAGCAGCAAAAGGGATAAATCGAGCTTTTGTCACCCTGAATGTGGGGGTGGGTACGTTTCGTCCCGTGGAGGTGGAGGATATTAAGAGTCACGTTATGCATCAAGAGTGGATTGGGGTGCCCCAAGAAACGGTAGAGCAGATTGAGGCCACCAAAGCAAGAGGGGGGCGAATTATTGCTGTAGGGACCACCTCCGTAAGGGCTTTGGAAGGGGCTGTGAAGGAGCTGTCCGGTACTTTAGCTCCTTTTTACGGCAAGACAGACTTGTTTATTTATCCTGGGTATAAGTGGCAGGTAGTGGATGGTTTGATTACTAATTTTCATTTGCCTCGTTCTAGTTTGTTAATGTTAGTGAGTGCTATGGTGGGACGGGAACGTTTATTGGCTTTGTATCAGGAGGCGATCGCCTCTCAATATCGCTTTTATTCTTTTGGCGATGCTATGTTGATTTTACCGGAAGCTGTCATTTAATCTTGATATTATTCTAGAAATGTGAATTCGTTAAGAGTTTCTTCTGTTAACTCCACTGCTTCAAATTTCTTCAGAATCTTTTGAACCAGCTTTTTACTCTTAATATATAGGTACAAGTACCCACCATCTACAGCTCTTACAGTTGCATCTGTTCTCTCAATAATTTTATCATATTACTCATTATTATCGGGAATAAATCCACCTTGCTCGAAAAGCAAAAAGTCACACCAGATAATTTGTTCACCCTGATTTACCGTCATTCCTGTATAATTCAGATATATCTACTCCTTCTAAATACTGTAAAACAACAAAATTGAGGTGCAAAGATTTTTGTACCAGCTTGAGAAAATTTGACCAGTCAATAAATCTGGTACAACTATTTCATACCAAAGTAGATTAGTTTGACATTTCATGTTGAGCTATCTGACTTGTTTTTGATTTAAACATCTGAAATTGGCAACTTCTTAATATCTTCATTAGAACCGATGACTACCATAGCTAAACCTTTATTTAAGCGGTCCAGAGGACCTGGGTTAATCTTAAACTTGTCCCCATTTCCAATAGCGAGGACGTTCAAACGGTAGTTACGGCGCAGTTCTAGTTCTTTTAGGGTTTTGCCGTCAAATTCTTCCGGTACCAATACTTCGACAATGCTGTTGTCCCGGTCCAGGTCGAAGCGCTCTAAAATGGATGGTTTGGTGAGAGTAAGGGCTAAATGGTAACCTGCTTCGTACTCAGGGAAAACCACCCTGTCAGCTCCTACCCTTAGTAATAGTTTGTGATGAGTGTCTGAGGAAGCTTTGACAACTACCTGTTCCACACCTGCTTCTTTGAGGTTCAAAGTAGTAATGACACTCTCTTCCAAGTAGTTTCCAATAGCGACAATAACCGTATCGAACTCGAAAATACCCGCTTGTTTCAAGGCTGTGGGGTCGGTAGAATCTAACTGGACGGCATGATTCGCTATTTTTTCCGTCATTACTCTCGCCACGAGCTTTTCATCTCTGTCTCCAGCTAGAACTTCATATCCCATACGGTGTAATGAACCACAAACAGCCCTTCCAAACCTTCCTAAACCAATGACGGCAAACTGGCGATTTGCTTTGCGCAGACTGAGCAAGAATTTGAGTGCTCCTCCAGGGATCCACTTTGCGGCACGCAGTTCCACTATTTACCTCTTTTTTTAAAAGATAATGGTGTTTTTATTATAACAGGGTACCAAATGTTTGCCAAATTGTCCACTTTATGAATTATTAGTAAGAGTAATAAGAAGATTAAATTGGCGATCGCCTTCATAGTAAGTGGTGATATCCAGTCCCCGAAGGAGGACTTACGGGTCGAGGTTAGGGGTTTTGTGAATAGATTTGCCGCTGTTTTGTTAATTCTCAATTAATATAACATTGCCTACCCTACCAATAAATTTTCCTCTGGGTATTGAATGACACTGGGACTGGACTCTCCGATAATGGCAGCAATTAAGAGTAATACCCCCACTCTACCAGCGTACATTGTAAAGATTAAAACTAAGTGGGAAAGGGAGGAAAGACTAGCTGTTATTCCGGTAGAAAGTCCTACAGTAGCAAAAGCGGATATGACCTCAAACACAATTTGAATTAAATTCATATCTCCGTCTGCTAAGGTAATTAAAATCGTCCCTATAGTAATTGTTGCAATGGAACCGCATACCAAAGCAACTGCTTTGAATAAAACTGGTTGGGGTACTTTACGCTGGTAGATAACTATGTCTTCTTTCCCTTGTAAGACGGAAACTGTGCAGCTGGTTAAAATCCTGAAAGTCGTAGTTTTAATTCCCCCTGCTGTACCGCTGGGACTGGCACCGATAAACATCAAAGCCATGGTGATAAACAACCCCGCTGTGGTCATTCCCTCTATATCGATACTATTAAACCCCGCTGTTCTGGTGGTGATAGACTGAAACCAAGCAGTTAAAATTTCTGTCTGCAAATCTAGTGCTGCTAATGTTTCTTTATTATGCAGTTCCGTTAAGAAAAAAGCAATAGTTCCCACCACGAGGAGTAAAATGGTAGTGCTCATGACTACTTTGAAGTTGAGGGAAAAAGCAAATGTAGCTCTTTTCCCTTGAAAGCGGTTCACAAGCCACAAATATAGTTCTATAATTACTTGGTAGCCTAAACCGCCAAAAATAACTAAAGCGGGAATGACTAAATTTATCCGGAAGGAAGATTGATAGGAGACTAAACTGTCGGGAAATAAACTAAAGCCAGCATTGTTCCAAGCGCTAATACTGTGGAAAATGGCTAACCACAAGCTTTTATCTAAGCCATAGTCTGGGGTAAAGGTGTTCCGAAGTAAGAATATGCCGCTAATTTCAAAAATGAGGGTAGTAGCGAAAATGGAGCGGACTAAGTTTTGGCTTCCTTGTAAGAAGGGACGGTCAAAAGATTCCTGAATAGCGAATTTTTGCCTCAGATCGAAGCGTCTTCCTAGTAATAACATGAGGAAGGTGGTAATAGTCATGTAGCCCAAACCGCCTAGTTGAATGAGCAGTAGAATGATAAACTGCCCCCAGAAGGAGTAATAGGTTCCTGTATCCACTACCACTAACCCGGTAACGCAGACAGCAGAAGTAGCTGTAAATAAAGCCACCAGGGGATTATTCCAGGTTCCTGTACTGGTAGCAAAAGGGAGTATTAGGAGGAGAGTTCCGACGGCGATCGCCGCCAAAAATCCAAGGCAAATTGTACGTGCAATACTCATATTACTGGGGTGCTAGGATTCGAACCTAGGAATGGCGGGACCAAAACCCGCTGCCTTACCACTTGGCTACACCCCAATTTTGCTCACTCTATCTATCCTAAGAGGTAATTGAGGTTTTGTCAAGTACTTTGGGAAAAAATTTTTTTTTGCGCTGAAACTTTTTCTCTGAGAGCTTTTGCTAGGTTTCACGCAGAGGCGCAGAGGCGCAGAGAGGTGGGGAGACCCCGCCCCTACAATGTCATGGTACTCCTTCACTGGTCACTGTTATATACCTCTGTGGTATCGTTACGAAGCACTTCTTTCAATTGGGCGATGGCCTTCCCCAATTTCCCATCTTCGAGCAATGTATTCACCAAGGTTAAACCGCTAGTAGAGAGAAGCAACTTGCTAATATCGCCTGTATTAGTAGCTCCATTGCCATTTGCTCCAGGAAAAGCATAAATGCGAGCATCTCCCAATACTCCCGGTTGGGGGGCCAAGGCTTGGACGATTTCCGGCAGATTTACCGCCAGTTCTGGCCAAATGGTTTTTAACAACTCCACAGTACGATTGGCGTCGCTGAGGGCGTTCTCTGCCTGAATCAGGGCTTTTTTACCTTCCGCTTCAGCCAACTCTTTAAAACGATTGGCTTCCGCCAGGGTGCGAATAGATTCTGCTTCTAGTTCAGCAGCTTGACGGGCAATTTCCGCTTGGCGTCGGCGACGGAAAACATCGATTTCAACCACATTTTGGTCGGCAATTTTGCGCTGCTCTGCTTCCTGTTGGGCTTCGATAATTGATAACCTTTGGGTGCGCTCTGCTTTTTCAATTTCCGTTGCTGTAGCTACAGCAGCTTCAGCGGACGCTCTTTCTGCTTCTGCTACCAACCGTTCCCTTTCTTTGTCTACAATAGCGATGGCTGCTACCTGTTGGGCTACTTTGGACTCTTGCTCTGCTGCTGCTACTTCTACCTGCGCTTTCAAGCGGGAAGCGTCTACGGTTTTTTGTCGGGTAATTTCCGCTACCTCTGCTTCTTGTTTTTGCAAGGTTTGGGCTACCTTTAATTCCTTATTCCGCTCTTCTAAAGCAATATCTGCCTCAATTTTCTTTTGCTGCACCCCTAACTGCTGTTGAATTTTTTCCTCTTCTAAGGTTTTCTCCCTGGTAATTTCCGCTACCTCTGCTTCTTGCTTTTGCAAGGTTTGAGCTACCTTTAATTCCTTATTCCGCTCTTCTAAAGCAATATCTGCGGCGATTTTACTTTCCTGCACCGCTAGTTGCTGCTGAATTTTCTCCTCTTCAACTGCTTTTTCCTGCAAAATGCGATTCCTTTCAATCTTAGCAGCTTCTTGATCCTTGGCTTCTTGAATTTCCCTTTCCTGCAAAGCCTGCAAAAACTGGACTTGTTTCTCTTGATTTAGCTTTGCTTCTTCTTGCTGTTGACTAATAGTGAGGGATTGCTTTTCTGCTGCCAATTCCTGCTGCTCCACAGCTATCTTGGTACTTAATTCCAGCTCCTTCTTTTCCTGGAATGTCTTCAGCTCTACATCCAGTTTTTGTTTAATGGAACGTTGGATGGTTTCCGTTCGCAGTCGCACTCCCTGAGCGTCGAAAAAGTTATTCTCATCATAGGTATCGCTCTCTTCTATCTCGGAGATGGCAATATTATTCAGCGTTAAACCCACTTTCTTCAAGTCTTGTTGAATCAAATTCAAGACTTCATCAGCAAACCCTAATTTATCCGAATCGATTTCCGCTAAACTTTTCCGCTTTGCCGCCGCTCGAATGGCATCGTCTGCCCGTTTCTCCAACGCCTCTTTAATATCGTTGGGGGCAATTTTACCTTGTTTGGATAAACGAGCAGCAGCAGTTAACACATTGTCCTTATCGGGGTTGATACAGACATAAAATGTCACCCGCATATTAGCTCGTAAATAGTCTTGAGTGCGAACAGCCAGATTGCCAGTGCGCACCACATCGATGGAAATTTCCCGCAAAGGAACCCGAGTTAGTTCATGAAATCCTGGTAAAACAATACATCCCCCATTGAGAATAACAGTTTTGTCTTTAGTGAATACTCCTCCGGTGCGGACAAAAGCTTCGTTATTGGGAGTAATGACATAAACTCGGGTATACCCCCAAATACTCAAGAGCAATAAAAAAACCAGGGAACCGATAAGACCAGCCCAGAAAATAATCCCCCCACCCAGTTCAAAAATACCTCCTAGTTGGGCTTTCGGTTGGATAGGAGCGGGTTGAATAGTTTGAGCGACTAAATTTTGTTTTGACATAGGAACCTCCTCATATTGTATACTTAATGAAATGGTGGGTAAAGATTGAATGAAAGTCAGCCAAAAGAGCATAGTATGATTTCCTCCTCTGCGTCCTCTGCGTCTCTGTGGTTTATTTGAAAATCTCCCCCAAACCTACACCCTAACCCTAAGAATTATCGAGCCAAAGTTCCTCATCGGTGCTATCTTTAGCAATAACCAAGTAGCCGTTTTGAGTGCGATCGATGATTAAAACTTGTTCTCCTCGCTGGGGCACCACTTTTGCCCATTGAGGTAAACAGATGGTAATAGTAACTAAATTACGCGAATTATCCAACACATCGGCTTGGCCGATTTTACCTTCAACGAGATAGGGGACTTCCTTGGAGGTTACCGTACCCACACAACCCAGAAGGCGTTCGCTGCTGGTATCCTCCCCAAAATCCGCAAATATTTTCCCCAAAGGTTGAGAAATGGTACTACCCAGAAACAAACTCAACCCCAGGGAAGACAGGAATACCACTCCCCCTAAACCCATAAACCGTTGGGGAATGGTTCCCGTAAGATTGCCAATAACCACATTTAGCAGCCAACCAGCCACACCCCAAGTACTAAAATCTATTGCCAAGAGTAAAATCAGAGGTGCTTTCCCAATACCGAGCCAGCCTAAAATTTCCAGGGGCAGGAAATTTCCATCCGTATCTACATTCGCGTCAACATCAACGTCAACATCCCCTTCCAATTCTAAGTTTTCGTCTCCCCCACCAGACAAAATGACTAAGAGGAACAACAAAACCCCGATGGCGAGGAAAATCCAGTAAGCTATGTTAGCTGGGTGAAATAACATGAACCCTAAGTTAGTCGAGATAGGTAGACCCTTACAGGTTTTCCCCCTCACAGTACCGGGCGTGCAAGTTTCCAAGCACCCGGCTCCTGGTGTATCATCTACTGAACTGGCGCGTTTACTCCTCATTACTTGTATCGGCTTTCAGGTCTCATTCAGATTGGGCTTTGAGTCCTTAAATTCCAACCTCCTCGCCATTGACGTTTGCCCGACGCCTCTAACTTATGAGGAGCTTTGAGTTTCAAGTTCCAGCTTTTTGATTGCAAAATCGCAAGTGGTAAGGGATTTTACCGTTACGTTTCACCCTCTCCTACGTCAGCTCCCCCCGGCATCGCGGATGGCGGGGGTAGACATTTGCCTATCTGCCGGGTTATTGATTCCCCTGAACTTTCGTCCTAGCAGCGTTCGCTTCTTAGGATAGTCCTGTCTCCCCTGGGAATTGGTTCGCTTTACAGCTTCCCTACTGATTTCTCAGACCCAATGGAGGTTTACTCGTTCCACAGTAATTAGATACGTCTGACTTAGGCTGCTCCATACCCCGGCGGCGTGGTGTCTACGCGATGTCTATAGCAGTCCATCTTTCACATATGCCGCATACCGTTTTGGTTAGAGTGTATCAGTTCCGCTTTCACTCATTGCCACTGACGAGGCTGCAAGCTTCGCTTTATGCTCACCATATCAGACTTTCCCTAGGCCGTTACCACTATCGGACTAATAGAAAACTTAGCCATTTAACCCTCTAGCTGTGAAACCCCCTCATTGCTGCTGAGGCTCCTTCGGGCTGGAACCGGGGAGGACACTCCCCATGGGGTTTTACCCACTAACTACTGCGACTTTCGAGCCGCACGCTATAATCTACCCTCAGTCTAGCCTAAGGTGATGACAAAACCTAACAGCGCAACAAAATTTTAACTTTTGGGATACTCTAGAGCTATCTAGTGTAAACTGATAAACCCATTAACTTCATGGTGAAAAAGCAAAAGCAAGAGATTGGCGACCATATTATACCGATACTATTCTTCGATGGAGCCTCCCGAGGTAATCCCGGAAAAGCAGCAGGAGCAGCAGTAATTATAATGCCAGACGGCGATCGCCATACGGCAGCTGAGTTTCTCCCTTTTGCCACTAACAACGTAGCGGAATATACCGGATTAATTGTGGGCTTAAAAAAAGCTGCTGCCTTAGGTATTCGGAAATTGGAAATTAGGGGAGATAGCAATCTCGTCGTCAAACAGGTGCAGGATTTCTGGAAAGTAAAAGCCGAGCATTTGCAACCCCTTTACCAGGAAGCGAAAAGATTAATCCAGAATTTTGACCACACTAGGATAGAATGGGTAGCGCGAGAGCAAAATAAACTAGCAGATGCTGCTGCTAATAAATGTATCGATGGAGGGAAAACTAAGAAGAATAAACCAGTAAAGGAAAAGATAGAGCAACCGACAAAAATTCCCCACTGTGATTATACCATTGGAGATGTGATTGTTATTGGCAAATCCCAACAACAGGGTATAATTATCGATGAGCCCAAGTTATTAGCCAATGGCAAATGGCTCTTATCTATTGAAGTAGCAGGATAATTTTTAAACATCTGCGGTTAAAATTATGGATCATTTCCCCTTATTGCAAGCTGCTTTAGAGCAACTTTTAAACAAACAGGAGAAAACCTGGGGTTACTTCCAAGTCAAAAAAGAGAATGATAATTTTTCTTGTCTCCACGTTCCTTATTATACCAGTCTGTGGTTGTATCAGAATGAGAAAAATTCCATTTACGAAGCCTATTGGCAGAATATAATGCCAGTGAGAGATAGAACAAGCACTACTAAAGCAGCAATTTTCGTCCGCAAGAAAACCAAAAAGGTATATTTCCCTAAAGAAGGTTGGGAGAAGAAACAAAGAATCTTTGTGATTGTCCGTCGCTACAACTCCAGAAATGAGGTACAATTAATGAATCAAATGCTCGCCAAGTCCATTCAGGATAAAATTCAGCAAAACGTTATCAATGTTAGTCATGACGAAATTGTGCCCCAGACCATGATTGCTGAGGAGGTTTAACTGGGAATAAAGATTCACGTCATCTCGCGCTCTACGCCCCGGCCCAAAGGATAGTAGGATAGGTAGTACCATATCACCAGCTCGAATTAGATGAATATAGAAAAGCATCGACAGCAATTTCCCGGACTAACTGATAAAGTTTATTTGAACTTTGGCGGGCAGGGCATTATGCCCAATGCTGTGTTATCCAGCATTATAGATTGTCATAAATATATCCAAGAGCAAGGTCCGTTTTCCTTGAAAGTCAACCTTGGAGTGGAGCAGCGCATGGCTGACCTTCGCAAGGATATGGCAGCTGAAATTGGCGCTACCCCCTCCCAAATAGCTCTCACAGAGAACACTACTGTGGGCTGCAATATTGTCCTCTGGGGGATAAATTGGCAACCTGGGGACCATATTTTAATGACCGATTGCGAACACAATGGGGTTATTGCTATTGTTCAAGAAATAGCTCGACGGTTTCAAGTGGAAGTCTCTACTTGTCCCATTATGGACACCTTGAACCAAGGAGATCCAGTGGAGGTGATTGGGGCTCATTTGCAACCTAATACTCGGTTGGTAATTTTGAGTCATATACTCTGGAATACGGGTCAGGTTTTGCCTCTAGCTGAGATTACTGCCCTTTGTCACCAACAAAAGGTGCCAGTTTTGGTGGATGGAGCTCAGTCTGTGGGGATGTTACCTTTGAATTTGCTGGAATTGGGGGTAGATTTCTATAGCTTTACCGGACATAAATGGCTTTGCGGTCCTGTGGGAGTTGGGGGGTTGTATGTTAAGTCTCATGCTATGGAAAGTATTCAGCCCACCTTTATTGGTTGGCGGGGAGTAAATTTGGGGGATAGGGGGGAACCTGTGAGTTGGCTATCTGACGCCCGACGGTTTGAGGTTGCTAGTTCCGCTTATCCTCTGTATGAAGGGTTGAGAGGAGCCATGGCTACTCACAGTGAGTGGGGAACAGCGAGGGAACGTTATGAGCAAATTTGTGCTTTAAGCGCCTATCTTTGGGAGGGTTTAAGGGAAATAAAAGGGGTAAAATGTTTGAAGGATTCTCCTCCAGAAGCTGGTTTGGTTTCCTTTCAGGTAACTGGGAATATATCTAGCCAAGAGTTAGTTCACTCTCTGGAAAGATGGGGATTTTTGTTGCGGACTCTGGCAGATCCGGATTGCGTTCGCGCTTGCGTTCATTATTTTAACCTACGAGAAGAAATTGACCAATTGGTTGAAAAAATAAATTGCAATTATATTGTTTAATAAGAAAATGCATCAATCATTTAAAATACTATCAAAACTGGATTCACTCCCACAAAGAAGTAGAAGTTATGTTAATGTTCAAATTCAAAAAATTCTTGGTTAAAACATCACTAATTGAACATGAGCGACGAAGTTTTCTTATCTTCGACCAGCAAAATTTGGTTTATCTTAAGACGCCAAAAGTTGCCTGTTCATCAATCTTGTTAACTATTAGTGAATACTACGGTGTTAAAGTCAATCCGTCGATTCATTACGATAATTTTTGGCATGTACAAAGAGGAAAGCTCAATAAAAATTCGGCTAACTATTACAAGTTTACATTTATTAGGAATCCTTTTGATAGATTAGTTTCTTGCTACAAATCCAAAATTCTTCTGCCATATAATTTAAAACAACCTCCCCATTTCAATGCCCCTTATTTCTCCACCATACAACCAAACTCAAGCTTCGCCGATTTTGTTCAAAGTATTGCTAATATTCCAGATTTTATGGCCGATCAACATTTCAAGTCTCAGTATGCCATTTTATATGATAAAAATAAATTATTAGTAGATTGGATAGGCAGATTTGAAAACCTAGAGGCAGATTGGGCAGAACTGGCGAAAAAATATAACTTTAAGCCAGATTTGGCTTACCACAATTCAAGCCATAATGTTGAAAACACTTATCAAGATTACAGGTTATACTATACTAAGGAGTTAGCCGACATGGTTTACAAGAGGTATCAAAAAGATGTTGAACTGCTGGGATATTCCCATGCTTATCAAAAGCTACTGGATTTTCTTGAAAAATCATGAGTAAACAAAAACTAGGTGTTAGTATCGTTATCTGTTGCCATAACAGCGCATCCAGATTACCCCAAACACTTACCCATTTGCAGGCTCAACAAGTGACAAAGGGGGCGATTCCCTGGGAAGTGATTGTGGTTGATAATGCCTCGACGGATCAGACAGCAAGTGTAGCTCTCAACCTGTGGCCAGAAGATGCCCCTGCCCCTTTACGAGTTGTGAGTGAGCCCCAACTCGGTTTGATTCATGCCCGTATTCGTGGCTTTCAGGAGGCTAGATTTGAACTGGTGAGCTTTATAGATGATGACAATCAAGTCTGCCCCCATTGGGTGGAAAGAGTTTCGGAGTTGATGAGTCAACATCCCGAGGTGGGGGCTTGTGGGGGATCGGTTACAGCAGTTAGCGAGAGTACATTACCGCCGTGGTTTGAACGATATAAAGAAAGTTATGCGGTGGGTGAACAAACAGCAGAAAGTAACGATATTACCTCAACACGGGGTTATCTTTGGGGAGCAGGACTCACCATTCGTAAGTCAGCCTGGCAACAATTGCTCGATGCCGGATTCTGCCCGTCACTATCAGGACGTAAAGGCACTACCCTTTCGTCAGGAGAAGATAACGAGATTTGTTTCGCCTTGCGGTTGGCAGGTTGGCGTCTGTGGTATGAAAAACAATTGAAATTACAACATTATTTATCTGCACATCGCTTAGAGTGGCAATATTTGCGTCGTCTCCGCCGTGGCTGTGGGACCTCTTCTGTGCTGCTTGAGGCTTATTATCTATCTCTTCAGGCATCAGATGATATGGTAACAAGATTTAAACAAATTTGGCTTATCAGAATAATCAGCAGCTTTAGACACTTGCTGATACAACTCTGCAAATTGCTCTTGTCATATTCTAACCCCTTGGAAAGGGAACAAGCCGTTTTAGAATACGAATTTTGGCTAGGCAATTTACTGACCCGATTTAGGCATTGGCGAGACTATGGTAAAATAGTAGAGAGAGTTAGATCTCTGGCTGAAGGGTTAAAAACAGTCTCGCAATAATCGCGAACCGGTAGTCCTATAGATGTAGTGATTTCGCGGAAGGTATTATAAGAGTTGAAGGTGCCAAAATCACGAATTGTATACCACTACCTTAATTCAATCTCAGCCAAGAGGTGACCTTCTTAGACTAAATGCAAATAGGTTTTGCCCTCTATAGCAGTCCTAAATCATTTGTAAATTTTGCCCAGCAGCGCTTATTACTAATCACGAAGGTTTCGGGCGATCCGGCGGGGACGCCACTCCATGATCACCGTTTACGACTCATATAGAATTACTAAAAAGGATATTTAAGATTTTAATTAGAGTCGAGGGGGATGTTACCACCCCGCCCCTCTCCGACGAACCGGACGTGCGACTTTCACCGCATCCGGCTCAGGTGCTTCTTACGTCTTTACGACGCGCTTTACGAGTCCGTCCTTAATACGGTTCGGGTCGAAGGAGTGGTCACCCACCCCAGCTCCCTTTCCGAACCGTGCATGAAACTTTCGCCTCACACGGCTCTTATGACCTGTGGGTTGAAACCCATTGACTGGTATCTATCCAGTTGGTTCTGGAAGTTTTACCAATCTTTGCTTGATTTCTGCAATCTATTGTCCTCAGCAGGAATTTAATCCTCATCGTCCGCAGAGAATGCGGCGGTAAATTGGGTAACTCTAGACACAAAAATCTTGCTCTCGGTCATTGCGGGCAGTTGTTTAGCACATGGCTTTCTTTCCCGCGTCCTACCCGAACGGTCTCGATAAAGGTATGCCTGCCCTTCCTCTCTGGGTACCACCCCGGTGAGAAAAACCGTTCGTTTCTTCTCGTTCCA
Organism: Candidatus Paraprochloron terpiosi LD05; assembly: GCA_018141785.1. Taxonomy (GTDB): domain Bacteria; phylum Cyanobacteriota; class Cyanobacteriia; order Cyanobacteriales; family Prochloraceae; genus Prochloron; species Prochloron terpiosi. The sequence continues at coordinate 3,299,023 of CP073341.1, read as the reverse complement.
AATCAGAAATTGTTCCGAATCTTTAGGTCTCACCACTTCGCCCACCGACCCCCCAGGGAAGCTGCTGAACGTAAGAGTCGCAGCGGGGTTTGTATGCCGATACGGAAGCCCAACAAGGTTGTGCTCCGGTCCATTAGACGCTTTTTCCGGTTCAGCGTACCCGTTTCCGGGATACCTGTTAACCGTAGATTCTCCGACGTTAACCAGTACGCCTTTCGGCTCTGATTGTGCCCTGTTCCCAGCTTCACGCTCCAGTGGCTAACCCCTATCGCCTGCTTGATTTCACAGTCGCGTGTGGGCAGATAGAGATTCACTTTTCCCCCGGCATCATCGATGGCGGGGGTCGGACTTGATTGCTGATTGCTGACCAGCTCCTCACCGACATGCCTGATTTAGTTGTCATGGCTCCGTGGAGCCAAGCCTCTGTTTATGTTTTTGGCTTTTAAGCCGCAGCTTTCACAGAGAACGAGCCGCCCCTTACGGTGTACCGCTTGCGCCTGGTGACATTCCCGATGGAGAGCAACTAGATTCTTACGGTTCCAGTTGTTATGGTTACCATCTATGTGATGCAACTCCACGGCACCATCTATCTCCATAAACAATCGATTGCAATGCGGACATTTGTCCTTCTGTCGCTTAATGGCGTCAGCGGTTGGTCCACCGTATAATTTGGAATTTCGACCGACCCAATAGGAGACATTCCCATCGTAGGGTGAGGCATTACCTTTAACCATCACGTGGTTATTGACTTTCCAGGGAATTGCTGGGAAAGCTTTCGTTGTCTGCTCATTGGTGAGCTGTCGTTTGGCTGCTCCTTGGGGTTTAATCCCCTTGGTGGCTAACCGTCGTGCTTTCTCAGCTTCCTTCAAGGCCATCCTGCGTTTTTCTGCCCTTAGTTTGCGCCATAGCCATATCCGCAGCGGGTCATAGGGCGTGTTTACTCATATCGCAGTTTTTGTGATTTTGACGACCGCCTCGGATTTGTGACTCTATCCTTTTCAGGCTCGATCAACCGTGGTTGCGCCACTTTTCCAGGTAGCTTTAACCTTGGTCTTTATGTCTGCATAATTCTTGGAACTCGGTGTGGATTTAAAGACTCCACGGGAGTTGACACGGAAGTGCCACCCCAAAAAGTCAAATCCATCCGTAGCTTTACTCACCTTAGTCTTAGCTTCGTTAATTCGTAGCCCTCTGGACTCCAGGAATTTGTCGATATCTTCCCGTAGCCTCTTGATGTCGGCTTCGGGTTTACAGATAAAGACCGCGTCATCCGCGTAACGAATACCTCTTATTAACGGTCTTGACCGTTCCTTTTTCCATTGGTCTGACCCTAAGTTCTCAAATCCATCTAGGGCGATATTGGCCAGTAGTGGCGAGATAACCCCGCCTTGGGGCGTGCCCTTTGTACTGGAGGGGTATTCTCCGCGAACGCCAGCTTTTATTGCAATCCTAAGTCCCCTTAAAGCTTCGATTGGTAGTACTACTTTGTTGAGCATGACCTGATGGTCAATTTCGTCAAAGCATTTGCTAATGTCTGTCTCCAGGATTAGCTTATCTTTTCCGTTGCAATTGCTTTTCAGGTTCTCAAAGATGAACTTTTGTGCGTCCGCAGTACAGCGACCGGGTCGGAAGCCGTAACTTCTTTCTCCGGCAGTTGCCTCATAGGCTGGTTCTGCTGCTAGCTTGAGCAGCGCTTGCCATGCCCGGTCGGCTATTGTAGGGATGCCTAAACCCCTTGTTTTGCCGTTAGGCTTGGGGATGTTTACCCTTCTCAGTTGTTGGTGTTTCCAGTGATGCCAGTGCTTGTTCAGCTTTTGGCATAGCACTAGGCGCTCTTTAGTAGAGAGTGCGGTTTTGCCATCAACTCCGGGGGACTTACGCCCTGTATTTAGCTGTGTAACTTGTTTGACGGCCAGTGCTTGGGCGGCACGACTCCGAAGTAGGAGCCGTTGTAAACGTTTGACTTTGGGCAATTGAATTGTTTTTTCTGCGCTTTGAAGATACTCCGCTGTAACCGAAAGACTTGTTGTCGGAATCGCTTCCATGGCAAGTCCTTCCAGACTTCATCCGCCCTTGGGCAGATTTCGTCAGCCCTCCGGCCAATCTTCCCCATTTGCAGCAGAGCTGCCAAGTGGAGCCTCAAGGCTTTCAGCCTGCTCAGGCGCGGCTGCGCAGGAGCAGGGGTATTCGATTGGGGCTAATTTAGTGACTTGCACTGTTTAAGCTCCTTCTTTTCGCTCTGATAATTCCATTGGGTATCTTCTCTGTAGAAGCCATCGGGCAGTTACGCCCTCTCTTACCCTCGCCCTTCCGGTAGGTCGTTAATCATGCGACCTCACCACATTACATGTCGGGTTTGGAACCCCCTGTTTCAGTGGGAGTTGAGCGAGTTTTTACTCGTTGGGAATGAACTATTGTTACGAACCCTTGGGATTCATCTTTTGGGCCACGGTGCAACTCAGGAATGTAAGGTTGTAATAACGTCTCTTACGAGTTTCTTTCGGTATCTTTTCTGTCGTTAGCGACTTGACAGTGTCTTCTCTTAGGTCTTTTTTCAGATGATTCACGTTAGGTTATCCCGGTATTCCCCCTGTTAGCGGTGTTACCGACAAGCCGCTTGTCAGCTCCAGTTCCGCCCTGCTGCCAGCTTCTGCCTGGTGATTAACCTCACAGTGGCCAGCCCGGAGGGCGCGGCTGCGCAGGCGGGAGAGGCTTGGTTGCACGATTTCTGACCGTGTCCTCACTCTCATAGTTCATTCAGTTGTCAAGGTTCGGTAATCCTAGGTAGGAATCATTCTTCCGTTTTTAGCTCCTTTCGGTAGCTTAGATTCTTGGAGACGCTGTCCCGAAAACCCCTGCTCCTGTGCAGCCGCACCTGAGCAGGCTCCTGCTTATGTTTGGCTTATGCCGCGAATTTAACAGGAAACGAGCCGCACACTATTGGTTAATGCTAGAATGGCTTTAGCATTGGAGGCGGTTAGCTTTTTGATTTCTTCATCACTCATATTATAGCGCCCAAGCGCGTACTTTTTCGTCATCTGAATGTGTCCTAACCTTCTTGTAGCATACCGCTATATTTAGCATAAGTTACACCAATTGAGCAACAATCAATGCCGTTGAAAAATGATAGAATAAATGTAGCTAACCAAAGGACTTAGCTCATGAGCTTTACACTGCAAAAACTCACCTTAGATGAATATCTCACTTATAACGATGGAACGGATACCCGTTATGAATTGGTTGATGGGGAATTGGTGCCTATGAGTTTGGGAACGGGGAGACATGGAGCCATTATTCGTTACTTAAGCCGTCAGTTTGAAGCAGTACTCAATGAATCTGGGCAACCTTGGATACCATTACCCGGTTTTGTAGGTGTGCGTTCTCCTCGGAGGGGAAATTGGGACACGTCTCGAATTCCTGATATCACTGTTTTAACTTTAGCACAGTGGGAGGCGATGGCGGATCGGGAAGCTGTCATTGATTTCCATGAACCACCACCAAAACTGGTTGTTGAGGTGGTGAGTTCATCAACCACAACCACGGATTATCGAGCCAAGCGCTCTGAGTATGGGCTTCTAGAAATTCTTGAATATTGGATTGTTGATCCATTGTCGTCGAAAATCACAATTTGTGTGTTAGAGCATCAGTTTTATGATTCTACCGAGTATCGGGGAGATGAGCGGATTCAGTCACCCACTTTCCCAAATCTTAACTTGACGGTTGCTCAGATTTTGGGAGGTAAACTTTAACACCTAAAAAAAAATAGGGAAGAATGATAGATATATCCTAATTTTACTACTAATCACCCACTAGTCAAAGATACAAACAACCCTCGATACCAAGTCCATCTGAAGCAGCTCTCATCCCCCTGACCACAGCTGCCAATCTTTCTTCTGGTGTTCCATGATGGTCTTGAAACCACTGATTATCCCCAGCGTCATAGGCAAGAGCAGTCATTTCTTCGACATCGTCGTCATCAAAGGCAACATTGGGAATATATGCGAGATAAAGTCCAGCCAAGCAATCAGCCTCAAGTTCGGTGAGACGATCTTCACTAAACGTCCCATAGCGGGAGGTTTGCATGGCATGGGCATATTCGTGAGCAACAATATAGGCTAAGGCTCCATCTCCATACCAATAAGCCAAGTCAATATCATTTTCGGGAATGTAAATAGTGTGATTTATCTCACAGTATTGGCTACCATCAACTGCTCCACAACCCTCATAATAACCTGTAGGAACCCATTCTAGATTAGGTGTGTCCTCATATCCGTGGATGTGTTGAATGTTCGGGTCGAAGGAGTGGTCACCCACCCCAGCTCCCTTTCAGAACCGTGCGTGAAACTTTCGCCTCACACGGCTCCTATGACCTGTGGATTGAAACCTACCGCAAAAGATAGAAAATCCATTGATTGCCTCTATCTAGTTATGGAAGTCAGATTGTGGCAATCTTCGCCTTAAATACTGTCCAGTCTCAGTTTTGCTGGTTCCTACTCGGATTTAACGGGAGCCTAAAATTCGGATTATATTCCTACTCGGCGTCATCTTACCCCGACCTAAAATTCGGAACTAGAGTTATCCCTTCTGCTATATGGCGTATATGTGGCATATTTTCAGCCTGTGGGCGTCTCCTAACTGGTTGGTAATTAGCTCCAACACATTGCGGGCAATTGTTTAGCATCGTGGCTTTCGTTCCCGCGTCCTATCCGAATGGCCTCGATAGAAGTATGCCTGCCTTCCCACTCCGGGTACCACCCCTAGGAGAAAGAACCATCCGTTTTTCCTCGTTCCAAAATCAGAAATTGTTTGTCGAGATAGGTGAGACCTTACAGGTTTTCCCCCTCACAGTACCGGGCGTGCAAGTTTCTAAGCACCCGGCTCCTGGTGTATCATCCTACTCGCTGGCGCGTTTACTCCTCATTACTTGTGTCGGCTTTCAGGTCTCATTCAGATTGGGCTTTGAGTCCTTAAATTCCAACCTCCTCGCCATTGACGTTTGCCCGACGCCTCTAACTTCTGAGGAGCTTTGAGTTTCAAGTTCCAGCTAATGGACAGGCAAAATCGCAAGTGATAAGGGATTTTACCGTTACGTTTCACCCTCTCCTACGTCAGCTCCCCTTTCGAGTAGACATTTGCCTATCTGCCGGGTTATTGATTCCCCTGAACTTTCGTCCTGGCAGCGTTCGCTTTTTAGGAGAGTCCTTTCTCCCCAGGGAGTTGGTTCGCTTTACAGCTTCCCTACTGATTTCTCAGACCCTGTGGAGGTTAACTCGTTCCACAATAGTTAGATACGTCTGACGGCGGGCTGCTCCATCCCCCGGCGGCGTGGTGTCTACGCGATGACGATTCCAGTCCATCTTTCACATATGCCGCATACCGTTTTGGTTAGAGTGTAACAGTACCGCTTTCACTCATTACCTATGACGAGGTTGCAAGCTTTGCTTTATGCTCACCATATCAGACTTTCCCTAGGCCGCTACCATCATCGGACTGATAGTAGCTTGGCCATTTAACCCTCTAGCTGTGAAACTCCGGCATTACTGCCAAAGCTTCTTCGGGCGGGAACCGGGGAAGACACTTCCCATGGGGTTTTACCCACTAACTACTGCGACTTTCGAGCCGCACTGAACCTTTAGGTCTCACCAATTCGCCTATCGACCCCCCAGAGATGCTCTTGTCGAGGAAAAGACAGAGCGGGATTTGTATGCCGATACGAAAGCCCAACGAGGTTGTGCTTCGGTATATTAGACGCTTTTTCCGGTGAGTGCGTACCTATTTCTAGGATACCTGTTAACCATGGATTCTCCTCATTAGCGCCAGTGCGCCTTTCGGCTCTGATTGCGCCCTGTCCCCAGCTTCACGCCCCGGAGGCTAACCCGGCGAGCCTGCTTGAATTCACAGTCGCGTGTGGGCAGATAGAGATTCGCTTATCCCTTAAGCGGTTGGACTTGGAAGACTGATTGCTGACCAGCTCCTCACCAACATTCCTGATTTAGTTGTCAAGGTGTAGTGCACCTAGCCTGAGATTATAGTTTTGGCCTATTAAGCCGCGACTTTTTCGCTCAGAACGAGTCGCCCGCCCTCATATACTGATTGTAGGACTATATCAGGGGGTAATTCTTGTGCTCGCTATTGAGAAGAGACGAGGAAGTGGGCCAAGGTGACAACAGCAGTAGTAATGGATTTTGATAATTTCATGAGTGACTGGAAATTATATTTTCTGTAATTAAAGACTATTTTAAATTCTCAAAGTTCCCAAATATGTGTACGAATACCATGAGACATCTCGTGAAAATGCCAATACTGCTATCTCGCATCACGACTACAGTATCCGCTAACTTATAACGTTGCACCGCCATTATATCTCTCCTTGTTTTTGCTTTAAGGTTTAATTTCCTAGATTGCTTGCATTATAGCATAACCTGGATAAATTGAGCAACAATCGAGAAAGTCAAATCAGCTCTAACCACCCAGTTTCTATACCGAAAATCAAACACCCCCACAAAGCGCCATATATTCTGCTACCCTGAGAGTCGCTGTATTTTATCACTCTATATGAGAACTCATTATTGCGGCCAACTGAGAACAGACCATTTAGACAAAACCGTCACCCTCTGCGGTTGGGTGGATCGCCGTCGGGACCACGGAGGCGTCATTTTTATCGACTTGCGGGATCGCTCTGGTATCGTACAAATAGTCAGCGATCCTCAACGCACTCCCCAATCCTATCCTGATGCAGAATTCCTGCGCAATGAATATGTGGTGCAAATTACTGGGAAAGTCAGTCAGCGTCCGGAAGAGTCCTTAAACCCCAAACTCCCCACAGGAGAAATTGAAATCTACGCTGAAACCATTCAACTACTCAACGGCAGGAACAAGCAACTTCCCTTCCTGGTTTCCACTAGCGAGACAGAAACCGTGAGGGAAGATTTGCGGCTCAAATATCGTTATTTAGACTTGAGACGCTATTCCATGAGCCAAAATCTGCACCTGCGTCATCAAGTATTCAAAGCGATTCGCCACTTCCTGGAAGAGGAAAGTAACTTCCTGGAGGTAGAAACCCCCATTCTCACTCGCTCTACCCCGGAAGGTGCCCGAGACTACCTAGTTCCCTCCCGAGTCAACCCAGGAAATTGGTACGCTTTACCCCAATCTCCCCAGCTTTTCAAGCAATTGCTCATGGTTTCCGGTTTTGATAGATATTATCAGATTGCTCGTTGCTTTCGGGATGAAGACTTGAGAGCAGACAGACAACCGGAATTTACCCAATTGGATATGGAAATGAGTTTCATGTCTGAAGATGAAATTATTACCTTAAATGAAGCTTTAATGACTCACGTCTTCAAAACTGTCAAAAACATTGACATTCCTCGTCCTTTTCCCCGTCTCACCTACAAAGAGTCTAGGTCGCGTTACGGTACGGATAAACCGGATACTCGCTTTGCCTTAGAATTAGTAGACGTGAGCGCCATAGTTAAAGATTGCGGCTTTAAGGTGTTTTCTGGAGCAGTGAAACAGGGGGGTATTGTGAAAGTACTGCCTATTCCTCAGGGCAATGATACCATTTCCAATGTCCGAATTAAACCCGGTGGGGACTTGTTTACAGAAGCTACCGCTGCGGGAGCTAAAGGTATTGCTTACGTTCGGGTTAAAGCAGGAAAAGAACTAGAGACTATTGGTGCCATTAAAGATAACCTGAGTGAGGAACAGAAACAGCAATTATTAGAGCTGACAGGGGCTGAACCTGGTCATTTATTGCTCTTTGGGGCTGGAGATACCCAAACAGTGAATAAATCCCTGGATCGCCTCCGTTTAGTTTTGGGGGAACAACTGGGTTTAATTGACCCTGACAAGGTTAATCTCCTTTGGGTTACGGAGTTCCCCATGTTTGAATGGAATGTAGATGAGAAGCGTTTTGAAGCCCTACATCATCCTTTTACAGCTCCCCACCCGGAAGATTTAGAAGACTTGAAAAATGCCCGTGCTCAAGCCTATGATTTAGTGTATAATGGAGTAGAAATAGGAGGTGGCAGTCTGCGGATTCATCAGCGAGAGATTCAAGAAAAAGTATTTGAGGCGATCGGTTTATCCAAGGAATCCGCTGAGAATAAATTTGGCTTTCTGCTGGAAGCATTTGAGTATGGTACACCCCCCCACGGAGGTATTGCCTATGGTTTAGATCGCTTAGTAATGCTCTTAGCAAAAGAAGAATCCATTCGGGACGTAATCGCTTTCCCCAAAACCCAACAAGCAAGCTGTTTACTCACCTCTGCACCTTCTGAAGTGGATAAGAAGCAGTTAAAAGAATTGGAGGTAACTTCCACTTATAAACCGAAACCTAATCAACAGTAACCAGTTCATAGGGTTGGCAATGCCCACCACTATAACTTGTACTTGGGTTATAATAAAAGTGATGATAGAGTTTCACCCAGAGGCACAGAGGCGCAGAGAGGTAGAGAGATTGCCATTCCATTGCCCACTCTACATCTCTTGGGTTATCATAAAGCAGTAGGGGTCTCTCAATTTTACTCCCGTTAAATCGAAAATTATATGGGACATTTAGTTGAGAGTAGCTCGACGCTGATTCTCAATCACAGTCATAAGTCTGTCTGCTATTGGCCCAAAATGTTGAACTGATTCTTTAGCTATGGTAATATGTCCTCCCCGAAGACGGTCTTGAGACCCGCAATCGAATACAGGTTTTCTTGCCTCTAAAGAATAGGGAATTAAACTATGTAAATTCGGTATTTTACCCAAGTCGAAGGTATTATCATCCCAAGCATATACTTGTTCATGACTCTTTAATTTAGAGATTATATTGTTTTCAATAGCCTCTTTAATACGAGCGCCAAAAATTTGCCAGCCTTGAGTCATTCCCTCAGAATTTTGTCGAATATTATGTTGCTGCATTACATAGCCCAAAAATACAGGAGTACCATGGGGAAGCTCTATTAAGTCTTCACCTTTCCATGCATTATTACATTGTTCCCATCCTTCACGCCATGCCTCAAGCTTAGAACCTAGATTTTCAGTCCCTCGAAGTGAAAATAAATCAGGTGAAACGGGAACTATAAAATAATCACTAGCTCCGAGTACAGCACGATTTAATGCTCCTAGGTTTGGTCCTAGATCCACCATCACAATATCAGCTTTAACCTTCTCAGCTGCCCAGATTATAGTCGGGTAAGGTTCAGGAATCGCTTCCATCCCCTCCCCTAAGAACCGGACGTGACAGTTTCCTATCATCCGGCTCAAGCCTCACTTCAAGCCCTGCTTGGAATTTTCTTGAATGTACCTGCTTATGACACGTTTTATGTAGGTGTTGAAGGTTGTCGATATCGTCAGAACCTCCATCCCTTATAGGTACTATGTGATGGGTTTCGATTTCCTCCCCGTTGAAGAGGTGGTCGTGGCAGATTGGGCATTTCCAATCTTGCGACTTTCCAACGTTTTCGTATTTTGAGCCTTTAGACCATATAATCTTGCCCGACTTCGTTCGCCGCTTTGACCAATATTCCACCAGTTCGGGGTCGTCTAGGGAGTAGGTTCCCTTAACTTTGACATGTCTTACAATCGGGACAGCTGTTATGTCGTACAAATTGTGTACTACTTTCTTGCCCCTCCGGTCTTTGCCTTCGTAGTAAAACTGCCAATCTCTTTTACCCCCTTTTTTATATTCGGTTCGGAAATACTTATCTTTGACCCATTTTTTGTCTTTGTTGGGGTGTCGTCTTTTTGCCCATCGCCAGAGGTACCACCATAGTCGGTGGCTTATATATATGTAGATTTTTTTGCTGCATACTCCTCTGTAGTAATTCGCAAAACCTCTGAGAAGTGGTTCTATCTTACGGATGACCTGTTCTGGGGTTTTTGTTTTCATGCTGTCGATGGTTGCACCGACTTTCTTACAGAACTCTAATAACTTCGACTTCTGAGGCTTGATGATTAGTTTATCCCGTAGGATTCCATCTTTTCCTTTTGCCTCATAGTGTCTCAAGTTAAACCCCAGGAAATCAAATCCGTCTCTTATATGTACTATCCGCGTCTTCTCATCGCTAATCTCAAGACCTCGTTCTGTCAACCATTGATTTATCTGGATTTTCAATTTCTCCAAGGATTCCTTGTCCTTTGCAGTGACTACGAAATCGTCAGCATACCTAATGACGCCTACTTTTGGGTTACATCTTGTAATGTATTCTTCTAACCCGTGGAGTCCAATATTGGCTAATAAGGGACTTATTACGCCACCCTGTGGAGTTCCTTTTTCAGTTGGGCTATATCCCTTCTTACTTTCGACAAATCCAGCTTTTAACCATCCATCAACCAAGGTATTTTCCCTGACTGCTGTCTGGATGGATTTATGGTCAATATTGTCAAAGAAGCCTTTGATATCAGCGTCCAGAACCCATTTATCATTCTCTACCAATTTTCCGGTCTTTCGATAGTAGTCACCTTTAAGTCTATTGAAACATTGTCCAATAGCATCGTGGCAGCTTCGTCCGGGTCTGAAGCCATAGGAATTAGCTTCAAACTTGGCCTCCCATTCGGGTTCCAGTGCGTTTTTGACTACTGCCTGAGCGACTCTATCTCTGATGGTTGGGATTCCAAGAGGACGTTTCTTACCATTCGCTTTAGGAATGTATACCCGTCTGGCAGGTTTTGCCTTGGGCATTTCCCAGTTATTGGCAAGTTTCACACGCTGTGCTGGGGTGTCTATAACCTCCTTATCTACTCCCGCTGTTCGCTTTCCGGTATTTACCTGTGTGATTTGTCTGATGCTCAGTAATAGGTTCGACCGACATCTTTTCATCAGTTTCTGTAAAGACAGTAATCGTCTCCACAGTCCAAGCTTTTGGGCACGAAATATCCGACCGCGTAAATTCCTAACAATCTTCTTTGTGCGACGCCAGTTAATGTCGCCCCACTCAGTTAATTGTCCGTTCAGTCCATTTTCGGGAATTTCTTCCGTCATCTAACTTTTCCGTTCGTTTGGTTTCTAGTTGTCTTCAATTTTCGTATGAGACCCAAGTGAAGTCTGCTATTCCTTTCGGTCAAGGGCAAATTTTGAACCCTTATCTCCCTCATTACAAGAGAGCGTTCGCTTTTTCACTCATCCTCTACCCTCCAGAGAATTCTGCCTCTGTTACCTTTGGCCTACTAACGGTAATCGACCCTCCGTTAGACTCTGTAGGGCTTATCCTGTTGTATCGCTTAGTTTTCTTAACTGGATGGGCTGGTTCCTTTCCCCCGGTAGAGCTTTGGTGCCCACGAACTGATAATAGATAAGTATCGGTTCTTGTCTTACTTGCCATTTTGGCTAAGGCGTGTCAGAGATAATTTCGCCTTTTCTATTTGACGAGGTTTAGTCGGAGGGATTCGTCTTTATCGAATCCTTTTACTTCACTTCCATTCAGCCTTCCAGCTATTTCCCTCTTGCTCCTTACTCTCAATCTCTAGGGCTTCGGCTACTTTCGTGACCTGCATTCCAGCTGTTTCGTTACCTACTCGGCTGTGGTCGGACTCATAGAGTCTTTTACGCGAGGGCTAGGGGTGGACCTCCCTAGGGGACTCGATGTCCCGTTCTAAGCGACCATTTCAGGTCGCGCTATCTATAAATAGCTGACTGAACTCGTAACTCTGATGTATTGCCACTTGTCGCACTATCCCAAGTCTTACTTAGTTTATTTTCATAGTCACTTAAAAGTAAGTCTCCTGGAACTAGATAAAGATTTGAACATTTCGAGTTAATCTTAGATGGACTTCGCTCGCGAATATCTCCTATCCCTTCATAAACAAGTTCAATGACTCGCCAAATACTGTTACCCTTTTCCTTCCATGAATGCTCAATCTGATTATCCTGAAGAACATAAGCTGTTAAGTTACATTGAATATCACAATCAACCATTAGGACAATCTTTCCCTTTCGCTCAAGAAGATGAGCGATATGAAACATGTAGGTAGTTTTACCTACCCCGCCCTTGTTATTGAAAATGCTAATCAAAACCAATTGACATCCTCCCCACCCTTGCTGTCGCAGAGGGTGGGGATTCCTAAGCATCACTACTTAGGTTTCTGCTTCTTTCCCTTTCGAGAGTTTCGCAACTGCCCTTTAGAGCAAAGTCTATCAGGTCTTACGTTCGCTCCACAGACTGACACGGCGAGCCCCGCCGCCAAAATATTCTTAGCCGCATTGATGTCACGGTCATGGGTTGTCTTACATTGCGGGCACTCCCATTCTCGGATATTCAATGACAACTTGTCTAATATAAAGCCACAGTTTCCACACCTTTTACTTGATGGAAAGAAGCGGTCAATTTTGATTAATTCTCGCCCGTACCATTCACTCTTGTATTGGAGTTGCCGCACGAGTTCCCCCCAACTCGCATCGCTAATACTACGGGCTAAGGAGCGGTTTTTGACCATGTTCCTGACGGCTAAATCCTCTACCACTATCGTTTGGTTTTCACGAATCAGCTTGGTAGTTAACTTGTGGTGAAAATCTCTCCTGGCATCTGCAATCTTTGCGTGTGCCTTCGCTACTTTGAGTCTGGCCCTCCACCTATTATTTGACCCCAATTTCTTCCTGGACAAACTCTTTTGGGCGGCTTCGAGCCTTTTGGATTTCTGGTTCAAATGGCGTGGATTAGCAATTTTCTCTCCATTGCTAGTAGTAACCAAAGTACTCAAACCCATATCTAGCCCCACTTTATTTTGACTGGGAGGCAAGTGTACTACAGTAGAGTCGTCTACTAAGAAGGTTACGAACCATCTATTAGATGGTTCTAACTTGAGAGTAACGGTAGTTGGAACACATCCCTGGGGAATAGGGCGACTCCACACAATATTGAGTGGATTTTTGGTCTTAGCTAATTTGAGCTGTCCGTTTGCCCATGTGAAGGCAGAACTGGTAAACTTTGCACTCCCACCATTGCTTTTCTTTTTAAACCTGGGATACCGACTACGGTTTGCCCAAAAGTTAACAAAAGCTCTATGTAGATGCCTCAGAGCCTGCTGGAGAGGAACGCTACTCACCTCATTCAGGAATTTTAAACCTTCTTGTTTTTTCCATTGGGTTAGCATAGAGGATGTTTGGGTGTAACCTATCCGCTCCTTCCTTTCATACCACCCCTCAGTTCTGGCTGCCAGCGCTTTGTTGTATACCAATCGGGTACAGCCCAAGGTGCGGCGTAAGAGTTGCTCTTGCTCTGCATCCGGGTAGAATCTGTACCGATAGGCGCGTTGTACCATCTCTTTAGGGTGTTTTGAAGTACTTTTACATATTAGCGCGTATTTTGTGAGAAGTCAAGGGGAAGTTTAAAATAATGGCGCGCTATCCCTCCCCACCCCGTAAAACGCTTTCATATCGCATTTTACTGAGGGTGGGGTCTCCCGCGCGTTTGATGAAGATAAAAACTCTGTACGGTACAACAATCATTATAGTATATTTCTGGGGAATATGGTATCCCGTCATCAAAGTTTACAAAAAGGGAATGGGGAGGGTGCGGTAGGCAACGCTCCATCTTCTTACCTATCCAGTTTAATCCAGATTACCATTACCCACCCTACGTCTCAACTTACCCCTTTGCGCCTTTGCCCTCGCCATCGCGGATGCCGAGGGCGAGACCTCATATAGATTAATGTAACCGCAGAGGCGCAGAGAACGCAGAGAGAAGAATAAAGAGGAGAGTGGAAATACCATCTTTATTCCATCCTGCTCTAATAATACTGTATCACGATAATCTGCGTTTATCTGTTATCTGCGGCGGTTCCTTTTCCCCCCCTACCATGAGGTAACCGTAGGTTCTTAATATCCGGTCCTGAGGGAATAATCCCACCGGGATTGAGAGGAAAGAGGTTGCCGTAATAATCCTTTTTTACCTCCTCCAAACTACAAGTATCCTGAACCCCGGGAAGTTGATACATATCCCGCAGATAAGGTCCCAAATTATGATAATCTTGAATACGACGGCGATCGCACTTAAACAACCCGTAATAAACTACATCAAAACGGAATAAAGTAGTAAAAAGACGAACATCAGCCAAAGTTACTTCACTTCCACAAATATAGCGATTCCTAGCCAAAACAGCATCAATTTCATCCAAAGTAGCGAACAACTCATCACAAGCCTTATCATAAGCAGTTTGGGTTTGAGCAAAACCGCAGCGATAAACCCCATTATTAACTCCATGGTAGATTTTCTCATTCCAGAAATCGATTTTCTCCCTCAGTTCCACTGGATAAAGATCCAACCCTGGATTTTTAGCAAACCGATTAAATTGAGAATTAAGCAGAACGATAATATCTCCACTCTCATTATTAACAATCTTCTTACAGCTAGTATCCCATAATACCGGAACCGTACAACGCCCAGTATATCCCCGTTGAGCCAACTGATAAAGTTCCGGCAAACTCCTACAACCTTCCTTATCCCCCTCCAACACCCAAATACCCTCTTCCCCCGAAGGAGAAGCAATAGTAACAGAAATAACCTCTTCAAGCCCTTTTAGAGCGCGAACTACAAGAGTGCGATGTGCCCAGGGACAACCCAAACCCACATAGAGACGATAGCGTCTCATTTCAGGAGGGAAACCATCCTCCGTCCCTATCTCCCCCCGAAACTGACTAGCAGGGCGAACATATTCCCCTTCTTTATTGCTCGGAGCAAGTTGGGACATCATTAGCTTCCAGAGAGTGGTCCAGACAAATTTTGCCAGTCCAACCAGCATTTTAGGAGGCAGAGACTCACCCTTCATCTTCAGTAACATTAACCAAACCTCATTCCAGTTAGAATTAGGGTGCGGTGGCTCTAAGAGAAACATAGAAAAGCACTCCCCGCCTCTCTGCGCCTCAGCGCCTCTGCGTGAAACTTTCATCACCCAAAATTTCAGCCACGTACCCCCACACCCTAGGCGAAGTGCTATATAGTGCAAGAATTGCGATAACACCAGCGAAGCAAAGTAACACCCGCGATGAACTTAATTGCCTCTAAACTCCAGTAACCCCAATGCATGAAAATCATTGCTTCAGACATATTAGTAACCGAATCTTCAAACAGATTTAACTGCAACCCCAAACCACTCATTTGCGGTGTCAAGATATAAGTATAAATCAGAGGTATGGCCAGCAACAGACCACCTAAAACAATTGACCAGGGAGAAAAGTTGTCCCGGCTGCGCAATACTAAAAAGCTAGTTAATACAGCAGCAGCGCACAACAATTCAATTCGATTGAACACCCCAAAAATCAAATAACCAGCACTTGCAAATCCGGCGGAAGCCATCATGCCAGCTGCTGATAAACTGGGTATAATTACCGAATCCAGAAGCAGGCTGCCACTGAGCCAAAACCCCAAAGCAAACATTATTACAGTGGACCAGCTAATTTGCTTTAAGCTACGGTCAGAAATAGCATCCATATCATTCCTCGTTGTTTCCTATCTGCTTTTTATCTTAGCCAATAATCGCCCCCCAAATATTAATTAATTTGGAATTTATCTTTGTTATTTTTTGATTAAGAAATATTAACTAAATATAACGGGAAGCAAGATTGAGTGTATTATTGAGAATGATTATGTAGATTTTCTTGAATTTCTGCCAGGGAAAATATTGCTCTAAAATCCAGACCCGCCGACTGATACAACTGGGATCCACCTTGGTCCCTGTCCACCAAAGCTATTACTCTATCTACAGTGTATCCTGCCGTCCGCAAACGTTCCACCGCCAGCATAGCCGACTTACCAGTAGTCACCACATCTTCTAAGACCACCACTTGAGCGCCCTGAACCAAACTGGGGCCTTCGATATAAGCTTTAGTACCATGTCCTTTAGGCTGTTTGCGCACGATCAGCCCCAAGATAGGTCGGTTTTCCATGGCGGAAACAACAGTAACTGCTGTTACAATGGGATCAGCCCCCAAAGTCAAACCCGCAACAGCCTGGGTGCCTTCCGGAACCATAGATAGTACCAGTCTTCCTATGGTCAAACTTCCCTGAGGATGAAGCGTTACTTCCTTCCCATTGATATAATAAGAACTACGGACTCCTGAAGAGAGGAGAAAATCTCCTTCTCGGTAAGCCAGTCGGGAAAATAAATCTAACAAAAACTGGCGCTGAGAGGTAAAATCAGGAGTAAATTGCATAAATATTCACCATCAAGGAAGACAAAGATGAAGTTTACCAAATTAATGCCAATCTTAGTTGCCAGTTTAGCAGCAGGGCTATTGTCAGAGGGAGCTAGAGCGCAAAGCGATCGCACCATTACCCCCTCAGAAGCCTTCGTTGAAGCCTTTTTCGAGAATTCTAGAGATCCTGCTTATAACACTACCATCGGGCGTCAATTTAATACCATCTTTGGTGTCACTTCATTTCCTCAGGGTTCATATCCCGATAACGAAATTGTTCGGGACGCCCAGAAAATCCATGAACTTCATGAAGAAATAATGCACCAGCAAGTTTCCAGCGATCCTATTATTCGGACGCGGGATTTGCCCAATCCTTACAATTCCTCCCTGGGAAGCAATCCTGAGTATCTCAATCCCAGGTAAATAAGAAGGGAGTAGATCCAGGGTGCAGGAGTTGAACCTGCCTAGGGCGAATTATGAGTTCGCTGCCTCAACCGCTCGGCCAACCCTGGTTGATTTCTTTTTTCAGTCTATCACAAAAATATACCATGAGTCAACAAGTTTTGCCAAGAAGCGTTGACAAAACCAAAAACCAATGAAATTAACAACCGTACTGCTGACCTTCAGTTTCCTCACCGTGATGCTCACAGCGAGTTCCGTAAGTGCCTACTTTGCATTTAACATGGGTCATAAAGCACTAAAAGGCGTGGAACGACCGGATATCAACCCATCGAAAAAGCTAGTGGGGACGCCAAAAACCGATCAGCCCGGCAAAGGACTGACTCTGGTCAAAGAAAGAGATGTTATCGTTAGGTTTTATAATCACACTCACGGCGCTAAGGAAGAAAAAGAAGAAACAGAAAAGAAGGATAGTTTCGTCGAGACTCCAAAAACAGACCCTGAGGATGTAATGGCCAAGTTTCCTCTTTCAAACGAAGATGGAGAAGTAACCATGGAAGTAGTCAGTGCAAGTCAAGAAGGGGAAGCTTTCGTGCTGGATCTGACCTTAAAGAATGATGGTAGAAAAGCGGTAGGATTTCTCTATAGTTTCTTGGATGTAAGAGATGACCAAGATAGACCCTTAAGTGCGATTACAGAGGGTTTACCGAAGGAACTACCCGCTAATGGAGAGGTTTTTAGCGGTACGGTGACCATACCAAAAGCTTTGTTGAATGATGTGAAGGAGATATCATTAACCCTCACTGATTATCCTGAGCAAAGACTTCAGCTCAGAATTATCAAAATTCCAGTTACGAGCAAGAGTGAACTATCGCAATAGCCTTCATCCCATGACGTCACGAGATGTATTGCTGCGGTTCTTATCGGTACTCCTGCTCATTGGATTAAATGCCTTTTTTGTGACGGCTGAATTTTCTATCGTTTCCGTAAGGCGAACCCGCATTAGCCAGTTAGTAGCAGCGGGAGATGTACCGGCACAAACAGTTCAATCCTTACAACACAGCATCGATCGCCTCCTCTCCACCACTCAAATAGGAATAACCCTCTCCAGTCTAGCTCTAGGGTGGATCGGGGAAAGTACAATGGCTGTTTTGGTGGGTAAAGTCATCAATTCCCTCCCCTTACCCCAGGAGATAACTATGGCGGTCTGCGTAGCAGATACGGGCTACGCCCGTATCGCCCATTCTATCTCCATACCCGTGGCTTTTTTTTCCATTGCCTATCTGCAAATCGTTCTGGGGGAACTGTGTCCTAAATCAGTTGCCCTGCTGTATTCAGAGCAATTAGCTCGGTTTTTCGCTCCTCCCAGTTTAGCCATCGCTCGTCTTTTTCATCCCTTTATTTGGATTCTCAACCAATCTACCCACTGTCTGTTACGCCTGCTCAGAATTGAGTATAGTGGAGCCAGGTACAATCTCCTCACCCCAGAAGAGCTGCAATTAATTATCACAACTGAAAAGGAGTCTACAGGGTTAGAAGCGGAAGAACGAGAACTATTGAACAACGTCTTTGATTTTGGGGACGTGCTAACAGAAGAGGTAATGACCCCTCGTACTAGCATTAAAGCTATCAATCATACTGCTAACTTCTCAACTCTGCTTCATGAAGTAGCCAGCACGGGGCATTCTCTTTATCCCATCATTGGAGACTCCCTGGACGATATTCACGGCATTATTGACTTTAAAGACCTAGCTTTACCTTTAGCCAGAGGAGAGTTACAACCCCAAACCCTGATTCAGTCCTTCGTCAAATCAGTGCAACTCGTCCCGGAATCCACTCGAATCTGCGAACTTTTACCCCTAATGCAGCGGGAGCAATTGAAGATGGTCATAGTGGTAGATGAGTTTGGCGGCACTGCTGGATTGGTAACCCTACAAGATTTAATTGTCGAAATCATTGGCGACGTTCAAGAATTAGATTCTACCACAGTAGGGGCGCCGGGCCATGGGCCCCTACAAAGAGTGGATGAAAATACCTTTCTGGTGCAAGCAGGGATGAACTTGGAAGAAGTGAACGAAATTTTGGCTCTGAATTTACCTCTAACGGAAGAATATCAAACCCTAGGAGGTTTTTTGCTATACCAATGGCAAAAGATTCCCGCTCCGGGAGAAACCCTACACCATGGCCAGATAGATTTTACAGTTATTTCTGTTGCTGGACCGAAATTGGAGCAAATTCGTATTCACAGACCCAACATTGGGCAAAACCAGAAGACGGAAAACCAGCTCAAACATTAAATTTCTTGACAATAGGGATAGCTATGTTACCATCTGGATAATTTGATTCGGAAGTAACCCAAAACTTGAATCATCCGTGGTGGAGGAGTGTAAAAAATTGGAAAACATTATGTCGCCAAGACTGGAAAACGGCAAAATCAAAAGAAATCAAGCCAAACCAATACCCATTGGTGTTATTGGTGTGGGGAATATGGGGCAACATCATACCCGGGTACTCAGCATGCTCAAAGATGTTGAATTAGTTGGGGTTTCAGATATTAACATCGAACGAGGTTTAGAAATTGCTAGCAAATATCGAATTCGCTTCTTTGAAAATTATCTCGACCTCATACCTTATGTGGAAGCTGTGTGCATTGCCGTACCGACGCGACTCCACTATCAAGTGGGAATGGACTGTCTTCAAGGAGGAGTTCATACCTTAATAGAAAAACCAATTGCTGCCAGTATCGCCGAGGCTGAATCTCTGGTTAATGCAGCCGCAGAATGGAATTCCATTCTCCAAGTTGGTCATATAGAACGTTTCAACCCCGCCTTTCAAGAATTGGGCAAAGTTCTGAAGACAGAAGAATTGCTGGCATTGGAGAGCCAAAGAATGAGTCCCTACTCCCAGCGGGCAAACGACGTCTCCGTAGTGTTAGATCTGATGATCCACGACATTGACTTACTGCTAGAGTTAGCAGCAGCCCCCGTAGTGAAACTGACTTCTTTTGGCAGTGGATCTCCCCATTCTGGTAATCTGGATTACGTTACTGCTACTTTGGGCTTTGCCAATGGCACCATCGCCAGCTTGACAGCCAGCAAGATAACCCATCGCAAAATTCGCCGCATTGCGGCCCACTGTAGGAATTCCCTGACGGAAGCAGATTTTCTGGATTCGGAAATTCTCATTCATCGCCAAACCACTGCTAACTATACAACAGATTACGGTCAAATCCTCTATCGCCAAGATGGATTGATTGAAAAAGTCTACACCAGCAAGATAGAGCCGTTACACGCAGAGTTAGAACACTTTGTCAACTGTGTTCGGGGAGGGGAACAACCTTCAGTTGGCGGTGAACAAGCTCTTAAAGCATTGCGTTTGGCAAGAGAGATTGAAAAAATCGCTCTAGACGCTCAAATCTGGCAGTCGGAATGGGAGAATCCGAAATTACAATCTACTACTATGACTGTTCCTAGAGAAGTGGTTCGTCTCTAGGATTGACTTAGTGACGCTCCTACGGTGTAGGCTTCTCAGCTGCCCGACAAAAGACTAGCTGAAAACAGCAATCAAAAAGAAAGCCGTCACTCATTGACAATATTCGTGTATAGTGTGAATATGGCATTCTGGAGCGATTTGTTTCCGGAGAAATCGCGGCTTTATCGAACGCGCGGAAGACCCCACCCCTCAGCGGAGCGGGGTGGGGATGGACAGCGCGCCCAAATCTCTTGACATTTCTCAAAGTTTTGTGCTATGCTAGGGAATACAAGGTCGGCAGTCAGTAAAAATGATAGTCCTAGAGTTTAAGCTAAAAGGAAAACAATACCAGTATAGCGCCATAGATGAGGCGATTCGAACTTCGCAGTTCGTCCAGAATAAGTGCTTACGCTACTGGATGGACAATCGAGGCGCGGGGAAATATGACCTGAACAAGCATTGCGCCGTACTGGCTAAAGAATTTGCCTTTGCGAATGCATTAAACTCTCAGGCTCGACAATCAGCCGCTGAACGAAGTTGGGAGGCTACAGTCGTTTTTACGATAATTGTAAAAAGCAAATACCAGGAAGAAAAGGATACCCAAAGTTCAAGAAACATAGCCGATCAGTTGAGTATAAGACGACTGGTTGGAAGCAGAAGGACCCTAAACACATTGAATTTACTGATAAGAAAGGGATAGGGAAGCTAAAGCTAATAGGTACCTGGGATCTAGCTTTCTACTCCAAAAACCAAATCAAGCGAGTTCGACTTGTCAAAAGAGTCGATGGCTACTATGTCCAATTCTGCATTAAAGTAGATGTAAAGATTGACAGGACGCCGACTAATACAACAGTGGGGTTAGACCTGGGGTTAAAATACTTCATTGCAGATAGCAACGGTGATGTAGTTGAATCTCCTCAATTCTACAGAAGAGCCGAACAACAACTTAACCGCGCCAACAGAAAGAAGTCTAAAAAATTTCGTAGATGCGTTAAACCACAGTCCAATAACTATCACAAAGCGAGAAACAGATACGCTAGGAAACATTTAAGGGTAAGTAGGCAGCGTAAAGAATTTGTCAAGGGAGTGGCATATTGCGTAATCCAATCTAACGACTTGGTAGCCTATGAAGACTTAAATGTCAAAGGGTTAGTCAAGAATCGGCGTCTAGCAAAATCTATAAGTGATGCAGGATGGTACACGTTCCGGGAATGGTTAGAGCATTTTGGTAGGAAGTACGGGAAGGTAACGGTCGCCGTTCCCCCGCACTATACCAGCCAGAATTGCTCTAATTGCGGTGAAACCGTTAAGAAATCGCTGTCATGTAGGACCCATGTTTGCAACCATTGTGGGTATGTGGCAGATAGGGATGTCAATGCGGCAAGAAACATCCTGCAAAAAGGACTAACTACGGTGGGGCACACCGGAAGTCATACGCTGTGCGTGAGATTGGGTCTCTGGCTGTATTGGATTCGTCCTGTACAGTTAAATCTGGTCACTGAACTAAGAATCCCCATCCTCAGCGCAAGCGGGATGGGGAGTGTCAATCGACCCATTTGGCGTTAGCTTTAAGTTACATCGCATTCTCCCAGGGGATGTTGGTATTGCCGCTGGGATTGAAAATCTTATTTTAGGGGATGCGAGCGATACTGTCCCTAGCGGTTACGGCGTAATTGGGAAAGTATTTAAGCTGAAACCTAGCGAGCGAGAAGCTTTTAGTCGCTTGAGGGTCTCTGTAGGTGTAGGGGGCGGTCGTTTTCGCGACATAGATCATCTGGATGAGGATACGGTGAATGTCTTTGGGAATATTGGGGTTCAGGTAGTAGAACCCCTGAGTATTTTTGCCGACTGGACGGGACAAGATTTGAATGCGGGACTTTCTTTCGTTCCTTTCCCCACCGTCCCCCTGATAATTACACCTGTTGTTCAAGATTTGACTGGCAACGCGAACGACAATCCCCGCTTTTCTATTAGTGTTGGTGGTTCCATCCAGTTTTAACAGTAACTAGTTACCAGTGTAGTTATTAGTGGGTCTAAGTAATCCATTAAATTAACCAACACTGGTTACTGGTAAAAAGTTATGTATTAGTTGGTAGCCTGGCTCTAGCAATACATAACTTAGCACAAAAGTTTTATTTCGAGGAAACAAAGTCAAGATGGATTGTATTAACTTTAGTCAGGTAATTCTGAAGTTTGGATTAGTAGGTTCCCTGTTGTTGACGGGCACCTCTGCCGGGCTGGCTCAAACTAACAACGGATCGGATGCCACTAATCCGGGTCAAACTGACAGCAGTATGAGTGGCTTATCGGATATCACTAATCTGGGTCAAACTGATAGCAGTATGAGTGGCTTATCGGATATCACTAATCTGGGTCAAACTGATAGCAGTATGAGTGGCTTACGACTACCTCAGAAGGGCAGTACGGCAATTGACGATGTTGAAGGCGAGACAGTTACGGTCACTACTCTCAGTGGAGGAACGGTGACAGTCTCCGAGGTGGACTATTCTAGGGGCATGGTTAACGTGTTATCGAACCTCAGTCCTACTGCGGTAACGGCAATTCTAAATGCTCTTGGTATCAGTAGCTCCCTACCTTTAGAGTCGGGACAACTGGTGGCTTCTACAACAGGGGTGCAATTAGCTCAAAGTACAGAGAGTTCCGACCAGGAAGATGTGATGAACCTATTCAATGCTTTTAATACTGCTTTTATGAAGGCGGGGGTAGAACGAGAAAGAGCTGCTAGCAATGCTGAGAACCTTGTTTTGGCGTTGGCGAACATGAAAACCTGGTTTCGCAGCGATGGCAGGATAAATCTTGGTGCGGTGAACAAAACTACTCGCCTGATGAAACCTGTGTTGGAAAGTGTCCCCGAGTTACGACAGGTACTGCAAAATAACCCGAGCACCAATGACTATTCCCTGGTTCTGAATACAACTACGGCTATTGAAACGGTGCTGTTCCCTTTGCAAGCAATTAATAATGCAATTTAGCACCTTTGGTGGGCAATGCCCACTCTACTAGCTCTTCCCTTTACCCTGTAAAGTCGCAGCGCTATACCTGACATAGGTGTGAGTTTATGAGAAGATTGTTATATAAGTAATAAAGAAGTTTTAAAACGACTACTAGTTCTTTTCAATATCTTATCGATTCTCTTGAAAGGTTATCTACAGAAGAATAAGATTATTTATTTAATTTAATCCGTAAAAGACGCATTGAAAAACGCCGTTTAGAGACTAAAAGCGAGAACACTTTAAATGCTTGAGGAATGTTAACAGTAAAACAAGGCAGTGCTGAGGAGATAAAAGCTTATTTATTAGAGGATGAGGAAGAATGAAATTAGTTGCTAATAAGAGCTTTAAAAGAGCTTTTAAACGCTTGTTAGACTATGTTAGCAAATCAGCCACTGTGTGTCAACCCCTTGTACGGCGGGTGTTTGGTGTTTGGTGGTTGTTTGTAACTGTTTCAGATATCAATTCCTCGTACATCTTAATATATTCCTGGGCTGATTTTTCCCAACTAAAATCCTGAGCCATATCCCGCTTTTGCAACTGCTGCCATTTATCTTTGTCACGGAAGCTTTCCCTTGCTCGAACCAGAGCGGCAAACAGCTCCAAAGAGTTATAACGGTCAAAACAAAAGCCAGTTCCGGTTCTAGTGTTGGGGTTGTAGTCGGTAACAGTATCCACCAAACCCCCGGTATGTCGCACAATGGGGACACAACCATAGCGCATGGCTATCATTTGACTAATACCACAGGGTTCAAATTTAGAGGGCATCAAAAAAGCATCCCCGCCGCTATAGATCCGTCGCCCCAAACCTTCGTTGTACTTTAGCTTGACTGACATGGAATCGGGAAAGAGAGTAGCCATTTGAGCTAGTCCCTTTTCATACTCTTTCTCTCCGGTTCCCAAAACTACTACCTGAGCGTCGGTACATTGGAGATAATGGGGCAAAACCTCTAGGACTAAATTGATACCTTTTTGTTCTACTAATCGGGAAACCATTCCGATTACAAAAACATCTGGATTGATTGGTAAACCTACTTCTTGCTGCAATTTCCTCTTATTCACCTTCCGTTGCTCTAGGGTAGCAGGGGTGAAAGTTTGGGCAATGTGTTGATCTGTGGCTGGATTATAACTATCCAGATCCATCCCATTGACAATCCCCACAATCTTATCCCCTACACTGGCTAGTAAATCCTCCAAGTTCTCTCCATATTCCATGGTTTGAATTTGCTTTGCATAGGTAGGGGAAACAGTATTCACTCTGTCGGATAACTCGATGGCTCCCGCCATAGTATTATTACTCTTCATGTAGTCTGGACACCAAGTAATTTGCTCCAAATAGCCCCGCCAGGGACCTTGATAGGCGAGGTTGTGAATGGTGAAAACGGTTTTGATATCAGGAGTTTGGTGCAACCACACCGACGTCATTCCTGCGTGCCAGTCGTGACAGTGGACGATTTGGGGTTGCCAGTATTCCCAACAAAAGAGGGCTGCGCCGTTGGCAAAGAATGTAAAACGCCAGTCTTCATCATCTCCCAAATAAACCCGTTTGGGAGCGAAAGCAGTATGTCCGAAGAGATAAAGGGGAACCCCAGTACCGGGGAGCACTGTTTGGTAGACCTCAAAATCCTGCAACATGGCTGAACCGGACCAAACTGGTTTGCCGGGAACGGCTACTTTCTCCGGGAGGAAACCATAGTAAGGCATGAAAATACGCACGTCGTGACCTAACTGACGCAAAACCTTGGGCAGAACCCCCACTACGTCCCCCATACCGCCGACTTTTGCCAAAGGTGCTGCTTCTGTCGCGACGAATAAAATTTTCATGGCTCAGGTTCACTCCCACACTAGGTTTTATTGGTATTATACTCAAGATGATGATGAAAGTTTCACGCTCCGGCGCAAAGACACAGAGAGGTGGGGAGGATTTTTCTCTCTTATCTCAAATCATCCCCCACACCCTACACCCCACACCCTACACCCCACACAGGCGATCGCCAGTTTCGGGGTCAAACCAGTGCATTTTCGACCTCATGAGAGTTAAACTAACCCGATCCCCTTCCCAATTATGGTCGGACGGTAATAGAGCACGTAGGGTTATCTGGGATCCATCAATGCGGACGCTAATGAGATTATCTTTGCCCAATTCTTCCACTAAATATACTTGACCCTCAATGGTTTGGGCAACTTGGTCATGGGCGAGGTGAATATCCTCGGGACGAATACCTAAGACAATTTTTGGTGGTAGGTTTGACAAGGAAGGTAAAGGTAGCTTATAATGGCCCAGTACTGCGTCCTGGCCTTCAATATCCAGAGTTAGTAAATTCATCTGGGGACTGCCCACAAAACTAGCCACAAATTGATTGGCTGGGTGGCTATAAATGCGACTAGGAGGGTCTAATTGCTGCACCAAACCATCGTACAACACCGCCACTTTGGTGGATAAAGTCATGGCTTCGGTTTGGTCGTGGGTGACGTAAACTACCGGTTTCTGCTGTAACTTGAATAATTGTTTCAATTGTGCCCTAACCTGTTCCCGCAATAAAGCATCTAGGTTACTCAAGGGTTCGTCCAGTAAAAAAACTTCCGGGTTGCGCACTAACGCTCTTCCCAGGGCTACCCTTTGGCGCTGTCCTCCTGAGAGTTGACCAGGTTTCCGTTGCAGCAGATGGGTTAATTCTAACTGGTTGGCTACCTCCTGCACCCTACCCTGGATTTCTTCTGTGGGAATTTTGCGCAATTTGAGAGCAGTACCAATATTTTCTGCTACTGTCATATGGGGATAGAGAGCGTAACTTTGAAATACCATGGCGATATTGCGCTCCCCAGGAGCTACCCCATTCATATTTTGACTACCAATTAAGACTTTCCCTTTAGTGGGCTGTTCTAAACCAGCAATCAAACGCAGCAGGGTGGATTTACCGCATCCGGAGGGACCGAGTAGAGAGAGGAACTCTCCATCTTCCACATCAATGCTAATATCTTTTACAGGAATAGTTTTGGCATCGTATTGCTTTTCTAGATGGTGTAATTCTAGTTTTGCCATTGTTATTAAGCTCTCTTGGTGAGTAATTATTGTTGGTACTTTAGCTATAATGACAAGATTAGATTACATTGAGTTGGTCTCTTAATGAAACCTTATCAAAAAATTCCCATCCACGAATGTGGAGAACCCTTGGTGGCAATTCCCTTGGAGCAGTTTGCGGTAGAATCGCCCCATCCCTATCAGGAGAAGGGAGCTAATTATGGGGAGCGCTCCCCTTATTATCTCCGTCTTGGGGTTCTGAATGGTTTGCTTTCAGCACAAGAGCGCTTGCAACAACTATATCCCCGTTGGCGGATCCAAATATTTGACGCCTACCGTCCCATAGCAGTGCAGCAATTTATGGTAGATTATACTTTTGCTGACCTAGTACAGCAACGGGGATTAACAGTGAATGAACTTTCTGCACGAGAGAGGGAAAATGTTTGGCAAGAAATATATCAATTGTGGGCTATTCCCAGCGATGATCCTGCCACTCCCCCGCCTCACAGTACCGGAGCAGCGGTGGATGTTACTATAGTAGATGAAAATGGCCAGCCTTTGGATATGGGTTCGCCTATAGATGAATTGAGTCCCCGCTCCCACCCCAATTATTATACTAACGCTACTGAAGAACCGGAGCGAGAATATCACCTTCGTCGTGAGCTGTTAAATGAAATCATGAGTTATAGTGGATTTTCTCGTCACCCAGTGGAGTGGTGGCATTTTTGCCAAGGCGATCAAATGTGGGCGTGGCAAAATAATTTAGCAACAGCTCGTTATGGCAGGGTAGAGGAATTAGATGAAAAATAAGTTGAGCCAAAGAATAGTAATCCTCTTAAAAGCTATCACTCTCCTAACCATTTTAACTGCCTGTGGTGCAATCAAAACAAAAGTCAGCAGCCAGCCAAAACGGGTGTTTCTCGACCTTTCCCTGGAATTTATTGGTGCATACCAACTCCCCAAGACCACCTTCAAGAATACTCCTGTTGGGGGATTATCTGCTTTAACTTACGATCCCCAAGAGCAACGCTTCTATGCTCTTTCTGACGACAGAAGTCAAGCTCGATTTTATACCTTCAACCCCAGGATAACTACCACTGCTACGGGTGAAATTATTCTGGAGGAAATAGAAGTAGAAGGTGTCACCTTTCTCACGGATGAAAAAGGGAACCCCTACCAAGAGGGAACTGTGGATACGGAAGGAATTGCCATTTCTAGCAGTTCCACCCTATTTATTGCCAGCGAAGGAGTTACTAATAAAGGAATAGCGCCCTTTGTGGGAGAATTTGACCTTCAGACAGGTAAATTACAGCAAAGTTTAACCATTCCTGAACGCTATTTACCTACTGCAAAAGCAGGTGTGCGGGATAACTTAGGTTTTGAAGCTTTAACCCTCTCACCTCATAGTTTAACCACAACCGATCCCTTTCGTTTATTTACTGCTACCGAGTCAGCACTGCTCCAGGATAATTCAGAAGAGCAAAACAGAGCACCTATTCGTCTACTCCACTATCTCATCAATCCCACAGGGGAATCAATTTTAGTTGCTGAACATCTTTATCTCCTGGATAGTGCTCCCAGCGACGTTATTTATAATGGTTTGACGGAATTAACTGCTTTAGAAAAAGAGGGTTATTTTCTCAGTTTAGAGCGGACCTTTGGTTTTTCCGGTGCTGGAGCAAAAATTTTCCAAATTGCCATGGGAAATGCTACGGATACATCTAATATTCCCAGTCTCAAAGGAAATACTAGCACCATTCAACCTGTACAAAAGAAATTACTGCTAAATTTGGCGGAATTGGGTATAGAATTGGATAATCTAGAAGGTATGACTCTAGGTCCTATCTTACCAGACGGTAGTCAGAGTTTAGTCTTAGTCAGCGATGATAACTTTAGAAAAGACCAAGTAACTCAATTTCTCCTCTTTAAAATCATTGTCAACTAAACTTTGCGTCTTTGCGCCTTTGCGCGAGAATTGGAATAAACCGCAGAGACGCAGAGAACGCAGAGAGAAGAATTAAGAGAGAGATTGAGTTATAATTTTGCTCAGGGCTTCGGATTCTTCTGTCTTTGGGGGATCTGTGTCCTGTGGCGTGCTTTTTCTATCCCGGTGGGTAGGGTGATTGGTACAATTCTGGGAAACCCCTGCTCAACAGAGATGTGCCCTGTGTAACCAAGAGATGACGGACGGCTGACGGACTCCCTAGGTCGGGTGGTGGATTTCAAGAACGCCATTATTATGTAATATTAAGACGGCGCACTGCAAAGCGTATCGCCAAGGGTATTCTCAGAGGAGAGCATAAGACTAGATGTGAAAGCGGAAGCCTGTCACGGGAGTAAAGTTTTGTAACAGGATTCAACATTTCTGGATCGCGCCTCAATGGCAATTAGAATGAGGACAACCTTTAGCTCCTTATCATTTTGTTGATTAAATTAGTTACAAGCTAAATTTTTAAAGGTGATGAATTGTATCAAGACTTGGAGTAATTATGAATAGACGTACATTGCTAAGGCTAGTTGGCAGGGCTGGAGGCACAGCAGCTGTACTCGCGACTATGAAAGCAATGGGATTGTTTCACTCTACTGCCACCGGAACTGATCGCCCTGATTTGCCAGCGGGATTTGGTAGTGGCGTAAAAGTTGCTATTCTCGGAGCAGGAATTGCGGGAATGACAGCGGCCTATGAGCTGTCGAAAGCAGGCTATGAATGCACCATTCTCGAAGCTCGCGATCGCTCTGGCGGAAGATGTTGAACGATTCGCAGCGGTGACAAAATTCGTGAGTTAGATAGCGAGCAATCCTGTACATTTGAGTCGGCGGATTATTTGTATATGAATCCTGGCCCTGCTCGCATTCCCCACCATCATCAAGGTGTGTTGAGCTACTGCAAAGAGTTTGGCGTGCCGCTTCAGGTCATTGTCAATGAAAACCGAGCCTGTTACTTTCACGATGATAGTGCTTTTAATGGCAAACCTATGCTCAATCGTCGCGTCGTCAATGACAGTCGGGGCTATATTGCAGAACTATTAGCCAAAGCTATCGGCCAAAATGCTTTGGAGCAGCAGGTTTCGGCGGAGGATAAAGAGCGTATTCTCGTTATGCTCAGAAGCTTTGGCTACCTCAATGCAGATCTACGTTACACCGGGTCAAGTCGTGCTGGCTATGCAGAACCTCCCGGAGCAGGGTTAAAGTCTGGCGAAACCTACCCTCCCATTCATTTCTCAGAGTTGTTGAAATCAGATTTCTGGCAATACAAGCTGAATTATAGTGAGGGCTACGACCAGGCGGCAACCATGTTGGAACCAGTCGGCGGTATGGATCGAATTGCCAAGGCATTTGAGCAACGGGTGGGTCATCTCATCACCTACAACGCAGAAGTAAGGCAAATTCGCAAGACTAGTTCCGGCGTTCGCCTTGTGTATGCTAATAAAACATCGGGTGAGGAAACGGTACTTGATGCTAGTTTTGCGATTTGCACCATTCCATTATCGGTTTTCAATACCCTCGATACAGACTTTTCGCCAGATTATAAAGCGGCGATTATAATCGGTGCAGAGTTCTATGTGCCTGCCTTGAAACATGGGTTTCAGGCCAGACGCCGCTTTTGGGAAGAAGATTACCAGATCTATGGCGGCATTTCCTGGACAACGAGAGACATCACGCAAATTTGGTACCCTGCTGCTGGTTTTCATCAACCAACAGGCATCATTCTCGGAGCCTACATTTGGGATAATGAAATTTGCCATCGTATCGCTGCCATGCCCATTGCCCAACGATTGCAAACGGCGGTTAAAGAGGGTGAAGCAATTCACCCCGGTTATGGTGATGAGCTGTACCTTGATAGGGGTGTGAGTGTAGCGTGGGGCAAGATTCCTTATAGCCTTGGTGGCTGGATAAATTGGGAAAAAGAAGCCCGTGAAACAGCCTATGGCATTCTTAATGCAGGGGATGGCCCTATTTATCTTGCCGGAGAACACATGAGTTACCTGACAGGATGGCAGGAAGGAGCGATTCTCTCGGCGCATGACACGGTGCGGAAAGTCTCGACTAAATTGCAAGCGATGAGAGTGTAAGCAACATGATGAAGCTCTGGAAGAAAGTAGTCTGGATGTCGCTAGTAGTAATTGGATTGGCAAGCGCACTGATTCTGACGATGTCTCACCTATCATTGGCACAATCGGTCATTCGGTATCCCATTCCCAATTCAAACTTCCCAATTGCTCGTGCGGTTGAGCTACCCGCTGAAGCCCAATTGGTGTATGTGAGTGGGCAAGTGCCACCCGTCGTGAATACAGATGTGTCGAGAAATTCTATTGAGGCGTTTGGAGATACAGCAACCCAGACAGTAGGTGTGTTAAAGCGTATTCAGTCGGTATTGGGCGATGTGGGCTTAACAATGGGTGATGTAGTGAAAATGCAGGTGTTTTTGGTAGGAGACCCCAACAATGGAGGCAGGATGGATTTTGCCGGATTTATGGAAGGCTATACTCAATTTTTTGGGACTAAAGAACAGCCCAATATACCGGCCCGGTCTGCCATGCAAGTTGCGGGACTTGTTAACCCCGGTTGGTTAGTAGAAATTGAGGTGGTGGCTGTGGGACCGGAGTGAGGCCCACGACCTTAGACCAAATGAAGAATTTTTCACTCAGTTCCTTGAAGCCTCAAATATAGCAACCACGAAGGCAGTTAGGACACGATATTTTCAAACCCACATTCTGCTAAAAATTCTAAATTATAAGTCTCAAGATAGATCTAGCAAGATTTAGCTAATTAATTATCAATAATGAAAATCATTTTTTAATCGTAACGGGAAGAAGCTGGCATTTATTTTTTTCTATTCTATCTTGTCCTAACCTATGATTCAATTGCAATATTATTATATAATATTGAAAGACTTCTTTTAACAAATCAGCAAGGAGGGCCAGAAATGACAAAACTGACGGTGACAGAAGCACAAGCAAATTTTTCAGATATAGTAGAGCGTGTCTGTGAAGGGGAGGATATCATTATAACCAAAATGGGAAAGCCTTTAGTAAAAATATCCCCTTGTCCCCCCACTCCAAAAGCTCAGCTTCTTGGCTACATGGAAGGACAAGCTGTCATTCCTGATGACTTCGATACTTGGCCAGAATTAGAAGCCCGCGCCTTGGGTATTGAAGAATAGGTTATCATGGAATTACTTCTGGATACCCACGTTTTACTTTGGACGGTATTTGAGTCGAAAAAGTTTCCATCGGAAGTTGAACAGGCAATTGCTTCCCCAGACAATGTTATCTATGTTAGTATTGTTTCCCTGTGGGAAATTGGCATTAAACAAAACCTGGGTCGTCTTTCGGTTCCTGCAAGCTTTTTTGAGAGTTTACCTGCTAGGTGTAAGATTCTTGATATGTTGGAACTTTCGGCGAAATAAATAGCCATCTAGCGACGTTCCTCAATAATCGTCTCCGATACGGATTTACCTTGCACCTGCACCAGTCGCCTTGCAGATAATTGGTAGGATAATGGTTTCTTAATCTGCTTAACTAAGCCGGAAGCTAACAGGGCTTGGTGAAAAGCCTCTCTTTTCCTTTCTTCATCTTGTTGCATTTGTGATTGGGGAAGTTCCAATAAATACTGTGTGTCAACCTCCAGCATCGCGATCCCGAAGGGATCCGCTTCGCGGTGCGCCTTGTAATTGCAGCAAAGACTTCAACAGGGTAAACTTTGGATTGTGGCAGCCTCTCTAACGTAAATACTTCTATTCTGCTATGTCCAGCATCATGGATAGTGAAAATTTGAAAAACCTATCATTTCTCAAATCATCAAACTCCGGGTGCCACATATGAATATATTCTGGCTTCATCAGAGTCTTTTCTTTAATGGCAGGCCCCATCTTCATTTCCCTCACGAATTCATTAATCGCCGCGATACGCTCCCGGACTCTCTGAGGCGAATCAGACGCCTCATCCCATATCGTCACAGCAAAAATCAGATTAAAGAACGTACACTTCTCTCCTAGGGCATTTACCCTGATCAAAGCGTCCAGAATAGCAGAGTTTGAGGTATCAAAATCCGGATGCCAGATATGAATATATTCCGGTTTCATCAGAGTCTTTCGACGAATGAGAGGTGCCCCCGTCATCATTACCCTCATGAATTCATTAATCGCCGCGATACGCTTCGTGGGGGACAAAGTCCAACTTGTCCCTCCCACCAGTGCGTTTCTAGCAGAAATCAGATGTTTTAACGTATACCACTCGGTCTCTACCTTCTTCCGTTCTACCTCAGATATACAACCGACTCGATTTCTTCATCTTTTTCTTCCTATGAATATTATCTAAATTTATTCTATCCATCGAACAGTATTCTACAACCGTCTATAATGTGGCATCCAGCATTCTGGAAGCCCAACAAATCTCCTTGAGTGGTGTTGGGTTTCGCTGGCTCAACCCAACCTACTGGCTAATAGGGACGATTCTCGCGTCCGTGATAGATATGTAAAACGATAACCTCTTCCTTAATAACAGTATAATGAATGACATAGCCGTATTTGCCGAAGAACACTTTGAGTTTTCTTAAAAAAGGTTCTGTTTTTATGACCGTACCTCGGTAGGGATTGGTGGTGAGGCTGTCTCCTGTTGCGACAATTGTACGAATGGCTCTTACCGCTGTATCCAGGTTACGTGTTTTCAGGAATTCATAGTGCCGAGTCTTGGTCGCTGGAGGCTGATCTAGACCAGATTACTTTGAACATAGCTGCTCAGTGGGGGTTCCTAAGCTTTCTGCCCATTGTTGCATTTGTGATTGGGGAATGCCCAGCCCTGTTTGCTGGTAATCTTCCAGTGCTTCACGGCTTTTCTGGATTTCTAGCAACTGCTGCTCAAAATCGGTAAAGGTGCCGTCTGATGTTCTAATCCATTGCAGCACCAAGTCTTTCACCGTATCGGCAGAAAGTCCCCTAATATGCTTTTCTATTTGCTCTCTAATATTGGTCTTCATTTGTTTAAATATTTTCTCTAACAATAGTTTACATTATAGACAGCAAGATACATAGGTTATAGGACGTTCCAATAAATACCTCCTGGATCGCGATCGCATCAGTAAGGACAATATTTCACACTTCATCCTATAACACTCAGGGCGGAATGTGGGTTATAAAAGCTTTATTAAGAGGTAACTTTGGAAAATGAAAACATGGATTCTCCCTGGATTACAGGGAGGGTTTCCATTATTTTACCTAATTTTTTTCCCTAAAAATTTAGATTGGACACTCCCGGAGCAAAAACAGATGGAATGCTATAAATTAAGTTGTCAAGGTTCAGCGAAAAGATGCGGGTTTTGTTTTATTGCTATATAAGGCACTAAATTTTCCCATTCTTACAATGTATCACACTACTAGAACTAAATGCAATCCTTTTCTCTAAAATTTCTTTGCGTCCTTCCCCAGGGCGAGAATTGGAATAAACCGCAGAGACACAGAGAACGCAGAGAGAAGAATTAAGAGAGAAATTGAGTTCTAATTCTGCTCAGAACTTCTGATTCTTCTATCCTGAAGAGTCTACATTCAGGGATCTGTATCCTGTAGCGTACATTTTCTACCCCAGTAGGTAGGGCAGCTGGTACAATTCTGGGAAACCCCTGTTCAACTCTGTAACAAGTGGAGATGTGCCCTGTGTAACCAAGATTTGTGTACTTTTGTGCGTGCACATCAAGATAGCCAGCTTCAAAAAGCCGCTTTTGGAAAGATGAACTTTTACCCAGTAAGGAGCCAAGGCTAAATATTATGTCAGCTAGGGTTTCCCCTACTCCCGATTGAACCTGAACCGATAGGTGAAAAAGTGTTAGTTCACCGGACGCAGATTCATCAAGTTGATGTTCGCACTTTGTTGGAAATCTTCTGAGGCTGTTTGGTAACAGTGGTTTTAACTTCAATAGCATAACCAGGAAACTGGAAATCCTGAACAGCTCCTGTTGGTCCAGTCCAGTACTCTACTCCTAGAGCACCTAGTTGAGGCAAAACATTTACGTAAGTACCCACAACTCCCCATAAAGTCCATGTTGGGATTCTTCCCCAAGACCGTCCGGTCCATTCCTTTCCAGAAATAGTTGCCAGCGTCTCAAGCGAGAATTCATGAATTGAACTGCATCTGATTCCACTGGTATGGATGCAATATTGGCTGAGATGTCCTCCACGAGGGCAGTAAAGATATCCTGAAAACGATGGTTAGTCAAAATGAGTTGAAGGGTAAGATATTTCTCACCTAACCAAGGCAAAACTGCTCGTTTAACCTCAAAACCATTGGAATCGGGGAATCTCATGTAGAGTAGCTAGTGAATGGCGATGAATACGCATCATGAGCAGTCGAGTTCCAGATGGTTTTTCAATGGCTAATCTAAGGTCTTGCTGTCCTTCAAGGAAAATCCGTATTCCAATACAGACCTAACTCTTCCAGACGAGCTTCGAGTCCCAACTGTAGAGTCACGTTGGCGCAGAACCACCGGAAAAACCTAACTGGCGATGGCAAAACAGTGCTACCAGCGCGATTCAGATTCAAATCGCCTCTTATTCAAAAATCAAATAGCCCTCGATTACCGGGCCGCAAGCGCGATCGCTCTTTCTCCAAAATCAAATAGCCCTGGATTGCCCGACCGCTTCGCAACGCTAGTGACGGTGAAACGGTTTATTGAGCGGGTTTCTTGGTAAAACGCCGCAAAATGCAAAGGCGATCGCTCTTGAGGCGATTCTCTTACTGGTCTTGACGGGTCTTGACGGGGAACGGCTGTTGTGCCTGCCTGTAAGGATTTAGGGAGCGATCCGCGACTCCTACAGCTCCTACAGACTTGAATATAATATAAAAGGGACTGGATAACATCCAGCCCCTCATCTATAGATCGTCGCAGCTAACAACTCGTCAATCGATTATTGAAAACTGCGATTGGTCACTTTCCCAGAACTTCTTGGATTTTCTGTTGGGTTTTGTTGATGGCCTCTTTGGCAATATCGTAAGCACTGGGATACTTATTGGGTTCATCTTCTTCCGGTATCCAGAACTTGCGCCGCGTCAACCGCAGAGAGTTCAAAAAAGCAGGAATGGCATTGAAAATTTCCACGGCGATCGGCCCTTGATAACAATTCTCCTTTAGAATAGGTTCTAGGAATGGTTGCCAAGGGAGCCAACTGGTATGGAGGGCACCGCGATCGGGGGGAGACACTTGAATATAATGGAGCCGTTTTTGTGTCGCTAGTTGCTTAACTTGCTTTTTAAAGATGTCCGGGCCATCTCCATCAAGGGTTTCATGGGCGCTATCAATGACAACTCCCACCTGTTTGCTCTGCACGCCCTTAAGAAAATCAATTAATTGAGATAACTTATTAGGGCCAGGAGTCTCCCAATGGGTGATGGGTTCGATCGCTAATTTAACGTTTTTCGTTTTGGCATATTCACCTAATCGTTGGAGGATGGGTTGAGCATTCTGATAACGCTTGGCTAACAGATCTTGCAGGCGATCGCTCCAAATAGGCTCGTTCGAGTTTGTGGTGGGAAAAACGCCATAGGGAATTACTATCGGACCCATCATAATTTCACCCCCTAAAGCCGCTGTAATATCAACCCTTGATTTAAGATATTTTAGGGCTTCTTCTCGTTGTGGCAAATCGGGAGAACTGGGATCGAAGGTTCGCGTTGCTCCCACATTAGTGGCAATTTTAACATCTGCTAAACCTTGACAGTTCAGATAATTGCGTAGTTCTTTATAATTTGCCAAATCTTGGTCGTAATTTGGGGTATCGCTGGGGGAGCGATGGGAAACTCAAATCCTTTATAACCAAACTCTTGTAGCTTTTTAATGTGGTTTACCACGGTTTTTCGATATTCTGCATTATCGGGTTTCATATCAGTGGTAAACATAAAAAAGCTGATATCAATATCTTGCAAAGTCTGTTGTTTGTTCATGTTAGCTTTGATGTATGAATTAGATCCAATTCTCAAACCTGACGTTTTCAGCGTAAATCTTCTCGAATGCTTGCTTTTGGAATCTGGCGTCGCTGGCTAGATTCCAAAAGCACCTCTCTTTTACTCTGAATAAGCTACCTACAAAACCTCAACGCCCAAATTACCCCAAATTAGCCAAGTGATTTGCACCAGATTTACGGATTATTTTGGCAAAAATGGCTGGAATCAAAATTTTATAGGTAGCAAGGTTGAACAGAACTATAAGCCTGTCTCTTTACAGAGATACTCTCGTGACATCTTCGCATAATCCAAAGGAGTTTTTTGGTATTGCGCGGTTGTATTGGGATCTTGTTCGGCTTCAACTATTAACCATCCTTTATAGTTAGCTTCAGCAAGTTTTTTCAAGATTGGCTCGAAATCAATCGCCCCTTCAGAATCGCCAGGAACCGTAAACACTCCTTCTCGAATTGAGTTTAGGAAGCTTCGCCCTTTAGCGACAGAGTCAACTAACTTGTCGTGACGAATGTTTTTGAGGTGAACGTGCTTGATGCGATCCTTATATTTACCAGTGAGGTTCTCGATTTGTGATTGGATATCGTCAGAAGTTAGAGATGGATTTTCACCGTAAATTGCATAGTAAAGATGACCGGTATCGAGGAGTAATTTGACGTTATCATTGGTTGCTTCCATCAACTTATCGATATCCTGGATGGTTTCTACTCCCGTTCCTACATGGGGATGGTAAACTAACTGCTTTCTTTTATCAGAATCAGATGCCTGTTCTCCTATTTCATTTAACCCATTAGCCAACATTGTCCATTGATCGGTGGTAAAAATAGGTCGGTTTTCCAAAGGATCGATAGGTTGTTGATGAACGGCACCACCGAGTTCGGCAACAACAATAACGTCACTATCAAAATCCTTCATAAAGTCCATTTGCTCTTTAAAGATCCTTTCACTTTCTTTTTTACCTTTGTCTCCAAGGGTGAAGTAAGTTCCCACCCAAGGTTCAGAAATCGTTAAACCACGGCGGTCTAGTTCGGGTTTCAAGTCGTTCTTGCTGGGAAATTTAGGCGCACCTTGAGTACCATAAAATCCTGATAGTGCTATTTCACTTAGGATTTGTTGGTAGGGTATGGGGGGATTCAGATCGATGGTGAGATCGTCACTGTTACTCCAACCTGTGGGCGTAATGCCTAGACGAACGCTGTTATCAAAACCCTGTATAAGGGGTTTTTCAACTTTGCAGCTAACTGGAGAGAATGTATCATTCGACATTGCTGCATTGGCTGGAAGTGAAATGGTTATCCCTATTAGGAAAACCATCACTAAGGAAGTAAATAAAAGGGTGATTTGTTTCAACATGGATTTTATTTCCTTACGATTGGGAGTTGTTTGATTATTTCTGGCATTTTTCTCGTGAGAATTCCGTCGTTTTTACTCCTCTTAACAATGGCCTTGTCAAAATATTCCCAGTTAGACTGTCAAATATTTACTCAATCTGCAATTCTACAATTCAATTCAACACCGTACTTGGAGAGATCTGTAAAATCTTCGTTATAGGTAGTCCTGTCAGGCATAGTAGCACCGAATAGATCGGCTCCGCATAGATTGGTTCCTTGAAGCTTGGCAGATTGCAAATTAGCCTCTCTCATCTTGGCCTTTGAAAAATCTGCTGCCGATAAATTTGCTTCCACTAGAATTGCATTCTCTAAGTGGGCATCTTTGCCGTCAGCATTAGAGAAATTAGCCTTATTTAACACCGCCTCTTCCAGATCTGCTCCTTTTAGATCGGCTTTCGACAAAGTTGCCTCAACCATCTTTGCATTCAACAGTCTTGCACTAGATAGATTTGCTCCTTCTAGATTGGCTTTCGACAAGTCCGCATCCATGAGGATGGCTTCAGATAGATTGGCTCCCGACAATTTTTTATTTATGAGATT
Organism: Candidatus Paraprochloron terpiosi LD05; assembly: GCA_018141785.1. Classification (GTDB taxonomy): domain Bacteria; phylum Cyanobacteriota; class Cyanobacteriia; order Cyanobacteriales; family Prochloraceae; genus Prochloron; species Prochloron terpiosi. The sequence goes on along the minus strand of CP073341.1, from coordinate 3,261,125 downwards.
GCATGCTGATAAGTTGCATTTAGGACATGAATTCTTACTAAGCAAGTTATTGAGATCGTTCTGGTCACAAGCCCCAGCAGGCAAACTGAATATCGTCAGGCTAGCGATAATTGTCAGAGCTATAGCAGAGAATTTGCGAAACCAAAGTTTAAGGATCATATTTTACCTCTATGTTCGAGCTTTGAAAATTAGATTCCGTTCGAGATGGTTGTGCTATGTTAAGCTTCAAAATTTTAGTTAGGCTTCTTTTCTTTAGGCTTATAAAATTTTGGTGGTTCGCTCCAGGTAGCATATCCTGGTGCTTTCGCAGCAGGGGGGTTAACCCCGATCACGGGCCACAAAAGTCCTTCAGTATAGGCATAGGGACTAGCAATAAAGGTTCCATCATTCAGCGTGGCACCAAACTTCTCCTGCCATACAAGGGGAAGCTGCTCCCAGGTGGCTATATACCATAGTTTGATGATGTTACGGGCGATTGGTCCTAGTTTTAGAGATGCCATAATCTTATCCACATTCTTGGAATCGCCACAAAAGGTTTGTAGCAATTCTGCAAACATCTCGTCACCAATTACGCCGCGAATGGTGTCAAAGTAAAGGGAAACTTGGCCAGTTCCTTGCAGCTTGAACTTAGAAAATCCAGTTACCGCTGCGGAAAAATCAAGGAAATGTTCTTTCGTCAACTTATATGTATTACTATCCACTCGTTATTTACCTCCACAAAATTCTTAGCTTTGCTTTGTTCGAGTTCAATTAGGTCGAACAAATTTGACCTCCGACCTATCGATAAATAGGAGCGCCATTAACGCCTTTCTTCCCTGGAATGGGGTTGCGAATCAGACTATTAGCCAATTCCTTGAGTCGGAACATTTCCCCCACCGCAGGAATTAACTGTTTAGGATTACCATCAAAGGACTTCTCAATCTGTGCCAGAAACTTACTGTAAGCTTTCTGAAACTCCTGGCCGTGAGTATATAACTGTGAACCTTGAGGATAATCGCTCAGTTTAGCATTTTCCAAGACGGGGTAAACAGCATCCCAATCTACAGTAAAGCTATCACCTGTGGGATTATCCGGTTGATCCGAATTAATTGGATTGCTTTCATCGATAACATAGTATCGACCCAACTCTAGTTGTTGGAAACGATAGTAATGGCAAAGTTTCTTTTCAGAATCGTAGATCTCTCCTTTTCTAGACCCCTCACCCTGGTTTTGAATAATGTACAAGGCTTTTAGGGCAGAGTCAAGATTCGTCACTTTGACAATCTCTCCTGCACCGTTATAGTAATATTCGCGGCTAATTTGCTTACTAGAGTCGCTACTGAATAGATTTTGACCTTCCTGCTCATACAGATCCATGAAACCATCGATGACCTCTTGATAGAACTGCCCAATGCTGAAGAACTTTTGTTCTGGTTGGTTTTTTCTGCCATCAGCGCAACTGCCAAAAATTGGCAGTAAAAATTCTTTAGGTTGCGATGGTTCCTCCTCGGATACATTATCACTTGATGACTCTTCTTTCATATCCTCAGAACGTTCGATATTGCAAAACGTCTCCAGTGCTTCTCGCGAAAATTTTTCGACATTCACTTGAAAGTCTGTTGCTCCAGTGGGTAAATAAGTCGGATAATGGGGAACAAATTCACTATCGGTCAAAACTCCTTCTATGTTTCCCCCCACCGCATTAAACACATTGACTACCAGGGTTAGATGTAACATTTCCTCCACAGCAATGGCGCGAATCATGTGGAAAGCTTCTAGATTCGATCCTGGTTTGAGGGAGTAAAGGGCAGTGAGATAAGGGGGAAGAGTTGCATGTTCTATCTTCATAGCATCCTTCAGATACTGATGCAGGTCTTCAACCGTTTTGATGTGTTTTGCTCGCTTAGTCATAAATAATACCTCTGCTGAGAATATTTTCAAGGGTTGTGGAATCGTTGCGCTTTGTTGTTTTTAATCTTAATTCAAGTCCTTAAACATCTGTTTGGAAGCCAAAAAAGCCAGTGCCGCAATACTCAATGTTGTATTGCCAGCGCCAATAGAGGGCATACTACCAGCACCTAGTAGATAGAGATTCTGATAATCCCACGAACGCTGATTTTTATCGACAACCGAGTTGTTTTTGTTCGTTCCCATTACATGAGTTCCCGAAAAGTGGTTTCCTCCTCGGAACCAGTAGTCTTCACCCTGATACTTAAAATAGGCGGGGTCTGACTTACCATAGTGGGTATGATCTTCTGCTCCCAAAAGCTTGAATATTGTACGAGAGAGATTTCGGGCGTAAGCAAATGTCTTTTTGCAGTAATCGGGTATGTCGAAGTGAATGACAGGGCGATAATTTCCCAGTTGATCCTTATAATCCGGATGGATGCTGACTCGATTACTAGGATCGGCGGGTAATTCGCACATAAATGCTAGCAGTAGCTGCTTTGAAATCCGATTTTTCAGTTCCTCGTGAAGTTCCTTTCCATACTTATGTTTGCTATCAATAGCATCTCGCACCACATCAGTGGCACCAGTACCCGACCATCCCCAACCATCATTGTGGATATCAATCGCGAATGCACATTGTTGCTTGCGAAAAGCACCTTGACGAAATGTGCTGATTCCTGACGTTACAATAGGACCGCGCATGGTGCCAGTCACTTTAGGCATCAAAGCCCAAGCTAAGAGGAAGGGATGATCCATTAAATTGCAGCCCATCAGTCCACTGGTGCTAGGCAAATTAGAAGCAAGCATTAGCTTGGCATTTTCCACAGCACCCGCTGCTAAAACAAATAAACGACCCTTAGCAGTACCAACGGTATGCTGGGGAGAGTTCTTATCCCGATAGCGTTTGTAGTGAATAGCGACAACGCGACCTGTTGCGGAATCGATTTCCACCTGGGAGGCTACAGCCTGGGGAAGTAGATGCACTCGCTCGGGAAAAGCTATGGTATTTAGGGTTTTCCGGGCATCATATTTTGCTTGAACCGGACAGATAGGCACGCAGTTGGCGTTACCTTGGCACCGTTCCCCATACTCAACCGGATTGACACTGGCCATTCCTTCGGGAACGAAATTGTAACCATGGTTGTATTTTGTGTAATCAGGGTTCGGTTCGCTATTGCGACCCTGGGGAAAAGTGCTGAGTTTTAATTCCTTGGTCTCTTCACCGATTGAAACTTTTTGTTTTTCAAGCCCCTTACGAACTTGCTTATCTAAGTATGAAGGGGGAAGCTCTTTCATGGGGAAGACATAGTTCTTTTTAAAGGTTACGCCTAGCTCTTTTTGTTGTTCTACGTCCCCAGCAACCCCAATCTCATACTCCGCTTTGCGGTAGTAGGGCTGAAGATCTTCATAGTTAATGGGCCAGTCGAGACCTTGTCCGTAATTAGTGCGTAACTTGAAATCCTCGGGCAACATCCGTATGGTTTTCCCTTCCCAGTGCATGGTCGTCCCACCTAGTACCCTTGTATAGGAACCGCTCAGGGGTAGAGGGCCTTTTTCTTCAAAATAGCTATATAAACCATCAGTGGGGCTAGGAGCGTTCGGATTATAGGGATACGGAGAGTTGGGGTTCTTGTTGACGGCACTGTAGAAGGTTTCAACGTAACCTTGAAAGCCTTTAAGGGTCAAACCCTCACCAGTTCCCGCCTCAAGGATTAAGACGGTCTTCCCCTGTTCGCTCAATTGTTTGGCGACAATGGCCCCCGCGATTCCTGCTCCCACGATTACAACATCGTAAGAGGTATTAAAGACAGTCTCGGGATCCACCAATTTAACGCCCATCTGACTTTTGCTCATCTGTTACTCCTTTAAGGTTAATCCTCCGATGTTTTCTATATTTGAGGCTTTGCCAAAATTTTTCTATAAGAGCGAGTATCTTCGGCATCCGTTGGGTTCTTTTTCATCAACTTGAGACAGCAGCGATCGAGCATGTCTCTCAGTTCGAGCCATTGCGACCTCTCACTGAGAGCCTATATCGGACTGGCCACATCCAGTTATTGCACTGTCTCTTTGTATGTCGTCTTTCACTTGCTATTGCTTGCGACTGACTATAACTACATCATAATTAACCTTTTTCTGAACGACAATCTACCTTTATCTACTTTTTTTGCTCTTAACATTCACCTATTTTTGCCTGCCTTCACAAAATGGCAATTTGTCAATCCTCTAAAACCGACCTATTTGGGCATCGAAAATCAACTTTGGCATGAGATTCGCCGGTTGGAAGCGATCGCCCTTTTCATCCTCAAAGGAGGCGATAAGATCCCAGAACCACAACCACCAAAGTTTCCTTGTCAAATGCCAGCTTACAACCAGTCCCGAAAATACTGCCGATACAACTGGCAGCTAGCCGTCACTTGATTGTGCTCTTTGCGGACCAGTCCCAAACAAATGAGCCCAAATGCCTGTTTTTGCTCTAATACTATCGGGGTTTCTGCTGTCACCACCTGCCGATAAGCCCCCAGAAGATCGGGGAAGTCTTGAAGAACCTGCAAGAGCGCCTGCAAATGGTCGCTAAAAATTCCCGTATCGGTGGCGGCACTTGCCATCAACTCGTTCCAGTCCAGCTCGTAAAGGGCCGCTTGGTAAAAGAGCTTGCGCGTTAGATAGGGAAAGCCCCCAGCGAAAGACTGTAACTGAGTAAACTCCTGAGATGATAGAGGCAGTTGGTGCCGTTGGGCCAAATCCTTTACCTGCAAGGGGGTAAATGGTGGCAATTCTCGAACTAATCCCACATTCAAGGGCGACTTATTGAGATCTGAACGAATACAAGCATTGGTAGAGTAGCAGGCGACGATCCGGAGCTGTTGGCAGACGGGGCAATCTTTGGCCTCTTCGCACCAGGATTGCAGTAGGGCCAAAAAATCGCGGGCAATGGCTGGATGCGACTCCAACCGATTCACCTCATCCAGCCCTAAGACTATGGGATGGGAGATTTGCGCCAGGAGATAATTCTGAAAATAGAGATAGCAGTTGGTCAAAACCCCGAGCTCCTCATGCCAATAGGAGCCTAACTCTTCCAGAGAAGCTTCGAGTCTTAACTGTAGAGTCACGTTGGCGCAGAACCACCGGAAAAACCGAACTGGCGATTCCAAAACAGTGCTACCGGCGCGATTCAGATTCAAACGGACGGTATGGTAGTGCTGTGTTTCGGCATGGGCCAGTATTCTGGTCAGCAGGGTACTTTTGCCGATTTTACCCGGCCCTTTCAGGCTAATTACAGCCCCCGGTTCCTGGATTTCCTCGTACAAGCTCTGCTCCAGCACTGGACGCTCGATATAAAAAGGAGACCCTAGGGACACTGGTCCCTCTGGCGATTCTAGCTTTACTGGCCCCACTTTTGTCTTGGAGATGGCTCCTCGGCGTTCTTTGAGAATCAAGCCACAGTTGGCTTTGGTCACTTTTTTTTCAAAGGTCTGTGAAAGCAGGTGCCATAACTGGGGGATGACTTTCTTTTTCAGGTAGTTGGCAGAGTAGCCGCATTCAGAGGCAATGCGATCGTAGGTTTTTTTTTGGTCTTGGCAACATTCTCGCAACACGAACTTTTGCAGGTCGTTCATAGATACGCCCATTTGGCGTGAGATGGCAGCCTCGGCAAAGTTTACCAGTTCCTCTGTATTCATTGCGCGATCAGTCCCCACTCTGTACCATCACTTATAGATCGTCCCTTAAAACCGACTAAGAGGATAATCCTGAGAATAATTGTAGCATTGTTTTTCTAAGATGGTATGACTCAATAGCCGTAATTTATTTACTTGTCCCTACCTGCAATACCTGCTTTGCTGTCAAAGGTGACTCTTGACCCAATTCTGACAGCAGCGCCGACGCGATCGCATCATCTCCCGCAAACACTGCTTCTTCATAAAGTCCTGACACCAGAGTCAATACTGTAATCCGCTTCTGGATCGGGTCAACGATCCAATATTCGGCAATTTTGAGGGCTTGATATTGCGATCGCTTGTAGCGATAATCTCGGTCTGTATTTTCCCGTCCGGGGCTGACTACTTCCACCACCAACTGCGGCGGTGGCATATCGGGCATCACAATTGAACGACTTGCCCCTTCCAATGCTTGCGCTAATTCCTCTGTCAGCACCGTCAAATCTGGGAGTCGCACTGACGAGCGCGTCCCATTCACCGCCACTTCTATCCCAATCCTCAACCGATAAAACTCTATCCCTAGTTGCAGAAAATAGGCAAACAAAAAAGAAGCAATTCGTTGATTTAAGTCGCTCTCGCAAGGCATAAACAGTAGTCTCCCATCCTCTAGCTCATAACTAGCATCTGTGTCGAGATAGGTAGACCCTTACAGGTTTTCCCCCTCGCAGTACCGGGCGTGCAGGTTTCCAAGCACCCGGCTCCTGGTGTATCATCCTACTCGCTGGCGCGTTTACTCCTCATTACTTGTATCGGCTTTCAGGTCTCATTCAGATTGGGCTTTGAGTCCTTAAATTCCAATCTCCTCGCCATTGACGTTTGCCCGACGCCTCTAACTTCTGAGGAGCTTTGAGTTTCAAGTTCCAGCTTTTGGATTGCAAAATCCTTGTGGAAGGGATTTTACCGTTACGTTTCACCCTCTCCTACGTCAGCTCCCCTTTCGGGTAGACATTTGCCTATCTGCCGGGTTATTGATTCCCCTGAACTTTCGTCCTAGCAGCGTTCGCTTCTTAGGAGAGTCCTGTCTCCCCTGGGAATTGGTTCGCTTTACAGCTATCCTACTGATTTCTCAGACCCAGTGGAGGTTTACTCGTTCCACAGTAGTTAGATACGTCTGACTTAGGCTGCTCCATACCCCGGCGGCGTGGTGTCTACGCGATGACGATGACATTCCATCTTTCACATATGCCGCATACCGTTTTGGTTAGAGTGTAACAGTACCGCTTTCACTCTTCCTACGTAACGAGGCTGCAAGCTTCGCTTTATGCTCACCATATCAGACTTTCCCTAGGCCGCTACCACCATCGGACTGATAGTAGCTTGGCCATTTAACCCTCTAGCTGTGAAACTCCGGCATTACTGCCAAAGCTCCTTCGGGCGGGAACCGGGGAAGACACTCCCCATGGGGCTTTCACCCACTAACTACTGCGACTTTCGAGCCGCACACCATCATCGTAGTTGAGAAATTCCGACAACGACATGATTGAGGATGTTACCTCGTCCCTGATACTGACTGCATTCGTCATGCTATCATTCCTCCCATAACCACAGTTTGGCGATCTTTATCAATCATAACCTGACTCCCGTAGCGCAGCGCGGATCGCTTGGGGGCTAATCCTCAGATATTGGCCCACTTTTGAAAAAGGAAATGGCCTTTCTTGCCAGGTATCGCCCTGATTACGAGCCCATAGTTCTCCCGACGGGCGCGGTGCCAGGTATCGGATTCCCTCGGAATGCCTAAAATGTCGTAGAAAAAGTTCCTTTATCTTTTTTTCAGATTCGGCTGTGGCGCTTATATGCTAAAGTTTACACATCTGTGCGCGAAGAAGAAGTGGTTGTTACCCGCGATCCGGTATATTGCATTCGGGCTGGAATCCTCCCATCATCCACGTATTTAGTTCGACATCATAATACGTATCTCTTTCCCACCCCATATCGTCTTCTTCCTCGAAGTCGTCTTCTTCGTAGTCTTCTTCCTCCAAATATACCCTTCCTCCTTTACCCTTCCCATCCTGCAATACCTGCATTACTGTCAAAAGTGACTCTTGACCAAGTTCTGACAGCAGCGCCGACGCGATCGCATCATCTCCCGCAAACACTGCTTCTTCATAAAGTCCTGACACCAGAGTCAATACTGTAATCCGCTTCTGGATCGGGTCAACGATCCAATATTCGGCAATTTTGAGGGCTTGGTATTGCGATCGCTTGTAGCGATAATCTCGGTCTGTATTTTCCTGTCCGGGGCTGACTACTTCCACCACTAACTGCGGCGGCGGCATATCGGGCATCACAATTGAACGACTTGCCCCTTCCAATGCTTGCGCTAATTCCTCTGTCAGCACCGCAAAATCTGGGCAATCTGAAAAACTCGTTGCTCAACATCATCACTGCTCATGGTAATTTTTCCTATATTTTTTCACCCATCTACTTTACCATAAAGGATAAAATTTTACAACTCCTGGTTGAAATTAATATTGACTTCGCCCACCAGCAGTGATATAATAATGATGAAGTGCCTGGTGGGCAATGGTCTTATCCACACCCACTGATTAAAACCCATATCATCATTGCCTACCCTACACATTACGAGTATTATACTCCCGCACTAACCTGACAATGGGTTTTGCTACTTCCTCAGCAAGCAAAGGAGGCACTGAGTTGCCAATTAATTCAAACATCCTTGTCATTGGTGCGTAAAAAACAAAATCATCAGGAAAACTTTGAATCCTGGCAGCCTCTCTAACAGAAATACTTCTATTCTGCCATGGATGGATATATGCCAAACAATCTCTGCTCATATGAGCCGTAAGTGTCCAAGATGGAGCGTCCCATTTGAGGCGTTTATATTTATCATCAAAAATATCAACTCGATACCGCATCACTTCTTCTGGAAGGTCTTTATACTTACCCCCCTGTTGAAGCATTCCAAAGATTTCCAAGTCTTTTTCGTTGTGTGCCCGACACCGATGATTCCAAACAGTTTTTCCGTTTCTTTCTCGCATCTTTTCCTGATAAGTGGATTCAGGATTACATCTGTAGGTAACTGGACGATCGGTCTGTCTTGGCTCAGTGGATTTTGGTTTCAATGGTATTTTAATAGGTTGTAACTCTGGCAAGTCGCTTATGGCTTCACCCACTGATACAGTCTTTCTATTGTCTTGTATAGGAAAGACAGGGACGCCAAAGGCGGCATCTTCGATGTCACAATCTGTGCGTTCATGAGCGCCAACGATGAAAACTCGCAATCTTCGTTGAGGCACCCCAAACATTGATGAATCTAATACTCTGTAATCTACCTTGTATCCACAACCCTCAAGTTCAGCAATTATTTTACTTAATACTTCTTTTTTATTTGCCAGATTATCTACATTCTCCATCACAAAGAAAAGCGGTTGGTAATACTCCAAAAATCTAACGTATTCCTTGTACAAGAAGTTCCTATGATCCTTTTCTATATCCCACTTTAGTTGCTTCATTTTGCCAATTCCCACCCGTGAAAAAACCTGGCAAGGTGGACCCCCAATTAGGATATCGATTTCACCAGGCTCGATTCCCAGATTTGATAAGTCTGTCACTTCACGAATGTCTTGGATTAGAGTCGAGGGGGATGTTACCACCCCGCCCCTCTCCTACGAACTGTACGTGAGACTTTCACCTCATACAGCTCAGGTGCTTCTAACGGCGCGTTTTCGAGTCCGTCCATCCTTAATGCGCTTACGATGTACCGCTTGCGCCTGGTGGCATTCCCGATGGAGAGCAACTAGATTCAAGCGAAACCAGTTGTTATGGTTACCATCTATGTGATGCAACTCCACAGTACCATCCATCTCCATGAACAATCGGTTGCAGTGCGGACATATGCCTTTCTGTCGCTTAATTGCTTCAGCAGTTGGCCCACTATATAATTTGGAATTTCGACCAACCCCCGCCATTAATCAATGCCGGGGGAATGTTCCCATTGTAGGGTGAGGCATCACCTTTGACCATTACGTGGTCATTGACTTTCCAGGGAACTGCTGGGAAAGCCTTCTTAATCTGCTCTGATGTGAGCGCGCGAGGCGCGCTCCTAAGGGTTTACCCTTGATAGCCAGACGTCTTGCTTTCTCTGCTTCCTTAATTGCCATCCTGCGTTTTTCAGCCCGAAGGTTTGCGCCATAACCATATCCGCAGTGACCATAGGGCGTGTTTACTCATATCGCAGCTTGTGTGATATTGCCTCCAACCACGGACTTGTGACTCAATCCTTTTCAGGCGAGCATCCGTGGTTGTGTCATTTTTCCAAGTGGCTTTTACCTTAGCCTTGATGTCCGCATAATTCTCCCAACTCGGTGCGGATTTAAAGACTCCACGGGAATTAATCCTAAAGTTCCATCCCAAGAAGTCGAACCCGTCCGTAGCCTTACTCACCTTAGTCTTAGTTTCGTTAATTCTTAGCCCTCTGGTCTTTAGAAATTCGTCTATATCCTCTCTGAGTCGTTGGATGTCGGCTCCAGGTTTTAGGATAAAGACCGCGTCGTCCGCGTAACGAATGCCCCTTATGAGAGTTCCATTTCTGCGGCTCCCTTTCCATTGGTTTGACCCTAGGTTCTCGAATCCATCTAGGGCGATATTGGCCAGTAGGGGTGATATAACCCCGCCTTGGGGTGTGCCCTTTATACTGGAGGGGTATTCACCACGAACGCCAGCTTTTACAGCTCTCTTTAATCCCTTTAAAGCTTCGATTGGTAGGACTACTCCATCGAGCATGACCTGGTGGTCAATTTCGTCAAAGCACTTACTGATGTCTGTTTCCAGTATCAGCTTGTCCTTGCCGTTACACGTCTTCTTAAGTTGGTCAAAGATGAGCTTTTGTGCGTCCGCAGTACAGCGTCCGGGTCTGAAGCCGTAGCTCCTTTCTCCGGCGGTTGCCTCATAGGCTGGCTGGGCTGCTAATTTGAGCAATGCTTGCCATGCCCTGTCGGCTATTGTCGGGATGCCTAATCCCCGTGTTTTGCCATTCGGCTTGGGGATATTTATCCTTCTCAGTTGTTGGTGTTTCCAGTGGTGCCAGTGCTTGTTCAGCCTTTGACACAACACTAGACGCTCTCTGGTAGAAAGCGCTGTTTTCCCATCAACTCCGGGGGACTTACGCCCTGTGTTCAGCTGTGTTACTTGTTTGACGGCCAGAGCTTGGGCTGCACGACTCCGAAGTAAGAGTCGTTGTAAACGTTTGACTTTGGCTTTGTGCTTGTCCTTTTGCGCTTTGAAGATTCCCCGCTGTAACCGAAATACCTGACCTCGGAATTGCTTCCATGGTAGGTCTTTCCAGACATCGTTAGCCTTCCGACCTATCTTCCCCGCCCCCGCCATCGAGGATGCCGGGGCTAAGTGGAGCCTCAAGGCTTTCAGACTGCGGTATTCGATTGAAGTCGGGTTAGTGATATTCACAATTTTGACCTCATTAGTCGCTCTGATAATTACATTGGGTATCTTCTCTGTAGAAACCATCGGGCAGTTACGCCCTCTCTTACCCTCGCCCTTCCGTTAGGTCGTTAATCGGGCGACCCCACCACTCCTGCTCCTGCGCAGCCGCGCCTGAGCAGGCATTGTTGGGTCTGGACTCCCTGTTTCAGTGGAAGTTGGGCGAGTTTTTACTCGTTCCGAATGAACTATTGTTACGAACCCTTGGGACTCATCCCTTGACCTATCACCAACTCAGGAATGTAAGTGTTGACTGCCGACCTTACGAGTTTCTTTCGGTGTCTCTTCTGCTCTATAGCGGTTTGGCAGTGTCTAAATTTGGGTCTTTTCTCAGATGATTCACGTTAAGTTATCCCGGTATTCTCCCTGTTAGCGGTGTTACCGACGAGCCGCTCGTCAGCTCCAGTCCCGCCCTGCTGCCAGCTTCCGCCTGGTGATTAACCTCACGGTGGCCAGATAAAGATTCACGTGATTCCCTCACGGGGGAGACTTGGTTGCACGATTTCTGACCGTGTTCTCACTCCCATAGTTCATTCAGTTGTCAAGGTTCAGCTGGTCAGGAGTTGTTTCAGCCTGTTTCCGGGCTTAGATTGCAGCTCCAGTTTGTCTAGAACCCTGCCCTAGCTTCGTTCGCCCGGCATCCTCGATGGCGGGCGCGACTTTACTTGCTAGGAACGAGCCGCACGCAGTCCATTTATGCTTGCATTCGGGAAAATTCCTGTGGTGAGTCTCAACTGCATATGGATTTACGTCAATTCCACCTATAATGTGGCATCCAGCATTCTGAAAGCCCAAACTCATTCCGCCTGCGCCACAGAAGATGTCAAGAACTGTTGGGACGCTGATGTGGGACCTCCGGCATTGATTAATGGCGGAGGGCACCTTCGGTGTGCTGACGCAATTGTCTGTTTGTTGGATAAAATATATTCCTGTAGAATGCACCCTATTTAACCGTCGGGTAAGGTTCGAGAATCGCTTCTCTCCCCTCCCCTAAGAACCGGACGTGACTGTTACCAATCATCCGGCTCAAGCCTCACTTCAAGCCCTGCTTGGAATTTCTTGAATGTACCTGCTTATGACACGTTTTATGTAGGTGTTGAAGGTTGTCGATATCGTCAGAACCTCCATCCCTTATAGGTACTATGTGATGGGTTTCGATTTCCTCCCCGTTGAAGAGGTGGTCGTGGCAGATTGGGCATTTCCAATCTTGCGACTTTCCAACGTTTTCGTATTTTGAGCCTTTAGACCATATAATCTTGCCCGACTTCGTTCGCCGCTTTGACCAATATTCCACCAGTTCGGGGTCGTCTAGGGAGTAAGTTCCCTTAACTTTGACATGTCTTACAATCGGGACAGCTGTTATGTCGTACAAATTGTGTACTACTTTCTTGCCCCTCCGGTCTTTGCCTTCGTAGTAAAACTGCCAATCTCTTTTACCCCCTTTTTTATATTCGGTTCGGAAATACTTATCTTTGACCCATTTTTTGTCTTTGTTGGGGTGTCGTCTTTTTGCCCATCGCCAGAGGTACCACCATAGTCGGTGGCTTATATATATGTAGATTTCTTTGCTGCATACTCCTCTGTAGTAGTTCGCAAAACCTCTGAGAAGTGGTTCTATCTTACGGATGACCTGCTCTGGTGTTTTTGTCTTCATATTGTCGATGGTTGCACCGACTTTCTTGCAGAATTCCAATACTTTCGACTTCTGGGGTTTAATGACTAACTTCCCTCTTGGAGTTCCGTTCTCACCTTTGTCGAGATAGGTAGACCCTTACAGGTTTTCCCCCTCACAGTACCGCCGGGCGTACACTTTCAAAGCACCCGGCTCCTGGTGTGTCATCTTACAAGAGTAGCGCGTTTACTCCTCATTACTTGTGTCGGCTTTCAGGTCTCATCCAAATTGGGCTTTGAGTCCTTAGATTCCAACCTCCTCGCCATTGACGTTTGCCCGACGCCTCTAACTTCTGAGGAGCTTTGAGTTTCAAGTTCCAACTTTCGGATTACGTTTCACCCTCTCCTACGTCAGCTCCCCTTTCGAGTAGACATTTGTCTATGAGTCAGGTTATACAGTCGTGTTTTCCCTCGGACTTTCGTCCAGTATGACTCCATTCGCTTCTTAAGAGAGTCCTTTCTCCCCAGGGAATTGGTACAGATTACTCCTTTCCTACTGGTGCAAGACCAGACCCTGTGGAGGTTAACTCGTTCCGCAATAGTTAGATACGTCTGACTTAGGCTGCTCCATGCCCCGGCGGCGTGGTGTCTACGTGATGGCGAAGCAAGTCCATTTTTCACATGTGCCGCATACCATTTTGGTTAGAGTGTGTCAGTTCCGCTTTCACTCTTCACACTTGACGAGGCTGCAAACTTCGCTGATAGCGAGCCATATCAGACTTTCCCTAGGCCGCTACCACCATCGGACTGATAGTAGCTTGGCCATTTAACCCTCTAGCTGTGAAACTCCGGCATTACTGCCAAAACTCCTTCGGACGGGAACTGGAGAGACACTCTCCATTGGGTTCAGGTGGCTGAACCACTAACTACTGCGACTTTCGAGTCGCACTACCTCATAATGTCTCAAGTTAAACCCCAGGAAATCAAATCCGTCTCTGATGTGTACTATCCGCGTCTTCTCATCGCTAATCTCAAGACCTCGTTCTGATAGCCATTGATTTATCTGGGTTTTCAACTCCTCCAGGGATTCCTTGTCCCTTGCAGTAACTACGAAATCGTCTGCATACCTGATGACGCCTACCTTTGGGTTACATTGGTTTATGTATTTTTCTAACCCGTGGAGTCCAATATTTGCGAGCATTGGACTTATTACGCCACCCTGTGGAGTTCCTTTTTCGGTTGGGCTGTATCCCTTCCTACTTTCGACAAATCCAGCTTTTAACCATCCATCAATTAAAGAATCTTCTCTAACTGCGTTTAGGATGGATTTATGGTCAATGTTATCAAAGAATCCCTTGATATCAGCGTCTAGAACCCATTTATCCTTTTCTACCCACTTTCCGGCTTTTTTATAATCGCCGCGTAGCCTAATGAAGCATTGTCCAATAGCATCTTGGCAACTTCGACCGGGTCTGAAGCCATAGGAGTTAGCTTCAAACATGGCTTCCCATTCAGGTTCCAGTGCATTCTTGACTATTGCCTGAGCGACTCTATCTCTCATCGTGGGGATTCCGAGGGGACGTTTCTTGCCATTCGCTTTAGGTATATATACCCGTCGTGCTGGTTTTGCCTTAGGCGTTGTCCAGCTATTAGCAAGTTTCACACGCTGTGCTGGTGTTTTTATTACCTCCTTATCTACCCCAGCTGTTCGCTTTCCGGTATTTACCTGTGTGATTTGTCTAATGCTCAGTAATAGGTTCGACCGACATCTCTTAATTAACTTCTGTAGGGACAATAATTGTCTCCACAGTCCAAGCTTTCGGGCACGAAATATCCGACCGCGTAAATTCCTAACAATCTTCCAAGTACGACGCCAGTTTATGTCGCCCCACTCTTTCAACTGTCCTTCTGGTCCATTTTCTAGCGTTGCCGCTATCATCTAACTTATCCTTCGGTTTGGTTTCTAGTTGTCGAATAGTTTCGTATAAGACCCAAGTGAAGTCTGCTATTCCTTTATCACAGGGACAAATTTTGAATCCCTATCCCCCTCATTGCAAGAGGGCATTCGCTTTCTCACTCATCCTCTACCCTCCAAGGAGTTCCGCCGCCGTTGCCTTTGGCCTACTAAGAGGAATCGACCGCCTCTTAGACCCCCGGCATCCGCGATGGCGGGGGTTTATCCTGTTGTTTCGCTTAGTTTTTGCGAGTTGGTTAGGCTGGTTCCTTTCCCCCGGTAGAACTTCGATTCCACGCTCCAGTGAAAGAGCAGCACTGAGTCTTGTCTACTTACCTTTTTTGGTTACGGCGTTTTCACAGGGATAATTTCGCCGTTCATATTTTACGAGGTTTAAGCGGAGGGGCTGGGTTCACAGCCCTCTTACTTTACTTTCGTTCAACCTTCCAACTATCTCCCTCTTGCTCCTAACTCTTTAATCCCTTAAAGCTTCGGCTACTTTCGTCACCTGCATTCCAGCTGTTTCGTTACCTACTCGGCTGTGGCCAGACTCGGTGAGTCTTTTTACGTGAGGGCTAGGGGTGGAACTCCCTAGGAGACTCGGTGTCCCGTACTAAGCGACCATTTCAGGTCGCGCACTCTTAAAATATATCACACCCACTATAACTCAAAACAACCCTTTTCCCTAAAATTCCTTTGCGCCTTTGCACCTTTGCGCGAGAATAACAATTTAGTGATGAACCGCAGAGACGCAGAGAACGCAGAGAGAAGAATTAAGAGAGAGATTGGGTTCTAATTACCTATATATAAGGCGGCACATTTTCCCACTCTTAAAATGGATCACAACAACCAACCTTTATACAACCCTTTTCCCCCAGAATTCCTTGGCGCCTTTGCGTCTTTGCGCGAAACAATCCTAAGTCAAAACCTCCCCCCCCACCATTCGCTCATAACGCACCTCTAACTCCCGTTTGATACTTTTTGCTCCCTTCAAACTTGGATCTGCCAACATCAACTTCTCCGCCGCCTCCCGGGCCACCACTAACACGTCCTGGTCCTCTGCTAAACTCGCCAAGGCAAAATCCGGTAACCCAGACTGACGCTTCCCTAAAACCTCTCCGGGACCACGAAAACGCAAGTCCATCTCGGCAATCAAAAACCCATCCTGAGACTGTTCTAACACTCCCAACCGCTGGATAGTTTCCGGTTTCTTACTTCCACTCATCAACAAACAGTAAGACTTATCACTACCCCTCCCCACTCTACCACGCAATTGGTGCAGTTGAGATAAGCCAAAACGTTCTGCATTCTCAATTAACATTACGGTGGCATTGGGAACGTCCACTCCCACTTCAATTACTGTGGTGGAAACAATAATTTGGGTCTCATTGTTCCGAAAAGCACTCAGAGATCCATCCTTCTCAGCGGAAGTCATACGACCATGAAGCAACCCCACTTGAAATTCAGGAAAAATAGTCTCTTGAAGGCGTTTGTGTTGGTCTACTGCCGCCCGCAAATCCAGTTTCTCCGATTCTTCAATGAGGGGAAATATAATATAAGCTTGCCTTCCTTGGACAATTTCCCGACGGATCAGTTCGTATGCTTTATTCCGCTGTCTCCCAGTTACAATTGTGGTCTGAATAGGTTTCCTTCCCGGGGGCAATTCATCAATTTGACTCACATCTAAATCTCCATGCAATGTGAGAGCTAAGGTGCGGGGAATGGGAGTTGCAGTCAAGCTTAAAACGTGGGGAGACTGCCCCTTCGCTAACAACCTTCCCCTTTGCTGCACTCCAAAGCGATGCTGTTCATCAATGACTACTAAACCTAATCGCAGGAACTGGACCGGGTCTTGAATTAAAGCATGGGTACCTACTAATAAGGGTAATTCCCCGATTGTTAATTGATGGTAGAGCGATCGCCTTTTGGCTGTTTTGGTGTAACTTGTGAGCAATTCTACAGGTAAATGTAACAGATTAAACCAAGTTACTAATTTGTGGTAATGTTGTTGAGCTAACACCTCCGTAGGAGCCATTAAAGCTGCTTGATAACCAGATTCAATTGCTGCTAAAATAGCAAAGACAGCAACTACAGTTTTACCCGAACCTACATCACCCTGTACAAGGCGATTCATAGGCTCCTCCGAGCGCAAGTCTTGGATAATTTCATTCACAACTCGCTGTTGAGCATTAGTTAAAGTAAAAGGTAATAACTTATTAAACTGCTCAATCAGTTTCCCGTTGGGTACAAAAATAGCGCTTTTCTTTCCCTTTCTTTTCTCTTGGCGTCGCTGGAGAAATCCCAATTGTAAGTAGAAGAATTCATCGAACACCAATCGTCGCCTTGCCTGGTTTAAAATCTTAGGGTCAGTGGGAAAATGAATATTGGCGATCGCCTCACCTAAACCAATCAATCCGTAGGTATGGCGGAATTCTTCCTGTAAAGGGTCTTGCAGTTGTTTCACAGCCCCCATTGCTTCCAAAACCGCTCGCCGCACCAAATCTGCTGCCACCCCTTCAGTTAAACTATAAACAGGCAATACTCGCCCCACTTTCAGAGAATTAGTTCTCCCTTGAGCGTCCAGCACTTCTATGTCCGGATTTTCCAAAGTAACACCATATTTATTCTCTTTCACTAACCCAGAAGCCGCCACTAAAGAACTTTTTGGATACTGACGCTTCATTTTTTCTTGCCAACCCCGGTTACTAAAGCGAGTCCCGGCAAAAAAACGACTCAGTTTAATGGTACCACTGTTATCTTCAATAGTTAGACTTAAAATGGTCAGTTTTTTATTATTCTTAGTACTACCGCAGTGAAAATATTTCACCTTCCCCACTAAAGTCACAGTTTCTCCTGGTACCAGATCCCCAATATTCACCTGACGAGCATAGTCAATATAGTCTCTCGGATAATAGAAGAGTAAGTCTCGCACCGTAGTCAAACCGAGACGTTCCAAATAAGGACTTTTACTGCTTCCTACTTCTTTAAGCTTAGTTAGAGGTTGGTTTAGACTAACGGAGCTATGTTTTCCTTTACCGAGGGAAACAGTTAATTTAGTTTCTGGGGGTTTTTGTTGCTCTTCTATTTGGTATTGTAGTTCCTGGAGAAATTTACGAGTATCGGCAACGAGATTTTGTCTTTGGGCAAGATTGAACTGGGGATAGTGGGTAAATCTCTCTCCTATATCCTCCCAAGGTTTGCGTACAGATGGGGGAGTGCTGGGGGGTACTTCACCAAAACTGAGTACTAGAAATTCGCTGAAGCGATACTTATTACCCATCAAATCGGTAAAACCAGTTTCCGCTTCCACCCCTAAAGCCTTATTTAAACGTTCCCAATCTAGTTGATTTTTCATCTTTTTCTTATCTAATCTTCATACCAAGAAGCACGCCATGCTGCTTCAGCTTCAGCAACTGCTAATTCTCTCTGACGCTGTTGATATTGCTGTCTAATGTTATTAATTTTCCCATCCAGATTGCGAATTAGATTCCGTTGAGCGCTCAAAGTGGAGTCAGCCAATTCAACTTCCAATCGACGCATACGAATAGCTGTAACTTCAGTAATAGTAGACTTTTCGCCTTTTTGATTCTTTTCCGTTTCCACAAGTAAATTTAACATATTGGGCGGTCCACTGATTGCCGTACCCTTTTCCTCAGCTTGCACCGCTACTTGGAGAAAATTAGGGGGCAATTTCTGAGTGAAAATTCTCGCTTGTTGCAGAGAGCGATTTGCTTCAACAGACATCTTTTCTAAAATGTTATTAATTCCTTCTTCTAGCAATTGCTGTATCTGAAACAATCTTTCTGGATTACTTAAATCACTCTCTGAAACTTCTTTCATCTGGTTAGATAAGTGCTGATTAATGATTCTTTGTGCTTCTGCATCAGGTGTTCCTGGTTTATCCTCAGACTGTTGTTTATGCTTGATTACCATAGGTAATATCTCCAGCATTTTTTGTAACATCTGTTGGGTTTCTAGCTCAGTCTCTGACTCCAATTCCAATAGCTTTTGTTGTAATTGCTTACCAATGTTGCGCAGATTTTGCTGTAGCAGTTGTTTTTGATTCAAAGATAAACGCAGAAAATAGGTTGGATATGCCTTGGTAGCAATCTGATATCCTGCTATTACTAACTGTTTTGCCACTGACTGACTGAGAATATTTAAATAATCCCAATAAACTCCGCAGAGTTCAACGGAAATTTTTTCCGCTGTATTTTCCAGTGCTGCTAAATCATTCTTAATGTGCTGAATTGCTCTTGTCATGACTCTTGATAATAGATAAAAAGGCAAAAGAAAGAAGCTGTTTATTTTATCTTGCTTTTGCCGTAAATTTATTTTATTTACCTGTTTGGGCTGCCACCTCTTCAGCGAAGTTACTCTCCTCCTTTTCTATTCCTTCACCTAAAACAAAGCGAGTAAAACGACGTACCTGGATGTTTTCACCTAATTGAGCAATACTTTGTTTGACCAACTCATTCACATTCATGCTAGGTTCGCGAATATAAGGTTGCTCCAGCAAAGTAATTTCTTTGAGCTGCTTTTTAATTCGACCTTCAACAATTTTTTCTTTGATATTGTCTGGTTTACCAGCCAAATCTTCCCTCCCCATTTCAATTTCCTTTTCTTTTTCCACTATTGCGGGGGGAATATCCTCAACCCTAATATATTCTACATTAGGGTTAGCGGCAATCTGCATGGCAATGTTCCGCACGAGAGTTTGAAACTCTGCTCGACGAGCCACAAAGTCAGTTTCACAATTGACTTCCACCAAGACACCAATGCGTCCTCCCGTGTGGATGTAGCTGTCGATCAAACCTTCAGCTGCAACCCGACCTGCTTTTTTCTCAGCTGAGGAGATCCCCTTTTTCCGCAGCCATTCAGTGGCTGTCTTCAGATCTCCATCACTTGCTTGCAACGCTTTCTTGCAGTCCATCATACCAGCGCCAGTTTTCTCTCGCAGTTCCTTAACCAGTTTGGCCGATATTTGCTCCATGTTACTCCTCTTACAATTCTACCAATACAATACACCTACTTATCTCCCCTTAGGGGGAGGTTACCGGGGCTATTCTTCCATTGTATCTACTTCAGGAGCGGGTGCAGGTTCTGCTTCATCTCCTGGGGCATATTCTATCTCTTCCATTGCTTCTTCAAATTCTTCGTATTCTGAGGAACTTGCCACTTCACCGTGACGCCCTTCATAAATTGCATCAGCCAACTTACCGACAATGAGCTTAATTGAGCGAATGGCATCGTCGTTAGCGGGAATAGGAATATCGGCAATATCCGGATCGCAGTTAGTATCCAGCATAGAGACAATGGGAATAGCCAGTTTCTGACATTCCAAAATAGCGTTATATTCCCTGCGCTGATCTACAATAACCACAATATCAGGAATTTTCCGCATCTTGTTAATCCCGCCGAGATATTTTTGCAGTTTGCTCAACTCGCGACGGAGAACAGCACCTTCTTTTTTTGGTCTTTTATCGATATTGCCGCTTTCTTCCAGACGTTCTAATTCTTTTAGCCGTTCGACCCGGGTTTTAATTGTCTCCCAGTTGGTGAGCATACCTCCCAGCCAGCGCTGGTTAATATAGTAAGCGCCGCAACGAGCTGCCTCTTGAGCAATAATCCCTGCTGCTTGACGCTTGGTGCCAACAAAAAGTACCCTTTTACCTTGTTCGGAAGCATTCCGCATGTACTCGTAAGCCGATTGGATTAGTTGGGCTGTCTGCACTAAATCGATAATATGGACACCGTTGCGGGCAGTAAAGATATATTGAGACATTTTCGGATTCCAACGGCGAGTCTGATGTCCGAAATGAACTCCTGATTCTAATAATTCTCCTAGGGAGATGACTGACATAATTGGTTTTACTCCTTTTTCGGGTTTATCCTCCATCTAGGGTGATTTCTTCTATTTGAGAAATACCCGAAGTCCTAGATGTGCGAATTTAAACAACCTTTTTAGAGTAGCACAATTACCAATTCACCCAAAACACGCAATTCGCAATTATTTTTCATTATATTTAGTGTGCATAACTAAGTTAAATAAGTATTATTTGTGTAGTTTAGTGTTGTATAGTTTTGATTTCAATTCAAACATTCAATTGCTATCTTAACTGCACTTGCTTTGTTAATAGTCTCCTCATATTCTTTTTCTGGCTGGGAATCCGCCACAATTCCCGCCCCTACTTGTACCGATACTAAATGTTGGCCGCTCTTTCCGGGACGGATGATGGCAGTGCGAATAGAGATGGCGCTGTTGAGCTGACCTTCAAAATCGTAATAGCCATAGGCCCCAGAATAAGGTCCGCGCCTTTCTGGCTCTAATTCCCGAATAATTTCCATGGCTCTAATTTTTGGGGCGCCGCTGACGGTTCCGGCGGGGAAACAAGCACCCAGCAGATCCCACACGGACTTATCCGGGGCTAATTCTCCTACCACATTGCTGACGATGTGCATAACGTGGGAATAGCGCTCGATGACCATCAATTGGTCTACCCTGACACTCCCTTTGACGCAGACGCGACCCAAATCGTTCCGACCCAGATCCACCAACATGACGTGTTCTGCCCTTTCCTTCCTATCTTGGAGCAAATCTCGCGCCAAAGATTCGTCTTCCCTTGGGGTTTTCCCCCTCGGTCTGGTTCCGGCGATGGGTCGTAGAGTTGCTTTTATTTTGCCATTCTCTTCCCGTTCTGCTTTAACCATTACCTCTGGGGAAGAGCCGACAATTTGCCAACCATTAAAATTATAGTATGCCATGTAGGGAGAAGGGTTGATTTGGCGCAGAGAGCGGTAGAGGTCGAAAGGTTTACCCTCATAGGGAAAGGTTAGTTTTTGGGAGAGGGCTACCTGAAAAATATCCCCGGTGCGGATGTATTCTTTTGCCTTTTCTACGTTAGTGCAGAAATGGTCACGGGTTGTATTGCTTTCGTACTTGTGTTGGTTTGTTTCTTCGGACTCCTTGTTTACCCTACACCCCCAGGTAAGAGGTTTTGCCTCTACTGGTAGAGGCGATTGTAGCTTCAATACCAATTTGTTAACTCGCTCCAACGCATCAGTATAAGCTTGTCGAGGCTCCTTACAGGTTCGCAAATCAGCATAGGCGATGGCCCAAATCTTGCGCTTTACTTGGTCGAATACAACTAGATTATCTACCTGCATCCAGATACCGTCGGGCAAATCTCCTTCTGTGGTAGTATAGGTGGGAACATTTGGTTCTAACCAACGAATCGCCTCGTATCCCCAAAAGCCGAACAAACCCCCTATCCCTGGGGGAAGTTCTGGCAATTTCACAGGCTGGATCTGGGCTATACATTGAGGGAGGATATGAAAGGGATTCCCTGTAAATTCCTTCCTGGTTCCGTCTCGGTAGGTTTGAGTCACCTCCTCTCCTTTTATCTCAAGGATCCAAACGGGATCGCAGCCTAAAAAACTGTAGCGCCCCAATTTTTCGCCCCCTTCTACGGATTCCAAGAGAAAGCTATAAGGCTGACCGGCACAAACTTTATACCAAGCAGATACGGGGGTTTCTAAATCTGCCATCCACTCTTGATAAACAGGAACAAAGTTACCTGACTCTGCTAGGGATAAAAAATGCTCTAAATCTTGCTCTATCATGCTTTCCCTTTTGGTATAGGACTAAAGGCATTAATTAGGGGCGACAGGCAAGCCTTATGCAAAACCTGTCGCCTATTATCATACTTCGTAAGGAGCTTTACCAGAGAACTTCAGGGTAGCTGGTTCTGGGTTGCTACCGATGTTCCTGTTAACCTTGCCGTTAAATTCTCGACCTTCGTTGACTTTCTCTGGGAAGACACCATCTGCTGGATGGAGAAATTGAACTTCCCCACTAGGATAAACCCGGTAAATTTTGTAATCCAAAATTTTAGGTTTAAAAGTCCGCAATTGGGTTCCTAAAGCGAGACACTGCTCCTTGCGAGCTAAATAGAGGAGATTTTCCCCGGCGTTCATGACTGCTGCACCGCCAGTAGGCATTTCAAACACCTGTTCTTGCTTGCTAGTCCAGGTAATCGCATATTTTTCTTCTACTTCAGCTTTAGTGAGTAAGCCACCAGTGCTGCCGCCAAATTTGGGAGGATTTCCCGAAAGTGCTTCTGCCATAGTTATAATTTATCTCAAAACTTTCTTTGGGAATCCTATCACGACCATATTCCCTCTCCACTAATATTATCAATAATTGTAACAGTTTGTTATTTTTCCTTATCTATGCAACCCCGAAACAGGTAAAGTGGAACTGGCAGCCCAGGTTTTTCCCCGGAGATTCTGCCCAAATATCTCCCCCCCACCCCTTGACAATTTGACGACAAATTGCTAAACCTAAACCAGTACCACCCACACTGCGACGCAAAGAGCCTTCTTCTTGATAGAAGCGGTCAAAGACTTTTTCCAGGCGATCTGATTCGATACCCCGACCGTTATCAGCAATGGTAACTTGCTGGGAATTAGTGCCATGGGGATTAACGGCTACAGTGACCAAACCTGTTTCAGGAGTAAACTTGCAGCTATTGTCCAGCAACTTGACCAGCAATTCCACCAACCACTCCCCATCTGCTTGCACCAAAGGCAGTTGCTCTGATACCATCAAACGAATCTGGGGCCTCTTTCTCTGGCGGTAACGAGCTAGAATATTACTGATTGCCAATTCGATGCATTCATTCAAAGAAACAGGTTCCAAATGCCATTGCACCCGACCACTTTCCAGTTGGGAGAGAGTAAGGAAATCTTGAATCAGGTTACGCATCCGCTCTGCATCATTGAGAGCTGTCTCCACCATCACCTGTCGCAATTCTGGCTCCATATCCGGTTCTGACGCCAAACTTTCCAAGCAAACTTGAATCGTAGACAGAGGTGTGCGCAACTCGTGACCAGTAATAGCCACCAAATTAGAGCGAGTGCGATCCAGGGCCTCCAATTGCCGATTCAGGTCTTGCAGGTTAGCGTAGGCTTCTGCTTGAATCAGGGCTACGCCGATTTGGGTAGCTACAGTATCCACCAGAGCCATATCTTCTGGTTTCCAAGTCACTGGAGTCGGTTCGCAATGGTGTAATTCAACGCAACCCAGGAGTCGGTCTTGATAAAGAATTGGCACTATAACAAGAGCAAAAATAGAGCAGCTTCGGACCAAGTCTTGCAAGAAATCTGGTTCCGGAAGCACCGTATTAATGCCCGAATCGGCTAATGTATTGTCTATGCTCACAGACTGTCTCAATGCCACCACTTCCCGAAAGAGGGGATTATTACGAAGATACCAAGTTCTCCCTTTAATGGAGGTAATACGGTCCCGTACAAATTCGTGGTTAATGGTAGCACTAGCATCTGTTTCTTCGCAGCGGTAGACCAGACAACGACACACCCCTAGTCCAAGTCCAAGCTTTTCCACGGCTACTTCCAGGATTTCTTCTGGTTCCAGGGAGCGCCTAATTGCAACCATAACGTCCTTGAGCAGCCTTTCTTTCTCTTCTTTGGCGACAAGTGAGCGATTGGCTTTGATTAACTTATACTGACCTGCTTGTAAATAGGCAACTAGTCGCTCCACGAAAGGCTCGGAACTGTTATCTGCTCCCACAGACTGCTGTAAATATTGCCTACGTGCCCGTTCGATTTTATCTGCCAGTTCCGGTCGATAAGTCAAGATACGCTCTAGCAATATTGTGGCTGCTTTCTCGCTCACCTGGCGCTCCAGGGTCCAGATTCCCTCAAAGCGTCGGCTATTGTCTGCTGCTTGGTTCTTTTCCGTGATGCTTGGTGTTTTTTCTCGACAGATTAAGCAACCCGCATACTGCTGGGAGATGATTACTAAATGCCATTCTCGACACAGTTCATCCGTTGGCGCAAAGGCTATGGTTTCGTAGATCCCGCTGCTGTTGACAAAATTTGTTTCTGGGGCTGAGAGAATATATACTTGAGGGGAAATCTTCCCAATGCGTCGATATCGATGAGCTTCCTGCCGATAGAAGCGTTCCTTTTGAAAGCAGGCGATGGTTAGGGGCTGCATTTCACCACGTAAAATTAAATCTTCCATAGCGTGGGAAAGAGCAGTCAAGGAAGATTTGAAATACATTTGTGGGCGCAAACTGGGTATTAATTGCAGCAGCTCGGCTAACACTGAATCGGTGATGCTCATCGATATGCTTTTTCGTTTGGCTGATGTTCTAAAATATCACCTATTGTGCCACTAGTTCAATAATTTGCTTTTTATGAGACCTACGCGATTTCGGAAATCCTGGGAAATTCCCGCAAGTGCAGTAACTTCAGAACGGGCTTATTACAACCGTCGTAGCTTCCTGAAGTCTTTGGTTGGTTTAGGTATGGTTGCAAGTATTATGCCTATAACAGGCTGCAATTCGCCTGATTCAAAGATAGCATTGGAAAAGACTCTAGATTTACCTAAGTTAAAATTTACCACCAATCAGGCTTTTACCAAAGTAGACCGCCCCCTGACAGATAGATATCTGGCGGGAAGTTACAATAATTTTTATGAGTTTGGTGGAAATAAAAATATTTGGCAACCAGCCCAAAATTTACCTACTGATAATTGGAAAGTAGAAGTTACTGGGTTAGTTAAATATCCTCGCACCTACGACATTGATGATTTGAAAAAACAATTTCCTTTAGAAGAGCGGATATATCGCTTTCGTTGCGTAGAGGCTTGGTCTATGGTGCTCCCTTGGATCGGCTTTCCTATGAAAGCTTTAATAGGAGCGGTGGAACCCACTGCTAAAGCCAAATTTGTGCGGTTTACTTCTTTTTACAATCAACAAATTACTAAGGGACCGAGTGTTGTTTTTGGTGCCTTACCTTGGCCTTATACTGAGGGTTTGCGAATAGAAGAAATGGCCAATGAGTTGGCATTTTTCGCACTCGGTATTTATGGCAGGGATTTACCTAAACAGCACGGCGCTCCTCTGCGCATGGTTCTCCCTTGGAAGTACGGCTTTAAGGGGGGGAAATCGATTGTAAAAATTGAGTTTCTAGAGCGTCAACCTGCTACTTTTTGGCATACCCTAAATGCTAGAGAATATGATTTTGAGGCGAATGTCAACCCTGCTAAACCTCATCCCCGTTGGTCTCAAGCAGAGGAAAAATTTATTGGTTCCGGTCCTGATTTTAGTTGGGAAATACGAGAAACTTTGCCTTATAATGGTTATGGTGAATATGTGGCTAGTTTGTATATTTAATAAATATTATTAATAGTCTTATTTTTACGTAAATATTAACTGCGCCGGGCCCCTAGCGCCAGAAAAAATGAAAACACCTCCGCGCCTCCGCGCCTCTGCGCGACACAAAAGCGAAACCGGGAACCGCGATCCCAAAAATTATCCCCCACTCTCTAGATCCCTCCCCACGGTCACTCATGGTACTGTAATATCATCTGTTGGTACTTGTAACTGTTCCCGGAGTTCGTCCAGAGAACGAATGATTGTCGGTGCAAACTCAGCTTCCGGCTTAAACATCACCTGTATTGCTTCTGGAAGAGTTTCTGCCATGACAATCCGGTTTTGGTACACTAAAATTACCCGGGCGAGAATGGGCACACTATTCTCTTCTGCCTCCAGATATAATGGTTCCACATAGAGAAGAGATTGTTCTATAGGAATAACCAAGAGATTGCCCTGAACCACCCGAGAACCCTCACGGTCCCAGAGGGAGATTTGTTGAGAAATTACTGGATCTTGGTTAATCAGAGCCTCAATTTGGTCTGGACCGTAAACTAACTTTTGCTTCGGAAATCTGTATAGTAAAAGCTTACCGTATTTGTCTCCGTCAGAGCGAGCAGCCAACCAAGCAATCAAATTGGGACGACCAATGGGAGTGTAGGGGTGGAGAAGAATAAACTCTTCTGATGTCTGAGCGGGGAGCCTCATAATGAGATAGTAAGGGGCGATGGTCTGAGATTTGCTACCATAGATTTCCTGGGGGATCTGCCACTGATCTTCTCGGTTGTAAAACACCTGGGGATCACTCATGTGATAGGTGAGTAATTGCTTGCTTTGGATGTTGAATAAATCTTCGGGATAGCGGATGTGACTGCGAAGAGTAGCTGGCATATTCTCCAGGGGTTGAAATAACTCTGGGAAAATATGGCTCCAAGTGCGGATAATGGGATCTTCAGGGTCAGAAATATAGAAGTTAACTTTGCCATTATAAGCGTCCACTACTACCTTGACAGAGTTGCGGATATAGTTAAATTGGTTCGCCCCAGGGTCGGAATAGGGATAACTAGCGCTGGTAGTATAGGCATCTATCATCCAATAGAGGGTGTTTCCCCCCCCTTTCCCTGCATTGGCAACTACTAAATAGGGGTCTTCATCGAAACGGAGAAAAGGAGTAATAGTACGAACCCTCGTATTGATGTTGCGACGCCATAAGAGACGAGTGGTGGGGGTGAGATTACGGCTAAAAGGCATCCGCCAGTCTTTGAGTCTGACTGCAAAGAGCAACCGTCTCAGGGTATTGCCTATGGGTATCCCCCCAGTGCCATTATAGGTATTATAAGCATTGCCCTCCTCATCGGGAAAGTCTAACTCCTGCACCTGGGTATCCGTCATGACGTAGGTATTAGTGATTTCGCCGTAATAAATGCGGGGTTTGCCTATGGGAATACTGTACTCGATGGACTTGCTAGAGGTTGATAAGCTGCCGCTGTCACCCATTTCCCTCGCGCTGCCGATATTCTTAACAAAATAATCCGGTAAACCCCCAGGACCGGAGCGATTCACTGGAGAGAGAGTGAAGCCATAACCATGGGTGTAAACTAAGTGTTGGTTTACCCAGGTTTGGGCTTTTTTCGGCAGAGATAGGGAGTCCATTTCTCTAGCTGCAATGATGACTTGTTGTTTTTCTGTTGTGCGCTTCTGTGGTAATCGTTCTACTTGTAGAGTATAGCGATCGATATCCGCATCGGGAAACTTATAATAGGATCTGATTTGTTGCAATTGTCGATTAGCTTCTAACAAAGGGCGAGTATCCCAGATGCGGATATTCTCAATAGTGAGAAAGTTCTGGTCGATATCTGCGGCGGTGAGTGTACCTTCTGGATTAAAAGTTTCCTCTTCTATCTTATCTAGAGCGAAAGCCGATCTGGTGTAGGCTATGGTTTGTTTAATATAAGGTTCCTCTCTTGCTAATTCATTGGGCTGTACTTCTAGACGCTGCACTGCAAAAGTAAGTCCACTATTCAGCAAGAGAGCGATGCAGTATATTAACATGCTCCCCAACAGCCATTTACTTCCTCTGTGTTTGAAAGCTCCCAGAAGTAGGAAGAGAGCGATCGCCCCCGCCAGAAAGGCTAAAATAGTTTGACCTGGTAACTGCACTTTAACGTCAGCGTAACCAGCACCATAATGGACATTGGAAGTGGAATAGAGTAATTCGTAACGAGCGAGCCAATGATGGAAGGCTCTCGACATGACGGTAAGACTGGATAAAGCAAATAAATGACGCACTTGAGATGGTAAAAAGCCAGTAAACTTACCTTCTGAGAGACTGTTACCAGATAAGAGATAGATTAGAGTAGAGGCGAGCAAGGCAAAGAGAAACAGTTCCCCCAGCCAAAAATTCACCAATCGCCAGAAGGGTAAATTAAAGATATAGAAACCGATATCTTTGTGAAAGAGAGGATCCACACTACCGAAAGAATCGTGTTGAATTTTTGGCAATACTACCATCCAGTTGCTTCCCATAATCAGTGCGAAGCAAAAACTCATGATCCAAGAGATGATTTTTAGGGTTACCTCAACCTTCAGGAGTAATATCATTACCAAGAAAGCTATCGGAGCGAAGTACCACCTTTCAAATTCCCATTCTGTCAAGGCATTTTGTAGACAGTGAATCAGGATGAGGGTGATGAGAAAAGATAGGGTTAGTGCTACTGGTAGAAGAATTTTTAAGTTTATTGTTGGTTTCTTCCTCAGTGAAGAGGGTGAGGTTATATATGCTCGCCTATTTGGGCGCTGCAAAGGGTAACTCTGGGGGAGGCGCTGGGCGATCGCCAAGTTTCCTAAGAGGAAGAGTAGGGAAATAGCCCCAGTAATGCTACATAAAGCTACCTGAGTAATAATACGCTTTGTGAAGGTATCACTTATGTTGAGAGACTCAAACCAAAGTCTTTCCGTAATAAAATAAACTCCTAGATTTAAGAGCAATAATCCTAAACCAGTAAAAGTTATTATAAAGTTTTTTGTGCTAACTTTTTTTAGTAAACAGTTATACATCAGTTTTTTTTTATCTTATACGCCCTACACCTCTGCTAACTGGTTACTGACTAACTGGTAACTGCTTAATTGCTTGTCTTGCCCATTGATCTGCTGCAATAATATCTTCTAAACTAGGGTTGTCATTATTGTGAGTAATGTAGCGTTCCATTACTTTTTCAATGAACCGAGGAATGTCCAAAAAGCCAATTTTACCTTCTAAAAACAAAGCTACTGCCTGTTCGTTAGCTGCATTTAAAACTGCTGGCATTAACCCCCCAGCCCTACCAGCACCATAGGCTAATTCCATGCAGGGATATTTTTTGTCATCGGGTTCGCTAAAGGTTAAACTACCCATCTTCACTAAGTCTAACTGCTGCCAGTTAGTATGAATTCGCTCAGGGTAAGAGAGGGCATAGAGGAGGGGTAAGCGCATGTCTGCCCAACCCAACTGAGCCAGCATGGAAGTATCTTGCAATTCGATGAGAGAGTGAATGATACTTTGGGGGTGAATTACAATATCAATGCTATCGTAATCTAAACCAAAGAGGAAGTGAGCCTCAATTACTTCTAATCCCTTGTTCATCAAGGTAGCAGAATCTATGGTAATTTTCTTGCCCATTGCCCAATTTGGGTGTTTGAGGGCATCCTCCACCGTCACATAGCTCAACTTATCCGCTGGCCAATCCCGGAAAGCGCCCCCGGAAGCAGTGAGGAGAATGCGCCGCAACCCTCCTTCTGGTACCCCTTGAAGGCATTGAAAAATAGCGGAATGCTCTGAGTCTGCTGGGAGGAGGCGAACTTTGTGTTGTTTCACCAAAGGCAGTACTACCGGGGCACCTGCAATGAGAGTTTCCTTGTTAGCGAGGGCAATATCTTTCCCGGCTTTAATAGCGGCGATGGTTGGCAGCAAGCCAGCGCAACCCACAATACCCGTGACTACGGTTTGGGAGTCTCCGTAACGAGCTACTTCTTTCACACCTTTGGTTCCAGCTAGGAGAATAGGGGGATTGGGGATATGGGCGATGCGCGATCGCAATGCTGGTAACTTTTCTTCCGTGGCAATGGCCACAATTTCTGGTTCAAATTGACCAATTTGTGCTGCTAACAGGTTGATGTTGCTATGGGCTGTTAATCCGACGACCCTGAATTTTTCGGGGTACTGGGCAACAATATCTAAAGTTTGGGTGCCAATAGAGCCAGTAGAGCCTAGGATAGAGATTGGTTTCATGGGAGTCGGTATAATATGAAATCCGTTAACCAGACAAAAATAATCGTAGGTTGGGTTGAGGATAGATCCCCAACATAGGTTTGCGCTCTTGGGTTTGCGCTCTTGGGTTTCGCTGGCGCTCTACCCAACCTACAGTATTTTTAGGATAGCATGTAAAATTAACAACCTCAACCTCAATAACCAAGATTTTAATGAATTCGGTTTTATCGCTATCTTTTTATCTAAGTTAGCAATGTTTTGCTCCAGGAGGGATTTGAGGAAGTCTGGATTAATTTCTAGGGCTTTTTTATTGTTATCTATTAATTATCGATATTTTTCTAGATTATTTAGGAGAAGACTTCTAATAAACTAAGCTTTATAGTCGTCTGGTTTGAGGGCGATGGCTTTATCTAAGCTATCTAGTGCTTCTGTGTACCTTCCTAGATTTTTTAGGAGAATACCTCTATTATACCAAGCTTCCATAAAGTTTGGTCTGAGAGCGATGGCTTTATCTAAGCTATCTAGTGCTTCTGTGTACCTTCCTAGATTTTTTAGGGTAACACCTTTACTATACCAAGCAAAATGGCAGTCTGGTTTGAGAGCGATGGCTTTATCTAAGCTATTTAGTGCTTCTGTGTACCTTCCTAGGTCATTTAGGAGAACACCTTTATGATACCAAACTTCCATGAAGTTTGGTTGGAGAGCGATGGCTTTATCTAAGCTATCTAGTGCTTCTGTATACCTTCCTAGATTTTTTAGAGGAACACCTTTATTATACCAAGCAAAATGGTAGTCTGGTTTGAGGGCGATGGCTTTATTATAGCTATTTAGTGCTTCTGTGTACATTCCTAGGTCATTTAGGCGAACACCTTTAATGAACCAAGCTTGATGGTCCTTTGGATTGAGAGCGATGGCTTTATCTAAGCTATCTAGTTCTTCTGAGTACATTCTTAGATTATTTAGCATGTTCTCTCTAAGAATCAAAGCTTGATGGTCCTCTGGTTTGAGAGCGATGGCTTTATCTAAGCTATCTAGTGCTGCTTCTAGATTACCCAAACTATACAGGAAGTAACCTCGTAGAATCCAGGGAAAGGAATTATCAGATTCAAGAGCGATCCCCCTATCCACACGAGCAATAGCTTCTTCAGATTGACCTACTCTAAAGAGTAACAGTGCTTGTTTATATAATAAAACCACCTGGTCAGAATCCTCATCGAGCAAAGCTTCTATTTCTAAAATCCTGCTGCGACACTCTTCAAAGGTTAATCCTTCTATATTTTCCCATCCTAACTGCTTTTCCAGTTCCTGTAATGACTTTTGGAGCAGTTTTTTGTCTGGAGGAAACTCAAAAACACCGGAACGCCAATCGTAAAAATCTGGAGCGCGACGAATAAAGTACTTAATAGCAAATTTGGGCAGAAAAAACACCAAACAAGTGTTAAAATCGTCCCGAAACCTTTCTCTTTGCCAGTTTAAATGACCCAGAATCGGGGGTACAGTATCTTCTCGATAATAATCCCCTTGTCCCCCATAACCCTCCTTGATATAAGGGTTCAGAGACTTTTCCAATCCTGTTATGCAAAGAATCTCAATTTCCTCTCTCTGAGTCAAATCCTCTACCTTATCGTAGAGAGTTTTAGTTTCCTTAGTAAAGGACAAAAACCCAAACCGTTTCTGAGACATATCTTCCCGTAATCCCCTGATTATTCTCTCTCCTTGGTTAGGTAAGCAGGACACAAAAAATATACCAAAACCTTCCGTCCAACGAAGAGAACGGAGGAGCATTTGGTATTCTTCAAATTCAGAAATATCCCCGGTTTCTTGAGAGAGTAATGTCATGATTTTAACTGTTGCCAGGCTTGTTGAAATTCTTCGATGGCCAAAATAATAGGATGAATATCGTACCAAGGTTTAATATCCCCCTCTACTAACCAATGATACTCCAAAATGCAGCGATTAAACAAGAGTTTTTGGTATTTTTTATTATTGGGTTTCCTTTTCGATTGGTGTACTTCTGCCAAAATAGACCATTCATCTTCATTTATAGCACGACGATAGGTTAGGCGCAAGGAAGCAATAGCACCCAGTACGGCTTTTTCCTGAATAGGTAGCTTCGGAGTCTTTTGTAAAGCAGTTTTCATCAAAAACATCAAGTAGCGCACATGTCCTCCACTCATGTTACACAACTTCTCTAAAAGTGCTTCATTGGTAAAAACATCCTGAAAAGTTAGGTTAGAATCCACCTGCTTAATACGTTGCTTGATTAACTCTTTTAGCTTCTCCATTCCAGGAGGGTAGGGTTCCCCTTCTGGAGTAGATAGAGCAATCATGGGTAATGCTTGAACAGAGCCGAACGCTTCTTCCAGCACTGTACCCTTATCAGAATAAACTAGGGATATGGGAACAGTATAAATGGTATGACATTTGAGTTTCCGCAGTTGTAGGTTCCGGTCGATAAATATCTCCTCGTGATTACTCCTGTTGCTCTCCTTGTGATATAAAGGAACAATGCGATCCAAATTATCCGCAATCAAAACTATTCCGTTACACTGAGTCTTGCGGTTCTGAGCTGCTTCTGTAATAAAGTCATTCAAGCACTCAATAAGAGAAGGGGTATGATTGTCCACCTCCTGACGTATACGAGAACGGTTACTGGGAGCAGATCGCAAAAGAGCAATCACCTTAGCAAATTGCCCAATACCCACCTGCAAACTAATGTTCTCAAAAGAGATTTCCGTAGAACCCAAATCCTTCAGAGACTCCCACCGCTTTTTTAACCATTCTACCAGAGGTTTAGCATCAGCTTCTTTATCTTTTTCGTACAATTCTGAGAGGATATAGCGAGTGCAAGCTAGAAGAATATCCGTATATTGAGCATCTTCCGTATCAATATCCTGATCATCCGCAGCAAAATAGATAACCTGGAACTTATTCTCCTCCAGGTATTCCTTCAATCTTAGCAGTTCAGTGGATTTTCCCGCCCCCCTATGTCCAGTGTACAGTTGAGCAGTTTCCTTGTCCGACAAAATAATAGGTCTACCAAGTTGTTCTAGAATATCACCGTCCCCCCGCACTGCACGACAATCTACATAGGCCGAATCTCCTGGTTTCAGAGGTCGCAGTGGATCGAAAACGTTATAAAGTTGTCTCAGGATCTGATCACTCATCTTGTTTTATTAGATTAGGACAGGTTTAGATTAAGAATAACCCCAAAAAACCTTATCAAACAAGGCTTTTTGCTTCCCCACACCCCACACCACCGATACAAAAAACGAAAAAACAATAACACCCCTACAGGGTTCTAGATTTTGCTGACAAGTCAATCTGCTGGAGAATATCCCCTCTTCCTACTTTAATAAACCATTTCATTTCTCCCAAGGTTTCTGGAATCGCCTTGTTAATACAGTTTTCCCAGTAAGGTTTTGCAGCTTGTGTCTGCCCAAGTTTATCCTGAGTTTGAGCAAAATAACAATAGGACAATCCTGTTCCGACTCGGGTAGTCATGTCTACGTTTTCCCTTTCTATCGCCTGCTTCAAGGCTTGTTCTGCTGCCTCATAGTCTCCTTTTTGCAAGAGCAGCCAGCCTAAATTTTTGTAGAGGTGATATTCATTACTCACTTGCTGTTGCCTTTGTGCTGCTTGGAGCCCCACAAACAACAAAGTTTCTGCTTTAACCAGATCTCCTTGCACTAAATAAATTCGAGCCAGATTGTTGATTGCGCGGATTGATCCTTTCCCTATAGCAATTTGATATTGTGTTATCGCCGCTTCATTTTGTGACAGGGTTTCATAGATTGATCCCAACCCTAAGTTAAAGTTGGCATTTTGCTGATCCAGGCGGAGGGCTTGTTTGAAGTCATTCTCCGCCTGCGTAAATTTCCTGGACTCATAGGCAGTGAGGCCACTGTCGAAATAGGATTCGGCGATCTTAGGTATAAAGCGATAAACGGACACAGATCCCAGGAATAGTAAAGAAGAGACGGTCAAGGAAAATAGAGACAAAAATCGCCGTGGAACTCCCAATACTTGCAAAAATTCCTCGATCTTCTTTTTTCCTTCTCCACCCAAGGAACCCACCGCCGTCAGCAATAACCCGGACTGTCCAATTAGACCAAAACTTTCCAGAGGACCAAAGCCTCCTGCGCCAAATAATTGAATGAACGACGTAGTGAACGTGGCTACCCCTAACAGTCCGAGTAAAGTCAACCCGTTAAAAATCCAGTCTAAATATTGCTTAAAGCGTTTAATCTCCTCTGCCTTCGGTATCTTGATGGTTTCCAGACGCCACCACCACGCTTCTGGGGGCGGGTTAAAGCTGTTGCGCCAATCAGCCAAATGGCCATGAGCAACAATCGTGGGGGCTTGTTGCTTCAGTTTCAGATCGAGTTGGTAAAGAAGGGTTAATTCCTTGACGGTTTCAATAGCTTCAGTTTCTCCTGTTGCTGGCTCTTCCCTCGAACTCGAAGACTCTGACAAAGCCAATTCTGATAAGGCGCTGGCCAAGGTATCCCTAGCACAGAGCAAGGCCAGAATCTTGCTATCGGACGGAGGAGACTCAGCTTTTTCTATGGTCTTGAGGGTAGAATCATAGTGCTTTAAAGCAGCAGAAAAGGAGGCGACGGAACTGGAATTTGACATCTCTGATCAGCTAATCATTGCAACATTTGCGTAGAGTGCGTTATGAACGCACTAATAATCTACTCAGAATTATATTAAGCCATTATCGCATCTCTGGGTCATAAGACTATACTAATCACATTGAAACTAGCTCCTCAGGAAAATGCTTCTGGTCTATGGCCGCCAAGACTCTCGAAAAGGTATGGTGAGAAGGTATACCGTGGGGCAACTCTAGAAAGGTCTCTAACCACTTCTGGTTGCCTTTGCCATAGGTCTCGACGGCGACCATGTTGTCCGACGTGGCTAATATCGCTATCGTTACTATATCAATCAGTAACTGAGAGGGATTTGGATCTATTGGCTTCCGTGCTAAAATCTTCTCCCACCAACAACTCTATTTAGGATATAGTTAATGTCAGAAGAACACCAACAGCAGTCAGAACCCCCCAACCCAAACCAGACCTTGGAAGTCCTCCAGGGGACTATTCGCCGGCTAGAAGGAATTGTGGCCCAATTGGATGAGGAATCGGTAGTAAGGAGCGCTTCAATGGCTTCATTGCAAACCCTGGTATCTACTGCTGAAGACTTAGAAGAGGCGATTAGGGAGGCTAAACAGGAAAAAGCTGAACCAATTGCAGATAAAACGGAGATAGAAACCGATACTACTATCCAAACCGAAGAAGAAAATGTGGATAAGATAGCAATAGAGGAACAAGAGGATATCTTTCCCTTGCAAGATAGTAAAAAAGAGACTATTTTTGGTCATACTTTAGGGAAAATAAGTTCTCTCCTGCCAAAATTAGTGCCCAATCTCTTCTCCAAAAAAGCTCTAATCGCCATTATAATTGTTATTGGCGTAGGAGTAGTATTTACATCGGGATTACTATTACCAAATAGTACCCCTGAGGTGGCAGAAATTCCAGAAGTGAAGATGGAAACGCCGCCAAAAGGGGAAATACCCCTCAAACCAGAATCAGTTAAGAATGAACCGAAGCCAAAACTAGAACTCAATCCAGAACAAAGCTTGATTGCAGCAATTCAAGAGCAAGTAGCGGAAATTACTAACGAGTATGCAGATGGACTTATTGTCTCCCTTGAAGCTAATTTTATCAGCAGCAGTTTAATTGTCAAAGCGAGCGATGCTTGGTACGAATTGACCCATGATAGTCAGGAAAAAGTAGCCAATGAAATTCTCGGTCGAGGGCGAAAACTGGACTTTAAGAAATTAGACATTATCGACTCAAAAGGAAAGCTGCTAGCTCGCAGTCCGGTAGTAGGCAAGAATATGATTATATTGCCATAGTATAGTTCCACTATCCTTCCGAAAAGGTGGATAATAGGGATCCCACTCTCATTAAGAAATCGATGACTTGCAATACTCCTACCCAACTAACCCCAGAACAGTACAAGCAGAAAATGCAGCGACGCAAGGAGGTTCAAACAGAACGTCTCGCTCGCGCTTCTCAAAAGAAAGGCTTAATTATCGTTCATACTGGAAACGGTAAGGGTAAAACTACTGCTGCTTTAGGTATGGTACTCCGGAGTCTCGGTCATGGCTTCCGGGTTGCTATTATTCAATTTATCAAAGGAGCTTGGGAACCCGCAGAAAAAGCCGTCCTCGGTCAGTGGAAAAACCAACTGGAGTTCCACGCTCTGGGAGAAGGTTTTACCTGGGAAACTCAAGATCGCGATCGCGACATTGCCACATCTTCAGCTGCTTGGTCAAAAGCCTTAACATACATTTATAACCCAGAATACCACCTCGTCCTCTTAGATGAAGTCAATGTTGCCCTGAAATTAGGCTATCTAAATCTGGATCATGTCCTCACGGGACTAGAACAAAAACCAGCAGATACTCACGTCATTCTCACTGGTAGAGGTGCTCCCCAGGGACTAATAGAAAAAGCCGATTTAGTCACGGAAATGACCTTGGTTAAGCATCCTTTTAAACAACAAGGAGTTAAGGCACAGCCAGGAATTGAATTTTAGTTGTTTTATGCTTACAACTTATGTATGTGGGCGGTCTCGAAGAGATCAGCTCATCTTTTTTGACCAAGATAAGCCTCCAAACCGGACTTTCTTTATGAAAACAGATTTCAGAGTGTCCCGGAGATTTTTTTTGAACTCATTGGACAACCGTACCGAGCAGGGTATCATTTTCGCTCCATCGAAGTGAAACAAACAGCTTTCCGCATTGATGGAGTATTTCTGCCCCCAGAAGATGCAGTTAACCAACCGGTTTTTTTTGTCGAAGTCCAATTCCAAAAAGATGAATTACTCTATCATCGCTTGTTTGGGGAGCTGTTTATGTTTTTGGCTCTTTCATCCCCATATCTGGGGTTGGCAGGCGGTGGTGATTTTTCCCCGACGCTCCCTAGAACCTGACGATACCAAACTCCATGAAACATTATTGTCAAGTCGGCAGGTTCAACGCTTTTATCTCAATGAAGCAAAAATGAAATTAATTGTTATCGTAGCACCAGTACTATGGGAAAAGATGCACTTATATATCTGGGTATTTTTACCTAAACTTGTTCCTCAATGTAACTAAGAGGGGAAAAATCCATCTGTGTTCATCTGCGGACGCTTCGCAAATTTTGATGAACCGCAGAGCACGCAGAGTACGCAGAGGGAGAGAAGAGAGAGAGATTCTGTACTCAGATCGCCTCCTCCAAAAATTGGATTGTTGAAGCACTGGATTTTCCCTGATCATAAAACTATATCGATAAGCGCGACTCGAAAGTCGCAGTAGTTGATAGAGGAGTAAAACGCCCACCCGCCCAAAACCAGAATTGCGGGCTAATATATGAAACCCCTACAGGGTTGAAATATTACCAACTGGTTTTGACCACACCCGCCAATTCCAAACTGGTGGCATCTTTAATCAGAATGCCATATTCGGCCCCTTTACCCGTACCCACCATAATGGAGGTTGGTGTCGCCAAGCCCAAGGCACAGGGACAGGCGATGATTAATACCCCCACCATAGTCATGAGGGCTAGGGTGAGATTCCCCGTGAAGCTGAACCAGAGCAGAAAGGTGAGGAGAGCGATCTGCGGTAGCAGATCCGGTGTTTCACCCCGGATCGCCAACACCACCGGGACAAACCAGCGGATCACCCTATCCGCCACTTTCTGAATGGGAGCTTTTGAGCCTTGGGCTTGTTGCACTAGTTTGACAATTTGTGCCAACATCGTATCCTTACCCACTCTTTGAGCACGGAATTGAAAGCTACCTGTCTTATTCAATGTAGCCCCAATTACTTCATCCCCCTCTTGCTTAGTTACGGGAATCGATTCTCCCGTCACCATAGATTCATCTACTACAGACTTTCCTCCTAAAACTACTCCATCTACAGGAATTTTTTCCCCAGGGCGCACAACAATCACGTCACCCACCACCACCTGTTGAATTGGCAAATCCTGTTCTTCTCCCTGCCGAATCACACGGGCAGTTTTAGCCTGTAGTCCCATCAATTTCTGAATCGCAGCTTTTGTTTGCCCACGGGCCCGGCTCTCCAGCCACCGTCCCAACAAAATCAGGGTAATCACCACAGCGGCGGCTTCGTAATACACCTGAGCAGCCAGTCCCTGGGCTGTCAACAATCCGGGAAACAGGGTTACCACCAGGGAGTACAGATATGCCGTCCCGGTGCCCAAAGCCACCAGGGTATTCATGTCCGCAGTACCCCGCCTCACCGCTTTCCAACCCCCCAAGAAAAAGGATTGGCCACACCATACTACTATGGGGGTTGTGAGCACCAATTGGAGCCAAGGGTGGTGCAACCAAGTAGGAATGAAAGGCACGTACACCCCTGTCATAGCGGGAAGGGAACCAAACACCAAAACAGTGCTCACTGCCCCTCCCACCCAGACTTTCTGCAACAAATCCTGTCCAGCGGCAGCCTCTGGGACGCAAGCGGTTGCTTCGCAATCTCCCCACTCCACCACGGGGGTTGCGCGGTAACCAGCTTGTGTCACCGCTTGTTCAATTTTTTCTAAGCTGGTATGGCTCTGGTCATAGGCTACGGTGGCTTGCTCGGCACCAAAGTTTACGCTACAATAATCAACGCCGGACACCTTTTGAATGGCTGTTTCAATAGCACTAGCACAGGCAGCACAGCCCATGCCTTCCAGTTGTAAATGACGGGTTTCCATGGGGGCGATCGCCTCCTTATACAATTAATTTTTCCTTCTCTTTCAGGCTAAACCTTTCAGTTTCTGGCTTGTGAACCTTAAGATTATATTAAAGAGCTGCTCTAAGCAGTTTTGGGTTGTATTAAGATATACTTATTGTCCCTTAGACTTCCCTGAAACAATAGCTCCTTATGAAGGAATTGTTGAACAAGCTCTCATCCTATAATCTATTTAATTACTTGCTGCCGGGTGTTATCTTTGCTGTAATTGCCAGCAGGGTTACACAATATTCTTTCATTCAAGAGGATATTACCATTGGAGTATTTATCTACTATTTTATAGGACTTGTAGTCAGCAGATTTGGTTCCTTGATTATAACGCCTCTACTTAAACGGATTTCATTTGTAGATTATTCACCCTATGAAGATTTTGTATCAGAATCAAACGAAGATTCCAAACTCGAAGTACTCTCAGAGGCGAATAACACTTACCGAACTCTCTGCTCTCTTTTTGTTTTAATTTTACTTCTGAAACTATATGAGGCGATTGAAGTAAAGTTCCCTATACTAAAAGAGTGGAATAGCATCGCTCTAATCTTGGTGCTTTTAGTCATATTCCTCTTTTCCTATAGAAAGCAGACCAGTTACATAACCCGTAGAATCAAAGATAATATGAAGCTGAAATGGTGCATCTTAATATAGAATTGATATAATTAGAAAAAAGGTGATCAAGATGTCTAACTTTTTTGAGATTGATTTTTTGGACGTAGAATCAGGTAAGAGTGGTGACGCTATTGCCATTCGTTATCGATTGGGTGACGTGACTCGGATCCATGTAGTAGATGGTGGTTTTCAGAAGACTGGAGATAAAGTTGTTGAACATATCAAAACCTATTATGGTGCTCCCAAGTTCATTCACTCCGTCGTTGCGAGTCATCCAGATGGGGATCATGCAGGTGGACTGAGAAAAGTTTTAGAGGAATTTGAAGTTGGTGAGCTTTGGATGCTCCGACCCTGGCTTTACGCCAGCGAATTAATTGATAGATTTTCTAGATTCAAATCTGTCGAGAATCTTATTAAGCGACTCAAGGAAATCTATCCCAATATTGCAATTTTAGAGGAAATCGCTGAAGATAAAAATATTACTATACATGCACCTTTTCAAGGTAAGAGGATAGGTAATTTTACTGTCATGGCACCCAGTAAGTCTAGATACCTTGATTTAGTGGTTGAATCAGAAAAGACTCCAGAATCTGCAAAACAGGAAAAAGGATCTACATTTGTTGAGAAGTTCTCAGAGAAAGCAGCGGCTTTGATAAAAGCTGTCTGGGGTGAAGAATCGTTTTCCCAGGAAGAGACAAGTGCTGAAAACAACATGAGTGTTATTCAATATGCTTCTTTGTGTAATCAAAGTGTGTTACTAACTGCTGATGCTGGACGTGATGCACTCTTAGAAGCAGCAGAATATGCCCCAGATATTAGCTTGAAACTTCCTGGTATTGATAAATTCCAGGTTCCACACCATGGCTCCAGGCGTAATGTATCCACCGAGGTTCTTGATCGTTGGTTAGGAAAACGATTATCTTCACAGCCTGAAAAAGGGAAGGAGAAGTTTACCGCAATCATAAGTGCATCAGAAAAAGATAAAGAGCACCCCCGAAAGTCAGTTATACGAGGAGTGATTCATCGTGGTGCCAAAGTAATAACTACTGAGGGCAAAAATATATGCACAGGATACAATTCACCAGATAGAGATGGGTGGGTTGTTTGTGAGCCTGTACCTTATCCTGAAGAGCAAGAAGAGCAGTAGATTTTAAAGGATGCATATCGACTATATAATAGTACTACGTCTCTCGTCTCTCCTCTCCCTAATATGAAAATATTTGATGGAAACGTTACTATAGCAATCCTATATGAGTCGTAAACGGCGTGCTGCAGATAGAGTGATAATCGCTGTTGAGTAAAATTTTTAGGATTGCTATAGTAGGTTGGATTAACGATCCCGTAGGCTTACACTATATGGTACCGGTATAAGCACACGGCGTTTTATCATGAAAACTCATCATTTTACAGTCATCCTCTAGAGGTTGGCACCGTCGATCAAGGGGCAACAATAGAGGAGGCGATCTCAGGTTTAAGAGAAGCAACAAGGCTATACTTGGAGGAATTCCCTTTACCTGAAACATCCCCTCGATTCTTGACTAGCATTGAGGTTAGCTATGCCTAAATTGCAGTGCATTTCAAGCAGAAAAGCAATGAGGGCACTTGAGCGGTTAGGGTTTGAGAAGGTTCGTCAAACAGGTAGTCATGTAGTGATGAAAAAAGCAACTAAGGAAAGTCAAATTGGCTGTGCTCGATACACCAGGAACTTGCATGTCGGCACATTGAGCGGTATTCTAAAGCTTGCGCAAGTACTCAGAGAGAGTTTATCGAAAGTCTATGAGATAACTAATTGAACAACCACTAATAACTCGCTAATATTTAGCACTAAATAATTTGTGTATGCTAAATATTGTAGCGACACATGTTAATTAGTAATGTACTCGCGGAAATTAGCTCGATATCTGCGGAGCTTATCTAGGGCTTGGCGTTCTAACTGACGTACCCGCTCGCGACTGATGTTAAGTCTTTTACTTATTTTAACAAAAGACATTTCATGGCCATCTTCCAAACCAAATCGCAGGCATAACACTGCCCGCTGCTGCTCAGTTAACTTCCCTAACATTTTCTTAATGTCTTGGCGCATTAATTTTAAAGTGATGTATTTTTCAGGAGAGTCGCTATTGTCTTCAAGCAGTTCGGAGAGTTCCGTATCCTGATTGTCCCCAACTCTAACGTCGAGAGAAATTGGTTGCCGAGCTATACTAAAGTACTCGCGGATCGAGTCTGGGTGCAAATCCAACTCCTGAGCAACTTCCTTGGTAGTGGCGCTGCGACCTAATTTTTGCGCTAGTTCTCGCTGTACTTTCTTGATTTGATTAAGTTTTTCGGTGATGTGGATTGGCAGACGAATAGTACGAGCTTGCAGGGTGATCGCCCGAGTAATTGCTTGACGAATCCACCAGTAAGCGTAGGTAGACAACCTGAAGCCTCTAGTGGGGTCGAATTTCTCCACCCCCCGTTCTAACCCTAAAGTGCCTTCCTGAATTAGGTCGAGGAATTCCATATTGCGCTTTTGGTATTTTTTGGCGATCGCCACCACCAAGCGCAAATTTGCCTCGATCATCTTTGCCTTGGCCCTAGTTCCCAGGTGCAAAGCGCGGTCAAGTTCTTCCTCACTCAGCCCGACCCTATCAGCCCACTCTTGACTATTTGGTTCCCGTTCCAGATGAAGGGAAAGTTCCTTTTTCTGGTCAAAGAGTGCCATCATTCTCTGTACCTGCTTCCCCAACACAATTTCTTGCTCTTTGGTGAGCAGCGGTACCTTACCAATTTCCCGCAAATAGGTACGCACCATATCTGCTGATAATATTGATTTGTTTGTTTTTTTGTTGATTTTGGTAGTGGGCATTTATACAGTTTTTACTCCTGAAACAAAAAGTAGTCATAGGGCCTGAGACGTTATAAAAAAGAAAAAAGTTCATTATTTCTTCCAACATAGCTAATTAAGGGGGAGTAAATGGGGATTACCGAACACAAGGAACATTTATAGCTTGCCCTGGAGCAGGCAACGTTAGTAGTGAATACCGATGGAAGAAAGTAGATACAAGAATCAATAACTTTGTAAACAAGGCGATGCTGCTGGATCGCTTCTACTAGATTCAGAACTGTTTTGCATGATTTTCAAATTTCTTCTGGATTGAGATATATAGCAGTTCGCGCAGGCGTCGAAACAGATTTTCCCCGGATCTCTAGGGCACCAAATTTACTCAATGACCGTATTACAAAGCTTTAGGGAGATTGCTAGAATTATTAATTAGTACTGGTAACTGTTATTGCGAAGCAACCGCCCTTGGCGTCCTGGTAACTGCTAGCTCGTGTATTTATAAATTTTTTCAAACTAATAATTGCTCAAACCCTTATCTAACAATACTTTCCTCATCCCTCGCCCCATTACCGCCGAGAGATTCCCGCTGGTCGCGCTATAGCAGTGGAATGCTATAATTGCCTCAAAATCCCAAATCCGCTTTAGCCGCAGCTTCGGCTGCAAATACTTCTTCATCGGACTTCTCTTCCCAAGCAGGATCGCCAATTTCGGCGTAAAATTGTCTGTCGTAGGGACGAGTACGGACCACAACGGGCATAGGTACTGCATGACCGAGAACTAAAGCTTGCTGCTTCGAGTCCAGTTTTGCCAGCACCGAGCGCAAACCTCCAGCCCCCGCAACCCCGGTAAAAATGGCATCCGTATCTTTTTCATCGTTGAGCAAGCAAGTTATGCGAGTGCCAATTTGGGACATGACCTCTTTATCAATGCCCGAGGGACGCTGATCCACCACCAGGAGGGTAACGGAATACTTGCGCATTTCCCTAGCGATGGTGCCGAAAATAGTTTGGTTTACCGTGCCCGGATCCAGAAAGCGGTGAGCTTCTTCAATGACAATAACTAACTGAGTGGGACGCTCCTCCTCTTTACTGCTGTTCAAATAAAGTTCCGACTTTTCTACGTAACTTCTATGAATCCGCCGGGTAATCATATTAGTGGCGAGCATATAAGACAGCATGTTAGACTGGGAACCAAACTCCACCACCACATGCTTCCCCGCATCCAGAGACTGCAATATTTGGTCAATATAATTGTGAGCACAAACATTGCGCATATATTTTAAATTATTCAACCGGGTCAGTTTCCGCTGTAGCGCCTGAATTGACCCCTTATGACCTTGCTTTTCCTCGCACAACATGGTTATCTCCTCATTCGTCATGGTGAGCAACTGGTGAATCCAGGATTTGCCAAACTCGGAGTAGAGAATATTAGCATTGTCCATACTCGCTTCGGAAAGACCCAATTCCTGGCGCACCAAAACTAAGTCTTCAATCTCAATTTGGTCGTAGCTGAGGAAGAGAGGTTGAGC
The DNA here is from genome assembly GCA_018141785.1 of Candidatus Paraprochloron terpiosi LD05. Classification (GTDB taxonomy): domain Bacteria; phylum Cyanobacteriota; class Cyanobacteriia; order Cyanobacteriales; family Prochloraceae; genus Prochloron; species Prochloron terpiosi. The sequence continues at coordinate 3,217,262 of CP073341.1, read as the reverse complement.
GTGGGGGACACCACGACGTTTGGTAGACTTCTCGTCGAGGGTATAAATTTCGATTTGTCCGGGAAATAGCTGACACAAACCTTTAACCCATCCGGATTGTTTTCCCTCGCTCCTTGCTTGCCAACCATATTCCGAGTGCATGTCAAAGATGAGGTTCACCCCTGCTTGCTTACGGATAATGCCTGAAATTAAAAGGCGAGTGAGGAAAGATTTCCCCGTACCAGACTTACCAAATACCCCGTTACTGCGCTCCACAAAGCGGTCTAAATCGATGCAGACGGGAACATCCATATCCACAGGTTTCCCAATGGAAAAATTGCGCTTGTGGGGGTTGTCTTCCCAACCGAAGACAGTGCGGAAATCTCTTTCTGTCGCTTCATGTACTGGACTAAAATGACTGGGGATGGTTTTCACAGGGAGCAGCTGTAGATCTGAATCAGAGTTATCCGCCAAGCTAAGGGAGACAGAATTATTGTTACCATTCAGGGACTGGGAGTCATAGTGTGGAGCAATTTCAGAGGGGGTAAACATTAACATGGGGGATATTTCAATTGTACCATAGGTACTGCTTCCAGCAAGTACCTCCCGCAAAAAAGTTTCCTCCGCACTGGGGGGATGAGCCATAATTCTGGGACTGGAAGTAGCGAGACGGACATCTGTTACAAGGCAAAAAAAGCGCGATCGCACTCCTTGAACCACAAGAAATTTCCCCACTCGCATATCTTCCACAGAAACATCAGCCTCTAATCTAATTTCCAATCCTTCACTCAGAGAACCTTGAATGACTGAACCTAATAGTCGTGTCTCGTTATTCATGCTATATATTATGATAATATAGGGAAATATTACATAGCCTAAAAAGTATTTCAACAAAGGCTATTTTATTTTACTACTCTGGAACAGGATTTGCCTCTCGGTGGGCAATCCACCATTGACTCTCATATAAACAGTACATGTACCATCTGTTTTGAGTAAGGTATAAAATAGTGAAAGTGAAGTAACTGGACATTTTGACATTGATAATTGATAATGGTTTCAATTGCTCGCAAAAATCTATTTGAGGACTTACCTCGCTTTCTAGTAGCCCAAGCGGGAATCATGTTCGCCGTAAGTTTGGTTACCATTCAAACAGGTATCCTGGAGGGGTTTACTGGCTCAACCACCCAACTCATCGATTCTACCACTGCGGATTTATGGGTAGCGGATGTAGAGATGGTTCATTTAGAATTAACTAAATCTCTGCTGTTCAGACAAGTAAATATCGCCCAAAAGGTTGATGGTGTCCAAAAGGCAGAACCTCTAATCATGGGAGGGGGTCTATGGCTGACGAACATTGGACAATTGACTCCTTTAAGGACATTCGGATTTGACCCTGAAGGAGAGTTATTTAGACCCCAAACTACTGCTGGTTCCTTGAGAGACTTAAAACAACCCTATACAGTCATGGTAGATGAATCTAAGTTGAATTCCTTGAATGTCCAGATTGGGGGTTCTGCCCAAATCCGCTCTTTACCCGCTAAATTGGTTGCTATTACCCAGAATACCCAATCCATCGCCTCCAGTAGTGTTGTCTTCACCTCTTTAGAGAATGCCAACGCTTATATTTATTCAGCTTTCAGTTCCAAACTGGACTGTAAGTTAGAAGAAGAGGGAGTTAATTGCACTACTATTTACGAGAAATCTGACAAAGCAGATAGTTTTGAATTAGCAGAGAATCTTGAGACACCGGAACCCTTATCTTCTACCGATGCGATCGCCTATATTTTAATAAAAGCTAAACCAGGGCAAGATTTAGAGGTACTGAAACAGAAACTTGAAGCAGCACTACCGGGAACTCGCGCCTATACAACAGCCCAAATGTCTAAGAAGACAAAAGATTTTTGGAAAAAACGAACGGGAGTGGGATTTATTCTCGGTTTGGGAGCGACGGTAGGGGTGATTGTGGGTATGGTGATTGTGGGGCAAATATTATATACTTCTGTCAGCGACCACATTAAGGAGTTTGGTACTTTAAAAGCCATGGGAGCGCCGGATGGGGTAATTTATGGTGCTATAGTGGAGCAGAGCCTGTGGATGGCAATTCTGGGCTATATTCCCAGTATGGTTCTTTGTCTGGGTTTGAGTTATTGGGCACTAGCTACCGAAGGCGTAATCATTTTAATCACCCCTCTCAGCGCTGTGGGAATTTTTGCCATTACTGTGGTGATGTGCGTCGGAGCAGCCCTTTTTGCGATTCAAAAGGTGACGCGGGTGGATCCAGCCATTGTCTTCAAAGCTTAATAAGTTAGACTATAATAGAATAGATTGTGTAGTTTGGGTAATTCTCCCTACTGCGAGATTACCCATTCTGGTTTGGGATATCTAAAATATTCAACAAATCATTTTCGTTCGCCCCTCACCTTGGAAACTTTAACTAAGGATGAGGAATGACTAATTGCCAAGTTGCTGACTTTTATCCCATTCAAAAATTAGTGGCTGTTAATAATAAGCAGATTGCCATCGCCGCTCGAGGGGTAAAAATGGTCTACCAGTCTGGTAGGGAAATTTTTCACGCCCTCAAAGACATCAATCTGAATATTCATCGCGGGGATATTCAACTATTGATGGGGCCTTCTGGTTCTGGTAAAACTACTTTATTATCCATTTTAGCAGGCATTCTCACCCCTAGTGGTGGTAGAGTTAATCTCTTGGGAGAAGAGATTACGAAAATGTCCGACCACCAATTGTCTCGCTTTCGACTGGAGAATATTGGTTTGATTTTTCAGAGCTTTAATTTATTCCCGGCACTTACTGCTTTGGAAAACGTGCAATTAGCGCTGAAGATTAAAGGTATTAAGGGAAAGAAAGCGAAAGAGCAAGCTTTGAGTTTATTATCCCAAGTCGGGTTGGCAGATAAAACTAATTTACGGCCTCGCAACCTTTCTGGAGGACAAAAACAAAGAGTGGCCATCGCCCGCGCGTTAACCGGATCGCCCCAGCTCATTATGGCAGACGAACCAACTGCTGCTCTCGATTCTCGTAGCGGACAAAGGGCGATCGAGTTGCTCCGTCGTCTAGCAAAGGAAGAAGGCTCTACCGTTCTTATTGTCACTCACGACCCCCGCATTATCGATGTTTCGGATCGGATAGTTCATTTAGAAGATGGCATGCTATTGACATCCTCCTCCGCTATTGCGTAGCTTTGCGAAGCTTTGCGAAGCAACCGCCCAAGGCGTCCCGCTTGCGTCCCGCTTGCGTCCCGCTACGTGGTATAGTAGGGGATTATCTTCAGAGGCGTTCCTTTCCCCATGCCCTGGGGTAGTTGCTAATTGCTTTTTGGCTTTTACCCTAAAGTGCCAACCTAAGAAATCAAAGCCTTCCGTAGCTTTTACGATGCGAGTTTTGGCCTCTTTTATCCGAAGGCCGTGTTCATTTAGGTATTCGGTAATTTTCCCTAGGAGATATTCGGCCTCTGCGCAGCTCAAGTCATGTTGGTTCGTCTTCTGTTTCTTCCTCTGGTTCATCTTGAGCACTCACAGCATATTCCCCAGCTTTTTTGGCGAAGGGAAAAGGGAAGGGAAGGGAAACGTAGCTGGGAAAATAAGGCCACCTTTTTCGGAGACTGTGAACAAAGCAAGCTAATTTCTCAGCTTCGATTTCTGGGTTATGGAGGATGGCTATTTCTAATAAGGGTTTACTCCCTGCTCCTTTTTTCCCATTTTCTAGTCGTGACTCGGAGGTTCTTAATAGCTTTTGCTCCGTATCTAAACCTTCCCTCAAGCTCAAGAAAATTTCCTTTTCCTTGTTATCGCAAATATTCTCCCAACGGAAAACTCCAGTAGCTCTCCCACCAAAGTTTTTCACTTCTTCAGTTTCGACTCTATTAACAGGTGCTTCCCCATTGGTATTATCTCGAACCCGCACCAACCAGAGACGTTTTCTTTCCGATTTGGTAATGTTTTGCATATCAGTCGGGAAATCGGTGGGTACATTGGGATTTTGTAACCAAGGTAGCAATTTACGAGCGTTTTGTGCGGATACCATGAATAATACCCTAGGTTTTTTTTCGTTGTCAATGGGTTCGTACAAGCAATTTCGTAAACATTTTGTCACAAATTCATTGCACGCCCTTTCTTCCCTTTGTTTCTCCGTTGAGTTTGTTTCTTCATCTCCTTCGGGAGTAATTTCATCCGCAACTGAATCCGGATCCCATCTTTCATTAAGGAGTTGTTGCAGTGCTTTGGGATAAGATAGCCAAGTAAATTCCTCTTTACACAAAGAGGAGAGAGCTACTTCTACTTTAGCAGTTATGGGGTGTACTCGCACCATCAAAACTACAGTTAAAGATTGGTTGTTACTAGTTGTTTTCTTGGTGCGACGTATTACGTAAAAGCAGGTCAGCCATATATGGGGGTCAATTTTATCGATTTGATTTTTAATTAAGGGTTTGGGTAAAACTCCGAATTGACGAAATAAGTCTAGTATAGCACGTTGTGTACGATGGGTATCATTATCTTTCTTTTTCCCACCTTCCAAACCGTGGAGGTGTTGATTCGCATAATTTGCTTGCATTAAGCCTATGCGCAATGCTAACTTAGGATCCTGGTTTGGTTTCTTGTTTTTACGTGGAATTTCTACTAATGCACCCCACAATTTATCCTGAGGAACTTTGGGGACAAATTCGCCAATCCTTTTAACCCGCTGGTTTATTGCTTCTGCCCGGTTGTTATTGGAATCTAGATCTAGTTGGTTGGTAATATCTCCAACATGTTGAGTTTTAAGACAAAGACGACCAAAATCACCTTCATAAACCCACTCTTTCTCTTTTTCCCCACCTGGGGTAGTATATTCTGTGGGTTCTCCTTGTGGGGACCAGGAAAGTAAGTTGTCCATTTCCTCCATTAATTTATCTCGACATGATTGGGTGTCGTAAAGAATTAAAATGGTATCAGGAGTATTTTTGCATTCACGAAAAGCCTGTTGAGCGATGGTGGGTTCTAACATGGGAACCTTTTTTGTTCGCCAAAAATCTATATTTTTCTCGGATACCTTTTTCCCTTCTCCTACTCGACAAAGAGTAAGACGTTCTTTAATTGCTTCATCGAGACTCGCCAGATCTATTGTCCCCACACCAGCACTGCAAGGTGCTTTCCCATCATATTTGCTATCATAAGCAATAGCAGCTTGTATCCCTGTCTGGGAATCATTCCATTTATATTGAGGATTGGATTTTAATTCATTTGGCTCAGGAAGGCGAGAATAATTGAAATAGGACAATTCTTGGATTACTTTGTGCCATTCCAATGATTCATTATTCCACTTCATTTTCAGGGGGATAAAGGAGAAAGGTTGCTCGTTTCCATCTAATTAGAGTCGAGGGAGGTGTTACCACCTCGCCCCTCTCCGACGAACCGGACGTGCGACTTTCACCGCATCCGGCTCAGGTGTTCCTATGCCTTAACGGCGCGCTTCACGAGTCCGTCTTTGATACGCTTACGATGTACTGCTTGCGCCTGGTGACATTCTCGATGGAGAGCAACTAGATTCTTACGTCTCCAGTTGTTGTGGTTACCATCTATGTGGTGCAACTCCACGGTACCATCCATCTCCATGAACAATCGGTTGCAGTGCGGACATATGCCTTTTTGTCGCTTAATGGCGTTAGCGGTTGGCCCACTATATAGATTGGAATTCCGGTCAACCCAATAGGAGATATTCCCATCGTAGGGTGAGGCATTATCTTTAACCATCTTGTGGCTATTGACTTTCCAGGGGACTGCTGGGAGAGCTTTCTTAATCTGCTCTGATGTGAGCGCGCGAGGCGCGCTCCTAAGGGTTTACCCTTGGTAGCCAGACGTCTAGCTTTCTCTGCTTCCATAGTCGCCATCCTGCGTTTTTCCGCTCTTAGTTTGCGCCATAACCATATCCGCAGTGACCATAGGGCGTGTTTGCTCATATCGCAGCTTGTGTGATATTGCCTCCAACCTCGGACTTGTGACTCTATCCTTTTCAGACGAGTTTCCGTGGTTGTGCCATTTCTCCAAGTTGCTTTTACCTTGGCCTTAATGTCTGCATAGTTCTCGGAACTCGGTGTAGATTTAAAGACTCCACGGGAATTGACACGGAAGCGCCACCCCAGGAAATCGAATCCTTCCGTAGCTTTACTCACCTTAGTCTTAGTTTCGTTAATTTGTAGCCCTCTGGACTTTAAGAATTCGTCGATATCTTCCCGTAGCCTCTTGGTATCAGCTTCGGGTTTACAGATAAAGACCGCGTCGTCTGCGTAACGAATGCCCCTTATGAGAGTCCCATCTCTGCGGCTCCCTTTCCATTGGTCTAACCCTAGGTTCTCGAATCCATCTAGGGCGATATTGGCCAGTAGTGGTGATATGACACCACCCTGGGGCGTACCCTTAATACTGGAGGGGTATTCACCACGAACGCCAGCTTTCACAGCAAGTTTGAGACCTTTGAGAGCCTCTTTTGGTAGGACTACTCCATCTAGCATGACCTTGTGGTCAATTTCGTCAAAGCAATTAGAGTCGAGGGAGACGTTACCGCCTCGCCCCTCTCCGATAAACCGGACGTGAGACTTTCACCTCATCCGGCTTAGGTATTCCTATGCCTTAACGGCGCGCTTTGCGAGTCCGTCTTTAACGCGCTTGCGATGTATTGCTTGCGCTTGGTGACATTCCCGATGGAGAGCAACTAGGTTCTTACGTTTCCAGTTGTTATGGTTGCCATCGATGTGGTGTAATTCCACGGCTCCATCTATCTCCATGAACAGCCGATTGCAATGCAGGCATTTGCCCTTCTGTCGTTTAATGGCGTCGGCGGTTGGGCCACTATATAGCTTGGAATTCCGACCGACCCAATAGGTTAAGTTCCCATCGAAGGGTGAGGCACTACCTTTGACCGTCACGTGTCTATTGGCTTTCCTGGGAACTGCTGGGAAAGCTTTCTTTATCTGCTCTGATGTGAGCGCGCGAGGCGCGCTCCTAAGGGTTTACCCTTGATAGCCAGACGTCTTGCTTTCTCTGCTTCCTTTTGAGCCATCCTGCGTTTTTCAGCCCTTAGTTTGCGCCATAACCATATCCGCAGTGACCATAGGGCGTGTTTACTCATATCGCAGTTTTTGTGATATTGCCTCCAACCTCGGACTTGTGACTCTATCCTTTTCAGGCGAGATTCCGTGGTTGCACCACTTTTCCAAGTAGCTTTGACCTTAGCCTTGATGTCTGCATAATTCTCCCAACTCGGTGTGGATTTAAAGACCCCATGGGAATTGACACGAAAGCGCCACCCCAGGAAGTCGAACCCATCCGTAGCCTTACTCACCTTAGTCTTAGTTTCGTTAATTTGTAGCCCTCTGGACTTTAAGAATTCGTCGATATCTTCCCGTAGCCTCTTGGTATCAGCTTCGGGTTTACAAATAAAGACCGCGTCGTCCGCGTAGCGAATACCTCTTATGAGAGTCCCATCTCTGCGACTCCCTTTCCATTGGTCAAGTCCTCGGTTCTCGAATCCATCTAGGGCTATGTTGGCCAGTAGGGGTGAAATCACTCCACCCTGGGGTGTGCCCTTAATACTGGAGGGGTATTCACCACGGACGCCTGCTTTTACAGCTTTCTTTAACCCCTTTAGAGCTTCGATTGGTAGGACTACTCCATCGAGCATGACTTTATGGTTAATTTCGTCAAAGCATTTACTGATGTCTGTTTCCAGTATCAGCTTGTCCTTGCCATTTGCTGTGCTTTTGAGGTTATCAAAGATGAGCTTTTGTGCGTCCGCAGTACAGCGACCGGGTCGGAAGCCGTAGCTCCTTTCTCCGGCGGTTGCCTCGTAGGCAGGCTCGGCTGCTAACTTGAGCAGCGCTTGCCATGCCCGGTCGGCCATTGTCGGGATGCCTAATCCCCTTGTCTTACCGTTAGGCTTGGGGATATTTACCCTTCTCAGTTGCTGGTGTTTCCAGTGGTACCAGTGCTTGTTCAGCCTTTGGCACAGCACTAGACGCTCTCTGGTAGAAAGCGCTGTTTTCCCATCAACTCCGGGGGACTTACGCCCTGTATTTAACTGTGTTACTTGTTTGACGGCCAGTGCTTGGGCAGCACGACTCTGAAGTAGGAGCCGTTGTTTTCGTTTGACCTTGGCTTTTTGACTGTTCTTTTGCGCTTTAAAGATTTCCCGCTGTAATCGAAATACATGCCGTCGGAATTTCTTCCATGGCAGGTCTTTCCAGACATCGTCAGCCCTCCGGCCAATCTTCCCCGCCGTTAGCAAAATTGCTAAGTGGAGTCTCAAGGCTTTCAAACTAAGACGGTATTCGGTTGAAGTCTGGTTAGTGATATTCACAGTTTTGACCTCGTTGTTCGCTCTGATAATTACATTGGGTATCTTCTCTGTAGAAACCATCGGGCAGTTACGCCTTCTCTTACCCTCGCTTTTCCGATAGGCCGTTAATCAGACGACCCCACCACTTTCCGTGGAAGTTAAGCGAGTTTTTACTCGTTCCGAAAGAACTATTGCTGCGAACCCTTGGGACTCATCCGTTGACCTATCACCAACTCAGGAATGCAAGTGTTAGAAAATGACCTTGCGAGTTTCTTTCGGTGTTTCTTCTGTCGTCTGTAACGGCCTTCCGACAGTGTCGATATTTAGGTCTTTTCGTAGATGATTCACGTTAAGTTATCCCGGTGTTCTCCCTGTTAGCGGAAGTATCTCTACCTAACCGTTCGGTCGCACTTTACCGCCCTGCTGCCAGCTTCTGCCTGGTGATTAACCTCACAGTGGCCAGATAAGGATTCACGTGATTCCTTCACGGGAGGGGCTTTCACCCTCATAGTTCCTTCAGTTATCAAGGGTTCGGTAACCCCCGGCATCGCGGATGGCGGGGGAACGTTTATCCGTTTTCAGCCCCTTTCGGTGGCTTAGATTGTCGGGGACGTTGTCCCGGAAACCCTGCTCCTGCTTATGTTTGGCTTACGCCGCGACCTTCGCAGGAAACGAGCCGCACATTAGAGTCGAGGGAGACGTTACCGCCTCGCCCCTCTCCGATAAACCGGACGTGAGACTTTCACCTCATACAGCTCAGGTGTTCCTAACTGCGCGTTTATCGAGTCCGTCTTTGATGCGCTTACGATGTATCGCTTGCGTCTGGTGACATTCCCGATGGAGAGCAACTAGATTCTTATGTTTCCAGTTGTTATGGTTGCCATCGATGTGGTGCAATTCCACGGCTCCATCCATCTCTATGAACAATCGATTGCAGTGTGGACATTTACCCTTCTGTCGCTTTATAGCTTCAGCGGTTGGCCCACTATATAATTTGGAGTTTCGGCTCAACCCAATAGGATAGATTCCCATTGTAGGGTGAGGCACCACCTTTAACCATCACGTGGCTGTTGACTTTCCAGGGAATTGCTGGGAAAGCTTTCTTTATCTGTTCTGATGTGAGCGCGCGAGGCGCGCTCCTAAGGGTTTACCCTTGATAGCCAGACGTCTTGCTTTCTCAGCTTCCTTTTGAGCCGTCCTACGTTTTTCAGCCCTCAGCTTACGCCAAACCCATTTATTGAGCGACCATAGCGAGTGCTTGCTCATATCGCAGTTTTTATGGTTTTGACGACCGCCTCGGACTTGTGACCCTATCCTTTTCAGACGGGCTTCCGTGGTTGCACCACTTCTCCAAGTTGCTTTGACCTTGGCGCAATATGCTCTGCATAATTCTCCCAACTCGGTGTGGATTTAAAGACTCCACGGGAGTTGACACGGAAGCGCCACCCCAAGAAGTCGAACCCATCCGTAGCTTTACTCACCTTAGTCTTAGTTTCATTGATTCTTAGCCCTCTGGACTTTAGGAATTTGTCGATATCCTCCCGTAGCCTCTTGGTGTCAGCTTCGGGTTTACAGATAAAGACCGCGTCATCTGCGTAACGAATACCCCTTATACCTTCTGACCAGTTGTAGTACTTTTCACCGGATTTTTTCCCGCTTTTGCGCGTGTATTCTGTCCTGACCTTCTGGTCATTCCCTAGGTTCTCGAATCCATCTAAGGCGATATTGGCCAGTAGGGGTGAGATAACCCCGCCTTGGGGCGTGCCCTTAATACTGGAGGGATACTCACCACGGACGCCCGCCTTTATTGCTATCTTGAGTCCCCTTAAGGCTTCGGTTGGTAAGACTACTTTCTTGAGCATGACCTGGTGGTCTATCTCGTCAAAGCATTTGCTGATATCTGTTTCCAGAATCCGCTTATCTTTGCCGTTTGCTTGGCATTTTAGGTTGTCGAAAATTAGTTTTTGTGCGTCCGCAGTACAGCGTCCGGGTCTAAAGCCATAGCTTCTTTCCCCGGCAGTTGCCTCATAGGCTGGCTCGGCTGCTAACTTGAGCAACGCTGTCTTGGTGCGCTTTCGTCGAGATAGGTAGACCCTTACAGGTTTTCCCCCTCACAGTACCGGGCGTGCAACTTTCAGAGCACCCGGCTCCTGGTGTATCATCTACTTACTAATGCGTTTACTCCTCATTACTTGAGTCGGCTTTCAGGTCTCATCCAAATTGGGCTTTGAGTCCTTCGATTCCAACCTCCTCGCCATTGACGTTTGCCCAACGCCTCTAACTTATGAGGAGCTTAGAGTTTCAAGTTTTAGCTTTCGGATTGCAAAATCCTTGTGGAAAGGATTTTACCGTTACGTTTCACCCATTCCTACGTCAGCTCACCTTTCGGCTAGGTATATACCTATGTGCGGCTCGTTCCTAGCAAGTAAAGTCGCGCCCGCCATCGAGGATGCCGGGCGAACGAAGCTAGGGCAGGGTTCTAGACAAACTGGAGCTGCAATCTAAGCCCGGAAACAGGCTGAAACAGTTCCTGACCAGCTGAACCTTGACAACTGAATGAACTATGAGAGTGAGGGCATGGTCAGAAATCATGTAACCAAGCCTCTCCCGTGAGGGAATCACGTGAATCCTTACCTGGCCACAGTGAGATTAATCATCAGGCTGAAGCCCCCGCCATCGAGGATGCCGGGGGCGGTAAAGTGCGGCCAAGCGGTTAGGCAGAGATACTTCCGCTAACAGGGAGAACACCGGGACAACTTAACGTGAATCATCTGAGAAAAGACCTAATATACGACACTGTCGGAAGGCCGTTACAGACGACAGAAGAAACACCGAAAAAAACTCGCAAGACCATAGGTTAGCGTGCGGTTCGAAAGTCGCAGTAATTAGTGTGTGAGAGCAACATGGGGAGTGTCTTCCCCGGTTCCCGCCCGAAGGAGCTTTGGCAGTAATGCCGGAGTTTCACAGCTAGAGGGTTAAATGGCCAAGCTACTATCAGTCCGATGGTGGTAGCGGCCTAGGGAAAGTCTGATATGGTGAGCATAAAGCGAAGCTTGCAGTCTCGTCAATGGCAATGAGTGAAAGCGGAACTGATACACTCTAACCAAAACGGTATGCGGCATATGTGAAAGATGGACTGCTAACGACATCGCATAGACACCACGCCGCCGGGGTATGGAGCAGCCTAAGTCAGACGTATCTAATTACTGTGGAACGAGTAAACCTCCACTGGGTCTGAGAAATCAGTAGGATAGCTGTAAAGCGAACCAATTCCCAGGGGAGACAGGACTCTCCTAAGAAGCGAACGCTGCTAGGACGAAAGTTCAGGGGAATCAATAACCCGGCAGATAGGCAAATGTCTACTCGAAAGGGGAGCTGACGTAGGAGAGGGTGAAACGTAACGGTAAAATCCCTTACCACTTGCGATTTTGCAATCTAAAAGCTGGAACTTGAAACTCAAAGCCCCTCATAAGTTAGAGGCGTCGGGCAAACGTCAATGGCGAGGAGATTGGAATTTAAGGACTCAAAGCCCAATCTGAATGAGACCTGAAAGCCGATACAAGTAATGAGGAGTAAACGCGCCAGCGAGTAGGATGATACACCAGGAGCCGGGTGCTTGGAAACTTGCACGCCCGGTACTGCGAGGGGGAAAACCTGTAAAGGTCTACCTATCTCGACATTTGCATTCCTGAGTTGGTGATAGGTCAATGGATGAGTCCCAAGGGTTCGTAACAATAGTTCATTCGGAACGAGTAAAAACTCGCTCAACTTCCATCAAAACAAGGGATTCCAAGCTTGACATGTGAGATGGTGGGGTCGCCTGATTAACGGCCTAACGGAAAAGCGAGGGTAAGAAGGGCGTAACTGCCCGATGGTTTCTACAGAGAAGATACCCAATGTAATTATCAGAGCGACTAATGAGGTCAAAACTGTGAACATCACTAAACAGACTTCAATCGAATACCCCAGTTTAAAAGCCTTGAGGCTCCACTTAGCAGTATTCCTGCTGGCGGGGAAGATTGGCCGGAGGGCTGATGACGTCTGGAAAGACCTGCCATGGAAGAAACTCCGACGACAGGTATTTCGGTTACAACGGGCAATCTTTAAAGCGCAAGAGAACAAGCAAAAAGCCAAGGTCAAACGTTTACAACGGCTCCTATTACAGAGTCGTGCTGCCCAAGCACTGGCCGTAAAACAAGTAACACAGTTAAACACAGGGCGTAAGTCCCCCGGAGTTGACGGCAAAACCGCACTCTCCACAAGAGAGCGTCTAGTGTTGTGCCAAAGGCTGAACAAGCATTGGCACCACTGGAAACACCAACAACTGAGAAGGGTAAACATCCCCAAGCCGAATGGCAAAACACGGGGATTAGGCATCCCGATAATAGCCGACAGGGCGTGGCAAGCGTTGCTCAAGTTAGCAGCCGAGCCTGCCTACGAAGCAACTGCCGGAGAAAGAAGCTATGGCTTCAGACCTGGTCGCTGTACTGCGGACGCACAACAGTTGATTTTCATCAATCTTAGCAGCAATGCAAAAGGTAAGAACAAGCTGGTTTTGGAAACAGACATCAGTAAATGCTTCGACGAAATTGACCATAAAGTCATGCTCAAAGGAGTAGTCCTACCTAAAGAGGCTCTCAAAGGTCTCAAACTGGCTGTAAAAGCTGGCGTTCGCGGTGAATACCCCTCCAGTATTAAGGGTACGCCCCAGGGTGGAGTGATTTCACCCCTACTGGCCAACATCGCCCTAGATGGATTCGAGAACCTAGGGTTTGACCAATGGATAGGGAGTCGCAGAGATGGGACTCTCATAAGAGGTATTCGTTACGCGGACGACGCGGTCTTTATATGTAAAACCGGAGCTAATATCCAGCAGTTACGGAAAGATATCGACGAATTTTTGAAGTCCAGAGGGCTAAGAATCAACGAAACTAAGACTAAGGTGAGTAAAGCTACGGATGGATTCGACTTCCTGGGGTGGCGCTTTCGTGTCAATTCCCGTGGAGTCTTTAAATCCACACCGAGTTCCGATAATTATGCAGACATAAAGGCTAAGGTAAAGGCTACTTGGAGAAATGGCGCAACCACGGAGGCTCGCCTAAAAAGGATAGAATCACAAGTCCGAGGTTGGAGGCAATACCATAAAAACTGCGATATGAGTAAACACGCCCTATGGTCACTGCGAATATGGTTATGGCGCAAACTAAGAGCGGAAAAACGCAGGATGGCTCAAAAGGAAGCAGAGAAAGCAAGACGTCTGGCTATCAAGGGTAAACCCTTAGGAGCGCGCCTCGCGCGCTCACATCAAAGCAGATAAAGAAAGCCTTCCCAACAGTTCCCTGGAAAGTCAATAGCCACGTAATGGTCAAAGAAAATGCCTCACCCTACAATGGCAATGTACGTTATTGGGTCGGTCGAAACTCCAAATTATATGATGGGCCAACCGCTAAAGCTATCAAACGACAAAAGTACAAGTGTATGCATTGCAATCAACCGTTCATGGAGATAAATGGAGCCGTGGAATTGCACCACATCGATGGCAACCATAACAACTGGAAAGACAAAAATCTAGTTGCCCTCCACCGGGAATGTCACCAGGCGCAAGCGGTACACCGCAAGCGCATTAAAGACGGACTCGCAAAGCGCGCCGTTAAGGCATAGGAATACCTAAGCCGGATGAGGTGAAAGTCTCACGTCCGGTTTATCGGAGAGGGGCGAGATGGCAACATCTCCCTCGACTCTAATGAGTCAGGTTATACAATCGTGTTTTCCCTTGGACTTTCGTCCATGACCCCATTTGCTTCTTAGGAATGTCCTGTCTCCCCTGGGGATTGGTTCGCTTTACAGCTTCCCTACTGATTTCTCAGACCCAGTGGAGGTTAACTCGTTCCGCAATAATTAGATACGTCTGACTTAGGCTGCTCCGTACCCCGGCGGCGTGGTGTCTACGCGATGACAAGGTGAATTCATCTTTCACATATGCCGCGTACCCTTTTGGTTAGAGTGTATCAGTTCCGCTTTCACTCTTCTGCATATAACGGGGCTGCAAGCTTCGCTGATAGCGAGCCATATCCGACTTTCCCTAGGCCGTTGCCACTATCGGACTAGCAGCAAACTTAGCCATTTAACCCTCTAGCTGTGAAACCCCCTCATTGCTGTTGAGGCTCCTTTGGGCGGGAACCGGGGAAGACACTCCCCATGGGGCTTTTACCCACTAACTACTGCGACTTTCGAGCCGCACCACCTTGAATGCATTCAAGGTGGGTCGCACCGCTGCCACGCCCGGTCGGCTATTGTAGGGATGCCTAATCCACGAGTTTTGCCATTTGGCTTCGGGATGTTTACCCTTCTCAGTTGCTGGTGTTTCCAGTGGTGCCAATGCTTGTTCAGCCTTTGACACAACACTAGACGCTCTCTGGTAGAGAGTGCGATTTTGCCATCAACTCCGGGGGACTTACGCCCTTGATTGAGCTGTGTTACTTGTTTGACGGCCAGTGCTTGGGCTGCACGACTCCGAAGTAGAAGTCGTTGTAAACGTTTGACCTTGGCTTTTTGACCGTTCTTTTGCGCTTTAAAGATTTCCCGCTGTAACCGAAATACATGTTGCCGGAATTTCTTCCATGGCAGGTCTTTCCAGACATCGTCAGCCTTCCGGCCAATCTTCCCCGCCAGCAGGAATACTGCTAAGTGGAGCCTCAAGGCTTTTAGACAGCGGTATTCGATTGTGGTCTGGTTAGTGATATTCACCGTTTTGACCTCATTAGTCGCTCTGATAATTACATTGGGTCTCTTCTCTGTAGAAACCGTCGGGCAGTTACGCCCTCTCTTACCCTCACTCTTCCGATAGGCCGTTAATCAGGCGACCCCACCACTTCACATGCCTGCTCCTGCGCAGCCGCGCCCCCGGCATCCGCGATGGCGGGGGTTGGGCTTGGAATCCCCTGTTTCCGTGGAGGTTGAGCGAGTTTTTACTCGTTCCGAATGAACTATTGCTACGAGCCCTTGGGACTCATCTTTTGACCTATCACCAACTCAGGAATGCAAGTGCCGTTTATTAGTCTTGCGAGTTTCTATCGGTGTCTTTTCTGCCTTTAACGACTTGGCAGTGTCTTGTGTTAGGTCTTTTTTCAGATGATTCACGTTAAGTTATCCCGGTGTTCTCCCTGTTAGCGGTGTTACCGACAAGTCGTTTGTCAGCTCCTGTCCCGCTCTGCTGCCAGCTTCTGCCTGGTGATTAACCTCACAGTGGCCAGGTAAGGATTCACGTGATTCCCCTGCTCCTGCGCAGCCGCGCCTGAGCAGGCGGGAGAGGCTTGGTTGCACGATTTCTGACCGTGTCCTCACTCTCATAGTTCATTCAGTTGTCATGGTTCGGTAATCCTGGGTAGGAAGCGCTTATCCGTTTTCGGCACGCAATCGGATAGCCTAGATTTTCGGAGACGCTGTCCCAGAAACCATGCTCCTGCTTATGTTTGGCTTACGCCGCGACCTTCACAGGAAACGAGCCGCACACAAACCCACAATATGAACAAGTTGTTCTATTTTCAGCTCCGTACCCGGCTGGAAATCTTCCCCCTCCTCATGGTACAAGTGTAAAGCTACCCGAGAGAGACGCTGATGATAATTTTCCGCCTTTTCCGCCTTCTCCTCCAATTTAGCGTCCATTTCCTGGGCTGATTTGAGTAAATCTTGGAAAGTAACAGTAGAGGAAGGATTGTTTTCCCTGCGGGTGTGCTGAAAAGTTACAAGAGGAGAAGAGCTATTAGAGTCGAGGGAGATGTTACCATCTCGCCCCTCTCCGATAAACCGGACGTGAGACTTTCACCTCATCCGGCTTAGGTATTCCTATGCCAATGGGAGGCGCGCTTTGCGAGTCCGTCTTTAATGCGCTTACGATGTACCGCTTGCGCCTGGTGACATTCCCGATGGAGAGCAACTAGATTCAAGCGAAACCAGTTGTTGTGGTTGCCGTCAATGTGGTGCAATTCCACGGCACCATCCAATTCCATGAACTTACGATTGCAATGCGGACACACATTCTTCTGTCGCCTGAGGGCTTCAGCGGTTGGTCCACTATATAGTTTGGAATTACGGTTGCCCCAATAGGAGATGTTTCCGTCGTAGGGTGAGGCATTTCCTTTGACCATCACGTGGTCATTGACTTTCCAGGGAACTTTCGGAAAAGCTTTCTCTATCTGCTTTGATGTGAGCGCGCGAGGCGCGCTCCTAAGGGTTTACCCTTAATTGCCAGACGTCTTGCTTTCTCAGCTTCCTTAATTGCCATCCTGCGTTTTTCAGCCCTCAGCTTACGCCAAACCCAGTGATTGAGTGACCAAAGGGTGTGTTTACTCATGTCGCAGCAGTGGTGATATTGCCTCCAACCTCGGATTTGTGACTCTATCCGCTTCAGGCGAGCCTCCGTGGTTGTGCCGTTCTTCCAAGTGGTTTTAACCTTGGATTTGATGTCTGCATAATTCTCCCAACTCGGTGTGGATTTAAAGACTCCACGGGAATTGACACGGAAGCGCCACCCCAAAAAGTCAAATCCATCCGTAGCTTTACTCACCTTAGTCTTAGTTTCGTTGATTCTTAGCCCTTTGGACTTTAAGAATTTGTCGATATCTTCCCGTAGTCTCTTGGTGTCAGCTCCGGGTTTGCAGATAAAGACCGCGTCATCTGCGTAACGTATACCCCTTATGAGAGTGCCGTCCCGGCGGCTCCCTTTCCATTGGTTTGACCCTAGGTTCTCGAATCCATCTAGGGCGATATTGGCCAGTAAGGGTGAAATCACTCCACCTTGGGGCGTGCCCTTAATACTGGAGGGGTATTCCCCACGAACGCCAGCTTTTACAGCACTCTTTAACCCCTTTAAAGCTTCGATTGGTAGGACTACTCCATCGAGCATAACCTTGTGGTCAATTTCGTCAAAGCATTTGCTGATATCTGTTTCCAGAATCAGTTTGTCCTTGCCATTTGTTTGGCTCTTTAGGTTGTCGAAAATTAGCTTTTGTGCGTCCGCAGTACAGCGTCCGGGTCTGAAGCCGTAGCTCCTTTCTCCGGCGGTTGCCTCATAGGCTGGCTCGGCTGCTAACTTGAGCAAGGCTTGCCACGCCCGGTCGGCTATTGTCGGGATGCCTAATCCCCTTGTTTTACCATTCGGCTTGGGGATGTTTACCCTTCTCAGTTGTTGGTGTTTCCAGTGGTGCCAATGCTTGTTCAGCCTTTGGCACAACACTAGACGCTCTCTTGTGGAGAGTGCGGTTTTGCCGTCAACTCCGGGGGACTTACGCCCTGTGTTTAACTGTGTTACTTGTTTTACGGCCAGTGCTTGGGCAGCACGACTCTGTAATAGGAGCCGTTGTAAACGTTTGACCTTGGCTTTTTGCTTGTTCTCTTGCGCTTTAAAGATTGCCCGTTGTAACCGAAATACCTGTCGTCGGAGTTTCTTCCATGGCAGGTCTTTCCAGACGTCATCAGCCCTCCGGCCAATCTTCCCCGCCAGCAGGAATACTGCTAAGTGGAGCCTCAAGGCTTTTAAACTGGGGTATTCGATTGAAGTCTGTTTAGTGATGTTCACAGTTTTGACCTCATTAGTCGCTCTGATAATTACATTGGGTATCTTCTCTGTAGAAACCATCGGGCAGTTACGCCCTTCTTACCCTCGCTTTTCCGTTAGGCCGTTAATCAGGCGACCCCACCATCTCACATGTCAAGCTTGGAATCCCTTGTTTTGATGGAAGTTGAGCGAGTTTTTACTCGTTCCGAATGAACTATTGTTACGAACCCTTGGGACTCATCCATTGACCTATCACCAACTCAGGAATGCAAATGTCGAGATAGGTAGACCTTTACAGGTTTTCCCCCTCGCAGTACCGGGCGTGCAAGTTTCCAAGCACCCGGCTCCTGGTGTATCATCCTACTCGCTGGCGCGTTTACTCCTCATTACTTGTATCGGCTTTCAGGTCTCATTCAGATTGGGCTTTGAGTCCTTAAATTCCAATCTCCTCGCCATTGACGTTTGCCCGACGCCTCTAACTTATGAGGGGCTTTGAGTTTCAAGTTCCAGCTTTTAGATTGCAAAATCGCAAGTGGTAAGGGATTTTACCGTTACGTTTCACCCTCTCCTACGTCAGCTCCCCTTTCGAGTAGACATTTGCCTATCTGCCGGGTTATTGATTCCCCTGAACTTTCGTCCTAGCAGCGTTCGCTTCTTAGGAGAGTCCTGTCTCCCCTGGGAATTGGTTCGCTTTACAGCTATCCTACTGATTTCTCAGACCCAGTGGAGGTTTACTCGTTCCACAGTAATTAGATACGTCTGACTTAGGCTGCTCCATACCCCGGCGGCGTGGTGTCTATGCGATGTCGTTAGCAGTCCATCTTTCACATATGCCGCATACCGTTTTGGTTAGAGTGTATCAGTTCCGCTTTCACTCATTGCCATTGACGAGACTGCAAGCTTCGCTTTATGCTCACCATATCAGACTTTCCCTAGGCCGCTACCACCATCGGACTGATAGTAGCTTGGCCATTTAACCCTCTAGCTGTGAAACTCCGGCATTACTGCCAAAGCTCCTTCGGGCGGGAACCGGGGAGGACACTCCCCATGGGGTTTTACCCACTAACTACTGCGACTTTCGAGCCGCACGCTAATGTCTGGCCTTACGAGTTTCTATCGGTGTCTTTTCTGCAATACGCGGTTTGGCAGTGTCTTAACTTAGGTCTTTTCTCAGATGATTCACGTTAAGTTATCCCGGTGTTCCCCTTGTTAGCAGTGTTACCATCGAACCGCTCGATAGCTCCAGTTCCGCTCTATTACCAGCTTCAGCCTGATGATTAATCTCACTGTGGTTAGGTAAAGATTCACGTGATTCCTTCACGGGAGAGGCTTGGTTACACGATTTCTGACCGTGGCCTCACTCTCATAGTTCAATCAGTTGTCAGGGTTCGGTAATCCTAGATAGGAAACGTTTATCCGTTTTCAACCCGCAATCGGATGGTTTGGATTGTCGGAGACGGTGTCCCGGAGACCCTGCTCCTGCTTATGTTTGGCTTGCGCCGCGACTTTTACAGGAAACGAGCCGCACAACATTAGTTAATGCTTCCTGGGGAATGGAGAGAGGAATTTCTACGGAAGACTCCCCTTCACGTTTAATTTCAGCATACCACATCCCCGGCTTAGCTAGCTTGACTTTTTCCTTATTGTGTGGTGGACTTTTCTTAAGAGTTTCTTCATATAATTTATCGCGCTGGGAGTAGACGCTAGTGGGAATTTGTTTTGGTAAATCATCTACCTGGTTTAACTGAAACCCCCGCAACCTTTCCGGTACTTTGATATACTCCTTCAGGGAGTGTTCCCACTCTCTTCCTTTGCGACGCAAGAGATAAAAACGCGCCCTTTGAATAAGTTGCCAATTTTCCTCATTCTTCAGGGGTTCCAGGGGAAAACGATGACCAGAAAGTAAAGCGGAAACAGCAGTAGCAGGTTCTTTTGGTGCTACCTTTTGCAGCAGTGTTAGCCCCAATTCTACCTCAGTTATTAATTTAGCATTTTCCTTAAAATCATCCTCTTCACTAAGAACCTGGCAAAGTTTTTTATCCCACTTAGATATATTCCGCATATTTTTCTCCTATTTTGTTTCACGCAGAGGCGCAGAGGCGCGGAGAGGGATTTTGAGTCCACTTATATATTAACACCATTATTGTTTATAGTACCACAGGATTTAATAATTTTTTTAGCTTCCTTGATAATTTCACTCATGAACTTCAAACGTACCTTTTTTAGTTCCTTGTGCAGTTCCTTTCTTCGTACCTTAATGCGGCGCAAATCATCTTCTCTTTCATCGGGAAAAACCACAAAAGTTTGGTTAGCGTCATGGATATATTGTACCTTATGTAAACGCTCCTCATTTAAATAAGACCAATCTTTCACATCGATCGCCCAGGTAACGCCGCTCTTAAACTCCACTCGTAAATCATATTCATCAATATCTGGCCAAAGAGTGACCCCCGCCCCCAGTTTTTTGAGTTCTTCATAGAGCTTAATTTCCCAAATTCCTGGTAGGGTAACGAAGCGGTGTGCCCCACGAGTTACCGCTTTATACTTTCCTGCTTTAATTGTTTTTCCTTCCCCTAGCTTTTGCTTGACACGTAGTTCTTGGCAGGTATCATTATAACAGCGATAACTGTTATCGGAGCGTTTTCGCTGTATATAGCCACAACGGGGACACAAATGACATTCTTCCTCAGCTGTCAAAACATTTAAATCCTTGTAAATTTTATCCAATGATTCCTTATTTAAATCTCTCAGCTCTTTAAATAGTTTTGTGTTATATTCTGAGTAGGAGATAACAGGGTGCTCAATAATCATCCTGCGAAACGCTATATATGGTTCATGGAGCTGTTTTCCTCGACATTCCTTTAGTATATCTTCCACAGCCTTCTGCTCTATCTCCATTTGGGTATTAGAACCTTCCACACCCCAGTCTTGAGCAAAATCGGAAACAAACCCATCTTTTATAAGAGTGGCATTTTCGTTAAGGTATTTGATTTCCTTACAAGGGAACCACTCACCTAACGGTTTCTTAGCCAATTCCAAAAATTCCGGCAAGTCATGAGGAACAGGTTTCTTTCCTTTTACCAAAGATAGGAGGTACATTTGGGACATGCCAATTCTCAGAGCCGGTGGTATAGATATCCGTTTCTTCCGGTCTTGTTCTTGCCATTTCATCAATCCAGTAGCGAGATAACGGAGGGTTTCTGTCGCTGAGGGTATAGAGTTAGACTGTTGTGGGGGTTTTTCTTGTACCAATTGCATGAACTCACCAAGTATAATGGACAATAAACTATGATAGCTCAAAAAAATTGAAACGGAAAGTTGGTAGGCAAAGTTTAGGGGTAAGGAAGCAGAATTAATTCTTGCTCACCCTACACCCTTTGCGCTGCGTAGAGCGCGAGACTCTCTAAAATAAAAACATGGATATAATAACCGTCGAGAACCTCACTAAAATTTACCCTGTCCCCATTAAACAACCGGGATTGAAAGGAACTCTAGCCCATTTCTTCCGTCGCACCTACAGGGAAGTAAAAGCAGTTGAAAACATTTCCTTCCAGATCACAACAGGAGAAATCGTGGGTTTTCTCGGTCCCAACGGTGCAGGGAAAACCACCACCTTAAAAATGCTCGCCGGACTAATTCACCCTTCCCTGGGCAATTTGCGGGTAGCTGGATACCTCCCCTTCCGTCGTCAACCCAAGTTCTTACAGAAGACCAGCTTAGTCATGGGGCAAAAACAACAGCTCCTTTGGGACTTACCCGCTCTAGACTCCCTGAGAATAAATGCTGCTGTCTATCGTCTTCCTGAGTCACAATTTCAGCGCCGATTAAGGGAATTAACTGAAATGCTCTCCCTAGAAGACAAATTAACCCAGCCCGTGCGGAAACTTTCTCTCGGGGAACGGATGAAAGCGGAACTCCTGGCAGCCCTATTGCACCACCCCCAAGTTTTGTTTCTGGATGAACCCACTTTAGGGTTAGATGTAAATGCTCAAGGAGCAGTGCGGGATTTCTTACGAGTTTACAATGAACGCTATGAAGCTACTATTCTCCTCACCAGTCACTATATGGGGGATATTACAGCCCTCTGCAAGCGAGTCATGCTTATCTATGAAGGTAAATTAATCTACGATGGTAGCTTAGAAGAACTATTAGCAAGGTTTGCTCCCTATCGAGAGGTGAAAATAGAACTAACCCAACCAATACCAAAATCTAAATTAGTTCAATACGGGGAATTAGAATCAGTAGAAGGAAAGCAAGTGCGTTTTTTCTTGCGACGGGAACAACTTACCAGTACCGTCAATCGCATTCTGACAGACATGGAGGTGTTAGATTTAAGTGTAACGGATCCTCCTATAGAAGAAGTAATTGGTCGCCTTTTTCGTCAGAGAAATGCACAGATATGAAATGGTTATTTAAACAAGCAAAAGCATTACTTTCGGTATACTACGCCCATATGGTAGAATACCGAGCAGAGGTATTCTTATGGGCGCTTTCCGGTTCTTTACCGATTATTTTAATGGGGGTGTGGACTACAGCAGCAGGGGAGGGGAACTTTGGTCTAGAACCAATTGATTTTGCTCGCTACTTTATCAGTGTATTTATTGTTCGTCAATTCATCGTTGTTTGGGTTATTTGGGAGTTTGAAAAGGAAGTAGTGGAAGGGAAACTTTCCTTTGCTTTGTTGCAACCCATAGATCCAGTGTGGCGTCATGTAGCCATGCATTTGTCAGAAAGGTTTGCCCGTTTACCTATTATACCATTCCTGGTGGGTTTTTTCTTCCTCCTCTATCCCGAAGCAATTTGGTTTCCCAGTATCCCCAATATCTTCCTTTGCATTATTGCTACGGCGATGGCCTTTACCCTCCGTTTCTTGCTCCAATATACCCTAGCCATGTTCGCTTTCTGGACAGAAAGAGCAGCTGCACTGGAGCAAATTTATTTTTTATTTTACTTGTTTCTCTCAGGTTTAATTGCTCCCCTGGAAGTGTTCCCCCCTCTCGTCCGGGAAATTGCTCTCTGGACTCCATTTCCCTATTTTATCCATTTTCCCGCCGCACTAATAATGGGCTTGCCAGTTAACTTCCAGCAAGCTATGTCCGTAATGTTAGCATGGGGAGTGCTGTTTTTCTTCCTCAACCGCTGGCTTTGGCGTCGCGGAATCAAAAAATATTCCGGCATGGGAGCATGAAACACGTACCCGCCTCTCTCTGTGTCTCTGTGCCTCTGCGTGAAACAAACTTATTTTATCCCAGAGGTTTTGCGGCTTTTCTCCCCCTCTTCTATAGGCACAAACTCAATATGGTTCAATAAAGTAGTGACAAAGGTAAAGAGAAGGAAAGGCAGGGATAGAACCAAGACGATCCCCACAGCAGCGAAAGCATAAATTTGACGGGTGCTACTCCAGAGGGCTAAGGTAGTAGCCAAGGTGATAAAAATCACCATTAACCAAACGATAATCTGAGCGTAAATATCCCCAAAGGTGAGAGTGCAGATAGAACGATATTTCCGTATTGGTTGAGTCATTTTTTGAATTCTTTAAACTTTCTGTTATTGTCTCATTGTATACCAAATCTAAAGATTTTTTTCCCAAAACAAAAGAAATTTGGAAATTATCCCTATTTTCCCCACCGGGGTAATAAGATAGATAACAAAGCCAATGAGGAGGTTTTGCCAAAAATGGTAGAGAAATCCATTGTCCAAGAGCGGGATTATACTCTTATCATAGATAAGAGCGGTAGCATGTCTACAGCAGACCTCGATAGCGGTCAAACTCGTTGGTTTACGGCTCAGGAGTCCACCCTAGCATTAGCCAAAGAATGCGAAGCCATCGATCCAGACGGAATCACCGTCTATCTGTTTTCCGGTCGTTACAGACGCTACGACAACGTAACCGCAGATAAAGTAGTGCAAATCTACGAAGAAAACGAACCCATGGGGCGCACTGACCTTGCAGGAGTACTCCAGGATGCTCTGGATAACTATTTTGAGCGCAAAGAAACAGGTGTGGCTAAACCTAATGGGGAAACCATGTTAGTCATTACTGACGGTGAGCCAGATGACCGCAAAGCAGTAATGAAGCTGATTATCGAAGCATCCCAAAAAATTGACCGGGATGAAGAATTGGGTATTTCCCTGATTCAAGTAGGTAAAGATAAAAAAGCCACTCGCTATCTCAAAGCCTTAGACGATGAGCTGGAAAATGCGGGGGCAAAATTTGATATTGTGGATACAATAACTATCGACGATATGCTAAATATGAGTTTGACACAAGTCTTGCTCAACGCTCTCATCGATTAATAAATCTTTGCGTCTTAGCGTCTTAGTTGGTTTCGCCCTCGGCATCCGCGATGGCGAGGGCAAAGGCGCAAAGGAAGATTATGCTAGACTTAGTTAGTGCGGCTCGTTCCTAGCAAGTAAAGTCGCGGGGTAACCCGAACGAAGCTAGGGCAGGGTTCTAGATAAACTGGAGCTGCAATCTAAGCCCGGAAACAGGCTGAAACAACTCCTGACTAGCTGAACCTTGACAACTGAATGAACTATGAGGGTGAAAGTCCCTCCCGTGAAGGAATCACGTGAATCCTTATCTGGCCACAGTGAGATTAATCATCAGGCTGAAGCTGGCAACAGGGCGGTAAAGTGCGGCCAATGGTCAGGCAGAGATACTTCCGCTAACAGGGAGAACACCGGGATAACTTAACGTGAATCATCTGAGAAAAGACCTAAATCTAGACACTGTCGGAAGACCATTAAAAACGACAGAAGAGAGACCGAAAGAAACTCGTAAGGTTAATGACTAGACACTTACATTCCTGAGTTGGTGATAGGTCAATGGATGAGTCCCAAGGGTTCGTAGCAATAGTTCATTCGGAACGAGTAAAAACTCGCTCAACTTCCATCAAAACACGGGATTCCAAGCCCAGACCTGTTAGATGGTGGGGTCGCCTGATTAACGGCCTAACGGAAGAGTGAGGGTAAGAGAGGGCGTAACTGCCCGATGGTTTCTACAGAGAAGATACCCAATGTAATTATCAGAGCGACTAATGAGGTCAAACTGTGAATATCACTAACCAGACTTCAATCGAATACCCTAGCCTGAAAGCCTTGAGACTTCATCTGGCAGTATTTCTGTCGGTGGAGAGGATTGGTCGGAAGGCCAGCGACGTCTGGAGAGACCTGCCATGGAAGCGATTCCGGCATCATGTTTTTCGATTACAACGGGCTATCTTCAAAGCGCAAAAGAACAATCATAAAGCCAAAGTCAAACGTTTACAACAACTTCTACTTCAAAGTCGTGCAGCTCAAGCTCTGGCCGTCAAACAAGTAACACAGCTGAACACAGGGCGTAAGTCCCCCGGAGTTGATGGTAAAACAGCACTCTCCACCAAGGAGCGTCTGACACTGTGCCAAAAGCTGAATAAGCACTGGCACCACTGGAAACACCAACAACTAAGAAGGGTAAACATCCCGAAGCCGAATGGCAAAACACGGGGATTAGGCATCCCGACAATAGCCGACCGGGCGTGGCAAGCGTTGCTCAAATTAGCAGCCGAGCCTGCCTACGAAGCAACAGCCGGGAAAAGGAGCTACGGCTTCAGACCTGGCCGCTGTACTGCGGACGCACAGCATCTAATCTTTACCAACCTCAGCAGCCATAAAAATGGTAAAGACAAGCTAATACTGGAAACAGATATTAGCAAATGCTTTGACGAAATTGACCACAAGGTCATGCTCAATGGAGTAGTCCTACCAAAAGAGGCCCTCAAAGGTCTCAAACTTGCTGTGAAAGCTGGCGTCCGTGGTGAATACCCCTCCAGTATTAAGGGTACGCCCCAGGGTGGGGTGATTTCACCCCTACTGGCCAACATCGCTCTAGATGGATTCGAGAACCTAGGGTATAACCAGAAAGTCAGGACAGAATACACGCACAAAGGCGGGAAAAAGTCCGGGAAAAAGTACTACAAATGGTCAGAAGGTATAAGGGGCATTCGTTACGCGGACGACGCGGTCTTTATCTGTAAACCCGGAGCTGATACCAAGAGGCTACGGAAGGATATCGACAAATTCCTAAAGTCCAGAGGGCTAAGAATTAACGAAACTAAGACTAAGGTGAGTAAAGCTACGGATGGGTTCGACTTCTTAGGATGGCGCTTTCGTGTCAATTCCCGTGGAGTCTTTAAGTCCACACCGAGTTGGGAGAATTATGCAGACATCAAGGCTAAGGTAAAAGCCACTTGGAAAAATGGCACAACCACGGATGCTCGCCTGAAAAGGATAGAGTCACAAGTCCGAGGTTGGAGGCAATACCACAAAAACTGCGATATGAGCAAGCACTCGCTATGGTCACTCAATCACTGGGTATGGCGTAAGTTGAGGGCTGAAAAACGCAGGATGGCGATTAAGGAAGCTGAGAAAGCACGACAGATGGCCACTAGAGGCAAAAAGCCGATTCAAGGGGCTGCAAAGCGCCAGCTCACCAGTGAGCAGGTAAGGAAAGCTTTCCCAAAAGTTTCCTGGAAAGTCAATAACCACGTGATGGTTAGAGATGATGCCTCACCCTACAATGGGAATACTTCCTACTGGGTCGGTCGAAACTCCAAATTATACAGTGGTACAACCGCTGAAGCCCTCAGGCGACAGAAGAATGTGTGTCCGCATTGCAATCGATTGTTCATGGAGTTGGATGGTGCCGTGGAATTGCACCACATTGACGGCAACCACAACAACTGGTTTCGCTTGAATCTAGTTGCTCTCCACCGAGAATGTCACCAAGCACAGACGGTACACCAGAAGCGCATCGTAGACGGACTCGTGAAGCGCGCCGTTAAGGCATAGGAGCACCTGAGCCGGATGCGGTGAAAGTCGCACGTCCGGTTCGTCGGAGAGGGGCGAGCTGCGTGGCAGCTCCCTCGACTCTAATAACTGGCAGGACAAATTCCTGGTATTAGCCAACACTTGCTTGAAGTTGGATTAGCTAATCGTCAACGATTGCAACGGGCTGCTGGGTTGCTGGGAGAGGTGAGGGATAGACAGGAGGAGCTGGTTGAACAATCTCTTGAGTTGCGCTCGCGCCTCCTATTTACCGCCGCTACTCCCATGGAACCCATAGATACTCCTATAGATATTCCCGCACCACCAAAAAGTCATAGTGTCTTCGCTACCGATGGTTCCCAAATTTCCCCTTCTCACCACGAAGTTACCTATTGTTATTTAATCAATATCGGTAGGATCATGCTCCACTATAATCAAGGTTTGTTTCCCTTGCTGGATAGTATTCCGGAAGTTTTCTACAAACCAGAAGATATCTATATCTCCAAACAGTGGGGTATCCGGGTTCAGGAATGGATGGGATATCGACGCACTGTCTCCGAAGCGCAGATATTGGCAGAAATGGCTTGTCGTTGGGTGCGTCCTCCTGGTGAACACTATAATACTCCTAATTTGGCCATGGTGGACGGTTCTTTAATCTACTGGTTTTTGGAAACCCTACCTCAGCCTGCCCGGGAACATATCCTTCCTCCCATTCTCGCTGCTTGGGAAGAGTTGTACCAAACTAACATTCCCTTAATGGGTTACGTCAGTGCTTCTCGCAGCATAGAAGCAGTTAACTTTCTCCGTCTGGCTGTTTGTCCCTTTGATAGTCCTAATTGCGTTGTTCATTGTGGTAATATAGAGGGAAAGAAGAAGTGCGAAGTTATTACTCCTTTGGGGGATACTACCATTTGGGGTCACTTATTAGAACCTGGACAAAGGAGTTGCTTGTGGCGCAGCAATTCATCTATTCTCCACTTATACGACGAACCCCTCAGGATCTATTTCTGCTACGTTAATGTGGGTTCGGAAGTTGCTCGCATTGAAGTTCCCGCTTGGGTAGCAGAAGATAAGGACTTATTGAACCAATCCTTGGGTATCATGTTAGCACAAGTAGATAAAGGCTATGGTTATCCCATTACTTTAGCAGAAGCTCACAATCAAGCAGTAGTTCGAGGAGGCGATCGAGCTAGTTTTTTTGCCCTCTTAGAACGAGAAATGATTCGAGCTGGGATTAAAAATGTGGGTACTTCTTCCAAAGAAAGTACCAAACGTTCTACTATTGCTTAATTCTTCCCCACACCCTACACCTTTCCTCTTTTTCCTCTCTTTCCTCTCGGTGTCCTCTGCGTCTCTGCGGTTTTTCAATTCTTCAGCAGCCCTGGGCGCACAGCCGTGCGCCCCTAAACCCTATTAGGTACCTACAGTCCAGGAGTTAATATAATCCTCTTGTTCCGGTGTCAGGCTATCAATGGCGATTCCCATAGCCTGCAACTTCAGACGAGCAATTTCCTGGTCAATTTCCTGGGGAATAGAATGCAAACCTGCCTCTAACTTGCCCTTATTTTGAACCAAATACTCACAAGCTAAAGCCTGGTTAGCAAAACTCATATCCATCACCGCACTGGGGTGTCCTTCTGCTGCTGCTAGGTTTATTAACCGTCCTTCCCCTAAAACCACAATGGATTTTCCATTCTTCAGCTGGTATTGTTGGGTAAAGTTCCGCACCTCTTTCACCTCTGTAGCCTTCGCACCCAAGGCTTTCAGGTCAATTTCGATATCAAAGTGACCAGAATTACAAATCATGGCTCCATCTTTCATGGCCTCGAAATGTTCCCCCCGAATTACATGCTTGTTCCCGGTGAGGGTGATGAACAAATCTCCTTGGGGAACAGCCAGAGCCATAGGCAGTACCCGGAACCCATCCATGGCTGCTTCAATGGCCCGCACAGGATTAATTTCCGTCACAATAACGTTGGCACCCATACCTTTGGCCCGCATAGCCACTCCTTTGCCGCACCAACCGTAACCTGCTACTACCACAGTTTTACCTGCCAGGAGCACGTTAGTGGCTCGAATAATGCCATCTAAAGTAGATTGACCGGTACCGTAGCGATTATCGAAGAAGTGCTTAGTTTCCGCGTCGTTCACGTTCATGGCGGGAAAACTGAGTACTCCGTCTTTGAACATAGCCAAGAGACGCACAATCCCAGTGGTAGTTTCTTCCGTAGTACCGATAATATCCCCAAGTTGATGCTGCCTTTCCTTAACCAAGGTGGCGGTTACATCCCCTCCATCGTCGATAATAATATTGGGTTTGCGAGAGAGGGCAATTTGAACGTGACGGTGATAGGTCTCGTTATCTTCCCCTTTGAAAGCAAAAACCGGGATTTCGTAATCTGCAACCAAACACGCTGCTACATCGTCTTGAGTGGAGAGAGGGTTGCTTGCAATGAGAAGAGCATCTGCACCACCAGCTTTCAGAGCGATGGCTAGATTTGCCGTTTCTGTGGTAACGTGGCAGCAAGCAATGAGGCGAATACCTGCCAAAGGCTTTTCTTTGTCAAAACGTTCCTGAATTTGCTTTATTACGGGCATTTCCCGCGCCGCCCATTGGATTCGTTGTTTCCCTTCCGGTGCCAGGGATAGGTCTTTTACCTCGTACTTCAGCTTGGTAGCAGTGGCAGTCATCTAGTTTTTTTTGTTACAGCAAATATCATTATAGCAGTTAGCACGTACTTTGCCTTGACAGTTACCGATTTTTTACTGCGATAACGCAGCGCCACTCGAAGTTTCCTATACGTAGGGTGGGCATTGCCCACCAACAGATCCAGTAAATATGGTGGGCAAAATCAATTTGACTACCCAACGAACTGCGATCGCGTTAATCATGGTTTCAAATTAAATTCTTTTAGAGCAGGTAAAAAGTTCTTATTTTCATGACTAGGACGACTAAGTTTAATTAAAGCAAAACGTTGTAAAGGAGTCAACTCTCCCCACTGTTGGATAGTGATGATAACCCCAAATTCTAATGCTTTTTCTTGAATATTAGGAGGTATCATGAGCACATTTTTCCAAGGAGGAGCTGGATCAACAACAATTTCTTGAGCAGGGTTTCCTGTCTTCTCTACTACCAGATTTTGCAAGAATTGCCTATAAGCTTGACTTTCTGCTATACTGGTACATGGCTTGGTTACTAAAGCTTCCCGTTCTTCTGAGGTAAACTGATTCCAATGAGCTGGTTTCAGCTTCACCCCGCAAGTATCTAACTTAAACCTTACCTGCATGGGAATACAGCGGAGAGAATCCACAAAATCAGCTTCAAATTGAAAAAAATTACTCATATAGCTAAGGGTCGAATATAGGGGAAGAGATTTGTCTTTGATATATTATCATATCACTACTAATTCTTGATTTTTCCTGGTCAACTTTTCATGATTAATTGATAATTGTTGATTAATAGGCACTAACTGTACTGCACAAGCTTTTAACTCCGGTTGGAGAGAAATAGGACAAACTTCTGGGTGAGTTAAAAGGTTAGCTTCCCCATTATCTGTCCAAAGTGCACCCCAGTGCATGGGTACAAACAGAGTTCCCGGGGCGATGGCTTTAGTAACTTTTGCCTTCCACCTCCCTACTCCTCGTCTGGACCGCACTTCAACCCAACTCCCCTCTTCTATTCCCAGCTTTTGAGCGTCTCGGGGATGAATCTCCACAAAAGGTTCCGGGTGCATTTTCATGATTTTCTCAATGCGCCCTGTCCTGGTCATAGTATGCCAATGCCCGTAAAGTCTTCCGGTAGTTAACACAAAAGGATACTCCTGATCCGTTGGTTCCGCCAGCCCCTGGGAATCAAAAGCAGCAAACTTGGCCCGGACATCTTCAGTGGGGAAGTTCCAATTAGTGTACAGTCGTTTACCATAGGACCGGGTTATTTCTCCTTCTGGAGAAGGCCACTGAATTGGTCCTTCTGCTGCTAATCTCTTGTGGCTTAACCCACTCATATCGCAAAGACGTCCCCGAGTCAATTGGACAAATTCGGCATAAACCTCAGCAGAGTCGGCAAAGTCAAACTTGTCTTGGAAACCTAACCTTCGTCCTACTTCCGCAAAGATTTCCCAATCTGCCTTTGCTTCTCCCGGTGGAGAGCGGAAACTGGGACAGTAGGTCACCACCCGTTCTGAATTGGTCATAGTGCCGGTTTTCTCTCCCCATTGAGCTGCTGGTAAGAGCAGGTGAGCATAGGCTTTCGTTTCCGTAGGATCGTAGGCATCCTGATAGACTGTAAAGGGCGATCGCATCATGGCTGCCTTCGTCCGTTCTAAATCCGGCATACTCACCGCCGGGTTAGTAGCAGCAATCCAAAATAAACCTATTTCCCTATTTTCCAACCCTCGCACCATATTTAACACATCCCTACCAGGAAGAGGGGAAATTGCCCCTTCTTCCAGTCCCCAGAATGCCTCTACTTCCCGTCTATGTTCTGGATTTTTCACCAGACGATAACCGGGTAAAATATGGGACAAGCCTCCTGTTTCTCTCCCTCCCATAGCATTGGGTTGTCCCGTGAGGGAAAATGGTCCTGCACCGGGTTTACCAATATTGGCGGTCATGAGGTGGAGATTGATTAAAGTGCGTACCTTAGCCGTCCCTTCTGAGGACTGATTCACACCCATAGACCACAGGGACAGCACTCTCTTAGCATCTCCCCAGTAACGGGCCGCTGTTTCCAGTTCATCTAAGCGAATACCACACTTGCGGGCCACTAATTCTGGGGGATATTTACCAATCACCTCTGCATAGGCGGGAAAGTCTTTGGTACACTCATCTATAAAGATAGTGTCTATTTTGTCCCACCGCATCAACAGATGAGCAATACCATGGAGTAAATCTATATCCGTTCCCGGTTTAATAGCTAAGTGCAAGTCTGCTGCTTCAGCAGTTTTAGTGCGTCGGGGATCTACTACAATTAGTTTTACCCTTTTCCCCTTGCGCTTTTTATGCTTGTGGAGACGGTTAAACACAATAGGGTGACATTCAGCAGTGTTGGTACCGATTAAAAAAGCACAATCTGTCAGTTCCAAGTCATCGTAGCAACAGGGGGGTCCATCGGAACCAAAACTCTGAATATAACCCGCCACTGCGGAAGACATGCAAAGACGAGAGTTAGCATCAAAATTGTTAGTACCGAGACACCCTTTGAGGAGTTTTTGGGCGATATAATAGTCTTCCGTTTGCAACTGACCGGAACCGTACATGGAAATACCATCTGGTCCAAAATTTGCCAAAACAGTTTGAATTTGATGTACAATAGTAGTGAATGCTTTTTCCCAACTCACCCGGCGAAACTCCTCTGATAAAGAATTCCGCAACATGGGATATTTGAGTCTGTTTTTGTCCAAAGACTCGCTTATAGTTCCTCCTTTGACGCAAATTTGACCTTTACTGGAAGGGTGAGCGCGATCGCCTTTTACCCTCCAAATAGGATTACCTTGACTATCCCGATGAGTTGCTCTACCAGATTGAGCTGGGGGAGATACTTCCAGACCGCAGCCTACGCCGCAATAGGGACAGAGTGTTTTGCTTGACATTTGTTTCCCTATATGATAGGTTGTTAGATCACTAGATTATTTATTTTTGACTTCTTTTCCTGTATATTTGAATACTAATTCTTGACTTTTATTCTTTTGAAGCATTAGAGGTATGCATATGTAGCATTGTGTTTCACGCAGAGGCGCAGAGTCGCAGAGAGGAGGGGAGAGATTTTCCACCCCCGTTTGGGCGCTTAGAATTGCCCTTGCTATTGAGAAAGGACTTCAAGAACAAGCACGGCGGGGTTATACTCAGGTGATTTTGCGCAATCCAAATACGGGAAAGGAACTAGAGCTGATTGTGAAAGATTAGTGAGGTGTAAAATGGAGGATCCGAGAGAAGAGGGAGGAAACAATCATGGACATTAAACTCAAGAATCTTGGAATTTTAAGGCAAGCTGAATTTACCTTAGGGGAACTAACAATTATTTGTGGAGTAAATAACACGGGTAAAACCTATGCCACCTATGCTTTATGTGGTTTTTTGTATCTGTGGCGGGAACAAAAGCTACCGTTTAAAATTGGCGATGATAAAATTGAACAACTCCTTTCTGAAGGTGTCGTTACTCTAGATTTAAACACATATGTTGAACAAGCAGAGCAAGTTTTAACTCAAGCTTGTAAAGCTTATTCTCAGCAATTACCCAAAATTTTTGCAGCTCCGCCAGAGAGATTTAAGGAAACAGTATTTGAGGTGACTATCAATACTCAAGATATTTCCTTGAACCCAAAATTTGAGCAAAAAATAAGTACGGCAAGTGGAGAAGAGCAGTTCTTTATCTCTAAAAGTGAAGATAGTACTGAGCTTGTCATTACCTTGCTTGGGGAGACAGAAAAGGTAAAAATTCCGCCTTCTATAATCAAAGATGTCATAGCATATTACCTTCAGAGAATTATTTTAACATCACTTTTCCCTAATCCTTTCATTGCCAGTGCTGAACGAACAGGTGCGGCTATATTCCGAAAAGAATTAAACTTTGCGCGAAACCGCCTGCTAGAGGAAATTAGCCAGACGGATCTGGATCCAAGGACACTACTCTTCAAAAACTATCAAAACTATGCCCTACCCGTAGAGAAGAATGTAGAGTTTACCCGCAACCTAGAAACAATTTCTAAACAGCGCAGCTTCATTGCTGAACATTATCCCCATATCTTAGCCAATTTTGCCGATTTAATTGGCGGTGAATACACCGTCACGAAAGATGACGCCCTCTATTATGTACCCAAAAAAGGAAAACGAACAAAACTTTCTATGGATGAAAGTTCCAGTGCAGTACGCTCTTTGTTAGATATTGGATTTTATCTGAAACATGAAGCTCAGTTAGGTGATTTGTTGATTGTAGATGAACCGGAACTTAACCTGCATCCTGAGAACCAGCGTCGGGTTGCACGACTTTTTGCTCAATTGGTTAATCTTGGTATCAAGGTGTTCATTACTACCCACAGTGATTATATCATCAAAGAATTGAACACGTTAATTATGCTCAATCATGATAAACCCTATCTAAAAAGAATCGCAGAGGAAGAAGGTTATCAGTCAGAAGAATTAATAAAATCTGAGCAAATTAAAGTTTATATTGCTCAAAAAGCATCTATAAAAATGGATGGCAATAGCAGGAAAACCCAATGTAATACTCTTGTCGCCGCAAATATAGATTCAGAATTTGGGATTGACGCCCCCAGTTTTGATATCACTATTGACACCATGAATCGAATTCAAGAAAAAATCGTTTGGGAAGACGAGTAATGTCTGATATTGCCATCCTCAAAGAGCTGTTCAAAAAATCTATTACTGTTTCATTGAAACCTCCCTACGGTGACAAAGTGATATTGAAAGAACCTCCTCCTGGTGACTATTCCGTCACAATTCATAAAATGCCTAAGGATGATGATGTAATTGTTATAAAGACAGATGACTTTCCCTCACCTAAGACAGTATTTGCTAATTCACGGGGTGAGTGTAAACGGGCAGATTTTGTTATTATTGCTAATACTGAACAAGAGAAATTTATTGTCTGTATTGAGATGAAAGCAGGTAAGGGAGGAGGAACGAAAGAAATAAAGCAACAACTTCAAGGTTCCCAGTGTTTCGTTGCCTATTGTCGAGAAATTGGTCGGGTGTTTTGGGATAAAAAAGATTTTCTTGAGGGATATAAGTATCGGTTTGTTAGTATTAAAAATATTCGGATTAATAAAAAGCCTACCATAACTAAGCCAAAAAAGGGTATTCATGATAGCCCAGAGCGAATGCTAAAAATCAGCTCTCCGAAATATCTCAACTTTAAAGGTTTAGTTGGGTAGGGTGGGCATTGCCCACCAAGGTTAAATCTCGAACGGCTGTCGGTGGGCGTCGAAAAATCTCTTCCCACCTCTCTGCGCCTCCGCGCCTCTGCGTGAAATTCTACCTACTAGAAGTAACCAATTCCTTTTCCACCTCCCCTTCATGGTGTTCAGAAAAGGAACCTTTGGGTTCTTTGAGAATGAAGAAACACAAAAAGGCCACTATGAGGGCTGCTACTCCCATTACCTGGAAGAAAGCAGTATTAGATTGTGCAATGACAGCAGCTTTTTCTGTTTCAGAGAACCCTGCAAACTTACCACTACTAACCCATTCAGGTAAGAGACTGAAGATAGTGAGATAAGCAACAGCACCCACATTGCCATAGGCCCCCACATTTCCAGCTACCTGTCCCGTAATGCGCCGTTTCACCAGGGGAACGATAGCAAAGGTAGAACCTTCTGCTGCTTGTACAAAGAAGGAACAAGCCATGGTTAGTAAGATAGCACCAGGTAGCCACCAACCGCCACTGATAGTACCCATTAACATATAACCTATACCTAAACCTGCTGTTAAGACTCCCATGGTCATCTTACGGCTACCCAGTTTATCTGACAGCAGTCCTCCACCAGGACGAGACATTAAGTTCATGAAGGCATAGCTGGCAGCGATCGCCCCTGCTGCTTGTTTGCTCAGGTCAAAAGTACCCTCGAAGAACGCTGGCAGCATAGAAACCACCGCTAGCTCGGAACCGAAGTTGACAATATAAGTCAATTCGAGAATGGCAACTTGGGAGAAATTATAGCGGTCTTCAGGAGCATATTTCTTCTTTCCACTGAGCAAGTCTTTATTCACTGTCCAGCAATTGTAAGCTTGGAACAGATACAAACCCAGTAGGGCAAGGATAGCTATCGTAAATGCACCTTCATTGAAGAAACCCACCTTCTTTAAACGCCAAGATAGCACCATGAGAATCCCCGAGAGAGGAACATTCATCAGCATTAGGAACCAGAAGTCTTTCTTGGTAGTCACCTCTATTCCTCTCGTACTAGGGGGTCGCTGATAAACTTTCCCGGGAGGAGTATCTCGGACGTTCAAGAAGTAGACCACACCGTAGATAGCACTAATGATACCAGTCCCTATAATTGCTATCCGCCAGTTGAGACCAGAACCGCCAAAAGCTAACCAACCGGCGATAGTGGGGAGGGTAAAAGCTGCTGCTGCGGAACCAAAATTGCCCCAGCCCCCGTAAATTCCTTCCGCTAAACCAATTTCCTTGGGGGGAAACCACTCCGCTGTCATACGGATACCAACGACAAAACCTGCACCGACGATACTCAGTGCCAAACGACTAATTACCAACTGGCTGAAGTTCTGGGCCAAACCAAAAGTTACGCAGGGAATAGCCGCGTATATTAACAAGATAGAATAGGTAATTCTGGGACCATATTTGTCCAAGAGCATGCCGATAATTACCCTCGCCGGTACTGTCAAAGCCACGTTACAAATGGCGATGGTTCTCACCTGACCCAATTCTAGATTAAAAGTCTCTCTCACGGCAGTGGAAAACGGGGCAAAGTTAAACCAAACTACAAAAGAGAGAAAGAATGCAAACCAAGTGAGATGGAGGATTTTGTATCTACCCCGAAATGACCACATTTCTCCTAGCATGTGTTACCTTCCTTATAATTTATCAATGTAGGGTGGGCATTGCCCATCAATTTGAAATCTCAATTCCTGTCTTTGGACATTGATAATTTCATGATTTAGACAATTTTTGTATTTTTATTTTACATTTTCCTTGATTTGCTTTTCTTACTCAAATATTCACGCTGTTACATCGATTAATATGTATAGTTCGCTACATTTATTGCCTATTCATTCTTTTTTTTCATCAATAAAATACATATATTGCATCGTTACGGTATATCTCCCTCCTCTGCGTCTCTGCGACTCTGCGTGATACCTTCCGGCTAAGAGCGAGAACGCACCTCATCAATGGATAAACCTAAAATTTGGGCAACTTGTTCCACAGACATTCCTGTTGTCAGTAATTGAGAAACTGCATTATTAAGCCCCTGCTGGGCAAGTTCTGCCTCCCTTCGTGTTTGGGAGTATGAGGGCAAAAGTTTCTTGGTCACTGGATCATAGAACCGCAGTGAGCCTGAAATAAGGTGTAACTGTAGCCCTAAAACTTCTGAGGGTATTGACAGCACCCCCTCTTGTCCAAACTCTGGTACTATAGGTTCGTATTTTCCATTTACTAAACGAAAGCCTTGCAGTTGTTGAGGTTGCAAGTAATCTCCTGTGGGATCATATTGAAAATACTCTGCTACCCCCATGTCAGCGTATTTTTGTGGTTTGCTTTCGCTGTCAGTATAGCGGGTACTAGCAGACGTCACTTCTAAAACCCAGTTGGGAACTTTGTTGTCTTCTTCCCAGACTTTATAAATGCGGCGTTTCTTATTGCTGACTCCTTTAATCACAAACACATCAGGGGAAACTACAGCGTCGGGAACACCTTTTTCGTAATAGATAAACAGATGACCCGATACATAGACGTTTTCCTGATGGCGAAAGTAATACTGCAACACATTCACCCCATATAACAGGTAATCGCGAGTAAAGTCGCTTTCAGACATGGGTCCACCGTCGGTTTCCAGGTAAATGATATGGGGTTTGGATATAGGTAAAGTCATAACAAAAAATTAAACTTCCCAGTAGTTGTTATTGCTAGATAGAGCGAGAACGCACCTCATCAATAGATAAACCTAAAATTTGGGCAACCTGCTCCACAGTCATTCCTGTTGTCAGTAATTGAGAAACTGCATTATTAAGTCGCTGTTGGGTTTGTGCAAGCTGCTGTTCGGCTTGTGTGCGGGCTTGAGCCTCCGCATCCCGCTGCTGTTCGGCTTGTATAAGCTGCTGTTGAGCTTGTGTAAGGAGCCTTCGTGTTTGGGAGTATGAGGGCAAAAATTTCTCTGTCAGTGGATCATAGAACCGCAATTCCCCTGAAATAAGGTGTAACTGTAGCCCTAAAACTTCCGAGGGTATTGACAGCATTCCCTCTTGTCCAAACTCTGGTATTATTAATTGGTACCTTCCATTTACTAAACGAAAGCCTTGCAGTTGACAAGGTTGCAAATATTCTCCTGTGGGATCATATTGAAAATACTCTGCTACTCCCATGTCAGCGTATTTTTGCGGTTTTTCTAGATTATCAGCATTGCGGGTACTACTAGATGTCACTTCTAAAACCCAGTTGGGAGCTTTGTTGTCTTCTTCCCAAACTTTATAAACGCGGCGTTTCTTGTTGCTGATTCCTTTGATAACAAACACATCAGGGGAAACTACGGCGTCGGAAACACCTTTTTTGTAATAGATAAACAAATTACCGGATACATAGACGTTTTCCTGATGGCGAAAGTAATACTGCAACACATTCACCCCATATAACAGGTAATCGCGAGTAAAGTCGCTTTCAGACATGGGTTTCCCGTCGGTTTCTGGGTAAATAATGGGGAGTTTGGATATGGCTAAAATCATGGCACAATTGGATAATGGATAGCAAAATATCGAGGGAAAATCCTCAATATAACATTATAGCGATCGCCCAGTTAGAAAAATAGCTGTAGGTTGACGCCCAACCCACAGCCAAACATCCGCACCCTACAAGGGTTGCGCACCAAACTTTTCAATCAAAAGATTGCGCAAAACGGGCATTAAATCTTCGCAAGGAACCCCTTTTTGGAAGCATTTACCCAATTGGGCATCTTTTCCCACTTTACCTCCTAAATAGATATCCACCCCTTCTACAGATTTCCCATCTTTGCGCACTTTGGTTCCCATTAAACCAATGTCTGCTACCTGAGGTTGTCCACAAGAATTGGGACACCCAGTCCAATGAATTCTTACAGGGCGAGGCATTTCTAATTCTTCGTCCAAAGCGCGGGCTAATTCCAAACCTCGATTTTTCGTTTCAATGAGGGCAAAGTTACAGAATTGAGCACCAGTACAAGAAACCAATGCTTTTGTTAAAGACTTGGGTTCAATGGCAAACTTTTGCAGCAATGGTTCTGCTAGGAAAGTAGCTAACTTTTCATCGGCAATACCGGGAATAATGAGATTTTGCTCCACAGTGAGGCGAATTTCCCCATTGCCATAGACTTCAGCTAGTCTGGCTAAATTTAACATATCTTGGGGATACAGTCGCCCCACGGGAACATGCAAACCCACATAGTTTAAACCCGGTTGCTTTTGCTTAAAGACACCAATGTGATCCCGCTTTTCCCAATTAATTTCGTCTTTTTCAGCCCCCGTCTCCAAAGAATATCCCAATTCTTGTTCCACCATGGACCGAAAATTCTCCAGCCCCAACTCTTCAATTAACCACATCATCCGGGTTTTCTGGCGATTACCCCGAGAACCATTATCCCGATATACTCTTAAAATGGCTGTACACAAGTCCACTATCTCAACAGTAGTCTGAACCCAACCATTGAGAGGAATTGCTGCTGCACAACGCTGGGCGGAGAAAAAGCCCCCGACAAGAACATTGAAACCTAAAGTTCCATTTTTATAGGCGGGAACGAAGGCAATATCGTTGATTTCTGCGTGAACTGAGTTATCCCTACCCCCCTCAATAGCAATATTGAATTTGCGCGGTAGGTTGGTAAATTCATAATTACCCTCCCCTTTGTTGGTAATTGCGTCCTGGACTTTTTGCACCAGGGGACGAGTGTCGATGAGTTCATCCGTATCAATTCCTGCCATGGGGGATCCGGTAATGTTGCGCACGTTATCCATTCCCGACTGCATTGAGGTCATTCCCACCTTCTGAAGGCGACGGAAAATATTTGGGAAGTCCTCAAAGCGAATTCCCCGCAGTTGGATATTTTGTCGAGTGGTAATGTCAGCGCAACCATCCTCATAGGGTTGGATAATTTCCGCCAGGACTTCCATTTGTTTATTGGTAAGAATACCGTTAGGAGTGCGCATTCTGAGCATGAATTTGCCGGGAGTTACAGGACGATAGAATATTCCTAACCATTTGAGACGATGTTGAAGATCTGTTTTATCAATTGCTTCCCAACCTAATTTGGCAAAATTTTCCAGTTCTTCTTTTACTGCCAGTCCGTCTTTTTCTGCTTTAAATTTTTCAAATTTATTCAGTTTTGCTGGTTTTTTCGCCTGTTTTACTGCCGTTACCATGAATGTGTCAACCCTACAAAAGTTTATGTTAAGATAAGATTGGCTTTTATTTTTGTTGCCTTTCTTGGTATTATTATCAGCTTTCGATTGACAAATTTTGTATTTTGCGTTACAAAAAACCTACCATGATGTTGATAAAGCATTGACTCAATGTTTTTTTTGCATCAAAACACTATAAACCCTATTCTGCCAATTGGATTAAATCCCGTTTGTAGGGAGCTTGGAATCCTAAAACAATATCTTGTTTTGGAACGCCCATCTTCAGAAGCTCATTAGCAACCCCAATTTCTGTACCATCTCGTTGAATCCAGATTTTTCCATCTTTAATATCTATATGAATGATACAAGCATAAACACGAATCTGCTCTTCTTCAATCCAACCTAAGTGTAAAATTTGATAATGATTTCCTTCCCGATCGATTATAAGTTGAACCTCTGTTTCTTCCTCTAGATCGTTACCTGTATGATTAGCTAAAGTTTCTTCGATGATTTTACCATAGTCTACTCTTTCCATAAAAATACTTCCTCTGATATAATGTTGACGATTAGGAGTTTAATCCCATATTCCAAAATACTTTCTTGAATAAATTATCCTAAAAAAAGGTCTTGATAAATGTCTCGTGAAATACAGAGATAGAGTGCACGTTCTGGATCTTTCTTCCTCAAAGCTAGTTTGTAGTTGAGTGTTTTTCCCAATGCAGTGTGAAATTCGCTAATGTTAGAGCGCCCTAGGAAAGACTTAATTTCAACAGCGATTTTTTTTCCATCTTTTTGAGCAGCAATAATCCGTTCAGCACCAAGATCGATAAAAAACTCAACCTCTTTAATTTTAATATGGAGGGGATCGTGAGTAATCTGCCATCCATCTTTTTCTAATGCTCGACGAGCAGCATCGTGAAATAAATCTCTTGCTGACATTATCTTATCTTTACTAACTTCGGTAGGCAAGCAATTGGTGGGCAATGCCCACCCCTACACGCCAAAGCTTAAGCAGGACGCTTACTATGGCGAATTCCTTCAATTGCTTCCCTGTAACTGGGAGCTTTAAACACAGCAGAACCAGCAACAATGGCATTTGCTCCTGCTTCCAATACCTGCCACGTATTGTTAGATTTGAGTCCCCCATCTACTTCTATCCAGGGATCCAATCCTCGTTCATCGCACATCTGACGCAGTTTGGTGATTTTGGGTACAACAGAGGGAATAAAACTTTGACCTCCAAAACCAGGATTAACACTCATGATTAAAATCAGATCGCAGAGATCCAGCACATGGTCGATGAATTCTACGGGAGTTCCGGGGTTGAGCACAACCCCTGCTTTTTTACCTAATTCCCGAATTTGACCCAAAGTACGGTGAAGGTGGGGAGAAGCGTTGTGTTCCGCGTGAACGGAAATAATATCTGCTCCCGCTTTAGCAAAGTCAGCAACGTATTTTTCCGGTTCCACAATCATCAGGTGGACGTCTAGGGGTTTTTTGGTATAAGGACGAATAGCATTGACAATCAGGGGACCAATGGTAATATTGGGGACGAATCGACCATCCATGACGTCTACGTGGATCCAGTCTGCACCAGCAGCGTCCACGGCTTCAATTTCTGCTCCTAAACGGCTAAAGTCTGCTGAAAGAATAGATGGAGCAATGACAGTTTGTTTCGTTTGGCTCATGTGGAGTTTCCTCTAAAATGCTCTATCCAGTAATCTTACAGTAGGGGTGGGGTTGCGCTATACTATAATAGTGGGCTGATTTATATCCGCACGATATGCGCAATCCGAAAGTAGAAACAGTCCGAGGGGTAAACGACGTCTTACCCCCAACTTACCGACTACAAAAGCAGATCGAAAATCAACTCAGTAGCTGCTTCCAGTCCTTTGGTTATCGTCCCATAGACGTACCTGTGATTGAGTATACTGAACTCTTTTTGCGCAAGTCCGGGGAAGAATTAATCTCCCGCATGTACGACTTTACCTATCATAATCGCCGTCTCTGCCTTCGTCCAGAATTAACGGCTTCAGTGGCTCGTGCTTATATCCAGACCACACTCCAAGGGGAACCCCTGCCAGTACGTTTGTACTACTCAGGACCGGTATTTCGCTATGAAAAGCCTCAGCGGGGCAGATATCGCCAGTTTACCCAAATGGGAGTGGAAGCCATCGGTGCAGCGGGTTCCATGGCGGATGCAGAAATGATTGCCCTAGCTTGTCAGAGTTTAGATAAGTTGGGATTGAAAGATTACCGAGTGGTGCTGGGAAATATTTCCCTGCTGAATCAGTTTTTGAGAACTATGCCCCTGGAAAGACGTCTGGGGAACTTCCTCCTGAGCCAAATGGAGGAGTTGCGCAAGGTGAGGAGAGCCGCTCTAGAAGCAGCTATAGAAGAGATTTGTCCCCCAGACAACCTGGTAGAAACTTCAAGGCTACAACATCTCTTGCAAGGTTTGTCCGAAGAAGAGGCTAAGGCAACTATTTTGGAACTGTTAGAGAATACCAATGTTAATTTAGTTGGTAACCGCCAAAAAATGGACATCGCTAATAGTCTGATGGGGAAAATTCAGCGAGCAGAGCAAAAGCCACTGTGGTTGAAAGCCTTAGATTTTATGGAACAATTAGCACAACTGCAAGGTAAACCCCAGGAAGTTCTCCCCTCAGCTCGACAGTTGTTGGCAAGTTATCATATGGATAGTGGGGGTTTAGGAGAATTGGAGGAGATTTTGGCCATACTGCCTTCCTACAATATAGACTCAACTCGAATTAGATTGGATTTCGGCTTGAGTCGTGGCTTGCAATATTATACAGGGACAATATTTGAAATCCATCACGAAACTTTGGGACAAGAACGGCAACTCTGTGGTGGTGGTAGGTACGACGATTTGGTGAAAACCCTGGGAGGAAATAATGATATCCCCGCTAGTGGTTTCTCTTTCGGCATTGAGAGAATTAGGTTAGCCATGGAAAGTGAAGGTATACTGCCAGTGGTAGAAGAGAGCACAGTAGATGCTTTAATTGTACCTCTTAGTGCTGCTGAACATTGCTACAGTATAGAAGTGGGCGAAAAATTGCGCTCAAAGGGGTTGAGAGTAGTTTTGGAGGTGCGAGGGAAAAATCTGTCCACCAGTTTAAAATATGCTGCCAAACAAACCATTCCCTTTGTTATTGTAGTGGGAGAAGCAGAAAGATTGGCAAATGTAGTGGTAGTAAAGAATATGGCAACTCGCCAACAACAACAATTACCCTTAGAAGAGGCAGTCATGGTTATGAGGAGAGAAAATGATGAGTAATCTGAAAATTGCCCTACCCAGTAAAGGGGCTTTAGACAAGGATACCAGACAATTCTTCGCTGCTGCTGGCTTAAAAGTATCTCGCCCCAACGAACGACAATATGTTGGTACTATTCCCGCTTTAGGTATCTCGGTGCTTTTTCAAAGGGCTGCTGATATTTTTACCAAAGTGGCAGAAGAAAGTGTGGATCTGGGGATTACTGGTTACGATGTAGTGCGGGAAAATGGGAGAGATTACGACAATGTGATAGTTATTTGCCATCGCCTCGGTTATGGTGGTTGTGATTTAGTTTTGGCGGTTCCTGATAGTTGGATCGATGTAACAAGTAGCCAAGATTTAGCAGATTTGACCTTAGTTTTTAAAGAAAAAGGTCGAGATATGCGCATTGCCACTAAATATCCCAATTTAACCCGCCAGTGGTTTTACAGCAAACGAATTGTTAACTTCTCCCTAGTAGAAGCTCACGGTGCTCTAGAAGCTGCCCCCAGCATGGGTTATGCCGACGCTATCGTTGACATAACCTCCACAGGCACCACTTTAAGGGAAAATCGCTTAAAGCGTCTCTTAGACGGGAATATCATTGAATCGGAAGCTTGTTTGATAGGTAATAGGAACACTTTAAAAGGGAATCAGGAGAAGTTAGCCACCACCAAGGTAATGTTAGAGTTAATTGAAGCCCATAGCCTGGGGAAAAAGTACATCTCCCTCACTGCTAATGTACGAGGTAATTCTCCTGAAGAAATTGGGCAAAAACTAACGCAAGACTTGGATATAGCAGGTTTAGCTGGTTTTGCTGGACCTACTGTAGCTAAGGTTTACGGAGCAGAAGATGATTGCTATGGAGCCACTATAGTAGTCTCCAAGAAAGATGTTTCTGCGGCTGTGGAACATTTGCGTCGAGTAGGAGGGAGGGATATTACCGGATTTACACCCAATTATATCTTTGGCGATCGCTCCAATAT
The DNA here is from genome assembly GCA_018141785.1 of Candidatus Paraprochloron terpiosi LD05. GTDB lineage: Bacteria > Cyanobacteriota > Cyanobacteriia > Cyanobacteriales > Prochloraceae > Prochloron > Prochloron terpiosi. The sequence goes on along the minus strand of CP073341.1, from coordinate 3,173,268 downwards.
TTATGAAGATTTAATCACCAAATTGAACCACTAATAACCAAGAATAACTATGCCCCACAGTATTGTTACCGAAATTTGCGAAGGAATAGCTGACTGCACCACTGCATGTCCCGTTGCTTGTATTCATCAAGGACCAGGTAAAAATGCTAAAGGAACAGATTGGTATTGGATTGACTTTAATATCTGCATTGACTGCGGTATTTGTTTGGAAGTCTGTCCAGTTAAAGGGGCGATCGTTCCTGAAGAAAGACCTGATTTACAAAAAACACCCTCGTAGGGTGGGCATGGCACACCTTTTTTTAACCGCTGAATATGGATTTTTTATGTTGGTAGTACAGAAAAGGCTTTGAATAATTTTAAAATTGCCTTCTTCAGTGCTGCAATAGCATCATTATAGGAATCACAACGCTCTGTAGCAAGTACATGAGCATCACCAACATCAGCAGAATACCACATATAAGAATGCTGTCCCATAGTCAAGTGACATTCCCACTGTTCTTCATAGGTAGCAAGGGTTATAAAAAAGCGTGGAGACATTAGTTCATCCGGATCAACAAGAAACTTCCCCCACAGAGAAAAGCCACAATATTCGACCTTCACTTCATTATTGTATTCCCAATCAGTAAAATTAGGAAAAGCAGCTTTAGTCTTCTCAATGACTTTTGCTATTTCAAGTTCTGTGAGTATCATTTTCTTCTTCTTGCGATTATACAATACCATTATATCCGTTGAAGGTGCCCTACGGGCGTGGTTTAGTATATAACAAGAACAAGTGGGTCATGAGTGATGACCCAAGAACCGATTCGAGCGGATTCCTTAATTATCCTACGGAAAGTCAACGATTATTTGGTTAGCCATTCCCTGACTTGTTTAAGTTTTTGCTTGACCCCACGCTTGAGATACTTTGCCAAATTTACATGTTTCCAGGGATTAATGTTATGTTTTTTGCAAATATCATAGATAAAAGAGCCTTTTGGAGGAGGATATGGCTTCAACTTTTTTATACGCTCGTTCCATAGATGAACAGTTAGAGTTTTTTCAGTAATAAAATCGCGGTAAGCAAAATGTGGCTCAAACATTTTTTCCGCATCAGTCCAATGTACTGGATAGAATACCTCCTGAGGCTGGGCGAACTTCTCTAACTCTAAAAGTTGAGCAAAATAAGTAATTGCGTTCGGACCTATCGTACCCCAAGGTAAATTTTCTAGGTTCTTGTGTTGACCACTTAGATAAAGGCTTCGTTGCTCCTCTTGCTCTTCTTTACTCTACCAAGGAGCTATAACAGGCTCAGAACTAAAAAACTTTTGGATCAATTGGAGTATTTTCGTATTGGGAGCGAGATATAGCACGGCACCGTTGATCAATCCTTCATCTTCCCATCCAAATATAATATCAGAATCGATTTGAATTGGTTTTAGGAAGTAGACATCGGTATCGATCCAAATACCTTTACCAAGACTCTGTAACTCATATCTGAAAATATCTGAGCCTAATGCATAATTTTGCTTTTGCTTATGTTTAAGCATATATTTCCTGGGAAGAATTGAATTTGCATCTTGCACTTCAATTCCTTTGGGGACATTTTTAACCTCTTCATAGGTGTACAGTCGCACTTTATGTCCAACACTGAGGGCAGATACTAAGCAAACTTGTTCAATGTAGCTAAGTGAACCATGAACCCAAAGACAATTTAGTATTTTTGTATGCATATAAACTTTAGTATTTTTTGACAAAAATATTGTACAAATTGCCCACCCTACGAACTTTAGGCGATCGCCATAGTACTAAACCAGGGGTTTTATCGGTAGGGGCGCAAGGATGCTATCGCATACACCGTCAGGCTTCTGGCTCATATGCTAAAGCTGCTCAACCGTCGTCTTGGGGCGGTATCCTCAGACTTAATCTCTCAAGTTGAAATGCTACCTTTGTCCAAACTGGAAGCTTTGGGAGAAGCTTTACTGGATTTTAGAGAGGAAGCTGATTTACACTCCTGGTTTCAATCTCTTGAATAATCGGAGCGGGGTGCTGAGAGCGTTTCTAACGTCGTGCTAGTTTTTTGGCCTTCATTTTCCGCAAACGAAGAGACTCTGGGGTAACTTCCACTAACTCATCAGAAGCTATATATTCTAATGCCCGTTCTAAACTCATTTCCACTGGCGCTTGCAATTGATCCAATTCATCTCCGGTAGCTGAACGGTGGTTGGTGAGTTGTTTGGTTTTGCACACGTTCAACTCTAAGTCTTGAGGGCGATTGTGTTCCCCTACAATCATGCCCTTGTAAACCTTGGTTCCGGGAGTAATAAAGAATACCCCCCTATCTTCCGCATTTTTCAAGGCGTAGAAAGTGGCGATTCCTTCTTCAAAAGCAATAATAATCCCATTGTAACGGGTTGAAAATTCCCCAGAAAGTCCGCGATATTCCAGGAAACTATGATTCATAATTCCTTCTCCCCGAGAAAGGCGAATAAAATCCCCCCGGAAACCGATTAAACCCCGGGCGGGTATGATAAACTCTAGTTGAGTTCTCCCGTTACTTCCCGTCTGCATGTCCTGCATTTCTCCCTTCCGTTGTCCCAACCTTTCGATACAGGAACCCACTGCTGCTTCGGGAACGTCTAGAACTAAATACTCATAGGGTTCGCAGGGTTGGCCATTTACTTCGCGGTAAATTACTTGGGGTTGGGACACTTGAAATTCGTAACCTTCCCGACGCATGGTTTCTATTAGAATGCCCAGGTGGAGTTCTCCCCGGCCAGACACTAAGAATTTCTCGGCTGTGTCCCCTTCTTCTACTCGCAGGGCTACATTGGTTTCCAACTCCCGCAAGAGGCGATCGCACAATTGTCGGGAGGTAACATAAGTCCCTTCCTTCCCTGCAAAAGGGGAATCGTTGACGGAAAAGGTCATTTGTAAGGTAGGCTCATCTACCTTAATTAAAGGTAATGCTTTAGGATTCTCTGGATAAGTAATGGTTTCTCCAATATTGGCGTTGGCAAACCCTGCTACAGCAACGATGTTGCCAGCAGTGGCTTCGGGTAATTCCACTCGCTTCAGTCCTTCAAAGCCCATAAGCTTACTAACTTTAGCCTTGACAACTGTGCCAGTTTCTGTTATGATGGCAGCAGTTTGACCTGCTTTAATCTTACCGTTGTGGATCCGGCCAATGACAATGCGTCCGAGATAATCGGAATAGTCCAGGGTGGTGACTTGCAGTTGCAGAGGTTTGTCAGGGTCTCCTGCTGGAGGTGGTACATGGTGGATAATGGCTGCAAAGAGAGGTTCCATGTCGGTTCCTTCGGCGTTTAAGTCTTCTTTACAGTACCCTTCTAAACCGGAAGCAAAGAGGGTGGTGAAGTCGCACTGATCGTCGTCAGCACCCAGTTCCACGAACAGGTCGAAGACTTTATCCACAGCTTTATTCGGGTCCGCACGGGGACGGTCGATTTTATTCACCACCACAATGGGTCGCAGTCCTTTTTCCAAGGCTTTTTTGAGGACGAACCGAGTTTGGGGCATGGGGCCTTCATTGGCGTCTACAATTAAGATACAGCCATCTACCATTCCCAGTACTCGTTCCACCTCACCACCAAAATCGGCGTGTCCGGGGGTATCCACGATGTTGATGAGGGTATCTTTATAACGGACTGCGGTATTTTTGGATAAGATGGTAATCCCCCGTTCTCGTTCCAGAGCGTTGGAGTCCATAACACAGTCCGGAACCTCTTCCCCTTCGCGGAAAATGCCGGACTGTTTGAGGAGAGCGTCTACGAGGGTGGTTTTACCGTGATCTACGTGGGCTATGATAGCTAGGTTGCGAATGGGAAGAGACATATATTTGTCTGGACTGCTTGGAATTTTAAAGATTTGTTAATTATTATAGCTTATCTGGGAGAGTTAGGAAGATTGGGATTTAAATAACCGCAGAGGCGCAGAGGACACAGAGAGGGAGAAAGATTGTCTAATATTGAATGGTAAGGTTCGTTATTAAGAGGAATTTTTCATGATTTGTCGTTCTCTTTCAGCAACAGTAGCAGCAGCAGCCCTGATTTTACCAGTTAGCATCAATTCTGCCCCGGTAAATCCTCAAGTTAAAGTCCAGGAAACACCAGTTTTTGCTCACGGTTATGGGCGTCATAACCGGGGGCGCGATGGCGATTCAGGCGATCGCTGGTTGCAAGAATTGAATTTGACCCTGGAACAATCAGAACGGATTAAAGCGATTAAAGAGCAGTCATGGGAAAATATGTCCTCCCTCAAAGAGCAAATGGGAGCAGCAAGAGAAGAAATGCGCTCCCTCATGGCGGGTACTGGTACTCCTCAACAGTTGCGTCAACAACATCAGCAGATCCAGGGTCTTCGTAATCAATTGAGTAATCAACGTTTTGAAACTATACTGGCTATTCGGGAGGTGCTTACTCCCCAACAGCGTAATAAAATGGCAGAGTTGATTGAGCAGCGCGATCACCGGAAGCGTTAAAGTTTCACGCAGAGGCACAGAGTCGCAGAGAGGGGGTATTTTGAAGAGAGTACAAGCTATACTTGACCAATGACTTTATTTGAATTTTCCCGCCACTACTGCATTCCCATTTGCGCTGTTCTCGTTCCCGCTAATTTGCTCGCCACCAGTTATACTCTACTATTGTGGTTTCTGGGACGACAAACTAAAAGGGCAGCAGTTTTGGCCACTATTTTAGCTGTTGCTCTTTTCTTTCATGTTTTGAGTTGGTGGGCGATCGGGGTAGTCATGGCTCCTACGTTTATTCTACCAACTTTGGGGGCTACCTGCATCGCTCTCAATTTTTTGGCCCAAATTTTCCCCAAAATGTTCCATCATAGTAGGTTGGGTTGAGGCACGAAACCCAACAGCACCCATCCTTGTTGGGTAACGCTTGCGGGAAACCCAACCTACGGCTCTACGGCTTTCAACTTTTTGGCCCAAATTTTCCCCAGATTGTTCCATCATAGGGTAAAATGGTAGCCATGACTAACTATCCATCGATACCCTCTATACCCTCTTGTGCTTGGTCTCGTTCCATAGGTCGGGGCTGGGAAAAACCCTACACCGTGCGCTATGAGAGTAATTTAGACGATGGACCTTTCCACGGTATGCCTTTAGGGGGTTTTGGTGCTGGTTGCATCGGTCGTTCCCCCCGAGGAGACTTCAACCTTTGGCATCTTGACGGAGGAGAACATATCTTTCGCAGTCTTCCCTCCTGTCAATTTAGCGTTTTTGAGCAGCCAGAAGGTGAACCCGCTCAAGCTTATGCTATGAGTACTGAACTTCCAACCGATGGAACTTTAACCTCCTGGTTATGGTATCCTGAAGAAAAGGGAACTTATTCTGCTCTTTATCCCCGCAGTTGGTTTACTTATGCAGGGGTCTTTAAATCAGAATTGGTTTGCGAACAATTTTCCCCCATTTGGGCGGGAAGTTATCAAGAGTCTAGCTATCCCATCGCTATCTTTGAGTGGACTGCCCATAACTCCACTGCTAAATCTGTAGTTATGAGTATAATGTTAACCTGGGAAAATATGATGGGGTGGTTTACTAATGCCATTAAGGAACCATCAGTAAGGGTACGGGATGATGGCAGTCCGGTTTATGAATATCAACCTCGTTGGGGAGATAGTACGGGGAATTTTAATCAGTGGGTTGTAGATTTTCACCGGGTGGGCTGCTTGTTCAACCGGGTCCGTCCTCATGAAGAAATTGCTGCGGGGGAAGGGCAAATGTCTATTGCTACTATTACCAATCCTGCTGTAGAAGTATTCTATCACAACCGCTGGAATCCTGTGGAGGATGGAAGGGATATTTGGGATTATTTTGCCATGAATGGTTCTTTAGCAGATCTGGAAGATGAAACTCCAGCGGCACCAGGTGAACAAATAGCAGGGGCGATCGCCGTTCGCTTCACGATCCGTCCCGGGAAAACCCGCAAGATTCCTTTTATTCTCGCTTGGGACTTGCCTATTACTGAATTTGCTCCTGGAGTAAAATATTATCGTCGCTACACAGATTTTTTCGGTGTCACCGGGAAGAATGTTTGGACGATGATTAGAACGGCTCTGAAACATTCTGCTATGTGGAAAGAAAGCATTGAAGCTTGGCAGAACCCCATTTTAGGGCGTCAAGATTTACCCAGTTGGTTGAAAATGGCCTTGTTTAATGAGCTATATTTATTAGCTCAAGGAGGTAGTCTTTGGACTGTGGCGACGGAAAATGACCCGGTGGGGCAGTTTGGGGTGCTGGAGTGTATGGATTATCGTTGGTATGAAAGTTTGGATGTGCGCTTATACGGTTCTTTGGCTTTGGCTATATTATGGCCCAGGTTAGATAAAGCTGTGTTAGAAGCTTTTGCCAGGGCTATTTCCCAAGGAGATGATACCCTACGGCAGATAGGTTATAATCAGACAATGGCGGTGCGGAAGGTACCAGGGGCAACTCCTCACGATTTAGGGGCACCCAATGAACATCCTTGGGAAAAGACTAATTACACCAGTTATCAAGATTGTAATCAGTGGAAGGATTTGGGTTGTGATTTTGTTTTGCAGGTGTATCGGAATTTTGTCTTTACCGGAGCTGAGGATAGGGAGTTTCTTTGGGAATGTTGGGATGGGATTGTCCAAACTCTAGCCTATTTGAAACAGTTTGACAAAGATGGTGATGGCATTCCCGAAAATGGGGGGGCACCGGATCAGACTTTCGACGATTGGCAACTTGAGGGAATTAGCGCTTATTGTGGGGGATTGTGGATTGCAGCTTTGGAAGCAGCAGTTAAAATAGGGAAGATTTTAAAGGAAAATCCTAGTATCTATCCTCAACGTCAGGGAAGTTTTGACCCCGAAGGAATTGAGAAGGCGATCGCTACTTATGAAGATTGGTTAGTCCAAGCAAGACCTATCTATCAAGAGACACTTTGGAATGGAGAATATTATCGCCTAGATAGTGAAAGCGATTCTGATATAGTAATGGCAGATCAGTTGTGTGGTCAATTTTACGCCCAGTTATTGCAATTACCCGATGTAGTGCAACAACCCTATGTAGAATCTACCTTGAGGAAGGTTTACGATGCTTGTTTCTTGAACTTTCATCACGGGGAATTTGGAGCTGCCAATGGGGTGAAACCCGATGGATCTCCGGAAAATCCCCATGATACTCATCCTTTGGAAGTTTGGACTGGGATTAATTTTGGTTTGGCGGCATTTATGATCCAAATGGGAATGGTGGATGAAGGTTTGAAATTAGCAGAAACAGTGGTGGAGCAAATATATGACAATGGCTTGCAATTTAGGACACCGGAAGCCATTACTACTGCGGGAACCTTCCGAGCAAGTCATTACTTAAGAGCTATGGCTATTTGGGGAATATACCAAGTCTTATCCTAACCTCTGCGCCCTCTGCGCCTCTGCGCGAGTCCAAATAGGCAAATCTTCCGGACGATCCACATCCTCCAATAAATCCAAATAATAGGACGATAAACCTAGCTTTTCTGCAATACAAGTAGTTTGAGCCAAAACTAAACCTGTTCCCCAGGTAACACCGCGAAATAACTCCGGAACCGAACACCTCAATCCAATGAGATAATAACCTCCATCTTTTGCAGGACCGAGAACTAGGTCATATTCACTTAGGGTATCAAAAGCTTTAGCTAAAATGGGTGGATTCAATCCGGGACAATCAATTCCAATGATTACCACTCTAGTCATATCCTCACCAAAGGAAAGGGTGAAAGCGGAATTCATTCGTTCTCCTAAATCTCCTTTTGATTGTTCATGATATACTAGATCAGAACCCAACCAATCTTCCATAGTCTGGAAGTCTCCACCTGCAAAATGGACTTCTAAGGATAATCCCCGAATCTGTTTAATTTTCTGTCCTTGTTTTACGGTAAATTCCGTCATCTCACGCTGGAGAGATGCTGCGCCCTCTGCTCCCAATATGGAAATCATTCTCGTTTTGGTCTTTCCTGGTTCTGGATAACGGGTAAAGATAATCAGACGTTCCTTCTTCTTATTTTTCATTGTTGTTATTTTTTGAATTTGTCAAATCTTTACAAAATATTTATAAAAAAGTTGTTCCAAATCACAGCTAATTCTCGCAAATACCTGATAAAGTAGATAATATAAGGACAAGGTGCCTTTCCTAAAATGTCCTATTAACTGAGAGCAAAAATGGCTAAAAACACTAACTTAATCAACACCAACAACAATGAACATCAGATTAATCTAGATGAGAATTTGTTAGGTAAATTGGAACCAACCATGCTCCCCCAACAAAGAAAAAGTAGTCAAGAAGGCCAGGGACTGGGGGTCAACATTAAAATAAAAACTAACGCTCCAGAGGACTTACTGCCCAAGTTAGAAGTATTAGGTTTTAAGGTTACTAATTTTAGTAATGCAAACTCCTTTACAGGAACCATAGGAAAAGACTCTCTAACCCAAATCATTCCTTTCGCAACCCAAGTAACCTTCCTAAGTTCCGCTCCAGAGGCAAGTTCTGGAGAAAATGTCGAAGAACTAGTAGTCTATACTACTGGTACAGTGGCCACAACCGCAACCGCAACCGCAATCGACTCCGAGGCTGCTTCCCTGATTAACCATGACGACTTCCAACAGGATGCTCGTTTTGCGGGAATTGATGGCAGCGGTTACAGTATCGTTATCATAGACTCAGGAATTGACTTGGACCACGAGGCATTCGGTCCCGATAAGGACGGTGACGGAGTGGCAGATCGCATCGTCTATCACTACGATTTCGCCTACAACGATGCAGACGCTAGCGACGTACACGGACACGGTTCCCACGTCTCCAGTATTGCCGCTAGTATGGCTCCGGGGGCAAACATCATTCACCTCAAAGTTCTTGACGACAACGGCTACAGCCCGGGGCCTCAAGAAAACTACGGCTGGAGGGTTAAGGAACAAGCCTTGCAATGGGTAGTGGCAAATGCCTCCACCTATAACGTAGCCAGTGTTAATATCTCTCTAGGAAGTTTTGTTGTTACACACTTCTTCAACAGCTTGTATTCCGATGAGTACAAAGCTCTAGCTGAACAGGATATTGTTGTTTCCGTTGCGTCGGGTAACTGGGGCTTTACCGGGGGAGTTAATCTGATGTCAGCCGACCCCAACGTCTTCTCTGTTGGTTCAGTCGATGACACCACTGGTAGCATCAGTTTTTTCTCCGATCGCCACGAAACTCTCACTACTGTTTTTGCTCCTGGGTCACCCATAACGGCGGCTAACGCCTATGGGGGCTACTCCACATGGTCAGGTACGAGCATGGCAGCGCCCCATGTAGCGGGCATTGCAGCATTAGCTCAGGAATTGGCAGAGCGGGAAATAAATCGCCGACTGACGGTACCAGAACTGAAAAGTCTCCTGCGTTCCACTGGAGTTACTATTCACGATGGGGCAACTGGTCTGGATTTCAAGCGGGTGGATGTGCTGGCTTTGGGAGAAGCTATTCTAGCTTTAGGTGATGGCGGTTCCCCTATACCAAAGGATGACGTCAGTCAAGTAAATGGGGTAGCAGTCAACGTTAACGGTGCCACGGTAACCTACGAAGTAGAATCCTACGGTGGTGGATGGCAAGACAAAAACCCCACTGTCACTATTGACGGAACCGAAGTAGAGATAGAAGGGAATGGTTGGAAGAAGCTAGACTTAGGAAGCTACAATATCACCGAAAATACGGTGCTGGAATTTGAATTCCGCAGTACTGCCCAAGGAGAGATCCATGGTATTGGTTTCGACAATGACAACCAACAGAGCTATAACTTCACCTTCCAACTCTACGGTACCCAAAATTGGGGTATTAACTCCTTCAACGACTATATTACTGGGGAGGGCTGGAAATCCTATCAAATTTCGGTGGGAGATTTCTTCACTGGTCAGTTTAACTACCTCACCTTAGTAAACGACCACGATGTTTCTAACCCAACGGCAATAAGTGAGTTCCGCAATATTCAGCTTTATGAAGACGTCAGTCAAGTAGTAGCCAACGTTAATGGTGCCACGGTAACCTACGAAGTAGAGTACTATGGCGGACCACAACAAGACTTCAACCCCACATGTCTGCTGTTACGCTCAAAACCGCTGTTGGAAGAATCTTCACCTTTGAAGAATATTGCTCCTATGAAGATGGCACCGGCGATCGCTACGAATTGGTTGAGGGATATTTACAGCTTATGGCACCACCTGCTGGATTACACATTGTTATCTGCGAGTTTTTGGTTTACATCTTCAACAAATTATTCGCTGATACCCAAACCCAACTGAGGGCGGGGAAAGAAGTGGGATTCAGAATTAACAAAAATACCTGCCGTATTGTGGATATATGTGTGAACCTGGAAGAGCATTGGCTGGATATTGCTCAAGTGGGAGAGGCAGGAATTTTTCAGCACAACCAAACTCCATTACTGGTTATAGAAGTCACTAGCACAAACGAGGCGGAGGATTATAAAAAGAAACACCAAGAGTATGCCGCCATCGGGATTCCCGAATACTGGATTATCAACAGGAATCGAGAACACATTCGGGTGTGTAATTCAGCCTATCCTGGTAGTCCCTACCACCATAGAGAGTTTCGGAAAAGGGAGCAGATCCTGTCTCAAGTTTTGCCCCAATTAAAGTTAACAGTAGATGAAGTGCTCAATCCCCTATCAGTCAGGCGTTTGATGGAAATAGAAAAAGCCCAACAAGTGGCAGAACGAGATGCTCTCAAAATGGAACTGGAGCGGCTCAAAACCTTAATGAAGCTTGATTAAAAACACCCCATTTAACTCTGCCTTCGGAGTAAAACTGTCCCCAAAAATACCCCCAACTGCACCAACACAATACTAGGCCCAGAAGGTAAATCGAAAGTCCCAGAAATAATCATGCCCACCACTCCACTCAGCCCTCCTATACCCGCTGAAGTAGCTAAAAAAGGGACAAATTCCTGACAAATAAGTCTAGCAGTAGCAGCGGGAATCACCAAAAAACCATTCACCAATAAAATACCCACTACCCGAACAGTTAAACCAATAGTAATGGAAAGTAATATAATAAACAAATAACGATATAATTTAACAGGAACACCTTGTATAATAGCCAAGTCAGCATTGAGAGTGAGTAAAATTTGCTCTGGTAAAGTGACCAACAAAAATGCTAAAATTATACCTGTTAGGAGCAACAATAAAATTAAATCTAAATTACTAATAGCCAGAATATCACCAAACAAAATCGAAAGTAAATTCCCCCTGTATCCCGGTAAGAAATGCAAGCCAATTATCGCTGAAGAGATAGAACCAGTTAAAACAATCGATAAAATCGTATCACTACCTAAATTAGTGCGGTCAATTAAATAAGTGACAGCCACACCCACAATAACAGTATAACCAATTAAACCCCAAGTTGAAGGGAGTTGCAAACTGGCAGCCAGGACTACTCCCAACATGGCTCCATGACCGACAGTATCCCCGAAGGGAGATAAACGGCGCAAAATCACAAAGCAACCTAATAATCCCCCGAGAATACCAAAGAGAACTCCCCCCAAGATAGCCCTTTGCATGAAAGGTAAACTAAAAAGACTCAACCAGTCTGGTAGGTTCATGGGTTCCACCGTAAACTTGTTGCAAATTTTTCTGAGTAAGAGTAACATGGGGACAACCTTCAGCTAATAGCTTCCGGTTTAAACAGAAAACGTTATCGCAGCAGCGCTTAACTGAATCCAAATCATGAGAAACTTCTAAGATAGTCCAACCAAGTTCCTCTTTTAGTAAAGCCAGCAAAGCGGCAAATTCTGCCTCTCCCGTCTGATCTACTCCTGCTAAAGCTTCATCTAATACCAAGAGACGACGAGGTGTCACCAAACAATAAGCTAACAAAACTCGCTTGAACTCTCCACCACTGAGAGTGCCTATTTTTTGTTTAGCTAAATGGCGCAAATTAACTCGTTCCAGCGCTTGTTGTACAGCCCGGCGTTTTGCTCTGCTGGAGCATAGTAACCATCCCTGTTTTGGCACTGCTAAACCCACAAACTCAGCAACTGTGAGAGGAAAACTGCCATGGAAGGGAAATTTTTGGGGAATATAACCGATCCCTTGTCTCAACTTGTTCAATTTTTTGCTCGTGCAACCAAAAATGAGAACTTGTCCCGAGGTTTTTGGTATCAAACCCAAAATAGCCTTAATCAAGGTACTTTTCCCTGCACCATTGGGACCGATAATAGCGGTATGAGTACCAGGTAATAAGTCAAAAGAAATGGAATCTAGGGCTAAATAGTCACCCCGCAGCACTGACAAATGGCGCACCCTAACTGCTGCTTGTTCATCTGTAATCATCACTTACAAGCTTTTTCCAAAGATGCCAAATTTTGTTTCATAACCCGAAAGTAATATTGAGGATCCGTTTCCCCAGACTCCAGGGGATCCAATGTTTCCACCGGTAAACCAGATTCCTTGGCAATTTGCTCTAGTCGCTTATCCTCTACTCCAGGTTCAGCCAAGAATACCTTAACTTGATTACTATTAGCTAAGTTTAACACTTTTTGTATGTCGGCGGGAGTCATATTGTCTTCCGGAGTTCCTAAAATTGCTATTTGTTCCAAACCGTAGCGTTGAGCGAGATAGGCGAAAGCATCGTGAAACACCATAAATTTACAACCCTTTACAGGTGCTAATTTGGCTGCAAATTCTCGATCTAACTCTTGCAGTTGTGCGATATAAGCATCACCATTGGTGCGATAGGTTTCCTCGTTAGCAGGATTCGCAGCAATTAAGCCATCTCGAATATTAGTTACTTGTTTTTGCGCCAACACTGGATCTAACCAAACGTGAGGATCTCCCTCTTCATGATGATGATGATGTGCGTGTTCGCCCTGTTCTTCATCTTCCTCTTCATGATGATGTGCGTGTTCGCCCTTTTCTTCATCTTCCTCTTCCACAATCGGTTCAATCCCTTCACTAGCATCAATTTGCGTCAGCTGAGAGTTCCCCCCAATCAGTTTTTCTAAGAATTCTTCTATTCCCAATCCATTTTTTACCAAAATATTTGCTTCAGCTACAGTACGAGCATTTCCCGGGGTTGCTTGGTAATCGTGAACCTCTTTATTGGGAGTGATTAGAATCTCTACCGGGATATCCCCAGTCACCCCTCGGGTAAATAGATATACCGGCAAAAAAGTAGCCACAATTTTGACCTCTTCCTTGGTATCTTGCCGATTCTGGGAACAAGATACCAGAGAACCAAGAGTCGTCAAACAAATCAATGCAGTTAGTAAAGAACGTCTCCACATGAGCCAACCTACGAAAATGATAATCATTATCATAGCAATGATGTGCCATTGCTGTCAACCCCTCCTTTGCGCCTTTGCGTCTTTGCGCGAGGAAGTTTCACGCAGAGGCGCAGAGACGCAGAGAGGGGAGAAATGACTATTTGGTGAGTTGAGTTAGGAGCTGATTGGATCGTTGAACAAAACCCTTCATTCCCTCAGCGTCGAAAGCTCTTTGAGCTACCAGGGCTAAATCGTAAACGTGCTGACAAGCAGATTTAGCTAATGCAGCAGCAGGAGATTCGCCGGAGCCCTGAATAATAGAACCTTTACTCATTTGGTAAATGTTTTCAATTAAGGGATGAGCGGTGTTAATTGCGAGAATGTGCTCTTCGGGAAATGCCATCGTCTGTTGTTGGATCATAGCCGTCATTTCTTGCATTCGCCGCATTGCCTCTGGTAACAGTACCATAGCTGGAGGGGTTGCTTGAGAATCTTCAGACTTGATCGCTTGGGTGCGAATATTCACTTTCGGTTTATTCAAGGCTTTTTCAAACAGCTCTTTAATCTCCTGATTGCGGCTTTTGTTGGTGTTGGGATCCACAATTTCCCCCGCTTTATCCTCTTCCACTAGGGTTTTGTCTAGTTCCGAGTCTACCCGGGAGAATTTTATATCCTTATATTCCCTCTCCAGGAAAGGAATAAAGTAGTTGGTATCGATGAAAGAGTCCATAAACAGGACTTCTAAGCCTTGGTTTTGGTAGAGTTGAACGTAGGTTCCTTGGGTATCCTGGTTGGTGCAGTAGAAGACTCGATTTTCGTGACTCTCTTTATTGCGATCAAGATATTCTTTCAGGGAAGTATAAGGTTTCCCGTTGTCCTCTGTCTTAACGTCTTCCCACACATCCCCCTCTTTAGATTCTACTTGCACCTTCGGAGTATCTTGGGTACTGGGAGTAGATTGATAGGTAGTGCGATAAAGAATCAAGTCTTCCACCTGCTTCTTAAACTTCTCATCCTTGAGAGCGCCAAATTTGACAAAAGTCCCCACGTCTTCCCAACAACGGATGTATTCCTTCCGCTCCTCGTTATAGAGAGATTTGAGGCGATCGGCTACTTTTTTGGTAATATAGTCGGAGATGCGACGCACAGTGCGATGATTGGTTAAGGCACTTCGAGACACATTCAGGGGAATATCCGTACTGTCAATCATACCCCGCAAAGGCATCAGGAACTCGGGAATCACTTCTTCGCAATGATCGCTGACGAATACCTGGTTACAGAACAGTTTAATCTGTCCCTTATTCACATCCACATCCGGTTTGAGTTTGGGGAAGTAGAGGATGCCATTGAGAAGGAAAGGGTAATCTGTATTTAAATGTACCCAGAGTAAAGGATCTTCTTGGAAGGGATAGAGATAGCGATATAGTTCTAGATAGTCTTCTTTAGTGAGGTTTTGGGGGGATTCTTTCCACAAAGCCCTTTGCTTATTAATCACCGAATTCTCGAACTCGATGGCTACGGGCATAAAATCGGAGTAGGTTTTGACCAAATTTTTAATTCGGGCACTTTCCAGATATTCCTTTTCCTCCTCTAGGAGGGTTAGGGTGATGGTTGTACCCACCTCAGGACGTTCGGAATCACTCAATTCAAATCCTGGGGAACCGTCGCAAGACCAGTGAATCCCTGAAGCACCTTCCTGACACGATAGGGTATCTATTTCTACAAGTTTTGCCACCATGAAGGCAGAATAGAACCCCAGTCCGAAGTGACCGATGAGGTCTTGACCGCTTTTTTCGTACTTCTGGATAAATTCTTCCGCTGAAGAGAAGGCTACTTGGTTGATGTATTTTTTCACCTCATCAGCAGTCATACCAATACCATTATCAGAGACGGAGAGGGTTTTCTTGTCCTTATCTACCGTAATGGTGATTTTCCCCTCTGGCACCTCCCCAGAGCCTTCCCCTGCTAAAGATGCCATTTTCCGCTTAGCGATGGCGTCCACGGCGTTGGAAATCAACTCCCGCAAGAAGATTTCGTGATCCGTGTAGAGAGACTTCTTGATAATGGGGAAGATATTCTCGGTATGAATGGTAATGTTGCCTTTTTCTAGTACAGCCATATAGGTTCCTTTTACGCTATTTCCTCTTGATTATGAGCCATTTCCCTGCTAACCTGTACCCGTGATGCCCCCAAAACCTGATTCGGATTTCCGTATCTACCCTCTTGATTGGGAGAAGATTGTAATGACAATGCCTAACTTTCTCCTTATCGGTGTCCCCAAAGCAGGAACCACCTCCCTGTATAATTACCTCAGACAGCATCCTCAAATTTACATGCCCCCTGAGCCCTACAAGGAACCCAATTTCTTTGCTTTTGAGGGAGAGAAACTTAATTTTCGCAGACCCGGAGATAACCAACCTTGGCTCCATCAGTATACAATTACCGACCTAAAAGCTTACCAGGGACTTTTTCAAGGAGTAAAGGATGAAGTAGCCATTGGTGAAGCTTCTGTTTTATACCTTTATTTATCCAAAGCTCCCGCAGCAATTAAGCATTATATTCCCAATGCCAAATTGATTGCTATCCTCCGTCATCCAGTTGAAAGGGCTTTCTCTCACTTCATACATTCCCGTCGCAATGGTAGAGAGTGGTTGACAGATTTTTCCCAGGCGCTGCAAGCAGAAGAAAAACGCATCGCTCAAAACTATGCGCCAACTTGGTATTATCAGCAAATAGGTTTTTATCACCGTCAGCTGAAACGATATTTTGACATATTTGACTCTTCTCAAATCAAAGTTTGTCTTTACGAAGACTGGAAAAGTAATCCCATTCGCTTTATCCAGGATATTTTTCGCTTCCTGGAAGTTAATGATACCTTTATCCCAGATATGTCCGTGAAGTATCTTGTCTGGGATAAAGTTCCGAAAAACAAAACTTTGTTTAATTTTTTTACTGAAAATACCATCAAAACTGCTCTTAGAGCGATAATTCCAGCTAGGTTAAGGAAGCCTATAGCTGCTAAAGTTTATTGGAGTAACATAACTCCAACACCAAAGCTAACCCCTGAGATACGAAAGCAATGGACTCCGGTGTTTCGGGAAGATATAAAGCAGCTTCAAGAACTACTCCAGCGGGATTTATCAAAATGGCTAGAATAAATTGACATTTCGCTTCATCAGAAAAAGTAATCCTCCCTGGGAAGGAGGTAGTATAATCAATGCAACAATGGTGCTATTATTATCCACAACGATAATTTCCCAGGGAATGGCTACTGTAAAATCTAACATGGGCTGACACTAAAAATATGGAATGCCAAAGGGTTGGACAAATTCCTTAACCTGATTGATTTGCGATCGCTCCAGTTCTTTTTGCCACTTATTATGCTCTCGGGAAGATATTCTTACCGGGAGCCAAGGATCATCACTATTGTTGTTAGTTGATAGATTGAGCAGATAGTCAGTTGTTGGTGTCCAATGAAGATTTAATTTGTCAAATAATTCGCGATATTGCTGCCGTGGATCTTGACACAAAGTCTCGTGTTGGATTACAATCCAGTCTGGATGTTGTTTTTGTTGCTCAAGCATGACATAATAAGATGCACCCCATAGAGCACCTGTCTTTTGCCAGAAACTCCTAGCATTTCTCATCACTGATTCAAAAGGGGCTAAATAATCAGCCATCAGCTTGGGTTGCTGGAGGAACTTATCTAAGTTTGGTTCTAAGTCTGGTACCCTCGAAGAAAGACGAAACCAACTTAGGGCGACTGCACAGGGATGGCGCATGATAATGACTATGATAGGATTAATCTGCTGCGCAATCCAATCTAAAGCCATGGTTGTGTGTACATCCTTAATCATGATTCGACCGGGCCACCAGGGCAATTTTTTATAGATACGCCCCAGATATCCTAATCTACACTCTTTATGATTAAACCTCAAGATATTCCTAAAATAGAGGGCCAATTCTTCATGGTGCTCTTCGCGGAAATATTTTTTTATATAAGGTTTGGCTTCGGGACTAAATTTGACATTAAACGGTTCAAATAAGCATTTAATTCCAGGAGATGTACTTAAAATGGAAGTAATCCAGGTAGTTCCTGATCTAGGCATACCAACGATATAAATAGGTGATTGTTTTGCAATTACTAAGGGACTTAAGATATCACCAACTAGTTTGATTATATGAAATTTACGGTTCAATAAATACATTAAACATCCTGAGCTAAACGACTTGGATTTCTACTACTTTTATCTCTTTCTTGCTGAAAGTGAGGGTATCTCCCAAGCAATCAATCTCAATTGTATCTCCTTCTACAAAAGCATTTTCCAAAATCTTGGTGGCGAGAGTATTTTCTAATTCTCGCTGGATCGCCCCCAAAAACTGATTCGGATTTCCGTATCTACCCTCTTGGCTGACTTGCTTTTATCTTTACCAGTTTGGGCTTTCAGCTTATCCACAACTGCCGGCAAGCGGTTGGATCCATTATAGGTGGGAATGGCTATGGTAAAGTCTAGCATTGCAACGAGCCAGCATCTTTGTTATCTTACTTATATATCATATTCGGGAAAAATTAATTGCAAACAACAACCTTTCTTTCATTCTCACCCATTTTTTCAATTCTGGGGTATAGTAATTTGACCATTTTTTGTCTTCTCCTCTTATGTTTCCAAGCGGTACTATCTTCGGCTCATTAAGAATAAACTCAATTTGCTTGGCTGAATATCTTACACTCAGTAAATACTCGTAGAGATCCTGATTCAAATTTTCTTTCCTGAAAAAATGGACCGGAAACATCTCTTCTTGGTAGGTTTTATTTTTCAGATAGCTATCATCTATTCTAGATAGCTGATTATCTGGCTGTTTGAAAAAAAACTTGATAAATCTTTTGCTAAGGAAACCTAAAGATTTATCATCAAAGTGCATCCCTGAATCTTCTCCTAATCCATTGCGGAGCTTGACAAACTCTAAAAAAGAATAATCTCTGTTGGGATTACAATATCTTTTGATCCACATCCCAAACTCATAGGCTGATACATATGAATCGTAAGGGTTTCTGGTATTAGACACAATGGGCTTACTTCTGAAAGCCCATGGAATTTGACTGCAAGTTCCGTGTTTGGTGCCTTTTCTATTGGTATCAATATAACCTCGACAGTAGCCAGATATTCTGGCCAGCAAACGGCTGAGTTTAGTTCCTTCTTCTCTTTGACAATGAAGTTGGTTGAGTATTGAAGTTACAAAAGTTCCTCCAGTCTTAGGTATATGTATATAAACAAACTTGTCAGTTAATATCATGGTTTTTCTGTTTTCAATCTATTTGCTTTTCCGCTCCAGTTAAATAACCATTTTGCCAGAGATACAACGGGCTAATTTAGCTTTTGACGAAAAGTTCCAGCTCACAAGCAGTTACTAGGTCAGTTTTTACTACTATACCATATCTTATTAGGTGCAAGATAAATCTCTAAGCAACTTGAGCTTCTACTACTTTGACCTCCTTCTTGCTGAAAGTGAGGGTATCTTCCAAGCAATCAATCTCAATTGTATCTCCTTCTACAAAAGTATTTTCCAAAATCTTGGTGGCGAGGGTATTTTCTAATTCACGAGTAATCGCCCGTTTTAAGGGACGGGCACCATATACAGGATCGTAACCTACATTGACAATATAGTTTTTAGCCGCAGAGGACAATTCCAAGGTAATTTTTTGCTCTGCTAACAAGCGTTCGAGACGTTTAATCTGAATAGTGACAATTTGACGTAATTCCTCTCGTTGGAGACTGTGGAAGATAATCAACTCATCCACGCGATTGAGAAATTCGGGACGAAAATGTCTCCGTAATGCTTGCAGAACCTGTTCCTCTATTTCCTCTCTTTTAACTTCTTGCTCTCCAGAATTAAGAATGTGTTCACTGCCGATATTGCTCGTCATGACGATAATAGTATTGCAGAAATCCACCGTTCTCCCCTGAGAATCGGTAATGCGCCCGTCATCCAGTACCTGGAGTAAAATGTTAAATACATCCCGGTGAGCTTTTTCCACTTCATCTAGGAGCACCACTGCATAGGGACGACGACGAATAGCTTCCGAGAGTTGTCCTCCTTCTTCATAACCCACGTATCCTGGAGGGGCGCCGATTAATCTGGAAACGGAATGTTTCTCCATATACTCAGACATATCAATGCGCACCATGGCGTCTTCGCTGTCAAAGAGAAATTGCGCCAGAGCGCGCGCCAGTTCTGTTTTGCCTACCCCAGTTGGTCCCATAAACAGGAAAGAACCAATGGGACGTCCGGGATCCTTCATCCCTGCCCTAGCGCGACGAATAGCTGCTGCTACTGCGGTTACAGCTTCTTTTTGACCGATGACTCGTTGATGGAGATGCCCTTCTAATTGGAGTAGCTTTTGTCTTTCTGACTCTAACAGCCGAGTGAGGGGAATACCCGTCCAACGAGCCACTATTTCTGCAATATCCCCTTCTGTCACTTGTTCCCGCAATAAGGCAGTACCAGTAGATTGAATTTCTAACAGCTTGCTTTCTTTGGCTGCCAACTTTTCCTCCAGTACCCTCAAGCGTCCGTATTTTAACTGAGCCGCTTTATTCAGGTCTCCAACCCGTTCTGCTTGTTCTACCTGCAATCTAAGTTGTCCTTCTTCTTCTTTGAGAGCATTGATTTCTGCCAGCATTTGCTTTTCTGCCAGCCATTGAGAGGAAAGTTGTTCTTGTTTTACTTTCAACTGGTCAATTTCTGCTTCGATTCCTTCCAGACGCTCCTTAGCCTTAGAAAGATAGAGTTGAGTTACTGTGGGACTTTGTTCTTCTCCTTCCAGGGAAAGCTTTTCCATCTGAAGTTGGAGTAAACGGCGATCAATGGCTTCTAATTCTGTTGGTTTGGAGGTAATCTCCATTTTCAGCTTGGCAGCAGCTTCATCCACCAAATCGATGGCTTTGTCCGGGAGACAGCGATCGCTGATATAGCGCTGGGAAAGGGTTGCAGCGCACACCAAGGCAGAGTCGGTAATTTTGACTCCGTGATGAACTTCATACCGTTCTTTCAGTCCTCGGAGAATGGAAATGGCGTCCTCTACCGTGGGTTGTTTCACATAAACCTGTTGAAACCGCCGTTCCAAAGCAGCATCTTTTTCAATGTGGTTCCTATACTCATCTAAAGTAGTAGCCCCGATACAGCGCAACTCTCCCCTAGCCAACATAGGTTTGAGCAAGTTCCCCGCGTCCATTGCTCCTTCCCGGGAACCCGTACCCACCACCGTATGCAATTCATCAATAAATAACACTACTTGTCCTTCTGAGGAGATTACTTCCTTCAATACCGAGCGGAGGCGCTCTTCAAATTGACCCCGATATTTGGCTCCAGCAATTAAGCTGCCCATATCCAATCCAATTAACTGGCGGTTTTTGAGAGATTCCGGTACATCACCATTCACAATTCTTTGAGCTAGTCCTTCGGCGATCGCCGTTTTCCCTACTCCTGGTTCCCCAATTAAGACAGGGTTATTTTTGGAACGGCGAGAAAGAACTTGGATAAGACGACGGATTTCTTCATCTCTGCCTATAACTGGATCCAGTTTCCCTAATGAAGCTTGTGCTGTCAAATCTCGCCCATATTTTTCCAAGACACTAGAGTTGTTGGAATCGGTGGTAGCTGAATTTTCCTCAGTTATTTGTTCAGTGCGATTTTCCTTAATTGTTTTTTCTAGGTCTTGGGGATCCAAATTGAAATTGCGTAAACAACGCCTACCAATGCGATCGTCTTCTGCAAACCCAACCAGGAGATGTTCTGTCGAGATAAATTTATCTTGCCAACTTTCACGACAAGCCTCCGCCCTGTCTAACATCATATCTAGACTGGAGGCGAGGTACAGTTGTTCTGTATTATTTATTTTGGGTTGGCGCTTGGCGAAGGTTGTCAGTAGCACCTGCAAACGGGATGGATCTATCTTCGCGCTCTCTAGGAGTGTCTGGGCCAATCCTTCTTCCAGCAGAGAGAGTATAACATGCTCTACATCCAGATCTTGATTTTTATAGCGGCGAGCAACTTCTTGGGATTTAACGATCGCCTCCCAGGCAAGTTCTGTAAATTTACTCGGGTCGGTGGGCTGCATCTACTTGTTGGTAACTGTCATTTTAATGTTATTGTACTGTATAATATCGTAAAATAGCTTTTCCTGTGTCAAATTATCCTTTTAACAGATAATTAATTGCTTCTGGGAGAAGGTATAAACGAAATTATGGGTCTGTTTCTATCCTTTTTTTGAGAGTTTCTTGAAAGCTATGTGTTAAAACCATGATTGAATTCTCTTTTTATTGTTATATTTCTATGATAACATATACGTTCCCATATTAGCTATATATGAAGCTCTTTGAGTTATAGGCAGGGTGATCGCCAATAATTTCTCTCACCACCTGTTGCTCTTTCACCTCAAAATGGTGTGAGCAGTCGGGCAAAACGGCAGTAAGTGAGGACAGGATCCTGAGGATCCCAAGCAACCGGGGCGATCGTGGTTTTAGCAAAAATTGCTAAAAAAGTTTTCCAAAAGGGTTGACAATTTTTTTTAAAGTCTATGGTATGTTGTATTGGTAGGGGAGACTTTCACCTTAACGGTTATTCATAAATCAGCGATTCTAAACCTTGACAGCCGTCCCTGAATCACACACTGTTTCGTCAAGGTGTCAGATTTTGCAAAATCTGTATTCACTATAAACACCAAATCCAAGATATTATGTCAACTGCTAGTTTTCTCAATAACATCAAATCCAAAGCAAAATCAATTATAAGTGCTACCTTTGAGTTTCTTGGGGAAGAAATTTTTCTTCCTGTTGTATACGCAAAAAAGGATGTCGCCAAAGTAAAGCTGAAAAGCTTACATATTGAGACTTCTGATGGTATTGGTGTTGGCGGACAATTAAAAATCAAGATTGATTGCTCAAGGGAGTTGATGTACAATCCAGAATTTGACATTACTGGTCACGGATTGCTGGCTTATCCAGATACACCCGTTTTGGTGTCAGCAGAAGTAAAAACAGTAAATGCGAATGCTACAGATGAAGACCTCTTCTTTTTAGAAACGAGTCCAATACCAGCTTTGGGACATCCCAGAACTAGTGATATCAGCAGTTTCAAGGTAGTGCTTCAAGTGACCATTGATGAAGATGATCCTACCTACGATGATCACTCCTTGTTAAGCTATACCCATTACATTCCTTATCAGAATAAGTACTCGTATTTAGAAACCTTCAGCATTACCCACTTTACCGACTTCTATGAAGGCCCCATTCGCAAAGATGTCAACGTCAAATTTTCCTTTGATTTCGAGTTCAATATGATACAGGCTATGGACGAAATCGAAATCTTAATTTATTACTTACGGGATTACATCAAAAATGCTGCTAGTAAATTCAGCGATGTCTCCGCTGGGTTTGTTGCAGCGATAATCTACGATGAATTGTACCACCGCGATATTCTTGATGATTGGCAGGATAGTTCTGACCCATTTACCTTAATAGAGCAAGTTTTGATCAACCGTAGCGGTGAGGCAAACGCATTTGTGGGAAAAAAAGAACTACCAAATCTGGATGTAACCCTGGGTTTTAGTCAAGTCAGCATTAATGGAGTTAAAGCTAGGGTGGCTCAGGGGCACATAAATGCCTCCGATATTCCAGGATACAACGATAATCCAGATGAAGCCGCGATGAACTTTCTCCTTGATCCAAGAACTGCTCCCATTGTCGTTGCAGCAACCTTGCACCACTTGATCGCGTTCATCAACAATGAAAATGGAGGTGCCTGGAATGCGAATGATTATCCTCAAGCTGTCGCCTACTTTTACAGTAGTGGCTACGGTTCAAAGGTCGAAATCCTCCAAAACCCCCAAAACGGGAATGAAAAGATCAACCGAATTGATCGCCTAGAAAAGGTTATGAGCCTACAGTAACTACCTATTATAATGAAAAAAGTTAATTTTCATGCAAAAACCACGAGAAATATAGGGCTATGACTTTCCAACTCTACAGTATCTTTCTGAGTTGGTTATTAGTCAGTTTCATGATGGGCTATGACTATTACTATGAAGTTACTCATCCACCGATTGGATTTGTTCCTAGCAGTTATGAGCCTTCTAATCTTGCTCTAGTCGTAATTTTGTTCACTATTATGGTACTTGAGCTGACATTTGTCTACTGGGTATTGCGTCCACGGAAAGAAAGACATCCCATAGGGCGTGTCACTTTTTTATTGATATTGAACTTATTCTGGACTTTCCTTTCAGGTTTGATGAGTGGTACTCGACCACCAAATCCTCTATTATGGCATTTTCTTTGGCTCCTATTACTAGAAGTGATTTTGGTTGTGGATGTTGTTATCTTCTCAATCAGACGTTCTTTTCGTTAACCCAACAATTACAAGCTTTTGCGTTACTAACACTTTTGAGTCCAATGTTCATCTAGCTTATCTAACAGCATCAAGCCTTTGTTTGGATCTCCCACTACAGCAAGCGCTTTAAACCGAGTATGAGCATCAAATTCCGCCAAAGCCATATTAGAAAACTCTTCCATCAATTTATTCAGACTTGTCCCTCTTGTTTTGTTCATCGTTCAATTAATTCCCACACTTATTTAACGAGATTTTTGTCGTTGGAATATCTCCTCTATTTGGGAGAGAGGAATAGCGCCAGAAAATGTCTCCTCATTCATGATGAAGAAAGGAGTACCCTGAATCCCGAGAGTCTGAGCGAGCTGAATGTCCTGCTCAATAGCAAACAGTGCTGCATCGCTTTGGCGATCGCGGTTAAATTGTTCTAGATCCAAATTCAGGTCTCTAGCAATAGCTTGATAAAATTCCTCCCCTAACCTATCTTGTTGCTCAAAGAGAGCATCGTGGTACTGCCAAAACTTCCCCTGGCGATGAGCTGCAATAGCTGCTGTAGCTGCCGCCATGGCTTGAGGATGGATAGAAGAGAGGGGATAATGCTTGTAAACCAAGGTAACTTCATCCTCGTGTTCAGTCATAAACTCCTTCACTGTATCCTGAGCCAAGCCGCAATAAGGACATTGAAAGTCGGAGAACTCTAGCAAAACAATTTTTTGTTGCGGCGATCCCGCAGTAGGAGAGGAGCCAATAACTTTTGCAGGAAGTGTCTTCAACTGCTGCAAGATTGCTTGCTGGGCTTGTTGCTTCTGCTGCTTTTCTTGGGCTAGGTATGTCTGTAAAGAGTTCCAGATCGCTTCTGGATGGCTGCGGATAATTTCCAGGACCTCCGCTTCTAATTGTCTCGTTACCAGCTTATCATTTGCAGCCACTGGCGCGGACAAACTCAGCCATGTCAGACAAAAGATTAATATTGCTGCCAA
The DNA here is from genome assembly GCA_018141785.1 of Candidatus Paraprochloron terpiosi LD05. Classification (GTDB taxonomy): domain Bacteria; phylum Cyanobacteriota; class Cyanobacteriia; order Cyanobacteriales; family Prochloraceae; genus Prochloron; species Prochloron terpiosi. The sequence continues at coordinate 3,148,647 of CP073341.1, read as the reverse complement.
CCAAGGGGATACTTTCCTCTGCTGCTGACGCCAAATCCACTGTAATCCCATGAGCATTTACTCCTCATCTAGTTTCAAGTATGGTTGTCCTCTAGTGTTCAAGCTGTTCTGACAACATTCAGCCCTAGAAAAATCATCTGAGAACTCTGAGACAATCTCTTATGAGGTCTTATTCCCCACAGACGAAATCTTTAATATCATTTGCTTCAGAGTGCAGATCCCAAATTGTAACTCCTTTCGAGATCCCTTCTCGTGTAAACTCTTGACCTGTGCTAGGTGATCGCAGAAGCATCGTATAGGGAACATCAAGGTTTCCGTTAAATACCACTGCGTCTGCCTCTATAGCTGAGTAGGGCGGAACTGTTACCGTGAAAATTGCTTCATAGCCTTGTTGATAACTTTCCTCAATACCATAGGTCCGCTCCGCCGCACTGGATATTGAAATGCTGCTCTCACCAGAGACGAAAGGAATACCTACTGAAAACGTTTGCCCAACTTCTAGGCCCACTCCAATGGTGTTTTGGAACAATGAAGTTTCAGTGACTGATTTGTTGACCGTGAAACCCTGACTCACCTGTGCTGAAGAACAATTCTCTACCGTTTTCGCAACAAGAACCATAGGAGGATTCTCGGCAAGTTCATATTCATCCACATAGTACTCAACGTCTACCACCTCTACATCTGCATAGGGATTGGCACAACAATACATAGATATATCGTCACAATAGTAACCACTGCATCTTAGACCAGAAACATAGGCGCTGCTACAGTCCCTGAAACCTGCCTCTTCAGAAAAGTACGGCGACCACTCACAAAACTCTTCTCCAGGATTGGGTAAAAATGGACTCGAAAATGTTTGGAGACTCACATTATCGCAATAGTCCTCATCACAGCGTAAACCCATTAAAAACTCATCTGGATCGATATAGGAAGTGTTCGGCGGATTATTTGTAATGTAGAGTGACCAATCATTGATTTCTGCTTCCGGATCTGGCTCGCAAGATTCGGTGTAAGGAACACACCGAAGCCTTTTGTTGTCGCAATAACGACCGTCGCATTCAATTCCATCTACGACGTAACCGCTATCACATACAGTGGGACTACTTCCGTCTGTGACCGTAGGGGTAAAGTACGGTTCGCAGCTTTGGGCAAAAGCAGGTACAGAATAGCTCAACAGCACCACGCATCCCAAGATGAACGTAAAAAGAGATTTTAGGTAAAACGATCCATGTTGTTTCATTATTTTTTCGGTGGATAACTTTATTTTTATGTACTTTATAATGTTATGCAATACTATTGTATTAAACAAAGTTGTATTTGAGAGACTATTTTTTAAAATTTTTTTAATAAATACCCTAAATCCCCATGGTCTAATGTTTTGCTTACTATCGAGCAGCGCTGCATCGCTTTGGCGCACCACATCGTTCCAGCTAAATTCAAGTCTCTTCCCGCAGTAGGAGAGAAATAACTTTTGCAGGAAATGTCTTCAGCTGCCGCAAGATTGCCTGCCGGGCTTGTTGCTTCTGCTGCTTTTCTTGGGCTAGGTATGTCTGTAAAGAGTTCCAGATCGCTTCTGGATGGCTACGGATAATTTCCAGGACTTCCGCTTCTAATTGTCTCGTTACGAGCTTATCATTTGCAGCCACTGGCGCGGACAAACTCAGCCATGTCAGACAAAAGACTAATATTGCTGCTAACCAAGGTGATACCTACTGTCAAGAGCTACTCACAATCCCATAGGAGTATGATATATTCGCAACAGTGCCTCAATCTGAATCCATAGTGTAAGGAGTTTTAGATGACTAATCCAGTCAACGGATGCTTGAGAGTAGGTCAAGAAGCACCAGACTTCACCGCTACTGCTGTCTTCGAGCACGAATTTAAGACGATTAAATTATCCGACTATCGCAGTCAATACGTAGTCTTGTTCTTCTATCCTTTAGACTTCACATTTGTTTGTCCTACAGAGATTATCGCCTTTAGCGATCGCCACGAAGAATTTACCCAGCTCAACACCGAAATTCTCTCCGTCTCTGTTGACAGCGAATTTTCCCACCTTGCTTGGAGTCTAACTGAGCGGAAAGAAGGTGGTATTGGCCAGATAGCATATCCTCTCGTCTCCGACATCAAAAGGGAAATCAGCACTGCCTACAATGTCCTGGATCCAGAGGCTGGGGTCGCCTTGCGGGGACTATTTATCATCGATAAGGAAGGAATTATCCAACACTCCACCATCAATAACCTTTCCTTCGGTCGGAGCGTAGACGAAACCCTCCGCACTCTCAAAGCCATTCAACACGTGCAAAATAACCCGGATCAAGTTTGCCCCGTGGGTTGGCAAGAAGGGGATAAGACCATGATTTCTGATCCGGTGAAGTCTAAAGCTTATTTCGCAGCCGTTGCCGATAGTTTGGTGATGGGCTTTGGGTCATAAACTGATTATATCAATGATAAGTAACTTGAGCGGCTTAATTAATAAACGCTTTTTAGCCAATTTTTTTCCAATTCCGGCTACCAGTCCTTTAAAAATGGCCATGACTGTACCGGATTTTCAACTGCCTGATATTACCAACGATCGCCAAGTTAAGCTATCGGACTATGGGGATAAGCAACCAGTGCTCCTCGCTTTTACTCGCATTTTTACTGCAAAGCTCTATTGTCCCCTCTGCTATCCTCATATCGTAGAACTAAACGGGGCATACGAGCAGTTTAAGGAGCAAGGTGTGGAGGTGCTGACCATCACCAGTACCGATAGGGAACAGAGTCTGCAAGTGGTAAAAGATTTAGGACTAAAAATGCCCCTACTCAGCAATCCAGAGTGCCATGTCTTTCGCAGTTATGGAGTGGGTCAAGCATTGGGAGCACCTCTACCAGCCCAATTTTTCCTCAATAAGTCTGGGAGAATTAAGTATAAACATTTGTTTTCTTTTTTCTCCCCCAATGCGGGGGTAGAGCAGTTATTAGCTGCCGCAGGAGAATAGCTAATGCTTAATAATTTTATTAGGTTTTAGTATTAATCTAGAACTCATCAGAGTTCGTATTTCATCTCGGCTCTAGGGTCATAACTGCGGCTGGTGCTGATTTTTTCGTATAATTTTCGCTCCAGGGCCGATATTTTTTTCGGGGTGGCGATGATGATTTTCACTAACTGGTCGCTGGGTTCCTCTTTGGGGTTCGGCCATCCTTTACCCCGCAGTCGTAGGGTTTGACCAGAACGAATTCCCGGCGGTATTGTCATAGTGACTTTACCCCCCGGTGTAGGAACTTCAATAGATGCTCCCAACACAGCTTCCTCGGGAGAGATGGGGACTTCGCAAACTAAATTATCCCCGTCAAATTGGTAGAAAGAGTGGGGTATTAGTTGGACTTTTAAATACAAGTCTCCCCTTTGACGGGTGTAGGGGTCGAGATTACCTTTACCCCGCAGTCTAATCTTGGTACCCTGTTTTGCTCCGGGAGGAATGCGCACTTTAATGGTTTCATTGCCAATTTTCAGCCGTTGCTGCACTCCTCCATATGCATCTGCAAAGGTGAGGCGAATTTGCTTCTCCGCGTCGGTATTAGTTTTGCTCCCAGAGTGGCTGCCAAAATCCTTAAAGTTGTTATAGACGGACTGTCCTTGGGTACTATTGCGGTAAGAGGAACTCTTGGTACTGCTGCTAAAAGGGTTAGAAGAGCGACCGAACAACTCGTTGATAAACTCGTCAAAATTCCCGTATTGCCTGAAGTCAAAGTTGTTGAAATCGACGTTAGTACTGCTCCCTGTACTAGTGGCTCCTCTTTGAGATGTTTGCTGCCAATACTTACCGAATTGATCGTACTTTTTCCGTTTTTCCTCGTCGGACAAAACGTCGTAAGCTTCGCTAATTTCCTTAAAACGAGCTTCTGCCTTTTTATCTCCAGGATTGCGATCCGGGTGATATTTGAGCGCCAATTTGCGGAAATTATTTTTGATTTCTGAACCCAGTGCTGTTTTACTCACCCCCAAAATGCCATAGTAGTCTTTGAAGCCTGTATCTCTCATCCGCTTGATCCTCCTGGTTTTAGTTAAAAATATGCTGGAGCCATTATCGTCTTAGAGATAGGGTAGCAAAAGTTAGCTATGAGGATATAGCACGTACCATGATAGTTATCAGTTATAGCAATATTAGGGCGACCCGCGCTAGCGCGGATCTGCGCTTTGCGCAGCACGCTATAATTGATAATTGAAAGTTTGATTAAGAAGGGTAAAAAATAATAATAAATAACTTATTTATAGATAAATATAATCACTAAAAGCGTTGTCAAACAAGGATTTTATAGCAGTACGCAAAAAGGTTAGGACACGTTCAGATGACCAACAAACCCTAAAAGCCTTATATAATAAGGTAATCTTGGACACCACACCCCCGCGCGTAGCGCTATATTTGACATGTACCCTTTACCCTGTAAGGATCGCTATACTTGAACGGGCGGGAAGACCCCGCCCCTACCTTTATGATGTTGCAGACAGTTTGGATCGCAAGACACGGAAACCGCCTGGACTTCGTTCGTCCGGAATGGTTCGATACAGCCGAACGCCGTTACGACCCCCCTCTTTCCACCGATGGTCTCCTACAAGCCCAGCAACTAGCAGCACGGCTAAAATCCACGAAAATTGCCCATATCTTCTCTTCCCCCTTCCTTCGCACGATCCAAACAGCTAACGAAGTTGCCACAGCTTTGGATTTACCCCTTAAAATAGAAGCAGGACTATCGGAATGGCTCAATCCAGATTGGATCACAGCAATGCCGGAAACTCACCCCAAGAAAGAATTAGCTGCTAAATATCCTAGCATCGACTGGACTTATACTTCCCGTTTCCTTCCTCAATACCCGGAAACAGAGGAAATAATGCTGCAACGGACCGCTGCAACGGCGAAAAAGCTGGTCCAGGAGTACAGTTCAGATATCCTCTTTGTGGGTCATGGTGTTTCGGTGATGGGGACTGCAAGGGGATTGTTAGGAGCTAACCCTACTATTAATGCTTCCCTTTGCTGTTTAGTGCAACTGGTGGGTTCTCCTGGAAACTGGGAAATGAAATTAAATGGGGATACTTCGCATTTAACTCAAACAGAGCAGAAAATCCGGTTTAATTAAAAAAGGCCAAATTTTCTCCCTGGTGGGATACTCTTACCAAACTCATGGCAGATCAAAAGCATCTCCATTCTACCTTATTAGATCTTGACTCACGAGGCTACAAAGCCTATCTCGATATCAAGGGAAGTTACCAGTTTCCAGAATTTACCCTTATTGTGGATCACGTCCAGGGGGATCCTTTCGCTTCCCCAAGTAAATTGCGAGTTAAAATACCCCAGTCAGTTGCTCGCTTTCCCCAGGAACTCTATCAGTCCCCTACCAGATCCATTGCTCTGCGGGATTATCTCACCCGGGAGTTTGACGCTGCTGCGAAGGAAATTAGTTCTTTCCGGGGAACTGGTAAAAGTGGACTGATTTCCATCGCTAATACGGGTCAAGAGGTGCTGGAACGCACTGCTACTGTTATTAACGACCACTATCTGGAGGTGCGCTTCTTAGTGGGACTTCCAGCGAGGGGACGGCGGATTTTGGGTCGTCAAGCTGCCGAAATGCTTGTGGTTGATATCCCGGATATAGTGAATAGCGCTCTCAAATACCCGAACCTGAATGGCAAAAAGGTTAAAAAGCACGTAGAAACGGTGGAAGATGCCCATTGGTTGCGTCAGCAGTTACCAGAAAGAGGGTTAGTAGCGTTTATTGCCAATGACTCCATTCTACCTCGCAGTAGCGGTGTAGATCCCACTCCTTTAATTAAAGATGCTGTCCCCTTCCAAGCACCGGAATCCATGTCTGTAGAGTTTAATTGTCCCCATGGGGGTTTAATTAAAGGGATGGGTATTCCTACCGGAATTACGTTAATTGTAGGAGGTGGCTATCACGGTAAATCTACTTTACTGCGAGCCATGGAACTGGGAGTTTACAATCGCATTCCTGGAGATGGACGAGAATTTGTGGTGACGAACCCGGCTGCGGTGAAAATTCGGGCAGAAGACGGGCGCTCCATTGCTGGGGTGAATATTTCTCCCTTTATCAATCAATTGCCCCAAAATCGTTCCACCACTAAATTTTCTACTCCTAATGCTAGTGGCAGTACCTCTATGGCGGCCAATATTATCGAAGCTTTAGAAGCGGGGGCGGAGTTATTATTGGTGGACGAAGACACAGCGGCTACTAATTTTATGATTCGCGATCAACCTATGCAGCAGTTAATTGCTAAAGATAAGGAACCCATTACCCCCTTTATCGATAAAGTGAAGCAACTGTACGCTGATTATGGGGTTTCCACTATTTTAGTCATGGGAGGAAGTGGGGATTATTTTGAAGTGGCGGATACAGTCATTGCTATGGAGAATTTTCAACCTCACAACGTTACAGAAAAAGCTCAGGCGATCGCTGCAAAACATCTCAACGAACGCATTGGGGAAGGAGGAGAAGAATTTGGGGATATTACCCCTCGGATACCTTTAGGGGAAAGTATCGACCCCAGTAGGGGACGTCGGGCAGTAAAGTTAAAGGTGCGAGATGTTTCCGAAGTAGCTTTTGGAGAGGAAGATATCGATTTAGCAGCTGTAGAACAGATTGTGGATCCAGCCCAATTGCGGAGTATCGCTTCTGCTATTGTCTATGCTAAAGAAAAGTATCTGAACCGCAGACGGACCATTCCGGAAATTCTCATGGCAATTATGACAGATATTGAGGAAAAAGGATTAGATATCCTGACAGAGTTTCCTCAAGGAAATTTAGCTATATTCCGCCATTTTGAATTAGCTGCTGCCCTCAATCGTCTCCGCACTCTGAAAGTACAATGAGGATGGGGGGATTGGGGGATTGTTTTACAGAACCTCTCCCCACCCAGCAATACTTCTAGACTTTTGGTTAAAGGATAGCTTAAATCTCCTTGGGTGTTGGGTTTCGTTTCTCAACCCAACCTACGCTTATCGCTGTTTTAATTCCCTCTTGGTGCGACCGCTCTTTTATTTGCTAGAAATGCGATCACTTTATGTTATAGTTAGACTGCTCGTTAAAAAAACGATATGAGTGGTATTGACCGACAAATCTATCTGGAAAACAGAACCAGTCTTATTGACAAGCATCTCCCCGAAAAAAAAAAATCCCAAAGAGAACTGCAAACAGAAGGAATAGTATATTTATTTAAAAATCGCCATACAATGGAGAGAGTGGCATCCGAAATTAAGAAAAAAGGAGAGCGGACAGGAGCCGACGATTCAGAAGACAAATACGAACGCTATGAATTATTTTTTGCCGAGCCAATCGGGTATATTCTAAAATTAGATGGAACAAAAATTGCTCTCCATTATGGAGAAATAAAAATCAAAAAAACCACAGGGAAATATCATGTCATACCTCGTACCAGACCGCGCCAAACAAAATCCTGAGAATGCAACAACCCAACTTGCCCAAACATCAGAACCAGAATGGGAGTTTACCGAAATCTGGGTCGAGCCTTGGCTTTCCCCACCCTATATTCTGATGTTAGTTAAAGAACGGTCGGGTAAATTATCTGTTCAAAATTTCGCATAAAACTATAAATATATCTTTATCAGCGATACTTACGAAGAGAGTCAAATGTGGCTGCTGAAGGATGAATACGAGCGAGTCATAGATCGCTTTGGTCAACCAGAGTAACAGAAAGGTGATCGCTATTTGATTCCCCTTTCATGGGATCGCTCACGACACCTCTCCTGTTACGTAGTCAAACTACTACCTTCAAAATTAATTAAAACATTGCCCACCCTACTACCTAAGCCGACGGAGCAAAACCAGGAGATGTCTTATATGAAACTGAGAGAAACCGTAGATCTTTCCCAAATTACAATTGAAGAATTGACTTGGAATCAGCAGGATTTTCGATTTAAACAACCGTTAACTTTCATACCTCGGTGGACTGTGGAGCAGAAAGAGTTAAATCTCTATGTTTTTGCTGAAAACAGGGACCGGAAATTGCTGATCAAGTGGCTTTTATGTGGGATACTTATGTGGAGGTTGATAAAAATGAGCTAGCGGCTGATGCCCTAAGACTACGGGACACTTTAATTATTTTGTCTATGTCACCTTGTCAGGGAAAAGAACAACTATCAAAACTAAAACAAGCCATACCAAAAAGATGAAAGAGATTCCAGATAATTTGCTAGCTCAGATGGCAAAGCAATGTCATCTCAGTAAAGAGGATTTTTTACGGCTTGTAGATTGTCCATTGGACTTTGGACAAAGAACTATCTGATTAGAGCGGACTGTAAATATATAAAAGGAGATAACATTGAGAGTTTGCATCCTGCATCATCACCTGGAAACCGGTGGGGTGACGAATGTCATTCATTCCCAAATTGAGTCTTATGGAAAATCATCGGGGGATGCTATACAAGTGTGTTTGTTATTAGGGAGATCTCCTCAGCACCTTCCTTCGGGAGTATCTAGGGAAACCGTTTATATAAATCCCCTTTTAGATTATTTTGATTGTGCGAACAAATCGGTAAATGAATTGCGCAAGTACAAGGTGGAACTCAAGTCCTTCCTGTCCGAACAAGTGAAACCGGGAGACATTCTTCACATCCACAACTTAAACCTGGGGCAAAATCCTTTGCTTAATGTAGCCCTTTACGAAATGGCATGTGTTGGTTGCAAAGTGCTCAACCACTGCCATGATTTTGCAGAAGATGGGCGATTTGCAAACTACGAGCAGTTACTAGAAGTTGTAGAAGGGGTGTTTCGCTATTCTATAGGAGATGTTTTATACCCTTCCTTACCAAACTATCATTACGGAGTGATCAACTCTCGAGACGCGAATATTTTGAGGAGTTTCTTGCCAGAGGAACGAGTTCACTTTCTCCTCAACCCTGTATCTATTCCTTCTCCTAGCTTTACAAGACAACAGCACCGTGAAGTGCGAGAAGGGTTGAACATTTCTGACGATCACCATTTCGTTTTGTATGCTGTGAGGGGTATTCGTCGCAAAAACATTGGGGAGTGGGTGTTACTAAGTGCCTTATTTAAAGAGCGAAGCCATTGGGCACTGTCCCAGCCAGCCACTGATGAGGTGGAGCGTCCCAGTTATGACTTCTGGCGAGAATATGCGTCCCGCCGTCAGCTTCCTACTATTTTTGAGGCAGGGAATAAGGTTCCCTTTGAAGGGTTACTAAAAGCGGCGGATCGCTGGGTGACTACGAGTGTGGTAGAAGGGTTTGGCATGAGCTTTTTAGAACCTTGGCTCCACCACAAGCCTTTGATCGGACGAAATATTCCCATGGTCACGCAAGATTTTGCCTCCTTGGGATTGCAATTAGAATCTTTATATTCCTCTATTCGCGTGCCTAAAAGCTGGGTTTCGGGGGTGAAGAAGCTGGAAAAGGAGTATGTAGAGTGGATCGGAGACTTTTATCAAGAAATGTCTTTGGAAGGGTCTTCCGACTTGTTCCAAAGTTTGGTAAAAAGCATTCGCAGAGAGAAGTTCTCCAAGAATTGGTTGGATTTTGGGCATTTGGATCGAGGGCGGCAGCGAGAAGTGATCGAAAAAGTACTGAAAAAAGATGGGGATCGTCAGGCACTGATTGCTTTCAATCAACTGGAGCAAATATGGGAGCCACCCTTAAAAGCGTTGCTACAACACAACCGCCGCTTGGTTCAGAAATGCTTTGGAGTGAGAGCTTACGGAAAGAGCTTGCGGAAAGTATACCAAGAACTGGCAACGCCAAAAGGGATCCAGAGAGAGAGTGAAAATGGGTTTGGAAGAACCTGGGCAAAAGAACTCAGGAGAACCGCTCCTTTGCGACAACAAAACCCTGGGGTGGAACATTTTCTATCTTCTGAGAATTTTTACCTCATTCAAAAATAACTGAACTCACAGGAGAACCCTCTCTTTGCCGTTTAAGTCCTGATGAACTAAATGGCATTCGTAGCATTGTCTTTGATGTATATGGAACCTTATTGGTATTAGATTCCGGGGGTATTGGCAATACAAATCACCTCCCTCAGTATGCTGCTGAAGCACTGAAAGAGGTATTGCTCTATCTGGGAATTTCCTTGTACGGATAAGGTGGTTGGAAAAGAAGCCATTCAACTGTATCAAGAAACCATTGCTCGCCATCACGCAGAGGCTAAAGAAGCCGGAAACCCATTTCCAGAGGTGTTGATCGAGGAAGTTTGGAAAGAGGTGGGACGCCTTTGGCGGTTGCGGAGCAATCAGAAATTGCCTAGGAGATCAGAAACTGCAGGGGTTTATGTTCCAAAGGATATGGGAGAGATCGCCTTTCGGACTTTGAGCATGGCTTTTGAATTTAGAAACAACCCAACCTTTCCCATGCCAGAGATGAAACGAGTCTTAACAGAGATTAAAGAAAGAGGGGTGGCTCAGTTTTTCACCCCTATGTTGTTACGCTTCTTTTTAAACAGTGGTTTAAGCAATGTTGTAAACAGTGACTTAGAAGACTCTTTGCAAGGTGAACCTTTTTCAGATTGCGATCCTTTGCCCCCCTTTCACTCCAACTTGTGTGTGTATTCCTACCGAGAAAGAATGGCGAAGCCAGGGGTGGGGCTGTATGAGTTGTTAAAGGCCCAATTGCAGAAGATGGGGATAGAACCGAGTCAGACTTTATATGTAGGCAACGACATGCTCAATGACATTTATCCAGCGCAACAATTGGGGTTTAAAACTGCTTTGTTTGCAGGGGATCAGCGTTCCCTGAAAAAGAGGGAGACCGAAGAAAGAGTTCAAGGGATTCAACCGGATATGGTAATCACCCACTTATGGGAGTTGTTGAGCCCAGAAAAAATTGTGAGTGGCCAAAAGTAAACGAATTTATAAAATTGATATAGCTAACTATCATGAATTGTACAATTAGCGGATTGTCCGAAGATGTATCGCGCCAAGACGCACCCTACGGCTAAAAATTTATTTCTGAGCATATTTCTGTCATAATGTTAGATATTTCTTCTTCTGACTGGATCGGGTTAGCTAGAACTTTTTCAGTTGCTAACCTAACCCGATGGTAAAATAATTGAGCTAAGTATTGTCGCCAACCTTGACCAAGATAAAATTTGAGTAATGCTTTAAAAGACATATCGCGACTATTAGCTACTTTTTTCAGAGATTCTCTGGTATCTTTGGGGATCTCTAAAGATATTGTTTCTGATTGACGAGGGTGCAGTTTTAATTCCCATTCTTCAGACTTGTTCATATAATGTCGAGATAGGTAGACCCTTACAGGTTTTCCCCCTCGCAGTACCGGGCGTGCAGGTTTCCAAGCACCCGGCTCCTGGTGTATCATCCTACTCGCTGGCGCGTTTACTCCTCATTACTTGTATCGGCTTTCAGGTCTCATTCAGATTGGGCTTTGAGTCCTTAAATTCCAATCTCCTCGCCATTGACGTTTGCCCGACGCCTCTAACTTCTGAGGAGCTTTGAGTTTCAAGTTCCAGCTAATGGACAGGCAAAATCGCAAGTGGTAAGGGATTTTACCGTTACGTTTCACCCTCTCCTACGTCAGCTCCCCCCGGCATCGCGGATGGCGGGGGTAGACATTTGCCTATCTGCCGGGTTATTGATTCCCCTGAACTTTCGTCCTAGCAGCGTTCGCTTCTTAGGAGAGTCCTGTCTCCCCTGGGAATTGGTTCGCTTTACAGCTATCCTACTGATTTCTCAGACCCAGTGGAGGTTTACTCGTTCCACAGTAGTTAGATACGTCTGACGGCGGGCTGCTCCATACCCCGGCGGCGTGGTGTCTACGCGATGACGATGACATTCCATCTTTCACATATGCCGCATACCGTTTTGGTTAGAGTGTAACAGTACCGCTTTCACTCTTCCTACGTAACGAGGCTGCAAGCTTCGCTTTATGCTCACCATATCAGACTTTCCCTAGGCCGCTACCACCATCGGACTGATAGTAGCTTGGCCATTTAACCCTCTAGCTGTGAAACTCCGGCATTACTGCCAAAGCTCCTTCGGGCTGGAACCGGGGAAGACACTCCCCATGGGGCTTTCACCCACTAACTACTGCGACTTTCGAGCCGCACATCCTCATTATAGCTTATCTTTACGGCGCCAAATTGTTCATTGTTGCTCTATCCACCAAGCCCGTAATGACTGCACCGCAGCAATTTCATCCTCTTTTGCTTGCTCCAGAAACCTATACAGCAGCTCTTTGGGCACTTGGGAAAATGTATTGCTCACCTCAACTGACCTATAAACCCCGTCTTCAAGTTGGTAAATCCGCCATACCTTGCCATCAAACCGCCAAAACTCTGGTACTCCCAGGCTGGCGTAAAACTCGTTTTTGGCAATATCAGTATGGGTAATGTCCACCTCAACCACCAAATCAGGAGGCGGATCTTGGCTAAAATCCACATTCCGACCTTTCACTAGGGGTTGATTTTGGATATAATAAGCGTTATCAGGTTCTGCGCTTTTCTTGAGCTGAGGATAGTTCATGGTTGTTGAACCCATGGTTTTTAGCCTCATTCCCATAAGTTCAACTAAAGTGAAAATAAAACGTTCAATTAAACGACAGAAAAACTCATGATCTTCTAAAGGCACAGTAATTTCTAATATTCCATCATCGTAAGTGAGACGAGAACCACGGGATTGTGGGAGTGCATCGAAAATTTGTAGGTAGGCTTTCCAGGAGATACCCCTCAGCACCACCCGTTGCTCCCCGAACTGTAACTCCGCTTTTGGTTCTCGTGTTCCAATTATCATAGAAAGGTATATAGACTAAAAGTTGACCGTATGTACAATAAACTCGATTCCCTCTTAGTCTTGGCAGAGACGAGCAGGTAAGGCCATCGCCTTACTATAAGCTGCAAGATACTCCTCCAAGACAGCAAATTGAGGTACATTAAGACTATAGTAAACCCAACGCCCTTCTTGACGAGGATTAACTAAAGCAGCTTCTTTCAGGGTTTTGAGGTGAAAGGATAGTTTCGACTGAGAAATATTCAGAGCAGCGCACAAATCACAGACACAGAGTTCCCGTTCCTGGAGTAATTCCAGTACCCGCAATCGCCGGGGAGCCGAGAGAGCGTGAAACCCAGTAATAATTAAAGCAGAACGAGTAGGGAGGGCAGTACTTGGCATGAATTTATCTTGACTACTTTTTCTCAAAACAGCGGCAATATACAATAACTTTAGATAACAATTGTTTTCAAGCTTGTTTTTGATAAATTGTCACCAATTTTTGTCAACCCATTGGGAGTGGGAAGCAATAATGTTCTAAATTCAGAAAACTCACTTCCCTCTCTCACTAATTAATTTTTTCTTTAATTTTAACTCATTGGACTGTCATGGTACTTGGTAACTGTTGAGTAACGATCGCCTCCACATGGGCTTTTTGTTTATCCTTGTCTATACTAGTAATTGCCCAGCGCAGAGGTTCTCCTCGTTTAGTTAATTCGGCTTCTATTTCCCGGTGCAATTGAGCTGGAGTTGCTTGTAGGTCGATTTCAGCGGTAATGAAATGAGTGGTCATGATTATTATAATATGCTAACATGGTAATTATAATAGAAGAGGTGCCAGTTTGGGAGTTGACACTCGGAAAGTCCATCAAGCTACCTTTCCTCACCCGGTGCTTGACCAGCTGACCCTCCAAGTTACCTTTGGGGGCGACCCGCGCTAGCGCGGATCTGCGCAAAGCGCAGCACGCTATACTATAAATGTGGTCGCCTACGACCCAGAAACCTTTGTGCAGTTCCGGGGTGCTTCTTACCGTCAGATAATTGACTTCAGCGACCTGGAAAATTCTCAATGCTTCCAGTTAAATCCTTAGCTTGTAAGGAGGCTGGCACTCCCAAGACAACAAGAGAAAATTTACAACTAATTTAGGATTGCTATATATGACTGAAGATCGTAGTCTTGATCTAGCGGGTGTTGGAAAACTTGCGGAAGCTATTCCCGATGATTCATGGAATCAAATTGTTAATACTGTCTGCTACACTTTCAAAGAATTACTAGCACCAATAACATCTACTACAGGTGGTATTGGTAGGCTTATTAATGCCAAGTTTGACAGATTCGTTGATGCCGAAAAATGGCTTGCTGCTCAAATACTAAAAAGTGCTGCCGAAAAAGCCTCAAACAGTAGATATGACTCAACTAGAATGCCAAGGGCATCTATAATGCTCAAAGTCATTGAATCTTCGTCTACTGAAACTGATGAAACATTACAAGAGCTTTGGAGTAACTTACTTGCTAACGAATTAGCGGATAGCTCTATTCATCCAGAGTTTATTCATATTTTATCCAGACTAAGTTCTACAGATGCATATCGACTTATCGACTTAGCACAACGATCTGATCCTCCTAAAAAGGTGACTTTAAGTTTTAAGGTATTTGGATTTGAAATTAAATTTAAAGATATTATCGAAGAACCTACAGACTTTACCAATGTGCATCTATCTAACCTAGGACTTATTGAGCGTCCAATGGTTGAAACTGAGAACAGATCAGGTGAACGTGAGAAAAAGCCAGCAAGTTACTGGAAGCTGACTATCGTTGGTGAGGCATTTATTAAAGCGGTAAGTAATCCCTCAATAAAGGATGCCAATGTAGACTAAGATCAGGTTGCTTGAGTTTAATCTGCTAATCTGAAAAGGTTTGGGTGCTTGGGGTTAGTTTGTATTGCCTAATGAACCTAGGTGAAGAGATCGCCCCCTCCACCTGGCTATCTTACCGGACGTGATAGTTTCCCTTCATTAAACCCCAACTATCTCGTGATAACAATGGGCATGAAGAAGCTGGCGATTATCAAATGTCAACTGCTATAAGGGACCCCATAACCACTATAGTGTCGGATTTCTGGCAACCGAAACCCCAAGACAATATGCTCTTTAGGAATACCAGCTCGCTCCAGGTCCGCTGCAATACCATCCTCTGTGCCATCCCGTTGGATCCAAATTTGACCGTCAATGATGTCAATATGGACTAAACAGCCATGTATACGGCGATCTGTGGTAACAGATCTGGCGGGTGGGGCACTAAGGTGCCCCACCCCCAGATCGCCATCCCAACCTACATCCATCCACAAATAGCGATCGCGCAGGCGATCGAAGACAACCTCTGCCTCAATTTTAGCATAGGAGTAGGGTAATGCTGCATATTCATTCAATACAGATTCAATTACTTCACGATACCATTCTAATTTGGCAAGATCCATTGCTTAATTACCTCCTGTTGTGGAGCGAAAGAAATAAGCTTTAACCGACGTTTTTTAAGCAGTAGCTTACCCACCGGTTCTTCAAATAAATCCTCAGCTACAGTATTAGGAACAGCTAAAAATAGCTCCCGTGATGGCTCTACTTCTGTCAAAATATCATGATACAATATATATTGTCCCAATGCTTTTTCTAAATCATTAATATCTGAACGACCTGTAAAACTTTTAATTTCCACTGCAATCTTACGGGCTTCTTTTTCTGCTGCCAGCAGGTTACTGGCACCTAGATCTACATAAAAATCCTTAAATTAAAGTGCGTAATTCACTCTAATTTTGCTAAAATTGTGCCTCTCACCTTCGATGACCGCAACGAGTAAGCATTTTCGATTTTTATGAGACCATTGATTAATCCCTTGTCCGGTTCCCAGTTTACCATCAATTGCTCTTCTCTCCCACAGGATCCACAAATATGTAGCTAAAATTATATATAATTTACACTCAGAAGATAAATTACCCAGTTTCCATTGTTTTAGAGGTTCCTAGATGAAATATTGGCCATTTCCATTAAAAAACGTAACTAACCGCTCCCTCTTTTCTTTCCTTTCCCTACCCCTTAGTCTCGTCTTCTGCCAAACTTTATCTCCTCCTACCCTAGCAGCACCTCCCAGAACCCCAGACAAAACCGAAACTTGTGATATCCTCGTAGTAGGAGGGGGACTAGCCGGCTCCGCTTCTGCCTATGAAGCCTTACTAGCAGGCAAAACCGTCTGTATGACGGAAATCACCGACTGGGTAGGAGGACAAATATCCTCCCAAGGAACCTCAGCCCTAGACGAACGACCTACCCAGCGGGAACGGCTCTTCTATCCCCGAGGATATTTGGAACTGCGGGATCGCATTGCCAAATACTACGGTAAACTCAATCCTGGGGATTGTTGGGTGAGTGTATCCTGTTTTCTCCCCCGAGACGCCCACCAAATATTATTCCAGCAGTTGTTGACGGCTGCAAAACAGGGTAAAGGTACCCTCAAATGGTATCCCAACACCGTTATCAAAGAATTGGAAACCGACTCTACTGGTAAACAAATTACCACTGCGATCGCCATTGAACACCAACCAAAAGATGGGAAGCAAACCCAAACCCTCTCCCAACATATAGAAGATTGGTATCGCTATGAAGATTCAACAGAATTCGAGAAAACCATCATCAGCTTTACACCAAAGTATATCATCGATGCTACAGAAACAGGAGAAATAATTGCTCTCGCTGACGTTCCCTACCGCTTGGGAGTTGATCCCCGTTCCCCTGTGGAACCCTCCTCCTCCAGCGAAACAGGTGATCCTTATTGTACCCAAGGTTTTACCTATACCTTTGCTATGGAGGCGACTAAAACCCCCCAAACCCACCAAATGCCGGACTTTTATCCCAATTATGCCCCCTATTATAGTTACGAATTGAAAAGATTAGCCAGTTTCGACCTCGTCTTCACTTATCGTCGCATTTGGAGTCCCAAAACAGGAGTCAAGGATAAATTTGGTGGTATTAGTTTTACAGTTCCCACCTCAGGGGACATCTCCATGCAAAACTGGACTTGGGGTAATGATTACCGTCCCGGAACAGCCCAGGATAATCTCGTCTATACGAAAGAACAACTAGAAACTAGCGGTCAATTAGCCCCCGGAGGCTGGTTAGGGGGCTTACGTACTGAAACCTTGAGACGGGGAGAAGAAAATGCCCTGGGATTCTTTTATTGGCTCGTCGCCGGAACAACCGACTCCCGCTTAGGAGAGGGAGTGAAACAGCCCCACCCCAATTACCGCTTTCTCTCAGGCTTATCTTCTCCTATGGGGACAGTCCATGGCTTATCCAAATACCCTTATATTCGAGAAGGAAGGCGCATTATTGGCAGACCTTCCTCCAGTTATCCAGAAGGTTTTACCATTACCGAACTGGATATTTCCCGCCAAAACTATCGGGATGAATACTATAGCAATACTTTGTCCCCCTCCACCTATCGGGATTTGTGGATAGAGTTAGCAGGGAACGATGCAATTGATGTAATGTTAGGAGATATTCCATTAGAAGCAGTAAAAAGGCGCGCACGCTCCAGAATTTATCCTGATAGTGTGGGTATTGGTCACTATGCCATCGATTTTCATCCTTGTATGAACCAGAGTCCCCCCGAAACTCCCAGAAACACGGAAAGAGAAGGAGAGCGCAGGGGTGCAGGACAAGCTTATCCCTTTCAGATCCCCCTCAGAGCATTAATTCCCCAGAAAATCGATAATATGTTAGTAGCGGGTAAAAGTATTGCCACCAGTCATATTGCCGCCGCTGCTTATCGAGTCCATTCTTTTGAATGGTCTTCTGGTGTAGCAGCAGGAATGACTGCTGTTTTTGCATTAGAAAAAGGTATCTTCC
This sequence comes from Candidatus Paraprochloron terpiosi LD05, assembly GCA_018141785.1. Classification (GTDB taxonomy): domain Bacteria; phylum Cyanobacteriota; class Cyanobacteriia; order Cyanobacteriales; family Prochloraceae; genus Prochloron; species Prochloron terpiosi. The sequence goes on along the minus strand of CP073341.1, from coordinate 3,131,003 downwards.
CTTATCAATTAGTAGAAGATGTCTCCCCCAAAAACCGCCAATTACAACTACTGCGACGGCAAATAGATAAAAGTCGCAATCCTACTGCTTTTCCTGGTACTTCTATTTTTAACGAAGATTGGAAAGGTTGGCGCTAGACCTGGCCCCCGCGATTAATCCATGCCGGGGGTCCCGCCCGCTCATAAATTGCTCTCTTGTAGGGAAGTCCACGCCAGGTGGACTACTAGGTTACCTCTGTATACTAAAGCTTATTGTATGCATACAAAGTGTTTTGAACAATAGTATTATTTTAGGAAAATATGACAGCGATCTCACAGACAAAAAAAACTCTTCCTCCTCTAGACAATGGCGACTTCCTGACCCGTTCCGAGTTCGAGCGGCGCTATAGGGCTATGGCACACCTTAAAAAAGCTGAACTAATTGAAAGAATTGTCTATATGGCATCACCATTGCGATTTGAATCTCATGCTGAACCCCACAGCGATCTCATTGGTTGGCTGTGGAGTTATAAAATTGCTACTCCTGGTGTTCGTTTGGGGGATAATCCCACCGTGCGGCTGGATCTGGACAACGAACCACAACCCGATGCTGTACTCCTAATCGATGGGTCCTCCGGGGGCCAATCTCGCCTCAGTGCTGATGGCTACATTGAGGGTGCCCCAGAACTTGTGGTTGAAATCGCAGCCAGCACAGCTAATATTGACCTCCGGGATAAAAAAGAAGTATATCGCCGCAATGCAGTGCCAGAATACATAGTTTGGCGGGTACTTGATGGTGAATTAGATTGGTTTGTCTTCTCAAGAGGAGAATACGTGTCCTTGACACCAGACGCTGGTGGGGTTATTCGTAGCCATCTGTTTACAGGACTTTGGTTAGATGTCTCAGCGCTTTTGGCAGGAGATATGCCCCAAGTTTTAGCTACCCTGCAAACAGGTTTAGCGGACGTTGAACATGCGGCCTTTCGACAACAATTGAGCGGAAAAAATCCATAGTGCAGGAGTAAACTATGACAGGGATTTCCGGAACCAAAAAAGTACGGGGGGACGGCAGTGCGCCCCTACCCCTAGAAAATGGCGACTTCCTGACCCGTTCCGAGTTCGAGCGGCGCTACAGTGCTATGCCCCACCTCAAAAAAGCAGAACTAATTGAAAGAATTGTCTATATGGCATCACCGTTGCGATTTGAACCCCATGCTGAACCCCACGCAGACTTAATGATCTGGTTAGGCACTTACAAAATTGCTACTCCTGGTGTTCGTCTGGGGGATAATCCCACCGTGCGGCTGGATCTGGACAACGAACCACAACCCGATGCTGTACTCCTAATCGATGGCTCATCTGGGGGCCAATCTCGCCTCAGTGCTGATGGCTACATTGAGGGTGCTCCAGAACTTGTGGTTGAAATCGCAGCCAGCACAGCTAATATTGACTTCCGGGATAAAAAAGAAGTATATCGCCGCAATGCGGTGCCGGAATACATAGTTTGGCGGGTACTTGATGGTGAATTAGATTGGTTTGTCTTCTCAAGAGGAGAATACGTGTCCTTGACACCAGATGCTGGTGGGGTTATTCGTAGCCATCTGTTTACAGGACTTTGGTTAGATGTCTCAGCGCTTTTGGCAGGAGATATGCCCCAAGTTTTAGCTACCCTGCAAACAGGGTTAGCTTCTCAAGAACATGCTGCCTTTCGACAACAATTGAGCGCTTGAAACAGGTACCTCATCGACGTACCTCATCGACGTACCTTGCCCAACACCCTAATTTAAACAACAAAAACAACCTTCTCCTCGGGTTTGAGTTTAATAACCATTACCCCAGTTTCCTCCCTGCCAAATTTAGATACCTTATCAGTTGACAGGCGCACACCCCGCCTTTCACTTGTCCAGAGTACAGTAGTGGATGATTTAGCTAATACCATCCCCGCCAAATTATCGCGAGGATCAGTAAACTTAAGTGCAGAAAATCCTATATTGTTCCGATTGGCAATTTTTACGGCATTTACTGGCAAACGCTTGCCATATCCTAATTGGGAAACCAGGAACAAATCTGCCGATTCTGTACAAGCAACGCAGCCAACTAAAGACTCATTGCGCAACTGTAAAGCTTGACATCCTTTCGCGCGATTTCCCTTGACGGGTAATTGCTCATTATCAATGGCAAAGCGCACCACTCGTCCTTCAGAAGTAGCGATCGCCATGTGTTCTCCTTCCCGTGCCAAGCAAACATGAAGCAAGCGATCCTTCTCTTCCATTTTCATCAGGGACATGCCCCTATTGCCGAGATTAGCTAATTCTCCAAGAGGAAACCGTTTAATTCTGGCTTTTTCGCTGAGTAAAATCAGATCGAAGGGGTTGTTGTTGTGTTCTGGGAAAGCACAATGGGCGACGATAGCTTTTTCATGCTCCAAGACTTTTTCAGGTAAGAGACTCACCAGGCTCTTTTTCATCGTTTCCACAGAGGGGAGATTGTTAATCTGGACAGGATAAGCTTTACCCCTGTCGTTAATTAACACTAATTGCTGACTCGGGCCAACCTTCTCTTGAGCGACGATAAAGTCTTCTCCCTTTTTAATCACCTCTTTGGACTCTTTCTTTTCAGCGATGGCTGAAAGCCTATAAATATATCCCTGGTGAGTAATAGCCACCACCGCACTTTTGGGGTCCGACGAGGGGGTTGAAGACGCAAGGGAACGCTGAGGAGGGGTATTAAAGTTAGAAGGTGAGGATTTTGCAGTAGTAGTAGTTTGGCGGTGCGATGGCGAATTAGACGTGGAAAGCTGACCAGAAGAAGCGGGGGTATTTTCCTTAAGCTTGACTATTTGAGTACGCCTTTTATCGCCGAATTTCTTTTTCAGGTTGCGCAACTCTTGTTTCAGCGCCTTCATAAATTCCAGGCGATCCCCCAGTAAATTTTCCAACTTGACGATCCGAGTACGCACCTCCTCATGCTCTTTCACCAATTTGTCCCTTTCTAAACCAGTCAGCCGTCGCATTGGCATGGCCAAAATCGAATCTGCTTGCTCGGCGCTCAGAGCCAGCTTTTCTTGTAAAGATTTCTTAGCAGTAGTACCGTCTGCAGCATGGCGGAGAATTTCAATTACCGCATCCAGATTCTGCAAAGCAGCCAATAAACCTTCAAGTAAATGGAGACGTCCTCGACATTGGTCTAGTTCTTGATTGTATTGGCGCCGCAGAGTTTGCTCCCGAAACTTTAAGAATTCAACAAGGATCTGGCGGAGGGAGAGCTGACAGGGTTTATTCCCCACCAGTGCCAGCAGGATCGCCCCAAAATTCACTTGGAGGGCAGTCTGCTGGTACAGTTGTTCCAGGACAGCCTCGCCTCTTGCATCCTGTTTCAGTTCAATGACAACCCGCATGCCATCCCGATCGCTCTCATCTCGAATATCGCTAATTCCTTCCAAACGCCCCTTATTGACCAGTCCGGCAACTTTTTCAATCCAACCCGCCTTATTAACCTGATAGGGTAGTTGGGATACTATAATCACCTGTTTTTCCTTACGTCGCTGCCCCATACTAATATTTTCTATGGTCGCAACTCCCCGCAGTGGGAAGCTACCTCTTCCCGTGCTGTATGCATCGCGAATGCCCGAATTAGCTATTATTTCCCCTCCTGTGGGGAAGTCAGGAGCAGGAATTAGCTTCCATAACTCAACATCTGGCAGTTCCGGATTGTCGATGAGGGCAATTAAGCCATTTACTACTTCTCCTAAATTATGGGGAGGAACATTAGTAGCCATACCCACAGCAATCCCCGTACAGCCATTGAGCAATAAAATGGGGAGTTGGGCAGGCAATACTACCGGTTCGGAGAGGGAGCTATCGAAGTTAGCGGTAAAGTCAATTGTTGTTAAGGCGACTTCCTGTAACATTGCTCTGTGAGCGATGGGAGCCAGTCGGGCTTCCGTATAGCGCATCGCTGCTGCCGGGTCATTATCAAGGTCGCCAAAGTTCCCATGACCAGACACTAGGGGATAACGACTGCTAAAATCCTGTACCATTCGTACTAGAGCATCGTAAACTGACTGGTCTCCGTGGGGGTGATATTTCCCCAAAACATCTCCTACCACCCTGGCGCATTTGCGAAAAGGTCTCTCTGGAGTAAGACCCAGTTCGTACATAGCGTATAGAATGCGTCGATGAACTGGTTTGAGACCATCCCTAACATCCGGGAGCGCTCTGCCCACAATCACGCTCATGGCATATTCTAGATATGACCTTTCCATCTCCACATGCAATGCTGTGGGGATTATCTGACCAGTCTCTACAAAATTAAGCTGTTTTGCCATGAGTGTCTCTTTCCTGATTTGTAGCACCAACAATAGTCGTCCACACTGTTCGTATTCAATTCATGACTGTTACACAAAACCAAAAAAGGGGTCTGGGTCTAGGGTCTGGGGTAAGCGGGTATGAAGGAGCGAACCCCGACCCCAGAACCGCCGAACCCTGTACCTGCACTTCTGCGCTTCCCCCTATCTTGGGTAGATCTTAGCTGATAATTAGAATTGCCCCGAGGATGACTAAATAATGTTAGTTATACTACTCCAAGACAGGAATATCCATGACAACCATTCTGATTGTAGAAGACGATCCGAGATTCTCACCAAGCGCGGAGGCTTTGAAGTTCAAGGAAGTGAAGACGTAGAAGAAGTACTGCGCATGGCCCAAGCAAAGGAGGTTGACACACCGTGGATATTATCTTAATGGACGTATAGCGCGCGCCTTGGAGATTGATACATAGGGGGTAGGGGGGTAGGGGTAATTTGTGAGATACTATCATGGGAGCAGGATTGGACGATTTTCCCATCACCCCATCACCCCATCACCCCATCACCCCATTTATAAATAGTTGAAACCTTTGTGGCGGTTGCTATATCTGTGTGTCAACCCTATCTCATAGCGTTTACCAGGGTAAAGCTATAGACGGGCTCGCCATCACGAAGATGTTGAAAGATAACCCGAAAACAGCTTCTATGCCTGTTATTCTGATTACAGCTCACGCAATGGAAGGCGGACGGAAAAACTTTCTCGAAGCAAGTAGTGCCGATGATTATATTTCCAAGCCCGTCGTCGATCACGAACTTTTTGTCCATCAGATCTGGGAAATGTTAACAAAATAATAATCAGGCAAGGTAAATACGTGGTTAGTAGTTCGTTGTTCGTTGTTTGTACCAATAACCAACAACAAAAACAAATTATGGCTTATTTTTGAATGCTCCCCAGAACTGCTTGTATTTCAGGAGTACCGAGAAATATTTCTGTGTCCCGTAGCAGGCGATCGCCCCAAAGATTTTCTTTGAGAAACTCCAATTCTCCGTAGCTACTGTCACTCGCCAAAGCCTTTTCTCCCAAAGCTAAACCCCTATCTTTTTCCCCGCGAGTGTAGAGGGCAACGGCGATCGCCAGCTGAGGTTCTGCTGCTTCTGGAGCGATAGTGAGGGTTGCTTGCCAATCAGCGATCGCCCCAGCTACATTTCCCAGTTCGTATTTAACCAGTCCAACGTTATTAATGGCCGGCCAGAATTCCTTCTTACTCTGGCTATATGCTTCTTGATAGTTAGCTATTGCTAATTGATGTTCTTTGAGCCTAAAATAAGAATTGCCTAAATTGAACAACGCTTCTGGGGCGTTAGGCTCTAACTTTAATCCCGCCGCTAATTCTTCTACGGCAGCAGTATAATCTCCGAGGCTAAAGTAGGCCGATCCGAGAGTAAATAAAATACCTGCTTGCCCTTCCTTGGGAGCGATAGCTTCCGCCCGTCTTAAGGCTACAATTCCTTCCTCTAACTCTTCCTGTTGGACAGATATAGTTCCCAAAATAAACCAGGGTCGATAATCATTAGGAATTAACTGAATTACTAGTTTTGCGTAGGGAAATGCCAATTGAAACTGCTGGAATTGGGCCAATTGAATTGTATCCTGAAATAGTTCTTCACCAAGCTCAAACAGCTTTTCTGAACTCAAGGTGGGAGTATAAGGAAGGAGTGCCTGGGGCCATCCTGGTGTAGCTATACTACAAGATAGACCTAGGGAAGCGACCAGAGAAATCAACCAATTACACTTAAACACTTTCATTTTACCCCTGACCTTATTGTAAACTTATTTATTATTTGGCATTTTTCGGTTTGTCTTGAACAGTAGCAAGCCAATCTAGAGTAGTTATTTTTTTTCTAAGAGACTGTTTGGTAAATAATTGTTAAATTTGCTAGCAGCTCTAAGCTGGGAAAGCATTATAGCTCCTTGATAAGTACTTATTTATGTTTTTATTGTATTTATTAACTTAAATAAATTATTATCAAAATATTTAAGCGAAGATTAGCCAGTGACCAGTAACCAGAAGCAGCCCGATTCATCCATCCCAAATAAGAGGGAAGATAATTCAATTCCTATCAAAAAACAGACTTATTTACAAGATAAGTCACTAAACCGCTCCTGGATTATTCTCACTGCCCTCGCCCTTATGATAGTAGGATTGTGGTTAAAGATTGCCTTCGTTGGTTTTTCGGGGGCATTAGTAGCCCTGTTACTCGGTGCTCGTGTCATTTTACCCCTGCTCCTGCGCTGGTTGGCCAAATTACTCACCCCTGAAGATGGGAAAATAGTCATTGCCTTCCTTGGTTTGGTGGTAGGAATAGCTGGTTTAGCTAAATACTTGGGTATTTACCGCAGCGCTAGCAATTGGCTGAACAAATTTAAATACGACGAGTTCGGATCTTGGGCAGAATGGATCGGAGCCATTGGCCAAATTTCCATTGCCATCTTAGCAGTATACGTGGCTTGGCAGCAATATGTCATTTCCCGAGACTTAACCATTCAACAAAACCGCATTACCCAACAACAAACCATCGATACTTATTTCCAGGGTATCTCCGACTTGATGCTCAATGACGAAGGTTTGCTGGAAGATTGGCCCCAGGAAAGAGCCATCGCCGAAGGGCGCACCGCAGCGATTCTCACCAGTGTTGATGGTGCAGGAAAAGCGAAAATCCTCCGTTTCCTCTCCCAGTCTAAATTACTCGCTCCCTTAAAGCGCGATCGCCGTTTAGGTAGAACGATTTTCGATGGTTCTGGAGGTTATCTGGAAGATCGGGATCATGGGGTGCGAGTTATTGATTTAGGGGTAATGCTAGCAGGAGTTGACCTTTCCGGTACGGATTTGCGCGGGACCGATTTGAGCGATGCTAATCTGGTGAGAGCTAATTTTAGTAACTGCGATTTGGTCGGTGTGAACTTCAGTGGTGCTATTCTCACATCCGCTAACCTAGCTGGTGCGGATTTGAAGGGAACTCGTCTCTTTTACGGTACGCTGGAAACGGCTAGTCCGAGAAGTCGCATTCAAAGTCCAAATTACCAGACTGGTGCTCATACGGGGGCTGTGATAGAAAATGCCAACCTCACTGGAGTGAAACGAATGAGCGAAGAACAGCGGTATTATTGCTGTTATTGGGGTGGAGAAAGAACTAGGGCTACTATTCCTGGCGGTTGTAGGGAAATAGCTAATAAATTGGCTAGGTAGTTCTAGAAGCTATAATAGTAGGTAATATAACTAATCCCTGATAAAAATACGAGAGTAAATACCGATGGTTTTATTCGGATTTGGTAAAAAGCTGACCCTACCCAGTCCTGAGTCTGCTTTACCCGGACGCAAAGAGAAAATGCCAATACCAGCCAAACACTTTGTCAACGGCAATGCCTTCGGACCACCCTACCCTCATACCATGGAATTAGCCATGTTTGGTATGGGCTGTTTCTGGGGCGCAGAAAAAAAATTTTGGTCCCAAGTTGAAGTATTTATCACCGCCGTCGGTTACTCAGCAGGTATCACTCACAACCCTACCTATCACGAGGTTTGTACGGGAATGACAGGTCATAATGAAGTAGTGCTAGTAGTATTCAACCCCAAGACCATCTCCTACGAGCAATTGTTACAAGTCTTCTGGGAAAACCACAACCCCACCCAAGGAATGCGCCAAGGAAACGATACTGGTACTCAGTACCGTTCTGGTATCTATACCTATTCTCCAGCACAAAGAAAGCTGGCGGAAGTTTCCCGAGATGCTTATCAAGAAGCCCTGACTAAAGCAGGCTATGGCAAAATTACCACGGAGATTCTTGATGCTATGGAGTTCTACTATGCAGAAGAGTACCATCAGCAATATCTAGCCAAAAATCCCAACGGTTACTGCGGTTTAGGCGGTACCAACGTAGCTTGTCCTATAGGAGTGGTCAAAATTTAAATAATTGTCAGAGAGTCAGAGCAACATCAAATGGGAGATATAGCGATAAGATGAGAGCAATTGAACGAATGCGCGGCAGTCCCCACCCCATTGTATTAACTGGCCCTTCAGGCCAGAAAGTTAAATCATTGGAGCGGGGTGGGGAAGGATAGCACGGAGAACCCTCTCACCTGACCTCACCTCAAGGCTTCAATAGCAGCTTCCAAGGCGATCGCCACGTGAGTCCAATGAGTCCCACCCTGACAAAAGACGGCATAAGGCTCCCGCATTGGTCCATCGGCAGAAAATTCTGACGTACTGCCATCAATAAACGTCCCTCCAGCCATGACCAACTGACTCTCATACCCCGCAGTTGAGCAAGGAACGGGGTCAAGATAAGAACCCACCGGGGAATTTTGCTGAATTGCCCGACAGAAAGCAATTAACTTTTTCTTAGAACCGAACTTAATGCCTTGAATTAGGTCTTGACGGGGTACCTGGGGCAAAGGATTGACCTCATAACCGAGCTTATCGAAGATATAAGCAATTAAATGACTCCCTTTCAGAGCTTCTCCCACCATTTGAGGTGCGAGAAACAAACCTTGGAACAGCAAGCGATTTTGGTCGAAAGTCGCTCCAACCCTACTGCCAATTCCCGGGGCAGTCAAACGACAAATAGCAGCTTCCACCAAATCTGCTTTCCCCGCCAGGTATCCCCCAGCGGTGACAATTGTGCCACCGGGATTTTTAATCAGAGAACCAGCCATTAAATCTGCACCCACCGCCGTCGGTTCCTGCTCGGCAATAAATTCCCCGTAGCAGTTATCCACAAAGCAGATAGTATCCCGATTTTGCTTTTTGACTATCCGTACTATCCTTTCAATTTCTCCCAGAGATAAACTTGGCCGCCAGGAATAGCCGCAGGAACGTTGGATCTCCACCAATCGAGTATTCTCCCTTACCGCTGTCTCCAGTGCCTCCCAATCTACTGTTCCCTGAGGAGTTAAAGGCAATTGTCGGTATTTGATGTTAAACTCCTTTAAAGAACCTTGACAACTACCGCGCAGGCCAATAACTTCTTCGAGAGTATCATAGGGAGAACCGACAACGGCGAGCATTTCGTCCCCAGGACGGAGTATGCCAAACAAAGCGCAGGTAATGGCGTGAGTTCCAGAAACAAACTGCACCCGCACCGCTGCTGCTGGAGCATTCATCACTTGGGCAAATACCTTATCTAGGGTATCCCGCCCCAAGTCGTCGTGACCGTAACCGCTAACACTAGCAAAATGGTGAACGCCGACGCGATAATGACGGAAGGCTTGGAGAACTTTTTTGATATTTTGCTTTACTTGGGCGTCGATTTCGGTGAAAATGGGTAATAGTGTCTTCTCGGCTGCTGCTAGAAGCAGCTTTGCTTTGTTCATAAGTTAAGGTGGTAGCTGTTGCTAATTAATTGCTAATCATCCTTATAATCGAAAAACAAGAGTAAAGTCTAGATAAAATCAGCGCATACTAATCTTAGTTCGGCAATGCATACTATCGCAAAAATAATTAAGTTAGGCAAAACAAGTTAACATTAAAATTACTGCATGACTGTTGCTACATCGAATAAACTAGCTCCTGCTTGGAGTGTCATCGTTTACATGGCCACGATCCACATTTTGGCCTTATTAGCCTTATTGCCCAGTAACTTTAGCTGGAAAGCAGTGGGGGTTGCCCTCTTCCTCCATTGGCTCACTGCGGGAATCGGCATTACCTTGGGATTTCATCGCTTAGTAACTCATCGCAGTTTTGAAGTTCCCAAATGGTTGGAATATGTTCTCGTTTTCTGCGGGACTCTCGCCTGTCAAGGAGGACCGATTGACTGGATCGGCTTGCACCGGATACATCATAAGTATTCCGATACCCATCCCGACCCTCACGATTCTAATGAAGGCTTTTGGTGGAGTCACCTAGGCTGGATGCTTTACCACATTCCAGCTAATCAGGAAATTCCCCGCTATACCCAAGATATTGTCAATGATCCATTCTATCAGTTTTGCCAAAAGTATCTCGTCCCTATTCAGGTAGTTTTAGGTTTATCTCTCTATTTCTTAGGAGGATGGTCTTTTGTCATTTGGGGCATTTTTGTCCGACTGGTGGTAGTATTCCACTGTACTTGGTTCGTAAACAGTGCAACTCATAAATTTGGCTATCAAAGTCACGAGTCTAAGGATAACTCCAGAAACTGCTGGTGGGTTGCTTTAGTAACCTATGGGGAAGGTTGGCACAATAATCACCATGCTTTCCAATATTCTGCCCGTCACGGCTTGCAATGGTGGGAAATCGATATTACTTGGATGACAATTCGATTTTTGCAATTGCTGGGGTTAGCCAAAAATATCAAGTTAGCTCCAATTACTGACTAGGTACCATCACAGTACCAAGCCATGATAGTTACCAGGTACCATGCATGGTACCTGGTTTTTGTTTTACCTAAGGAGATTATAGAAACATCCCAGCAGCGCGTAAAACTTGCCTCCTTATGGGTAATGCCGAAAGCAAAACCCGCCCGAAGGGTATACATCTCCAAGGCCAACGGTAAGAAACGTCCCCTCGGAATCCCATTGCGTAGCTTTGCGAGAGCTTTGCGTAAGCAACCGCGTAAGTGTCCCGTCCGGGATAGAGTCCCTCAGGCAATAGTCAAAAATGCACTGGAACCCCAATGGGAAGCCCAGTTTGAGGCCAACTCCTATGGGTTCAGACCCAGTCGCAGCTGTCATGATGCCATACAACAGTGCTTCAATAGGTTCTTAGGCGACAGCAAAACAAAAAAAGAATGACAAATGGGTGCAGGTGCAGTTAGACGACGATTTTGCTTTTGAGGAAACACTGTTGGATGATTCTCCCAACTGCTTGTTAAATCAATTGGGAAGGAGTCATGGTTCCATTTACAATAGTAATCGTTCCAGTATGAGTAAGGATCTGTATCGAAATTGGTGCAACGCTCAATACGACGCTCAAAAAGCTATCAACAGCATTGCTTCTTTATTACTCTACGACGAACGGGTTTATATTTGGTTGGGAGAGTACACTTTTACTGGGCGTTCTCTTTTCAGTCGCATGGTGGGAGAACTGTTTCAAGCGCTGGTAGCTGTAGAAGAAGGTGCTGATGAAGAGGAACGAAAACTCCGCCAAGAATTTTTGGAAACCCAGGAAACCTTTTAATAATAAGGTTGGAGGAGAATTAGCACAAATAGCTTTGACTGTAATGGATAATGAAAGTACTTCAGAGCAACGACAAAAAGCAATCAAGCTTTGGTGGGAGCAGTGGTTGAAAGATAAGCAGATCTCTCTTCCTAAGGAGGAAAAATTAGAGAAACTTTTGGTTCGCAATCACTTTGCCATTTTGATTACTGTCTTGAATGATAAGCTAGGTTTTCTGGTGGACTATCTGAATATCATTCGGGGTGTAGGGTAAATTGACCTCCAGGACTTAAACCCATCTCTGGTAAATCGTCCTCCAAGAGACTATCTCCCCGTTCCGACTCTCCTGTGGGGAATATTTTGGGCTTTAAATACAGTAAAAAAAGTGGGAAGCTGGAGTATTTCCGCTATCTGGGAATAGGGAGATATTTACTGCTCAATTTCCTCCAGCTGTTTGCTGCTGACGGTAGAGATGGACTACATACAGTGCTCATTTTCGGTACTAGCTATGGTACGGGTAATCCTGCTTATCATATTAGCACAAAACCCACGGTTTTGTTAAAACCTGAAAAAACCATGGATGGAGGCATTCAGGACAGTGATTTTCGCTTTACTCCTCAAATGAATTCTCAGCACAATTATATTACAGTGTTGGGGCTACCATATGACAAGCGGAAAATAGCTAATGATGAAATGATTGCAGCTATTTGCAATAATTCGGGGCGGGTTCCCTCTTTTTTGGATGGTATCTTTAAGAAAATACAAGAGAAGGAAAAGGAAAAGGGGTAAATATGGGGCGATCGCCAACGCCTTCTACTCATTACCAATAGTTACGATGAAGCAGAGTGGGTATATTCTCGGTTGAAAGAGCACTATAGTAATAGGAAGTTTGTTGCTCGTTTAATTCGGGATAATGAAGAGAAGAAAGAAGAGACATTAGGAATCTGAAAAATCTTCCCTATAAAATGGTAGTTGCTCCTTTAATGACTTTAGAGCGGGGTCACAATATTCTCAATAATAACAACAAAGCCGCCTTTGGAGCCGCCCTGTTTCTCTGTCGCCCCATGCCTGTTCCTGGTACTTGGGAAAGTACGGTACAACAACTGAACCAATGGATTTTACAATATATCCATAAAATGGATAATAATTTAAGCTTGACAGAAGCAAAAGAAAGGTTTTATAATGAAGCAGTGAACAAAATGAGGAAACTAAACTGTCGGGTTGGCTCCTTTCGTCAGTTATCCCCAGAGGAACGTTCCGTACTTTGTTGGACTGAATTGGTGAGTATGTGGGGTTCCCTGTTTGGTTTGTTTTTTGGACCTCAGTTTTGCCCCTAACTCCTACCTTGAGTCTACTAAAAAAAAAAGATACAGTAACCACTTCACTTTTGGTGGGTATAATGGAAGAACTACAATCATCTATAGAAGGAAAAAAGCAGCTTTAGAATGGTCCTACCAAAGGAGGCGCTGACAGGTTTCAGAAGAGCGGTTAAGGCGGGGGTCAGAAACTTTTTTCAGTTACTTTAATCTCTTGGGGAGTCAAATCAAACTTAGTGTTGACATAATCTTGTAGCCATTTTTCCGAAACTCCAGTCCCCCGTGCGATTCCCGCTAAGCTAATTTTTTCTAATAAAAGCTTTTTAATTATATCTATAGTCTGGCCATCGATATATTTTTTCTGGGGATTAACTACGAATTGACGATCACATTTCTTACACTTATGTTTGGGTTTGCCATTATGGATAGTTCCATTTTTGACTATATAATAAAAACAACAACTAAAACAGGTTAATTTTTAAAAAAAACATTTTTTCAGTTTCCTGTGATTATACTATAAGTTAATTAATTTCTTTAGTTTACCACTTATTCGATATAAATTGACTTATACATTAGCAGGCTCCGGCAGCGCCACTCTAAATCATCCTAATTTACTATCAATTTTATTTTAGTTGTTGGATTAGAGGAACTGGTGTTCAAGCCAGTTACCCCCACCCTTAGAACCGTGCCGTATCTACGCTCACACGGCTCCCCAGGGAATTGGTTACTGGCCTAGACCAGATCCTGTGGAGGTTTACTCGTGAAGCGATAAACGAGCGGGTTCAAATGATTCGCGAATTTGTCCCGAAAGTTGATAAGGATAAACTGAGTGGTGCATTAGTATAAATTCCACCTAAAAGCACTTTTAAACCACAACAGGATCCTAAGTTAGCATTGCGCATTGGCTTAATGCAAGCAGGTTATGCCAATCAACATCTCCATGGTTTGGAAGGTGGAAGAAAGAAAGATAGTGATCCTCATCTGGTTCAACGAGCTATACTGAACTTATTCCGACAATTCAAAATTTAACCCAAGCCTTTAATTAAGAAGGAAATAGATGATATAGATCCCCATATATGGCTAATCTGCTTTTATGTGATACGTCGAATCAGGAAAACAACTGGTAACAATCAATCTTTGACTGTAGTTTTGATGGTGCGAGTTAACCCAATAACTGCTAAAGTGGAAGTAGCCCTCTCTTCTTTGTGTAAAGACGAAATTACTTGGCTATCTTATCCAAAAGCACTGCAAAACCTCCTTAATGAAAAATGGGATCCGGATTCAGTTGCGGATGAAATTGCTCCCGAAGGAGATGAACAAACAGACTCAACGGAGAAACAAAGGGAAGAAAGGGCGTGCAATGAATTTGTGACAAAATGTTTACGGGATTGCTTGTACACACCCATTGAAAAAGAAGAGAAATCTCGTGTATTATTCATGGTAGCAGCACAAAACGCTCGGAAATTATTACCATGGTTAAAAAATCACAATGTACCTACCGATTTATCGCCTCATATGAAGCTAAACATGATAAAATCGGAAAGAGAATGTCTCTGGTTGGTGCGGGTTCGAGATAAGACCAATGGGGAAATACCTGTTAATATAGTACCAAGTGAAAAATTTAAAATTCGTACAGGGAGAGCTACTGGAGTTTTCTGTTGGAATAATATTTGCGACAAGGAGAAACAGGAAATTTTCTTGAGCAAGAGGGAAGGTTTAGATACGGAGAAATATGCATTAATACTCCCCAAGTTACGACTGGAAAATGGTAGGGACGAAGCAGAGAGTGCTCCCATATTAGAAATAGCTATCCTCCATAACCCTAAAATTGAGGCTAAAAAACTAGCTTGCTTCGTTCACAGTCTCAGAAAAAGGTGGCCTTATTTTTCCGGCGATGTTTCCCTTCCCTTTCCTTTTCCCTTCGCTAAAAAAGCCAAGGAATATGCTATGAGTGCTCAAGACGAACCAGAAGACGAACCAGAGGATTAAACCACAGAGGCACAGAGGACACAGAGAAAGATAAGAGAGGAAGTTCGTAGGGTGGGCTACTTCAAGTCCAGCAAACCCTTTTCTTTAATTTTGGGATTAAAACGGATATCCATTTGCACCCCCCGACTTGTTAATTGTGCTTTAATCTCCTCTTCTACCCGACGGGCTACCTTTTTCAAGAGTTTAATGCGAGCTAAATCCTCACCTTGTTCATACTCCTGCTTTTCCAAGGAAGTCATCTTTAGTTTAGCATCAATAAGGTCAGTCCATAGTGCTTTATCTTGGTCATTTCCCGTAGGAATAGTCTGATTTTCTGTTATCCAAGCCCCCCGTATCTCTTCTAAAAGAGTACGACTGGGACGACTAATAACTTTAACCTTGAGCCAATAGCATTTTTGGGGTAGACGAACTAAATGCTGCTTCAGACTGAGATAAACATCCCGAGAATACCCCACAAATTGTAGCACCTTCTCCCGGTCAAAAATAGCATAAACCCCTATTTTTTTCTGCCAATCTTCAGAAATAGTTCCCAAATCATCCAGGAATGGTATATAATCTAAACTATCCAGTGTGGTCACTTCAGTTTGAGTATTCATCATTAATTCTCTTGAACCTTGCGGTAAATAGCACAAAGACGGCTGGGTTTGAAAATTTTTGCCTGAAACATAAAATTAGGGGGCACATTAATAATGATGTGCTCATCTGAGTTATAATAGGCTTCAAACTCACCAGGCATTCCTTTAGGAGTTTTTTTGCTATAGGGAACAGGTTGAAACAGCAACTCCGTAAATTCTACCTTCCGAACCCCTGCTTGGGCGCTAATTTGGGCGATAAACTTACCAGTAGTCAACAACTCAAACAGAGTCATTTTAGCATCGGGAGCCAAAGTAAAACCAGCATCAAAATTCTCAATAATCTTCAGACCCATAGTTCGTGCTTATAGTCAGAATAGAGGATAGGGTGATTGGGTGATTGGGTGATTGAGAGATTGGGGGCAGTGTACGAGAACCTCTCCCCAGCTCCCCAGCCATCATCCTGTTGAGCCGCCAATTTCGCTCCCATTGTTTCTGATATAGTAAGGGATAGAATCCACAAAAGGGGTAAATCCTCTTATTTTACTCTCCTTATATCATAAGGGTGGAGGGCTGAACTGGGCAGGATAACTGTCTGGGCTGCTGAAAAGTACCGCTGTGTAACAAAATGGAGAGGAAGACAAGATGGATAATAATGACTGGGTTAAGCAACTCTTAATGTTTGGGGTTGGTACCACCTCCTTGGTGGCTGACAAAGTTCGGGAAGTGAGCGAAGAATTAGTCAAAGAAGGAAAAATAAATCCCGATCAAGCTAAGGGTATGGTAGACGATCTGATGGATCATATCAAGTCGGAACAAGACAATATGAGCGACCAGATGGAACGCCAACTGCGAAATATGTTACAAGATTTGGGGGTTCCCCGTCAATCGGAAGTGGATGAATTGCGCGGGCGCATCGATCGCCTCGAACGCCAAGTACGGGATTTGGAAAATAAGCTCTGGCGTTAAAATTGTAACCGCAGATACACGCAGATTAACGCAGATGAGGAGGATATCTATATTCATCCGCGTTTATCAGCGTTCATCTGTGGGACGCAAGCGGGACGCCAAGGGCGGTTGCTTACGCAAAGCTTCGCAATCAAAAATTGACCAATTGAGAGGTATTATGAGAGAGATTTTCATCAGTTTTGGGGTAATTGTCGCTTGCGCTTTGGTTTTAGTAGTCTCTTCCCTCAAAACTACCAACGCCCAACAAGGGGAATTGAGTCAAAATCAAACTCCCCCAACCATCGAAACTACCACTAATCAACCTGCTATTGAGGAGAAAACAGAAATGGATCTGGAAAACGCCGTCACTACCCCTTCGGGATTGAAATATATTGATGTCCAGAAAGGGGATGGGGCGACTCCATCCAAGGGACAAAAGGTGACTGTTCACTATACGGGAACTCTAGAAAATGGCAGCAAATTCGATAGTTCTCGCGATCGCAATAGCCCTTTCTCTTTTAAAATTGGCGTGGGACAAGTGA
Source organism: Candidatus Paraprochloron terpiosi LD05 (assembly GCA_018141785.1). Taxonomy (GTDB): domain Bacteria; phylum Cyanobacteriota; class Cyanobacteriia; order Cyanobacteriales; family Prochloraceae; genus Prochloron; species Prochloron terpiosi. The sequence goes on along the minus strand of CP073341.1, from coordinate 3,114,218 downwards.
TTCAAGGCTGGAATGAAGGGGTGGGAACAATGAATGTGGGTGGACGTCGCACTCTCATTATTCCTCCAGAATTGGGTTACGGTGCTCAAGGTGCTGGAAACGTTATTCCTCCCAACGCTACCCTCATCTTCGATGTGGAACTTCTCGCTATCGAATCCTAAGTTTTAGGTGGGCAATTGCCCGCCCTGGTGGCGCTTTTAACCTACAACAGATATATAGGTATTAATAATTAAAAGGAAAATTACCTGGTCAAATGCAGCGAGAAGTAGTATAATAATCAGGATCAAGATACCCTAATTTTGCGTTAGCCGATGATTATAAATAGTAATAACTTAACTAAATTATTTATTACGTCAACTATGATAGGACTGCAATCTTGCGGCCAATCTGGACAAAATACACCAACAATACAAAAATTAACCATAACTGGTTCTAGCACCGTGGCTCCCCTGGTGGGGGAAATTGCCAAACGCTTTGAAGCTGAGAATTCAGAGGTGCGGATTGATGTGCAAACCGGAGGTTCTTCTCGGGGAATTGCCGATGTGGAGAGCGCAGTCGCCGATATTGGGATGGTCTCTCGCGCTTTGAAAGAAGAGGAAAAGGGAAAACTGTACGGGTTTGTCATTGCTAAAGATGGTATCGGTATAATCGTCCATAGCAGTAATCCAGTCAAAGAAATTAACGACGAACAAGTAGTGGCAATTTATCAGGGGGAGATTGATAACTGGAAAGAAGTAGGGGGTAAAGATGCACCCATTACAGTAGTTAATAAAGCAGAAGGACGTTCTACTTTGGAGTTGTTTCTCAAGTATTTCCAGCTCAAAAATTCTCAAATCAAAGCCAAAGTGGTTATCGGCGATAATCAGCAAGGGACTAAGACAGTGGCTGGAAATGAGAATGCTATTGGCTACGTTTCCGTGGGGGCTGCGGAATACGAAATCGACCAAGGAGTACCCATTAAACTGTTGCCCGTTGGGGGAGTAGAAGCGACTAGCGAAACGGTTCGCGATGGTAGCTTTCCCCTCTCTCGTCCCTTGACTGTGATAACCAAAAACCAACCTGAGGGATTAACCGAGGAATTCATTCAATTCGCTCAATCTGAGGAAGTTCATGACTTGGTTAGAGGACAAAATCTCATCCCCTTCCAAACTAAATAAATCATCTCAGTTTGACTGGGACTGGGTATTGGTATGGGTTCTGAGGATAATGGCTGCTATCACCGGTGCCATTGTCCTGCTCATTGTCATCTTCTTAATCCTGGAGAGCTTACCATTCTTGCTGGTAAAGGGGATTGGACCTTTTTTCACCGACCCCACATGGAACCCCACAGAAGGACTATACAACTTCACCCCCATGCTTTGGGGCACCCTCTTGGCTACCATGGGTTCCGTGGTAGTAGCAACCCCCTTGGGCATTATCTCGGCGCTCTTTTGCCAATATTACGCCCCTGTTGCCATGGGAAACCTCTACCGCAGGCTGATTGAGTTGTTAGCGGGAATACCCTCCGTGGTTTATGGTTTCTGGGGACTGGTGGTGTTAGTGCCTCTCATTAATCGTCTCCATCCCCCTGGTGCGAGTCTGCTGGCTGGCATTATCATTCTGACCATTATGATTTTACCCACTATTGCTCTGGTGGCGGATGCCAGTTTTGGGAAGGTGCCCCAGGAATATCTTTTGGGAGCAACTTCTTTAGGATTATCCAAATGGGGAACTATTTGCAATGTGGTATTCCCAGCAGCAAAATCAGGGCTGTTTACGGGAGTCATTCTTACGGTGGGACGAGCAATTGGGGAAACCATGGCAGTGCTAATGGTCTGCGGTAATGTGGTCGAAACCCCTAGCAGTATCTTCGACCCCATTCGTACTCTCACTGCTAATATCGCTCTGGAAATGGCTTATGCCTTAGGAAATCACCGTTCTGCTCTTTTTGTCAGCGGGTTAGCTCTCATGGCTATTATCGTCCTTTTAGCCGTAGCAGCAGAAGTAATCACAGTTACCAGCTCCCCCGTTACAAAAAACTCTTGACGCCCTCCTTCCCCCCAATGCCTTGAATACCAATAAAACCACAGAGACGCAGAGTACGCAGAGTAAGAGAAAAGATGAGTTTATAGAATCCCAAATGAAACAAGAAATTATAAAATCCCCAATATCAACCATATTAGTCTGGTTAGTTGCTGTTTTAGTGACTGGGACTTTTGCGTGGATTTTGGGAGATATTATTTTCCATGGGGTGGGTGGCATTTCCTGGGAATTTCTCACTACTGCACCTGAAGATGCAGGTAGGTCAGGGGGTATTGGACCTATTTTAGTTTCCACCGGATTAATTTTAGCTGTAGCTATGGGGGTGTCGGTACCTTTGGGGGTGGGAACGGCTATCTTGTTAGCAGAGTTTACCTCAGCCACCAACTGGTTTGGCAGGTTCGTGCGGCGTAGTTTGGATATTTTGGCTGGGGTACCCTCCATTGTCTTTGGACTGTTTGGCAATGCTTTCTTTGCCAAAACCCTGGGTTTGGGCTTTTCCATTCTCTCTGGGGGACTCACCCTTGCTTGTATGGTCCTGCCCATTTTGATTCGGTCGGCGGAAGAAGGGTTGCGAGGGGTTCCCGACGAGTTGCGTTTGGGAGCTGCTGCTTTGGGGTTAAGCCGCACCACCACTCTGTTCCATCTCCTGTTACCCGCTGCCATACCGGGACTGCTGGTGGGTTTGGTGCTGGGAATAGGGAGAGCCATCGCCGAAACTGCTGCTCTCGTTTTTACCAGCGGTTACGTGGCGCGAATGCCCCAATCTCTACTGGATTCGGGACGCTCTCTTTCCATCCATATTTTTGATTTGTCCATGAATATTTCTGGGGGGGATACTAATGCCTATGGTTCTGCTTTGGTGTTAGTAATATTGCTCCTCATGATTAATGCTACAGCAGCGTGGTTAGCTCATCAATCAAGTAGTAAGTATAATGACAGTTACCAATTTAGATAACTCAAAAGCAAGAACTCAACAACCAGCTTTAATGCGCACAGAACAGTTAAGTTTATCCTACGGTAAAAAGATAGCTTTTGAAGATGTGAGCATTGCCATTAATCAGAGCAAAATAACCGCATTGGTTGGACCTTCTGGCTGCGGTAAAAGTAGCTTTCTATCTTGTTTAAACAGACTAACAGATTTGATTGATAACTGTCGCGTAACGGGGCGCATTTTCCTTGAAAAATGGGATGTGATGAACCGCAACATAGACACCATCGCCCTCCGAAGGCGAGTGGGTCATATCTTCCAAAAACCCAATCCATTCCCCCTCGACCTTTGGAAAAATATTGCCTTTCCTTTAAAAGAACATGGAGTGAAAAACCGCCAAGAAATAGATTCTATTGTGGAAAGGGTACTTAAAGATGTGGGATTATGGGATGAGGTAAAAGACAGACTCAAAGATAGCGCCCTTGCTCTTTCTGGAGGTCAACAACAGCGTCTCTGTATTGCTCGCGCTTTAGCATTGGAACCAGAAGTTTTGCTTATGGATGAACCTTGTAGTGCCCTGGACCCCATTTCTAGCGGTGTGGTAGAAGATTTAATTGCTAGTTTGCGCCAAAAGTACGCCCTATTAGTTGTCACTCACAACTTAGCTCAAGCAAAGCGCATTGCTGATTATGTTGGTGTCTTTTGGGTACGAGATAATAGGGGTAAATTAATTGAGTTTGGGGAGGCAAAGCAGGTATTTGAATCCCCCCAACATGACCTCACTGCTGCTTATATTAGTGGCCATCGGGGTTAAATTGTGGTCGGTTGGGTTGAGACAACGAAACCCAACAGCTTTGTTGGAGGCAGAAATGGGCAAGTTAGTTGTTTTCCATATTTCCGTTCATATAGCTCTTAACTAAAATGCCTCATATAGCTTAAACTCGAATCCAGTAGCTGAATAAGTAATTTGAGCCGTTCCCCTAAAATTTAATGACCGAGCTAACATATGACTCAGCAGTTTCCCACACAGTGGCTTTACTCAACCACTATGGTTTTGACATGAAAGGGTACACTGCGGAAGAATTAATCGCCGAGTGGTTGACCGTCTATACAGCTATTTGGATCCGTTTAGCGGCGATCGAAGCGCTCTATCAGGGACGTTATAAAGCTATTTCAGTGGAGCAAATCTTGAACTGCTGGAAGAGACGAGGTAGTCCCCATTTCCATTTTAATGGGGATTTCGAGCGGTTGATCTCTCGCAACCTCCCCCGACCTACAGAAATGGCTACAGAAAATTCTTCCCCTATTATGGAGCAAGATTCCTCCTTTTGGACGGACTCTGTACCGAGAACAACTGAAGTGGAGCTACCGAGAACTACTAAAGTTGAGTTGCCGAGGACTGATCAACAAGAGTCTGTCCCAGGGGAACCTCCACAGAAGGTAAAATCAAGTTTGGGTGTTGAGACGCAAGATGTCCCTGTTGAGGAGAAACAAATTACAGAAACTATAATTGCTGTGTCTGAAATGGAAAGACAAGCATTAATTCAGTCTAATCGTCCTATTGGTAAACTACAGTGGGAAATGGAGGAGAAAAGCAAGGCAGAGAAGCAACCAGAACCTCTCATTTCTAGGCGCTCTCAAGCTTATAAGCAACCTATTGGTCGATTTAAACCCCAACCTGATGGTTCTCAATGTTACTCTAAGCTCCTAGCTGTTGCCCGGCAGGATTTACAAAAGGTTGAATGACGGAAAATTGACAACTGGTAACTGGTCCCTGATAACTGAAAAAGGCGGCACCCAGACTCGAACTGGGGATAGGGGTTTTGCAGACCCCGGCCTTACCACTTGGCTATGCCGCCGTTAATTAGCCCGATTTCTAATCATAGCAAAAAAAAATCCTTTTGGCTTGGGTTGGGAGAAAATTTATCATTTGTTAACATATGTAACTAGTTGCCAGAGGTTCGACACTAGGATAATCTAGATTGAGTCCCGAAATCTAAATTAACATGACATCCTCTGAGGGTACTATTCGCATTGGTTCTCGGAAAAGCCAGTTAGCGCTGGTTCAAACTTACTGGGTACAAGAAGAACTGACTCGTCGTTTTCCCCACATTCAGTTCCATGTGGAGACTATGAGTACGTCTGGAGATAAAATTCTGGATGTTGCTCTGTCCAAAATTGGCGATAAGGGGCTATTTACTAAGGAGCTGGAGCTGGGAATGCTGCAAAACCAAATCGACTTTGCAGTCCATTCTCTGAAAGATTTGCCCACTAATCTCCCAGAAGGGTTGATGTTGGGCTGTGTGACGGAAAGAGTGGACCCGGCTGATGCTTTGGTGGTCAATGAAAAACACAAGGATAAGCAACTGGATACTTTACCCACGGGAGCGGTAGTGGGAACTTCTTCTCTGCGACGGTTAGCTCAGTTACGTCATTATTACCCCCATCTCACTTTTAAAGATGTGCGGGGAAATGTGAATACGAGACTGAAAAAACTTGATGCTGGGGAATATGACGCTATTATTCTGGCAGTAGCAGGACTACAGCGACTTAAGATGAGAGATCGCATCCATCAAGTTATCCCGGCTGCAATTTCTCTCCACGCTGTGGGACAAGGAGCGCTAGGAATTGAATGTCGTCAAGGAGATGCTAGGGTATTAGAAGTAAGCAAAGCTTTGGAACATGAACCCACTCGTCATCGCTGTGATGCAGAACGTGCTCTATTACGCTCATTGGAGGGTGGTTGTCAGGTTCCCATCGGTGTTAACACCGAGGTAGAAGGAGATGCCCTGACTTTAACGGGAATGGTAGCTAGTTTAGATGGACAGCGTCTGATTAAGGATACTCTGAAGGGTAATACAAAAGATGCAGAACAAATAGGTGTGGATTTAGCAGAGCGTTTGCGAGAACTTGGAGCTGGAGAAATCTTAGCAGAAATATTTGCCGAGATTGATAGAGATAACTAAATTATTACAGGTTAACGTAATTATAAACATGGAGCTACCTTCTAATTTTGCTACCTATACCCAATGGTCCGGTATAGCAACCCTTTTGTTTCTTCTCCTTACTATCCTCGCTTTTATCCTGAGTTGGGGTATTCGCTTTCGTTTAGTAGGGGTTACCGCATTTATGGGGGTTATCACCTGTAGTATTTTTGCTCTCGGACTGGGGTTATTTACCCCAACCCAAGTTCCCGGTTCAGTGAGTTATACTTTAGTATACGATGATGGAGCCACTGAAGCGGTCATCGCCCTACCTCCCACAGTCACTACTTCGGAAATAGAAGCAACTTTGCGTCAAGCAGCAGATAAGGTGTTTTCCTATGGTAGACTGGGTTCCGGGGATAATAAACTCATTATCCGGGCACGGACGTTACTCCACCCAGAACCAGGTATTACTAAACCTCTTTACTTGGGTCAAGTGAAACACTCTCTCGGTAGGAGAGAAGATGAGGAAATGACGGTGGAATTGTTTGAGGAAAACATTGCTCAATTACCATCACAAGTACAGTAACAGTTTGAGGCGTTGCACAATAGAGACATTTTTCCTCTGTGTCAAGAGCGCCTCTGCGGTTTATTATTATTTCATATCAAGATTGCAGCAACGCCCAGTTTGATAAGCCAAATGTCAAGTGCAACGGCAACTACTCTCTTACCAGCCCCTACTCAGGTACTGCGAGGAGTTAAAATTATCTCCGAGGTTGGGTCCAAAATTGCTAGTTTTGGTTCTCGTCCTTTGGTGGTGGGAGGGGATACCACTCTCTCTTTAATTGAACCCCAACTGGAACCTGTCTTCAAAAAGTACAACCTCACTTTCCTCTTTGCTAGCTATGGATCCGATTGCTCTGAAAGCAGTTTAGAATCTCTAAAAGAGAAAGTAAAGCGCCATGAAGCTGATTTTATCATTGGAGTAGGTGGGGGAAGAGCGCTAGATACAGCTAAACTCCTTGCTTATCGATGTAATTTACCCATAGTCACTATTCCTACTTCTGCTGCCACCTGTGCTGCTTGGACTGCTCTAGCTAATGTATACTCTGATGAGGGAGCATTTCAATATGACGTCCCTTTGCATCGCTGTCCCAATTTGCTAGTGCTGGATTACAGTTTAATTCAGACGGCGCCCCAACGGACTTTAGTCGCAGGAATAGGAGACGCGATCGCTAAGTGGTATGAAGCTTCCGTAAGTAGTGGTGCAGCTCAGGATACCCTCACTATAGCAGCAGTTCAGCAGGCTAGGGTACTGCGAGATATCCTGCTGCAAAAGTCTGGGACTGCTTTAGAAAACCCAGGGGGAGAAGATTGGCGGGAAGTTGTGGATGCTACAGTATTGTTAGCTGGGGTAATTGGGGGTTTAGGGGGAGCAAATTGTCGTACTGTTGCTGCTCACGCCGTACACAATGGTCTTACCCACATTGCCTCCACGACGAGTAATTTACATGGAGAAAAGGTAGCCTATGGCATTCTAGTGCAACTTCGTTTAGAAGAGATAGTGCAGCAAAACCAATTAGCAGCTTCAGCACGACAGCAATTGCTCAAATTCTACCATGAGGTGGGTTTACCCCAAACTTTAGAAGACTTGGGTTTGGGAAATATAACCTTAGAAGCATTGCGTCGGGCTGCTACCATAGCTTGTAACCTCAATTCTGACATTCACAGGCTACCTTTTACTGTTATACCAGAACAATTGGTGGCAGCAATGGTATCCACTACCATTCCTATCCCGGACTTCGGAAATAACCAACCCAAAAGAACCAGAACCAATGATAGTCCCAGCAGAACGTCTTAGCGCTCTCCCAACTTATGTCTTTGCCCGTTTGGAGGAACTGAAAGCGCTAGCGCGAGAACAGGGATTAGATTTAATCGATTTGGGAATGGGAAACCCAGACGGACCTCCACCCCAACCTATAATAGACGCAGCTATTACTGCTTTATCTAATCCCCAAAATCACGGTTATCCCCCCTTTGAAGGGACAGCTAGTTTCCGCAAAGCCATCGCTACTTGGTACCAAGGTTCTTACCACGTTGATTTAGACCCTGAGAGCGAAGTATTGCCCCTCATTGGTTCTAAGGAAGGATTGTCTCACCTCGCCATCGCCTATATTGACCCTGGGGATGTTATTCTGGTTCCCAGTCCAGCTTATCCTGCTCATTTTCGCGGTCCTTTAATTGCAGGAGGCAAAATTCATCCTCTCCCCCTCACGGCAGAAAAAGACTGGTTAATTGATATAAGTGCTATACCTGAGGAGGTAGCACAACAAGCAAAGATTCTCTATTTCAATTATCCCAACAATCCTACCACTGCCACTGCCCCCAGGGAATTCTTTACGGAAATTGTCGCCTTCGCTCGTCACTACAATCTTATCCTCGTCCATGACTTAGCCTATGCAGAAATTGCCTTTGACGGTTATAAACCCACCAGTTTATTAGAAATTCCCGGAGCCAAAGAGATTGGAGTAGAGTTTCATACCCTCTCTAAAACCTATAATATGGCAGGTTGGCGGGTTGGTTTCGTTGTGGGTAATTCTGATATTATTCAAGGGTTGCGCACCTTAAAAACCAATCTAGACTATGGTATTTTTGCCCCAATTCAAACAGCAGCAGAAACCGCATTACAATTACCTCATACCTATATTAAAGCAGTCCAGGAAAGGTATCGTCAAAGACGGGATTTTTTGCTGGCAGGTTTAGCTGAATTGGGTTGGCAAATTACCCCCTCCCAGGCTACCATGTATTTGTGGGTTCCTTGTCCCGTGGGTATGGGTTCCACGGAATTTGCTCTAACAGTTTTGGAGAAAACCGGAGTGGTGGTAACCCCAGGAAATGCTTTTGGGCAAGGGGGAGAAGGATATGTGAGAGTGAGTTTAATTGCAGAGTGCGATCGCTTACAGGAAGCATTGAGAAGGTTAAAGCAAGCAGGTATTTCTTCTTCAAAAATCAATTAAGCAGTGTAAATTGACAAATTATTACCACCCGGTGTGGTACCCTATTATCCAAGAAACACCATTATCCGGACCCCCTTTGCGCCTTTGCGCCTTTGCGCGAGACTCTCTGGATTAATTTCTCCACTTCCCTTTCCCTTTGAAGTGAAAAATAACTACTGCCCCTCCTATTACTAGGATAGCTGGCAGGTCACTGGTTTCAAAAGGTACTGGTGTTAGTATGATTTCCATGGGTTGAGCAAAGTGTGCGCCTGTATTATCCCCACTCTCTCCAAACGTTATAGTAATCTCTTCATCATCAAAACCTATAGGGGCTTGACTATCAGATGTTGTATTTAATTGGCAATTTGGTATAAGACAGCCGAACAAAATAGTATTTGGATCAAGGTTATTAAAAGCAAATTTCTCAATATCGCTTGCATAGGGTGTCTCATTTTCTCCAAACAACTTCGGGCCATTTATAAAAACAAAAAAACTTAACCTTACATTTCCTGATTCATCCAACCTTCCATTCCAAAACAAAGGCTTTTTCGTGATTGTTAAAGTGTTTATGTTACCGTTTCCTTGCTCTGTCAGCGTGATATCAACATTAGTAACATCACCCGCAGTTAATGTGCTCATTAATGGGTCTATGTTTATCGTTACCTTTCCCGTAGCTATAACTTCCGGTTCACCCTCTCGAACTAATATCCCCGGAGTCTCGGTACTCTAAAAAAAGTTGAAAGTCATCTCAATAGCCATCGCCGGTTTTGCGAGTAATAATTGACCGACTGCCAAACTGCGAACTATAATTTGTGTTTATCCGCTATATGGGGCGGTTGAGAATAAAAAATAACCCTGTGCTATAGGGAAACAAGTGTTAACTAAAATCTATCGGACCCGTCTTCCTCAATTACGTGCTGGTACGTGTTTCAAACATACCCCGTTCTTGCAATTTCCCGATAAAGAACTCTTCCAAAGAGGGACGAGCTAAATTAAGACTGAGCAGTTGAGCTTCCATAAGACGGAGACCAGCCATAAACTCCTGAGGTTCTCCTTGGAGTTGACCGCACCAACAATTATCTTGCCAACTGAGGTTAGTTAGCCACCGTTTCAGTCCTTCTTCATTCCCCCCTTTTACTGTAACCTGATAAGTGTCCTCTGTACCCAGGAGTTCGGAAAGAGTTCCGCTGCAAATTAATTCTCCCCGAGCGAGAATGGCGATGCGATCGCATATTTGAGCTACATCCCCCAAAACGTGAGAATTAAAGAAAACGGTCTTTCCCTGTTCTTTCAGGGAGAGAATAATTTCCCGGATCCGGTAACGTCCAGTGGGGTCCAATCCGGACATAGGTTCGTCCAAAAATACCACTTCCGGGTCATTAATCAAAGCTTGAGCCATGCCCACCCGTTGCAGCATACCCTTAGAATAGTGACCCAGTGGCTCTTTCTTTGTGGTAGACTGAGCCAACCCCACCAACTCCAACAGTTGGGGAATGCGAGTTTGGTATAAGGACTTGGGAATTTGAAATAGTTTAGCAGTAAATTGCAAAAACTCCCAAGCAGTCAGGTAGTCGTAGAAATAGGCATTTTCCGGTAAATAGCCAATGCGTTGCTTTACAGCCCGATCCCCCAAAGGACGACCCAGGAGCACTCCCCGTCCAGAAGTGGGACGGACGATACTCAACAGGATTTTCAACAGAGTGGTTTTCCCCGCACCATTTGGACCCAGTAAACCAAAGGTTTCTCCCGGTTCCACCGTCAAAGAGCAGTTTTGCAAAGATTCAACTTTTTGGTTCAGCCAAAAGCCACTACGGTAAACCTTGCCCAAACCCCAAGTTTGGACTACTGGCATTGTTTCGTCAGGGACGTTTTCAGTAACAGAATCCATTTCCTACAGGTACAGACTAAAGCCAGTCCCAGATTATAGCAAAAAGCCAATGGAAAAAAGTTTTGACAAGTTGTCAAACTTGAGTCATAATCAGAATGTGCCCTGTGGTACAAGTCATTCGCAAAGAAGAAAAAATGTTGAAAAAACTCGGTTTAGTTCTGTCCACCATCTTACTGGCGATTGCCACCTTAGCAATGTCCACAGCCCCCGCTGATGCAGCTACTGTAGAGGTACAAATGGGTGCCAGCAGCGGTCCCCCCCTACAATTCGTTCCCGACACCGTTACCATCAGCTCTGGAGACACGGTGAAGTGGATCAACAACAAGTTCGCCCCTCACAACGTGATCTTCCAAGGAAGCTCAGCTGCCAAACTATCTCATAAACAGTTAGTGAATAAACTAGGTGATTCTTTTACCACCACATTTGATGAACCCGGAACTTACAGCTATTTTTGCCAACCTCATCGCAGTGCGGGTATGATGGGTAAAGTGATTGTCAAATAGAACATTTCACGAACCTCCTCCCTTCCACGAAGTTTGACAGCTAGTCTTTTGACATCATTACCCATTTGGGATCAGGATCCAGGTTGAACCTGATCCTAAGAGGAAAAGAACCTTGAAAAAACTACTATTTGCTGTCCTACTAGTTTTAACATTCATCACTTTTAGCTTCCCCAGTCCCGCTTTTGCTGCTGGGGATGCAGCTAGCGGAACAAATGTTTTTAAAGCTAACTGCAACGCTTGTCATATGGGGGGGCGGAACGCAGTCAATCCCCAAAAAACTCTGAAAAAGGAAGACCTGGAGAAATATGACATGTACTCCGCTGCTGCGATTATCAAGCAAGTAACCAATGGTAAAGGTGCCATGCCCCGCTTTGGTGGTCGCTTGAGTCCCCAGCAAATTGAAGACGTAGCTGCCTATGTCTTAGCACAAGCTGAAAAAGGCTGGTAGACGGAGCAACTGCATTACTACTTCAACTGAGGCGATCCTGTGTACCCAGCGGATCGCCTGTTACAATTTAATCATATAATTACCTCTTAAAATGACAAAAGGCAAAATTGTCGCCATTATTACCGGAGCTATTTCTCTATTTCTGGCTATTACCTACCTCATTATCGTCCAATTGTTAGATTTTCGGGGGGAAATGGTTCCCGCACCCATCAGTCAGTCAATAGGGTGGGCAATTGGGGAAAAGCTTGGTCCCCTATAATGAGAGAAAATTGCTTCTTTCCCACTCTACTACTATACTATACCCTTGATTAAAGAGATACTTCCTCAATAGTGTTAATATAAATAATCCAGTTATTAACCATCGTTTTTTCGTCCTTGTGCTTTACATAATAGGGACAAATATCTTCTTGACAGTTGGGCAAATGTGGGAACTCATTAGCTTCCAACCAACTATCTAAATTACTTAACAAGCGAGTCAAATCTTTTCTAGTTTCCTCATGTTGACTGCTATTATAAGTAAATCTCAAGCTTTCAGGTTTGTGAGAAGACTTGACAAACCAATAAATCATCTCAATTTGTTCCGGTAAATAGGAAGTAGTTTCAGCTAAAATATACAGATAGAGTCTCGTTTGCCAATTAGAAGCTAATTTGGCCTGGTTTTGGGGTTTCAGATAGGTTTTCCAATCGATTATTTTAGCTCTTGAATCATCCATAATGAGCAAGTCGTAGATAACTGTCAGTAAATATCCACCGAAACTCAAAGTGCGACAATGTTCCGCATCCCGCTTAGTCTGAGGGCAACCTTCCACCTGGGGTTGGGCAATTTCTGGAGCAGCACTAAGGAGAGAAGCGATGACAGTACCTAATTCCTCATCTTCTTTTAAGAGGGACTCTACGGGTAACCCCAATTCCCGTTGTTGCATTAAGAGGTGAAACCGATTTCCCCAAGCGGCTCCTGCTTGTTGTTCTGGACTGATAGGGGAGGACAATTGCTCAAGATAAATCTTTTGGAACTGAACTGGACAAGTTTCCAGTAAATTGAGTTGTCCTTGAGATAGACGAATCATATATAATAGTAGTTGTAATAGCTCTTGGATTAGATTATAGCAACAACAAAGAACGAATGAAAATTCATTATTTAACAGCAGGAAAAGAAACAGGAAAACCAGTACTTTAGCCATCTGGAGTTAGTTTGAGCTACCAAACTTGGCAGTCTAGAACTCTTAGGGGAGCTAGGATCCAATTGGAAGGAATAAACTACCCGTTGTTATATGAGAGCAACCCAAGAGTTTCACGCCCATTTACTCCAATTTATCAGAGAACATTAAATCAATCTTTAATTAGGACAAATACGTTGCCTTCATTACCTCGACCTAGACGCAAGTCAGAGTCCAAATAAGTAGTCTCCAGCCACCCTTGCTGATTGCGATTGGAGATGTTAAAATCAAGAGGGAAAAACTTTTTCCCCGCTTCCAGTTGTTCGATAAACTGACCGGGAGAACGATAGTTGATGAAGCGTTGCAAGCTAATAATAGAGCGCTGGAATGTCACATTCACTCGTCGCTGGTCAACGGGTTCATAGCTGGCTGCAACACTCACCAATCCTTCCAAAAAGGGTAAGCCAATAATTTCGGCAATATTATAGACTTTATTCTGAGTAGGGCGAATGGATTGATAGATTTGACCAATTGTGAGTAGGGGGAATCGATCGAAACCGAGTAATTGCTGATTGGTAGTGTAGAGCAAGCGCCAGTTACCAGCAAGCAGATCCGCTGCTTCCAGGGGTTTTGGCGTCGGATTGTGGTCTTCCAACCGTTCTATGGCAGCTAGAATTTTCACTCTGTCAATTTCCGAAGCAAGCAAACCGCGATTTTGACCTGCGATCGCTTCTAATAACGCTGTTTTCTCACTCATGGTCAGACTCCTTAGCTAGATCTCCTATTCGATTGTAAACTTGAGCTACAAGCTCAGTCAAACCCAGTCAAAAATGCCATGGTAGACTCTGAATATTCCATAGCTAAACTCATGAAGAAGAATCCGGCCTTACGTCAAGAACCCCGCTACGAACCAGCAGCGGTGATTCCCCTGAGACCAGAACCATCTCTGATGGATTGGTTGAAAATGAATAATCGTCTCATCCCTCGTGAAGTGGAAGAAATCCCGAATCAGATAGATGACGACAGAGAAATTTTACAACTGATGGACGCTGAGGAGCAAAGCTATAAAGATGATGAAGAGTAGTGAGGCAGCTGTACGAGGGAGTTGTGAAAGACGGAAAATTATTATCCCAGAAAGTTTTCAATCCTTCAGGTAGGGATTTGCTGCTATTTTTAGCTGGACTCTTACTTTTGGGAGCAACTGTCAGAGATTTGATTTTGGAGCAATTTCCTGGGGGATCCCTTCTCTTACCCCTGCTCCTATCTGCTGTAATTAGTGCAGCGGTGGGTTATGGGGCGGTTCCCTTGCTCCAAAGGCTGAAAACAGGACAAATCATCCGGGAGGATGGACCGGAAAGCCATCTGAAAAAAGCAGGCACCCCCACTATGGGGGGCATATTTTTCATCCCCGTAGCAGTGTTGGTGGCCCTGTTCTGGTCCGGTTTTGCCCCAGATGTCATTGCTCCCTGTCTCGTCACTCTCGGCTACGGTAGTATTGGCTGGCTAGACGATTGGCAAGTGCTGCGACGCAAGTCCAATAAAGGGATCTCCCCTCGGATGAAACTAATGGGACAAATTGCTGTGGCGTTGCTCTTTTGTCTTTGGATGTTTCTCACCCAACCAGCCACCATTACCACCATCAAGTTACCCTTGCAGCTAACCTTACCCTTGGGACTGCTATTTTTTCCCTTGGCTGGGTTTGTACTGGTAGCAGAAAGTAATGCCACCAATCTTACCGATGGGGTAGACGGACTGGCAGCAGGAACAGGGGCGATCGCCTTTTTGGGTCTCGGGGTCATTCTTACCCCCAACAACCCCAGTTTAACCATCTTCTGCGCCTCTCTCTCCGGTGCCTGTCTCGGCTTTGTAGTTCACAATCACCATAAGGCTAGGGTTTTCATGGGAGATACCGGTTCGGAAGCTTTAGGACCAGCCTTAGGAGCAGTGGGATTACTCAGTGGTAATCTTTGGAGTCTTTTTCTGATTAGCGGCATTTTCTTCGTGGAATCCCTTTCCGTCATTGCCCAAGTTAGCTACTATAAAGCTACCAAAGGACCAGATGGTAAAGGCAAGCGTTTGTTCAAAATGGCCCCGATTCACCATCATCTAGAATTGAGCGGCTGGACAGAAACCCAAATTGTCGGTATCTTCTACTTAATAAATGCTAGTTTGGTGTTATTAGCTCTTGCTTGGACATAAAAGGACACAAACCCACCTACAATGGCTTGAAATCGGTACCATAGTGGCTCCTCAAGGATTGAAAGGGGAGTTGCGGGTTAATCCCAGTTCTGATTTCCCGGAAAGATTCCTGGAACCCGGTACTAGATGGCTGCAAAGAAAAGGGAGTTTGGCTCCTGTTCCTGTAGAATTACAGGGAGGTTATCAAATACCGGGGAAGAATTTATATGTGGTGCAATTAGAAGGGATTGAAACTCGGGAGGAGGCTGATAATTTGCGGGGCTGTAAATTGCTTGTTCCCGCAAAGGATCGCCCTCAACTGGAAGAAGGGGAATACCACGTGGGTGATTTAATCAATCTGGAAGTGTACCATCAACTCACCGGGGATAAAATAGGTGTAGTAATTGATGTGTACTTCGCAGGTAACGATTTATTAAAAGTTCAGTTGCATCAGAAACCAGCACCTATTTTGATTCCCTTTGTCACCGAAATAGTACCCGTAGTAGATTTGGAAAAGGGACGTTTAGAAATTAATCCTCCTGCTGGTCTTTTGGAATTAAATGTATGAGCCACCTGACGACATAGCAAATAGACTAAAATTGCCCTTTTTTAGAATAAACCGCAGAGACGCAGAGGACGCAGAGGGAAGAGGAGAGAGGGAGAAATTTTTCCCTCGAACAATCAATGAATTAAGCAATTATGTAGGGTGGGCAATACGTTCAGAAAGCTAAAATTTTACCAGATAGTATAGTGGGCTACGCCTAATAAGGACGTGTAGGGAGCGACCCCGCAGGGATCTGCTTCGCAGCGCGCCCAGTTCCGCAAAGCGATTGCGACCTCTTGAGTTGAGCTTTAAGAAGCTCCATTTGCTCGTTTACCCATTCATCATCTGTAGTTAGAATCACAATCTCTCCATCAGGGATAGAGGATATCTTGTCAGGATTATCCATCAGATCTTCTAAGAAGTTGGCAAGAGCATCAATGTTAGCGTTCCCCATACGGTGGCGTTCTTCGGCGCTTAAGTTTAAGTTCATTTTCATAACGCTCTTTCTCTGTTAACCAAATTTCTTTTAGCTTTTGCAAGCAAGCTTTCATATTCATCTTATTGTCTCCTAGATCATCCTGCCAGACTTTTTTAGTCGTTCCGTCTGGAGAGAGAATGTCAAAGTGGGGTCTGTCGTGCCAATCGTCTGCTCTGATGACTGGTTGCCAATCAGAGTTGTCAGCCCCGAAGTCGCACTCAAGCTGAATCATAAAAGAGGGACGCTCCGGGTCTGGTCGTGTCTTGACCCGGATGCGAAAGCGATCGCCCAACCTACAAAAAAAGACTTGGCATCTTATTCAATAATTTTGAAATAATTGGCTTAACCTGTAATAAGTGATAAGGTAAAACGTTTATTTTTTCTCTCCATTTCAACCGGTTAAGTTTTTTGGTTTTAAGAATTTTGTCAAAAAAGAGTTTAATGCGCTCTAAATCATAATATTTATTAGGTTGGTTGTTATAAAAATAAGGTTCTTTAAGATACTTCAAATAGAGTTGATCATCTTGATCTATTTTAATGATTTCTTTAATTAGGCTGTCCATATTGGCAAATTCATGGAGGCTTAAAAAGCTTTTGTTATTAAACTCTCTATCAATTATTTTATTTCCCCAGTAGATAGGAATACTCCTTGCCATCATCGGATGAATAATTTTTTCAGTTGTGTAACCCGGAGCAGATGAATTCTCAAAGGCAATGGTAAACTTATAGGGCCGAATAAACTCTACCTTAGCCTCAGGACTCTTAGGATTCTTTATTCCTGTAATCTCTTCAATCGTTCCTTCAATATTATTGAATAACTTTCCAGCAGCATCAACCTTTTTATACTGAGATAATTTTGAAAAAAATTTATTTCGTATTTTGCATTTAGGATTAGAGTAAATAAAATTACAAAACTTTGTCTTCTCCCTCAAAATTCTCTCAAAATCAGGACCTTCTTCTCGTTTAATTAATTTTTCGGGCTTAGCATAAAGAACATATAGTGGGAGTCTTAGATGATTGTCTCTTTCACAGTAATCGAAACTTATGCCATAGTCACAATCCCAAAACTTGGGTCTGACATTTTCCCCAGTAAAGAAAACCCTTATTCCATCAAAATTTTTAAAGCTCTTTCCTCAACAAGAGTACAAAATAAAGTCCGGAGATTTTGAAATTTCTGCACCGTAGAATTTATCTAGACATTTAAAGATAAAATCATTTTCGGCATCAAATCCTGTCCAATAATCACAATATGCTATCTTGACTTTTTTTTTCATAACTTACAATTTAGTTGAGTTTTTGCTTCGAAGACATCATCAGAACTTGCAAGTATTTCCCGGAAGCGAATCTCATCCCGATGGGGATCAGCGCGACTAACTTGTACTTCCAGGCGATCGTCCAACCTACAAAGAGAGATTTTTTGGCTATATTAGGGGCGAAATGTCGGTGATCCTTGAATTTGATGAATATCGTTTACCTTCTTCAAGGTGTTGAGTTTGAATGGGACTCAAATAAGGCGGTAAGCAACCTGGAAAAACATGGTGTAAGATTTGAAGAAGCGGCTGAAGTATTCTTCGATCCGTTTTACCAGTTTGGTGACGCTACCTCAAAGATAAGTTATAATGGTGAAAAAAGAGATTTTATCATTGGCTATTCTCGTCAACAGCGTCTTTTGCTAGTTGTCTATGTTGAAAGAGGTAGAATAACGCGAATAATTTCTGCTCGTCCTGCTACTCGTCATGAGAGGATATTATATGAACAAGCCTGAAGAATGGGAATTAAAACTACACTCTCGTCCATCAGAAACGATATCTTTAGAGATACCCAAAGATACCATAGAGTCTCTGAGAAAAGTAGCTAATAGTCGGGATATGTCTTTTATAGCATTGCTCAAATTTTATCTGGGTCAAGGTTTGCGACAAGACTTAGCTCAATTATTTGACCGTCGGGTTATAGAGGTAACTGAGAAAGTTCTAGCTAACCATATCCAATCAGAAGAAGAAATAGCTAACATTATGACAGAAATACGCTCAGAAACAAATCCTTAGCTATTAGCAGTTAGCTCGTACCATGACAGTGATCAGTACTAATTCCTAGCTGTAGGGTGGGCCATGTTAATTATGGTAACATAGCTTACCCT
The DNA here is from genome assembly GCA_018141785.1 of Candidatus Paraprochloron terpiosi LD05. GTDB lineage: Bacteria > Cyanobacteriota > Cyanobacteriia > Cyanobacteriales > Prochloraceae > Prochloron > Prochloron terpiosi. Next base: position 3,096,015 of record CP073341.1, on the reverse strand, counting down.
ACACCTTTTATCGCTCCCATATAGGTTTCTCTCTAATGTAGTCATCGTAGTGATTCTCGAAACCCTGGCGAAAACCCTCAGTATAGCATTTTAGAAAGTAGGGAAGACCCCTCTGGTGGAGGATTTGCTCTTAAAGCCTCTTCCCAATTTCTGGTTGTGTCTTGATTTGAATGCGAAAGCGATCGCGATCCGTAATAGGGATAAAAAATTCGCGGTTTAGCAGAATGCTTCCTCCTCTCTTTGCGCCGGGGCGTAGAGCGCGAAACTCTCCTGTGGTGCCAAACTTTGTCCATAAAACATCTGAGTTCCTGACGGGCATTCTCCAGGTTTTCTGGTGGGCAATATAGCTCTTCGAGCTGCCATAAAAGACCAATAACTTCAGTATCCAGGGCGGGTCTAAAGAAACTTTTGGGCCAAATCAAATCCGCAGTAAAGCGCAGATCCACAACCTTGGCTATTTCAAGGTAATCTTGCTCAGTATGGGCCATAATTGTTAGCATCAAAGGACGTACCTAAAAGAATTGACGGGCAGAAATGAAGGAAATCGCCGAACAATAAAGACGGGAATCTTCATAATCTAAACAGACAATCTGGTTGGGTTTTTCCCACCATGTCATTTTATCTTAATTATGCTGATTATCAGAACTTGCAAGTATTTCCCGGAAGCGAATCTCATCCCGATGGGGATCAGCGCGACTAACTTGTACTTCCAGGCGATCGCCCAGGGAAACGGAACCCTCGAAGCGATGGGGTAGTTCTAAACCCAAATCTTCTAATAAAATCAAACCCAAGTTATCATCTTCTCGCAGCCAGCGCAATACTAGTACTGGCCAAACTCGATCCGCGTTGCGTCGCAGATATTCTAGAGCAAAATAACGATTAGTTTGGCGCTCCACTAAGGTAGCTTCGTAGGCGGACATGGAGGTACTATAAAGGATTTCCTGTAACTCTTCTGCTGAGAAAGGCAAAGGTTCTGCTCGCAAATGGGCTTTGAGCTGAAAGTGAGCCAGCAAGTCAGTATAGCGGCGAATGGGAGAAGTGACTTGAGAATAGCTATCTAGTCCGAGACTGGCGTGGCGAGCTGGGGTAACCCCAATTTCGCTCCGGGGCATACAGCTCCGTAAGGCACAGAAGCGCACCGGACCTGCTGGTAGCTGCAATAGTTCTTCTCTCGATGGCAATTCCGGTTGGGGTTGGGCGCGAAAGGGAACAGGAATATTGTGCTCAGTAGCATATTTGCCCCCTACTTCTCCAGCTAATATCATCATCTCTGCCACTATTTGCCGAGATATAGAGTCATTGAGCAATTCAATGACGATTTCCTCATCGGATTTAACTTTAATGGAAGATTCCGGCATATGAATTTGAATGGAGCCGTTATTGCTGCGCCATTGCTGTCGGAGTTGGGCGATGGCTGCTAATTGACATATCTCCGGTTCCGCCTTAATATCCAACTGGAACATTTCATCAACGTCATCGTAGGTAAGGCGATAGGTGGGTTTTATGTGGCTGGCATGGATACTGTAGGACTGTATGGCTCCGGACTCCTCTAAGATAACCCCGAAACTGAGAGCCGGACAAACTTTACCTTGGATCAAACTCATTGGTCCCGTAGCCAGTTGGGCTGGAAACATAGAAATCATGCCAGTGGGCAAATATAAGGTAGTGCTGCGACTGCGAGCTTCCATGTCCAGCTCGTCTCCCGGAGAAACTAAGCGAGTGGGATCAGCAATATGAATCCACAGCCGATACCCTTGTCCTTCCCCCAGGTTTTCAAGGCTCAAGCCGTCATCTATCTCTTGAGTCACCTCGTCATCAATGGTGTAGACCTTAAGATGAGTGAGATCGAGTCTTAGGCTATCAGGGTCAGCAGGGGGAGTGTCCAGGTAACATTGCACTACATCTAGTACCTTTTGAGGAATGTTTACGGGATATGAGCTGCGGCGTAGGAACAGATTTTCGTGTTTGCTCCACCATCCTAAGTCTACCAGCAATTGAAAAGCGTCAGGAGGCATCTTCCCTCGCCCCAACAATGCCAAGATATCTCTTGCTTTACGGTTCGGTTGTTCCGGCTCCAAGACGAACTTTTCCAAGGCTTCCAGACTCGTGCGATCCTGGCTCTCCCATTGGACGGACTCTCCTTCTAATGCCTGGTTTACCTGGGTTAAAAAGGCTGTTTTTTCCCGCTCTCGCTGTTCTTCTACTTCTAACTGATGTTTAATTTCTTCTACTTGACTCCTTGTTCGGGGTTCGTAGTGATCGCCTTTTTTCTTGAAGTAGATTTTATCTTCTGCTAGGAGGCTATGGGCTGCATAGTCCAGGGTTGGTTTTTGGTCTGAGAATAGTAGTAGGGCCATTTCGGAGGGGTTCACAGTTTCTCCCTCTTCCACCAGTAATTCCCAAGCTATTTCCAAGCTACTGGGGTCTCTTAGGACTTCTACTTCCCGGACAAAGTCTGCTATATCCCCTGGTTTGTAGGGGCCGCCACCTATCTGATATTCTACTCGCCCAGGTCGCAGTTTATGAGATTGACCCCGTTGGTCAACCACAATCCAATCTTTTTTTCCTTCCGGACGTTCGGTAACGGCAAGAAGACGCTCTCCTTGGAGTCTGAATTCTATCAGGGTTCCCTTTTCCACCAGCTTGACCTGCACTATGAGTCACTTCAACAGGTTATCTTATTCTTATTGGGGGATAGGGGTGGGGCCCCTATCCCCATCTCCCCATCTCCCCAGCGGACCATCTTAACCTTCTTTGTTGATGAAGGGTAACATAGCTAGGAGTCTGGCCCGTTTTACGGCTGTGGTTAAGTCTCTTTGCTGTTGGGTTGTCAAACCAGAAATCCGCCGAGGGAGAATTTTTCCCCGTTCCGTAATGAATTTGCGCAACAGATCCAGATCTTTGTAGTCTATGGGTTCGCTGGGTTTAATGGGTGAAAGGCGTTTGCGATAATAAGCCATAATTTTCTCTCTCTTTTTCTTGACAAATCTGCAAATTTTGTGATAATATTGCTATTTGATTTCTTTGTGGACCGTGTGCTTATTGCAGTGGGTGCAGAACTTTTTCAGTTCCAGCCTGCCAGTAGTGTTCCGACGGTTTTTGGTGGTAGTATAGCGGGAAACACCTCGGGAGCGTTTGTTGGAATTAGATAGACATTCGGTACGGGTACATTCCAGGGTGATAACTAGGCGAACGCCTTTTTTGCTTGCCATATCGTTACTTTAATTTACACGCAATTTCCCATTATCTCTTATAAGACTGGATTTTGACAAGCCAAACTGGCACAACAAAATGAAATATGTCACCGTCAAGACCAAAAATATTGCCTACTACTCGAACCTTTCGGACATCGACTGGGAAAAGTTAGCTGCTGGATATAAAGTTGCCTCCAAAAAGGGCGCTTATAAGTCTTCCCGCCCAGGATGTCCCCAAATTCCCCCTTCTATCCAACTGCGAGACTATCAACGAACAGCGGCTCAGAGTTGGTTTCGCGGACGGGGACGGGGCACCCTGAAAATGGCAACGGGGAGCGGCAAAACTATTACTGCTCTGGCGATCGCCGAGGAACTGTACCAAAAAATCGGCTTGCAAGTACTGCTAGTTGTTTGTCCCTATCGCCATTTAGTCGCCCAATGGGGGAGAGAATGTGAAAAGTTTAATCTCCAACCTATTCTGGCTATGTCCAGTGTTTATACTTGGCAGAGCCAACTAAGTAGCCAACTTTACAATCTCCGGGCCTTGCTCCAGCCTTTTCTCACCGTCATCACTACCAATACTACTCTCATGGCGGATAGTTTTCAATCCCAAATCAGATTTTTTCCGCCGAAAACTTTAATTATTGGGGATGAAGCTCATAACCTGGGTTCTCCCCGTTTGCAAGAGAGTTTACCCCGCAATATTGGCTTGCGCCTCGCTCTTTCTGCTACCCCAGAAAGATACTTTGATGAGGAGGGTACTGATTCTTTACTCAATTATTTCGGTCCTGTTCTCCAACCGGAGGTTACCATGGCTGATGCTATTAAGCAAGGTGCTCTAGTTCCTTATTTATACTATCCTCTGTTGGTAGAATTGACTAGTGGGGAAAGTCTGACCTATAGCAAATTAACGAAGCGTATTGGTTGGGCACTTAACCAGAATGAAGAGAGTCGGAATAATGATAATTTAACTTCTTTGTTAATGCAGCGCTCCCGTTTAATAGGTTCTGCTGCTAATAAGTTAGAAGCTTTACGCCAACTGATGAAGGATCGGTTGCATACTAGTCATACTCTCTTCTATTGCGGCGACGGTTATGTGGAAAGCAAGTCTATTTATAACCGTCAACTGGCAGCGGTGACTCGCATTTTAGGTGCAGAATTAAGCTATCGAGTCAATACTTACACCGCAGAAACATCACTGGAAGAAAGGGAGGAAATGCGCAGGCAATTTGAAAGCGGAGAGTTACAGGGAATTGTCGCTATTCGCTGTTTGGATGAGGGGGTTGATATCCCGGCGATTAAGAATGCTGTTATACTTGCTAGTACGGGCAATCCTCGTCAATTTATTCAGCGACGGGGGAGAATTTTGCGCCCTTATCCGGGTAAAGAAAGAGCCACATTATTTGATACCATTGTCATGCCACCAGAGTTAGATCGTCATACCTGGGAAGTAGAAAGAAATTTGTTGAAACGGGAATTGAAGCGCTTAATTGAGTTTGCGGATTTGGCGGATAATGCGGATGAAGCGAGAAGTAAACTCTTATCTCTTCAGAAAAAATATCAATTGTTGGGTTTATAATTATTAAATTGTGTTCTAATTAACTAGAGGAGAAGAATAAATGACAGCAGATACCAGGATACAAGACGTACAAGAACCCATTACTAAAGCACCGGATGAAGTGCGAAAAATCATTGAGCGGGTTTTGCAACTGGAAAAGGATAAACTTTACTTGCGCACCCCTAGAGGCATTAATGATGATATACTCAAGATTATTAAAGAAGTGGTCCAATGAAGCTAATCTCTATTCAACTTTGTAACTTTCGCCAATTCTATGACAAAACTCCAGAGATTACTCTGGCAGCAGGAGAGCGAAATACAACTATAATTCATGGCAATAATGGTGCGGGCAAGACTACTATTCTGAATGCTTTTACTTGGGTTCTCTATGAGAAGTTTACTGCTGCTTTTGCTTCTCCTGACCTACTTGTTAATAAACGAGCAATTACAGAAGCTAATTTTGGCACATCTGTTGACTGCTGGGTAGAGATTAAGTTTGAACACGATAATAAACGCTACCAAGTTAAGCGTCTTTGCTATGCTTATCGAGATAAAAAGGACAAGATCCAATATAGTAAAAATGAGTTGCGCATGTTAGTAGCAGGAGATGATGGGAAGTGGGTTCTTCCTCCAGAACAACCGACGGATATAATTGAGAAGATTTTACCTACAAGTTTACATCAATATTTCTTCTTCGACGGAGAACGTATCGAACATATCTTCCGTTACGGTGAAAAGAATAGTATTGCGGAAGATACTAAAGAGTTAATTGGCGTGAAAGTTTTGGAGCGGAGTATCGACCATTTGAAAAAAGCAAAGCGGTATTTACAGGAGGAACTGAAAGCAATAGGGGACGCAGCAACTAAGAAGCTTTTACGGAAGCAAAAGGAAATTGAAAAGGAGCGGGACAGTTTGCAGCAACGATTATCAGCGATCGCGGTAGAATTACAGCAGACAGAAGAAGAAAAGAAGGCGATCGCCAACCGCTTGTTGGAACTCAGCGGTCTTAAAGAATTGAAGCAGTTAAAGCACAAATTAACTGAGCAAGAACAATCTGTGCGGCAAAATTTGCTCAATAGTAATAAGAATCTCAGGAGTGTTATTTCTCGACGGGGTTATGGGGTTTTTATCGCTGATGTAGTGGTTCGATTTCGTTCTCTGGTTAATGAATTACGCGCTAAAGGGGAGTTCCCCAGCGGAATTAAACGGCAATTCGTTCAAGAGTTATTAGCAACACATAGTTGTATCTGCGGTACGAAACTCACTGAGGGGGGGAAAGCTTATCAAAAGGTGCAAGGTTGGATGAATCGAGCGGGAATGGCTGAATTGGAAGAATCGGCAATTCGCATGGAAGCTCAGGTAGGAGAAATAGAAAAGCAAGTCCCGGAATTTTGGCAAGAAGTAGACAGGGAACAGGGTAATATTAAGCAGTGGCGTGAGGAATTAGCCAAAATTGAAAATGAGTTAGATAAAATTAAGGATAAGTTTAGAAATTCTCCTGATGAAGATTTGCAGAAACTGCAAACTGCTTTGGATAAGAGTGAGGAAAAAATTAAAGAGTTAACTTTAGAGCAAGGGGGGATCCAAGAGAAATTGGCAACCTTCACTAAGGAAATTGAGGCGATCGCTGGAGAAATTAGCAAGCACAAAATGAAGGAAGGTAAGCAAGTGCTGGCTCAACGACGTATTAAAGCTACAGAAGATGCCATCGCTCGTATAATCGAAGTGAGGGGGCGACTGGAAAAACAGTTTCGCTCTTCTTTAGAAAAAAGAGTTCAGGAAATATTTAACCATATTTCTTTTACTCCCTATATTCCTCGCATTAGTGATAAGTATGAGCTGACTCTGGTGGAAAATACTTCTGGGATAGCAGTTTCAGTGGCAGCTTCTACAGGAGAAAATCAGATTCTCAGTTTATCATTTATCGGTGGTATTATGGATCGGGTGCGGGAGTGGAGTCAGAAAAATACTCTCATGGGACCGGATAGCAGCACTTTTCCCATGGTAATGGATTCCCCTTTTGGCAGTTTGGATGAAATCTATCGCCGTCAGGTGGCACAGTCCATTCCCCAGTTGGCAAATCAGTTAGTTATCTTGGCAACCAAAACCCAATGGCGGGGAGAAGTGGAACGGGAAATAACACCTTATATTGGCAAACAATATGTTTTGACTTATAATTCTCCTAAGTCTGATTGTGAGGAAGATATAATTGAATTGGGAGGAAAGATTTATCCTCTCGTAAAATTAAGTCCTAATAAGTTTGAGTACACGGAAATGATTGAAGTAGAGGCTTAGATTAGATTTCGATTCAAGGAGGATTGATTGAAAATGCATATTTTGAACGCCGATAAAGTTAAATATTGTCCGGAAATCAACCCTGATTTAGGAGAAGGTAAAACTTTACCTGGAGTTTTATATATGGACAAGCTATTTTTCAAGGTATTATCCTATCATAAAGACCAAGGACAAGAAGCAATTCGCTACGGTCGCCAGGCATTTTTAGAGGGGAAAGGACGGGTTATGTTTTTAGTTGTAGAAGAGGAGGCTGGTTTTACTGTCTGGGAGGAAGATGCAAGATTAAAGTTAGTAGAAAAGAAAAGGAAAAAACGGGATGTAGTAGGGACAATTAAGCTGGATAAACTGGTGGAGAAAATGCGGGATGTGGGAGGGGTTACCATTAAAGACCGTTTCTACTGGCTGAAAAAATATCCTCGCTGTTTTGTCGGTCGGGAAGCTGTGGAATGGTTTGAACATTTCTTGCATATTTCTACTGCTGAAGCGGTAGGAATAGGTCAAAGACTAGTAAATGAAAAATGGATTCATCATGTTTGCGATGAACATAATTTTGAGAATGGATATTTCTTTTATCGCTTCTATGTTGATGAATAAATAATTAATTACATATCGGGCCTTGCTATTATACCCGTACTTTCGCGCCCCCGGCGCAAAGGCGCGAATACAAGGTAACTGTTACCAAGGATTGCCTATTATGGTAAAGGCTGACCAGTAGTAAGGATGATCCAGCCCGATATTCTGTGGGGGATCTCCTTCTTCTGGGAGGACGGTGAGACTGCTTAAGTTCGATATTACCGGATCGCCTTCTAGTTTCACTTGACCGGATATCATGGCTAGTTGGGCTTGTCGCAAGGCTTCTGCTTTGATGGGTGCTTGTTGCAATTCATGGTAGAATTGGCTCATTAGCCCTAAGGTTCCGGCGTCACTTACGTACCAGAGACTGCCCAGGACTGATTTTATCCCTGCTTGGTGGGCTAGTCCGGTAAAACCTAGTTCTGCCTCTTTGCTTCCTATAGCGGTTTTGCTAGCACTTAAGACTAGTAGTTCTACGGGGGGGTTATTTAACCCTAATTCTCGTAGTTTATCTAGGGACAGCTTTTCTGGGCTAAATTGAATGTAGGAGTTGGAGATATCTCCTGGTTTGAATTCGATTTGGGTGGCTAGGTGAATGATACGATAGCCCTTCCTCGCTCTTGCTTGTTTGAGGTTGGCAATGGTAAAGTCCTCATTCAGGAAGGTGTCTGTTTCCCAGAGTTGGTCGATGGTTGCTAGTTCTTGGGTTACTGCCAAGTCGTTAAGTTGGTCAAATTTGGAGGCTCCCATAGCTAATACTTGGGCGTTTTTAATCTCTCCATAGCTAGTATCGGTGAGGCTGAGACTGGGCATTAAACCGAGGCTGTACTTTTCCACCAGGTATTGTTGGCCGTCGTGGAGGGCTGCCAGGGGGAGGGAACGCAAACCTTGGTCCATAATGAACACCAGGTTATCTATTCCCCTTGCCTGTAGTTCTGCTTCCAGGGGGGCAATTAACCATTGATAGAGTTGTTGAGCGTCTTTTTTGATAACCCTTAGAGGAAGTGCGGATTGAATATTTTGGCGAAATCTTTTCGCCGTTTCTACGACTTTCCTGGGAGTAACTTCTTCTACTGGCACTTCCATGGCTTCTCCGGAGGAGGTTACCAGTAGTAGTGTCAGTTTGTTGGTGGTGGGGGAAAAGAAGGCACAAATCAGGGCTGGTTTGACGTTGACTGCCGATTCAATGTTTTGCAAAATACCCTGGGATTGTTCTTTGGTAACTTCTCGTAGGGTGTTGGTGCCCAGATACTCCCTGTAGTCTTCGTCTATTTCCCTGTTTATGCATCCCCTTGTCTCAGCTTTTAGTTCGATTTCTGTTTGGGGGAGTGTAACAGGAATTTTCACAATATCAACTGGTTCAATGGGGGGCTCGGGTAGACCGGGCCCGGGATTTTCTGGATCTTCTGGCCCTTGTGGCCCTTGTGGCCCTTGTGGCCCTTGTGGCCCTTGTAGCCCTCGTAGCCCTTGTGGCCCTTGTGGCCCTTGTGCCCCTTGTGCCCCTTGTGCCCCTTGTGGCCCTATTAGCCCTCGTTCCCCTTGTTCCCCTTGTAGCCCTATTGGCCCTTGTTCCCCTTGTGGCCCTTGTTCCCCTCGTAGCCCTTGTGGCCCTATTAGCCCTTGTTCCCCTTGTAGCCCTTGTGTCCCTTGTGGCCCTATTAGCCCTCGTTCCCCTTGTGGCCCTGGTTCCCCTCGTAGCCCTTGTGGCCCTTGTAGCCCTTGTGCCCCTTGTGCCCCTTGTGGCCCTGGTTCTCCTCGTAGCCCTTGTAGCCCTTGTGGCCCTGGTTCCCCTTGTAGCCCTTGTAGCCCTTGTGGCCCTGGTTCCCCTCGTAGCCCTCGTAGCCCTTGTGGCCCTGGTTCCCCTCGTAGCCCTCGTAGCCCTTGTGGCCCTGGTTCCCCTCGTAGCCCTGGTTCCCCTGGTTCCCCTTGTGGCCCTGGTTCCCCTGGTTCCCCTTGTTCTCCTTGTGGCCCTCTTAGCACTTCTTGCACTTGTCGCTCTTGTAGCATTTCTCGTAGCACTTCTTGCACTTGTTCCCCTCGTAGCCCTGGTTCCCCTTGTGGCCCTGGTTCCCCTCGTAGCCCTTGTGGCCCTTGTAGCCCTTGTAGCCCTTGTGGCCCTTGCTCCCCTCGTAGCCCTTGTGGCCCTGGTTCCCCTCGTAGCCCTTGTGGCCCTGGTTCCCCTCGTAGCCCTCGTAGCCCTTGTGGCCCTGGTTCCCCTCGTAGCCCTTGTGGCCCTGGTTCCCCTATTAGCCCTCGTTCCCCTTGTGGCCCTGGTTCCCCTCGTTCCCCTTGTGGCCCTGGTTCCCCTCGTAGCCCTCGTAGCCCTTGTTCCCCTTGTGGCCCTGGTTCCCCTTGTGGCCCTTGTGGCCCTTGTTCCCCTTGTGGCCCTGGTTCCCCTTGTAGCCTCTTGTAGCCCTTGTAGCCCTTGTAGCCCTTGTGTCCCTCGTAGCCCTTGTAGCCCTTGTAGCCCTTGTAGCCCTTGTGTCCCTCGTAGCCCTTGTAGCCCTTGTAGCCCTTGTAGCCCTTGTTCCCCTCGTAGCCCTTGTGGCCCTTGTAGCCCTTGTAGCCCTTGTGCCCCTTGTGCCCCTTGTGGCCCTATTAGCCCTCGTTCCCCTTGTTCCCCTTGTAGCCCTATTGGCCCTTGTTCCCCTTGTGGCCCTTGTTCCCCTCGTAGCCCTTGTGGCCCTATTAGCCCTATTAGCCCTCGTTCCCCTTGTGGCCCTGGTTCCCCTCGTAGCCCTTGTGGCCCTATTAGCCCTTGTTCCCCTTGTAGCCCTTGTGTCCCTTGTGGCCCTTGTTCCCCTTGTAGCCCTCGTAGCCCTTGTTCCCCTTGTAGCCCTCGTTCCCCTTGTGGCCCTATTAGCCCTTGTTCCCCTTGTGGCCCTGTTAGCCCTATTAGCCCTTGTTCCCCTCGTTCCCCTCGTTCCCCTCGTAGCCCTTGTGGCCCTTGTGGCCCTATTAGCCCTCGTTCCCCTCGTAGCCCTTGTGGCCCTTGTGGCCCTATTAGCCCTCGTAGCCCTCGTAGCCCTTGTAGCCCTTGTGGCCCTATTAGCCCTCGTTCCCCTCGTGGCCCTTGTGGCCCTTGTGGCCCTATTAGCCCTCGTAGCCCTCGTAGCCCTTGTGGCCCTTGTGGCCCTTGTGGCCCTTGTGGCCCTTGTGAAACGCTAATAATGTGAATGTTATTTCGTCTTTCTGTGAAGAGGAAGGAACCGGAAGCTATGGTGGTTTCACCGGTGGTAATTACTCCTGCGGTACCGTTAGTGGTAGCATCTCCTACTATAAAAGGAGTTATACCGTTACCTCCATGTTTAATGGTAATATCTCCTCCCATAGTGCCGGGAGCTGCTGTGGATATACTAGCTTCTCGCTCATTTCGGTCGATAAAGGTGCCGGTTGCTCGGAAGAATTGCTCTGTGTCTATTTCTACATTACCACCACTGCCTTGGCTCCCTCCTTGGGCATTGATCGTGACTACTTTAATGTTATCTCGAGCAGTTAGTTCAACATCACCTCCGTTGGATGAATTTGCTTGACTATGAGATTGTAAAGTTCCAGTATCAATACTCCCTCTTGTAGTATCGAGAGTTATATTTCCCCCGTTACCGCTCTGTGAACTAGAGATGAGGTCGTCTGTGGTAATATTACCGTGAGCAGTAAGATTGATGGCACCTCCATTTCCTCTGCCAGTACTACGAGAATCTACTTGAGTTCGATCGCTCGTATCCATTCTCCGAGCTCTCGTATCAATACTCCCTCTTGCAGTATTGAGAGTTATATTTCCCCCGTTACCGTTCTGTGAAGTAGAGATGAGGGAGTCTGTGGTAATATTACCCTCAGCAGTAAGATTGATGGCACCTCCATTTCCTGTTCGACTACCACGAGAATCTAGAAGACTTAGATCGCTCGTATTATTTCTCCGAGCTCTCGTATCAATTCTCCCTCTTGCAGTATTGAGAGTTATATTTCCCCCGTCACCGTTCTGTGAACTAGAGATGAGGGAGTCTGTGGTAATATTACCCTGAGCAGTAAGATTGATGACACCTCCATTTCCTGTGTTATTAGAAGACCGATGACGAGAGTCTAAAGTTCCAGCCCTCGTATCAATTCTCCCTCTTGCAGTATTGAGAGTTATATTTCCCCCGTCACCGTTCTGTGAAGTAGAGATGAGGGAGTCTGTGGTAATATTACCCTCAGCAGTAAGACTGATGGCACCTCCATTTCCTGTGTTACTACGAGAGTCTAGATTTTCTGACTCTTCATTGTCCATGACGATCGTATTAATACTCCCTCTTATACTTTTGAGAGTTATATCTCCCCCGTTACCGCTCTGTGAACTAGAGATGAGGGAGTCTGTGGTAATATTACCCTCAGCAGTAAGACTGATGGCACCTCCATTTCCTCTGCCAGTACTACGAGAATCTACTTGAGTTCCAGCCCTCGTCTCAATTCTCCCTCTTGTACTATTGAGAGTTATATTTCCCCCGTTACCTTGGTCTGAAGCAGCATCAAGGGAGTTTGTGGTAATATTACCCTCAGCAGTAAGACTGATGGCACCTCCATTTCCTCTGCCATTACCAGAATCTAGAGTTTTCATCGTATCAATACTCCCTCTTGTACTATTGAGAGTTATATTTCCCCCCTCGTTACCGTTCTGTGAAGCAACATTGAGGTCGTCTGTGGTGGTAATATTACCCTGAGCAGTATTGAGAGTTATATTTCCCCCGTCACCGTTCTGTGAAGTAGAGATGAGGGAGTCTGTGGTAATATTACCCTGAGCAGTAAGATTGATGGCACCTCCATTTCCTCTGCCAGTACTACGAGAATCTAGAGTTCCCATCGTATTAATACTCCCTCCTGTACTATTGAGAGTTATATTTCCCCCGTTACCGGTACTTGAAGAAACATTGAGGGAGTTTGTCATAATATCACTCATAGCAGTAAGGTTGATGGCACCTCCATTTCCACTGCCAGTACCACGAGATTCTAGATTTCCCATCGTATCAATACTCCCTCCTGTACTATTGAGAGTTATATCCCCCCCTTTACCGCTTTGTTGTGAAGTTACAATGTTCCGTGTGGTAATATCACCCGTTGCCGTCAAATTAACAGCACCACCGTTAGTTGTGATATCGGTCCCAATATCTATATTCCTACCAGCAGTGAAAGTAATCGTCTCCCCTGCTGTTTGATTATTAAAAAACAGCTCATTAAAAAACGCATTTGCATTTGCAGTCACTGTAATATCCCGGGATGCTTCCAGAATAATATTCCCAGTCAACTCCGTCAAAGCTAGATTCGTAATGGTAAAATCAATATTAATTCCCCCGTCACTCATTAATATCTGCCCATCCGTCAACTCATTATTATTATTTGTACCCCCAGAACTTGCTACAATATTAATATCCCGAGGATCGATGAGAATAGTCCCATTCCCCACATTAACGGAACCCAATAAAGCCAAATCCTCCTTCCCGGACAACTCCACAAAACCTTCAAGAGAATGGATCTCTCCTGCAAAAAACGTCACTTCATCACTATAAACAACAACCTCACCCTCAAAACCCGTACTTATCTTAGTCCCCTCACTAATATAGACCCGCTCAGCAGTGGGAAAACTCCCTTTACCCCTAATATCTCCCCCTATCTTAATCTCATTTCCCGAAAAATCTGCTCCATATAATCCTATCTTCTCTCCCACTACTGACACAGCACCAGAACTCACAGTTCCCGTAACCACAACACTCCCAGGTTCCGTCGGAACCACCGTTCCATCATTTAACGCCACCTCACCGGACTCCTGAAGGGCAAAACCGGTTCCTTTAATACCCTCTAATAACATTTTCGGGGTAATAGGAGCAATATTTCCATCTTTGTCTACCTCTAAAGGAACTTCCAAACTCAATATATTTCCTGGAAAGGAGACACGGAGCAAATTTTCCCCCGGTACTGCTGCAATAATGACACTCCCATCTTCTGCTACCAACTTCCCGGAGTTCAATACCCGAGAACCCGCCAAAGTTAAATTCTGCCCGGAATCTACTGCCAACTCCCCAGCGTTTACAATCGTCCCCGACTCACTATTGAAGTAAAAAGAGTCGGGAGTTCCCACCAAACTTTGATAGTCGTTGTTGCCAAAAGCTTGAAACAAATTATCCCCAAAACCAATACTGGTACTGGTTGTGGCTGTAAAATCTCCCCCAACGTTTAATCGAGCATCGGGACCAAAAATAATCCCCGCCGGATTCATAATATATAGGTTAGCTGGACCTCCCGTCACTTGAATCAACCCGTTAATCAGGGAAGGGTCTCCTCCGTTCACCCGGCCCAGGATATGGCGAATATTGGGGTTGGAGAGGAAATTAGCAATTTGGTTAACATCCAGACCAAATTGTTGGAAACTATGGAAGAGATTCTGGCCGTCCCCTGACAAACTGCCCCCGTGAATGTCCAGTCTGTTACCATGGGGCGTTACTAATGTTCCGGTACCATCGTTATTGGGAATAATCTGCTGTGCTACTAAGGGTTTTGCGGTTCCCAGTAATCCTAACAGCAGCCCCAAACTACCCCGTACTAATATTTTCTTCATGAGTAACCGAGTAATTATCTCCATGGTCAATTTCCTCAATCAGGCACATTTATTGTTACTACTTTCAATATAATATAAAAGTCAAAGTTTAAATGTAAATTTTTTGTCAAGAAATCTGAGATTAAAATGAGAGAAAAATGAGAAACCATTGTCTTGACATAATTACTTCCACCCTAGTAGCATTAATGTGGATTAGTTCCAGCACTCTGGCCGCTCCTCCTAGACAACAAATCGCTCAAACCCCTGATAAAATTCAAGTAGACCGCATTGAAGTAACTGGTAGCAGCATCTTCGACTCTAGCAAATTCGGACCTATTATCCAAGAACTCCAAGGACGAGAAGTAACTAGAACCGAACTAGAAGCCGCAGTCAACGCTATTACCCAACTCTACCTAGAACGGGAATATCTCACCTCCGAAGCAACCCTGGTCCCCGAGTCCCTCACCACAGGAGTAGTGGAAATTAAAATCCTCGAAGGAGGGATAGAAGAAATCAGAATTGAAGGTTTACGGAAACTGAACCCCAGTTACGTCCGTAAAAGGGTAGAACTAGGAGCTACCACCCCCCTCAATCCCAGAAAGCTAGAAGAACAACTGCGTTTATTGCGGATCGACCCCCTCCTAGAAAACGTAGAAGCTAGTTTGCGGAAAGGACACGGGGTAAACCAGAGTATCTTAATAGTACGAGTCACTGAAGCAAACCCTTTCAATGCTAACTTCAGTGTGGATAACTATTCCCCTCCCAGTGTGGGTTCCGAACAGATAGGAGTAGGTGCTATCCACCGGAATTTCTCCGGCATTGGTGATTCCTTTGCTGTTTCCTATAGACGTACCACCCGATCCGGTGCGGACACCTGGAACTTGACCTATCAACTACCCCTCAATGCAATGAACGGAACCTTAAGAGTGAGTGGGTCAATTGATCGCAATGAAGTAATACAAGAACCCTTCGACTCCCTAGGTATTGAAGGAGAATCGGATTTATTTAATATTACCTATCGTCAACCTTTAATTTACACTCCCGGGAAAGAATTTGCCCTGTCCTTTGGTTTTACCTACCGAGACGGTCAGACTTTTACCTTTGCAGGACCCACACCCTTTGGTTTTGGACCAGACTCTGACGGAGTCAGCACCACCAGTGTGTTCAACTTCTCCCAAGAATATATTACTCGCAATCAATCAGGTGCTTGGTCATTACGGTCCCAGTTAAACTTCGGTACCCAACTATTCAATGCAACGGAAAATAACGACCCTATTCCCGACGGTCAATTTTTCAGTTGGTCAGGTCAAGTACAACGAGTCCAAATATTCAGTCCCACCAACTTCTTAATTATACAAGGAGAAATTCAACTTTCCACCGATGGTTTATTACCCTCCCAACAATTTATCATTGGTGGTGGTCAGTCTGTACGGGGCTATCGTCAAAATCTCCTTGCTGGGGATAATGGTATTCGTTTCTCCATTGAAGATAGAATTACCTTACAACGAGACGAAGATGGAATCCCTACCTTACAAATAGCACCTTTTCTGGATGCTGGAGCAGTGTTAAATACAGATGATAATCCCAATTCCCTCAGCCAAAACCAGAACGTAATTGCAGGTATTGGTTTGGGAATCCTCTTGCAACCCCTACCAGGATTAAATATGCGGGTTGACTATGCTGTTTCCTTGACACAAGTGGAGAATGAAGGGGATAATCTTCAAGAAAAAGGTTTCTACTTCACGATCAACTACGAAATTTCATCTACATAACCTTTAATAATTTATGTAGTAAAGATTGTGCGGTATAATCACCACCCGCAACCTTTATTTATTGGTTAATAGTTTGATTATTTCCACAATTTCCCCTTGACGTTTGTCTGATTCTTCTAAACGCTTATTCAGGTTAGTTTGTATTTTAACAATTTCTTTTTGACGTCTATCTGATTCTTGTAATCGTTGATTCAGGTTAGCTTGGGTGGAGTAAAAACTGGCTTGAGCTGTAGCTAATTCTGCCAAACTTTGGTAGAGTCGATCCCAATCTCTTTGCCTCTCTTCACGTCCTTCCTTCCTACCCAGGCTAAAATAATACCCGATTAGCTCTGTATAACACTTTTTGATGTTTCAGATTGATCAACTCATCAATAACTGTCATCGCTTTTTCAAAATCTTGCAGGAGACTCAAGGTTAATGCTTAAAAATTAAGTGTAACATGATTCTTAGGGTCAATTTCCAGAGCGGGAGCACTAAGAGTGGCGCCGCAAGGCGATTGCAAGCTACAAGAGCTTCTTAATATCTGTAGTACAGACCCTTGATTTCTCCAAGCTAAAACATATTTAGGATTCAGGGCGATCGCCTCTCATAAAATTTTATATATAAGATATATCTTATCACCTGGTGGAGGATGAGGTAAGATGGGCTTATATTATACGTGGGAAAAGTGCAGCAATGATGGAACAAGAAATTGGAAAATGGCGAAACTATGAGTGCACTTCACCTGCCCCAAGGGATTATCCAGCAGGGTGCGGCTCGTTTCTTGTGAAAGTCGCGGCGTAAGCCAAACATAAGCAAGAGCCTGCTCAGGTGCGGCTGCACAGGAGCAGGGGTTTCCGGGACACCGTCTCCGATAATCTAAGGGGATGACCGAACCTTGACAACTGAATGAACTATGAGGGTGAAAGCCCCTCCCGCCCGGAGGGCGCGGCTGCGCAGGAGCAGGGGAATCACGTGAATCTTTATCTGGCCACTGTGAGGTTAATCACCAGGCAGAAGCTGGCAACAGGGCGGAACTGAAGCTATCGAGCGGTTCGATGGTAACACCGCTAACAAGGAGAACACCGGGATAACTTAAAGTGAATCATCTACGAAAAGACTTAAGGTAAGACACTGCCAAATCGCGTATTGCAGAAAAGATACCGAAAGAAACTCGCAAGGCCAATTGCTTGCACTTGCATTCCTGAGTTGGTAATAGGTCAATGGATGAGTCCCAAGGGTTCGTAACAATAGTTCGTTCGGAACGAGTAAAAACTCGCTCAACTTCCACAGAAACAGGGGATTCCAAGCCCAACCTGACTGCCGTGTGCGCAGGAGCAGGCATGTGAAGTGGTGGGGTCGCCGTCTTGGTGCGCTTTCCACCTCTCGGCATCGCGGATGGCGAGAGGTGGGTCGCACCGCTGATTAACGGCTTAACGGAAGGGCGAGGGTAAGAGAAGGCGTAACTGCCTGATGGTTTCTACAGAGAAGAGACCCAATGTAATTATCAGAGCGACTAAATGAGGTCAAAATTGTGAATATCACTAACCCGACTTCAATCGAATACCGCAGTTTAAAAGCCTTGAGGCTCCACTTAGCAGCATTCCTGCTAGCGGGGAAGATTGGCCGGAGGGCTGACGACGTCTGGCTATCAAGGGTAAACCCTTAGGAGCGGCTAAACGCCAGTTTACATCAAAGCAGATAGAGAAAGCTTTCCCAGAAGTTCCCTGGAAAGTCAATAACCACGTGATGGTTAAAGGTGATGCCTCACCCTACAATGGGAACATTCCCTACTGGGTTGGTCGAAATTCCAAATTATATAATGGGCCAACTGCTGAAGCAATTAAGCGACAGAAAGGCATATGTCCGCATTGCAACCGTAAGTTCATGGAGATAGACGGTGCCGTGGAGTTGCACCACATTGACGGTAACCATAACAACTGGAAACGTAAGAATCTAGTTGCCCTCCATCGGGAATGTCATCAGGCGCAAGCGATATACCGCAAGCGCATTAAAGACGGACTCGTAAAACGCGCCGTAAAGGTGTAGAAGCACCTGAGCTGTATGAGGTGAAAGTCTCACGTACAGTTCGTAGGAGAGGGGCGGGGTGGTAACATCCCCCTCGACTCTAATTAGGATGGAAAGAGGGAGAAACCGTAACTCTATCTCTTTAGGCAACCGGGTGGTCTTATCCCCAGCTCGACCCAAGTACGATCTCGACGAGTTACTCGCAGTAGCTCTCCCCGAAATGCAGCACGATGAATTAGACTGGGGAGATCCAGTAGGAGAAGAGCTTTGGTAGGGATTGAAGGACGCACTCCCAAGCGAGGTGATATCATCTATATTAACCTTTCGGGCCCTTCAGGCCAGAAAGTTAAATCATACTACAGCTGAATCCGCAAATCGGCAACGAACAGGCAGGTTATCGTCCGGTGTTAGTCATTTCCCCTCTTCCTTACAATCGCATCTCGAATCTGATTCTGGTTTGTCCGATTACGAGTAAAATAAAAGGTTGGTCTTTTGAGGTTGAGTTACCTGCCCAGATGCACACCTATGGGGTAGTGCTGGCCGACCAACTGAGAAGTGTTGACTGTCGAGTGAGGAAAGCTAAGTTTGTGAAAGAAGCACCGTTAGAGTTGGTAGAGCAAGTGCTGGGCAAGCTGAATACGCTGGTTGGGTAACGGGTGGAGTAAAAATTGGCTTGAGCTGTAGCTAGTTCTGACAATGCTTGATAGAGTAGAGCACGATCTCTTGTTATCTCTAATATTAGGCAAGATAGGTAAATTGTGTTGGCAGATGGTACGTGTTATAATCTATCTCCTCTCTTTCTCTGTGCTCTGTCCTGCCAAACCTTTGTTTATTTGAAAGTAATGTCAAAAATAAATTCCCACACCAGCGTCATGAACACTTACGGACGCTTTCCCATAGCCCTGGAAAGAGGAGAAGGTTGTCGCGTTTGGGATACAGACGGACGGGAATATCTGGACTTCGTAGCCGGAATAGCCACTTGTACCCTAGGTCACGCTCACCCAGCCCTAGTGGAAACAGTAACCAAGCAAATCCAAAAATTACACCACGTTTCTAACCTCTATCATATCCCAGAACAAGAAAAATTAGCAGACTGGATCGTAGCCAATTCGGTAGCTGATAAAGCATTCTTTTGTAACTCCGGTGCAGAAGCAAATGAAGCAGCCATTAAACTAGCTCGTAAATATGCCTATAAAGTGTTGCATATGACCCAAGACCCTGTTATTATAACAGCAAAAGCTAGCTTTCACGGACGCACCCTAGCCACCATTACAGCCACTGGACAACCCAAATATCAAAAAGACTTTTCCCCTTTAGTATCCGGATTTGAATACGTTCCCTACAATGATATACAAGCAATTGAAGAAACCCTAAGCAAAAATCCCCAAACCGTCGCCATTATGTTAGAACCCTTACAAGGAGAGGGAGGAGTGGTACCGGGGGAAAGGGAGTATTTCTTGCACATACGGAAAATTTGCGACCAAACCGGAATTCTCCTTATCTTAGATGAAGTACAAACGGGAATGGGACGCACAGGCAAGTTATGGGGCTACGAACACTTAGGAATCGAACCGGATATCTTTACCAGTGCCAAAGGTTTAGCAGGAGGAATTCCTATCGGAGCCATGATGTGCAAAAAGTCCTGCGATGTCTTTGAACCCGGAAACCACGCCAGTACCTTTGGTGGAAACCCTTTAGCCTGCGCTGCCGCTTTAACTGTAGCACAAACTTTGGAAAAAGAAAACTTGCTCCAAAACGTTCAGGAGCGAGGGGAACAGTTGCGGGGTAAATTGCAGGCCATCGCCCTGAAATATCCCCATTTATTTACTCAAGTGCGAGGTTGGGGTTTAATTAATGGTATGGAACTGAAAGAAGACAGTTCAACCACCTCCCTAGATATAGTTAAAGCAGCAATGGAAGAAGGCTTATTGCTAGTACCAGCAGGTCCGAAAGTACTGCGTTTCCTACCCCCTCTGATTGTTTCCGCCCCAGAAGTAGAAGCAGCCGTACAAATACTAGAAAAAGTTCTTGAAAAAGGTCGCAAATCGTGGTAATGTTAGATTGGATTAAATACTTCTTTTGTTAATCTAAATTGTAATATAAAGATATAGCCTTGTCTCAAACTATCTTATTTACAGATCGCCTCAGTGCGGGGGAACAACTAGCCCAATTAGTCAGTCAGGAAATTAGCCAGGGGTCAAACCGGGCAATATCCCCCATTGTCTATGCTCTGCCCCGGGGAGCCATTCCCGTCGCCATACCCGTAGCCCGGAAGCTAAAATGTCCCCTAGACATAATAGTAGCGAAAAAAATTACCACTTTCTCGAATCGCGAATTAGCAATTGGAGCAGTAACAACCGATGGAAACGTTCTTTGGAGCAGTCCCAAACTCTTAAAAAGAATCAGTTGCGACCTCCTCAATGAATCCCGGTCTCTCGCTCTAGAAAAAGCCCTAACCCAAGAATCCCAATTTGCTAGCTACCGACCCCAAGTCAATGCTGAAGGGGATCCAACTATTATCATAGATGACGGAATTGCCACAGGAATGACCATTCTAGCTGCTGCTGAGGCAATTAAGGCCAATCATCAAGCAGCCCAGGTATGGATCGCCTCCCCAGTTGCTCCCCGACCATTACTCCCAGAACTGAACCAGTCCTGCAATCGCCTTCTTATCTTAGAAACCCCCTCTCCTTTCTTGAGTGTCAGCCGTTTTTACCTTCATTTTGACCAAGTTACCACTTCGGTTGCTTTAGATTATCTACAACAATACAATCAGCAATTTTCGGCAGCCCCAAAGAGCAATGTCTGAAACCTTACTAGTAACATTGGATGGATGAGTCACAATATCCCGCAGAACATTTTCAGCAAACTTTGATTAACTTAGGAAAAACTATTTCCCAGACTATTTAAGTATATGGAGGAAAATATTCATTGCCGGGAATTTGAGGTTCTTAACCTCCCGGTACATCTCTTAGATGACTATACTAGTTGGTTGCGATTACGTTTAGAGCGAAAGTTAGGCACTCATGTGGTAACCCTCAATGCTGAAATGGCAATGCTGTCGGAAAAAAATCAGGAATTAGCCGATGTAATTAAAACTGCGGATCTGGTAATTCCCGATGGTTCTGGAGTAATATTATATTTGTGGCTGAGGAGTCAAAGACAAAAACGTTGCCCGGGAATTGACTTAGCAACATCAATACTCGAACAAATTGCGGTGAAAGAAAACTCATACCTCATTTGTTTTTATGGGGGTAAACCTCAAGTTAACGCTCTCGCTGTTCAGTTTTGGCAAGAAAAAAGACCTAATTTATGCATTATTTACAACCACGGCTATCTTTCACCAGAAGAAGAACGAAAATGGTGTAATATTATCAAAGCCAAACAACCCAGATTAATCTTAGTAGGCTTGGGGGTCCCTAGACAAGAACTTTGGATTCGCGATCACCGCCACTTAGCACCGGAAGCCACTTGGATGGGGATCGGCGGTAGTTTTGATGTCTGGGCGGGAGTCAAATCCAGAGCGCCACAATGGCTGATCCAGAGTTATCTAGAATGGCTTTATCGACTCTATCAAGAACCCTGGCGTTGGCGGCGAATGCTCGCTTTACCCCAGTTTGCTTGGCGCGCTCTGGACATCTGGCACTAAAATGGAGTAGTTTCCTTGTGAGTCTATTATGGCTATTAGATTTGATTCTGGCTGGGATTTATCCGTTGAAAACCGCTATGGTGAACTGATCCTTGCAGTTGAAGTCAAGCGAAAAACCAACGTATCACCAGAGTGGGCGGCACAATTCCGACGGAATATTCTGGCACATGGCACTTTCCCAAAGACGACCTATTCTTTTAATGGTTTTTCCTAATAATTTTTTTTTATGGAATGGTGTCAATGCATATATCGAAAATAGTACCTCTAATTATACAATTGATGCACGTCCTCTTCTTAAGTATTACTTTGAGAGGGCGAGAGTTAATCCAAACAAAATTAGTAGGTCAAGCCTTGAACTAATTATTTTATCTTGGCTGAAAGAGATTATTTACTCTGAGAAATCACCTAAAAATTTGGACAGTTCTCAACAATGGTTGCTACAATCAGGATTGTATGCTGCATTATCCGGAGGAAAGGTGGTAGGGTGAATATTTATGTTGAAACAAATTTTGTTTTAGAGCTAACCTTCGAGCAAGAGCAGTGTGCAAGCTGTGAACAGATTCTGCAACTTTGTCAAGCAGGGCAGGCAAAACTCATTATTCCAGCCTATAGTCTTGCTGAACCTCATGAGAAACTAGGTCGTCAAGCAAGGAGACGCCGGGAGTTACAAAAGTTGCTAAATAATGAATTACAACAACTTTCAGGTACAGCTTCCTATGCAAGTCGTATCAAGAGTATCCAAGATACTGTTAGCTTGATGGTGCAAAGCAATGAGGAGGAACAACATCGCTTTGGACAATGTCGAGAGCGTCTTATCAAGACTGGAGAAATTGTTGCGCTCACCGCTGAGATTCTGAGCCAGGCAGCATCTGGTCAAACCACTTATGACCTAACACCACAAGATGACCTTGTTTATGCATCGGTTCTTGAGCATCTGCGACGTTATCAGCCACAGCAGGCATGTTTTCTGAATCGAAACTCCAAAGATTTTGACTCTCCTGATATCGTTAATAAACTTAACCAATTCAACTGCCGGATGATTCCACGATTTGACCATGGTTATAATTTTCTTCAGTCGCAATTATCGTCCTAGTACTCTAAGTACTGCTACTGCCAGACTTTTTATTTCAATGTTGTCTTCTTAGACTTAGATGCATTCTTCTTAGTTTTAGACTTTTTAGTAGTTGACTTACTAGATGCTTTTGCCCGCAGCAAGGTAAGAGCTGTTTCCAAACTAAAGCTTTCTGCTGTTTCTCCCTTAGGAAAGGCAGCCCTGACTCTGCCGTGCTTGACATAAAAACCAAAACGATTTTTGTTAATACTGACTGGTTTCTTATCCTCTGGGTGACGTCCTAGTTCTCTGACCACACCAGGTCTAGGGTTTGCCAATAACTCCAATGCTCGTTCTAGAGAAATAGTCAAGACATCATCTTCACGAGGGACCGAGCGATAATCTTTTCCTTCCTTACCTTGGTCGTGAACCACATAGGGGCCGAATGGACCTAACGCTGCTTTAACTGAGGCGGATGTTTCTGGATGAGTTCCGAGGAGGCGAGGTAGAGAGAGTAAACTAACTGCTATTGCGAGGGTCAGGTCTTCAGTCTTCAGCCCTTTAGGTAAAGTAACTCGCTTCGGTTTTTTCTTCTCCTTTGTTGCTTCACCCAACTGCAAATAAGGTCCATAAGTACCCATTTTAAGATAAATGGTCTCTCCTGTTTCTGGATGTACCCCTAATTCTTTCTCTTCTCTGTTTTGCTCCAGGAGTTGCTCTACCTGTTCTGGCTGCAAATCTGCCGGGGTCAAGTCTGGGGGAATAGAAGCTTTGACAACTTCCTCACCCTGAGTAACTTCGATATAAGAACCGAATTTACCAATTTTGATTTTAATATGGTCCTGGAAATTGTCCAACTCGATCGCCTTAGCAGCGTTGGCTTCAATTTCACGCTCCCCAACTTTAACTTGGTTTTGCAGACCTTTTTCCCCCAAATAAAACTGCTCTAAGTAAGGCTGCCATGGGGTGTCCCCAGTAGCAATTTCATCTAGAGTTTGCTCCATTTGGGAAGTAAAGCGGGGATCTACCAAGTGGGCAAAATGCTTCTCCAGCAAGCTGGTGACCGCAAAAGCAGTGAAAGTGGGAATCAAAGCTTTATTGCGACTCTGTACGTAACCTCGGTCCACAATCGTCCCCATTATACTGGCATAGGTACTGGGTCTGCCGATGCCTTCTTTTTCCAGAGTTTTCACCAGGTTTGCCTCTGTATAACGAGCAGGAGGTTGGGTTTCGTGAGAAAGAGCCTCTAATTCAATGCAGTTGGGAGTATCCCCTACCTTTAAAGGAGGGAGAATCACTTCCTGATTTTCTAGTGCCCCTTTCGGATCGTCAGATCCTTCCACATAGACGCGGAAAAAGCCAGGAAAATCAATCTGCTTCCCTTGAGCGCGGAATTCTGCATCTTCTACTTGAATTTTGACAGTAATTTGGGTTAATCTGGCCAATGCCATTTGGCAGGCAACAGTGCGCTTCCAAATCAAGTCATATAGCTGGAGTTCCTTCCCCGACAAAGCAGTTTCCTGGGGATAGCGGAAACTATTGCCAGCGGGGCGAATTGCTTCATGTGCCTCCTGAGCACCTTTGGTTTTGGTGGTATATTGGCGGGGTTTAGCACTAAGATATGGTGGACCGTACATTTGCTCTACGCAAGATCTGGCAGCGGCGATCGCCTGGGCTGACAGATGAACAGAATCAGTCCGCATATAGGTAATATATCCCTGCTCGTAGAGACTTTGGGCAACTTTCATCGTCTGTCGCCCCCCCATGCTCAATTTGCGGTTGGCTTCTTGTTGCAGGGTAGAAGTAGTAAAAGGTGGAGCCGGTTTACGAGTGGTGGGTCGTTCTTCAACCTGGCTGACGGTCCAGATTTTATCTTGGAGGATTTGCTTTAATGCCATGGCCTCCTTTTCTTCCAGAAGGAGAACATCCCTCCCATCAGCAATTTTCCCCGTCTTGGGGTCAAAGTCGCCTCCAGTGGCAATTTTTTTCCCGCCTACAGCCACTAACTTGGCTTCAAATGTTCCAGAAGCTTGTTCCGACTGCAATATAGCTTTCAAGTCCCAGTAGGAGCCGTTTTTATGAGCACGTCGAGACCTTTCCCGTATGACCAAGAGGCGCACAGCCACTGACTGTACCCGTCCCGCCGACAGCCCCCTGGCAATTTTTTTCCACAATAGGGGAGAGACGGTATAACCCACCAGTCGGTCTAAAATCCGTCTCGTTTCTTGAGCGCGAACCAGATTATAATCTAGATCCCGACAATGATTGAGAGCCGCCAGAATAGCTTCCTGAGTAATTTCGTGAAACACCATACGGGCGATGGGCACCTTGGGTTTGAGTACCTGAAGTAAATGCCAGCTAATGCTTTCCCCTTCCCTGTCTTCGTCTGTAGCCAGAATGACTCGCTCCGCTTTTTTGACCGCTTTTTTCAGTTCTTCAACAACCTTCTTCTTGCTTTTAGGAACCACGTATAGGGGTTGAAAATTATCCTCTACATTCACTCCTAGCCTTGCCCACTCCTTTTCTTTGAACTGGATGGGAATTTCGTCAGCAGACGAAGGAAGGTCCCGGACGTGACCCATAGAAGCCTCTACCAGATAACCGTCAGAGAGGTATTTACGAATTGTGCGTGCTTTAGTAGGGGATTCGACGATGACTAGGGTTAACATGGGATTAGTTCGTCTCACAGAGGCGGAAAAACAATTATAGGTTTTGGGTAATTAGTTTGCTAAACCTCTCACTTAAATCATGCTCTATGTGGCTCAAAGACCTTCAGTATAAGGGATTTTCATTTTTGCTCTCGCTTGCAGGGGTTTGGTTGGCAATAAGAAATTTACTCTCATAATAGCACAAATTGCCCAATGACAGCTTTCTCCCCACAGACAGAACCCAGAACACCAACCAGTTTTAAGCCGACGTGATATCCTAAGGTTGTTGTAAATTCCTCAAGTGGGAGTTTAATTTGCCTAAACCTTATGGATTTTTCTAGTAATATAGCAGCCAGGCTGAATGTTGGGACCATTTTGCCAGAAGGGATCCTGCTGGCTACCCTGATAGTAATTTTAGGAGCTGATTTGATTGGAGGGCGTAAATTAGCTCTGCTTTTACCAAAATTTGCCATCGCGGGGCTATTAGCCTCCCTTGTCGCCCTTTATGGTTGCTGGGATGCAGCCAACCCCATTGGTTTTCTCGGCGGCTTTAATGGGGACCATTTGAGTATTCTCTTTAGGGCTATTATCGCATTATCCACAGCCCTCACCATTCTCATGTCCGTGCGCTATGGGTTGGAAACCGGCTCTTCCTTGACGGAGTTTATCGCCATCATGATGACAGCGACGGTGGGAGCCATGTTCCTGTGCGGTGCCCAAGAGCTGGTGATGATTTTCATCTCTTTGGAGATGTTGAGTATCTCCTCCTATCTAATGACAGGTTACATGAAGCGGGATTCTCGCTCCAATGAAGCAGCATTAAAATACTTATTGATTGGAGCCGCCAGTTCAGCCATTTTTCTCTATGGAGTTTCCCTCTTGTATGGTTTGTCAGGAGGTTCAACCAATTTGAATGCCATTGCTGCTGCCATTAGTTCAGGGGATGAGGGTCAATCTTTAGCCTTGGCGGTTGCCTTAATCTTTGTCATCGCCGGTATTGGTTTCAAAATTTCCGCTGTTCCCTTCCACCAATGGACTCCAGACGTTTATGAAGGTTCTCCTACCCCAGTAGTAGCTTTTCTCTCCGTGGGTTCTAAAGCCGCTGGTTTCGCCTTAGCCATGCGCCTGTTGCTCACTGCTTTTGGCTCCCTCACCCCAGAATGGCACCTCATTTTTGCTGTTCTTGCCATTCTCAGCATGGTCTTAGGTAACGTAGTTGCTCTCGCACAAACCAGTATGAAACGGATGTTAGCTTATTCCTCCATTGGGCAAGCCGGCTTTATGATGATTGGTTTAATCGCCGGAACCGATGCAGGATATACCAGCATTATTTTCTATCTTCTGGTTTATTTATTCATGAACTTAGGGGCTTTCACCTGTGTCATTCTCTTCTCCCTGCGAACGGGTACTGACCAGATTAGCGAATATGCTGGTCTATATCATAAAGACCCCCTCCTCACCCTTAGTTTAAGCATCTGCCTCCTTTCCTTAGGTGGTATTCCACCTTTGGCTGGATTTTTCGGCAAAATCTATATCTTCTGGGCTGGTTGGCAAGCGGGACTTTACGGTTTGGTGTTGTTGGGTCTCATTACTAGCGTAATTTCCATCTACTATTATATCCGGGTTGTGAAGATGATGGTGGTAAAAGAACCCCACGAAATGTCCTCTTCCGTTAAAAATTATCCTCCCATTAATTGGAATTTGTCGGGAATGCCTCCTTTAAAAGTGGGTTTGGTGCTCTCATTAGTGGCAACTTGCCTCCTGGGGATTTTTGCCAATCCCTTGTTAACTTTGGCTGAAAATTCTGTTATTAGTACCCCAATGCTGCAATCAGTTCTGCCTTCTCAAACTGACATTCAAGTGTCTCTTAGAAAGAAATTTGGCGCGGAAAAACACCAAGACAGGAAGCAAGTAATCAACCTTTAATATTTGGTCTTGCTTCAGCTAAAATTCGTAGGTTGGGTTTTGTCCCCAACCTACAGTCCAGTAAGTTTCTAGCAACTATGAGACATAGCACATGAAGACCTCCCCAAGGCGTAATAGAAATATTGGCACTAAGAAGGGCGGTTATGGGCCAAATAATAAGTTGGTTGTGCCAGAAAGAAGGATATGTTCATAGCTCTACACCTGTTGATATCGTCAAAGTTCTTGAGCTACTTTAACAATAACACTTGTATAAAACACAATAGTATGGTATATCAAGTTAAGTTATATATTGAGTAAGTTGTTTGACTATGGATTGCAAGGTTTAGGGGTAAAGGGGCAAAAAGTTGGTTTCGTTCCCTCAACCCAACCTACGATGCAGGATTTTTTCGATATTTGGGGGGTATCAAGGGGGTATCAGAGGAGATGAAGTCAATTAGATAGGACTTTATATCGAGTTGCTGAGAGAAGGTGTGAAGCTGGGCGATCGCCGTTGGATAGGTTACCAACTGTCCGGTAGAGTATAATGGAAGTTTGGAGGGTAGTATCCTCGTTGTAGGAAGGTATTTAATTGAGTAGCTAAGATTTTTTCCCCCTCTTGGGTAGCGGGGAGTGGAAACTTCAGGGAACTATAGAGGTGAAAGCGGTAGAGGTCAAAAGTTGCTTCCAAGAGGTCACGGTAGATTCTGGCAGCATTTATTATCCAGTGGTAGTAAGCAAACAGAGCTGAAAGGAGACCTATGGGTAGTGCCCAAATACTCCAAAGACTCGAGACTGTGAAAAGAAGGCTCCAGCACCAAAACCTGACAGCAGTGTCCAGTTGGTTCCGGGCTTCTCCTAAGTCTTGGCGCACTTGTTCCGGCAAAAGAAGCCAGAGGTGCGGCCAGCAGAGGACCGTGTCCAGGCCATATTTCACGAAGGGAAGGAGTTCTGCCCTGCGGAGGATATTCCCTAAGCGAGTGGCCATGATATCTTCCTCTTTGAAAGGCATGTTGTTCAGTTTCTCTTCCACTCTAACTAGTTTCTCTTTTTCCTGGGGAGTTAAACCTGGGTTTTTCATCTTTTTGTGAAGTACTTGAAACTGTTTCTCCGCCTTCTTTTTCCGTGCCTTTTCTAGTTCAACAAAACAGTTGCGTAACCAAAAAGGCCAATAACCTTCTAGGAATTGGAGGGTAGCAAAGTTCCACTGTTCGATTAAAAAAGCTGAGATAAGAACAAAAAGGATACTGAAAATGAGAAAACCTATTTGTTGGGGTTGAGAAAACTCATTGAGGGCTTCGTAAGTGTTCTGCCAGCCGCCCAATTTGGGTAAGGTAACTACTAAGCCTCCAGCCCAGAAGAGAAAGAGAGGAGTGAGGAGGTTGATAAGCCAACTTTTGGCTAGTTGATTACTAAGTCCCGTCAGGAATTGAGTGGTTATCATGGCACTGAAGGGGGACTTTATGTTCAGGACATTCGGGTATATCTTCCCCTATATGCCGACGCTCCCAGGTATAATCGCACTGGGGACAAGTATATTTCTGAAGAGAGGAAGGTCGTCTAATTCCTGGAGGGGGGCTATAACTTACATCTCCTAACCTGATGTATTCATGAGAAATTTCTCCCATGGGGTTATAATGTATAGTATCTTCAGATTGGGTTTCTTTTAATAACTCTGTCATGCGACGATCCGTGGCATCATATTCTGTGAGAAACTCCCACAAATCTAAGTCAAGAGTTTGTCCAGCTTCCACCTCATTTATCAGTTGTGCTAGTTTTGGGGCAACTTCAGCCGCTTTATCTCCTAATAAGGTGTCCAGTTCAGATTGTACTGTACGGGCTGCTGAGAGAATTTCTTGAGTAGAAGCCATAAGAATCTCCTTGATATGTAGTCCCAATAATTAATCTACCGTGGACCGCATCACAACCCAACCTACACTCCAGTATAGGTGAAAGCACTCCAATGGAAAGGGTGAGTAAAGTCCGTTCCCAATAATTGCTCATGAAACTCTTTGTCCATATCTTGAAAATACTCTCTCTTCTCTCTTTTACTGCTATCTCGCAACCATATTTGTGCTTTACGGAGAGCTTCAGCAGGTTCTAACCCATCTTTGCGCCAAAAGTCATAGAAACGAGTCAGCAAAATCATGGTACTGAGGTCTGACACGGGCCAGAGGGACGCCACCACTCCCCCAACCCCTGCTTGCAATAAGCCCATGGGCAGACTCACTACTTCGTCGGGCAGGTCAAGGCCAGGAATTCCCGTTTCACAGGCAGATAGGAGGATAAGACGAATGTTTTGGAGCTTCAGGCTCAAGAGGTGCCGAAGTGTGATAACTTTTTTATTAGTTATAACTAACTTACTCTCCAATGGTTCCTGAAAGTTGGCAGAGCCGTGGCAAGAAAAGTGCGCTACGCTGTGGTTTTTCAGGGCATCACTAACCGGAAAAATCTCCGCAAGGTTTTTTTTTTAAATAGTATGGTCTTCAAAGGTGGCAGTAGCGGCGGCAACTTCCCGAGTGGAATAGCGGAGGTCGCCCGTGGGGTTTTCCACAGCCAGAAGGTTGGTGACGGGAGTCTGTTGGGCTATGGTTTGGGCTGCTTGGAGGGAGACGGCGTTGGGAGTGTAGGTGAAGCGGATATTGTCTAGAGCGTAGCTGCGCTTTGTGGGGGTGTCGGGGTTGTTTGTCCAGGCACTGTGGAGAGGCAGAAGGCTCAGGTACCCTGTGGGGATTAGGATGGCTTGGGTGAATTTGTGCCCTTCCAGGTAGTGAACTACTGGTTTCATAACCAAAGTCCAGAGTTGGCGGGTGGTATCGTCAATAACTTGGAGCCACTTTTCTTTAGCTTGGTGAAGTTGCTGTTTCGTTTGGGAGTTGTCCTGGTTGTCCTTATATTGAAAGTAAGCCTCCTTGCATTCATTATTAGCATTACTCCAGCTTGGCAGAAGTTCCACCAGGCTTTTTTCGGTGAGGTTTTCCAGCCAGGTAGCATGGGAAGTAGTCGTTTCCTCAGAACCAGTTTCCCCCTTCTCAAGTACTAAGGCTGCCCCTCCCAAAGGCGTCACCAGGAGGTACACTAGGGGGTTGTTGGCAGGAGTCCATTCAACAATTTCTTCAAAGGTAGGCAGTTTCAGGAAGTTCTCATAACCCTCAACCTGGCGAACTTCGGCGATACAGTCTTCCAGTTTTTTTCGGTAGCGAATAGCTTGTTGCCGCAATTCTCCAGGAGTGAGTTGCTTTGAACCAGAATCAACGTTGAAGTTGTTCCGTTCCTCAGATTCCAGTTGGCTAATAGCCATAGCAGCAGTTTGATACCGTTGAAAGAGTCCTTCGTTGATGTTTTTGACCCCTTCTAGGTTGGTTCTGTCCCGTTGGAGGGTTTCCCGGAGACCACGAGCGCGCCCTTGTTCCAGGGTAGCGATAGCTTTTTGAAGGTTGTCGGTTTTGCCATAGGCGTAGGCTGCACGACGGTAGAGGTTATCGGTTTCTTTCAGTTCAGCTTCTTTGCTGCTGAGGAAGAGGGAGGCACTGTAGAGGTTTTCTGCCGCCCTGATAGCCAGGGTGTAGGATTCTGTGGCTTTTGTCCACCGTTGGTTATCACTGTAGAGGTTGCCTAGGCTCCAGGCGGTTAAACGGCATTCATTGGGAAGTTTGTCGGGGTGTAAAATGGTGAGGGCGTCTTTATAGGCTACAATGGCTTCCTCTATATTCTCTGCTTTATCTCCTTTTATGCGTGCCCAATAGGCAGCAGCTAAATTACTCATAATAATAGCCCAGTCCACAGGGAAAGCGGTTTCGGTTTTTACCGTCAAAGCTTCCTTATAAGCTGCAATGGCTTTTTCTATATTCTCTGCCTTATTTCCTTTTCTGCGGTCTTTGTAGGCAAGAGCTAAATTATTCATAATAGTAGCCCAGTCCTCAGGGAAAACGATTTTGGTTGTTACCGTCAAGGCTTTCTCACAGGCTTTAATAGCTTCCTCTATATTGTCTGCCTTATTTCCTTTTTCGCGGTCTTTGTAGGCAAGAGCTAAATTATTCATAATAGTAGCCCATTTCTTAGGGCAATTAGTTTTGGTTGTTACCGTCAAAACTTCCTTATAAACTGCAATGGCTTCCTCTATATTGTCTGCCTTATTTCCTTTTTTGCGGTCTTTGTAGGCAAGAGCTAAATTATTCATAATAGTAGCCCAGTCCACAAGGAAATCAGTTTTGGTTTTTACCGTCAAAACTTCCTTATAAGCTGCAATGGCTTCCTCTATATTCTCTGCCCTATCTCCTTTTATGCGGTCTTTGTAGGCAGTAGCTAGGTTATTCATAGTAGTGGCCCAACCTTCGGGGTCGTTCTCTTTGGTGTAGATAGGGAGAACAATTTTGTAACCTGCTATAGCAATTTCCATATTATCCCCCCGACTACCCAGAGGAAATTTCCAAAAACAAAGGCTGATATACCCCACCACGATAGCCCCTTTCTTTGACTCATGTGGATATTTAGTGAGTGCTTCTTCTACCAATTCCTTCATCACCGGAATCAAATTTTCATTGAGACAGTCTAAGTGGTTTGCCATCACCTGATGAACAACCTGAACGTCTCCGTTGCTCTGTCTTTCAGCCTGCACCAAAGCATGCCAACAGGCTCTATATTGTTTTATATTAGCCATAGCTCCAATCTCCCTTTTACTGTAATTATACCTTAAAGTGACATTATAGTCCTTAAAAAGGAGGGATGCAAATTGGTTCCACTATTAACTCCAATAGTAGGTTGAGTGGTACACTGCCTAATCCTATACCATATCCTTAGGTGTTGGGTTTCGTTCCCTCAACCCAACCTACGACGAATTTCCCCGCCTCCTCTGTGCCTCTGTGCCTCTGCGTGAAACAAACAATGTAACCGCACTCAAATTTATATGATGGTACAAACCCTCCCAAAACCCCTAACTTTAGAAGAGTTTCTGACATTACCAGAAACCAAGCCTCCTAGTGAGTACATTGATGGACAGATTAGGCAAAAACCCATGCCAAAAACTCGTCATTCTAGACTTCAGAGTAAAATAATCGCCCAAATAAATGGTATCACAGAACCTGTCCATCTTGCTTATGCTTTTCCAGAATTGCGTTGTACTTTTGGTGGTAGTTCAGTTGTTCCCGATATAGCAATTCTGCAATGGAATCATATTCCTTTTGACGAAAAAGGAGAACCTGTAGACGATATCTTAATTGCTCCAGATTGGACAATTGAAATTGTCTCACCAAGTCAAAGTGCTAATAAAGTCACAGGTAACATATTACACTGTCTTAAATATGGTTGTCAACTAGGATGGTTGATAGATACACAAGATTGTTCAATTTTAGTTTTTCAACCTAAACAGGAACCAAGAATTTGCTATGGTAAGGATAATTTAGTAAGTTTAGAAAACATTAAATTAGAATTAAAAGTAGAAGCATTATTTAACTGGTTAAAGATGAAGCCATAATAGCCCTCTTGGAAACCTATCCATGGGAATATATGAATTTTTATATTAGTTTTATATGATAGACTGCTATCTATGTGGAACTTTGCCAAACCTATCTATTCTATTGCTTTAGCCGCAGCCCAAGGTAACCCAGAGTCGGCCCATCGACAGCTACTGAAAATTTTAAGCTGGTTGGATCGCTCTCGTCATAGCACCTGGGGTACTAGAATGGTGAGACAATTAGAGCAATCTTTCTGTTACACAGACCATCGCCTGGAACAAAACTTATGGGGATTGAATTTTCCCAATCCCGTGGGTTTGGCAGCGGGATTCGATAAAGATGGGGTGGCGGCAGGAATTTGGTCTCACCTGGGCTTTGGCTTTGCAGAATTGGGTGCTGTCACTCTCCACCCACAAATAGGCAATCCTCCTCCCCGGTTATTTCGCCTCCCCTTAGATAAGGCTGCTCTCAATCGCATGGGAGCCAATAATCTGGGGGCTGCCGTTATGGCTACCACTCTGGAAGAAATTTGGGCTTTGAGGACACCTACTATTCCTATCGGTATCAATCTCTGTAAATCGAAAATAACCCCTTTAGAAGCAGCGGCGTCAGACTATACAGGCAGTTTTGACCTCTTGCAGGAGCAGGCGGATTACTTTGTGGTCAATGTCAGCTCTCCCAATACTCCCGGTTTGCGATCGCTCCAAACTGAGAAACAGCTAGAAGAGATTTTGGCTGCTTTGCAAGCACACAATCGCCACAGTAAACCGATCCTGGTGAAGATTTCCCCGGATTTAGAATGGGAGGCCATCGAGAAGATTGTGGATTTAGCCACAACTCATAATTTGGCTGGAATTATCGCCACTAACACTACTACTCGTCGAGATGGTTTGCAAACTCGTATCCTCCAGTCTACTAAGAAAGCTATCACTGATGAACCGGGAGGTATAAGCGGTGCTCCCTTAAAACAACGCTCCACAGAAATAATCCGTTTTATCTGGCAACAAACTAGGGGAAAGTTGCCCATTATTGGGGTTGGGGGCATTTTCACCCCGGAGGACGCTTGGTCAAAAATTACTGCTGGTGCCAGTTTGCTTCAAGTTTACACGGGCTGGGTCTATCAAGGTCCATGGATGATCCCCTCTATCCTCAAAGGGTTGACTGCTCAATTGGAGCAATTGGGATTATCTACTATTACGGAAGCTGTTGGTATATCTAACCAAAATGAGTAAAATGGTATTGTAGATGTTGCCAAACGCAATCTGGTTTTATGTCACCTGTTGTTAAAACTGACCCCGATATACTAGGAGGAATTCCTGTATTCCCTGATACCCGTGTACCGATCAAGACTTTTCTGGATTACCTTGAGGCTGGAGATTCTCTAGATAAGTTTCTAGAGCACTTCCCCAGTGTAAAACGTGAACAAACAATTGCAGTCTTGGAATTAGCATATGAAACCAATACCTGCACAGGCTGAGCAACTTTATGAAGTAGCCCACTGGATTACAGAGTATCTCAAAGAATCGATTACTATTATTAGGGTAGATGAAAGACCACCACACTACTTGTATATCCAATTTGGTATGGAACACGAGCGATTTTTCTTGATTACTATAGATGGAGAGGTGCTATCAGATGGTTAATCCTGCGTCTAGCGTTAAGTCTATGACAAACCAGCAATTACGGGCCTACTTTCGAGAAACACGAGACGAAGAAGCATTTCGAGAAATCTTGAATCGAGGACTTGACGAAAAAGATAAGGCCGCAGCTCATACATTCAAAGCTTGGAAAGAGAACGAAGCAAAGAATTTATTACAGGATGGTGGGCAATAAGTAATTTACTAGATCAATAAAGTATAAACTGTTTCCCGATTGCCCACCCTACGACCTCCCTCTCGGCGTCTCTGTGTCTCTGCGTGAAACAAAAAAAATTACTGCCGGTTGCTTCAAGTTTACACCGGCTGGGTCTATCTAAGTCCCTGGATGATCCCCTCTATCCTGGAAGGGCTGCCCCCGGCATTGATTAATGGCGGGGGCGACAGGGATTGATTATCTACTCTTGCAGAAGCTGTTGGGAAGTAGAATCAACCTTAGGGGGCGTTACAAATCTTTATCAAATTCCCATAGTATTGTAAACTACCTCAAGAAAGAGTAGAAAGGAGCAAAAGTAATAATGCAGTCGGCTTCATCGCTGCTGACACCTCCGAAAGAGTTACTCAACCCTGCCGGTGGTTTCAATCTCAATGTCTTTATGTTTATGCTGGGCTTAACCCTGATGGTTTTGTCAGGAAGCGGTTATTTTATCTGGAACTGGCAGGGTTGGTGCTGTTTTTGTTTGAACGTCCTCGCCTTACACATAGCGGGGACAGTGATTCACGACGCTTCCCACAATTCTGGTCATCGTAACAGAATTATTAATGCTATCCTCGGCCATGGAAGTGCGCTGATGTTGGGATTCGCCTTTCCTGTGTTTACGCGAGTACACTTGCAGCATCATGCTCATGTCAACGATCCGAAAAATGACCCGGAGCATTTTGTGTCCACCGGAGGTCCACTCTGGCTGATTGCAGTTCGCTTCTTCTACCACGAAATATTTTTCTTCAAGCGGCGTTTGTGGCGCAAATACGAGTTATTAGAATGGTTTTTGAGCCGCCTATTCATTGTTGGTGTAATTTATTTCGGCTTTCAATATGGCTATAGCGATTATA
The DNA here is from genome assembly GCA_018141785.1 of Candidatus Paraprochloron terpiosi LD05. Classification (GTDB taxonomy): domain Bacteria; phylum Cyanobacteriota; class Cyanobacteriia; order Cyanobacteriales; family Prochloraceae; genus Prochloron; species Prochloron terpiosi. Next base: position 3,060,640 of record CP073341.1, on the reverse strand, counting down.
TCACCAATTGTTGGCTGCCCTCAGCTTTGGTGGTAGGGATAGCTCTAGGATTGTTTTTTGATTATTTACCCCATCGACCTTTTACTGAGCGCGATCGCTGGAAAAATGCGAGAGTTTATCCCAATCCCATTCTCAACCTCCTCATTCTCGGACAGAATTACCACTTAGTTCATCATCTCTGGCCTTCTATTCCCTGGTATAAATATCAACCAGCTTACCATATTACTAAGCCCCTCTTGGATGCTAAAGGTTGCGAGCAATCATTAGGTTTATTATCCGGGAAAAATTTTTGGAGTTTCCTTTACGATGTTTTCTTGGGTATTCGTTTTCATAACAAAAAATCACCCTAGTGTGTAGGGTGCGGGGCAGTATAATAGACTAATTATTAGCGCCGTAACGCACTGCCTCCAATTCTCAAGTTTAACCGCACCAAAGACGCAGATAAACGCAGATGAATACTGATTACTTTAAAGAAGTAGTTGAACAAAATTACTATCGCAGGTCCTTTGCTCCTCTAAGGTAAGAATGTTTCATCTCGCTCTGGGGTTTTGTGGTATTGAGGTGGATTAAAACCCGAATACATTGCTTTAAACTGCCTTTTACCTGCATTTGCTGCATATCCAAGAGGGGAACGTTGTCCCACCCCAGACATGAGCGTGCGATGGCAGCAGGAAAAATGGCATCCAGATCTGGGGTCATAGTAAATATAACACTCACTATATCTTCAGTATCTAGCTCATTGAGCTTTTTGAGGTGGTGGAGCAATTCCGTCACTACCACTGTAATTTCCTCCTTTGTATTTTTCGCAGCAGTCGTAGCTCCACGAATTGCTCGCACTTTCCACTCCACAGCTATTTCCTCCGAAATATCATCAATAATTAGGTCGATATAACCATAAAGGCTGACCATTGGTAGCCAGTTCAAATTCTAACCAATCTATGGTTCCCCCTAACTCTAACCCTACTTTACCTCTACTAGAAAGAAGGCGATTGAGGAGAGATTTTGGTTCTTCGATAGTTTGACACTCTGCTTTTTCCGGGTCAAGTCCCGCCAATTCTGCTGCCCAACGGCGAGCATCTTCTTCCGTACCCAAGCGGTCTACTACACCCAATTCTAGAGCTTGCTGACCGGTAAAAATCCGACCGTCGGCAAAACTTCTCACCTTATCCACCGCCAACTTACGGCCTGCGGCTACGGTTTCCACAAATTGCTGATAGCTGGTGTCAATTAACTCCTGGAGGATATTCTCTTCATCAGTGGTCAAATCTCGGTCAAAGGCGAGAATGTCTTTATAGGGACCAGATTTAATCGTTTTGAAAGAAATGCCAATTTTGTCCAGCAGTCGCTCCAGGTTATTTCCCCGCAGAATGACCCCAATACTGCCTGTAATCGTCCCAGGGTTGGCCATAATGTATTCAGCCCCCATACCAATATAAACCCCCCCAGAAGCGGAGATATTGCCGAAACTGGCCACAATTTTCACTTTTTCTCGTAAAGTCTTCAGGGCTGCGTAGATTTCTTGAGAATCCCCTACAGTTCCTCCAGGAGAGTCGATGCGCAACAACAGGGCCGAGTATTTCTTCTCTTTCACCGTTTCTAGGGCTTTCAGCACCCGTTTACGAGTTTGACTTGCGATCGCCCCTGTAATTTCGATGCGTGCTATTTGCTTGCTTGCTTTCCGTTTAAAAGGCCAGACCATATTGTTTTAGTTATTGTAATTTTAGTATACAATTAGTTACAGTAAATTAGATATAATACTAGCATCAACCATGCAATTAAATCTCACCAAACCCTTAGTCATCGCCCCCTTTTTCCTCTGGGGAACAGCTATGGTCGCCATGAAATCCACCCTAGATAATACCACTCCTCTCTTCATGGCTGGGGTAAGATTGCTGCCAGCGGGGTTGTTAGTGCTGGCGGCAGCAGCTATCTACGGTCTTCCTCAACCGAAAACCCTCAAGACATGGCTCTGGATTGGCTTATTTGCTCTGGTAGATGGAGCGATGTTTCAAGGCTTGTTTGCTCAAGGCTTGACCCACACTTTTGAGTATTATAAATTTTCCAACGACAGATCCTCGCAAAACTTTGAAAAATAAGACATTCACTCAGAAGGTACTCCTCTTACTACGGTTGATATTATTGAAGAATTAATCGAAGATTTGCAGATGCCAGATCCCACAATTAGAGAGAAGGCAATTTGGGAACTAGCACAAGAGGGGGAATCTCGAGCAATACCACCTCTCGTTCAATTGATGATGGAGACAAATTCTTAAGAACGCAGCTTAATTTTGGAGGCCATATCGCAAATTTCTATCCGCACTCTCAAACCTCTGAATCAAACATTAACTGTCTCCCTGCAAGCTAAAAATCGCGTAAAAATGCGATCCGGGACTTCACTAAAATTTACGAATTAATGTCCCAAGTTAATAAAAGATTGTACTTTGCTATTGAAGATACGGACAAGGAAGTTCAGGAACTCGCTAAGTGGTCTCTGGAATTGTTAAATCAAAATCAAGTAGCTGCTCCTAATAAATTTTATGACCTATCAATGTACGAAGAAGGAAATAATTTTCGTAACAGTACTAATGGTAATTTTTCTTAGAAAATTAGGTGCTCCAGGCTGACATTACTTTTCCTTTCCACTAAAGCTCATTTCTTTACTCCTACGGGAAGATTCAGTCAGTACTTTTCTTCAACCCCATGGGTGGGAGAGATTGGTTAAATATTAATAATACAATTCTAATGATCGTTCCAATGCTTTTAGAACTCTTTGTCGCTTGCTTTCTTTTGTAATTCCTTTTGGTAGCTTACAGTACCAAGGTTGCCAATAATGCTCTAGCATGAAGTCCAGATGCTTGCTTGGATCTGCTGGTTCGCGCCATATTTTTGCCATTTATTGTCTTAACTCACCATTATCCCAAGTGCCTTCCACACGGGTACCATCAGCAAAGGTATAGATACCGTTACCATGCTGTTTCCCCTGGCGAAATCCACCAACATATTCCTCTCCATCAGCATAATTACAAGTACCCTATCCATTCATTTGGCCGTTTTCAAACCGTCCCCGACAGCGATCACCATTGGCAAAAGTGTAAGTCCCGGTTCCGTTGAACTTGCCAGCTTGAAATTGTCCCTCATAACGACTACCATCTGTATTAGTGTAAGTGCCTCGACCGCTAAAGGCTCCATCCTTAAATTCCCCTTTATAGCGGCTGCCATCTGCAAAAATATAAGTGCCTTGACCGTTGGGCTGACCTGCTTGAAATTCACCGTTGTAGCGATTGCCATTGGCGTAAACTCGCTCACCATTACCATTAAACTGACCCTGGCTAAATCTACCAGTATACTTACCACCACTGGCAAATGTATAAGTGCCTTCGCCGTCGGGTTGATTATTTCTTAGTCTGCCACTGTAGCGATTGCCGTTAGCATAGGTGCAAGTACCCTCACCGTTAAGGCTACCTTTACTTATAGTTCCCTTACAGCGATCCCCATTGCTAAAGGTAGTTGTTTGGAGATGCTTCTACCGGAACTTCACCCACGTTACTCGTTGACATGAAGTCCACATGCTTGTTTGGATCTGCTAATTCTCGCCATATTTTAACCATTTATAAACTCAGGTAATAACTGGAATCAATCGTTGCTCGATTTCATCAAGATAAGCTGTCACAACAGTATTTTTACCTCTTTGTTTTAGGCATTCCAGATTTGTTTCTTCCCACCTGTCAGCAGATCGAGCACTACTTTGGGATTTCTAATTCGATCGGGTTCTTCACTTGAATTAGAGCGGAGCCTAAGGAGCAATATGCTCTGACAATACCTTTCCTTCGCTGAGGTCGATTGTCTAATACCAAGTTGCGTTCAAACAGAGAAGGTAGTGGGAGCCTTTTTTTAGATCGTGCGGTGGTGAATGTGTGATCTTGGTGTAAAATTGAGAGGTGACCAAATCATCACATCGATTTTATTATTATCATCTGTTATCACGTGGGGTTGTATGTATCCCATTATTACTCGCTACGCCCTGTTGGGCTTTCTAATCATCATGGTGCTGGCGATTTTCTACCAGTGCTCCACACCTGGCTATCGGGGCTGGCGTTACAATCCGGTGCCTTCGTCGAGGGAACGCCGTTCGGGGGGAAGCTTTCGCGGCGGTGGCCCTGGCGGTGGCAAGTAGGACGGTGAGCTATTTGGATCAAGATTATTTAGAGTTGGGGCGACGACAGCGCAGTGTGGTATTGCTGGCAGCGGCAGTTTCTTCCGCCTGTGGTTTGGCCACAGAATTGTTGTTGGGGGGGCTGACCAGTTATTTAGTAGGGGATCATGCCCTTGCTTATGGGGTGGCTGTCGGAGGCTTTTTGGCAGCCATGGGGTTGGGTTCCTATGCCAGTCAGTTTGTGGCGATATCTCAGGATCCTGATAATAGACAGGGCTTGCTGCGGGCATTTATTCAAGTAGAATTGGCCATGGCTCCGGCGATCGCTCTAATGCCATTGGGGTTATTTGCGTTGTTTGTGGCGGGGGGCTGGCTATGGTTGGGGTTGGCTTTGGCAACGTTATTTTTAGGTATCTTAGCGGGAATGGAAGTGCCCCTGTTAACCCGTCTGCTGGAGCGGGATTCGTCGGTAAAAGAGGCATTGGCGGGAGTGCTGGCCCTGGATTATGCCGGAGCGTTGGTAGGGGCGATCGCTTTTCCATTGGTATTGTTGCCTTGGCTGGGGATGTTCCCGGCGGCGGCTTGTTTGGGGGCAATCCCAGCGGTGATGGTGGTAGCGATCGCCCAAGTTTTTAGTAAGACCGTGCCAAGGATCAAACGTTGGGGCCGGGCTGGGTTGGCTATCGCCTTAGGTTTGGCATTGCTGGCTCCTCTCACGGTGCCCCTGGGTAATACATTGGAAAATAGGCTGTATCGGGCAGCAATTATTCATCGAGAGGACAGTCAATATCAGCATATTGTGATCACCCAGCGCGAGGGGGATACGCGGCTGTTTTTGGATGGGGATTTGCAATTTTCCACCGCTGATGAATATCGCTACCATGAGGCGCTGACCTATCCCGTGTTAGCGGCAGTGGATGTGCCAAGGCGAGTGTTGTTGTTGGGAGCGGGGGATGGGTTGGCATTGCGGGAGATTTTGCGGTGGCCGGGAGTGGAAACGGTGACGGTGTTGGAGTTGGACCCGGCAGTGGTGCGGTTAGGGCGATCCCATCCGGCATTGGTGGCGGCGAATCATCGATCCTTTGAGGATCCACGGGTCACCATCAAGTTTGGGGATGCGTTTCAGTTGGTGCGGGATTTGCTGGCAACCTTTGATGTGGTTATTGCTGATTTCCCTGATCCTGATCGCGATGGCTTGGCAAAATTGTACGCCGATGGATTTTATCGACAATTGCGATCGCACCTAGCCCCCAACGGCGCGATGGTTACCCAAGCCTCCAGTCCCTATTTTGCTCCCAAAGCCTTTGCTTGCATTGTGAAAACCTTGGCAGCTAGTGGGTTTCAAACCTATCCTTATCGGGTTGACATTCCCAGTTTTGGACCCTGGGGATTTGTGTTAGCTAGCTCCAAAGCGATCGTCCTGGACCAGCTCACCATTCCCATCTCCTCCAAATTTTTAACCCCAGAATTATTGCCTGCCCTCTTTGCCCTGCCCAAGGATGAACAATGGGATCTCGACACCATCCAAATCAATCGCCTCAGCCACCCGATCTTGCCCCAATATCAACGGGATCGCCGTTGGCAATGGTATTGATATGTGAAATCTGGGCCGCATGGGCGCACAGGTGGTTTATCCCTAAAAAAAACTATTGATCTCAGGTTATACCTATGTTTGTGCTTATCATTTGTGCTGTTGTTGCGATCGCCCTAATTTATATTTTGAACAACCAGAATCAATTCTCAGGGGCAGGTCAACGGGAAAAGTCTGATGCTGGGGGCGCGGGTCGCCGCCAATATGCCCCCGATTCCACGGCCATTCTGTTCGATCTGCGCATTGGAGACGTGGTGCAATATTTTCACGAAGATTGGATTGTGGAAGGCAAGCTGACCTATAACGACGATGGGTTTGTTTGGATGGAATATTTATTGCAATTGGGTGAACGCACCGCATGGTTATCCGTGCAAGAAGATGATGCCTTGGAAACCTGTTTGTTAGATCCGGTCCAGGATTTAGAAATTAGCGGCGATCCACCAAAACAATTAACGTATCAAGGTAATGAATACCGTCTGAAAGAAGCGAGCGAAGCCACAATGACCCGCTTGACTTCCACTGGACAACGCACAGCCGAACAGTGTCAGTACTACGATTATGAGGGGTCCAACGATTTGGTATTGTCCATTGAAGATTGGGGGGGGAAGCGGGAAATCACAGCTGGTCGTGCCATTTCACCGAGATCGCTCCGAATTTTGCCAGGAGATGGCCAAAGTGTTTATCGATAGGGAAATGGGTAACACAACACCATGGGTGACATCGTGATCGGAAGCACGACGGGAAGCCATTGGTTGGTGGACTGTTATGGTTGTCCGAGGGATCGCCTTGATAATGCACAAATCTTAGAAAATATACTAATTACCGCTGCCGAACGGGGTAACTTGTCCGTGTTGCAATCGCAACGCCACCAATTTCGTCCCCAAGGGGCCACCGTCCTCCTCCTGCTCAGGGAATCCCACCTATCTCTCCACACCTGGCCCGAACAACAATACGCCGCCCTGGATCTCTTTACCTGTGGCGAGCGTGCCAATCCCGCTGCTGCCTGCCAAACTGTCTTAGACTTCCTCATCCCTCACCATCACAACCTGCAACGAATTGAGCGACCCATGATCCGTCCCCTCTCCAGCTAAGACAACTACTGAATCTGTTCATTATCTAACCAATCAATCTTTTCTACTAGAACACGTTCAGCTAATTTAGTAGCAGTTTCCGCGTCTGCTCCACTTTCCACAATTACAATAAACTCAATCATTAGTTACCACCCAATCCTCTCCTTCAGCATCCCAAAACTCCCCTGTAGTTAAAGTTTGTATTGCCCATTCCACATCTGGATGTTCATCCAATCGCTTGGAACAAGTAAAACCAGAATTAGCGTTACTTAATACATGAACTTGAGAAGGAACAAGTTCATCCACAATATAGGGAGAGTGAGAAGAAAAAATAATTTGGATATTTTTATTGGCTTGAATAATTTCCTTGAAAACACCAATCAATTCTCGTTGCGCTTTGGGATGAAGTCCTTGCTCAATATCATCCAGTAATACTAAGTTCGGTTGATGAGGATTCACTAAAACAGTGAGTAATCTCAGGGTTAGAATTGTTCCTTCACTAATAGCATGGGGAGGAATCCGCTCACCTATATTCATATCTAGAACTACTTCTTGGCCCGCTATTTCCTGACTTTCTTCGTATGAGATAGACTTTCCATCAACTTCAATTAAGCGTTGGCGATTGATTGTCACCCTAGCTCTTCTTATTCCTACTTTCTGAACACCTGGGACAATCCGTTGCAACATTTCCTCTAACAATTGAAATTTGTCTAGGGCTTCGTCACGAAGATAGTCCAAAGTAGGTGCTAAACCTGAACCATCAAATTCAACTCGTGGGGTAACTGCATCACTGTAAGCTGCTTTGGCGAGGATGGTAGCTACTAACTTGAGATGAACTGCATATCTCAAAGCTATGGGTATGGGATCTGGAGCATGTTTCAACGATGCGTTCCATCCTTTTACACTTCCCTCATTTTGAGCGATATTCCATGTTGCTGTTGGATACCAATAATTACCACCTTTCCGTTGAAAGCTGTAAGAAGCTTTCCAGTTTTTTTTGTTATTCTGGTACCCCCAAAAACCGCTTCCAGTCACAGACAGTTGCTCTTGTCCTACTGTCATAATGAATTCAGGCGATTTTTGATAGCCAAAAACCCTATTGAATGGTAAATGCGCAAGGCGACTGAAAGCATGCAAGGCTTCTAAAATCGATGTTTTACCAGAACTGTTTTGCCCTACTATTGCATGTAGGCGTGAATCGTCCAATCTAAGTTTTGTAGATTGATGACTTTTAAAGTTATAAAGTTCTACTTTTTCCAGCATTTTATTTTTAGGATCATCTGCTCATAATCATATCGCATTTCCAGACCACTTGGCCTTTGCATTTTGTTGAGTTGACCATTGTGTACGATCAGCAAAAGTTATTGTTAAAGGGAGAAAATTGATGGTTTTCTTCCCTCATTTTAATTCTTCCTCATTTAAATCTACTCCCATTGCTTTGAGCCTTTCTGCTAAAAGATGAGCGCGTCGTTCCGCTCTTTCAGCTCGTTGCTTTTCTTGCGCAGTTCGTTGCTTTTCCAATTCAACTCGCTCCTCCCCAATGAGTAGAAGATTTCCTTGTTCGTCCCACCAGCGCAACCACAATTGAGTTTGGTTCTGATAAGTACCTCGCCACAGTCCCAATTCTACCTTTAAAGGGGCAATAAGGTAATGACCCCTGTCATTAGGTTTTAACTGTTGATAGGTTAAATCTTGCAGGTGATAAACCGCCAATTGTCCCGTTTTGATTTCGTAAATGCCGTAATAGGGAATACGAATCATTTGTTCGTAGACCCAAAACTTGCCCGGTTTAGTTCTTTTACCTTCTTCTGAGAGAGATAAAGGAGTTTTATCTCTTTCTTCCGTTCCATTACCACTAGCTAATTCAATGGCAATTAAAGGGGGTCTTAATTCTTGCCAGAGAACGTAGGAACGGCGAATTTGACCCTTTAGCATAGGTGGAACATTGGGGACATAGAACCAATCTGGTGCTTCTGCACCTCTTTCTGGGGGATCTGTTTGTCGCCAATAAATACCACAGTCTTGACCAATAGCATATTGACCGTCTGGATGAATTTGTTTGAGTAGGGAGCCGATAGAATCGGTTAAGAGGATGGTTTGGGGATGTTCCTGGAAGTTCTTCACAAAAGTACCATCTGACTCTGGTAGTTGAGTATGATTAGGTAAAAGAGGTGGTTGTATTTTGGTTGCTGTTTCAATCATATAATATTGCTGATTGGCATAGTTGAAGAAATCTAGGTTAGCGCTTCAATATATAGTTTATTTATCAATAAAATCCTACAACAAAATGCCGTAGGATAAGAAAAATTAGCGTCCATCTAACGCTTAGAATACTGGGGAGCCTTACGGGCCTTATGCAAACCATACTTTTTACGTTCTTTCGCTCGCGGATCGCGAGTTAAGTACCCTTCCGTTTTCAACGGTCCCCTATTTTCCGGATCTAGTTCACACAAAGCTCGCGCTACTCCCAGCTTCACCGCATCCGCTTGACCAGTAAGCCCACCGCCATGAGCTTTGACAATAATATCATACTCACTTTCTAACCCCAAAGTCTCCAAAGGAGCCTTAATAGAGTTAGCATAACTAACAATGCGGTTAAAGTAGTCATCTCCCGACCTGCCATTAACAGTTATATTTCCGCCACCGGGAACAAGGCTTACTCTTGCCACCGCAGATTTCCGGCGGCCCGTACCTCCATACATTACCCTAGCCTTATTTTCTTTTGCTTGCATTATTTAACTCCTCCTGGAATGGTATTTATTTTCAACTCTTGAGGTTTTTGTGCTGCGTGGGGATGATTAGGTCCTGCGTAAACTTTCAACTTGGTAAATAGTTTGTGTCCTTGAGAATTCTTCGGCAACATTCCTTTAACCGCCTTTTCAATGATTCTTTCTGGAATGCGCTTTTGAAGTTGGGCAAAGGTTTCTACTTTCATACCCCCGGGTCTACCAGAATGACGGCGGTAAAGTTTTTGGTGACCTTTCTTACCCGTGACAACTACTTTTTCTGCGTTGACTACGATAACGAAGTCCCCCGTATTCATGTGAGGGGTAAAGGTGGGCTTATTTTTCCCCCTAAGAATGGTGGCAATTTCAGAAGACAAACGTCCCAAACGCTGTTGTGCAGCGTCTACCACGTACCATTTTTGTTCTAAATTTTCTTTTGTTGGCAATGGTGTTTTATTCATTAGTTTTTACTTAGTTTTCTAATTGAAAAATTGGTTGAGTATTGAACCAAATTTTACTCGGAAAGGGAAATTCTGAATAACCAACTCTAAGCAGACATAAACCTTTAGCAGGAGCAGAATATTTTACTTCTTCTCGTCTTTCTTCAACCCAGAGTTGGGTAAAGCTAGCTGGCGATCGCCTCCTCCTTCCTACCTCAACCAGGGTTCCCACTAACAGTCGTACCATTCCATATAAAAAACCATTAGCTTGAATTTCTACATGGAGTAATGGTCCCCGTCGGTAACATTCTACTGCTTGCACCTCAACCCAAGAATGACTCCGAGAGGAATTGGCTCTTCGGAAGGCTGCTAAGTGATGTCTCCCGAGCAAGGGTTTTAACGCTGCTTTAATAAGAGACTCATCCAGGGGTACATAATAATAATGCCAAGAAAATGGCTTTACGAACAGGTTGGGTTCCTTGTCCGTATAGAGGGTATAGCGATAGCGCCGCCAACTAGCAGAAAAACGAGCGTGCCAGGTTAAAGGAACTTCCGCCGAACCTCTAATGAGAATGTCCTCGGGTAGGCGAGCATTGAGGATTGACGCCCAACGCTCGCCAGGTAGACAACCAAAATAATCAAAATGAGCTACTTGAGCTGCTGCATGAACTCCTGCATCGGTACGCCCCGCAGGACATACAGTAACTGGATGTCCTGCTACAGGGGCGATCGTCTTTTCGATTTCTTCTTGTACCGTCCGCAGGTTTGGTTGTCGTTGCCAGCCATGAAAATGAGTCCCTAAGTATTGAATTACTAGGGCGACTCTTGACATCAAACTAGTTCGATGATGGCCATTTCTGCATTATCCCCCCGACGGCGCACCGTGCGCACCACCCTAGTATATCCTCCGGGACGATCCCCATAGCGCTCTTTTGCTGCTGCAAACAGGGAATGTACCAATTGTTTATCGTACAGATAGCCCAAGGCTTTCCGTCTTGCTGCCAAAGAACCATCTTTGGCCAGAGTAATAATTCTTTCTACTTCCTTTCTCACAGCCTTAGCCTTGGCTTTAGTAGTTTTAATTTGACCCTGACGAACTATTTGTGTTGCAAGAGTTCTCAGCAAAGCTCGACGTTGGTCCGCTGGCAATCCTAATTGGGGTACTCGGCATCTATGACGCATAGGGATTTTTCTCCATCCAAGAACAATATTAAGATTTTGTTTCAGGCAAAGTAATACCCAAACGCTTTTGTAGAGCTTCAATTACCTCATTGGCTGATTTGAGGCCGAAGTTTTTAATTTCCAAGAGTTCTTCTTGACTGTAATTGAGTAGATCGGCCACAGAGTTTATTTGCGCTCGTTTCAGACAGTTATATGCCCGTACTGACAGCTGCAACTCCTCAATAAGTATCTGGCTAGTAGGATCGTCCTTGTCTCTATAACTGTTTACAATCGGTTCTATATGCAGCTCCTTGAGGGGATTAAACAAATCCACAACAATCCCTGCCGCAGTAGAAAGAGCGTTTTCTGGTTGTAAACTGCCATTAGTCCAAATCTCTAAAATGAGCCTATCTCTGGCATCACTTTCGTATATCCTGGCATCTTCAACACTGTATTTTACCTTGGTCACAGGCATAAAGACAGAATCTATTTGCAGGAAGTCCAAGGATCTGTTTTCATCTTTACCCCGTTCTATAGCCCGATAGCCTTTTCCCCTTTCGATGTGAAACTCCATTTCCAGGGTTGCCCCTTCAGCCAGAGTAGCAACATACTGGTTTGGATCTACTATTTCTACTTCTGAGGGTACTATAAACTGAGCTGCCGTTACCTTTCCCTGTCCCGTAGCCTTCAGACGACCGAGGAGAGTTTGATGGGTCGAGCTTTTGAGGACTATTTCCTTCATATTCAACATTATTTCCAGGACGTCCTCCCGTACTCCATCAATAGTGGCAAATTCGTGATTCACTCCTGCTATCCGGATCGCAGTCACTGCTGCCCCTTCCAGATTCGACAGTAAAACCCGTCTTAAGGCATTGCCCACAGTGATTCCTTGACCGCGTTCGAGAGGTTCGAGGATAAATTTGCTATATTGACTCTGATTTTTCTGCGTCTTCGATTCTATACAATCAATTTTAAACTCCGCCACAGATTGACCTCCCTTGGTTTGTCATGTGTCAACGCAGCAACGCGGAAGAGTAACGATGATCCCCCCTAGCCCCCAAGTCATCCCCCCCTGCTAGGGCACAAATGCTGACATCGAGCAGGGGTAGGGAACCCAATAGATTTATCTGTTACCCTATTCCCTGACTTCTGCAAGAAGTCTAATAACTAGACTCGACGACGCTTGGGCGGACGACAGCCGTTGTGAGGAATTGGGGTAACATCCCGAATCAGAGTAATTTCTAGCCCTGATCCTTGAAGTGCCCTAATAGCCGTCTCTCGACCTGATCCCGGACCGCTCACCATCACTTCAATCTGACGCATTCCTTGCTCCATCGCTCTGCGTGCGGCACTGTCTGCTGCGGTTTGCGCTGCAAAGGGAGTTCCTTTTTTCGCTCCCTTGAATCCGCTGGATCCAGCTGATGCCCAAGAGATAACATCCCCCTTTGAATCAGAAATTGTTACGATGGTGTTATTGAAAGTAGATTTGATGTGAGCCATTCCGTTAGGAACGTTGCGTTTGTGCTTTTTTGAACCGCTTTTTTTCGTTGGGCGAGCCATTTTACTAATGCTTTGTTTTAACTAACTGGCGGTCAATCGGGACTGCCATAACCAACCTTTAGGGCTTATTTCTTGGCAGGTGCTTTTTTCTTACCTGCAACCGTAACCCTTCTACCGCGACGAGTGCGGGCATTAGTACGAGTTCGCTGACCTCGCACTGGTAGCCCCATACGGTGACGACGACCGCGATAAGTACCGATGTCTGATAGACGCTTAATGTTCATTGCTTGCCAACGTCTCAAATCACCTTCGATTTGATAGTTTGCTCCTACAAAGGAGCGTAAAGTAGCAGCATCTTCGTCTGACAAATCCCTAATGCGGGTATCCGGGTTCACCCCTGTTTTCGCTAATATTTCTTGGGCCCGGGATAAACCAATACCATAGATATAAGTTAGGGCTATTTCCACGCGCTTATCGCGGGGTAAGTCTACACCAGCAATCCTTGCCACGCTTTTTTTTCTCCCTTTTTTTCTGTATTTGCGACGATATACCGATTACAGATCGTAAAATTCCCGTCTCTTTAACCCTGTCTTTGCTTGTGCTTGGGGTTTGGGCAAATCACCATCACTCGACCGCGCCTTCGTATAACGCGGCATTTTTCGCACATTTTTTTCACTGATGCTCTAACTTTCATGTCTTTTTTGGGTAAACTGCAAGCCCACTATTATATCAAATTTAATCTATTTGGTCAACCAATTAGCCAAAACTTGGGGCAATTTCCCATGTTCCTCTCTTGGCAGCCATTAATGCATACTTTATGATGATGTCTTTATGTCTTGGATATTATCGGAACCGGCGAACGCATTTTATCTTTTATTTTTCAGCCGATAGGTTATTCTCCCCTTAGTCAGATCGTAGGGAGTTAATTCCACCTTCACCCGATCCCCTGGTAGAATTTTGATGTAATTTCGCCTAATTTTGCCAGCGATATGAGCCAGAACGTTAAAACCATTGTCTAGGTCTACGCGAAACATTGCATTAGGTAAGGATTCCGTTATCACTCCTTCCATTTCGATTAAATCTTGTTTAGCCAATTTTTTTTCCTCTATTCTCTTGAATCACCATTGACAATTTCTTGCAACGATTTATTTACTTCTTCGAGAGGGCGATCGCCATTTACTGACTTAAGATTGCCCTCTTGTAGATAAAAATCCAGTACTGGTGCAGTATGTTCGTGATAGACCTCTAAACGACGCCTAATGGTCTCTGGATTGTCATCTTTGCGCCCCCTCACCAGCAAGCGATCCATCAAAACTCGCTCTGGTACTTCTAAATTAATCGCATAATCGCAGGCTTGATTTATTTCAATAAGCAGTTTATCCAAAAAAGCAGCTTGGGAGGCATTCCGGGGAAATCCATCTAAAATCCAACCATTTTTGGCATCCGATTCTCTCAACCTGGCCAGAAGTAAATCCAGAAGCAAATCATCGGGAACTAATTCCCCCATGTCTACATAAGTTTGAGCCTTTTTGCCAAGAGTTGTCCCCGAGGTGATCGCAGAGCGCAACATTTCCCCAGTGGAGATATGAGCAATTCCCGTTGTATCCGCCAAGAGTTTGGCTTGTGTTCCCTTCCCTGCCCCGGGTGGTCCTAAAAAGATTAATCGTTTCACGAAAAAATTCTCCTTTCGTTATGAAGTCTAAAGAAAGACATTGGCCTTCAATTTACTGCTTCAGATTTCGTTATCAGGGTACTTAGTAAATAGCTATTGTTTAACCATACCCTCATAGCGCTGAGATATAACGTAAGTTTGAATTTGCTTGGCTGTATCAATGGCAACACCAACTAAAATAAGCAATGAGGTAGCCCCCAAACCTCTAAAAGTTGTCACTCCAGTGGCACTTTCCACAAAGGTAGGTACCGTAGCCACAATGCCCAAAAATATCGCTCCTAAGAAAGTGAGCCGATTGATAACCCCTTCCAAATATTCGCTCGTTGCCTTTCCTGGACGGATTCCTGGAATAGAAGCTCCCATTTTTTTCAGATTTTGGGACATATCTACCGGGTTAACAATCAAGGAGGCGTAGAAATAACTGAAGAAGACAATTAACAGCAAGTAAACCACCACGTAAACCCAACTTCCGGGTCTGAGAGCATTAGCTATCTCATTCAATACTTGATTTAATTGGGCATTGATACCTGAATTCGCTTCAGCCCCACTGCGGGTGAAACCTGCTAAAGAAGAAGGCAAAATCAAGACAGCAGAGGCGAAAATAATCGGCATTACCCCCCCTTGATTCAGTCGCAGTGGCAAATAATTTTTTCTTTCCCGGTATAGGCGTCCCGCCACTTGTCTTCTGGCGGAGATAATCGGAATTCGTCGGGTTCCTTCCTGAACAAAAACAATGCCTACAATCATCACCAAGAAGACCAACAACAGAATCGTTACCTGGGCTATTGCTTCCCGACCCCCTTGTTGGGCAAACTCAATTGTATTGCTTAAAGTTTTCGGCAATGTTGCCACAATATTCACAAATATAAAGAGGGAAGCACCATTGCCTATGCCTCGTTCCGTAATTAATTCTGACAGCCACATGACAAACATGGAGCCTGCTGTTAATGCCAGTACGGTTTCTGTAACAAACCCCACTCCGGGATTATTGGCATAGGGACTCAGTAAGCCAATGGTGATGCCCGTGCTTTGAATTATCCCCCAGCCCAGAGCCACATAGCGAGTAATTTGGGAAATTTTGCGCCTTCCCGCTTCCCCTTCATTCTTCTGCAAGTCCTCTAGTGCAGGAATGGCAGCGGTTAAAAGCTGCATAATGATAGAGGCATTAATAAATGGGAGGATCCCCAAGGCAAAAATGCCTACAGCAGAAAGACCGCCTCCGGTGAAAATATCCAAAAATCCCAGTACTGGCAAATCTTGGATTCCTTGTTGGAATGCTTGTCGGTTAATGCCCGGTACGGGAATAAATATTCCAAAGCGGACTAAAACGAGCAAACCGATGGTAACAAGCAACCGACCTCTCAATCCGGCTGCTTGTGCCATTTGCATAAACGTTTCTTGAGCCGTTGGGGCTTTGTCTCGACTTACGACCATAAATGGCTATCTCTATAGGTTGCTAGGTTAACAGTTATATTTTTAAAACTTTTCACCCTCACGTCTTATGATATTGCCAAGATGGGAAAATTTCACCTATCCATCGCCTCCCAACTTCCTCCAGCAGCTTCAATTTTTTGTTTCGCTGACTCAGTAAAGGCTGAAGCTTTAATTTGAAGGGAAACGTTTAACTCCCCGGAACCGAGAATTTTCAAAGGTCCGTCGTTACTGGTGACAATGCCCAATTCCTGCAAAGATGCTAGAGTCACTTCTGTATTGGTAGCCAGGGATGCCAGCTTACCCACATTAACAATGGTGTAATGTTTCTGATTGATAATGGGGAAGTGCTTTAATTTGGGAACCCGCCGATACAAGGGCATTTGTCCCCCTTCAAATCCTGGCTTGGTTCCCGTACCGGAGCGGGATTTTTGACCCCGCATCCCAAAGCCGCAACTAGCTCCCTGTCCTGCGGCTATGCCTCGACCTACCCGACGGCGACGCTTATGGGAGCCTTGTTTCCCTGCGGCCTCGTGTAATCTCATAATTGTCTCTCCTAAAAGATTAAGCGTAGAGTTGCTCCAGAGAAATGCCTCTCTCTCGTGCCACTTCGGAAAATGTCCGCAAGGCTTCCAAGGCATTAATGGCTGCTCTGGCGTTATTCAAAGGGTTATTAGAACCGAGCTGTTTCGCTAAGATATTTTTAACTCCTGCCAATTCCAATACAGTTCGCACTGCTCCCCCTGCAATTACCCCTGTACCAGGAGAGGCTGGTCGGATAATTACTTTGGCTCCCCCTGCAATGCCATTAGCAATATGGGTAACAGAATTAGATTTAGTCAGAGGAACGTCGATTAATTGTTTTTTACCATCCACGACTCCCTTGCGCACTGCGCCGATGACATCGCTGGCTTTACCGACCCCCACTCCTACTTGACCTTTTTCATTGCCAACCACGACAATGGCCCGGAAACTCAATTTTTTTCCGCCTTTGACAACCTTACTGACCCGACGAATCTGAACGACTCGCTCTTGCCAAGCTGATTCTTTTTCTTGTTTATTACTTTTTTGACGCTTTTTTGCCATAATAATTATTTTATGCTAAAAATATAACCCTGCTGCCCGAGCAGCTTCAGCCAAGGCTTTGACCCTACCGTGATACAGGTTGCCTCCTCTATCAAAAACTACCTGGGCAATTCCTTGTGCCAGACTGCGCTCCGCCACAAGCTTGCCTACTACTGCCGAAGCTGCGCAATTGGCCCCAGATGATATTTTCGATTTAAGTTCCGGCTCTAGGGTTGAGGCAGCCACTAAGGTATGATGAGCGGTATCGTCGATAATCTGGGCGTAGATATGTTGATTGGAGCGAAAGACAGCCAACCGAGGGCGATCGCCTGTTCCCCTCACTTTCCGGCGCAACCGCTGATGACGGCGGCGAATTTGTTGTTTGCGAGTCTGCTTCATGGTTATTTCTTCCCTGCCTTACCAGCTTTACGTCGAACCATTTCTCCCAGGTAGCGAATACCTTTCCCTTTGTAGGGTTCTGGCTCCCGCACTGCCCTTATTTTGGCGGCGACGTTCCCTACCACTTCTTTATCAATACCGCTGAGGATAACCAGGGTGTTGTTTGCCACTTGCACCTGGATACCTTTGGGCATAGTCATTTCTACTGGTTTGCTGTAGCCTACGTTCAGAGTCAATTTACTGCCCTGAGCCTGGGCGCGATAACCCACCCCCTGTATTTCCAGGCGCTTTTCAAACCCTTGATAAACTCCTTGGACCATATTTGCTACTAAGGTGCGAGAGAGACCATGGCGTTCTCGAGCGGTTCGCGAATCGTCAACTCGCAATACCTGAACTTCCTCTCCCTCTTGTTCTGCTCTTACTAAGTCTGGGAGAACCCTAGACAGTGAGCCTTTGGGACCTTCTACTGCAATGTGTTGTCCGTTGATGTTTATCGTTACTTTCTTCGGAATCTTAATTGGCCGCTTGCCGATGCGCGACATGACTAATTACTCCTTGATTGTTGGTTGCACATTGTGTTGACTACCATACATGGCAAAGCACTTCACCGCCGATTCCTTGGTGTCTGGCTTCTCTATCTGTCATTATACCTCTGGAGGTACTGACAATGGCAATGCCGATTCCACCCAGAACCTTAGGCAGTTCTTTACGGTTAGAATAAACTCGCAGTCCTGGCTTGCTAATGCGCTTTAATTTTTTGATAATTGGTTGGCGATTTTTTTTATATTTCAGGGAAATTATCAAATGTTTTTTTATCCCTTCGCCCTCTTGAACAAAATCTTCAATGAAGCCTTCCTGTTTCAATACCTTGGCAATGCTCAGGGTCATTTTTGTGGTGGGTACTTTGGTTTTTGGATGTCCTACCAAGCAAGCATTGCGGATGCGTGTTAACATATCTGAGATTGTATCAGTTGCCGCCATTATTACTGTGTTGCCTCCCGTTCCTTGACTTAGCTATTCCTGAAGGGCATTCCCATTTCTTTTAGTAAGGCACGACCTTCTTCGTCAGTATTGGCTGTGGTAATGATGGCAATATCCATGCCTCTAATTTGGTCGATGGTGTCGTAGTCTATTTCTGGAAAAATGAGCTGTTCCCTAATGCCCAAACTGTAGTTACCTCGTCCGTCAAAGCTTTTGGCACTTATACCTCTGAAGTCGCGAATACGCGGTAGGGCGATATTTATGAGGCGATCTAAAAAAGCATACATTCTTTCCGAGCGCAGGGTTACCATTACACCTACTGGCATCCCTTGACGGATTTTGAACCCAGCGATGGCTTTTTTTGCCCGGGTCACTACGGGTTGTTGCCCGGTAATAGTTGCCAGTTCTCTAGTAGAGGATTCTAAGGCTTTGGCATTCTGAGATGCTTCTCCTAAACCCCTATTAACGGTTATTTTCGTTACTTTCGGAACTTGATGAATATTCATATATCCAAATTGTTCCTTTAGTTTAGGTACGATAGTCTCTTGGTAAATATTTTTGAGTCTTTGTGGCATAATTATACCTTTCTTTTCCGTTGTTTGTTGTTTATAGAGCAAAAAAAAAACAAACAACCAATCAATCAATAATTTCTCCCGTTTTTTTCAACATGCGCACCTTGCGACCATCTTCAGTGAAACTGTAGCAAATGCGACTAGCTATTTTCTCTTTTTCTGAATATAGCATCACATTGGAGCTGTGAATTGGAGCCTCGAAGGTAGTAATTTGACCAGACTCTCCTTCTTGCTGAGGTTTAACGTGCTTGGTTTTGACGTTGACACCTTTGACAATTACCTGGCTTGAACGAGGTAATGCGTTTAATATTTCCCCTACTTTACCTTTATCACGACCGGAAATCACTTGGATTGTGTCGCCTTTTTTCACATGCATTTTGTAACGAGTGGGGGAATTATTTTTTTTCTTTCCCTTAACCATTAGATCACCTCCGGAGCAAGCGAGACAATTTTGGTAAAGTTTTTCTCCCGTAATTCTCGGGCTACTGGTCCAAAAACCCTGGTTCCTTTGGGGTTACCGTCGTCATTGATAATGACGGCGGCATTGTCGTCAAAGCGAATACTCATCCCGCTTTCCCGGCGCAAAGACTTGCGAGTGCGCACGATAACTGCTTTGACTACGTCGGACTTTTTCACTCCCATATTGGGGATGGCATCTTTGACAACGGCAACAATGCGATCGCCGATACTTCCATAACGACAATTTCCCGTTCCCAGAACTCGCAGACACATTAACTTGCGAGCGCCACTATTGTCGGCAACATTCAGAAATGTTTGTTGTTGAATCATTTTCTTTCAATTCAGTATTTCAGCAACCATCCACCTTTTGGTGCGACTGAGAGGGCGAGTTTCCCTTATCCTTACCCGATCGCCCTGTTTGCATTTATTTTCTTCATCGTGGGCTTTGTATTTCTTGGTCTTGACGACGATTTTGCCGTATTTTGGGTGGGGCGAACGGTTCTCAATCGCCACTACTACGGTTTTATTCATTTTGTCGCTCACCACCATGCCCACTCTTTCTTTGACTGCCATGAGAATTTATTCCTCCTTTTCTTCTTCTGTTGAGGTTTTCCGAGTCTGGGGGTCAGTATCTGAGGTGGCAGTACTTTTTACCTCATCATTGCGCGCAGAGGCAACTCTTTGCCTTTTGGGCTCTCTGGCCCAAAAGGACCAGAGAGCAAAGAGTTGGCACGGAGGATTGACGAACAAGCGGTACAGCCGCCACTAGATCAGTCATATCTCTGCGCCTCTGTGTCTCTGTGAGCTTTTATACCGTGCTATCCTCTGCGCCTCTGTGTCTCTGTGAGCTTCTTTCTTGTTAGACTCTATGATTTGCCTCTCCCTTTCTACAGTCATAAGTTGGGCAAGACGATGACGAGTGTGCTTGAACTGGTGGGTTTCTTTGAGTTCGCTGGTTGCCTGTTGCCGCCGCAGTTCAAATAGTTCCCGTTTCGCTGCTAAAATCTCTTCTGCCAGTTCTTCCTCTGATAATTTTCGGGCATCTTCTACTTTCGGTAGGGACACAATTTAAACGTACTCCTCGTCGCGACTGATAAATTTGGTTTTAATGGGTAATTTCTGAGTTGCCAGACGCATTGCTTCCCTGGCAACCTCTTTTTGGACTCCGGCAATTTCAAACATGATTTTGCCCGGTTTAACTACGGCGACCCAATATTCAGGAGAACCTTTCCCAGAACCCATCCTGGTTTCGGCTGGACGCATGGTGACGGGTTTGTCGGGGAAAATGCGAATCCAGATTTTGCCTCCTCTCTTCACGTAACGGGTCATGGCCCGACGTGCCGCTTCAATTTGACGGGAAGTAATCCAGCAAGGTTCTGTGGCTTGCAGGGCAAAGTCGCCGAAGTTAATGGTGCTGCCTCGGTAGGCCATCCCTCTCATGCGCCCCCGCTGCTGTTTGCGGAATTTGGTTCTTCTCGGACTTAACATTATGATTCTTCTTGGTAGGAACGGTCTTCAAATTGCTGACGGCGTTTTTGACGACGGGGGGTTGGTCCTTTGCTGGGAACTTGGGCTTCTTCAGCTCCTGGGATAATCTCTCCTTTAAAGACCCAAATTTTAATCCCCAAAATGCCGTAGATAGTTTTGGCCGTCCGGTAGGCGTAGTCAATGTCCGCTCGCAGGGTATGGAGGGGGACTCTTCCCTCTCTAGTCCATTCGGTACGGGCAATTTCCACTCCGTTGAGGCGACCGCTCACTTGCACTTTAATCCCTTGAACTTGAGCTTTTTCCGCTCTTTGGATTACCTGACGCACTACCCGTCGGAAGGAGACTCGACGCTCTAGCTGTCCAGCGATATGCTCGGCAATTAAAGCTGCATCTGCATCTACTTGGGATACTTCGATGACATTGACTCGTATTTGCCGATTGCCCCCCAAGGCTTTTTGAAGGCCAGTACGCAGGTTCTCAATCCCACTACCGCCCCGACCTACTACCACTCCCGGTCTCGCGGTGTGGATTTCTAAGTCCACTTGGTCGGCTTTGCGCTCAATCCTAATTTTAGAAATACCTGCATTATTCAGGTTTTTCGAGATGTATTGCCGAATTTGATAGTCTTCGAGCAGCAGTTCTGGGTAGCGCTTGCTGTCGGCATACCAACAGGATAAATGATCTTTGGTTATGCCGAGGCGAAAACCGATTGGATGAATTTTTTGTCCCACGAATTTTTCCTCTGAAGTGCTTTATTCATCTGCTAAGGGAGCCACTGCAACGGTAATATGACAGGTTGGCCTGCGAATTTGATAGGCACGACCTTGTGCTCTCGGTCGGTAACGCTTCAAACCCGGTCCACCATCAGCATAGGCTTGGCTGACCACCAGGCTACCTGGTGCCAAACCATTGTTATGCTCTGCATTGGCTACCGCAGAGCGCAATACTTTGAGAACGGGGGTGCAAGCTCTATAGGGCATAAATTCTAAAATCATCAGTGCTTCCCGATAGGAGCGACCGCGAATTTGATCTAGCACCCTTCGCACTTTAAAGGGAGACATGCGAATATAGCGGGCGATCGCCTTGACTTCTGCTGTAGTATCTAGCGCCATATTTTCCTCCTCTATCTAGACCTTGCTTTTTTATCGCCCTTAGCATGACTCCGAAAGGTACGTGTTGGAGCAAATTCTCCCAATTTGTGTCCTACCATTTGCTCGGAAATAAAAATCGGTACGTGCTGACGACCGTTATGAACTGCTATAGTATGTCCTACCATTTGAGGCAAGATGGTGGAAGCTCTCGACCTGGTTTTAATCACCTGTTTTCTATTGGCTTGGTTCAGCTTTTCGATTTTTCCTAGCAGTTTATCTGCTATAAAAGGACCTTTTTTTAACGAGCGACCCATAACTGTAAAACATTAATATAGTTGATGTGTTGTAATGCTTAACTCTGGCGACGGCGGATAATTAAGGCATCGCTCTGTTTTTTCTTCCTAGTTTTGGCACCTAAAGCTGGTTTCCCCCAAGGAGTCATGGGACCGCTTCTGCCAATTGGCGCTCTGCCTTCGCCGCCACCATGGGGGTGATCCACCGGGTTCATAACGCTTCCCCTTACTTTAGGTCTGCGTCCTAAGTGCCTTTTCCGCCCTGCTTTACCTAGTTTAATGTTTTTGTGGTATGGATTACTTACCTTACCAATAGTAGCAAAACATTCTTTCCGAACCATTCTAATTTCTTTGGAAGGTAGCTTTAGGGTTACATAATTGCCTTCTTTGGCTACTAACTGGGCGAAAGTTCCCGCAGCCCGGACAATTTGCCCACCCTTTCCGGGGATCATTTCTATGTTGTGAATTTCTGTACCCAGGGGAATGCGACTCAGAGGTAAGGCGTTGCCCACTTCAAAACCTACATTAATACCAGAACGTACTGTATCACCTACTTTTAGTCCCATAGGGGCAATGATGTAACGTTTTTCCCCATCTTGATAAAAGAGGAGAGCGATACGAGCATTGCGATTGGGGTCGTATTCAATGGCTGCCACTTTGGCGGGGACATTGTGCTTGTCTCGGCGAAAGTCGATTTGGCGATAGAGACGCTTGTGTCCCCCTCCTCGCCGCCTACTGGTAATGACGCCTCGATTGTTACGCCCTTTGGGGTTGTGTTTAAATTTGGTGAGGGATTTTTCCGGTTCTGTTTTGGTAATTTCCTTGAAGTCGGAAACCGTAGCAGTGCGAATACCGGAAGTATATGGTCGATAGGAACGAATACCCATAATGGTTGCTTAATCTCTACACTTCTGGGAACAAGTCGATTTGATCCTCCGCAGCCAAAGTGACGATGGCTCGTTTGTGTTGGGGCTTATATCCTACAAATTTGCCTACTCTCCGTTTTTTGCGGGGTGGAATTAGTGTATTCACTTTGACCACTTTCACGTCAAACAGACTTTGGATCGCCGCCTTTATTTCCGGTTTGGTTGCCTTTTTCACCACTTCAAAGACATATTTATTCTGCTCTAACAGCAGGGAGCCTTTTTCCGTGACGATGGGTTTAATGATTAAATCGACCAAATCGCGAGTATTGTACTCAGTCATTGTAAACCTCCTGAATTTCAGCGAGAGCGTCAGCGGTGGTGACGATTTTGTCCGCCCACAGCAGATCGTAGACGTTGAGGTTATTTGCCTTAATCGCTTTCAGGTTGGGGAGATTTCGGGCTGAGAGATGAACGTTTTGGGCAATTTCTTTGAGGATAACCAGTACTTTGGCTCCCCCGGAAATACTCCAACGGGAAAGGGCGATTACTAACTCCTTCGTTTTCGGTTTGGGAAACTGTGGGGCAAAATCTTCCACTACAATCAAATCTTCCTGACGACTGTTGAAGGCTGTTCTGAGAGCCAAACGCCGTTCTTTTCGATTCATTTTGATGTTGTAGTCTTTGGGTTTGGGTCCAAAAATGACACCCCCACCTCGCCATAAGGGAGAACGAATGGAACCAGCCCGAGCACGTCCAGTGCCTTTTTGACGCCAAGGTTTCCGTCCCCCTCCTCTCACTTCCCCTCTAGTTTTGGTGGAAGCATTACCCTGACGGCTATTGGTCATTTGCCGTACCAAAGCTCTATGGACGATATGGGAGGCGTTTTCTTCTTTGGCAACCCGCAATTCTAGGGTTGTCTCCCCCACATTTTCCCCTTGCCAGTTTTTAATTACACAGTTAACCATGACTATTTACCGACTTTTTTGGTGGGTACGATATTCAATAAACCCCCCGGTTTACCTGGTACTGCTCCTTTTATCAGCAGGAGGTTCCGTTCTGCATCGATTTGGACTACTTGCAGTTTGCGAGTTGTTACCTGACTACCACCGTAGCGTCCAGCCATTTTCTTACCGGGATACACCCTACCTGGGGTGGTTCCTGCACCAGTGGAACCGGGTAAACGATGGTTTTTGGAACCGTGAGTCATGGAACCCCGTTTAAAGTTGTGCCGTTTTTGATAGCCCGCAAAACCACGCCCCATACTGGTTCCCGTTACGTCTACTATTTGACCAACGCTAAATATATCAGCTTTCAGGGTTTGACCTAATTGATATGGGCTGGTTTCAGGAAGGCGATATTCTTTCAAATGACGCAAAGGTTTGGCACCTGCTTTGCTCAAATGTCCCAGTTCCGGTTTGCTGAGGGCTTTTTCCTTTACTTCTCCATAGCCAATTTGGACTGAAGTATAGCCGTCAGTTTCTTTGGTTTTGATTTGGGTTACTACACATGGACCGGCTTGAACCACGGTGACGGGAATGGCAGAACCTGTTTCCCTGTCAAAGATTTGGGTCATGCCCAGTTTTGTGCCGAAGATACCGAAGGACACGGTTAGAGCACCTCTACTTGCTAGACAACAGGACTTTGGCGCTATACAGCTTTTTTTTTGGAAGTGATGATGATAGTTAAAACCACAGGGTGAGGTAATTTTACCGCTACAAGTGGCTACTATGTTAGCCTTTGTTCCTTGAGACTTAAGGAAATTTTTCCTCAGTATCTCGCGGAGGCTTTTGCTCCATTTCTGGATCTGTAGTGACTTTTGGTGGCTATACAGCCTTTTTTGGTCACAATCACCCATTGTAAATCATGGTGGGGAAAAAAGCAAGGGGTTTGGAAAAAATTTTTTTCGTTGGAATGTTTCACACAGAGGCGCAGAGTCGCAGAGAGGGGAAGATAGGTTTTCTGGCGTGGTTTTAGAGCAAACGATTACTCAAACTTTTATCAAACAACACACCCCACACCTGCGCGAAGGCGCTATACAATCATTGTAAATAAAGTTTAAGGCAAAAATGGCTCTAATTACCACTGGCAAATCATTCCTCCGGGACTTGGAAAAGTCTAAGTCTTTAGGGGTTTACGTCCCTTTGGAAGGGGGTTTTGAGGGAAGATATCAACGACGTTTGCGTGCTCATGGTTACAACACATTAAACCTCACTGCTAGGGGATTGGGGGATCTGGGGGCTTATTTAATGGGGGTCCACGGGGTGCGCCCTGCTCACTTAGGGAAAAAAAATATCGCCCAAAGTGCGGCTGTAGGTGCGGTTTATTATGTTCCAGCCATCGCTACTTCTCACCTAGACACACTCTCTCCCCAGTCCAAGGGTTTGGTGTTGTGGATTATTGAAGGACAGATTCTTTCTCGCACTGAAGTGGAGTATTTGGTGAACCTGCCCCAGTTAGAACCCAGGATTAAAGTGGTTTTGGAGATGGGAGGCGATCGCTATTTCCGCTGGCAGCCCCTGGGGGAGAGTTTGGTGGCTGCTGCTTAATATAGGAAACCGCAGATAAACGCTGATTTTGCCTGATGATTCTCTCTTTAGGGGAGTGTAAACTGTGGTGGATATTGCTAGGTAAAACATTAAGGCAATACCAGCAATGTCTACCTATCATTCCACCCTTGAAGGATGTCTGGAGCATTTGCTACCATAAGGGCAATCCTGTAATCAGGCTTTAAATAGGATATATGAAAGTAAAGTTACAGACTTTGTTGCCTTTGTTTGCATTTACAAGTATATCAGCTATTGTTACCACGCCCCTAATAGCAAATGCGAATGAGTGCCAATCTGCTATTTCTTATGGTGAACAAAAGATAAATGGGTTCGATTACGCCAGCATAGTTCTTCCTACTCATACTTATGCTCACGGATACTCGGAATATCCCGAAGGTCGTTCTAAGGGCCTTAGCTTCGCGATAAATGGTCGCGGAGCAGACGATATAATGTCGTCCCCCCTATTTATGGTCGATATCGCAACACGTATAATTTCTAGTTGCAATTCAATAGGGGTAGTGGATTTTGCAGTATATGAAAAATCTCCTGGCGAACCCTACCACATCTTTTCTTACAAAAAGTTTGGAATCATGTGGAACGGTCTGATTGGGATATTTAAGTGTGATCTCCCAGCATATAATAGGTGGGGTTATGTTACAGATAGAAAGTGCATTACAGAGCCTTTAGTAGCAAATGCGAATGAGTGCCAATCTGCTATTTCTTATGGTGAACAAAAGATAAATGGGGTAAATAACGCAAACCTAGTTTATTCTGAGACTCGTGCTCACCAATACTCAGAATATCCTGCTGGTCGCTCTAAGAGCCATATTTTCGCGATAAATGGTCGCGGAGTAGACGATATAATGTCGTCCGCCCTATTTATGACCGATATCGCAACACATATAATTTCTAGTTGTAACTCAATAGGGGTAGTAAGTTTTGCACCCTACGCAAGTGATTGGTTCAATACCATTGGAATCATGTGGAACGGTCAAATTGAGTTCTTTGAGTGTATTTCTCCAGGGCGGAATATAGATGCGGATTGGGGCTATTATGTCTGTACGTAGATCTGTAGCTCTAACACAATTATAGTAGTGTCGTGGCAGGCTTAAAAAAGCTCTCTGGTTTGGTGGGCGCAAGCCTTGCGCCCCTACAAGATACCCTAGACCCCAAAACTAGCGACAGCCCAAAGATTCCCGAGTATCCACACCAGTGATAGAATTAACTCCAGAAGCGCGATCGCAGAGTTGCTCTACTTGGTCGAAATCTAAAATTGCATTACTGAAGTCAGCCCCAGTAATGTCAGCCCCATCAAAAGTGGAGCGCAATACAATTGACTCTGCAAATATAGCATCGGTCAAATTGCTATTATCAAATAGGGTAACATAGGCAAAGCCATTAGTAAAATTAATGCCGTGGAGATTGGCGTCAGTTAGATTGGTGATGCTTAAAACTGCACCCTGCAGATCAGCATTGCTTAAATTCGCCTCTTCTAATTTGACTTTGCTAAAATTGGCTTCTTTCAAATCTTGACCGGATAAATCCTCACCTCGCAGATCCACGTCCTCAAAAGTAGCAGTAATAGTGGCAGCACTTTGGGCTAATGCGATCTGAGGGTATAATAAGAGCGTGAGTGCTAAAAGATAGGCAATAGTTAGTCGGAAAAAGTATTTCATCTAAAATTCCTTGCAAGTAGTACTCTTGATTTTAAGATAAAAGGTTCGCGCAAAGGCGCTGCATGCGCAAAGAAATGGTACACAATTTACTACAACAGCTACTGGACAAAGAATCTCTCACGAGGGAGCAGGCGTCCCAATTAATGGTAGCTTGGCTACAAGAGGAAATTCCCCCGGTGCTATCAGGAGGTATTTTAGCTGCTATCCAAGCTAAAGGAGTCTCAGCTGAGGAATTGACGGGAATGGCCCAGGTTCTCCAAGGTCAGTCTTTACAAGGAGAGACTATTACCCACTCCGAACCGGTTATCGATACCTGCGGTACAGGAGGAGACGGTGCTTCTACTTTCAATATCTCTACTGCTGTGGCTTTTGTTGCTGCTGCTGCTGGAGTAAAAGTAGCTAAACACGGGAATCGCTCTGCTTCTAGTAAGGTGGGTTCCGCAGACGTGCTGGAATATCTGGGAGTAAATCTCTCTGCTCCCTATGAAAGGGTGAAAGCAGCTTTGGAAGAGGTAGGAATAACCTTCTTATTCGCTCCCGGTTGGCACCCGGCCATGAAAGCAGTGGCCCCTCTGCGACGTACTTTGAAGGTGCGCACGGTATTTAATCTCCTCGGGCCTCTGGTGAATCCCTTGCGCCCCACCGGTCAGGTAATCGGGGTATATGACCCTCAATTTTTAACTACTATAGCCACAGCTTTGAATCAATTAGGAACTCCGAAAGCTATTGTACTTCATGGTAGGGAGAAACTGGACGAAGGGGGATTGGGGGATACCACTGACCTGGCTGTACTGAAGGGGGGTGAGGTAAAATTAACTACGGTGAATCCCACTGCATTAGGGTTAACAAAAGCGCCCATTATAGCTTTAAGGGGTGGTGAGATGGAAGAAAATGCAACTATTCTCCGTAATGTTTTACAGGGTAAGGGAATCGCTGCCCAGCAGGATGTAGTAGCTTTGAATGCTTCCTTCGCTCTGCAAGTAGGGGAGGTTGTGCCCTGGGGAGACCATCTGGCAGGAATTGCTAAAGCAAGGGAAATTCTGGCAGCTGGTGCAGCTTGGATTAAGTTGGAAGAGCTAACTCATTGCTTACATAAATAATTTATTTTATATACTCTCCGCGCCTCTGGGCCTCTGCGTGAAACAAAATCTAATTAACCGCATAATCAGATATTTCCCGGATGTAAGTGGGGTGAAACCCAAGCACAATGTCGTGTTTGGGGATTCCTTTTTCAACCAAATCAGCTCCAAGATCGTGCTCGGTGGAATTGGCTAATAGCCATACTTTATGGTTACGAATGGCAAAATGAATGGGGCAATGATGTACCCAGCGATCCCGCAGCCACCCTGTGTGCCAGATTAAATAATGATGTCGTTCTGTATCAAAGCTTACTTCAACCTCAATTTCACCATAGCTTGGCTTATTTTTGGCATAGCCGAGCAACAAATCTTGTAGGATAGTTTGATAACGCGCTAGTTTTCTGTGATTGCAGAGGTATAAGCAAGGAAACTTTTGACCTCAACGGCAATTTTGTCACCTTGGCGCTCAGCAACAATAATACGCTCTGCACCTAAGTCAATTTCCAGATCAACTCCGCCCACTTTGAGTTAGTGGGAATCATGGTTTTGACACATTCGTGAAATTTGTCTTTAGCCATAGGGTCTAGACTAACCGTTCAGTTTCAATGAGAGGGCGATAGCTTTGGACCATAGTGATATTAGAGGTAAAAATGCTATAGTTGGGGCAGGAGAAGAAACCAATAAAAAGGCTAATGCCACGAAAAATACGTGAGTATAAAGCTGAGCTGTATGCAGCTCAGTTTTAATGGGGTGAAACGTCGTGGCGGTAGTCATCGAGTCTGGAAACATCAGAAAAAGATGGAGAAGATGTGCCTCCTTATCTGGAACAACAGCTAAAAAAAGCCCGTAAACAGTTGGAGTCTGAGTCATGAACTACAGCATTTTAATTGAGTGGTCAGAAGTAGATCGACGCTATCTCGTTACCATTTCCGAGTTTAGTGAGTTGGTGATGCAACCTTGCACCAGTCGTATAACCTATACTGATGCTCTGGATAATGCTCAAGACTGCATTTCTGCCTGTCTGGAATATTGCAAGCAAAAAGGAATCATTCCCCCTACTCCTGCTATTGTTGGGGTTGCTTAGATTTTAAAAGAACAATTAACTATGCTTTCTACAGCTAAACCAACCCTTTTAGTTCTCGCCGATGGTACTCATTATAAAGGAAAGTCCTTCGGTGCTGAGGGTACCGCTATTGGGGAAGTGGTATTTAACACCGGGATGACAGGTTATCAGGAAGTGCTGACAGATCCCAGTTACTGCGGTCAAATCGTTACTTTTACCTGTCCAGAATTGGGAAATACAGGAGTTAATCCAGAGGATGAAGAGTCAGATAAACCTCAAATCAAGGCGGTGATTGCTCGCAATATCCCCCGTCGTCCTAGTAATTGGCGTTCCACCGGGTCTCTACCGGACTACCTGGTAGAATATGGTATCCCAGCAATTTATGGCATCGATACTCGGGCTTTGACCAGGAAAATTCGTTCTGTTGGGGCCATGAATGGGGGTATTTCTACAGAAATTCTCGACCCAGAAGAGTTACTTGCTCAAGTAAAAGAAGCACCCAATATGGCGGGATTAAATTTGGTAGAGAAAGTCACTACCAGAGAAGTGTACGAGTGGTCTGAACCTACAGATACCCATTGGGAGTTTCCCTCTGTTTCCAATAAGAGTAATAATGATGAAGTGCTAACTGTAGTAGCAATTGATTTTGGGATTAAACGGAATATTCTCAAACGTTTGGCTAGTTATGGCTGTCGAGTTATCGTCGTGCCAGGAAATGCTATCCCAGCAGAAATTTTGCAGTACAACCCGGATGGTATTTTCCTCTCCAACGGTCCTGGTGACCCAGCAGCAGTTACCTCGGGAGTTGAAACTGTCAAAGCTTTATTGAAGGAAAAGAAACCTATCTTTGGTATTTGTATGGGACATCAAATTATTAGTTTGTCCCTGGGTGGTACTACCTTTAAGCTGAAGTTTGGCCATCGGGGTTTAAACCAACCCGCTGGTTTAGAGCAACGGATAGAAATTACCAGTCAGAATCACGGTTTTGCTGTGGATGGGGATTCCTTAAGTCCAGATGTTCAGATTACTCATCTTAACCTAAATGACTGTACTGTTGCAGGATTGCGTCATAAAACATTACCTTTATTCTCAGTACAATATCATCCTGAAGCTAGCCCTGGTCCTCATGATGCTGACTATTTATTCTCTCAGTTTGTTAGTTTAATGAGAGGCGGTTCGTAGGGTAGGCATTGCCCGTTTTCTCGCCTGGGAATAAATTGCGGGCTAATAGGTATACTATTGCTTATAATATTGTTGAACTGATTAACAAAGATGATGAATTTTCGGAACACCGCAGTTTTCATAGGTACAGCAGCCCTGGTTTTGGTACAACCTCAAGTTGCTGTCAATCTTTCTCCTGCTGAAGTGGCCCAAACCGCCAAGGAAATCACTGTTTTGATTCAAGGTCCGGGTCCTTCTGGTTCTGGTGTTATTATTCAGCGAAAAGGAGATATTTATCTGGTTCTCACTGCTGCTCATGTGGTGAATAGTACTAGCCCAGGAGAAGAAGCCTATGTGACTACTAATGATGATATACTCCATGACATTGACACTAGGAAAATTATAAATCTTCCTGGGGTAGACTTAGCAGTGATGGAGTTTCAGAGTAATAACAGTTATTCTATCGCCAACATAGGCAATTCTGGTCAAGCTATTCAACAGGGTTTTTTTATTACAGAATGAAGAGGGACAATTAATTTAGATTCCTCCGTGGCTCCCCCTCCACGACCTACTCTCCGTCCCACTGAGAGGTTAACTGCTAGACAGTTCTTTGACAGAGCTTTGAATAAACAGAATCAAGGTGATAATGAGGAGACGATCCCGCAGGTATCCGCTTCGCGGCGCGCAGATTACACCCAGGCGATTAGACTAAAACCAGACTATATTTTAGCCTACAGAAAAGGCAATTCCGCACACCTAAGGGTAGTGACGATGAAAATGCACCGGGAAACGAAAGTCCAGGGGAGGAAAGGCAACCGAAGTTACCTAACCTTAACAGGTACCAAAAATGGTAATAGAATTTGTCAAGGGGTTAGTCGCCCATAGTTCACAGGAGCCGTGTGCGCCGTAGAGAGGGCACGGTTCCTACAGGGAAGGAGTGTAGCAATACACTCCTTCGATCCTACCAAGAAGGGGGCGATCTCCGCTACCAAAACATAAAAAAATAAATAAAAATTAGATCACGTTTTCGGTCCGTTACCAACGCACCCTACAACTGGTCACTGGTCACTGTTTCAATCCGGTGCTACAATACACCACCATCAAAATTGAGCTATAGTAAAGGAGGTAATTATTCCTGAGCAACTAAACTTGACAGTGAGCTTAAGGGGAACTCGCGAAGTCAAGGAAAACTACCAAATATTTCGTTTCGCCGGATTATTAGATGCTTTTTCGGAACCTGCTTTGCGCAAAGTAGTAGGTAACTACATTGACTCCGGATTTAAAGACATTATTTTAATTCTAGCTCAAATCGATTTGATCGATAGCTCTGGTTTGGGTGCTTTAGTGCAGTTAGTGAAAAAATGTCAAAATGCTGGTGGAAGCCTTCAAGTTGTTACTAATGCTAGAGTGACTCAAACAGTTAAGCTAGTTCGTTTAGAAAAGTTTCTCTCCCTCCAGTCAACGGTAGAGGACGCAGTCAAAAACTTGAAAGAAAAAAATGCTGATGAAAACAGTTGAGACAAAAGCTATCTGGTTTGACACACCTTAGATAGCTTCTTTTTTTGCCATGTCAAACTCCCAATCCCCCTCCCCCAGGATTCTGATAAGATTGCAGCCAACCTGTGAAGCTGTTGCGGATTTCCCTAGGTCGCGACTTTCCTCCGCTTCTTTAGCTTATCTTGGGGATGTAGTTTACGAGTTGTATATCCGCAGCAATTTTCTTTTTCCCCCCAAACGTATTGCTTCCTATCACAACCAAGTGATTGAGCAGGTGCGAGCTGAAACTCAAGCAGCTCACTTGCGCTCCCTGGAACCATACCTGACGGACTCTGAAAAAGAAATTTTGCGTCGGGGACGCAATGCAGCTAAAGGAAAATCTCGCCGTACATCAGCAGCAGTTTATCAGCAAGCCAGTAGCTTAGAGACTTTAATCGGCTATCTCTATCTTACTAACCCGGATCGCTTGCACCAGTTGTTAGACACGTTAAATATATGGTAAAAAATAACTTTAAGCGTAATTTGTACGGAGTACAATCACCAATACCTGCATCAGAGAAGAAAGAGAGTAGTGATATTATCTACGGTCGTCATTCTGTTTTGGCTGTCTTAGAAAGCGATCCGGTGCGGAGCACCGGATCGGGCGCGCCCCCGCGCCAGCCCGCCAGCTCAATCGCATTTGGATTACATCTAAACTCCGCCACGATCCCCGCTTTTACTCCCTCTTGAAGAAGGCTAAAGCTAATGGTACGGTGGTTGAGGAGGTGGGAGTAGGTCGTCTAGATCGGATTGCTCGGGGGGGCAATCATCAAGGGGTGGCGGCTAACGTTGCTCCCTATACTTATTGGGATTTAGCTGATTTGATTACTAGGGCTAAAGCTCAGACAAAATCCCCGGTAATCGCGGTGGCCGATGGGATTACAGATCCCCATAATTTGGGGGCAATTATTCGCACGGCGGAGGCTTTTGGTGCTCAAGGTGTGGTTATACCCCAACGACGGGCTGCTTCTGTTACTTCTACGGTTATGAAAGTAGCTGCTGGAGCCTTAGAAAATTTTCCTGTTGCTCGGGTAGTTAACCTCAGCCGTGCTTTAGGAAGTTTGAAGGAGGCTGGGTTTTGGATTTACGGCACTTCCAGCGCTGCCTCTAAACCCATATACAGCAATAAATTCAGCGGTGCCATCGCTTTGGTGGTGGGTTCGGAAGGGGAAGGTTTGAGCCTCATGAGGTCGAAGTCTTGCGATTTTTTGCTCTCTATTCCCCTTACTGGTAAAACTCCCAGCCTCAATGCTTCTGCTGCTGCCGCCATCGCTTTTTACGAAATCTATCGCCAGCTAAAGCATAATTTTATCAAGTAAATATTCATGGATAAATAATGTTATATTAAATTATTATTATTAAATTTCAATTGACTAAAGACGTGAGCTAAATCCTTGATTTGCTATAGCTTGATACTGTAAATCATAAGCAGAAGATATGCCTTCCCCTCTCATTTTTCCTATTGTCCATTATATTAAGAATAATGGAAGAAACTGATGGCGAAAATATCCCTGAAATCCGTGCGCATTATCCTAGTAGAACCAGCAGGCGCTCTAAATGTTGGTTCTGTAGCACGGGTGATGAAAAATATGGGTCTGGAACAGTTAGTGCTGGTGCAGCCTCATTGCGATCCGTCCGGTCCGGAAGCGCGAATTATGGCGGTGCATGGGGGAGATATTTTAGAGAGGGCGCGAACTGTAGAGAGTTTACCAGCTGCATTGCAAGGATGTCAAAGGGCCATCGCCACTACCGCACGCTCCCGTTCTTTACCTACTCAATTGGAGCTGCCGTCGGTTGCTTTACCCTGGTTATTAGGAGAAAATCTAGTTTCTGCTCTGATTTTTGGTCCGGAAGAACGAGGACTGAGTAATAGGGAGTTAAACTACGCCCAGCGCTTTGTCTCTATTCCGGCAACGTCGGAGTATCCTTCTTTAAATTTAGCAGCTGCTGTAGCTGTTTGCGCTTACGAACTCTATGGAGCATCCTTAGAGGAGAGTATTTGTACTCCTCTTTTGACAGCTGAACTAGCAACACTGGATATTCTAGAAGATTTTTATCATCATTTAGAAACAGTTTTGTTGCAGATCGGTTATCTCTATCCCCATACAGGGAAAGCGCGGATGGAAAAATTCCGCCGTTTATTTAACCGCGCCGAGCTCAGCTGTGAGGAAGTGGCGATGCTGCGAGGGATTCTCCGTCAGATGTCCTGGGAGAGGGTTCAACAAAAGAACAACGAATAACTAACAACCAAGGAGAAGGAGATGAACAGCCAAAATAAACTAACTGACGTTTCCACCTATCCCCCACGCTTAAAATTCACCTCTATAAAAGGAAAACGACCCAGTAATTCCGGTCTGAGGATCTACCCTATTCTACCACAAGAGAACAGAAAACAGACGAATAAAGTTCTAGTCATACCCAAGTCTCCTGTGAGTACTGACATAAAGAGACTTGTTGACCCTGTTGGGGAACGACCTGGACCACCTGTAAATTTACGAAGCAAAAAAAAGCAAGTAAGTCATACTATAATATATTATTTGATTCTTTATTTAATACGCTTATCTATTTTGGGTATTGGGATAGCGGTGATCGCCGGAACCGTTTTATCAGCTGTTGACAGCACTAAATACAAGGTAGCAGATGGGGAAGAAAAATCTACCAAGGTAAATATTGATAATGCACAGCCTGACAATAAACAGCAATCGTTTTCCCTCACCAAAGAGATCGCTCCTTTAAAGGTAAAGGTAGAAGAATTGGCCAAAAAGTGGCCTAAATTGGAACCGGGAGCGTTTTTTCTAGATCTGGATAGTGGTGCTTATGTGAATATTCAAGGTTCTACTCCCTTTTCTGCTGCGAGCACAATTAAAATTCCCATTCTGGTGGCATTCTTTCAGGAAGTGGATCGGGGTAATATTACCCTGGATGAAATGTTGACCATAAAACCGGAATTAATTGCTCCCCATTCCGGTACCATGCAATATCAAAAACCGGGAACCAAATTTACTGCTTTGGAAACCGCCACCAAAACCATTGTCATTAGTGACAACACTGGTACTAATATGCTCGTGGAAAGGATTGGAGGTGCACAGGTACTGAATCAGCGCTTTCGGGATTGGGGTTTGACAGGGACGGTTATTCGCAATCCCCTACCTGATTTGGAAGGAACTAATACTAGCAGTCCCAGGGATTTGGTTCGGTTGCTGGGAATGATTAATCGAGGGGAACTCCTCACCTTGCGATCCCGGGATCGCCTCTTGGGGATTATGAAACAGACGAAGACCCGAACTCTCTTACCTCAGAGTTTGGGACCAGGTGCGATTATTGCTCACAAAACTGGGGATATTGGTTCTGTATTGGGAGATACAGGGATTGTGGATATGCCCAATGGCAAGCGCTATATTGTTGCTGTCATGGTTAAACGTCCTCACAATGATTATACTGCCAGAACTCTAATTCAACAAATTTCTAAAGCTTTTTACCAATACTTAGAGCAACCTAATCCCAATCCAGAAGAAGAAAAGAAGGATGAACCAAAAGAGGAACAAGAATAATCTGTACTTATCTGCGTTTATCTGCGTGCATCTGCGGTTCCTGTTGTAACCATTCTACCACACCCAGGGCGATCGCCTCAGCTAATTTCTCTCTTTCTCTGGGGTTAGTAATCCACTCAAACTCTACCGGATTAATCATAAATCCCAATTCCATTAATATAGATGGGGCTGCGTGGGGACGAGTGAGAGCGAGATTATTCCAAAATATACCGTAACGGGGGCGATTTAATTTATCAGAAATATAGTTATGTAAATGAACTGCGAGGGAATGAGCCTGGGGATGGTACCAAAACATCCCAATTCCAGCTGTGTTGATAGCATCACCATTATCAGGTATGGCATTGTAATGTATGGAAAGGGCGAGAGTAGGTTTAAGCTGATTAATCATCTCTACTCGCTCTGAGAGGGAAACATCTATATCTGTTTCCCGAGTCATGTAAACTGTAGCTCCCAGTCTGACTAATTCTTGCTGCAATAATAGAGAGAGAGTAAGATTAGCATCTTTTTCCGGGTAGCCATTTGGTCCGGTGGCACCTAATTCCTTCCCTCCATGTCCCGGATCTAGGAGGATATTAATACCTTCCAGAGGGGCTGAAGTAGAAGAGCTGAGTTGGGGGGGGTGTCTGAGGGTTAAAATTAGGTTTGTTGCTTCATATCTCAACTGGTAACCCCACTGTTGGTGAGATTTGAGCAGAAAGGTATATTCTGCTTGGGTAGGATTGGATTGTTCCCAGTCTAACCGTTGGATAATGGGGTCGTCATTGACGTAGATTGTATCTGTTTGGGTGATAGTATTGTAGAGGGTGAGGGTAAAGGTTTTGTCTGACTGCTTCACTGTCACGGGAACGGGTGTTTGTAAAGGAAAGACAATTTCTGTGGCACCGGGAACTTGACGGGAACTAATACTGCGAATAAAAGAACGAGGGGGAATTTTACTGGAAAGGGGTTTGGTTTCTGCTGTTTTAATCCAACCACCATAGTCTAAACGTAACCACTCTCCTTCTACCCCAGTGACGGAAGCTTGGGTTCTTTGGAGCAGGGGGGTGAGACGAGAATAGTTGGTACTTGGTCCTGTGCGAGCTACTCCCTGTGTTGCAGTAACTTCCACTACTGTTAAAGGGTTCGGGGGGATAATTTCTACTTTACCTTTACCCTCTTCCGTTATTGTTTTGCCCTGGAGATTTAGTTCAAAGAGAGGATAGCCTAAATTACCTATTTGGGTAAATGTATCACAACCACTATAGGTACTAATTCCTCCTTGGGGTTGATTTTGGTCTGTGAGGACGGCATTATTGGAAGGGAGTTGGATGGTGTTTTCCGGCAATAAAGGGATAGTTTGAGTTCCCAGGGTTACAGTAACAGTAGCATTTGGGGGGGCAACAGCACCAAAGCAAATTAATGAGTCAGGGAGTCGGGCAATATCTCGGGTGGGGGTGAGGGAGTTGGGAGCAAAAGCTACTCCTGAGGGGATAGTGGGTTGTGTGGGAGTGCGTTTAACTGTAATTTCCACCGTGGCATCGCCCCATTTTATCTCAAAGAGATTATCACCTATTTTCAGGGGGAAACTGGGAGCAAAATGTCCTCCAGAACTGCGGTTGACGGGGGTATTATTGATTAATAGTTGTCCGGATCCGGTGGCGGTACCGATGATGAAGATGCGATCTGAAGTGGTTTGGCGATCCTTTGGTGGATAGGCAATAAAGAGAGATTCTTGGGCGCAGGCTGGCAAGATAAGAGCTACACTACTAATTATCCCTAATATTAATGCTATAGTAGTTTTCATTTTTGGTTGTTTTTGTTTCACTTATATTATCCCACAATTATGGGCGACTCTTAGGAATAAATATAGTCTCGCTCTCTACGCAAAGGCACAAAGTCCACCCTGCTAGCTTCTCTTTACCCTTTACCCCGCGCTCGTTTCTCTGTGCCCTCCGTGTCTGGAGTGGTTTCATAAATACTCTCGTTTAATCGCAACCTTCTCTAATCTTAGCATCTTTATACTCTATGGGTACAAATCTGTATGCTTTGACGACTCGGGTTTTCTTCTCTTGCTAAAGCTTCAAAATGAACTGTTGGGGTTGTACAGAAATCCTGCTTGTTTTATTCCACTATTCCTCATACACTTGGTTAAGTACTTCTCTTGACGTTTCGTCGTGAAGGGAGTGGGAAAGAAATTAGACCTCGGGTGCTCCGTCAGTTCGTCCGTTGTAGTAGTAGGAGCAATTAAAGATTTTGCACAACTTAACGTTCGCAACGCACCTTCTAGTTTTGAGTATAGCAGTCTTAGCCACCAATTGTTGTCTTGACATCTAGTTCTAAATTATCTTAGGACTAGATACTTTTAGCTGTTAATTTACCTCAAATTTATTAGGTCAGTTTTTTGGAAAAACCTAGGAAAAAACAGCATCATTATCATTAAATAAGTTATATTATTGATAGTTACAATAATAAGTATAATAGAGAAATACTGTATTTAATAAAGCAGCCAGACAAGGTAAAGTAAATTTGAGGACAGTCAAGGTACAATATCCTAGAGGTATCCGTGTATTACTCATGAGCAACGTTCAAAAAGGAAGATTGATGGATATTGCCAACTCCTCCCAGCAACCAGCCGAACTCATCGAAGAGCTGTTAGAAATTGGGAAAGCTCTTTCTAGTGTGCAGGATTTGGATAAACTACTGAATCTCATTTTAAGCAAAAGCAGGGAAATCACCTGTAGCGATGCGGAGAGTGTTTATTTGCTGGACAAAAATGGTGCCATCCCTTGCTTACTCTTTAAAGTAGCTCAAAATGATTCTCTTTCCAGAATATCTTTCAAAGAGTTCGCGGTACCAATTACGAAAAAAAGTCTTGCAGGTTACGTAGCTTTGACTGGGAAAACCTTGAATATACCCAATGCTCACAATATACCCTCTCACCTTCCTTACCAGCTAGATCGGAGTTTCGATAGGGATTTTTCCTATCGTACTTGCTCCGTGTTAGTACTGCCTATGCAAAATCAGGAAGGGGAAGTTATTGGTGTCTTGCAGCTTATTAACCGGAAAAGAAAGGGAGAAGATAGGATTAGCCTGGAAAATGCCCAGGATATTACTGTACCTTATTCCCATTGGCAAGAAAGCATTGTGCGCTCCCTCGCTTCTCAAGCAGCTATTTCCCTGGAACGGAATATACTCCAAGATAGCATCGAAAATCTTTTTGAAGGGTTCGTGCGGGCATCTATTCAGACAATTGAAGCTAGAGATCCCACAACTTCTGGACATTCAGAAAGAGTAGCTGCTTTGACAGTGAAATTTGCTCAAGAGCTGAATACTATCTCCACTGGACCTTGACAATTGATTCAGTTTAGCGATCTCGAAGAGATCCGCTACGCGGTGCGCCAACTGCAAGAAATTCGCTATGCTGCTCTTCTCCACGATTTCGGCAAAGTTAGTGTCCCGGAAGCAATTTTAAATAAGCGCCAAAAACTCTATCCAGAAAAACTGGAGGTAATTCGGCAGCGTTTTGCCTTTGCCCAACGTGCTCTGGAAATGGAATGCGCTCAAGAGAAATACAGCTATTTAGTAGAACACCCCAGCCACCGTCATGATTCTCCCCACTGTCAAAAATTAATTGAATTAGACCAACAACTAGAGAGAAGTGTCCAAGAACTAGATCGGTATTTGGAGCTAGTGCAGGAAGCTAATGAACCATTAGCCTATAAGAGCCAAAAATTCCAGTTTAATGTGGAACAAATATTAACCCAACTATCTGCCATCTCCAAGTATACCTATAGAGATATTGACGGTGAACTCAAACCTCTCATTACCGCCGAAGAAATGGAGCAGTTGACAGTACCTACGGGGAACTTAACCACCTCAGAACGTTTAGCCATTGAAGCTCACGTTACTCACTCCTACCAATTTCTGAAGCAAATTCCCTGGACGAAACACCTGCAAGACATCCCCATTATAGCCTATGGACATCACGAAAAAATAGATGGTAGCGGTTCGGTTATCCTCGGCCCCTCAAATTATGACCCTTGCGGATGTTTACGTAGTGTCCAGAGCCTTGAAAATTCTCATATGTTGAGGCAGCTAAGAACAAAATCAATTCAGAATACTCCAAGTGCTGGAGAATCGTCAAGTCTTTAAAGTTCTCAAACACAGCCTTTAATAATGAGCCAAAAAGCAAATTTAGTCATTCCCCAACTGATTGTCGGTTTGGGTAATCCAGAATCGAAGTATAATGGAACGCGACACAACATCGGGTTTGAAGTAATTGACACCTTAGCCCAGTGTTGGCAAATCTCATTGAAACAACATCGTCGCTTTCAAGGTGGATTTGGGGAGGGATTATGGCAACCAGGCAGCAAAATTCGCCTGCTCAAACCCACTACCTATATGAATCGTTCCGGACAGTCAGTGCAAGCTGCGGGTAACTGGTATAAGTTATCGCCTCAGTCTTTGTTAGTAATTTATGACGATATGGATCTACCTGTAGGACGTTTGAGAATGCGTCTTTCCGGTTCTGCTGGGGGACACAACGGCATCAAATCCATTATCTCTCATCTAGGAGGGCAAAATTTTCCTCGTCTGCGCATTGGAATAGGCAAATCCAATGGGGAACAGGGGACTATTTCTCACGTTTTGGGTCGCTTTTCTCCGTCAGAAAGGAAAACAATAGCCGCAGTAGTGCAACTGGTGTCAGAGGCTGTAGAATTGAGTCTGAAGGAAGGAGTCCAAAAGGCTATGAGTCTTTACAACAGTCGCAGCTTCAGCCATATTTAATTTTGGGTAATTTAGATACTGTAATGTTGCCACTCCCCAGCAATTTCACAGCTGACTTAATGCCTGGCTCAGACGCATTTTATCCCATCCTTTCTGATTTAGCAAGAGCCAGGACTGAATCAGATCCGGACCTGTTAATTCTCCCATTAATCCTGCTCGCAGGGATCGCATGACTAAACCTTTTTTCACTTTGTGGGCTTTAGTTGCTTGTTTAACTATCCCTTTAACATGGGTTTCCGTGAGTTTTCCCTCACCTTCTATAGCTGCGATAACAGTTTCAATTATCTGGCGGGCGTCCTCTTGTTGTAGCAACTCCATGGCTTTTTCACTCAACTTAACTGACGAACCAAACAACAAGCGACTTTCTTGAATACAGTCAGGAAGACGAGTTAAACTGGAGGCAATCATTGCCGTCAGACTTTCTAACCAAGGGCGATCGCCTTTTAGATCTATTTCATATCCAGCTTCTTCCCAGTAAGGAACTAATAACTCAACTAGCTGTTCTGCTGGCATTTTATGAATATACTGACTGTTGATCCAATCTAATTTTGCCCAGTCGAATTTTGCTCCCGCTTTATTCACTCTATCTAAGCTAAATTGAGTTGCTGCTTCCGTGAGGGTAAATATTTCCTCCCCATTGGGGGATGTCCACCCCAGCAAGGACATATAATTAGCCATAGCTTCCGGTAAAAAGCCCATTTTGCGAAAATCGTCAATGGAAGTCACTCCATTTCGCTTGGAGAGCTTTTGTCCTTGGGGGTTTAAAATGAGGGGTGTATGAGCAAACTGAGGTACCTTTGCTCCCATCGCTTCATAGAGTAATATCTGTTTGGCTGTGTTGGCAATGTGGTCTTCCCCTCGAATCACGTGAGTAATATCCATATCTAGATCATCTACCACCACCGCAAAATTATAGAGAGGTTGACCTATATTTGAACTCTCCGAAGTCCGAGCAATCACCATATCTCCCCCCAGATCACTCCCTTTCCAAGTGACTGTCCCCCTGACCAAATCGTGCCAGACTATTTCCCGGTTCTCGTCAATTTTAAAGCGAATCACCGGTTGACGCCCTTCTGCTTTAAAAGCTGCTTCTTCTTCTGGGGTAAGGTTGCGGTGACGATTATCGTAGCGAGGCGCTTCTTTTCTGGCCTTTTGCGCTGCCCGCATTTCTTCTAATTCCGTCCCACTGCAATAACAGCGATAAGCTAAACCCCGATCCAGCAGAGTTTGGATTGCTTTTTCATAAAGGTGGAACCGTTCCGTCTGAAATAGGGGACCAATATCCCAATCTAACCCCAACCACGTCAATCCAGACTTAATATTCTCTGTGTATTCTGGGCGGGAACGTGCTCTGTCTGTATCTTCGATCCGTAGGATGAATGTACCCCCCTCATGACGGGCAAACAGCCAATTAAAGACAGCAGTTCTAGCGGTGCCGATGTGTAAATTTCCGGTAGGGGAAGGAGCAATACGAACCCTGACAGTCACAGAAAACCTCTTTCTTCTTAAAATACGTTAATTGTCGGTGCAGCCATTATAAACTGCTCTGGACTCTTTTTTACTTACGGGACTGACGGGGCTCGAACCCGCAACTTCTGCCGTGACAGGGCAGTGCTCTAACCAGTTGAACTACAGTCCCAATTTCTTTAACGATATTTATCATAGCCCCAAGGTATTACATTTGTCAACCCCCTTTGGGAAATTTTTTTCTCTTTCTGGCTCCAAATATTCAAATTTCTTGCTATATATTGATTTTGACCGTTCTCAAGATTCTAGATTGTTTCCTCAATTTGAGCAAAAACAAGAAACCAAGGAAGTAAATCGACCAGTGGGCGATGGGGAATACCCAAATCAGCGGAGGATCATGATAGCACCAAAATACTCTCTTCCTCCGCACCCCCAAACTGGCTAATCATATCGTAGTTTTCTCGAAGAATGTGTACAATTTTCGAGGTTGGGCAGTTCCCAACGCAGAGGTAGATGAATTTTCGAGGATGACCATAAAGAATACTGCGCTGATGGAAATCAGAGTCTTTGGAAACAATCACGAAATCATTCACCTTTGCGTACTGCCAAATCATAACGTCTTCACTCTTGATAAGTGACAAGGTTTTAACGTGTTCTGAAGCGGGATACAGATCCGTTATCCGGTAAATGATCCGGTCAGACAGATTTTCATCTAAAAGCAATTTCACAGACATGCCACGAATAACTTTTTCTCACGATCTGCCGCAAACGCAAGACAAGCTTTGATATCTCCAGAGGTAAGTTCAGAAAAGTCTTCTAGAATTTCTGCTTCCGTCATACCACCTGCAAGATATTCCAAGATATCGCTTACTGTGATTCGCATTCCTCGAATGCAAGGCTTACCACTGCGTTTACCCGGTTCGATTGTTATAATGTTGTGGTAGTTCATAAGGCATATTCTCCATCTTTAAACCTTGGAAACATATTCTGGGGCAATTTTGACTAGCTTTCTTAACGCTGAGTTGACAGTGGCAGAAACTTTGAATATATTCGCCACATCAGGATCTAAAAGCACTAGATTTGTCCCTTGGCGGTAGGCTTGGTAGTGCTTACCACGCACGCCACCGGAAAAATCATATTCTTCACGCATTGTATCTTGTTCATCTACCCGACTCATACTGCCTCCTTTCTTTTGGTGATGCTGTTCGAGCACTGATAATACGGATACGATTTTCTCTTTCTGTATATGATACAACAAGTAGACGGTTAAGCCATGAGTGGGCAATACTCAGGAAACGGAATTCGCCTACGGAATGATCTGGATCCGAGACTCACAACTCCAATGGATCTCCAAACACCGTAGCCGCTTCTGTAAAGTCAATGCCGTGCTTGGCAATATTTGACAACTGTTTGTTAGGATCCCACTCAAATTCCACTATAACTCCAAGAAATAAAATTGTGATATGCCCAGATACATTCTATATGAGGAATTGAAATAAGATGACTTCTACCATTTCCCTTCCCATTCAATCAAAGGATCCCCTTTCTCCAAGGCAGACAAAGCCTACTATGTACGATTTACCTAGTGAAGAAGTAGGAGAACCAGGTTTGCCTGACGAATTTCATCCCAAACAATCGCAACTGTTGTCGCAAACTTTTCAACCTCCTAATTATCATAGAGATAGGGTGTTTAGCGCCATGGATCTTAATCTCTATTATGATGTTGCCCACCCTCGGTGGTACAAGCGCCCTGATTGGTTTGGGGTAGTAGGAGTGCCGAGATTGTATGATGGAGATCAGCTGCGTTTGAGCTATGTCATTTGGCAGGGTGCGGCTCGAAAGTCGCAGTAGTTAGTGGGTGAAAGCCTCATGGGGAGTGTCTTCCCCGGTTCCCGCCCGAAGGAGCCTCAACCCTCTTTGAGGGGGTTTCACAGCTAGAGGGTTAAATGGCTAATGTTGCTGCTAGTCCGATAGTGGCAACGGCCTAGGGAAAGTCTGATATGGTGAGCATAAAGCGAAGCTTGCAACCCCGTAAATGACGATGAGTGAAAGCGGAACTGATACACTCTAACCAAAACGGTATGCGGCATATGTGAAAGATGGACTCTTGCCGTCATCGCGTAGACACCACGCCGCCGGGGGATGGAGCAGCCTAAGTCAGACGTATCTAACTATTGTGAAACGAGTTAACCTCCACAGGGTCTGGTCTCGACCAGTAGGAAAGGAGTAATCTGTACCAATTCCCTGGGGAGAAAGGACTCTCCTAAGAAGCTAACGCTGTTAGGACGAAAGTTCAGGGGAATAAATAACCCGGCAGATAGGCAAATGTCTACTCGAAAGGGGAGCTGACGTAGGAGAGGGTGAAACGTAACGGTAAAATCCCTTCCACAAGGATTTTGCAATCAAAAAGCTGGAACTTGAAAATCGACGTCCTTCATAAGTTTGGAGCGTAGGGCAAGACGCTAATGGAGAGGGAGTTGGAATATAAG
Organism: Candidatus Paraprochloron terpiosi LD05; assembly: GCA_018141785.1. Lineage (GTDB taxonomy): Bacteria > Cyanobacteriota > Cyanobacteriia > Cyanobacteriales > Prochloraceae > Prochloron > Prochloron terpiosi. The sequence goes on along the minus strand of CP073341.1, from coordinate 3,016,347 downwards.
GCTCAAATGCCCGATATGGATGAGACCTGAAAGCCGACGACAGAAACGAGGAGTAAACGCGCCAGCGAGTAAGATGATACACCAGGAGCCGGGTGCTTGGAAACTTGCACGCCCGGTACTGCGAGGGGGAAAACCTGTAAGGGTCTACCTATCTCGACAGCAAGTCAGTCCCTTGGTAACCGTGGAATTATTGTCCAGCTCAACGGAAGAAGAAGATTTGGGTAGAACCACACCCAAAACAGGGAAACCCCCCACTAAGTGGCAAGTATATGAGGAAGGGCGACTCGTTCTGAGCGAAAAAGTCGCGGCTTAATAGGCCAAAACTATAATCTCAGGCTAGGTGCACTACACCTTGACAACTAAATCAGGAATGTTGGTGAGGAGCTGGTCAGCAATCAGTCTTCCAAGTCCAACCGCTTAAGGGATAAGCGAATCTCTATCTGCCCACACGCGACTGTGAATTCAAGCAGGCTCGCCGGGTTAGCCTCCGGGGCGTGAAGCTGGGGACAGGGCGCAATCAGAGCCGAAAGGCGCACTGGCGCTAATGGGGAGAATCCATGGTTAACAGGTATCCTAGAAATAGGTACGCACTCACCGGAAAAAGCGTCTAATATACCGAAGCACAACCTCGTTGGGCTTTCGTATCGGCATACAAATCCCGCTCTGTCTTTTCCTCGACAAGAGCATCTCTGGGGGGTCGATAGGCGAATTGGTGAGACCTAAAGGTTCAAAACAATTTCTGATTTTGGAACGAGGAAAAACGGATGGTTCTTTCTCCTAGGGGTGGTACCCGGAGTGGGAAGGCAGGCATACTTCTATCGAGGCCATTCGGATAGGACGCGGGAACGAAAGCCACGATGCTAAACAATTGCCCGCAATGTGTTGGAGCTAATTACCAACCAGTTAGGAGACGCCCACAGGCTGAAAATATGCCACATATACGCCATATAGCAGAAGGGATAACTCTAGTTCCGAATTTTAGGTCGGGGTAAGATGACGCCGAGTAGGAATATAATCCGAATTTTAGGCTCCCGTTAAATCCGAGTAGGAACCAGCAAAACTGAGACTGGACAGTATTTAAGGCGAAGATTGCCACAATCTGACTTCCATAACTAGATAGAGGCAATCAATGGATTTTCTATCTTTTGCGGTAGGTTTCAATCCACAGGTCATAGGAGCCGTGTGAGGCGAAAGTTTCACGCACGGTTCTGAAAGGGAGCTGGGGTGGGTGACCACTCCTTCGACCCGAACATTCTCCAGGTACCTTACTATGTTACTTTCAGCCGCTACACAGATGAGATGCAGGCATTTCGTTTAGTGCAGGGGCGCTATGAAAGAGCGGAATTGACTGAGGGGCGCTTGGTTATTCCCGGAATTGAACTTAGCCTAGGCTTGTGGCGAGGAAGTTATGAAGATATTGAACACCTGTGGTTACGGTGGATGACAGTGTCAGGAGATTTAATTCCTTTACCTAGTGAGGAGCTTGCAGCTGCCCAGCAAATAGCTAGGAATGCAGAGCGACGCGCTCAGGATGCCCAGCAACAAGCTGAAAAATTGGCGGCGCGACTCCGAGAATTGGGCATAGATCCGGAACAGTTATAGGGTAGCCCTGTCAGAACCCAGTGATAGGCTGAGATACACTCTATCTCTTGCCAGTTTGCTCTAAATGACCTATTCTCTATTCACAGTAACCAATACTTATTTAGGTATTTATACTTACTTTATTTTTATTTTATATTTATGCATAAAATTTTATACAAAAACTAATTGATGCAGTTATAAATTTAGACGAAAAGAACGACCTGCGGGAATTTTTCAATCAGTTGCAAATGTCCGAGCGGCGTTATTTACTCCGCAACGACATCTTAAATGCTTTCAGTGAATTTTGCGGTGCCTCCCAAAGGGAAAATATTACCGAAAACCATAAATATTCCCATCTCGGCAAATTAATCTACTATACCCAGGAAATCATTTTAGAGGAAAAAAACAGTCTCTGTCTGATTATCCGTCCCAAAATTGCCAAAACCACCGCCTATCGTATCTTTGAAAATCTGACAGTGGAACCCCTGTCTATCCAGCAATTATTGGATATCAGAGATCGGTTCGTCAACCATTTTAACCCGGAAGAAGGGGATGTTTTTGAAATCGACTTCCAGCCCTTTTACGACTACTCCCCCATGATCCGGGATCCGAAAAACATCGGTAAGGGAGTGCAGTTTCTGAACCGTTTCCTTTCCAGTAAGCTGTTTCAAGATCCAAGTGAATGGTTGGATGCTCTCTTTAACTTCCTCATTCTTCATAGCTACAATGGGATCCAATTACTTATCAACGGACGGATAAAGAATCGCCTTGAACTCTCTGACCAAGTGAAGCAGGGGATCGCCTTTGTCAGCGAACTCCCTCCCCAGCAACCTTACGAAGAATTTCGCTTTGAGTTGCAAACCATGGGTTTTGAACCCGGTTGGGGTAATACTGCTGGTCGAGTTCAAGAAACCCTGGAAATGCTGGACGAACTCATAGACTCTCCCGACGCTAAAGTGCTGGAAGCTTTCCTCTCCCGCATTCCCATGATTTTCCGCATTGTCCTAGTGTCCGTTCACGGTTGGTTCGGACAGGAAGGAGTTTTGGGTCGTCCTGATACTGGGGGTCAGGTAGTGTACGTTCTGGATCAAGCGAGAAGCTTAGAAAAGCAATTACAATCAGATATTACCTTGGCGTGCGGCTCGAAAGGCGCAGTAATTAGTGGGTGAAAGCCCCACGGAGAGTGTCTCTCCAGTTCCCGCCCGAAGGAGCTTTGGCAGTAATGCCGGAGTTTCACAGCTAGAGGGTTAAGTGGCCAAGCTACTATCAGTCCGACGGTGGTAGCGGCCTAGGGAAAGTCTGATATGGCTCGCTATCAGCGAAGCTTGCAGTCCCGTCAAATATGAAGAGTGAAAGCGGAACTGAAACACTCTAACCAAAACGGTATGCGGTACACGTGAAGGATGAACTTGTCGGGGTCATCTCGTAGACACCACGCCGCCGGGATATGGAGCAGCCTAAGTCAGACGTATCTAATTATTGTGAAACGAGTTAACCTCCACAGGGTCTGGTCTCTACCAGTAGGAAAGGAGTAATCTGTACCAATTCCCTGGGGAGAAAGGACTCTCTTAAGAAGCGAAGGTCGTCATAGGCGAAAGTCCGAGGGAAAAACACGACTGTATAACCTGACTCATAGACAAATGTCTACTCGAAAGGGGAGCTGACGTAGGAGAGGGTGAAACGTAATCCGAAAGTTGGAACTTGAAACTCAAAGCTCCTCAGAAGTTAGAGGCGTCGGGCAAACGTCAATGGCGAGGAGGTTGGAATCTAAGGACTCAAAGCCCAATTTGGATGAGACCTGAAAGCCGACACAAGTAATGAGGAGTAAACGCGCTACTCTTGTAAGATGACACACCAGGAGCCGGGTGCTTTGAAAGTGTACGCCCGGCGGTACTGTGAGGGGGAAAACCTGTAAGGGTCTACCTATCTCGACAGGTTTAGACGGTTTGGAGGTGCAGCCAAAAGTAATTATTCTCAGCCGTTTAATTCCCAATAATAACGATACTCGCTGTAATGAAAGGTTAGAGAAAATCTACGAAACCGATAATGCTTGGATTTTGCGGGTACCTTTTCGGGAATTTAATTCCCAAGTAACTCAAGATTGGATTTCTCGCTTTGAAATTTGGCCCTATTTGGAAACCTACGCTGTTGACAGCGAAAGGGAACTATATGCAGAGTTTCAAGGAAAACCAGACTTAATCATCGGTAACTATTCTGATGGTAATTTAGTGGCTTTTCTCCTGGCACGAAAGTTAAAAGTGATCCAGTTTAACATTGCCCACGCTTTGGAAAAGTCTAAATACCTTTTCAGCAATCTCTACTGGCAAGAAATGGAACACAATTACCATTTCTCCCTTCAGTTTACAGCAGATTTAATTGCTATGAATGCTGCCCAGTGCATTCTCAGCAGTACCTACCAAGAAATTGTGGGCACCCGAGATAGTGTGGGTCAATACGAGTCCTACGAAAGTTTTACCATGCCGGATCTCTATCATGTAGTGCGGGGCATTGAACTGTTTTCCCACAAGTTTAACGTGGTACCTCCGGGAGTGAATGAAAGGGTATTTTTCCCCTATACTAAAAGTGGAGCTAGACTTCCCGCTCAAAAGTCATACATTGAAGAGTTATTGTTCACTCTACAAGACCCCAGTCAGGCTTTCGGTAAGTTAAAAGACCCCAACAAACGGCCGATTTTCTCCATGGCTCGTTTAGATCGGGTTAAAAATATCACCGGGTTAGCAGAATGTTTTGGTCAGTCCAAAGAACTGCAAGAACAGTGCAATTTAATCTTAGTGGCAGGTAAATTATTCGTTTCCGAATCTACGGATAATGAAGAAAAGGAAGAAATCAACAAACTCCACTCTATCATTAAGCAGTATAATCTTAACGGAAAAATCCGTTGGTTAGGAGTACGATTACCCAAAAGCGACTCCGGGGAAGTCTATCGAGTCATTGCGGACCACCAGGGAATTTTTGTCCAACCCGCTTTATTTGAAGCCTTTGGTTTGACCATTTTAGAGGCGATGATTTCCGGTTTACCCACTTTTGGCACCCAGTTTGGGGGTCCGTTAGAAATAATTCAAGACCAAGTGAATGGTTTCTTAATCAACCCCACCAATAAGGAAGCAACCGCAGCTAAAATCTTAGAATTTATCCACCAGTGCGACCAAAACCCCAAGCACTGGGAAGAAATATCCCAGAGAGCGATGGAACGAGTTTATAGCACCTACACCTGGAAAATTCACACCACTAAGTTGCTATCCCTAGCCCGGATCTACGGTTTCTGGAACTTCACTTCTAAGGAAAATCAGGAAGATATGCTTCGTTACATTGAAGCTCTCTTCTATTTAATCTACAAACCCCGAGCTAAAGAATTGCTTGCACAACATCAAAGGGAATAATGAACCGCTCCGGCGCAGAGGGCGCAGAGGGTAAGAGAGGAGGGGAGTCTGTAGGGTGGGCATCGCCCACTAACACCATCTTGCGAAATTTCACCGCCATGTTCAACCCAGTTTGTCAAATCTACCACTTCGTCATCTTTATAATCGCCAGGAGAGCCAAAATCAGCTTCGATTTCCGCTTGCTCCTCATCACTTACATAGAGAGTAAGAACCTCATAGAGACGTAACCGCTCTATTTCTTCCATCTGTTGTTCTTTGATAATCATGAATTTTCCCTTTTTTTGCTTGTTTTGACAAAAGTTTGTTCGGTGGAATGTCGCCGCCTATAGTTTTGAGGTTATTTTAAGTCTTGAAAAAGAAGAGTGAAACCCTCTTGAGCGAAATGTTTATCATGAGTCAAAACTTCGGTAATTCCCATTTGTTGCATAACTATCATTGAAATACAATCTGTGAGACTATAACTTTTGTCTAAACGTTTACCATATTTTAATCCTAATTCACGCATTGTGAGGGTGTAAGCAATAACTTCGATAGTTGGTTCTCGAAGTATTTCTCTACACAAATGGAGCGCTTTTTGTCGCATTAGACTGCACTTTAGAAGAAGCATAGGCTAGAATCTCGTCAATGACACCATGGTTATAGGCATAATTAATAACAGTTTTGTGCCAGTCATCCCTTGGGTTTAACAAAGCTATCCAATAAAAGGTATCGCCAAAAACTCGCCTCATGATTTACGCTTTTCAGTACCATAGATATAATGATCATGTTCCGGCGCGACCTCTGTGGGTAAGCTCTCTAAAATATCAGGAGGAATATCAGAAACCAGTTTTTCAATGAATGCAGCAAAGTTCTTCGGTTGTTGTTCTTTTGGGTTATATTTTAGTTTAGCTTTTTCCTGGATGGTTTGTTCTTTGATAATCATGGATTTTTCCCTTTTTGATTAAGGCGATTGCCACTTATGAAGTATTGATTTGCTCTAACTCTATTCTAGCAACTAAATATAGTCAAGGGTTCTCAGTAATTTTTATTGATTACATATTTTAGGAGCAATAATACTTATCAAAGATACTGAAAACGCACTCCTTGTAGGTTTGGTTGAGGAAGGAAACCAACTGATGTTTTGACTTTACAGATATAGCAATTGTGGCGGTTGCTATATTTGTGGGTTTATTGGTTGAAATGAACCGCTCCAGACAAAGCACACAGAGGTTAAAAGAGAAGTCTGTAGGGTGGGCAATGCCCACCAATTATTAGTCGTTCCCCAAGAGGCACGGCATTCCTATGCCCTTAATTTTTTAGCAATTAAAACACATTTACCACCCATACTAAAATATGTAAGTGTGTAATGAAACCTGTATAGATTTACTACTTCCACTTCTGAGCAACTAGTTCAGCCAAGTCCACAACTCGCTGAGAGTAGCCCCACTCATTATCATACCAGGATACTACCTTAACCATATCCCCACCCATTACCATGGTGAGACTGGCATCCACAATGGAAGAGCAGTCAGTACCCCGGAAATCGCTGGAGACTAGGGGCAAGTCATTGTATTGCAGAATGCCCTTCAGTGGACCTTCAGCAGCTGCTTTGAGGGCGTCATTGACTTGCTCCTTAATGGTGCTTTTCTCAACTTGAACCACCAAATCTACTACGGAAACATTAGGGGTGGGAACCCGCAGGGCAATACCATTAAGTTTCCCCTTCAGTTCTGGTAGCACCAAGGCTACTGCTTTGGCTGCACCAGTAGAAGTAGGCACGATATTCATTGCCGCCGCTCTTGCTCGCCGCAAGTCCCGGTGACTGGCATCCAGTAAGCGCTGATCCCCAGTATAGCTGTGAGTGGTAGTCATGGTGCCTTTGATAATACCGAAGTTTTCGTGCAGTACCTTGGCAAAAGGAGCCAGGCAGTTGGTGGTACAGCTAGCATTGCTGACTACGTTGTGCTTATCGTGTTCGTATCCTTGCTCATTGACTCCCACCACATAAGTCCCGATATTTCCTCCTTTCCCAGGAGCAGTGATGAGAACTTTCTTTGCCCCTGCTGTTAAGTGCTTCGATGCTCCTTCTTCCGTAACGAAGACTCCGGTAGATTCGATAATCAGGTCAATATCCCAATCAGCCCAAGGCAGGTTTAAGGGATTGCGATCGGATACGCACTTAATAGTTTTGCCATTGACAATGAGGGAATTCTCATCGGAAGCTATATCAGCATCCAAAATTCCCAGCATGGAGTCGTACTTGAGCAAATGAGCGTTGGTGCCAGGATCTGAGGTATCGTTAATACCTACCAGCTCTAGCTGGCTATTTTCCCGTCCCAGCCAACATCTGAGAAAGTTACGTCCAATGCGTCCAAAACCGTTAATCGCTACTCTAATCACTGCTTGCCCTCTGTGTTCTAGCTGAATTTATTAAATGATTGTTAATAAGCCTCATCATATCCTATAGAAGGTACAAAATCCAGATTTCTCTCAACGGACTTGTTTTTTTCCCAATTATCGGTTGTCATATGTGTCAAAAGGGGTTATCTAGAACATAGCCCGTATGATTGTTGTGGTGTGAAGGAGATGAGATGTTGAAAACTGTTGATTTAAGCGGAAGACCCTTCCACTTTATCGGTATTGGGGGCATAGGTATGTCTGCTCTTGCCTACATTCTAGCCCGTCGGAACTTACCAGTATCGGGGTCGGATCTTAGTTTTAGCGATATTACCCGGCGTTTAGAGTCTGTGGGAGTTCGTATTTTTAATCGTCAAGTAGCGGGTAATTTAGCATTGTACCAAGGGGCAGAGGGGAAGAATGGGAAAGGTGCTCCATCCTCGGACCTGCCTCAAGTAGTTTATTCTACCGCAATTAGTCCTAGTAATGGGGAATATCAAGGAGCGATGGAGCAGGGCTATCCGATTTTTCATCGCTCTGATCTCTTAGCAGCATTGATAGCAGATTATGAAAGTATTGCCGTGAGCGGAACTCACGGGAAAACCACTACTAGTAGCTTAATGGGATATGTCCTCCTGAAGGCGGGTTTAGACCCCACTATTATCATTGGGGGTGAAGTTAATGCTTGGGAAGGCAATGCTCGTTTGGGTGAGGGAAAGTATCTGGTAGCGGAAGCAGATGAATCGGACGGATCTCTGATTAAGCATTCTCCCTCTATTGGGATTGTGACCAATATTGAACTGGATCATCCGGATCGTTTTCACTCTCTGGAGCAATTAATTAACACTTTCCAAACTTTTGCCTCTCAGTGCAGCACTTTGGTGGGCTGCATTGACTGTGAATTAGTGCGGGAAAAACTCAAACCGGACATTAGCTACAGTATCTCTGGTGAGAATGCCGATTATAAGGTTCGTGAAGTTAGCTATGGTGGTGGGGGCAGCACTGCTATGGTGATGGAGAGAGGCAAATTGCTGGGAGAAATGCAATTGCCATTACTGGGAAAGCACAACCTCAGCAATGCTTTGGCAGTAGTGGCAGTGGGGCGGCACCTGGGTTTAGAATTCGAGCAAATTAAGGAGGCTATAGCTGACTTTTCGGGAGCCAAACGGCGCTTTGAAGAGCGAGGAAAGTGTGACGGCATTACTTTTGTAGATGACTACGCTCATCACCCCAGCGAGATCCGCTGTACCTTACACGCTGCTCGCTTGCGAGTCAATCAGAACCCAGAAGAAAAAAGAGTCGTGGCGATTTTTCAACCCCATCGTTATAGCAGAACTGAGACATTCATGACTGAATTTACTGGTGCTTTTACAGAGGCTGACTTGGTGGTGGTGACGGATATCTACAGTGCGGGGGAAATCAACCACCATGACATTTCTGGAGCCATGGTAGCAGAGGTGATTGCTGCGAATCATCAAAATGTCCTCTATCATCCTTCTTTACAATCTCTAGGCAGTTTTCTAACGGAGATTCTGCGCCCAGGAGACTTGAGTTTATTTTTAGGAGCTGGTTCTCTGAATCAGATTATTCCGGAACTCATGGCTTTATTCTCTCAAGAGAAAGAAGTTGGCTAGATTCCCCTTGCATTTAAATTAAGGAAATAAAGGAATGACTAATCCGATCCATTTACCGGGAACAGATTGCCGCATTAAACCGCAAGTACCTTTAGGCAATTTGACAACCTATAGAGTTGGTGGAGTGGCTGAGTGGTATGTTGCTCCACGGAGTCGGGAAGAACTTCTGGCGAGTTTTGAGTGGTATCAGTCTCATGATTTACCTTTGACTCTGTTGGGGGCTGGTTCTAATATGTTAGTAAGCGATCGCGGTTTACCGGGTTTAGTAGTAAGCACTCGTCACCTCAAAGAGAGCCTATTTGACGGACATACCGGTAGGATAACTGTAGGTGCGGGGGAACCCATCGCTAAAATTGCTTGGCGAGCAGCTAAACGGGGTTGGCAAGGTTTAGAATGGGCTGTAGGCATTCCCGGTACTATCGGAGGTGGTGTAGTAATGAATGCGGGTGCCCACAACCAATGCGTTGGGGACGTTCTCCTTAGTGCTCTCGTGCTTTCTGGTAATGGTAAGATTGAAGAATTAACGCCTGAAGATTTAGACTACAGCTATCGCACCTCTAACCTCCAAGAGGATAATCGAATTGTGATTCAAGCCACTTTTCAGTTACAACCGGGTTCCACGAGAGAGGAAGTGATGGCAAAAACCAATCAAAATCTGAACCAGCGTAAAAGTTCCCAACCCTATCACTTACCCAGCTGCGGAAGTGTGTTTCGCAATCCTAAACCCCATGCAGCAGGTTGGTTGATTGAACAGTTAGGTTTAAAAGGTTATCAAATTGGTGGTGCTCAAATTGCTCACCGTCATGCTAATTTTATTCTCAACTGCGGTAATGGGAAAGCAAGCGATATTTTCCGACTTATTCGTCATGTTCAAGAGCAAGTAGAACAATCCTTTTCTGTGTCTTTAGAACCAGAAGTGAAAATCATCGGCGAGTTCTAGCTTTCTGTGCGGGAGTTTCCCAAGTATATAGTTCAATTTTAGAGAGTACAAAGAAAAAGAAATGGCAAAAGGTAAAGGATTTGGTTTAGGTTTAGGTAAAATAAAAGAACTGACTGAAGCTTTCCAAAAAGCCCAGGAGGTTCAAGAAGGTGCCAAACAGCTCCAAGATGAATTGGATCAAATGGAAATTGAGGTTAAGAGTGCGGACGGATTGGTGACGGTAACCCTTAGTGGGAACCAAGAACCACGAGAGTTTAAAATTGCCCCCGAAGCTCTCTCTAAAAGTGCTGAAGAGCTTTCTGAAGTGATATTAGATGCCATAAAAGAGGCCCATAAGAAGTCTACAGACACAATGCGATCCCGTATGGAGGAACTTACCAGCGGGTTGAATATTCCTGGTCTTTAACACGTTCGTAGGGTGGACAATGCCCACCTTACCCGTAACTTTTTCCCCACACCCCATATCCCTTAAAATAATAGACATCTCCTAAAAAGAAACTCAAAAATTATTCAGGGTAGTGTAGAGGATTTTAAATGTTGAAATACCAGGGGTAAACTTAGAGTAGTGCAGGCGATCCGGCGTACCCGCCGGATCTGCGCTTTGCGCAGCCCGCCGATTTTAGTGGTTAATTTCTCAATTGAGTATTAGGTTATTGAAATTAATCATTCGAGAAGCCCTTAATGTATTCTTGGAATTGTCAATTTTTTGGCAAGTTGCTAACAAGAAGCTGCTCTAATACCTAAAAAATCGCCAAGCTCTCAGCTCAAATGTAGTCCCAGAGTGGTCTTGAGGTTTTTAGGAGAAGTAAACATGAACTATAAGCTTCTTAGGGTGGGCGATGCTGCCTTCTAGCTAAAACTTTCCCAAGAGAGTATAATATCAGCAATACTCATCTAGCTATCGGTGGACAACAAGACTGTTGGTGGGCAATGCCCACCCTACATTTCTCATCTTTGAAAAATGCCATATCGATTATTATTTGTATGCTTAGGTAATATTTGTCGCTCGCCCTCGGCGGAAAATATTATGAATCACTTAATCCAGCAAGCTAAGTTATCCGACAAAATTGTCTGTGATTCTGCCGGTACTTCTAATTATCATATTGGAGCAGCCCCTGACAGACGCATGACCGCAGCAGCAGCAAAACGAGGGATTCAGTTGCCCGGCATTGCAAGACAGTTCCAGGTCTCTGATTTTGAGGAATTCGACCTGATATTAGCTATGGATAAGGCCAATTATCGGGATATTCTCTCTTTGGATACAAAAGGTAAGTATAAAAATAAAGTTAAGTTAATGTGTGACTTTGCCTCTCATCGGCAGGAGAAAGAAGTACCGGATCCTTACTATGGTGGTTCCCAAGGTTTCGACAACGTCATCGACTTGCTGTTAGATGCTTGCGATGGTTTGTTACAGTATGTGGTGCGTAGGGTGGGCATTGCCCGCCAACGATTATAACACTTCCCTTTGCAAATAAGGTTGAAGTGCTTCGGGAACCTTCACCTTACCATTGGGTTCTTGGTAATTCTCCAAAATTGCCGCCATGGTTCTCCCGATGGCCAAACCAGAACCATTGAGAGTGTGGACGAATTTCGTCCCCTTCTTTTTACCTTCCTTAAAGCGAATTTTGGCACGGCGCGCCTGGAAGTCTTTAAAATTAGAGCAGCTGGAAATTTCCCTGTAGGTACCAGCAGAAGGTAACCACACTTCTAAGTCATAGCATTTGGCGGCGGAGAAACCCAAATCGCCGCTACACAGTTCCACCACCCGATAGGGCAACTTTAACTCCTGCAAAATCGCCTCCGCGTCTTTAACCAAAGCTTCATGTTCTGCTGCGGAAGTATCTGGGTGGACGAATTTAACTAACTCTACCTTATTAAACTGGTGCAGGCGAATAATTCCCTTGGTATCTTTCCCGTAACTTCCCGCTTCCCGGCGAAAACAGGGAGTATAAGCGCAGTGATAGATGGGGAGTTGAGAGGCTTCCAGAATTTCTTCCCGGTAAAGATTGGTTACAGGTACTTCAGCGGTAGGAGTCAGCCACAGATCCTCTTTTTCGCATTTAAAGCTATCAAGAGCAAACTTGGGCAATTGTCCCGTACCTGTTAGAGCGGTAGAATTAACGAGCACGGGAGGCATTACTTCCACGTAGCCGGCGGCAATTTGGCGATCCAGCATGAAACTAATCAGTGCTCTCTCTAAAGCTGCTCCTACCCCTGTCAAGCAGACGAAACGACTTTGAGCGACTTTCACCCCCCGTTCAAAATCGATAAGGTTCAGTTTTTTGGCAATTTCATCGTGGGGCAATATGTGGGAGTTTTGGGGTACATATTCATCTCCCCAACGACGCACTTCCACATTCTCCGTTTCGTTTTTACCCACAGGAGTTGTTTCGTCAGGTAAATTGGGTAATGCTAATAATAGTTCTTCAATCTTCTTCTTAAGTTCTTTTATTTCCGGTTCTGACGCTGCTAACCTTGCTCTTACCTCATTACCTTCCTCTTTTAAGGGTTGAATTTCCTTGGGATCCCCCCCCTCTCTCATCTTTTTACCGATGAGTTTGCCGATTTCGTTGCTCCGTGCTTGCAGGTTAGTGCGGGTAGATTCTAATTCCCGCTGCTGGCGATCCAATTGCAGAAGTTGCTGGATATCATATGTGTCAGCACTACGACGATTCAGTAATTCTTGGACAACTGGGGCATTTTCCCGTATTTGCTTTAACTCTAGCACCTACTACTCAGTTCCTTGGCTCAAATTTCCTCTCCTACTAGGATATAATGATTATGTGTTTCACGGTTAAATCCGAAAGAAATCAATAGTTTCTTGCAAAGCAGCCACAAAAGTATCAATTTCTGCCCGAGTATTATAAAAATATAAACTCGCCCGGGCACTCCCAGACACCTTTAAAAGGCGATGAAGGGGTTGAGTACAATGATGACCCGAACGAATGGCTACTCCTTCATGATCCAGCAAGGTAGACAAATCACTACTGTGAATTCCTGCTACATTAAAAGCTGCTAAAGCTGCCCTTCCCTTACCATTGACCTTGGGTTGAGGACCGTAAATTCTCAGGTCAGGAATTTTTCCTAATTTAGCCAACAAATAAGCGGTTAACTCCTGTTCATAGCGATGAATTACCTCCATCCCAATACTAGTTAAATAATCTACCGCAGCCCCCAGGGCGATCGCCTCCCCTATGGCTGGAGTTCCTGCTTCAAACTTGTGGGGTAATTGCCCATAGGTAGAATGGGTCAAAAAGACCTCATCAATCATCTCTCCACCACCCAAGAAGGGAGGCATTGAATTTAGCAATTCTTTCTTCCCATAGAGAAACCCTATCCCCGTGGGACCGCACATTTTATGTCCCGAAGCCACCAACCAATCACAACCCAATGCCTGGACATCAATGGGCATATGGGGAACACTCTGACAACTATCCACTAATACCTTAGCACCGTATTTACCCGCTTCAGCAGCAATTTCTGCCACCGGATTAATACAACCCAAAGTATTAGAAACATGGACAACAGCTATGAGTTTAGTCTTTCCACAGAGCAAAGACTGAAAACTTTCCCAATCAAATTCTTCCCTTTCATTCAACTGCACATATTTAATCAACGCCCCAGTTTTCTGAGCTATAATTTGCCAAGGAACCAGATTACTATGATGTTCCATTACCGAAAGAATAATTTCATCCCCCGGTTGCAAATTACTCAAACCCCAACTATAAGCCACTAAATTAATGGCTTCCGTAGCATTGCGGGTAAAAACAATTTCTTCCCGGGCAGCAGCATTCACAAAGCGAGCAACCTTATCCCTTGCTCCTTCATAAGCATCCGTTGCTCGATTACTGAGAGTATGAGCACCCCGATGAACATTAGCATGGTGGTTTTCGTAATAATCACGAAGAGCATCCAAAACCGCCAAGGGTTTTTGAGAACTTGCGCCATTATCCAAATAAATCAAAGGTTTACCATGAACTTCCTGTTCTAAAATCGGAAAATCAGAACGTACCTCATCAGCAATACAAATCATAATCCTCTCCGCGCCTCTGCGCCTCGGCGTGAAACATACTACCCAAAAATGCCACCGGAATCCTTCCCAAAATCTCACCCGCAAAAGCATCAACGAGCAAAAGACGAGCCTCCCTTTCATTCAAACTACGACTGCGTAGGTAGAAAACTTCATCCTCCTCCAGCTGACTCACAGTAGCACCGTGGGAACACTTCACGTCATCCGCAGTAATCTGTAACTCGGGTTTTGTATCCACTCGCCCTTTGGAAGAAAGGATCAAGTTGCGGTTCAGTTGCATTGCATTGGTCATTTGCGCTGCTTGGGGTACTAATATCTTCCCATTAAAGACAGTACGAGCGGAATCATCCACAATACACTTATGAAGTTGATTGATAGTACCATGGGGTTTTGTTAAAAACACACTACTGTGAGTATCCCCCACTTGTTCCCCCCTAACTACCGTTAAACCATTGAGATAGGTTTCCGTTTGTTCTCCTTGCTGGTGCACTTCCAGGTTGTGACGAGATAGTTTCCCCCCCAGATTAACCTCAGTACAAGTATAATGGCTGTCCCCACCTTGAACGATGGCGCTTTTCCCAATATGGAACCCCTCCTGGGACTCTCGCTGAATGCGGGTATGATTCACCCTAGCATTCTCCTGCACCCAAATCTCTGTAACTCCATTGGTAAAATAGGGTAAAGGGGAGTTTTCCGCTTCCCCATATTCTTCAATTAGTTGCACACTAGAATTAGGTTCCGCCACCACCAAAGTTCTGGGTTGGCTAAAACCAGGATTTTCTTCCCCTACTGAGAGATATAAGAGGTGAATTGGCTTTTGGACAACTGTATTGCTAGAAGCCCAAATTATCGCCACATCCCTGAAACCAGCAGTATTGAGAGCGGTAAAGGTGTCGGTTCCCTCCAAGTTCCCCAGATATTGCTTAATTCTTCCCTGGTGCTCTGGGGGTAAATTTGTTAGATTGCCCACATATATACCGGAACCTATGGCGGAAACATCGGACAAATCATGGCTATAAATACCATTGACAAACACCAGGCGGCTGTGGGAGGCTTCTGGGATAATCAACGGCTCTAAATTCGGGGTTATGTTCCCTTTCCCTGCCAGTTGAAAATTAACCTTTACCAAGGGGGATAAATCGGTAAAGCGCCATTCTTCATCCTTTTTCGTGGGTATGCAGGATTCTAATACTTGATAGGCTGCCCTCTTACGCAAAGATGGCAACAAATCAGCCATGAAACCATCTGTAACCAGAGGTTTTTGTTCACACTGTTGCAACAAATGAGTTAAATAAGAATCCTGGGCAACTAACTTATTCATAAACTATTTATTAAAATAATCATAACCGCGCGATTCTAATTCCAGCGCCAATTCTTTCCCCCCACTAGTCACAATTTCCCCGTCTTGCATCACGTGGACATAATCGGGTATAATATAGTCTAGCAAGCGCTGGTAGTGAGTAATAGCGATGCAAGCATTATTAGGATTTGTCAGTTGGTTTACTCCATGAGCCACAGTTTTTAAAGCATCGATATCTAAACCAGAATCAGTTTCGTCTAAAATGGCCAAAGTGGGTTCCAGAAGAGCCATCTGTAATATTTCGTTGCGCTTCTTTTCTCCCCCAGAGAAGCCTTCATTGACGCTCCGTTCTAAAAAACTAGCATCCATTTTCACAAGATCCAGCTTTTCTGCCACTAAGTCTTCAAAATCAAAGGGATCCATTTCTGCTAAACCTTGGTGCTTGCGGCGAGCATTATAGGCGACTCGGAGGAAATCTAAATTGCTGACACCAGGAATTTCTAAGGGATATTGGAAAGCGAGAAAAATCCCTGCGATCGCCCTCTCTTCTGCTTCTTTTTCCAGGAGGTTTTCTCCTTGATAAATTACCTCCCCTCCGGTTACTTCATAAGCTGGGTGTCCCGCTAAAACCTTAGAAAAGGTACTTTTACCGGAACCATTGCGCCCCATAATAGCGTGGATTTCTCCCGCTTTCACTTCCAGGTTCACTCCTTTGAGAATGGGGGTGTCGTCTATACTGGCTGTTAAATTTTTTACTGCTAAAATCATTTCTGTCATGGGTTGTTTTTATTAGAATTGAACCGCAGAGACGCTCTTGACGCAGAGGGAAGAGGGAAGAGAGAGGAGGGAAGAGGTTACCCAACTGTACCTTCTAGTTTTAGGCTTAAGAGTTTATCAGCTTCAGCGGCAAACTCCATGGGTAGTTCGTTGAGCACGTCTTTACAGAAACCACTCACTAACATGGAAACTGCATCTTCTTCGGAGATACCTCGTTGAGCTAAATAGAATAACCTATCTTCGCCAATTTTGGAAGTAGACGCTTCGTGTTCTACTTTACCAGTTTGGTTGTCTACTTGGATATAAGGGAAGGTGTTGGCAGCTGCATTATCTCCAATTAACATAGAGTCGCATTGGGAATAATTCTTCGCGCCAACAGCTTTTGGTCCTATTTTCACCAAACCTCGGTAGCTATTTTGGGATTTACCAGCAGATATTCCCTTAGAAATAATCCTACTGCGGGTGTTTTTGCCGATATGAATCATTTTCGTCCCCGTATCCGCTTGCTGCATGTTGTTGGTTAGGGCGATAGAATAGAATTCCCCCACGGAATTATCCCCCACCAACACACAACTGGGATATTTCCAAGTAATAGCGGAACCAGTTTCCACCTGAGTCCAAGAAATTTTCGAGTTAATCCCCTTACACAAACCCCGCTTCGTAACGAAGTTGTAGATACCCCCTTTGCCCAAATGGTCCCCAGCATACCAGTTTTGGACAGTGGAATACTTAATCTGGGCATTATCCAGAGCTACTAACTCTACTACTGCGGCGTGGAGTTGATTACTATCGTACATAGGAGCTGTGCAACCCTCCAAATAGCTCACTTCAGCTCCTTCTTCAGCAATAATGAGGGTACGTTCAAACTGTCCCGTCTCCCCATTATTAATCCGAAAATAGGTGGAAAGTTCCATCGGGCACTTTACCCCTTGGGGAATAAAGACAAAGGAACCATCGCTGAAAACAGCAGAATTGAGGGCGGCGAAATAATTATCCCCCACGGGAACCACAGTACCCAGATATTTTTGCACCAATTCCGGGTGTTCTTGCAGTGCTTCCGAGATAGAGCAGAAGATAACTCCGTCTTCGGCGAGTTTTTCCTTGAAAGTAGTGGCAATGGAGACACTATCGAAAATAGCATCTACCGCCACATTCCCCAGTCGCTTTTGTTCGGACAGGGGAATACCCAGCTTCTCAAAGGTTGCCAACAGAGTGGGATCCACTTCCTCCAGACTGTTCAACTGCTCTTTTTTTTGTTTTGGTGCACAATAATAAATGATATCCTGATAGTCAATGGGGGGATAAGTCACATGGGCCCAACTTGGCTCCTTCATTTTCAGCCACTGGCCATAGGCTTTGAGGCGAAACTGGAGCATGAATTCCGGCTCGTTTTTCTTAGCTGAGATGATCCGGATAATGTCCTCATTCAGTCCTCGTTCAATGGTATCTGCCTCAATATCCGTGACAAATCCGTATTTATAGGGCTGATTCACTAGGGTTTTTACTGTGGCACTCATAGTTATTGGTTCGTGGGTTCTCTCTCTAGGCGGCAGGTTACAGTTGCTCTGGCGTTTTAGGAGCCAAACTAGTATACACTTGTTAAAGCAACCGTTTTGTTGTTTAACTCTATCTTAGAGTATATTAACAACAAAAATGTTGTCGAAGTCAAATTTTTTTTTTGAACGGAAATTTCAGCCGGTCGAAAACGATGACCACTACCCACCGTCCTTCCACAAAGCAAGAAATTGTCCAATATTTACTTAAAAACGGTCCTTCTACAGCACAACAGCTAGCAAAGGCTGTCCAAATCAGTCCTCAAGCGACTCGCCGCCATCTGAAAGACTTAGAAGACTCAGGACTAATTTCCCATGGATCCGTGCAAAATGGCAAGGGAAGACCAAACTATGTCTATCAGCTCAGCCCTCAGGGACGCTCTCGCGCTCCTCATAGCTATAATGAATTTGCTGTCTCCTTTTTAAACGCCCTAGTAGAAACAGTTCCTGAAGAACAAGTCAGTGCGGTATGGTCGAAGCAATGGTCCCGGAAAGCCAAAGAATATCGCGATCGCATCGGTTCTGACTCTCTTAAGGAAAGGATCACTAATTTAGTCCGACTGCGCACCGATGAAGGTTATATGGCAGAATTGCATCTAGAGTCAGGGCGTAATTCTGAGGTGCAATTTATTATCTTGGAGCACAATTGTGCCATTTCTGATGTAGCAGAATCCTTTCCTACCGTCTGCTCCCACGAATTAGACATGTTTGCCGCCATTTTACCAGATTGTATCGTGGAAAGAACCCAATGGATTAACAACGGCGAACCCCGCTGCGGATATTTGATTAAAGCTAAATCATAACTAATGCGAGAACAACCAACATCCCCCATTCAATTTTTAACCAAAGAAGAGTCAGCAGATATAAATGCTGCTTTACTTTCATCAGAAGAAAAATTTATTACTCGCTTAACGATTTCATCTTGGCGACTCTTGCAAATTATTGCCGGACAGTTAGAAATTCCCCTGTCAGAACTAACCCATAAACAAATAGTAGCATGGTTCGAGCAGGATGGAAAAATTCGCCGGGAACAAGGAAAAAACGCAGCAGTATTAAAATGGTAAATACCTAATTATATTATAATTGAACTATTTGATAATGAAAATTAAATTCAAAGTTCCCAGTATCGCCTGTTCTGTCTGCGGAGAAACTATTACCAATGGAATCAAGACTAAACTGCCCACCGCTAAAGTAGAGGTAGATGTAGAAACAAAAACAGTCACAGTGTCGGGTAAGGCTTGCAGGTCTCCCTGGGCCCCTCCCCTAAGAACCGAACGTGACTGTCTCCAATCATCCGGCTCAAGCCTCACTTCAAGCCTTGCTTGGAATTTCTTGAATGTACCTGCTTATGACACGCTTTATGTAGGTGTTGAAGGTTGTCGATTTCATTTGAACCTCCTTTTTTTTTCACAGGTACTATGTGATGGGTTTCGATTTCCTCACCGTTGAAAAGGTGGTCATGACATATTGGACATTTCCAATCTTGCGACTTGGCAACGTACTCATTCTTTGAGCCTTTCGACCATCTGGTCTTACCCGACTTTGTCTGCCGCTTTAACCAATATTCCACTAGTTCAGGGTCGTCTAGGGAGTAAGTTCCCTTTACTTTGACATGTCTTACAATTGGGACCGCTGCTATATCGTACAACATGTGTACTATTCTTTTGCCTCTCCGGTCTTTTTTTTCGTAGTAAAATCGCCAATCTTTTTTACTTCCCTTTTTATACTCGGTTCGGAAATACTTATCTTTTACCCATTTCTTGTCTTTGTTGGGGTGTCGTCTTTTGGCCCAACGCCAGAGGTACCACCATAGTCGGTAGCTTATATATTCGTAGGTTTCTTTGCTGCATACTCCTCTGTAGTAATTAGCAAAACCTCTGAGAAGTGGTTCTATCTTACGTATGACTTGTTCGGGGGTTCTTGTCTTCATGCTGTCGATTGTTTGACCGACTCTTTTACAGAAATCCATCACCTTTGATTTTTGTGGTTTAATGAGTAACTTCCCTCTCAGGATTCCGTCCTCACCTTTAACCTCATAATGCCGCAGGTTAAACCCCAAGAAATCAAATCCGTCTTTTATATGTACTATCCGCGTCTTCTCATCGCTAATCTCAAGACCTCGTTCTGACAACCATTGATTTATCTGGATTTTCAACTTGCTCCTTGGATTCCTTGTCCTTTGCAGTTACTACAAAGTCATCTGCATACCTGATGACGCCCACCTTTGGGTTACATTTTGTAATATATTCTTCTAACCCGTGGAGTCCGATATTTGCGGGGGGAGGGACTTATCACGCCACCCTGTGGGGTTCCTTTTTCAGTCGGGCTGTATCCCTTCCTACTTTCGACAAATCCAGCTTTTAACCATCCATCAATCAAAGAATCTTCTCTAACTGCTCACTGGATGGATTTATGGTCAATGTTATCAAAGAAGCTCTTAATATCAGCGTCCAGAACCCATTTATCCTTTCTTACCCACTTTCCGGTTTTTGTTTTATAGTCGCCGCGTAGCCTTAAGTAACATTGCTCTATAGCGTCTTGGCAACTTCGACCGGGTCTAAAGCCATAGGAGTTGGTTTCAAACATGGATTCCCATTCGGGTTCCAGTGCATTTTTTACTATTGCTTGAGCGACTCTATCTCTAATGGTTGGGATTCCAAGAGGACGTTTCTTCCCATTTGTCTTGGGAATATACAGCCGTCTAGCAGGTTTTGCTTTAGGCATTTCCCAGGTGTTGGCAAGTTTCACACGCTGTGCTGGTGTTTCTATAACTTCCTTGTCTACCCCAGCTGTTTGCTTTCCGGTATTTACCTGTGTGATTTGTCTGATGCTCAGTAATAGGTTCGACCGACATCTTTTCATCAGTTTCCGTAAAGACACCAATTGTCTCCACAATCCAAGCTTTCGAGCACGAAATATCCGACCGCGTAAATTCCTAACAATCTTCTTTGTGCGACGCCAATTAATGTCGCCCCACTCTTTTAATTGTCCGTTCAGTCCATTTTCCAGAATTTCTTCTGTCATCTAACTTTTCCGTTCGTTTGGTTTCTAGTTGTCGAATAGTTTCGTATGAGACCCAAGTGAAGTCTGCTATTCCTTTATCACAGGGACAAATTTTGAATCCCTATCCCTCTCATTACAAGAGAGCATTCGCTTTTTCACTCATCATGCAACCCTCCAAAGAATTCCGCCTCCGTTACCTTTGGCCTACTAAAAAAGAATCGACCGCCTTTTAGACTCTGTAGGGCTTATCCTGTTGTTTCGCTTAGTTTTCTTTAGTTGGTTAGGTTGCTCCCTTTCCCCCGGTAGAGCTTTGATTCCACGACTCAATGAGCCTCCAGCATTGAGTCTTGTCTACTTGCCTTTTGGCTATGGCGTTTTGTCTCAGGGATAATTTCGCCATTCTACAGTAACGAGGTTTAATCGGAGGGGCTGGGTTCACAGCCCTTTTAGTTCACTTTCGTTCAACCTTCCAACTATCTCCCTCTTGCTCCTAACTCTTTAATCCCTAGAGTTTCGGCTACTTTCGTGACCTGCATTCCAGCTGTTTCGTTACCTACTCAGCTGTGGCCGGACTCAGTAAGTCTTTTACGTGAGGGCTAGGGGTGGAATTCCCTAGAGGACTCGGTGTCCCGTACTAAGCGACCAGTTCAGGTCGCGCGGAAACTACTGTATCAAAAGATTCAATCCGCAAGATAATTACCGAAGTAGGTCATAAAGTGGAATAAACTACCCCCCATGAATGGAAACAAACTAGAATAACAACCATTGACTGGCGCAAACCTGGCAATCCCTCCCACACTACTATATTTAATTTCATAATGAATGCTCTCCATCCAACCACTGAGCGTAGGCTCAAAAAAATCCAGCAAATTCCCCACGTTTGGGAAGGCGATCGCTTTAAATTGTCGGGGTTTGAGCCAAACCTAGAGCAAGCAAAGTCAGGAAATGGGGAGTGCATTATCTGGGTGGATGGATCAGAAGGCTTCGTGCGGGCTATGGATATGGTACCGCCAGAAATGGGCCTCGAAGCAATTGTCCGCACTTTGGTGCGAGCAATGGAGAACCCTAACAGCCCTGCCAAACCAGCGCGACCGCAGAAAATCGTGGTGCAGGATCGGGAAATCCAATTTTTCTTGCGCGGTGCACTGCAAAACCTGGGCATTACCATTGATTACGCCCCTAACCTACCTCTGATTGACGAATTGTTTCGGGGGTTTGAGGAAATGAATAACTCTCAATCTCCCAGTATTCCCCCCAGCTACGAAAAACTGCTAGTAGAAACGGCGAACCAGATTTGGAAGTTAGAACCTTGGAACTTCATGGCGGACTATGATATCCTGGCTATTGAAGTAGATTGGGGAGAGGTTAGAACCCTATACGCCTGTATTTTGGGCATGTTGAGTAGAGAGTACGGCGTGATTCTCTATCGCTCCCTAGAGTCCCTGAAGCGATTTCGAGCAGCAGTTTTGGGGGAAGACTCAATGAGAGCAATGGAAAAAGCGTTTCTCACTCAAGATTGTTGGTTTTTGAATTTCGAGCCGACAGAAGATATAGAAGATGAGGTATATGAAGATGAATTAGATTTAGCAGATCTACCCCCGTCCAAAATTCGTCCCATCTTTGGCAGCGTCCATCCCTTTGAAGGAATACGGCCTTTTTTAGACGAAGAAGAAGCATTGGTAGTTTATGTAGCCCTTCAAGGGGCAATCCGCTTTTTCCGGCATAAGGAACCGGAATTATCCCAAGAGCAAGTGAAGGCAATAAACGAAAACTACCGTATATCGGTGCCATCAGAATCAGCAACGGTGGAATCGGTATCGGTGAAAGTTGCCACTATGCCCGAGCTGACAACAGAGCTGATGGAAATGTCAGAACAGGCAGAGCAGTCTCCAGGAGATAAGGGCGAAATCACGGTGCAAATCAGAGACGATTTAGTGCCGAAAAATGCTTTGATTACCCTAGATTTAATGCCCTGGGAAATGATACAACAGCTAGCAGAAAACCGCAAAATCTACTATCAGTCCCTGGGGGTAAACCCAGCAGGAGAAGGAATGCCAGTGGTTGTGATCCAAACCACTCGTCCCAAAGCAAAAGCGATAATTAAAAAACTCCAGGGGGCTTCCGGTTTGAAAGGCATTTGCTTTAATCCCGGAGAAGATACTTTCAGCGACATGACCTACGATTTGGGTATTCTGCAAACCAATAAGGGTGAACTATATATGTTGACTGAGTTAGATCAGCACCATAAAACCTTGAAGAAATGGCATCAAGGCTGTAAAATAACTAATGGTTACTGCGGTTTGGTTATAGCTATGGGGATAACAGGAGCTTCTCGGGGCAATCCCAAACCAAGAGATTTGATGGCTTTTCTGGAAACAAAAGCAATGGACACAAAAGAATTAGGAATTGGCGTACTCCAGTTGATGCCTGACTGAGATTAGGATGTGGAATAAGTTATTTGAAAGTGGTTATTTATTTAAGGTTTGAATGCAATATTTGAAGTAATAATTAACAACAATTAACTAAACTACTTGATAGATAACACTGAAAGTGGCCCAGGCATTGACATCGAGAGCGTAGACATCAAAGGAAGACCCTGTAATAGTAGCGCTCACTTGACTAGCATCGTGTAAGTCTTGTAACAGGGCATGAGCAATTGACAGGGGGTTAGATA
Source organism: Candidatus Paraprochloron terpiosi LD05 (assembly GCA_018141785.1). Taxonomy (GTDB): domain Bacteria; phylum Cyanobacteriota; class Cyanobacteriia; order Cyanobacteriales; family Prochloraceae; genus Prochloron; species Prochloron terpiosi. The sequence goes on along the minus strand of CP073341.1, from coordinate 2,993,078 downwards.
ATTTGACCGCAGCTTTTCTCTCGCCGAAAAAATAACCCTGAGATTTTAAAGCCTCAAAAGTATTGTTGAATGGTGAGCGAGAGCAAATAATTTGCAATTCTGCCACCCCTACAGGTCCGGTCACAACCCAGGAGAAGGAAGAGGAGAGTTCTGGAAAAATAAATGTTTCTCCTGGAAAGAGGTCGGAATTATTTACTTCAGGTAAATAGAGGACGATGGGATTGCCCCCGGTCCTCAGCCCCATCGCCATGACATAAATCGGGCCATGGCCAAAGTTAGAGAGGCGATATTGAATTTTCGAGCCAATCCGGATCGAAGGTACTGGGTTCTGATCCTCCCCAACACTGCTTGACTGGGATCTCACCCAAGAATCTGTTGCCCGCTGCATCACTGTTTGAATGTTCCCCTGCCCAATGCTCTCTAGAGTTACCGAAACTGACAGGCGCGAAGAGCCTTCATTGACTGTCAAACGCCATAACTTGGCTGCCAGCAAAGTTTCCAGTTTACTTCTCAACCTTTCGATGGCCGATTTGACTGCTTCAAAAGCAACTCCTGCGGTGTTGGGGATAGGAACGCCCCCTACAGAATACAACCTATAACCGCCTTCATTGCCCCAACCATTGCCAGTTAAATTCTCTTTGGTCCTGCCCAACAGAAAATCGGCAGCTTGATCTGATGCTGCTATTAAGGAAGAAACAAAGGAAATACTAGAAAAGGCACTGGTGGCATCTACCCTTTCAATTCTGGTTAAATCAGAGTCTAAAGCCACAGTCAAGCTGACATTGCTCGGCAGTACTCGAATCGATTCTCGCACCAATTGCCCTACCTCTAAGGAAGTGCTGCTCTGGAGGGTAGTAAGTCGCCCTTTGGCTTTCATTCCTTCCCGAGACAAGATTTGCAATTGTACCTCATCCCTAGGCGATGGCAACATAAAACAGGAATTCAGGCCATAGTTAGACAGCACCGTTGCTGGCAGTCCAAGTAGCTGTAACTCTACGGTATCGTTTTCTACAGCAGTAATAATGCCTGCGGCACTGGTGTTTGGCAACGGTGGGAGATAATAAGGGGAAAGGGTTTTTCCCTCACCTCCTAATAGGTTCGGCTGCTGCTGTTGACCCATGATTACTTCAACTGCCTCTGTCGTTCTGTTGATGATCGTCCGCACTGTACTCCTTTCTGTACTTTGCCAGAGCACCTGAGTAAGAGCAGAGGTAAACAAACCAGCACTAAAGCCATTCCATCTGACTTCCGTTGCTACTTCGTCCCCACCAGCTGCTGCTAAGATAATTCCCGGATGTTCTCCTCTTGGTAGCCTTCCCAGGGTATCAGAGTTAGTCAGTTCGGCAGCGCTCCGAGGACAAGAACGGACACGCAAATTACCCCGCAGTAGTTGGTCAGTATTGCCATAACTGGTATCCAAGACCATGGTCACTTTATCGGTAGCTAGGGATCGCCCCAGCAATGTCAAAGTATCCAGGAGAATAGGGTTCTGGACTGCCAAATTTGGGTCTTCTGAAATGCCATCTATGGGTACTAAACTATTAGCAGGACACTCTCCTACTTTCACCTGACTGCCGTAGCCGCTAAAGTGAAAGACAACCACGTCTCCCGCTTTTGCCTGGGCAACTAGGTGCTCATCTATTGCTGTTTCAATCAGAGTCCGGGTAGCTCCAGCGTCTTTGAGTATGAGAATATCCTCAGGTAAAAAGCCAAAGCGATAAATTAGTAGTTCTCGTTGCAGTTCCACATCGGTGACACAGCCATTTAACCTGATAGCAGGATATTGATTAATGCCCACTAGGAGCGCTAATTTCCGCGCCGTGGGCTGTGCTAGAGTGTAATAGTACCGCGCAAGCCTTGGAGAATTCCCCAAAAAAAATAACCCTGTTTCGCTTATCCCTAGCGTCAGCAATCCTAACCCAGCTCGTTGCAAAAAAGTTCGCCGATCTATTCCCATACCACATCAACTATTAGCTTAACCACATCAGCTTATCAGGGTAACATAATTTTGAAGCTCGATTTTGACAATTCACCAGTTTAAAGAGGTAGCCTTCGTTTTGAGGGCTTGTAATCAACAGCATAATTTTTTTATTTATTACAAATTAACCGAAAACCTCTCAACAGTGAGCAGTGAGCAGTGAGCAGTTACCAGTTAAGTATTTGTCCCCCACTAAATTAACAACATCATGGTACGTGACAACTGTTATAGCACAAAGCAGTCATGAAGAGGAAAAGATTTGGGTTTGAAATTACTTTCTCTGTTCCAGAAATATCAGTTAGAGGAAATTTACCAAAAGTACGAAGATTGCTTGACAGAAAAATAGCTAAATGAGCAATAATACCTAATTTTTAGGATTAATTATCAATGACACCATTAACACTTAATCTGGTTCAAGGATCCTTCACTTTTAACTTCACCCCGGAAGCGGCTAAGAATTTACAACAAGAAATTTCCGGTTTAATGGAGAGAATGAAAGCCATTGCTGGGAAGGTATCTTCGGTCGGTGGGAGACCTGAACCCAAAAAATCCATGGAATACCGTTACGCTGGGTCTGTTTTCATGGAGGTTTTCTGCAATCCTAATATTTATCCTAGTCCTTTTGCCGCTAAAGTCCTTTTAACGGTAAGAGATGAGCGCATTAGAATTACGACGGAGGCGGAATTAACCCAGTTGATTGACGATCTGAGTCAGTATCTTGAGCAAGCTGGCTGAATATAATAGAATTGTGCGGCTCGATCAAGCGCAAGTAAAGCCACGGCGTAAGCCGAAACGAAGCTAGGGCAGGGTTTTCGGGACATCGGAACTGCCGATCTAAGCCACCGAAAGGGGCTGAAAGCAGACCGCCGAGTTAGTACCTGAACGCGAGAACCGCGAGGGAAATTAGGAAGACCGATGTGGAATTCCGAAACCCTAAGGTAATAATTACCGAACCTTGACAACTGAATGAACTATGAGAGTGAGGGCACGGCCAGAAATCGTGTTACCAAGTCTCTCCCGTGAAGGAATCGCGTGAATCCTTATCTGGCCACTGTGAGGTTAATCACCGGGCAGAAGCTGGCAACAGGGCGGGACTGGATCTGACGGGCGGTTTCGTCGGTAACACCGCTAATGGGGAGGACACCGGGATAACTTAACGTGAATCATCTGAGAAAAGACCTAAATTGTAGACACTGCCCAAACCGTCCGGCGCAGAAAAGACACCGAAAGAAACTCGTAAAGCTAAATTCTGGGACTTACATTCCTGAGCTGGGGATGGCCCAACGGATGAGTCCCAAGGGTTCGTAACAATAGTTGATTCAAAACGAGTAAAAACTCGCTCAACTTCCACCAAAATAGGGGATTGCAAGCCTAACATATGAGGTGGTGGGGTCGCCTGATTAGCGGCCTATCGGAAGAGCGAGGGTAAGAAAGGCGTAACTGCCCGAAGGTTTCTAAAGAGAAGAGAGCCTATCTTGTAATTAGTAGAGCGATAGAAGGAGCTTAAACAGTGCAAGTCACTAAATTAGCCCCAAACGAATACCGCAGTCTGAGAGACTTAGGACTCCACCTAGCAGTATTCCTGCGGGCGCGAGAAGTAAGCCTGAGGGCTGACGACGTCTGGAAAGATTTGCCTTGGAAGCAATTCCACAATCAGGTCTTTCGGTTACAGCGGTGCATCTTCAAAGCGCATGCATAACAATCAGAAAGCCAAAGTCAAACGCTTACAACGACTCCTGTTACAGAGTCGTGCAGCCCAGAGCTAGGGCCGTCAAACAAGTAACACAGTTGAATCAAGGGCGTAAGACCCCCGGAGTTGATGGAAAAACCGCACTCTCCGCACGAGAGCGTCTAGTGCAGTGTCAAAGGCTGAATAAGCATTGGCACCACTGGAGACACCAGCAACTGAGAAGGGTAAACATCCCCAAGCCTAACGGCAAAACACGGGGTTTAGGCATCCCTACAATGGCTGACCGGGCGTGGCAAGCGTTGCTCAAATTAGCAGCTGAACCAGCCTATGAAGCAACTGCCGGGGAGAGAAGTTACGGTTTCCGACCCGGTCGCTGTACTGCGGACGCGCAAAAGCTAATTTTTAACAATCTAAGCAGCAAGAACAACGGGAGAGCAAAGAAAGTGCTGGAGACAGACATAAGTAAATGCTTCGATGAAATTGACCACAAGGTCATGCTCAGAGGGGTGGTCCTGCCCAAAGAGGCCCTAGAAGGGCTTAAATATGCTGTGAAAGCTGGCGTCCGTGGGGAATACCCCTCCAGTATCAAGGGTACGCCCCAAGGCGGGGTAATCTCGCCACTACTGGCCAATATCGCCCTAGATGGATTTGAGAACCTGGGGTTGAATCAGTGGAAAGGGAGTCGTAGAGATGGGACTCTCATAAGAGGTATACGTTACGCTGATGACGCGGTGTTTATAATCAGGACTGGTGCGGATATCCAAAAGCTCAGGGATGATATAAACGAATTCTTAAAGTCCAGAGGGCTAAAAATCAATGAAGATAAGACTAAGGTAAGTAAAGCCACGGATGGATTTGACTTTCTTGGGTGGAACTTTAGAGTTAATTCCAGGGGAGTCTTCAAATCCACACCGAGTAAAAAGAACTATGAGAGCATTTTGGCCTTGGTTAAAGCAACTCAGGAATTGTGGTGCAACCACGGAAGCTCGCCTGAAGAGGATAGAGTCACAAGTCCGGGGCTGGAGGCAGTATCACCAGAGCTGCGATACTCGTTCAGCACTCTCTATGGTCCCTCAATCATTGGGTGTGGCGTAAGCTGAGAGCTGAAAAGCGTAGGATGGCGACTATGGAAGCAGAGAAAGCACGACGGCTGGCTACTAAGGGCAAAAAGCCGCAAGGGGCTGCAAAGCGCCAGCTCTCTAGTGAGCAGGTAAGGAAAGCTTTCCCAGCAGTTCCCTGGAAAGTCAATAGCCACGTGATGGTTAAAGGTGATGCCTCACCTTACAATGGGAACATTTCCTATTGGGTAGGCCGGAATTCTAAGCTGTACAGCGGGCCTACCGCTGACGCTATTAAGCGACTATTGGAAAATGCCTTCATTGCAACCGATTGTTCATGGAGATAGATGGTCCTGTGGAGTTGCACCACTGGGTTAACTTTCCAGGCGTGCGCGCCTGGAAAGCCTTTCGGGCGCGCACGCCCGAAAGGTCAATAAAATAGATGGAAACCACAACAACTGGAGACGCAAGAATCTAGTTGCTCTCCACCGATACTGCCACCAATTGCAGAAGGTTCACCAGAAGCGTATAGTGGAAGGTATCGTTAAAGCGCGCCGTAAAGGCATAGAAGCACCTGAGCCGGATGAGGGGAAACTTTCACGTCCGGGACGCCAAAGGCGGCACCTTCGGTGTCGTAGGAGAGGGGCGGTGTGGTAACGCACCCCTCGACTCTAATGAAGCACGGGAGGCGATAGATGAACTCAAACAATTTGTTTCAATTCTTACAACAAGGCTTTCATGTCACTATTGGGGCTACGGCTACTCTCATGGAGACGGTTAGCGATCCGCAAAAACGAGAGGCTGCTTTATCCCACCTTCAGACTGAATTCAGTGTCCGCACTCGGGAATGGGCTGAAAAAGGAGAAGTTACAGAACAGGAAGCCCGCAAAATACTTGATGAACTGCTACGGCAAAGAAATGGGGAGAAAGAAAGGGGTAACAATAGCCCCAGTACCCAGGATACAACTAATGTAGCATCAGAACTACGAGAGTTGACTGAGGAAATTATTTCTCTGAGAAAGGAATTGGAGCAGAACTAAATCGCTCTATAACGACACTTAACGATATAAAGAGTGATTTTGTCATCTCCCGAGACCGAAAAAATATCCTTGACAATTAAACTCAGGGCCATTTATAATTGAATTGATCGGTATTGCACCGTGCTTGACCATTAAACTTACTAGGTGGGAGTGCTTTTGGCACCTTACCGAGCGTAAAAAGTTGGTCAACGTTTAGTCAACGTTAAAGCGATAAAAGCGAGGGATACCTCCTTTTAAGTATTAATACTTAAAAGCTATTGTTACACATTACGTTTTTATATCGTTTTGTGACGCATAAATGTATCAGTCTGATTAGTTTTTGTCTACAAGAAGGTTTCATATTGTTCCTCAGCTAAGTCGGACAAACCAAAGAAGGATTCACAGGCGATCGCCTGAGCCATAGGCATTTGTCCGTAGGAGAATGTCCAGGGGAGGTTCGGGGGCATTTCCCCTCGTAACCAATCTAAAACATAGGGACTGCCGTAAAGTATCAGCCCTTCTATTGAACCTCGATTTAACAATTTCTGGATCAATTCCTGGGTTGGGAGGTTCAAACCTGCTTTACCTCGGAACGGGTTACCCCTAATAAACAGTTGCAGCAGGGTTTTGTCTGGGGGATTTTGCTCCAAAATTACGTTGTTTTGATCAGCAAGTTGCACTTGGTAACCCAATTTCTGCGGTATGGTTACTGCTGGGACGTGACGATGGAGAAAATTGCAATTTAGGAGATCGTCTACTATAATTAGGTTACGTCTTTTTTGATTACTTTTACCTAGTTTCAAAGGTAAATCCCCACCTGTCAGCATTGACGCTTTCACTATCTCCGCCGCTGCATACCTTGATTCTGGTCGAATTAGATTTTTCGATAAATTTAGTATGCTATTGGTATAAATAACTTTATTTTTTGTTCTCCAAATACGCTCTAAAGAATTATGAATTATTTCTATACTTAACCTTCCCGACTGCACCGCCCCATATACGGCATCAATTGCCATTTCTGGGTCTTGGGGCATTAATAAAATATCTGCTCCTGCGGCTACTGCCATTATGGCAATTTCTTTTGCTGAGGTATGTTTTGTTATTCCACCCATAACCAGAGCGTCGGTGACGATTAAACCCTCAAAACCCAGCCTTTGACGCAGTTGTCCCGTGAGAATGGGGGCTGAAAGGGTCGCGGGGTGGTGTTGGTCCCAGGTGGGAATGAGGACATGAGCGCTCATGACGCTATCTACTCCTGCGGCGATCGCCTTAATAAAGGGAGGCAATTCTACTTCAGATAGACGCTCCTCAGAGTGAGGGAGGATAGGTAAATCTAGATGAGAATCGGTGCTGGTATCTCCGTGTCCCGGAAAATGCTTGGCGGTGGTAAGTACTGGATAGTATTTTGTTCCTTCAATAAATGCTGCTGCCAGGTGGCTGACGGTGGTGGGGTTAGAAGCAAAAGAGCGGACGTTAATTACCGGGTTGTCGGGATTGTTGTTGACGTCTACTACTGGGGCTAGGATCCAGTTGATACCTAAAGCAATGCTCTCCTGGGCAGTTATTGCCCCCATTTTCCTAGCGTATTGGGCGGCGACCGCTGGATTTTGGGCGAAAATAGCCCCTAAAGCCATGGGTGGAGGAAACTGGGTGGCTCCTTCAAACCACTGTCCCACTCCTTCTTCGATATCGGCAGCCACTAGGAGGGGTAAATTGGCCCAGTTTTGGAGTTGTTCTACCCGCAAAGCTAATTCTGGGGCACTCCCTCCTAATAAAATTACTCCTCCCAGGTTTAAATCTTGCAACCAAGAGCGCAGCTTGGCTGCTGGGGGTTCCCAGGTGGGATAACGAATTTGATGGTCGAACAAATGGCCTGAAGCTCGCACTACCACCATTTGTCCGATCTGTTCTTTAAGGGATAGATTTTGCCAGTCTGGGAGCATTTGGGCCACTTTTCTCAACTCTCCTCCCCTTGTTGGCTAATGGTATTTAATAGGTCTAACATGCGATCGCCCTCTTCTAAGGAAGGATCTAAGAGAAATACCACGGATGGGGTGCGTCGCAACCTGATACGATGGGCGAGTTCCCGGCGGACAAAGCCTGCTGAGGACTTTAATCTGTTCAGAGTGGCGGTTTTCTTATCCGTGCTACCATATATGCTGACGAAGATTCTGGCGTGTTGTAAGTCTCCGGAAATGTCTACGTTGGTAATGCTGACCATTCCCGACCCAATTTGGTCGTCTTGGAAGTCGTTGAGCAACATTTGGCTCACTTCCCTTTTAATCAGCGAGGCAACGCGAGCAACTCGACGACTATTAGCCATTATTTTTCCTCCTGTAAGATGCTATTTTAGTTTACGTATTAAATAACCGTAGGATCCACATACAGAAGCTGAAGTGTCTTTTGCCTAGGCAACTTTTTCTTTGAGTTTATTTAAGTCTTTAAGCCAAGCTTCTAATGTTTTCATTTCCTTGCTGCCAACGATATTCGCCTTCAACAAAGAGTTATAGGCATTATATAGATTTGTCTCAATGCTATCAGATTTTTTCAGAGAATTTGTGACTAAATCTATTACTTGTTCACAGTGTTGATACATTGGAATCTCGGAGCTAAAGTCTTTCATGTAATCATGTGGGTTCCTTTTTTGCACAACTGTCGCGTTGGTAAATCCAAGTTGATAATCGTATAGCCACATTATTGGTTGAGCTATCAATCCACGTAAAATATCTGTAAACCGAAATGTTACATAAGTGGGCAAATACATCAATGCAAATAACTCTTTTCTAATTAGAGTATTTTGAGTATTAAAAGGGCTAACAGTACCTTTACCTAAAACGACTGGTTCCCGTTCATCAAAATAGCAAAGTTTGTCGCTAGTCAAACGATATATAGCGTCTACATCAGGGTCTTCATCTGCCAATCCTTGCCAAATTCCAACTTGACAATCTTTTAGTGATAAATATTTTTCCAGTTCAAAGTCGGTTGTTATAAGGTTTAAAGGCAATCCACGGGGCCAAATATTTTGCTTTGTGTAAAGTTGATAAATATTTACAAAACCTGGGTTGGCTGTAATACAATCATATTGATGGTCAAATTGCGGAAATTCCCAATTTTGTTTGGGAATATTATCATCGTCCGTATCTACAATATAATCCGCCCCCTTCTGAATAGATTTCAAATATCCCAACATTTTTCGGCAATAATGGTTATAAGGCAATACTTTTGACAATTCAAAGTCCATATTTTCCTGTTCAATAACGGAGATATAATCAACATTGTCCCAACACCAATCTGTTGGCGTTTTTTTATCCCCAACAACAATTAATTGGTAGTCATTCATTTGAGAAAAGGAAATAACTGCTTCTGTTGGATAATTAATTGTTGTGATTACAATGTAATTTTTCACAATTTTGTCCTCCATTTTGATAGTTTAATTGGATGGATATATAGATGACCTGCCGGGAAATCGTCTAATAACTTTTTTAATTGACTTTCGTATTTATCTAATATACTATAATCTTCCTTTGTCCACAATGCTTTTCCTTGTAACTTCAAATCCTTTTCTGTAACAATTTCTTGTGCTGATAGTACTAATGCAGTAGGTAAACCAATCTCAACAAATAGTTTTGCAGCGGCAAACACACCACAATAATGGCAAAACTGACTTATGGCATCTGAACTAACAACAAAAATATCAGAATAACCACTAACAAGAGGATATGACAGGTTATATTGTTTTCTGTATCTTTTTATATATCTGAGAGTATTAAATGTATCCTTAACCAACATTAAGGCAAAATCTTTCATTGAGGATGGTGTTTTCCATGTTTTCCATATTTGACTAAAGCTCAGAGGTTTTATGTCCAATCCAAACTTCTTAAATGCTTGTAATGCAACGTCATAATTAGGAAGTTGATTTGTTGCTTCAACTCCTGGAGTATTAATATTATATAACACAGCCTTAACGGTATGACACCACCTAGGAGTGCGTTTATGTAATAATGTTAATACTGGCAAGAAACAAGCAGTTGCATTGAGTTTCAAATGTTCAGTATAGTTGTTTTCATTTACCATGGGATTTAGGAGCAGATCGTCGGCAATGAAAAAGTAATGAACATATTCTTCTCTGAAGAAGGTTTTATAACCTTGGGCTACATAACCTTGAAAATAGTGGGAGTTTTCATAGACTGGAATAACATTAGACTTGTCGCCCTGGTAAAAGGGGACTAAATGATAAATATTGCTAAAACGTTGACTGTATATACGTTCAATAATTTCAATATTCTCATTGTGTTGATGGTTATAGATGACAATTAATGCTACTTTACTCACATAAAGCTCCTTTAAATAAGGGTGTGGGGTTTTGCCGCTTTTTGCCATTTACCCCTACACTCTATCATTTCCTCGGTAGTCTGTCAAGGGTAAACTGCCGAATTAAGCTACTTTGACGAAGATCGAACCGTTTTCTTCTTTAACTACATAGTTAGCTAGAGGTTTAGTAGCAGGCTCCTTCACTACCCCGCCGTCCGCTGCAAATTTAGAGCCATGACAGGGACAGACGAGATTTTGGGTGCTTTTATCCCAATTAACGGTACAACCTTGGTGGGGACACTCCGGGTTGAGGGCTACCAGACTATTATCCTCTGGGTTGCGGACAACAATGAGTTCAAATTCCTTATTCAGAATGCTACCTTCCTGATCTAATTCAGCCACGGTGCCCACTTCTAAAAAACCGTCTGCACCGGGACTTGCTTCTGAAGTGGGAGCGGTGCTCTGTTTTGGGTAACAAGCAGCAAGAACCACTGGGAGAGAACTTGCTAAAGCACCAACACCAAACAAACCTAAAAATTGACGACGCTCCATATTAACCTCCAGAATTTATCAGTTATAGCGATCGCTATAACTGGTAACTGATAACTGGTAACTGTTATACTTGTGGTGACTGGGAAACAGCTGATTCTGATTTGGCAAACCAACCTTTATGTCTGACAGTAGCAGCAAGAACAAAGAGCAAATCAACTCCTACTAGACTAGCAATAATCAACTCCGAACCCCCAGTCCCAAAGCCATAACTGTGCAAACCCTGTCCCAGGACAAAGTTGACCCCATACCAAGCCATGATGACACTATTGAAACACACCACACTAGCTACTCCCATGCCGAAATTGCTCAACCAACCCACCAGACGTCCGTGTAAAGGCACTAAGTAGGAAAGTAAAGCAATTAAAGCCCAGGTTTCCTTGGGGTCCCAACCCCAGAAGCGTCCCCAGGCGAAATGGGCCCAAATGCCGCCAAGAATGACTCCTGTAGTAAGAAGCAACACTCCCACCTGAAGGACGCGATAATTTAAGCGGGAAAGACTGGTAATTTTGTCCCTCGCGCGGGGAGCAAAGAGATAGTAGCCCAGAATAATATGACCCAAACCCATGGCTAGGGCAAAACTAGCATAGCTGAGGGTAATGGTGGGTACGTGAATACTGAGCCAGAAATTATCCCGCAGTACGGGAACTAGGGGTTTAATACTCGGATCTAGGATAGCGGGAAGACTATCGGCTAATACTAGGGAGGCTGCTGCTAAGGGAGCTGCTGCTAAAAGGTAGTATTTTGCTCGGTAGATCAGTTCAAAGAGCAGGGCAACAGCAGCAACTCCAAATGCTACCCACACTACTGACTCGTACATATTAGTTACCGGTGGGCGTCCTGCAATGGTCATTCTTGCGATAAAACCATAGCTTTGAATACCGAGACCGGCAACAAAAATACCTATGGCTCCCCAGTAAAAGTCCAGTTGCTGGAACCAGAGCCCGAAGACCATAGCTAGGAAAGCGAGTATGTATAATTTCCATGCCTTACCAAAAAAATGTAGGGCGGAAAAGTTAACTTCTCTTTGGAGCAGTTCAGGGGCTGGATAAACCTCTGGACTCAGTTCCCGCAGAGCTGTTCCTAGGTTGCTCCCCATGGCTCCCAGATTCTCGGTTTCTTCACCATAAATAACCTTCATACTTTGGTAGGTTTCCCGTATGGGTACCATTTGGGCAGGCTGATAATAAGTCTCTCCTGCTTCAAAACCGACCCATTTACCTTTGATATCCGAGGGATGGGGTATGAGGGGGAGATTATCATTTCCCACTATATTAACCATCAAAGTCATGCGATCGGCAACGGTTAAAGCTTCCCGTTCGTCCCTGGTTAAATCCAAACCCTGACTTTCCTTTTGCTTGGCACTATTAAAGATACGAGGCAAGTCGGAGGAGATAAGTTCCTGAAAGCTGAAATACTTCCTTTCTGGGTCTAAACCCACTTGTTCTTTCAGGGGACGATAACTAAAGAGAATAAAAGGTTCTTGGTTCCAGTCTCGCTGGTTGAACCAAAGGGAGAGATAAGTGGGAAAATAGTCCTCCACTTCCCCATTGTCCTGACGGTAGTGGGTGGAACCGTGAATTTGGGTTACCTGCTCTCGTGCTACTGTATCTAAGGGTTTTTTGCGACCGTCTAGTTGTACGGCGAGGGTTTGTAATGGTTCTAAATCTGATACCTGCCATTGACTCAAGGGCAGTATTAAGATTAAAAGACCTAGGCAAAGCCCTATCAAAAATTTTAATAGCTTCATGGTTTCTTTTGGTGATGATATTTTTTGAATGAACCGCAGAGACGCAGAGGGCGCAGAGGAAGAGGGGAGAGAGGAAGATGTGTAATTGTGGGTTGGTTATTGGGAATTGTTTAAACTTGGGGCGTAAAACATGATAATGATACCTAAAACAATGAAGGCAGAGCCACTCCAGGTGAGACTGGTAACCCAGACGGGTTCTCGCTTCACTTGGAGGGTTGATTGTTGCAAGTCGTTGGGATCCCAAGAGGCTTGGGCTATTTTCCAGCCTTTATACCAGGTGGGGTGATTCATCCAAACATTCCGTTGGGTGACAATTCCCTGTTCTGGGTCTTCAATGCGAATTTTGCTGGTCCACATGGCGATGGAGTCATCTCCTTCATTGCGATCGATGATGAAGTCCTCCAGGGCGATCTGAAAGGGTAATTGGATTAATTTTGGCCCAAAAGCTGCAAAAGCTTCCCCCTCTGGGGTGGGAATTGTTTTTGCTTCTCCCCAAGGTAACCAGGTTTTGGTTTTCTCTTCTGTTTTTACCAAAAGAGCAGGTATACCTTGAATTTGGGGATTGTTCACCGGGACTACTTGTGGTTGAGGTCGACCGTGGGGAATTACTTCTTCTAGGGTAATCTGAAAGTCTGCCCAACCGGGAGTGGTGGGGGTACCTATTTCTAAACTGCCGGATTTAAATCCCTTGGAAGAATGGGCGGCGTAGTATAATTCCCCGGTGGGGGTGGTAATGACTCGGAAATAATCTTCTGTGGGTTGGAGTTGGACTTCATAATTGAGTTGCAATGATGAAATTGCTTCTCCTGATACCAAGTAGCGAATAGGGGCAAAATCCCCTCTCCCGAACAAAAACATCCGTTCTCGGCCCTCTGGTGCCTCAATTTCCAATTGTATCACCGGGTTTCTCACTAAGGGAGAGAGGGTAATGGGTTGTCGGTTTTCATCAATCTGAAAATCAGGCCAAAAATTAATAATTTTGATTTGGATGTTATCTTCTAAGGTAAGGTTCTGGGCTAGATTTTCCTTGACGGGGATATCCCCGATTTCTCCTTCAGAAGAGGTGATTTTCAACTGTCCCCAAGGATAAGGATTTTCCTCGGAAGGGGGAGATATTGCTTCTTTTAGTTCGGTTTCATTGGCTACTGTAACTAATTCTAATTCAGTAGGACCTATTCCCACCTTATGATACTCTTCCGGGGCTTGTGCTAACCATGTTTCTAGGTTTTGTCCCATGTTATTGCTGTGGAAACTCAAGCGCACTGCTAGATTATTGGCCGTTCCTGCTTCCACAAACTTGATTGTCTCAATGGCATTATTAGTGTAACCTATTAAGGAGATTCCCCCAACTTGATTCACATTCACTGAACCATTGGGTTTAATAAATAAATCTGCCTGACTTATTTTTCCTTGGGGATCCATGACTTCCAAGAAGTCTCCCTCAACACGAATTTCGTTATTCAAACCGCTATCGGTGCGCAAGGGAATAACTCCTTCCACTCCCAAATGAATTACTGCGGCAGATCCTGCTATAATGACTATAATGCCTAAATGGGCGATGGCAAAGCCGATTTTCCTCGGACCTCGCCAAGGGTAACGACTTAAGGCTGCCACTGCTAAGTTTAGGGCTAACAGAAACATTAAAGCGTCAAACCAAGGACTCTTATAGACTTCATATTGTACTGTGGCTGAACCCACTTTGGCTTCGTAAAAAGTTCCCCAAATTAAAATGCCGATAATCACTGTTAAAAGGGGAACTGCTAGTTTAATTGATCCGAGAAAGCGAAATATCCGTTCGTACATGTTGTCATTCCTGTATTCTTGCGGTTGACCTGTCCTGGGATCGCCTCCTAGGGGAAGGGATAGGATAATTATTCTAACTAAATTTGTAGGGTGTTTTAGCCAAGCGTAACCCACCGAATAATGAAATATATAATAGTTACCACCGCACCCTACTTTCCTTACTACTCTACTCCTCTGAGTTCTTCTAGTAGTTCTAGTAGTTCTTCTGTTTCGATTAGGAATTGTACTAGTTCGTAAAAAGCTGTGTTTCCCTGTCTAGAGAAGAGCGCCGCTGCTGTTTTTAAGTCTTTAATTGCTCTGTACTTTATCTCTTAGTTCATGGTAGGCGTAACCTCGACTAAAATAGACAAAGGCGTCTTGGGTATCCAGGGTAATAGCTTGATTATAGTCGGCGATCGCCCTTTGATAGTATCCTAGTTCAGAGTAGGCGTCACCTCGACCAATATAGTAGTCAGCGTCTTGGGTATCCAGGGTAATAGCTTGATTATAGTCGGCTATGGCTCTTTGATAGTATCCTAGTTCAGAGTAGGCGTCACCTCGACCAATATAGTAGTCAGCGTCTTGGGTATCCAGGGTAATAGCTTGATTATAGTCGGCTATGGCTCTTTGATAGTATCCTAGTTCAGAGTAGGCTAGACCTCTATTATAATAGGCTAAGGCGTATTGGGGATCCAGGGTAATAGCTTGATTATAGTCCGCGATCGCCCTTTGATAGTCTCCTAGTTCATAGTAGGCGTTACCTCGATTAATATAGTAGTCAGCGTATTGGTGGTCCAGGGTAATAGCTTCATTATAGTCCGCGATCGCTCTTTCATAGTCTCCTAGTTCATAGTAAGTGAAACCTCGATTATAGTAGGCGTCAGCGTATTGGGGGACTTTCTCAGTCTCCCTGGGGAGTTGTTTCTCTTTTAGATCGAGAGGGTCAAATTGATTGGTAACTATTTGGTCAGGGAGGGGAACCGGGGGAAAAGAAGAGGCAGTGAGAAAAATTAGAGGAATAAGAAACATGTTATAGTTACCAAATCTATAGTAATAATTCTAGCACAGCTATTAACCATTTAATCAATAATCCGTACAAAAAATATCCTTGATGAATAATCGGGGTGGCGTCATCGACGGCACCCTACCTCTCTTCTCTTTACTCTGCGCCCTCTGCGCCTCTGCGGTTTAATACCATCCACTGTCAAGGTACGTGCTAACTGCTAACTGCCATATCCTCCACCTCCAGGGGTGGCAATAACAAAAATATCTCCTGGTTCCATATCAACTGTAGCAGTACCACCCAATTTTACCACAGTACCGTCCTTTCTTTTCACCCAATTTTTCCCCTCCGAGAAAGCGCCATATCCGTTCGTACATGTTTTTCTTCCATAGTAGGGTGGGCATCGCCCACCAAAATCAACAATCTCCCATATTGTACCATGTTTATTGATAATAGGAGCGCAATTGTTTCATTAGAGTCGAGACTCTAATTATTCAGAGCAACCCCAGCCCGACTCATAATGGGTAAACTGCTTAACAGGCGCTCCATGGGCACTGTTAGGTAAGTAAACATCAAAATATAGTCCCGATAGGGTCATGAGATTGAGGGTCATGAAGTGGGGCAGGGCAAAGACAACAAACCCCAAGGCAAAAAAGAAAATCAATTTGCCCCAGGTGGAGGTCATGGAAAAGAGAGTCAGCCCCCAGATACTATGGCGGCGAAAGGTGCCAGCGGTGGTTTGCAAATCTTCCCGCAGAAATGCCTGCCGTCGTCGGTAATGGAGTTTTAGCTCCTTGGTACCGTCGGTGATAGTGCGAAAATGCTTAAACAAGGAATCCTGTTCTTCCCGCGCTAGGGCTAATTGTTTACGTCCCTGGTTCAACAAAAATTGGCAACTGCCTACGGCTACCACAGTCAACCCACAAACCATCAGGAACACGCTCCAGTCCAGCCAGAAAATGTAACCGAACCCACCTAGAACCATGGCTAGGTCAATACAAAGAAAAGGCACCAACCGAACCGCCTCCGCCACTGTCTGCACATCATCTACCAAGGTTGCCAACAATCTTGGGGATCCTAAACGTTCCAGATTCGCCAACTCTGATCCCAAAATTTGGCGACTCAACCGGAGTTGTAATTGAAATACCGCCTGGTGAGAAAGGCGAATTAACATCATCTGGGACAACACACTGGCGACTAAAGCCACCAGCACCAACGCCGGGAAAGCCCCGAGCATTGCCCCCATCTCATAGGTCGTCGCTGCCCTAATGGACCGACTAATAAAGGCGATCAATGCTGCATTGCATCCACCACTGATAAACCCTGCTAGAATGGCGACCGCCACCATTTGCCATCCGGTAGACCCTTGCTTTTGGAACAAGATCTGCTGACGGTATGGAAAGTTGTTGCATCAGGAAACGGACAAGGTTGATATATAGGTTAGAAACGAATCGCACCCATCGTAATTGTATAGAGCTTTGCGGGACGTTTCTAACAACTGCGTTATACAATGCTGACGTTGTTGGACTTGATATTACCAATCCAAAGACAACCATTGCTCGCAAGGTTCCCCCTCAAATGGTTGCAGCCCAATGACGGGATAATTGTCATCGTCAGGACCAAAAATGCGGGCGGCTGCAAGTAAAATGTACTGAGTCATGTCAGCTACAAGTTTGGTTAAAGCCATGATAATATGTTCCTCAATTGTTGTACTATCTATTATGAGAGAGAAGAATGAGTCAGTAGCTCAATTGGTAACAAATGTTCACTGATTGTTGCAATCCTTTATAATTTGATTAACTTATATGTCATCTTTCCCCAGCAACTGGGATAAATGTTAAATAAATATTAAGAAATCCTTACTGGGGCTGGAATAATGGTACCATGTAATGAAGATTATAAGTAAAAATACATAGGAGGCATGAAAATTGCCCTGTTTGGTACCAGTGCCGATCCCCCAACTACCGCACATCAAGGAATTCTGAACTGGTTATGCTCTCATTACCAGATTGTAGCGGTGTGGGCAGCGGATAATCCCTTAAAAGGTGAACAAACTCCCCTGGAACATCGTACAGCAATGTTGCAGTTAGCCATCGCTGATTTAGGAAAACCCAATCTTCAGTTGTGGAAAGAGTTGAGCGATCGCCGCACTCTCATAACTATCCAAAAAGCAATGTCTATTTGGGGAATTGAGTCTGATTATACCTTAGTAATAGGCGCTGATTTAGTGCAGCAAATCTCCCATTGGTATGAGAGCGAAATATTGCTCCAATTGGTACAATTGTTAATTATACCCCGTCAGGGATATATTCTTGCCCAGGAGGATTTAAAGATATTGAGTCATAAGGGAGTAAAATGGGCAATCCCTCACCTCCAGACTCCTGCTGTTTCTTCCACAGCTTATCGGGAAGGCAGACTAGAAGGGGTTATTGCTCCCTCGGTGCGAGACTATATTCAGAGAAATCATTTATACTTATGAAAATCGCCATTGCTCAACTCAACCCTACTATTGGTAATCTTACTACCAATAGCCAAGAAATCCTAGCAGCAGCAGAACAAGCAGCAAAAGAAGGGGTTCACTTACTACTTACACCGGAACTTTCTCTCTGGGGTTATCCACCCCGAGACCTACTCCTAAGTCCGGGATTTCTTCAATCCGCTGCTACACAATTACAAGAATTAGCCCAACAGTTACCCAGTGACCTAGCAGTATTAGTGGGAACCGTTGAAAATAATCCCCAAGCTGATCACCAGGGAGAAAAGCCATTATATAATAGTATTGCTCTCTTAAATGGGGGGAAAATAGCACAAATCTTTCACAAACGTCTCTTACCTACCTATGACGTTTTCGACGAACACCGCTATTTTGCACCGGGGAAAGAAAATAATTGTTTTTCCCTGGCAGGGGTAAAAATTGGGGTGACAATTTGTGAAGACCTTTGGAATGATGAGGAATTTTGGGGGAGACGCAGTTATCAAGTTAATCCCATCGCCGATTTAGCTAAATTGGAAGTAGATCTCATCGTCAATTTATCCGCTTCCCCCTATAGTCTGGGTAAGCAAAAGTTGCGGGAAGCAATGCTGCGTCATGGTGCTACTCGCTACCAAATACCAATTATCTATGCTAACCAAGTGGGGGGGAATGATGACTTGATTTTTGACGGGGGCAGTGTTACTTTTAATCCTACCGGAGAAGTAGCTTGTCGCGCCCAGAGTTTTCAGACAGATTTAGTGATTCTGGAATTTAACCCTAAAGAAAGGATTTTACATTCCAACACCATTACCCCTATCCTAGAAAGGGAAGAGGAAGAAATTTGGTCAGCCCTAGTATTAGGGGTGAGAGACTATGCTCAGAAATGCGGCTTTTCTCAGGTAGTATTGGGTTTGAGTGGGGGAATTGATTCAGCTTTAGTTGCAGCAATAGGAGCAGAAGCCATGGGTGCGGTGAATGTCTTAGGGGTATTAATGCCTTCTCCTTATAGCTCTCACCATTCTATCACAGACGCCATGGCTTTAGTGGAAAATGTGGGTATTAGGAGTGAGAAACTTGCCATTGGGGAGGCGATGACAGTGTATGATAGGGTATTGGAACCCTTATTTACTGGAACTACCTTTGGAGTAGCAGAAGAGAATATCCAATCTCGCATTCGGGGGAACTTATTAATGGCGATCGCCAATAAATTCGGCTACCTCCTCCTCTCCACCGGGAACAAATCCGAAATGGCGGTGGGTTACTGCACCCTGTATGGGGATATGAATGGAGGGTTGGGAGTAATTGCTGATTTACCGAAAACCAAAGTATTTGACCTTTGTCGTTGGTTAAATCGCCATGGGGAGATTATTCCTGCTAACATTATAGCTAAACCTCCCAGTGCAGAATTGAAACCCGGTCAAATGGATCGAGATTTTTTACCTCCTTATGAGGTGTTAGACGACATTATTCATCGCATTATTCACCAATTTCAATCCCCCAGTGAAATTATTGCCGCCGGTTATGAACCAGAAGCAGTAAATAAGGTGATGAAGTTAGTTACCAGAGCTGAATTTAAGCGTCGTCAAGCTCCACCGGGATTGAAAATTACCGATCGCGCCTTCGGTACTGGTTGGCGCATGCCTATTGCTAGGGTTTAGGCATTCATGCTATTGTGTGTTACAATGATAAGAACTGACGTACTCGATAATTAAACAAAGAGGAGGCTAAAATCATGACGGACTCAAACTTTGAAAAATTGGAAACATTAATTATTCAACTAAACGACAAAATTGACAAGTTGAACGATGAAGTTGGGGGATTAAAAGAGGAAGTACGGGAACTAGATAAGAAAGTTGATGTGGGTTTTACGGAAGTAAAAGGAGAGATAAAACGTCTGGAGCAGAAAATAAATTATAATCAGGAGCAAATAACAGAGAAAATAAATTATAATCAGGAACAAGTAACAGAGAAAATGAATTATAATCAGGAACAAATAACAGAGAAAATGAATTATAATCAGGAACAAATAACAGCAGAGATAAAACGTCTGGAGCAAAAAATAGACTTAAAAATAGATGGTTGGGAAAAACGACTTGAAACTTCTGAGTTTGTTGCTAAGACTAGTATAACAGCTATATTCATCGGTTTTATTGGGGGTATGGCTAAACTTTTGTTCTTTAATAACTAAATATTGTATTCTTGTGGAAATAATTGATTATTCAAGCGATCACTAAGAGTGGCCCTGCAGGATCGCCTAGAAATGAAATAAAGTGCTCTGGAAAAATGAAATTTTGGGTATAAAATTATGTTACAATATAAGAGTCTCAGCTAAAATAGAGAAGGAGAAAACCATGGCCGACATCAACTTTGAATTGAAAGAATTACTTGCGGACATAAAAGATAGCATTGTCAAGCTAGACAAGAAAGTTGGGGAATTAGAAAAGAAAATTGATGTTGGTTTTACGGAGATAAAAGGAGAGTTCAAGCGTATTGATGTAGAGTTGAAGCGAATGGAAGAAAAAACTGAAAATGGACTCAAAGGACTAGAGCAAAAATTAGATGGTTGGGACAAACGACTTGAAAATTCAGAGTTTGTCAGTCGCGCTACCGTCACAGCTATATTCATCGGTTTTGTCGGTGGTATGGTTAAAATTCTGTTCTTTACCAATTAACACCCCAAACCCTACCCCAATGGGTCACAATAGACACAGTTAGACTTACTCAGACTGTAATGACCAATCTACTGTCTTCCTTAACAGCCATTTTACTCGCTATCTGTCTTTGGGGTTGCAGTCCAACCAACTTCATCTCCTCAGAGAATCAAGTACCCCAAATAGTACAAGCGATTCTCAGCGACCCGAAAACCTTTAACGCTGTCCTCTCCCAAGAGTACCCCAATATTTTCGGTCTCACTTACGAAGGTTTAATTACAGAGAACCCTATCACAGGGAAAAAAGAACCAGCTCTAGCAGAATCTTGGGAAGTATCCCCAGATAAACTGAAGATTGTTTTTAACCTGCGACCCGGTCTGCAATGGTCCAACGGTCATCCCTTAACCGCAGAGGATGTCATCTTCAGCTATAATGAACTGTATCTCAATGAAGATATCCCCTCCAACGCTAGGGATAGTCTGAGAGTAGGACAAAGTCGCTCTCTCCCCACAGTCCGCAAACTGGGGGACTTACAAGTGGAGTTTACCATTTCCGAACCCTTCGCTCCTTTTCTCGGTAGTACAGGACTACCTATCTTACCAGCTCATGTTTTGCGGGAGTCGGTACAGAAAGAAGACCCAGACGGAGACCCCCTCTTTCTCTCCAAATGGGGAATAGATACCCCCCCAGAAGAAATTATCGTCAACGGTCCTTATGAAGTAGAAAGTTACAGCACCAGTCAGCGCATTATCTTTCGTCGGAACCCTTATTACTGGAAAAAAAGCGCTACAGGAGAACAACTCCCCCATATCCAGCGAATCGTCTGGGAAATTGTGGAATCTACCGATACCTCCTTCTTGCAATTTCGTTCTGGGAGTTTGGACTCTATCGGTGTCAGCCCGGAATATTTTTCCCTCCTGAAACGGGAGGAACAACGGGGTAAATTTACCATTTATAACGGTGGTCCTGCTTACGGAACTACCTTTATTTCCTTCAATCTCAACACAGGTATAAGAGAGGGGGAACCCTTAGTAGACCCGATTAAATCTCGCTGGTTCAATAATGTAAAATTCAGACAAGCCGTTGCTTATGGCATTGACAGACAAAGGATGATCAACAATATCTATCGGGGACTGGGAGCACCCCAAAACTCCTCTATTTCTGTCCAGTCTCCCTATTATTATCAGGGATTGAAAGGCTATGATTACAATCAAGAAAAGGCGAAACAATTATTGCTCTCCGAAGGTTTTACCTACAACGAGGACAATCAATTGTTGGATCCAGAAGGGAATGAAGTCCGCTTTAGCTTAATTACCAACGCAGGGAATAAAATTCGGGAAGCACTGGGTTCTCAAATTCAGCAAGATTTAGCTAAAATAGGCATCAAAGTTGATTTCCAGCCTATTGCTTTTAATACCCTTGTGGATAAGCTGAGTAACTCCTTAGACTGGGAATGTCATCTCATTGGTTTAACTGGAGGAAACGAACCCAATGATGGGGCTAATGTTTGGTTTCCCGATGGTAATTTGCACATGTTTAATCAGAAACCTCAACCGGGAAGCACACCTATAGAAGGTCGTCAGGTAGCAGAATGGGAAGAAAAAATAGGTCAACTCTATATCGACGCAGCGCGGGAATTAGATGAGGAGAAGCGAAAAGAAATTTATGCCGAAACTCAACGTTTGACGGAGGAATATTTACCCTTTATCTATTTGGTGAATCAATTATCTCTCAGTGCAGTGCGCGATCGCATTCAGGGAATCCAATATTCTCCTCTCGGTGGTCCTTTCTGGAATGTAGAACAACTCCGTATTACTAATTTTTAGCCACCAGCCTTGCTTTAATACTCTGGTATAATTATAATATAACTCAATCACCCAATTTACCCTGATTAAGTATGTAGGTTGGGTTGAAGAACGAAACCCAACAGCCAACCCATGTTAGTATCTCACAAATTACCCTTATCCCTCTACCTCCCTACCTCCCTATTTCTCTATCCCCCTGTCTGTAAATACACGAGTGCTAACTGCTATAGAGGTGTGTTGTTAAGTTTCCCTGACGCTCTACCCAACCAACAATTATTTTAATCTAGTTACCAGGTGTGATATTATATTATCATATAGCAACCGCCCTAACCCCTAGATTATGTCATTCATCGCCTTTCTTCTCAATTCTTTTGAGTGTCCTCTCACTTCCTGGTTCCGTCCTCAACCCCCTAGTAAACCAGACTACACCAATATTTATAGCTCACCTAACTATGAAGTGAAGAAGTGTGGTAAGTGTGAAGACGGTACCTATATTGAAATCTACATTCCCCAAAACCCCTATTATGGGGAGAACGGTAAACCAAAGGCAGTTATTTACCTCCACGGTTTCTATTTGGGGCCATCGCAAATTTACGGCACTCATTTGCAGCATTTAGTTAAACAAGGGTACTATGTCTTTTATCCCAACTTTCAGGACCGATTCTACCAAATTATTGACGGACCCTGGGAAACCTTTGAAGAGTTAGTAGAAGCCACCTTGGGACTGGATCTGAACCCCCAGGATGACTGGCTGAAAGCTGCCCTGAAAAGTACTAAAGGAGCTTACCAACAGATAGGCTTTACCAGCACAACCCATGTGGATACTTACCTATTTGGTCATTCTTTAGGGGGACTATTTGCCCTCAGTTGGACTTATTTTGCCAAGAGAGAAACCCCCCCACTCCCTGATAATATGCTCCCTCAGCAAATTGTGGTTGCCAACCCCATCTCTAGTACAAGGATGAACTTTCCCGGTGCTCTGGGGGATATCATTGCCCAATTCACCAATGTGGTGGATGTTAAAAAAACAGGAGCAGATGTAACTGTACCTGTTGCTATTCTTCATGGTAATGAAGACACCATTGTACCCAAGGATGAGTGGAAAGAGGCTTTTGGCAGTATAAAAACAGAGAAAAAGAAGATGTACTTGTCTTTTACCGATGAAACGGGTTATCCTGGAATGTACGCCAACCACGAACAAGCAACGGTAGACACTAGCTTTTTCCCTCCTTTACTCTCCCTCACGGTTTTAAATGGTATAGGAAAGGAAGATAATCTTAATTGGCAGTATATTTGGTATGCTTTAGATCGGATGATTCGCTATGGGGAACAAGCAGATGAACTTTCCTTTGATATGGGGCGTTGGTCTAATGGTCAACAGGTTCATCCCATTGAGGTTTTTTTGCCCCCTGTTCCCAGTCGGGACAATTTTCGTCATCCCAACCATAGGGATGCATAGCGCAGACAAATAAATTGCTGACCTAGACTTCACCATGATAGTGACAGCAGTCCACACAAGCAGGATGGTTTCGCAAGGTAGGAACTTCAACACTTGCCAATAACATAGTCCGATTAAACCACAGAGGCGCAGAGGACACAGAGAAAGATAAGAGTTCCTAGGCGATCCCCCAGGACGCAAGCAGGGCGCCCCTACATTATCAATTTCATTCTTAATTTCGCTTCAGACGACGCAATTCATCTTGGAGAGATTCTACTTCCTGACGCAAAGTATCCAAATTTTCCTGTTCCTTCTCAGCCTCTTCCTCCTCTTCTGCGACAATTTCAATCAAGCGGGGTTCGGACTTGGACGGCCCAGGAGACGGTTCCACCGATTTGTCTTGCGCCTTTTGCACCAGTTCTTCCACCATTTTGCGGGCTTCTTCCGTGGTTATCTCCCCTCGTTGAACCATCTCGTTGGCCAACTTTTCAGCGTCAGTCCTCAATTCCTTCAGAGTCTTTCCTGCCTTCTCAGCGGCATAATTAGCCAAACCAACGCCCATATACAGTGCTTTTTGAAAAAGATTACCAGCCATATTACCCCAGTGGTCTAATCAGGTTCTTTCTCTAGGATAAAAGATGAAGAGAGAAAAATGCTTGTTAAGGTTAAAGACCCGGAGTCCAAGCCTATCACAAGCATCCCGTATTGCTGCTACCTTCCGGTCCTGACAAGGTTTAGGCGTTGCGATCGCATGAATCCGAGTCTTTTTCAAAGATAACAGATGATTCCCATTCTTGTCAACCCTTTTGGAAAACTTTTTTCTATTCCACCACAATACGCCATTGGTGGAGCTGATAGCGGACACAACGGTTCTCAATCAGAGGATCTCGTGCCACAATTACTTTAGCTTCGGCCATTGAAGCAGCCTCAAACAAGAGCATTCCTCCCCCTAACTCTCCCCAATACCCACTCCGGGCCTTGTGTCCCCGCGCGATTAAGTCGCGAACGTAGGCAATATGAGCAGGGACGTACTGATCGAAAGTACTTTTAGGCACAATACCTTCTTCTATCTTCACAAACCAGGGCATTTTCAGTTACCACGTATCATGACAGTTAACAGTTAGCAGTTACGAGTACTAATTATAGCAATCTATCGAAAGTTTTGTACGCTGGGTTAGGTGTTCCAAAAATAGAGGTGCTGAACTTTTGTAAGGCTCAACACTAATGTTTATTCTTTCAAATCGTAAAAAACAAAGGAGAATTAATGTCCAAAGTTTCCACTCTCACGATAAAACTATATATCCGTTTTGTCAAGTTACATATTACATTTATTAACAATTTTTAAAACCCTTATATTGAGGAGATTACATAAATATAGATCCGTTTAATACCTGCAAAAAGAGGAAAAACTGCTAGTAGTGCTGTATAGTGAAAAATGCGATCACAAAGAAAAAATTGCGGGTCACTCCTTTCCTCAGAATGGTGGGCAATGTCAACAAAAGTCTTAAGATTAAATTAATAGATTAATTACCCATCTACCTGTTATACTTACTGCTATTGCGAAGCTTTGCGAAGCAACCGCCCTTGGCGTCCTGCTAACTGTCATGGTACGTGATAACTGATGAATGAATGTGCTTATTTAGCCACCGTTGCTCGTGGTTTAGAACCAATAGCAGCAGAGGAATTAGAAAGTTTGGGAGCCAAAAATGTTCGTCCCGACTTTACGGTAGTCCATTTTACCGGAGACAAAGATTTATTATACCGAGTAAATCTCTGGGGAAGAACAATTTTTCGCGTATTAATGCCCATAAAAGAGATAAAATGTTACAATCGAGAGGAACTATATAA
The DNA here is from genome assembly GCA_018141785.1 of Candidatus Paraprochloron terpiosi LD05. Classification (GTDB taxonomy): domain Bacteria; phylum Cyanobacteriota; class Cyanobacteriia; order Cyanobacteriales; family Prochloraceae; genus Prochloron; species Prochloron terpiosi. The sequence continues at coordinate 2,967,723 of CP073341.1, read as the reverse complement.
AAACGTCAATAAAATCTCATGGAAAGACTATCTAGAACCCAACAATACTTTAGCAGTGAATTGTACGGGAGGGAATAAAAACCTCAATCACAGCCATTTTACCGCTTTAGAGATTAAAAATGCTATTGTAGATCAACAGCGAACCAAAACAGGAAAACGCTCCCATATAGACACAGAAAACCCAGATATTTTAATTAATGCTCATATTAATGCGGGGCGCTGTATATTGAGTTTAGATAGTTCTGGTTCTAGTTTACATCGTCGAGGGTATCATCAAGCAATGGGTTTAGCACCCTTAAAAGAAAGCCTCGCAGCTGCATTATTACATATGGCGAAATGGGAACCCACAATACCATTTTTAGATCCCTTGTGCGGTTCCGGTACTTTATCCCTTGAAGCAGCTTTAAAAGGGTTAAATATAGCACCAGGATTATATCGTCAGCGGTTTGGGTTTCAGACTTGGAAGGATTTTGACCCCACTCTTTGGCAAAAAATACAAACTAAGGCCAAAGATAGTCAATTGTCAGAACTGAAAGCGCCAATTTTCGGCAGCGATCGCGACTCTAATATGATAAGACAAGCACGAAGTAATGCCCAAAATTGCAGTTTAGATTCTCAGATCCAATTTTCCGTGAAAGAATTATCTCAAATCGAAGCTCCCACAGATTCTGGTATCATTATCTGCAATCCCCCTTATGGTAAACGCATTGGTACTGATCCAGAATTGGAGGCGCTTTATAAATTGCTCAGTGACGTTCTCAAACAACGATTCAAAGGTTGGATAGCTTACGTGCTGACGGGAAATAAGGAGTTAGGGAAAAGAATAAGACTCCGCACATCTCGGCGGATTCCTGTGTACAATGGTTCTTTACCCTGCACCTTACTGAAGTACGAATTATATTAGTGCTTCGCGCGGAGTGTATGTAGGTTGGGAAAAGGTAACGAAAGTGATGGCAATATTCTCTGAAGTTGCACCCTCTTCAGTAACTTGAACTGAGACACCGCTACCGGAGTTTCCTTCTCCAATTCCGATTACTAATGATAGCTATTTTCCTATAGGGATAAAAGAGAGAGTCGGAGCGTAAGCCGGGTTCTGTTCTTCTAACTGTTGCCAGCTGGGAGGGCAGTTATCTATCTGGGACGCCTGTTACCAGACGCCTCGAGCGGTTCTCTATGACGCGGAACAGGGAAAAGACTAACCTTAGTTCCTACGACCTTGCTCCCAACCGGGGTTTACCGAGCCAGCACCTCTCAATACTGCTGGTGCGCTCTTACCGCACCCTTGCACCCTTACCTGTGTGGAGAGAAAATCTACACCATCGGCGGTATGTTTCTGTGGCACTATCCTCACGATCGCTCGCACTGGGAGTTACCCAGCAAGTTTTGTCTTTCGGGAGCCCGGACTTTCCTCAGAATGGCGACCATGCCAATCTGCAACCGCCTCGCCTACTCTCTCCTTTATCTAGTTTAGATGACAACGGACCATGTATCCTCAAGTGTGACGAGAATCACATTATATTGTGACGGCCATCACTGTAACATTCCGTTACAGTTTGTTACATTTGTTTACAGATAGGAAAAAACAGGAGCAAACGAGATGTACACCACTACTAACGAAGAAGGAATCCTCAACAACTACGCCACCGAGCCGGAAATCTACTCCGCCACATATCCATTTCCTGAGGAGCAACGTCGCTATGCCTTTCAAGGGGCGATGGTTATTCTCTTGGTAGCCTCTTTAGTCTTAACTGCATTATCCGTCAGCTAAATCCCCCATTATCTTGATATATCTTTCATTGCAAATAAGGAGCAAAAAACAATGACTATTCTGATTGGCTTATTAATTCTCGGTTGGGTAGCTGCCGCTGTCATCGGTACTCAGGCTTACTTCCGAGGGGAGCAGTCTAAACCTATCCACGAGCGGAACTGGAACTCTGACTCTTTTGAAAACCTGGCTAAATCGGTTACAGGGGAAGAGATAGATTACACCAAGCGTCTTCCAGCTTATTGGGGGGAGCTTTAAAATCTATCCCAAAGTACTAGTTCATCTGAAAATAATCCTGGACAATTTCAACAATCCTTTTGGCAGCAGTACCGTCGCCAAAGGGATTTATTTTTGCTGCCATTTGTTCATAAGCAGCAGAATCAGTTAACAAAAGACTCGCTTCATTCACAATTACAGTGGGGTTAGTCCCCACTAATTTAGCTGTTCCCGCCTCAATTGCTTCTGGTCGTTCCGTTGTTTCCCGCAAGACTAACACGGGCTTGCCCAAACTGGGAGCTTCTTCCTGCAATCCCCCAGAATCCGTCAGTAACAGATAGCAATCTCGAATCGCCCCTACTAATTCTACATAATCTAGAGGTTCGGTCAAGAAACAGCGGGGATGGTCTCCCAGGGCAGCTCGAATAGGTTCGTGGACGATGGGATTGAGGTGCAGGGGTAATAATAAAGCGGTATGGGGAAATTTCTCCAAAATGAGACTCAATGCTTGAATAATATGTTGTAGAGGTTCGCCCCAGTTTTCCCGTCGATGAACCGTTGTCAGGAGAACCCGATATTTTTGCCAATCTAAACCGGGAACTGAACAGTTTGGATGACTTGCTGCCACTGCCAGTAAAGCATCGATGACTGTATTGCCAGTGTAGTGAATTGTCCCAGTTACTCCCGAACGCTGTAAATGTGTCACTGCCTTTTTCGTCGGGGCAAAATGGAGTTGAGTCAATTGGCTAATTAGACGGCGATTGGCTTCTTCGGGATAGGGATTGAAGAGATGGTCTGTGCGTAAACCCGCTTCCACGTGAGCGATGGGAATTTTTTGATAAAATGCTGCCAATGCGCCCCCAAAGGCTGTGGTGGTATCCCCTTGAACGATTACTAGCTGAGGCTGGATTTCCCTAAATACCCTTTCTAGTCCCTGTAAACTGCGACAAGTAATATCTGTCAAGGTTTGTCCCCTTTCCATGATATCCAAATCCTCATCCCTATTCAACTGAAAGAACTCCATTACCTTCGCTACCATTTCTCGATGTTGTCCCGTTAACACCACATGAGTTTGAAAATGGGAGTGGCGACGAAATTGCTGAATTACTGGAGCTAGTTTAATGGCTTCGGGGCGAGTTCCTAAGGTAATGCAAATCTTAATTGATGATGTCATGGGGTTGGAGAGGTTCCATTCCTAAAGATAAAAAAAACCCGGAAATGCTCCGGGCTGTAGGATTTCAGTTTTAATGAAGAAATTAATTTTGATGAAGAGCGCAAGTGAGAGGACAAGCTGCATAGATGGGATCCTGTAAAGGATTCGCTTCACCATGTAACCACCTCAGCCAACTAACTTGTTCAGGATGAACCCTTTTGATAGTTAGCACTGCTGCACCCACTATTATGGCGCAAACATTGACCCCAATCATACTTCCAGCTACGAGTAATACGGCACTAATGGGGAGTACTGACTGCAATATAATAGTCAAGAGTGCTCCCACCGTCATCATGAGCACCACTACGGGAAAACCTATGACTAACAAGCACACTGTCAAGGTGAAGCTCCAGATTAAAAAGCTTTTTACAATTGCTAAATATTGGTGCCGATCCCAATTTTCTCTTTGGACTAATTCCATCTTTGTTTCCTCCAGGATTTTATTAAAACAACTTTTAAAAATGCTAAGTCTGGACGCGCGGTTTTAACTGTCCGATGTCCCCAGTTCTCTCTCGCAAGTTCCCTGTAAATTCAAGTATAGAGAAATCTTTATCAAAAATGAGACTTCTTTAAGAAAACTTTACAATTTAATTTGTTACATTATGTTAAATTCAAGGGGGCAGAAGCTAAACCCCGTCAGAAGGCATATTATACCATGCTAAATTTTCTAGGAGAGGATTCGTGGCGCAATTTGTAACTATTCTTCAAAAATGTAAATCTGGTTTCTCAGAATTGGCATTTTTGGAAATCGGGGGCTGGAAACAGCTAGAATAAAACCTTGAACAATCGAGCATCAAAAGCGATGATAGGTACCAGAGTTCCTGGTCCACCAGGGCGCCCTCCTCTACGAAAAATACGACCTCCCTTTCCACCACCGCCACCAACTAAGACAGGACCTTCCTTGAAAGAAATGATTCAGATAGCTTTCGAGAAAGGATATTCTGACATCCACTTGGGAGTAGGAGAAGTACCTCGGTTTCGCGATCGCGGTGCAATAGTGACCACGGAATATCCTAAGATCGACAACGAAACTTTTATGCACTTGCTTCAGGAAGTACTGACTGAGGAGCAAATCCGGCAATTTCAAAAGAACTTAGAATTTGACGGTGCAACCCAGTATGACTTTGCCAGGGTGCGGATTAATGTCTTTGATTCCCTCACGGGATACGCAATGGTACTACGGATCATTCCTCTGAAAATATTGACCTTGGAGCAGCTTAAACTGCCCCCAGTGTTTAAAGATGTTTCTTCTGCTCACAAAGGTTTGATTTTGGTGACAGGACCTACTGGTTCCGGTAAGTCCACCACCATGGCTGCCATGGTGGATTATATCAATAAAGAATACCCCCGACACATTATCACCATTGAAGATCCCATTGAGTTCGTTCACAAAAGCCGCAAATCCTTGATTAAACAGCGGGAAGTGGGAATTCATACTTTGGAGTTTGACAAGGGTTTGAAAGCGTCTTTACGGGAAGACCCGGACGTGATTTTAATCGGGGAAATGCGGGATCGAGAAACTGTCAATACCGCATTGAAGGCAGCCCAAACAGGTCACTTGGTGATGGGAACCTTGCACACCAACAGTGCGGTGAAAAGTCTGGAGCGGATTCTTAGTCTTTACGACCCTGACGAAAGACCAGGAATGCGAGTTGCTATAGCTGAGTCTTTGGTAGCAATTATTTCTCAGGGGTTGTGCCCCACTACCGATGGCAAGCGAGCTGCTTATCACGATATCTTAGTTAATACGGAAACCATTAAAGAATACATTCGGGAGGGAAAAAACGATGAAATTACCCCTCTCATGGAGGAAGGGGATTACGACGGCATGACGGTGATGAATAAGTCCCTGTTTCAGCTTTATTCTGATGGCAAGATTACGGAAGAAACTGCTTTAGAATATTCTCCAGCTCGCAATGAAATGTCTCAGATGCTTCGAGGCAGATATTAGTGCCATAGCCATATTTGATGACTCCCATCACCCCTATGTCTCAGTTATTTAAAGCTATTGCCCTTTTTACCCCAGGGGGAGATTTAATTTATTGTATCGACCCCAGCAAGCAAGGTCGGTGGCACGTTCATTTATGTGTTGCACTGCAAGAAATCTTGAATTTACCCGAACCCCCCCATTTTTTGATTCCCGGATACACAGCTACAATTGACCGATGGCTGGATCCTAATACAGGAGCAGTTCGCACTGTAGCGGAGGTTTATCCAGCAGTGCAACGCTATCAACCATTGCTGAATGCTGCTTTTGGTATTGGGGACTTGGTCTGGAAAACTTCTCCCTGGGAGGATAGCTCCTGCAATCCGATTCTGCTGGATACTTATCGAGATCGCTTTGGGGCCCTGTGGGAAGACCACAACTTAATCCTTCAAGTTTCTCCCCCAGGAAGTAGGGTAGAGTCCAAAAGAGAAATATCTCCCTGTGCAGGTTACGTGCTACGTTTGTTTGTTTCCGGTAACAGTAAGACGACGGAACAAACTCTTGTTCGCATACATCAATTATTAGAACAGGGTCTGGGGAGTTCTTATACTCTTAAGATAATCGACATTCTCTCTTCACCAGAGGAAGCAGAAATGAACCAGGTTGCCGCTATACCTACCCTTGTTCGCATTTCCCCCTTACCAGTGCGGCGTATTGTGGGGGAATTTACCGATTCGTCCAGGGCTTTGCAAATACTTACTACTTATTAAAATATATTTATCATAAACCCTCGTCAACCAAGACAAGTCGTTGATTTCTATGGTTTCTGTAATAGTACTCCTCCTTCCCCCAATATCTGTTGCTTCCAGACGCACTTCATAGAACCCTGAGGGTAAGTCTAAATGGAAATCCTTTTCTATGGGGGTGTTTCCTTGGGCAATGATATTGTTCTCTAGTTCTAGGGTCCAGTGGGATAGGTTGGTGTCTTCTACTTGGATTTTTAATGAACCGCAGAGACGCAGAGGGCACAGAGGTAAGAGGGAGAGAGCTGGAGGGGTTTGGTGGTGATGGTTTGTCCTATTCTGGGGATACGGTTGATGTTTATCGGTGACAGTTATAGTGACAGGATGAACTCCTATATTAGCAGTAATGGTCGGAATTTCTAAGGTAGCACTACCGTAAATGTTCCTGGTGGAGTTTTAGCTTAATTAAGCAACATATTCATCCTCTAATAACTCAGGAGGATTCATTTTGGCTGGGTTACCGAAGTAATAATTTAAGATTGCTGGAATAGCGTCAGTAATTGATGCAAATTGTTCTTGAAAATCCCCAGGACCAGGACCTGGCATATATTCCCATACTTGAAATATCCATTTATCAGTGTCAGGATATAGATAGGCACTGGGACCATCACACAATACCTTCTTCTTTCCTGTGTTATTCGACACATTCATAACAAATTCACTATCTTTCCTTTTATTACCTAAAGTTAATTTTGGTTTAGCAATTATATAACCATTAGCAAATGGTCCTGTTTCTATCTCCTTGGCTAGGAGACCTTTATCCTTCAAGCTATCTAATATATTGCTGTTTGACATTTCGCACCTCCAAAATCTATTACAGTTCATTGGTTAGTATAGCTTCTCCTGTAAAGAGGTCAATGAATTCTTGTGCTGGGGTAAAAAATTGTCTTCCACCAGCAGGATCTCTAATAGCCACCATTTTTTGTCCTTGACGAGTAGTAACACCGTCAACAACAACTGCATGACCACCACGAGCCCAAAAACTACCATCAGTAGCAAATCGTGTTACTGTCACATTTGCTATCACCGGATATCCTTTAGACGTAGCATTTACTAAATCATCAAGAGTCAAACCTCTTTCTACTCGTGCTGTCGAGACTCCGTTAGCTCTCAGAGCTAGAACAATGTTCCGTGCATTCGTACCTCTTGAAGTTACTCTAGCTTGTTTAGCTAAGATATTAAGGTCTACTGATTGACCTAGTGTATCAAGTACCATTCCACAAGATGTAGAAGCACATGTAGGAGCATTACCTTGGTCAAAAACAGCTCTCTTTCCGTTACGAGGAAAACTGGCACTAAAAGGATTTCCAGGTTCAAGATTACTTGCTATTTCCTTGTTTGCACCTACCTCATTATTTAACAACTTGCAATTGATATGTGTCAAACACCTCCTTATTTATCATCATGTGGGAATAATTTCCTTGATTTGCGTTTCAGAGGACCACAATAATGTGGCTTTTCCGATATATCCTTTATCCCGGTACTCCAAGACTATATCATATTTCACTCCCGCTGACAACTCCATCTTAACACGGTGCTGCTCTTTTCCCGAACGTCCCCATTAAGCCAAAAACGTACTTCGTCGTCTATGTCTAGGTAGAAGGTATACTCCTCACTATATCTTTATCGGTGACGGTGAGGGTTGCTTTATAATGTTAGCACCGAAGATTCCGTCGAGAACCACCACAGGTGAACTATAACTGGGACTAACTTATGGCAAAATCGACCCCCCATTATAGACGGCGTATAAACCAGATCCATTCTCCCCCCTGCCAATAATGAAACTGTGTCCATTATTCGGGTTTAAATTCCGAATAGAATTTCCATTCCTTTGGTAAAGCTGTTCAACTTGATTAAAAATAGGATGGGTTGTTGTTTCCAGCGGCAATGTTCCTTCAATTCTATTGGGAGAATACTCATAAGCTAGTGAAAAGGCACTTAAAAAAGTAGCCCAAGTTTCCGCGTCACGGGGGTACTTACTACGTCTTGTCCCTCCAGCTAGGTAAACATTACCACCTCGATTAACGTAATCGATTAAAACCTCATTATCCGCTGGCATTCCTGCTAAGAAAACCCCATCGTATTCTAGGAGAGTTTCCACATTAAAGGGGATATTTGGAGAAACTGTCCACGAGTGTCCTGCATTATTAGAGTAGAGAGAGATGTTACCACCTCGCCCCTCTCCGATAACACCGAAGGTGCCGCCTTTGGCGTCCCGGACGTGCGAGTTTCCCCCCCGCCATTAATCAATGCCGGGGGCTTAGGTGCTCCTATGCCTTTACGGCGCGCTGACATTGACCATCTTTTATACGCTTGCCATGTATTGCTTGCGCTTGGTGGCACTCACGGTGGAGGGCAACTAAATTCTTTCGTTTCCAATTGTTATGGTCGCCCCCGCCATCCGCGATGCCGGGGGTGCAATTCCACGACGCCATCTACCTCCATTAACAATCGATTGCAATGCAAACATTTACCCTTCTGTCGCTTTATAGCTTCAGCGGTTGGCCCACTATATAATTTGGAGTTCCGGCTAACCCAATAGGAGATATTCCCATCGTAGGGTGAGACATCACCTTTGACCCCCGCCATTAATCAATGCCGGGGGCCATTGACTTTCCAGGGAACAGTTGGGAAAGCTTTCCTTATTTGCTCTGATGTGAGCTGACGCTTCGCTGACCCCTGTGGCTTTTTGCCAAAAGTTGCCATCCGTCGTGCTTTCTCTGCTTCCATAGTCGCCATCCTACGTTTTTCAGCTCTCAACTTCCGCCATACCCAATTATTGAGCGACCATAGCGAGTGCTTACCCATATCGCAGCTTGAGTGATTTTGACGACCGCCTCGGACTTGTGACTCAATCCTTTTCAGGGGTAATCAAGCGCAGGTTATAGTTGATATCCGAACCATAGCCCTGAGCTACCAGCAGATACTCCCCTGAATCTAACCAAAATTCCCTATCTTGGTACAAGCGAGCCGAATTTATTCTTACTCCACCCGAATTATAGATTAGCCAAGCCCCATTCCCCGCCTCACCATCTACATAGAGATAAGTTCGTTCCTCCAGATTAAAGCGATAAGCTACACTATTCCGTACTCCTTCATCAAAGGTGCCGACAATATCCGTGTCTAGGTCAACCTCCACTCCATCGGACAAATTGAGTAATTGGAACTTATAATATCCCGTTCCCCTACCTCCAATAGAAATTCGGTAAAGACCATCGGTGGCCAGAGTCAAATTATAATTCGGACCTCGGTCATACAGCTGAACGTTGAAATAAGGAGTATTTACCAAAATGTCATAAAACAAATGCTGCCCAGCAAATCCTGTGAAGGTGTAGTCTACATACGCTCCTGAAGTAGTAACAGAACCGCTGACCACCGTATCTAACTCTAAGTCAATTCCACTATGAATAGGTACCGCTGTTCCTGGAGTAACTTCTGAGATTTCAAAGCCATACTCCGTATCACTACTATTATTACCCCTCACCGCCAAAGTATAGGTACCCGTATGAGGTAAGGTGACCTGCCGTTCTGTATTAGCCAAGACATTCCAAACCGCTTGATTCCCTGTATTATAGAGTGTCCACCAGGTATTGGCTGGAATCACTGTTGGCTTGAGAGAGATAACCTGACCTTGCTTGCCAGAAATTTGGTACAAATGGGTTTCTTTTCCTCCTAGGAGTTTCCCACTTACTTTCTCTCTTTCTTGCCCATAATTAATTCTTGTTATACTTTCTAATGGTAGTATTTTTAGGCCATAGCTTTCAGTAGCTTCTCCATTGCCATCAATAACCAAACGATATTCACCGCTCTCCAATAGGGTAAAGGGATTTGGATCTTGGTTATGAAACCAGCTACTCATAACCTGCTGATTGGTTGGGCTGTAGAGTGTTGCTAGAGTGCCTCCTCTACTTTCCAGTGCATCAAAGTAGAAACGTTGACCCGTCCTGCCAGAGAAGGTATAAAAGTCCTGCTTCCCTTTCTCACTGATTTCCCCTGAAACCAACTCTTCCAGGGTGTAAGATTGAGAAATCAAATTAGATTGCTCAATCTGAATAATTTCATCATCCAATGTTACAGTTGTAATATCATTTTCGATGAATAATGCCAAAAGTTCCTGGGGAGTATAGGTTTCTCCCATAACAAGCCCGGCAAAAATCGCTCCTTCATCTCCTCTAGCGTCTCCGAGACCTAAATGGGCATCCAGATAGTGACCTATTTCCTCAAAAAATACCTTAGTAATAGCTCCGGGTGTGGTCAAATTTTCTTGCAGCCAATCTGTTTTCAGGTAGATAGTCTGTCGTTGGTGACTATAAGCTCCTTTCCATTACCCCGTTTGGTCTCCTCCCACCAATGCTATTTTCAGCTGGGAATCTCCCTGGAGCACTTCTTGGATTAATTTCCTAGATAGGTCTGATTTCCAACGGTTTCCAAATGCTCGTTTTCCTATCAGGGCAAAATCTTCAAGTCCGATAAACTGGCTGAGCTTGAGGGCTGATTCTTGAAGGATGTTTTCCACTAATTCCAGTTCAGTTTGGCTCACTACTGGTTGCGTGGCGAGCTGTAGTGAGTTATCCTGGAGCCAATATTGTTTGTTTATAGTTGGATCGTATAAGCCTGTTGGGAATAAATTTAATTCTTCCATGGTCTAACGTCCAATTTATTTTGAGATTTACTACTTTAACACTGTTGAGTGGGTCAAGTCAAGCAGATTAGATAATTTATGGGAGTGCTGCATTGTCATTCATGATGGTAGCCTGCTGAAACAGACCTGTGATAAGGAAAAGAAAGGGAATATACTATTACTGTGTATCATTACCGATAATCTAAATCTTCCATCCCAAATCACTCCTAACATGGAACTAATTCCATTTAACCATCTTCTCGTTATTTTTTCGAGTTTTTTTTGTAAAGAATTATTAAATTAATCTTATATTGGCCAAAGTCAGTCAACACAAGCTTTTAGCCCTCACCTCTTAACTAGTTGCCTATTAAACAATAAATTATTAAAAGGTATTTAATGTATGAATAACTATGTAGTAAAAAAATTTTTCTCCTCCCTTTGCGCCTTTGCGTCTTGGCGCGAAACCAAATCCGAATTTGGCCAAAGAAGGCGCAGTGCAATCAAAACAAAGCCAATAGCTGCCATAGCCTTCAAGAACCGTGCCGGTAAAAATTGTGCCACTTCCCCTCCCGCGATCGCTCCTAGGAAGCTAGCCAAAATCAAAGCAGCAACGGTCCCAAAAAATACAGCGCCCGGAGATCTGGAAGTACCGCTGAGAGCGATCGCAACCAATTGACTCTTATCCCCGATTTCTGCCATAAAGACAGTAATAAAACTAAGTCCAAAAAGCTGCCAATCCATATTTAAACCCCAAGAACATCCCCTAACAATAACCCAGAAATCAAAAGCAATAAAATCGCCACCGACAGATCCAGAGTTTTGGGAGATAATCGAGAACTAAGCCAGTAACCGATCCAAACTCCTAACAAGCTGGTGGCAATCAAAGCTAGTGCTGCCCCAGCAAAGACGATCCAAGGAGACTGAGATTCGGCGCTCATTAACAGAGTTGCAAATTGAGTTTTATCCCCCATTTCCGCTGCAAATATGGTCAAGAAAGTGGAGCCGAAAACCGTCCAGAAGCTCCTCTCTTGGTGCGCTTTCCCTGGCTCCTGGGCAGAAATACTCATTTATTCTCTTAATTATCAAACTAATGGGGCGAATTTTCAACTTCCTGATGATAACGTCTTATTTCCCTGCTATCCACCCCATACACAGCTTTAATCTGCTGGTGACAACAGTCAATAGCAAACTCGTCAAAATCAGAGGGATCTACCCCATACATTCTCTGGAAGCTATCCGGTTTGACGCGACAAAAATCTGGTCTTTGCTCATAAATACCACATTCTCGAGTGCCGTGATTGAAGTTGACGCACCATCCTCCTTCCCCTACCATGGTCAAATATAATTCCAATTCTGGTTCAGATAAATAATCTGCTAACTCCGGTCTCTGGATCGGATCCAGATGACAGCAAGCTCCGCAATGGCGGACGCAACCCCAAGTTGTCACAGTCTCAGACCCCAAGATTGAAAATAAAACTTGATAAATTTTTGTATCTTTGTACAATTTGATCGATAATTGCCATATATTATATACAATGAATTTTTTGCTAACAAATTCTAAAAAAAATCAAATAGAGAGGTAATATGGATTTTATAGCGGGTCTCTTCACCAGTCTGAACTGGGAAGTCATCTTTCAGTTGACCTTCGTGTCTTTAATTTTGATTTCTGGACCAGTAGTGGTGGTTCTACTGGCATTTCGCGGCGGCGATTTGTAAATCTGGGGTTTGATCAGGATTTGAGTGATATCAACCCTCCTGTTTTTCGGAGGGTATTTATTATGTAACACTAAATTTTACATAACTAAAACAAGTAAACAAAGTTAGATATTCAGTGATTTTTTTGCTGCCATAATTATAGAGTAGTAAGGAGAAGCTTTCGTAACCCTAACCTCTTGAGCATTTTCCCGATTTGTACCTAAAAGACCAGTTTTTTCTCCTTGCTTAACTACTAAAACTTTACCAGCTAAGTTTCTAATCCTCAATTCTCGCAAAGATTCCCAGAAACTGCAAACATAGGATCTTCCCTTATACTCAAAAGCTGCTTTTTTAGTTGCTCTAGGGGTAGCTTTGCTCAGGACCGGAGCGGGGTCCATAGAAGAAGTTGGGGAGTTGGGGAGTTGGGGAGATTCGTTTACAGAACTTTTCCCTTTCTCCTCACTCCCTCTGGACCTCTCTTCTTTGGGGGGCTGAGAGCAAACAGGAAGTCTGACCCCAACTAATTCCAATTCAATACTAGTATTACCATTCCAAGTATTTTGCCGCAGTTTATAGGCAACATCAAGCATTGAGGGTAAAGGGTAATATTCTCTCCAACGCCAAGCGACCGCCTTAAATTTCCTTCCCGAACTATCATCTCCTTGAGAGAGAATCAATTTCAAATGACCTCCCCTAACTACTTCCTGTTCCCGCACCGACACATTGGAGGTCCAGAAAACCGGTTCTTCGTTCTGAATACCCCAAGGGTGAAGTTGGTCAATTTCTTGCCAGAGAAGAGGAGTAATAAGGGAGAAGTTAGCCATGGCGTCAATTTCCACCAAGGGTTTGAGGTGTTCCGGTTTCAGACAAGATATGGCAAAAGTACTCAGTTTTTCCTGAAAAGCCTCTAAATTAGCTGCCTCCATGGAAAAACCTCCCGCTGCTTTATGACCCCCAAATTTCCCCAATAAGTCTTTACAAAAATCTAAAGCTTCAAAAACATGAAATTCCTTAATTCCTCTCGCTGAACCGCGAATATGTTTTTTCTCCTCATCTTCATAAGTACCGATAAACACCGGAACCCCGTAACAATCCTTGAGACGGGAGGCAACAATACCAATAACCCCATGATGCCAGTTCGGTTGCACCAAAACCAAAACCCGCGCTTGCTGCCAATCTAAAAATTGTTGGGGTAACTCTGAACCATCTTCTAGCTTACCTTCCACTAAAGTGAGCGCCTCATATTCGATTTGCTTACACAATTCTTGACGCCTACTGTTCAGCTCTTCACAACCGGACGCCAATTCTAGTGCCTCATTCATATCCTCCGTAGTTAGGAGTGATATCACCATTTCCGGTCTACCAATGCGACCCACAGCATTAATTCTTGGCCCCAGTTTAAAGCCAATGTCGTCCGGCTGCAACTTTTTCCGTTCCTCATCAATACCAGCCTTTTGCATCAAAGCCTGTATTCCCGGTATTTTAGACTTAGGAAGGAGACGCAAACCCTGTTTGAGCCAGCGTCGGTTCACCCCAACTAAAGGGGCTAAATCCGCAATAGTTCCCAAAGTAAATAGTTCCAGCAGTTGGTTTTGATAAGATGGGGTAAGTTTGCCCAATTCACTCGCCAAAGTTTCTGCTAAAATATAGGCAACCCCCACCCCAGCCAAACCTCGATAGGGAGAAGTGGATGATAGGAGTTTGGGGTTGAGAATAGCGTTAGCGGGGGGGACTTGCTCCGGAATATCGTGGTGATCCGTGATAATCACGTCTAAACCTAAATCCCTTGCCCTTTGAATCGCGTCAAAGGCAGAAATACCGTTATCCACGGTGATAATCAAAGAAATATCAGTATCAGCAGCAAATTCTTCGACAATGCCCTCATTAATCCCGTAACCTTCTGACATGCGGTTGGGAATTCTGTAATCCACTTGGGCACCTAAATACTTCAGAGCACGTAAGAGTAAAGCAGTACTAGTCATACCATCTGCATCGTAGTCACCGCAGATAGCAATTTTCTCCCCAGAAGCGATCGCCCCTTGGAGTAAATCTACAGCTATATCTAAATCAGCGAATTCCTCAGTCGTAGGAGGTAAAACCAGAGATTCTGGGTTTATATGGATATCAGCAGCAGCTGGGGTTTCAATCCCCCGGTTAACCAAAACCTGAACAATCAAGTCGCTCATACCAGAACTACTAACTAATTGCGCGGTTTTTGCCGGATCCTGTGGGGCTATGTACCATCGCTGATCCGGAAATCGATGTATCATGGTGTTTTTTCCTGCGTCCCAACTCTCGCTCCTAACATTCTAACTTAGCCTGCGAGGAGCAGAAAAAGAATAACGAGATTTGCACAATCTACACGGAGTCAAATAAAGGCAAGAATTATTCATGAAAACAGCCGTCTTTCTTATCCAAGCTAAATCGGGCATGCCCAGAATTTACCGTTGTCTTAAAAACAAGCCCCATGTCCTTCTTTCGTATCAAACGAAAACCGCAGAAACAACCATCTATGGGCCAAACACAACATGGACATCAGGATGAAATCAACTATATAAATATGTTAAGAATAACAAATTATTATATGACTACTATATCTTTCTTGATGAAGATATAGTTTTTCGGGAAATGAGCCAAAAAGATGGTTTCGAGGCGTTTTTATCGCTATTAGCATCCTGCGACTATCCAATAATCACACCTAAATATAATATGTATAATGCACACAATAACAAAAATAATAATTTGTTATTAACTAGGATTCCTGAAGCTATTCGTAAAAAAGGCTTAGAAAACCCAAGTTGGGCATTGCAAACCGTGGATTGGTTTGATGGCGCGTTTAATGCCTACTCTTATGAAGCGTTTTTTAAAAATAATCTGCTGCCTTATACAGAAAAGTTTGATTCACAATCCTGGTGGGCTTCTCAGTTTATAACCATTTTGCAAGCCAACCACTATTATCGCAACAGGATCGTTCAATGCAATAAAATAGTTGTGGATAATTTACAGCATTCACAATATAGTCAAGGCCTTGACATTTTTAGTGAAGCCTACCGTTTGGTGCTCGACGAACTTGGTGTCAGCGCAATTGAGATGAGCATCGGCAAAGAAATCAAGATCAATGTCAATTTAGATATAAAAATAAATCATATGAAACGACGATGGTTTTACTATAATCAAACCATAGGAAGTATGAAAGATTTTCTAAATAAAATAAAAAACCGGATTAAAAGAGTCCTCAGGAACGGAGGACTCTGCTGAGGAAAGAGATATAAGACCAATCCGAGGGCGGAAGCCTACACCGCTCGCCCTCTTATGGTTCTGAAAGTCGGACTGCTTAAGCTTAAGCTTCGCTTTCGATATATACAAATAAAAGACCCAGTACGACGGCAAAAACCACCATACAAATTAAGGGAACAAAAACTATCGGTAAGAAGGAAGCTGTGTATGCGCCTGTCATATCTTTATTTTCCTATTGCTACAAAGGTAACCAATTGGATATTACTGCGAAGCGATGCATTCATGACCTAATTATAAAGATTCTTAACAAAAGACAAAAATTTAGGATTTAATGGTATAATCACAATAAGCCAATATTTAAACTTCGTAACAAATTGTTTCAATTGCTAACATTTTTGCCAGAGGAGTCCGAATCGGGGTACAAAGAGTGATATCTCTGATAAATAATTCCAACTTCCTTTTTCCGCTTTCCTTTGAGAGGAGATAAATTACAGATGACAACAGATGTAGTCACCCATGGTGGAGATCCCCAAGTTGGGAATCTCGCCACCCCGATTAATGCATCGGGTTTCACCAAAGCTTTCATTAATGCCTTACCTGCTTACCGAGAAGGATTGTCCCCCTTCCGCCGCAGTCTGGAAATTGGTATGGCTCACGGCTATTTTATCTATGGTCCCTTGGCTCTCCTTGGTCCCCTGCGGGATTCAGATCTCGCTGCCACGGCAGGTTTGTTAGCGTCCATCGGGATGATTTCCATTCTCACTGTCGCTTTGTCCCTTTACGCTAGTACTGGTCCGAACAAACCAGTGGCTACCGTCACCACTCCCAATCCGCCAGAAGACTTAGGTACCAAAGAAGGCTGGAGCGAATTTGCCAGTGGTTTCTTCCTTGGTGGTTGTAGCGGAGCAATTTTTGCCTATTTCCTCTGCTCTACTCCTCACCTAACCCCATTAATGGAGGTTGTCGGTGGTGTATGGTCATCCGCTCCCTAGTTTAACCAGATTCAACTAATTTTTCATAAAACACCAATAAAGCCCCGACATCATCGATGGCGGGGCTTTTTTATTTTCTGGCTCTTCCTGGTTTGATAAAATATTGCCAATATTTAGAACCGATGAAATAATGAAAAAGATGAGAATTGAATTCTACGGTAGAAAAAAATTAATTCAATGTCTAATTTTGCCCTTATTATCCTTGATGCTGGTAACTAGGTTAACCACAACACCAGCCAATGCAACTGGGGTGTACGATCTACCTTTTGTCGGTGCAGGGCAAGACGTCTGGGTGGTAGACCAAGCAGAAGATATCAACCTGGTGACAGAAGGCAAACTCAGTAATATGCTGAAAAATATGGCCCACCATACAGGCAATGAGTTAAGGATGGTAGTTATCCGCCGTCTTGACTACGGTGAGACTATTGACAGTTTTATTGACGCGCTCTTTAGCAAATGGTTCCCAACCCCAGAAGAACAGACTAATCAAACCCTGATAGCTTTGGATACCTTAACTAATAACAGTGCTATCCGCAGTGGGTTGCCTAAAGAGATTATAAACAATACTCTTCAGAAAAGTATTGTTGAAGAGACTATAGGAGCAGTATTGCGAGATGGAAATAAATATAACCAAGCATTGTTGGATGCAGGCGATCGCCTGATAGCCGTATTGTCCGGTGAGCCAGATCCCGGTCCTAAGGTAATAAGGGACAGGATCCAGGCAGAAAGTACTTTCACAGACGCCGAAGAAACGGACGATCGCAGCGCTACTGTTTGGGTAGTGGTGCTTCTGATCGTAGCTACAATTATCCCCATGGTCACCTATTTTTGGTATGTAGGTTTTCCAGGACGCTAGTCTTGAACGTATTCCGAGCCAGTAATAAGGGCTATCTCAGCCCGCATAAATTCTCGCCCCAAATAAGCAGCATGGTTTAACATAGTGAGGGGAACAGGTTCAGTCTCCTCAAAAATTTTCACACACAGTTCTTTAGCCGTTCTCCCGGTAAACAGAGTAGTGGCAGTCCTTTCTACTTTAGACTTAGCTGGGATTACCTTACCAGTTTCCGGGTCAACCGCTAAACCTCTGTCGTTAATAACATTGGTATAATGCTTGGCACAAATTAATCCCGCATCAGTATCCAGATAGATAATGAAATAGCCAGCTGGATCGAGATCGAGATGACGTGAAGAAAGTTCCTTATCAATTACATGATAGTCATCTACTGTTGGATTCATTTTGTCTTTGTTTTCTTTGTTGTTGAAAATACATCCTAATGATAGAATAACTCCTGATAAGCTATCTGTATTTATCTGTATCTGCGTTTATCTGCGTGTATCTGCGGTTCTTTCATTAGATTGGTTCCCGGGTAGGTATACCCACTCCACGAGGATATTTAGCTGGAGTTTGCTTCTTTTTAAGCAGGTAAATACAATGAAGGACACTTTTAGTTATAGTAATTACATTATTTAACCTGAATCTTTTAATAAACTTTTTGAATGGTTGCATCTCCTGATCCTCATTCCTCATTCGGAATCCTTCCCGATAACAAAATACGTTCCCAGGGCGAACCCAGGAACCATAAAATAACATGACTAGATTTATTCACGACCAATTTGCTCTTATTCCAAACTAGGAGTTTGGGAACCATTTGATAAATCTTAGTTTACCATGAACTCAATCCAGATAGCAACCCAATCTCAAAGAATTTTCATGAGTACAGCACCAATCTCTACCTCCCAATACTGGATTCGCGGTAGTTTGCCGAAGTCAGCTCCTAGTTATGTCCTCAGACAGGCTGACAGAGAACTCTATGAAGCTTTGAAGATGGGAGAATTTTGCTATATCTTTACTTCGCGACAAATGGGGAAGTCTAGTTTGCGGGTTAGAACGAAGCAACAATTGGAGGAGGAAGGGATCCTCTGTGCAGAATTGGATCTAATGGATATCAGCAGCAAGCATCTTTCCTTGGAACAGTGGTATAGCAGTGTTTTCCGCAATCTCGTCCGGGAGTTTCGCCTGGGGGAGCGTTTCAATTGGTGGAATTGGTGGCGTCAGCATTCTTCTCTTTCTCCCAACAACCGCTTGACTAAATTTATCGACGATATTCTGCTCCAGTTTATCCCCAAGTCGTCAGTGGTTATCTTGGTAGACGAAATCGATAGCGCTGTGGGTTTGCATTTCTCTTGCGCCTATTTTTTACATTTTATCCGCTCTTGCTATGAGAAACGGGAGCAAAATATCGCCTATAGAAGACTTACCTTTGCTTTATTTGGGGTAGCTACACCTCGGGGTTTGATAAAAAATCAAAAACGCAGTCCTTTTCCTTTTTGTCGTCAGATTGAATTGGCTAGTTTTACCCGAGATGAGGTATCATTTTTAGTTCGAGGTTTGTCTGAAAGAGTTAAAAATAAGGAAGCGGCGATTGATGAAATATTCGCTTGGACGGGGGGGCAACCTTTTTTGACTCAAAAGCTATGTCAACTGATTCAAACGGTTCAAGAGCAAAATTATGGGGAGACAGATGCAGATTATATCGAGTCTGTAGTGCGCTCCCAGATAATTGATAATTGGCAAGTTCGAGACTCTCCGCCCCACTTTCGGAGTATTAAAGACAGTCTGGTGGGAAATACACGGTTACTTAAATTATATCAGCGAATGTTACAAAAAGGAGAAGTATTAGCTAATAATAGTCGGGAACAGTTGCAGTTACTTATTTCTGGTTTAGCCGTAAAAATTAACCCAGATCAAGGCTCTGTTTTACGAGTTTATAATTCTATTTATAGCGAAATTTTTCATGAAAATTGGGTAGCCACAGAATTGAGGAAGCGGCGATATTATACTATTTCCTTACCGGTTTGGTTACCTTGGCAAGGACTAGCTGCTGGGGCTGCTATCTTCAGTATTGCAGGGGCGGTCGCTTTTCAATCTATTCTACCGGATCCAAACACTTCAGCCCCGGACCCGGCAAGGTTCTCTAAGGGAGGAAAGCGACTTTTACGCTATAAAGCTAATTTAGACGGTAATTACGGTACAGAGGCTTTTGAAGTGGAAGAATATGATAAGGCGATCGCCTCCTTTACCAAAGCAGTTCAAGGGGATCGGCGGGATCCAGAAGTGCAAATTTACCTCAACAATGCCACTGCCCGTCACCGTGACATGGTCCCTTTTATTTTAGCAGTGGTGGTGCCCGTAGATGGGGATGCCACCTCAGCCGAAGAAATATTGCGGGGGGTAGCAGACGCTCAAACTGAATTTAACGATGGTGGAGGATTGAACGGTCGCTTGCTGGAAATTATCATTGCTAATGATAGCAACCAACCTGCTGTAGCTGCCCAGGTGGCCGGGGAATTGGGGCAAAATGAGGATATTTTGGGTGTCCTAACCCATAAATCCTCCTCGGAATACGAAAAAGTTGGTCTGGGAATGGTTTCAATTACTAACTCCCAAGAGGAATCTATGGCTAAGTTAGCAGCATATGCTCGCGGGAGGGGCATTGAGCGAGTAGCTGCTTTCTATCCCGGCTCTAGGGATACAGGGCTGCTTAGGGTTTGGGGGGATGGGTTGGTAAAGGAAATCGATTTGAGGGATCCTGACCTGAATCCGGATTTGGAGGTAAGAGCACTTCAAGGAAAAGTAGATGGAATTGTTTTGTTCCCCGACTCCCAATCTATTTCCGTCGCCATATCTATAGCAGTAGCTAACAGTAAGCTGCCCCCAGGAGGGCAACTGCAATTGTTAGGCAATAAAGCGCTTTACGCTCCCACAACTTTGACTTCAGGAGGTAATGCGGTAGAAGGGCTGGTTCTGGCAGTACCTTGGTTTGCCCAAACAACCTACGCGGTGAAGGCAGAACAACGATGGTTGGGTCGGGTTAGCTGGCGCACCGCTAGTAGCTATCATGGTACTAAAGCTTTAATTGCCGCTTTATCTGAAGATGGGAGTCGGAAAACTGTACTAGAGACACTGAAGAGTAACACTAACCAGGGCGATTTCTTTCCAAAACCCATTTTAGTTCGGGCGGGTCGGGGAAAAAACAGACCCCAAGGGAGCGAATTTACTTTTCTCCCTGTGGAGGATTAGATTGACGGTTGCTGTTACTCCTCATTATCCAGTCAAAATTCCGTAAGAGCGTGCCTCTGGAAACTAATCGGATATTGGTAGTTCACTTATTGATATGACCAACGTTACCAAGTCCTATTATATAGGTAAAGTGTACCTAGTGGGTGCAGGACCAGGAGATCCGGGACTAATGACCCTAAAAGCCAAAGCTCTGCTAGAACAGGCTGATGTGGTGATTTACGACGCTTTGGTATCCCCAGCAATTTTAGGGGCGATCCGTCCCGAAGCAGAACTAATTAATGGGGGCAAACGGCGAGGCAGACATTCTAAATTGCAGTCAGAAACCACCCAACTGTTGATTGAAAAAGCACGGAGCAATGCGATTGTGGTCCGTCTTAAAGGAGGGGATCCTTTTGTCTTTGGTCGCGGTGGGGAAGAAATGGAAGATTTGGTTAAAGCTGGAGTATCAGTGGAAGTGGTGCCTGGGGTTACTTCTGGTATTGCTGCACCTGCTTATGCTGGCATTCCCTTGACTCATAGGGCTTATAGTTCTACTGTCACATTCGTTACCGGACACGAAGCGGCGGGAAAATATCGACCTCAAGTAAACTGGGAGGCGATCGCTCAAAGTTCGGAAACCATTGTTATTTATATGGGCATTCACAATCTTAGTAAGATATTACCTCAATTGGTAGCTGGGGGTTTACCGTTAGATACCCCTGTAGCCTTGATTCGCTGGGGAACCACACCGGAACAAGATGAGTTAATGGGCACAATCGGTACCATTATGGGGCAAGTAGAAGAAAGAAACTTTGCGGCCCCGGCGATCGCTGTTATTGGCAAAACCGTCCACCTCCACTCAGTTTTAGCAGGAGGACTTTAATATAGCAAGCGCCCGTGCGCCCCTACAAAACAAGGCAAATTTCTTCCCCACACCCTACACTCGCCCGTAGCGCTATATTAGTTTTTTGATGAATTTAAGAGGTTTCAAAGTTAAATGACCAAGGTTTAAGTTAGTACACAATCTATAAAAGCTAGAAAATAATAATGGCCATTAATTTAGTTAAAATGCGGGACGCCAAGGGCGGTTGCTTACGCAAAGCTTACGCAAAGCTTTGCAATCGCGCTGCGTAAATTGTCTTATCTCCTAGAGTCTGACAGGATTGTTGTGTCTAGGAAAAGCACAAAGGACGAAAAGTTTGTTAAAATCCACTATTCACGGCTTTCTCAGATCCGTTAGAAATTTAAGAGTACGGATTGTGCCCGAGTCTATGGCATTATATTTATGATGACCACTCAATCTTCCCTAGGGGACCGAGGAGGGGGATATTATGGGCAAAAACAGCTGATTAGGTCAGTTAATGCTCTACCCGCCGCTGTTTTTTAGATTGAGTTGGCTGATATGAAAACAAATTTTTTGAGGAGAACGATGCTGAAGCGATTAATCTTAATAGTCGTGGCAACTTTATTTTTTGCCTTACAACTCAATGTTGGCAATGCCGCCGCCCTGGAAGTTGATAAAAGTATTCGCACTGTGCCTTTGAACGAGGCTGGGGATACCATTGTCCTGAGCAATAAACAAGTGGCTCAAGGAGAACGACTGTGGATTAACAATTGTACGAAATGCCATCTCCAGGGCAAAACCAAAACCAATCCCAATATTGGCTTGAGTTTATACGAACTGGCTGGAGCACAGCCGCCACGGGATAATCTGGAAGGATTGGTGGATTACATCGAAAATCCCACCACTTACGATGGAGAAATTGACCTCGATCTGTTGCATCCCAACACCACCAGGTCTGATGTTTTCCCAGAGTTGAGAAATTTATCCCAAGAAGACGAGGAAGCTCTGGCTGGTTATATGCTGGTTGCGCCTAAGTTAGATCCCAGGTGGGGAGGCACGATCTACAACTAAACTATCCTGTTAGTGAAAAAGTGGAAGAGTAGGGGAGTAGGGAGTTGGGGAGATTCGTTTATAGAACTTCTCCCCAACTCCCTTGTAAAATATTTAGGCAAAATAATTTACTAAAGCATACGTAGTTTTACTATTTAAGTAAATTAGCATAAATTAAGTGTTTGAAGGATTCTCCATTGAATAATTATTTTCGCCCCAGTAATTGCTCATTATTAAATATAGTAGATTTACCTTTGAAGGAATATCATTATCCTTTGTAAGAGCGGCGATCAAGAGAAAGGGAGAGTTGGCATGAGCAAAATTATTGGTTTGATTACCGCACGGGGTGGCTCCAAGTCCATTCCCCGTAAGAATATCACCTTGCTGGCGGGTAAGCCGCTCATTGCTTGGACAATAGAAGCTGCCTTACAAAGTCATGGGTTAAGTCGTGTGATCGTGTGATGATTTCTACTGAAGATGAAGAGATTGCTCAGGTGTCCGCTTGAATGAAAGAATTGGATCAGGGAACTGGAGATAGTACATTTTTCTTTGCCCTACCTGATCAAGCACGGGTAGAAGGAGGCGGAAATTTTGCCAATCGACAACTTCATTATCTCTGGTTCGGTGCCTCCTCTGAGATGATCCTGAACACAGGGATAGATTTAACCCGTCCCATTGTATCACCTTCAACCGTCACGATTATGGCATTGCAAGTAGCCATGTATATGGGCTTCCGACAAATCTACCTGCTTGGCTGTGACCACAATCAGATTGTGGGCCTGAATAAGAGGAAATGGTTTTTCTCAACAGAAGAATTTGTTCGCGTTACCAAACGCCCTCTAGAATGGAATTACCGTCACATTGAGTGGTTTTGACTCTCCCCGCTCATTAGATCCGGGGATTCACAAGCAGTCCAAAAGCGGACTCATGCTCGGGCGAAGTCAAAGCGCCTCTACCCAGTTGGTCAAGGTTAATCCCCAACCTTCCGGCTACTTTTTTGAGGATATTCGCCGCCCCATTGGCATCAGCATTAATGAGATGGCCAGCAGCAGTGCGGTACAACCCTCTTTTCATCCGCTGCCCAGATGGTTCCCAGTCGGAGGGTTTTTCACCGTAGGTTGGCACTGAGTCCCCATCAACAAAGCTGGCTTGTGAAGAATAGGATTCCTCGGTCTCAACGAAGCGTAAGCCATACTGCTGGCACAGTTGCTGGATGCGTTCTTTTAGCCGGGCAGTCGGAATCTGAATAAACTTCTGGTTGGTTTTCTTGCCCAGATTCGCGTTTTGTTTTTGCCCAGGATTCCAGCCAAAGACGATTGTGCCAATGCCCTGCTCAAGGCAATGGTTGACCACCAGTCGAGCCGCTTTGTTCACCGCGTCCCGCATCTGACGGTTCCGTTTCTCGGTAATCCGAGCCAGTCCCTTAGACCAGAAGCCTTGGGGCTGGTTTTCTTTGAGCGTTGCAACCCGCTTGTTGTGCCACTGGTTAACTGACTTCAGGTGACGACCCTCCACAATGAAGCTATTGCCTTGGGTATCCACACAGGTCAACCAGTTATCAATGCCGTGGTCAATGCCAAGAGCCTGGTCGGGGTCAACATTGGCGGGTTGGCTCTGGGTGTCGGGTAAGGTTTGAGAATCGCTTCTCTCCCCTCCCCTAAGAACCGGACGTGACTGTTACCAATCATCCGGCTCAAGCCTCACTTCAAGCCCTGCTTGGATTTTCTTGAATGCACCTGTTTGTGACATGCTTTGTGCAAGTGTCTCAGGTTGCTCTCGTCGTCAGAGCCTCCATCCCTTACAGGTACTATGTGATGGGTTTCGATTTCCTCACCATTGAACAAGTGGTCATGGCAAACTGGGCATTTCCAGTTCTGATTGATGGCTACTGTCTCATATTTTGACCTGCACGCCCATCTTTTATTTCCAGACTTATTTCGCCGCGTCTGCCAATATTCCACCAGTTCAGGGTCGTCTGGGGAGTAAGTTCCCTTGACCTTGACATGTCTTACAATCGGGACAACTGTTATGTCGTACAAATTATGTACTATTCTCTTGCCCCTCCGGTCTTTACTTTCGTAGTAAAACCGCCAATCTCTTTTACCACCCTTTTTATACTCGGTTTGGAAATACTTATCTTTTACCCATTTCTTGTCTTTGTTGGGGTGTCGTCTTCTTGCCCAACGCCAGAGGTACCACCATAGTCGGTGGCTTATATCACTAAAGGTTTCTTTGCTGCATACTCCTCTGTAGTAGTTCGCAAAACCTCCCAGAAGTGGTTCTATCTTACGGATGACCTGCTCTGGTGTTTTTGTCTTCATGCTGTCGATGGTTGCACCGACTTTTTTGCAGAATTCCAGTACTTTTGACTTCTGGGGCTTAATAAGTAACTTCCCTCTCAGAGTTCCGTTCTCACCTTTGTCGAGATAGGTAGACCCTTACAGGTTTTCCCCCTCACAGTACCGCCGGGCGTACACTTTCAAAGCACCCGGCTCCTGGTGTATCATCTTACTCGCTGGCGCGTTTACTCCTCATTTTTCTTTGTATCGGCTTTCAGGTCTCATCCAAATTGGGCTTTGAGTCCTTAGATTCCAACCTCCTCTCCATTGACGTTTTGCCCTACGCCTCTAACTATTAGAGTCGAGGGGGATGTTGCCACCCCGCCCCTCTCCGACGAACCGGACGTGCAACTTTCACCCCCGCCATTAATCAATGCCGGGGGCTCAGGTGTCCCTATGCCAATGGGAGGCGCGCTTCACGAGTCCGTCCTTGATACGCTTCCGGTGTACCGTCTGCGCTTGGTGACATTCTCGGTGGAGAGCAACTAGATTCAAGCGAAACCAGTTGTTGTGGTTGCCGTCAATGTGGTGCAATTCCACGGCACCATCCAACTCCATGAACTTACGATTGCAATGCGGACATATATTCTTCTGTCGCTTGAGGGCTTCAGCGGTTGGACCACTGTATAATTTGGAATTGCGGTTAACCCAGTATTTTATGTTGCCATCGTAGGGTGAGGCGTTATCCTTTACCATTGTGTGGCTGTTGACTTTCCAGGGAACTTTTGGGAAGGCTTTCTCTATCTGCTTTGATGTGAGCGCGCGAGGCGCGCTCCTAAGGGTTTACCCTTAATTGCCAGACGTCTTGCTTTCTCGGCTTCCTTTTGAGCCATCCTGCGTTTTTCAGCCCTCAGCTTACGCCAAACCCAGTGATTGAGTGACCATAGCGAGTGCTTGCTCATATCGCAGTTTTTGTGGTACTGCCTCCAACCTCGGATTTGTGACTCAATCGTTTTCAGACGAGCCTCCGTGGTTGTGCCGTTCTTCCAAGTGGTTTTAACCTTGGATTTGATGTCTGCATAATTCTCCCAACTCGGTGTGGATTTAAAGACTCCACGGGAATTAACGCGGAAGCGCCACCCTAAGAAGTCGAACCCATCCGTAGTTTTACTCACCTTAGTCTTAGTTTCGTTGATTTTTAGCCCGGAAGACTCCAGGAATTTGTCGATATCCTCCCGTAGCCTCTTGGTATCAGCTCCGGGTTTACAGATAAAGACCGCATCATCCGCGTAACGAATACCCCTTATACCTTCTGACCATTTGTAGTACTTTTCACCGGACTTTTTCCCGCTTTTGTGCGTGTATTCTGTCCTGACTTTCTGGTCATTCCCTAGGTTCTCGAATCCATCTAGGGCGATATTGGCCAGTAGGGGTGAAATCACTCCACCCTGGGGCGTACCTTTAATACTGGAGGGGTATTCACCACGAACGCCAGCTTTCACAGCAAGTTTGAGACCTTTGAGAGCCTCTTTTGGTAGGACTATTCCATCGAGCATGACCTTGTGGTCAATTTCGTCAAAGCATTTGCTAATATCTGTTTCCAGTATCAGCTTATCCATACCGTTTGCATTGCTTTTGAGGTTATCAAAGATGAGCTTTTGTGCGTCCGCAGTACAGCGACCGGGTCTGAAGCCATAGCTTCTTTCTCCGGCGGTTGCCTCGTAGGCAGGCTCGGCTGCTAACTTGAGCAACGCTTGCCATGCCCGGTCGGCTATTGTAGGGATGCCTAATCCACGAGTTTTGCCGTTTGGCTTCGGGATATTTACCCTTCTCAGTTGTTGGTGTTTCCAGTGGTACCAGTGTTTGTTCAGCCTTTGGCACAGCACTAGGCGCTCTTTAGTAGAAAGCGCTGTTTTCCCGTCAACTCCGGGGACTTACGCCCTGTGTTTAGCTGTGTTACTTGTTTGACGGCCAGAGCTTGAGCTGCACGACTCCGAAGTAGGAGCCGTTGTAAACGTTTGACCTTGGCTTTATGATTATCCTTTTGCGCTTTAAAGATTGCCCGCTGTAATCGAAAAACATGATGCCGGAATCGCTTCCATGGCAAGTTTCTCCAGACATCGCTAGCCTTCCGACCAATCCTCTCCATTGACAGAAATACTGCCAAGTGAAGTTTCAGGGCTTTCAGACTAGGGTATTCGCTTGGAGTCTGGTTAGTGAAATTCACAAGTTTAACCTTATAAATCGCTCTGATAATTACATTGGGCTTCTTCTCTGTAGAAACCATTGGGCAGTTACGCCCTCTCTTACCCTCGCTTTTCCGTTAGGCCGTTAATCGGGCGACCCCACCACTTCACTTGTCGGGCTTGGAATCCCTAGTTTCCGTGGAAGTTAAGCGAGTTTTTACTCGTTGGGAATAAACTATTGTTGCGAACCCTTGGGACTCATCCATTGACCTATCACCAACTCAGGAATGTAAGTGGCCTCATCTGCCCTTACGAGTTTCTTTCGGTGTTTCTTCTGTCGTCTGTAACGGCCTTCCGACAGTGTCATGCTTTAGGTCTTTCCTCAGATGATTCACGTTAAGTTATCCCGGTGTTCTCCCTGTTAGCGGAAGTATCTCTGCCTAACCGCTTGGCCGCACTTTACCGCCCCCCCGGCATCCTCGATGGCGGGGGCTTCAGCCTGATGATTAATCTCACTGTGGCCAGGTAAGGATTCACGTGATTCCCTCACGGGAGAGGCTTGGTTACATGATTTCTGACCATGCCCTCACTCTCATAGTTCATTCAGTTGTCAAGGTTCAGCTGGTCAGGAACTGTTTCAGCCTGTTTCCGGGCTTAGATTGCAGCTCCAGTTTGTCTAGAACCCTGCCCTAGCTTCGTTCGCCCGGCATCCTCGATGGCGGGCGCGACTTTACTTGCTAGGAACGAGCCGCACTATGAGGAGCATTGAGTTTCAAGTTCCATCTTTCGGATTACGTTTCACCCTCTCCTACGTCAGCTCCCCTTTCGAGTAGACATTTGTCTATGAGTCAGGTTATACAGTCGTGTTTTCCCTCGGACTTTCGTCCAGTATGACTCCATTCGCTTCTTAAGAGAGTCCTTTCTCCCCAGGGAATTGGTACAGATTACTCCTTTCCTACTGGTGCAAGACCAGACCCTGTGGAGGTTAACTCGTTCCGCAATAGTTAGATACGTCTGACTTAGGCTGCTCCATGCCCCGGCGGCGTGGTGTCTACGTGATGGCGAGGTAAGTCCATTTTTCACATGTGCCGCATACCATTTTGGTTAGAGTGTGTCAGTTCCGCTTTCACTCTTCACACTTGACGAGGCTGCAAACTTCGCTGATAGCGAGCCATATCAGACTTTCCCTAGGCCGCTACCACCATCGGACTGATAGTAGCTTGGCCATTTAACCCTCTAGCTGTGAAACTCCGGCATTACTGCCAAAACTCCTTCGGACGGGAACTGGAGAGACACTCTCCATTGGGTTCAGGTGGCTGAACCACTAACTACTGCGACTTTCGAGTCGCACTATCCTCATAATGTCTCAAGTTAAACCCCAGGAAATCAAATCCGTCTCTGATGTGTACTATCCGCGTCTTCTCATCGCTAATCTCAAGACCTCGTTCTGATAGCCATTGATTTATCTGGGTTTTCAACTCCTCCAGGGATTCCTTGTCCCTTGCAGTAACTACGAAATCGTCTGCATACCTGATGACGCCTACCTTTGGGTTACGTTCGTTTATATATTTTTCTAACCCGTGGAGTCCAATATTTGCTAACAAAGGACTTATTACGCCACCCTGTGGAGTTCCTTTTTCGGTTGGGCTGTATCCCTTCCTACTTTCGACAAATCCAGCTTTTAACCATCCATCAATTAAAGAATCTTCTCTAACTGCGTTTAGGATGGATTTATGGTCAATGTTATCAAAGAATCCCTTGATATCAGCGTCTAGAACCCATTTATCCTTTTCTACCCACTTTCCGGCTTTTTTATAATCGCCGCGTAGCCTAATGAAGCATTGTCCAATAGCATCTTGGCAACTTCGACCGGGTCTGAAGCCATAGGAGTTAGCTTCAAACATGGCTTCCCATTCAGGTTCCAGTGCATTCTTGACTATTGCCTGAGCGACTCTATCTCTCATCGTGGGGATTCCGAGGGGACGTTTCTTGCCATTCGCTTTAGGTATATATACCCGTCGTGCTGGTTTTGCCTTAGGCGTTGTCCAGCTATTAGCAAGTTTCACACGCTGTGCTGGTGTTTTTATTACCTCCTTATCTACCCCAGCTGTTCGCTTTCCGGTATTTACCTGTGTGATTTGTCTAATGCTCAGTAATAGGTTCGACCGACATCTCTTAATTAACTTCTGTAGAGACAGTAATTGTCTCCACAGTCCAAGCTTTCGGGCACGAAATATCCGACCGCGTAAATTCCTAACAATCTTCCAAGTACGACGCCAGTTTATGTCGCCCCACTCTTTCAACTGTCCTTCTGGTCCATTTTCTAGCGTTGCCGCTATCATCTAACTTATCCTTCGGTTTGGTTTCTAGTTGTCGAATAGTTTCGTATAAGACCCAAGTGAAGTCTGCTATTCCTTTATCACAGGGACAAATTTTGAATCCCTATCCCCCTCATTGCAAGAGGGCATTCGCTTTCTCACTCATCCTCTACCCTCCAAGGAGTTCCGCCGCCGTTGCCTTTGGCCTACTAAGAGGAATCGACCGCCTCTTAGACCCCCGGCATCCGCGATGGCGGGGGTTTATCCTGTTGTTTCGCTTAGTTTTTGCGAGTTGGTTAGGCTGGTTCCTTTCCCCCGGTAGAACTTCGATTCCACTACCCAGTGATACAAGAGCACTGAGTCCTGTCTACTTGCCTTTTGGCTACGGCGTTGTCCAGGGATAATTTCGCCGTTCGTTCGTAACGAGGTTTAAACGGAGGGGCTGGGTTCACAGCCCTTTTACTTCACTTTCGTTCAACCTTCCAACTGTCTCCCTCTTGTTCCTAACTCTTTAATCCCTAGAGCTTCGGCTTCTTTCGTGACCTGCATTCCAGCGGTTTTGTTTCCTACTCCCGTTGTGGCCGGACTCATAGAGTCTTTTACGTGAGGGCTAGGGGTGGAACTCCCTAGGGGACTCGGTGTCCCGTACTAAGCGACCAGTTCAGGTCGCGCCTTGTAGACAAACTCGGCATAGAAGCAGCCGTTACGGGGCAAGATGCGCAGTTCTCTGTTGACATCCTCCCCTCCCTCAGCGTAGCGGGGAGGGGATTCCTAAGCATCGCTACTTAGGTTTCTGTTTCATTCCCTTCCGGGACTTTCGCAGCTGCCCTTTAGAGCTTTGTCTATCAGGTCTTACGCTCGCTCCTCATCTTATTAACTTTTCGGGCGTGCGCGCCCGAAAATCATTCTGACACGGATGAGCAAGGCCGCCAAAATATTCTTAGCTGCATTTATATCTCTCACGTGGGCAGTACTGCATTTCGGGCATTCCCATTCTCTGATATTCAGTGGCAGCTTATCTATTACGAAACCACAACTTCCACACCTCTTGCTGGATGGAAAGAAACGGTCAATTTTGATTAACTCCCGTCCGTACCACTCGCTCTTGTACTCAAGTTGCCGAACGAGTTCCCCCCAGCCTGCATCGCTAATGCTACGGGCTAAGGAGCGGTTTTTTACCATGTTTCTAACTGCCAAATCTTCTATGGCGGTCTGCGCGATAGCGCAGATCCGGTGCGGAGCACCGGGTCGCTTGGTTTTCACGAATCAGCCTGGTAGTTAGCTTTTGAAGGAAGTCTTTCCTGGCATCTGCAATCTTTGCGTGTGCCTTCGCTACTTTGAGTCTGGCCCTCCACCTATTATTTGACCCCAATTTCTTCCTGGACAAACTCTTTTGGGCGGCTTTGAGCCTTTTGAATTTCTGGTTAAAATGGCGTGGATTAGCAATTTTCTCTCCATTGCTAGTAGTAACCAAAGTACTCAAACCCATATCTAGCCCCACCTTGTTTTGACTGGGAGGCAAGGGCACAACGGTAGGGTCATCTACCAGAAGAGTTACAATTGCGAAGCAACCGCCCTTGGCATCCCATCGGTTAGATGGCTCTAATTTCACCGTAACGGTGGATGGAGTACACCCCTGGGGGATAGGACGGCTCCACACAATTTTATTGACCTTTCGGGCGTGCGCGCCCGAAAGGCTTTCCAGGCGCGCACGCCTGGAAAGTTAACTCAATTGAGCGGATTTTTGGTCTTAGCCAATTTGAGTTGCCTGTTTGCCCATTTGAAGGCAGAACGGGTAAACTCTGCACTCCCACCATTGCTTTTCTTTTTAAACCTGGGATACCGACTACGGTTTGCCCAAAAGTTAGCAAATGCAGTCTGTAGATGCCTCAGAGTCTGCTGGAGAGGAACGCTACTCACCTCGTTTAAAAAGCTCAACACAAGATTGTTTTTTCCATTAAGTCAACATAGAGGATGTTTGGGTGTAACCTATCCGCTCCTTCCTTTCATACCACCCCTCAGTTCTGGCTGCCAGCGCTTTGTTGTATACCAATCGGGTACAGCCCAAGGTGCGGCGTAAGAGTTGCTCTTGCTCTGCATCCGGGTAGAATCTGTACCGATAGGCGCGTTGTACCATCTCTTTAGGGTGTTTTGAAGTACTTTTACATATTAGCGCGTATTTTGTGAGAAGTCAAGGGGAAGTTTAAAATAATGGCGCGCTATCCCTCCCCACCCCGTAAAACGCTTTCATATCGCATTTTACTGAGGGTGGGGTCTCCCGCGCATGGATGAAAGCCCAGTCTAGATTGCTTGGCATGGGGATGTAGAAGGCGTCAATGCCAAACCAGGTTTTAACCTTTTTTCCCAGTGGACAACGGATACTACTGTTCGTGAGTTTGAGCCACCGCTTGGGGTAAGACAGGGTAAACAGTCCAGGTTTCCGGTATTTGGGGGGCTGGGGCTTAATGAGCAATTCCCCCTGCCTAAACAATTGGAGTAGCGCCTGGAAGCTGTTGAATGCTTCCACGACGCAGTTACAGATTTGCTGGGCGGCTGAAACGTAAATGGCTCCAAAGTGGCGATTCCATTTCAGTTGCCGACACAGTTCACCTTTGCCGACATAGCGATGTTCTTTGAAGAACACCTGACGAGCATAATAGGTGGCACAGTTGTAGATTTTGTTGGCTTCACCACAGGCGTACTCCAAAATCGCTGAGAAGAGGTCTTTGTTGGGATGGAGGAGCACCTGTTGGCAGCCCATGCGTTTGGGATTCTTCATGGCGACAATTATACTATTTTTTATGGCTGACGTAATGCTTTTCACCATGCCTAACTGCGGCTAAAGCCGCCGAGTCGCTTTTCCGCCCCGCGCGCGGGGCGCGCGAGGCGTGCCTTGCTCCCGAAATTTTATCGTGTCGGGAATACGTCAATCAGTGGCGAGATTACAAGCTGATGGGCCGTCTGGCGGACGCAAATTCAATTCAAATCCTCAACGCCACCCCCAATAGCTTGCTAGATTCTTTGGGAGGGTTAAGTATGAATCCCTTTTCAACAGTAAATGATATTTTAGGTATTATCAGGACTTGATAATACCTAAACTAGAGACAGAGTTAAAATAATGCCTGATATCAAAGCCCGATTAAGTGAAGAAGTTGCAGACACCGAGTGGAAAGACTTAAAACCCCACGCTCAAAGAGATGCCTTAATTGTAGTTGAAGAACCCCTCAACTTGCTTGACGTGGGGGTAGCGATCGCCCTTGATGACGTGCAAAAGGTACAATATTGGATTAGGGAACAACTGGTGCAAAAACCCACCGTCGAGTACTTAAGCGCCTGTAATGCAGAACCAAACAAGAAATTCAGCACTTTAATCGTTCAACCATTCGTTATCGTCAGGGAAGTCAAGAAGGCTGAATAATTGACAGCCAATATTTCCTCCACTTTACCATAAACTAATCTTGGCGATGGCAATATTGCCCGATAAACACACATCAACGTCTGTGCCTGAATCGGATTTGCGATTAATATCATTTCCCACATAGAGATACCCGTCCCCTTGCTTCACGAACTCCGTGAGTAGAGGATAGGTACAGAGAGAACAAAATATAATCTCTGGCTCGGGTGTGCCCGATTCTAGGTGGGGAAAGTTGACAGTCCAGAAGATTCCAGGCTCAGGCTGTTGAGCTAATAGCTTATGCAACACCCTCACAGCCCACTGCTTCCCCCGTTCCCAGTCCAGCTCCCAGTCAGTTCTCCGAAAGTGAGAAAAGGCGATCGCCGGAAGGCGGTGTATAGTCGCCTCTCTAGCAGCCGCTATTGTTCCTGAAGGATAAATGTCCGAACCTATATTGCAGCCTGCATTAATCCCAGAGACAACAAAGTGGATATCATCGTAGAGATAGTTGACCCCCAGACGAACACAATCAGCGGGCGTACTGTCTACACTGACTTCAGTCTGCGATCGCCATTCCACTGGAATCACTGTGCGAATATTGACCTGATGGCCACAGCCTGACTGGTGGTGTTTAGGAGCAACAACTACAATGAGATCGGTCGTTACTTGGGACAATGCTCCCTGTAATGCACCAATGCCGGGAGCATCAATGTCGAGATAGGTAGACCCTTACAGGTTTTCCCCCTCGCAGTACCGGGCGTGCAGGTTTCCAAGCACCCGGCTCCTGGTGTATCATCCTACTCGCTGGCGCGTTTACTCCTCATTACTTGTATCGGCTTTCAGGTCTCATTCAGATTGGGCTTTGAGTCCTTAAATTCCAATCTCCTCGCCATTGACGTTTGCCCGACGCCTCTAACTTCTGAGGAGCTTTGAGTTTCAAGTTCCAGCTAATGGACAGGCAAAATCGCAAGTGGTAAGGGATTTTACCGTTACGTTTCACCCTCTCCTACGTCAGCTCCCCCCGGCATCGCGGATGGCGGGGGTAGACATTTGCCTATCTGCCGGGTTATTGATTCCCCTGAACTTTCGTCCTAGCAGCGTTCGCTTCTTAGGAGAGTCCTGTCTCCCCTGGGAATTGGTTCGCTTTACAGCTATCCTACTGATTTCTCAGACCCAGTGGAGGTTTACTCGTTCCACAGTAGTTAGATACGTCTGACGGCGGGCTGCTCCATACCCCGGCGGCGTGGTGTCTACGCGATGACGATGACATTCCATCTTTCACATATGCCGCATACCGTTTTGGTTAGAGTGTAACAGTACCGCTTTCACTCTTCCTACGTAACGAGGCTGCAAGCTTCGCTTTATGCTCACCATATCAGACTTTCCCTAGGCCGCTACCACCATCGGACTGATAGTAGCTTGGCCATTTAACCCTCTAGCTGTGAAACTCCGGCATTACTGCCAAAGCTCCTTCGGGCTGGAACCGGGGAAGACACTCCCCATGGGGCTTTCACCCACTAACTACTGCGACTTTCGAGCCGCACGCCATCATCATTAGTTACTAAAAAAGCCATTATCTTTCCATGTAGTAAATTAACAAGCAACAAAAGCTAGAACCCGGTGGCATCTAACCACATTACCCCAAACAGGTCATGACCAACACCATAACCAGGTTGTTGAGTTATCTCCAATTTCCGCAACACTAGAGCTAGCATAGATTCTAAGTTCTGCCGATACTGATGTTTGTCGGCAATCTGTTGCAATTCTTTTTCAGCGGCTGCCTTAAATCCTTGAACCTCTGGGGGCAACTCAACAGGCTCCACCGCCAAGGACTCACCCAAGAGGGCTGTTGCCTCACTCACCAAAGTGTTCCACCAGCCGGAGAATTGAGTAAAGAAATCCAAGATGTACTCTGGTGCCGATCCTAACTCGACTTGGAATATCAGTTGGCTCAACTCTGTTTCTTGTGAGGGATCGAGCAAGCTATTGACCAGATTGCGATACTGGGGCAACTTTGGGTTAAATTGTCCCGTTGAGGTATGGCGCCCGACCATAATGGAGCGATCGAAAAAGGCAAACTTCTCAACAGGACAGCCCACGGCATTCGCTGCTTGCTGCATAATCTCTTGCAAGTGTTGATGAGAGTAAAAACTCATCCATGTAGCTTCTTGATCGCCTTCGCTCTCGAAAAAGCTCATGGCGTAATCCCAATGGCTTTCTTTCCATTTGCGCATCCACTCTATACTGTACCGCCCCAATACATCCACCACCACGGAACATCGAGAGCGATGGTTGCAAACATTGGTAACAATCATCTTTAGGGCTTCGTAAAGCTCCTCGTGAGTGAGATGAGAGTAAGGAACTCCGCAAGAAAGGTATACATCGAAAGGCTGAGTGAAACTGCTAGTCCTAATATCCCCACATTCAAACCTAACGTTATTGTGGCTACCATATAAATTCCTGGCTGTTTCCACCATTTGGGGACTGATATCAATTCCCAAGTAATCTAGCTCATAGTTGCTAAGTAGTTTAGAATCCTGTGAAAATAATGTTGACAGCAAAACATATCCATCACCTGTCCCTGAACCAACATCAAGAAATCGTAGCTTTTTTTCCTTATTTTCGATCCCAGACGCGATCGCCTGCTTAAACACTGAACGAGAGAATGGCTCCTCCCACTCAACTTTTACACCGTCTCGACGACTTTTAGATAAATAATGTTCAACTGCATTGCTTTGATCGTATACCTTCTCGATCTGCTCTTGAGTTACTTTTATAAAAATCTATATGTCAAACTACAAAAACTTTCTTTACTTATTCTGCCCAATTACTGTGCAATTCCAGGGTAAGCGCAAGAATCAATAAAAGGTATCTATTCTCAACTATCATGATAATGATTGTAAGATTATTACGAATATGACACGCTCTTGAGAATTAACGTGGCTCTATACCTCAGATATTGCACAATTTTCTTGCACTTGCTCTGTTTACAATTACAGGATATCTCTAATTTTTAGAGTAAATAAAAAGCTGTCCGCTTTTGTCTTTTTCTTCCAATCGAAAACCTGCTTGATTGAAAATGGTTTCAATTGTTTTTCCTTAATCTCTTGAGAGTAGACTATTTCTCCTGGTAAGGAGCGGTCATGATTATGGTGTACCCCTTGAATATTAATGATAAATAATCCTCCTTTGTGGAGACAATTTGCTATATTTTGCAGCGCTCGCACATTACTTTCCTCATCAGTTAAATGAATGTAAAAGTCCCACTCACTACCGGTATCAACAAAGGCACACAGTCCGCCGTTAGAAATTGCAAAGTCAAACTCCTCGGGAATGGACATGGAAATAATGTCCGCTTCAAATAGTTTAGCGCGATCGCCCAACCGCTCTTTGGCAATTTCTAACATTGCAGCAGTATGATCCATGCCCGTCAAATTGTACTGAGGATCTATTTTTAAGAGTTGTTTCAACAATAAACCCAATTTTTCTGATACTTTGATTCGGAACTACCATCGCCGCAATCGCCGTAGCTATTTCCTCGTATTTATAATACCCACTATTCATGAACAGATCGTAGTAATCAGCAATCCCAGTGTATTCATTCATGAAAACTCCTAGTCGTTGGAAACCCTGTCTCTTTAGAGCGGGGAGGAAAACGTTTAGCGACTTTAGTCGCCGACCCCCCGGCATTGATTAATGGCGGGGGAGGGAGGCGGGTTTGCCTCCCTATTGACTCCTATTTCTAGGGTTAAGTGCGCTTCGCCAACCACGGTGGGTACTTTCCCGGCAGCACTGCCTTACCCCTCGTAAAGCTGTTTAACCACCCGGTTCTAGCAGCCCAGGACTAGCACGCATCCCAGGGTAGGTCTTTAACTCTTGCCGATAACGTAGTCCGCGCTTTGGACTTAGGCTGGTCAGCTACCTAAAAAGAGAGGCTAGAGAGCAACGTCTCTTTAGAGCGGGGTGCTGACAATCTAACTTATACACTTATTCTTGTGGTACGGGTAAATTGTATCCTTGTCTCGGTTATTTGTCAAGAAAGGATAGGGAAGTCTAGAGGTTCAACTTCCCCAAGATCCCCAAATAGCCAGGGTAATACCTGGTTTTTGAATATTGACGAACATAGTCTTACCATCTGGTGCAAAGCAAACTCCTGCCAATTCGCTGGTATTCAGTGCATTCCGTCCTAACTTATACAGCTCTCCTTGAGGATTCACCCCCACTAAAAATTGCTCACCAGCCCCGTCTTCGCACATGATTAAATCCCCAAAAGGAGCCATTACAATATTATCGGGATAGTCCAAGACTCCAGCTCCGGGGGACTCTACATATAATTCTATGGTATTTTGTGCTGGATTGTAGCGGAAAACCTGCCCTTTCCCTGCTTTTCCCCCACTGGTACAAACAAAGTAAATTTCCCCATTGCCGAAACAGATACCTTCACCCCGTTTGAAAACTGCTGCCCCTTTGGATTGTGCTTCATAGCGCAGAGTATCTTTGTCTGGATCTACCTCTTCTATGGGTACCCATTCTACTGCTTTAGGTTCCCCCACAGGGAAATTGAGGCTGGTATTTACTTTCCCCATTCCTTTAATAACCAAAGCTTCCAGCACTCCCCCATTTTGGAGTTTACCGTATTCCTTGGGAATGAAGCGATAAAAGCAGCTATCTTCCCTATCCTCAGTTTGATAGACAATACCAGTTTTCGGATCCACGGCGATCGCCTCGTGGTTAAAGCGCCCCATGGCAACTAAAGGAACCGGTGAGTCCCTAGTACCACCTTTATGAGACACTTCAAAATTATAACCGTGTTTCTTGGAGACATTCAGAGGATTGCCCGGTTTATTAAACTCGGTGGTGGTAACATCTTCCTCACAACTGATCCAAGAACCCCAAGGAGTAGTTCCTCCAGCGCAGTTGCGGGAAGTTCCAGCGAGGGAAACTCGGTGATCTATTAGTTGGCGATCTGCCCCTACAACTAAAGTTGTAGTTCCTCCTGTAGATAAGGGGTCGTACTTCTGAGCTGAAGGAGCAATCACTGGTGAAGTGCTAGCACCATTTAGTTCATGATTGCGGATTAAAATCGTGGTTCCAGACTCCCCTGGGAAAGCTGCCATACCATCGTGAGCAGCGGGTACGGGTGTCCCATCGTTCATCATCTCCCCCGTCTTGGAGAAGGCGCGATATTGGAATCCGGAGGGGAGGTCGAATAATCCCTGGGGATCTGGTACCAAGGGACCAAAACCTTTCCCCGATAAGGATTTATCCTCTCGCACTCGGGTATATAAACGCTGCAAAGGTGCTGCCAACACTACCCCAGTAGAGCTTACACCTGCCAAGATTAAAAAATTACGTCGTGATAAAGCCATATATATATATGTTATAATAAACCGCAGAGGCACAGAGGACACAGAGAGAGAGAAAAGAGAGATTGAAACCAGAGTTAGATAAATTAAACTTTAGCACCAAACTCGCCTACGGAGTTGGGGAATTAGCTCGAGCTATTCCCAGTAATATCTTAGCATTCTTCCTGCTCTTTTTCCTAACTGATGCAGTGGGTTTAAATCCCGGTTGGGCGGGTAGGGTTATTTTGGTGGGTAAGATTTGGGATGCTATCAACGATCCTATTATTGGTTGGTTGAGCGATCGCACCCGTTCTCCTTGGGGCAGACGCTATCCTTGGATGATCTACGGCGCTCTTCCTTTCGGGCTGTTTTTCTTCTTGGAGTGGGTTATGATACCCGAGGATAATCAACTCCTTCTGTTCTGCTATTATAGCGCTATCATCCTGCTAATTTACACCGCTTATACAGCAGTTATCCTCCCCTTTTCAACTCTCGCTGCGGAGCTTACTTCAGAGTACAACGAACGTACCCAATTAATCAGTTTTCAATCCTTCTTTGGTATTGGGAGCAGTATCTTCTCCCTTCTCCTAGCTCAGGTGATTTTTAGCCAAGTTGCCCAAATCAGTCATCGTTATTTACTCCTAGGGGGAATATCTGCTGTCATTATGGTCTTGGCTATTTATATCTGTGTTTGGGGGACAAAAAGGCGCTATATGGTCATGGAGCGAGAACGTTCTCAAGTGCAGCGCCCTCCAGGATTACCTATTTTCCAACAAGTGCAAATTGCCTTGAGCAATAAACCCTTTCTCTATCTAATTGGCATTTATCTCTTTTCTTGGTTGAGTTTACAATTAACAGCAGCAATTATACCTTATTTTGTTACCAAGTGGATGGGACTTTCACTGGAACAGTTTAATCTAATGGCGCTTGTATTTCAAGGTACTGGTCTGTTAATGATGTTTGGTTGGAGTCTCCTAGCTCAAAGAGTGGGCAAACAAGCCGTATATTCCCTGGGTGTACCTTTAACTATGATAGCATTGGGTGGTTTGTTATTCCTGCAACCAGGACAGGTGAATTTGATGTATATATGGGGGGCGATCGCCGGATTTGGGGCAGCCACTGTCTACCTCATCCCGAACTCCATGTTACCAGATGTCATTGATTTAGATGAACTAAATACGGGACAGAGAAGGGAGGGTATTTTCTATGGTTTTGTGGTGCAAATCCAAAAAATAGCCGTAGCGTTTTCCGTGTTTATGGTGGGTCAAATCTTAGATTGGACCGGATATATTCCCGTTGCAGAAGGGTTATCCACCCTTCAACCTCCTTCAGCTTTGTGGGCAATTCGGATTATAACTGGCTTAGTACCCAGCTTGCTCTTAGGTGTTGGTTTAATCTTAGTCTCTTTCTATCCCATTACTCCCTCCCGTCACGCAGAAATAATGCTCCAATTGCAAGAAAGGCGCTCAGAGAATCTATAATTGTCATCCTACCCTCTCTCTTCTCTTTCTCTGCGTCCTCTGTGTCTCTGCGGTTCATTTAAATATACATTCAAGCAAAATCCGATTAACTACCTCCGGGGCTTCATCTTGGGGACAATGTCCCAAACCTTCCAAAGGAATAAACTTTTCCACCGTAGGATAATTACCTAACTCCCGTCCCAATTCTATGGG
The DNA here is from genome assembly GCA_018141785.1 of Candidatus Paraprochloron terpiosi LD05. GTDB lineage: Bacteria > Cyanobacteriota > Cyanobacteriia > Cyanobacteriales > Prochloraceae > Prochloron > Prochloron terpiosi. The sequence continues at coordinate 2,928,105 of CP073341.1, read as the reverse complement.
TTCCCAAGGATCTTCTGTGCCCCAAAGGATAAAAGTAGGACAAGAGAGGCGGGGTAAAAGGTCTTCTGGTAAGGGGCCTTGAGAATAGCGGGTAAAAGCGAGAAACACATCCGCTGCACCCTCTTCTGCTGCTGGTTTGAGTAACATATCCACCAATTCATCTGTCACTGCTTCTTTACGGTGGTACGCTTGCAACAAGATTTTCCGCACTACCTGGGGTTGGGCAATGCGACGAAAGAAGAAATGGCCAATCCATTTCTTCCCTAATAACCCTTGCATTACAGAAGCCCCTATATTTTTATACCAGGGTAGTTCTCCTCTTTTACGTTCATGGAGCAGTCGCAGGGAGCAGTTAATAGCAGCCACTCCCAAAACCACATGGGGATAAGTTACTGCTACTTGCATTGCTACGATACAGCCAATGGAATTACCTACTAAAAAAGCCGCCTCACCCACCACTTCGCGACAAAAAGTGGCTACAAGTTCAGCCCAGGTGGCAAAAGTATATTTCATCTCTACTCCTGGGGTGGGTTTAGCGGATGCGCCAAAACCAATTAAGTCTATAGCGTAGCAGCGGCAACTTTGCCCTAGCACCGGGAGGTTTTTGCGCCAGTGTCCCCCTGATGCCCCGAAGCCATGAATCAAAATAACTGCGACTCCAGAATCACCTCGATGTTGATAGGAAATGGGAAAGCCTCGCCAAGTCCAAGTTCTGGCAGTGGAATTCAGGTCATCTAAAGTAGTGGCAGAATATGTCATAATATAGTTTTTGAGCTGTCCTGTAACCGGAAATACCAAAATTAATCGTTTCAATCCATGTTCCAGTGGTGCTTAAATTGCTGAACTGCCATTTCATTTCCGGCAGCGTTCCAATGAAGATCACAAGAATGATACCATTGGTTCAACCCGGCTCGAAGCCGAGATGAGTTTTGACCACCGTCGGGAGATAACGCCAAATCAATAAACTTAGCATCAAATTTATCCGCGATATTTTTTAGCCCCAAATACCAATCTAGCTGTAAATAGCCCCAACCAAGTTCCAAAATATCCTCAATATCCCACTTACTAGGTATAACAATAATGGTTATTGGAAAATCAGGCGGAATTTCTTGAAATAATTTGTCAACATAGTATAAGGCGCCCTTAATTGATTCACTCTCAGAGGCAAAATAACCTCTTGCATCACTCGGCACAACAGGTTTATCCTTAGCATTGTCTAAATTATGTTTATTAACTTGTTTATCCTTCAATGCATATGTAAAACTCTTTAAAACATTTGAAAAATAGGTGAAATTGACCAAATCAACCTTGAATTGGTCTCTAAAGCTGGAATGTTTAACCCTCTTGTTACTCGGATAATCTTCAGACTTCTTGGCCGTGGGCGGGTAATAGATTTCATACTGTTCCTCACCAATGGGCCTAAAGAACGGTCGATATCGATTACCAAACCATCCTTCAAAGAGAAAGGAGTTATCAGCAAAGTCGTTGCGCGGAAAAAAGAAGTAAATCACCTCCGAATGAGGTATTTTTGAAACAAGCTCCTGGTAAATCAAAAACTCCTGAACAGGTCCGTTTTCGGCAGCTCCAAAATTTAAGACTTGTTTATTTATATCTTTAGAAAGCTTTTTCGCAAATGTATCCTCTAAATTGACACCATGGCCTTCAGCAAAACTATCCCCAATTAAGGCAATACTGTTAGGGGATATTTGTGTTTGATAGTTAACGTCATCTCGAGCTCCCACATCATTAGATTGATACTCTACGTCAAAACAAGCTGTTTTATGCCGATCCCTAGAGTTGCTTTTATGCCATGCACCCCAGCTTTCCTTCTCGTTGCGCCAATCATGGCCCCAATAGCCCGTACTTTTCCCATTCTTGTTTCCCAAAGAATAGGTAGGCTCATCAACTATCGGAATTAATTTAAACTTGGTTAGCAAAAATGCTCCCCCTTCAAGAGCGAAGACCAAGATGAGACAATTTAAGCTGATCGTCTTAATCCAGCTCATAGGAGTTTTTGTAGTTAGTTTGAAATTCTTCAAAGTCATCTGCAATTTCTCAAAATAAGGTATAGATAAATGGTGCGATGGCAGACCCCTGAGTGAAGACAATCACAGCCCCCAGAAGCACTAAAGTAATAATCAGTGGGGCAAGCCAGTATTTTTTCCGCTCTTTTAGGAATCCCCAGAGGTCTTGGAGAAAGTCCAGTGTAGTTTCAAGCATCAGAAGGGTTTCTCCATACTCTCTCTCGTTTTTCTTTGGCTGGGTAGACGATAGGTTGGCAGATTAACTTCCAATTTTCTCGCCATCGGGTCTCGATTCAACAGACGCATAATCATGGCCATGGGCATTAGTAAGCCGTAGAAAACAATACCCAGAATAAGGCGGGTGTTGACCCAGCCCAGAACCAGTCCAATTCTCATCCAGACTTGGTAGACAGGTTTGAGAGTCATGGGGGCTAGAACTGCCAAAAACCCGAGGACAACTGCGATAATCCACGGCCAAGAGGGCAGAGAATGACCCTTGAGCCACGGCAATAATAAACCAAAGAGAACCGCCACAATTGTACCAGTAAGCAGTCCAAAATCCCGCAATTCTTTTTGGTTAAGTTTTGGTATTTGGTCCATGGTTTTCTTGCTCTAATCCAACTCAAATTCTTCTTGCCAAGAATCATCTCCTTCCCCAGGCTGCTGTTGAGACTTAGCCAACAAGAAGTTCTCCAGCACCAAATAGTCCATCTCAGTGCCCATAAAACACCGATAAGCATCCTCCGGAGTACAGACAATTGGCTCGCCACGAACATTAAAGGAAGTATTCACCAACAATCCACAGCCCGTTTTCTGTTCAAAATGACGAATTAACTCATAGTAGCGGGGATTGGTTTCTTTGTGAACCGTCTGAATGCGAGCTGAGTAATCCACATGGGTAACAGCTGGAATAGTTGAACGGGGAACCTTCAGCCTTTCTAGACCAAATAGTTGCTCCTGCTGGGGAGTCATGGGAATGCGTAAATCCTCTTTGATTGGTGCCACCAGCAGCATATAAGGGCTAGAGCGGTCAAGTTCAAAGTAGTCCGAAACCCGTTCAGCCAACACCGAAGGGGCAAAAGGGCGGAAGGATTCCCGATATTTGATTTTCAGGTTCATCACCGATTGCATGGACTGACTGCGGGGATCCCCAAGAATGGAACGGCTCCCCAAAGCGCGAGGTCCAAATTCCATCCTACCTTGGAACCAACCCACCACATTTCCCTCAGCCAAAATTTCTGCCACCTGTGGCAGTAGCTCATCATCTTCTAGTTGCTGGTACTTGGCTCCCACTGCATTCAGTTGACTGCTAATTTCTGCGGAGGTAAACTTTGGTCCCAAATAAGAACCCTGCATGCTATCCCCCCCCTTAGGAAAGCGAGGTTGGTCGTGGTACTGGTGCCAAATAGCCAGAGCCGCTCCTACAGCCCCACCAGCATCCCCAGCTGCCGGTTGAACCCAGATATCTTTAAACGGACCTTCCCGCACAATTCTCCCATTGGCAACGCAGTTGAGGGCAACGCCACCAGCTAGGCACAAATAATCCTCACCCAATTCTTGGTACACATTTCTCGCTAGACCCAATACCACTTCTTCTGTCACCTGCTGAATAGAAGCAGCTATGTCCATCTCCCGCTGGGTTAATTGGCTTTCTGGTTTGCGCGGTGGGCCACCAAATAGCCTCTGGAACTTTTGGTTGGTCATGGTTAGACCGGTGGCGTAGTTGAAGTAATCCATGTTCAAGCGGAACGTTCCATCCTCTTTGAGATCCAACAGATGGTCTAGAATCAGATTTAAATATTTCGATGAGCCATAGGGGGCTAACCCCATGAGTTTATACTCACCAGAGTTGACCTTGAAGCCCGTGTAGTAAGTAAAGGCTGAGTAGAGCATTCCCAGGGAGTGGGGAAAATTAATCTCCCATTGGGGTATCAGCTGATTGCCCTTCCCCAAACAGACAGATGTTGTAGCCCATTCACCCACAGCATCCAGGCACATAACCGCTGCCTCCTGGAAGGGACTGGGAAAGAAAGCTGAGGCAGCGTGAGATTGGTGATGGTCAGTGAATAGCAAGGGAGGTAGTGCAGAGATGCTCACCTCTCCCAGTGCCGCCAGCTCTTTTTTCAGCACTGCCTTCAGGTAGAGCTTTTCTTTGAGCCAGACAGGCATAGCCATGATAAAAGAGCGAAATCCTTTAGGTGCATAGGCTAAATAGGTTTCTAAGAGACGCTCAAATTTAATTAAAGGTTTCTCATAAAAGACAATATTATCCAAATCTTTAAGTCTGAGAGAGGCTTCCCTCAGGCAGTAAGCGATCCCTTCGGTAGGAAATCTGGCATCATGCTTTTTGCGGGAAAAACGCTCTTCCTGGGCAGCTGCCACAATTTCCCCATTAATTATCAAAGCAGCAGCACTGTCATGATAATAAGCTGAGATTCCAAGTATCTTCATTACTCCTCTCTAAGAGAATAGAGTTTATTGTCATCAGGAGGGATTGAAACTTGATAATGCTATCTTAAGTGGAAGCAAAAAACATGGAAATGGCAGCAAAGGGATGACTTACCATCGGGTTTTACTCAAACTCTCCGGCGAAGCATTAATGGGTAACTTGGGCTATGGTATCGATCCCAAAGTAGTGGCTGACATAGCGACCGAAATCGCAGAGGTAGCGAAAAGTGGGATCCAAGTCGTAATCGTTGTGGGTGGTGGTAACATCTTTCGCGGAGTTCAAGCTGCCGCAGCAGGAATGGATCGGGCAACTGCCGATTACATTGGTATGATTGCTACGGTGATGAATGCTATGACTTTACAGGATGCCCTGGAGCAAATGGGAATTGTTACCAGAGTGCAAACCGCCATCGCCATGCAGGAAGTAGCAGAACCCTATATCCGACGTCGAGCAATTCGTCATTTAGAAAAAGGACGGGTGGTGATTTTTGGCGCTGGTAGCGGCAATCCTTTCTTTACTACCGACACTACAGCAGCTCTGAGAGCTGCGGAAATCGATGGGGAGGTTATTTTTAAAGCTACTAAGGTAGATGGAGTTTACGATGGAGATCCGAAGCTAAATCCCCATGCTCTCCGCTATGAGCACCTGACTTATAGTCAAGTCCTGGCTCAGGATTTGCGGGTCATGGACTTCACTGCGATCGCTTTATGCAAAGAAAATAATATCCCCATCGTGGTTTTCGATCTTTCTGTTCCGGGGAATATCATCCGCGCCGTTAAAGGGGAACCAGTAGGCACTATTATTAATAATCATTAAAGATTAACCGGAGGTTGCTGTGAATTTAAATGAAATCAAGGAGCAAATGCAAAAGACTATTGAGTCTACTCAAAAGTCTTTTAATACTATCCGTACCGGGAGGGCTAATGCTGCTCTTTTAGATCGGGTTATGGTGGACTACTACGACACAGAAACACCCTTGAAATCCCTGGCTAATATTAGTATACCCGACTCTACCACCATTTTGATTCAACCCTATGATAAAACTAGCATCGCCCAAATTGAAAAGGCAATTTCCATGTCTGATTTGGGTTTAACTCCCAACAACGACGGTTCGGCGATTCGGTTGAATATTCCTCCTCTCACGAGCGATCGCCGCAAAGAATTGGTGAAATTGGCAGGTAAATTGGCAGAAGAGGGTAAAGTGGCTATTCGCCATATTCGCCGGGATGCAGTTGATGCAGTGCGGAAACAGGAGAAAAAGCACGAAATTTCTGAAGACGAATCCCATGATTTGCAGGAGCAAATTCAAAAGGTTACCAATGAATTTACCGCGAAAATTGAGGAGTTATTAGCAGCCAAAGAAAAAGATATTACTACCGTTTAGGGCTGGGTAGTACTTGCACTGAGGAGGATGGTTTTGCTTGGAGCACTCTTTTTTGTTCTAATATCTGCTCTATATCCTCCTCAGATAAGTTTTCCACATAATTCACTTTCACTTCCTCCAGCAAAGCTACTAATAAATACTCCATTTTCTGAATGCTTTGTTTGGCTTTTATTTCTGAGTTAATGGACTGGCTGAAATTAGTAGTCAATTTTTCTAATAATTCCTCAAACACCTTGTCTTCAGCGCACCGCGAAGCGGATCCCTGCGGGATCGCCCCTTTTAAAGTAGCGTAAAAAACTTGGTAGATTTGCTGCACCAATTGCTCTGTTAAGTTAATTTTTAACTCTTTTACTCCGGGTAACTGTTGCAGGGTTTGATAAGGGGTAGATTCAGCCACAACTTTACCAATCCCGTACTGTAACAAAGCTTCCACATCAGGACGTATTTTAGGCATAACCTCATTAACAATAATATTGGCCATCAACTTTACCAGTTCTGCTGTCTCATTAATATCGTTTAAATCGATATATTCCCGCCTATTTTGTTGGGTGAGAAAATTGCTGAGTTTTCCTTGACGAATTGAGTCTTGAAGTTGATTCACCACCCGAATCATGACTACTTCCGTTAAATCCTTTGCAATAGTAGCGACAAATCCTTGACTGGCTTGCTTTTGAATCCGGTGTAGATCTAATAACTGGGCTTCATTTAAACGAATGGTAACGGGAATAACTCGCAACCAACGAAAGACAGGAATGAGGAGTAAAGCGTCGTACCAGCGCCAAAGCATAGCATCGAACCAACTTAAACCAGTGTGACGACGACTAATAAACCAGGTGCGACTCAAGAAATCGATGAGAAAGAGGGGAAAAAAGAATAAGTCCAGGAGACTAAAATTATCTACAGGTTCCCCATTTTCCCCCACAGGACGAAAATAGTTGGTTTCCATTAAGGGTTTAATTTCCCTGTCGAAAAAGTTTAGTTCTTCCCGGAAACCATTCTCTTTTAAGTATTCTCGACTCCAAAAAACCTGGAAAGATTCTTTAGCGGAAGCATCTTTAGTACCAAAGACGTGTAAGCGCATCTTATTTTTAATCCTTTCCAGAGTACCTGTTTTATTGGCAACCTGGAAAGGATTGCTCTCTATCATTTCAATACTCAGAGAGCGCAACTCTGCTAGCATATCATCTGTCAGTTGCAGGTTCCTTTCTGTTTCCTGTTCCAGTGCTACCTGGTTAATTTGGCTATTTAACTCTTCTACTCGTTCTAAATACTGCTTCGTATCCTGATAAGGTTCAATTCCTTTTACCCAGTCATACCAATCACTGACACGGAGAGGAAGAACTTTCAAGGGCTGTTGGGGAAACTCTTCCTCGAAAGTACCGATTTTCACCAACAGCTGTACTTTACCCTTTAGCCAAAAATCTCGCAGAGGAATGTAGCTCAAATCAAAGATTACTAAAAGGAGATTCAGCAGTGCCAGGCTAGCCATTAGCCTATCTAGGAACAGGATAAGGGGGCGTTTGGGGAATTTTCTTCTGAACGAGTGCATGATGATAAAAGATAAATGTCATTATTCTTGCACTAAAACACCACGGAGAAAAATATCCGCGATTCCTTCCGCCATTTCTTGCAGTGCTTGGGGAGAAGCTGAAGGTTCCATAATGGTACCATGGGAGAAACCAGCGATGGCGAACATCCCTAAAAATACCTGGGCGACAATTTTCGGGTTCATGGGGCGATAAATACCTCGAGCAATGGCTGTTTCAAAGAAACCTTCTGCTACATGGGTCATTTTCGAGATGACTTCAGATTGAATTTTTTCCCGCAACTCAGGGTGAAACTGGGCTTCCATAAAACACACTCGCATAATATCGCTACTTTCTTGTAGTCGCAGCATTCGCCGTCCCATTACCTGGGCTACAGCCTTATAACTGCTCATTTCGCTCAATTCTGTGAGTAAATCCGTCAGAATTTCCACCCAACCGGAAGTGGCTACTTCAATTAAAATAGCCTTCTTATTGCTAAAGTGGCGAAATAGAGTTCCTTCAGCTACATGAGCAGCAGCGGCTAAATCTTTGGTGGTGGTACCTTCATAGCCCTGACGAGCAAATAAACCTAGAGCCGCTTGTAAAATACGAGTGCGGGTATCATCTTCGATTCCAGTTATCTTGACTGCTTCAGATCGTCGATTAAAAGCTCCCATATCAGGTATATTATCCTCTTAATAAATGTGTTTCTGATTTTTTGCTCCTATAATACACTGCTCGCGAGTTTTTCTCAATTATTATACTCTATTGACAACTTGGAGCGGCATAGATTAGCTATTAATGTAAATTTTTATTGCAGGATGCAACACTTCAGCCACCGGATATGTAATGTGATAGTATTTTAGGTTTTGTTTGGTTTAAAATTGAGGAATATTAGTTGCCCCTACTTAGTAGGCTAAATTCTCATAAAATAAGCAAGAATCGAAAATGTCTAAAGAGGTTAAGTAACATGTCAAGGAGCCGAATTCCCGTTGCTTTCACAGCAGGGTTTATCTGTATCTTTGTGGCTTGGAGTTTTCCAGCTCGTCCCCAAGGAGCAAAAATAGAGCTAGAGGAAACTATTATCGCCTCAACCTCCATTGTCGAAGAAGATTCAGACCTAGCCGGAACAGTTACCACAGCAGACTCGACAATTCCTGTAGATGAACTAAAGCTATTAGTCAAGCCCCTAACCCTAGAAGAACTAGAAAAGGAAGCCAAAGGCTGGCTTTTCTTGCTCAAAGATACAGTCCAAGCAATCAGCGATACTGAAATTACGATTAAGCGCGAGAATCAAATCCTGGAAGCCGATAAATCAGCAATTACCGCTGTAGAATCGGCAAAGACAAAGCTAGAGATAGCTCAGGAGGCTCTAAAAAATGCAGCTCCTGACTCCCCTGAATATGAATCCGCCAGCAAAAAGGTTGAGGCCGCTCGGGAAGACCTGAAAAAAGCCCTGGAGGCAATTGAGTCTGTGATAGAAATTCAAGAGGAGGAGGCAAAAGATGAAGCTTTACAAGCAGTATTGGAAAAAGCAAAAGCAGACAAAGAGGTAAAATCCGCAAAAGAAATCTTAAAACAAGCACAGCAAGAGCGAGAAAATCTCACGGCTGGATCCCCTGAATATCAAGAAACTACGGAAAAAATTGAAGCCTTAGAGCAGGGAATCGCAGATCTGGAGAAAGCAGAAGAAGAGCAACAAGATGCGGCTCGTGACTCTCCTGAATATGCAGAAGCCATTAAAAAGGTTGAGCTGGCTTGGGAAGCCATAAAACAAGCCACTGAAGAAGCAGCATCGGCTCTGGAGGATACTCAGCTACAAGAAGCAGAACGGAAATTACAAAGAATCACTCAGCAGCTTGAAAAAAATGCTGAAGCTGAATCGGAATTGAAAGCTCAACTGTTGTTAAATGTCACCAACTTACAGTCAGAACGCACTGGAATTGTGGATCGCTTTAAAGTCGTTCTCGACGAATTAGAAAACAAAGGTGGAGACGGGGCATCTTACCGTAAATACATTCAAGCTATTAGCACTGTTGAACTGGATTTAAAAGATATTGAAGGTTTGGGGGTACGGCTAGGGAGCTGGTTGCTGTCCGAAGAAGGGGGACGGCGTTGGGTAATCAATATAGGGAAGTTTATCAGCATTCTTGTTATTACCAGCATCTTGGTCCAATTTCTTGTCTCATACCTCAATAAATTCCTCTCCTCCTATAAAAATGTATCCGCACTGTTGCGCCAGTTTGTGATTATTTTTGTCAAGCGTGGGGGAATGGTTCTCGGTTTTGTCTTCGCCCTCACCGCTCTGGGAGTCAGCATCGGTCCTGTTGTAGCACTTTTGGGTGGAATCAGTTTTGTGGCAGCATTTGCCCTCCAAAGCAACCTGGGCAATTTTGCCAGTGGTTTGATGTTGATGGTTAACAAACCCTTTGACGTCGGCGATGAAGTAAAAGTCGGCGATGTTTGGGGGTGGGTCGATTCCATTAGCCTCGCTAATACCAAAATCAAAGGTTGGGACAAGGAAATTATCTCTATCCCTAATAACACTGTCTGGGAAAGTAAAATAGAAAATCTGACAACTTCTGATACTCGACGGGGTGGATTTACATTTCGCCTTAAGCACGGTGCTGACATTCGCAAGGCGCAGAAAATCCTCATAGACCTTGCCAAATCACACCCTAAAGTTCTAGAAAATCCTCCTCCGGTAACTTTTGCCTGGGGATATAGCGAATATTGTGTACCCCTCGTGTTTAAGTTCTCCACCAAGACAGAGGATTTTTGGTCTGCCTTTGAAGATATAACCGTCATGGTTCAGGAAAAAATAGAGAGGGGAGAACTTGAATATGCTTTACCTCCCCTTTGACGTGGGGGATGAAGTGAAAATCGGCGGTGTTTGGGGGTGGGTGGATTCCATTAGCCTCAGTAAGATTTTTGCATTCAGAATGTACCTGGGAAAGAAGTCTTCAATCTCTAAATCCAAAAATATAGTCCTCACTCCCCAAGCAGACAAAACTGTCTTGGGGATTTTTTTGCCCTGGGTACACTACCAACAATTCTTAGCTGCTTAGAAAATAAAATCCCGATCGCCCATCTATAGCAGCCATCTCTCTTATTCCCCCCTCTGCCTCTGCGTCTCCGTGGTTTAATCATAATATACCCTCATCAGAAAACAGCATGGTAAAAAAGATCCTTCTCCTCTTGCTAATCTGGAGTTTACTCCTAGCACCTGCAACAGCTGATACCTCATCCATTCAGCCCTATTTAGACCGAGTCCAAGAGCGAATTAAAGAATTTTCTCTAGACAATGGCATGAAATTCATTGTCCTAGAAGATCATCAAGCACCCCTTATATCATTCGTTACCTATGCAGACGTCGGCAGTGTAGATGAACCCGAAGGGAAAACCGGTGTCGCTCACTTCCTGGAACATTTAGCTTTTAAGGGTACCCAGCACATTGGTACCACCAACTACAGAAAAGAAAAACCAGTGCTAAAGAGCTTAGATCGTCTCTTTGATAAAATCCAAGCAGCCAAAGCAGCAGGAAAACCACAAAACCTAGCCAAACTAGAGCGTAAATTTAACCAAAAACTAGCACAAGCAAGCAAATATGTGCAGCAAAATCAATTCGGACGTATTGTCGAAACTGCCGGAGGTGTAAACTTAAATGCTGCCACCTCCACAGACTACACCATCTACTTCTACTCCTTTCCCGCCAACAAATTAGAACTGTGGATGTCCTTAGAATCAGAGCGCTTCCTAGAGCCAGTGTTTCGGGAATTTTATCAAGAAAAAGACGTCATATTAGAAGAACGACAGTTGCGAACCGACAACTCCCCCATTGGCAAAATGATAGAAGAGTTTCTCAACACTGCTTTTACTACACATCCCTACAAGCGTCCCACCATCGGTTATGAGGAAGATATCCGCAAATTAACCCGAGAAGACATCAAGCAGTTTTTCGCCACCTACTATGTCCCCAGTAATTTAACCATCGCCATTGTAGGGGATGTGGATCCCACGGAAGTAGAGAAACTGGCTGAAATTTACTTCGGTCGTTATTCCAAAAAACCCGCACCACCCAAAATAACCATTATAGAACCGCCCCAACAAGAAACCAAAGAAATAACCTTACAACTACCAACCCAACCCTGGTACCTAGAAGGATACCATCGCCCTAACCTCAACCATCCCGACAACCCAGTCTACCAAATAATCTCCCGTATACTCAGCGATGGACGCACCTCTCGCTTGTATCAGTCATTAGTAGAAGAAAAGCAAATAGCTCTCAATGCTCAAGGTTTTAGTGGCTTTCCGGGGGATAAGTATCCCAATTTAGTTGTGTTCTATGCTCTCACAGCCCCAGGTCATACCGTAGAAGAAATAAGAGCAGCATTAGACACCGAAATAGAACGACTCAAGACAGAACTAGTAACTGATCAAGAATTAGAGCGAGTCAAAACCCAAGCCCGAGCTGATCTCCTGCGAACCTTAAACTCTAATATAGGTATGGCGCGACTATTAACCGAATACCAAGCCAAAACCGGCAATTGGCGCAACCTATTTAAAGAACTAGACCGCCTCAGCTTTGTAAGTGCCCAAGACATACAAAGAGTAGCCCAAAATACCTTCGTCCCCCAAAACAGCACCATTGGACGTTTACTACCTAATTAGTCAACAGTAAACCATGTTATCCAGATTGTAAGTAAAATCTCCCAACACCCTAAAAAACCTATCAAAAACTTGACGATCTTCCACTATTCTTCCACTCCTCTTCCACCGTAAATCCACCCTAAATTAGTCAATGAGTATATATACTCATTGACTAAATAATCCCAAAAGGTTATAAAAGACAAAACCAAAAACCCCCCCCTTAAAATGACCAAAAATAAAAATCTAAAAACACTTAGCTCCATTAGTGTCCTGTGCATAAGTTTGGTTATAATACTATTCTTCCACCACCCAGCAGTAGCCCAAACACCCCACCATTACACCGAACTAGAATTTCCCCCCCTGAGAGAAATAGAACTGCCAGAATACCAGCGCTACCAACTAAACAACGGCATGGTAGTATATTTAATGCCAGATAGAGAACTGCCCTTAGTAAGTGGTACCGCCATAATTCGCACAGGTTCTCGCTTAGAACCCCCAGAAAAAGTCGGTTTAGCAGAATTAGTCGGAACAGTAATGCGCAGCGGTGGTACCCAACAACACCCTCCTGAAGAGCTCAACCAAATCTTAGAGCAGCGAGCAGCTACAATAGAAACAGCCATAACTACCAGCTCTGGTAGCGCTAGCTTTAATGCCCTCAGCCAAGACTTAAACACTATAATTCCATTATTTGCCCAAATACTTCGTTTTCCTGCATTTCCCACAGACAAACTGGAACTAGCTAAAACCCAAATCCGGGGTACTATTGCTCGTCGTAACGACGATCCCCAGGATATTGCCAATAGAGAATTCCAGAAATTAATCTATGGCCATCATAGTCCCTATGCACGCACCGTCGAAAATGACTCCTTAGATAACATTTCCCCAGAAGACATAGTGCACTTCTACCAAAAATACTTTCATCCCCAACAGATAATTTTAGGCATTGTAGGAGACTTTGAATCCTCCCAAATCAAGCAACTCATTCAAGAAGCATTTGGAGATTGGGCACCAGGAGATACAATCAGTGATTCCATTCCCACAGCAAGACAGCAACACCAATCCGGTATCTTTTTTATCAATCAACCCCAATTAACTCAGAGTAATATACTCCTCGGACATTTGGGAGACAAGCTAAACAACCCCGACTATCCTGCACTCACCGTTATCAATGGAATCTTAAATGGATTTGGTGGACGTTTGTTTAATCAACTGCGATCCCGCCAAGGTTTAGCTTATTCCGTCTATGGGGTTTGGAGTCCCCGCTACGACTATCCCGGCATCTTTATCGCTGGAGGGCAAACTCGTTCTGATACCACCGTAGCTTTTATCCAATCTCTCCTAACTGAAATAGAGAAACTGCGCACCACTCCTATTTCTGAACAAGAATTAGCCTACGGTAAAGAATCCATTCTCAACTCCTTTGTCTTCAATTTCCAACAGCCAAGTCAAAGTTTATCCCGACTAATGCGCTATGATTATTACAACTATCCCCCTAATTTTCTCTATCAATATCAGCAGGGAGTGAAAGCAACTACAATTGAAGATGTGCAGCGAGTTGCTCAAGAATATCTACAGCGCGATCGCCTCCTAACTTTAGTAGTGGGAAATAGGCAGGAAATACAACCACCTTTGAGTAAATTAAGTCCAGAAGTGCAAACAATCGATATTTCTATTTCCCAGCCCCAGAATAATTAATCACTTTTGGATAGTAGGCAACATTTCTTACCATCTATTTATAGGAGAAAAATCTATTAGAGAAATTGCATTTTAAGTGAATCTAGAGCCGATTATGACAGTCCTGGGAAAGAGCGGTGCGACCCACCTCGAATGCATTCGAGGTGGAAAGCGCACCAAGACAGCCCTCAATGTTTACTTCGAGTCATTCATAGCCTTCTTCTTCCCTCATGCTCATAGAGATATTGATTCGATTGACATCCTCCCTTCGCGGCAAGATGTCAATGAACAAAATTTATAAAGTCACCCCGTCAGTTTTTCAAGATTGAAATAAAATTGTAATATGAAAAATAAAGAAAGCGCAGGGATCGCCCTGAAAAAGGAAAATTCCTAATCCAGAAGCGATCCCAATTCATCAATTACAATTTATAGCAGTTCGCGCTGGCATAGTTACAAAATCAGCCCTCCAACTGGTCACTGGTCACTGCTATAAATCTCAATCTCCAAAACAAATCCCCAAACCTCTAGCGGTTTTAACGAGAGTATCCTCCGGATCCACAGCACGATAATCTTTAATAGCATCCAGAATGGGAACACTGGCTACCTGGCGATTTTGCCAAGTCACCATATAGTCGTACTTCCCTTGGGCAATTAATTCCACTGCTCCTACCCCAAAAGCAGAGGCCAAAATCCGATCCAGAGGAGAAGAAATGCCCCCACGTTGGGTATGTCCCAAAACCGTAACCCTAGTTTCAGCTCTAGTATAGGAGGCAATTTCATCCGCCAAATATTGACCAATACCCCCCAAGCGACACTCACCAAATTGCCCCGTTTGCTGCACCACCTCCCCAGAGTCAGTACAAACAGCTTCAGAAACAACCATAATAGTGTAATCTTGTCCCAGAGTTTGGCGTTTCTTGATATAACGCCCAATATTCTCTATTTTGTAAGCAATTTCCGGAATCAGGATGATATGAGCACCCCCAGCAATCCCAGCATTGAGGGCGATATGTCCTGCATCCCGCCCCATCACTTCCACAATCATCACCCGGTTGTGACTCGCAGCAGTAAAGTGGAGGCGATCAATGGCTTCCGTAGCAATATTCACCGCCGTATCGAAGCCAATAGAGCGCTCCGTAATCCCTACATCATTATCAATAGTCTTGGGAATGCCCACCAAGTTAATACCTCCTTGTTGAGCAATCTTGCGCAGAATCGCCAAACTGCCATCACCCCCAACACCAATGAGAGCATCCAAACCGAGACTGTGGTAGCCTTCGATAATTTCTGCCGAGCGATCCACCACAGTGCCATCAGCCATAGGAAAGGCGAAGGGATCCCCTTTGTTAGTAGTTCCCAGGATAGTTCCCCCCATGGCCACCAATCGATCCACCTTTTCCATTTCTAGAGGCATTACTTGAGCGGGACGACTCATCAACCCCAGAGTCGCCTTACAAATCCCCAGTACTTTCCAACCATAGATCCCAACCCCACAGTGGGTGACAGCGCGAATAACCGCATTCAGTCCGGCACAATCCCCCCCAGAAGTGAGAATTCCAATCCGTTTTACTTCTCCCATGTCCTAGCTTTTAGTCATTTACCCATCTATTGTTCCGCCCTTGGGTACTAAATCCCAAAGTCTTTATAGTTGTTTTAGCTGCTGTTAGCTCCTAACCTCTTCTTCCTGGTATCAGACTACTTTTAATACGGGCGATTGCCTTTTCCGTCACGTCCGAGTAATGTCATTGTCCGCAGAGAATTTTACTCATAATTTGGGCAGCAGCGGGTTTCTTAACTGCCACTTTATAGGCGATCCCCGAAAATTGGAAGAACAATCCCGCCAACTTTTGGGCGAGAGCCATATCTTTCCCCCATTCTGTGGCGATCGCCTCGGTATATCCCTCCAAAGCATCTTCTTGACCAGCCAATGCGGCCCCAATAGCTTTTGCTGCCTTAACACCAGTGAAAATAGCAGGACGAATGCCTTCCCCAGTCAAAGGATCCGCAACTGCTGCCCCTTCCCCTACCAAAACAGCTCTTTTACTGTGGAGGGTAAGATTTTCCGTCCACAAGCTGATGAAATGTTCCCGGTATTCACTATTGCTCAAATCAATTCCCAACTTAGAAGCATAGTTATGAAGCTGTTTTTTTAATTCCTGTGGTTTTCCCTTTCCCCGGAAAAATGCTCCACTAATAGAATAGCCATCGCTTTTGGGAAAGTTCCAAATATAGCCATTTTTGAAAGAACCGAAATCAAATGAAGCTGTGGAGCGTGCCGCTTCTGTCAGAGCTGCTTTTACTTCTAAAGTAGCCCCAAGAGAAGGTTTTGGCTGTTTTAAACCCAACCAATTTGCCATAGAGCCAGATACTCCGTCAGCAGCAATCAGATAAGAACCAGTATAGGAGCCATCCTTAGTTAAAACCTGCCAAGCGTCCCCAGTCAATTGGATCCCTGTTACTTTTGTCTTGTCCTTAAGTTCAGCTCCTGCTTCCTGGGCACGTTCCATGAGGAAGGAATCGAAAGTCTCCCGCCGCACCATCCACACACCATCAACGTCCCACCGTTCGATAGTCACTGGATCTCCTAGCTTCCACGTGTATTTTACCTTAGGGATGGTATTATCAATTGCTGGGGTAAAATCAAAATCAAACCATTGACCTACCGCAGGCGAAACCCCACCGCCACAAGGTTTGTAGCGGGGAAAAGAGGCGGCCTCCAAAACCATAACTGAATGCCCTTTTTTGGCAAGGTGATAAGCTGCTGTTGCTCCAGCAGGACAAGCACCGACAATAATACAGTCAAACATTTTGTTTTATTATTGTTATTACGTTATTCATTTAAAATGATGCGCTAATAGATTAAGTCTATTAGCTTTGTAGGCAGCCACCTTTTCCTATGCAGGAGAAGCTATACTGACTCAGATTTAGCACCGTAGGGGCGGGGCGTCCGATATCGATGGCGCGCCGATGGCGCTCGGTTTGATGAAGTTAAAAGCTGCACCAACTCTACATATGCTATAGTGAATAATGACTGACTTTCGCCCTTATAGTGTAGATTAGTCTGTTGCAAGTGGGTCTGGCCCGCTTTTTTTGTTGTTAAAAATTCTTAAAATCCTATGAATCATCCTCTAATTCCCAAAATAATAGAATTTGCCAAACCGATTGCACATCGCGTCAACTTAGAAGTAGTCGGAGTAACATTCCACACCAATAAAAAACCGCCAGTATTGAGAGTAAATGTCCGCTCACCATCCGCTGACACAAGTCTAGATGACTGCGAACGAATGAGTCTGGCGCTGTCGGGCAAACTAGATGATAGCACCATCCTCGACAGTGTCTATGTATTAGAAATTTCCAGTCCAGGTATCTCACCACAGCTCAAGACAGATCGAGAATTTATTACCTTTAAGGGGTTTGGGGTGATAGTAAAAACACTTACCCTTTATAAGTCGAGCCGGTTAGGGGGGAAGTTTTGGCGAGGTAAACTTATTTCGCGGGACGAGGAGGCAGTTTACCTCAACCAAAAAGGAAAAACTATCTCAATCCCTCGACAATTAGTTGCTTCAGTGCAATTAGATGATGGTAGTTTGTAGGGGCTGGATATCTAGGAATAATTAACAACTACTTACGCTTTGATAAATAAGGAGTTTTATAAATGGCTTTAGTAAGTTTACCAAAGCTTAAAGATATGATCGAAGAAATTAGTCAAAGGCACAATCTACCCAAATCTGCCGTTCAAGAGGCATTGCGAGAAGCATTGCTCAAAGGTTACGAGCGGTTTCGGCGTTCGCAAAATTTGGGTCAGTCTTTTAGCGAAGAATACTTCGATAACTTTGAGCTTCAACTAGATATCGATGAAGAAGGATTTCGGATTCTATCCACGAAAACCATTGTAGATGAAGTAAAGTGCGAGGATCATCACATTGCCCTTAAAGAAGTGCTTCGTGTTGCCGAAGAGGCTCAGATCGGAGACTCTGTAGTTTTGGATGTCACGCCAAAAAAAAAAGATTTTGGCCGCATGGCAGCGATTCAAACCAAGCAAGTACTACTGCAAAAACTGCGCGGATCACAGCGGAAACTGATCCAAGAAGAATTTCAAGACCTGGAAAGCGAAGTATTGCAAGCGAGGGTGCTGCGCTTTGAAAGGCAATCAATAATTATGGCCGTTAGCAGTGGCTTCAAAATGCCCGAAGTAGAAGCAGAATTGCCCAAGCGAGAACAGTTGCCTAACGACAATTATCGCGCTAACGCTACGTTTAAGGTTTATCTCAAAAAAGTGCGGGAAGGTCCTTACCGGGGTCCCCAACTAATTGTTTCCAGAGCTGCTGCTGGTTTAGTGGTTTATCTGTTTGAAAATGAAGTGCCGGAAATTGAAGAAGAAATTGTCCGCATCGTTGCCATAGCAAGGGAAGCAAATCCTCCCTCTCGTCATGTGGGTCCGAGAACAAAAATTTCTGTAGATACCTATGAGCGAGATGTGGATCCAGTAGGAGCATGTATTGGAGCGAGAGGTTCTCGCATCCAAGCGGTGGTGAACGAACTGCGGGGAGAAAAAATAGACGTTATCCGCTGGTCCCCCGATCCGGCTACCTATATCGCTAATGCTCTCAGCCCCGCCCGAGTAAATCAAGTACTTCTCGTCAATCCCGAAGAGCGAAAGTCCCTCGTCTTAGTTGCAAAAGATCAACTGAGTCTAGCAATTGGTAAAGAAGGACAAAATGTCCGCCTTGCAGCTAGGCTGACGGGTTGGAAAATAGATATTAAGGATACCGCTAAGTACGAAGAAGCAGGATAAACGGCTCAACGCAATAGCAGAAGATCTATAAGCATCACAGGAGTCAAAAGACCGACCAGATATACAGGAGAAGGATTTAGGACTCCGAAATCCTCTCTCCCTCACAACAAATAACTGATGAGGATGAAGACCAATTACCGCCGTTGCATTAGTTGCCGAAAAGTAGGATCCAAAGAGTCATTCTGGCGGATTGTCAGAGTCTATTCATCCCGAGAGGTACAATTAGATAGGGGGATGGGACGTTCTGCTTACATATGTCGGTCGGCTGAATGTCTGCGGAGGGCAAGGCAGAAAAATAAACTGGGGCGATCACTCAAAGCATCGGTTCCCGAACATATCTATCAGAGTTTATCAGGGCGTTTAGCTCTCAATTCTACCGAAGCGTGACATCAACATGGCAAATCAACCTATCTTACAGGCACAAACCCCCATCATTCTCGACCGCGAGGTTCCGGAGTAGACTTTGTCTTCACCGGGAAAATCATCCAGATTGGCGAGCTGACTGTAATTCCGGAAAAATCAAAAAACTTCCTGTAATAAAGAGAACTGTTTTGACAATTACCTGGTTTTTACGAAAATGAACAATTATTTAGGGAAGCATTTATTCAGAGAATGACAAAAACTGGTAGTATAAAGGGGCATAGTGGATGAACAACGAAAAAGTTAGAATTTACGACTTATCAAAAGAATTGAATCTGGACAACAAAAATATCTTGGAAATTTGCGAACAGCTCAACGTGTCGGTTAAAAGCCACAGTAGCACCATTACAGAATCCCAAGCGGAACTAGTTAGAGCCGCAGCGGAACGATATACCCCCAGCCACCTGTCTGGTAAAAGTCAAGGTAGTACCTCTTCAGGGTTGGACGGGACTAATTCCTCAAAAGAATCCTCTGAGTCAAATAAGAAAAAATACAAGCAGGAAATCCTGGCAATTCGCAAGCACAATCGCCAGGATTCAGTGACGTCCGCAAAATACACGAATGGTGGAAAGGCAACTCCGATGTTAGCTCCACCTCCTCCAAGACCCCAGTCCAAACCCTCCTGGACAGCGAAAAAGAAATCTCTATCCAATGATAATCTCCCTACTGCTCTTTCTTCTCCACCAAAAAGGCAGACCGAGCTGCAACAGCCAAACCAGTCCTCTTCTGAAGGAAAACCGAAAGTCCAAAAAGTTGAGGTAGAATCTCCTGCTTCCAACACCGAAGGTGCCGCTTGCGTCCCAAAAAAGAAAGTTGCAACTGCTGCGGCTAGAGTTAATCTCAAACTGATAGAACCTCCGTCCCGACAAACCCAGGGCAGTTTTGGCATGGCAAAAGCCAATAGAGCGATACCTTTTCCAAAAAAAAAGAGCGGCTCTCGGTTCTCCACAGATGCGAACTCAAAGAGGAAAGCAAACCAAGAGAGCGGCACTGTCATAGATTTGCCAGAACAAAAACCAAGGGTTAAGTCGACTTCTTCGACTGGTGCTCAAGGGAGGACAGAAACCAAGAAAAAACAGCGACAAGATTTGCCAGATCGGTCTTTACTGCAAAGACCCCAAAAACTAAAATCGCCTACTGATGAGGAATTGGCCGCCATCACCTTCTCTGACACAGCACCCACTCTGACCCGTCCGACTAAAGGTAAAAAATGGGAAGAGTTCGAAGATGATTCTGAAGAGAAAAAAGCCAAATCAGCTAAGGCGGGCAGCAAGAATAAGCGGAGCAAATTAGTTATCGAAGATGAAGATGAGGTGCCACCATCCTCCCAACGGGAAGCAGGATCCCTGTCAATGTCTCTGAGTCTGTCCGTTGCTCGTCCCCCTAAACCTAAGTCGGCCAGCCCACAGCCGGTGGAAAAGACCCCTAAGAGTGCTAAAAAGGGAAGAATTACTCCCGTCAAAAGCCAAACTACCACCCAAGGGGAGCATGGATCCAGGAATGAACGAGCGCGCAAAGTACAAGAGCGTCCTCAGAAAGTAGTTTTCTCAAGCAGTTTGACTGTCAGAGAAATTTCAGAATTGCTCAAAACCCCAGAAACTGAAATTATCAAGCTCCTGTTTTTCAAAGGTATTGCCGTCAATATAACTCAAACTCTTGAGCTGGATACTGCTCGTCTCGTAGCAGAGGAACTAGGGGTTCAAGTGTCTCCTCCTCCTGAGGAAGAATCCACAGCAGCGCTCCGAACAGAGATGCTCTCGGCGAAAGATAGGTCCCATCTCCTTCCTCGTCCCCCCGTTGTTACAATTATGGGTCACGTAGATCACGGCAAAACTACCCTCCTGGACTCGATCCGACAAACACAAGTAGCACAAGGAGAAGCGGGAGGTATTACCCAACACATTGGTGCTTATCACGTGGACGTGGAGTATGAAGATAAAAAACAACAAATTGTCTTTCTCGATACTCCAGGTCACGAAGCTTTCACAGCTATGCGGGCAAGGGGAACCAGAGTCACGGATATTGCCATTCTCGTAGTTGCTGCCGATGATGGGGTTCAACCCCAAACACGGGAAGCCATCAGTCACGCTAAAGCCGCCGGAGTGCCCATTGTGGTGGCAATTAATAAAATAGACAAACCTGATGCACAGCCCGAACGGATAAAACAAGAGCTGATGGAACTGGGTTTGGTATGGGAAGATTGGGGTGGGGATACCATCATGGTTCCTGTCAGTGCTCTCAAGGGCGACAACCTGGACAGTCTGCTGGAGATGATTGTGCTGGTGACAGAATTAGAAGAACTGTCTGCCAATCCCCATCGCCCAGCTAAAGGGACGGTGATTGAAGCACATCTAGATCGCACTCGCGGTCCTGTGGCTACCCTGCTGGTGCAAAATGGCACCCTCAGAGTAGGAGATACTATTGTCGCCGGCTCAGTTTTAGGCAAGATCAGAGCCATGATTGATGATAGGGGGGCAAAAGTAGAAGCAGCTACTCCTTCTTTTGCCGTGGAGATTTTGGGTTTAAATGAAGTTCCCGCCGCCGGGGATGAGTTTGATGTTTTTGTTAGTGAAAAAGAAGCCCGCTCTGTCGCCAATTCGCGAAGTGAGCAGCAACGTCAATCTCGCCTTCAAAAAGCTATGTCTTCCCGTCGCGTTAGCCTCAGCAGTATCTCAGAAAGCGCTCAAGAAGGTTCTCTAAAAGAGCTGAATCTTATTTTGAAGGCAGATGTCCAAGGCTCGGTGGAAGCAATTCTAGGCTCCCTCAAACAGTTACCCCAAAATGAAGTGCAAATCCGCCTTCTTTTGGCTGCTCCCGGAGAAGTAAGGCCGACAGATGTGGATTTAGCCGCTGCTAGTGGGGCAGTCATTATCGCCTTTAATACCAGTTTAGCCAATGGCGCCCGTCAGGCTGCGGACCAGGAGGGTGTGGATATTCGGGAATACAACATTATCTATAAGCTCCTGGATGATATTCAGGGAGCCATGGAAGGTCTGCTGGATCCAGAAGAGATGGAAGAGAGCCATGGAGAATCGGAAGTACGAGCTGTTTTCACCTTTGGTCGCGGTGCTGTGGCTGGTTGCTATGTCCTTTCCGGTAAAATGGTGCGCAACCGCTTGATGCGGGTTCGCCGCAAAGGGGAAGTAATATACGAGGGCTGCCTCGATTCTCTCAAACGGATCAAGGAAGATGTCAGGGAAGTCAATGCTGGTTACGAATGCGGTATTGGCTCCGATAAATTCCATGATTGGCAGGAAGGGGATATTATCGAGGCTTACCAAATGGTAATGAAGCGTCGCAGTCTTTCTTCTCATTAGGGGTTTCAAGCCTTTGCCATGGTTGACTTATTAGACGGGATACGAGTGTGGGGTATCCCTATATATCCCCTGTTATAAGCTAACTTTATTATTATATGATAATGTGTTTATGCATATCCAAAAATGACCATGAAAAGTAATATTTTTCTATGGATTCATCTTGCTGGAATAGCGCTAGTTCCTTTGTTAATACAAATTGTATGGCTAGGACTAGCAGTGGGAACTCCCCTGCCATTTTTCTGGCTGGAGCTGCTTTTTTTAGTAGGAGTGGGAATAGTTCCCGTATTGTGGATGCAGTGGCAGCGTCCTTTTTCTATCTTCAGTCTGTTGATTCTCGCCGTCAAGCCGGAAGAGATGACCGACGAGCAAAGGAAGATTTTGGCAAGATTGAAAAGCAATCAGCAGCGGGTGTTGAGTGCGATCGCCGCCATAGTCATGTTGTTCGTCCTCTGGCAACTCTATCGACTTGCTCCCATAGCGGCAGCCTTTGCCCACTTTATCCCCCCATGGCGCATTCTCGGTATGTTTATAGCAGCTTTCGCTTTTCTTCTGAGTAATTTGTTTTTCCAAGTACCTGTTAGTGTTTTGGGACTCCTTTTCACAAGCGAGGAGAAGTTTGCTGCTAGAGAACCTTATCCAGTAGAAGAAATCACTAAGGATTTTACTGTACCCGGAGGTCGAGTAGGACAAATTTTGAGAGCATTTGACCGATGATAAGTGAGCTATGCTAGAAGTAAAGCTAAATTGGGGATAAATTGAAAGTGCAAATGTCAGAGCTAAGAACGATTTCTGTAGAACACCAGTTTGACAAGGATGGTCAAATATGGTCAAGTTTAAAAACTGCTGCCGCCAACAGCTCTGGATTTGAGTGTTGGCAGCAAGAACGAACTGCCGATAGGGTAGGGACGCACCCGGCATCATCTCTTGCAAATGCCCCTGTACACGGTGCTAGTCTGGATTACCGGGTGAGATGCTATCTCCAGAAAACTCTGGAAACTCTAGCTTATTAAGCTACTTCTCCCACGACTTTAAAGTCGTGGGATTTCTTTTTCCAACATATTACTCTATAAACTGTAGTATGAGTGGTTACAATTTATTGCAGTAAACAGAGCTAAACCAGTTCTCAGTTTCGTCTTAAGAGCGCTGGTCGCTATAATTTTAATTTGACTGAATTTTAATCAAATGTTAACCAAAAATTGCCATTAAAGACTCTACTATAAAGGGATAATAAAAAATACTGATTCTTTGAAAAGGGGCAGGATTCAAAGAGCAGGTTTAGGTCTAACTTATATCAGCTCCGGTTAAATGCTTAATAATGCATTTTAAAAATTTGTTATGATATTTTCGTGTAGGTGATTATCAGGATTTGATATTACTTTCAACTTAGATTTGATTTTGTTGATTATTTGTTATAGTGAGCCTAAATCATTTGTACAAGTACTAACGGTAGATTCCCCCAAGATCCCCCCTTCCAGAAGGTGCAACTGTCAGGCGAGGTGCTCTGGCGAAGTGCTCAAATCATTTAGGTTAGCTATAATATGGGTAACTGTCAAGGTAACAGTTTGAGAGGAGTCTATGAACTGCAAAAAAAATTTACTAATTCATTTGTCTTTGTTAACTCTTGTCCTGAC
This sequence comes from Candidatus Paraprochloron terpiosi LD05, assembly GCA_018141785.1. Lineage (GTDB taxonomy): Bacteria > Cyanobacteriota > Cyanobacteriia > Cyanobacteriales > Prochloraceae > Prochloron > Prochloron terpiosi. Next base: position 2,904,235 of record CP073341.1, on the reverse strand, counting down.
TACTGCCTGTGGCGGTAGCGATACCCAAACTCCGGTAGGTGATAACGATACTACCAGTGCTGAAGTCAAGATTGACGGTTCCAGTACTGTGTTTCCTATTTCTGAAGCAATGGCAGAAGAGTTTAAGAATGGAAACCAGGGAGTAGAAGTAACCATTGGGGTATCCGGTTCTGGTGGGGGTTTCAAGAAATTCTGCGCAGGGGAAACCGATATCTCTAATGCTTCCCGTCCCATTAAAAAGTCGGAAATGGAATTGTGCGCTGAAAATGGCATTGAGTATGTGGAAGTTCCGGTTGCTTTTGACGGCATATCTGTGGTTGTCAACAAAGGTAATGACTGGGCAACCTGCCTCAAAGCTTCCGACTTGGGGAAAATGTGGGATGTTGCTGCTGAGGGGAAAGTCCAAAATTGGAGTCAAGTAGGCGATTTCCCGGAAAAAGACCTCAGACTCTATGGACCCGGAACTGATTCTGGAACTTTCGATTACTTCGTGGAGGCTACCATCGGCAAAAAGGGTGAAAGTCGTGGTGACTATACCGCTAGTGAGGACGATAACGTCATCGTTCAGGGAGTGACAACGGATGAAGGGGGTTTGGGCTACTTTGGCTATGCCTATTATGAAGAAAATAAGGACAAGCTGAAAGCTGTTACTATAGAGAATAGTGATGGTAAATGCGTAGAACCCTCTGAGAATACTATCGCTGACGGTAGCTATAATCCTTTGTCTCGTCCCATATTCTTCTACGTCAAAAAGAGTTCCCTGTCGGAAAATGAGGGAGTGAAAGCTTTTGTAGAGTACCAAATTGATCCAGCTAACAGCCAGCTCATCTCCGAGGTAGGCTACGTTCCCTTGCCTTCTGAGATCCAAGCTAAGGTGAAAGAACGTCTTGATAATGGTACCACAGGCTCTATTTTCGAGGGAGGTTCTTCTGTAGGGGTTAAACTAGCAGATAAACTGTAAAAGCGGTGCGACCCAGCTCGAATTCAATTCGAGCTGGAAAGCGCACCAAGACAGGTATTGGAATTGGTAGTGGTGGGCAATACCCACCCTACCTGCTAAACATCATGGCTTTGTCTTCATTATCTTCAAATGCGGAACTCTGGCGTCCCAACCGTCAGAGGAGCAAACTGATTCAGTTGGTTGTCAAGTGTATTTTTGGTCTGTTTGCTTTAATTTCCATCGCCACTACTATTGGTATTGTCTTAACTCTCATTTTTGAAACCATTGGGTTCTTCCAAGAAGTTTCTCTGTGGCAATTTCTCACTGATAGTAAATGGACACCTCTGTTTAAGAGTGCTAAATTTGGCATTTTTGTTCTTATCAGCGCCACGGTGATGACTTCCGGTATTGCCATTATGGTGGCATTGCCTTTGGGTTTATTAGCCGCCATTTGTTTGAGCCTCTATGCTACCCCGAAAGTGCGGGGCATTCTCAAGCCCATGATGGAGATTCTGGCGGGGGTTCCCACCATAGTATATGGCTACTTCGCCGTTTTATTTGTTACTCCCCTGTTACAACAATTTATCCCCGGACTTCAGGGCTTTAATGCTCTCAGTGGGGGAATTGTACTGGGAATCATGATTACGCCCCTGGTGGCTTCCCTGAGTGAGGATGCTATTTATGCGGTGCCTGCCAGTCTCAGAGATGGAGCCTACGCTCTCGGGGCGACAAAAGGGGAAACCATTATTTCTGTCATTCTGCCAGCAGCACTGTCGGGAATTGTAGCTTCTTTAATTCTAGCTATTTCTCGTGCAATTGGAGAAACCATGATTGTAACCCTAGCAGCGGGACAAAATCCCACCCTGGGGCTTAATCCCCTGGTTCCGGTAATGACTATGACTGCCTTTATTGTTCAAGCAAGTTCAGGAGATACCCCTGCTGGTTCTTTAGCTTATCAAACCCTTTTTGCTGTGGGAATGACTTTATTTATTCTCACCCTAGTCCTCAATCTCTTTAGCTTTTGGTTTGTGCGTCGTTTCCGGGAGAAATACGATTAATGACAAGTCTAATTAAAGATAGCTCAAAGCAAGAGTTATTTCGCCCCAACCTGAGTAAGCGTTATACCATGGAGCGCATTTTGGCCATCTTGGCTTGGGGGGCCATTTCTATTGCCATTTTAGTTCTAGCAGTACTTTTAATTGATATATTAATTGACGGGCTGCCCAGTTTGAACCTAGAGTTCTTAAATAATTTACCCTCTTATAAAGCGGAACGGGCAGGAATTAAAGTTCCTTTATTGGGGACTATTTGGGTTATGAGTTTGGTAGCAGCAGTTGCTTTTCCCTTAGGAGTAGGAGCAGGCATTTTCTTAGAAGAATTTGCCGAAGATAACTGGTTTACCAACTTGATTGAGATTAATATCAATAACCTGGCTGGGGTACCTTCCATTATTTACGGACTTCTAGGTTTGGCAGTCTTTGTTCGCATTCTGGAACCAATAACGGGAGGACGAAGCATTATTTCTGGTGCCCTTACTTTAGCACTTTTAATTCTGCCCATTATTATTGTCTCTACCCGGGAAGCTTTGAGAGCAGTACCGGATAGTTTACGTTTAGCTGGGTTAGCTTTGGGAGCCACGAAATGGCAAGTAATTTGGGAACAAATTTTGCCTCTTGCTCTCCCAGGAATTCTGACAGGAACTATTCTGGCTCTTTCCCGAGCCATTGGAGAAACTGCTCCTTTAATTGTGGTGGGAGCTTTGGCATATATTACTTCCTTGCCTACTAATTTACAGAGTTCCTTTACTGTCATGCCGATTCAAATATTTAACTGGATCAACCGTCCTCAAGAAGAATTTCACCACATTGCAGCAGGGGGGATTATTGTGCTCATGGTGGTGATGTTGGTTATGAATGCGACAGCAGTTTGGCTGCGGAATAAATTTCAGAACAAGGTATAAAATATGTTAGCTAATTCAGACGCCATTTTACGAAGTGAGAATGTTGCTGTATATTACGGCTCTACTGTAGCTGTTAGGGATGTTAATCTGGATATCCCCGAAAACCAAGTTGTGGCCTTTATTGGACCTTCGGGATGCGGTAAAAGCACCATTTTGCGTTGTTTTAACCGCATGAATGACCTCATACCAGGGGCTAAGGTAAAGGGGAAAATTACCTTTCACGACAGGGATATTTACGACGAGAAAGTGGACGCAGTAGAACTGCGACGGCGCATTGGCATGGTGTTTCAAAAGCCCAATCCTTTTCCCAAGTCAATTTACGACAATATTGCCTTTGGTGCTAGAATTAATGGCTATCAGGGGGAGATGGATGAATTAGTGGAAAGTGCATTGCACAAAGCAGCCCTTTGGGACGAGGTGAAGGACAAATTGAGAGAAAGTGGTTTAGCCCTTTCTGGGGGACAGCAACAACGTCTTTGTATTGCTCGGGCGATCGCCATTCAGCCAGAAGTTATTTTAATGGATGAACCCTGTTCTGCATTAGATCCCATTTCAACTCTGAAGGTTGAAGAATTAATTCACGAGCTAAAAGAGCAATACACGATTATTATCGTAACTCACAATATGCAGCAAGCTGCCCGTGTATCTGACATTACTGCCTTTTTCAATGTGGAAGCTACAGAAAAGGGGGGCAAAACAGGATATTTGGTGGAATTGAATACCACGGAAGTAATCTTCCAGTCTCCTGAACAACAAGCGACTAAGGAATACATTAGTGGTCGTTTTGGTTAAAATCTCTCCCCACCTCTCTGCGTCTCTGTGTCTCTGCGTGAAACAAAAAAAGTAAAATGACAAAGAAAACCATTGGGCTAGATAGTAACCTTTACCAGTACTTCCAAGACATTTCTCTCAGAGAACCGGAAATTTTGCAACAGCTGCGCCAAGAAACAGCAGCCCACCCCATGGCGAGGATGCAAATAGCCCCGGAACAAGGACAATTTATGGCATTGCTGGTGCAGTTAATGGGGGCGAAGAAAACTTTAGAGGTGGGGGTATTTACCGGTTATAGTTCTTTAGCCGTAGCCTTAGCACTACCCACCGATGGTAAAATAGTTGCTTGCGATATCAATGAAGAATATACCGCGATCGCCCGTCGTTATTGGCAGCAAGCAGGGGTTTCCCCTAAAATTGACCTCCACATTGCCCCCGCACTAGAAACTTTAGATCGCCTCCTATCAGAAGGAGAAGCAAATACCTTCGATTTTGCCTTCATCGATGCCGATAAAAGTAATCATGGCAACTATTACGAACGGGCGCTAAAATTGCTTCGCCCTGGGGGACTCATAGCTGTAGATAACGTCCTTTGGTCAGGGAAAGTGGCGGACCATGAAGTACAAGATAAGACAACAAATGTTATTCGCGCCTTTAATCAAAAACTTCATGAAGATAAAAGAGTTAAAATAAGTCTAGTACCCATTGCTGATGGTTTGACTCTGGCAGTTAAATATTAATAAAAACTTGTTTAAGTTAAAAATGTATGCAATATTATTGATGCACCTTACGGGACTGCTATATAACTTGGATACCATTGATTTCAACAACAATGTCATCGAAATCGTTATCTCCACCGCCAGCTAAGTCCTCAAAACCGAATGCATTATTACTCAGCAGTCGTACATGCTCTGCCCCATCAGCATTTGTTCCGAGGAAGCTGCTATACATATTGCTGAAATCCGATGGCAATTCGCTTGAAATAAGGTAAGGAACAAGAAAAAGTTGTACGTCAGTGTCTAAATTAGTAATGTCGAATGTTTCGTCAATAGGGCGCGTCTGATTATTAGATGGAGCTGCCGCACTAATTAGAGTATTGTCAATAGCTGCCTGTAGGTGGCCCAAGCGATTACTGGACGTTGAACCCGTAATGGCTTGACCCGTTAAAGGATCAATGACTGCTCCATCGTTAGCAGCATCGATTAAATAGAAGCCTATGGTGTTGTCAAAGGCTGCTTCACGATGAAGGGTTGCGCTTACCGTGACTTGAGCATTTGGAGCATTGTTGACCCCATCAGTGATTTCTACTCCTAGGGCGGTTTCCTCTCCGACTGTAGTAGTCTCTACAAATACTTGTTCTGTTCCGTCAGGGATAGTAACTGCGATTTCTACACCACCACCGGACAGGTTAAATCCGTTGGAAGTTACATTGCTCAGATCTAGAGGTGTGACGGTATCCCTATCGGGTGCCTGGAGACCCAGCTGGAACTCTCCTGTTCCCAATAGTGCTCTGATAGAGAGATTGCTGGTAGAAAAGGTTCCGGGGAGACCAGAGGCATTGCCTAATGTGGATAAAATCGGAATGGAGTTGTCTCCAAGAATTGCAACAAGTTGTTGTGAAAAGGCGGATTCATTTGCATTTGCTGTAATCGTAAAAGTCAGTTCTCCTCCAAGATCTAGAACTAAGATATTGTTATCGTTTTGATCGCTGGTGTTGCTAATTATCGGATTTTGCCCAATCTGGCGATCAGGTGCATCATTGTCAAATATTGTAAAGAGAGTCTCCCCATTCGCAACTGATGCGGAGCCTGAGACACTATTAAGTCTGATGCCAAATGTTTCATCTTCCTCAATTTCTTCATCGGGGGTAATAGCAATATCAACGGTTTTCGTCTCTTCATCAAGAGCAAAGGTAACCTGAGTTGAAGAGAAACCATCTACAAAATCAGATGCTTGAGCGGGATTAGTACCAGCCGCAAGGATCTCAACTTCAATGGTGTCAGTCCCACTGGAACTGCCCAGTCGCTCAATCTCAAGAGTCAGTAAAGTCTGTTCATCATCATCAGGATCGCCTTCGATCACGATGGGAAAGCCAGTTAGTGGCAATGCAATAGCGCTATCGTTGTCCAGGATATTTATTGCAGCGGTTTGATTAATTGCGCCATCAGCAAATGTAGCCCCAGAAACTGCCATGAGAGTCAGGAGTACCAATTCCTCACCCTCGACATCACTATCATCTAGCACTTCAACTGTAATGTCACCGGAACTTTCACCCGCAGCGATCGTGAGCTGACCTGTCGCTTCAACAAAGTCAGTGCCTGCATTTGCCACATTGGACTGGGTAGCAAAGTCGATCACCACATCTTCGGTTGTCACACTTGATAGATTGATGGTGAAGGTAGCCTGGTTTGAGTTTGGATCGCCTTCGGTGATGGAGATTCCAGTTTCAGCCAAGGATAGGATAGGTGTGACGATGGGGGTGTCATCAGTGGTGGCAAGTCGAACATCACTAAATTCGATGAACTCCACATTCAATAAAGTGGTGTCGGTGCCAATATTGATGACATTTCCAGTTTGGGAAATTTCACCAGCTTCCACTTGGGTCATGTCGATCGCAACAGTATCAATCCCTTCCCCACCGTCAACTAGGTTTATGCCACCAGAGAGGATAAAACGGTCATTACCGCCATTGCCTAACAGAGTATTGTTACCGTCTTCAACGGTAATTACATTGTCAAGATCATTGCCATTAATTTCTCTGCTTATGGACTGATTTGTGGCCGATGTGGCAGTAAAGTCAGATTGATTTACACTGAAGATGATTACTTCTTGTGTGCCATTATTGGTTTGCTGGGTAACTTGCTCTTGACCTGTCGTAATAATGTAGCTCAGAGAAGCAGTAGGAGTCCCATTGTTGAACACCACATCAAACATGATCTCATTTTCTGCTGTGCGTGTCATCTCTAGCCCGTCAATCGTTCCTTCAAATTGGAGACCGAGAGTGTCTTCGGTGAGTTGACTTGGGGCAATCATCTCAATCACATTGCCCGCCAGCTTTACGTCAATGCGTTCGATAGTATCTCGCCCCACGGTTGCTGCTGTGAACGCATCGTCCAAGTCTGAAGGATCGGAGAGGAATTCGGCAGAACCAGAATCAATGATATTTAAAGCTCCAATATCGGCACCACCTATACCAAAAGCCCGAACATCGGCAACAGATTGAAGTGCCGCCGCACTGCTGCTAAAATCACCCCCTGTATTGGACAATCCATCAGATAAGAAGTAGGCAATATTTGACGCGCCAGATGATCCAGAAAAGAATTGGTTGGCTTGTGTGAGTGCTGCATTGAAATTGGTGCCACCACCAGCAGTCAAGCCTTGAATCGTGGAGATAGCATCAGTAGGGGTTAATGGCCCGATCAGCGATGCGCTAGACGAGAATGGTATTACGGCAAAGCGGCTATTGTCAGCCACACCACGATTGACCAAGGAATTCGTCAGAGTAACATAGGCGTTTTGAGCTTCCTGAAGGGGTGTTCCCCGAACACTGCCAGAGACATCAATGATGTAGGCAAAATTGAATAAGGTTCCTTGCTCGGAACCGAGGGTTAGGGTGTACTCTACATCCCCATCAAATGTCCAGGCTGGAGATTCTACGGTGATGGTGCCGATTGTTTCCCCATCCTCGTCTAGAATATCCACCTCAGGGGTGATTTCTGGACCATCTTTTAATTTTGTGTTGTCGTCGGGGTCAACTTGTAGGGGCACGAAGAATAAGTCGCCATCATCATCGTTACCATCGTTATTGCCATCGACAAATTCAAATACCCCAAACTCAATATCTTGAGTGGTGTCCATACCGTCAGCCATAGTGCCACCGGTGTGGTCGAACTGAAAGGCCGGATTGGTTGGATCGGTGATTGTGAAACTATAATTGGTGAAGATGTCGGAGAAGAGTGCCTGGTCAACTCCATCACCACCTTCTAGGCGATCGTTTGCACCACCACCGAACAGTCTGTCATTGCCACCTTGTCCAATGATGCGCTCCCTGAGAAAAGAACCGAAAATATCGTCCTTGCCATTTCCTGTGAGAAAGGAGAAAAAACCAGGATTGGAGCCGACAATGGCATTTTCAGGGAGATTATTGCCAGACAAGTTCGTTGATGCGGCTGCTATCGCCGCCACAATATTGTCATAGACATCTGTGGTGATTAGCGCACCAAAATTATCCCCAGGATTTGCACCAATCCCTAGAAATCCTCCTGGGGTTGTATTAGTTTGATAGCTTGCAACACCAAGTACACGAGGATCTTGATCACCATCCAAAATTGTCCAGTAGCCACTACCACTTTGTCCGGCCTCGATATCAATCGCAGGAGAGAGACTAAAGGTTCCATCATTGGATGTACTGTCGATGGTTCCTGTAGCAGAGAATTGGACAAGCCCATCAGTTAAAAATGCTCCTCCTGCATAGTTGACAGGTACAGATGGGTTCCCATTTGCGTCGGTAATCAAAAATTGGGCGTTATTACTGTTCTGAAGATTGATTGTCTCCACTAGTGCAGGATAGCCTCCAGTTGTTACAGTCCTTCCATTTGCATCACTTGGATCTACAAATGCCACGATCCCAATCTGTTGCGCCACAGGAAAAGATTGGTTAACTGTAATCAAAGCGAGATCGTCGCCACCTCCACCGCCGTTATAACCATCTGCGGGGAAGCTCAAATCACCTGCTGTTGCATTGAAGCTACTGGTAGAGATCAGGTTTGTTGTGCGAGATGGTAGAGAAGGCACATTTTGTCCCGGTGTTGTCCTGACACCCTGTGCAGGGGCAAAATCTGGGCCAAAAAGCGAGGTCAAAAAACCATTCTCCCGAGTTACAACATGACCTGCGGTAAGAACTTGATTAGGGCCAATGATGATACCGCTACCGCTACCCCCGCTCCCAGGTGAAATTAATGTATCAACTGCTACAACAGAATCAAATGGATCTGCGCTCAGGTTATTTACTACACTCCGATTATCTGTTCCTACGATTGACATGGGTTTATCACGCGCGGCCTGAACTGGTCGTTTAGTACGGGACATCGAGTCCCCTAGGGAGTTCCACCCCTAGCCCTCACGGAAAAGACTCTATGAGTCCGGTCACGGCGGGAGTAAGTAATAAAACCGTTGGAATGCAGACCCCGAAAGTAACCGAAGCCCTAGAGATTAAGGGTCAGGAGCAAGAGGGAAATAGCTGGAAGGCTGAACGAAAGTGAAGTAAAAGGATTCGCCTTCAACGAATCCCTCCGTATAAACCTCGTGACCCATGAAAGGCGAAATTATCTCTGATACGCCTTAGCCAAAATGGCAAGTAGACAGGAACTGACACTATATGGTTATCAGTTCGGGAAGAATTGATACTGGAGTATTATCAATTCGGGGAACCAGAGCGCTACCGGGGGAAAGGAACCAGCCTAACCAGTTAAGAAAACTAAGCGAAACAACAGGATAAGCCCTACAGAGTCTAACGGAGGGTCGAGTCCGTTAGTAAGCCAAAGGTAACGGAGGCAGAATTCTCTGGAGGGTAAAGGATGAGTGAAAAAGCGAATGCTCCCTTGTAATGAGGGAGATAGGGGTTCAAAATTTGCCCTTGACCGAAAGGAATAGCAGACTTCACTTGGGTCTCATACGAAAATTGAAGACAACTAGAAACCAAACGAACGGAAAAGTTAGATGACGGAAGAAATTCCCGAAAATGGACTGAACGGACAATTAACTGAGTGGGGCGACATTAACTGGCGTCGCACAAAAAAGATTGTTAGGAATTTACGCGGTCGGATATTTCGTGCCCAAAAGCTTGGACTGTGGAGACGATTACTGTCTTTACAGAAACTGATGAAAAGATGTCGGTCGAACCTATTACTGAGCATCAGACAAATCACACAGGTAAATACCGGAAAACGAACAGCGGGGGTAGATAAGGAGGTCATAGACACCCCAGCACAGCGTGTGAAACTTGCCAATAACTGGGAAATGCCCAAGGCAAAACCTGCCAGACGGGTATACATTCCTAAAGCGAATGGTAAGAAACGTCCTCTTGGAATCCCAACCATCAGAGATAGAGTCGCTCAGGCAATAGTCAAAAATGCACTGGAACCCGAATGGGAGGCCAAGTTTGAAGCTAACTCCTATGGCTTCAGACCCGGTCGAAGTTGCCTAGATGCTATTGGACAATGTTTCAGTAGACTACGCGGCGACTATAAAACGAAGACCGGAACATGGCGAAAGCACGATAAATGGGTTTTGGACGCTGATATCAAAGGCTTCTTTGACAACATTGACCATAAATCCATCCAGACAGCAGTCAGGGAAAATACCTTGGTTGATGGATGGTTAAAAGCTGGATCTATCGAGAGTAAGAAGGGATATAGCCCAACTGAAAAAGGAACTCCACAGGGTGGCGTAATAAGTCCTTTGTTAGCAAATATCGGACTCCACGGGTTAGAAACATATATCAAAGAATGTAACCCAAAGGTAGGCGTCATCAGGTACGCAGATGATTTCGTAGTCACTGCAAAGGACAAGGAATCCTTGGAGGAATTGAAAATCCAGATAAATCAATGGCTGTCAGAACGAGGTCTTGAGATTAGTGATGAGAAGACGCGGATAGTACATTTAAGAGACGGATTTGATTTCCTGGGGTTTAACTTGAGACACTATGAGGTGAAAGGAGAAGATAAAATCCTACGGGATAAACTAATCATTGAGCCACAGAAGTCAAAGGTATTAGAACTCTGCAAGAAAGTCGGTGCAACCATCGACAGCATGAAAACAAAAACCCCAGAACAGGTCATCCGCAAGATAGAACCGCTTCTCAGAGGTTTTGCGAATTACTACAGAGGAGTATGCAGCAAAGAAACCTTTTCATATATACACAACCGAGTATGGTGGTACCTCTGGCGTTGGGCAAAAAGACGACACCCCAAAAAATCACGAAAATGGGTAAAAGAAAAGTACTTCCGAACAACGGGCGAAAGAAATTGGGTGTTTTTCTACGAAGGTAATGACCGGAGGGGCAAAAGAATAGTACATAACTTGTACAATATAAAAACTGTCCCGATTGAAAGACATATCAAAGTTAAGGGAGCTTATTCCCCAGACGACCCCGAACAGGTGGAATATTGGTCAAAGCGGCGAACGAAGTCGGGCAAGATTATATGGTCTAAAGGCTCAAAATACGAAAACGTTGGAAAGTCGCAAGATTGGAAATGCCCAATCTGCCACGACCACCTCTTCAACGGGGAGGAAATCGAAACCCATCACATAGTACCTATAAGGGATGGAGGTTCTGACGATATCGACAACCTTCAACACCTACATAAAACGTGTCATAAGCAGGTACATTCAAGAAAATTCCAAGCAGGGCTTGAAGTGAGGCTTGAGCCGGATGATAGGAAACTGTCACGTCCGGTTCTTAGGGGAGGGGATGGAAGCGATTCCTGAACCTTACCCGACTCCTTAAATAGAGATTTCCAATGAGATTTGATTGGCCAACAAAAGTTTAGAGGCAATTTTTAATAACATGCGAACCTGTGAGACTAGCCATCGGTATTTGAACAACTTGTCCTTTTGCACTAAGAATTAGATCATCTGAGTCAATTAATCCATTTGTAAATTTGCTATATTTACCACCTCGATGCCATTTGATTTCTGACTCAACTGCAACTTGATTTGCATCAACTCGAACTAGTAAATGATCCGGCTCAGATAAAGGAGTAGGAGGAAAAGAAGGCATTGCCCCCGCTCCCTCGTTTCTATTTGAGATCAACACTTGAGAGCCATTAGTATCTAGAGGCCCACTCAAATGTACACTATCTATATAGGACCATCCTTTCTCTACTGAGTGCCATAATAAAACCGTATCTGAGCTATTAAAAGCTCTCCAACGGCCAATTGCCATTAAACTATCAGTAATCGCAAAGGGGCCTCTTCTTGAAAAAGGAGATAGACCTGTTTCTTCAAATGAGATTTTATCAAATTTTCCATCTACAGTGATTAAATATGCCATCCCACGGGATGAGGTACTACTTACACCAATCAACAGTGCTCCGTTAGCCCTATCCATAATTAATTCAAAGTTGCTATCGAGCTCATCTGGAGCCTCGCGCTGCTTGGTTATTTTTCCAGTGCTATCTGCTATTAGCAGGCGCTCAAGCCAAGTATTTCCAAGAGCGACTTTAGGTCTAACCGCAAATGCAATCTTGTCACTCAGAAATGAAACAGCGTAACCAGCTACTATATCTGTTTCAGGAATTAATACTTCCTGTAATGAGCCAATTTCCCCAGAGAGAAACGAGGCAAAGTAAATCGAGCCTGACTCCTCAACCTCAAATGTATTATTAGGTCTTCTATGTGTGCTCCTGATGTAAGCACCGATAACCAGAGTATCGTTGTTAAGAGCAACCGCATAACCAAAGCCAACCCCAACTTGTTCCGCAGCAGATCCTGCCGGGGGAAGAATTTCCCGTGTCCTTGCCCAACCCCCTCTGGTATCTCGCCGATAGAGCACAACACGATTAGCTTCTGGATCCCCCACAGCCAGATAATCCTCGCTAACTGCCAATGCGTGACCAAATGACTGGCTGTCACCTGGTTCAGACGCCAGGCATTTTGGCGATGAGGCTGAGGTGCTTACCAGAAGACACCCCCCTAATAAAACTAAAGAGGCTAAAAGTAGTTGCTTCAGCTTAAACAATCAACAATTAATTGAACTTTGGAAAGACTATATTACACCCTTGGGACTAAGGGCAAGAAAAATTATTCCCCATTTTATAAGCGCCGCGCTCTGGTTCCAAGTTAGTACTGTTGAGTGGTAATAACTTGGCATACATATTTTATATAATAAATTAACAAATTTCGTCCTTGAGTACTAATTTAAGTCTTTTAGAAATGGGCAATCTATTAATCTCTTTAATCAAATTGTCTAAAGGTTCCCCATTGGCAAGACGCTTATGGTAAATGCCTTTAAGCAAAGTGGATAAGCCATATTTGCTCAAAGAATCTGATGCTAAACCAATAATACCTAAGAAGACAACTCCTCCAATCATACCACCTGGTCCCAACATTGCCAGTGCGGCTGTAATTGCTGCGGCTCCCGTTAACCCTGTACTTGCCATTGCGATAAGAAGAATAACGCCGGGTAAACCCACTCCTGCTAATTTCCCAACCGCTTCATCCATAATTTCCTCCTTTATTTAAATTATCTTGACTCACGGTGATACGTTCGTCAAACACAAAACACTCTCCTTCCCAAAGACTTTCTTCTGTCGGTACTTCCTCGAAATACTTGAGAATACCCCCTTTAAGATGATATACCTCTTCAAAACCTTGAGCCAACAAATAAGACGTCGCTTTTTCGCAGCGAATGCCTCCGGTACAAAATAAAGCCACCTTTTTCTGTTTCTTCGGATCCAGGTGGTGGTACACATAGTCGGGAAACTTGCCGAATGACTTGGTTTGGGGATTTTCTGCTCCCTTAAAAGTACCTAGGGCTATCTCATAGTGGTTGCGAGTATCTATGACTGTTACCCCCGGGTCAGAAATGAGCTTATTCCAGTCCTGGGGGCTGACATAGGTTCCTACTTGTAATCTCGGTTTTACATTAGCAATACCCAAAGTGACGATTTCCCGCTTCAGACGAACTTTCATCCGTTTAAAAGGTGGCTGGGCAGCAAAAGACTCTTTCGAGTCTAAATCGGATAAAAGGGGGTGGGAACGGAGTAAACCGAGCAACGAATCAATAGTCTCCCTGGAACCGGCGATGGTACCGTTAATCCCTTCTGGAGCTAAGAGAATGGTTCCTTTCACTCCCAATTCAAGGCAGTTTTGCCCCAGGGATTGTTGAAAGTCCACCAAGTTCTTTAGGGAAACAAATTTATAAAATGTGGCAATAATAGTCATTTTGTGGTATAATGCTGAAAATCCAGAAAAAATTTTTTTGTCAAAACCCTTGACAAGGGAATTATTCTTTGTATAATAGTAAAAATTCGGGGGTATAGCTCAGTTGGTAGTAGCACCTGCTTTGCAAGCAGGATGTCAGCGGTTCGACTCCGCTTACCTCCACTCGAATCTGGCGATCTGGGGGTGGGGCGCGCCCCACCCGCCAGATCTGTTACCACAGATCGCCCTATCATGGTACGAGGCATTTATATTACAGCTAATGATAAAGTAATGGAACAGGCGGGTCGCACTGCTCAATAGCATTCGCTGCTATAATCAGGATACCCCCATTACTTTCATCGTAACGCGCGGGAGACCCCACGCTCAGCGTAGCGGCGTGGGGAGGGATAGCGCGCCGTAACTGGGAGTCCAGTTGTTTCAGTTCGATTGTTAGGTCAATTGACACGACCACGATTCTTGGGACGCCAAGGGCGGCACCTTCGGTGTCATTGAGCCGCCTTACTATAAACCTCTCTCTCGAATTAGAAGCTCTTGAGTGAGAGCAGCAGTTGGAAGACTTGCTTTAACTCGGAACTTCGACCAGTAAACACTTTATCTAAATTAGACTGCAAACTGGAAGCACTCTCGGAGAAAGGAATCTCCTGTAAATTCCAACGAGAGAAGATTTCTCCTGTTTCATCCCAGAGGGAATCGAATCGGGTTGATTCATGTTGTTTTTCCTTCACTTCCTTTCCTAATGCGATAACTTCTTGCACTTCTGGAAGCTTAGTGTTGGTAAAGCTTGCTAATAATTCAGCCTGTTTATCATCTAATTCATCAAAAGTCAGTAAGAGTTATTTTTGTCCTATCACTGTTTGAAGTTATTGAACTTTCTTGTACACAGGGAAGTTTTAAAATATGCTGTCTTGGTCAAATAGATTGGCTCATTTAACTAGTAATTGTGAAGATTTTCTACCCAGTATTAGTAGGTTGGATTGAGGGACGAAACCCAACATTTGCAGGTTTCACGACTTTCTACCCAACCTACAATTTAAGAATTGCTGTCTAATCTTGAGACTCCCACCAGGTGGTCAGGATAAACCCAAGGATGATTAAAAAGAGGAGAGCAACACCAAATTGGCTGATCCAATGGACTATTTGGTATAAAGGAACCAATTTGCCCAGGAAAAATGATATACTGACCATTATGAATCCCCACAAAGCAGCACCGCTGAAATTGCAAAGTAAAAATCGACCATAGGGCATTTCGGCGACTCCAGCTATGGGACCGGCAAAAATCCGCAAGAGGGCGATAAAGCGACCAAAAAAGACTGCTGATTCAGCGTTCTTTCTAAATTTATTTCTCCCTTCTTCTAATTGTTTCTCCTGAATCCGAAAAATGCTTCCTACTTTGAGTAAAAATGGCCAACCCCCCATTCTACCAATCCAGTAACCAAAATTATCCCCCAGAACCGCACCAGAAATGGCGCTACCCAACACTAACCAATATTTTAACTCGCCGCTACCTGCAAAAAAACCCCCCACCACAGTGATTGTTTCCCCAGGTAGAGGTATTCCTGTATTTTCTAGAGCTATTCCCAAAAATACAGCCCAATATCCGTATTGACGTGCTATTTCCTGGATGTTATCTAATGAGAAAAGCTCTAATGACATTCAGCCCAATCTTGACAAAGGTTTACTAAAATTGACATATTAACACAATCCAGGTGAGACTGTCATGATAAGTGTTTAGGTAGGGACTGCTTCTCCTGGTCGCAGTTTTGCCCATTTCCCATCTTCTTTCAGGAAACTGTGACAACCCACCACGTCCCACTCCATTTCGACATGGTCTTGTTGGGGACGGATATTGACATTGATAGTGGGTTCGTCCGGTTCAAAGTCCGGGTTGTCCGTCAAGTGGGGTTGTTGGTGCTGAGTTTCTACTGCATGATAGGTTTCACAGCGGTCTACAAAGTAGCAGTTTATACAAATACACATATACCTATTATTCCCTTTCTTGGTTGAAGATGCCTTTTTCTAGTTTATCGCCTCAAAATTGGCCTTTTGGTTTGGAGTGGCTACCAGAAACAGCTTATTTGGTGGGAGGTGCGGTGCGGAATGCTTTCCTTTCGGGTTCCACTCAGCAGGAATATTTAGATTTGGACTTTGTCTTACCCACCGAACCAGTAGAGACTGCACGGAAAATAGCCCGTCATTATGGGGTTGGGTTTGTGCTCTTAGATCCAGAACGGCAAATTGCCAGGGTAGTTTTTCGGGAAGCAACGGTGGACTTTGCTCCTCAGGTTGGGGAGAATTTGGTAAAGGACTTGCAACGGCGGGATTTTACGGTCAACGCCATCGCTTATAACCCGAAAACCGAAGCAATAATTGACCCTTTAGGGGGGAGGTTGGATCTGAAACGGGGGGTAATGAGAATGGTAGCCAAAACCAATCTGGAAGATGACCCTTTAAGGTTGTTGCGAGCTTATCGAATTGCTGCACAGTTAAATTTTACCATCGATCCCCTCACCAGAGCAACAATTCGCAGTTTAGCAGGTAAGTTGGGTGCAGTAGCAGCAGAAAGAGTCCAAACGGAGTTAGGATATTTACTCAAAAAAGAAACAGGAAACAAATGGTTGCCTGAAGCATATAGAGATGGTTTGTTCCAGTCCTGGTTGGTTAATGTTACCCCGGAAAAGTTGCAGCAAGTAGCTAAAATAGACGCAGCAGCAAATACGATGATTGCTACTTGGCCCCAATTAAACAATTATTATCCATCTTGCTTGAAGACAGCCAAACTGGCAAGTCTCGTTTCCCAGAGACCTTCTGAAGCAGAAGTAGAACTATTGAAACTGAAGTATTCTCGGGCAGAAATTCGCTCTGTGGTTACTGCATTAAAGGTATTACCCCAACTGCTCCTTCTGGAAACACCTCTCAGTCTAAAAGAGCAATATTTCTTCTTTGTGGATGTAGGGGATGTTTTTCCTATTGTAGCAGTATTAGGGGTAGCAAATAGCCTGGGGTTTAAAAACTTAGCTCCTTTGATGAACCGTTATTTAGATCCTTTGGATATAGTAGCTCATCCTCAGCCATTGGTTACGGGGAAGGATATTATGACTCATCTCAATTTACCCCCTAGTCCCAAGATTGGGGAACTATTAAGGGAAGTTCAACTAGCACGGATAGAAGGTAAAATTACCACTAGGGAAGAAGCTCTGGAATTGTGCGGCTCGATCAAGCGTGAAAACGTGGGCATTAGCTCGCATATAAACTAGGGCTTGGTTTAACGACATGGCGTCCTGACAAGAGGTTTAAGAACCAAAACAGGGAAAAAATCAAACCAAAAGGATAGACAAAGTGACGTGAAGGCGAAAATCGCGGCATAAGCCAAAATATAACCTGCAGCTGGGGAAAGCAGCCCCCGCACAATCTAAGTACCGAAAGAAACTGAAAAGCGGATATCCCAAGAGGGAGCTGATTGCGTAAGCTTTGCGTAAGCAACCGCCCTTGGCGTCCCCCCCGGCATTGATTAATGGCGGGGGTCCCTTGACAACTAAATCTAGGTATCACGACATAAGACCCCGCCGTAAGTTAGATGCGTTTTGGTAGTGCGGCTCGTTCTCTGTGAAAGTCGCGGCGCAAGCAGAACATAAGCAGGGGCTTGGTTCTAGGCTAAAAGTCAGAGTGAAATCTAAGCCGGGAAACTGGCTGAAGGGCTCAGACAATCCTATCTAAAGAGAAAATAGGCGATTGTAAAAGATTACCGAAACTCTAAGGTAGTGAAAACCGAACCTTGATAACTGAATGAACTATGAGAGTGAGGCCACCGTCAGTAATCGTGCAACCAAGCCTCTCCCGCCTGCTCAGGCGCGGCTGCGCAGGAGCAGGGGAATCACGTGAATCCTTATCTGGCCACCGCGAGGTTAATCACCAGGCGGAAGCTGGCAGCAGGGCGGGACTGGAGCTGACGAGCGGGACGCCAAGGGCGGCACCTTCGGTGTCGTCGGTAACACCGCTAACAGGGAGAACACCGGGATAACTTAACGTGAATCATCTGAGAAAAGACCTAAACGCAGACACTGCCAAGCCGCTAAAGAGCAGAAGAGACACCGAAAGAAACTCGTAAGGTAGACCAGAATATTTACATTCCTGAGTTGGTGATGGGTCAAAGTCTGACCAATGGAAAAGGCAACGCTCAAGGAGCCTAATAAGGGGTATACGTTACGCAGACGACGCGGTCTTTATCTGTAAACCCGAAGCCGACACCACGCGGTTAAGAGAAGATATAGACAAATTCTTAAAGTCCAGAGGGCTAAGGATAAATGAAGCTAAGACGAAGGTGAGTAAAGCTACGGATGGATTCGATTTTCTGGGATGGCGCTTTCGCGTTAATTCAAGAGAAGTATTCAAATCCACACCGAGTAACGAGAATCATGCAGACATAAAGGCCAAGGTTAAAGCAACTCAGGAATTGTGGTGCTACCACGGAAGCTCGTCTGAAAAGGATAGAGTCACAAGTCCGAGGCTGGAGGCAATATCACTCAAACTGCGATATGGGTAAGCACTCGCTATGGTCGCTCAAACAATGGGTATGGCGGAAGTTGAGAGCTGAAAAACGTAGGATGGCTCAAAAGGAAGCAGAGAAAGCACGACAGATGGCAACTTTTGGCAAAAAGCCACAGGGGTCAGCGAAGCGTCAGCTCACATCAGAGCAAAAAAGGAAAGCTTTCCCAGCAATTCCCTGGAAAGTCAATGGCGGGGGTTGGTTGGAATTCCAAACTATATAGTGGGCCAACCGCTGATGCCATTAAGCTACAGAAGGGCAAATGTCAGCACTGCAACCGATTGTTCATGGAGATGGACGGAGCCGTGGAGTTGCACCACATCGATGGCAACCATAACAACTGGAAACGTAAGAATCTAGTTGCCCTCCATCGAGAGTGTCACCAGGCGCAAGCGATACACCGCAAGCGTATTAAGGACGGTCTACGAAAGCGCGCCTCCCATTGGCATAGAAGCACCTGAGCTGTATGAGGTGAAAGTCTCACGTACAGTTCGTAGGAGAGGGGCGAGCTGCGTGGCAGCTCCCTCGACTCTAATTAAGCAAACAGAGGCGGGCAGGGATTAAAGAGGACAAAAATCACTAGTAGAGTCCGTCTGAAAACCTGTAAGGATAAGACAAAAGCGATAGTTACTAGAGTGAGTAAGCTGAAACACCAGGAGCAGGATGCTTTGAAAGTTGCACGTCCGTTACTGCGAGGGGGAAAACCCGTAAGAGTCTACCTATCTCGATAAACAGCCACGTAATGGTTAAGGGAACCGCAAGCCCGTATGACGGGAACACGACTTACTGGGTTAACCGGAAGTCTGAACTATACGCGGATAGTCCGACCGGAAAGGCTATGAAAAGACAGAAACTTCGATGTGCTCATTGCAATGAACCGTTTCTGCTTAGCGATATAGTGGAATTGCACCACGCGGATGGAGACCACAATAACTGGAAACGCCGTAATCTCAAAGCTATGCACAGGGAATGCCATCAATACCAGGAGGTTCACAAGGACCGAATCAAAGAGGGCATCTCTTAGAAAGAGCGCTTAACAGCGATGAAATTGGGGAGCCGTGTGCGGTGAGAATCGCACGCACGGTTCTAAGAAGAGGGTCGCTTTGGTAACAGAGCACTCTACTTCAACTGCTCATGGTTGTGGTATGATTTAAAGTGGATGTATTGAACCGCAGATGAACACAGATAAACGCAGATGAATCCAGATACATTTCTGGCAGCTAGTTGATAGTTTGGAGCTGTTATTTTATCTTTCTCTCTCTCTGTCAAGAGTGCCTAATCGAGTTTGTTTAATCATAATAACTCAGTTAGAGAAGAGTCGTTTATCCCAAACCAATGGACGGTTGAGACTTTTTTCAATATTGGGGAACTGGGGGTGAGCTTCATTAATCGTGCGGCTCGTTCCTAGCAAAAGTCGCGGCCTAGGCCAAACATAAGCTAGGACTTGGTTTCAGGGGCATCGTTTCCGATAATTTAAGCCCAGAAATAGGCTGAAAACGGACAAATGATTCCTACCTGAATGTGAGACCCGCCAGAGAAACACAAGAGAAAATTAGGTGATTCAAATAGGATTACCGAACCTCTAGGGTAGTGATAACCGAACCATGATAACTGAATGAATTATGAGAGTGAGGACACGGTCAGAAATCGTGTTACCAAGTCTCTCCCGCCTGCTCAGGCGCGGCTGCGCAGGAGCAGGGGAATCACGTGAATCCTTATCTGGCCACAGTGAGATTAATCATCAGGCTGAAGCTGGCAACAGGGCAGTAAAGTGCGGCCAAACGGTTAGGCAGAGATACTTCCGCTAACAGGGAGAACACCGGGATAACTTAATCGTGAATCATCTACGAAAAGACCTAAGAAGTGACACTGTCGAAAGGCCGTTACAGACGACAGAAGAAACACCGAAAGAAACTCGTAAGGTTCAGCATTAAGACACTTACATTCCTGAGTTGGTGATAGGTCAATGGATGAGTCCCAAGGGTTCGCAACAATAGTTCATTCGGAACGAGTAAAAACTCGCTCAACTTCCACGGAAACTAGGGATTCCAAGCCCAACCCCCGCCATCGCGGATGCCGGGGGCGCGGCTGCGCAGGAGCAGGCATGTGAAGTGGTGGGGTCGCCTGATTAACGGCCTAACGGAAGAGCGAGGGTAAGAGAGGGCGTAACTGCCCGATGGTCTCTACAGAGAAGATACCCAATGTAATTATCAGAGCGACTAATGAGGTCAAACTTGTGAATTTCACTAACCAGACTACAACCGAATACCCTAGTCTGAAAGCCCTGAGACTTCACTTGGCAGTATTTCTGTCGGTGGAGAAGATTGGCCGGAAGGCTAGTGATGTCTGGAAAGACCTGCCATGGAAGCGATTCCGGTATCATGTTTTTCGATTACAACGGGCAATCTTTAAAGCGCAAAGGAACGGTCAAAAAGCCAAAGTCAAACGTTTACAACGGCTCCTACTACAGAGTCGTGCAGCCTCCCGCCATCGAGGATGCCGGGAGCCGTCAAACAAGTAACACAGCTAAACACAGGACGTAAGTCCCCCGGAGTTGATGGCAAAACCGCACTCTCTACTAAAGAGCGTCTAGTGTTGTGTCAAAGGCTGAACAAGCACTGGCACCACTGGAAACACCAGCAACTAAGAAGGATAAATATCCCGAAGCCAAACGGCAAAACTCGTGGATTGGGCATCCCTACAATAGCCGACCGGGCGTGGCAAGCGTTGCTCAAATTAGCAGCAGAGCCTGCCTATGAGGCTACTGCCGGAGAAAGAAGCTACGGCTTTCGACCCGGTCGCTGTACTGCGGACGCACAACAGCTAATCTTCAATAACCTCAGAAGCAAAACAAATGGCAGGGAAAAGCTGATACTGGAAACAGATATTAGCAAATGCTTTGACGAAATTGACCACAAGGTTATGCTCGATGGAGTAGTCCTACCAATCGAAGCCCTAAAGGGGTTAAAGATGGCTGTAAAAGCTGGCGTTCGTGGTGAATACCCCTCCAGTATTAAGGGTACGCCCCAGGGTGGAGTGATTTCACCCCTACTGGCCAACATCGCTCTAGATGGATTTGAGAATCTAGGAACGAATCAATGGAAAAAGAGTCGCAGAGATGGGATTCTCATAAGAGGTGTTCGTTACGCAGACGACGCGGTCTTTATCTGTAAACCCGGAGCTGATACCAAGAGGCTACGGGAGGATATCGACAAATTCCTAAAGACCAGAGGACTAAGAATTAACGAAACTAAGACTAAGGTGAGTAAGGCTACGGACGGATTCAACTTCCTGGGATGGAACTTTAGGGTCAATTCCCATGGGGTCTTTAAATCCGCACCGAGTTCCGAGAATTATGCGGACATCAAGGCTAAGGTTAAAACCACCTGGAAGAACGGCGCAACCACGGATGCTCGCCTGAAAAGGATAGGGTCACAAATCCGTGGTTGGAGGCAGTATCACAAAAATTGCGACATGAGCAAGCACTCGCTATGGTCACTCAGTGTGCGGCTCGTTTCCTGTAAAGGTCGCGGCATAAGCCAAACATAAGCAGGAGCAGGGTTTCCGGGACATCGTCTCCGATAATCTAAGCCACCGAAAGGGGCTGAAAACGGACAAACGACTCCTACCTGAACGCGAGACCCATAAGGGAAAACGCGAGAGGAATCAGGTGATTCAAATAGGATTACCGAACCTCTAAGGTAATGATTACCGAACCTTGACAACTGAATGAACTATGAGAGTGAGGGCACGGTCAGAAATCGTGCAACCAAGCCTCTCCCGCCTGCTCAGGCGCGGCTGCGCAGGAGCAGGGGAATCACGTGAATCCTTATCTGGCCACCGTGAGGTTAATCACCAGGCGGAAGCTGGCAGCAGGGCGGGTCTGGAGCTGACGAGCGGCTCGTCGGTAACACCGCTAACAGGGAGAACACCGGGATAACTTAATGTGAATCATCTGAAAAAGACCTAATACCAGACACTGTCAAGTCGCTAAAGACAGAAAAGACACCGATAGAAACTCGTAAGTTTCAGTGCTGAGACACTTACATTCCTGAGTTGGTGATAGGTCAAGGGATGAGTCCCAAGGGTTCGTAGCAATAGTTCATTCGGAACGAGTAAAAACTCGCTCAACCTCCACGGAAACAGGGGAGTCCAATCCCAACAATGCCTGCTCAGGCGCGGCTGCGCAGGAGCAGGAGTGGTGGGGTCGCTTGATTAACGGCCTATCGGAAAAGCGAGGGTAAGAGAGGGCGTAACTGCCCGATGGTTTCTACAGAGAAGATACCCAGTGTAATTATCAGAGCGATTAATGAGGTCAAAACTGTGAATATCACTAACCAGACTTCAATCGAATACCGCAGTTTAAAAGCCTTGAGGCTCCACTTAGCAGCATTCCTACTAGCGGGGAAGATTGGCCGGAGAGCTGACGATGTCTGGAAAGACCTACCGTGGAAGCGATTCCACAATCAGGTATTTCGGTTACAGCGGTGTATCTTCAAAGCGCAAAAGAATGGTCAAAAAGCCAAGGTTAAACGTTTACAACGGCTCCTATTACAGAGTCGTGCAGCCCAAGCACTGGCCGTCAAACAAGTAGCACAGCTGAATACAGGGCGTAAGTCCCCCGGAGTTGATGGTAAAACAGCACTCTCCACCAAGGAGCGTCTGACACTGTGCCAAAGACTAAACAAGCATTGGTACCACTGGAAACACCAGCAACTGAGAAGGGTTAATATCCCCAAGCCTAACGGCAAAGTAAGGGGTCTAGGCATCCCGACAATAGCTGACCGGGCTTGGCAAGCGCTGCTCAAATCAGCAGCCGAGCCAACCTATGAAGCAACCGCCGGAGAAAGGAGCTACGGCTTCCGACCCGGTCGCTGTACTGCGGACGCACAAAAGCTGATTTTCCAGAATCTAAGCAGCCAAGCAAATGGTAAGAACAAGCTGGTCTTGGAAACAGACATCCCTCTTATGCTTCGACGAAATTGACCATAAAGTCATGCTCAAAGGAGTAGTCCTACCTAAAGAGGCTCTCAAAGGTCTCAAACTGGCTGTAAAAGCAGGCGTTCGCGGTGAATATCCCTCCAGTATTAAGGGTACGCCCCAGGGTGGTGTCATATCACCCCTACTGGCCAACATCGCCCTAGATGGATTTGAGAACCTAGGGTCTGACCAATGGAAAGGGAGTCGCAAAAATGGGACTCTCATAAGGGGTATACGTTATGCAGATGACGCGGTCTTTATCTGTAAACCCAAAGCTGATACCAAGAAGCTACGGGAAGATATCGACGAATTCCTGGAGTCCAGAGGGCTAAGAATCAATGAAACTAAGACTAAGGTGAGTAAAGCTACGGATGGGTTCGACTTCTTAGGGTGGCGCTTTCGTGTCAACTCCCGTGGAGTCTTCAAATCTACACCGAGCTCCGAGAATTATGCAGACATCAAGGCCAAAGTAAAAGCCACTTGGAAAAATGGCGCAACCACGGAGGCTCGCCTGAAAAGGATAGAGTCACAAGTCCGAGGTTGGAGGCAGTATCACAAAAACTGCGATATGAGCAAGCACTCGCTATGGTCGCTCAGTCACTGGGTATGGCGTAAGCTGAGGGCTGAAAAACGCAGGATGGCAATCAAGGAAGCAGAGAAAGCAAGACGTCTGGCTATCAAGGGTAAACCCTTAGGAGCGCGCGAGGCGCGCTCACATCAGAGCAGATTAAGAAAGCTTTCCCAACAGTTCCCTGGAAAGTCAATAACCACGTGATGGTTACAGGTGATGCCTCACCCTACAATGGGAACATCTCCTATTGGCCCGGTCGAAATTCCAAACTATATAGTGGGCCAACCGCTGAAGCTATCAAGCGACAGAAGGGTAAGTGTCAGCATTGCAACCGTAAGTTCATGGAGATGGATGGTGCCGTGGAGTTGCACCACATTGACGGTAACCATAACAACTGGAAACGTAAGAATCTAGTCGCCCTCCATCGGGAATGTCATCAAACGCAAGCGATACACCGCAAGCGCATTAAAGACGGACTCGTAAAGCGCGCCTCCCATTGGTGTAGAAGCACCTGAGCTGTATGAGGTGAAAGTCTCACGTACAGTTCGTAGGAGAGGGGCGGGGTGGTAACATCCCCCTCGACTCTAATCACTGGGTATGGCATAAGCTGAGGGCGGAAAAACGCAGGATGGCTCAAAAGGAAGCAAAGAAAGCAAGACGTCTGGCAATCAAGGGTAAACCCTTAGGAGCGGCTAAACGCCAGCTTACATCAAAGCAGATAGAGAAAGCCTTCCCAAAAGTTTCCTGGAAAGTCAACGACCACGTGATGGTCAAAGGAAATGCCTCACCCTACAACGGAAACATCACCTATTGGGTCAACCGTAATTCCAAACTATACAGTGGACCAACCGCTGAAGCCCTCAAACGACAGAAGGGTAAGTGTCAGCATTGCAACCGTAAGTTCATGGAGATAGACGGTGCTGTGGAGTTGCACCACATTGACGGCAACCATAACAACTGGAAACGCAAGAATCTAGTCGCTCTCCATCGAGAATGTCACCAGGCGCAAGCGGTACACCGCAAACGTATTAACGACGGACTCGCAAAGCGCGCCGTAAAGGCATAGACGACATCTGAGCCGGATGAGGTGAAAGTCTCACGTCCGGTTCGTAGGAGAGGGGCGAGGTGGTAACACCTCCCTCGACTCTAATAAAATATTATTGTCCTCTTTGGCTACTAGAGACGATACAATGAGAATACATGACCTTACCTCCCTAATCCACTTATCCCCGAAAGCTTTACTAGTGGATTCTTCGTACCATCCTTCTAAACTATGAGGGGTTACTACTTCATAAGTTGTCCCTACAGGAATAGTAAAGCTCGGCTGCTTGCTCGCCCGCGAATTGCGGTCTAATAGTGCGGCTCGTTTCCTGTGAAGGTCGCGGCGTAAGCCAAACATAAGCAGGAGCCTGGTTTCTGGGACATCGTTTCCGATAGCCACCAAAAGGGGGGGCTGAAAACGGACAAACGACTCCTACCTGAACGCGAGACCCATAAGGGAAAAGCGAGAGAAATTAAGTGACCTCAAAACAGGGTTGCCGAACCTCTAAGGTAGTGATTACCGAACCTTGACAACTGAATGAACTATGAGAGTGAGTACAACGGTCAGTAATCGTGTAACCGAGCCTCTCCCGTGAAGGAATCACGTGAATCCCCTGCTCCTGCGCAGCCGCGCCCTCCGGGCTGGCCACCGTGAGGTTAATCACCAGACGGAAGCTGGCAGCAGGGCGGGACTGGAGCTGACGAGCGGGACGCCTTGGGCGGCACCTTCGGTGTCGTCGGTAACACTGCTAACAGGGAGAACACCGGGATAACCTAACGTGAATCATCTACGAAAAGACCTAACGCAAGACACTGCCGAGCCGCTAGAGAGCAGAAAAGACACCGAAAGAAACTCGTAAGACCATTAATAGAGTACTTACATTCCTGAGTTGGTGATGACCCAAGGGATGAGTCCCAAGGGTTCGTAACAATAGTTCATTCCCAACGAGTAAAAACTCGCTCAACTTCCACTGAAGCAGGGGATTCCAAGCCCAACATGTGATGTGGTGGGGTCGCGTGATTAACGGCCTATCGGAAGGGCGAGGGTAAGAAGGGCGTAACTGCCCGATGGTTTCTACAGAGAAGAGACCCAATGTAACTAGTAGAGCGACTAATGAGGTCAAAACTGTGAACATCACTAACCCGACTTCAATCGAATACCGCAGTCTGAAAGCCTTGAGGCTCCACCTAGCAGTTTTGCTAATGGCGGGGAAGATTGGCCGGAGGGCTGACGATGTCTGGAAGGACTTGCCATGGAAGCGATTCCGGCAACAGGTCTTTCGGTTACAACGGTGTATCTTCAAAGCGCATGCATAACAATCAAAAATCCAAAGTCAAACGCTTACAACGGCTTCTATTACAAAGCCGTGCAGCCCAGAGCTAGGGCCGTCAAACAAGTAACACAGCGAAATCTTGGGCGTAAGACCCCCGGAGTTGATGGAAAAACCGCACGAATCAAACGGGAGCGTTTAGTGCTGTGTCAAAAGTTGAATAAGCATTGGCACCACTGGAGACACCAGCAACTGAGAAGGGTGAACATCCCCAAGCCCAACGGCAAAACACGGGGTTTAGGCATCCCTACAATGGCTGACCGGGCATGGCAAGCACTGCTCAAGTTAGCAGCCGAGCCTGCCTATGAGGCCACTGCCGGAGAAAGGAGCTACGGCTTCCGACCCGGTCGCTGTTGTGCGTCCGCACAACAGCTGAGTTTTCTTAATCTCAGTAGCAATGCTAATGGCAAGGAAAAGTCAATACTGGAAACAGATATTAGCAAATGCTTTGACGAAATTGACCATGAGTTAATGCTCAGAAGAGTGACTTTGCCAAAAGAGGCTCGAAAGGGTCTCGGACTTGCAGTAAAAGCTGGCGTCCGTGGTGAATATCCCTCCAGTATCAAGGGCACCCCCCAAGGCGGGGTCATATCACCACTACTGGCCAATATCGCCCTAGATGGATTTGAGAACCTAGGGTTAGACCAACGGAAAAAGCAGCGGTCAGACGAACCGCTAATAAGGGGTATTCGTTATGCGGATGACGCGGTCTTTATCCTAAAGCCTGGAGCCGATATCCAGCGACTCTGGGAGGATATAGACAAATTCTTAAAGTCCAGAGGGCTAAGAATTAATGAAGCTAAGACTAAGGTGAGTAAGGCAACGGATGGATTCGATTTCCTGGGATGGCGCTTCCGCGTCAACTCTCGTGGGGTATTTAAATCCACACCGAGTTCCGAGAATTATGCAGACATAAAGGCTAAGGTTAAAGCAACCTGGAAAAGTGGTGCAACCACGGAAGCTCGTCTGAAAAGGATTGAGTCACAAGTCCGAGGCTGGAGGCAATATCACTCAAGCTGCGATATGGGTAAACACGCCCTATGACCCGCTGCGGACATGGCTATGGCGCAAACTAAGGGCAGAAAAACGCAGGATGGCGACTATGGAAGCAGAGAAAGCACGACGGCTCGCCACTAAGGGGATTAAACCCCAAGGGGCGGCCAAACGACAGCTCACCAGTGAGCAGGTACATATTGCTTTCCCAGCAATTCCCTGGAAAGTCAACGGCCCCCGGCATTGATTAATGGCGGGGGTCAAAGGTGATGCCTCACCCTACGATGGGAATGTTTCCTATTGGGTTGGCCGGAATTCCAAACTGTACAGTGGGCCAACCGCTGAAGCAATTAAGCGACAGAAGGGCAAATGTCAGCATTGCAATCGATTGTTCATGGAGATGGATGGAGCCGTGGAATTGCACCACATAGATGGCAACCATAACAACTGGAAACGTAAGAATCTAGTTGCCCTCCACCGAGAGTGTCACCAGGCGCAAGCGATACATCGCAAGCGTATTAAGGACGGTCAATGTCAGCGCGCCGTAAAGGCATAGAAGCACCTGAGCCCCCGGCATTGATTAATGGCGGGGGGGAAACTTGCACGTCCGGGACGCCAAAGGCGGCACCTTCGGTGTCGTAGGAGAGGGGCGAGCTGCGTGGCAGCTCCCTCGACTCTAATCGGGAAGTCCACCTAGCGTGGACTAATGAATTCTCTCTGCACCCTACTTTTAATATTCTGGGATGATTTAAAAGCAAAAAAATCTTTCCTCACCTCCCTCTGCGCCTCTGCGCCTCTGCGTGAAACTTTCTCAAAGCGAGTCAATATGAAAAAAAAAGAGGCGATTGTTGTTATAACCGCCTCATTTCAAGTTATACTTATAGAAAAGGGAAGTCAAAATAGCTCCCCTTTATCCAATGCGCCGGGTGGCGCCGCTTATTTAGCCCTACCTGCTCCAGTACCTCCTTGAGATATCTGGAGCTTCAGAACCAACTGCTTCCACTTTCCCTCCAGAAGCAAATTCCTTTGAGGGTTAGCGAGCAATATTTTCGTTAGGCATAACGTTATCAGTATTACGGGAATTAACCAGGGGTTATTGGAAAATAGATTATTCATAATATAACAATTTATTATTTTTAGCATAACTAATATACATCATTAATCTATTAGCAAAAATCTAGTTATCACTACCTTGGGGATCGGTTTTCCGCATAAAATGTGGTTTTTCCGAAAACGGCAAACATACTCTTGGTATTAAGATTGAAGAGGGTACGTTCTTGAAGCGTATTTAACGGTGAAACAGCAAATCCGGAGTTAAAGGTGGAAATAACGTTTTTGGGAACCAGTTCTGGAGTACCGACGCGATCGCGCAATGTTTCCAGCATTGTCCTGCGCCTGCCGCAGAGAGCAGAATGCTGGTTATTTGACTGCGGGGAAGGAACCCAGCATCAACTACTGCGCAGCGACATCAAAACTTCCCAACTTACGCGAATATTCATCACCCACATGCACGGAGACCATATATTTGGTTTAATGGGTTTGCTGGCAAGCTGCGGTTTAGCTGGTTCTGCTCAACAGGTGGACATTTACGGACCAGCAGGTTTAGAAGAATACCTTTGGGCTTGCTGTAAATACTCCTATACCAATCTTACTCATCGCATTAGAGTCCACCAAGTCAAACCGGGAGTTATTTTCACCGACTCCGACTTTACCGTCTCTTGTCTTCCCCTTAAACACAGGGTTCCTGCTTTTGGTTACCGGGTCCAGGAAAAAGACAGACCGGGACGATTTTTAGTAGAAAAAGCCAAAGCTTTAGGTATTCCCAGCGGTCCAATCTATGGTCAACTAAAACAGGGTCAAAATGTGACCCTCCCAGACGGTAGGTACATTAAAGGAGCCGCTCTCTGTGAGGAACCAGAAGAAGGGCGGAAAATTGCCTATTGTACGGACACTGTTTTCTGCGAAGAAGCAATAACCTTAGCAGAAGACGCAGATCTTTTGATTCACGAAGCAACTTTTGCAGACCAAGACGCTAACCTAGCTTTTGAACGTCTCCATTCTACCTCCACTATGGCAGCCCAAGTAGCCCTAGCAGCAAAAGTTAGAAAATTAATTATCTCTCATTTTAGTCCTCGCTATGCTCCGGGAAATGTGTTAACTTTAGATAACTTGAAGCAAGAGGCAAGGGCGATTTTTCCCCAGACTAAACTTGCTTATGATTTCTTTACCTATGAAGTCCCCAGACGAAGAAACAAGGAAGTTTCACGGACTCAGGATTAGCCATAGTATATGAAAAGATGACAAGAGTGTTAGTAGGGGGCGACCCGGGCTTTGCCCGGATCTGCGCGGTAGCGCAGACCGCCTTAATCATACCATATAGTTGTCCTTGGGAACTTATAACTGGTAATTGCTTACTGGTAACTGCTTACTATCCAGAAACTTAAATTTAAAACCAGACGACTAAAAGATTTACAGGACAGGGGATGCAGGCTGTTTTAAATCTTTATTGTAGGCGATCGCCTACAATAAATGTCCCAATCTCCCCATCTCCCTCCCCCACCCCACACCCCTACCAGTTTCTATTTTTGGGGCGTTTTTGTTCGGAAGGAGCTGGTAACTGTCATGGTACGTGATAAAGGTTGTCCTAAAAGACTGAGATTGAGAACGCGACCACCAGTGACGAGATAAACCGGATCAGCGATCGCCCCAATACGACGGACGAGCATTCCCAACCGATCTCTAAATTTTCGACCAGCAGGATAAGCAGGTACAACACCCCAACCAGTTTCCTCAGCTACCAAGATAGTATCAGCTCCCGGTGTTTGCAAGCTGGCCAGCAATTGGGCAACAATCTTCTCCCAAGTATCTTCATCGTTGGAAAGTAAATTAGCCACCCAAGTGCCGAGAGAATCCACCAACAGGCAATGTGTAGGCAATCCTGTCTCAATAGTTGCTGGTAATGCTTCCTGAACGGTCAATGTCTGCCAGCTAGGAGGTCGCCGACAGCGATGTTTAGTAATTCGTGCCTGCCATTCTGGGTCAACTTCATCAACTCGGGCTGTGGCCACGTAAACTACTTGATTGCCAGTTTCTCGTGCCAGTGTTTCTCCCCACTCGCTTTTCCCGGAACGAGCTGCACCAGTGACTAAAATGACTTGTCTCGATTTTAATTTTTCTCGCTCCATTTTATTGCCCAGTGAGTTAATCTACAAAAAGCATAGCTCCAGCATTATTGTGGTTGACATGAAACCAGATTGGCGGCGGATAGAAAGCAGCTTGAATAAATTAGCCAAGAATTGTGAATTGGACGTCAGTGGGCAAACATTACCAACCTCAATTTTAAACCACTTTCAGGTCTTCAAACCCTGGTAGTAAGAAGAGTTGAAGTAGAGTACTCTGTTATCAAAGCGACCCTCTTCGAAGGAACCGTGCGTGCGACTTTCACCCCCGCCATTAATCAATGCCGGGGGCTCCCCAATTTCATCGTCTTTCGACTCTCCTTCTGAGAATAGCCTCAGCAAACATTGCCACGCTCTATCAGCTATCATCGGGATACCTAATCCTCTGGTTTTCCCATTCGACTTTGGGATGTTGACTCTCCTGAGCTTCTTGTGCCGCCACACTTCCCACTTTTGATGAAGCTCCTGGCATAGAGTTAGCCGCTCCTTTGTGGTCATTGCGGTTTTACCATCTACTCCTGGGTCTCTTTCCCGGTGTTAAGTTGTGTTACCTGACGTACAGCTAGCGCTTTGGCTGCCCGGCTGCGTAATAGCAGCCTTTGCAAGCGTTTGACCTTGGCTCTCTGACCGTTCTTTTGGCTAACGCCTTAGCTGCCAAGCGTTTGACCTTGGCTCCCATTACTGGTTCCCTAAGGCTTGTGCCGACCTAGTGGAGGTTTCGCAATAATTAGATTCATCCGGGACGCCTTCGGCGGCACCTTCGGTGTTAGGTTGCTCCATACCCCGACAGCGTGGTGTCTACATGATGGAATGTGACGCTCCTACACCGGGTGTAGGCTTCTCAGCTGCCTTAGAAAAGACAGGTAGAACTTCCTTTGAGGTACTATTAGTAATGGATTTGACAACTACAGGATTCCCTTTCCGGCGGACGATGTCCCGGTAACCAGGCTCCTGCTTATGTTTGGCTTACGCCGCGACCTTCACAGGAAACGAGCCGCACATGCCTTTATGGCGCGCTGACATTGACCGTCCTTAATACGCTTGCGATGTATCGCTTGCGCCTGGTGACACTCTCGGTGGAGGGCAACTAGATTCTTACGTTTCCAGTTGTTATGGTTGCCATCTATGTGGTGCAACTCCACGGCTCCATCCATCTCCATAAACAATCGGTTGCAATGCTGACATTTGCCCTTTTGTCGCTTAATTGCTTCAGCGGTTGGCCCACTGTACAGTTTGGAATTCCGGCCAACCCAATAGGAAACATTCCCATCGTAGGGTGAGGCATCACCTTTGACCCCCGCCATTAATCAATGCCGGGGGCCATTGACTTTCCAGGGGATTGCTGGGAAAGCTTTCTTTATCTGCTCATTGGTGAGCTGTCGTTTGGCCGCCCCTTGAGGCTTAATCCCCTTGGTGGCGAGCCGTCGTGCTTTCTCTGCTTCCATAGTCGCCATCCTGCGTTTTTCTGCCCTTAGTTTGCGCCATAGCCATATCCGCAGCGGGTCATAGGGCGTGTTTACCCATATCGCAGTTTGAGTGATATTGCCTCCAGCCTCGGACTTGTGACTCAATCCTTTTCAGACGAGCTTCCGTGGTTGCGCCACAATTCCTGAGTTGCTTTAACCTTGGCCTTTATGTCTGCATAATTCTCGGAACTCGGTGTGGATTTAAATACCCCACGAGAGTTGACGCGAAAGCGCCATCCCAGGAAATCGAATCCATCCGTTGCCTTACTCTCCTTAGTCTTAGCTTCATTAATTCTTAGCCCTCTGGACTCCAAGAATTTGTCAATATCTTCCCTTAGCCGCGTGGTGTCGGCTTCTGGTTTACAGATAAAGACCGCGTCGTCCGCGTAACGAATACCCCTTATGAGAGTGCCATTTGTGCGACATCTTTTCCATTGGTCTGACCCTAGATTCTCAAATCCATCTAGGGCGATATTGGCCAGTAATGGTGATATGACACCACCTTGGGGAGTTCCCTTAATACTGGAGGGGTATTCACCACGGACACCAGCTTTCACAGCAAGTTTGAGACCTTTGAGGGCTTCTTTTGGTAAAACTACTCCTCTGAGCATAACCTCATGGCTTATCTCATCGAAGCATAAGAGGGATGTCTGTTTCCAAGACCAGCTTGTTCTTACCATTTGCATGGCTGCTAAGATTGTTGAAAATCAGCTGTTGTGCGTCCGCAGTACAGCGTCCGGGTCTGAAGCCGTAGCTTCTTTTCCCGGCAGTTGCTTCATAGCGGGGGCTGCTTTCCCCAGCTGCGGGTTATATTTTGGCTTATGCCGCGATTTTCGCCGGAAATCAATCGCCCATTCCGGTGTTCTCCCCATTAGCGCCTTTACCTCAGTAACCTTACTAAAGCGTCGGTTGCGCCCTGTTTCCAGCTTCACTCCGGGTGACAAACCCTCGGTGTGGACAGATAGGGATTCACGCTACTCCTTAGCGGGAGGGACTTCTTCTCTGCTGATTCGGACCAGCTTCTTCACCCTCATAATTCATTCAGTTGTCAAGGTTCGGTCATTATTACCATGTAGGTTTGGTTATTAGCCTTTCCTTCCGCCTTACTTCAGAGGACTTTACCTCCACTTCCAGTGGATCCGGTAATAATCTCCTTAGGTTTTCAGCTAGTTTCCCAACTTAGATTACCCTTGGATTTTCGCCTTCACGACTAGGAGTCGCTAAACCAGGCCCTAGTTTATATGTGGCTTACGCCACGACTTCACGCTTGATCGAGCCGCACATAAAAAGTAAAATGGCGGTGTAAGATGAGGAAGAAGGAAAGGGAAAAAAAGGCGTGCCGCAAAGCAGATACCTCCGGGATCGCCCCTACTATAGCTAGTCTCAGTCCTTGTTTTTGTGTCATTTCCATCAATGTTGGTAGGAGATCCGGACAAAGCCCGGATCCGCTTCGCGGACCGCCTAAGTCTTGTCAATTTATAGCGCAACGCGGGAGCCTATTTACAGATTTTACTGGGATATATTACCTATCAACAGTTCCTCAATTTTAGTTGTAACTACACCTGCCGCGTTGGGCTATAATTTAATTTTGCTAGCAAATCGAGAATTGTAGCGTAGAATAGAAATAGCGGAGACAAATGTTTCCGTTCACTCCTCACACCACACTCCGCCCGGACATAGTTCGGGCGGTTTCTTTTTGTATCCTGCCGAGTTCTGGCTGTGATAGAATCTGATAGTATTCGAGATAAACAGGCTCAATAAAGGATTTATAGGTATGTCAGCAACTGCCCCAGTGACAGATTCTTCTTTTCAGAAAGAAGTTTTAGAGAGCGAATGTCCCGTTCTAGTCGATTTTTGGGCTCCCTGGTGCGGCCCATGTCGAATGGTTGCCCCTGTAGTAGAGGAAATTGCCCAACAATACGAGGGTAAGGTTAAAGTATTAAAACTCAATACGGATGATAATCCAAGTACTGCAGGTCAATACGGAATTCGCAGCATTCCCACTCTCATAATTTTTAAAGGCGGTCAAAAGGTAGATATGGTAGTGGGTGCAGTTCCAAAAAACACTTTGGCTGATACCTTAGAAAAACATCTCAAATAAAGATTGCGATTCAAAGTAGTTAATAGAGTCTCGTGACAAAAAATCGACATTTTACCAACAGGTTTTGACTACACCCCTCAAAAAATAGATCTATCAGCTCTAGGGCGCGGCATGTCTTTGCCTTGCCCTTAATTCATCTATTTTAGTATAATAGAGAGCTGTAATTTTCAACATAAACTTTTGTCAGGAGACAGCAGAGTCATATTCTACAGGCTCAAAGACAAATAGAAGCTATTGCTAGCCAAATGAGAAAGCTTTTTCGAGTTAGCCCTAGAGCCTGGTAGATTTTTTCCGGCATAATTGGCTCTATGGGATCGCCTAACAAAGGTTTATTGTCAATCACTTCTCCATAAACGTTTTTCCCACCTAATTGAACTTTCAAAATAGCAGCATAAGCACATTCGCTCCAACCGGAATTAGGACTGGCATCTGCGATGGCATCCCGACAGCAAAGAGCCCAAACTTGTTTAGGTTTTCCGGATATAATTGCCAAAGTTAAAACAGTTAAACGGCAGGGTAGCCAGGTGAGACGATCTTCTAATTGGGCGCTAAACCAACCCAAATCCCTGAATGGTTCTTTCCGGTAGCCAACTGTGGAATCAAGAGTGCTGGCTGCTTTATAAGCTAGTGCTAACGGAACACTCCCTACACCTGGTAAAAATGCCCCCATAATGGCATAAAATAAAGGAGCAGTTACTCCATCGGTGGTATTTTCAGCGACCGTTTCCAGAACAGCACGGAGGATTTCCGACTCTGGTAAATTAGCCGTGTCCCGACTGACATATTGACTTAATTGAGAACGTGCTCTTTCTATTAATCCCCTATTTAAAGGTTCGAGAACATCCACTGCTGCTTGACGCAAACTGCGACCGGCAAAACAACTGGCTAGGAGCATTATTTCTACCACCATACCCAACAAAGGATGAATTAGTGCGGCCCCTCTCACCATTAACCAACCGACAATGGCACTCCCAAGAATTAATCCTAGCCCGAGAATAATACCAGCTGTGCGTCGCTGCCATTTTTCCTTAGCCAACTGGGCAATCGCATGTCGAAAACCAGCAATTATCCAACCCATTACTTGTACTGGATGGAGCCAATCTTTCGGATCGCCGATGATATAATCCAGATTTGCAGCTAGCAACAAAATAAAAATCTGTCCCCGAGGAGCGGTCAACATTTTCGAGAGTTGTAATACTAATCTCTAATTTGATTGATATTTTCTTCCCAATTCACACCATCAAAAAACTTAATCTCAAATTGAGAAAGCACGTCCCCATCTAAACAGCGAAGGTTCACATCGATTGCCTCGGGATGGGAACGGGGTCGGTAAAATGGGTGAATGCCACAGATGCGGCAGAATGTGTGCTTGGCAACCCCAGTGTTGAAGATATAAGTACTCAAAACATTCCCTCCACGAACCAGAGTAAATTTGTCCGGAGCAACGATGGCGTGTAAATACCCCTTTTTCCTGCAAATCGAGCAATTACATTCCATACCTTCCAGTTTATCAAAAATTACTTGGAAGCGGACAGATCCACAATGACAGCCTCCTTGATAAGTCAATGATTTGTTCATTTTTGTCATCGTTAAAAAAATTTAAATCACAAAGCTACTGTCTTCACCTCTCGCAGCTTGCCAGCGAAAGGGCATCATAGTACAGATCTGCCGAGAGTAATACAAAGATAGTGCTTCTTTGAGTTTTTGTTCTAGCCGCTGCCATAAACTCCAAGTCACCCAATACCGACTGGGGAATGGTCAGGACGCCTTTGACGGTTGCTTACGCAATCGGGGTAGAATCTCCTCTCCTACTGCTGCCAAGATTTGACAAAGAGGAAATTTGTGTGGGTAAATTTTGCTATAGCAGTACAAAAAAGGGTTAGGATACCATTTATATGTCTTAAACTGTTTGCGTAGTGCTATAATTGAGAGCAAGCACCAGCTCCTGTGAGAGAGCACCCGAAGAGGACGCATTTCCATGAGCAATTTTTCAAGATTTGGAGCTGGTAAATTTTGCCGTCAGCAAGCGGACGACAGGGTGACTGATGTGGGAGCATTACCTGACTGCAAGCTAATATCCAGTAAGGCTTTCACGCTATAGTAACTTCACACAAGGCTTCGCTCCATTTTCCTCGTTTTACAGTCTCCAGCTACTCTACCTCGGTTCCTTTACTCTATGTCAAGAGAAAAAAATATTGATGTTTGCGCAAAAATGAAATTTATTTGACTTCATGGCTATAATATAGTCTGCTAGATAGATAGCAACCTCAAACTTTCTTGCCTTGACTACTAGTTGCTCAGTTGCAAAAAAGTTGTAAACTAGATAAGTCATTAGTTTCAACTCAAGTATATGGCTAAACAGAAACCAGAACCCTTGATTGGCGATGAGTTAATCAAAAAAATTAAAGAGCTGGGAAACCGCAGCAAAGAAGACAAAGCCAGAGAGTGCGGCTACTATACCGTTACCAAGAACGGGATAGAACGAGTTAATATGATGAAATTCCTGAATGCTCTGATCTCGGCTGAGGGAATTGAGCTAGACGGTAATGCTAACGGTAGTGGACGGGGTGGACGCTCAGCAAGTTATCGCATTAGCGTACAGTCTAACCACAATCTCCTGATTGGCTCGGCATATACCAGAAAGATGGGCTTAAAAGCGGGAGATGAATTTGAAATAACTCTTGGACGCAAACACATTCATCTGAAGCAAATCGATAAACCTGAAGAAACGGTTCCGGTGTCCTAACAACTTGGTTCTTCTGTGACGGTCGTAGGAATTTCGATTTGTACTCCGTACAAATTACATCGGATGTCAAACATACATCTGAAAAGCACTTTCGCGCGGTCTGGGTAGGGGTATGGGGTCGATTGGTGGAAATATCCTTTCTCTAAATTCCTACTTCTAAACTTTCTTTCCCACTACCGCCGGACCTTTCACCCCAGACCCTGGACCCTTCTTCTATTTGACTTTACCTATCTTTGGCTATTAACACCCAATTAGGTCGAGCCGTCCCGATAATTAGAGCTGATTCTAACGGTAGGAGCGGCTCCATAATGTCAGCTTCTAACAATAAATAAGGCTCCGAGGACCGCCAGTACAGTTGAATTTCTTCAGTACTGGCGGGAATAACTCGGTGCTGGCTATAGAAATCAAGGGAAGGACGAGCATAATCAAAATTAGTGTAGACGACTTGATTTTGAGGTACACCAAACTTAATCATGGCAGCAACTGGTTTCACTGGATAGGCTTCATTTAACTCCCAAATCCAGTGAGGAGAAAGAAAAAATAGTAGCAATGCTATATACATTCCCCAAAACATCACAGCGATAAATTGGGCATCTTTTCGCTCAATGAGAACCCCTACCACCCCCATAGTCAGAGCAATTGCACCGAGAATTACCACCAGAGAACGGTCAGTTGTTTCACTAAAACCAAAGTAAATACAACCAACCAGAGCTGTAACAGCTAAGAAAATTGACCAGATAAACCAACTACGAGGATAGGATCGGTTTGAAGGCCAATTAAAAACGTCAGCCAATACCCCACCCACTGCTAATGCCAAGGGAGGGTAAATGGGCATAATATACCAGGGAAGTTTAGTGGCCATGAGGGAAACAGCCAGAAAATAAACTCCACTCCAAATCAGGATTAACTTGGCCCAACTCCAATTACGATGACACCAAGCCAGATGAAGTCCGTAAAGATAAAAAAGTAACCAAGACCATCCATTTTTCACCAATTCCCACAAATAGTACCAGGGCGGCCCCAAATTACCTTCCACAGGAGTCCAAATTCGTTCCAGAGATTGGTCGAGAATGCTAGTGGTAACAAAAGCCTCTCCATAGTGGATCCATTGGGCAGCGTACCAGGCAATAACGGGGATACTTCCGCAAATCAACGCACGCCAAAGATAGACAGAAGTCAGCAGTCTGGGAGTATCCCATACTAGAAATAACAAAGCGATGGCTCCCAAGAGCAATCCCATCATTCCCTTGGTCAAACACAAAGCGCCAAAACTAAGTCCCACTCCTAAAGACCAACGCAAATCTCGGCGGCACTTCAGGATACACAAAAACATCAAGATGGCAAAACAAAGCACTGCCCCATCCAGCATCGCCAAACGTCCGTGACGCACTACTGGCAATAAAGTTAAATAAGTTAAAGCAGAGAACAATGCGCTCCTGCGTCTGGGAAAAATTTCCCGACCCATAGCATAAAGCAATGGCACGGAAACTGCCGTGAGCAATGCTCCGGGTAAGCGAGTAGTCCATTCATTTACCTCAGCCAGAGCATAGGTAAGAGCAATCAATCCGTGGACCAGGGGAGGCTTATTTAGATAAGGTTGTCCACCCAAAGTGGGAAAAAGCAAGCTTTGAAAATCCCCCCGGTCAGAAATTTCCCGAGCAACCTGCGCTACCGTACCTTCATCCCAATCTCGCAGCGGTAAATCCCCCAGATTAATCCCAAATAAGAGCAATGCTGC
Source organism: Candidatus Paraprochloron terpiosi LD05 (assembly GCA_018141785.1). GTDB lineage: Bacteria > Cyanobacteriota > Cyanobacteriia > Cyanobacteriales > Prochloraceae > Prochloron > Prochloron terpiosi. The sequence goes on along the minus strand of CP073341.1, from coordinate 2,865,930 downwards.
TAAGAGCAAGCCGACAACGTACAAACCCTCAATTCTTATCTGAAAAATTCTTTGACGTATAGTATTCATTCTATGTTCGCTAACGTTGGACTTCTTTGAATTCATCCCCTGCTACGATCTTTATCTATGGAAGAATCATTTGAACTGAGCATCCAGATAGTCATCGCAGTCCTGGCAGGCATTAGCGCCCAGGTGATCGCAGAATACCTCAAAGTACCGAGTATCGTCTTTTTGCTGCTGTTTGGGATTCTACTGGGTCACGACTGTTTCAACCTCCTCAATCCTCACAGCCTCGGTGTAGGTTTAGAAACGATCATAGCTCTTTCCGTTGCCATCATACTCTTTGATGGCGGGCTCAATCTACAATTACGGGATTTGGGTAAAGTGTCCGGCAGCCTGCGCAATCTAGTTACAGTAGGAACCCTCATCACTTTAATTGGCGGCGGCATGGCGGCTCACTGGCTAGCAGAATTCCCTTGGCCAATTGCCTTTCTCTATGCTTCTTTAGTCGTCGTCACCGGACCTACGGTCATCGGTCCCTTGCTAAAACAAGTGCCGGTAGACCGAAAAGTGGCTACCTTGCTAGAGGGAGAAGGAGTTCTCATTGATCCAGTTGGAGCAATTTTAGCAGTTGTTGTGCTCAATACCATTTTGAATAGTAATGCTGCGCTCTTAGAAATAGTCAGCGATCTGCTGTTGCGGTTGGGAATTGGAGCTATCATTGGTGCAGGGAGTAGTTGGTTACTCAGCTTAATTCTTAAGAGGGCTAACTTTCTGGACGAAGATCTGAAAAACCTCGTCGTTTTAGCCGGAGTATGGGGTATATATGGTTTTGCGCAAATTAGCCGCAGTGAGTCTGGATTGATGGCAGTGGTAGTCGCCGGGATAGTCCTGAGAGCTGCCTCAATTCCAGAAGAAAGACTGCTCAGACGATTTAAGGGACAATTGACCGTTCTCTGTGCCTCAGTATTATTTATACTCCTAGCCGCCGACCTCTCCATTGCCAGTATTTTTGTCTTAGGTTGGGGCGGTCTTTTTACAGTATTGATTCTGATGTTTTTGATTCGCCCCTTCAGCATTGGCTTGTGTACTTTAAAAAGTGGCATGAATTGGCGGCAGAAGTTATTTTTAGCATGGGTAGCACCCAAAGGAATTGTCTCTGTTTCCGTGTCTTCCTTATTTGCTATCCTGCTGACACAGCGGGGGTTAAACGGTGGCGACTCCATTAAAGCACTGGTTTTTCTGACCATCATCATGACCGTTTTTATCCAAGGACTTTCAGCCCGTTGGGTAGCAAGCTGGTTGAAAATTACCAATTGTAATGCAACAGGCGCGGTAATTATCGGTTGCAATCCCTTAACTCGCTTGATTGCTCGCCTGTTCCAAGAACAACAACAATCCGTAGTTTTGATTGATACTGACCCTGAAGCTTGTCAAAAAGCAGAAGCGGAAAACCTGCGAGTTTTTCAGAGCAGCGGTCTTGACCTGAATATTCTTGAAGAGGCTGGGATTGAATCTATGGGAACTTTTATGGCACTCACAAGTAATGAGGAAGTTAATTCAGTTTTGGCCCAGCGCGCAGTTGAAGAATTCCAGCCTCCTCGCGTCCTCGCTGTATTCCCAAAACAATATGATACTAATAATAATAACAACAAGATATGTCATGCTTTTATTGCAGAATTACCTATTAAAATTTGGAATCAATATATTAAGGATGGACAAGTTAAGTTAGGAACAACAATACTCAAGGAACAGGGATTGTCCTTTCAACAAGCCCATCTACAAGCTTTGATTCGTTCTGGAGAACTGTTACCTTTGCTGATGAAGAGGTCTTACCTACAAGTGGTTAAAGCGGGGGAAGAATGGCTTGCTGGGGATGAGATTATTTATCTGTTGCACGATCCCAGACCGAAATTGCTCAAACGCCTTTCCGGCGATACCCAGTCTTCTCGTCTGGTGTTAGAAAAGTTGCCGACAGTTGAGGAAGTCCCAATTGCTGCTCCTGTAAATAGCCAGTCGAATTAACATTGCTCTCATTTGGGATTAATCTTGGAAGTTTACCGCTGCGAGATTGGGATGAAGGTACGGTAGCGCAGGTTGCTCAAGAAATTTCAGTGAAGGGGGATTTTCAAGGCTTGCTGTTTCCCACTTTTGGTAGAGAACCATATCTGAATAAGCCTCCCCTAATCCACGAATTGATTGCTCTTACCTATGCTCTGGCTGGGGTTGACACACAGTTAATGAATGGACTACTGGCTTACCCAGAGCATTGCTGACGGCAGTTTCCTTGTCAAGGTTCGGTTATTACTACCTGTAGGGTTCTGTTTAGAATCCGCCCCGGGTGCGAATATTCCCTATTTCACTCGTTAATCTCGCGGGTCAGGCAGAATTGCTGTGAGTTTTCAGCGGGTTTCCCCATTTAGATTGTCTCCAGTTTTTAGCCTTCACGTTCACTTTGTTATCCCTTTGAGGTATTTTTTTTTCCCTATTGAAGGGTCTCTAACCGCTGTTCAGACGCCATTAACGTTAAACCAAGTCTCTGTTTATATGTGGCCTAAGCCTCGACTTCACAGGAAACGAGCCGCACGCATGTCTACATTGTGCCACAACGTGTACATTGTTCGTGGGCGATTCGTTTCCGGCGAAATCGCAGCAATGCCAAAAATAAATCGGAGCTTGGGTAAGCAGCCCCCGTTAAATCTAAGCCTCGAAAGAGGCTGAAAAATGGATTTCCTGAATAGGAGCTGATTGCGCAAGCTTTGCGTAAGCAACCGCCCTTGGCGTCCCGCGTTAGCGTCCCTTACCCGACCGACGGTATCAGTACGTGGGAACGAAACATAAGTTGGTAATAGCGGAAACAATTGCCCACAATGACCGAGAACCGGAACTGAACTGGAAACGCAAAGGCATTTGTTCCCTGAAGGGAACAATACTGCACACCCATGGGTAGTGACGAATGATATGCACGTTAAATAAAATCTCTCCAAAAAACCCGCAACACGCCAAGCAAAGTAAAGGGAAGTAAGGGAAAGACAACCAAAGTTATCTAACCGTCAAAAGGTACCAAACATGATAACAGAATTTGTCAAGGGTTTTAGCAACCGTAGGTCATAGGAGCAGGATGATGGGAAAGTGTCCCGTCCGGTTCTGACTGCGTGAGCTGTGGGACGCTTACGCGGTTGCTTACGCAATCAGTGATGGACTCCTTCGACCCGCTCCTCGGCGCTATCCCCTTCCCTCGCTTTCAGCATTGGTCAGGGGATGCACCTCGACCTCGACTCACTCGCCCTACACCACCAACCAAATCAAATATTATGGTTGGAGTACTGGGCTGTCTTCTGATTGACCTAGTTTAGAGCCGGTCGGCAAACTCAAGGCGAGATAATTTTCCCTCGTCGGGTTGCCAAATTTGGTATCTTTGTGATAAAATAGGGTACTATATAGTATAGTAGCGTGCGACTAGACAATCGCAGTAGTTAGTGGACTAGCCGTCTAGTCCCATTGGCAACTTTCTGAATAAATATTCAGAAAGTTAAGGCATGCGGCAATTGAAAGATAAATTGTTACTTTTATCAAGTAGACACCAAGCCGTCGGGGTAAGGAGCAGCCTAACACCGAAGGTGCCGCCGAAGGCGTCCCGGATGAATCTAACTATTGCGGAACGAGTAAACCTCCACAGGGTCGGCAATCGCCGTAGGAAACCAGTAATGGGATTGCGAAGCAGCTGACGTAGGAATGGGTGAAACGTAAAGCAAATCCGCTTGTATAGGATTTGTAATCCGAAACTTGGACTTGAGGCCCAATGTTCCCCGTTCAACAGAGTTGTAAAGTTGCACGCCCGGTACTGTGAGGGGGAAAACCCCCGGCATTGATTAATGGCGGGGGTCTACCTATCTCGACTCTACGTGCGGCTCGTTTCCTGTGAAGGTCGCGGCGTGAGCCAAACATAAGCAGGAGCAGGGTTCCCGGGACAACGTCTCCGATAATCTAAACCACCGAAAGGGACGAAAACGGACAAACGATACCGAACCCTGACAACTGAATGAACTATGAGAGTGAGGGCACGGCCAGAAATCGTGTTACCAAGCCTCTCCCATGAAGGAATCATGTGAATCCTTATCTGGCCACAGTGAGATTAATCATCAGGCTGAAGCTGGCAGCAGGGCGGGACCGGACTATCGAGCGGTTCGATGGTTACGCCGCTAATAGGGAGAACACCGGGATAACAACGTGAATCATCAGTGAAAAGACCTAACGAGAGACACTGCCAAGCCGCTATAGAGCAGAAAAGACACCGAAAGAAACTCGTAAAATCCGTGGAGCATATTTACATTCCTGAGTTGGTGATAGGTCAAAGGATGAGTCCCAAGGGTTCGTAACAATAGGTCATTCGGAACGAGTAAAAACTCGCTCAACCTCCATTAAAACAAGGGATTCCAAGCCCTGATATGTGAGATGGTGGGGTCGCCCGATTAACGGCCTACCGGAAGAGCGAGGGTAAGAGAAGGCGTAACTGCCTGATGGTTTCTACAGAGAAGATACCCAATGTAATTATCAGAGCGACTAATGAAGGTCAAAACTGTGAATATCACTAACCAGACTCCAATCGAATACCGCAGTCTAAAAGCCTTGAGGCTCCACCTAGCAGTTCTGCTAATGGCGGGGAAGATTGGCCGGAAGGCTGACGATGTCTGGAAAGACCTGCCATGGAAGAGATTTCGAGGTCAGGTATTTCGGTTACAGCGGAGTATCTTCAAAGCGCAAAAGGACAAGCACAAAGCCAAAGTCAAACGTTTACAACGGCTCCTATTACAGAGTCGTGCAGCTCAAGCTCTGGCCGTCAAACAAGTAACACAGCTGAACACAGGGCGTAAGTCCCCCGGAGTTGATGGAAAAACAGCGCTTTCTACCAATGAGCGTCTAGTGTTATGCCAAAGGCTGAATAAGCACTGGTACCACTGGAAACACCAGCAACTAAGAAGGGTAAATATCCCGAAGCCAAACGGCAAAACAAGGGGATTAGGCATCCCTACAATGGCCGACAGGGCATGGCAAGCACTGCTTAAGTTAGCAGCCGAGCCTGCCTACGAAGCAACCGCCGGAGAACGGAGCTACGGCTTCAGACCCGGTCGCTGTACTGCGGACGCACAAAAGCTGATTTTCGTGAACCTAAACAGCCAAGCAAATGGTAAAGACAAGCTGATTCTGGAAACAGATATCAGTAAATGCTTTGACGAAATTGACCACAAGGTCATGCTCAATGGAGTAATCTTACCAATCGAAGCTCTAAAGGGGTTAAAGAAAGCTGTAAAAGCAGGCGTTCGTGGTGAATATCCCTCCAGTATGAAGGGTACCCCCCAAGGTGGGGTTATCTCACCTCTACTGGCCAATATCGCTCTAGATGGATTTGAGAACCTGGGGTTGAATCAATGGAAAAGGAGACGCCAAGGTGGCACTCTCATAAGGGGTATACGTTACGCAGATGATGCGGTCTTTATCTGTAAACCCGGAGCTGATACCAAGAGGCTACGGGAGAATATCGATGAATTCCTAAAGTCCAGAGGGCTACGAATTAACGAAACTAAGACTAAGGTGAGTAAAGCTACGGATGGGTTCGATTTCCTGGGGTGGCGCTTCCGTGTCAATTCCCGTGGAGTCTTCAAATCTACACCGAGCTCTGAGAATTATGCGGACATCAAGGCCAAGATAAAGACCACTTGGAAGAATGGCGCAACCACGGATGCTCGCCTGAAAAGGATAGAGTCACAAGTCCGAGGTTGGAGGCAGTACCACAAAAACTGCGACATGAACAAGCACTCGCTATGGTCACTCAGTCACTGGGTATGGCGTAAGCTGAGGGCTGAAAAACGCAGGATGGCAATTAAGGAAGCGGAGAAAGCAAGACGTCTGGCTATCAAAGGGAAACCCCTAGTAGGAGCAGCAAAACGCCAACTTACAATAGCCCAGATAGAGAAAGCCTTTCCCTCAGTTCCCTGGAAAGTCAATGACCACGTAATGGTCAAAGGTGATGCCTCACCCTTCAATGGGAATATTTCCTATTGGGTCGGTCGCAACTCTAAACTATATAGTGGCCCAACCGCTAACGCCATTAAGCGACAGAAGGGTACGTGTCCGCATTGCAACCGTAAGTTCATGGAGAGGGATGGAGCTGTGGAGTTGCACCACAAAGACGGCAATCATAACAACTGGAAACCCAAGAATCTAGTTGCCCTCCACCGAGAATGTCACCAGGCGCAAGCAATACATCGCAAGCGCATTAAGGACGGACTCGTAAAGCGCGTCGTGAAGACATAGGAGCACCTGAGCTGTATGAGGTGAAAGTCTCACGTACAGTTCGTAGGAGAGGGGCGAGGTGGCAACATCTCCCTCGACTCTAATTAGGGCGATTCATTTCTGGCGAAATCGCGGCGTAAGCCAAGAATAAACCGGAGCTCACGCACGGTTCTAAGCACAGGGGCGGTTGGTTCACCCCAACCCTTCGAATGTAACAATTGGGTGACACCCGCAGGTCATAGGAGCCGTGATGAATGGAAACTTTCACGTCCGGTTCTGACTGCGTGAGCTGGGGTCCCGCGAGGAACTCCTTCGACCCGTCCAGCTATCACCAAACAGATAGAAGAAGAAGTAAGTCAAACCTATGGAAATCAAATTAGTGTTGCCAATTTTAACTGGTCTTTTTATCCTATCTTCCTTATTTTTTGCTACTAAGAATGGATTTTACGACTCTGATAATTACCATGGCAACGGCTCTGCTCACTGAATGTAAGCATTCAGCTTTCAATATACCCCTTTGAGAGTAAGCTTTTGGGCTGATGGAGAGAGTCAATATTACATAGCTTCGTTTCTAGCTAGTATAATTGGTTGATAGCTGAACCCTGGGATTAATCTTGGTTGGATTGGGGATAATGAGGGTGAATTTGTTCCGCTTCAGGACAATCATCGGCAATGGTTGGATCAAAATTAAATCTGGAGACGGAAGCTAGCTTTTGACTTACAGAACCTATGCTTTCCAAACGCACCATTTCTTCCCAGGAACTAATTTCATCATCTTCCTCTGTTTCATATCGGACCGTAACTAGATCTCCTTCAAGATCGATAATGCGAGCATCTTCGATCCAGCGAAGCTGATCCCGCAAGAAAATACAAACTTCACGACCATCTGCACACATTTGATAAATCTTGCGGTGTAGCATCGGTTTATTCTCCTCAACTAAGTAACTCTTATCCGACTTCTTAAGTCTTAATTTCTTTAACAACATAAAGCAAGCTTATCGCGCTTTTACTGTACAAGCTTATTACTATAATAATTCATTGTTGCAGGTAGCAAACAAGAACTGCACTCAAGACTCTTCTAGTAATCAAGATAATTTCCCTGTCAATCAATTTTATCATTGCTCTTATTTCTTCTTGACGACTTCATATAGCAATCCTAAATGAAAAAAGAACAGTGTTAGGATAAGACATATAGCTGTTATGTATTCTTTACCTATGGATGAGTATACCGACCTGTGCGGCTCGTTCCCTGTGAAAGTAGCCGCTCGGAGACTCGCAGAGAGCGCGGCGCAAGCAAAACATAAGCAGGGGCCTGGTTTCCGGGACATCGGACAAGTCAATTTAAGCGCCCGATAAGGGCCTGAAAGCTGGACAACCGATTCCTACCTGAACGAGTGACCCACTACCCATAGGAGAATATGCTAGACACTTTGTGCTACTATTTAGGTCTCCGGATGACTTTCCGAGGACAAATAAGTCTATAACTCGGGCCACATTGCATGAGTTTTTGGAAAAGATTGTTTAGCAATTCTGATGCATTCTCAACCGATCATAACAAAAACTTAGAGGAGGAACTTCTCACTTATTATACCGCATCGCGCGGATCCGGGCAAAGCCAGGGTCGCCCTGTGAACGAACGTCGCATTGTTGTGAGTACGGATCCCGATATTGACCTTTACGATTTGGAAGAACTATGTGATCGCGTTGGTTGGGCTCGTCGTCCCCTCCGCAAGGTCAGAAAAGCAATAAGGTACAGTTTTTTGGTTGTTTCTATGTGGGAAGTGCGGGGGAAAAGACGCCGTTTAATCGGTTTTGCCCGCGCTACGTCTGATCGGGCTTTCAATGCCACTATTTGGGATGTGGCTATCGATCCTGATTTTCAAAATAAAGGACTGGGTAAGGCTCTGATGAAGTACGCCATTGAAAAACTTCGGGCAGAGGATATTAGCAATATTACTCTCTTCGCCGATCCTCAAGTGGTAAATTTCTATCGCAGACTGGGGTTTGTGCTTGACCCGGAGGGAATTAAAAGCATGTTTTGGTATCCAAATTAATTTTTTTTTGCTCCTAGTTGACAGAAGGAGAAGATTTAGTTATACTAGTAGCAAGAAGATTACGGGATGTAGCGCAGCTTGGTAGCGCGCCTGCTTTGGGAGCAGGATGTCGCAGGTTCAAATCCTGTCATCCCGATTCGTCCTGGGAGGTCATTGGTCAGTATGAAGTCTCTACTTACTAGGAATGTCAGCCAGAGTTGGCTCTTGATTAGTGTTTTGGGCTCGATCCTTGGTTGTCCTCCTATACCTGCGCTCTCAATACCTGAGGAGGTAATTGTCCAAAAATTACAATCAGTGCCTGTTTATACCATTCTTGATAGGCTGAATAAGTTTGTGTCAACTGGGAACGAGAATGGGACTGGTACGAAAATTGATTTGTTTTTTAAAAGTGAGGATGCTATCAGGGCTCTTTCAGCGAGTTTGTGGGTTTTTGGTGAATTAATTACCAGATATAATCCCGGATTTAGATGGGGTGTGTTCAGAACTTTATCACGGTTGAAGTAATTATGAAATCATTTTTTCGTTGGCGTGCAACTCTAGGTTTAATCAGCAGTGTGGTAATAGGTTCGGTTTTGGGTCAAAGTCTGCCTGGCTTATCTTTACCACAAGAACAAGTGATCCAAAAGCTGCAAGAAGTGCCAATTTTTACAATCACCAATAATCAAGGTGCTTTTCTGGTAGTTTCCAGGGAAGACGACAGCACGGTAGCCTATATGTATCTGAGCGCCCGAGATGCTCAGGCAGCTTTAGAAAAGGTCAAGGAAACAGATCCAGAACTGGCTGAAGACGTGGGCATCGTCGTTGTGCCCCTATCAGAGGTTTATAAGAAAATTAAGGACAATGACAACCAGCTCGATAGCCCCAATTTTAGTTTTGTGCCGATGCGGCAGCAGATTCAGTATGCTGTGAATGTTTTCCAGAATCAAGAGCGAGATGTGCCTCAATATCTGGGCGTTCCGCTATTTTTTGCGACGGTAAAAGAACAAGGATATCTAACCTATAGCGAAGGAGATCGAGAATTGATTCCTTTATTCTTTGAAAAAGAACAACTAGATGCCATTGTGGCCAAATTCAAGGAGCAAAAGCCAGAATTAGCTTCAAATGTAGAAATTAATGTGGTGCCTTTAGAGTCTCTCATGGGAGCTTTCGACCAAAAAGAAAATGATGCACTACGGAATATGGTAATAATACCATCGTCCGAATCTATCCGATTTATACAATCTCTCCAACAACAACAGCAAAATCAATCTCAACCTTAATGGTGATTGTATCAGGGGAGAAACTTTATTGGTGGCGGAGACAGGCGCGCGAAGCAGCGATCGCCTCTGATATAGCCCCAGTAGAGGTGGACTGGCTCCTGGAATTAGTGGCGGGTGTTGACAAACTTTCACTCTCGATGGCATCTTTTAGAGAGCGAGACCAAATCAGACTCTCCCTACCCCTGTCAATGCTAACCCAGCAATGGAGACGGCGTCTCCAGGAGAGTTTGCCTGTTCAATATATAGCTGGAGTAGCACCTTGGCGCCATTTTCAACTCAAAGTTTCCCCGGATGTTTTCATTCCCCGTCCGGAAACTGAATTGTTGATTGACTTAGTAGCAAAGGTAGTGGAAGAACCCTCGGAGGTGGAAATTAGTTCGGGAAACTGGGTCGATCTGGGCACCGGAAGCGGGGCTATCTCCCTCGGTCTGGCGGAATTATTGACAAATGCTTCAATTTATGCTACGGATTGCAGCGACGCAGCTTTGACCATCGCCAAAGAAAATGCCGTCAATCTCGGTTTGAGTTCGAGAATCACTTTCTCTCAAGGTTCCTGGTGGTCTCCTCTGGCAAACCTGAAAGGGAAATTTAGCGGTATGGTATCCAACCCTCCTTATATTCCTACGACCTTATTTTCCCAGTTACAACCAGAAGTAGCCCGACACGAACCCCATTTAGCTCTCTCGGGTGGTGCAGACGGTCTGGAACATATCCGCTACCTGATCCAAACTGCTCCAGATTACCTCATCCCTGGGGGAGTTTGGTTAATTGAAATAATGGTAGGACAAGGAGAGCAAGTTGCTGCAATGCTTGAAGAACAAGGCAGCTATACAAAAATAAATATTTTCCCTGACTTAGCCGGAATTGACCGTTTTGCCCTAGCTTATCGTTCCTATTGTGCGGCTCGTTTCCAGGGAAAGTAGCCGCTCGGAGACTCGCAGAGAGCGCGGCTCGTTTGCCACACATAAACTGAAGCTTGGTTTAACCCCCCCGGGCGTGAAGGCTAAAAACTAGGTGACAATTTAAGCAGGGAAACCCGCTGAAAACACCTAGCAATTCTACCTGACCCGCCAGTTAAAACGGGTAAAACCGCCAAAGCTAGTGGGGAAACCTCGGAGTTACCCCGGACCTTGACAACTGAATTTGACATGTTGGTAAAAGGGATTGGGAAACTTTAACGATATTTGTAGAGTTTTACGAAAAAATCCGGGAGCTTGAAAGCCCCGTCGCTGACTTCGCGGGGATGAAAAGCGACTCGTGCGGCTTTAGCCGCCGTGAACCGGATATAATCATCCACATGAAAACACTGAAGTTTAAGTTTTACAACCACCAGCGCAATCGTCACCTGAAACGCATCGTCAATGCCTCAGGGAGGATTTACAACCATTGCATTGCTCTACATCTGGTTTGCCTTCAGGCCCTATGGGTCTGAAGGCCCCATAGGGCAATCCATGTCGGTACTACCGGATGTTTGGCAAGCACTTGAACTGCGCCAAACTCCAGAAGCATATTGCCAAGCTGCGGAAACGTAACGCTTTCTGGCAGCAAGTGGGTTCTCAAGCGGTGCAAGACATTTGTCAGCGCATTGAGAGGGCGTATCAGTTGTTTTTCAAGCACAAAGACCAAGGGGTTCGTCCCCCGAGTTTTAAGAAAGTTCGGAAATACAAATCCTTCACCCTGAAGCAATGCGGATACAAGTTCCTCGATGGCAATCGCATCAAGATTGGCGACCGGGTGTATCGGTTCTGGAAATCTAGAGAAATTGAGGGAAAAGTGAAGACCGTAACAATCAAACGCACTCCCTTGGGGGAGATGTTTCTGTTTGTCACGGTGGACACAGCTTCTGAGCCAATTCTTAGCGTCGAGACGGGTCAAACCGCTGGTTTTGATTTTGGACTGAAGCAATTTCTCTCGACCTCTGAAGGTTTCAGTATTGATGCGCCGTTGTTCTTCAAACAATCTCTAACAGAGATTCGGAAGGCGAACCGAGATTTATCCCGCAAGCAGAAGGGGTCAAATAACCGCGAACGCGCCCGGAAACATCTGGCTCGTCGTCATGAGGATATTGCACATCGACGAGAAGATTGGTTTTGGAAGCTCTCCCATTGGCTAACCGACCAATTTGATGTGCTCTATTTTGAAACATTGAATCTGAAAGGGATGCAGCGACTTTGGGGGAGAAAAGTCTCCGATTTGGGTTTGAGCACCTTCTTGACCATCCTAGAATGGGTGGCCGAGAAGAAGGGGAAAGCGGTGGTTTATGTAGACCGCTGGTTCCCCTCCTCGAAAACTTGTCATTGCTGTGGTCATGTATTGGAGAAATTGGATTTGAGAGTGCGACGTTGGCAGTGTCCATCCTGTGGGTCAGAACATGACCGGGACGAGAATGCGGCTATCAATATTAAGCGGGTTGGGGCATCAACCTGTGGGTTAGGTGAAGTCAGTTGGGCTGCTGCCTGCATTCGCTGCTTGACCCCAGAATCCCCGTCGCGGGTGCGCGGGGAGTATGTCAAAAAGGTCATTGAGTAAATTTCGTGCAGAGTGTCTCTATAGCAGTGCGCGCCGGGGTATTTACAAATTAAAAAAATGAACAAGTGCTCAAACCACCGGTGTACATGGTTTTCACGAACCTTTACCCTTTACCCTTCACCCTTTACCCCTTCCCCTGCGGGGCGCGCTATAGTACCTGAAGGCTCAAATTTAGTATGGACGGGTAAGGATTGGTATATCCGGCGTCAGGGAAATTTGAAATTATAATTTCCAATGAACGAGATTCAAGCCTTCAAAGAGCAACTAAAATAAACTCAGCTGCGATACCTTATGGCCGCCCAAATGGGCCAGTATAAAGCTGGGTTTCTGGCGCGGACTTTCCACGAATTGGGATCGCCTCTCACCAGTTTAATTAGCTTGTATCAGCTCATTTTGTCCGACCTCTGCGACAGTCCGGCAGAAGAACGGGATTGTATTGCCCAAGCCCAGCAGTCGTGTTTGGATTCAGATCGATGTGGACTGTGATGCCAGTATCTGGAGCGAACCCGTGGATTTGAGGCAACAGACTGCCTCCGCGGGCGATTCGTTTCCGGCGAAATCACGGCGTAAGCCAAAGAATAAACACTAGCTCTGGGTAAGCAGCCCCCGTTTAATCTAAGTTTAGAAATAAGCTGAAAGACGAATTTCCCGAAAGGGCGGTTGCTTACGCAAAGCTTACGCAATCAGCAATGAACTCCTTCTACCCTGTCCACATCCTCTGCTATTAAGTCCTTTAACCAACAACTGGACTTTTCTCCGGGGATGAAATTGTTGCTGTGTCAGAACTTATTGGAAATCATCCAGTCAGATTTGACTGTTTTGGATTTAACAGCCGAAAACCTAAACCAGCCTCTTACACGGCTAGAGTGTTCCTTTCTTCTTGCCAAGTCTGCGGTATGAGTACCTCCCTGCTCGGGGAGGAGTTGTAGAGGATCATAGTAGTAGTTTGGTTTGGTAGAAAACCAATTCGTTCGTAAAAGCTTTGTTGATTGGTAGTCATCAAGTACACTCGCTCTACTCGGTTCACCTTTGGATGGCTCAAAACCGTTTCTACTAATTTGCGCCCTAACCTGGCTCCCCGATATTCTGGATGGATGACTACATCCCAAATAGTAGCGCGGTAGATACCGTCGGAGGTAGCTCTGGCAAAACCTACCATCAGCTCTTGGTTCCACACGCTCACTACAGGATCCGAGTAGCGTATCGCTATTTCTAAATCCTCTTTTTTTCTCCCTTGCGCCCAAAAAGCACTAAGGTTGAATAATTCGAGGCATTGCTCCAGGTCTATTTTTGATTTGTCAACGCAAAATTGAATCTGGCTACAATCCATCTGTCGGCTTCTTTTTGGTCTATTTTTGACTCTGGTAGATAATTGTAGCTATATTTACAATATTTACAATTCTTAATAAAAATAACTTGTTAAATACCCCTCAAGTGTTATAAGATATTGGATAGAGAAAGAAATCTAGGGGCCGTAACGGTTTCGACAGGTTGGCGAAAGCTATCCTGTGATTCAGGTCGAGAGTGAGTCTCCTCTCGCAAATCAAAGGCTCAAACAAAATGGTGCGACTCGGAAGTCGCAGTAGTTAGTGAACGAAAGTCCCACGGGGAGTAGTTTCTCCAGTCCCAGCCCGAAGGGGCAGTCCCAGTAATGGGGGTGTTTCACAGCTAGAGGGTTAAGTGGCTAAAGGCCTGCTAGGTTGTAAGCAGGTACAGTCTATGGGAAGTCCGGTATGGTGAGCATAAAGCGAAGCTTGCAGCAACGTCACTTGAGAAAGAGTTTAAGCAACCTGATAAACTCTAGCCAAAATGGCACGCGATATATGTGAAAAGTCTACTCATTTTTAGACTGCGGTAGCTACCACATCGCCGTTGTAAGGAGCAATCTAACCCGGGCGTATCTAACTATTGTGAAACGAGTAAACCTCCACAGGGTCGAGAAATCGTAGGAAAGCCGTAAGGTGAACCAATTCCCTGGGGAGAAAGGACTCTCTTAAGAAGCGAATGGAGTCATGGACGAAAGTCCGAGGGAAAACACGACTGTATAACCTGACTCATAGACAAATGTCTACCCGAAAGGGGAGCTGACGTAAGAGAGGGTGAAACGTAATTACAAATCTATTCGTATAGGATTTGTAATCTGAAACTGGGACTTGAATCCCAATGTTCCCCATAAGTTTGAAAGCGTTATGGCTAATCGCTAATGGCGGGGATGATTGGTCAAATTTAAGGATTAATAAAACCACTTGACTGCCTGACGGTAGGAATAGTCCTGAAAAACCAGTCCTAGAAATGGGAATTAACGCGCCGGGAGTAGGATGATACACCAGGAGCCGGGTGCTTTGAAAGTTGCACGCCCGGTACTGTGAGGGGGAAAACCTGTAAGGGTCTACCTATCTCGACTAACTGCGAACAACATCGTTCCTTTTGCTCGTAAGGCAGCTGCTGTTGCCTAAAAACCTCTAAACAGGTTCGAGCGCTCGCAGTCTGACTCCGTTAAGGGCTGCGGGCCAAACCTCAACGGATGCTCTCTTGCTCCTCCTCTGGTAGGCTCAAGAGCTAAGACTTTGCCAGAGTATCCTGTCATCCGGGATAAGGGATGGTTCCCGCCCTGAGGGTTAGATGGGCTAAACCTGTGAATGAGCGGACAGTCAATACCCAGTCTGGACAGCAGTTCAACTCTGCTCGGCTCCATAAAAAAACAATATTACCGAACTAAAAGCAAAGCCCACGTGATTCATCCGTGGGAGTTTGTGCAACATTTAACCTGCTCAAACTTATACATTGCTGCATAAATCTGAGATAAGTATAGCATCACTAGAAATAGTAAAGGCAGTTGCCTGCAAAGCTTAACTCGAAAGTTAAGCGCTTTTTTAAATTTGGAGCCCATCATGGGGCTACTCAAGCTACCACTGTGGCAATACGCAACGACGTTTATTTATCCTAGCTGCCGAAACTATCATTCCCGAAGGAAAGTTTATTCTGACAGGGTCGAAGGAGTTCATTGCTAAACCCCAGCTCCCCTTCAGAACCGTGCTTACAGCTTTCACCGTACACGGCTCCTATGAGCTATGGCTGTCTTTTGGATGCGAATCCATCTTCACCATTGACAACGTCCGTTATCAGATTTGGTTCCGTTTCTGGCTTAGATAACTTTCGTCGCCTTTCCCTTATTTTCCTCTACTCGGTTGACCGCCTGCTTCATCATCACCATCTCTGGCGTGGTATCTAACCTTTTCAGGTTCATCAAGCGACTTATACAATTTCGAGTACTTCTTCGGGTCTCGCTCATTGCAGGCAATCGTTTCCACTATTACTAGCTTTCGTTTCGTTCCTGCGTCCTATTCGTAGTTCCCGTTTGAGTTTGTCTAACTCTCTCTTAGTTACCACCCTATGTGGTTACCTACGTTTTTGCAACGTTGCCAAATCTAAGATTGTTCCGAGTCTTTAGGTGCCATCAATTCGCCCACTGGTCCCCCAGGGATACCTCTCTTCAGGGCTGAGTAGGTGGGGTTTCAATTACCAGTTGGGATACCCATTAAAGGGGCGTCACCCCTAAACTTAACGCTGTGCTCCCCCGGATTAGAAGCTTTTTACGACAGTTCACTTACCACCCCCGGCATTGATTAATGGCGGGGGCTTCTGTTCACCATAGACTCTCCCTATTAGCGGCAGGGTCACTTTCGTGCCTGATTCCGCCCTGTTACCAGCTTCACCCCCCGGTGACAAACCCGGCAAGATTGCTTGAATTCACAATTGAATGTGGTCAGATTAGGAGTCTGCAATCCCCCCGGCATTGATTAATGGCGGGGGCGGGACTTGATTTCTCTCACCCGCATCCTAGATTTAGTTGTCTTGGGACGCTTACGCGGTTGCTTGCGCAATCAGCTCCTTTTCAGGAAATCCGCTTTTCAGCTCATTTCTGAACTTAGATTTAACGAAGGCTGCTTACCCAAGCCCTAGTTTATGCTTGGCTTACGCCGCGATTTCACGCTTGATCGAATCGCCCGCCCTGAGCCGGGGTAGGGCCATTACCAACCTACGTTATCTCACGGCCATGACCATTTTTAAGATACCATGTAGTGCGGTATTTTTAAAACTTTTTCCTAAGTACAACAGGTTTTGCTAACTTAGCTGAGGTTTGTTCACGTTTTTGTGTACTAGCAACTACCTCACAGAATGTTGTTTTGTTTGAGAGGATTGAGACAGGATCGCTGCTCGTGATGTACCCTAGGAAGGATATTTAATATCCGAGCGAGAATTCATGTTCCAGCCTTTTCGCGAGTTTTTAGAAAAAGAGCTTTTTAGCCGCTTCGATCTCAGTAGTAGCCCTATTACTCCGGGATTAGAATCCAATATCAGCGATCGCGGCAAGAATCCGGCGACGATTCAGAGTTGGTGCTACTCCTGTCCCCAATTGCGCAAAATTCGATACAGCTATATTGATGCTGGGGAAACTGCCCAGGTATTTAATAGCGTTATCTATCCAGCTCACTATTACGATCTACCCCTGTTGGGAATTGACTTTTTATCCTTCGGTAAGAAAAAAATCCTCGTAGTTCTGGATTTCCAGCCTTTATTCCGCACACAGGATTATCTAGATAAGTATATCGAGCCAATGGCGCCCATTAGGGATAAGTATAATGAGTTGGCGCAAAACCTGGAAATGAAATTTTACGATGCGAATCAGTATTTTTCTAAATACTTGCTCTTTGCCAAAACTAACCCTGAGACAGTAGTTACCAGGTTATTCCCAGCTTACCAAGAATATATACACTTATATTGGCAATTGCTAGATGGGGCTGAAAGGTTGACGGACTCGACTGACATTGAGAAAATTGTCAAAGCGCAAAAAGAATACGACCAGTATAGCGCTGAGCGAGACCCAGCTCACGGTCTGTTTAGCAGTTATTTCGGTTCGGAGTGGGCTGACCGCTTCCTCTACGAGTTTTTGTTTGAAGACGCTGTACCTTTAGCTGTAGCTGGGGGAAAAAGATGACTCTCTATCAGCCTTTTTTAAATTACGCCATTGCAGTTCTCCAGGATCGGCTCGACTTGGAACCCTATCCGATTCCGGCAGGGTTTGAGCGGAAGGAGGGGACTTCAGGGAAGGGGAAGAGACTGGAACAAGTTGTCACTACTTCTCACGCTTTTAAATCGGGGAAACTGAGACAAATCCGCGCAGCTCATGTCCAGGGGGGTAAATCTTTACAGGTACTCAATTTTGTTATCTTTCCGGAACTAAAGTACGACTTGCCTTTTTTTGGCGCGGACTTGGTAACCTTACCGGGAGGACACCTGATCGCTCTGGATATGCAGCCCCTTTTCCACGATCCAGATTATCAAAAAAAATACACTGAACCACTACTACCTGTATTTAATTTACATAAAGAATATTTGCCTTGGGGAGGGGATTTCCCAGAAGAAGCTCAACCCTTCTTTTCTCCTGCTTTTCTCTGGACTCGGACCCAGGATACAGAAGTGGTACAAACCCGGGTGTTTGCAGCTTTTAAAGACTATCTGGACGTTTATCTGAATTTTGTCAAAAAGGCCCAAGCCGCTAGTAATAGTCAAAGGCTGACAAAAATTAGGGAAGCTCAGTTACGCTACATCGACTACAGGGCGGCAAAGGATCCCGCTAGAGGTATGTTTACTCGGTTATACGGTTCGGAGTGGACGGAGGAGTATATCCACGGTTTCCTCTTTGATTTGGATCGGAAATTGGCATTGGCAGCAGTCGATTGACAAGGTTTATCAACTATTTTTACGGATTTTTGCTATTTGTTACAAAATTCAAATTTGGTTAACTCCATCCTTTACTCTTGAGAGAGAGTTGAGTACATTTACTCAATTCTTTTGCCGGAATCATATTTTGAGGAGGCTCAACTATGGCAATACCAATGCTCGAATATTCTCCCTCAACTCAAAACCAGCGGGTAGCTGGCTATGAGGTACCTGGGGATGAGCAGCCCATGATTTACTCTATGGAAACCCTGCCCTCAGCAGGAGAAATCGAAGTTGCGATCGCCGCTGCCTATCGTCAAATTTTTAACGAACAACAACTTCTGGCAAGCAATCGCCAAACTTTTTTAGAATCTCAACTGCGTTTCGGTCAAATTTTGGTGCGAGACTTCATTCGGGGACTTGCTCTTTCGGAATCTTTCCGACGACGCAATTACGAAACCAACAATAACTATCGCTTCGTCAGGATGTGTGTTCAGCGCATTCTCGGACGGGATGTTTATAGTCAACGGGAAGAATTAGCCTGGTCAACTGTTTTAGCTACTAAAGGGTTAGAAGGGTTTATCGATGCTCTCCTGGATAGCAAGGAGTACATGACCAACTTTGGTTACGATACTGTTCCCTATCAACGGCGGCGCATTTTGCCCCAGCGCCCTGAAGGAGATTTACCATTTGCCCGGATGCCTCGCTATGGGAAATACCATCGCCAGCAACTGATTTCCCTGGGTTACTTCGCTCATAATGAGATGGATGGAGTCCCTTATTATCCGCCAAAACCAGTTCTCCTGGCTGCAAAAATAATGACAATCGCTGGGGCGACAGTTTTAGGACTGGGTACAATGGCTGTTGCTCTTGCTGCTTGGGGGATTATCAGTCTCTAGGTCTTGGTTTTTACCGGGGTACTCCCAGAAAATTAACAATATGTAACAAATAAAAACACAACACCGTTGTATAAAAGTTACCTGGGGGCTAGAAACAACTGTGGAAAGTCAACCCAAACTCCGCAAGACCCGAGTGATACGAGGGTTTCTCATAAAATAGGCAGTTTTTTCATTTTGTCCGATAATAAAGTTTTATTAAAGGGCAGGTGAGCAAAACTTTTGCCCAATAACCTACATCCATCAAAGTACAACAAAGCTCAACTAAGTTAAAGTTAGGAGATTTGCAACATGTTCGACGCCTTCACAAAGGTAGTTTCTCAAGCTGATGCCAGAGGCGAATTTCTTTCCACCTCTCAGTTAGATGCTCTCAGCGCCATGGTGAGCGAAAGCAACAAGCGCATGGACGCTGTGAACCGGATCACCAGCAACGCATCTGCTATTGTTACTAACGCCGCTCGCTCCTTGTTCGCCGAGCAACCCCAGTTGATTACTCCCGGCGGTAATGCCTACACCAGCCGTCGCATGGCTGCTTGCTTGCGGGATATGGAAATTATCCTCCGCTATGTAACCTATGCTATTTATTCTGGCGATGCTAGCGTGCTGGAAGATCGCTGCTTGAACGGTCTGCGGGAAACCTACTTGGCTTTGGGAACTCCCGGCGCTTCCGTGGCTGTTGGCGTTCAAAAAATGAAGGATGCTGCTATTGCTATTGCTAACGACCGCAACGGTATCACCCCCGGCGATTGCAGCAATCTAATGTCTGAAATTGCTACCTACTTCGATCGCGCTGCTGCCGCAGTTGCCTAGTCTGAGGAATTTAGATTACTCGCCAGTTTTGGCAAAACAATCCATTTTAAGGAAAATTTAGCAAAATAATAGGGAGACAGTTTAAGATGAAAACCCCTCTGACTGAAGCAGTTGCAGCTGCTGATTCTCAAGGACGCTTTTTGAGCAATACGGAAATTCAATCAGCTTTTGGTCGTTACCAGCGTGCCTCTGCTTCCTTGGAAGCAGCTAAAGCTTTGACCGCAAGCGCTCAGAGTTTAATTAATGGTGCTGCTCAAGCAGTTTATACCAAATTCCCCTTCACTACCTCCACTCCCGGACCTACCTATGCTTCTACTCCAGAAGGTAAGGCTAAGTGTGCTCGGGATATCGGTTACTACCTGCGCATGGTAACTTACTGTCTGGTCGCTGGCGGTACTGGTCCTATGGATGAGTATTTGATTGCTGGTTTGGATGAAATCAATCGTAGCTTCGAGCTGTCCCCTAGCTGGTACATTGAAGCTCTCAAGTATATCAAAGCTAACCACGGTTTGGCTGGTCAAGCTGGTACCGAGGCTAATAACTATATCGATTATGCCATTAATGCTCTGAGCTAGTTACCTGTAAGTAATTAAGCTAAAAGAGACAAACCTCAATGGTAAAGACTAATGCCCGCAATGGTAGAGAAGGTTCGCCATTCCGGGCATTAATTTATGTTTAAAATAATTAGTGTATGAAATTAGTATGATTAGCTCATGGAAGAGTTGGATCCTCACATAGAAGGCAACGGGAATTCCTTGACCGTGGAGGAGGCCATCGCCAATTTGCAACAAAAGGAAGATTTAGGACAGCGCTACTACGCTGCTTGGTGGCTAGGGAAGTTTAGAGTTAATTCCCCAGAGGCGATCAAAGCGTTGCTGGAAGCTTTAGAGGACGAAGAAGATAGAGCGCCAGATGGCGGCTATCCCCTGCGGCGCAATGCAGCGCGAGCATTGGGAAAATTGGGAGAACGGCGAGCAGTACCTCCTTTAATTAGGTGCTTGCAATTTCCCGACTTTTATGTCAGGGAAGCAGCAGCCCAAGCTTTGGAGATGTTAGGGGATAAAAGCTGCATTCCTGCATTACGCTGTTTGCTGGCTGGGGGAGTGGCAGCAGCAACCCAAGTACCTGGTAAACCCCATTTGGTACAACCTTATGAGGCAGTTATCGAGGCTTTGGGAACTTTAGGAGCTAAGGGAGCGATAGAAGAAATTGAACCTTTTTTGGAACATTCCTTTCCTAAAGTACAGTATGCTGCTGCAAGGGCGATGTATCAATTGACAGGGAATGGGGTATATGGAGAAATATTGGTTCGCGCATTGGGAGGGGAAGAATTGCAATTACGGCGATCGGCATTGATAGATTTGGGGGCGATAGGTTATTTACCCGCAGGAGAGGCGATCGCCGAGACTTTGGCAGAAAATAGTCTCAAGCTTATTTCCCTCAAAGGTCTCTTGGAAAGTTCTCTTGAGGGAAATTGCAACGAAACTCTTACATTGCTTCCTGAGAGCAAGAATATTTTAAAGTTAATGGACAGCCTTCTTTAAGACTAGAAAGAAACCAACCCCTCTAACCATTACAAAATATTTTCATGATTGTTGCTGACTCTACCCAAAAACTAATTGAAGCAGTTGAAAAAGCCGATTCTGCTGAGGGATTATTAGATGCAGTAGAAGCACTGAGCGCAGCTCGCGACGAAGCAGCAATTCCCACCCTCATTGAAGTTCTAAGGTTTAATAACCCTGGAGCAGCAGTTGCAGCAGTGGAAGGGTTAATAGACTTGCAAGAAGTAGCAGTTCCCCATCTCCTGCAACAAATTGACGACTATAATTATGGCGCTCGAGCCTGGGCAATTCGAGCATTGGCAGGTATCGGCGACCCAGCTGCTTTAGACATCTTATTAAAAGCTGCTAGTACTGACTTTTCTTTGAGCGTTCGTCGTGCAGCAGCCCGGGGACTGGGAAATATTCGTTGGCTCTTGTTGGATTCACAAAAGGCATTTTTGGCTCAATCAGAAGTTTTGGATACTCTGTTGTTGGTGTGTCAAGATGGAGAATGGGTGGTACGCTATGCTGCTGTGGTGGGGTTGGAATCTCTAGCCAATACTTTCGCAGATAGTCGGTCTGATTTGATGGACAAAATTCTTCAACAATGTCAAGAAATGCTTCAAGGAGATCCAGAATTAGTAGTTCGCGCTCGTATTAAAATGGCTTTAGAACAACTGGAAGCTATTCTACCTCTTCAGAATAATAATAAATGAGTAATTCTACAGATATAGCAACTTTAGCTCGTTGGATGACAGGAGATTTCAGCAACCAGGAACAAGCTTTTGCTAATCCTCCTTTATACGCTCACATTCGCGTCTGTATGCGTCCTTTACCACCTTCATTGCTGTCGGGAACCAGTCTTTTTTTGGAACAAGCGTATGATTTTATGCTCAATCAACCCTATCGTTTGCGAGTGTTTCGATTAAAAGTGGTAGAAGAGCATATTGAAATCCAACACTATTCTTTTAAAGAACCCGAGAAGTTCTACGGTGCTGCTCGTAACCTAAAGAAGTTAAATAAATTAACTGCTGAAGATTTGGAGTTGTTACCTGGTTGCGACATGATTGTTCAATGGACTGGTCATAGTTTTAAAGGCAAAATACAGCCAGGAAAAGCTTGTATTGTGGTACGTGATGGTAAAACTACTTATTTGGATAATAGCTTTGAGATAGAAGAAGGAAAATTGATTAGCTATGACTTGGGAAGGGATCCAGAAACTGACGAACGGGTTTGGGGATCTATTGCTGGAGCTTTTTACTTCGATAGGTGGGAAAGCTTTGAAGATGAAGTAACCCACAATTGAGGATTATTGATGTTTCAACCATCCAAATATCTCTCCCACCGTTAATTGTAAATCCTTTCCTAACGGAACTATAGGTAAAATTGCCGTTTTATCGGAGAATAATTGTGGTTGTTTTCCCATAGGATAAACTAAAACTGATTGTGTTTCTGGATCAATTATCCAACCCATTTGGGTACCATGATTGAGAGCGTGTAAAATTTTACCAGTAACAATTGTTGGATTTTGGTTAGGAGAAAGTATTTCAATCATCCAATCAGGTGCAAGATTAAAAACGTTGGCAACGTTACCTTCCTCGTCTACAGGGATTCTTTCCCATCGGAACAGTGTAATATCAGGCACAATTGCACGCCCTCCAAATACACAGCGAAGTTCAGTATAAGCGCGCCCAATGCGTTGTTTTTTAACCACAGCATTAATGGTTTCAGTTAGATCCACTTGAATAGTACTGTGATGTCCTTGTGGCATTGGTTTTTGAAAAACTTGTCTATTGATATATTCCTTGGCAGGTTTGGAATCGGGAAGTTTGAGAAATTCCTCTAAGCTGAGAGTTTTAATGGGTGCTTGTACCATGTCTTTATCTAGGAATTAGCTTTATATAGGATATAGATTGAGAGGGATGCTAGTATAATGCGGAAAGCAAAAAGAATGACTTTATCGGGCAATTTGGGCAACATGCGGGTGCTAAATTGACTGCCTATTATACCCCCGATACCGAGAATTATACCATCGGTAAACAAAACATTACCATGAAAACTATGACCGATAGTAGCAGAGATAGCGGTGATGCAAATCACCCCTAAACTGCTTTGAATTGCCACTTTAATGGTTTCTCCTAAGAAGACAATCTGTAAGGGTACTATGATAACACCCCCACCCACCCCAAATAAGCCTGCTAATAAGCCTGCTAAACTGCCAGCAGCTATTTTAGCTATCATTGAATTTAAAATATATTTTGTTTCTTGTGAATTTTCTGCTGTTTTATTAGTTAGTTTCTGGCGCAGCCCCACTAAATAAATGTTCACCAGTAACAATATACCGAATGCAGTTAGGAGTAAGGTAGAGGGTAGTTTCTTAGCTAAATAAACGCCAATTTGAGCAGTTATTAATGCTGGTAAACTGAGATAAAATACTCGCTTTAAGTCTAACTTACCCATGCGCCAGTTTTGGATGCTACCGGAAAGAGAAATGATGGCAATTGCCAGGTTACTAGTGGCGACTGACTGCAAGGGTTCATTTCCTAATGTTACTAAAATAGGTACTAATAGGCTACCGCCCCCAATACCGAGAAATCCTGCTAAGATACCTGCTAATAATCCGCTTAAAGCTAAAATCACTTGTTGTTTTGTTTTGATTATTTGTTGTTAGTTTACCATGAAACCCAATCCCGTATTATTCGTAAGATTTGACGTAATTGGATGAATGGGTCCACCTGTGAGTCTTTTTGCCTTTGCTGGTGCCAGAGAATAAATTCCTGAAACAGTTCAGCCTCCACAATGGCTGCCACAGGTCGATCTTGTTTGTAGATCAGTTGAGGTTCAATGCTGGCTGCGTTAATTAGTGTTGTTAATTTCTGTTGGGCTTCTTCAATTGTCCAAACCATTTTGGTAATTTATTGATCTTGATGATATCATTATAAATGAAAGATTTAAATTTAACCATCCCAGGGACTCTTAGCTATGGCTAACTATTTATTAGAAGTAGGTACAGAAGAATTACCCGCAGATTTCATTGCTGGGGCGATCGCCCAATGGCAATCTCTCATTCCCCAAACCCTGACAGAACAGTTCCTAAAACCAGAAGCAGTGGAAGTGTACGGCAGTCCCCGACGTCTCGCGGTTCTGGTACGGGGACTACCAGTGCAACAACCAGATCGGGAGGAGGAAATTAAAGGTCCCCCAGCTAAAGCTGCTTTTAAGGACGGGAAACCCACTAAGGCTGCTGTGGGGTTTGCTCGCAAGCAATGTGCACCTATAGAAGCCCTGGAAGTGCGTCCCACTAAAAAGGGGGATTTTGTCTTTATTCAGAAACAAATTCCCGGAAGGCAGGGTAAAGATATTGTGGGGGAATTGAGTCTGGAATGGATAGAGCGCTTGGAAGGGAAGCGGTTCATGCGTTGGGGAGATGGAGAATTGCGCTTTCCTCGACCGATTCACAGTCTGGTAGCATTGTGGGATGGAGAGATATTGCCATTAGAATTGGTTAACTGTTCCATGACGGTGAAGAGCGATCGCCTTGCTTCTGGACACCGAGTTTTACATCGTAATCAAGTTAGTATTCCCGAAGCTGGGGATTATTTGCCCTGTCTAAGGTCAGCAAATATTGAAGTTGACCCCATAAAACGACGAGAGCTAATTCAGCAGCAGGTAGAAGCTGTCGCCGGGGAATTGGGGGGAAAGGCAGAAATATATCCTGACTTATTAGCTGAAGTAACTAATTTGGTAGAATGGCCCACAGCTGTGGTAGGTAAGTTCGACTCCTCATTCTTGAGTTTGCCACAGTCAGTCATTAGGTCAGTCATGGTGACTCACCAGCGCTATTTTCCTATTTTAGCTCAAGACTCTCTTTTGCCTTATTTTATCACTGTTGCTAACGGTGACCCCTCTAAAGCAGATATTATTGCTGCTGGCAATGAAAGGGTTATTCGGGCGCGATTGGCAGATGGGCGCTTTTTCTATGAAGCTGACTGCAAGAAACATTTGGAAACCTATTTACCCCAATTGGAAAAGGTGACTTTCCAGGAAGATTTGGGTTCTATGGCAGATAAGGTGAAGCGGTTGATGAAAATTGCTGCCCAAATTGGGGAACAGTTGGGATTGAGGAAGGAGGAAAGGTCCGTTGTGGAGAGGGTGGCTTTGTTGTGCAAGGCTGATTTAGTGACTCAAATGGTGTCTGAATTTCCGGAGTTACAAGGGGTAATGGGGGAAAAATATGCCCTGGTGAGTGGGGAGTCGAAGGAGGTAGCTAAGGGTATACGGGACCATTATTTGCCTCGGTTCTCAGATGATATGATGCCAGAAAATATGCCTGGTCAGGTGGTGGGTTTGGCAGATAGATTGGATACTCTGGTCAGTATTTTCGGTTTGGGAATGATTCCCACAGGTTCTGCTGATCCCTTTGCTTTGCGACGGGGGGCAAATGCAGTGGTTAATATTACTTGGCATGGTGGGTTAGGGATTAATTTGCTCCAGATTATTGAGCAGAGTAGCCAGGATTTTGTCGCTGCTCATCCTGATAAGGAGTCTCCTGCTTCATCCCTGTCTTTGTTCTTTATTCAAAGGATTCGCACTTTGCTCACCTCTGAGTTGGAGATAGATTACGATTTAATCAATGCTGTTTTGGCTGAGGGTGACCAAGAATATGAGAAACTTGCTCTGGCGGATTTATTAGATGTGCCCCGTCGCGCTCTCTTCCTCCAAGAAATTCGTCATAATGGTTTGTTGGAACAGATATATGAGACGGTGAATCGTTCCACTCGTTTGGCACGACAGGGGGATTTAGATACCCAGGAGTTAAACCCGGAGATGGTGGTAAATACCTCACTGTTTGAGCAATCTTCCGAAGGTGCTCTTTATGAGGCTTTAGTACAGTTGGTACCCCAAACTGAGGAAGTGAAAAGGGAGGGCAATTATCAATTGTTAGTGGCAGGTTTTCAGGCGATCGCCCCTATTGTCCAGGAGTTTTTTGATGGAGAAGATAGCGTGTTGGTCATGGCGGAAAATCCCGATGTTAAGCGCAATCGTCTCAATCTTTTGGCTTTGCTGCGAAATCATTCCCGAGTATTAGCTGATTTTGGTCAGATTGTTAAACCTACGAGGTTAAGTTAGGACATATAGTGCTGCTCAGTGGGGGAGTAGGGCCTGCACGGGAGTCCAGTAGTCCACCTGGGGTGTTCTTACCTAACTCACATCTTTCATCAGTATAAAAGATTTGAACTTTAATTGAGTGGGAGTACCCATTAAGAGGAGAGGAAGCAGCTCCAGACAAGAGCAAATTTTTAGGTATAATCTTTGAGTGAAGCACAATAGATAAATTAATCTGAGACTGTATCAATAAATTGTAACCCCATTAGCATGGAACAAAACCAGAACTGCTGCTGGTAGGCGATGCTACGACTACGACTGGGGGGTAGGGGGTAGGAGGAAATGTAGAGTGAACCGTTTTCCCCAGCGTTCCAGCGCTCCAGCACCCCAACTCCCCAACTCCCCAACTCCCCAACTCCCCATCATACGCCTGATAACTGTCATAATACGTGGTCACTGATTGAGAACCTATTTAGGAGCTATGGTGGGCGATCGCAATGGTACAAGAGGCTTTTGCTAAATGGGCTAACTACCGATGGGCGATGCGCTCTGGAATGCTTTCGGATAAAAAGATTATTGTATAGGTGGATGCCAACCCACTAAAACTCATCGTCTTCTTGCAGTTACTATTACTTGGTTATTCATCTGCAAAGTAAAAACTGTAACTCGCCCCACGCTAGTTTTGCCTTCAACTCTGGTTCCATCATCGCCCCAAGAAAAGTGGTCATGCCATTTTTGTGTTCTTGGGTTAAAAAGTGGTACAATCTCCTGAATGAATAAATCTTGAGCAGTAACACAATCTCCTTTGAATTCATTACAGGCTCGACAAGCCAGACAAACATTTTCAAAAGACGTTACTCCACCTTTTGAGAGAGGATGAATATGATCGAAGGTCATAGGAATGCCGCTGAGTGTTTCCCTCCTTTGGCAGTACCTACAACGATTACGATCAAACTCTCGAATTTGATTACGTAGGGAAACGGGAATATAGACAGACATTAGGAGTCCCCGACCATGATAGAATGACCACGCCAGCGTAATAAAACGATAGCTTGAGCTTTGCAGAGCATGAATCGTTCAGACTTCTTCCTCAAGGTGGTCAACTCAGCTTTTTGAGCGGATGTCAGACTAGCATTTTGGTTACCATAGAGAAGCTCATCATACCGTTTTAATTCCGCTTCAGTTTTTTGGCTGCGGGCAATTTTCCACAATGTTCCATCGTCTAATCTATCCAAAGCTGCCAAATTCGCCTGAAACTCAGGTGGTGCATCATCCCAAACGGGAGGACTCCCAACTTGAAGAACCCGGAGGATAATTTCTTTGAGAGGACGTTTAGTAGCAGTAGCCTGATTTATCAGACGCTGATGAATTTGCTCGGGAATATCAAGGGTAATGGTAGCAGTCATGATAATTTTAGGTTTAACTCAAATTTACAGGGACAGATTTTCTCTTATCCAAATTTGACCGATGTATTTCTAGTTTTTTTTTTGCTTTGCCTGAGTTTCCAAACAAGTAATTTACCTGTTATTATATAACAATAGTAAATGATTTAGGACATCTTTTGAGATCTGGAACCAAAAACAGCATTGATACGGGTAAAGGTGGGCAATGCTTACGACTAAGGCTGGTGAGCGATGCCCACCCTACTTTTAGGGAAACTAATTCATAGAGTAATTTTCCTTGGGAGTCAAAGAGAAAAGTGGATCACCGCTGGGTAAAATAATTTCCCTTTGATACGTAGATTTTACACTTACTTAATACCTCCTGCTAAGTTAAAAAAGGAGCCTTTCAGAGGGGGTAGAGGTGCTGCTTGTATTACTTTCTCTTCTTCAATTGTTTAGTTGGCGGTGTAGTTGAGCATTAGGATCCACAAAAAGCCACTCTTTGGTTTCCAGAAGCTCTATCCCCAATACCAATAGCCCGTATAACCAACCCTTCTTCAATCAGCAATTCTGCTTCTCGTTGCAGCCACCAAGCGTATTCCAAACTGTCGAAATCTCCTAATTGAGACCATATTAACACCAATAGACGAGGAGCGGATTGAGTATTTTATAAAACAGGGGCGATGGATCCGTCACTAACTCTTTCTCCCTGGGTTTGATTGAAAATTGAATAGACATTTGTCATAATAGAGTGTTATTATAACTGAAGATGAACGCAGATAAAGAGGGAATGAAAGCATACGTTATCGGACTGGGAAAGTCGGGAATAGCTGCTGGGAGGGTCTTAAAAAGAGATGGTTGGGAAGTAATATTATCGGATCGCGCCTCTTCCCCCACTCTCCAAGCAACCCAACAGGAACTAGAAGCAGAAGGAATAGCTGTCAAACTGGGACACACCCCCACCCTGGGTCCTGACCACTTACCCCAACTGATAGTTGTGAGTCCTGGAGTACCCTGGGATAGCCCCTTCCTAGTAGCAGCGCAAGAGCAAAACATCGAAACTATCGGTGAACTTGAGCTAGCTTGGCGCTACCTCAAATCTACCCCATGGATAGGTATTACGGGTACTAACGGCAAAACTACTACCACCGCTTTACTTGCTACTATCTGCCAAACAGCTGGGTTGAATGCCCCTGCTTGCGGTAATATAGGTTATGCTGCTTGTGAACTAGCTTTAGGAGAGGATAAACCAGATTTAATTATCGCAGAAGTTAGCAGCTATCAAATCGAATCCTCTGTCCAACTGGCTCCCAAAATCGGTATCTGGACTACCCTAACCCCAGATCACCTCAAGCGTCACCACACTTTAGCTAACTATGCCAAAATTAAAGCATCTCTAATGAGACGATCTGGTGAACAGGTGTTTAATGGAGATGATCCCTATTTACACAGTATACAAGAAGATTGGCCCAATGCTTACTGGACCAGTATAAAAGAGAAAAAATCCTTAATCGGTTCTACCGCCAAAGGAGTATATATAGAAGATGGTTGGGTGACAGCTTTTGGGGAATTAATCTTACCCGTATCCTTATTTAAAATGGTGGGGGAACACAACCGCCAAAACCTATTAATGGCAGTAGCAGCAGCGAAACTAGCAGGAATAGAACAGGAGGCCCTAGTTCAAGCTATCACTTCTTTCCCCGGTGTCCCTCACCGTTTAGAACATATCCGCACCCTTCAGGGGGTAGACTACATTAACGATAGCAAAGCCACTAACTACGATGCTGCTCAAGTGGGTTTAGCAGCAGTGAAGGCTCCTACTATTTTAATAGCTGGAGGAGAACCTAAGGAAGGAGACGATACTGGTTGGTTAACAACCATCAAGGAAAAAGCAGCCGCCGTGTTACTCATAGGAGAAGCAGCCCCTATTTTTGCCTCTCGTTTGCAAGAGTCTGGTTACCAATCCTATGAGATAGTGGAAACCATGGCTAAAGCAGTAGTC
This sequence comes from Candidatus Paraprochloron terpiosi LD05, assembly GCA_018141785.1. Classification (GTDB taxonomy): domain Bacteria; phylum Cyanobacteriota; class Cyanobacteriia; order Cyanobacteriales; family Prochloraceae; genus Prochloron; species Prochloron terpiosi. Next base: position 2,836,333 of record CP073341.1, on the reverse strand, counting down.
AGAAGTAGAGAATTAGCAAAAGCCAAAGATGCGGCTGTGGTCTTATTATCCCCGGCTTGTGCCAGTTTCGACCAATACCGCAGTTTCGAGGAAAGAGGGGACCATTTCCGCCAACTATGCTTAGAACTTTGACATCCTCTCCATCCAGAGGGCTCGCTACTTAAAAACTGACGCATCTCCCTTCCAAGGTACCTATTGCTTCTGTTAGCCCTAATGAGATATAGGTTAAGACTCCACATTAGAAAGTATTTAAATTATTGGAATAATAAATGTCACTAGATGGACAATTTTAATTTTGTTGGTAATTTTCCTTCCCTTTGAATATTTGGTTTATTTTAGATTTGGAGAGCTGGTGAGAGTGAGGTAGTAGGTCTTTTAGTTCAAGTTTGAAAGTCATGATGATCAATCCATTTAAAGTTATATATCTACCGCCCATTATACACATCTAAAATAGGTGATTTACCCCAAATGTTGAATCTTGTTCAAAATTTTACATGATAGCGCTAACTCATGTTGGGTAACCCCGTCTCTACGTGCAACTCTCTTCTCTTTCTCAGTGTCCTCTGCGCCTCTGCGGTTCAATAAAACTCTTTCTACACCAAAGCTTTCAAAGCAGCCCCCACCACCCGATAGTCTTCATCCTGTCTTAATTGAACCAGAGCGTCCTTTGCCTCCTGTACCTCAAATTTGCCCAAAGCACGGGCTACTCGCACTCTAACACGCCACCACTCTGCTTTGAGCAAACTCAAAAGTTTGTCTAAAGCAGCTTTGTTCTTGTCAGAATTGGCCAGGTAGCCAAAACCATCAATAGACGCTTCCTGTACCGTTACGTCTTCCCCTTGGATCCCGCAACTGCAAACATCAAAAAGTTCTTCAGGGCAGTTCAGTTCTACTAAAGCTGCCAGAACGCTGCGACGGACCAGCCAGTTGTCGTCTTGGTGAAAGAGGGTGGTTAAATGAGAAGCAGCCACTTGACCGAAGAGGGATAGAGAATTGGCAGCTTCCGCGCGAACGTTGGGATCCCGATCAAACTTGATTAACTCCAACAAAGCAGCAAAAGACTCCGCTGTCTGTTTTTTACCCAGCCCCATAGCCACAAAGGAACGGACTAAAAACTGCCTATCCTTTATCCTACTCAACAGCAGGGGTACTGCTACTTCCGAATCATAATCCTTCAACTGGGCGATCGCCTTGAGTCGCTCAGAAAAATCAGAGCTGGTTAATTTGGTTTCAATTTCCTGAATATCCATGGTAATATGCAGTGGTTATAGATTTTTTTTACTTTACTTTACAAAACTAGTACTACGTCTAGCTTAAAATGGTGGCTATATTTGACGATCCCCCCAAGATCCCCCCTTAATAAGGGATCAGAGGCTTATTGTTTACCCACAATTTTATTTAGTCTAGACGCTCTACTAGCCACAGGTGACAGCTTTTGAGAAGATAAAAGCTAGATCCAGATAACCGAACCGGGAAAATAACTATGTCCGAAACCCAGGATACCCAACCATCAGCAGAAGAAATCCAGCAAGTTATGGCGGAACTAGAGGCGTATAAACAAAGAATAGTGGATGATGCCCTGTCCATGGCCAAAAAAGTCAAAATCCCCAAGCAAGCAGCCCTGGAGAAGCTCAAAACCAACCCTGAAATCATCAAAATCGAAGCTGCTCTCCAGCAACTCCAAACTCAACTCAGCGCCGGAGCGCCTCTGCGTGAAACAAAATTAAACGAAAAAGTCAAAGAGTTAATTCTCAAAGCGAGAATCGTCAGTTTTGCATCTTGGGAGTCATCTCAACCCCCAGAATACATCCAAATTTTCCAACAAGCAGACGATGAAGGAAGGTATCTCACAGACAGTGACTTAGAGCAAATCCAATCTCCCTTCACCGACACTGCCAAGTTCCTGCGGGATAATGCTCCAGAAATTGTAGCAGAAGCCAGGACTGAAGTGTTAAAGCAATATCCCCATATTACCGAACCCGGAGGTGATTTATATCCCCCAGAACGAGCAGAAGCTTGTTGGCGAGATTTTTGGCATTTTCTCCGCTGCATTACCTATGGAGTAACGGGAGAAAATCCTGAGTTCACCAGCGAGGAGGGGTTAAAGCACATGGAATTACTCTATCAAGAACTGGGGGTACCTTTAAAAGCCATGGTGTTAGGGTTAGAATGTCTCAAGACTGCCAGTTTAAAGAGACTCCCCCAACAGCAAGACTCCCTTTCCCCCTATTTCGACCATTTAATTGGTAAACTCAAGTCCTTCAAATAGTCCAGTCCATCATATTTTAAAGCCCAATGGTCAGAATGTTGCTCTCCCATAATTTCGATATATCCTCCGAAATCTTCCCAGAACTGAGTCGGGAAGAATTTATCCAAATATTTAAGGAAGGATTGAGTTATAATCAGAATATTGCTTGTGGTCTGGTAAATAACCCTCATTGGATCCTAGAGCTTATATTTCCCCCAGAATTGTCACCCTCTCAAGTAGGGGAAATGTGTGGTCAAGCTTTATTACAAAAACGCCTCACCCAGAAAAATAAGGATGTGCCCATGGCTGATATCCTTATCTTAGGAGGTAAGAAGACAACTCCTGCTACCAGTTCATCCCCCCACTCTCTCCAACTGGGAGAATGGGGTGTAGACGTAGTGGAAACAGCTTCAGGGGCACAATTTCTCACCTCTATTGGTTGGGAAACAGTTATTGCTGGTAAACCTAAGGATAGTATATTTAAAATAGAACTTACCAATGGTGAATAAAGCCAAGTTTCAAGATTTTTTTGCCTGTTGCGTGGGTAAATGGCAAACTGAGCGTACCTATCACTATCTGACTCAGAAAGAGGTAGAGCGCTCCCACACTGATTTTAACATCAAACCCCTGACTGTTGAGGGAAAAGCCAAGGTTTTAGCAGATAATAAATATCCTGTTCAAGCAGAACTGGAGAGTCTTCCGGGATATAATCTTGGTTTTTATACCATTTCAGAAACAGGGGAAGAGGTATCCCAAGAATTGAACTTCCTGTTCGTCCTCAAAGCAGAATACTCCCCCTTTTTAGAAGGAGATTATCTGCGAGATCGAGCTTATGAAGAAGCTAAACCCATTGTATCTCATTTTCGCTTTAATACCAACACTAAAGAATTACTCATGACAACTTATTATACTCGGGTTGTATCGGTGGATTCTATTACCCTGATTAATCCCAATTTGCGGATTCGGAAAATTCTCAATTACCTTCGTCCTCCTGAAGGACAACCTTTGGAAACAGTGGGTTTAGTTGGTTTTGGAGTGGAACTGAAACAGTGACCAGTTGGTAAGGTGGGCAATCAACAATTTCCTTCCATTAATAGAGTACCAAACACTTCTCTGATTCCCCACCCTACGTTTTTGGTAGCGGTTTTGGCATAAGCTGATAACCTAATTGCCCCCATAATGAATTTCACACTATCAAGGGGTGGATTTTCTTTACAAGAAAAGTCTTTTTTCAATTCCTGCGGGGTCATAAATTCCTCATCTTCTTCTGGATGTTTCATGAAATATTCTTTGGTTACTTCATGTAAAGTTTTGCATTTTCTCATCATTTAAGTAGTCCTTCCAATAGGCTTTAGCAGTTTTAATATTCTGGGTTTGGGTGCTTTTGTCGTCTTATAAGAGGATCTCGCAAACCATTTAGCCAGTTATTAAATGGCTCGTTTGCTGCAATATCTGAGTAAAAGATAATTTCTTTCGCTACTTTAGCCATGACGGAGCAAATTTATGTGTTGGACATACTGCAACTTTTTTACCTCCTTCTCAGAGAAGCTCGTCAACCTACTTAGTACCTTGACAATTATATCAACCAATGTTAACATTGTCTAAACCAGGCGTTGAATCTTACCCTGCCAGGTGAAATATTAAGAAATGTTAATTTTTGGGGATTCTCTGTGAGCCAGTTGGCAAGATATTACTGTTGCTAAACAAATTGGGATTAATGATGAAATCCAAGGCTTTGACTACTACCTTCGCCCTCTTAGCTGTTGTTGGTTTGACCTTTCCAACTCATGCTGAAAACCCCGACCATGTGGCACGATTGAAAGAAACCAGAAATTGTCCCGGATGTGATTTGAGTGGAGCAGATTTAAGCAGGCTAAATTTGAGCGATGCCGATTTGCGTGGTGCTGATTTGCGTTCTGCTAATTTAAGGGACACAAAATTAATCAAAGCCAACCTAAGTGGAGCTATGCTTAATAATGCACATTTAGGGCATGTAGATTTAACTGGGGCTAACTTGAGCAATGCTAAGATGAATAATGTTTTCTTAGGTAGCGCTAAACTAGCAGACGCAAATTTAACCGATGTTAGCCTCATTAGGGCTAGCTTATATCGGGCTAATTTTGTTGGGGCTAATATGAATGGTGTTAATATGAATGGTGCTACATGTAACAGGTCTGTTGCACCCAATGGGGATTATCTTAGATGTTAAATCAGAAATAAATAGAGGAAAGTTTGGCGAAAAATAACCCTATCCCCCTCCTCCCACAACCCTAGTCAAATACCGCAATGACCAGCTCTAGAAAAGGTAACATCATCATCAGACAGCAGTTGAATTCATGATTAATCCAGGAATCTCTTTGATTCAGTCATAGCTATGTGCTGGCTAAATTAGTTGCTTTGGCAAGCGTTAGAGGACTTTATCGAACAATCGTTTTAAACTATACTTTGACAACTGATTGTAACTTTGAGCAAGAAGGTTTCAATCGTCTTCTAGATAAGAAATATCTTTGACACTAGCGATGACTCCTAGCGACCCCCGAGACGCCGGCGAATGAACTGCGGGCTAATGAATAAAACCCCTTCAGGTGATTTTATTCATTAGGAAACCAGTCTTCATCTAATGCTTGGGAAAGACTAATATTAGCTTCTGGAGGAAGTGAAAAGAGTTTGGAGACAGATTTTAGGGCGACAGGATAGGCTTTTTCGTAGAAGGTTTCCATTTGAGGACGAAAACTAGGACTATCTTCGATGCGGGTTTTAATTTGGGCGCGAAAGTTAACGATTTCTGATGACCAGTGATTTCCAGATCTGGGTTTTTCTGATTCCCAGTAGGACAATTTAAGGAGGTGTTCTAGAAGACGGGTTAAAAGACTAATCAAAGCGCGTTTGTCGTTTTTCCCCATGCTTTCTAATTCTTCGATTAAGTTTTCCCAATCTATGGGATCGAAGTTGCGGTTTTGCAGTTGTTGGACGGTTTCTTGTATCCATTGATTGTAGTCTGTGTCGTAGAGGGATGATGTCATGGTTAGTTTTCTGAATAGATTACAGTTTATTGTAAACAACCCATAGGCTTGCGATAGAGAAAAAAATAATCAATAAACTAATTTAGTTGTTGTTAAAGTAAGTGAGTGTTCATGGAAATAGATAAGTTAATTTTGTGACTGGTGGCAGGAGAGGAGGAAGCGCGCCGCTTCGCGGATCCCGAAGGGGTCGCCCAGCCCCCGGTAACCAAATGTTACATTTTATCAACAAAGCGTTGTGTAACGCAATCACCCAAGGTACAATTGCCATCTCCACAGAAGAGCAAGAAACTTTACAATTATTAATAATTAGGAATCCAACAGCATAGTATAAATGGGAAAGTCATCGGTGTTATCGAATATTCACGATAGCCCTAAAACCCACGATTGGATAAGGAAAATTTGCCATGGGCATAGTCCATGGGTAATAATTACCGTTAGCCTTTTCCAGCTTACAAGCGATTCAGAATCTCTCATATTAGAGGAGAAGCTTGTAAAGTTTTGTCAAGAAAATAAAAACACTTTTCCCAAAAAAACTTTATTCCTGTCAAGGAGACATTTGATGGTTTTTGGACCCGCATCCCAATTAGGTGTCAGCCTATTTGAAGATACAGATCCCATAGAACTGATTCCCGGGCGCTCAGAAGAAGACGTTGAAAGCATTATCCGCGCTGTGTATCGGCAAGTTTTGGGCAATGCTTACGTCATGGAGAGCGAACGTGCCGCTATTCCCGAATCCCAGTTCAAACGGGGAGAACTCAGCGTCAGAGAATTTATTCGGGCTGTAGCTAAATCAGACTTGTATCGCTCCCGCTTCTTTGACTCAGTTCCTCGTTATCGAGCAATTGAGCTGAATTTCAAGCATCTCCTCGGGCGCACTCCCGATGGTTTGGAGGAAATGAGAGCACACAGCACTATCCTGGATAGTGAAGGTTTTGAGGCAGAAATCGATTCCTACTTGGATAGCGACGAATACCAAAATGCCTATGGAGAGGACTTCGTTCCCTATTACAGAGGCTACAAAACCCAACCAGGACAAAATATGGTTGGGTTTACTCATATGTTTGCCATGTTGCGCGGTGCTTCTTCCAGCGACTTGAAAGGCAGTTTGGCGGGTAAGAGTCCCGTCTTGAATAAGTACGTGATTCAGGAAACCCCCCTCCCTGTAGTTGCTCCTTCTTCTGGTACCGCTGGCGATGGTTGGTCTTTCCAAGATACCACCCTGGGTTCTCGTACCCGTCACGGTGCTGGTGCTTCTGATCAAGGGAAGGTTTACCGCATTGAGGTTACAGCTTATGCTTCCCCTGGTGCAGTGAATCGCGTCTCCAAATTCCGCCGCTCTAACAAGGTGTACATTGTACCTTTCGATAAGCTTTCGGAACAATATAAGCGGATTCATAAACAAGGGGGTCAAATCGCTAGTATTACGGCGATTTAATCGGCATTCTGTTAGCTTTTATTCAGGAGAAATTGCATGAGTACAGTGTTGGGTGGACCTGTGGAAATATGGTCCACAAGTACGGTTTCAGATAAACAGGCTGCCATTCGAGCTGTTTATAAGCAAGTGTTGGGGAACCCCCACGTCATGGAAAGTGAGCGGTTGGTGAGTGCGGAATCTCAGTTTATGGAGGGCAGTCTGACAGTGCGGGAATTTGTCCGGGCTGTGGCTAAATCAGACTTCTACCGCGATCGCTATTTTGAATCCTGCGCCCCCTATCGCTTTGTGGAGCTGAATTTCAAGCATATCTTAGGTCGCGCTCCCACAGATCAGAGTGAGGTTTCCGCTCATATCCGCACCTGCGTAGAACAAGGTTACGATGCAGAAATCGACTCCTATATCGATAGCCTGGAGTATCGGGAGACTTTCGGGGAGAATATTGTGCCTTATTACCAAGGTGCTGTAAGTCAGGTGGGACAAAAGCAGGTGGGTTATACCCGCACTGTATCCCTGTTCCGGGGTGTGGCAGAAATTGATAGTGGTTTCTCCGCTTCTCGCCTAGTGCAAGAAGTAGCTACTAATAGCAGCAACAAGATTGTTCCTGCCACTGGGGTTCGTAGTGTTGCTTATCAAGATGCTACCGAGAAAACCTTCAAAATTCTGGTTAAAGGTTCTAAATTCGACAGCCCACGTCGTCGCAGTACCACTGAGTATATCGTTTCCGGTGGCAAAATGACACCGCAAATTCAGCGGATTAATCGCACTGGGGCCACCATAGTTAGTATCACAGAGGTGGCTTAAGCCTCCCGCTGCATGTAGAGGCGTAATCAAGAATATTGCGTCTCTACTGCAAAATTCCGTCATGTGCCGTCGAGGTATTGCCGTAATGATTTAGACGCGCTATAGCCAGGAGTATTTCCACAAATCATTTAGGCTGGCTCTATCTCTTATCTTTACCTCCTCTTTTATTTCTGAAGTAATGGATACCGCCTAAGGATACTGCAAATATAATTGCAGGTAGAGGCCCAAATTCAAATGGTACTAATTCAAAAGCTATTTCATCAAACGCGCGGGAGACCCCACCCTCAGTAAAATGCGATATGAAAGCGTTTTACGGGGTGGGGAGGGATAGCGCGCCATTATTTTAAACTTCCCCTTGACTTCTCACAAAATACGCGCTAATATGTAAAAGTACTTCAAAACACCCTAAAGAGATGGTACAACGCGCCTATCGGTACAGATTCTACCCGGATGCAGAGCAAGAGCAACTCTTACGCCGCACCTTGGGCTGTACCCGATTGGTATACAACAAAGCGCTGGCAGCCAGAACTGAGGGGTGGTATGAAAGGAAGGAGCGGATAGGTTACACCCAAACATCCTCTATGCTAACCCAATGGAAAAAACAAGAAGGTTTAAAATTCCTGAATGAGGTGAGTAGCGTTGCTCTCCAGCAGGCTCTGAGGCATCTACAAAAAGCTTTTGCTAACTTTTGGGCAAACCGTAGTCGGTATCCCAGGTTTAAAAAGAAAAGCAATGGTGGGAGTGCAGAGTTTACCCGTTCTGCCTTCAAATGGGCAAACGGACAGCTCAAATTAGCTAAGACCAAAAATCCACTCAATATTGTGTGGAGTCGCCCTATTCCCCAGGGATGTGTTCCAACTACCGTTACTCTCAAGTTAGAACCATCTAATAGATGGTTTGTAACCTTCTTAGTAGACGACTCTACTGTAGTGCACTTGCCTCCCAGTCAAAATAAAGTGGGGCTAGATATGGGTTTGAGTATTTTGGTTACCACTAGCAATGGAGAGAAAATTGCTAATCCACGCCATTTTAACCAGAAATTCAAAAGACTCAAAGCCGCCCAAAAGAGTTTGTCCAGGAAGAAATTAAAGTCAAATAATAGGCGGAGGGCTAGACTCAAAGTAGCGAAGGCACACGCAAAGATTGCAGATGCCAGGAGAGATTTTCTCCACAAGTTAACTACCAATCTGATTCGTGAAAACCAAACGATAGTGGTAGAGGATTTAGCCGTCAGGAACATGGTCAAAAACCGCTCCTTAGCTCGTAGTATTAGCGATGCGAGTTGGGGGGAATTCGTGCGGCAACTCCAGTACAAGAGTGAATGGTACGGGCGAGAATTAATCAAAATTGACCGCTTCTTTCCATCAAGTAAAAGGTGTGGAAACTGTGGCTTTATATTAGACAAGTTGCCATTGAATATCCGAGAATGGGAGTGTCCACAATGCAAGACAACCCATGACCGTGACATCAATGCGGCTAAGAATATTTTGGCGGCGGGGCTCGCCGTGTCAGTCTGTGGAGCGAACGTAAGACCTGATAGACTTTGCTCTAAAGGGCAGTTGCGAAACTCTCGAAAGGGAAAGAAGCAGAAACCTAAGTAGTGATGCTTAGGAATCCCCACCCTCTGCGACAGCAAGGGTGGGGAGGATGTCAAACCACTCCTTAGTTCTGGCTGCCAGCGCTTTGTTGTATACCAATCGGGTACAGCCCAAGGTGCGGCGTAAGAATTGCTCTTGCTCTGCATCCGGGTAGAATCTGTACCGATAGGCGCGTTGTACCATCTCTTTAGGGTGTTTTGAAGTACTTTTCTCTATTAGCGCGTATTTTGTGAGAAGTCAAGGGGAAGTTTAAAATAATGGCGCGCTATCCCTCCCCACCCCGTAAAACGCTTTCATATCGCGTTTTACTGAGGGTGGGGTCTCCCGCGCGTTTGATGAAAGGGGGGAGCGGATAGGTTACAACCAAACATCCTCTATGCTAACCCAATGGAAAAAACAAGAAGGTTTAAAATTCCTGAATGAGGTGAGTAGCGTTGCTCTCCAGCAGGCTCTGAGGCATCTACAAAAAGCTTTTGCTAACTTTTGGGCAAACCATAGTCGGTATCCCAGGTTTAAAAAGAAAAGCAATGGTGGGAGTGCAGAGTTTACCCGTTCTGCCTTCAAATGGGCAAACGGACAGCTCAAATTAGCTAAGACCGAAAATCCACTCAATATTGTGTGGAGTCGCCCTATTCCCCAGGGATGTGTCCCAACTACCGTTACTCTCAAGTTAGAACCATCTAATAGATGGTTTGTAACCTTCTTAGTAGACGACTCTACTGTAGTGCACTTGCCTCCCAGTCAAAATAAAGTGGGGCTAGATATGGGTTTGAGTACTTTGGTTACCACTAGCAATGGAGAGAAAATTGCTAATCCACGCCATTTTAACCAGAAATTCAAAAGACTCAAAGCCGCCCAAAAGAGTTTGTCCAGGAAGAAATTAAAGTCAAATAATAGGCGGAGGGCTAGACTCAAAGTAGCGAAGGCACACGCAAAGATTGCAGATGCCAGGAGAGATTTTCTCCACAAGTTAACTACCAATCTGATTCGTGAAAACCAAACGATAGTGGTAGAGGATTTAGCCGTCAGGAACATGGTCAAAAACCGCTCCTTAGCTCGTAGTATTAGCGATGCGAGTTGGGGGAATTCGTGCGGCAACTCCAGTACAAGAGTGAATGGTACGGGCGAGAATTAATCAAAATTGACCGCTTCTTTCCATCAAGTAAAAGGTGTGGAAACTGTGGCTTTATATTAGACAAGTTGCCATTGAATATCCGAGAATGGGAGTGTCCACAATGCAAGACAACCCATGACCGTGACATCAATGCGGCTAAGAATATTTTGGCGGCGGGAGCTCGCCGTGTCAGTCTGTGGAGCGAACGTAAGACCTGATAGACTTTGCTCTAAAGGGCAGTTGCGAAACTCTCGAAAGGGAAAGAAGCAGAAACCTAAGTAGTGATGCTTAGGAATCCCCACCCTCTGCGACAGCAAGGGTGGGGAGGATGTCAATGATAGCTACAACTTCATGACCATGATTACTAAGAATATTTAGGTGAACATATCGAGCTCTAGTGGCTGTGAAAGAAAATGTATCAGGTAGTCTTGTTGGGCTATATCTTTTAGGTGCATTAAAAGTACCCAACAAAGTTGTACCTCCGTTATTAAAATCATTATCGTTATCAGCGAATAACTCAAATCTATTTATACCATAATTGGCATGTACATTCCACAATGCCAAGGATTGGATCTTTCTGTTACGGCTATTGTAAAGGTTAAAAGTTAAGAGTTGTGGTTGTTCGCCAAGAGAAGCCAAATATACGTTATGTCTCCGGTTACTGTCTCCGGCAACAGGTGACAGTAATCCATTAATATTACTTACCTCACTCCATGGAGTTACTCCAGACGTATAACGTCGTGATAACCCACTTAGATTAATTAGGTTCTCTACTGATGAAACGATTCCTCGTACTGGACTCAAATTTGAGGTAACACCATCAGGCCGTAGGATAGTACTGACAGCATGAGCAGGGCCCCTACCGAGAGCCAGGAGTGCGGTCGTAATTGCCAGAGTGGCGGCTAGTGGTTTTTTCATTAAACGTGCGGGAGACCCCACTCTCAGTAAAACGCGATATGAAAGCGTTTTACGGGGTGGGGAGGATTTCAAGACGAAGGAAGTCCGAGAACAACTTCCACAGTCTAGTAGATGTTCGTTTCCTCATGCAACCCCAAAATCGGAAAAATTTACCAAACTTTAGGTCGAAAATTTTGGTCATTGACAATTTCCACCACCTCCCCTGACTGTTGGATAACGAATAACCCCTGACGGTAAGCATAGCGATCTACTCCTTTATCAATCTCAATCCCCGCCACAGCGCCATTTAGTTTGACGTCACTATAACGGGGACATGCTTCCTTAAAACGAGCCAACTTTTCTAAAAAATAGTCCACATCATCTTTGGATAAGCTAGATTTAACCTCTATTGCGACGGCTACATCCCCATCAATAGCTAGGATGTCAATTTCCATTTCTATACCTGCACGTTTCATTTCCAGCCGCTGGAGGGTTTGTGTTACCGTGATACCTCTTTCTTGAAATATCCGTATAGCAGCAGGTTTAACTAAGTTCTCCACGAATTGTCCCCAACGACTTGTGAGAGCACTCACAGCTTTATTGGTGTTCGCTGCAATAGCTTCTGCTTTGGCCAGTCTTTTTTCTGTTTCTGCTGCGCGACGATCTGCTTCTGCTGCGCGACGATCTGCTTCTGCTGCGCGACGCTTGCGATCCTCGGCAAGTTCCGCTGCAAATGCCGCTGCGCGACGATCTGCTTCTGCTGCGCGACGCTTGCGATCCTCGGCAAGTTCCGCTGCGCGACGATCTGCTTCTTCGGCGCGACGCTTGCGATCCTCTGCAAGTTCCGCTGCGAGTTCCTCTGTACGACGTTTACTATCCTCTGCGAGTTCTGCTAAACGACGATCTAATGCTGCTAAACGACGATCTGCCTCAGTTTGAGAAGCTCGAAACAGGTTATAAATGTCGTTAATAGTAAAAGAATCTGACATAGTTATATCTCCAAAGGAAATTCCTGTAATATATAGCAATGAGGTAACTTGTCTAGTGCTTTAGCAAAAAAACTTTGCGTGGGCACTAGACATTAGGCTACAGTATTATATCACTTATCTTTACCTCCTCTTTTATTTCTGAAGTAATGGATACCGCCTAAGGACACTGCAAATATAATTGCAGGTAGATGTCAAAACTCAAATGGGACTTCTTGAAAAGCTACTTCAGCGATACCTACGTCTGTTGAATGACCTTGATTACTCAGAATATTTAGGTGAACATATCGAGTGGTAAGGGGTGTGAAACTAAATGTCTGAGGTCTTACAAATTCCTCTCTTCTTGTCGTTGCGTTGAAAATCTCACCCAATCGTCGGTTGCTTCCGTTACTAACATCATTATCGTTATCGGAGGTCAAAAAAAATTGGTTTAGACCTTCACCATCATTGCTATTTAAATTCCACAATGCAAATCCTTGGATTTGTCTCTCAGCATCAAAGTCAAAAGTTATCGTTGGATACCTTGATGAAAGTACTGGTTCTGTGAATAGTTCTATCTCTCCTATCCAATCAGAACTTTCAGTTCTATTACTTTGTGCTTGAAAATTATCAACGTCGCTCCAAGGAGTTACTCTAGACGTATAAAGGGCTGTTAATATACCTTCTATCATGTCTGATCCAAAATTTGTTTGGTTAATCAGATTATTTGGTTCACCAACAACTGGATTCCTACTTCCCAACGAAATACTCACAGAAACAGGGGCTAGGATAGTACTGACAGCATCAGCAGGGCCCTTACCGAGAGTGAGGAGTGCAGCAGTAATGCCCAGAGTGGCAGTTAATGGTTTTTTCATGAGAAAGGAAGTCCTATAAGAACGTCCTAAGTCTAATAGATGTTCGTTTCTTCATGCACACTCCTTCAGAAGTAAGTTCTTCAAACGACGGTTTAAAATAGCCAACATTAACCCCATGGAAATGACGTTTACCCCTATGGTAGCGAAGATTAAAACCGGGAGCATGAAAGGGTTCGAGCGTCTCCCAAGGCGTAGAATACCCTCACTAACACGTCTCGTCCCAAATAAAAGAACATACCGCAACCGTAAGCCATAGCGCTGATAAACAACCTGGACAATAGGTTGGGAGAGGGTAACATGGTTAAAGGAGGGGGCAAAATCCTCTCCATTGCTGAGATTGTCTAAATCTGGCTTTTGCGCTTAATAAAAATTAACAAACAACAATTTTAATAAAAGCAGTGAGAGGGTAACATGGTTAAAGGAGGGGGCAAAATCCTCTCCATTGCTGAGATTGTCTAAATCTGGCTTTTGCGCTTAATAAAAATTAACAAACAACAATTTTAATAAAACAGGAGTAATTTCCATGGCATTCTGGGTAACAGAGACAGATCCATTAGAATTAAGAGACGGGGCGAGTGAAGAAAACCTCCAAGCAGTAATTAGCGCCGTTTATAAGCAAGTTTTAGGCAACCAACACGTGCTGTCGAGCGATCGCCTCACCAGTGCAGAGTCAATGCTGCGCAATGGGGACATTACCGTGCGCAATTTTGTGGATATGGTGGCTAAATCTTCCTTGTATCAATCCCTATTTTTCCAATCCGCTCCCCCCTACCGCTTTGTAGAGATGAACTTCAAACATCTCCTAGGGAGGGCTCCCATATCTCAAGCAGAACTTTCCGCCCACGTTCAAACCTATAACGAGGAAGGTTACGAAGCGGAAATAGATTCCTACCTCTGTAGCGACGAGTATCTGGAAAAGTTCGGTGACAATGTGGTTCCCTATCCCGCTAATATCAGCTCCCGGGTAGGATTCCCCAATTCTAGCTATGGGCGCTCCTTTGAATTATTCCGGGGTGATGCTTCCTGCGATCGGGATATGCCCACTAAGCTGTTAGCTACCGTAGCAGGTAACCTACCCAGTGCCATTAAAGCACCAGCAGTGGGACGAGGTGGCTCCTATGACAATACCAATAAGCGCTACCGCATTGCTATTGCTAAGGCTGGTGTTACTCCAATCTACAAGCAGAGCAACTTGGTTTATGAGGTGGGTTACGCCCAAATGTCCCAGAAAATCCAAAACATTCACAAAACTGGCGGCAAAATACTCAGCATTACTGAGGTAGCTTAAGTTTATGTACTCAAGTATGAGGTTAAGCATTGCCCACCAATATTACCCTCATACTTCCTCATTTTAAATAACAAGTTGTGTAAGGAGTCAATCATGTCAGGAATGATGACCACAGGGACGATAAAGATCAGTGATTATGACGGTCGAATCGTTGAGATTAAAGCAACGGCAATTTGTCGTCAAGATGTAATGCGGACCAGCGACTATACAGTTAAACTGCCTCATAGTACTATGGTTCAGGAAATACAAAAGATTCATCGCCTGGGAGGTAAGGTAACTGGAGTTACAGTACTACCATAAATAATAGAGTTGTTGGGTAGAGCGGAAGCGTTACCCAACACAAATATCCTTGGCTGTTGGGTTTCGTTGTCTCAACCCAACCTACGATGTAATCAACTAAACTCTTTCACCCTCAACTTTTTATCCTTGGATATTACGAAATTTGTGGAAATGTCAATTGGGAGTTGGCGATCGCAGCGATCGGCACATCATATGGCATTCCAGCAGTTTGAAGCAGTTACTTCCGCTATTGAGATTGAAGCTATAGCCACCGACGATCCGGCAGTTATAGACTTGTGCAAATCCCATCAAATTGATCCAAAAGCAGCAACTGCTCCCTTTCGCATGAGCTGGGAAGGAGAGTCTGATTGGGACGAAGATGAAGAACTGAAAGGAACTACCATCTTAGTACCAATTCCCGATCCGGAAGAGCCGAAAAAAGGAAGATTATTGCGCGATCGCGGTTATGCGGAAACCATGCCTTCCGTGGGCAACTACCGGATCAATGAAGATGATGTGTTTGTCCTCTTAACCCCCTACGATCGCGCCATGGCGGAGGAGAAAATTTGGTTTGCTACCCCCAATTTACGCTTTCGGGTATCCCTAATTAAAACCAGTGGTGGATCTGGGGTAATTACTGCTTCCTTTGCTTCCGAAATTCGCTCTTTAATACCCAAAAATGCTTCTCCCAGAGAAAGAAAAGCAAAACAATGATTTAATATTGCAATTAGCTCGGTGGATGGCGGGTGATTTTTCCAATTACAAACAAGCAAAGTCCAATCCCCAAACCTACGCTCATATTCACGTTTTCTTTCGTCCCTTACCCTGGGAATTTTTCAACAGCATTGGTTTTTATTCCGAACAAGTATATGACTACGATCTCTGGAGTCCTTATCGTCAGGGAGTACATCGTCTCATAGATCGGGGTGATTCCGTATATATCGAAAATTATGCCCTCAAAGATGGGTTGTTATACGCAGGTGGTGGTAGGGAGCGAGAAATTCTCGACTCTCTTACTCATGACTGTATCCAACGACGCTATCACTGTTCCATGATTTTTAAAAGAGAGGGAGATATGTTTCGGGGAAGTGTTGAACCAGGGAATAAATGTTTGGTGTCCAGAAAAGGTTGTCAAACATATCTTATCAGCGAAGTTGAATTGACTGAGAATACTTGGGTAAGTTTAGATCGGGGGATGGATATTAACACCCACGAGCAAGTTTGGGGTTCTGCGGCAGGTCCATTGCGGTTTGAGAAAGTGCAAAGTTTCGCCTCCGAAGTACCAAAATCAGTGACCACCTATAGCAGTCACCAGGGCGATTGAGACAGAATCGGTGAGTTAGTAAAAAGGAAACCCATAACTAATAACTGGTAACTGTCAAGGTATGTGGTAACTGTTTTAAATGCTAGTTTTGAAAGCAAAAAGAAACCATGTTACCCCCAGTAGCAACCAAAAAAATGCAATACTGGATTAGGAGTAGACATCTTATTTGTGCGGGAAACTTTTACATATTTGAAACCTTAGAATATTCTACGGTGGAGAAATTTGAAGAATGTGTCCGCAGTCTCGGTGGCACCCTCATTTCCGTGGATCCAGTCAGAAAAGTTTGGATAGGAAATCATCGCCAAGTGATATTATATCAAGCAAAAGCTAGTTTGCATACTCCCCATCACAATCTAAAACAATATTGGATAAAATACGGCGGTTTTTATACCAGATTTGATAACAAAACGGAAAATTTGTCATTCAGGAGAAGATAAGAAAAATGGTTCAGAGTTTTATTAATCCTACTTTAAGTCGTGGCTCGGAATTAGGGGTTAGTCCCTTTGCAGAAATAGAACCTCTCCTACTCAACCCGAAAGCAACGATGTCCGAGATTGACATCGTCATTCGCGCCGTCTATCGGCAAATTTTGGGCAATGCTCACGTTATGGAAAGCGAAAGACTGACTGTAGCGGAATCCCAACTGAAAAATAAGGATATTAGCGTCCGGGAATTCGTGCGTCAAATCGCTAAATCAGACTTTTACCGCTCTCGCTTTTTTGAGAGTTGCTCTCGCAACCGAGCAATAGAATTGAACTTCAAGCATTTACTCGGTCGCGCACCGGAAAGCTACGAGGAAATCATCGCTCATACTCGCATTTTGGACGAGTTAGGTTACGAGGCAGAAATTGATTCCTATATCGATAGCGATGAATATCTGGAAAATTTCGGTCAACATATGGTTCCCTATTATCGAGGATATCGAACCCAAACCGGGAAAAATGCCGTTGGGTTTCCCCATATGTTCCGGTTGTTGCGAGGTTATTCCAGCAGCGATCAAGACATTGTGGGGAAAAATCGCTCTCGTCTCAATTGGTTTGTCATGACAAACACTTCCGGTTCCATCGTTCCTTTGGAAGGAGTTCCTCCCTATTGGCAGCTACTCTTCCAGGGGGAGATGGAGAAACTGCTAGATCGGCTAAGTGTCAAGGAGGAGAAGGAGGAGAAAGTTTCCCCCACTGCTGTTTCGATTCAAAGTCAATACGAAGTATTCAATGATTTGCCCATCTTTGAGTTAGTACCGGGTTCCGATGAAGAAGAAATAGAAACCGTAATTCGCGCTGTCTATCGCCAAGTTCTCGGTAATGCTCACATAATGGAAAGCGAGCGACTGGTGGTTCTGGAATCCCAATTGAAAGGAGGGGAAATTAGCGTCCGGGAATTTGTCCGTCAACTCGCCAAATCAGAGTTATACTGCTCTCGCTTTTTCGAGAACTGTCCCCGCTATCGCTCCATTGAGTTGAATTTCAAGCATTTACTTGGGCGCGCCCCCGACGACTATAGGGAAACCTTTGCTCACAGCCAAATACTTGACGGCAAGGGATTTGAGGCAGAAATCGATTCTTATATCGATAGCGATGAATATCAAGATGCTTTTGGGGAAAATATCGTCCCCTATTATCGGGGTAATAAAACTCAAACAGGTATGAAACTGCTGGGTTATACCAATACCTTCAAACTCCTACGAGGCAATTCTGGTAGCGATAAGGATCTGATGGTATCTGGGAATCAACCTCTGACGAAACTATCCCTCATGACAAATACTCCCGACGCTCAATTACCACCAGGCAGTACTTTGACTGATGTGAATCAATTGTTAGCAGCTATACTCAAACCCAAACCCCCAGAAGCAATTGGTCCCACAGCGGAAGAAATAGGGCGGAAAGAAGCTTATGAAGCGATGCGTAAGCAGTGCGCCCAACAGGAAGAATTACTAACCACATTGCGCAAACAGCTAGCAGATTTACAGCCCTTGGCAACTATTGGTAGCTTGAAGTTGAACAAGTGGCAATCCAGCACCTTTTATGCTACCACTTCTATTACGGTTCCCAACCCAGTAACTGCTAGTGTCACTAGCTCAGGAGATTATGAGGCTTTAGAACAGCAGTTAGAAGAACAGGAGCAGGAAATTGCTGCTTTGCGAGAAAAGATTGCGGACTTGCGTCCCGTTGCTTCTATTGGAGAACTGCGGTTGAATAAATGGCGCGGTCGCGTTTTTAACCGTTAATTACCCCGAGGTTTACGGTGGACAAAGTTTTGTCCACCCTCTTTAAAATTAATTTGTAGACTATTTGGAGAAAGATGCCATGGCAAGAAAAAAACGTAGACCCTCAGATTCTGGGGTAGGTAAATCAAAGGTAGGCATTTCCCTAACTTCTAAAGCATTTGATTTGCTCAATCGAATCGCTGAGAAGGCTCAATTATCTAAATCTGAATTAATCGAGCGCTTCGTTTTGGGTTCAATGGCGATCGCCAGCAATGAAGCAGAGAAAACTGTTAATATTGAAACTGATACAGAAGGTACCAACGAATCCCCAACACAAGTTAAGATTGCTATTGTAACTGGTACACCAGAAGCTGAGGATAAAGAAATCAAGGAAAAGAATGATTCCACATTAGAACAAATTGAAGTACAGAGAAAACGCATTACTGAGTTTGAAAAACTTCTTGCAGAACAAACATCTCTTGCAAGTCTTCAAGCAGAAAGTTCTCAGTCTCTCCAACAGCAAATCCAAGAACAAGCAGAGCTGGTAGATAACTTACAAAAGCAACTGACGGCACAGCAATCTCTCCTTGAGGAAAGGACTCAAAATTGCCAATCGTTGCAACGTCAAACTCAAGAACAAGCAGAGCTCATAGATAAGTTACAAAAGCAACTCACCGCACAGCAATCTCTCCTTGAGGAAAGGACTCAAAATTGCCAATCGTTGCAACATCAAATTCAAGAACAAGCAGAGCTCATAGATAAGTTACAAAAGCAACTCACCGCACAGCAATCTCTCCTTGAGGAAAGGACTCAAAATTGCCAGTTGTTGCAACGTCAAATCCAAGAACAAGCAGAGCTAATTGTAGAGCTGCAAGAGGAACTCAGTCAAAGAGAACGAATTGCTACTTTGGTAGCATATATTGATAGATTAAAGCCTTTAGCAGAACTAGGCAAGATGTATTTAAAGAAGCGAGATCGCACCTATTTCTAGAGAAGGAGGTATATCAAGTTCGGACAATTAGTTATAATTAGGGAATAGAGGGGTTGTGACACCCCCTCGGCGAAGCCCAGGATCAAAGTCCATGGGGGGAGTGTCACAATATCCCTACTGAGTCAAATTTGATTGCTATGACCACTGAGCAGCAGAACGATATAGAACAGGCATCTGAATTTGCTGATGCCGTTGATATTGCAACGCCTACGAAAACTACCACCAAGAAATCCAAGTGGCTATTGCTTATAGGTACGATCGCTCTCTTGGTTGGGGGAGCAATCGTCTGGCGTTATGCTTCTATTTCTGAATCCCCTTCAGAAGAACCAAAAAATAATATTGAGCAAGCAAGATTAGCAGTAAGAACGGTTCCTGCGAATCTAGAGCCAATTCAGGCTTGGACTTACGGTGATGGCTATGTTAGCGCGATAATCAAAAAACATCTAACGTTTCAGGCTGAAGGAACAATTAACTACCTCAAAAAAGTTGATGGGCGAGATTTACGGGAAGGAGATTGGGTACGTGAAGGGGAGTTATTGGCGAGATTAGACCGCCGCAAGTACGACGCAGACATTACAGTGGTAACAGCAGAAAAAATCGAAGCCAAAAATCAAGTTATCAGTGCAATTGCCAGTTTCAAGCAGGCAGAAGAATCTTTAGCACAAGCCAACGCAGATTTACAGAAAACGAAGGCAGATGAAGCATTTTCACGAGCAGACTTAAAAAGGTATCAAGAACTGGCAGCAGAAGGGGCAATAGCACGGCGAGAAGTAGATGTGATAGAGACAGATTATAAAAACGCCCAGGCGGCAACCATCGCAGCAGAGGCAAGAGTACGTTCCGCTCAAGCTGAGGTGGCTGCCGCCCAAACCCAAATAGAAATTGCTGAAGCTGGGGTTGATTCTGCCAATGCCAGAGTGACTCAAAGCTATGTAGACCGTGAAGATACAGACCTTACCGCCCCTTTTGATGGGATAGTTGCCCGTATGAATATCCGTCAGGGAGAATATTGGACACCACAAATTGTCAGTGTAGGAGGAGACTACCAACGTATTATCGAAAGACTACCGATTATTGTCATCGATCCCAATCGATTTGAAGTGAATGTTGAGTTGCCAGCTTTTCAGGGAGCCCAAGTCAAACCAGGGCAAAGAGCTTTTGTTATTTTAGATGGCAATCGCTCATCAGCCAATTCAGAGCGCTTTACGGGGGAAGATTTAATTAAATTAGCCAGTGCCAGGGGAACGGTTTTTTCCGTCAGTCCCTCGGTCTCGCCTGGTGGGCGATCGGTTCGCGTCACTATTCGCCTTTATGAAGGAGCAGCCAATCTTCAGGATGGAGAGCAAGTTTCCGCTTGGATAGCTACCCAAGAGAAGGAGGGAGCTATTGTTGCCCCTTTTAATGCTTTTGTCTTCCGCGATCGCCAGCCTTATGTCTTTGTGGTGAATGAAGAAAAGGGAATTGTAGAACAAAGAGCAATTAAACAAGGAATCGAAGGGTTAGCGAAAAGAGAAATTCTTGAAGGAGTTGGAGCAGGAGAAAAATTAGTGACAGAGGGCAAAAATCGTCTGGTGAATGGCGCACCTGTAGAAATTATTCCCTAATGTTGGAATAGAGTTATTATTTGGCAATGATGTTTTGTTGAAGCTCTCACAAGCAACTTGTCGCAGTGTGTTTTTTTAGTGAAATTGGTATGAATTGGAATTAAAACCATGACACAAGCTATTGGCAAAGAACAAATCATTTTGGATAAACTTCACACTTTAAATAGCCACCAACAACAGGAGGTACTAGATTTTATTGAATTTCTTTGCAGTCGCACTCAACAACAGCCTCTGATTGAAGAGGACAATCAAAACTCCATTTCTTTTCTGGAAGCGGCGGAGGAATTTGTTGGTTGTGTTGAAGGAAATGATGAACCACAATTTACAGAAGTTCCCACTATTCAATCAGATCTGACCAATGAAACTTTAGATCCCTTAGACCAATTTATTGGTGCAATATATCACGGCAACCTGGCTCAAAGTATCGATAAAGATGTTTATGAATAACACAATTTTGGTGGATACTTGGGGCTGGTTAACCCTTTATGATGCTAGTGAACGCAAACACAAAGAGGTAGCTACTCTTTACCGCAGCTTAAGGGCTAAAAAAACTAAGATTTACACCACAACCTTTATCCTTGACGCAACTTTTACTTTATTGTTCAAACGCCTTAAATCCTACCAAGCCCAGCAAGCTATGGTGCAGTTAGCCGCTGCATTGGCAACAGAAAACTTTCAATTAATTCAAATCAATGAAACACACTTTAATCAAACCCAAGCTCTACGCCTGAAGTATTTAGACAAACCTCAAATTTCCTTTACCGATCTCAGCTCAATGGTTGTGATGCAAGAGTTTAGAATAAGTTCCATTCTCACAGAAGATGCACATTTCAGGCAAATTGGCTTGGGTTTTGAACTTTTACCCTGAGAATATCAGCCACGGTAGTCAAAATTATTTAAACAATGCCAAACCAAACCTATGAGTCAGCGATTACTTCCACCAGAAACATCCGACCCAAAAAAACCACAAGGAATCGAAGGGTTGGCTAAACGAGAAATTAGTGACAGAGGACAAAAATCGTCTAGTGAATGGCGCACCTGTAAAAATTATTCCCTAATATACGCAAAATGAAAAAGATACTATCCCAGAACAAGTACACTCAACTATTAATTGTCTTAGTGACTAATTTTGTACTTGCTCCATTTTTCCATGGCCTTATCGGCGAATTATTATCTTCTGCAATTTTCCTATACGCCATCATTATTATTGTCAGAACGTTTTCCCTCCACCAAAAGCTCTTCCGACTCTATCTTGGTGTTGCAGGATTGGCATTTGCTCTAGAGACTATCGCCATCTTGGGCTGGTACAGTCCCGAAGCAACATTGTTTCTGTTCTTCATTCAAGCCATATATATCATTTACTTAGGTGTGGCTGCCTTCTTGATTTTGCGAGATATTTTATTGTCTCAGCGAGTAACAGCAGATACAATTCGTGGTGGTATTTGTGTTTATTTCCTAATTGGTTTTTTGTGGGCTTTGCTTTACAGTATTATTTATAGTTTCGACAATCAGGCTTTTTCTCAACCAATCATTCTCCCAAATTATTATGGTCAAGTAATTTATTTTAGCTTTACAACACTAACTACTTTGGGTTATGGCGATATCGTCCCCGTTAGTCCTCTAGCCAAAATGCTAACTAACCTAGAGGCTGTTGTCGGACAGATGTATCCAGCGATTTTGATTGCTATACTGGTAAGTGGCTATGTCTCATCGAAACCAAAATAACTTTCAAGGCAATTTTCTCAATCCAAATACTTTCACCTATCTTCCTAATTCTCCCATTGCTTTACCCATGAGTCAGCGATTACTTCCACGAGAAACATCCCACTCAACAGAGGGGCACGATGTACCCGATCCCAGTAAAGCATCCCCCGTTGTCAAGTTCTTCTTTCTCAAGACAGTTTTTGCCATTCTCCTATCTCTACTGCTGATTGTAGGAGGGCTAATGGGTGCCTCGACAATGGTGAAAGAAGGTGATCCTGACATTAATGTTGCCATCGCCAATATTGAGACTACCTGGGGTGGTGCCGATCCTGAAACCATTGAAAATCAAATTACAGATAAGATTGAGAAGGAATTAAAATCCCTGAAAGGATTAAAAGACCTCAGTAGTGCTTCCTTTGACGGCTCTTCCGTAATCAAGGTAGAGTTCGTGGCTGAAGCACCCATTGCGGAATCAATTTCTTTGGTGAGGGCAGAAGTAGATGAAGCGAAACCAGACATTGCCAATGATGCAGATGAACCTAAGGTAGAACAAATATCTAGTCAGGATACCCCAGTTCTGACGGTAGGGTTGTATGGGAATATCGACTTGGCAATTTTGAGTAAAGCAGCTGAGGATATAGAAGAAATCTTAGAAACTGTTCCCAATGTCCGCAAGGTGGATTTGAGTGGCAATCGGGAAGAGGTTATTCACGTTCAGCTCATCCCCTCTCGCATGATTGCTATGGGAGTGTCAGCAATTCAGGTAGCGGATGCAATTCAACAAGGGAATCGAGATTTACCTTGGGATCAGATCGAAAGTGACGAAATTGGCACCCAGTTACGCTATTACGGACGATTTCGCAGTTTAGAAGATTTACGCAACTTGCCCGTAGCTCGTTTGGAAGGAGAAGCGGGGGGTCGAGTTGTGAGACTTCAAGAGGTGGCAGAAGTCAGGCGAGATTTAGAGAAGGAGAAGAATCGGGCTTTCTTGAGTTCCCAACAAGGGGAGTTTCAACCAGTGATTACGGTGGATCTGGTTAAAGTTCCCGGTTCCGATACAATTCAAGTTATTAATGATGCCTTAGCAGCCATAGAATTAGCGAAGCAAAACCCCAGTCTTTGGCCTCATGGCATGGAATATCGGGTCATTAATACGGATGCAGAACAGATTAACAAAGACCTCTTAAATGTATTTAATAATGCTTGGCAAGGAGTTTTAGGGGTTTTTATCGTTCTCCTCTTTGCCCTAACTTGGCGGGAAGCTATTATTGCAGGGCTATCCATTCCCCTGACTTTTTTGGGAACCTTAGCAATACTGTTTTTGCTCGGTTTCACCCTCAACAAAATGGTGCAAGTGGGCATGATATTAGCACTAGGATTGTTAGTAGATGTTTTCATCCTCATGATGGAAGGGATGCACGATGGTATCTTTGTGGAGGGTTTGAGTTTTAACCAGGCTGCTCTGAAAACTATTAGAACCTACGCGGTTCCTGCTTTTTCCGGTCAACTAACTACCATTTTTGCCTTAGCTCCCCTCATGGCAATTAGCGGTACCATGGGGAAATTTGTGCGCTTGATTCCCATTAGTGCCATAGTTTGTCTACTACTCAGTTATATCATCGCCTTGTTCGTGGATATTCCTTTGTCACGTTTTCTCCTGGGCAATTTGAAAACTAAAGGTCAGAAAAGTAGAATCGATCGCTTAACTGAGAGAGTATCCAACAAATTTCGTAATTGGAGTTTGGCTGCTACAATCCGCAATAAAACGACAGCTAAGATTTGGGTATTAGGTGCGATCGCCTTATTTATCAGTTCAACCATCTTAGTGGGAACTGTTCCTGGTACTCTTTTCCCCGATGACGACGGACGCAAATTAAGCATTAATATGGAATTACCCCCCACAACTACCCTGGATACGTCCCAAACAGTAGCCGATGAAGTGGGAAAACTATTGCAGAGTAAAGACTATTTGGAAAGTGTAGTTAAATTGGTGGGCCAACGGAGTAATTTAGTAGAAGAAAGCGGCATCAAACCCAGTACTGGTAGCTATTTGGTGGGATTTTCTGCCATTTTTACCCCAGAAGAAGATCGGGAAAAGCCTTCTTATGAATATGTGAAGGAACTAAGGCCAGAATTAAATACCGCCCTACGCCAGTATCCAGGAGCTTCTTTAGTGGTTAATGGTCAATCTACGGGAGAAGGAGGTGACCCCATTGAAATCGAGTTGGTGGGTAGGGATATGGACGAGCTGCGCCGTATCTCTGGGGAAGTACAACTAGCCCTCCGACAAATTCCTGGGGCAATAGATGTACGGGATGACCTGGGTGCATTACGACCCGATCTTAAACTCCGTCCCCGTCGGGAAGCCATGAATTTCTATGGTTTATCTTCTAACGATCTAGCTTTGCAGGGACGCTACCTGATGACGGATAACGATATTGGTGATTTCCCCATTGGTGGTGGAGAAGAAGATTTAGAAATTCGCCTGAGTACCATGTGGGCATCTCGTAATGGAGGCATTGGGGGACCAACACGTCGCGATGAATTGTTATCCAGTCCGATTTTTACGTCCAGTGGAGAAACCATTGCTGGGAGTCAGGTTTTAGAAGTAGAATTGGGGAATGCACCTTTATCTATAACCCACAAAGATGCCCAACGCACGGTTACTGTCTTGGCCAAAAATGAAGGTCGCACCGTAGGAGAAATTGTTGCTGACTTGGAACCAAAATTAGTTGAAATGAAGCGTCAATGGAGT
The DNA here is from genome assembly GCA_018141785.1 of Candidatus Paraprochloron terpiosi LD05. GTDB lineage: Bacteria > Cyanobacteriota > Cyanobacteriia > Cyanobacteriales > Prochloraceae > Prochloron > Prochloron terpiosi. Next base: position 2,811,226 of record CP073341.1, on the reverse strand, counting down.
CAGGGTTATGACTATAAATTTGGTGGAGAATTAGCAACTCAAGGGGAAACATTTACTTCCGCAGGACAAATGGCAATAGTTGCACTCTTTCTCGTTTTTGCCGTATTAGTAATTCAATTTAGTTCCTTCACTCAACCTTTTATCATCATGTTGGCAATTCCCTTTGCCTTAATTGGTACATTTCTCGGCTTCTTCCTCTTACAAATTCCCATTTCCTTCCCTGCTGTCATTGGTATTATCGCTCTAACGGGAATTGTGGTTAATGACGCCATCGTGATGATTGAAACCATGAACAGTCACAGGGAAAAAGGTGTGGTGGTGAGGGAAGCTGCCGCCAGAGGTGCAGCAGATAGATTGCGTCCGATTCTCACTACCAGTATAACGACCATTGTTGGCGTAATTCCCCTCGCCTTAAGCGATCCGATCTGGTTTCCTTTAGCTAGTGCAATCGGTTTTGGCTTAGTAGCTTCTACCCTGATTGCTTTGTTGGTAATTCCCTGCTTATACTTATTACTAACTCCCAACAAGCCAATATCGAATGTTGAAGACGAATTAGTTTCAACAATATAATGGTCTGAAATTAGGGACGGCTTGGTAGCAGTTGACCTAATCCCTATTGTGTAAGAGGTAAAGATGGTTGTACACACCCATCAATCCAGAAACCAAAACCAATACGATCCAGTTGCCGTCTACGATCGCTCTGTACATCACCCAGAACCAGTTTGCCGCCCTAGTAGAGGTAAACCCAGACTTGCGATTAGAAAGAACCGCCCAAGGAGAATTTATTGTGAACCCACCTTTGCGGAGCGTATGCGTTGCAACCGCCCTTGGCGTCCAGGTTGGGAAACTGGAGAACGGAACCTTAGCCTTACTGGACAACTTTATCGCTGGTACGAAGAAAACTCAAATTTAGGTAAAGCCTTTGACTCCTCCACTGGTTTCATTTTACCTAATGGTGCCACTTCCCCGATGCTTCTTGGGTGAGTCGAGAACGTTGGGAGGCACTTACTCTAGAACAAAAAGGAACTTTTGCTAATATCTGCCCGGATTTTGTCGTTGAGTTACGGTCTAGCTCAGATCGGCTTCAGTCCCTACAAGCTAAGATGAGGGAGTACATGGATAATGGTGCTCGACTGGGCTGGTTAATTGATCCGCAGCAACGACAAGTGGAAATTTATCGACCGAAATTGGCAGTAACAGTGTTGTCCAATCCGGCTGAGTTATCAGGAGAGGAGGTGTTACCGGGTTTTCTGTTGAATTTACATCCTATGTGGGATTGAAAATTTATATATTACCGTTAGTGGTGTTCATTGATGAAATTGATTCCCTGCAACACATCACTCTCATCACTGTTATTCGCGGTTAAAAATTTATACACAATATTAATAATACTAACTATGTAAAGCTTACAAGATTATTGATAACTTGGACTTGCTTTAACATAGTTAATTACTTGCTCCAGACGGGATAAAGCACTTTTTGCTGATTCAATCAGGTAGGGATCTGCTGATTCATCTGCCGAGATCGCCCCTAGTAAAGACATTCCTCGCTGATCCCCCAGGGAACCCAGAGCATTGATTAAAGCAACTTGGAGAGCCAGATCGTCTATTTTGAGTGCTTCTGCAAGAATCTCGAAAGCTGGCGGGCCAACAGTACCGAGAGCGCCCACAGCGGAGATTTTCACCACCGGATTCTCGTCTGTCAGTGATCCTTTCAGTGCTTCCAGAGCTGAGGGGGGAAAAGAATCTTCCGGAAAATTAAGGGTGATCGCAGCTAGTGCTTTTGCACAGCTAGCCCGTACTGTCTCATTTTCACTGTTGATTAACTGCTCTACTAAGGACGGAACCGAGTCAAGACCAATCAAACCCAAGGTTTGCACCGCTGCTCGTCGATAAACCACATCCTCCGAATCCAGAATTGCCATCAACTGAGGAATGGTCTTCTCAGTACGCTCATCGGCAATTTGACCCATCGCTCTTTCCCGCAGTCGGGGATTTTTATTTTTTAGTTGTGAGTATAAATCTTCAGTTACCATATTGTTATTGGTCAATTCTCATTGAACTTGAATGGGCGTTGCATAGTTGTGGCATAATTTAAGACAAAGCAGAAAAATCTTTCTCCGTCTCTATGCGTAAAACATACAAACTTTATTTACTTTTCTTAGCTTAATATAATTTTGTACAGACTCTTACACGATTGAGTTGAATCATTTCTTCGAGTTTTTCTTGAGAAACGCAGCGGCGCTCCGAGCAATAAGTCATCAGGTTGACACCATTCATCATTTTGACAGTGCTTACGCGGACGCGAAAATCGTCCGTGACAAACCAACAGCGTTCTTGTCCTTGATTCTTTTCATATTCCGTCTCAATTGTCAAGGTTCCATCGGCAGCAAAATGGTAATGACAGACTACGGGAATACCTTCCACATAACCTGTGTTCCGCAAAAATTTCCCAGTCTGACTGTTTTGTGGGTTGGGAATATCTACCAGAATCGCCGCCCAATCGGGGTTAGGATTGGGATCATCCAGATTATGCTGCCATTGGAAGGTAGCACCCCCCTTAGCTAGAGCTGGGTCTACATTTTGCCCTTGGCAGACATCAATCACTCTCGGATCATCTGCCATCAAAACTTCAACAATGATATTCGATTCTCCCGACTCATTCTTAACGCAGTCAAAGTGATGGACAGTTCGCTGGGAAAACCACGTTCCTTCGCTTTTGCGGAAAAAGTCCATCATGGTCATTGGTGGTTTCAGCATGAGTTGGGTTTAAGAAAAATAAACAAATATCTAGTTACCAATATTCTAAGATAGATTTGTCAAACTCAGAAGGAATATATGAAAACCGTTCTAGAAATTGAAGCTAGTATCAAACAATTGCCCATCAGCGATGCTCGTCAGCTTGCAGGATGGTTGAATGGGATCTACAAATGCAAGCGGATTTCGATGCAGGTAAATTAGACGACTTAATCGCTAAGGCTGAATCTGATATTAAAGCGAATCACGTGAGAGATCTCGATGAAGTCCTTGACAACATGTAATTTCTGGGATGCTTATAGAGCAGTGCCTTCAGGGATTAAGAAGCAAGCACGTAAAGCTGACTTCAATCACGGAAGGCTAAAACTATCTACGTGCTTTGTGAAGTTCTACAATACCTCCTTCAAACACTTGCACCATTAGCTGGTAGTTTTCCATCAATGACATGCCAACAAGAGGTTCTGAATCAGCCTCATCAACGGGGATAGTCAGATAAACTCCTTCCCAAACTACAACCGCTTCATAGACATCGAAAATACATTCACTCCCATCTCCTAGGATGGCTCTTTCTCGTCTTTTCCATCTCAGATTTAGGTTCCCAATCAAGTCCGACGGCAGTGAAAGCCACCCATTGAAGCCTGTATCTACGATAGCTTCGTGGGTGTAAACCTTCCCATTGTCCTCACAAATTGAAATTGGAATAATTGGTTCAAAGTCTGGATTTACCCCTCCTGTAATCAGACAACTTTCTTCCCACGTCCACCGAATCGTCGGACATAACGGAAATGCGGACAATCCAGATTTGAGCATCTGGGTGAGACGCTTCAAGGCGATTACAGGCAGCTATTTCCCTTGCATCAACTTCAAAGGCTCCCGTTTGGATGTCGATGGCAACTATTCTTCCATGATTGCCAGCCTCAACCAGAGGACGAATTTGAGTAAGATAAATTTCATCCCCATATCTAGCAAATTCTTCTTTGCTATAACGAGGTTGCTTAACTGTCATTAGTTTAACCTCACATTCTTTGCGTCTTTGCGCCTTTGCGCGAAACCAAATAATATATTGATGCTGTCAAGCCGGTTTTATCAATTTTAGATCCCAATCTCATGAACCAAACCAACTCTCCCGCTGATATTATACAAGCTATCAAAGAAGGAAAGAGTCAAGCTTACGCAAATCTAATTGGAGCGGACTTAAGTGATACCAATCTGAAAGGTGCTAACCTAAAGGGAGCTGACCTTCGAGGTGCTGACTTCCGTGGAGCTAATTTAAGTGGAGCTGATTTGCAAGACGCTTATTTACATCGAGTTCAATTCCAAGGTTGCAATCTCACTGACGCTAAACTAGAAGGAGCCAAACTACAGGTTGCTATGTACGACAGGGCAACAATTTGGCCAGAAGGATATAATTACAGGAATTCCGGGGCTGTAGGACCAAAAGCCAATCTCAGCGGTGCTTTTCTCAATACAGCTAATCTCAGAGAGGCTGATTTAACTGGTGCTAATCTGCGAGGTGCTTACTTGAGCGGTGCAGATCTCACAGGGGCTAATTTAGAGGGAGCTGCTTTAAGCGGTGCTAACCTCCAAGGCGCTTTTCTCACAGGAGCTTATTTGCGCAATGCGCGATTGATTAATGTTGAATTGCAGGGAGCAGATCTGCGAGGAGCGGATTTGACAGGAGCTAGTTTGGAGCAACTACAGAGTATTGCAGGGGCTGATTTTACCCTGGTGCAAGGGTTGAGCCATGAAACTAGAGCTATGCTTTGTGGACTTTCTAGCAAAGATTTGTCAACTTGGAATTCCTTTACTCGCACCAATACTGCCCAGAGTTTGGGTTGTTCAGCTGAAAACGGCTAGGAAACAAAAAGATAGGGGTACAGCAATGCTATACCCCTACTGTGAATGCTTATAAAGCGTTCTTAAGCCATGGAATTGATTAAATAGTCGATGTAGGTATTGTACTCAACCAAAGCTTGAGCAGACAGGTCGCGAGGAGCGCAACCGCGATCGCGCAGGAAGGTCAAACCAGTGATGTAGGTAGCTGCACAAATACCGAGAGCTTTGTAAACTTCCCGAGCACCAGCAACACCCCACTCATCCAAAGGACCGGTACCGCCAACCACGAGGCAGTAGTTGATCAGACGGAGGTAGTGAACGATGTCACGCTTGCACTTTTCCTTTTGGGTGCTAGCATCGATGTCGCGACCGCTGCCACTGGGGAACTTCTTGTAGATGGCGTCAACTGCCTCTTGAGCAACAGCATCATAATTAGCAGCAAGCTTTTCAGCAGCTTCCATACGAGCAGCAGCCCGTTGTAGGCTACCTTGAACGGACTCAAGGTCAGAGCTGCTGGGGAAGCGGCCAGCTAAATCAGCAGAAGCTACAGCAGTGGTTAACACTGATTTCATAACTTAGATCTCTCCTGTGTTTGTGTTAAATGAGTTTTTTGAAAATGAAGCGAATTCAAAGTCGAAATTTGACAAGACTAGCTAATAGCAGCAACTACTGCATCGAAGTAGCCAGCAACTTCGGAAGCCAAAGAAGAACAGTCACCTTGAGTGACGCCAACTTGGCGTCCTGAAGCAGTGTTGTTAACGAAAGCAACAGCAGCGGCTTTCATAATGTTAACAGCACGAGCAGTATTACCAGTGGGAACGCCTAGAGCAGCGTAGGTCTCTTTTAAACCGTTCAAGCAGCGGTCATTCAGTACGGAAGCATCTCCGGTTAAAAGTGCGTAGGTGATGTAGCGAAGAACGATTTCACCATCCCGCAAGCAAGCAGCCATTTTGCGGTTGGTGTAAACACCGCCACCGGGGGAAGTTAAACCCGGGCTTTCGCAGCAAATACCAGCAACTGCATCGGTAACAATACAGCTAGCATTACTAGCAATGAAGTTAACAGCATCCAGGCGCTTATTGCCATCGGCAACAAAAGCCTTCAGGGAACCCAAATCATCGCCACCAACAAATCCACCTTTGGAATCTGCCGCAACTACAGCTCTGGAAAAAGCGTCAAGCATTTAATTCTCCTTTTGATAACAAGGACTTTTTTTCCTATGGGGCTGCTCCTATGACCAGCCAATTGCCACCATATAAGATGGTTGTTGTCCAAGTCTCCTTTATGAGAAACAAAGAAACAAAACTTTACACAAAAAATTTTCTCACCAACAAAAAAGCTCCGAAGATATAGCCAGGGTAAGGGTTGGACACACAATCTGCTGGTGCATATCACCACTTCTGCGGCTGCATATCCCACAAACCAATACTTACTTGACAATTCCTCAAATTGTGTTTAAGTTAAAAATAAGCCCCCTATAAAGACTTAGGGGGACAACAACTCTAAAACACTAAGAGTATAATAGCATGACGGTAGCACTTGAAGTCTCACTCAAAGAAATCCTCGACAAGCTGGATCGGAAAATAGATAAGCTGGATAGCAAGATAGATCTGGCAAACGAGAGTGTGGATCGCAAAATAAATGAGTTGAACCAAAATGTCGATCGCAAAATAAATGAGTTGAACCAGAATGTCGATCGCAAGATAGATGAGTTGAACCAGAGTGTCGATCGCAAAATAGATCAGCTGGATCGCAAGATAGATGAATTAAACAAGAATGTGGATCGCAAAATAAATGAGTTGAGAGAGGAGGTTAATCAGAAGATAGATAAGTTGGATAACAAAGTAGATAAGCTATCGGAAAATGTTACTAAACTTAGTGGTGATGTTAAGGTTTTGGAGAAAGAAGTTAGTGGTTTGGACAAGCGTATAAGTAATCAAGAGTTTCTCAATCGTACTATCACAGTTGCTTTGGCAAGTGCCTTTTTTGTCGGTGTTATCAAGTTCTTTTTACCTAACTTAACGAATAAGTTTTAATAAGTTAAATTATGTTATGATAAATAAAAATATCCTTGAAACTGAAGATTTATTAGAACAAATCAACGAAGAACTTGCTCAAGGAACTTTTAATCTCCAAGACTCCCAACTATTGCAACAAATGGTACAAGCTTTAGCAGATAAGCGAGGGATGATCCGATTAGGGTTCGTGGAGGCTTTTGGGAAAATAGGTCAGCCTGCGGTTCCTTTTTTATTAGAAGCACTCAAAAACCATCCCAATCCTGTGGTTCGACGCTCTGCTGCCAAAGGGATGGCTAAAATTCATGACCCTCAAGCAATACCTGCTCTGATCCATGCTCTGTTAAAAGATGAGGATAGAGTGGTGAACAGTTCAGCAGCAGGTGCTTTAGCTCGTATGGGAGCCGCTGCTGTTCCTGCCTTATTAGAAATAATAGCTGGAGATTACCCCGAAACAGCTAAAGGGCAAGCTACTTGGGCAGTTTCCTTTATTGGGGCTGAAGCGACGGAACAACTATATGAAGCCTTCAAATCAGATATAGTAGATATTCGCGTTACTGTGGTGAGTGCTCTGGCAAATATTGTGGCGGAACATGGGAAGGAGCGTTGTGGGCAAGTTTTCATGGAAGCACTTGAAGATGAAGCAATGGCAGTGCGCCTTGAGGCGATCGCCGCTTTAAGTCACCTCCCTCCCCAGTTTGCTTTACCCCACTTGATTCCTCTTTTGGAGAATTCTAATTCAGAATTAGTCAGAGCTGCAATTCTGAGTTTGGGTAAATTAGGAGCTGATGAAGCTTTGCCTCATTTACGGGCAATATTAGCCTTGGAGGGGGGGGGAATGGCACAAATTGCCAAAATTGCCATTGGGCAAATTGAAGGAGTAAGGATAAACCGCACGAACGCCGCAACGCAGAGGGAAGAGGGGAGAGAGTTGCTTGTGATGCCCCTTGACAATTCTGAATAGGTGGTCTAAGATAGGTGTACCTATCCAGGTATACCTAAAATTTAGGAGGCCATTATGTCCTATTATTTATTCGAGTGCGGCTCGTTTCCTGTGAAAGTCGCGGCGTAAGCCAAACATAAGCAGGAGCAGGGTTCCGGGACAGCGTCTCCGACAATCTAAGCTACCTGAAAGGGGCTGAAAACGGAAAAACGCTCCCTCGCCATCCGCGATGCCGGGGGTGACCGAACCTTGACAACTGAATGAACTATGAGGGTGGAAGTCCCTCCCATGAAGGAATCATGTGAATCCTTACCTGGCCACCGTGAGGTTAATCACCAGGCGGAAGCTGGCAACAGGGCGGAACCGGAGCTATCGAGCGGTTCGATGGTAACGCCGCTAATAGGGAGAACACCGGGATAACTTTAACGTGAATCATCTGAGAAAAAGACCTTGAATAAGACACTGCCAAGCCGCTAAATGGGCAGAAAAGATACCGAAAGAAACTCGTAAGGTCACGAATAACACTTACATTCCTGAGTTGGTAATAGGTCAACGGATGAGTCCCAAGGGTTCGTAACAATAGTTCGTTCGGAACGAGTAAAAACTCGCTCAACTTCCATCAAAACAAGGGATTCCAAGCCCTGCTCAGGCGCGGCTGCGCAGGAGCAAGCATGTGAGATGGTGGGGTCGCCCGATTAACGGCCTATCGGAAAAGCGAGGGTAAGAGAGGGCGTAACTGCCTGATGGTTTCTACAGAGAAGAGACCCAATGTAATTATCAGAGCGATTAATGAGGTCAAAACTGTGAATATCACTAAACAGGCTTCAATCGAATACCGCAGTCTGAAAGCCTTGATACTCCACTTAGCAGCATTCCTGCGGGCGGGGAAGATAGGTCGGAGGGCTAACGATGTCTGGAAAGACCTACCATGGAAGCGATTCCGGCAACAAGTCTTTCGGTTACAGCGGAGTATCTTCAAAGCGCAAAAGAACAAGCAAAAAGCCAAAGTCAAACGTTTACAACGGCTCCTACTACAGAGTCGTGCAGCTCAAGCTCTGGCCGTCAAACAAGTAACACAGCTAAACCAAGGGCGTAAGTCCCCCCGGAGTTGATGGCAAAACAGCGCTTTCCCCCAAAGAGCGTCTAGTGTTGTGCCAAAGGCTGAACAAGCACTGGTACCACTGGAAACACCAACAACTGAGAAGGGTAAACATCCCCAAGCCTAACGGCAAAACACGGGGATTAGGCATTCCTGCAATAGCTGACCGGGCATGGCAAGCGTTGCTTAAGTTAGCAGCAGAGCCAGCCTACGAGGCAACCGCCGGAGAAAGAAGCTACGGCTTCAGACCCGGACGCTGTACTGCGGACGCACAAAAGCTAATTTTTCAGAACCTTAACAGCAATGCAAATGGTAAAGACAAGCTGATTCTGGAAACAGATATCAGTAAATGCTTTGACGAAATTGACCACAAGGTCATGCTCAATGGAGTAGTCTTACCAATCGAAGCCCTAAAGGGGTTAAAGAAAGCCGTAAAAGCTGGCGTTCGTGGTGAATACCCCTCCAGTATAAAGGGTACGCCTCAAGGTGGTGTCATATCACCCTTACTGGCCAACATAGCCCTAGATGGATTTGAGAACCTGGGGTTGAATCAGTGGAAAGTGAGTCGTAGAAATGGGACTCTCATAAGGGGTATACGTTACGCAGATGACGCGGTCTTTATCTGTAAACCCGGAGCTGATACCAAGAAGCTACGGGGAGACATCGACAAATTCCTAAAGTCCAGAGGGCTAAGAATTAACGAAACTAAGACTAAGGTGAGTAAAGCTACGGATGGATTCGACTTTCTGGGGTGGCACTTCCGTGTCAACTCCCGTGGGGTCTTTAAGTCCACACCGAGTTCCGAGAACTATGCAGACATAAAGGCTAAGGTAAAGGCTACCTGGAAAAATGGCGCAACCACGGATGCTCGCCTGAAAAGGATAGAGTCACAAGTCCGAGGTTGGAGGCAGTATCACAAAAACTGCGATATGAGCAAGCACTCGCTATGGTCGCTCAATCACTGGGTATGGCGTAAGCTGAGGGCTGAAAAACGCAGGATGGCAATCAAGGAAGCAGAGAAAGCAAGACGTCTGGCTATCAAGGGTAAACCCTTAGGAGCGGCTAAACGCCAGCTCACATCAGAGCAGATTAAGAAAGCTTTCCCAACAGTTCCCTGGAAAGTCAATAACCACGTGATGGTTACAGGTGATGCCTCACCCTACAATGGGAACATCTCCTATTGGCCCGGTCGAAATTCCAAACTATATAGTGGGCCAACCGCTGAAGCTATCAAGCGACAGAAGGGTAAGTGTCAGCATTGCAACCGTAAGTTCATGGAGATGGATGGTGCCGTGGAGTTGCACCACATTGACGGTAACCATAACAACTGGAAACGTAAGAATCTAGTCGCCCTCCATCGGGAATGTCATCAAACGCAAGCGATACACCGCAAGCGCATTAAAGACGGACTCGTAAAGCGCGCCTCCCATTGGTGTAGAAGCACCTGAGCTGTATGAGGTGAAAGTCTCACGTACAGTTCGTAGGAGAGGGGCGGGGTGGTAACATCTCCCTCGACTCTAATGATCCCTTCTGCAAGCGGTAATCACGGGGATATTGTTCTTGCGGATCCCGATAGCTCAGACGCACTCAGTTACTCTCACTATGCTTTTACTATGGGAACTCCGGCGAACCCAAACGATTTAAAACAGCGTCGGGGGATTTTATTTGGATCCTTTCGTGACTGGGAGCAATTGTCTGACAACTGGGATATTGAGAAGATGTTAACCCCAGAGAAGGCATACCTTCCTGGAGGGAGTGTGCTGGGTGAAAATGATTTAAATCCAGCATTTCGAGTTAATACCGCTATGAAACTTGGTGCGCTGGAACTACTGGCCAACATCTTTTCCGGTCGCATTACTGCTAGTGACAAAGACCCTTTACCTCACCAGTTGGCACTGCAACAGTACATGAAGGGGCATCAGAACCAAATTAAACGCCTCCTTATTGCTGATGAGGTTGGTCTGGGAAAAACCATTGAAATAGGTTTGATGTTACGTGATTTGCTCGTGGCCCAGGGAAGCTCCCGGCCACTTCGTTGTCTTTACCTGACAAAAGGGGGGCTTTTGGATGATGTCAAGCTAAAGCTTCAGTCAGTTATCCCTGGTGTAGATGGGGATGATATTATTCAAGTTGAGAAATCTTTTGTTGAATATGGTAGCCGTACTGACGGAATTCATATCGCCAGTATGGATGCGGCAAGACGCTATGTCAAAAAGGGACAAAAGGAGAAGCTACCTGCAGGAGTTAAACCTGAGATTTTGATTATTGACGAAGCACATCACTGTGCTAGTGATGATAAACTGACCAGTCTCAAGCGTATCTCGCTCAAAGCAACTACAAGAGCTTACGAGGCTGCTTACCAAATGATTACCGGAGAATTTTGGCAGGATTCCGCTCCTCCAAAGTTGGTAATTTTCATGAGTGCTACTCCGTTTCGCTCTAAACGTCAATTTATCAACCTGTTGCGTCTTCTTACCCATCAAACCCCAGAGGTTGAGAACGCATATACACTGCCTAAAGAGAAAGCTGAGTCGGAATTAATTGGAGCTTTAAAGAATTCATCTACCGCAGTTATCTGGCGGCAACAAGATAATGTTCGTAGCTGGTCTGATAAAAACTTATTCCCAAAATTGACCATTAAACGTCCCCATCTCCAAGCAAGCGACGCCTACGTGGCATTGCTGGAAAAAATTCGGGAAAAAATCAAAGAAATTCATCATAATAATGGTAAGAGTTTTGGTGGATTTGCAATTCGACAACTGGAAACCCGGTTGACTAGTAGTACTATTACTGGTGCTATGTGGCTGTTCCGTTGGTGCGTCCGACATAAGGAGTGGAAAACTCAAGAGGAATACAGACAAGACAAATCCGATAGTACAGAGAAGCTTCGTCAGCTCATTCAAGGAATTTCTCAAAGACTTGCTGCCTATGATGAGCAAAACAAATCTAAGCACGTTACAGTTGTTTCCCCTAGCGATGATTTTTCATTCGATGCCAAAAGTTTAGCTCAACCATTACCAGGTAATAAAATAGTCGATATTTACGAATTTTCCAAAAAGCTTCGTAAAAAGGAAGATGAAGATAAGACTTTGGAGCCTGCTGATGAGCAGCTCAAGGAAATAACCGAACTTGCCCTAAAACTCCTGCACTTTGCCGCTGTCCACAAGGAAGATAAAACGGGAGCGGAGAATGCTAAGTTAACCTGGCTCAAAAATATCTTGCAAGAAGAACCTCAGTCAAAATTTCTAGTTTTTACCGAGAGTTTGCAAACCTGCGAAATCATCACTAAAGTTCTTCCAAGAGAAAGTCAAAAATTGACTGGAGGCATGAATATTGCCGAAAGAGAGAATGCGGTTGCCCAATTGCGCAATGTTAAGAGCGCTGTGAGAGTTCTAGTTGCCACCTCAGCCGCAGATGAAGGATTTGATTTCCAAGTTGCAAACCGTGTTATTCATTGGGATTTGAGTCCCAATCCAGCAGTGCTGATGCAACGAAACGGTCGCGTCGCTCGACTAGGACAAATTTCAGATGTCACTGCTTATTACTTAATTATTGCTGGAACCCACGAACAAAAAAGGGAACAGGCATTAGTTAACCGTTTCAACGCATTGGGAATCACAGATGAAAGAATACGTCTCAAAATTCTGGGTTCTCTCAGCCCGGAACAGGAAGAAAAAATCTATCATAATATTGAAAAAGAAGAATTGATTGACAATATCCTCAAGCAGGCACAAAAAGTCCAAGAGGAGATGGAACAGCAATTAGGGGAACTTCAAACCAAACTTAACCAAAATTGGGTCATTAGCCGGGAACAATTGGCAAAACGGCTTAAGGGATGGATGAAATTAGGATTAACTACTGTTGACCCGCAATATGAACTCACCTTTAACACCCAAAAGTGGAGCCGTCCTGTATTCCGTGATGAAGGTACAGGGATGGAAACTGCCCAAGCTGAAATTGCTACCATTCAAGGCCGAAAATTTACCTTTGACCCGGAATTTAAATTGTTTGGCAGGGGAAACGACAATATCTTACTGACAGGTCTGTATCCTTGGTATAAACAGCAGCAAGAAAGTGGAGTTATTAAGCATCGTCCACTTCGCCGCAATGCCGATCCCATTGGAGAACTTGCCTGTTCTTTAGCTCGACAGCGTAAGGCAGATTTTACTACCATATCAGAGCAGCGGTTATACGAAAAGTTTCCCTCACTGAGAGATGCTCATTATCTCCTATTTGCTACTCATCCCCTTCGTGAAATAGAAAATCATGGGTCCAGTACCGATTCTTACTTAACGTTTTATGCTTTCAGGAGTGACTTGTCTGAGCCTATAAATACTCAAGGTGCATCAGGTGAAGATGTTTACAATTTGATTTCCTTGTTAGAGACAGATGCACTCAAACCAAGGTCAGAATCCCTAGAAACCGATGTGCTTGAAGCTGCAAAAGAGGCAAGCAAAGAAATTGGTGAGAAGTGGTTGACCAAATCCAGAAAACTTGGGGGATTTACTAATAAGTCATATTTTCTCCCAATTCCAGTGGCACTTGTTGCAGTGGTGTCCTAGGTAAAGAACAGACTTGGTATTATTTACCACCTACCTGTGGTAATATCAAGTCTGGTTAATCAATGTGTATTAAGTTTATCTCGCAGCAGTGCATCTACCCAATCTTTGTCTTCTGACTTGAGAGGTGGTACGGGTTCAATACTGTAGTCTATCGCTAGCTCGAATCCTGCTTCCTCGTACATTTGAGCTAATAATGCCTGTAAATCCACTAATGGTTCGGTATCTACTGACTGCAAGGGAAGCAAGAACTTAGGAATCTCAATAGACAGGTTAAATCCATAGAAATCAGCGTTGGGACGGCGATTGCCCCTAGCTACTAAAATTCTATAGTCTGTGTTTGGGGTAGTACACAAAATTGGCATTGGTTTTCCACCCCTAAGTAAATCAATCTCCACCAAATGGGTACTACTACTGAGAACCTGCTCCCGCTTGGTTACATAATCGGAGCGCCCTTTTCCAGCCCTTTTATTGGTGGGAGAGATAATTTCTATTACTGTCACCACCTTTCCTGTTCCGACTTCCCTTATTTCTAAATAACCTTCCTTTACTTCTATGGGTATAGGTAGGGTGACGGTTACTGCTTCAGGAGTGCGGGGTAAAGTAGCGGTACCTGAAGAGGTTGAACTTGAGGTTGACTTTGGGGAGAATACTGATACATCAGGAATACCCACTAAGATAGAATCATCAAAGTGAGTGAGATAGGTTCGCTTTTCTATGGCAACCCGATATTTAGGACGAATAGGAGGGGCTATAGCATTGGCGATGGCCGTAATCAGACGATGATGTACTTCTGGCCACAACTCGCTATGCTCTAAATAGGGGTCCATTCCAGGAAAGGGAGAACGCATTATAATACCTCATATAAAGAAATAAACCGCACGAACGCCGCCAGCGCCAAGTTGGAAGAGAGGGAGAGAGAAGCAATGTCTTAAATATTATTTCCGTAGGTTGGGTTGAAGAATGAAACCCAACTACTGGACTGAAATATTAGTCGTAAATGTTTCGCCTATGTCCTATTTTCACAACTAGAACGGTTAAAATATCGTCTTCTAGACGACAAATAATTCTGTAGTTATCTACACGATAGCGCCACAAGCCTTTCATATCGCCTATAAGAGCTTTACCAAACCGTTTTGGGTTTTCTGGCGTCCCAATGCGGGATCTGAGATATTTTAAAATTCTGTTTTGAGAATTATTATCAAGTTTTCTCAGTTGCTTTAAAGCTTTATCTTCAAATTTAATTTTCCAGGTCAAGACCTTGTTCTACCTCTTCTAAAGTCCATTGTTTGCCTGGATTTTTCAATACTTCTGTAGCGTCACGAATATCTTCTAAATCTTCGAGATGTTTTAATACTGCTGTCTGAATGATTTCATCTTCTTTACAACCCGTCTCTCTTGCCAAAAAGGAAAGACGATTTTGAATTTGTTTGGGAAATTTTAGATGGTAAGTCATTTTCTCTCCTTAGCTAATATATAATTAGGTGGGCAATGCCCACCCTACAAACTCCCCTCTTACCTCTGCGTCCTCTGCGCCTCTGCGGTTCATTATTCCATTGCTTTCGCTTTCACCAACCAGTCCGTATCATTACAAGCTATATCACGACCCGTTGTATCTCCTAACTGCTCCAATGCTAACAAAGAGGCATATTTCAAATCCCAAATTTTTGTCTCCAAACTAGCTTTTAATTCTGGAATAGCTCGTTTATCTCCCAAGTTTCCCAAGGCGATCGCCGCACCAGCGCGAGATTTCTGAAACTGGGGGGCCCTATTATGTAGGGCTTCCACCAGCAAATCGTAACCAGGAGCATATTTGAGCCAACCTAACAATTTGACCACATGATAATGAGCACCATAGTCACTTCTAGCTTTAGCAGTATAAGTAGCCATGAGGGCTTCCCCTCCTTGCTCTCTATACTCAGACAGTAGAGTTTTACTTCCCAGGTAACAGCGCCCGAAATCAGTGTGGTACAATTCATTAATCACAAATTCCAGACTAGGTGTTTGGTCATATTCGTGAACCAACTCTAAGTCGTCAGGAAAGTCTCTAATTACTGTATCTAAATAAGGTTCTAATTGGGCAAAAGTGAGTTGGCCATTTTCTCTACCTGTTTCTCCTAGGAGTCGCAGTGCTCGTAAGCGAAAGACTAGGGAAACGGGACATTTGACAATTGCGGGAATGGCTGGGTAATATTGGGCATCGATAAGGTCTTGAATGCAACCTCTCCGGGCATTCACACTGCTATGTTGGAGGAAAGCCACAACCCGGTCCATCTTGCTATAATCTCCCGTGAGACGACACACTGAGGCGATGGCTGCACTAGCAATTGGTTCGCTTTCCGAGTTCATAAATGGCTCAATTCGCTGTAGAGCCTGTTGGTAGTTGAATTTGGCTAGAGTCTGCATAATGAGGCGATGATTTTGACCCGATTTTTCCAGCAGTTGGGCAATTTCTTCCTTAATTTCATCATCGGACGTGCCGATTTCGCCGATGGCCCAAACGGCATTTTCTACTGTATAACAGTCTTCATCCCCTAAACAAGCTCTAATAGTTGGCATGGCTACAGCAGCTTTAATATGTCCCAAGCTTTCCACTGCCTTGCGACGGGCGATACGATTGTACAGAGCTGGTTCAGTATCTTCTATCGCCCCAATTAAAGCATTTATTGAGCGTTGTGTGGGGAAGTTCCTTAAATGAGAGGCAGCTACGTAGCGATCTGACTCATCTTCTAATTGCTCCAAAGGAGTTTGCAACAGGGCGATCGCCTGTTCTTCCGTTAAATTAAATAAATTAGCGAAGCGTTTATCCATGAGAACTGGCTAAGGTTTCAATTCCCACTATTGTACTGCTTCTCATGGTTGGTTTAGCATTCCTTGCCGAAACGAATGGTGATCTGGGAATGACTAGACAAGAGTAGCCATTTTCCAGTTCCCAGCTCGTACCATCTCCTATGCATTCTTGAGCAAATGCTTAAATAGGTTTTCTTTAACCATAGTCTGACGGAAAAGCTCAAGGACGTATTCTTGTGCTTGTTCCTGGCTCAAACTTTTTACCTGCTGTCGCAAGACTTGCAATTTGAATTGCTGCTCCAAACTCAGACTTCCAGGGGTTGTCATGGGAAATCTCCTAATTCTCGTTCTAGATGTGTACTTATACTCAATCTAACACGTGGATAGTAAAACGTCAACCTTGTCAAGCATTAATTAATCAAATTAACATAATTTAATATTCTGATTCGTCCCCATGACCTCTACTGTTGGTGCAGTAGCCTGTTATAGCCCAGAAGCTAGCCAAAAACGGTAATAAGAAGCACAATTAAACGAGAACTTTATATTTAGCGAAGTAATGGACGCAATGGAATTTTTCCAGCACAGTGCGGGTAAGTGGCGCTCCCAGCGCACCACCCATCATCTCCCTTTCCGACGTGCGGAAACCGGAAATGCAGATATTTTTGTCCAAGCCCTGGGAGCAAACCATCCCAAAGTGGTAGAAATATGTCAAATGCACGAAGTTGACCCAAAACTTACCATTGGGGGAGCATTTGTGAGTTGGGACGGTTCTATGGCGTGGGATAAAGAAGATGAGAATCACGAAGGTTCCACCGTATTCGCTCTGATACCAGATCCAGCTAAACCTAGGCAGGGTCAGCTTCTGAGGGAAAGAGGCTATGCGGAAATCGTCCCCATAGCCGGTAGCTATCATATGGATAAAGAAGATGGTTTGATTTTAATCACGGAATATGAAACCATGAGCATTATGGAGCGTTTCTGGTTTGCGAGCCAGAACCTGCGGCTGAGAACTAGTACAGTGAAACGTTTTGGCGGGTTCAATACTGCAACCTTTTGTACGGAGATCAGGGTTCAAGAGGAAGGAGACGGAGATACTGTCCCAAAGGCACCCTTATCCAATTACTCCCTTACGGGTTGGTAATCCCTGAATGTAGGTAGGTCTTGGGTTATAGCCCTTTACCCAGGACCGAGTCCCTAAGAATTGATAAGATTCATGAAAAAATAACCCCCTTGCTCCCTTATCATTGAGGTTAACGTTTTTAATAATTTCTAAAAATAACGGAGGTTTTAATTTGGCTATTCCTCTATTGAGCTATCCTTTGAAAACCCAGAACGAGAGGATATCCGGCTATGAGGTTGCCGGAGACGACCAGCCTGTAATCTACTCGGCAGAAAACTTGCTGGACTCTGGGGATATAGATAATCTGATTGAGGCAGCATATCGTCAGATTTTCTTCCATGCTTTTAAATCTGATCGGGAGCCTTTTTTAGAGTCCCAACTCCGCTACGGTCAAATAACCGTCCGAGACTTTATTCGGGGACTCTTGCTTTCCGACACCTACAAGCGCAGTTTCTATAATCTTAATAGCAACTATCGCTTTGTGGAACAGTCCGTACAGCGAGTGTTAGGGCGCGATATTTACGACGAGCGGGAAAAACTCGCCTGGGGAGTTGTCATTGGTTCTAAGGGTTATGAAGCCTTTATCGATGACCTCCTGAACAGCGAGGAGTACATGGAGAATTTTGGCTACGACACCGTTCCCTATCAGCGACGGCGGTCCTTACCCGGTCGGGATCTGGGTGAAATTCCCTTTAATGTCAAATCTCCCCGCTATGACGGATATTACCGCGCTGTTTTGGGCTTCCCCCAAATCATTTGGCAGACTACAGTACGTCGCTACATTCCCCAAGACAAGCAGCCGAAAACTGGCGATCCCGCTCTGTATTTGGATATGGCACGGAGTATCAGTCCGGCGATAAACCCAGTACCCAGGGTTTCAGCCATGAATGTGAGCATGGACTCTGTACCTTATCGCAAGACTGGAGAACCAGTAGAAGTTTAACAAAAAGTTTTACTCATTGTATCAACCGGGTTTCATCGAAAAGGTAAACCCGGTTTTTTTTATAGCTCTTTGCAATCACTCGAAGGATTGATTCGGTGAGGTCAGCCTTTATTAAAAGCTGTAAAGATTAAGATTTATTTGCTAAAAAGAAATTTAGCAATACCACCGACAACAGCGAGTATTAGAGCTGTCAAGGTAGTGTAACTTATCTTCTCTGAATTTTCTAATCGTTTGTCCCAACCATTTATTTTTTCGTCAATGCGTTTTATCTCTCCTTTTACCTCCGCAAAACCAGTATCAACTTTCGCAAAACCAACATCAACTTTCTTGTCTAAATCCTTAATGTCATTCTTTATGTTGCCAATGTCATTTGTTAGGTTGACAATTAAGTCCCTCAATGCTTCAAAGTTTGAGTCGGTCATGGTTTTCTCCTTCTCTTCTTTTTTATTACCGGGTAAGTCAGCGGTATTTGCTTCACAGCAAGCCTTTGGGGCAACTTCTGGTCTAGCCATTTCTGTATAAATTGTTTTCTATTAGATTACTTTAATCAAGATAGTTACTATCAATACGAATATAGGGACTATCATTGCCATCACAGTATAAATTAACTTTTCTAGATATCCAAATCTTCTTTCAGATTCCTGTCTTTCTGAAGCAATTTTTTGTTCAATGAGTTCGATCTTTCCTTTAACCTCTGCAAAACCGGTATTAACTTTCTCAAAACCGGCATTAACTTTCTCAAAACCGGTATTAACTTTCTCAAAACCTACTTCAACTTTCTTGTCTAGGGCTGTAGTAAATTCTTTCAATGTTTCAAATTGAGATTCGGTCATGGTTTTTTCCTTCTCTTCTTTTTTATTACCGGGTAAATCAGTGTGAGACTGATCTTGTGTTTGAGCGATCGCTTCTGGTTCAACTTCTGGTCTAGCTATTTCTGGCTCCATTGTTTTCAATTTTACTATACACTATCATAGCATATTATATACAGTAGTGTGTGCTACATTACCAATGTAAATTTTTGTTAAGACATGGTTTACCCTTTAGGAAAGGAAGTGTCAGCTTTATTTGGGACGCACCTCTTTAGCTGACACGAAGGAGGTTTTATCATCTTATCTTTTAGGAAACTCTATAATAAATAGAATCAAGCCGATAAGAAAGATAAGTCCTGGGCTAACTTCCACAAGACACAACGAGAAAATTAGGAATTTCAAACAGTGGATCACTTGCTTTGGATTTATCATATAACACTCCCTTTAATTTATGAAACAACACCAAGATAAATTGGGGTATGTCACCGAAGGCAAATAGGCTTGTCAAGGTGCTGGAAGTGTGATAAACTAGAAATGTGTACTTTAGAGAAAAATATTAGAGCCTTAGGGAGAGTTTGGGGATCACCAAACTTTTTTCCTGAAATAAAGAGTAAAGCTATGGGGCGAATTTCCTACGACGAAGCGGTTATTAGGGGCGTTGCTGGATTATGTAAATCATGACATTGCCGGCTGCGAGCAACTAAAGATAGCCTATGATTGGAAAGAGCATAACCAGTTGGTAGTTCACACGAAACTGAGGATTCTGGCAGAACTAACTGCCAAAGACCCACAACCTGGAAAGTTAACTACAGAGCAGGTTCGAGAAGCAATCAAGCGTCTGGAAGATTTTGTGGGTATTTTGACAGATAACCTCAGAACCCCAGGGGTTCTGAGGACTGGCACTTTACCCTATCGTTACAGTCCAGGAATAAATGGGACAATTTGAATTATTTGGATCAGGAGTGGAGACGACGGAAAGCGGAAAAAAAATCCTTCACAGAACAGGAACAGCCCTATGATCGCAATTTTCTCCGTTCCCTTCCCCTGCAAAACTTACCCCGTCAAACCAATGATTTTATCGGTAGGGAAAAAGAACTAAAACAACTGCTGGAATATATGGATCTTAGCTACCGTGCTTCTTATATTAACGTTGGTGGTATTGGGGGAGTGGGGAAAACAGCATTGGTGTGTGAAAGAAGCTATAGCTGAAGTAGCTGGTTTAGAGCAAAATAACTCCTCTGTGCGTCAGGGTTTAGCCCAACTACTGCAACTTTCCCTTACCAGTCAAAATAAAGAACGCTATACCATGCTCCCTCTCACACGGGAGTACGCCTTGGATGAGCTTGCTGGTAACCCTGATTTTCAGGAAGAAGCACGGAATCGTTGGGTGAACTGGTGTATAGGGTTTGCTCAGAAATATGGTGGACCAGATTTATACAATTGGACAAATTACTACAAACTAGAGGAAGAAGAGGAAAATGTGCGGGAGGTGCTAGGGTGGTGTGACAGGGAAGGACTCTACGAACAGGTTAGAGATTTACGGCAACCCTTATACCACTATACCAATTTATATGGTTATTGGCATGATCGTCTTGAATGGTTGGAGTGGGTAAGAAAGGAATCGGAAAAGCGTGGGGAATGGTCCACTTTCGTGCAGTTCACCATTTATCAAAGCTGGACCCTCATTCGTTTCAAGTCACCTGAAGACTTCAAACAAGCGGAAGCAATATTGGCACAAGCTAGGCGTTGGGAAAACTCTGTAACACCAGAGATAAAGTCTAAGTTGGCTGAAGCTAGGACAAAGTTATATATTCGTAAGGAACAATATGACAAAGCACGGAACTAGAACTAGAATTAAAGTTTGTCCAAGAAGCTGAACTAGAAGAAAAAGAACACATTCGCTATTCTATCCCTGTACAATACCATAAGGCAGAAATATGCTTTCGGGAAGAGGACTATGATGAGTCACGAGCAATCTTTCAGCAAACCATGGCTAGTGCTCAAAGAATTAAATGGTATCGAGTAATTAACTCAATCAAAAATTGGTTGGCTGATCTTGCAATTATCCAGGGAGATTTAGAGGAAGCAGATAAGCTATTAACTGAGGGTATTCCGGTAGCTACAAATAACAAAAATCAACGAAGGGAAGCTCGCTATAAGCGCTCTTTTGCTCTTTTAGAGAAAGCCAGGGGTAATTTTGAGAGAGCGAAGGAATGGGCTGAAGCAGCACTACAGCAATTCAGAGCCTTAGCAATGGATAAGAAAGCGAAAAGAATGAAAAATGAAGCGGAAGAAATGCAAAAATTAATCAAAGAATTAGAAGATGAATTACAAAAGCATACCCAGTAGAGTGGGCATTGCCCACCAACGCTGGCATTACTCACCAACACTGGACCAAAACTGGCTTCGGGGCGCAAGGCTTGCGCCCCCATAGGATAGGTATAAAATTGGAAAAATTTATCTTGTAAACCCGCACATATTTGGACTGAAAAGGTATAGGCAATGCTACGGACTTGGTGGGCAACGCCAATATTATACTGTCCGAGACAATTTTAGCTTGTCTCTAGCATTGCCCACCCTACTCTCTGACGGAGTAATGCAAGGAGCTTAGTGAAATCGGGAGGAAGAGAGGCGATCGCCTCTAGAGGTTCTCCAGATAGGGGATGCTGCAAGGAAAGTCTTCGTGCATGGAGAGTTTGTCCCGATAAATTAACCCCAAGGGAACCACCGGAACTGTAAAGGGTATCCCCCACAATGGGATGTCCCATGTTAGCACTATGAACCCTAATTTGATGGGTGCGCCCGGTAGAAAGTTGGTATTGGATTAAAGTGTAGTTTCCCAGTCTTTCTAACACTTCCCAGTAAGTGAGAGCATTTCTTCCTCCCTTTTCCAGGGGTACTACAGCCATTTTCTTGCGGTGAACAGGGTGACGCCCAATGGGTAAATCAATGATACCTTTAGTAATAGAAGGAGCACCGTGAACCACAGCTAGATATTCCCGCTTTGCGGTTTTGGCTTTAATTTGAGCTTGTAGGTGTTGGTGAGCAAAATCTGTTTTGGCTACTACCAATGCTCCAGTAGTATCTTTATCTAGTCTGTGGACGATACCAGGTCGTTCTACCCCTCCAATACCCCCTAAATCCTGACAATGATATAATAAAGCATTGACGAGAGTGCCAGTTTCGTGACCTGGAGCGGGATGAACTACTAAACCAGAGGGTTTATTAATAATAATGAGAGAATCGTCTTCATAGAGAATATCCAGAGGGATAGGTTCTGGTTGTAGGCTTAGAGGTTGGGTTGGAGGAATGGTAACGAGGAGGCGATCGCCTATTTTGAGTGGGGTTTTTTTGCTCCTACAGACTTGATTATTCAGTTTTACGAAGCCCTGAGCAATGAGCTTTTGCAGGTGGGTGCGGGACTCTGGTAGTTCTTGAGATAGCCACCGATCCAAACGCAACCCATTTTCACCTGCTTTTACTTCTAACTCAATGTCCATTGAGCAATTCATCTATAGTTTGCTTTTCCCTAGGATGAAGATAAGGAGGACTTTGTCGAGTATCGGTAATCAGCCAATCCAATTCTGCTTTCCTAACGTCGATGGCTATCCCTTTTTTATCAACACAATAGGGTCCAAAAACCAACTTATCCACTAACTGAATTCCAGACGCCAAGCGAGAATATTCAAAGATGACACTATTATCTACCGTAGTGTCCTTACAAAGGCAACAATTGGGACCAATAGCCGTTGGACCGATAATCTTAGCCCCATCTTCAATTTTAGTCATGGCACCGATGTAAACTGGGCCTGTTATATCCACCTTATCCCAATTTACAGCTAAATTCAGCCCAGTATAGATACCAGGTGCTACTTCTCTGCCGGGAATTTTCACATTTTTAATTTCTCCCAACAAAACGCTTCTAATGGCGTGCCAGTAGTCTGGTACTTTGCCTATATCTACCCATTCAAAGTCCATACAGGTAGCGTAGAAAGGCTCACCCTTTTCCACTAACTTAGGAAATAGATCCCCACCAATATCGTATTCCACACCAGGAGGAATGAAGTCAATTATTTCCGGTTCAAAAATGTAAATACCAGTATTTATATTGGTACTGAGTGCTTCTTCTATAAAGGGTTTTTCCTGGAAACTTTTAATTCTGTCATCATCGTCAGTAACCACAACCCCGTAACTAGAAACACTTTCCCGAGGTACTGACTTGGTGACAACCGTAGCGATGGCACCTTTTTTCTTATGCCATTTTACCACTTCCGTCAAATTTAAGTCAATGAGAGCATCCCCGCAAAGAACCACAAAGGTATCATCAAAGAAAGGATTAAAATCCTGAATACGTTTAAGTCCACCAGCAGAACCTAATGCTTCTCCTATGAGTTTCCCTTCTTCAATTCTGCCTTCAAAAGAATAGCCGATTTGAACCCCAAAGCTTTGACCGTCGCGGAAATAGCTTTCGATTTCCTCTGCTAAGTGACTAACATTTACCATAATCTGATTAAAGCCATGTTTCCTTAACAATTCCAACAAAAACTCCATCACTGGCTTTTCTAGGATAGGAATTAGGGGTTTAGGTATTGTATGAGTAATGGGACGCACGCGAGTACCCTTTCCAGCCGCCAGAATCATGGCTTTCATCAATCTTTCTTCCCTTTTCCTATATTAAACTTCATTTATATATTTCCCTATTTTTATCATGGATCAGCCTAGTTGTCAATTAGGCTAACCCATAGTAATCAGCTAATTACTTCTACTTCTGCGTTAGATCCTGGAAGTAATTGTTTTTGCTTCTCCACCTCCGCTTTCCATTGTTCCACCTCTTGCTCTAAAACTTCAATTTGTTCTTCTTTTGAGCGCATTTCCCGTTTGCTCCGAAAAGCTCCTACCTGTAGTTGTAGTCCTGTCCAGACGCTAAACAGCCATGCGAGAATGGCTCCAACACCCATGGTGATAATTAGTTCAATGGATAGAGGGGCTTGAACTTGGACTCCGGGAATGATTTTAATGGGAGCAGACTGAGTATTTTCGATGCTGAATAAGGCCAGAGCCAAACAAAAAGCAAAGATAATGGTAAAATTGATTTGTCGCATTAGCTGACTCCTGGGGAAATTTGTTCTACACTAAATGTAGATGATACAGTCAGGGTGGAGATTAAGCTGATGAACCTATCTGTTGCCGATTTGCGCCAGAACTACACTCGCGCTGGATTGACAGAAGGGGACGCCCTGTCTGATCCTTTAGAACAGTTTAAGATTTGGTTGGCTGAGGCAGTTAAGGCTCAACTGCTAGAACCAAATGCCATGACTCTTGCTACTGTAGGTGCAGGGGGGCAACCCAGTGCTAGGATCGTGTTGTTGAAAGGTTTTGACGAAAGGGGTTTGGTCTTTTATACCAATTACCAGAGTAGCAAAGGAGAGCAACTGGAAGAAAAGCCAAAAGCGGCGATCGCCTTTTGGTGGGGAGAGTTAGAAAGACAAGTCCGCATTGAGGGTACCATAGAAAAAGTTGCCCCAGAAGAGTCGGACCAGTATTTTAAAAGTCGTCCCCTCAACTCCCAACTGGGTGCTTGGGTATCCAACCAAAGTCAAGTTATCCCTTCTCGTGAGGTACTGGAGAAGAGATTTGAGCAATTGAGACTGGAGTACGAGGGTAAAATAATACCTCGTCCCCCTCATTGGGGCGGATACCGGGTCATGCCGAAACAATTTGAATTTTGGCAAGGACGTCCCAGTCGCCTCCACGATCGCCTCCTCTATCGCCTCTTGGAAGATGGTAGCTGGCGTATAAAGCGATTATCACCTTAAGTAAGTTAGTAAAATACTTAACATTTTAATGCTAAACATTACAAGTCTGGTAACTGTTGAACATTTCCTTGTTCTATGGCCCAGCAGCGATCGGCAATATTCTTCAATTCACCTGGGTCATGAATAACCACCAAGAGGGTCCAATGGGTTTTCAATTTTCTTAAAAGTTGAGCTAATTGACGGCGCATAGACCAATCCAGCCCTGCTGTTGGTTCGTCTAATAATAACAGATTGGGTTGGCGAATGAGCTGTACTGCGAGAGCGAGGCGACGTTGTTGACCACCACTGAGTTGGTTGCAGTCTGTATCAAAGGATATCTGCTCCAATCCTACTTCAGTGAGAGTTTCCTTGATTCTGGTTACTCCCAACTCTGGGTGACCGAGACGCAGTTCCTCTAAGACTGTTTTCCCGCAAAAATGCCGTTCTGGAAACTGGAAGACAATTCCTCCTAGCTCTTGCAAGTCCAAGTATGTTAGTTCTTCACCTCCCCAAGCGATACTACCCTTTGTTGGCTCTGCTAGTCCTGCTAAAATTTCCAAAAGGGTACTTTTTCCAGAACCGGAAGGACCAATTATTAGTCCTAACTGTTGCGGTGCTAATTCTAAGTTAATCCCTTTTAAGATAGGGGTGGGAGTAGCAGGAGGGTGATAGACCAAGTTTTTCAGATATAACATTTGCAACTTCCTACTAACCAAGTCATGCTCAAAGTTTTCGATTTAAACATTATGGACGAGTAATTTCTAAATGCTGACATATTCTCATCGCTGTGAAGTTAGGAATCTCTCTATGACGAGGAACAGCAGTACGCCGATTGTTAGCTGGATTTTCCCATATAGAATGTTCTGCTCCCTCCCGCACCAATTGACAACCGTGCTGTTAAAAAGGCGAAGTAAGTCACGACGTTTCATTATGCTACTAAATCTGAACTTGAATATGAGGAGCTGCGGTGAGAATCAGATAAATGGGTTCTTCTATATCTGCTGTCTTATTAGTAATTTGAGGGTTAGGTAGAGGTAAAGGTTCACCTTTGAGCAAGTTAGTTTCTGCCATGTCCATTAAAGCACTTGCAAGGGAGCGACGCACTTTTTCCAGGTTCTCTGCAAAAGAAATGGCACCCGGCGGGAAATCCAATACTTCACCGTGAACCCCTTCATCCAAAAATTTATACATCGCTTTGTAAGTCAACATGATTGATTCCTTGTATATCTAACTATAATTGAAGCATATATATATGATAGTAACATATTTTTCTAGTAAATTATATTTTGGTAATCACTATGACTTTTGTTGACTTCTCTAAATCTTATACCTTTAGCAAATTCTTTGAGCTGAATATTGAAATCGACGATTTGGTTGCTGATTTTGGTTATTCCTTCGCGCGAAAATGGTTAAACCTTCCTCAATCTCAACAGCCACTGGCTCGAATCGAAGAGTTGCGCTCTCGTATTAGTGAAATATTACCCTTCGTAAACCTTAGTACAGAAATGGCACGCCGTGAAATTTTAATTTCTAGGGTTGTCACCGAATTAGTATACTATACCAAAGCTCAATTGCGCATTGAATATCCCTTAAAAGTTTCAGAACAACTCCAAGGTACCCTTGATTACTTTCTCCGATCCAATAAGCAATTACTGGTGATTGAAGCAAAAAAGGAAGACTTGGTCAATGGTATGACTCAACTTGCTGTGGAATTAATTACTCTTGATCGCTGGTTAGATGATCCTAACGATGATAACTCGAATTTGTTAGGTGCCGTCACAACTGGTACCCTATGGCAATTTGCCCAACTTAATCGTCACTCAAAACATATTAGTCAAGGACTGGAGAGTTTTCGCGTTCCTGAGGATCTTGATCCGCTTCTGAGAATTTTAGTTTATGCCTTGAAGGGTTCCAACTCAACAAATACCACGTAGCATTACAGCATTTATTCACCCTTGTCATTTTCCCCACTAAATATAATATAATACCAAGTTGCTTTCAAAAAGAAAATTTAGAAATGACTCTATATGGCGGGTCGCCTTTAACCTGAATTGCGGTCTGTTTTATAAAACCCCTACAGGGTTTACATTTACCCACACCAAAGGCATCCGTCCACATTTTTTTTGAATGACGAGTAATTTGGTATAACAACCATTGGTACATATCTGGGTGGAACAACGAGAAAGTTACTGTCGTCGGATATACTCATACTGAAGACTGGAGAGCAACATGAAAATATGGTCCAATAAATTGAAGAGAATATTTTTAGCTATTGTTTTAAGTTGTTGGAGCAGTGCTGCTTGTGCTGGAGATCCGTTTCGCAGCACCAACCCTCACGATATTGACCCTCAGACAGAAGCTGCTTTTAACATTCTGTTTAGTGAAGGAAATTACAAACAAGCTAAGAGGGTTCTGGAAGAGAATAATCAAGTAAGAGATCCTCTCGCTCATGCTCTTCGGGCAGCTATAGGTTATACTGAGAACGACAAAGAAACCCTGAGAATTTACGCTCAGAAGACTTTAGTCGCAGCAGACAGTTTGCTAAGTCGAGATACCTTAAGAGGCAATCTTTATACAGGGGTAGGCCATTTTTTAGAAGGGGCTTACATTTTTGAAACAGAAGGAGCTATCCCTGCTCTACTAAAACTGCAAAAAGTACTCCACTATTTCGACCAAGCGGAAAAACAAGATGTAGATGATCCGGAATTGAATTTGATTCAGGGATATATGGAATTGCTCTTAGCAGTCAATCTTCCCTTTGCCAATATAGAAGGGGCGATCGCCAATTTCCAAGATAATGCAGCTCCCAATTATCTCGTCTATCGGGGTATTGCGGTAGCTTACCGAGACTTAGAAAAATTTGACCAAGCCTTGCAGTTTGTTCATCGCGCTATTCAAATTACCCCCAATAACCCAGAACTATACTATCTCAAAGGGCAAATTCTCCATGGAAAAGGGAAGCAACACAAAGCAATGTTTCTAGTAAAACAAGCAGTTCAGAACTTCGATCGCGCCTTAGCAGACGCCGAGCAATTACCAGAATCAATTCTCAAACCCCTACGACGGGAAAGGGAGATAGCTCAAGAAAGAGTTGATGGTATTAGAGATTGGTAAACTATCCACCATCTACTTCCTGGGGTTAAAACCCCAGGCTATTCGGAAAATTGTTGCCGGCGCCAGTCTTCCCCCATTTGGATCGTCAGGTCAGATCCCAGGGAACCCGTACTCTCCACCCGCACTTCTCCAACTCCCAAAGCAGCCCGGAGTGCAGCCCCAGTAATGTCATCCCCGTATTGAGCCACGATGCGGGTTTCTTTTAGAGGTTCTGACCAGTCATGGGTAAGAAACACATGGCTATAACCCACTTCCCGCAAATAGCGGCGCATGGCTGTTACCGCTTCAGAATCCCCCGTGCTATCTTGAATGGCAACCCTGACATAAGCTGGATTGAGGGCTTCTGAGGACAGCTCTCCCATATTGAAGTGCTGGGCCATCATCAGGTTAATGCGGCGATTATTTGGCAGCCAATAGCTTACCTCTTCCTTACCATCGCCGCTAAAGTAACCCGGTAGCATCAGCATTTGCGTATTTGACCGTTGAATTTTGGCGACCATACCAGCCAGAGCTAATAATTCTTCCTTACCTAAGTTAGTTTCAATATGAGATTGAGCAGTAGATAATACTTTAGGTATTCGAACTAAAGTAGTGGGCTTGAGGGCTTGTTCCACCAAGGCTCGCATCAGTATTTGCTGTCGCTGGACCCTACCAATATCTCCCAAGCGATCGTAACGAAAGCGCAAAAATTGCATCGCTTTGTTGCCATCTAGGTGCTGCTTACCTTTTTTAAGATTAATGTACAGATGCTGACTTTCGTCAATGTATTTCATATCTCTGGGAACATAAACAGTAACTCCACCCAAAGCATCGATAGTTTTCTCCACACCCTGGACATTGACCCGGACGTAGCGATCCACCTCTACCCCTAAAAGCTGCGAGATAGTCTGGGCAGCTAGTTCGTGACCCCCGTAAAGATTAGCGACATTAATTTTCTGGATGCCATAGCCTGGGATATAAGCACGGGTATCCCGGGGAATAGAAAGAACGGTCAATTTTTCTTGGGACGGATCAAACCGCAGCAAAAGCATAGTATCCGCAAGACCCTCAACAGAATTGACCAGAGCGTGGTATCCTGCTTCATCGTTAGTACTAGCGTCCACATCGGAAGTAAGAACCTTAGTCCCCAAAACTAATATATTTACCGGACGGGTTAGTTTTGGCAATGCAATTCCTTCTGAAGCTGAGATCTGGTCTGGTGGATCTACGGGTGTGGCTGGCCAGGTGTCCCATAGGGATACTGTCAGTATTGCTCCCGCTGTTGCGGAGATGGTTGCCACTGCGGTTAAACTCAACCCGATCCAAAGCCAGCGTCCCTTAGGATTTTTGGTGACTGTTGATTTTTGCTCTTGATTGCTATTTGCCATTGTTTTCGGTTTTGAACTCAAGATAAATGTTTACCGATAAATCTCTCAGCCATGGTACTAATCAAAGGCAAACGGGGGTTTTTACCCAGCCACAAACGGATCATTAAACTGAGAGATACCAGAAAATAACCAGAAGTGAGTAGGCTATTGAGATATAATAACCGTAGGCTATTAAACTCGGAGGTTTGTCCTGCTCCTGTCCAGAGAAAACTGTAACTCAACAGCCAGCTTAGAGTAAGAGTAACGGATAAGCGAGATACTTTTTGTTGTTGGCGGCTACCTTGACGCCAATAAAGAGTCCACAGAGCCAGAAAAAATCCTAGCACTGGGATAAGGTACATAGATAGCTTGAGCTGATCAAGCTGCCCCTGCTCTTTTTGCATGATCGTCGCCCTCGCTCATTTATGGAAAATTTGCCTACAGAAAGAATAAGTATTCTCATACTAGCAGGAGGAACAAGTTCGCGGATGGGAAGGGATAAAGCTTTAATTTCCATCAATGGTGTGGTGATGTTGGAGCGAATTTGCCTGGTAGCTACAGAATGCAGTAATTCAGTCCAGGTAGTTACCCCTTGGCCTGAAAGATACCAGCACATTGTACCTCAAGACTGCGGTTTTTTGCCAGAACTGGGTGGTGAGGGACCGTTGGTAGCATTTGCCCAATCTTTACCCCTGGTAGAAACTGAGTGGGTGTTGTTGTTGGCTTGCGATTTACCCCTACTATTAGGGAAGGATATCCGGGAATGGATTGGGTATCTGGAGACAGTCAAAGAAGAGGTGGTGGCTCTTTTACCTAGAAATGAGAAAGGTTGGGAACCTTTATGCGGTTTTTATCGCCGCTGTTGTTTACCTAACTTGACTGATTTTATCGCCGGAGGAGGGAGGTCATTTCAGGGTTGGTTGAAACTACATCCAGTGGGAGAATTACCAATTAAAGATGCTTCGGTTTTATTTAATTGTAATACACCAGAAGATTTGGATATTTTGGTAACCGCATGAATACAGATGAGTTAGTTGTTAAGTTAACGGAAGATGGCTCTTTTACTTTCTTTTCTCCTGAGTTTCAGGAAAATTTTCACTCTCACTCTGGAGCCAAGCAAGAAGCTGAACAAAAATTTGTCTTGCCTTGTGGTTTGGAACAGTTAGCTCAACAAAAAAATTCATTGCAAATCTTGGATATTTGCTATGGATTGGGTTATAATAGTGCTGCTGCTTTAGCAACTATTTGGAAAGTTAATCCTCACATTCAAATTCAGTTAATTGCTTTAGAACTAGAGCCAAGAGTATGCCAGAAAGCGCGCGCCTCCCAATTATTGGAACTCTGGGAACCACCTATTCCTCAGTTACTAGCTACCTTAGCAGTGAATCAGGAAGTAAAAGAGTCTCATTTACAAGCTAAACTGTTTTGGGGAGATGGGAGGGTAACTATAAAACAAGTTATTGGGTTAAATTTTCAAGCAGATGCCATTTTTCTGGATCCTTTTTCCCCCCCAAAATGTCCTCAGCTTTGGACAGTAGAATTTCTCTCTCTGGTAGCTATCTGCTTGAAACCAACGGGAATCTTGGCTACCTATTCCTGTGCTGCTGCTGTGCGGGTTGCTTTACAACTAGCTGGTTTGACAGTAGGAGCAAGTAAGAGCGTGGGGAGGCGATCCCCTGGTACGGTTGCTAACAAAACTGGCGCAGATCTGCCACCCCTTTCCCTACAGGAACGAGAACATTTACAAACTCGTGCAGCTATTCCCTACCGGGATCCCATGCTGAAAGATTCCCCAGAGATAATATTGAGACGGAGGCAAAACTCACAACTGGCCAGTTTGCTAGAACCCACTAAGGCTTGGAAAAAACGCTGGTGCAAGTAATATTAGGTCTGGCTAGCTGCTGCTCTAACCTAAAGCGAACGATTAATCAGAAGCATTAGGTGAAACTACCTGTAGCTCAGTAGATCGTCAATTGTCAAACCAATATCCTTTGCAATCTGTCGCAGAATGATGGGAGAAAGATCTCTTCCCTTGTGACATGGAACAGTGGTGCCTCGTCCATCAGGATGTCGCATTTGCTTGTGATCACCTCGCTGACGAATCTCCTGGAAACCAAGTTTCTCTAACACTGCTACCACTTCAGATGGCTTAAGAACTCGATATTTCTTGCCCATAGCTACTTAACCATAACGGTTTGAGTCCCTACAAAATAGGTCTCACAGGTTGGCTCTCCATCTTTAAGCAACATTTCAAGCACTTCGCGAAGGTTGCTATTCAGCTCATCTAGGGTTTCGGCTTGAGTATGGGCACCTGGAAACCCAGGAACATAGCCAACATACAAGTTTGTCTCTGGGCACTTTTCAATGATAGCAGTATAAATGTTCATGCTTCTGTATCAAGCAATTATAATGAAGAATGCGATCGCTGGTCACCTGTCTATCTTAACTAACCGCCATCACGACTTTGCTTCCCGACTTGCTGCAACAAATCCTGAACAGATAACACAGATACAGGGGAACTCACAAAACCTTGGGCATCCCGTGTCACAATAGCGTCTAATCCTTGATTAACTGCACTGAAAAAATGTTGGTATCAATTAAAACTTTCACTTAAGATATTTATATATTCGTCGCTCTTCCAACATAGCAGCCACTTCTGCATCGGTCGGTGCCCGTTGATCTGTTTTGTGGTCTAAGCGAATTTCGGAGAAAGATAGACTCATTTACAAGTTTGACGACCAATACATCTATATTTTCGCAATTGGTGGCCACTATGAACAGTTTTGATGTCAAGGTAAGGGGCACTGCGTCTCTGTTCGATGGGGATTGGATCTATTGGGTGCGACTCGAAAGTCGCAGTAGTTAGTGGTTCAGCCATCTGAACCCAATGGAGAGTGTCTCTCCAGTTCCCGCCCGAAGGAGCTTTGGCAGTAATGCCGGAGTTTCACAGCTAGAGGGTAATGTCTAATCCAAAAGTCGTCTAGGACTGAGGTGGGCTAGGGAAAGATTGGTAAGGTGAGCATAAAGCGAAGCTTGCAGGAACGTTATCCCAAGAGGAGCGAAAACTAGAATGACACGCTCTAACCAAAAGGTATGCGGTATAAGTGAAAGGTAGTTTCTAATAGCTACCCAGCAGACACCACACCGCCGTTCTATGGAGCAACCTAACCCAATCGAATCTAACTTTGGTTAACGTTCCAGGCGTGCGCGCCTGGAACGCCTTGAGGGCGCGCACGCCCGAAAGGTTAATAAATTATGGAACGAGAAAACCTCCACAGGGTCGAGTAATCGTAGGGAACCAGTAATGGGAACCAATTCCCTGGGGAGATAGGACTCTCCTAAAAAGCGAATGCTGCTAGGACGAAAGTTCAGGGGAATCAATAACCCGGCAGATAGGCTGACGTAGGAGAGGGTGAAACGTAACTGCAAATCCGAACGCAAGAGGATTTGTAATCCGAAAGCTGGAACTTGAAACTCAACGTTCCTCATAAGTTAGGGGCGTAGGGCAAAACGTCAATGGAGAGGAAGTTGGCATATTCGGACTCAAAGCCCAATTTGAATGAGACCTGAAATCCGACACAAGTAATGAGGAGTAAACGCGCCAGTAAGTAGATGATACACCAGGAGCCGGATGCTTTGAAAGTTGCATGTCCGGTACTGCGTGGGGGAAAACCCCCGGCATTGATTAATGGCGGGGGTCTACCTATCACGACAGTCAACGGTTGCGGCACCATCCGATGGTTGGGACAACGATCCTCAGTACAAATCAACAGTGACTAAACTACGGTGAAGTCGGCATGGATCAGGAAGTCGTTGTAGTCAAAGTCGCCACCGTTGGGTAGATCTTCAAAGCCGATCGTGTTGTCTCCGAAGAGGCGAACGTGATCAACGCCGTCGGTGTTAGCTCCCAGGTAGGCAAAGTAGACGGCTGGATCGTTGCTGGTGTCGCTGTCCAGAACGGCGTCTACAGAACCGTCTGCGATGAGGAAGGGGGCGAAGAGTGAACCTCCTTAGAAGGTGGCGGTAATGCCTTCTGCATTGCGATCAAAGGACATGCCTTGTCCTGTTTCTTGACTCATACGGACGGCGGCTTGGACATATCCTTGGTCTGATGGATTGAGGAGTTGTCCGGTTAGGGGATCACGGACGGTGCCTTGTTCGTTTTCGATACGATAGAAGCCTACGGTGTTATCGAAGGCGGCTCCACTTCTGAGGATGGATATTTGAACTTGTATCGATTGACCTGTGAATTGGGTTAGGTCAATCAATTCGCTCTCGGAGTCGCCTTGACGAGTGGCGACCATCTGTTGCAAGGATAGGGGATTGTTTACTTGTTCGAGAGTGAAGATCAGGTCATCGAAGGAGGTGTCGCTGCCACCGAGGGTTTCTTCCCAAGCGAAGGTAAAGGTACCGTCGGTTTGGCTGATGTTGACGTGGTTGAGTCCGTCGGAGTTAGCACTGTCAAGGCTGAAGAAGACGTTGGCGCTGTTGCCTTGGGATACAGCATCGTTGGTGCTGTTTGCGATGAGGTAGAACACGAGTCGGTCGCCTGCTCCGAACTGAAGTTGACGATCGAATGAAATGCCATTGATAAAAAAATCGGAAAAATCGGACAGGCTGGAAAAGATAACCTGGCTTTGGCTCAGTGCTGCTTGGACGAAGCCTGCTTCACCAGGAGCGATGCCGTTGACCTGGTTTTGGTCATCGACCTGGAAGACGCCGACTTCGCTCACTTGGGTGCTGCTGCTGGAAGATTGGCGGGTAAATTGGAGGGTGGTTACGCCTACTTGACCCTGGACTTCAAAAACCCCTTCGAGGGTTGGGTCGCCAGAACCATCGTTATCTTGATCTCGAAGAGCTTCAACGGTCAAGGTAAAGGTATCTGCTACGGTTGCTCCTGCACTGTCAGTGGCAGTGACTTCAATATCAAATGAACTGACATCATTGTTTCCGGGGGTTCCACTAAGAGTGTTAGTGGTGTTATCGAAGTTCAGCCAGCTAGGAAGAGGATCACCAAGAGCTAAGGTAACGCTTAGGGTTAGGGTGTCACCAGCGTCAACGTCTTCAAATGTGTTTCCAGGGATAGTAAAGTTGAAAGCTGCATCTTCGTCCGTAGTTTGGTCGGCGATAGGATTTGCAACAGTCGGTGGATTGTTGATGGAGGTTTCAATCGCTCCGATCAGTGCATCAACAACTTCTGATGCATCAGCTGCCGTAAAAAGCTGTCCTCCCGTACCATCGGCAAGCGCCTGGAAATCATCCCGTGCTTCAGGATCATCACCGATAAGGATGGGCAAGACCTGCACGGGCAC
This sequence comes from Candidatus Paraprochloron terpiosi LD05, assembly GCA_018141785.1. Taxonomy (GTDB): domain Bacteria; phylum Cyanobacteriota; class Cyanobacteriia; order Cyanobacteriales; family Prochloraceae; genus Prochloron; species Prochloron terpiosi. Next base: position 2,776,789 of record CP073341.1, on the reverse strand, counting down.
AGGTCTGCTGTCATCAGGTAAGGGCTCGTCAGTGTAGTCAACAAAGCTTGGGTTGATTGGCGCTGGTGGTGTCGTTGTTTGGGTTGGAAGGCTGACGTTAGTATTTGCAGCAAGGGCAAGGACCTGTGACCGTAGCTCCGGATCAGCCGCAGGCTCATCGGAGAAAACGATAATCCTGTTGCTCGTTGCTCCCTCATCCCACGACCCTGCATCGCCTCTCAGGGCGCTCAGTAAAGCACCGTTTAATGGCTCCTCTCCGCCTCCAATAATATTCACAGATGCAATACCGGCTAAAGCAGCAGCTTTCCTATCAGCGATATTATCTTGGTCGGTAAAATTTAGTACAGTGCGAATTTCGCCTATGTCGTTGAAGGTTATGATGCCGAGCCGGGATGCAACTGGAGCGTCATCCGTGCCAAAGAGCGCCTCAACGATATTGTTGGCCGACGCTTTCACAGCCGCAAGATCGTCCCTCATGCTACCGCTGACGTCAATGGCAAGGATAACGTTTGAGCCTGGACAAGCCACCTTTCCTTTCTGAAGAGTCACTTCGCCGTCAGTAAACTCTGGCACCTCCACATCACGCAAAGTATCCGTTCCGTCAGGACTTCCTGCACGAGTGTCTCTGATGGTGAATGTACCGTCGGCATTGGCCGTGAAGCTGTAGTGGACACACGCACCAGAATATATTGCGATATCCTCATCCGCTCCCCCATCAATGAAATCGTCGCCGCCGCCTCCAGTGAGTATGTCATTACCGCTCCGACTATAGAGATAATCGTTTCCATCCCCAGAGATCATGATGTTAACGGGTCCTTTTTCTTTGTTTTCGTCCCGCGCTATGATGAGGTCCCGTGTTCCTGGAGAATTGCTTGAGGTATCCTGGTATCCAATGGAAAGAAGCGCAACATCAATCTCATTACCATCTGTGTAGTTTGTTCCAACTGGAATGATTGAAGCTGGTCCAGCACCCTCATATGAAAGCCGCTCAGGAAGACCAAGTTCTCGGCGAATTTGGTTCGTAAAGCGTGTAGTGGGACCATCAGAGTTTGTGTTGGTATCCCGCGGTTCATCCAGTAATCCTTCAATAGCATGAACAATCTCATGCATAATCAGGGATGACTGATCTTGAACCGATTGACCCGTCGGCGATATGTACGCAAGAGTGGAAACAAACGATAAATCTACATTAATTTGGAATGTACCTGGATCTCTAGCACTAAGCTTACCTGATACAAATTTTATTTCGAGCGTCCGATTTTGTGAAACTGTCTTGTCAAGTACACCCCTTGCCGTAGCTGAACCATTATAGAGTTGAGTGATCGAACTTCTGATACTCGCTTCATCACTTGACGAAAACCCTGTGAAGTTTAGCTGTGCAAGAACATCTGCTAATGCCATGGTCATTCTCCTTATTTAGTATAGTTCAGATAGTTTAGCATTGATATTCAATGGTCTTTTCTTCTTCGGCGCAAAACTTGATCCGTCGCTTGGTTACCTATTGACATCTCCTCTCCCAGAGATGTGTGAGCCTGAACGCTTCCCCCCACCACATAGCTTCCGGTTCCGATTCGCTTTTCAAAATTTCCAGCGCCTGGATTGCTAGATCCGTGTAAAGTTCAGTATAGTAACCCGGCGCTATGTCGGGACATGTCTTGTATAGCCTCTCAAAGACAGGCCCTATGAATGGCGCGAAAAAAGTTTGGTTTGACGATAAAAAAAGAGACAACAGTGGGCGTCTTAACGGCTCTGACACACAAGAGAACGCACCAGAGAAACCAGAGAATCTTCTTACAGACCCACCAGTTACAGCTGTAGCATAACTCTCTACCGCTTCTTCAAGACAAATCTGACTCATCGGGTCAACTTCAAGAAAATTTGTCATTATGGTCCTATCATTGGGATTGAAAAATGAATCCATCATCAACCTGGGGTATGGATCGGAAAATAAATCCATGACAAACCTGGATTCCGTAGCATCGATCCGAATCTCTATTTCCCGAGGGCCGGAGACCGAAACGGTTTCAGTTAACTTCAACCAAGGAGATGAAATCGTGCGCTCACCTCGCTGTGGATACCATTTTTCTTCTGGCAAATCAGTGATGGCATATAACGGAGCGTAATACAACGTAATATTAATCTTGGAAATGTCAGCCTCCTTTTCCAAGATTTTTTTCTTCATCGCTGCCGTTGCGGCAAGATATAAAGTGCCGTATTTCGCATATTTTTCAAATTTAAGTTCGGATCCTGTGACTGCATCGATAATCTTGTAATTACTAGAATCTGCCACCTTTTCTCGCCCGAAGCAGCTCAACGGGCTTGAGCCAATCAAAAAAGATAATGAAAGCAAAGAGACAGCAATCTTTTTTATCATTTAATGGTCCTCTCTCTGTGTTTAAGGAATTTTATCACGATCTCCACTTGTCTTCTACGGGAAACTTTTTCTACAGATTGGTTACCTATCGACACCTCCTCATTATTGGAGTCTGCCACATTGTCTAGCCCGAAGCAGCTCAACGGGCTTGTGACAGCATTAGTTCCACATAAAGAACCATTGGATTGACTTGTTGTGTCTTCAGGCTCAACAGCTTGTGGTTGAGCTAGCAAACAAGCAGGGCATAATAGCACAAGAACAGAAACCAGTACTATCCTGATAGAAAGCATGAAAAGTTTGTGATAAAAGGCTTAAAAACAAATTATAACATATTCAGGGACAAGTGGCAAGGTATAATGCCAGTAAATTATTTCCGAGGAAGAAATGGAAGGCAATCCCCTTAAGAAGGTGGGGCAGGGGGGATTTATAAATGCTCCGGTTGGGTAAAATTTATCGTTTTCGGTTACATATAATGTATAATAGCGATCGCCCTACATATGTTTAACGCACCACTCTGATTTCAACCCCAAGATTAAGATTAGCCCATACTCCATCAGTAGTTATAACTGGTAGATTGAGAGCAATACCCAGTGCAAGACAAGCCCGATCACCGAGTGAGAGTCCAAATGATTTAGTAAGCGGGCGAAGCATCCCCGCCCTGAATGCTTGTTGGTTGCTAAAGGGGATAATTTCAAGATTTAAGTTTGATAAAATCTGTTCGATGTCTGTTTTGGTCATCCTCTTATCTGTAAGTTTTGCTACAACTTCAGAAAGATTGACTGAGCTAATGACAGCATTGCCAATCAATTGAGAAATTTCCTCACTACCATCTTCTTGATTGAGCAAAGCCAACACAGCAGAAGCATCAACCACAACTTTATTTATCACGTAAAGCCTCCTCCCTACGTTCTTGAATCAGTTCTTCAGAAAATTTTCTGCCAGGAGGTACATAATCTCTGAAAATTGCTTGAGCATTTTTTACTGAATTTTGAGTATTTAGATGGGTGGGTGGGAGAAAAAATACCCTGTACGCGAGGAATGTTCCATAGTTTTTAAAGTCTGATTTGGGAATTTTGTCTAACATTACATTAACCATTGTTGAAGCAGTTTCACAAGCCCATTCGGCAGCCTTAGCAGTGCTAACTAGGAATGTTATCGATTCAATTGTTGTTGCTTCCCGTAAAATCCCCTTACCTCGGAGACTTTTCGTTAACTTTCTTCCCAAATACCTGAACGCCAACGGCTCGTCTTTATAATACTCAATTAGATCTTCCGGTTTGAGATGCGCCAGACAGTCACGTAGGCGGAATAGATCTGCAAAGTCTTGATAAGGAGCCTTTCCTTTGTCAAACTTACTTCCCAAAGCTTCACTAGCTAACATAAACTTTTCTAACGTGCTTTTCCACCTTTTACCTTTTCCACCGGAGGTTTGACTAGAAGAAGACTCGTCAATTGCCTCAATCAACTTATCTAAAAAGTCTTCTTTCAATCCATCATTCTTCCCCATTTTTGCAAGGGCTAACAGCTCATTGATAAATGCTTCAAGTGAAAATGCAGAAAAAATAATGGAAACCAGGGCATCATCTTGCATATGACGCTCGTATCCTTTTTTTGCCCTCTCATAGGAATCAAGAGCTATCTTATAAAAATGGTTAGAATCTACAATAAATCCTTGATTTTGTTTCATGTCTCTCATAGTATTGAAATGCAGTTTGGGGCGAATCGTCAGGCACCAAAGCGCGAAATTACCGTAGGTTGAGTTGAAGAATGAAACCCAACATTTCGCCGATTTCACAGGGTTGGTTGTGAACGATAGATGTGTGCGGCTTAACTCAACCTACGAGATCGGAGATCGAGCTAGCAGCAAGATAACATAAACTAGATAAAAGACGTAGACATTTGGAAAATCCCAGCAGATACCTGGCTATCGCTCAAAGATCCCATTTATCAACCTATCATTCTTAGCTGTTTTCGCATCTGTCTCAGATGAAAGTAAAATCGGATACGATGCTTCATCAATTAGTTTTTGTGATGTACTAATTGAATAATCTTTTTCCCTATACTGCCATTTGGCTTCCATACCAATTAGCATTACGCGAGTTCCTATTCCATGGACTTTTCGGATGAGCGGAACATAGTCTTGATCTCCAGCAAACAAAACTAGGACATCAAATCCTTTGTGGATAGCAAGGTCATATGCCTCAAGAGCTAGCCATACATCAATAGCTTTCTCCTCTGGCCGTGTTTTCGTCTCATTCATAGGGTAGTAATGTGAGACAACTCCTGCGTGCATGAGCAACTCATCGAAAAAGCGCTCACCCTCCAAATTCCTAGTTGCATTAAGAGAAAACCGCCCCATAAAAAAGTGAGCCTCAACTATTTGGCAGAATGATGAATCCTTCTGCTCTTTCTCAGCAACTTTTGAGCGGATAAATTCATGTAGTCCACCAAAGTTTATATATTTAGATATCCTGTGCTCATTTTTGTAGTATTCGGAAGTGTTTTAAAAAAAAATTGCCGTCATAAAAAACAGCTATGCGCGTGACTGATGATATTTCACTTGGCATGATTTCTTCAGGTTTAAACAATTATATTTTTGAAGACTAGATGAGACTAACGGCCTTGAGGCTAGCGGCGCGATACCATCTTTCGGGTAAAACCGATCGCCTCCAACTCCCAGGCCATTCGTTCACTTAAAAATAACTATAACACACTCAGGGGCAAGTGGCAAAGTTTAATGCGCAAGTATTGAATCCTATAACAAAACTTTACATTAATGGTTGCAAGGATCGCCCTACTGAGCTTCACAAATTCGGAATATATAGCAAGCGCCCGTGTTGAGACAAGTTGAGATGACGAACAAATCCTAAAACCCTTGTTCTCTAAAACTTTCTTCTTCCCCTCCAGGGGTTGAAACCCCTGGCTATCACGACTCCCGATTCCATTCTTTTAGGCTACGATTATAACCTAGAGAGCACAACGCTTTCGCCGAAAAGTCCGAGATTTGAAGCACCAGTAAGCTTGCTCGCGCTAACGCAGGAAATTTATATGTCCTGAACTGTTTGCGTAGTGCTATATCTTAACTAACCACCGCCACGACTTTGTTTGCCGACTTGCTGCAACGAATCCTGAACAGATAACACAGGCACAGGGGAATTCACAAAACCTTGGACATCCCGCGTCACGATAGCGTCTAATCCTTGAGTAACTGCACTGAAAATTTGAACAGCGTCTTCAAAATCAGACAAGCCAGAGTTGAAGGCTGATTCCAAAACGGCTCGATCAATAGGGCAAATAACCATAACTGTTAGTGTTTCTGAAACTGCTTGCCGTGCTTGTTTAACGCTGCGGGTGTGCCTGGGAGAAATGTAGAAGATATCCGTAAGTGTTGTCGCTGTAACATAGCCGACGACTTGCCCCACATTGATCTCTTGGAACAGCAGTTCTGTGTCTTGGAAAAATGGTTCCCGTTGCAACAGAAAATCTAGGACAATGTTGGTATCAATTAAAATTTTCACTGAAGATACTTCTGAACCCGTCGCTCTTCTAACATAGCAGCCACTTCTGCATCCGTTGGTGCCCGTTGGTCTGTTTTTAACAAACCTCGCATCCGTCGAATTGCGCTAGAGCGTTCAGAGGAGGAAACATTTGTATCTTGCAAAGATTCAATAATGGCAATAATCAGTACAAGACGATCCCTGGGTGGGAGTTTGAAAACCTGCTCTTTAACTTCCTGTAGCAACATATAAAGTTCCTTCAAAAATCCAATATTTGCTCGCTTTAACACTAAAATAACATTAATGTTTAATTTTGGAAACCTTGAATGGAAGTCTTTCAACTCACAACAACTATAAATAAGTCAGGGCACCGGATATTTGACATTCCCACAAAACTTGCCTTGGAGCAAGTAAATGTTGTGCTAGTAGTCAATCCAATTAGAGAATCTAAGCCTCAAAATCAGAACTACGATTTTTCTGATTTGTCAGGAAAATTGACTTGGAAGGGAAATGCCGTGGCTATGCAAAGGATATTACGAGATGATACGAATGGGATCATCACACTCTTACAAGGGAATACTCAACTGGTTCAATTACTTCAGGCTGCTAAGAGATCAACAACCTCAACAATTTTTCCGCCGACTCGTGCATCAGTGACGATTTTTTCAAGATGCGCTGCGACGGTATCCTCAATCCAATCCTCTCCGCACTGCTGACAAACCCGCGCGGGCACATGGCGGACAACCACCATACCGGAACCTAAATCAGCGGTAAAGGTTGCACTTCCGTCGGAAATATTCCCACCACAAATCGGACAATAATCACTCATTTCTGCCATTAATTTAACCTCTCTTTAAGATTATTTTAGGCTAGGATTACAGGGTTAGGCGAGATTTGAAGTTGGGTTTCGTTCCTCTTCCCAACCTACGGTGAGCTTGCTGGCACTCTATTAATCTAACTGATAAGCAGTGACTATTCTATTATTTTTAGGGTTGTAAACTGCTATTACGCTATTGTACTTTCTATGAGAGAAGAGATATTTCAAGCAGTTATTTCTCCCTGAAGGCATAGTCGCACTTAAACTATAACCAGCCTCCTCAAGAAGAACAAAAAATTCTTGTTTAAGCAAGAACTTAACAGTAAAAGGTGGTAAACCATTAATAGCAGTATGCTTATTTAACAAACATTCAATACTACATTTTCTTCAATACGTTTGAACTTATCAAAGGGAGTATGCCAGAGGAAATAATTGGGCAATACAAATCCAAACCTATAAATGTAGAACAAAAGGATAGTAATAAGGTTCATCATCTACTTCAGTTCCACCAATCTGAATAATGAAATTTCCACACCAGAAATAAACTCCAGGCATTTGAATGTCTAAGCTATAAGTCAGCGATCGCAGTTTTTTTGATAGATCCATAGTAAAATCATCAACGATCTATCTATATTCTTTCAGGCTACGATTATAACCTAGAGAGCACAACGCTTTCGCCGAAAAGTCCGTTCCAATACAGGATTAGCGTGATTGTTGGGTTTCGTGCCTCAACCCAACCTACCAGTAAGCTGGCTCGCACTATTAAAAGTTATTTTAGCATGACGATATTAACTAGAGACTCTTGACCACTCTTGAAGCGACAGAAGGGGAAGTACACCCGGTGCGGGCTATGGTTTACGGCGCAGGATTAGTTGGAAATCGACCAGAGGAAGTCTCGTTGCCAAGGCGATTGTCAGGCATCGGGGAAACTTTCACCAGGTGGAGGGGGCGATCCCTTCACCTAGGTTAATTAGACCACAGACTAACCTCAAATAATCTGGTAGTGTTCACCACAGCCCCATCCACTATTTTTTCCTACTGCAAGAGCACAACACTCGAAATACTAGGGTTGAGAAATCTTGGTTCTGGGATTTTGATACCAATCATGTTTTCCACCATGACCGAGAGCTACGTGTTGTACTGCTAGAACTTACAAGTTAAACTGGTACCAAATTACGGTACATTTAGCAAACGCTATGGATACTATAAGTGTAAATCGCTTTAGAGACAACCTAAAAAGCTACATTCAGCAAGTAATCAGTACTGATACTCCTCTGAGAGTAACCCGCCGCTCTGGTGATGATTTTGTAGTGATAAGTGCATCGGATTGGGAAAGGGAACGAGAAACATTGTACGTTCTGCAAAATAGTAGCCTTATGGAGCAGATAGTCGAATCTCTTGAGACCCATGTACAAGGCACAGGCTACAGACCAAGTGAGGGGCAGCTAAATGAGATCATTGGTGTTTGAGGGCAATACTTGGTACGTCTATGAACAGCTCCGGGAAAAAGATAAGAAATTGCACAAAGCGCTGTGCAAGCTGCTAAAGGAGATGCTGCGCTCAGATCCTGCATCAGGCTTAGGAAAACCAGAACCGCTTAAACATAATTTATCTGGTTTGTGGTCTAAGCGAATCTCGGAGAAAGATAGACTCATTTACAAGTTTGACGACCAATCTATCTACATCTTCGCAATTGGCGGCCACTATGAACAGTTTCGACGTCTAACGGCTAAGGTCAGCGGCGCGAGACCCACTTTCGGAAAAGCCGATCCCTTGGCCTTCGCGTCCGCTGTACTGAAGTGTTAGAAGTTATTGTAGCATGACGATATTAACCCTAAAGACTCTTAACCATTCTTGCCAAATTCCATCAGGATTTCTGAGCTTATAGTTCTTTCTGTATCCCTCTCCCTCGGCAATCAGTGATGCCTGTTCTAATACCAACGATGTTGACAGAAAGAAAGGCAAATACACACAGTGCGGATTATAGTTGACGGCACAAGATAAATTGGAAATCAACCATAGGAAGCCTGGTTACCAAGGTGGCGGGGATTCCTCTCAAAATCGCCAGTGTGATCGAAATTACCGTAGGTTGGGTTTCATTCTTCAACCCAACATTCGGCCTTGAGGCTAGCGGCGCGATACCATCTTTCGGGTAAAACTGCGATCCTCATTCCACCAATCCTGAGTGATCTTGATATTAGCGGCAAGGATCAGGTTGTCTGTTGATTTAGTAGTTAGATGTCCTAAAATGCTGGTTTCAATGTAAACGCTTCCATTCACAGTAAGTTAACAGGTCAAAATATTTCAATCAACTCCAACAAATGATGAAATTGAGCAATGTGATACCATTTTATAACGAGGCTCAACGCTTTCGCCGAAAAGTCCGCTCCAATACAGGGTTAGGCACGCAAAGGCTTGTGATTGTTGGGTTTCGGCACCTCTTCCCAACCTACGGTGAGCTTGCTCGCACTTCACTGTTGCCAATGCCATATGCACAGCATCAAAGATTGTAACAAATCCAACCGCTGAGAGCGGCAAGGATCAGGTTGTCTGTTGATCTGGCAGTTAGATGCCCTAAAATGCTAGTTTCAATGTAAACGCTTTGATTCACCAACTTCAGTTTTGCCTCTAGAAATTACCTATCCGGTAATCGCTTTCATATCATTATTCATTGCTTGCTCATCATAAATTGTTGGCGCACCTCCTTCCCTAATGCAAGAGTAATACTCTCTACCAGCCTTCAACATAGCTTCTCGGGCCTGCGAACTACCAGGATTTTGACGCAACTGAGATTTAGCTGATTCATATTGCTCTAACATATATTGGACATGTTCAGCCCGCCTTTTTCTGAAATGCAAAACCAGTCAAACCAGCAAAACCACTGGAGCCAGCATAACCACTAGATTCAATACAGCCCCTACAATGACTCTTATATCTGAGCTAAGTAGTAACGCAAGAATTACTCCACCAATTAAGAGTAAACCCATAGTCGTTTTTTTCACTTTCCTCATCTTTAAGACTTACCTCCCTAAATTAAAACTTAGCTCGCCTCCATACCCCAGCATCCGCTGCGGTGAACGGTGTGCGATTCGTTCACTTTGTCGAATCACTTTAAAAAAGTATAACACACCCTGGGACAAGTGGTAAGGTATAATTCCTGGAAATTATTTCCGAGGAAGGAATGGAAGGCAATTGTATAATGGCGATCGCCCTACTGAGCTTCACAAATTCGGAATAGATATAGCGCTTCCGGGATATACTCACAATACTTGAATCATAGACAGCAATAAAGCAATGGTAGCGGTAGCAATTTTGGCAGCTGGGCGGGGAACCAGGATGAAATCAAACCTTCCCAAGGTGTTACACCAGCTGGGAGGTAAATCCCTCGTCCAACGTACTTTGGAAAGTTGTGGTGACTTGACTCCCGAAAGGCGTTTGGTTATTGTGGGTTATGAAGCCCAACGAGTTAAGGAAGTCCTGAAAGGGGTAGAATTTATCCACCAAAAGGAACAACTGGGAACAGGTCATGCCCTACAACAACTCATCCCTCATTTAGGAGGATTTACAGGAGATCTGCTGGTATTAAATGGAGATGTGCCCCTCTTGCGACCATCAACTCTGGCACAGTTATTACAAACCCACCAAAAGCACCAGAATGCTGCTACTCTCCTCACAGCTAATTTACCCAATCCCCATGGTTACGGGCGGGTTTTTTGCCATGGCAACAATCTGGTCTCCCAAATCATTGAGCATCGGGACTGCACGGAGACTCAAAAACAAAATCACCGCATTAATGCCGGAATTTATTGCTTTAATTGGCCAAAACTGGCAGCGGTATTGCCCAAACTTACAGCCAACAACGACCAACAAGAATATTATCTGACGGAGGTAGTTGATTACCTGGAACCTGTCATGGCGGTGAATGTAGAGGATTATTTGGAAATTAGCGGTATTAATGACCGGAAGCAATTAGCCACTGCTTATGATATTTTACAAGTGCGGGTCAAAGATGGTTGGATGAAAGCAGGGGTTACTCTCATTGACCCGGACAGTATTACCATAGAGGATACGGTTCAATTGCAACCCAATTCCATTATTGAACCGGGGACTCACTTGCGGGGCAATACTGTGATTGGTTCTGGTACTCGCATTGGACCCGGAAGTTTAATCGAAAACAGTCGGATTGGGGACAATGTAACCGTACTCTATTCAGTAGTGAGGGACAGTGAGGTGGCAGAGGGTGCTACAATAGGGCCTTATGCCCATTTGCGGGGTAAGGTGCAGGTAGGAGAAGTCTGTCGCGTGGGTAATTTTGTGGAGTTGAAAAATGCTACCCTAGGTGAGGAAACCAATGTAGCCCATCTCTCTTATTTGGGGGATGCCACTTTGGGTGACCAGGTGAACATCGGTGCAGGAACCATTACTGCTAACTACGATGGGGTCAAAAAACATCCTACCTCCATCGGCAACAGGACGAAAACTGGTTCTAATAGCGTTCTGGTGGCTCCCATTGAATTGGGGGAAGACGTGACAGTTGCTGCTGGTTCCGTACTCACCGAGAACGTCCAGGACGATTCTTTGGCCATCGCCAGAGCACGTCAGGTGGTGAAAAAGGGTTGGAAACCTAAAAAGTGACAAATTTTCAATTTTCTTTCCACATTGAATTTTTTTGTGTTATAGTGGAAAAGCCATGACTGGATTGAAATCCAAAAAACTTGACAATTTTGAGAAATAAATCCGTTCAGGGACCAAAAAAGGAGGTGATGCCCATGACAGATAGTAGTAAAATCATGGGTCTCCTGGTTGAAGATAGCCGGCTGTGGGCCGGGGCTGTTCTCTAGCAGTTGGTTTCAACCTCCCAGGAGGTTGGTCGATAAGTCTGCTGTTTGGGTTCCTCCCGGCAGTCAGGTTTCAACCAGAAGACCCGCTACACCGCCCTCACATTAAGTGCTATGTTTTTAAACATCCGCATCCCTTGTGAGGGCGGATAGTTTTTGTACCAGTTACCAGTTCACAATGAAGGGACGTTACCCAAAGAGAAGAAAAAATGGCTCAAGTACTCTCTGAAAAGGAAATTAAAGCAAGGATAGATAAACTCTCTGATTGGAGTTTAGAAAGGAAAACCATTAAGTCCACTCGCAGATTTAAAGACTTTATCGAGGCGATAGACTTTGTGAATCGATTAGTGGAACCAGCGGAGTCAGCAGCACACCATCCCGATTTAGAAATTTCCTATAATAAAGTAACTATTAGGCTCACTACCCACGATGCAGGAGGTTTGACTGAGAAAGATTTTGATATGGCAACTACTATTTCTCAGTTGTAGTAGACTGACACAGCTAATTTGATAAAAAGCCCGTAGGTTGGGTTTCACTTCGTTCTACCCAACCTACAATATTAAACTGTTATTATTGGCAGATATTTAGTTAAAAAATATTATTATGCGCATTGCCAAAAATATTACCGAACTTGTGGGTGGGACTCCCTTAGTGCAGTTAAATCGCATTCCCTCTGAAGAAGGCTGCCTAGCTCAAATTTTGGTGAAATTGGAGGGTATGAACCCAGCAGCTTCTGTCAAAGACCGCATTGGGGTGAATATGATTAATGAGGCTGAGAAACAAGGTCTCATTAGCCCAGGGAAGACTATTTTAGTGGAACCAACTTCGGGAAATACGGGCATTGCTCTGGCGATGGCAGCGGCAGCAAAAGGCTATAAGCTGATTTTGACTATGCCAGAAACTATGAGTAAGGAACGACGGGCCATGTTGCAAGCCTATGGAGCGCAGTTAGAACTAACTCCCGGCAGCGAAGGAATGGGGGGCTGTATTAAGCGTGCCCAAGGGATAGTAGAAGCCACTCCCAATGCTTATATGCTGCAACAGTTTAATAACCCAGCTAACCCGGAGATTCATCGCTTAACTACGGCTGAGGAGATTTGGGCCGATACAGATGGGCAGGTAGACTTTTTAATCGCGGGAATCGGCACTGGTGGCACCATTACTGGGGTGGCAGAAGTAATAAAAAAATATAAAAAGTCTTTTCAGGCGATCGCTGTGGAACCAGCCAACAGCGACGTTTTATCTGGAGGCAGTGCCGGACCCCATAAAATTCAGGGTATCGGGGCTGGTTTTGTTCCCGAAGTACTCAAGGTGGAACTCATTGACGAAGTAATTACTGTCACCGACGAGGAAGCTTTCTTTTACGGTCGTCGTTTAGCTAGGGACGAAGGACTGCTTTCCGGTATTTCTACTGGTGCTGCTTTGTGCGCTGCCATCAGGGTTGGTCGCCGTCCGGTAAATCGAGATAAGATGATCGTGATGATTCAGCCTAGCTTTGGGGAACGCTATCTGAGCACTCCTATGTTTCTCTATGATTGACCATCTCATTTTTAATTTAAAGAAGTTGCTTATTTTAAATGTAATAAATAAATTATTTATTATTAAATTATTTTCATAGGTCTATCTTGTTCGGCACCCCTGTGGATTAGTTGAAAATCCAGGGTAAGGGCAAGAAGAAAGTTGACAATTTCTACTAGGAGAAAACTGATGAATTGCATCATTCACCGCAGGGCGCAGTTTTCAGCGAGTCGCAGATATTGGTTGCCAGAACTAGATGAAGCGGAAAACCAGCAGCGCTTTGGTCCTTGCAGTCGCTTTCCGGGACACGGACACAACTACGTCCTGGTTGTCTCCCGAGCTGGGGAATTGGATCGCTATGGAATGGTGCAAAATTTTTCGGTAGTCAAGCAGATAATTAAGGCAAAAGTAATTAGGCAATTAGACTATGCTTATCTAAATGATGTTTGGCCGGAATTTCAGCAAACCTTACCGACAACGGAAAATATTGCTCGGGCGATCTGGCACCGACTAGCTTCCCATTTACCGCTAGTCCAGATTCAATTGTTTGAACATCCCGAACTTTGGGCTGATTATCGAGGAAACGGTATGGAAGCATCTCTGACTCTTAAAACCCATTTTAGTGCAGCTCATCGCCTCGCTCTTCCAGAATTGAGCTACGAGGAAAATTGTGAGATTTACGGTAAATGCGCCCGTAGTCATGGGCATAATTACCATCTGGAAGTCTCTGTAACTGGTGAAATTGACTCCCGTACAGGAATGCTGGTGGATCTGGGGGCTTTGCGGCGAGCCATTGATGAACTGGTTCTGGAACCATTGGATCACACTTTCTTGAACAAAGATATTGCTTATTTTGGGACAGTTGTACCCACAGCGGAAAATATCGCTCTTTATATCGCGAGACTGTTGACAGAACCAATTCGAGAACTTGGGGCTGAACTGGAAAAAGTAAAACTGTTTGAAAGTCCCAATAATTCCTGCGAAATTTACTGCTGCAAGTTGACCCAAAATACCGATGCAGCAAGGGAAAGGGAAGTAATTTTAGCCAGCTAAGTAAAAGAATATAAAGTATTGTTAAGAGCATTATAACCAGTTTGAGCTAACCATCGAAACTCTTTGATAAGATGGGCACAGGTTAGTCAGCCTGCTTTTCTCTTGTGGCTGTCTTCCATGCAATCAAATGTCCATTTTAACAAAAGGATAGGTCAAATATGGAATCTAAAGTCGAAACCCAGGTGGCTGAAGAGCAAAAACCTTCAAGTTTGAATACCAACCCACCTGGAACCATGGTAACTCAGCGTGCGGCTCGTTTCCTGTAAAGGTCGCGGCATAAGCCAAACATAAGCAGGAGCAGGGTTTCCGGGACATCGTCTCCGATAATCTAAGCCACCGAAAGGGGCTGAAAACGGACAAACGACTCCTACCTGAACGCGAGACCCATAAGGGAAAACGCGAGAGGAATCAGGTGATTCAAATAGGATTACCGAACCTCTAAGGTAATGATTACCGAACCTTGACAACTGAATGAACTATGAGAGTGAGGGCACGGTCAGAAATCGTGCAACCAAGCCTCTCCCGTGAAGGAATCACGTGAATCCTTATCTGGCCACCGTGAGGTTAATCACCAGGCGGAAGCTGGCAGCAGGGCGGGTCTGGAGCTGACGAGCGGCTCGTCGGTAACACCGCTAACAGGGAGAACACCGGGATAACTTAATGTGAATCATCTGAAAAAGACCTAATACCAGACACTGTCAAGTCGCTAAAGACAGAAAAGACACCGATAGAAACTCGTAAGTTTCAGTGCTGAGACACTTACATTCCTGAGTTGGTGATAGGTCAAGGGATGAGTCCCAAGGGTTCGTAGCAATAGTTCATTCGGAACGAGTAAAAACTCGCTCAACCTCCACGGAAACAGGGGAGTCCAATCCCAACAATGCCTGCTCAGGCGCGGCTGCGCAGGAGCAGGAGTGGTGGGGTCGCTTGATTAACGGCCTATCGGAAAAGCGAGGGTAAGAGAGGGCGTAACTGCCCGATGGTTTCTACAGAGAAGATACCCAGTGTAATTATCAGAGCGATTAATGAGGTCAAAACTGTGAATATCACTAACCAGACTTCAATCGAATACCGCAGTTTAAAAGCCTTGAGGCTCCACTTAGCAGCATTCCTACTAGCGGGGAAGATTGGCCGGAGAGCTGACGATGTCTGGAAAGACCTACCGTGGAAGCGATTCCACAATCAGGTATTTCGGTTACAGCGGTGTATCTTCAAAGCGCAAAAGAATGGTCAAAAAGCCAAGGTTAAACGTTTACAACGGCTCCTATTACAGAGTCGTGCAGCCCAAGCACTGGCCGTCAAACAAGTAGCACAGCTGAATACAGGGCGTAAGTCCCCCGGAGTTGATGGTAAAACAGCACTCTCCACCAAGGAGCGTCTGACACTGTGCCAAAGACTAAACAAGCATTGGTACCACTGGAAACACCAGCAACTGAGAAGGGTTAATATCCCCAAGCCTAACGGCAAAGTAAGGGGTCTAGGCATCCCGACAATAGCTGACCGGGCTTGGCAAGCGCTGCTCAAATCAGCAGCCGAGCCAACCTATGAAGCAACCGCCGGAGAAAGGAGCTACGGCTTCCGACCCGGTCGCTGTACTGCGGACGCACAAAAGCTGATTTTCCAGAATCTAAGCAGCCAAGCAAATGGTAAGAACAAGCTGGTCTTGGAAACAGACATCAGCAAATGCTTCGACGAAATTGACCATAAAGTCATGCTCAAAGGAGTAGTCCTACCTAAAGAGGCTCTCAAAGGTCTCAAACTGGCTGTAAAAGCAGGCGTTCGCGGTGAATATCCCTCCAGTATTAAGGGTACGCCCCAGGGTGGTGTCATATCACCCCTACTGGCCAACATCGCCCTAGATGGATTTGAGAACCTAGGGTCTGACCAATGGAAAGGGAGTCGCAAAAATGGGACTCTCATAAGGGGTATACGTTATGCAGATGACGCGGTCTTTATCTGTAAACCCAAAGCTGATACCAAGAAGCTACGGGAAGATATCGACGAATTCCTGGAGTCCAGAGGGCTAAGAATCAATGAAACTAAGACTAAGGTGAGTAAAGCTACGGATGGGTTCGACTTCTTAGGGTGGCGCTTTCGTGTCAACTCCCGTGGAGTCTTCAAATCTACACCGAGCTCCGAGAATTATGCAGACATCAAGGCCAAAGTAAAAGCCACTTGGAAAAATGGCGCAACCACGGAGGCTCGCCTGAAAAGGATAGAGTCACAAGTCCGAGGTTGGAGGCAGTATCACAAAAACTGCGATATGAGCAAGCACTCGCTATGGTCGCTCAGTCACTGGGTATGGCGTAAGCTGAGGGCTGAAAAACGCAGGATGGCAATCAAGGAAGCAGAGAAAGCAAGACGTCTGGCTATCAAGGGTAAACCCTTAGGAGCGGCTAAACGCCAGCTCACATCAGAGCAGATTAAGAAAGCTTTCCCAACAGTTCCCTGGAAAGTCAATAACCACGTGATGGTTACAGGTGATGCCTCACCCTACAATGGGAACATCTCCTATTGGCCCGGTCGAAATTCCAAACTATATAGTGGGCCAACCGCTGAAGCTATCAAGCGACAGAAGGGTAAGTGTCAGCATTGCAACCGTAAGTTCATGGAGATGGATGGTGCCGTGGAGTTGCACCACATTGACGGTAACCATAACAACTGGAAACGTAAGAATCTAGTCGCCCTCCATCGGGAATGTCATCAAACGCAAGCGATACACCGCAAGCGCATTAAAGACGGACTCGTAAAGCGCGCCGTAAAGGTGTAGAAGCACCTGAGCTGTATGAGGTGAAAGTCTCACGTACAGTTCGTAGGAGAGGGGCGGGGTGGTAACATCCCCCTCGACTCTAATCAGAGACATCCCCTGAAGAGTCTTGGCAAGATACCCTGGAACCAGTGGTAGAATTTTTGAAGCAGTTTCCTGATGAGGGAACCAAATTGTTCTTGGTTTACAAACAACCTCTGCTCTATGTCATGCTGATGATCCTGGCTATCATCGCTGTCTATCTCACTTTAGCAGTCCTAGAAGCTATTAACCGCATTCCCCTATGTGAACCCCTGTTTGAATTAGTGGGGATAGGTTACAGCTGTTGGTTTGTAGTTCGTTATCTCATTAAAGAGCCAAATCGGAAGGAATTAAAAGCAGAGTTGAACAATCTGAAAACAGTAATCATAGGCAAAATTGAGGACACTTATGATAAACAATAGTTTATTGCTTGAGTGAGAATGGTAGGGGCACGAAGGGGAAGAACTGGTCCCTTTCCCTGCCGTGCTTCTACAAAATCTGTTGTGGGGTTAATTTTTGCAGGTGGTTACATCGACCATGAGTATACTATAGCAGTCCTACTTGAGATAGGAACTGAGAACTTCGCTATAGCAAGGGTTGAGCAGTACATCTGTTTCAGTCTCAGATAGGATTGCTATATAATATATGCATGTTGTTGCAGGAGAAATCGGATGATAGAAGAAATTTCCGTCCCAGCAGATAACGTTATTGGTTTTTGCATTGCTGGAAAGGTAAAAAAACAAGACATGACCAAAGTTATTGACCGGATCAAGACTGTTCTAGCGAGTCATGATACGTTCAACATTTATGTGGAAATTAAAGAGTTTGATGGGGTGTCATTGGGTGTTATTATCGAAAAACTCAAGGCATTTTCTACTATTACAAAATTTAAAAAGGAGGCGATCGTTTCCAGTAAAGAATGGCTCAAGGAATTGGCAGCTATTGTAGATAAATTATTCCCAAGCCATGAGGTGAAGCATTTTTCCTTTGAGGAAAAAGACCAGGCACTGAAGTGGGTACAAGGACCTTCGTAGGGGCGCCACCATCCTTGCGCCCTCGCCAACCTACGCACTACCCCATCTCTTATCTTTACTCTGCGTACTCTGCGCCTCTGCGGTTTAATCAATGATGTTACACTAATTAGCAGCTAGTTCTGCCAACCGTTCTTGCTGGTCCTGAGAAATGCAAGCTTGAATAATTAGTTCTATTTCTCCTTCCAGAGCTGGGGTGAGGGTAAAATTGCGACCGAGTCTGTGATCCGTCACCCGATTATCCTTATAATTATAAGTGCGGATTTTTTCAGATCTCGCTCCTGTACCCACTTGAGAGCGTCGCATAGAACTAACCTCTGCTCTTTGTTCAGATATTTTCATCTCATATAACTTAGCTCGCAGAATTTGCATTGCTCGTTCCCGGTTTTGCA
The DNA here is from genome assembly GCA_018141785.1 of Candidatus Paraprochloron terpiosi LD05. Lineage (GTDB taxonomy): Bacteria > Cyanobacteriota > Cyanobacteriia > Cyanobacteriales > Prochloraceae > Prochloron > Prochloron terpiosi. Next base: position 2,758,481 of record CP073341.1, on the reverse strand, counting down.
GCTGAGAGCGCTCCTCGGTACAGAAGATTCTAATTCCGGTAGGTTTGTGGAACAAGTCAACTGCTGTCTCTACTTTGTTCACGTTCTGTCCCCCAGCACCCCCAGAACGAGCAGTGGACACTTCAATCTCCTTGGAATCTATAGCTACTTCCACTTCATCTACTTCCGGCATTACTGCTACTGTAGCGGTGGAAGTATGAACTCTGCCTCCTGCTTCCGTGACGGGTACTCGCTGCACTCGGTGAACCCCTGCTTCAAACTTCAGCTTGCTGTAAACTTGCTCTCCTTGAATTTCCAGAATTGCTTCTTTAAAGCCCCCCATTTCTGCTAAAGACTGGCTTAAGAGCTTGACTTGCCAGCGTTGGGATTCTCCGTAACGGGAGTACATGCGCACCAAATCTGCTGCCCAAATACTGGCTTCTTCTCCCCCAGTTCCGGCACGAATTTCCAACATGATATTCTTATCGTCATTGGGATCTCTGGGTAAGAGGAGAATTTTTAATCTTTGCTCTAAGTCTTGAAGTAGGGCTTCTAAGTCTCCCACTTCTTCTATTGCCATTTCCTTTAATTCAGGATCGCTGTTGGCTTCTTTGAGGATCTGTTGAGCGTCTTTCAAGTCTTGCTGGGTTTTTTTCCAGGTTTCGTAGGTGGTAACGGTTTCCTCAAGAGAAGAACGAATCTTTTGCACTTTCACCAGTTCACTTGGGTTAGTGGCAATATCTGGATCCGCAAGGCGGCGGGTCAATTCGTGATAAGTTTGCTCTACGGATTGCAGTTTGTCTAGCAGATAAGATTCAGCCATGGAATTTGTCGATTTGGGTAGAATTAGAAGCCCCGGCAGGAAACCATGCTGGGGGAATAGGAGGGACAAATCCGCTATTTTTCTGCTGCAACCTCCGTTTCTTCGGTATCCAGCATACCGTATTTGCGCAGGAAGCGATCCACCCTTCCTTCCGTGTCGATGATTTTCTGGGTTCCGGTGTAAAAAGGATGGTTCCCAGACCAAACTTCAACGTTAATTTCCGGTTGTGTGGAACCCACACACATAACCACTTCACCGTTGCAAATGACTTTTGCCTCCGGGTACCATTGTGGATGAATTCCTTGTTTTGCCATATTTATCCTCCCTGTATAGATTAATTTTCCCATTTTATCCTTCTTTTGCCCGTCCAAACAGCAAGTATTGCGAGAAATACCAATCCGGTGACTCCAGCGAGGGGGTTCCCGTCTACTCCGGTAATCAAGGGGGAAACCTTGTTAGTATAGGTTACTAGTTCCCCCACATTGACAATATAGTAGCCCCAGACTAAACCACCATGAACCCCCATGGCTACACCTAAACGTCCGCGATGTCGGCGCTTTGCCCAAACTAAGGTTAAGCCCAATAGTACTAAACTGGGAAACTGGGGGAAAGTGCGAATTACTTCGGCGATTGGTTTGAGGAAGTGCAGCACTGCAAAAATAATAGCATTTAGCCAACAAGCTATGGACTGAGAGTAGTCTCGTTCTAATTCGTCCAACAACCAACCTCGAAAGAGCAGTTCTTCGGCGAAAGCAATCCCTAAACCGGTTAGCGCTCCTTCCCCTATTACTCCTACCAACCCCATAGGAGGAGGCTGGAACTGCACCCAACCCACTAAAGCTTCCAGGATAAATAAGCTACTGGTGAATAATAAGCCAGTGGAGAGTCCATTAAGGAAATCTATCCCATTGAGTCTCGTCCACTGTAAACCATAGTGGGAAAGTAATTGGGTTTCTTCATGGACATGTTTTCCCCAATACTGGAGTAGGAGAAGAAAGTCGGCGAAGAGCAATCCCATGGTTAAAATTGTTTTTGAGTTGCTATCTCCTGGGTAATATAGGTAAATGGGTGCCGCTAATGGTAGCCAGAGCAGGAGTAAGGCGATGATAAACAACCCTAACCTCCCAGGTGCTGGGTATTGAGCGATCCGGTGCAACTTTTTCAATAATTCCGAAAATAGAGGTTAATTTTTTGGGTGAGTGCAAGAACTGATAAACTGTTTTAGTCATCTGGTTCGATAGAGCTGATTAAGCCGTGATTTTTGAGGGTTTCGCAATAGAATTCTGCATGTTCTAAAGCACAGGTAATCACTAAAGCTATGCCATTGGTGTGTGCTTCCATCATAATGTTTACTGCCTGGGGCTGAGTTAAACTACTTACGGTTTGGAGTAACACCTGAACCACATACTCCATAGGCGTAACATCATCGTTATGGAGCAAAACGCGATAGCGAGGAGCAGGTTTACGAATAGTAGATGTCGATGTAGATGCAGAGGGCTTTTCCAGAGTTTCAACGGCCATTAACTACCTCCATGATATAACCTAACTTAAATATCGAACTATGTTAAGTTTAAGACAGTGAGTGATCAGTGGGTGAGCAGCGAATTTATAAACTGCTGTGTACACCCCATTATAGTCTAGAATAGAAATGTTGACATTATTTAATAAATCTTAACAATGCAAGCAAGTCCAGTAACAATAGAAGATAACATTCCCGGCGCTTATTGGCAGTGGCGGGGACATTCAATTTACCATGTTCAAGCAGGTGAGAAACATTCAGACAGACCTCCTTTATTACTGGTTCACGGGTTTGGGGCATCCACGGATCATTGGCGGAAGAATATTGCCCAATTGAAGGAAGATTTTAGGGTGTGGGCGATCGACTTATTGGGGTTTGGGCGTTCTGCAAAACCCAATTTAGAGTATAGCGGTAATTTGTGGCGGGATCAACTCCAAGATTTCATTACTACGGTTATTGGGGAACCTGTTGTCTTGGGGGGTAATTCCTTGGGTGGTTATGCTAGTTTGTGCGTCGCCGCCCAGTGCTCTCAATCCGTTGTGGGGTTGGTTTTGTTAAATAGTGCTGGTCCTTTTACAGAGTCAACAGCTCCCAAAAGTAATTTCGGCAATAAAATAGTACGCTGGGTTTTCTTGCAACCTTGGGCAAATTATCTCTTATTTCAATATTTACGACGGAAAAAGACCATTCGCAAAACCTTAGAGAAGGTTTATTGGGATACCAGTGCTGTGACGGATAGACTGGTGGAAGAAATTTATCGTCCTTCTTGTGACAAAGGAGCATTGCAGGTCTTTGCTTCTGTTTTCCAGACTCCCCAAGGAGAAAAAGTGGATGTCTTGTTACAGCAGTTAAACTGTCCTTTGTTAATGTTGTGGGGGGAAAAAGATCCTTGGATGAATGTTACAGAAAGAAGTCTAAAGTTTCGTCACCATTATCCCAGTTTAACGGAACATTACCTGGAAGCTGGACATTGTCCCCATGACGAAGTACCAGAACAGGTGAATAGTTTGATTCGTTCTTGGGTTTTATCTACATGTAGCTAATTTCAAGGGAAGGTGAAACCAATGACAGTGCGGCAACCTCGTTATAGTAAAGAAGAATTTGCCCAACGTGGGAATAACATTTACGAAACTAAAGTACGTCCCCTGGTTGAAGCAGGTAATCATGGGAAAATTGTCGCCATTGATATAGAAACAGGCGCTTTTGAAGTTGCCGACACTACTATCGCAGCAACTGATGGACTTTATAAGCGATACCCCGATGCTCAACCCTGGGTGATTCGGATTGGACATCGCGCTGTCTACCGTTTTGGTTCCCGGAGTCTGAAGAAATTATGATGCAAGGCTTCGTTAATCAGAGTTGTGAAGCCATGATTCGGATTGCGGTAGACCGTGCTGATACTCCCAAACGCATGGTTGAGGCAGTGATTGACACAGGCTTTGAGGTTCCTTGAGGTTAATCTATTAAGATTGACGAATGTTGCACATATTGTCTTCTCTCGGATACAATAACTCATTGTGAAAATAACTCGGAGGTAGTGTGTGAAAGGAACCATACTGGACTTCTCGATTCAACAGAGCAGTGGAGTGATTTCTGGTAGTGATGGGAACCGATACCAATTCCTTGCTTCTAGTTGAAAACAAAATCGATCCCCCGCTCAAGGGATGAAGGTAGACTTTGATATTGATGAAGAAGGACGAGCAATTGATATATATCCAGATTTTGACGCCGACGTTCAAACTAAAACTGTTAAAGTAGGCGAGGGTTTCCTCTGGTTTCTGTGTTGCTTCCCCATAGGATTTATGAGATTTGGACAAAGTGTTAAGGGATGGTGTTGGCTATCTTTAATGATATTTTTGGCAATAGTATTGCCACTACCTTCGGATTTTGATAACGCGGATAACGCGGAGACATTGGCGAGTTTTGTATACTGGGGAGTGATTATAACAACTTGGGTAGATTACTGGATGTGCTTTTCGGCTCAAAACCGTCGTCGGCTGAATGACTGGGAGTTCTTTCCAAAATGAGAGCTTCTTTTCTATCCATTAACTACAAGTATCTTGGGTTTACCGTTGGGGTGACTGTTGTTCTACTCTCCTGTTTGGAAGGAAAACTACAGTTTCCAGGTTGCCCTTTCTCTCAATTTCTCAATTTTTGCTGTCCCATGTGTGGCTCGACAAGAGCATGGAGAGCGTTGTTATCATCAGGAGATATTACCAAAGCATTTCTCTATAACCCTATCTTTTGGCTTTGGGGCTTCTGGTGCACCATTGCTTATCTTGACTTATGGTGTAAAGTTTTTGGTCTGGGAAACCCAACGTTGGGCGAAAAAATGCTCATCTACGTTAGCAAGACCAAGTTTTTGCTTCATAGCCACCTTTTGTTCTCTTTTCTAACATTAATTTACTTAAATCTGCCTGTCATCGCAGAGTGGAGACACCATGCTAGTCATTCGCCGTTAGCCTCAAGCTTTCCTCTATAAAGCACTAACTGTAGGTTTCACCACGGTAGAGCACTTCCTACGATTATTTTGGTCAATGCTCATCAAGAGTATTTAGTGCGTTTCGTTCCACGCTGTTGACTTCAAATCTTTTAGACAAAGGGCTATTTTCTGTTAACCTAAAAGTGAGACATTCCGTGAGCAGCTCCAAATCATGTCATCAGCAGCTATTGCTACCGTGGTGAAGATTAGGTCGTCTTTTCATTGAGGTACAAAACCGCATTGTGGAACATTTGCGAGAGTATATTGATGAGTTGCAAGATGAAATTAGATGGAATAATTCATTTCATCTAACCCAATCAAAACTTGTTGCTGCTGCTCAACGGGCTAAGCAAGAAATTGAAGAGGGAAAAGCTACTACAATGGACTATGATGAGCTATGAAGTCAGCTGTACTTCCTTCTCTATGGCGACGCCTTGATATTGACATTGAAAATTGGTGGGCAATGCCCTACTATAGACATTTAAAGGGTTTTTTCTGTCCAAAGCAAGTAAATGGTTAGTAGTATCTCTGTCGTAGAACTCTTTTGTGGTGCTGGAGGCCTGACTCATGGTTTTGAGAAAGCAGGTCTTTCAGTTGCCGTGGGCTATGACACTGAGCCAGCTTGCAAATTCCCTTATGAGCATAATAATAAGTCCAAATTTATCTTAAAAAATGTAGAAGAGGTTAATGGTTGTGATTTAGAGCGTTATTTCTTGGACGGTAGTACGAGAGTTCTTGCTGGCTGTGCTCCCTGTCAACCATTTTCAACCTATTCAAGGCGCTATGGGTATAAAAAATCAAAGTGGAAGCTGCTCCAAGATTTCGCTCGGTTGATCAGCCAGTGTCAACCAGAGATTGTTTCTATGGAGAACGTACTCCAATTACAACACCATGGGGTATTTAAAGAATTTGTTCAAATATTAGACAACCTAAACTACTGCGTTAAAGCTTATGAAGTTAATTGTTTGGATTATGGCATTCCCCAATCTCGTCAAAGATTAGTCTTGCTTGCCTCAAAATTTGATAAGATTGAATTAACTGCACCAACTCACATTCCAGCCAACTACACAACCGTAGGAGAGACTATTAGCCATCTTGAGCCTCTTAATGCTGGGGAAGCATCCAAGACAGATCCGCTTCATCGATGTAGTAAGCTTTCTAAGCTTAATCTTCGCCGTATTCGCTCATCAAAGCCTGGAGGTACATGGCGAGATTGGCCTGAGGCGCTCATTGCTAAATGTCATCTCAAAACTACTGGAAAAACTTATTCAGCGGTGTATGGTCGTATGGCGTGGGAAGAGCCTTCCCCAACCATTACTACACAATGTTTTGGCTTTGGCAACGGTCGTTTTGGACACCCTGAGCAAGATAGAGCTATTTCTTTGCGAGAAGCAGCATTGTTACAGACTTTTCCAGAAGAATACCAGTTTGTGGCACCTGATGAACCCGTAAGATTTACACACATAGGTCGCTTAATTGGTAACGCTGTTCCTGTAAAATTAGGAGAAATTATTGGCCAAAGTATTTCGAGGCACATTGCAGGATTTAATTAAGGAACCGCAGATAAACGCAGATAAACACGGATAATTGACTGCGAGGGATTTATACCGCAACCGGAGTGTAATTGTGTTACGCAGTGCGTCTTTGCCCTCCTTCGGCATCCGCGATGGCGAAGGGATGCCGAGGGCGCAATTAAGGAGGACTAGTATTGGAAGTGCTGGCCAGATATTCTTGTTCAGCTAGATACTGCTCAATATTCTCCAAAATCTCTCTTAAGTATTTCACTACTTTGTTCTTAATTTCTACAAGTTCATCTGCACTTTTATCTTTCCCAATTTCTGCGAATGAATTAAACCCATGTGCTAGCTTGTTTCTATTGTCTTTGATTATTCGTAAATCCTTTCCGTCACCAGTTTTACCATAATCGGTTTTAGGTGAGAAACCGTAGTCCTTGGCAATATTTCTGATTAATCTCCCATCTACATTGCCAGAGAATAGGTCTTGTTTGTCAAAACCCACAGTAATAATATCCAAAGATATACTTTCTATGCTGGAAACCAGCTCATCTGGATTTCGCTTCTTTAAATTTTTGAGGACAATCTTTTTGAGTTCTGGTTTGACCTGGTCATAAGATACTCCTTTACTTTTAAGCTCATCAAATATTGCTGCTATCCCATTTCTCATGGTTACTTCTACTAAGTTATAAAGTAAGAGAAAACCACTGGCTTTCAATGTTTTCAGCAATTCAGAATCAATTACTCTGATTCTTTGATTCTCCTTGAAACCCTTCATACTTAGTTGAGTAGATTTCTGCTCCAAACTTTTGAGAAAAATAAAATATTTGCTCACCTCTCTGGAGCGCTCATGGAAATCTGGAAACAATATACTAGTCATGATTGCCCCAGGAGTTGATCCCGCACATATTCGATACGCCTAATTACTTTAGGTCTAGAGTTGCTTGCATCTGAGGTGGTGTATTCTTTGAATTCTTTGGAGTCAAGCCAGTCTATTGAACCCGGCTCAAGATTGTTCTTTTCCCTTAAAGCCAGTGCAACACCCACAGAAATTGCCTCGAATCGAATTCTTGGGGTTCTAACATGACCCTTTGCCTTAGCAAATCCATTGGGAAAATGTTTCTCCACAAAATCCAACATCCGCTCAAACTCACTTCTCATCTTATCGAAGTTATCAGCTTGGTGCTCGTTATGTTCTTCTAAGTAGGTGTTGAGGAACTCCCTCACTTGATTTTTAAAATTTTGATAGTTATTCAAGTAAGCAAAGAAGCGGAGTACAAATTCTTCTGGTTCGCGCCGGCGTTTAAGGGCGTCAGAAATAGGGCATAGTTGATTAAATTTCGGGTTTTTTGCCAATTTCCCCAGGAGCTTCACAAAAGGCCCTGGAGATATACCTCGACGCTTCTCCATATCATTTAGTTCAACACTACCTGTGTTGATCCGTTCAAACATATCTCTTCGCGTTTCTTCATCAGCTTTTTCAGTTAAGACAATCATACGAAGAGAAGAACGATTAAAACGCCTCTGTCTAGAAAGGAGTAAATCTTTATATCTGAAGCCATTTAGTTTCTCTAATTTTTTGAGTCCATTTAGCCTCAGTTCATTATTGATAAATCTATTTAAGGTGCGAATTCGTTGAGTTCCATCAACGATTTCTAAGCGACCTAAATCGTCTTCTTCCGGTCGTAAATCTGCCACAAAAATATAGGGAATTGGTAATCCGAGAAAGATAGATTCAATGAACTTGGACTGCCGATTTTCGTCCCAAGCCATGTCCCTCTGGTAATCCGGCACATATAGCTCATTGATGTCTTCTTCCAGCCCTTCTCTGTATTTCTGAACCAAGACTTCTACCGGATACTCCATGGTGTTGTAGTCAACTATCTTCTGTTTTTCTCTGATTTCTCCTTCTACTTCTTTCCTTTCCTTGTCGGTAATTTTGGGTTCCGGTGATGAATTTGAGGAATTTAGCATTTTTGGTTATACCTGTTATATGTCTGTGCAAATAAAATCTAGCTTTTTATCCCAAGGATCCACGGATAATTGAGGTAAATAGGCAAAATCAAAGACAATACCAATAGTAGTGGGAGAAAACCATTGAGATTGATTTAACATGCGATCGTAGAACCCTCCTCCGTAACCTAAGCGATATCCTCTTTTGTCGCAGGCTACAGCGGGAACGAGAATTAAATCTACTGAATTTGGTGGTACCATAGGAGCATCTGCTGGTGGTTGTTCAATACCATATCTATTAGTTTCTAATTTATCTCCCTGTTGCCAAAAATGCCACATGAGGGATTTTCCTTCAACTCGGGGAAACCCCCATAAACGGTTGGTGGTAAATAAGGGACTTAGATCTGGTTCTTGATGAAAACTAAAATAAGCGAGAATGGTTTGGGCTGACTGGAATGAGGAGAGAGTTTGGAGATGACTGACGATGCGATCGCTCTTTTGTCGCCATTGATTATAGGGTAGGGAGCGCCGCTGTTTCAATAGCACCCGACGCAATTTACTTTTATTGAGCTCATCATGCATTATTAATAGGGACTCATATCAATTATGGAGAACGATAAAAGGGTTTTTTCACAACCCTGGCTGGGTATTGATTTGAGCGAATTTCCACCACTAGTTGCTGCCCCACTTTACTTAAAGATGGGGGAACGTAAGCAAGGGCGATCGCCTTACCTAAGGTTGGAGCTAAAGTCCCGCTAGTCACTGTTCCCACAGTCTCTCCCTTAAATAATACTGGATAGCCGTGACGAGCAATCCCCCGGTCTTCCATTTGCAAACCCACTAACTTCCGTTGGACTCCTGCTGCTTTTTGTTGCTCTAAGACGGAACGTCCGCTAAAATCCCCCTTACTCTCCCAGTGGACTAACCAACCCAAACCCCCTTCTAAGGGAGTGGTGCTTTCGTCCAAATCTTGTCCGTAAAGACACATGCCCGCTTCCAAGCGCAATGTATCTCTTGCTGCCAAACCGCAGCTGGTGACTCCAGCATTTACCAGTGTTTGCCATAGTTTTTGCCCCCCTTCTATAGATATCATGATTTCAAAGCCATCTTCCCCTGTATAACCGGTTCGAGCGATAAAAGCTGGATATTCCAAAACTTTGCTTTCTCTATGGGTAAAGGGTTTCATTGGGGTTAAGTCTTCCGGGACTAAAGGTTGAAAGGAAGTTAATGCTTCTGGTCCTTGGAGGGCGATTAAAATTTTGTCCCTGGTTTGGTCTTCTAAGTGAAGGTCACTGGGTAAATGGCTCAATAACCAGTCTTTATCTTTCTGAGCAGTAGCTGCATTGACGATTATAATACCGCGCTGCTCTCCTACTTCATTTTCCCCCTGGTAGTAGAAGATAATATCGTCAATTATCCCCCCTGCACTATTTAAGAGAACTGTATATTGCGCTTCACCAGGTTGGAGCCGTTCTAAATTAGAAGGAACTAATAACTGGAGTTGCTGCACCAGTCCTTTACCCTGCAAGAGGAATTTGCCCATATGGGAGATATCAAACATACCCACAGCATTCCGTACTGCGTGATGTTCTTCTTTCAGTCCCCTGTATTGTACTGCCATTTCCCAACCAGCAAAGGCAGTCAGTCTAGCTTTTTGGGCTACTGCAAGGTCAAACAAGGGGGTACGGGCTAGTTTTGCTTCTTCCACTGTGCTGTGTTGATCCTCTATCATTGTTAAATATTGTTAAAAATAATGACATTTACTTTATCATAGAGGATGGGAGGACAAATCTGTGATAATATTGTGGCTGAGTCTGGCAAGTTCCGGCGCTTGGTTTGTCAGTACCTTGGTTGGGGGCGGCAGTCCTTTCATTTTGATTCCGGCCATCGCCTTTTTAATCGGTCCGGTAGCAGTTGCCCCAGTTATTACCCTGGGAATGCTCCTGGGTAACGCACAGCGGGTCTGGTTTTATTGGCCACACCTGAATTTGTTCTCTTTTTGGTGGTATTTACCAGGAGCCTTATTTGGTGCTTGTTTGGGCGCTCTCGCTTTGACGAAAGTGCAAATCGAATGGTTGCCTCTGCTCCTAGCTGTATTTCTCCTCACTTACGCTCTAGGCTATGTTATAAAAGGAGCAAACCAGTCTTTCTTGGTTCGTCCTTGGTATTTTCTCCCCGCAGGATTTATTTACGCTTTTCTCTCGGCACTGCTGGGCAGTACCGGACCCCTATTGAATCCATTCTACCTCAACTATGGTTTGAGTAAGGACGAACTCATGGCCACTAAATCAGCTCACATGGTGGTGCTGCACCTGATCAAGATTATTGCCTACGCCGCTTTTGGGACTTTGACCTGGTCTTATGTTGGCTATGGCATGGTCATGGCTATTGCTGCTATTCCCGGGAACTGGATCGGTCAAATGGTTTTGGGGAAGATAAGTGAGGAGCGCTTCCGGCACCTAGTGGTGGGGTTTATCGCTTTTAGTGCTCTGGTTATGCTGTGGGAAGAAAGAAGATTTTTCTCTTTTTGGTGAGGAGCAATCGTTATATGATAAGAGAGTTTAAAATATTGCCAAAAAGGAGAGTCATAAATGATAACCCTCAAAATCGTCGTCAATATCGTTGTCTTGACCTTTATTTCCCTATTCGTGTTCGGTTTGTTGTCCTCAGATCCAACTCGGAACCCTGGACAGAAGAATTTAGAGTAACCAGTGGTTAAGGTGAGTATCTTGTAACTCACCTTTTTGATTTGTTTCACGCAGAGACGCAGAGACACAGAGAGAAAATGCCACCATTTTTGCCTCCCCCAGAACCCCCAGTTCAAATTATAGCACCAGTTTTAGAGTCCCATATCCCCTATTTTCAATTAAAGTTACAAGAGCGGGGTGGTGAGTCTAGAAAATTTAATCTAGCCCAGAACAATACTCTCTCAATCTCTGGGGTAGTGGAAGTCACTTCCGATACACAAGAGTACGATGAGAAAAAACGGATAATTACGGCTAAAGGGAATGTGGTGCTGCTCTTCAAGGACGCTTTACTCACTACAGATAGCCTAGAAGTAAATCTTGTTAATCAAGTTCTCGTAGCTGAGGGGAATGTAGTCCTGGAACGAGGGGAACAGGTACTGAGGGGCGATCGCTTTGAATATTTCTTCATTGAGAATCAAGGTACTATTATCAATGCTGGGGGGGAGATTTATCAACCTACTGCAAACCGGGATTTTTCTCCCAATTCCCTGAGCAATACTGCTAGTATACCAACGGGTTCTATTTTCCAGAATCTTATGACGAACCAACCCCTCTCCCGGATCACCACAACGGGAGGTTATCGCTTCGTCCTAAGTGGGGGTCAAAAATTGGGAAATTTGCGGGATCCCGAAATAGGGGGACAAGTCAATCGTTTGCGCTTTGAAGCAGAACAAGTGAATTTTGAGGGAGAAACTTGGTTTGCTACTAACGTTCGTCTCACTAACGACCCTTTTTCTCCTCCTGAGTTGGAAGTGCGAGCGGATACGGCTCAGTTACAAAAAGTCTCTCGGGGAGATGAACTGAGGACAACTAAATCTAGGATAGTATTTGATGACGGCTTTTCCCTACCCATTTTTCTGAATCGATTCAGGCTTGATCATCGCTCTCGCAGACCGGATCTCTTGAACTTCGGAGTTGATAATGACGAAAGAGGGGGTCTCTTTATCGAGCGTCGTTTTACAATAATCAATAACGAGTCAGTACAATGGAGTATTACTCCCCAATATTTTCTCCACAAGGCTCTTTTTCCCAATTTCTTGCGCTCTAGTGATGAAGAAGGAGATGGAAACCCGATTTCTCCGGAAGTTTTTGGCGTTAAAACCCAGCTAGATGTGGGTTTTGGTCCTAGGACTAATCTGAATGGCTCCTTAGCCCTTACCAGTCTCAATTTAAATAACATCGACGAGGAATTGCGGGGTAGTGTGCGGTTGCAGCAATATGTGGGTGATTTAGAGCGTCCCCATACTCTCAATTTAGAATATAGTAGGCGCGATCGCCTCTTTAATGGTTCCCTGGGTTTCCAAACCGTGGACAGTAGTATTGGTGTTGTGGTGACTTCTCCCGTTATTCCTCTGGGGAAGACGGGGATTAATTTAACCTATCAGGGGGGTATTCAAAATATTAATGCAAATAGCGATCGCTCTGATTTAGTGGGTACTCGCAGTCAGGAGGAAACCAACCTCACCCGTTATCAAGGTGCTGCTGCATTGGGGAAGAATTTCCCACTCTGGAGGGGAGAACCTTTAGCACCTACAGCCACAGCAGGACTGCGCTACACCCCCGCACCAGTAGTACCCTACCTTCAATTAGTTACTGGTATTACTGGTGTGGGTAGTTTTTACAGTAATGGGGAGGTGCAATCTTCTCTCAACGCTACTATAGGACTACGGGGACAATTGGGGCATTTTTCTCGCTCTTATTTGGATTATACTGGTTTTAACCTCTTTTATACTCAAGCTATTCGCGGCGATGAATCTCCTTTTCTGTTTGATCGCATCGCTGATAGGAGAACTTTAAGAGCAGGTCTGACCCAGCAACTTTATGGACCGGTGCTGGTGGGGTTTCAGACCTCTTTGAATTTAGATAGTGGGGAAACCATTAGCACCGACTACATTCTGGAGTACAGTCGCCGCAGCTATAATATTACCCTCCGGTACAATCCTGTGTTGCAACTGGGTTCTATTAGTTTACGCATTAATGATTTTAATTGGGTTGGTAATGCAGAACCTTTTGAAGGTATATGAAACAGCTGACCTAACTTTGACTTATTAATTATAGTGGGTTCGGGAGTATTTGTTCATCTATACTCACTAACCGCGAACTTTTTCAAGAAGAGGAATATTTCAGAGCGGGGAGGGGCGAGGTGGCAATACCTCCCTCGACTCTAATAATTCCGCCGCAGATTGATAAGAGATTATTGTGTAGGTATTTCTTCTCAACTTCTATAAACCTCCAAAAACAACTTCGGGTAAATTCGTGCAGCGGCGGATTTATTTGAGGAAAATTTTTGGAGTGCCAATTTGGTGGATACCATGTTTCGCAAAGTTTGTAGACTGCCTTCATTTCGAATTATCTAATCAGACTGTAATATATATTTAGTTTATAGTGCAACCACGCCAAAGTTTATATGCTAAAAAAAATAAATAGCTTTGAAAAGATTGTGCTTATTCACAAAAAGAATTACTATAGAGCTGAGAACTAGTACAGACGGCTTAATTAGCAAAATCATTCCTATTGGGAGATTCTTTAAATATAAAAAAACTTAGTTATGTTACTCAAATTATTATTGTTATTAACAAATGCTGCAATAATTTTTACGCCAATTGTTGCTTATAGTGCTGTACCCATAACTTATGACGAGCGAAGGTTGCTCCCCCCTAATGGTTTGATTATAAAACCAGAGAGAGTTATTTCAAATTGTCATTCCTCTCCAGGTAGTGTTATTGATGGGAGCGGAAGAATCTTTCCATATCAATACGGGGAATTTAGAACATATGACGTTATGGGAGGAAACGACCCGATCCCTGGATTCGATTTTGGAAATACTTTGTTTATTAATGGTATGCCAACAACACAGCTATGTGTTTTATCTTTTGAATTTAGTAATATATATGAATTTGTTAATATCAATCTTTGGGACCATGAACAAACACCGTTATATAGTTTCCGAGAACGTTTTGGTACTTTTGGTAAATACAGGCTGTTCGCCGATAATGATATTCATTGGACGCCTGATTCTGACCTTGTTAGGATGAGCGGACAACCGCGATCAGGAGGTTATATTGATCGCATTTCAACTCAATATATTCATGTAGCAGTTGACTATCGAGCCAACAGTACTATTGGAATACGGGAAATAGTTTTTTTCGTAACAAATAACAATCCTCGTGAACTTGACCCCAGGCTTGTCCCTTTTAAATCTAGTCCTCATGTAACAATAATTGTTATCATAATAATACTAAAAGTCTTAAAAGTCAGGCACATTGATTAAGTGGAAAAATATATCCTAATGTGGGTATTTTACTTGTGGATACAGTCACCAAAGCTCGTAAAGCCAGGCACCAGGAGAATAAGTTTCAAAGAGACCTAAAGTCGAAACTCCTGGAACCCTTATCCTTGTCATTAATTTGGTGTTCTGCCGTTTCCAAACCAGACTGTAATATAGCCAATACTGCTTTTAAGTTTCCTTCTAGCAATGGTTTCACCCCTAACCACAACCCGGGGAAAACCTCGCTCTTCAGGATACCTTCACTATCTGGTTCCAGCCTAACATAGGCTCCTTCCTTCCATTTAAACCAATCTATCCTTCTATCATGTACCTGCCAAACAATATATTCTTGTACTTCATTGCGACGATAAACATTTAATTTGTGCCCTAAATCGTAAGCAGCGCTACTAGCAGCTATTTCTACAATCAATTCTGGTGCTCCTTCAATATAGTCATCCTCGCTAATAGAAGATTTTCCCCTCTCTTCTTTACGTAGAAGAGCGTCTGGTTGGGGTTCATTGTCTGAATCTAGGCGTACAGTGGCATTATCCGCTAAGTTTACCCCTGGTGTAGCACTGCAATATACTCCCAACCAGGTAATAATATGAGCATGAGGTGTACCATGACTTGCTACCCGTACTGGAGACGCCATATATACTACTCCTTCGATTAATTCAGCCTTCTTAATGTGAGTCATAGCTTGATAGCGCTGCTCAAATTCTGGACGGGTGAGACGATCGCCATTTTCCAGTGGGGGCAATTTTACTCTCTTTTTTTCTTGTGCAATGGTACTTATCATCATTAAAAAGCTAATTTTCTTACAAAAACTTGGTGTTCTGCCGTTTCCAAACCAGACTGTAATATAGCCAATACTGCTTTTAAGTTTCCTTCTAGCAATGGTTTCACCCCTAACCACAACCCGGGGAAAACCTCGCTCTTCAGGATACCTTCACTATCTGGTTCCAGCCTAACATAGGCTCCTTCCTTCCATTTAAACCAATCTATCCTTCTATCATGTACCTGCCAAACAATATATTCTTGTACTTCATTGCGACGATAAACATTTAATTTGTGCCCTAAATCGTAAGCAGCGCTACTAGCAGCTATTTCTACAATCAATTCTGGTGCTCCTTCAATATAGTCATCCTCGCTAATAGAAGATTTTCCCCTCTCTTCTTTACGTAGAAGAGCGTCTGGTTGGGGTTCATTGTCTGAATCTAGGCGTACAGTGGCATTATCC
Source organism: Candidatus Paraprochloron terpiosi LD05 (assembly GCA_018141785.1). GTDB lineage: Bacteria > Cyanobacteriota > Cyanobacteriia > Cyanobacteriales > Prochloraceae > Prochloron > Prochloron terpiosi. Next base: position 2,742,956 of record CP073341.1, on the reverse strand, counting down.
GCTAGGTCTACCCCTGGTGTAGCGCTGTAATATAGGAACAACCAACCTATAATCTGAGCATGGGGTCTACTGTGACCTCCTATCCTTACTGGAGAACCCATATATACTACTCCTTCGATTAATTCAGCCTTCTTAATGTGAGTCATAGCTTGATAGCGCCGCTCAAATTCTGGACGGGTGAGGCGATCGCCATTTTCCAGTGGGAGCAATTTTACTCTCTCTTTTGAGAGCAGAACCGTAGTTGTCATTGTTTGTAGTTAAGGTTTATATATAATGATAGCAGTCTGATTTAATCACGCTTTGGAAGGAGTTTGAGATGAAGTCAAAAGCTATCAATGGTATCGGGTTAGGTATTTTAGCAATTTTGATTGTAGGAGCGCCTGCTATTAGCAATCCTTTCCCCCATTCCGATTTGACTCCCACTACCCTAATTAGTCAAGTAGTTGCTGCATCTGGTAAATTTGTCAGGGGAGATCATCGAACATTAGGTGGAGCGAAGATTATCAATGAGGAGGGCAATTTCTATTTAGAGTTGGATGAAGCATTTCAAACCGATATGGGACCAGATTTATTGGTACTGCTGCATCAGGATGATATCCCCCGCAGTTACAGTCAGGAGAAATATGTCAATTTAGGAAGATTAAAGCGGGTTCGCGGGAAGCAACGCTATCCTATTTTTAGTATGGTTGACCTAGAAAAGGTTGAGTCGGTAGTAATCTGGTGTCGGCGATTTAATGTCACCTTTGGATATGCTAGTTTCAACCATTAGAGAAGAGTAATTTAACCACAGAGACGCTCTTGACACAGAGAGAAGATGATTGAGAGAGTTACCTCCCCAAACCACTCAACCAGCGCCAAATACTCAATGCCAGTTCTTCCAGGAAGAGGATCGCCCTATCGAACCATGCTAGGAATTTCTCTAAGGGGTGTTGGCTATAACCCATGGGAGTTGCTTCCGTCTCAACCCAAGAATTAGATCCAGTTTCCTCCCTTGTATCTTTCGACGCAATAGAATTAACTGCCTCAACAGAGTCAAGTTTTACTCTTGCAGGAGATACCTGATCCGAAGTAGAAAGCAAAGATTGAGAGGCGCTCTGTACTGGCGCACCCGCAGGAGATGATGCCGAGTGTGCCCCTACCGTTGGTGCAGCTTCCCCAAATAAGTCTTTCCAAGATAACCAAGAATCTACCTCTTTAGCTGCTGGTAGTTTATTTGAGGTATCTTCATCTGGTAACCTTAGTTTTCCTTGTTCTTCTTTACCGGGTATCCCTTTTACTCTCCTCTTGTTAAAAAAGTAGTTTATGGCAGCGTAAATCAGGATTTTAATCCTGTCCCTCGAAGAGGAGGCTGTTTTCAGCAACTTTCCTTTCAGTGCTAAATGGTTGTCCTCAGAAGATGTGGCAATGGATCCCCACTCCCTCACCGCCAATATGTCTTCCTGGGTTAACCAAGGATCTGGTTCTCCTGGCGGTTTTGAAGGGGTAATTTCTGCCCCACCATGGACCCCACCACCAGATATTGTCTCATTTCTCTTACCGAAGAAGTAGTCAATAGCAGCACGAATGAGAGATAATAAGGCATTCAGAACATTACTGTGAGGGTTTAATTCTGCATGGAAACCTGCTAATTCCCGTCTAATTTGAGTGTCTAAGTCCGTAATCTGATTTGGAGTTGGTATTATATTAGGTACCAGGGTTGATTCTTGGAATAAATCTATGGCGATCGCCACCGAGCCCCTTTCCACCCAGGCCATTATTTGCCAGAATAGTCCTATAGGAAATACAGTACTAGGATTCTTGGTTTCAATCCGAGGTAGCTCTCTGACTGGACTAGAATCGAATAGGGTCGCCGATCCAAGAGAATGCTCCCGATACAATTCATGAGCTATTTCCCTGATAATGCTCTTGTGTAATCTTTCCTGCTGTTCTAGATTGAGGATATCCAGAACTTGATTTTCTTTACTCACTAAGACTAAAGCACCAGTTTCCAAGAGATTTGCTACCCCCTGAATCTTGACAATTCCTCTATTTTGAGGTATATTATCCAATAAAAACCAAGGTTGGACCGCCTTCAAGACTCGTTCAATTGGTTGGTCTGTCGGTTGTTGCTCCGATTCCAGGCAGGTCCCAGGCTTTAATTTATGACCCACCATGCGCCCAGTTTGAACCACCAGGTAAATTGGATAAAGGAGAATTTGCACTCCCCATTTGGTCGCTACTTTCAAATGGCGGATCGTTTTCCCCACTTGGTCTTGGAAACGGATAACTTGCCGATTTATAAAGTTAAAGAATCGGCTCTTATAGGGACCAGTAGATGTAGCCATGGTACATTTAGCAGTTACCAGTGAACAGTTATTTATGAAATCATATTTTATGGTGCAATCAAGCTAATTTTAATAGTTGTAGTTATTCTTATATTAATTGTATATACATATAATAGTGTTTTGGCGATCGCCCTCATTGCCCACCCTAGACCCCAGACCCTATCTTAAAACTGGCAATTTTCCAAGGCTCTATTACCCTGGTGTCTTGGGTTAAAGGACGTTCTAATAAGTCTACTCCATTCTGGCTCCGCAAATCTAAATCACCTCCTAAATTTAATTTTATCACCTCACCACGACTTTCGTAACAGCGGAGAATCCAACCCGGAGAAGTTTCAGCGGGTTTCAGCGCCATTAAGATTAAACTATCATTACTTAAATCCAACAATTGACTCACAGGAGGTAAGTCCCCTTCACACTCTTGAGGGAAAACCACCATTAATGGTAAATTCAACTCATAGCCCTTATTTACCGTTCTCGCAGTTTTCCAGTCTCCTGGGTGGGGATAAAGGGAATAAGTAAATTGATGTTGGGTTCGATCCGCTTTTGGATCCGGCCAAGATGGACTTTTTAACAGGGTTAAGCGCAATTGATTTGGTTTACTATCATAACCGTGTTTACAATCGTTGAGCAAGCTAACTCCATATTCATCATCCCTTAAATCTGCCCAACGTAAAGCTGGAACCTCCCATTTAGCATCAGGTTTCGTCGGACGTTCAATAGCACCACAGGGAATTTCATAGGTAACGAAGTCGCTTTTGAGGTTCAAAGGAAAAGCAGCTTTCACTAATACATGACTTTCTTCCCAGTCTACAGTAGTTACCATTTTCACCATGGGGGAGTGGGTTTCCAGGATATAATCGGTGGTAAATGTGGATTGGTTCAATTTTCGCACTACCCGAATGGAATTTTGCACTGCTCCTTTATCTAACCACTCAATTGATTTTAACTCTGTAGGGGGTAAAGGGTGTTTTTCGTAATCTGGGTCGATATTCCAAGCGTCCCAATATTGTCTCTTATCTCGAAAACCCTGGAGCTGATTTCCTGAACCACTCAGAACTTCTTTTCCGTGTATTTTATCCCAAACACTTCTCAAATCGCCAGTTTCTGGGTTCACTACTATTCGCAGTTTCTCGTTTTCCAGGATAAATACTGGTAGGGTGGTAGGGGTATGGGAGGATAGGGAGATGGGGGGATGGGGGGATAACCAAAAAAGATGATATCCTATCCCTGGAATATCCTGAGCAAGAAACAGAAGTTCACCTTTTTGGCTAACTTGACATGGAATAGGTGAGTTTTCTCGATTATATACTTGCCAGTTTCCCTCGGAAATAGGAACTTTTACTACTTGGGATACCTTCCAGGAAAGGGAGTTAAAGATAACCATTGGTTTAGCTTTTGGATGGGGTTTTCCTCCTAGCTGAATTTGGGAGGCAATCCCTTCCAAAGCTGTGGTTAATATTTCCTCTCCTACCGCTACCACTTCTTCATAATCTTTATTAGCTTGGACAAATACTTCCCCAATAGAAGTTCCGGGTAAAATGTCGTGAAATTGGTTGAATAGTACTTTTTTCCAAGCTTCTTCAATTTTTTCTTTTACCCCTTGACAAAATTCTTCCTTGACAGTATCATAGATAATGGGAGAAGGTGTGGTCCTATAAACCCTTCTCTCATGGAGAAGAGTGAGAAGAGAAGAAAACAACTCAGCTTGATACAATAATCCCTCACAATAGCGATTAAATAATTTTTGGTCCCCATGGGTAGTATAACAACCGCGATGGAGTTCTAAATAAAGTTCGTCATTCCAAATAGGAAGTGATTCCGTGGGTATTCTTTCCTCCAAATATTTCTTAGCGGTGGTAAACTGCATTTCAGGGAAGAAAGGAGAATTTTGCCATCGTTGCTGTACCTCTAACATATCACGACTAGGTCCACCCCCATGATCCCCTACTCCCGGTAACCAGAAAATATCTTTTAGTCCCGTTTGCTGTTCCCAATTAATGGCATAATTAGTCATAGTAATAGGGTTAGTATCCATGACTCCCGCAACATTAGGGGGTGACATGAGAGTTAATAACCGGGTTCCGTCCGGTCCTTCCCACCAGAAAACACCGTGGGGAAAAGCTTTAGTATCATTCCAATGGAGTTTCCCCGTCACGAAATATTCTATCCCAGCCCCCTTGAAAATTTGAGGTAATTGCCAAGAGAAACCAAAACTATCCGGTAACCAGGCTACATTGACAATAGTACCGAATTTAGCTTTTAGATAAAGTTGACCATAGAGTAATTGACGAATAAGAGACTCTCCCCCAACTAAATTAACTTCCGGTTCCACCCACATAGGTCCCACTATCTCCCATTTTCCCAATCTAACAGCATTTTGGATAGCCTTAAAGAGGTCTGGGCGATGAGTTTCCAGCCAAGCGTAGAGAGCAGGGGTACTCTGAGAGAAAGTGAGAGCAGGAAAACACTTTTGCAGGTTCAGAACCGATGCAAAAGTACGTTCAGCCACAGTATAGGTTTCCTCCACGGTCCACAACCAAGCCATATCTAAATGGGCGTGACCCAGAAGATGAAAACGCCGTTGTTTCAGGAAGGGAGAGAAGGGTTGAAGTTGGGAGCGCAGTTGAGAAAGAGATTTATCGAAGGCTGACCTATTACTCAGGCTTTCCCAGTCTATTGCAGTTAATTGAGCAGCCAAGAATGGTAATTTATCTGGAGCAAAAGCTTCTAAATATTCAGATAATACAGTTAATTCGTCCGCCACAAAACCCGGCTCCGGGTTATTGGGGTCTTCATAAATGCAAACGGAACTCATTAAAGCACCTAGATCATGTTTAGGACTGACCAGACGCAGTTGGACGATAAATTCTTCTTCAGGAAGTGCTCCCGTAGTGAGCAAGATCCGGGCTGAAGAGTCGAATAAATCTCCCTCTTGTACCAATTTACCATTGACAAATATTTGGGCATTTTCCGCCCACCAAGTTAACTTAAGGCGCAGGGACAAACCATGAAGAGGATAGCCTTCTAAGGAAGTGGGAATGGTGAATTTTTGTCCTAACCACTGAATTTTACTACCTCCACTCCAGGTAATATAGCCTTTATCATTAATTGTGGCAGTTTCTGACAAGGAGCACCAACCATTTTGGACGTCACAACAGGTGAGTTGACGGAGTTTTGTAATTGTTTCTTTGATTTTCATCATTTTCATATCATAGCACAGTTCGTAAGGTGGGCAAGTAGCCGAGAGTCGGGGATACTCAAAGATTTTCCTCTATATGCTCTCATAGACTGGTATCAACGATTGGCAAACATTTAGGGATTGTGGTATGATTGAAATAGTTTTGCACCAAGTTAGTAGGGTAGGCACTGCTCACCCAGATCGATTGTTGACAGCAATTTTGGCAAAAACCAACCCAAAGTTTGAGAAAATAATTGAAGAACCGCAGATAAACAGAGATGAACGCAAATGACTGGTTATTGATAACCTTAAATAAAATAAATAAAGTATGCTTGTAAACAAGTAACTCTCTCTTCTTCTCTTTCTCGGCGTCCTCTGCGTCTCTGCGGTTTCTTCTAATATCTTGATTTAATCATAATCATTATTGAACCAAAAAGCCATTCAAAACCAGCTAAATCGCGGCCCACAATGTCCCCACATCTCAGTTATAATTTCAGAGATAAAGAAGAAAAATTTGTATTATTCCACCCCTCGACCATAAATACTGTGGTTATAGTCCTCCCTTTTCTGCGGTGACCATAAAATAGTTTTTGCAAGTACAGCATCTTGTACAAGGGTTACCAGGGGACGACGGTGTTGCTCATATTGCTCAAATGCCTCACTGATTCTTGAAATGTTCTCCAAATAAGCGGATTGGGCTAGGTTCTTAATTAAAGACACTATCATTGCCCCATCTTCAAGACCCTGATTAACTCCCTGAGCCATAAAGGGCGGCATACCGTGGGCTGCATCTCCCACCAAGACGACCCTCCCGTCTGACCACGGAGAATTATTGGAGGCTTTGTGAATATAATAAGCACAGTATTGAATCTTCTCAAGCGGTGCTAGCCCGAGAAATTCTTGAATAACCTGAGGAAAGTCAGCATCCGCTAGAAGTTTTTGCGCCGCCAAGATTAATGGCTGTCCTGACTTATCCTGCCATAGTTCAGAGGATACAGCAGCATGAATGATAAACCCCCAACGCCTCCGGCATTGATTAATGGCGGAGGTGGCGAACCATGATGATGCGAGGCGCAGCATCCACCATGGGTTCTGGACAGACTTCTTCACCCCACACTGTCACAACTGGCGAGTCTTGAAAAAACCTACGATTTAATTCTTGTTGCAATGCCTCTGGTACCTCAAAGATCTCTAGGCAAAAAATAGCTGAGAATCCTGAGTAGTGGGGTTTTGCATAGTCCTCATAGGGCTTATTGCGATACATGACCCGTCGTAGGGTTGAGTTAATGCCATCGGCGGCGATAACCAACCGGGCAGGAATGGTCATCTCCATCTGTTCATCTTTGATGATTTGCCCAGTAACGGCTTGCGGTTGTTGGCCTTGTTCTGTCCAATGGGCATAGGGATTGTTGCCAGATGCCGACCGCGAAGTACAATTGAGATAGACTAGTCCCGCTTCGGGATCTTCGTCGAAGCCAACGCACCGATGATTGACCTGTATCCAATTGACTGGCAAACAATTCCTGAGAGTAGTTTGTAGTCCATACCAGCTTGTAGAAATGCGTCCCTCGCCATATTTTTGAACCCAATATTCGTTGCTCAGCACTAGGGAGTGGATTTCTTTTCCCCTAACATCTCGGAAACTCCAGCGGGGCTGGGTTTTAGGCTGGCCAACAGCCGCTCCTTTCTCATAGTCTTGTTTGGTGGCATTTATTAGAGCTTCGTATGCTTGGTAAGACAACAGCTTAAGTGCTTTCAAACCATTGGGAAGTATGTCGATAATTCGGCCCACGGGACGAAAAGCCCGTGTTTGATCAATAACGAGCACATTTTTCAGACCGCGCTCATGGAAACCGATAGCAGTGGCTAAACCTACAGGACCAGCGCCTACGATCACAACATCGTAAATGTTCTCTGAATTGATGTCGATGCTCGGTGTATTAGCGGTGATGTTAAAGGGGCTTGAGTTATTCACAATGGTTAGTTAGTGTGTTATGGTAACTTCAACTGCTTTTCTTATTGACATCATAGTCTAGGTTCAACATAGGTTAGCGCAATCATATCCGTAGCGATGGACAAATTCGCTGATGATGCGATCCACCATGAAGTACTCCATATTGCGCTGATCCTTCATCCAAACCAAATTTGGTGCAGAAAACATCACCGCTTCTAGACTAGGGAAATAGTCTACCCCATTGGTTACTGCTGCAAACGCCCCAGCCACAGATCGCAAAGTAGACTTAGACATCATATTAGCAACAATCACATCCTGATCGCTAAAAGTGCGCTCTAAAGGGACAGGAGAAACCGTAATCACAATCTTTAAATCCGGTTTATCGTACTTTCTTAAAATAGTATAAATAGATTTTATAACAGCTGCGCATTCCGGATAAGTTAAAACTTTACAAGCAAAACGATTACCATATTGCTTTAATAAACGAGGGGAAGGTACTTCCGCCAAAGCTAGACGAGTAGTGCGATCTAACCAGGTTTCAGTCAAACCCAGAGTAATAATAACCAAATCTGCTTCAAAAGCACGACCAAAATATTGCCGCAACCGTTCTTGTCTTGTTCGCACAAAATTTAAGGTTCCCTTCCGCGCCTGATCTCGCAAACAAGGTCCGTTCTCGTGCGCTCCCCTTACCCTTCGTCCAACGATTGTACTTAGACTGTTTTGGTAGTATAACAGAGGATTTTGTTTTCACGGCTAAAATTGTTAATTAACATATCTCACCTCTCTCTTTTATCAACTAATATCTATTTCTGTTTCGAGATTCATTTGATTCAGGGCTTGAAATACTGGGTTATACCATCTTGCAAATAGGGGTTATAGCCAAGTTTTGTGCATAAATTAATATAGGCAGATGTCGGTTTTGTCGCATTAGCAAGATGGTTAGGAATTGGCTTGGCGGATCTCAGGGAAGGCAAGGGCGCAGAACGACCGCTGTCGCCACTAATTTTTTGGCTGCCAGCACGATGGGGGCTATAGCCGCTATTTTTAATTAGATGAATACCCTTGTCTTTGTAGTAGCTGATGATTTTCGAGAAAAAATCTTCCGGTGATCGACAAAAATCCTCATAGTAAAAAACAGGACAAGCAGCATATACTTTTAAAAAAGAATGATAGCGTTCACAATACTCATGCAAGGACATACGCACAATATGTATCGATTTTATTCCCTTTAGTGCCATTAGAGAAAGATAAGATTCCAGTGGGTGCCGGACAGTCACTATTGGAATAACCGAAAATCCGGCATCCGTCAGCCGCCGGCATTGATTAATGGCGGCGGTAGCAGTTTCGCTTAGAATAGTGCTGAAGAAGAAGAAATCGCCACGGCTCCAATCACGAATTAAAAGATAGCTGTTTTTTGATGAAATATCCTTATTGATAAAGGAAATCTCGTCTATATAAATCTGTTTTTGGAAAGCCTCATAATGCCAAGGCTCACCACCCTGATAAGCATATTGAGACAACGGGTTCAAGGGAAAAAGTGATAACTGCCAAACGTGACTTTGGGGTTGATTTCACTAATGAGAACAAGATTACTGAAATAATCGTTAAAGTATTTGGATATTATGGAACCTCCAGTACAGGCTTGATGGTGCAAAGACAGAATGGGTTGGTTTTCATTGGCAGTGGCTGTGGCGGACAGATTAAGCATTGGAAGATTGATTTTGTTAAGCAGGCTGCGCCAGTAGATCTCACGGTAATCCTTTAGTCTGGATATTATTTTTTTAAATATGCATAAAAATTTATGCATAGTTTTTATTGAATTAAGTCGGGATGACTGGATTCGAACCAGCGGCCCCTTCGTCCCGAACGAAGTGCGCTACCAAGCTGCGCTACATCCCGAAAATTGTCGCCCACCTAGAGTAACACATAGTTTAGAATTTTGCCTAGTATTAAGGTATATTACAAAGGAGCAAAAAAAGGGTGACGGTAAAACCAGATTGGCTCAGGGTAAAAGCACCCCAATGGCAGCGGGTGGGCAGCGTTAAAGAAACACTCCGAGATTTAGGGCTCAATACAGTCTGTGAAGAAGCATCTTGCCCCAATATCGGCGAATGCTTCCATGCTGGAACCGCCACATTTCTAATTATGGGTCCAGCTTGTACCCGCGCTTGTCCTTACTGCGATATTGACTTTGAGAAAAAACCCCAACCTCTGGATCCCACAGAACCCCAGCGTTTAGCAAAAGCAGTCAGCCGTCTGCAATTAAATCACGTAGTAATTACTTCCGTCAATCGGGACGATTTACCCGACGGGGGAGCATCTCAATTTCAACGCTGTATCCAAGAAATCCGCCTCCTCACCCCCAAGACAACTATTGAAGTCCTCATTCCCGATTTGTGCGGCAATTGGCAAGCATTAGAGCTAATTATCCAAGCAGAACCCGAGGTTTTGAACCACAATACAGAAACAGTCCCCAGGTTGTATCCCAGGGTGCGTCCCCAAGGCAATTATGGGCGATCGCTCCAACTGCTGCAACGCACTCGCGCATTAGCGCCTTGGATTTACACGAAATCAGGCATTATGGTAGGATTAGGAGAAACCCATGAGGAAGTGAGAGAGGTGATGAGAGATTTGCGTCAAGTAGATTGCGATATTTTAACCATCGGTCAATATCTCCAACCCTCTCAAAAACATTATCCGGTGAAAGAATTCATTTCCCCTCTTCAGTTCGACACTTGGGGAGAGGACGGCCAATCTCTCGGTTTCCTGCAAGTAGTCTCCTCTCCTCTCACCCGCAGTTCTTACCATGCCGAACAAGTCAGAGCATTAATGGAGCATTATCCAAGGACCAAACCCAGGCAATCTTCTCTTTAACTGCCAGCTTGGGCAAACTAAGACTAACATAGGGATAAGAAAACATCCTACCTATAAATCTGGAATAATCACCATGGGAACTATTGCCTCTAGAGAACAAAATAATACCTCATCTACTGCCAAATTAGAACTTTACCCAAATACCCTCCCAAGTTTGGGAGACAATTTCTATAAGACCCTGGAAATTGAAGCAGCAGAAGCAGTTGCTGCTGCACAAACTTACAATCATAATACCACAGATATGGTAAGATTGTACCTTCGCGATATCGGTCGAGTTCCTTTGCTTCGCAGAGATGAAGAAGTTGCCTCGGCGCAGAAAGTTCAGTCCTACGCACGTTTACGGAAACTTATAGCCACTGCTGCAAGTGAAGGTGATGGCATAATAAGGGATTTTGTCCGCTTGTTGGAAATCCACGGGCAGCGTAGCGGTTCCTGTCGGGAGAACCTGTTATCCTCTGAGTACCGTCCTGCCCTAAAACAGTGGGCTGCTGCGGCTCAGATGGAAGTATCCCAGTTGAAGGAGATTAGAGCCAGAGGAAAACGTCGCTGGGCTGAAATAGCAGGGTGTGATGTGAAGGAATTAGAGCAAATCCAAAAAGCAGGGATCCGGGCGAAAAACCACATGATTAAGGCGAATTTGCGTCTGGTAGTGTCTGTGGCGAAAAAATATCAAAATCGTGGTTTGGAACTGCTGGATCTGATTCAGGAAGGGACTCTGGGATTAGAACGGGCAGTGGATAAATTCGACCCTACTCAAGGATTTCGCTTCAGCACCTATTCCTACTGGTGGATTCGTCAGGGAATTACCAGAGCGATCGCAACTCAAAGTCGTAACATTCGCATTCCAGTTCACATCACGGAAAAACTCAACAAAATCAAAAGAGCAACGCGCCAAATTTCCCTGGAAAAGGGTCGTACTGCGTCCCTTTCAGAAATTGCCCGCAAATTGGATCTGACTCCCGGTCAAGTCCGAGAAGTACTGCAGCGAGTTCCTCGTTCCGTTTCCTTAGAAATCAAAGTAGGCTTTGACAAAGATAGGTCACTGGGAGACCTGCTGGTAACAGATAAAGCAACTCCTGAAGAAATGGTAATTCAGGAAGGGTTAAAAAGAGAGTTAAAAAACCTCATGGCGGATCTAACTAGCCGGGAACGGGAGGTGATCCAAATGCGCTATGGTTTAATAGATGGCAAGTCTTACTCCCTCTCAGAAATCGCTAGCATTTTAAAACTATCTCGGGAAAGAGTTAGACAACTTGAAATTAAAGCACTGCAAAAGCTGCGGCAACCGAAAAGTCGTAACCGGATCCGGGATTATTTGGACTCATATTGAACTAAGGGGTTGTTAAACAGTAATAGGTCATGATCTAATGACCTACTCTCAACCAAAACTTTAATGTTATTTATAATCTGGTAAATTAAAAAAAAAAATAAATAATTAAATTAAACATATCCAGGTGTTTATGCAAAAAACCCACGTAGTTGAAATAAATCACCAAGGTAAAACTCACACCATCACAGTTGCCTCCGAGCAAACCATCTTGCAAGCTGCCCAAGATGGAGGAATAGACCTGCCCAGTTCTTGCCATTCTGGTGTTTGTACCACCTGCGCGGCAAAAATTCTCCAAGGTACTGTGGATCAAAGCGATGGAATGGGAGTATCCCCCGAGCTGCAAGAAGAAGGATACGTGTTGCTCTGCGTTGCCTATCCCCGTTCTGATTTAAAAATAGAATCAGAAAAAGAAGACATAGTATACCAAAGGCAATTTGGACAATTGTGATTGCGAAGCTTTGCGAAGCAACCGCCTTTGGCGTCCCGCCCAAGGCGTTCCTAAGTCCTTATACCGTCGTTCTCATCGTCCCCACCGGGGTGGGAGCATCTATTGGCGGCTATGCAGGAGATGCTTTACCAGTAGCAAGAGCGATGGCAGAAACCTGCGATCGCCTAATTACCCACCCAAATGTTCTCAATGGCGCTCAACTCTACTGGCCCAACTCTAACACTTTCTACGTGGAAGGATACGGTTTAGACAAATTCGCAAGGGGAGAGTGGGGATTAAAACCGGTGAGAAAAAACCAAGTCGGTTTGATTCTAGATCGGGGTATAGAAGAAGATTTGCGGCTGCGCCACCTTCAAGCAGCAGATGCAGTAAGAGCTACTTTAGGTATCTATCTCACCGATTATATCATTACTGACGCGGACTTAGGAGTTCAATTGTGCGATGGTCACACCGAGGCGAGTTGGGGAACCATTGGCAACCCCGGCAGTTTGTTGCGGGCAGCTGAAGTAATCATAAGACAAGGGGGAGCCGAAGCCATCGCAGTGGTAGCTCGCTTTCCCGACGACGAAAACAGCGTTGCCCTGCAAAATTATCGTCACGGAGAGGGAGTAGACCAGTTAGCCGGAGCCGAAGCAGTTATTTCTCACCTCATTGTTCGGACCTTTCACATTCCCTGCGCCCATGCACCGGCCCTAATGCCCTTACCCCTAGATCCAGAACTATCTCCTCGCGCCGCCGCTGAAGAACTAGGCTATACCTTCTTGCCCTGCATTCTCGTCGGACTTAGTAACGCTCCTCAGTTTATCCTACCCACGCCAAACTATACCCCAGCACCAGAAGATATCTGGGCCGAAGGAGTAGATGCAGTAGTGGTTCCCGCCAACGCTTGTGGGGGGAGTGCTATTCTGAGCTTCAGCAACAAGAGAGCAAGCATTATCGCCGTCTTTGAGAATCAAACCCAAATCCAAGTTCCCCCCGAACCCCTGGGCATCAAAGCAATTAAAGTAAACTCATATCTAGAGGCGTTGGGTGTTTTAGTTGCCCATCGCGCTGGTATTGATGTAGGCACCTTGCGCCCCTCTCTATTCTCAAAACATTGTTTGACTCAAACTGGATATCAATAACCGAGAGCGGGAATCTTTTATTCCTGGGGGCTGAGAGCAAGCAGGCTATAGGATGAATTTTAGTTTAAGACTTCAGATTGGCTCCGACGTGTCCCAGAATTTGTAAAAAGTATTTTTTCTACGGTTCGCCACGCTTGCCGTGTTAGCTTATCCCCTGTATATTAGCTCTCTGGCTTGCGCTGGCCAGTATATTTTTGTCAGTTGCTACGTTGACCAAACTTTTATACACAATTTTTGTATGTAATTTATAATTATATCAAATCCGCATATAGAGACATAATAGTAGAGGTCTGTGAAATCAGGGAGTTTTCTACTATGTCCCACCGTATCCAGGTCAGTGACTATCTGTCCGTTGATGAACTTAAAGAGCGCCAAAGATTTTTGGCGCTCTTCAACTGATATGATTGAGCGCTCCCACTATCAGGTAATCTGGTTGATATGTCGAGGATACAGTGCAGCGTCAGTCGCCTCCGTGACAGGCTATGGCCGCAATTGGGTCTATCAACTGGTACGTCGCTACAACGAATCGGGTCCATGTGCCCTAGGAGACCAACGGCACCACAATCCAGGGCAAACCCCGCTGCTTAACGAGTTTCAGCTGGCGCTTTTATGGCAAGTCCTCGAAGAACCGCCCAAAGACGGAAATTTGTGGGATGGTCCGAAAGTTGCTTTGTGGATGAGTCATGCACGGTGCTCCGGTTCATCCCCAACGAGGGTGGGAATATCTCAAACGATTGGATATGACCCGTCGTCGCCCCCGTCCAGTCCATGAGGAGAGTGACCCGGTAGAACAGAAAATTTGGAAAAAAAAACTGAAAATTACGGTAGAGCAGGTTGGTTTGCCCTTAGGGGCCTTCAGACCCATAGGGCCTGAAGGCAAACCTCGGACTGCAACCGGTGCTTCGTCCGGTGTGGGTTCCCAAGGGCCATGTCCCCATTGCAGTAGTGCAGCCGCGATCTAAATGGTTATGGCTGGTAGGTTTTGTCGAGCCTGCCAGTGGAGAAACTTACTGGTGGATAGTTCCAAAATTAAACTGGCGAATAATGAACCTGCTGTTGGCTGACTTTGCCCTCCATTTTGGGCTGGGTTCTAGGCGTCGGGTGGTGTTGGTGATGGATCAAGCTTCGTTTCACTCAACCAGACATCTCAAAATACCAGAGGGGTTACATTTGTTGTTTTTGCCGCCTCGCTCGCCAGAGTTACAGCCAGCGGAGCGTCTGTGGCCTGCAACCAATGAAGCCATCGTCAACCGTCGGTTTGAGTCATTGGATGACCTTGAAGAGGCAACGGTGAAACGGTGCCAGGTGCTACTGAATCGCCAGGAGTTTGTTCGGAGTCTTACAGGATTCCATTGGTGGCTGGATGCAGTTGAACCATTATCAGTGAATAAGCGGATTTGATATTAGTATATGTTTATAATGACATACCAGTACCAATTGTAATCCAGAGCACCCAACAAGTAGCAATAAAAAAAACCTGTTTTTGTTGGCCGTTGAAGGAACAAAGCGGCAGACGAGAGCGGCTGCAGATGGTCGCAAATCTGGTAGAGCGTAGGTGGGTCCGGATGTCAAGATGATGGAATTATTCCAAAACAGTTGAGGAAATTTTCAAATGATTAAATTCAAGCCAAAGCTATCCCACACATTGCTCTTAGCAACCCTAACAGTCGCGGATGTTGCGAGGGTACTGTACCAACCAGTAGGGGCCAATACCACTTCGTGTGAAGGCGGTCGCGAAGCGTGCCAAAGGAGCGCAGAAATGCCGATGGTGGAACAGTTGTAAGCCGCGCTAGGCATTTATTGGGGGGTACCGCAACGAATGCCTTTTTTCCTCGCAGCCGCGATAAACCCGATAATCGATAGAAGGAAAAATATTATCAATCTGTTCTACTTTATCCAACCAACCAGAATCAATCCGCGACTTATTGATATCCTCATAGAGCTTATTAAAGCGCAACAAATGAGACCGCGTCCTAGAAATCGCATAAGTAACCATCGTACCGGTACGCATGATAAAAGCCCAGTCAGAAGATTGTGCCAGCAACAACTCCCGTGCCGCTTGATTCAATCCTCTCAGCTCCAACAATGAGGAAGGTTCCAACTTTGCCAGTTGAATCATGCGTTCTGTTGCCTTGTGCAAATGGGGATAAATCCAAGCATTCGCCTCATTCAACCAATACTCGTGAAAACCTTTGTAACCCCAGCTAGACTGAGAAGGAAGACATACCTGCTGGGTGGGATAGCAGCGTAAATAATCCGCTAAGTGAATCATCTCATAAATATTCTGGTCGCTCCAAGACTTGCGGAACAAGAAATCGAGAAACCAAGGTCCCTCATACCACCAATGACCGAACAATTCTGCATCATAAGCGGAAACCACAATTGGCGGACGGTCCATAACTTGTGCTAGGTATTTGATTTGTCGCTCTCGGTTGTTCATGAAATTACCAGCGTGTTCTGCTGCCTTTTCTTTCGCACATATGGGGTCGTAAAACTCTTTTTCTGCCAAGCTAGCTGTCCGACTAGTAATCTTGTGGTACTTAATGCCGGTATTTTTCCGTTGGCCGTTGGGCATAATATATGGCTTAATGTACTCGTAGTCTGCTTCCCAGCCCAAATCTTTATAAAATTCTCGATATTCCGGCGAACCGGGATATCCGACATCCCTTGACCATACTTGCTGGGAAGATTCATGATCTCGACCAAAAGCAGCCACCCCCGTTTCTGTAAAAATCGGCGCATAGTTACCAAAGCGAGGGCGAGGACGAGCATAAAAAATGCCGTGTCCATCGGTGAGAAAATAGCGCAAGCCAGCATCTGCTAGCAGATGCTCTAAACCTTCATAATAGGCACATTCTGGTAACCAAATTCCCTTTGGAGAACGACCGAAGTTGTTCTCGTAATGAGCGATCGCCACTTGAATTTGCGCCCACACTGCCTCTGGATACATTTTCATGAGGGGCAGATAGCTGTGGGTGGCGCAACTAGTAATTATGTCTAGATTATTGCTATCAATAAATTGTTTAAAACCCCAAACTAAATCTCGATTATAGCTTTCCCAGGTCTTGCGAATTAAATACAATTTATTAGCATAATATTTAGCTAAATAACGAATGTGACTTTTATTGAATATAATTTCCTTGTTAGCTAATTCCTCTAATTTCGCTAAATGTCCGTCATAGCGCTTCACAAGCAGCGGATCTCGCAACATAGACACCAGGGGCGGTGTCAAACTCATGGTGATTTTGAAGTCAATCTCATCCCGCCTTAACCCTTCAAAAACCTGCAACAGGGGTATGTAAGTCTCCGTAATTGCTTCAAACAGCCACTCTTCTTCCAAAACATATTCCCTGTCTGGATGTCGAACGAAAGGTAAATGAGCGTGAAGGACGAGGGCAAGGTAGCCAAGGGCCATGATGTTCCGAAGTATAGGAAGCTGGGGAGATATAGAGGGGGGGGAGATGGAGAGAGGTTCTCGTACACTGCCCCCTATCACCCTATCACAGATTCTTGAGTGAATATTATACTCGCGCTAAGGAACTCGCGCTAAGGCGCTAAGGCGCAAAGGAATACAATGGGGATCATGTACGGTTAAACCGCCTGTTTTACAAGCCTTCGCGGGCTTTGCTCGCGCTAAGGCGCTAAGGCGCAAAGGGACGCAATTACACCCCGACTGCGGGGTAGCACCGTCTCTTCCCCCTCCGACGGCAGTATTGCGTCTTGGCGTGACGTCTTTGCGTGACCAAATCTCTCTCAAATAGTGTTCTGTATTGCCCAAATTCTAAAATAGACATTAAGATTAAAAAAAACAAAGATTATCAGTCACCTTCCTGTAGGGGTCCCCTACAAAGCGGTGCGACCCATGGGCGGCATCATCAATGGCGCCCGTGGAAAGCACATCAAGACAGTTGATCGTGTATTGGTGTTGGACAGAGAGTGCTAAAATCCTACAGTAGGCAGATAGATGATAGTCAAGACACTAAGTCTGAGCAAGAGTCGCTTCAGTTTCTGCTGTTTATCGACTCCCGTCCCAGAACTCATAAGAATATCCAGCAAATCCAAAACTATCTCCAAAGCTTAAAGGCAGATTATTCCTTCCAACTGCAAGTAATTGAGTTGGGGGAGCAGCCTCATTTAGTCGAGCATTTACGACTGGTAGCTACTCCAGCTTTGGTAAAAATATCGCCCACACCAAAGCAGATCTTGGCTGGAAGCGATTTGATTGCTCAGTTGGAAAAGTGGTGGCCCCGATGGCAAATTGTAGGGGCACGCCAAGGGCGTGCCCTTACCCAACGAGAGACCTTACTTACAGAGGTAGGACGGCATACGCAAAATACAATGTCGGACGCGATCCCGACCGTTGGTCATTGTGCAGAACAGATCCAGCTTTCCGATGAAATATTCCGTCTCAAAAAAGAAAAAGAAGGACTATTAGAACAATTACAATTCAAAGACCGGGTACTGGCAATGCTAGCTCACGATTTGCGCAGTCCTCTCACTGCTGCTTCCATCGCCGTTGAAACGCTGGAATTGTTGGTGGACAATTCGCCGCCCCCGGCATTGATTAATGGCGGAGGCCTTATTGAGGGGGGATCAAGGGGGAATGGGGGAGGGGATGACAAGGAGGGATCGGGGGAATATTCCGCTTGCGCACAGCGCCACTGGTCAGCAACCCAAGAATCTCAGCTCAAAGAGCAGCTCTACAAGCAGGCAAAAAGCCAGTTCCAGATTATGAACCGGATGATTGGCGATATCTTGCAAGCATCCAAGAGCATGAGCGCTAAACTAGAACTGCAACCGCGCCAGTTGTACTTGCAGTACATATGCCTGGAAATTTTGAGTCAGTTTCAGAATCGGTTGGAAAATCAATCCCAAATCCTCTCCCAAGATATTCCGCAAGATTTACCTCGGGTGTATGGCGATGAAGAATTATTGCGTCAAGTGATAGTTAATCTCTTAGAGAATGCCATTAAATATACCCCCTCTGGAGGTAGCATCAAATTGTCTATTCTCCACCGCACTACCCAGAAATTACAGGTTAGCATTTGCGATAGCGGTCCGGGTATTCCCGAAGAGGAACGAGAACTGATTTTTGAAGGTCATTTTCGACTCTCAAGAGATGAAGCTAAGGAAGGATATGGCTTAGGTTTGGCTCTCTGTCGTCAAATCATTCGCGCCCACTACGGTCAAATTTGGTGCTCTCCATCTCCAAATAAAGGTAGTTGTTTTCACTTCACTCTGCCAGTGTATTTATCTTAGGGGGATTCCGGAGTTCGTGTTTTACCAATTTAACCCCAAACGAGGGTAAAACACGAGTATTAAGATAGGTGCTGTAAACCCTCCAATGACCCATAACCAACCACCAACAACCTATGACCCACCACCCTGTAAGGGCGCACGGCCTTGCGCCGATGGCGCTGTGACTAAATACCTTTCCCTGGTAAATAACTACTCCCAAGTACATTTGAAACTTGAGGGGGAAAAGTTATTGTTAATCTTAGCCGATCCCCCAGACTGCGGCAGAGGGAGAGCTGATTGGTGGTCGATTTTACAGGAGCTAAAATGTCGCCTTTCTTGGGTAACTCGGGAGAAAAACACCCCGACGGCGTTACGCGGGGAAGGAACAAGAGTGGAACTGATAGCTCCCAAAAGTGTCCTAGATGAAAAACAATTACAAACGTTACGCGATACCTTAGGAGAATTCGCGCTCAAGTTAGAGCTAGTAAGGACAAGCATACGTCAAACAGCGATCGCTGCCTGGGAGGTGGGTTATTCTGTTAAACAGGAAAAGTCGGAGCAACCTGGCCCGGACATCAACCTTAGCGCCATCGGCGCACCCGGCATCATCGATGGCGGGTGCGCCCCTACAGAACTGAAGGAACCCCTCTATCTGCAAACTACCCTGCGGTCTGGGATCGAAGTGCGACACGAGAGTACAATTGTTATTTGGGGAGATTTGAATCCAGGGTCCGCTGCGATCGCCGCCGGGGATATTTTAGTATGGGGCCGTCTGCGGGGAATAGCTCATGCAGGTTCTCTGGGTAATCGTTCTCGTCGGATCGTGGCGCTGAAGATGGAACCGACCCAATTGAGAATAGCAGATACTATTGCCAGAGCGCCGGAGAGTAATCCAGAGCAATTGGACCCGGAAGTAGCTTATATTGGATCGAGTGGAATTCGTCTGGCTAAAGCTATAGACTTTATCAAGACCCATTCTTTCTCCTCGTCCATTGGCGCTTGGACAAATAGCTCACAGAGACAGCAGAGTAAACGGAGGACGGATTGGTGAAGATATTACAACGTTATAGGGTCGGAGTTGCACCACTGGGTTAACTTTCCAGGCGTGCGCGCCTGGAAAGCCTTTCGGGCGCGCACGCCCGAAAGGTCAATAAAATAGATGGAAACCACAACAACTGGAGACGCAAGAATCTAGTTGCTCTCCACCGATACTGCCACCAATTGCAGAAGGTTCACCAGAAGCGTATAATGGAAGGTATCGTTAAAGCGCGCCGTAAAGGCATAGAAGCACCTGAGCCGAATGAGGGGAAACTTTCACGTCCGGGACGCCAAAGGCGGCACCTTCGGTGTCGTAGGAGAGGGGCGGTGTGGTAACGCACCCCTCGACTCTAATAAGACCTTGGACTATATCCTCTGCGCCGGAGCGCCTCTGCGCGACAAAAATAGGAGCGTGACGTTATAAAGATGAGTCGGATTATTGTTGTTACTTCCGGTAAAGGAGGAGTTGGGAAAACTACCATTACCGCCAATTTGGGCTACTCTTTAGCAAGGAATGGAAGGAAAGTAGCATTAGTGGATGCGGATTTTGGTCTCAGAAATTTAGACCTACTCATGGGGCTAGAAAGTCGAGTCGTGTACACCGCCATCGAAGCAATGGCAGGTGAATGTCGCTTAGAACAAGCATTGGTGAAGGATAAACGCCAACATCACCTAGTATTGTTGCCTGCAGCACAACACCGCAACAAAGAGGCCATCGACCCCACTCAGATGAAAGAAGTTGTTGGCCAAATAGCTAAGACATACGAATACATTCTGATTGACAGTCCAGCGGGAATTGAAATAGGCTTTCGCAACGCCATTACCCCCGCAAAGGAAGCTTTGATTGTCAGCACGCCAGAAGTAGCTTCCGTTCGGGACGCAGACAGAGTCATTGGTTTGTTGGAAGCCAACGGGATCGAGAAAATCCGCTTGATTGTCAATCGGATCAAACCAGACATGGTGCAAATGAACGAGATGATGGGTGTTGATGACGTTCTCGATGTTCTCTCGATTCCCCTGGTGGGAATCGTTCCGGACGACAAACGAATGATTGTCGCCTCCAACCGAGGGGAACCTGTCGTTTGCGGACTTCCAGACTCTATTCCTGCGATCGCTTTTGACAATATTGCCAGAAGATTGGAAGGAGAAAAAGTTCCCCTTCTCGACTTGATGGCAGCTCAAGACAACCTGATAAATCGCATCCGTCGCCTGTTTCAAGGTTAACATCATTAGGAACTCGCGCCCACCGAGTAGGCGCAAAGGGACGCAATACTGCCGCCGGACGGGATAGCACCGTCTTCTCCCCATCCTTCGCGGGCTTTGCGTCTTTGCGCTCGGGAAAAGGTCGATAATTGAGCAATGCCAGATAAATAAGGTCAAATTTGGGTATATTTTCGAAATGTTAGAAAAACTTTTTCCCTGGGTATCCCCAGTTAATAGTAGATCGGAAGCGAAACGCCGGCTAAAACTGATCCTAGCTCACGATCGCGCTGGTCTGAATCCACAAATGATAGAGTTAATGCGGGCTGAAATTCTTGAGGTGGTAGCTCGGTACGTGGAAATAGACCCGGAAGAGATGGAGTTGTCTCTTGAGAGTAACGAACGGATCAGTTGCTTGATGGCAAATGTCCCGATTCGACGGGTTAAAGCTAAAGGCTGATTATTGAGTTTTGATGTTCGATTAATAACTTAGCTTAAAATAAATATATAATGAATAACATTAATAAAAATAAATTGGAGTTAAATAGCTGCCCCATTAATACACAAATTGGTTTGAGTATTGCTACCAGTCCCTTTCTGTTTAGCTTTATTGCCTTGGAATTTCTGACTCACACTTTAATTGAAGTGGGTTCTTCATGGGAAGAAGTATTTCGGGGCGATCGCTTGCCAGAACTTTCCAGTCCCGAAGATGATACCAACAATAACATAGCATAGCAGATTATGGTAATATACCATCAACTGGTACAGAGGTAATTATGAGTTTAGTTACAGGATACGAGCCACAATCGAACATTGTCGCCACATCTAACTTATTATTGCGTCATCGACTGCAATTAGTAGAAGATTTGTGGGAGTCGGTTCTTCAGGACGAATGTGGCCAAAAATTAGTAGATTTACTCAAAAAACTGCGCTCGATCTGTTCTCCGGAAGGACAAGCAGAACTACCAGAATCAACCGGAACCAAACTAATTGAAAAGCTCGACCTCAATGAGGCGATTCGCACCTCCCGCGCCTTTGCGCTTTATTTCCAGCTTATCAATAGCGTCGAACAACACTACGACCAAAAAGCGCAAGAGCTGTTAAGACGAGCAACTTATCCAGAACTCAAACCCAAGAGCTACACCCGGGGATTTGCAAGGGCTTTGCAGTTGTCCCCACTGAGAGCTGATTTTGGCTTGGTTGGGGGCGGATCTGTCTTAGAGAAGCTTTGTGAAGAAAGCGATACATCCGTAAAAACAGCCGGAACCTTTCACTGGCTTTTTCCCCATCTGTCTGATCTGAATATGCCCCCTGGGAAAATTCAGCGTTTGCTGGATCACCTAGATATACGCTTGGTATTTACGGCTCACCCCACAGAAATCATGCGCAAAACAATTCGCAAGAAACAAAGACGAATTGCCCACATTCTAGAAAAGCTGGATCGCGCAGAAGTTGCTAGTCAAGCCATGGGACCGACTTGCTCCCCAGAAACAGAAGCAGTCAAGGAAGAGCTAACCCAAGAGATTCACCTTTGGTGGCGCACCGACGAACTGCACCAATTTAAACCCACAGTTTTGGATGAAGTGGACTACGCTCTCCATTACTTTACTGATGTGCTCTTCGACGCCACTCCCCAACTATCTAGGCGCCTAAAGGTCACACTGAAGGAAACTTTTCCCGGGCTGCGTCCTCCTCGGAATAATTTTTGCTACTTCGGTTCCTGGGTAGGATCAGATCGGGATGGCAATCCCTCGGTAACACCGGAAGTCACTTGGGAAACTGCTTGCTATCAAAGAAATGTGGTTCTGGAAAAATACATCCAATCCATCCAGCAGTTAACTATTTTATTGAGCTTATCAAGCCATTGGAGTCCTGCTTTCGTTTTAGATGATTTGGTCGGCTCTTTGGAGCAAGATCGCATGGAAATGCCGGAGGTTGACAAAAAGCTGGCAATTCGCTATCGCCAAGAACCCTATCGAATGAAACTGGCTTACATTCAGAAACGGCTGGAAAATACCAGAGAGCGCAATAAAAGGCTGTCTCGTCGCTATGGGGAACGCCAAGAGGGCCGAACCAATGATGAGAATATATACCCCAGGTCCGGTGAGTTTTTAGCAGAGTTAAGACTTATTCAGAGCAGTCTAGATAAAACTGGCTTGAGCTGCTGGGAACTAGACAATTTAATTTGTCAGGTAGAAATCTTTGGCTTTACCCTCACTCAGTTAGATTTTCGCCAAGAATCCAGAGTCCACTCAGATGCGATCGCAGAAATTACTGCTTATCTGGACATTCTACCTAAACCCTACAACGCGCTTTCGGAAGCAGAGCGCATTGAATGGCTAGTGGCAGAATTGCAGACTCGTCGTCCCTTGATTCCAGCGGAAATGCCTTTTTCCGCCAAAACCCGCGAGACGATTGAAACTCTGCGAGTATTGCGGCAGTTGCAACAAGAGTTCGGCACTGAAATCTGCCAGACTTACATCATCAGTATGACCCATGATGTGAGCGACGTGCTGGAAGTGCTGCTCCTAGCTCAAGAAGCGGGACTTTACGACCCCGTCACCAGCGTTACTACCATCAGGGTGGTTCCCCTATTTGAAACAGTAGACGACCTCAAACGCTCCCCAGCAGTAATGCTTGCTCTATTTGAACTGCCTCTTTATCGCGCCTGTTTAGCGCCATCGGGAATACAGCATCAAAATTACTCCGGAGATAAGGAAGAACCTGCCCGCGTCCAACTAGCCAATTTACAGGAAGTGATGCTGGGTTACTCGGACAGTAACAAAGATTCCGGTTTCTTGAGCAGTAATTGGGAAATTCATAAAGCCCAGAAAGCTTTGCAGAGGCTAGCTCAAGACCATGGAGTTGCCTTGCGGATCTTCCACGGTAGAGGGGGATCAGTGGGCCGGGGCGGCGGAAAAACTTATGAGGCTATCTTAGCTCAACCAACCGCCACCATTGATGGACGGATTAAGATTACTGAACAGGG
Source organism: Candidatus Paraprochloron terpiosi LD05 (assembly GCA_018141785.1). Classification (GTDB taxonomy): domain Bacteria; phylum Cyanobacteriota; class Cyanobacteriia; order Cyanobacteriales; family Prochloraceae; genus Prochloron; species Prochloron terpiosi. The sequence continues at coordinate 2,719,259 of CP073341.1, read as the reverse complement.
GGAAGTGCTGGCTTCTAAATACTTCCTACCGGAATTAGCCTTGTATCATTTGGAAACATTGGCAACGGCAGTAATCCGCAGTAGTTTACTCGGGAGTGGTTTTGACGATATCCAGCCTTGGAACGAAATTATGGAAGAATTGGCAGAGCGATCCCGGACTGCTTATCGGGCTCTGATTTACGAAGAGCCTGACTTTATCGATTTCTTCTACCACGTCACCCCCATTGAAGAAATCAGTCAGTTGCAAATTAGCTCTCGTCCTGCAAGACGCAAGAGCGGCAAAAAAGATTTAAGCAGTCTGCGGGCAATTCCTTGGGTATTTAGCTGGACCCAAAGCCGCTTTTTGTTACCAGCTTGGTATGGGGTTGGCACTGCACTACAAGAGTTTCTCTTACAAGAACCAAAGGAACATCTGAAACTACTAAAATCTTTCTATAACAAATGGCCATTCTTTAAAATGGTTATATCTAAGGTGGAGATGACTCTATCCAAGGTGGATTTACAAATGGCTCATCACTACGTACAAGAGTTGTCGAAACCACAAGACAGAGAACGTTTTGAAAGGCTGTTCACTCGCATTGTCCAGGAATACGTCACGACGAGAGAGATAGTGCTGAAAATTAACGGGCAAAAACACCTTTTGGATGGCGATCCGGAATTACAGCGATCGGTGCAACTGCGTAATGGTACCATCGTACCCTTGGGATTTTTGCAAGTTTCTCTGCTCAAACGCTTGCGGGAATACAGCGAGCGGGCAAAATCTGAGATCGTTTACTTCCGTTATAGTAAGGAAGAATTGCTCAGGGGAGCTTTATTGACCATTAACGGTATTGCTGCGGGAATGCGTAATACTGGTTGAAATAATAAAAGAGTGATTCTTGTTTTTTGATTAAACACGACCAACACTCTTGACACTGAGAAGAGAGATAAAGGATCAGGTAACCATTGGGCGCTACATTTGTAATTCTACTATTACTGGAGCATGATCGCTAGGTTTGGTAACTTTTCTGGGTTCGATGTCAATCCAGCAATTAATAGCTCTTTCGTAGAGCTTTCCTGTAAGATAGTGGTGGTCGATGCGCCAGCCTCGGTTTCTAGCATAGCCAGCAGCGCGATAATCCCACCAACTAAAGTGTCCTCCAGTAGTGGTAAATTTGCGGAAAGCATCCTCTAAACCTAGCTCTAACACTTCCTGCAAGGCTTGACGTTCGGCGGGGGAACACATAATATGGTTTTCCCCTCTCGGTTTATAAATATCCAAATCATGAAGGGCAATATTAAAATCCCCGCAGACACACATTTCCCCTGATCCAGTTTCCAGCAGATCTTGGAGGTACTTCCGCAGTGCTTTTAACCAGCGCAGTTTGTAGTCGTATTTCTCACTCTTCACAGCGCTACCGTTGGGAACGTAGAGATTGACAATTCTGGTGTGGTTAATGACACCAGTAATCACCCGCTTTTGCTCGTCGAAATTCTCCCCATCCCCATCCCCAAACCCCGTGGTAACATCTGTCATGGGGGTGGTACTGAAGATGGCAACCCCATTATAAGATTTCTGTCCCGAGATATACAGGTGATAGCCCAATTCTTTAAAAGCTTTTCTGGGAAAGCTCTCATTGATTACCTTTGTCTCTTGTAAGCAGAGAACATCCACGGGATTATTTTTTAACCACTTTACTACGATCTGTTCTCTAGTACGAATGGAGTTGACGTTCCAGGTTGCTACTTTCATTTTATACTCCTTTATCTCTTGGCGTTTGCGGGCGCAATTATGCAGATTATGCAAAAAATTTTGGGTACAGTATATATAAGGATACTACTAAGTTGGGAATAATTATCGCGAAAGTTATCCGGTACTTTAAAGTTAAATTACCTTTCGATCTCGGAGCGATACGCTTCGCGGTGCGCCTCAACAAATTGATTTTCGCTAACTTCCCAATAATCAAAACTATAAGCTGGAATAGTCTCTAAAGTACATTCTTCTATATCTACTCTTATCTCCTCGGCAACTACTTTTCTTATTTTCTGCCAATTATCCCTAATCAAATCCTCGTCATCCAGCAATTTTTCTAGTTATTTTATTTTTTATTCATTTGAATCAAGTAAGTAGTAATTATCCTGGATTTGCTTTCTCAATTGGTTATTAAATTTATCTTCCACCCGGTCGCACAAAATGGCGTTAAATCTTTAATTTTTTTAACATCAACCGTTTTCTTTGTTTGTCTTTTTCAGCTTGTTTTGCTTCCTACAACTGTCTCCTGTCAGCTTCTAATTGCTCAAATTCCGCTTCCAATATGATTGCTTCCTCTTCTAACTTTTTGTCTGCCTTTCTCCTCTCCAGTTCAAGTTCGGCAATTTCGCGATTGAACAGATTGATAATTTCCGTCATCGCCATTTCAGAGACTGGTCCCTTTTCAGTTTCGATGAGATTAGTAATTAAATACTTACCTAGTTTACCTTGTTCTAAATGGGAATAGCAGCAATCCTTAATTCTTCATTATCGCTGCAAAGCTCTAAAATAAGTTCCTTAAACGATGTAGATGTTGGCTCCGCAAAATAGCTCAACTCCCATCAGCATTTTGGCCCAATTCCAAGATATAGCTAGGGACGCATTAGTTAGGATATATAGGAGTGTTATGGAGCTAAACCCTACACCCTTCCAGCGACTGCTATTAAATTAATATTGAATGCGATCTCGATTTTTCCCCGATGGCGCATTTTTCTCCAAAAACTGAATTATTTTCCCCGCTACATCTACCTCAGTAGTCTTCTCAATCCCTTCCAGTCCTGGAGAAGAATTCACTTCCATGACCACTGGACCGTGATGAGAACGCAACAAGTCTACTCCTGCAATGCGCAATCCCATGGCTTTCGTGGCTCGTACTGCTGTACTGCGTTCTTCTGGAGTCAATTTAATTTTTTCGGCTTTGCCCCCTCGATGCAAGTTGGAGCGAAAATCCCCGGGAGTTCCCTGGCGTTTCATAGATGCCACAACTTTATCACCGATGACAAAGCAGCGAATATCCGTACCCTGGGCTTCTTTAATAAACTCCTGCACCAAGATATTGGCATCTAAACCCCGGAAAGCTTCAATCACAGACTTGGCTGCTTGATGGGTTTCCGCTAATACCACCCCAATACCTTGAGTTCCCTCCAGGAGTTTAATCACTACAGGGGCGCCACCCACTGTTTGGATTAAACCGTCAATATCTTCTGTCCCGTGGGCAAAACTAGTTACAGGCAAACCGATACCAGTGCGGGCAAGAATTTGCAAGCAGCGGAGTTTATCGCGAGAACGGGAAATTGCCTGGGATGAATTAGCACTGAAGATTCCCATTACCTCAAATTGGCGTACCACTGCCAAGCCATAGAAGGTTCTGGATGCGCCGATGCGAGGAATAATGGCATCGCAGTTCCCCATAGGTTCTCCCTGATAGATAATGGTTGGCTTGTGGGAGGTAATGTTCATGTGGCAGCGCAGGTAATTAATCACCTCCATTTGGTGTCCAAAGCTCTCTCCAGCTTCTTTGAGCCTTGTTGTAGAGTACAGAGATTTGTCTTGAGACAAAATTGAGATTTTCATTATTTTTTCTGGGTTTTGCTTTGGAGAAAAGAACTGCCAGCATCGACCAAAAAGCGATCCCTCAATGCTTGCCGCCCTAGTAACATGGGGAATATCATAGCATCTCGATTGGTTAAATTAATTTCAATTGGCCACTGTTGGTTCCCTAGTTTTACTATAGTCTCAATTACAGGTCTTACCTGGGCTTGGCCATTAGAACTGCGAATATGGCGCTGATCTAACAACGTCGTTTCCACCATTATAGTTTCTTTGCTGTGTTTCCCATAAGGACGTACCTGGAAGCGAATCATTTCTTTTCCATCTTGCTGCTGGAAAATCTTGATATCTTGGGCATGAATAGCAGAAGAACGAGCTCCCGTATCTATTTTGGCTTCAATTTTGACAATACTGAGATCCGGTAAAGCAAGTATTTCCCGCCAGCCAATTACTAGCAATTTTTGACCTTGAGAAAGTTTATTCATTTTTATCTTTCAATAACTGCTGAACTGGCATCTTTATCCATATGGATAATCTCAGAACTAACTGAAGAGGGCATGGTTAATTCTTCCACTATGGGCAATTTTTCCTGGGAAAGACGAATAGTACTGGTATTGCCACTCAGTTGTTTGAGTAGTTTTGGTTTGGGGTTGTGTAGTAAACAAATCAGGCGATCGCCAGGTTCCCAATTTTCTCCAGCTCGCACTAATTGCAGGCGTTTTTGTCGTTTCAATAATAGGGGGAGAAGCTTACCGGAATCAATCAGCGCCTGGAGATAAGTTTGCTGAAAGGTAAACCCAGGGTTTTTCAGCACTGTTTTCATCAATTTTACATCTCCATCTGTTAGATACTGGTTCCAAGTTTGGAGATTTAAATTGAAGGTAAGGGCGGGTTTAATTTTGCTGTCGTAGTTGGACTTGTTATCTTGAATATCTTTGGGCAAAATCGCCATGATTTGAGGCTCTTGGAACTCTTCTGCTGCCCGAGTTGCCAACATTTGGTTCACCTCGCCATTTTTGGTCATGGCGAGGAAGGTTCCCATATCGTCCAATCCTGCTTCTTCGAGAACCTGGGCATTCATGGCACTGCTCAAGAAAACCCGTAGATTTTCTTTTTCTGCTTCTTGTACCGCTGTGGCGTTAGTGTCAATCAAAACTACTGGTTCATCCCGTTCTTGCAACAGGCGGGCAATCAAACGGGCTAAAGGATTGGATCCCACAATCACCGCTCCCGGACGATTACCCTCAAGTAGCTCAAGGAAATTGGCTATTGTCTGAGCCGTCATTCCTTGTGCCACTACGGTTATCATGATGGTTAGGAAAACTAGAGCTTTGACTTCTTCGCCCCCCACAATCCCTTCTTCTGTCAGCAAAATGGCAAACAAGGAAGCCACCGATGCAGAAACGATTCCCTTGGGACCGATCCAGCTCACGAATAGCTTTTGCCGCCAGTTGAGGGTGCTATGGAGAGTGCAAATTAAGACATTGAGCGGTCGCACCACGAACATCAAAGCCAACACGGTTAAGACGCTACCCCAGCCCAAAGCAACTATACTCCCCAAGGATAGATCTGCCGCCAGGAGAATGAACAGGACGGAAACGGCCAAAACCGTGAGCTGACCTTGAAACCGCCGCAAGAGCCGCAGTTCAGACAAGGATTCGGAACTGAGGACGATTCCCGCTACCACTGTGGCCATCAGTCCCGACTCCGGCTCTATATATTGAGCGAGACCGTATAAGTCCCAGAGGACGGCCAAAACTACGAGATTTTTTAGATCAGCGGCGAGAAAATCAGCCTGTTTGAGGAACCAGCCCAACCCCCAGCCTCCCGCAGCCCCGATGGCTGCTCCGATGGTCAGGCGAATGGTTAAATCGGCGATTAGGTTGGCGGGGGTGGCATCCTCATTCAAAATCACGCTCAAGACTAAAACTGCGATAATGGCTCCAATGGGGTCGATGAGCACTCCTTCTCCTTCTAAGAGGGCAGCGACTTTGCGATCTACTCTCACCTGTTTGAGCAAAGGTCCGATGACGGTGGGTCCGGTTACCACTACCAGAGCACCATAGAGAAAGGCTAGCTTCCAAGGGATAGTGGCTAAAAAATGAGCGGCAATGCTACCGCCAATGAGGGTAAACCCTGTTCCTACGGTAATTAAGTTTCGCAGACTGTCGGAAATTTTCGCCAGTTCCCGCAATTGAAGACTGAGTCCCCCTTCAAAGAGAATGAGGGCTACTGAGAGAGAAACGATGGTTCTCATGCCATCTCCCAGCTGGGAGGGGTCCAGAAAACCGAGGCAGTCCTGTCCAAAGAGAATCCCGAACAGCAGTAAGAAGACAATGCTGGGTATTTTGAGATAGTTCCCTAGCACTTGGGCGCTAATACCTGCCATTACGGTTAGAATTATCAGGATCGTAATGTCTTGGGGTTGTTCCATCAGAATAAGTAGCGGACTTGATCAACGCTCGCAAACCGCTATCATAGCAAAGGCAATGAACTAAATAAAAAATCAGCAACTGTAGGTTGGGAAGAGGTGCCGAAACCCAACAACACCAATCAATGTTGGGTTTCGCTTGCGCTCTACCCAACCTACGATTATTTTGGTCTGGTTACTCGTTGCTGTCGTTTTGGTCTAAAGCCAGGTAGGAACGGATATTGCCAATTGCCGTCATGGCATAGCTATCTTCAGGACGCTCTTGAAGGGCTTTGTTGAAGTGAATCAAAGCTAAATGGTAACTGCCTGCTCCTGAAGCCTGATAACCCGCTTTCATGTAGCGATCGTATCGACTTGAACCCTCATTTGTCCCATTAATTAGGTCCAAGATATTCAGATAAGCTGCTGTGGCATATTCGTCGTTAGGGCGGAGAGCTAGGGCATCCTGAAAGTTAGCGATCGCATCGAAGTAATCTTCCCGCACAATTGCCTCATAAGCCAATCTCATCTCTCGATCATAGGGAGATTCAGGCCGAAGATTATTTAAACCCAAAATACCTCTTTTTGTCTCTACGAAGGGAGGTAAGTCAATGTTTGGGTTATTTTGGGCAAAAGCAATCATCGGATTGCTGAAAGCAACAGCAGCGCAAGCTAAACCAACAGAAGCAAAGGAAGCTAGGTTTAATTTTATTTTTTAATCTCCTCACACATTTAATTGAATTTAGGTTTCTTAGGGAGTGAGGGTAAGAATGTGTCACTCAACACCCTCTTTATCTCCCAAAACTTGGCAGATTCATTTATATCTTTACTATAGCAATTTTTTGTCCTCATGTCCAAAAGTGGTCAATCTGTTAATTTTTATTAACAAATCTGGCTGGTGGCTCTTTTCTGATTGTCAACCAATTTGTTTGATTGAGAGCTGATATTTTCAGAAATATAGCAAATAGTGCTATAATTGGTCACCATTTTTTAGTTGTTGGGAGAGCTGAGATAAAATTTGTTCTAGTTTCGGGGATACCTGTAGGGGTAAAGTACCGGAGCGGAGGTGTAAATCTCGCTGAGGAAAAGGAATCTCAATTTTATGCTGCTTAAAAGCAGCCTCAATGAGAAAATAAAGATCGCTTTTGATTCCAAGGTGCTGGACAGGATCCCTAATCCACACTAATAACACAAATTTCAAAGCGCTATCCCCAAATCCTGTAAATCCGACTACAGGTTCTGGGTGAGATAAAACATCCCCATGTTTTTTTGCCGCTTCCAACAAAGCGGTTCGCACTGCGTTAACATTAGCATGATAAGAAACTCCCACTGGTATGCGCAGCCGGGAAATGGGATTAGAATGACTCCAATTGATGACTTCCAAATCTAGAAAGCGGGAATTGGGGACGATAATGGAAACGGAATCGAGGGTGCGGATCAGGGTGAAGCGAGGAGCGTATCGCTCCACAGTACCCATATAATCCCCCACTTCAACAAAATCCCCTACCTGAATAGCGCGCTCCAAGAGTAAAACGAAACCGCTACCAAAATCTTTGGCAATATTTTGAAAGCCAAAACCAATCCCCACCCCCAAAGCACTTGCTAAAATGGCTAGGGAACTCAACTGGATCCCCCAAGCTTGCAACAAAACAATAGTCCCAATTGAGAGCAGAGCATAGCGGCTGAAAATGGCAATTACTTCCTGAGTCCCGATAGTCAGCCGGGTTGTCCGCAAAACCCGGTTGCGCAAGAACTCCGTTGCTACGTTCGTCAACACTATCAGTGCCAAGAACAAGGCAATGAGAATGAGAAAATTGACCACAGAGTAGGAATTTTGACCAAAGGACACTATGGGAGAGGTAAAAGTGGCTATGAGTATCTCTGTAATGCTGTAACTCCAGGTTCGGCTGAAAGGAAATAAATTGGTGAGGTACAGTAGGGTAGCTACCCAAACTATTGACCGGGCTAGCAATAGTGGGAGGCGCAGCAATAGTCCCAATAGGCGGGATGGCTCTTCCGGGTTGGAGTTGTGCCGGCGGAGTAATTTTAAGATTTGGCGCTGGAACCGTCGCCATATCCATCCCAAGAACCAATGGATCGCCATCGCTAAAATTGCCATCAATAAAACCACCAGGGATGCTCTCCAGAGAAACTCAACCCTCCTTTCCTGTTGAGCCTTTTCCACTGCTTGGCGTATTTGCTCCCCCCAGATCTGGGCTTGTTCCCTGGGGCTGATGCCAACAGTGGTATCTTTTTCCGTTACCGTCAATAGGTAACGGTCATTGAGTATTATGGTGGGAGATCCGTTCTGTTCCTCAATCCTGATTTCCGTGGGTTCCTTCAATTTAATCGCCTCTTCCAGTTGAGAGGAGATCCAGTTAGCCCTTCCCTGAGCGGGGAATAGTTCGTAGCTACCGATGGTTATAATTTCACTACCATCCAAAACCACAGGGGCTGTCTCTTTATTAGACTGGGCCAAGCTTGGCCATATTAAGATTAATCCAGAAATCAGTAGGATGATGACTCCCATTATGGGCAACAAGGGGCGTGTTTTCATTCTTCTCTTTTCTGCTTGAAATTATAGTCTAACTCATGCTTTCCATCCCTCTCGGGCATATAGATATTTTGAATGGGAAAGGGAATTTTAATTCCTTCGGCTTGATATCGTTTGTATAATCTTTTGATAAACTCGTGTCTCACCAGCAGGTGGTCGTAAAATTCCTGAACTCCCAGATACACGGTAAAATTAATGCTAAAATAGTCAAAGCGGTGATAGCGGATAAAAGCTTTGTATTTGGACACACTTCCTAATATTTTGGCTCTGACTTCCTCAGCTACTTCTAGAGTAACAGCTTCTACTTGTTCTAAGTCGCTCTCATAACTCACTCCCACTTCAATGGGTATTAACATTTCTTTTTCCGGGAGATGATAGTTTTTGAAGGTATCCCCAACTATCTTGGCGTTGGGAATGACAATTAAATTCTCGTAAATATCCCGAATAACTGTCTGGCGCCAAGCTATATCTGTAACGTATCCTTCTTGACCACTTGCTAACTTAATATAGTCTCCTAGGCGTACTTTTCTGGAAGTAATAATGCCGATACCGGAAAAAAGATTAGCTAGAGTACTTTGTAAAGCTAAACCAATGGAAACTCCACCAATACCTAAAGCAGTGAGCAGGGGGGTAATAGAAATGCCCAGAGACTGAATGATAATTAAAGTACCGAAGAGGAAAACTAAAAGTTTAGTTAAGTTTTCTAACAAGGATGTTAACTGAGAACCATCTTCCCCTTTGCTGCTATAGAGTTGAATAAAACCCACCGCCAGTCTGGAAATAACCAGGGTAACGGAAGCCAAAAAAGTAGCTAGGAGAATTTTAGCAATAATTAGCTTTAGGGACTCCCTTAATGGTATACTGAGAGTGGCTAGATAGAAGCCACCCAGTACAAACCAAATGATGATAATGCCTTGGAGAGATTCAAGAATTATTTCTGCACCTTTCCAACGGGCGACTGGGGTTAATTTCCGCAGTCGCTTAACACCCCGCTTTTCAAATAGTCTACCCAGGATTAAAGAGAATAATATTAAGGTAAAAGGTAAGACGTAATGTAGTAATATTGTTAAAGTATCCATTTCAATAATTATACCTCTTGTATTAGAAGCTGGAGAAAAACCAGAGAAAACTGCCGCCGCAAATAGCGATCGCCCCAATTAACATTCCCGTTAGCACTCTCACTCGACTCTGGAGCCGTTTTACCACCTCAATAGCTTGATTTTCTTCTCCTTCCGGAAGAGAATATACTTGGGGTTGCACCTCTTTTTCTGCCTTATCTTCTTCTTGGGGAAAACTAACCTTTTCGTGGAGCCAGTCGGCAATTAGTTTAGGGCAATTCTGCTGAAACCAACGCAGAGCAATTACTTTGAAGACTGGCTTAGAAGTTTTCGCAATCAGTTTCATCGTTCTGTTGAGGGTACGGGAGCGAAACTTCTTGTTAATCAAGTTTACCGAACCCACATCATAGAGGCGATCTAATATGAGTTTGACAGTTATAGCCTCTCTTTGTGCTAAATGTTCTAGCAGCAGCAGAATATCCCGCATTCCCTGTTCTTCCATGGATTTTTCTGCTGATGTCTTCTCAATCTTCATCTCTTCTCTGGGTCTCTGTGCCTCGGCGTGAAACTTTTTTAAGCTATAGTGGTCAAACCTTGAAAATAGTCTTGTAACTGTCGGCGATGGTCGTGGATCAGCGCCATATTATTGAGTCTGGATCGCAACTCCTCAACCGTAAATGTTCTTGCTTCTACCTGAAAGGTACCCTCTGCTTCTACCTCTACGGATACGGCAATGGAATGCACTCTCGGATCTCGAAATGCTTCTGAATAAACGCCGACTATTCTTTGAATTTTAACTAAATTCAATCCAGTTTCTTCTTTCAACTCCCGATTTACTGTAGTGGGTATATCTTCCCCCCAATCAACCATTCCTCCAGGCAAACCCCATGCCTCTTTTTGGTCACTTTTTTTTGGTCGTTTAACCAAAACAATTTGGCCATCAGGAAGTCTTGCTATAATTGTAGCACCCATAACTGGATAGCGAAAGATAACTCCAAGCCAAGTGATAAATAAATATCGGCGACGACGTATAGATGAATTTCCAAATCGATAAATAGCCTTTTCTTGGGGCTGCTGAGAAATTTGGAGATAATATCCTAGCTGTTGTGAGCTTTCTTTACTTAAAATAAGCGTTGGTAAATCTTCTTTAAAAAAAGCTTTGACTTGAGTATTGTCTATCCTAATCTCTCCCTTGGCTTCTACCTCTACTGTCAACAAAATAGCATGCTCCTTTGATTGATTTTGCACTGAATAAACCCCCACTTAATTACGAATAGTACCTAATTTTAATCCAGTGGTTTTGGCTAATTCCCGTTTAACTGCATGAGGAACACTTTCTGCCCATTCTACTACACCACCGAGTAAACTCCATTCACCAGAATCACTTTTCCTAACTAAAACAATATAACCATCTTTAGATAATATGGGTAGAATATTTATCCTAGTTATAGGATGGCGCAAGATAATTTTCGGTACTGTAGTTACAAATTGCCAAACACGACGCAATACATCAGACATGGTAAAATAAAGGTGGGGAAAATCTGTGAATGGGCAAGAGGGAGAAGGGCTATATATCAACCTATCACCCTATACTTTTAGGATGTCATTATTATTTATTCTAGCAAAGACTTGGCTTCGGCGATCTGCGCTCTCACCTGCTCAAAACCAGTACCGCCATAACTATTGCGGGCAGCCACGACTTGCTTAGGGGCGATCGCATCATAAATGTCCTCTTCAAAAGTTGGATGCAGTTGCTGCCATTCTGCTAAACTTAAATCCCGCAACAATTTACCAGCAGCGATACTTGTTTTAACCACTTTCCCCACCAAATTATAAGCTTCCCGGAAAGGAACGCCTTTGGCAGCGAGATAGTCAGCTACATCGGTAGCATTGGAAAAGTCTTCAGCAACAGCTGCGGACAGCCGGGCTGTTTGAAATTCTAGCCCCTCAGACAAGAGAATTCTCATAGCTTCCAAGGAAGTTTTAACAGTTTGGACTCCATCAAAGATAGCTTCCTTATCTTCTTGCAAGTCTTTGTTATACGCCAAAGGTAAACCTTTCATCAAGACTAACATTGCTTGTAAGTGGCCAAACACCCGTCCACTTTTGCCCCGTACCAGTTCGGGAACATCGGGATTTTTCTTCTGGGGCATAATACTAGAACCCGTGGCGCAGCTATCTTTCAAGGTAATAAAGTTGAATTCTGTCGAAGACCAGAGAATTATTTCTTCACTCAAGCGGCTGAGGTGAACCATAATCAAACTGGCTCCTAAGAGAAACTCAATGGCAAAATCCCGATCGCTCACTCCATCCAAACTATTGCCACAAACCCCGTCAAAATTCAAGAGAGCAGCGGTATAATCTCTGTCAATAGGAAAAGTGGTCCCCGCCAAAGCACCACTACCTAAAGGACAGATATTAGTCCGCCTGTATATTTCTCCCAATCTTTCCCAGTCTCGCTGTGCCATCTGAAAGTAAGCTAAGAGGTGGTGGGCTAAACTCAAGGGTTGTGCCCTTTGCAGGTGAGTATAGCCCGGAATTAAGGTTTCCACGTTCTGAAGGGCAAGATCCAGGAGAACCTGTTGATAGGTTCGTAATTGAGCCCTTATAGAGGTAATTTGCTCTCGCAAATAAAGGCGCAGATCCGTGGCAACTTGGTCATTGCGGGAGCGGGCCGTATGCAATTTCTTCCCCCCATCCCCTACTATTTCAATCAGACGCCGTTCCACCGCAAAGTGAACGTCTTCATCCTCAACACCGGGGTTAAACTTTCCCTCCTGATATTCTTGTCGAATTTGTTCTAAACCTGCCACTAACTCTTCAGCTTCCGCCTCCGAGATAATCCCCGTTTTGCCCAGCATTTTAGCATGAGCCACCGAACCTGTCAAGTCATATTCCAGCAATTGGATATCGAAACCGATACTGGCATTAAAGCGGGCGATGGCAGGATGGAGTGCCGACTCAAAGCGATCACTCCAAGTTTTTTTTTTCGTCATTTCTCAATTGCTTCAAGAAGATGTCAAAGAACGAAACATATAACCGATAACCAGCCCTATCAACAGTGCCCACACTTGACCAGAATCAATAAAATTATTCCATGCCTTTTCCATTTGTCCGAGAACATCTGGATCTTCTATAGACTGAGCCAATAAAGTACCATAGCGGGGTAATTCAATGCTTCCCACGAACATATTGCTCCGAAAATGGAAAGTATCAGTCAATTCAGCATCAAGAGTGTTTATTTCCAAGATAGCCATCCTAATAATCTCCTGTAACAAACTGTCTTTGTGCTAAGTTTATTTTAATCTGAAGATTGAACCTGCATAACAACCAAAGTCATATCATCTCCCGAGGGGTTGCTCGAACCAATAAATTGCTGAACTCTCTGGTAGAGGTAATCCAGAATAGACTGGGGACTGTCGCAGTGTTCGCAAGCCCATTGGAAAGCCCGATAGAGGTTATCTTCATCAAAACGCTCCCCATCTTGATTGACCGCATCCGTAAACCCATCAGTATAATATATAATTATATCTCCACAAGATAGCTTTACCTGGGCATCTTCATAACTCGAATCCCCATCCAATCCCACTAGCATACCCCAGGTATCTAATTTTTGGATGGAACCAGTAGCAGCTTCCCACCACAAAGGAGGATTGTGAGCAGCATTACTATAGGAGAGAATTCCCGTTTCAGGGTCGTATTCCGAATAAAAGAGAGTGACAAAGCGGTGGGAATTTTCCAAATCGGCGTACATTACCCGGTTTAAATGTTCCAGAATTTGTGCTGGGGATTTCCGGTTCAGAATTTCCCCTCGCAGCATTCCCCGAGTCATAGTCATAATCAAGCCAGCAGGGACACCTTTACCCATCACATCCCCAATCACAATACTCCAAGGAACGGAACTTGACCCTGTCACATCTTGGCTACTGATTCTATCGTAGTTGGTGGGAATAAAATCGTAGTAATCCCCTCCAACCTTGTTAGCAGTGCGGCATTCTGCTGCTAATGCTACCCCTTTGATTTGGGGGCATTCCCTGGGTAGGAGGTGGAGCTGAATTTCCGCAGCAATTTCTAACTCCCGATCCTGCCTTTCTTTCTGGCGCAGTTCCTCTGTCAACTCGTGGTTAGCAATAGCCACCGCTGTTTGGTCTGCTACTAACTGGACTAATTTCCGTCGCGTTGGTGTCCAATCGTATTCCGGAGAGTTGCTAAAGACATACAAGTTACCTCGTTCAGTATTTTTCACCAAAATCGGCGTGCTGAACAAATATACCTCCGAACCCAGATATTGTCTCACTTGTTCGTCAATGGAACCTGGTCTTGCCTTAGATGAATCTTTACTCTCTTGGCGGATTTTGCGAGTTACTTGCTCCAGCGCTCGTCGAATATCCTGACAAGGGACCCCCTCCTGACAATGGAGTTGATAAGATCGCACTTGACCTTGCTTAAAGAGAATCAGAGCGCCCCCGGAAGCCTCTGCTACCTTTGCTGCCATTAGAGGTGTCAGATCTAAAAACTGATTCAAGTTATTAAAGCTGCGCAAGGCAAACCCGAGAGAACTTAACAAGTTTTGAACCTTATACTGTTCTCGGTGCAAGCGAGCCACCAATTCTTTCAATGCCAAAACAGGTGTTGCTTCTATTTCGTGTGATGGCTGGCGAGGAATAGGCACAGCAGTCATGAGTCAAGGGTCCGATTTTGTGCTGATTGAGCTATTTGACACTCCCACGGCTTTGGAGACGAACTCCGTTCATTGACCGGACTTAATTGAGCAGGATTGCTCCAACTCAACCAGAGGCCCAATCTCCCCAAGCGTTGGGGAACTGCCTGCAAGGGTTTCAAAAGCTTATCAGCACTTGATTCACCAGGACTTGGAATTTCTCTGCCTACTGCTCCACAAGCCTCAATCCAACACTGTAATGCCTCCTCAGGGGTTTCACCATCAGACATACAACCCGGCAGATCAGGAAACGTAATTAACCATCCCCCTCCCTCCTCTGGAGATAAAGGTCTCATTACACAAGGATATTCCAAAGAATTCATGGTCATACTCCAAAGAATCGATTCTCCAATCTCTTGGATTATTTCGCATTTTTTGGATAGTTTTGTCTATCTTACCCATGTTTCTACATCAATTAGAGTCGAGGGAGCTGCCACGCAGCTCGCCCCTCTCCTACGACACCGAAGGTGCCGCCTTTGGCGTCCCGGACGTGCGACTTTCACCCCCGCCATTAATCAATGCCGGGGGCTCAGGTGCTTCTATGCCTTTACGGCGCGCTTCCGTAAGCCCTCTCGGACTCTCCGGCGGTGAACCGCCTGAGCTTGGTGACAAGTACGGTGGAGGGCAACTAGATTCTTACGTTTCCAGTTGTTATGGTTGCCATCGATGTGGTGCAACTCCACGGCTCCATCCATCTCCATGAACAATCGATTGCAATGCTGACATTTGCCCTTCTGTCGCTTAATGGCATCAGCGGTTGGCCCACTATATAGTTTGGAATTCCGACCAACCCAATAGGAAATATTCCCATCGTAGGGTGAGGCATCACCTTTGACCATTACGTGGCCATTGACTTTCCAGGGAATTGCTGGGAAAGCAATATGTACCTGCTCACTGGTGAGCTGTCGTTTGGCCGCCCTTTGGGGTTTAATCCCTTTGGTGGCGAGCTTTCGTGCTTTCTCTGCTTCCTTCTGAGTCATCCTGCGCTTTTCAGCTCTCAACTTCCGCCATACCCAATTACTGAGCGACCATAGCGAGTGCTTATTCATGTCGCAGCTTGAGTGATATTGCCTCCAGCCTCGGACTTGTGACTCAATCATTTTCAGACGAGCTTCCGTGGTCACACCACTTTTCCAAGTAGCTTTCACCTTGGCCTTTATGTCTGCATGATTCTCATTACTCGGTGTGGATTTAAATACCCCACGAGAGTTGACGCGAAAGCGCCACCCTAGGAAATCAAATCCGTCCGTAGCTTTACTCACCTTAGTCTTAGCTTCATTAATTCTTAGCCCCCTGGTCTTTAAGAACTCGTCTATATCCTCCCAGAGTCGCTGGATATCGGCTCCAGGCTTTAGGATAAAGACCGCGTCATCTGCATAACGAATACCCCTTATTAGCGGTTCTGACCGCTGCTTTTTCCATTGGTCTGACCCTAGGTTCTCAAATCCATCTAGGGCAATATTGGCCAGTAGGGGCGAGATAACCCCGCCTTGGGGCGTACCCTTTATACTGGAGGGGTATTCACCACGGACAACAGCTTTCACAGCAAGTTTGAGGCCTTTGAGAGCCTCTTTTGGGAGGGTTACCCCCGCGAGCATTACCTTGTGGTCAATCTCATCAAAGCACTTACTGATGTCTGTTTCCAGCACTTTCTTTGCTTTCCCATTTGAATTGCTATTTAGATTGCTAAAGATTAGTTTTTGTGCGTCCGCAGTACAGCGACCGGGTCTGAAGCCATAGCTTCTTACCCCGGCAGTTGCTTCATAGGCTGGCTCCGCTGCTAACTTGAGCAACGCTTGCCACGCCCGGTCAGCTATTGTAGGGATGCCTAAACCCCGTACTTTGCCGTTAGGCTTGGGGATATTAACCCTTCTCAGTTGCTGGTGTCTCCAGTGGTGCCAGTGCTTGTTCAGCTTCTGGCATAGCATTAGACGCTCTCTGGTAGAGAGTGCGGTTTTACCATCAACTCCGGGGGACTTACGCCCTTGATTGAGCTGTGTTACTTGTTTGACGGCCCTAGCTCTGGGCTGCACGACTCTGTAGTAGGAGCCGTTGTAAGCGTTTGACTTTGGCTTTTTGATTGTTATGCATGCGCTTTGAAGATACACCTCTGTAACCGAAACACCTGACCCCGGAATTTTTTCCATGGTAAGTATTTCCAGACATCGTCAGCCCGACGGCTAATTTTCCCCATTTGCAGAAGTACTGCTAAATGGAACCTCATAGCCCATAGACTGCGGTATTCGATTGGAGTTTGGTTAGTGATAATCACAGATTGGCGACCTTATTCGCTCTGATAATTACATTGGGTCTCTTCTCTGTAGAAACCTTCGGGTAGTTACACCCTTCTTACCCTCGCTCTTCCGATAGGCCTTTAATCAGGCGACCCCACCACGTCACATGTTGAGCTTGGAATCTCCTGCTTCAGTGGAAGTCGAGCGAGTTTTTACTCGTTGGGAATGAACTATTGTTATGAACCCTTGGGACTCATCCTTTGACCCATCACCAACTCAGGAATGTAAGTGATGTATTCTATCCTTACGAGTTTCTTTCGGTGTCTCTTCTGCTCTATAGCGGCTTGGCAGTGTCGGCACATTAGGTCTTTTCTCAGACGATTCACGTTAGGTTATCCCGGTGTTCTCCCTGTTAGCGGTGTTACCAACGACACCGAAGGTGCCGCCCTTGGCGTCCCGCTCGTCAGCTTCAGTCCCGCCCTGCTGCCAGCTTCCGCCTGGTGATTAGCCTCACGGTGGCCAGATTAGGATTCACGTGATTCCCCTGCTCCTGCGCAGCCGCGCCTGAGCAGGCGGGAGAGGCTTGGTTGCACGATTTCTGACCGTGCCCTCACTCTCATAGTTCGTTCAGTTGTCCAGGTTCGGCAATCACTACCTTAGAGGTTCGGCAACCCTGTTTTGAGGTCACTTAATTTCTCTCGCGTTTCCCTTATGGGTCTCTCGTTCAGGTAGGAATCGTTTGTCCGTTTTCAGCCCCTTTCGGTGGCTTAGATTATCGGAGACGCTGTCCCGGAAACCATGCTCCTGCTTATGTTTGGCTTACGCCGCGACTTTCACAGGAAACGAGCCGCACTAATACCTAGCTTATGGCGACCCGGCTTTGCCGGATCCCTTCGGGTGCGCAAATTGGCGTTATCACTCAATTAATACAAGCTATCCTTATAGTTAATTGTTTGTTAGTTCTGGCACATGTCACTAACTCCAGCAAGAGGTTCAACCTGCTGGATAATTTCATCTCGTGTCGGTAGCGTTTTCAGATCGTACATAGCCTGAAGACTCAGCCAAGATGCAGCATCACCTCCAAAATAGCGAGCTAGACGTTCAGCAATATCAGCCGTAATTGAACCATGCTCTTTTACGATTTCGTCTATGTAGGTAGCAGGTACATGCAACGCTAACGCCAGTGTATTAACGCTCATATTGAGAGGCACCAGGAAGTCTTCACGAAGAATCTCTCCCGGATGAACTGGACGCATACGATTAATCGGTTGGTTCATAATTAGAGTCGAGGGGGATGTTGCCACCCCGCCCCTCTCCGACGAACCGGACGTGCGACTTTCACCGCATCCGGCTCAGGTGTCCCTATGCCAATGGGAGGCGCGCTTCACGAGTCCGTCCTTGATACGCTTCCGGTGTACCGTCTGCGCTTGGTGACATTCTCGGTGGAGAGCAACTAGATTCAAGCGAAACCAGTTGTTGTGGTTGCCGTCAATGTGGTGCAATTCCACGGCACCATCCAACTCCATGAACTTACGATTGCAATGCGGACATATATTCTTCTGTCGCCTGAGGGCTTCAGCGGTTGGACCACTGTATAATTTGGAATTGCGGTTAACCCAGTATTTTATGTTGCCATCGTAGGGTGAGGCGTTATCCTTTACCATTGTGTGGCTGTTGACTTTCCAGGGAACTTTTGGGAAGGCTTTCTCTATCTGCTTTGATGTGAGCTGGCGTTTAGCCGCTCCTAAGGGTTTACCCTTAATTGCCAGACGTCTTGCTTTCTCGGCTTCCTTAATTGCCATCCTGCGTTTTTCAGCCCTCAACTTACGCCAAACCCAGTGATTGAGTGACCATAGCGAGTGCTTGCTCATATCGCAGTTTTTGTGGTACTGCCTCCAACCTCGGATTTGTGACTCAATCCTTTTCAGGCGAGTTTCCGTGGTTGTGCCATTTCTCCAAGTGGCCTTTACCTTAGCTTTTATGTCTGCATAATTCTCCCAACTCGGTGTAGATTTGAAGACTCCACGGGAGTTGACACGGAAGTGCCATCCCAAGAAGTCGAATCCTTCCGTGGCTTTACTCACCTTAGTCTTAGTTTCGTTGATTCTTAGCCCTCTGGTCTTTAGAAATTCGTCGATATCCTCCCGTAGCCTCTTGGTATCAGCTCCGGGTTTACAGATAAAGACCGCATCATCCGCGTAACGAATACCCCTTATACCTTCTGACCATTTGTAGTACTTTTCACCGGACTTTTTCCCGCTTTTGTGCGTGTATTCTGTCCTGACCTTTTGGTCATCCCCTAGATTCTCGAATCCATCTAGGGCAATATTGGCCAGTAATGGTGATATGACACCACCTTGGGGAGTACCCTTCATACTGGAGGGATATTCACCACGAACGCCAGCTTTTACAGCAAGTTTGAGACCTTTGAGAGCCTCTTTAGGTAGGACTACTCCTTTGAGCATGACTTTATGGTCAATTTCGTCGAAGCATTTACTGATGTCTGTTTCCAGAACCAGCTTGTTCTTACCATTTACACTGCTATTTAGATTGCTGAAGATTAGTATTTGTGCGTCCGCAGTACAACGACCAGGTCTGAAGCCGTAGCTTCTTTCCCCGGCAGTGGCCTCATAGGCAGGTTCGGCTGCTAACTTGAGCAACGCTTGCCATGCCCGGTCGGCAATTGTAGGAATGCCTAATCCCCTTATTTTACCGTTAGGCTTCGGGATGTTTACCCTTCTTAGTTGTTGGTGTTTCCAGTGGTGCCAATGCTTGTTTAGCCTTTGACACAACACTAGACGCTCCTTCGTGGAGAGTGCGGTTTTGCCATCAACTCCGGGGGACTTACGCCCTTGATTGAGCTGTGTTACTTGTTTGACGGCCAGTGCTTGGGCTGCACGACTCTGTAATACGAGCCGTTGTAAACGTTTGACCTTGGTTTTTTGACCATCCTTTTGCGCTTTGAAGATTGCCCGCTGTAATCGAAATACTTGCCGCCGGAATTTCTTCCATGGCAGGTCTTTCCAGACATCGTTAGCCCTCCGACCAATCCTCTCCGTTGACAGAAATACTGCCAAGTGAAGTTTCAGGGCTTTCAGACTAGGGTATTCGGTTGGAGTCTGGTTAGTGAGATTCACAAGTTTAACCCCCATACATCGCTCTGATAATTACATTGGGCTTCTTCTCTGTAGAAACCATTGGGCAGTTACGCCCTCTCTTACCCTCGTTCTTCCGTTAGGCCGTTAATCAAGCGACCCCACCACTTCACATGTCAGGCTTGGAATCCCCAGTTTCCGTGGAGGTTAAGCGAGTTTTTACTCGTTCCAAGTGAACTATTGTTATGAACCCTTGGGACTCATCCTTTGACCTATTACCAACTCAGGAATGTAAGTATATAGTATTCATCTTACGAGTTTCTTTCGGTATCTTTTCTGCAATACTCGGCTTTGGCAGTGTCCTGAATTAGGTCTTTTCTCAGATGATTCACGTTAAGTTATCCCGGTGTTCTCCCTGTTAGCGGCGTTACCATCGAAACCGCTCGATAGCTCCGGTTCCGCCCTGCTGCCAGCTTCAGCCTGATGATTAATCTCACTGTGGCCAGGTAAGGATTCACGTGATTCCTTCACGGGAGGGACTTTCACCCTCATAGTTCATTCAGTTATCAAGGTTCAGCTGGTCAGGAACTGTTTCAGCCTGTTTCCGGGCTTAGATTTCAGCTCCAGTTTGTCTAGAACCCTGCCCTAGCTTCGTTCGCCCGGCATCCTCGATGGCGGGCGCGACTTTACTTGCTAGGAACGAGCCGCACATACTTATTCAGTGATAATCAACAATCTCCACATCAGCAGGTCCATTCTCAGTCCAGACAAAACAAATACGGAACTGAGCATTGATACGTATACTATACTGTCCCTTACGATTTCCCTTCAATGCTTCAAACTGGTTACCTGGTGGTGAGCGAAGAAACTGTAAAGTTTGTGCCGCATCCAGTTGAGTTAATTTACGGATTGCAACAGCTTTGAAACCCCTAAAGCGAGGCGGATCACCTCCTTCAAAAAGTAACTCCGTGTATTTGCATCTGAATGACTGAATCATAATAGTTTAGTAGGTTGAGTCCAATAAAATGAAACCCAACACTATGGGCGAGTTAGAGCAGTACGCGCCAATTAATCTCATGTCTAGGTAAGAATGATTGAATTCTAGACATTAGATAAATTTGATAAAGCAGTTTTAGCAGCAATTCTAACATCTTCATCAGGATCACCAAGCAATTTACTGATATCAGGCACTGCATCAGTAGCCTCAAGTTCATCAAGTTCATCTATAGCACTCTGTCGCACAAGAGGGCTAGAATCGTGCAGTGCTTCTATAAGAAGGGCTACAGCCTCATCGGGGTTAAGTTGACTCATTGCACGAAGCACACTACTTCGCACCCAAGAATCTTTATGCTGATACAACTGAAGTATATCATCAATAAATTTTTTTTCATTTCTCTCTCCTAACTGCTCAATAGCTCTAGAGATAATAAGTGGAGAGGAATTTGACAGATAAGATTCAACTAACCCAACAGGTAGGGGTAAAAATCTCAGAATACTTGCAAGTTGCTCTACACTAGCTATATCTAGCTGTTCAAGCAGAAAAGAAATACCTTCTTGATCAAATTTCTGCACAAGAATAAAAGCAATCTCATCGTAGAATGATAATGCATACTCAGTACCTTCGATAGGCTGAGATTCCCACTCTTTTTTAAGCTGACTTAAGCTGAGTGCATCTAATTCTGGATAATAACTCATGACTTTATCCTCCGTTTTAGGATGAATCTAAATTAACGAATTTCACCTAGAGGCGTTGCTCCAAACTCTCCAGGAAATTCCTTACGAAGAGTACTGGGAAGATCGTTTGATGTTATCGTTCCTTCGTCTCTTTTCTTATTCAGCTCAGCAAGCTTATTTTTAGAAAGATTAACTCCATATTTTTTTGCTAGCCTCTCATACTGGGTTAAAAGTTTAATAGCTTTTTTGCGAGCACTTTTACTTCCTCTTGGTTGAGAGCTTCCACCACGACCACCCATATTCTTACTCCTACTTTTGACCACTCAAAAGATGTGATAAGCGATGAGGAAATCTTTTTATTTTTGCCATCTCCTCTAGCTCACCCGAAAATCCCTGACCGTAAACAAGTATAAGTTCTGGCTGACAGCGCTTCAGCATTTCCTTGAAACATGCAAAAAAATAGATATGATTCCAGAGAGTCATTGTCATTAATTTCCATTGTAGCTATGGCAAAAGTCCCACCAATGCGAAGCAACCGCCCTTGGCGTCCTGGCAAACCCTCAAAACAAAAATCGTAGCTCTCTTCTGTTGACCAATTCACTGAAGGTATAACTGGAATGTTATTGTGAGTCCACCAAGCACCAAGCCACCGACTTCGATATGTGTTCCACATTTGCATCGTCAGTGGCCAATCTCTGTATAGACTAAAGTCTGGCGAAATAGCACAGTCAAAACGACTGATACTACCAAGAGTCCGATTTGCATATGTCCACACCCCATTAAACCAATGATCGGTCAAAAAAAAGTGAATAGCCACATTTTTGGGTAAGTCATGTTCATATTCATCACTTTTTCGCCTTTCGTCATATGGCCATAACTCATCAGATTCAATATCTACTCTAGGTATAGATGGTATTCCATATTTCCCTAGATCATCATCATCAGTAAATAACAAAGCCCCAATTCCGAAGAAAAGGGGCTTTGTTGTGAAATATTAATCCTGGCATCGAGCTATTTTCCCAGGGAGCTACCCCCCAAGTATCTTCGCCGCTGCCCCGTTTCACCATCAAGTTCGGGATGGAATCGAAGTGGTTCCAGGGCGCCAAAGACACCAGGAAAAGAATTAAAACCCTCAAGACTGCAAAGAACCAAGAAAGAGATATGTAGATCGAGCCCTCGGTCTGTTAGGACACCTCGGCTTCAAACATCACTGCTCTTCCACCTAGAGCCTATAAACGGGTGTTCTTCCCGTGACCTTACCAGGTTAACCCTGTGAGAGCACTCATCTCGAGGTGGGCTTCCCACTTAGATGCTTTCAGCGGTTATCCACTCCGCACATGGCTACCCTGCGTCTACCGTTGGCACGATAACAGGTACACCAGCGGTGCGTCCTTCCCGGTCCTCTCGTACTAAGGAAGGCTCCCCTCAATGCTCTTGCGCCTGCACCGGATATGGACCGAACTGTCTCACGACGTTCTGAACCCAGCTCACGTACCGCTTTAATGGGCGAACAGCCCAACCCTTGGGACGTACTTCCGCCCCAGGTTGCGATGAGCCGACATCGAGGTGCCAAACCTCCCCGTCGATGTGAACTCTTGGGGGAGATCAGCCTGTTATCCCTAGAGTAACTTTTATCCGTTGAGCGACGGCCTCTTCCACACAGCGCCGTCGGATCACTAAGACCGTGTTTCCACCCTGCTCGACTTGTAAGTCTCGCAGTCAAGCTCCCTTCTGCCTTTGCACTCTAAGGCTGATTTCCAACCAGCCTGAGGGAACCTTTGTGCGCCTCCGTTACCTTTTTGGAGGCGACCGCCCCAGTCAAACTGCCCGCCTGAAACTGTTCTTCTCCCGGATCACGGGTAAAAGTTAGAATCCTAGCCTAGCCAGAGTGGTATCTCACCGTTGGCTCTAATTCCCCCACAAGGAAATCTTCATCGCCTCCCACCTATCCTGCGCAAGCTGAGCATGAACCCAATTCCAAGTTACAGTAAAGCTTCATAGGGTCTTTCTGTCCAAGTGCAGGTAGTCCGTATCTTCACAGACAATCCTATTTCGCCGAGCCTCTCTCCGAGACAGTGCCCAGATCGTTACGCCTTTCGTGCGGGTCGGAACTTACCCGACAAGGAATTTCGCTACCTTAGGACCGTTATAGTTACGGCCGCCGTTCACCGGGGCTTCAGTCGTTAGCTTTATCCGAAGACTGACCAACTTCCTTAACCTTCCGGCACTGGGCAGGCGTCAGCCCCCATACTGCGTCTTGCGACTTCTGCGGAGACCTGTGTTTTTGGTAAACAGTCGCCTGGGCCTCTTCACTGCGACCACCTGAAAGGTGGCACCCCTTCTCCCAAAGTTACGGGGTAATTTTGCCGAGTTCCTTAGAGAGAGTTAACTCGCGCCCCTCAGTATTCTCTACCACCCCACTAGGTGTCGGTTTCGGGTACAAGCATAAAAGGTTTATGGTAGTTAGGGCTTTTCTCGGAACCATGACCTTGACCACTTCCAAGCCGTAGCTTGTCGGACTCGCACCTCAGCTCAGTCTGTTTTCGCCAGACCTCATCACCTCAGTTACTTACACCGGGACTTCCATCACCCGGATGGCCTTAACCTTGTCCGTCCTCCTGTACCAACCTTTTATGGTACGGGAATATTAACCCGTTATCCATCGACTACGCCTTTCGGCCTCACCTTAGGTCCTGACTTACCCTCCGCGGACGAGCCTTCCGGAGGAACCCTTAGGGTTTCGGGGCATTGGATTCTCACCAATGTTTGCGCTACTTAAGCCGACATTCTCACTTCTCTGCCGTCCACACCTGCTTGCCGCTAGTGCTTCACCCTACAGAGAACGCTCCCCTACCACTTACGTAGTAAGTCCACAGCTTCGGTAGAACTCTTAGCCCCATTCATTTTCGGCGCCGGAGCCCTTGACCAGTGAGCTATTACGCACTCTTTCAAGGATTGCTGCTTCTAGGCAAACCTCCTGGTTGTCTAGGGACTCCCACCTCCTTTCTCACTTAGAGTTCATTTGGGGACCTTAGCTGGTGGTCTGGGCTGTTTCCCTCTCGACGATGAAGCTTATCCCCCACCGTCTCACTGGCAAAGCTTCAAATGGTATTCTGAGTTTGCCTCCCTTTGGTACCGCTCTCGCAGCCCTTAGGGAAACAGTGCTTTACCCCCATCTGAATTAGCTTTACCGCTGCGCCTAAACACATTTCGGGGAGAACCAGCTAGCTCCGGGCTCGATTGGCATTTCACCCCTAACCACACCTCATCCGCCAATTTTTCAACATTGGTCGGTTCGGACTTTCACTTAGCTTTACCCAAGCTTCATCCTGGACATGGTTAGATCGCCCGGGTTCGGGTCTACAAACAGTGACTATGGCCTTATTCGGACTCGCTTTCGCTTTGGCTTGGGCAATTACGCCTTAACCCGCCACCGCCTGTAAGTCGCCGGCTCATTCTTCAACAGGCACACGGTCATCCGTTCAATCGGACTCCCATTGCTTGTAAGCTAACGGTTTCATGTTCTATTTCACTCCCCTCCCGGGGTTCTTTTCACCTTTCCCTCGCGGTACTTGTTCTCTATCGGTCACCCAGACATATTTAGCCTTACCAGGTGGTCCTGGCTGATTCACACGGAATTTCTCGTGTTCCGTGCTACTCGGGATACAGCTGAGTTGGTTCCATTTTCGACTACAGGACTTTTACCTTCTCCGGTGCAGTTTTCTGCTGCTTCGTCTAATTTTCTCAGTCTCGTTGTGCTGTCCCACTACCCCATCTACCGAAGTGGATGGTTTAGGCTACTCCCCCTTCGCTCGCCGCTACTGAGGGAATCACTTTTGTTTTCTCTTCCTCAGGCTACTAAGATGTTTCAGTTCGCCTGGTTCGCTCGTGTTTACCTATGTATTCAGTAAACCGTATTTAGGGTTGCCCCATTCGGAAATCTCCGGCTCAATGCTTGCTTCCAGCTCCCCGGAGCATATCGTTGGTCGCTACGTCCTTCTTCGCTGCTGGGTGCCTAGGTATCCACCGTTAGCTCTTTGTAGCTCGATCTTTACTTTCTCTTCTTAATTCTATGCAGTTTTCAAGGTTCTGGCTGGAAACTCTTTCCAGCATTCTCTCTTGTTATTATAACTCAGAGCCAATGCTAGAATATTATCCCATACAGGTGGGCCATCCTGGACTCGAACCAGGGGACCTCACCCTTATCAGGGGTGCGCTCTAACCACCTGAGCTAATAGCCCATGACTCCCGTAAACCTATTACAGTTTGAAAGCTTTCCCTTGCCCCCCTCGACCTCCAGGTCTCCCTGTAAAGGAGGTGATCCAGCCACACCTTCCGGTACGGCTACCTTGTTACGACTTCACCCCAGTCACTAGCTCTACCTTCGGCATCCCCCTCCCCTAAGGGTTAGGGTAACGACTTCGGGCGTAGCCAGCTTCCATGGTGTGACGGGCGGTGTGTACAAGGCCCGGGAACGAATTCACCGCAGTATGCTGACCTGCGATTACTAGCGATTCCGACTTCATGCAGGCGAGTTGCAGCCTGCAATCTGAACTGAGGCTGGGTTTGATGAGATTCGCTTGCCCTCGCGGGGTAGCTGCCCTTTGTCCCAACCATTGTAGTACGTGTGTAGCCCAGGGCGTAAGGGGCATGCTGACTTGACGTCATCCCCATCTTCCTCCGAGTTGTCCCCGGCAGTCTCTCTAGAGAGCCATTAAAATGGCAACTAAAAACGAGGGTTGCGCTCGTTGCGGGACTTAACCCAACATCTCACGACACGAGCTGACGACAGCCATGCAGCACCTGTGTTGGCGCTCCCTAAGGCACTCCAAGCTTTCACCCAGATTCGCCACATGTCAAGCCCTGGTAAGGTTCTTCGCGTTGCATCGAATTAAACCACATGCTCCACCGCTTGTGCGGCTCCCGTCAATTCCTTTGAGTTTCACTCTTGCGAGCGTACTTCCCAGGCGGGATACTTAACGCGTTAGCTTCGATACTGCACGGTCGATACAAGCTACACCTAGTATCCATCGTTTACAGCTAGGACTACAGGGGTATCTAATCCCTTTCGCTTTCCTAGCTTTCGTCCCTCAGTGTCAGTTTCGGCCCAGTAGAGCGCTTTCGCCACCGGTGTTCTTCCCAATATCTACGCATTTCACCGCTACACTGAGAATTCCCTCTACTTCTACCGTACTCTAGCCACCCAGTTTCCACTGCCTTCCCGGAGTTGAAGCCCCGGTCTTTGACAGCAGACTTGAATGGCCACCTGCAGACCCTTTACGCCCAATGATTCCGGACAACGCTTGCATCCTCCGTATTACCGCGGCTGCTGGCACGGAGTTAGCCGATGCTTTTTCTTCAGGTACTGTCAAATTTTCTTCCCTGATAAAAGAGGTTTACAACCCAAAGGCTTTCCTCCCTCACGCGGTATTGCTCCGTCAGGCTTGCGCCCATTGCGGAAAATTCCCCACTGCTGCCTCCCGTAGGAGTCTGGGCCGTGTCTCAGTCCCAGTGTGGCTGCTCATCCTCTCAGACCAGCTACCGATCGTCGCCTTGGTAGGCTTTTACCCTACCAACTAGCTAATCGGACGCGAGCTCCTCTCCAGGCAATAAATCTTTTACCTTCCGGCATATCGGGTATTAGCAGTCGTTTCCAACTGTTGTCCCCGACCTTGAGGCAGATTCTCACGTGTTACTCACCCGTCCGCCACTAGCTCCGAAGAGCTCGTTCGACTTGCATGTGTTAGGCATACCGCCAGCGTTCATCCTGAGCCAGGATCAAACTCTCCATGGTAAACTTACCTATACGGTAAAGTTTGATTTGCTCGGAAACTTTTCGTTTCCCTGATTTATTTATCAGGGGGCAAGATAGTCACTTTCAAACTATAATTTTTTCTAGGTTCTGGTCGCTTGTTGGGAGGTCTTCCTCAACCGCGCATTTACTAATATAACAACTCTTTTTTGGATTGTCAACCCCTTGGGTAAATTTTTTTGATTTTTTGTAACTTAAGCGGTGCATAGCTTTCAGCTGTTTTGAAACCGATAATGCTCAAAATTAGTCAAATTTTTTTGAAATTTTTTTGAAAATCATCCTGTTGGCTCAGGCAACTATAATCCTCTAAGGACTGATATATATAGCTTTCAGCTTTTAAAATTTTCTCAAATTGAGTAAATATATTTTTTTCAACGACTGAGATGACAACATTACCCCCTTGGATAGTAGTAGATCAGCTTTTGCAAAACTGGTTATTAGAAGATGTGGGAAGAGGGGATATGACCACCGCTGGCTTATTCTCCCAGGAAGTAAAGGGGGGAAAAGCGGAATGGAGCGTTAAGGAAACAGGGATAATAGCTGGACTGCCAATAGGAGCCAGGGTATTTCAGTTGTTGAACCCAAAGATAGACTTTGTGGCGATCGCTGCTGAAGGAGAAAAGGTCTCTTCTGGACAAGTGGTTGCTCGTTTAGATGGGGCGGTGGATGGACTGCTGATGGGAGAAAGGGTGGCGTTAAATTTGGTTATGCGCCTGAGTGGTATTGCGACAATGACTGGGAAGTATGGGGCGGCGATCGCTGATTTGCCGGCTCAATTGGTGGATACGCGCAAAACTACTCCTGGGATGAGGATTTTGGAAAAATATGCCACGAGAGTGGGGGGAGCCATTAATCACCGCATGGGGTTAGATGATGCGGTGATGATTAAGGATAATCATATTCAAGCTGTGGGAGGTATTGGGGCGGCTATCTCCCGTCTGCGAGATACTATTCCTTATCCTTTAAGTATAGAGGTGGAAACTGGTACTATTGCTCAGGTGCGGGAAGCTCTGGAATGGGGGGCGGATATTATCATGTTGGATAATATGGGGTTGGAGGAGATGGGGGATGGGGTTAAATTGATTAGAGGTACTAAGGAAGGGGTCAAAATTGAGGCGTCGGGGAATATTACTCTGGAGAATATTCGCTCTGTTGCTGAAACGGGGGTAGATTATATTTCTACTAGCGCCTTTATTACTCGCTCTACTTGGCTAGATTTGAGTATGAATTTTTGTTAACTAAATGTTCGGGCAGTTCTATATCTCCGTACAATAAACTAAGAAATCCAGCACTATACCAAAATAGACAACACTTTTTTTATGAAAAACTTTTATTTAAGTTATTGCTAATGCATACTCTTGGTCCTTGCGGAACCAACTGTGAAGCCGCAGCATACTATTGGCTAAGCCAAAACTGCTTAAAAGGAGAAGTCAAACTTTATACCACTTTAGAACAAGCAGTTGACCTTATACCTTACAAACGTGGCCATGCTCTTTTGGGGTGTGCTGTCTACCCAAACCTTCATACCTTAGTTTTTTCAAATATCAATCGGTTAGCGATAGCAGACGCCTTCGTTATGCCGACTTTCGCTATGGTTTTCGCTCAAGAGTTAATCGCTTTCAGATGTTTCAGGAGCCAGATGGTAGGGTCAAATCAGGCTACGAAGACTCAGCAAACCAGCTCTTGGAGGAAATTGTGCCCCTGGTATCTAAGGTTGGAGATCTGCTTGGCTTTCCAAATTTTGGTCGGGCATTCCGTCTTGATTCTGAAAATTGGAAAGCAAAAGGGTTGTTCACTCGTCCCGCTTATGACCACACACTAGAAGCTTATTTTCCACCGAATGTAGACGACTACACTTTTTTTTGTGGACCGATGATTACTGCCAATGGTCCGCCGCCAAGGGGCTGGTTTTTTGAATGTTTTTTGTCTTTCCGGGAGGAACCGTATGAATGCGAAAGAGTGTCGATTGACTATCCCCATCCAAAGAACAAGTGTCAGTCAACAAGGCTGCTTCTAGCGTCCCGAGGAATACTAGTCGGGTAAGGCTTGCAGGTCTCCCTGGGCCCCTCCCCTAAGAACCGAACGTGACTGTCTCCAATCATCCGGCTCAAGCCTCACTTCAAGCCTTGCTTGGAATTTCTTGAATGTACCTGCTTATGACACGCTTTATGTAGGTGTTGAAGGTTGTCGATTTCATTTGAACCTCCTTTTTTTTTCACAGGTACTATGTGATGGGTTTCGATTTCCTCACCGTTGAAAAGGTGGTCATGACATATTGGACATTTCCAATCTTGCGACTTGGCAACGTACTCATTCTTTGAGCCTTTCGACCATCTGGTCTTACCCGACTTTGTCTGCCGCTTTAACCAATATTCCACTAGTTCAGGGTCGTCTAGGGAGTAAGTTCCCTTTACTTTGACATGTCTTACAATTGGGACCGCTGCTATATCGTACAACATGTGTACTATTCTTTTGCCTCTCCGGTCTTTTTTTTCGTAGTAAAATCGCCAATCTTTTTTACTTCCCTTTTTATACTCGGTTCGGAAATACTTATCTTTTACCCATTTCTTGTCTTTGTTGGGGTGTCGTCTTTTGGCCCAACGCCAGAGGTACCACCATAGTCGGTAGCTTATATATTCGTAGGTTTCTTTGCTGCATACTCCTCTGTAGTAATTAGCAAAACCTCTGAGAAGTGGTTCTATCTTACGTATGACTTGTTCGGGGGTTCTTGTCTTCATGCTGTCGATTGTTTGACCGACTCTTTTACAGAAATCCATCACCTTTGATTTTTGTGGTTTAATGAGTAACTTCCCTCTCAGGATTCCGTCCTCATCTTTAACCTCATAATGCCGCAGGTTAAACCCCAAGAAATCAAATCCGTCTTTTATATGTACTATCCGCGTCTTCTCATCGCTAATCTCAAGACCTCGTTCTGACAACCATTGATTTATCTGGATTTTCAACTTGCTCCTTGGATTCCTTGTCCTTTGCAGTTACTACAAAGTCATCTGCATACCTGATGACGCCCACCTTTGGGTTACATTTTGTAATATATTCTTCTAACCCGTGGAGTCCGATATTTGCGGGGGGAGGGACTTATCACGCCACCCTGTGGGGTTCCTTTTTCAGTCGGGCTGTATCCCTTCCTACTTTCGACAAATCCAGCTTTTAACCATCCATCAATCAAAGAATCTTCTCTAACTGCTCACTGGATGGATTTATGGTCAATGTTATCAAAGAAGCTCTTAATATCAGCGTCCAGAACCCATTTATCCTTTCTTACCCACTTTCCGGTTTTTGTTTTATAGTCGCCGCGTAGCCTTAAGTAACATTGCTCTATAGCGTCTTGGCAACTTCGACCGGGTCTAAAGCCATAGGAGTTGGTTTCAAACATGGATTCCCATTCGGGTTCCAGTGCATTTTTTACTATTGCTTGAGCGACTCTATCTCTAATGGTTGGGATTCCAAGAGGACGTTTCTTCCCATTTGTCTTGGGAATATACAGCCGTCTAGCAGGTTTTGCTTTAGGCATTTCCCAGGTGTTGGCAAGTTTCACACGCTGTGCTGGTGTTTCTATAACTTCCTTGTCTACCCCAGCTGTTTGCTTTCCGGTATTTACCTGTGTGATTTGTCTGATGCTCAGTAATAGGTTCGACCGACATCTTTTCATCAGTTTCCGTAAAGACACCAATTGTCTCCACAATCCAAGCTTTCGAGCACGAAATATCCGACCGCGTAAATTCCTAACAATCTTCTTTGTGCGACGCCAATTAATGTCGCCCCACTCTTTTAATTGTCCGTTCAGTCCATTTTCCAGAATTTCTTCTGTCATCTAACTTTTCCGTTCGTTTGGTTTCTAGTTGTCGAATAGTTTCGTATGAGACCCAAGTGAAGTCTGCTATTCCTTTATCACAGGGACAAATTTTGAATCCCTATCCCTCTCATTACAAGAGAGCATTCGCTTTTTCACTCATCATGCAACCCTCCAAAGAATTCCGCCTCCGTTACCTTTGGCCTACTAAAAAAGAATCGACCGCCTTTTAGACTCTGTAGGGCTTATCCTGTTGTTTCGCTTAGTTTTCTTTAGTTGGTTAGGTTGCTCCCTTTCCCCCGGTAGAGCTTTGATTCCACGACTCAATGAGCCTCCAGCATTGAGTCTTGTCTACTTGCCTTTTGGCTATGGCGTTTTGTCTCAGGGATAATTTCGCCATTCTACAGTAACGAGGTTTAATCGGAGGGGCTGGGTTCACAGCCCTTTTAGTTCACTTTCGTTCAACCTTCCAACTATCTCCCTCTTGCTCCTAACTCTTTAATCCCTAGAGTTTCGGCTACTTTCGTGACCTGCATTCCAGCTGTTTCGTTACCTACTCAGCTGTGGCCGGACTCAGTAAGTCTTTTACGTGAGGGCTAGGGGTGGAATTCCCTAGAGGACTCGGTGTCCCGTACTAAGCGACCAGTTCAGGTCGCGCGAAGGCAATTGTATTGTTTTCTTTCCAGAAAATATTGCTGTAGCTCAGAAAGTTCACCATCAAAACTATGCAGTATTCTTCTTCAACAAGTTTCGAGACATTTTTCTGACTTTTACGTTGCCAGAGATCGAGCGACTATTTGGGACCATAGATATCTTTACTGGTGAAGCAGGGTGGAGAGCAGGGAAGCTGGAGCCGGAGGCATTTTACCAAGCACGATGTATTTGGGGATATTTGCACGATTACTTCCACCACTGCGGTCCTCGACCGATTGACCGCAACTTACAGCTTAAACTGAACTGGTTTACGGGTTTGCTTGAAGAAATAAAAGTCGATTGCCAAACTATCTTGGCATGTTTAAACAACGAAATACCCTATGGCGTGGAAGTTGCTCAGTTTGCACTGTTTGAGCGGCTACTCCGCTATCCACAGCAGCCAGACTGCGTGACAAACTTCGACTCCGGCACGGGCGTGTTTCTTTTCACCTGGCTTCTCAACTGTGAAGTATTTACTCGATCTTATAACGAAAAGATATCGTCGTTTGATTAGAGTCGAGGGAGACGTTGTCGCCTCGCCCCTCTCCGATAAACCGGACGTGAGACTTTCACCTCATCCGGCTTAGGTATTCCTATGTCTTTACGACGCGCTTCAGCGAGTCCGTCCTTAATACGCTTCCGGTGTACCGTCTGCGCTTGGTGACATTCTCGGTGGAGAGCAACTAGATTCTTAGGTTTCCAGTTGTTATGGTTGCCATCTATGTGATGCAACTCCACGGCACCATCTATCTCCATGAACTTACGGTTGCAATGCGGACATATATTCTTCTGTCGCCGGAGGGCGTTAGCGGTTGGTCCACTGTATAGTTTGGAATTCCGGTCAACCCAATAGGAGATGTTTCCATTGAAGGGTGAGGCATCACCTTTGACCATTTCGTGGCCATTGACTTTCCAGGGAACTGCTGGGAACGCTTTCTTAGTCTGCTCTGATGTGAGCTGGCGTTTTGCTGCTCCCTTCTTCATCGCCTTGCCTTTGATGGCTTGGCGACGAGCTTTCTCAGCTTCCTTTTTGGCCATCCTGCGTTTTTCAGCCCTCAACTTACGCCAGACCCAGTGATTGAGTGACCATAGCGAGTGCTTGTTCATGTCGCAGTTTTTGTGATATTGCCTCCATCCACGGACTTGTGACCCTATTCTTTTCAGGCGGGTCTCCGTGGGTGTGCCATTTTTCCAAGTGGCCTTTACTTTGGCCTTGATGTCCGCATAATTCTCGGAACTCGGTGTGGATTTGAAGACTCCACGGGAGTTGACACGAAAACGCCATCCCAGAAAGTCGAATCCATCCGTAGCTTTACTCACCTTAGTCTTAGTTTCGTTAATTCGTAGCCCTCTGGATTTTAGGAATTTATCGATATCCTCCCGTAACCTCTTGGTATCAGCTCCGGGTTTACAGATAAAGACCGCATCATCCGCGTAACGTATACCCCTTATTAACGGTTTTGCCCGTTGTTTTTTCCATTGGTCTAGCCCTAGGTTCTCAAATCCATCTAGGGCGATATTGGCCAGTAAGGGAGAGATAACCCCGCCTTGGGGCGTGCCCTTGATACTGGAGGGGTATTCACCACGAACGCCAGCTTTTATCAAACGCGCGGGAGACCCCACCCTCAGTAAAACGCGATATGAAAGCGTTTTACGGGGTGGGGAGGGATAGCGCGCCATTATTTTAAACTTCCCCTTGACTTCTCACAAAATACGCGCTAATATGTAAAAGTACTTCAAAACACCCTAAAGAGATGGTACAACGCGCCTATCGGTACAGATTCTACCCGGATGCAGAGCAAGAGCAATTCTTACGCCGCACCTTGGGCTGTACCCGATTGGTATACAACAAAGCGCTGGCAGCCAGAACTGAGGGGTGGTATGAAAGGGGGGAGCGGATAGGTTACAACCAAACATCCTCTATGCTAACCCAATGGAAAAAACAAGAAGGTTTAAAATTCCTGAATGAGGTGAGTAGCGTTGCTCTCCAGCAGGCTCTGAGGCATCTACAAAAAGCTTTTGAAAACTTTTGGAAAAAGCGTAGTCGGTATCCCAGGTTTAAAAAGAAAAGCAATGGTGGGAGTGCAGAGTTTACCCGTTCTGCCTTCAAATGGGCAAACGGACAGCTCAAATTAGCTAAGACCGAAAATCCACTCAATATTGTGTGGAGTCGCCCTATTCCCCAGGGATGTGATCCAACTACCGTTACTCTCAAGTTAGAACCATCTAATAGATGGTTTGTAACCTTCTTAGTAGACGACTCTACTGTAGTGCACTTGCCTCCCAGTCAAAATAAAGTGGGGCTAGATATGGGTTTGAGTACTTTGGTTACCACTAGCAATGGAGAGAAAATTGCTAATCCACGCCATTTTAACCAGAAATTCAAAAGACTCAAAGCCGCCCAAAAGAGTTTGTCCAGGAAGAAATTAAAGTCAAATAATAGGCGGAGGGCTAGACTCAAAGTAGCGAAGGTACACGCAAAGATTGCAGATGCCAGGAGAGATTTTCACCACAAGTTAACTACCAATCTGATTCGTGAAAACCAAACGATAGTGGTAGAGGATTTAGCCGTCAGGAACATGGTCAAAAACCGCTCCTTAGCTCGTAGTATTAGCGATGCGAGTTGGGGGGAATTCGTGCGGCAACTCCAGTACAAGAGTGAATGGTACGGGCGAGAATTAATCAAAATTGACCGCTTCTTTCCATCAAGTAAAAGGTGTGGAAACTGTGGCTTTATATTAGACAAGTTGCCATTGAATATCCGAGAATGGGAGTGTCCACAATGCAAGACAACCCATGACCGTGACATCAATGCGGCTAAGAATATTTTGGCGGCGGGGCTCGCCGTGTCAGTCTGTGGAGCGAACGTAAGACCTGATAGACTTTGCTCTAAAGGGCAGTTGCGAAACTCTCGAAAGGGAAAGAAGCAGAAACCTAAGTAGTGATGCTTAGGAATCCCCACCCTCTGCGACAGCAAGGGTGGGGAGGATGTCAACGCAAGTTTGAGACCTTTGAGGGCCTCTTTGGGTAGGACTACTCCATCGAGCATGACCTTGTGGTCAATTTCGTCAAAGCATTTACTGATATCTGTTTCCAGAATCAGCTTGTTTTTACCCTTTGCTTGGCTGTTTAGATTGCTAAAGATGAGCTTTTGTGCGTCCGCAGTACAGCGACCGGGTCTGAAGCCATAGCTCCTTTTTCCGGCATTTGCTTCGTAGGCTGGCTCTGCTGCTTGTTTGAGCAACGCTTGCCATGCTCTATCCGCAATGTTGGGAATGCCGAGGCCCCGTTTCTTGCCGTCAGGCTTGGGAACCCATACCCTTCTCAGTGGTTGGTGTTTCCAGGTGTACCAGCGCTTATTCAGCCTTTGGCATAACTGGAGTCTCTCTTTGGTGGAGAGCGCGGTTTTTCCATCCACTCCGGGGGTCTTCTTTCCCTTGTTGAGCTGTGTTACTTGTTGGACTGCCAGGGCTTGGGCTGCACGACTCTGCAATAGGAGCCGTTGTAAACGTTTGACTTTGGCTTTTTGTCCGTCCTTTTGCGCTTTGAAGATATTCCGCTGTAACCGGAAGACTTGTTGCCGGAATCGCTTCCATGGTAGGTCTTTCCAAACGTCGTCAGCCCTCCGACCTATCTTCTCCGCCCGCAGGAATGCTGCTAAGTGGAGTATCAATGTTTTCAGACTGCGGTATTCGATTGAAGCCTGTTTAGTGATATTCACAGTTTTTGACCTCATTAATCGCTAATTACATTGGGTATCTTCTCTGTAGAAACCATCAGGCAGTTACGCCTTCTCTTACCCTCGCCCTTCCGTTAAGCTGTTAATCAGGCAGCTCCACCATCTTGGGTTTGGACCCCTTATCAAACGCGCGGGAGACCCCACCCTCAGTAAAACGCGATATGAAAGCGTTTTACGGGGTGGGGAGGGATAGCGCGCCATTATTTTAAACTTCCCCTTGACTTCTCACAAAATACGCGCTAATATGTAAAAGTACTTCAAAACACCCTAAAGAGATGGTACAACGCGCCTATCGGTACAGATTCTACCCGGATGCAGAGCAAGAGCAATTCTTACGCCGCACCTTGGGCTGTACCCGATTGGTATACAACAAAGCGCTGGCAGCCAGAACTGAGGGGTGGTATGAAAGGGGGGAGCGGATAGGTTACAACCAAACATCCTCTATGCTAACCCAATGGAAAAAACAAGAAGGTTTAAAATTCCTGAATGAGGTGAGTAGCGTTGCTCTCCAGCAGGCTCTGAGGCATCTACAAAAAGCTTTTGCTAACTTTTGGGAAAAGCGTAGTCGGTATCCCAGGTTTAAAAAGAAAAGCAATGGTGGGAGTGCAACGTTTACCGGTTCTGCCTTCAAATGGGCAAACGGACAGCTCACATTGGCTAAGACCGAAAATCCACTCAATATTGTGTGGAGTCGCTCTATTCCCCAGGGATGTGATCCAACTACCGTTACTCTCAAGTTAGAACCATCTAATAGATGGTTTGTAACCTTCTTAGTAGACGACTCTACTGTAAGTGCACTTGCCTCCCAGTCAAAATAAAGTGGGGCTAGATATGGGTTTGAGTACTTTGGTTACCACTAGCAATGGAGAGAAAATTGCTAATCCACGCCATTTTAACCAGAAATTCAAAAGACTCAAAGCCGCCCAAAAGAGTTTGTCCAGGAAGAAATTAAAGTCAAATAATAGGCGGAGGGCTAGACTCAAAGTAGCGAAGGTACACGCAAAGATTGCAGATGCCAGGAGAGATTTTCACCACAAGTTAACTACCAATCTGATTCGTGAAAACCAAACGATAGTGGTAGAGGATTTAGCCGTCAGGAACATGGTCAAAAACCGCTCCTTAGCTCGTAGTATTAGCGATGCGAGTTGGGGGAATTCGTGCGGCAACTCCAGTACAAGAGTGAATGGTACGGGCGAGAATTAATCAAAATTGACCGCTTCTTTCCATCAAGTAAAAGGTGTGGAAACTGTGGCTTTATATTAGACAAGTTGCCATTGAATATCCGAGAATGGGAGTGTCCACAATGCAAGACAACCCATGACCGTGACATCAATGCGGCTAAGAATATTTTGGCGGCGGGGCTCGCCGTGTCAGTCTGTGGAGCGAACGTAAGACCTGATAGACTTTGCTCTAAAGGGCAGTTGCGAAACTCTCGAAAGGGAAAGAAGCAGAAACCTAAGTAGTGATGCTTAGGAATCCCCACCCTCTGCGACAGCAAGGGTGGGGAGGATGTCAATGGATGGAAGTTAGGCGAGTTTTTACTCGTTCCGAATGAACTATTGTTACGAACCCTTGGGACTCATCCCTTGACCTATCACCAACTCAGGAATGTAAAAGTACACGAATGTTGCCTTACGAGTTTCTTTCGGTGTCTTTTCTGCAATACACGGCTTGGCAGTGTCACTTGTTAGGTCTTTCTTCAGATGATTCACGCTAAGTTATCCCGGTGTTCTCCCTATTAGCGGCGTTACCATCGAACCGTTCGATAGCTCCGGTTCCGCCCTGCTGCCAGCTTCAGCCTGATGATTAATCTCACTGTGGCCAGATAAGGATTCACATGATTCCTTCACGGGAGGGGCTTTCACCCTCATAATTCATTCAGTTGTCAAGGTTCATTGAACCCTGCCCTAGCTTCGTTCGGGTTGCCCCGCGACTTTACTTACTAGGAACGAGCCGCACCATATGACAAGTTAGTAAGATCGCTCCAATCTTTGATCGCAACAGTGGAGGAACTAGAGTGTCGTACATCGGATATCGAATACAAGCAGGCTGCCCAAAAATTTGTGCGTACTTATCTACCAGAAGGTAAACAACCGAGTGAACGGTTTACCCTGCCTGAATCGTATCATAATCTGATCGGCCTTCATCCAAGTCAAATTAATCTAGAGTTTTCAGAACTTGCCTACTAACAAATCGTCCTAACGGGACTTAGACAAAAATTAAGCCCACCTACGTCTCAAAGTGAATAAGTAGAATATGCAAGCCACCACCTATGCTCTCTTACTGCCAATCATGGTTTTCGCTCTTGGCACTTCAATTACGCCTGGACCAAATAATTTGATGTTAACTGCTTCTGGAGCCAACTTTGGGTTTCGGCGAACAGTACCTCACCTGCTAGGTGTTGCTATTGGTTTTCCTGTGATGGTAATTGCTGTTGGTTTAGGTTTGGCATCTCTGTTTGAAAGGCTACCACGTTTACACGAGTTGATGAAATACGCTGGTATCGTCTATTTGCTGTGGCTATCTTTCAAGATAGCCACAGCTAAGCCAATGAGAGAGGGCAAACCCATTGGCAAGTCGTTAAAATTTCTACAGGCGGCAGCCTTTCAATGGATTAATCCCAAAGCTTGGACTATGGCACTTAGTGCGGTAGCAACGTATACAACTGTGAGAGGTAACGTACTAGGGGAGATCTTGATCATTGCAGCTATTTTCGCCATTGTGTCATTTCCGTGTGCAGCACTTTGGACTGGCTTCGGCGTAGCACTCCAGCAGGTTTTGACTCGTCGTCCTGCTTATTTGCGCGGCTTCAACTTTCTCATGGCGTTATTACTCGTCGCATCAGTTTCTATTTTTTTCGGTTAAACCCACATTGGAGCCAAATTAAACAAAAAACCGGGTAATACCTCCTCTCCTGACAAATCAGCGGGGTTGGACAACACTGTCACTGCCAATCCAGGTCGATAAATTTCCACTTGTCGCTGCTGTGGATCAATTAACCAACCCAAACGAGCACCATTATCTATGTACTCCCTCATTTTGGAATGCAAAGACTGAACCCGATCTGAGTTAGATCGTAATTCTACGACAAAATCTGGGCAGATATGAGCAAAGGTTCCTTTTTGTTCTGGAGTAAGTGCTTCCCAACGTTCTCGACTCACCCAAGAAGCATCGGGAGAACGAGTGGCACCATTGGGTAAAATAAAACCAGTGGAGGAGTCAAAGGCTTTACCTAAATGTTTGTTTTCTTCGTACCAGCGATAAAGTTGTCCAGTAAGGCTAAGGTTCCGTTCTCCAGTTTCCCAACCTGTTGGTGGGTTCACAATTAATGCTCCTTGGGCGGTTCTTTCTAATCTCAAGTCTGGGTTTACCTCTACTAAGGCGGTAAACTGTTTTTGGGTGATATACAGGGCGATATGAGAAGGTAATTCTATTGTATTGGTTTCTGTTTCTAAATTGGTGACTGTCTGTATCATTGTTACCTCTTACACCTCCATTTAATCCCCATTCCTGATTTCCTATTATAACATGAAGGGCGGAATTTGGGTTTGCGGTTGTTGGGTTTCGCTGGTGCTCTACCCAACCTACGATGATTTTGGCGGAATTATTAGGTTAAATAAGGCGCGATAGACTGGTTGACTGCGAGAGAGGGTGAATTTTTCTCGTTCGGTGGGGACTGGGAAAGGGTTGGTAGGTAACCAAGTTTCTGGGTGCTTTCTTTGAAAGTTGGGGTGTTGCTGAAAGCAATGAACCATTTCTACTGCTACTGTTTTAATATCGGATTGGAGGAAAACTGTACCCATTGGGTTCAAATAATGGGCGAGAAGGTTTACTAATTGGGGTTGGACGATTCTACGTTTGCTGTGTCTTCTTTTAAACCAAGGATCTGGGAATTGAATTGTTACCCATTGGAGAATACCAAGGGGTAAGGATTGGAGGATGACTTGTAAGGAAGAATTAATGTTGCCATATAGATAATGAAGATTGGTTAATTCCAATTCTTTGGCTTTGAAGTTGGCATATCTTACGAGGGGTTCTCGGATTTCCAAACCGAGAAAATTACGCTCTGGTTGTATTTGAGCCATCTGTAATAAAAACTGTCCTTTTCCGCAGCCAATATCTAGATGGAATGGCTGGTTGGGAAGAGGGTAAATTTCACTCCAATTAGGGGGTGGTGTGGGTGTCTGATATTTTTGACTGAGGGGGTTGACGTGGTTCCTGACTCTGATTTTGGGCATTTAATGAAGGTTTCACGCAGAGGCACAAAGGCACGGAGAGGTAGGGAAAGATTTTCGACAGTGTGACAAGTGGGATAAATACTTAACTGCTCACTGGTCACTGTTAATGGGGTGGTTTGCTCTAAACCAATGGACAGCATCTTGAAGGGCTGTGGTAAGGTCAGATTGGGGTAAACCTAATTCTCTGACTGCTTTAGAGGAATCATAATACATGGGTTGGGCAGACATTCTCACCCCGTCTAGGGGAACTAAGGGAGTTTTTCCTAGGGGTGTGAGAATAAATTCGTCTATCCAAGCTACGGTTAAAGGTAGCCAAAGGGGTACTGTTTTCTGGGGTGCGGGTAAGTTGGTTATTTGCGCTAGTTTATCTAATAGTTCTTTGAGGGTTAGGTTTTGATTGCCTAATATATAGCGTTCGCCCGTCTTTCCTTTTTTTAATGCTAGTATATGTCCTTGTGCCACATCTCGCACATCGATAAAGTTCAAGCCGGTAGTTACATAGGCGGGCATTTGACGGCGGAGAAAGCGGAGGATAATGTCTCCTGTGGGGGTGGGTTTGATGTCCAATGGTCCAATGGGAGTAGTAGGATTGACAATGACGATGTCTTGTCCTTTTGCTACTGCTTTCCGGGCTTCTTGTTCTGCGAGGTATTTTGATTTTTTATAGTGACCAACTAATTCCTCTAGGAGACTTTGATGGGTTTCATTGGCAATTTCACCTCCTTTTTTGACACCAATGGCGGCGACGGAACTAGTATAAACTGTGCGTTCAATGCCCGCTTTTCTGGCTGCGGTGAGAACGTTTCTGGTACCGATGACATTGTTATAATACAATTTATCTTTATCTGCTTGCCACAATCCATAATAGGCGGCCACATGGAAGAGGACTTCACATCCTTCCATTAGTTTATCTAGATAAAAAGAATTTAGGTTTCCGGAAACTGTTTCTAGATCTAAACCTTGGAAGTTAATTAGGTTACTGTTAGGACGGATGAGTGCTTTAACGTCGTATCCTGAAGCTAGGAGACTTCTGACTAGATTGGCGCCTATAAATCCTGTCCCTCCAGTTACAAAGGCTTTGATTGTCATTGTGGCTAGTAAAAATTAAAGGGTAAAGGGTTCGGAAAAGCAAGTCACACGTCCTGCCGATTGTTCCCAGCCCTTCAAATTCTATCTTAACAGATTCCCTCTCCGTCAGTTACCCACCTCAAGAGGGAGATGAAGTAGGCCAGTCGATTTCACCCTCGTAAGCGACAACCAGAGCGATATCGGTTACGTTCTCGGGACTGAGAAATCCGGTTCCGTCCTGAACGGAAAGCGACCAAGGCTTGGTAAAAATGTTCTCAATTTTTTTGTTGGACTGGGAGCTTGCGGAAACAATACCGTTTTCATCTTTATTGAGTTGGAGCGGGATTTGATTGCCAGAGATGGTTAGATTCAGGATGGGTAATGGATTTACTGCATTACCGCTGTCGGATAAGGACAGTTGCAAGTGGATACTGGAGCTGGTTTCAGTGGAGGCAGAGATACTGTAGTTCTTCAGGTTGCCACGGAATAGATTGGGGGAGACAACAAAGGATAGCGCGTTGTCATTTGGACTTTGGAGTAACTCTTGCTTTAAGTTCAGCGCCACCTGTCCGGTAAATTTGGTGAGGTTTTGGGTTACAGCGTCAGAGATAGTAGAACCTTTTTCCAGTGCTGTATAGCTGAGGGTAATGATGACATCGGTGATGGTGTCAAAATTGATGGGGTTGCTGGCTTTTGGCATGGAGAGAGTCCAGTTAGAAATGGCTCCGGTGCCTTCAAAGGGA
The DNA here is from genome assembly GCA_018141785.1 of Candidatus Paraprochloron terpiosi LD05. Taxonomy (GTDB): domain Bacteria; phylum Cyanobacteriota; class Cyanobacteriia; order Cyanobacteriales; family Prochloraceae; genus Prochloron; species Prochloron terpiosi. Next base: position 2,677,851 of record CP073341.1, on the reverse strand, counting down.
AGGTAGCGCTCGTCCTGAAAATTCAGCACAAATAAACCGTTATCGTTAGTTCCCTTGGAAATGGCAATTTGTTGATTTTGTCGCCAATCTTGACGCAGGGTTCCTGTATCTGGCTTATTGCCTTGTCCCGTTAGCAACCACTTAACTGCACTGGGCTCGGCTTTGATTAAGACCTTGTTGCTGGTTTGGGTTAGGGTAGCGTTAAGGTTTTGGTAGGGCCCCACTACTGCGGGGATAGACACGGAGATGGTTTTGATTTGACGGCAGTAATGGCTGGGAAAGTCTAGGGCAAAGAGTTTTTCGTCCAAGTTAAAGTCGCATTTTCCGTTTGTTTTTAAATCTAGGAAAGCCTGGGGATCGAGTTGACGCAGGGAAACGATTTTTTCGATTTCCAAGCGGCGTTCGTCTCCATCTAGATAGGCTTTCTCCAGTTGGTTCAGCCCTAACATTAAACTTTCCCCGGCCAAAAGTCCTTTTTTGGTGCTGTCCCAGTAGGTGGTTTGAATGTAGGTATCGTCTTTGTTCAGTTCATATTCATAACATTTTTTTGGCATAGTAAGCCATGGCTAAAGCAATTTTGTAGGTTTGGAAATAGAGGCCCGACAAGCGACCTACCATTTACTAATACAATTATTTAAAAATTAAATTATCCTTAAATAATTGTTCCACTTCCTGAGACTGTTCGATGCTCTTCTGGTGAACCTCCAGTTCGGCTTTGGCCAGGTCTATTTGTATTTTCGCTGCTTCGATTTGTGCTTCGATTTGCTGGGCATCCCATTGGGCCATTTGCTGCTGGAATTGCCAGTCTTCCTCCCGGCGTTGGAATTGAGCGGTGGTTGAGGCGATGGAGGCGCTTTGATTGAGAATACCTGCTGTACCATCAAGTATGGCAGAGCCCATATTAATTGCATCGCCAAACTGCATGCCGCCATCGGAAAATCCAAAGATATTGGGTAAGAGGTAGCCTGCGATCGCCGCCGTGCGGATGGCAGTGGCAGCGGTTTGGGGGGCTAAGGCATCACCCATGAGGGCTACGGTAGCAGTTTCCCCGGCAATCCATCCGCCAGTGATTAAGTTTTGGTAGTGTTGGGAGCGACCTTTCGCTGTATCCAAACTCTTTTCTAGGGAAGTGAGGTTGGCTTCGGCTTCTTCGATTTGCTTTTCCTTGGTTTTGGTAATCAGTTGTAGTAATACAGGTTTGTTAGTCCGCTGAATAAACCAACGGTTGCCATAGCAAGCTGTAACTTATTTAATTTTTTTTGACCAAACCATCTATCAGTGTTATGTCGTACTAACTGACCTACTCCAACACCCAGTCCAGCCAAACCAAATATTCCTCCAGCAACTGATGCGAAAATACTAACTCCGCTCATACTACTTTCTGGTGTAGTGGTAGACGTGTTGCCTATGCTGGTGGTAAAAAGCGTATCTGCTGTAGTAGACGTGTTGCCTATGCTAGTAGTAAAAAGCGTATCTGCTGTAGTAGACGTGTTATTTGTGCTAGTAGTAAAAAGTGTAGTAGATAGATTATTGTGTTCGGTACCGGTAAAAAGAGAATCAGTAGTATTAATAATATCCTCCAGAGTACGTCCCGTCATATCAACAGAACTCAACGGATTCCCTTTCACAAACTCATATAAATTCAACCCATCAACAGTACCAGCCGGATCGCAACTCAGCCAGCGACCCAACCAGGGGGCATAATACCGGGCCCCGTAATAATACAACCCCGTACTAGCATCCCGTTCCTTCCCGGAATAGCGATACTGCTTCAACTTCACCTCCACCTCACTGCCCGCCACAAATGCCGTGCCCCCATAGGGAAAATACTCCTCATAACTAATCAATTGCCCCGCAGCATCCACCTCCATGGTTGCCGAACCTAAATGGTTGTCGAGTTGGTAGCGCACTTGAGGATTTTTCACCCCCTCAGGGGGTTCTCCCAGGGTCCACTTGTTACGAACCGCAATACAAGTCGTATCGTCCATCACCCGCAAGCAATGGCGTTCCTCAGTGACAGTTTCCCCCTGTCGAGAAAGCCGAATTTCCACTCCACCTAAATAAATCACTTCCTCAATGTGGGTGAGGGTGCCGTTGTAACGTTCTGTCACCTTGCGAATCCGGCTGCCACTGCTGTCGTAAACGTAATATTCCCCATCATTATTATTATCGTCCCGTTCAATAATGGTAACGCTGGCAATATTGTCCCGATAGTTCCAAGTAATCCCCCTCAACCCTTCTAACTGGGTCTGATTGCCATTAGCATCAAAATAACCATCTACCTTCTCCGGCGTGATGCTTCCCGATGTATTCTGCTCGACAGCGCGGTTAGAACGATTGGAAACCACCAGTTCCCGCATCCTCGAAGTCGCCCCCTGATGCCGGATGCAGTATAAATTCCCCCCTTGGTCGTAAGTATAGCGACGGGTATAATTTTCCACTGCTTGCCCATCGTTCAAATTCGGTGACTGCTCTGAGGGAATATCCCCATATCGTTCCTGGGGTACTGATAAAGCGGGATGTTCCCTGCCCGTCGCCTTAAGCAAACGATAGAGAGCATCGTAAGTATACTTAGACACCGGATCGACTTTTTGGTTGTTATTAAAGACTGTTTTCCAAGCGTTATCGGCAATTTGGGTAATGTTGCCCACCGGGTCATAAGTGTAATTCAGGTCTTGCAGGGTTTTGGCCCGCTTTGTCAAAATCCGCGTTAGGCGGAAGGTAGTGGCTTCATACTCGTAATCTGTCGTTACCCCATTGCCGTAAACAATGCGGGTGCGCTGTCCTTTCGGATTATAGTCAATGCTCTCAACATAAATAGTCGGTTGAGCGTCCTCCGCATGTTTCACCTCCAGGTGAGACAGCCCCCCTGATAAGTCATAAGTCGGATAGTGAATGTTCCCATCAACATCGGTTTCTGCAATAACTCGCCCCAGGGCATCATAACGAGCAGATGTTGTATAAACGGTTTCCTGAAGCAAGTCCGGATTATTAATCTCACTCCAGTTGGCTTCTTCTTGGTAACCTTGACGCAGTTGACGCTGACTGCTGAGGGATTGTCCTGTAATACTGTAAGACCCCGTTTGCACCAACCCTGCCGAGTCGTAGTGCCGGTAAACTTGCCCCCGCAGGTTGCTATTTTTAGCATCGGCAATGCTTTCGCCGTAAACGATGCGCTCAACTATATTATCAAGGGAAACATCATCTCCACCTTTGACTCGCACTTCTGTAGGGCGGTGCAAAGCATCGTATTCCGTCGTCACCTCAAAGTTCCGGCTATCCTTAACATCAACTATTAATAAAAGTATTATGCAAGGCACAATGAGTTCCCCCATCAGCACTAACCGTTTTCAGAGCCGTTTGGGTCAAATCGTAAATTGTCTCGAAGTTTTTGATACCCTTCTTTTTTGCCCAACGGGGATCCGCACTGAAAAGTTGATTGCCCACAATATCTAATTCATAATGGGTGACCAGTTGCGTCTTGTCTTCGAGTTGCTGCACCTCTCGCACTGTGCGCCCCAAATTGTCCAAAATATTAATTTCGGGGGTGTTGTAGAATTTAGCCGCTTTGACTAACGCTTGGCGTTCTCCAACATCAAGATTCGAGTTGTTGACATTCTCTTGGTAGTAACGGGAATCTTTAACCGTGTCATTCTCGTCATAATGCTTCTCTTCCCAAGGAGTAAACTCAACCTTGGTAAAAAAGCCTTTGGGGGTATCGACTCGAATCACCCGTTGCAGGGGATCGTAATATAATACCGAGGAGACGCCTAATGTGTTCAATCTGGGATTATCTACATATTCGTAGGTGTCAATGTAGTAGGGTTCATATTTTTGGACAGGATTGCCTTTGTTGTTGTAAACTGTGCCTCCAGAACTTAACCAACGAGGACCGCTTTCTTTTTTTCCTACAATCCCATTGGAGTTGACAGAAAATGCCTTTCTCGCTTCAACCCTCATCTTAGATTGCACTTCCCGCCCCAATCCATCGCTGTAGGTAATGTGAATCTGTACTTGCGCCTCGGTAGGGTAATCTTCCGCCACCAAGTTAACGGCATGAACGGGAATACCGTCATTTTTCCAGGCCAACAAATCGTAATAGAAATAACTGGCGGCACCTTGTAAGTAAGTTTGAGGATTGGCGATCGCCTTTTCCATCTCAAATGCTTCCTCAGAAGGAGCGATGGATTTGGCAAAACCAACTTCCTGCCCATTTTCCGTTCCGTAATGAGAGGATAAAACTACCATTCCCAAAGCATCGAATCTGACTTCCGAAAAATTGTCATTCAGATCGCGAATTTTTTGAGGTTGCAGGGTTTGATAATCGATAGCCTCCACTGTTGTTTTGTTGTCGATGGCATCTGTCACCTTTGTTACCAACAGATGGTAGGAATCGTATTCAACTTGGGTTTTATTGCCAAACGGATCGGTAGTAGTGGCGGGTAAGTAAAAGCCATCGCTCCCTAAATAAGATTGCGTTAATCCCGGATTCCACCAATAAACGCCATCAAACTCGTATTTTCCTTTATCCCTCAGATAACCGTCTAAACCATCTACTCCAGAAAATACCTCCCTGATTAGTTCGTCGGAAACCACAGCAACTTTGCTGCGAGCCAGCAACATTTGCGGTTTCACTTGCCCTAAAGGTAAAACACTGCTTAGGTCTTTATTCCAATAAAAATGCTGTTCCCAAGCCAGTAAGTTTGGATTCGTCTGGTTTAGATTTTGTAATATTTTGAATATGGCCTCAAAATCAAAATACTTTTGCCCCTGGGGTAAGGAAAGAGTTGTCAGCTCGTAATTTTTACTTTCTACAGGAACGCCTAACAACCAAACCTCGTTGTTTTCATCAAGATGGACAAAACAATTTTCCGTATAAGTCGCCTTCAAGCTAGTTTGTTCTGAAAGTTCCCCCCCTCGTCGCCCGTAAGCAATGGCACACTCCCGCAACACATTCCCATATTCATCAATTTCGATAGTAAAATTATGAGCAATCCTCGGATCTTGGGGATTGCGTTCGTAATCGTAAGCTAGAGTTTCCCGTTCCCAAACGTGAAAAACCGCGTATTTATTTTCCCCTTGCGGTTGCAACAGCTTGACGTTATAACCCGCTTCACTAACACTATAAGGATTTTGAGCTAAATCCGAGTTATCAAGTCCGTAAACTTCCTCGCGCAAAACCGTTCCCTTCAAAGCTACGTACCCTTGCCGAAGAAGTTCGGCACTGGGTGTTACTTCTCCCCAAGCAAATCTCGGCTCTCGCGGGGGAGCAGCGCTTTTATCTCCTTGAAAATATTCTTTTTGGTACTGTTGACACAAAGAGTCTTTTTGCAGCCATGCTCCTGTGTGATACCAAGTTTTGGTCAGAATGGGCGGCACATCTGTTGACTTGGCATTCACCGATAGAATTTCTGCATCTTGTCTTTCCACTCTGCCAAAACCGCGAAATTCTCGCTCTACGCGATCGTAATAGCCGTGATGATAGCTAAAAAAACTAACCAGCCTCGTATCGGAAATTGCATCAATATTTTCTACCTTTTCCACCACCTGAACCGGGAATGGGAGTTTCGTCACCCAAGGGGTTCCCTTCTGCTTATCTTGGAGGTAAAACTGCGTGGAACTAGTGTAGGTAATTTTACTTATCGCCCCCAAATTATTCTTAACCTGGTTCAACAGATAAGGCTTCTGTTTCCCGCAAAAGTCGCAATACCAATGACGGGGTTGGGGATGGTTTTCGCTCAACACCAAACCTGTCGTCCCGTTGCCCAACACATCGGCAAAGTTAATTTGATCCAAGTTATCCCATCGACTTGGTAAATAAACCGTCAGCGGTTCACTGAAAGAATTACCACTTTGATTGAACCAAATCTGGATGCGATCACTACTCACATAAGCTATATCTGCTGTTCCCGAACCATCAATATCCACCAAAAACAGCCGGGAAGCATCCATTCTCCCCCCAAAGCGCGGCGCCTTTCCCAACTTAACTTTCTTTTCAAAGTTTTCATACACTAATTTATGCAAACATTTGACCTAACCATCAATAATTATGACTAAGTGCTGTTTCCCGGTGCCAAAGATGTCTGCAAATTGGAGTGCTTCTTCCACATATCCCCGTTTGGGCGTGGGAACGTCATTTTCCTGTTGACGTATCAGGGGCTTATCGTAGCCCTTTTCCCCCCGAGAAGGATAAACCCGCAGGCGATCGCTCTCCACCAAGAGGACATCCATCAAGCTATCCCCCGTCACATCCACCATTTGGTTATCTGGGTTATGAAAGTCGGTGGGAAACCCGGCAAAAGGTTGCCAACTCTGCCAAGTATCCCCATCTGGATCGTACTGATAATAACCGCGAGCAAGTGAGGTGCTAACCACCAAAGCCATGCGCCCGTCACCAGCGAGATCCATTAACATCTTGTTTGTCTCTTGCAGATGGCGTTCCATGGGGAAATTCAGTAATTGTTTGGGTGGAGCATATTTTACTCCCTCTGTTTCCCAATTCCCACCGCCTTCTGCTTCCCAATAAAGTGTAGTCGCCCCGTCGCTATAGAGAACTCCCGGAATCCCTTCTCCGTAGAGGTCAATTGACATATAATCTGGGGGCAGGTTCAAACCCGGTAACTCTCGACCATTTTCCTGTAGGAGCCGCTCAAATTAATGTTCTTGAGGCGCAAAAGCAGTATAATGAACTACGCCGAGTCGCTACGCCTACCTAGGTTTTCTGACGCTTCAACGCCCCTAGTTGCCTCATGTTTCCACAATTGGTAGAGCTAGGCGGCTCCACATCTAAAGAGGACAGTTCCTGCCCCCTAGCCCAAGTCAACATTACTTGAGCTGCATTGATGTCCCTATCTTCTTGATGCTCACAATGTTTACAAATATGAACACTCCCGCTCAATGTTTTCTTTGTAGTTTGCCAACATTTAACACATCGTTGAGTGGGCTTTAACTTTTGTGTAGGTGCCTCTAAATAAACACCACCCGCCTCAATAACCTTGTACTTAATCGCATCTTTCGTCATGCCGATAGCAACATCTAACAAAGAACGATTAAGACCAGCTTTTTGACGCTTTCTCTTACCTTTTCCTTTACGAGTCATGTCCTTAAGATTTAATTTTTCAGTAGCAACCAAGCTATTACTGCTAACGATTTGTGCTGCTACTTTATGAGACCAGTCGTGGCGCTGATTGGCTACCTTACGTCGGACTTTACTAATTAGGGTTTGAGCCTGGAGCCACCTCCGGGAAGCCCTGGTTTTTCTCTTTTCTGGTCGGCGTTTTCTTCTTAGCTGTTTAGAAAGTTGTTTGACCTTCTGGGCTGCTTTGGCTTGAAACTTTGGAGCTTCTATAAACTCTCCATTTGATGTAGCTATAGCTACTTTACACCCAAAATCCAACCCAATAGCTTCTGTGCCTGTTTGCCTTTCTGGGACACAATTAACTGTTATGGAAGCGTACCACTTGTTATTGCTCAGAAATATAGTGCAAGTAGTTGGCTTCCCCCAGGTTCTAGCACGACCACGCATAGGAATTGACAGCTTTAAATCTCTCAATTCTAGGTACCCATTGACTCCCATATTGGTTTGACATCCTCCCCACCCTTGCTGTCGCAGAGGGTGGGGATTCCTAAGCATCACTACTTAGGTTTCTGCTTCTTTCCCTTTCGAGAGTTTCGCAACTGCCCTTTAGAGCAAAGTCTATCAGGTCTTACGTTCGCTCCACAGACTGACACGGCGAGCTCCCGCCGCCAAAATATTCTTAGCCGCATTGATGTCACGGTCATGGGTTGTCTTGCATTGTGGACACTCTCATTCTCGGATATTCAATGGCAACTTGTCTAATATAAAGCCACAGTTTCCACACCTTTTACTTGATGGAAAGAAGCGGTCAATTTTGATTAATTCTCGCCCGTACCATTCACTCTTGTACTGGAGTTGCCGCACGAATTCCCCCAACTCGCATCGCTAATACTACGAGCTAAGGAGCGGTTTTTGACCATGTTCCTGACGGCTAAATCCTCTACCACTATCGTTTGGTTTTCACGAATCAGATTGGTAGTTAACTTGTGGAGAAAATCTCTCCTGGCATCTGCAATCTTTGCGTGTGCCTTCGCTACTTTGAGTCTAGCCCTCCGCCTATTATTTGACTTTAATTTCTTCCTGGACAAACTCTTTTGGGCGGCTTTGAGTCTTTTGAATTTCTGGTTAAAATGGCGTGGATTAGCAATTTTCTCTCCATTGCTAGTGGTAACCAAAATACTCAAACCCATATCTAGCCCCACTTTATTTTGACTGGGAGGCAAGTGCACTTACAGTAGAGTCGTCTACTAAGAAGGTTACAAACCATCTATTAGATGGTTCTAACTTGAGAGTAACGGTAGTTGGAACACATCCCTGGGGAATAGGGCGACTCCACACAATATTGAGTGGATTTTTGGTCTTAGCTAATTTGAGCTGTCCGTTTGCCCATTTGAAGGCAGAACGGGTAAACTCTGCACTCCCACCATTGCTTTTCTTTTTAAACCTGGGATACCGACTACGGTTTGCCCAAAAGTTAACAAAAGCTCTATGTAGATGCCTCAGAGCCTGCTGGAGAGCAACGCTACTCACCTCATTCAGGAATTTTAAACCTTCTTGTTTTTTCCATTGGGTTAGCATAGAGGATGTTTGGGTGTAACCTATCCGCTCCTTCCTTTCATACCACCCCTCAGTTCTGGCTGCCAGCGCTTTGTTGTATACCAATCGGGTACAGCCCAAGGTGCGGCGTAAGAGTTGCTCTTGCTCTGCATCCGGGTAGAATCTGTACCGATAGGCGCGTTGTACCATCTCTTTAGGGTGTTTTGAAGTACTTTTACATATTAGCGCGTATTTTGTGAGAAGTCAAGGGGAAGTTTAAAATAATGGCGCGCTATCCCTCCCCACCCCGTAAAACGCTTTCATATCGCGTTTTACTGAGGGTGGGGTCTCCCGCGCGTTTGATGAACTTTCCAACCAGCACTGTCTGGATATGTCCATCCTCTGTAACGGCGCTTTGCTTTAAACTTGGGGCGCTCCGCCCCAAGCCTCTAAAAAATCGCTGATAGGCAAAATCGACTCGTTTTAAAGTTGCCTGGAGGGTATGAGAACCTAACTCTTTGTACTCTGGCCAGACCTCTTTGAATGCTGGCAAAGAGTTCTGCTGCTCAAAATAATCAACCGAATGTCCAAACCGCCAATATTGCGTTCTGCGATTCGCCAAAGCAGCGTTGTATAGCTCGCAGTGCATTTTTCGTGCCAAATGCAGCTTGCCTGAGCTGGAGGCGCTTGGATAGAGTCGGTAGGTGATTCGGCGGGTTGGCATCAGAACTGTTGAGTCGGATACTGTCGAGATAGGTAGACCCTTACAGGTTTTCCCCCTCACAGTACCGGGCGTGCAAGTTTCCAAGCACCCGGCTCCTGGTGTATCATCTACTCAACTGGCGCGTTTACTCCTCATTACTTGTATCGGCTTTCAGGTCTCATTCAGATTGGGCTTTGAGTCCTTAAATTCCAACCTCCTCGCCATTGACGTTTGCCCGACGCCTCTAACTTATGAGGAGCTTTGAGTTTCAAGTTCCAACTTTTAGATTGCAAAATCGCAAGTGGTAAGGGATTTTACCGTTACGTTTCACCCTCTCCTACGTCAGCTCCCCTTTCGAGTAGACATTTGCCTATCTGCCGGGTTATTGATTCCCCTGAACTTTCGTCCTAGCAGCGTTCGCTTCTTAGGAGAGTCCTGTCTCCCCTGGGAATTGGTTCGCTTTACAGCTTCCCTACTGATTTCTCAGACCCAGTGGAGGTTTACTCGTTCCACAGTAATTAGATACGTCTGACGGCGGGCTGCTCCATACCCCGGCGGCGTGGTGTCTACGCGATGACAGTTAAATTCCATCTTTCACATTTGTCGCTTACCGTTTTGGTTAGAGTGTAACAGTACCGCTTTCACTCTTCCTGCTTAACGAGGCTGCAAGCTTCGCTTTATGCTCACCATATCAGACTTTCCCTAGGCCGTTACCATTATCGGACTAATAGAAAACTTAGCCATTTAACCCTCTAGCTGTGAAACCCCCTCATTGCTGCTGGGGCTCCTTCGGGCGGGAACCGGGGAAGACACTCCCCATGGGGTTTTACCCACTAACTACTGCGACTTTCGAGCCGCACCTAACTATAGCAGTTTAGGTGTAGGTTGTCAAAATGAAACCCCGAAAAGGTTCCCATAGCGTTTTTAGTGTGCTACTGCACTTTGTACTTGTAACACATTATCGAAGAAAAGCCATTAATGCCTCAATGCTTACTCGCATAGAATCCATGTGTAATCAGGTCTGCAATAAAATGGGGTGTAAGCTAATTGAGTTTTCCGGCGAGTCTGACCATGTCCACCTGTTGGTAGACTTTCACCCCAGGAACTCAATCTCAGCGGTCGTTGGCTCTCTGAAAGCTGCCACAAGCAGAACTATGAAGCGGGAATATAAAAAAGAACTCAAAGAGTTTTACTGGTCCGATGTTCCCTTTTGGTCAGGTTCCTACTACGTAGCTTCTACTGGCGGTGCACCCATAAAGAAACTACGACAGTATTTAGCGTCTCAAGACGCCCCTCCCCACCCCGCTTCGCTGAGGGTGGGGACTGCCGCGCATTCGTTCAAAATGCCAATTTACTTTTTGACCCTTGACTAAGGGGTTCTCGCTTCCATACTTAATGCCTTGAATATATTTATGAGCCGTTTGCCTGCGGTTTGCCTCATAAATAGCATTAGGAACGTTATCAGTATTTTCTAATTTGTATTCATAAATAACATAATCGCTTTTAGCATCAAAAGTTTTTTTCTAAAAGCCATTGAAAAACGCGACTAGGATTATCTGGGTCACAGATTCTCCCCTGGTCTGTTTTGCCAAAAATACTCGTTACGTTATCTTTACTGACCGTCTGCCAATAAGATTCTCCCGTAGTGCGATCGCGCCTTTGTTCGATTTTGGCAAATAATCCTTCAGTGCGGGGACAGTAGGTGGTAATTTCCCAATTACCTTGAGTCTGACTATTAACTGGGACTAAATCGTCGGCATTCGAGAGGATGAATGTATCGCTGCCATCATATTTAGGAACTGCCTTGGAAGTTTTGCGGGAAATATTAGGAATAGACAGAGCCCACCCCAAACCAAAAGACCCGTTTCCCGCACCCGAACTATACTCAACACTCAACTGAGGTTCAAAACCCCGGCAAGGTGTGGTTGGAATCGGAATAGACAGGGCTGCCGTTCCCGTAAACTCGTTCGCCTGAAATGTTTCTCCTATTCCCTTAATCGCTCCCCCGCCTTTGGGTAAAGCTACTTGGGTTTCTGTGATTTTTTGGCTGTGGCTGCTCATTGTTCAGCTCCCTGAGTTCCTCATGATTTCAAATATACAGAGGATCTGTCAAGCTGTCAATCAATTGACATAAAACTTAACAATTACTACACTCCTGTTCCCATAAAGCTCTATAGGTGGCTTCTAGGTTACGAGTAAAGGTTTCGCCATCACATAAAATGGAGGAAGCCATTTTTTGTCTTAGGGTTGACCGCATTTGAGCGAGCCCGTCTAAATCACTGGCTAGGGCGATCGCCTTATCAATATACTCTTGCCAACTGTTTGTGGCCAATTCTGGTAACCCAACCCCATTGAGCAAGCTATAGCCTACTCGACTCCCATGGGTTTTACCTATTAAAGAAATGACTGGAACTCCCATCCACAGAGCTTCGCAGCTAGAGAGGATGTCGTTATAGGGACTGGTATCCAGACAAATGTCTATATTGCTATAGAATTCAAGACGTTCTCTGGGGTTCTTCCTCCCTCCAAGCAAGCAAATTCGTTGCTGATTGATACCATGTTGGGCAAATTGGAACAAATAGGGTTTACAAATGGTTCTGTCATCAAAGAAGGGAGATTGAAGCAAAATGCGAGAGTTGGGAAGGGCTAGGAGAATTTTGGACCACATAGCAATCACCTCAGGAGTGAGTGTGACTAAGGCTTTAAATGAACCCAAGGTAATTCCGGAGTGAGTCAATGCAGGTAATTCAATCACAGGGGGAGCATCTTTTGGTGGTTGATAGGAGAGGAAACATTGAGGGAGACGAATCAACTCTTCGGTGTAGTATTGCTCCGTTCCCGGTGAATCTGCCCATGAATCGGTGAGACGATAGTTCATGGCGGCTAAACCTGTGGTGTTGGGATATTTAAGATAGGAGATTTGAATGGGAGCAGGTTTTTGGGCAAAAACAGGAAGGCGATTGTTTCCCGTATGTCCTGCTAAGTCAATGAGGATATCAATCTCATCATGAAGGATTTGCTCACACACTGCTGCATCATTTTCCTGAGAAATATCCCGCCAATGAGGGACAATTGCTCTTAAACGTTCTGTCACTTCATCCGGTTTAACGACGTTAGCATAGGCAAAAACGGTAAATTGCTCTGGCGAGTGGTGCTCCAGAATGGGTTTAAGAAAATAGCTGACGGAATGTTGCCGGAAATCGGGGGAAACATAGCCGATTTTGAGTGGGCGCTGGGGTTCCCGGGGATTGGGATATTGTTTTACTGGGATGGAATATTGCTTTCCCCATTCTGTATGTGCTTGGGCGATCGCCTCAGGGGTAGAATTGGGGTCGAAATTGAGGGTATGAAGTAGCCCAGAATGTCCGGGATGGAAATTGGGATCGAGGCGCAGAGTTTCTCGGAAGCAATCGATGGCTTTTAAGATATGTCCCTGATTATAGTAGGAATATCCCAGATTGAGGTGAGGTACCACCATTTTAGGATCCACTTCAATGGCTTTTTGCTGAGCACGTATGACTTCGGTGAATTGACTTTGTTGAGAATAGGCAAAAGCGAGATTCTGATAAGCCATGGTCAACTTAGGATCCAGCTCTAAGGCTTTGTGCAAATAGGTTAAGGCTTTTTCATATTGCCCCAACTGATTATAGAGTGTCCCCAGGTTGTAAAAGCTCTCGGCATCTTCTGGGAATTGGGCAATTTTTTCTTCCACCAGGGAAATTGCTTCCTGGGACTTGCCTTGAGCGACAAGATTGATGAGTAAAGTATGAGCAATCCCGTCATTCTTTCTCAGATTCAGAGCCATTCTGAGGTGCTTTTCTTCTGTGGCAAGATCCTTCCGTTCTTTCGCTAATTTCGCTAAGTGCATATGGGCTTCAGAGAGCTTGGGTTCTTGCACTAGGGCTTGTTTGAAGGCTTCTTCAGCTTCAGGGAGTTGCTCTAAAGCTTCCAGAGTTATACCCAGATTGAAATAGGCTGGCACCAAATCTGGTTGATAGTTGATTGCCAGTTGGTAGGAAGTTTTGGCTGGTTCGTAATTTTTCTGTTCCCTGAGAGCATTACCTAGGTTGTAGTGGGCTTCGGCATAGTCAGGTTGCAGTTTAATGCTCTGCTGATACTGGGAGATGGCTTCCTGGATTTTTCCCTGAGCGCCGAGTACATTCCCCAAATTGTTATAAGCCATGACAAACTGGGGATTTAGCTTGAGGGTTTGGCGGTAGTACTTTTCCGCTTCCTGCCAATTTTCTTGGTTGTGTAGAATTTGCCCCAAATGAAAGTGAGCTACACCGAGATTGGGTTTGAGAGCGATGGCTTTTAAAAATGCAGATTTTGCCTCCTCTATATTCCCTATACTTTCCAAGGCATTGCCCAAATTACACCAAATTTCGCCAATCTTAGGATTCAGTTTCAAGAAGCGACGATAACAGGTGATTGCCTCTTTGATTTGTCCCAACCTTCTTAGGATAGCCCCCATATTCACCAAAGTATCACTATGTTTTCGCTCCAGGGTTAAGATTTCCCGATAAATGGGCAAAGCCTTCTCTAACTGTTCTTTTTGATGGAAATATACAGCACTGGCGAACAATTTACTCACCTTTTGTGCCTTCTCTTTTACTTTTTTCTTTTTCCCTTTAGAACTGGAATACTTACCAAACCCCTTTGCCTGAACATCATTTTTTTGGGCCGCATCGGGGGCAGAAAAGGTAATATGCTTAGTTATTTCATTTAAGTTAGGGAGAGGAGGTGCATCAAAAATAAACTTATTGGAACTAGACAAAAATAAAGCAACTAATGCTTCTTTTACTTTGTCAGACTGGCTACACCGCAGTGCTTCCTTAATTTGTTCGTGAGCAATGTCATATTTACCTGTTGATAATATTTTGTGAGTAATCTGCAAAATTAAAATTGCATATATTTCTTTGGTTCTCGCTAGAATAGCTTGAATAGTTGTATCCTGAGGTTGCTCCAGAGCTTTTTTTAACAATTGGTCATTTTCTTTGTCTCCAGAATTATACTCAATCTCAAAAACTCTACCCACATATTCTTCAGAATTTTTTCTAGGTGTTGGAAAAGGATTGAGGCTAAAAAAGTCATCATGGACTAAACTTTTATTAATAACTTTAGGATAAACTATTTCAGTTAAAAATTCTCGGTCTATGTGTTGGCGAGGTTGAATTATATTAACATCTTGTTGTTCTAGATATTCATGGATCCAATCTTTTATAGACTTTAATAAATCTCCTTTTACCCCCCACATTCCTGTCATGATAGGGAAATAATGATAAGGATGATCTCGCATAATATGAAACAGTTTATCGCTGGCTAACCACTCATCAACCGCTGCTTTTTCCCGTTCATGTAATCTGGAGTCTGTATCCCTGGCAATCATTATTTCCACAGAGTCATCAGCAGCAGCATCAAATAGCCAAAAAAGCCTTTGCCAATCATTTTCTGCTGACCGTTTAATTAATTCTACATTTTCTCGTTTCCCCAAATCATGGACAATTTCTTCGGGAACAGTTGTATCCTGATAAAAACGGCAGAGCCAGCCAGGATAGATAATCCGAGCTAAATCAGCATTATTAATAGCTCCAATTGTATATTGAGAGTTAGATCCCCATAGGCTAAAAGCAATTATTTTTTTCATCTTTGACTCAATCTCTGTTATATTGTTCTATCTGTGTCCTCCTGTGCACCTCGGTAATTCCATCCCAATTTTTCAGTAATTTTTAGCCACCCATCTTCTAAGAGGGTATAAAAGACAGGAACAGCGATAGCGCTTAATAAGGTAGAAGTAATGAGTCCACCGATAATGGCTACTGCCATGGGTTGACGTAACTCTGCTCCGCGACCGATACCCAGAGCAATAGGTACCATAGCTAAAATAGAGGAGGCTGTGGTCATCAGAATCGGGCGTAGACGTACTGTTCCTGTAGTCAAAATCGCTGATCTACGACTCATCCCCGATTTACGCAGTTGGTTAATATAATCCATCAGCAAGAGGGCATTTTTGTCCAACAAGCCCAGCAAGAAAATGAACCCAATCAGGGAAATGATGCCGAAGTAGCTTTGAGTTATTAGCAATGCTACCATAGCTCCCACAATTGAGAGGGGTAGGGTTGCACCTACTACCAAGGGTTCTAATAATCTGCCAAAGGGTAAAATCAGAAAGAGGAGCATTAAAGTTACGGAAATGGCTAAGGTGATAGCAAAACTCCGAACAACTATGCCGATTTGGGCGGAGTCACCTTCTAAGTCCAAGGTAATATCTGGTGGGAGAATAGCTTTAGCAAGAGCGATCGCCTGTTCTGTCACATCTCCGATAGCTTGTTCTCCCGTTAGGTTCCCTGTTACTTTCACCACTCGCTTACCGTTTAAATGCTCAATGGCGAGGATTTTATCCCCAACATTATCCTCCCCTGTGGCAGTGACGTCAACTACACCCCTGATTTGCTCAATTTGGGATTTGAGTTGGGTGGCAATCTGCTGTAATTGTTGCAAGTCTTCCCCAATTAAGGCTAGTTGGAGAGGTTTTTCCTCTGCCTGAGCTACAAATTGAATGTCTTCGACGCTAGTCTTGACTCCTGGTAGTTGGGGTAACCGCTTGCGAATTGGAGTTTGGACGTCCTGTGTATGTAATTGGCGATTGTCTTTCAGTTTGACATAGATTCTCCCTTTATTAAATTCTCCCCGCACTCCTGCAATAGTAAAGGTAGATTCTACTTCCGGAAAGTTGAGAACAACTGCTTCAAGTTCCTGCCCTACTTTCCTGGTTTTACGCAATAGTAGCCTGGTAGGAGTGGCTAACTCCTCCAGCCAACTGAAAGTACCGTCATCACCAGGTGCATTTGCAGCGGATGACCTTGTCTCTGTCTCTGTCTCCTTAAAAGAACTGGGTAATTTAGGCAAAGGAGTGGTATAGACAATATTAAACTCCCCTCGATCCAGTTTAGGAATGAACCCTTGAGGAATAAAGGGAATGAGAGCAATTCCTGCAATAAAGCTGATGATTGCTATGAGTACCACAATTCCCCGATCATCGAGGGACCATGCTAACAAGCGGCGATAATATTCAGCAACCTTTCCCCCTGAACTACTCACCCTCTCTCTCCCTGTACCCCTCTTCTCCTTCAGGAACCAAACTGCCAAAACTGGAGATAAAGTCCTGGCTTCCAATAAAGAAATCAGCACCGCTGCGGAAACAGTGAGTCCAAAAGGTTGGAAGAACTGCCCCACAACTCCTGGCATAAAAGCAACCGGGAGAAACACTGCGGCAATGGTTAAAGTAGAAGCTGTAACTGTCAGTCCAATTTCATCAGTGCCCAAAATTGCTGCTTCTTTGGGACTTTTCCCCGCTTCCACGTAGCGAGAGATATTTTCCACATCCACAATGGCGTCGTCTATAATAATACCAATAACGATAGCCAAAGCTAGTAAGGTAATGGTTTCCAGGTTAAATCCGGCCATCGCCATGACAATAGAAGTTCCTAGCAAGGAAATGGGTATGGCTAAGGCGGCAATTAGGGTTGCTCGCCAATTTCTCAGAAAGGGAAAAATCACTAATACAGCTAAAACAATTGCCTGTAGTAAAGCGTCGATGGTTGCTTGGGTTGCGTCCTTGATATAATCTGCTTCAGTTTGGGCTAAAGTCAGTTTAACCCCCGGCAATTGCAATTTTTTGACTGCTGCTTCCACTTCCCTCACTACTGCCAAAGCATTGCCATCAGATTCCTTGATAACTTGGAAACCAAGAGCATTCGCCCCATTGAAGCGCACAAAAGAGGGGGTGGTTAAATCAGTGGCATCTCCCAAAAGATTGACCTTGCCTACCCCCGGTAGTCTGGTAATGGGAGGGATAATTTGTTCGGAAGCGATTTTGGTTAATTCTCTCAAACTATAGCTATCGCTCTCGATAGCGTAGCTAATGACAGGGGATTCGTTGAGGTTAATTTTAATGGTCTCAAGACTAGTTTCTGGGGGCAGATCTACTCGAGTGAGTCCCTCCTCAACCCTTTCTGCGGCTGCGTTCAAGTCCGTTCCCACAGCAAAACCCAAATTAATGAGGGTTTGAGCTGGATAAATCCAAGCACGAACCCTATCCAGTCCAGACAGAGACTGCATTTGCGCTTCGATGGGACGTGTCAGGTTCTTTTCCGTCTCCAAAGCAGTCATCTTTGGTACTTGAGCATTAACCACCACAATGGGAAAAGTAATATCTGGTAAGAGGGCATATTTGAGACTGCTGAAGGCAAATATACCCGCTACGGCGATGGCGAGCCAAAAAGAGACTGTTAAGCGAGGATGGGCGATCGCCAGTCTGGAGATATTAAAACGCTCCCGCAGAGAGCTGGGTTTCGTAGACTTCAAATCAGTTAATAGAGAGGAAACAGAGAATAGAGTTAGATTAAATTATAGTCTAAACCCCTGACTCTAAGGCTAATTTCATCAAGGCAAGTCCGGCGCAACTCCTCAGCAGGAGCGTTTGTAGCTGTTTTACCTTGCGGGTATATTAAGCAAACTCAACCTGGACAATGAGGTCATCAAAATCCTGGTCACCACCATTAGGTAAGTCTTCAAAGCGAGATTCTCCCGGCTGGAAGGTAATGGATGTCCCAAATGCATCGCTGCCTGTAAACAAGCGTAAAATTTCTGCCCTCGCAGTACTGAAGGCACTATGGCCCGATGTGTACTCTGCAAAAGGAGGGGAGGGCTCACTACCTTGATAACTTAGGAAGTTCTCAGCTAGAATAGTTCTTGTTCCCAATTGCGGAGCAACCGCCTTTGGCGTCCCAGGTCCTGCCCAGGCATCAATAACAAAACCAGTTTCACCGGTGATAGCATCAGTTCCTGTTGTGCCATTGTTGAGAAGTCCAAGTTTGCCTAATTCCCGAATTGCACGGACAGGACGCACGTAGTCATAAAATACTTTCGCTTCCCAGGTAGCGACTCCCGCATCAAAAACAGCATTACCTAGAGCGAAGAAAAGAACAACATCTTCATCCAATGTATTATTATCCCGAGCTGAAACAAATTCCCCGAAGGTCATCCAAGTTCCTGGAGGGAAGGAAGTGCCGCTGTCATCTTCCCAGAACTCCGCTACCAATTTTTGTTCATCTGTAAGACCAGCACTAATTACAATCAAGTCTTCCGCTTGCTCAACAAATGCCTGATTAATAATTGCCCCTGCATTAACATCAGTTCCCACAATCGCTGAACTAATGGGTATCACATCGCCATTAGATAGGGTAATAGTTCTGGCACTTAAATCTACCGTTGCTCCTTCTACCAGTAAAAAAGGTTCCGGTGCTACAGGTCGGACAGCATCGGGAGAATCTAGGGCAAAGGGAGCAACCACAGACCATTGGGGCGTGAGAAACTGCTGTAAATTTGAATCAGAGTCAATGGGAACAAATTCAGGGGTCCACTTAGCAAGATCTGTAATGTTGCTGGAGTTTGTGTTGACAGGCTGATAATTAGTCGTATCAGCAAAGCCATTAAGTTGATTTGAACCATCTGTCCGCCGAAACTCCATGAGAGCCTCTGCTGAGAGATTTCCGATTCCTATAGGTGTTGTAGGATCAGTGGTAGTGTTGTTGGGATTGAACCCCAACTCTGCCATGAGTTGATCAAAAATGGCTTGCTCTGTGGGGAAAAGCTCTGTCAGCACCCGGTAAGCCGCATAACTCATGGCTTCAAGTTTGTTAGTCTGTGTATGCTCAGGGATAGGGCGTTGCAAATTATCACCTAATTGGGTTCCAACTGCCCTTAGATTATACGCAGACCAGGCATCATACATAGCTGTATGTACAATGCCGTGAGCTCGAGAGGCAATCGTAGGACCAACTTTCGTATTAATAACAGCCTGTTGTACTGCTCGATCCCATAGTACTGAAATGGTTGGTGAGGGATTACGAACTGTTACTAGTTGCGATTGGGTATCAAGTATCAGTTCTATCAGAGTCATAACCTTACAATACTCTGAACATAGTACTTACTAATTGGATTTAGTTATTATTGAGAAATAGATCCACTTCTATAGTTGTTGGTTGAGCAGCGATCGCCCCTGGTTTGGTAGTAGTCAAGGCACCAACAGCACAACCATAAGTTACAATCTCCCGAACCACCTCCCCATTGTCTAAACAACCCATTCCTCGGCGACACAATTGGTGGATAACTCCTGCCAAAAAAGCATCCCCTGCTCCAGTTGTATCCACAACTGCCACTGAAAAAGGAGGAACTTTACCTTCATGTTTACCAAAACAATAACTTACAGGTGCCTCTCCTCCAGCAGTGACAATAACTGCGTCTGGAGTGTCGTCTCGGTGGGCAATCTCCCCTGCATCTTCCGTCTGAAATAGGCATGTGCTCTCTTCTTCAGACAACTTGAGCAAATCCACTTTCTTGTACAGTTCTCTGATTAGGGGTTCAGCTTCTTCAGGGTTTTGCCAAAACATAGGACGCCAATTTACATCCAATGCCACTTTAACGTTATTTTGTTCTGCTAACTCCAAAGCCCGGAAAGTCGCCTCTCTGCTTGCCTCATAAGCTAGTTCCAGGGTACCAAGGACGAGAAACTCTGCTGTGGTAAATAACTGAGAGGGCAAGTTTGCGCTGTTGAGATAGGTATCGGCAAATGTATCTGTGGCAGCGCCAAAACCTGCAAAAGAGCGATCACCTGTGGACGTGCGCAGAACGTAAACTTTCCGCGTGGCGGCAGTGGGATGACGCTGTACTCCTGTGGTATCTACTCCTACCGATTCTAACAGTTCCACCAGATGATCTCCCGGTTCATCAGCCCCAACACAGCCGATAAAAGCTGCATGAGTTCCCAATTTCTGTGCCGCGCAGGCTACATTTCCTGGAGCACCTCCGGGGTAAGCTGTCCAGTCGGACACTGCTTCTAGATCCTGTCCTATTTGTTCTGCTAGCAGGTCGAACAATATTTCCCCCAGGCAGATAATACGAGGATTAGTCACCACAACCACATAGCTAACTACTGCTTTTAGTTTAGCAGGAACTGTCCACAATTAATAGTTCCTTCTACAATAAAATGAATATTGAGTAAATGTACTAAAGAATAAATACTTATGGCTGCCAGGAAATTTAAGAAAACTGGTCTTCTTTCAGAGCGAGAATTGCAAATCATCCAGCTGGTAACTACTGGATCTACCAATCAGGCAATTGCGGAGCGACTAAAAATTAGTAAGCGCACTGTAGACAATCATATCAGCAATATCCTCACTAAGACAGCTACTGATAATCGGGTCAAACTAGTACGGTGGGCGCTCCAATCGGGTAAAGTGTGCCTGGATCAGGTGAATTGCTGTCAATTGCCCGAGTAAACCAATAACCTTAGTTAATAAAACTTAAACTTAAAAAGTGCCCTCATTGTAGTAATCTTTGTAGAGAACCCATTTGGGCAACAAGCAATTGCTCAACAATCGCAAAACTGATCAGTTACAAAAGAAAAAGAAAATTTATGGCTATTAAACGCGGCTCGAAAGTTAGAATTCTGCGCAAGGAATCATATTGGTATGGAGATGTCGGTACTGTCGCCAGCGTTGACAAGAGCGGCATTATCTATCCGGTCATCGTTCGCTTTGACAAGGTCAACTACACCGGCTTTAGCGGTTCTGCTAGTGGGGTAAACACCAATAACTTTGCCGAAAGAGAACTGCAAGTAGTGTCTTAGTATCTCAAGCAGCAAGATTTGCCGGAATTACCAGAAGTAGAAACAATTCGTCGCTCCCTCAATCTTTTGACCCTCGGACAAATAATTCAAGGTGGGGAAGTGTTTCTGGAACGCTCCCTCGCCTATCCTGTTTCAGGAGCAGAGTTTTGCTCTCAAATCAGGGGTAGAACTGTTATTCAGTGGCACAGGAGGGGTAAGTATCTATTGGCTGAACTGGATCGCGGTTGGCTGGGAGTACATCTGCGTATGAGCGGTCAACTTTTGTGGTGCAATCCCCTCGATTCTTGCCAAAAGCATACCCGGATTCGATTATTTTTCCAGGGGGAGAGGGAGTTGCGATTCGTGGATACCCGCACTTTCGGCAAAATATGGTTGGTGGAAAATTCTCAACCATCAAAGGTGATTACTGGCTTGCAAAAATTGGGACCAGAACCTTTTAGTGACCATTTTACTATTGAATACTTAGCACAGAAACTGGGAAAAAGCAAGCGTTGTATTAAAACTTTACTTTTGGATCAGGGATTGGTGGCGGGTATTGGGAATATTTATGCAGATGAGATATTATTTAGGAGCAGGATACAACCAGAGGCGATCGCAGCTAATTTAAGTTTAGCCCAAATTGAGAGTCTCAGAAGGTCAATTCTGGAAGTTTTGCAGAGGGCGATGGAGGAAGGTGGTACTACTTTTAAGGATTTTTTAAATGTTATGGGAGTTAATGGTAACTATGGTGGTGTAGCTTGGGTTTATGGACGCAAGGGAGAGCCTTGTCGCGTTTGCAGTACTGCTATTGAGCGCATTAAGTTGGGAGGGAGATCGACTCATTTTTGTCCTCAATGCCAAAAGTATGTAACATAATGTTAAGTTATTAGTATTTACCAGTTAATAAGTAAGTTTTTGGTGACATATTATATTTTCAATGGTAACCTAAAAGGTGTTCCAGGTATGGGTTCAACTACCTTTGTACTTAGCTTATTGTCCTTTAATAAGGATCGCAATTCTGACACACTCCCCTCAGTTTGCAATAAAGCATTCAGCAACCCGGTAAACACAACATCTCCCCCAGCAGCAGTTGGTATAATTACTTGGGGTTTCAGCCATTGACAGAGTTGTAAAGCACTTTTTCTTCCCTTAATAATTGCTCCCAATAAAGGTATTTTAACGTCAACAATGGGAGTAATAGCTACATTTACGGAGGGGGATTTTTGAAGCTCAGGAGAATGATAACCGTGGGGTTCGTAGTAGATAGTATAACCTTCCTTTAAGTCTTGGATAAGATAGCCATTTTCCACCAACATAGGACCAATAGGAGAACCGGGAACTGCCTTAATTGACAGACTAACGTTGCTGGTAAAGGTATCTCCATGCTCTAATACGGTTACTTCTTCGTAACCCAATCTCTTCACTACTTTAGCAGCATTAGGGGAAGCGACTACAGGAATATTACGATGGAGTTGTTTCAGAGTTTCTGGGTGAGCATGGTCTGGCAAACCCTGAGATAGTAGAATTAAATCGATATTTTTGGGAATAGAGCGAGGAACGGTTCTTTCTGCTTTAAAGAACCAGGGAAAATTCCCAAACACTAAGGGTCCCACTAACCAAGGGTCTAGCAGTATGCGTCCCACTCCATTGTCAATCAGCCAGGTATTACTATCTAGGTAGGTCAACTCCATCGTCAGGATCCAGATTTTTCATCTATTATAGCATTATCCAGCCCATGAGCTATGGCCTATTCTTAAAGATGAATAAACAGCTTTTCCCCTATCTTCGCCCCCAACTACCTACTATAACGAAGGCATTTGTTTGTACCCTCGCTTTTACAGCTTTTTGGCCAATTTTGGCTTGGTTGGCTGAGCGGATGGCTACCTATATTGGAGAGGGAAATGTTAGGGCGATCACCTCTCTTGCTGGGGTGGCTGCGGTTGTTTTCCTGGTGCGGGGAGCCGTACTCTATGGACAGGATGTTCTTATGGCTCAGGCTGCTTTAAGGATAGCATTAGATTTGCGCTTGAGAGTATACAAGCATGTACAAAGTTTAAGTATTAACTATTTTAGTGAAGCTAAGACTGGAGACCTTTGTTACAGATTAACGGAAGATATTGACCGCATTGGGGAAGTAGTGAATAAAATATTTCACGACTTCATTCCTTGTATGCTGCAATTAATTGTGGTGCTGGGTTACATGTTCTACCTAAATTGGCAACTTACTCTAGCTAGTTTAATTATCGCTCCCTTAATGGCATTTTTAATTGGTACCTTTGGAGAAAAGTTGCTCCAATATTCCCGTCGCAGTCAAAATCGCATCGCCAATTTATCATCTTTGTTGACGGAAGTATTTAGTGGTATTCGTTTGGTACAAGCTTTTGCAGCTGGAGAATACGAAATTAGACGGTTCACGGAGGAAGCTGAAGAAAATAGCCAGGCAAAATATCTCGCAGAGAAGGTTAAGGCAATACAGTTTGTGGTGGTGGGGTTTTTAGAGGCTATGAGTGTGGTGTTTTTGTTTTTTTTGGGGGCTTGGCAGATTTCTCAGGGCAATCTCACTGGAAGCCAGTTTATCAGTTACGTCACTGGAGTGGCTATGCTCATCGACCCTATTGGTCATATTACGAGCAATTATAATGAATTCAAGCAGTCCCAAGCTTCCGCAGAGCGTATTTTTGAACTCCTAGCCCTAAAACCCTTAGTAGTGGAAAAGGAGGGTGCTCTATCTCTGGGGAAGATTACTGGGAAGGTTGAGTATCGGAATGTCACTTTTACTTACCCCGGTGAAGCAACAACCGTACTGCGGAACCTCAGTCTGATAGCTGAGTCTGGGGAAACTATTGCTCTAGTAGGCGCTTCCGGGGCTGGGAAAACTACTCTGGTTAATTTACTCCCTCGCTTTTATAATCTGGATGAGGGTGAGATTTTGATTGACGGAGTAGATATTGGGGAAGTTACTTTAACTAGTCTGCGCCGCAAAATTGCTATGGTGCCCCAGGAAACTATCCTCTTTTCTGGTACTATTGCTGCCAACATTGCTTTTGGTCAAACAAAATGGAACATAGAAGAAGTAGTGGCTGCTGCTAAAATTGCCAATGCGCACCAGTTTATTACCCAGTTATCCCAAGGGTATTATACCTATGTAGGAGAGAGGGGGGTTAATCTTTCAGGAGGGCAAAGACAACGAATTGCCATTGCTCGTGCTATGATCCTGGACCCGCAAATCCTTATTTTGGATGAGGCTACTTCTGCTTTAGATGCCGAGTCGGAAGCTTTGGTACAGGAAGCCTTAGAGCGTATAATGGTATCTCGCACGGTTTTTGTCATTGCTCATCGTCTGGCAACGGTACGTCGTGCTGACAGGATCCTAGTTCTGGAGCAAGGGAAAATCATTGAGTCTGGTACTCATGAAGAGTTGCTAGTACAGAATGGGCGCTATGCTGGCTTTCATCAACTAGGATTGTTGTAACCCATAAGTTGGTCGTCAAGGGAGAGTATTTTTTTATTTAACTACGTGAAACAAAACAACGCTACAATAGATTGCAACCACGGATAAGTACTCAATAACTATGCCCAGAACTCAACGGAACGACAACTTTATTGACAAAAGCTTCACAGTAATGGCTGATATCATCCTGAAAGCACTACCGACGAATAAAAAAGCCAAAGAAGCTTTTGCTTACTATCGCGATGGTATGTCAGCTCAGTCTGACGGTGAATATGCGGAGGCTTTGGAAAACTACGAAGCAGCCCTGAAGCTAGAGGAAGACACCAACGATCGCAGTTATATCCTCTATAATATCGCCCTGATCCACACTAGCAATGGGGAACACGAAAAAGCTTTGGAATATTATCAACAGGCGCTGGAATTCAATCCCCAAATGCCCCAAGCTCTGAATAATGTTGCCGTCATTTATCATTTTCAGGGAGAAAGAGCGAAGGAAGCGGGGGAAGAGGAGACAGCAGAAGCTTTGTTTGATAAAGCAGCTGAATTTTGGAAACAAGCCATTCGCATTGCTCCCAATAACTATATAGAAGCTCAAAACTGGCTCAAAATAACCGGACGTTCGGAAATGGATGTCTTCTTCTAGCTCTGAGGTAACCTGTATTCATCTAAACCAAAAACCACTATGATTGATGTAGAGGAAGTTCGTAAAGTAGCCCATCTCGCTCGTTTGCAATTAGAACCTTCACAAGAGGAGCGATTTGCTACTCAACTGAGCAGTATTCTAGAATATTTTGAACAGTTACAGGAATTAGATACATCAGATGTAACTCCAACCACAAGAGCAATTGAAATCAACAATGTTACCCGTGCTGATGAGTTGGAGTTCAGTAGCGGGAGGGAGAGCCTTTTAGCAGAAGCACCCTCCCGGGATGATGACTTCTTCCGGGTACCGCAAATTCTGAGTTCTGAATAATGACTCCCATGGCCAAATTGAAAATCCTTCAGGAAGATCAATCCTATACCTTCCGTTCTTACTTCGAGATGACTTACGAAGTAGACCAAATTCTTGCCGAACTGGGATATGGCTTTGCTAGTGATGTGTTGGCTCTTCCCAAAACACAGAAGTCCCTCACTCCCTTTAATCAACTTCAGCAAGATATCCAAGACTCTTTGAAGTTAATAATTTTATCCAGTGAAACAGCTCGTAGAGAAGTAATTATTGCCCCAATTCTACTTGCTGTTGCTCGGTTTTGTCGCTGTCCAATGCGTTTAGAGTACCCCCTCAATGTCAGTAACTGGCTTAAGGGAAATCTCGACTACTTATTACAGTCTGCGCCAAAGTTTTTAGTAGTGGAAGCGAAGAAGGAAGATTTATCCCGAGGGTTTACCCAGCTAGCTGCTGAAATGATTGCCCTCGCTCAGGTAGAAGACCAAGAGATTGTCTATGGAGCAGTAACCACGGGTGATGGTTGGCGATTTGGCAAATTAGATCAAGCAAATCGCATGATTACCCAAGACATCATGTTGTACAGTGTTCCTGCTCAATTAGAGTTGCTGCTGCAAATTTTACTAGGTATTATTGAACTTTGACACACTTTACCAAATTTTTACCAATTCTAATCTTATTCTCAGTTAAATTGGCAATTTTGTGTTTATAATAAAAGAGTAATGAAAAAAGGAGCTTTGAAAGATGTCCTTGATTCCCAATTCCGTCCGTTCCAATCTTTCCTTCGAGGATCTGCCTTTCCGCACAAATTTTTGAACTTCTGATGAAGTAACTAATGTTCTGGGGGGAGCATGTGGAACATGGTTACAAACCTAGTTTTTTATGCACATAAATTATCCTGTTGTTTCTAACCAATAATATACATTAACACTTTAGTCAAGCTAATTTAAACATCTAAATCTCGTTCCATAACAGTAGCTATAGCTATTTGAGCATTATCCTGAAACTCTTTTACACTAACTTGTTTGAGGATAAAAATGGCTACTATCATCCCTACAGCTTGCAGTGCAAAAACTAAACTATAAGCTGGCAATGGGGCGATAAAGAGTGACTTACCTACATCTAACACCACACCTCCCGTAAAAGTAGCAAAAGCTCTCGCCATAGCTTGAGCTAAACCCCAAGCACCGATAAAAGTACCCGCAGTTTCCGCTGCTGTTAGGTCCAACATTAAGCTAATACTCCCAATAGTAGCAACCCCAGCTGCTACTCCAAATAACAGCACTGCTGCTTTTAAAATTACCTCCTCATGAGTGAACCCAGCGAGAATAATTAAGAAGAAAGAAATTGCTACTAAGACACAACCATATTTAGTAGTTAAAGTTTTTCCTAAACGGGGAACCACTAAAAAGCCAGTTATACTATAACCAATTAAAATACCAATGCCCCAAAAAGCATTCAGGAAAGTGGTGTCCCCTATGGACATACCAAATACTTCCCCTCCATAGGGTTCCAAAACTGCTTCTTGCATGAATAAGCTAAAGGTGAGGAGGAGGAGGAAGCTGAAGAATATGCCGGTTTGAGGACTGGCAGTCAAAATTTTCAGTGCTCTACCTAGGGTTATACTATCTTCTCGCTGGGAAAAAGAAGAACGGGAACGAAAACGGGAGTATTTTTTCTCCACTCCCCAGGTAGCTATGATAGCCATTACTAACACAACCAGGGGTACTATAACGAAAATAGAGTTAATGGGAGGTTGTAAAATTTCCAAGGGAGTGGGTAAGGTTTCTCCTGTGAGTAACTGAGTCCCGGTATCAGCTCCTAATTGGGCTTTTTTCAATACTATCTTCCCAGTGATACCTCCCATGACAATACCTACCATTAACATGGACCAAACCACAGTGACGATTTTCGAGCGATTGTCTGGTTCGGAAATATCCACCAACAGGGCTGTAAAGGGGGTGGAACTAGAGGCGATCGCTAAACCATACAAGACAAATATAAACCCCAGCAGTATTGTCCAGGTAAGGGATTGAGGGTTTGTGACCCAACCTTGATGGGTTCTGGTAATGGTTCCCAACTGCCATACCACTTGCACTGCGAGAAAAACCGCCAAACCAAATAAAGCGGTTCCCAGACGAACGTAACTTGTACGGTAAAGTCCAAATAAAGGTTTGTTATCGGAAAGTTGTCCAAACCAAACCCTTGCTGGAGCAACAAGTTGGGATACCGCCAGTACCCCTGCTGTAATAGTAGCGGGAATAGCAAGTTCACTAATCATTATTCGGTTTAAAACAGCGAGAGTCAGAACCGCCATTAAACCTAGTCCCAGATTAAATAAACCGAGTCGGAAGATGGTGAGGAAACCGACTCGGGGGATGGATTTAGTGGTAGAATTTTTTGCAGTGGTACTCATTACTGTAAAAGGTTGTTTTCAATTTTATACCCCAGAAGAACTTTGAGGCTGAAAGTGTATTTTAGCTTCAGCTACCGAAATTATTCCCCGACAAGATAAAAGAAAATCCATACCCAGGATACCGCTGACACGAATATGAGGTGGTATATTATGGGCAAGTACTTCAATATTTTTCAGCAACTGTCCAGCACAGTTTAACCAGGAGACCTGGATCGCTGGAGCAACAACTTGTCCCTTACCCGTTGTTATTGTCTGCTTGCGTAGAGGATGATTAATGTCATAACCCAAATCTTCTAACGGTTTAATTGGCAAGATTGTAAAGCTGGAGCCAGTATCCACTAATAAACGTACCCGATACTCGCGAACATTACCATTGGTTCCACCAACTGTTGCATTAACCGCCAGCAAATTCTTACCATGACGCAATAAAGGAAAAGATTTCTGATACCCTTTGTTTTTGTTCATAAAATAACACTGCATACTAATTATTAGTACCAGTATATCCTATTGCTACTGATGACGGGAATATAAGGTGGTATATTATGGGCAAATACTTCAATATTTTCCAGCAACTGTCCAGCACAGTTTAACCAGGAGACCTGGATCGCTGGAGCATCAACTTCTCCGTTACCCGTTGTTATTGTCTGGTAGCGTCGAGGATGATTAATGTCATAACCCAAATCTTCTAATGATTTAATTAGCAGGAAGGTAACCGATACTCGCGAACATTACCATTGGTTCCACCAACTGTTGCATTAACCGCCAGCAAATTCGTACCATGACGCAATAAAGGAAAAGATTTCTGATACCGTTTCTTTTAAATCACAAAAATCCTGCTAGATTCAACCTATCAGTGCCAGTATATTCTATTGCTACTGATTTTCCCTTTCTTGGCAAAGAATTTTCGTAAAGAAGATCGTAATCCGGTGAGTGAGCTAAAACCTCTCCCTTAACTACATTTAATTCCTCATCTAGATCAGTATATGCAATGAGCACCCATTCGTTGGGGTAGCGCTGGATAATTTCTTCTCGGGAGAGAATTGCTGGGATTTTAGTTTTCACGGTTTTTTGCGTCTGTAAAATTCTTGTCCTGTCGCAGAGCGGCGATAATTTGGCTATTAGCTTCTGGAAAAGCAAAGTTATCCATTTGCTCCAATGTCACCCAACGAATTTCCTCGCATTCTAGGGGTTGGGGCTCGCCGCCGAGATAGGAACAATAATGTACAATCAGGGTAATGCTAAACTGGCTATAGGTGTGGTTAATGGTGATTAAATGGTCCCCCACTTCCACATCTAAAGCCAGTTCTTCTTTGATTTCCCGCTTTATGCAAGCCCGGACAGTTTCTCTCACTTTGATTTTACCACCGGGAAATTCCCATAAGCCTCCTATGAGTCCGTAATTTCGCCTGCGGTCAATCAAAATCTCCCCTCGGTCATTGTAAATGACACCAACACCAATTTTTTTGTGGGGTAAGGGGGGAGATTTTGTGGTCATATCTAGATATTAGCTATAATAGTATCTCCCATAGCTAATCCTCTTCATAATTGTTTGGAGCAGAGCTTTGTAAAGTGTGTTCAAAAGTCATTCTCTGCTCTGCATTGCGGAGAAAATAACCGCTCATCATGGCTGAGGCTAACAAGCGACCGAGATGTTCCCGATTGGTGCTGACGGAGACACCAAAATGCTCTGGGGGGAGATTTCCCAAGAGACCGATAATATTCCGTTCCATCACTTGAAATACTTCATTGGACTGGGGTTTGGACATCTGGGCAATTCTGTCCTGACTTAAAGATTGGACGTATTGCCATAGTCCATTTCCGTCTCCATCGCCAAAAAATCCTTGGGAATTATTGGATGAGTTGCTCACCTGGTACCTCCTATAACTGCTATAGTAAATGGAATGAATAAGATTATTTACCAATGTAACAATTTTGTGTTTGCATTGGTGGTCGGCTTAACCGAACCACCAGTATAGCATTCTCCAGACAATAAGGCCATTGTAACTTAACTGGCGAGGTATTCCCTGACGACTTCTTTGCGCTGGCGCAGTAGAGCGAGGGCTTCCCGTTCAACTTGCCGTACTCGTTCCCGACTGATTTGCAAGCGCTCCCCTACTTTGGTGAGGGTTAAAGGTTTGCCATCTTCCAATCCGTATCTTAATTCTAATACCTGTCGTTGCTGTTCGGTCAAATTGGACATCATTTTAGCTAAATCGAACTGGAGGGAAGCATGAATGGTGTAATCTTCTGGAGACTGTCCTTTGTCTTCCAATAGTTCTCCCAGTTCCGTATCGTTGTTGTCCCCAACTCGCAGATCTAAGGAGAGGGGTTGACGGGAGCGCTCCAGATATTCTCTGATTTGTTTGGGAGTCAATTCTAACTCCCGGGCTAGTTCCGCAATGGTTGCGGTTCGGCCTTTTTCTTGGGATAGCTTCCGCTGCGCTTTCTTGATTTTGTTCAATTTTTCCGTAATATGGATAGGGAGGCGGATGGTACGGCTTTTCTCCGCAATAGCCCGAGTGATTGCTTGGCGAATCCACCAGTAAGCATAGGTAGAGAAGCGATAGCCTTTGGTGGGGTCGAACTTTTCTACTCCCCGCTGCATACCAATGGTACCTTCTTGTATTAAATCCAACAAGTCCATATTGCGCTTGAGGTATTTTTTCGCTATGGACACCACTAACCGTAGGTTAGCTTCTACCATTTTCCGCTTCGCTGCTTCCCCATAATCCATATGCTTACACAGTTCTGTTCTTGTTAGTTCTGCTGCTTTTGCCCACTGGAAAATATCTGGTTCTGTCCCCAGTTGTTCCCAGAGATCATCTCTAATGTCTTCTAAGACGAGCGCCCGCCGTACCAACTTGGAGTAGTGAATTTCTTCTTCATGAGTCAGGAGGGGTACGCGACCAATTTCCCGTAAATAATTCCGGACAGTATCTGTATAGTTCCTCGTTTTCATTGCTCTCCGTCTCTGACCAGTGAAATGACACAGTGTATCAGCAAAATAAATAGTTGGTAGTTACCTGAGACGATTTTAGGGATGAAAAAGTCTCATTTCTCTCTCAAGTTTGTCCCTTGTACCACAGATAGATAAGGGGATAGACAGGATATTCAGGGTCATGGGCATCATTTTCCTTGACAGGACTAGCAATTTGGGCAATTTGGGAGCTTCTTGCTCTACTTTACATTAATATACATTTTGTTGAATTTTTGTAAAGGGTGATTGACAAGGCTGTTTCCATGGTATAATCCGGAGCGCCGGTTGGTATGGTAGGGGCACGGCAAGGCGGTGCCCAATAATTACCTAGCTCCCAAACCCACGGTAGGAGCATAAATAGCCCGCGCGCCCAATTCATCCTCAATGCGTAACAAACGATTGTACTTTGCTACCCGTTCGCTGCGACACAAAGAACCTGTTTTAATTTGTCCCGCCCGAGCTGCTACTGCTAAATCGGCGATGGTAGTATCTTCCGTTTCCCCGGAGCGATGACTGATAACGCAGTTAAATTGGTGTCGTTGGGCTAAATCAATTGTTTCTAAGGTTTCACACAAGGAACCAATTTGATTTAATTTTATCAAAATGGAGTTTCCCGCCCCTTTGTCAATACCTTTTTGCAAACGAGTAGTATTGGTGACAAACAAATCATCTCCCACCAACTGAACCTTATTTCCCAATTTCTCGGTCAAAGTTTGCCAATTTTCCCAGTCTTCTTCGTGTAAACCATCTTCAATGGAGATAATGGGATATTCTCCTACTAACTGGGTGAGATAATCTATAAATTCTCCCGGAGAATGGGTATTACCGTCATAGACATATTCCCCTTCTTTGTAAAACTCACTGGCAGCTACGTCCATAGCTAAGGCGATTTGTTGGCCGGGTTCATATCCCGCTTTTTCAATAGCTTCTAGCAAAATTGTCAATGCTGCCTCATTGGATTTAAGATTAGGAGCAAAACCACCTTCATCTCCCACTGCGGTACTTAAACCTTGACCTGCTAAAACTTGGCTTAGAGCAGCAAATACCTCTGCTCCCCAGCGCAAAGCTTCTTTAAAGGAGTCTGCCCCTACTGGTACAATCATGAACTCTTGGAAATCCACATTATTAGCTGCATGAGCACCACCGTTAATCACATTCATGAGGGGAACAGGTAGTATATTGGCTAAGGGACCACCTAAATAACGATAGAGGGGAATTTGTAATTCTGCAGCCGCAGCTTTCGCGGTAGCCAAAGAAACGGCGAGAATAGCATTAGATCCTAAATTGGACTTATTTGAGGAATTATCCAATTCAATCATTTTCCGGTCAATGGATACCTGATCTAAAGCATCTGATTCTATTAATGCTGGGGCAATTTTATCCTGAATATTGCTGACTGCTTGTAAAACTCCTTTTCCACCGTATCGAGTTCCTCCGTCTCGCAATTCATGAGCTTCAAAAGTTCCCGTACTGGCACCACTTGGCACTTGAGCAATACCAAAAGCACCGCTATGTAAACGCACTTCTGCTTCTACTGTAGGACGCCCACGAGAGTCTAAAATTTCTCTTGCGTCAATATCTTCAATTATAGCTTCTAATTTGTCGAGCATTTTGATTCAGTTAACAGTTGCCACCAACTAGTTTTGTATTATCCTATACATAAGATAGAATATTCCCCAGTTCTTAAAGTATATCATCTATATTTCTCTATGTCAACCCTCTTGGTGGAAAATTTTAGCACCTCTCCCAATTCCACATGATAGAATTATAACCCATGATAATATTTACCAATCTCCCTATCTATGACTGAATTGGAAACTGCTGTCCAACAGCGACGTAATTTTGCGATTATTTCCCACCCAGACGCCGGGAAAACAACTCTGACGGAGAAACTTTTGCTCTACGGGGGGGCAATCCATCAAGCAGGGGCAGTGAAAGCGCGGCGTGCGCAACGGAAGGTCACCTCAGATTGGATGGAAATGGAGCAAAAGCGGGGTATTTCCATTACTTCCACAGTGTTGCAGTTCGACTATCAAGACTATCAGATTAACTTACTAGATACCCCTGGACACCAAGATTTTAGCGAAGATACCTACCGCACTCTGGCAGCAGCAGATAATGGGGTCATGTTAATTGATGCTGCCAAGGGTTTGGAACCTCAGACGCGGAAATTATTTGCAGTCTGTCGTCTTCGGGGTCTCCCCATTTTTACTTTTATCAATAAACTAGATCGCCCCGGAAAGGAACCTTTAGAATTACTAGATGAAATTGAGGCCGAATTTGGCTTACAAACCTATGCAGTAAATTGGCCCATTGGGATAGGGGATCGGTTCCTGGGAGTGTTTGACCGCCGCGAGCAATGTATCCACCTCTTTGAACGTCGTACACACGGTAGTCAGAAGGCGGGAGAAAGGAAGCTAAAGTTGGAAGACCCAGAAATTGAAGCATATCTGGAACCGGATCTATACAGTCAACTGCGAGAGGAATTGGAAATTTTGGCAGAGATTGGTGCCCCATTTGATTTAGAGCAAGTGCAGAGGGGGAAAATGACTCCGGTGTTCTTTGGGAGTGCCATGACCAATTTTGGGGTGAAGCTGTTTCTGGAAGCTTTTCTGGAATATGCTCTCAAACCCGAGGGAAGGAAGTCTTCTTTGGGTATCATGGAGCCTACTTACCCTGAGTTTACCGGTTTTGTGTTCAAGTTACAAGCTAATATGGACCCCAAACACCGAGATCGGGTGGCTTTTATCCGGGTTTGCACTGGGAGGTTCGAGAAGGATATGACTGTAAGTCATGCTCGGACGGGGAAAACCATTCGTCTTTCGCGACCCCAAAAATTATTTGCTCGGGGGAGGGATTCCCTAGAAGCAGCTTATCCTGGGGATATAATTGGTTTGAATAATCCAGGAGTATTTGCCATTGGGGATACTATTTATAATGGGAAGAAGTTGGAATATGAGGGGATTCCCTGTTTTTCCCCGGAGTTATTCGCTTATTTAAAGAACCCTAATCCCTCTAAATTCAAGCAGTTTCAAAAGGGAGTCCAGGAGTTACAAGAGGAAGGGGCGATTCAAATTATGTACTCCACGGACGAGTTTAAACGAGAACCTATTTTAGCAGCAGTAGGACAATTGCAGTTTGAAGTGGTGCAGTTTCGTCTTCAACAGGAATATGGGGCGGAAACGAGGTTAGAACCTTTATCTTATAGTGTGGCTCGTTGGGTTGCCGGGGGTTGGCAGGCTTTGGAAAAGGCAGGACGTTTGTTTAATACTATTACAGTGAAGGATAATTGGAATCGCCCTGTGTTATTATTTAAGAATGAATGGAATTTACAACAAGTAATGTTGGATTGTCCTGAGTTAAAGTTAAATGCTACAGCTCCTGTGGGTTCAGGAATATAAAAGTCCCAAAGGAAGATTATGGAAACGATAACTTTATGGACTTGCATTAAGGGGACATATCAGTTAAAATAAAACACCCCAGTGTCTCCCTTATTAGGGGGGGACATAGGGGTATCTAGACGCTTGTTTGTCCATCGCCCCCTTGTTAAGGGGGACTAAGGGTAATTAGATCATTGGAAGAGGATTATCCACTTGATTATTCACTTCGTCTTGAAGTGCAATATCAACACCTTCGAGAACGGCAACTAAACCGTTATTTTGGTATATACCGATTCCACTGACTGATTTATCAGTGAAGTCACGTAACTCATGCGCAAACTCAGATTGCAGTACGATACGATCTTGTTGTTGGATGTTGAAGTCCTTAATTAAAGCGTAGCCATTGCTGGGGCTGCCTTCGA
The DNA here is from genome assembly GCA_018141785.1 of Candidatus Paraprochloron terpiosi LD05. Taxonomy (GTDB): domain Bacteria; phylum Cyanobacteriota; class Cyanobacteriia; order Cyanobacteriales; family Prochloraceae; genus Prochloron; species Prochloron terpiosi. Next base: position 2,643,271 of record CP073341.1, on the reverse strand, counting down.
CAACAAACTTATCTGCACCTACACCACCATGGAGTTCGTCGTGACCGGAACCACCATGGAGAGTGTCGTCACCTACACCACCCCAGAGAGTGTCGTCACCTTCATCACCATGGAGTTTGTCGTTACCTTGTTCACCATGGAGTTCGTCGTTACCTACACCACCATGGAGAGTGTCGTTACCTGGATTATAATCGCTCCCGTTGAAGTAACCTACATCACCATAGAGAGTGTCGTCACCTTCACCACCCCAGAGAGTGTCGTCATCTTCATCACCAAAGAGAGTGTCGTGACCTTCATCACCATAGAGTTGGTCGTTACCTTCATCACCCGTGATTAGGTCGTGACCGGAACCACCATGGAGAATGTCGTCACCTTCTTCAGCTTGGATTATGTCGTCACCTTCTTCAGTTTTGATAGTGTCGTTACCGGAACCACCCATGATATAGTCGTGACCGGAACCAGCTATGATAAGGTTGTCACCGGAACTAGCTATGATAAGGTCGTCACCTTCACCACCCATGATATAGTCGTCACCTTCACCATCATAGAGAGTGTCGTTACCGGAACCACCCGAGATAGTGTCGTCACCTTCACCACCATAGAGTTCGTCGTTACCGGAACCACCCATGAGTTTGTCGTGACCGGAACCACTATAGAGAGTGTCGTCACCTTCACCACCCATGATCTCGTCGTGACCGGAACCACCTATGATAAGGTCGTTACCTTCATCACCATAGAGTTCGTGGTTACCGGAATCACGAGCTATGAGAATGTCGTTACCGGAACCACCCATGAGAGTGTCGCGACCTTCACGAGCTATGAGTTTGTCGTTACCGGAACCACCCATGAGTTTGTCGTTACCTACACCACCATCGATAGTGTCGTCACCTACACCACCATCGATTGTGTCGTCACCTACACCACCATCGATTGTGTCGTCACCTTCATCACCAAAGAGTTCGTCGTTACCGGAACCACCCATGAGTTTGTCGTTACCTACACCACCCATGAGTTTGTCGTTACCGGAACCACCTATGAGAATGTCGTTACCGGAACCACCCATGAGTTCGTCGTTACCGGAACCACCCATGAGTTTGTCGTTACCGAAATGACCATTGAGAATGTCGTTACCGGAACCACCTATGAGAATGTCGTTACCGGAACCACCTATGAGAATGTCGTTACCGAAATGACCATATAACTTGTCGTTACCTAAACCACCACGGAGAAAGTCGTCACCTTTTCCATCCATAGTGTTGTCACGTTTTCCATCCATAGTGTTGTCACGTTTTCCATCCATAGTGTTGTCACGTTTTCCATCCATAGTGTTGTGACCTTCTCCAACCATAGTGTTGTGACCTTCTCCAACCATAGTGTTGTGACCTTCTCCAACCATAGTGTTGTGACCTTCTCCAACCATAGTGTTGTGACGTTTTCCACTCATGGGAGCATTTTTATCTGAAGCATTAGTTAACATGAATCACTCCTGATGATTTTGTAATTTCGAGTTTTGTTCCTGGGAGGGCTGCTGTGGAAGCAGTCCTTTATTGGAGTATAGGGCCAAAAAGGGAGCTTTTTCTATAAAGTTTTGTAAAGTTTTGTCAATCTTGCCTCATTATGCCAGTGATCAGTGCCGATAACTTACTTCTTAAGAGCACTTTGACCTCTAGGAGAGCAAGTTGTATGGCGGTCGAAAATCTCAATCCCATTGATGCAACTCTAGAATCTCACCCTCTTTGTCGGGAGATTCGATTGCGAGTTGCTGACCGAGGAGATTTATCATGAAGCACGGGGGGAATTTTTCGATTATCTCCAGGACTATAATCGTGAGAGAAAACCTCAAGATTTTCTTGTTGCTAAATTTCCTTTGGATGATTTTTTACGCCAAGCATTGTATCGACGGCTCGATAGTTTAGCTATTAGGGCTAAAACCATGGCTGAGCATGAAAATAATCCTATTTTTCCTATCCAAAATCAAGCACAACGCTTGATTTTAACTCAGCTATTTCATGGGGTTCTCCTCTGCGGTAGATTGGCAAATCGGGCGCTGAAATATCGCAGTACAAATCTTTATGAAGATTTTGAGCATCAGTATAAACTAGAGTTGTGGCGTTTTATTTGCACGAATATCAAAAAATTTAATCCAGAACGAAAAAAAGATTTAGAGCGAAGCCAGTTTGTAATTTTGCTTAATTCCTGTAGTCAGGGTATTTTCTATGAAGGGTTATTTAAGATTATAGGCAATAATGTGGATTTAAGGCCTCAATATCAGTCTTCAAAGGGAGAAAATAAGTATTTTCAGATGATTCCCATGGACGAATTACACCATGAAATACTTGTATCTAACGAAAATCTCTCCTTATCCGAAGGCTAATTTTCAATCCATTGCCCTCCTTAGTCTTGAGGGAATGTCCATGAAGAAGATTGCCCTGGAATTAGATAGTCCAGCCCAAACCTTGTGCACTTTCTACAAAAAACACATGCGTCGCTTTCAACCTCTTTTTCGCGCTTACCTGGAAAACTGAGGAGTTTTGGTCATGGGAGGGCGGGCCGCGCTACCGCGCGGATCCGGTGTACCCACCGGATCGCTGGGATTGTCACAAGATTGGCATTTGATTGTAGGGGTTATAATGGGGATAAAGGTAATAGCTGATCAACACGGATGGAGATCATAGATGGTGAAATCTAACTTTCTGAAGACGGCTGTAACTTTCCTCTTCCTGGGAGCTTGTCATAGTCCTGAAGCTGTCAAGCAACCACAGCAAGGGTTTCCTGTGAAGTTTTTAGTGGGGAGCGCTCTGGAACAATTTTGTAATCAAGCTGCGACTCAATTTAACCAAACTACACCTCAACTAGATAATGGGAAGGCTTTTTACCTTCAGTGCGAAGCTAAAGGTAGTGGAGATGTTGTCCAGGAAATAGCTGCCCTGGCGGAACAATTCCAGGCTGGGGCTATCTCCCCTGATAACCCTGAATTTCCCACTCTCCTTTCTGTAGACGGGGAAATATACCATTCCCAATTAATCTACCACGTCAACAACTTCTTCCCAGGACAGAATTACATTCCCCAAATTACGGATGCTCCCCTCTTGGCTCATAGTCCCATGGTTTTTATGGCGGCTGCGGATCTAGCCCCGGGGTTGCGTCAGCAAGAGGACTTATATCAGGCTTTGGTAGGAGCAGAAAACCACCAAGACCTGGACCCCAATAGTCCCCAACTGCCCATTAACTTCGTCCACACGGCTCCCACCCATTCCAATTCTGGGTTGCAAACTCTCGTAGCTCAGTTTGCCTCAGTTTCTGGGAAGGCACCGGAAAAATTCACTATAACAGAGGTACGGCAATATCAGGGGGCGGTCCAGAGTATCCAGAGTAAAGTAACTCGTTACGGCACCTCCACCAGTTCTTTAGCTCAGGATATGGTGCAAAACGGTCCCTACTGGGCTTCTATCGCTTCTGTTTATGAGTCTTCCGTTATTGCTGCTAATAGCAATTCCCAGGGGAATGACAAGTATGAGGCTATCTACCCCAAAACTACCTTTACTTCCAATATGCGGGGTATTTTACCTACTGCTCCCTGGGTAAGTAAGGAGGAAAGGGCAGCAGCAGAACAATTTCTTACCTATTTACGCACTCCTGAAGTACAGCAAATCGCCACGGCAGCAGGGCTCAGACCAGGAGTACCTGGGGTTTCCCTGTCCAGTAAGTTCTCCCTTCAGTTTGGGGTGGATCCCAAGGCAAAATATAGCAGTCTCCGTCCTCCCCAACCTGAAGTAGTGGCGGCTATGATCCAGTCCTGGCAACAATTTGCCAAAAAGCCTTCCCAAGTGGTGGTGGTGGTGGACTCTTCCAGTTCTATGGCAGGCAATAAGTTGCCCGCAGTGCAGAATACCCTGCGCAACTATATTACCAATTTGGGACCGCAAGAGAATATTGCCCTGATTGATTTTGATAGTGAGATTCGTCCACCTATATTGGCAGATGGAACCGGAGCTGGACAAAATCGAGGTCTCCAGTTTATCGCTAGTCTGAAGGCTGAGGGGGGTACCCGACTCTACGATGCTACTCTCTTTGCCCGGAACTGGTTGCGCCAAAATCTTCGCCAGAATGCTATTAATGCAGTGATTATCCTCACAGATGGGGAAGATTCCGGCTCCAACACTAACCTAAATGCCCTAACTCAACAATTACAAGCCAGTGGTTTTGCTTCTGACGAACGGATCGCCTTCTTTACTATCGGTTACGGTGAAGCGGGAGAGTTCAATCCCCAGGTACTGGAACAAATTGCAGCTTCTAATGGAGGTTATTATCGTCAAGGAGATCCAGCAAACATCTCTACTTTAATGTCAGACTTACAACTGGAATTTTAAGATGATTAAATTAGCTAATCCCATTTATTACCCCCTCTCTGTCTTGGTGGGGGGTGTTACCCTGGTAGTGGGGGTTCGTTTCTTAGCTCTCCCCAATCTAGTTATTATCCCCGCAGCAGCAGCTATTACCACAGGGGTAGCAAAACTCCAAAAAGACGCTGGAAAGGAATTAAAACGGGAATTAGAAAGGATTAAAATCCAAGCAGCAACGGTGGCTGAAAAGGCAGAAACCCTAAAAAAAGAAGCAAATCAATTGTTAACAGAAGGTGAGTTTCAGCTAGAATTATTAGTAATAGTTCAGTCAGCCTGCGATCGCGCTATGGAACTACCTGCTAAAATAGAACAATTAGCTCGTCGCTTACCCACAAGAGACTCTTTATTATCTGTGCAAGACCTGGAACAACAACTTGAGGAAGTGAACCACAAACTCCAGTCTAGTTCCGGTGCAACTCACCAACAATTAGTCCAATTAGCTGAGAGTTTACAGCGAAATATAAGGTTAGCTAAAGGGGGACAAGATACCCGTCAAGCACAAATTATTAACTTAAAGGCAATTATCCAAGAATCTGCTGGAACATTGCAACAATTGGAGAATAAATTACATAATGCTGACCTAACTAACTCGGCGATAATTGAGGAATTGCGCCGTTTAAGTACCCAACTGAATAACTATCAAGAAAATGCCCAGTTGCTCCTGTAGGGTACCAAACAAGCGAATAATGTGGTAAATAAGATGAACAAGCAAAATAGAGCTATTATTTCCAGTGCGATCGCCCTCTTATCTCTAGGTTTAGCTTACTTTCCTCTTCCCGGTGTCAACCAAACCATAGTGGTAGTAAGTGGGAGCGAATTAGAAGAACCATTAGCCAAAATCGAACCCCTATTTGAAGCACAAAACCCTAATATAGATGTTCAAATCAAGATTCAGGGTTCCCAAGATTTAGTCAACAACTACATTGACGACAAAAACGACTTCACCCCCACCGTTCTCATTCCCGCTTCTGGGGAAATAATCGCCGAATTGAAACAACGTTGGCAAGGGCAAAACCAAACCTCCCCCTTCTCTAAACCTCCCCAACCCATTGCGAAAACCTTCCTGGTGGGTATTGCCTGGCCAGAAAGAGGTAAAGTCCTCTTTTCCCAGGGTAATTTTGATTGGGAAAGGTTAGAATTGGCAATGGAAGCAGGAAATTGGGATAAAATTGGTGGTCCTAGTCAGTGGGGTAGTTTTGATTTTATGATGACCGATCCCAATCGTTCCAACAGCGGTCAACTTACCCTCAGTTTGTGGGCAGCCTCTAAAGATAATAATCTATCTAACCCCAAGATAGCATCTTTATTCAAAACAGTCAAGAGTGGAGTCTATCAACCCCCCCGTTCCACGGATATTTTACTCCAAGAATTTATTGCTCGCGGTCCCAACGATGCAGACGTGGCTACAGTATATGAAAGTATCGCCCTTTATCGTTGGCAACAAGCAAGTGTCAATCAAGGAAAACCCTATCAAATTTATTATTTAGACCCCACAGTAGAAACTATCGCCACTGCGGCTATTGTCCAACGAAATGTGAGCAAACCAGAGGCGAAAGCAGGGAGCAAGTTTGTGAATTTTCTCCGGGAAAAAGAGCAACAAGAGATATTTATTCAATACGGTTTTCGACCAATCCAAGAGAATATAGATTTAAAATCAGTCTATAATAGTCCTTGGAATCAGAATATCCCTGGTGCTGCCCTTAACCCTAGTGTTACCATTAAACCAGCCCCTAAAGAACAGGAAATTAGCGAGATTCAAAAATTGTGGCAGCGTAATTAATTATCTCGCGCAAAGGCGCAAAGGAATGATTATGCAGATTAAAGAAAAAGAAGGGATCAGTTTACCTCCTCCCTTTCCGGATCATACTCAATTACCTGAATCGGATGGTACTTTTGTGAAGAATTTTCAAGAACATCCCCAAAGTATCATTCTTACGGATTCTATCGGTGCCATTTTAGAACAAATTCATCCCGATGGAGATTATGTTATTGGGCAAGACAGTGGGATTTATTGGCGGGAAACGGACCCTCCAGAACAAGGTGCAGAGGCTCCAGATTGGTTTTATGTACCTGGTGTACCCCCCTTATTAGATGGCCATATGCGTCGTTCTTATGTCCTCTGGCGGGAATTTATCACCCCTTTGATTGTTTTAGAGTTCGCCAGTGTTTCCGGGAAGGAGGAGCGGGATACCACTTCTTTGGCAGAAGCGAAAAAAAAGGGCACCAGACCAGGCAAGTTTTGGGTCTATGAACAGATTATGCGCATCCCTTATTATGGGATATATGAGATTAAAACCGGTAAGCTGGAAGTATATCATCTCGTCAGCGGACTTTATCGTCAGCTGGAGCCTAATGAAAGAGGCCATTACCCCATTGTGCAAATGCCTGTAGAATTAGGGTTATGGCGCGGAAATTATCAAAACCAACCCCAACTCTGGTTACGTTGGTGGGATAAAGATGGGAACCTCTTATTGACTGGTCACGAACAAGCTGAATTACAAAAAGTACGTGCCCAGCGCCAAGAAAAACTTGCTCAACAGGAACGGGAACGTGCCCAGCGCTTAGAACGAGAACTTGCTCAACAGGAACAAGAGCGAGTTAATGCGATTAGTCGTTTACAGCAGTTAGGTTTAAGCGTCGAGCAAATAGCATCCGCTTTAAATTTATCGGTAGAATTGGTCAAAAATAACACTATCAATTAATCCACCATGGTAACACAAGGCAAAAAGAGAGGTGAGTATCGACCAGGTCTCAGTAATTTGGCTTCTTTACTCATATTGGGACTAACTGTCTTCTCTGGTTTATCTGCTTGGCAAAACCATTCCGAATCAAAAAATCCTACCAGGAATGATTCAGTCCAAAATAGCACAGGAAAAGTAATTGACCAAGGGGAACTTCCAACTAATATTACCATGGAGCCATTAACTAGTTTCACTAAGACTTTCGACCACCTGGACTTTGCCCTCACTGATAAGCGAGGAGCTTCGCTTAATTATAACGGAGTCTCTGTTACCCAATTAGCTTCTCTTTTATCCCAATATGCTAGTACAGAAGCAGAAAAGGCACGGATTATCTATAGTTGGATTTCCTATCATATCGATTATGACGTTCCTGCTTATTTAAGTGGTCAATATGGGGATGTGACTCCGGAAGGAGTTCTCAGAAGTCGGAAAGGGGTCTGTTCTGGTTATGCTACCCTCTATAAAGCTCTTGCTAATGCTATGGGTTTAGAGGCAGTCATTATCTCGGGCTATGCTAAAGGAGCTAGCTATATAATTGGGAAAGCCACAGAAATCAATCATGCTTGGAATGGGGTAAAAATTGACCAGCAATGGTATCTCGTGGATGCTACTTGGGGTGCAGGTGTTATCAATAACAATCAATTTCAGCGCCATTTTAACCCCTTCTATTTTGCCACTGCTCCGGACAATTTTATCTATGATCACTTTCCTGAGGAACAAAAATGGCAGTTACTCTCCCAACCCTATTCTAAACAACAATTCGATAATACTCCTGAAGTATCCCCTGCCTTTTTTCAACAGGGATTGAAATTTATCAGTCACAATACCCATACCATCCAAGCTCATGATACTGTAGAAGTAGTGTTAGGAGCGTCTCAGGATACTATTGCTACCTCCAGACTAAAACAAGGTTCTCAGCCTTTAGATAAATCCTCTACTTTCGTTCAGCAGCAGGATGGGAAAATTATTGTCCGTGCTACTTTTCCGGCACCGGGGAGTTACGAACTGGAGATTTTTGCCAAACCAAGACAGCAACAGGGTTCTTATCCCGAAGCTGTTACTTATAAAGTGATTGCCAAGGGTGGAGGAAAAGAATTTCCCCTCACCTACAGTACCTTTAACGAAAAGAATGTCCAACTGCAAGTTCCCTTAGTCAAGTATTTACCCAAAAATCAATCTGTTCGTTTTCAACTCAAAGTTCCCCATGCTCTGGAAGTGCAGGTAATCGACCAATCTTCCAATGGTTGGACACCCCTAACCGCTTCTGGGAATCTATTTACGGGAAACGTCTTGGTTGGTTCTGGGAAAGTTCACGTGGTGGCTCAGTTTCCTGGAGATGAAAAATACTGGACCTTAGTAGAATACAACTAATTGGAGGCTAACCCAACTTTTAAGTTCGGTTTCCCTTTTTTTGAGAAAATAGGTGGTTATTACCACCTGAAAATACGCACAAACCGAATCCAATAATTTGAATCAATAGATATGATGGAATCAAGTAAATAACTCAAGGAGAGAAAAACATGAATCTGATTCATTTACAACCTTTCCGGGAAATGGAGACATTGAACCGCCGCATTAACCGTCTCTTTGACGATGCTCTGGGAGATATATCCCAATCCTTTGCCCCTGCTGCGGAAATCTCAGAAACCGCAAATGCTCTCAACCTCAGACTGGAAATTCCCGGTATGGAAGCGGAAGACTTGGACATTCAAGTTACCAAGGATTTTGTCAGCGTCAGTGGAGAGCGGAAGGAAGAAAATAAGACTTCCGAAGGTGGTGTAACTCGCAGCGAATTCCGCTATGGTAAGTTTCAGCGTGTCATTCCTTTACCTACTGAAATTCAAAACGATAAAGTAACAGCGGAATACAAAAATGGCATCTTGAACTTGACTTTGCCCAAAACTGAAACAATGAACAACAAAGCGGTGAAAGTCAAGGTCAACTAAGGGGTAGCTGCTTTATCCAGCTTAGAATTGCTGGCTCATAAGGGAAGTAGAGGCACGGCAAGGCGGTGCCTCTACTAAAAATTAACTGAACCGGTATTAAATGAAATCGGTATGATTAGCAAGAATGTCTTGGGCTACCCCCAAACCAATGTTTTGCAAACCAGCTATCTGATTGTCATTTAGGGATATATAGGTCCCCGTGCCCTTAGTAAAGGACTCTAAATCGTACTGATTCTGAAAACTAGAATCCAAGACGAGGCGCGCCGCGTAGCGGATCCCTGCGGGATCGCCTTCGCTACGGTTAAAATCTACAATTAAAGCGAAGTGATTTAAGTCAGAACCTATAATAAACTGAATCTGCACCTGTACCACCTTGGAGGGTGTCGTCGTCGCTCCCACCATAGATACTGTCGTTGCCGGAAGTACCCCAGATTATAATCTTTGTTGCTCCTTGTTTTTAATGTAGGTTAGAGAAAGGGCTTCCATAAAGGAAAATAAGCTCCACTAGATTAGTATTAGCTTAAAAAAAACCTTGTGTATGTGATTCACATCACTACAGATAACACGGGCGGGTCATTATAGTGCTGTTGGGTTTCGTGCCTCAACCCAACCTACCTCTCTGGGCCTCTGCGCCTCGGCGTGAAACCAAAAATGGTTTATCTTGTTGATAAACTCCATCCCCTTCATGAAACAATGCGATTTCTGCTTTTTGCAGTTCTGTGCCTAAATAAAGAGCATGTTCTACTTCTAAACCGGGACAGTCTGCGGCTATTTGCTGATAAAGTTTCCGGGCTGATTTACCGGAGTACCTGTGGACAATTTCCCCGGAACCGGGGGTTAAATGGTCCACAACGATAGTACCCAATTCTATAGTAACAGCAAAACTCCCACTGGGATCGGCATATTCTCTTTCTTTACATATCTTAACATATTCTCTTTCAATTATTAGGTCCGCATGTTCCCAGGTATCGTCATATATATGAGCGCTTTGACTAATAATAATCAATGGTCCCAGCTTGATTTGAAGATTACTTTTTTGGTTGATTTCAGTACAAATATGTTGTTGTAATGCCCTCAAACCCATGGCATTTGCGGGCCATGCAGTAAACATATCGTTACTGCGAAAGGTAGCGGTTAAAGAAAGTTTTCCTTTTTGATGCTCTAACCAAATATGATTCAGACAGGGAGGACTATCATTACCTTCATAATCTTTTACATCCCATAATGACATGACAGCCCGAGTAGAATTAATGTCCCCCGCTAATTTACCAATTACTTGCTCAATTTGGTCTCGTCCGAACCAGGAACGTAACCGAGTCCCATAGGTATATTTTACTCCTTCTTCTTGGGGGGTATCATCTAACATTTGACTGATATATGCTCCCAGGAATTGACGCCCAATGGGTAAATAATTGGGTTCGGGAAAGTAAAAATCTTCCGGTTCCTCGGTAATTATTGCCATTAAATCAATTAATTCTTGCCATTTACTGTCGTAGGCAGTAGGTCTAATGGTACCAATAGTTCTAATGCGATGGAGAATTTTGACCCAAGTAATTGCTATGGTTTTTCCCTCAATGCGGTGTCCGTAGGTGGGACCGGGAGACGGGAAATGAGAGTGTCCAGTAGTAACAGTTATTTCTCTTTCGGGAAAGATTAAGGGCCCTTTTCTGGGTGGGGGAGGATCTTTAAGGGTGTAAGATTTTACCAGGCTAACTGCCTCGGGAATAGACTTGGCTTCCTGCCACTGTAACGATTTCCTGAGTTGCTCCAGTGCTCTCCCGTCAATTTCCCTGTCAATATAACCTATAATCGAGGAACGAATCACCCAGCATTCCCTTCCCGTCTCCCCTGTTCCCAGGGTGAAACCATGACGGAAAAAGTCTAGCAGACACTGGGGACTTCCTGCATTGCTATCTTCGGGGGTAGCGTTTAAGATGACCAGATAGGAAACCTGGGGGTTAGCCAGTAAATTACGAATTAAGGGACTAATACCTCTTGTGGGGCTGTAGAGGTTGCCAATGGCTGCATATTCTCTTGGCAATAAATACTTGACAAGGGACTCTTTGACAGTCCATCCTGTCACTACTACTGTTGGTCCAGAACCACAAATGACCTGGTTCGGTTTGTAGGGGGGCTGATAGGAAAATTGAGCCATAAATGACGATTAAAAGGATGAAAGACTCTCGACGGCAAAAACAACTAGAACAACTCGTGCAAAAGCTGGGTTTAGCTAGTGAGGCATCAGTAGATTGGTCTTTGCTGGATTTGGCTCTTACCCATCATAGTATTTCCGGGAAGGAAAATAATCAAAAGTTGGAATTTGTGGGGGACGCGGTGGTGCGACTCCTGGCTGCTGAGGTATTATTAGCCACCTATCCTGAGGCACCGGTAGGGGAATTGTCTGCGGTGCGTTCTATTCTGGTGAGCGATCGGGTTTTAGCCCAATTCGCTGCTAGCTACGGTCTCCAGCGCTACTTGCTTTTTGTCAACCATAGTGGTATGAATAAAGCAGGGCAAATATCTCTCTTAGCAGATACTTTTGAAGCAGTATTGGGTGCCCTTTACTTGAGTACTAGAAATATGGCCTTAATTGCTCCTTGGCTCACTCCTATGTTACAAGATAAAGGAGAAAAAATTCGTCGAGATCCAGCCCTGGAAAATTACAAAGATGCCCTCCAAGAATGGACTCAGGCTGAATATAAAATTTTACCAGAATATCGGGTGCAAGAAAATCAGCAGGTTCTGGAGGAGGAGCGCTTCACCGCTGAAGTGTGGTTGGAAGATCGGCACTTGGCAACGGGAAACGGACGTTCTAAAAAAACAGCGGAACAAGCAGCAGCCAAAAAAGCTTTTTTAGCTGTTGCTGCTGGTTGATTGTAAATTTTTTGGTAAGATAAAGATAACGAACATTGGGATTACTATCATAGGATTAGGACGGTAAAATATTCATTGGGTCCGCAATTTTAACTACAATCCCTTTCTGGAAAATATTATTATACCTCTGTCTCACTCTTTCCTTGGAAACTGATGGAAAAAAAATTTACGTCCAAGAAGTCTCATGAAACAACGAGTTACTCTCACTTTTAGTCCCGGAAATGTCCACACTCCTATTACTTATCGGTTAGCGAAGGATTTTAATATAGCAGCGAATATTATCCGCGCTCAAGTAGCTCCTAATCAAATTGGAAAGCTAGTATTAGAACTCTCCGGCGATATGGATGAGTTAGAAGCAGCTATTGAGTGGATGAAATCCTGCAATATTGACGTTTCTCTTGTGAGTCAAGAAATCTTAATTAATGAAGATAGTTGTGTTGACTGCGGTTTGTGTACCGGGGTTTGTCCCACAGAAGCACTAACTCTGGATCGGTCCACTTTTCAACTCCAATTCCTCCCTTTTCGTTGTGTCGTCTGCGAACAATGTATTCCTACTTGTCCGGTTCAAGCAATTTCTACTAGTTTCTAGGGTGGTTTAAAGTTTTAAGGAGTTATTTTAAATGATTTAGGACTACTATATAACAAAAAGACAGTAGCATGATGAGAGAGATAAAAGGGTTGTGGGAGAAAGCTAAAATATCGGAAATTAAGACTATTGCTAGCAAGGTGAAGCAACGGTTCAGACCAGAGGAAAATGCCGCATCTGTTGACTACACCGCTGTTGAAAAGAACCTGGAAGCAACAGATAGAGGGGTGCGCATTAAAGCGAAATTCCAACAATTTCTCAAACAAGTGAAACCAGAAGATGTGGAGAAAGTTGAGAAGAATTTGGAGGGAATGAAACGAGGACGTATTGCCCAAATATGGCCGAAAATCCAAGCATTGGCGCAAATGATTCGGGATCCTCAAGCAGCTTGGAAATCGAAAGCAGTGGCGATCGCTGCTTTAGTTTACCTCATTTCTCCCTTAGACGCACTCCCAGACGCTATCCCTTTTTTCGGACTGGCAGATGATGCTGCTTTAATTTTAGCAGTGGTTTCCGCTTTAGCTTACGAACTGGAAAAATATCTGGTTAAACAGGCGGAAATACAAGCAGAAATCCAGGTTAATAAGTATAATCGCATTGTGCGCATTAGCTTGCTTGGTAGTATTGCTGCTGCAATTATTGCTATTATACTGAAGTTAGTATTGAACCAAATGAGATGAATACCTATCTCGTTTACCGCTGGATTTTCTTGACTCTGACTCTGTTAGGGGCCATGGCCATGGCAGCCAAGTTGTTACAATATCAAAAATACTATCATAGGTTGCCCGGATTCCTGCGAGAATACTTAGGGAAGAGGTCTATGGCTATTATAGAGCAAAAGCTGCAAGCTAATCCCCAGGATTTAATCCTCAACCTCTTTCTCCTAGTTATCTTAGTTAGTTTGAACCTCATGCTCTGGTTTGTCTTATAATCGTGGTAGGCCATTGCCCGCCAGCCCACCAAAAGCAGTATAATAGTAATGTTTGACTTGCAAGATATTCTTCATTTCTATACAGCCCTCAAGAATGGATTTGACTTTCTAGCTCCTTCTGTTCCTGTATTAATGTTATTTTCGGCTCTATTTGGCCGTTGCTGGTGGTTGTATAAACAGAAACGCAAGAGTCATTTTTCTTCTTCAACTAACCCTTTCCAGAAGCTCCCACCTCATAGTGACATATTGAAAGAGATTTTAGCACCAGATAATGATACACCTTTAGCTGATAACCGCATTCCTTACCAAGAAAGAATGGCAGGAGGCAATATTAAGCAGGAACTACTAGCTAAGTTAGCAGAGGAGCGCTGGTTGTTAATTGTGGGTAAAACTGGCATTGGGAAGACTCGAGAAGCAACAGAAGTAGCTCAGATTTTAAATAAAGAAGGTTGGCGCATTTTGTCGTTAAAATTGGGAGTTTGGTTGGATGAACCCAAACCAGAAGAACTGGCGGAAATTGGTACTAGGAAGTTGCTCTTTTTCCTAGATGACCTCAATAATAAAATAACACAGAGCCAGGATCAGAAGAATCCCAAAGCAGAAGAATTGCCCCTAGAACCCCTGAGAAAACCCCTCCAAGAAAGACTTCTGCGGTATTTAACTGCTTGCGAAAACAAGTGTGGGACTACAGAAATTCGGGTTCTTGCTACCACCCGGAATGAATCGCAAGAATGGGAAAAACTGCAATGGGATAAATATAAGCAATTTTGGGAGCGGTTTCAGGTTTATGAGTTACCGGAACCGGAGGATAAAGCTATTGTAGGGTTATTGCGGAATACCATTCCCAAAGCTAATATCTCGGCTCAGGAGGAAGATTACGAAATTATCGCCGGGAGAAATGACCGCACTTTCAGAAATGTGGTGGAAAATCTCATCAGACTGGAAAATAGGGGTTTATCTTTAACTCCAGACAATTATCAGGATACTCTAACAGCTAACTGGAAGAAGCGCTATGAAAACGCAGTTCAGAAAGACTCCGTTGCTGTATATGTTTACCAAGCTGTGGACTTGTTGCGACGGAGCGGTATTATTATGGAGAAGTTTACGGTGGAACCTACAGCAAGATTAATAGTTGGGGGTTCTTTTTGGCAGAAATTTTGCTGGAGACGGCAAATTTCCCGAGTGCTAGATTATTTGGTTGAGTCAGAAGGTATTCTTCAGCCCCGAGACGGACAAATTGAAGCTTTAGGTCATAATTTAGTCCAACTGGAAGATTATTGGGAGAGTTTATTCCGTCTAGTTTTGCAACTGACGAAACAACAGAAAGAGAAAATGCTCCCTTCTCTCTTCAATTTTGGTGTGGTAATCGCTGAATTAGAGCATTACCCAGAAGCTGTGAAATGCTGGGATAAGATTCTTGCATTAAAACCAGACGAACATGAAGCTTGGTATAATCGAGGTGTTGCTCTGTTTAACTTAGGAAAGTTGGAGGAAGCCATCGCCTCCTTTGACAAGGCCATTAAATTTAAACCAGACGACCATCAAGCTTCGTTAAATCGAGGTGTTGCTCTAGGTAACTTAGGAAAATTCAATGATGCCATCGCCTTCTATGACAAGGCCATTGAATTAAAACGAGACTTCCATCAAGCTTGGTATAATCGAGGTGTTGCTCTAGGTAACTTAGGAAAGTTGAATGAAGAGATCGCCTCCTATGAGAAGGCCATTAAATTTAAACCAGACTACCATGAAGCTTGGTATAATCGAGGTGTTGCTCTGTTTAACTTAGAAAAGTTGGAGGAAGCGATCGCCTCCTATGAGAAGGCCATTAAATTTAAACCAGACTACCATGAAGCTTGGAGTAATCGAGGTGTTGCTCTGCGTAACTTAGGAAAGTTAGATGAAGCGATCGCCTCCTATGACAAGGCCATTGCATTTAAACCAGACTACCATGAAGCTTGGAATAATCGAGGTTTTGCTCTGCGTAACTTAGGAAAATTCAATGAAGCCATCGCTTCCTATGACAAGGCCATTGAATTAAAACCAGACTTACATCAAGCTTGGTTAAATCGAGGTGTTGCTCTAAGTAACTTAGAAAAGTTGGAGGAAGAGGAAGGCCATTGAATTAAAACCAGACTTACATCAAGCTTGGAATAATCGAGGTTTTGCTCTAGGTAACTTAGGAAAGTTGGAGGAAGCGATCGCCTCCTATGACAAGGCCATTGCATTTAAACCAGACTTACATCAAGCTTGGTTAAATCGAGGTGTTGCTCTGTTTAACTTAGGAAAGTTGGATGAAGCGATCGCCTCCTATGACAAGGCCATTGAATTAAAACCAGACACAGGAGAAACTCTTCTCTTCGTTTTTCCAGATAATTAGGAAACTGACACTGTTGGGATAGCTGTTAACTGAAAAAGCGGACAGCGGGAATCGAACCCGCATCATCAGCTTGGAAGGCTGAGGTTTTACCACTAAACCATGTCCGCTAGAGTAACTTTGTTCTAGACTAACACAAAGACTCGGGATTTTGTCAAGGGGGGAAATATTAAATTTTTCTAAAGACGGGAACGGTGTAGAGGCAGGGTAATGTGGTGCCCCTACCCACAATTCATTCCCCTACTGTGATTATACCACGTTCCACCAACCGAAGGCAGGTCCGATAAAACGAATAGTGATCCAGAGGAAAACCGTTAACCCGATACCGATCCAAGCACCTTTGGTGGTTATCTTATAAATTCGCTCTGCTTGGGTTTTGGTAATTGGTAACCAGGGGAGGATATTTGGTTCTTTCCCATATGTATCTCCCAATGCAGCCTTGCGACGCTTTGCTTCACCCATAATACTCAATTGCTCAAGTCTATCTTTATCATATACTACACTAAACCAAACCAACTGGGATCGATATAATTAAAGCGGTTATAAGGTTCCAGGGCGACAAGAATTTTGCTGCCGTAACTGCGACAATTAACCCGATTATCAAATAAGGCTACCACTCCTTCGCTCCCTCGTAAAGGTACCACAGCACGTTGTATTTCTCTCAAGGCGGTAGGTAAAAGGTAGAGACGAAACCAATCTTGACCCAAGTTTTTATAATAGGCAACTTGTGCCGCTACTAAAGGATTTTCCAAGGAAGGAAGAGGTAAAGTGGCGATGGCCAATAATTGAGGTGTACCAAACAGATGTTGATACTGGTGCCAAAATTGCCAACCACTCACCAAAATGCCATTTACGCCTAAATCAGTCTTTTCCACTCCTACACGAGAACCAAACTGGGCTGCTATTTCAGCCCCCACCTGGTGTTTTAAAGGTAAATCTTCCACTAACAAAATGATTGGTTTTTCTCTGTTGCTGCCCAAACCCACCAAAATGCGGATTTGTTCCATCAGCATATCCTTAAATTGAGGGGTATTGGGGAGAGGAAAGGTTTTGGGTAAGTATAGTTGAAAATGATAATTATGATGAACTGGAGCAAACTTGACTCCAAGCATTTCTGGTAAACCCAACTGCTGACGGTAAGTAGGAGCGGTTTTTTCCCAATCCAGAAAGCTACCGATTAAGACTATTGGTTGCTGTTGCCAAAAGTCCTGAAAAGCAGTGGCTACTTCTACCGGACCTACATGAAGGCTAAATGCCCCTATTTCCCTGTTAATAGATGCCCACAGCAGCTGACCATGAGTTTGCCAATTTTGCCAAAAGTTCTTCCAAACTGGGGTTAGAAGTCCCTCTGAGGCTAGTATTTCGCATAATCCTTCCAGACACACCCGTTCCCCTTCTTGGAGCAAATAGCATTCATAGGGGTTTCGGGGACGGTGGAAAATAATTTTAGTGAGTTTTACCCGCAGGTTGCGGATTTGTTCTTGTTCTTGAGGACATTTAGTGATTAACTCATCCCAGTGCCAGTTTTCAATAGTAGCTGTGAGCACTTCCCCAGTCAATTCTGCCAAATCATCGGCACAATCTATAATAGTAGGAACACCAGGGGGACAAAGGAGACTATCAAAGAGCCAAGTGCGAGACTCTATTACCGTTAACCCTTGCTTATCCGTCTTTAACCACTTTTGCAGTCGGGGGATTTCCTGGTTAATAAAGGTTTTGCGGTGGGCGGGAGTCACGAGAATAACAGGTGAGTCCCAAAGTAGTGCAGGCATGAGGTAACTATAAGCATATTCTACCGTAGCTGTGCTGGTTTGAATCAATGCTGAACGACCTAAGCGCAAAGCCCTGGCCACTAGACGGGCCATGGTTAAATGGTGAGGCCAAGAGGAGAGGGTTTCGTTACTCAGGAACCTAAGCAGGGTACTATGAACTTCTGCTTCAATCACGATAACATCTCGGGAGGCTCACATCTTCTTCATAGTATAAAATAAGCATTGCTCACCGACTCTCTTATCTCTGTGTTCTCTGTGACTCTGTGGTTTATTTTATCTAAATTTCAATGAAAATAGGTATTGTGGGATTGGGACTGATTGGGGGTTCTTTAGCTTTAGACTTGCGGAGACGGGGGTTTGAGGTGTTGGGAGTGTCTCGACAGTCTTCAACCTGTGAGATAGCCAAGACAAGAGGAATAGTAGACCAGGTGGGAGTCAGTTTGAAGCTGCTGTCGGGGGCTGACATTGTCTTTATTTGTACTCCTATCTCAAAAATCGCCCCTACCCTAAAAAAATTGATACCCTATCTCTCTGGCGAGACTATTGTAACCGATGTAGGTTCCGTAAAAATGCCTATAGTCCAGGAATGCTCAACCTTGTGGTCTCATTTTGTTGGGGGTCACCCCATGGCAGGTACAGCAAAACAAGGGATTGAAGCAGCACAACAGGACTTATTTGCTGGTGCTCCCTATGTCTTAACACCAACCCCCAGCACTCCTTCGACCGCAGTTAAACAAGTAGAAGAAATAGCCCATTCCCTGGGTTCCAGAATCTATTATTCCACCCCAGAGGAACACGATGGCGCAGTAGCATTGATTTCTCATTTACCGGTTATGGTTAGTGCTAGTTTGCTCCACACTTGTCTCCAAGAAAGGAACTCTATTGTGTTAGATTTAGCGCAAAAGTTAGCCAGTTCAGGGTTTCGGGATACTACCAGAGTTGGAAGTGGTAATCCGGAGTTGGGGGCGATGATGGCACGGTACAATAAAGGAGAATTGTTGTCTTCTCTCATGAAATATCGGAATAGTTTAGATATGATTATTGAGGTCATAGAGACTGAAGATTGGGATACCTTGGAACAAATATTGGAAAGTACTAAGAGGTTTCACGCGGTTTCACGCAGAGACACTGAGAGGGTGGATAAAAATGCGCCAAAAGATGGCCTTTTACCTGGAGGATATTGAAACAACAGTTGGTAGAACAATTAATTTGGTCATTCTAGGGTTAATTCTCCTCTCCTCAGCTATTTTTGTCATAGAAACCTATCCCATATCTGATGATATTATACCTATATTTAAGGCTATAGATTTAGGTATTATGATAATTTTTACCTTAGAATATTGTCTCAGATTGTGGTGTGCTGAGGACAGGTTAAAGTTCTTGTTTAGCTTTTTCTCTTTGATAGATTTAATGGCGATTATTCCTCTTTTCTTAGGAATAGTAGATACTCGTTTCCTCCGCATTTTGCGTTGGTTTCGGATTTTACGTCTCATTCGCCTGTGGTCTTTTGAAGTTGCGATTTTCCAAATCAGTACTGCTGACGGAGTGATTTTTGCGAGAATATTCTTAACATTATATAGTATTGTCTTTATTTATTCTGGGTTAATTTATCTCGTAGAGCATGAGGCTAATCAGGCAGGGTTGGAAAATTTTTTTGACGCCCTTTATTTTTCTATTGTAACTATGACAACGGTAGGTTTTGGTGATATTACCCCCCTATCAGAAGGTGGTCGCATTCTCACTTTATTGATGATAATAACAGGGGTGACGACCATTCCCTGGCAAGTGGGGGATTTGGTGAAACAATTAGTGAAAACCGCGAATCGTGTTACAATAGTTTGTACCAAATGTGGTTTGTCTCTTCATGAAGAAGACGCTAATTATTGCAAAATTTGCGGTACTAAGTTAATGTAGCGTTGTCAACGCACCATTTTACCTATCTGACTGTTAAATGTAATAATGGTAACTGGACAGAAACTTAAATGAGGTTAGCGGCTCTTGTTCGGGTCGAAGGAGTGGTCACCCACCCCAGCTCCCTTTCAGAACCGTGCGTGAAACTTTCGCCTCACACGGCTCCTATGACCTGTGGATTGAAACCTACCGCAAAAGATAGAAAATCCATTGATTGCCTCTATCTAGTTTGGTTCTAGGGATTGTGGCAATCTTCGCCTTAAATACTGTCCAGTCTCAGTTTTGCTGGTTCCTACTCGGATTTAACGGGAGCCTAAAATTCGGATTATATTCCTACTCGGCGTCATCTTACCCCGACCTAAAATTCGGAACTAGAGTTATCCCTTCTGCTATATGGCGTATATGTGGCATATTTTCAGCCTGTGGGCGTCTCCTAACTGGTTGGTAATTAGCTCCAACACATTGCGGGCAATTGTTTAGCATCGTGGCTTTCGTTCCCGCGTCCTATCCGAATGGCCTCGATAGAAGTATGCCTGCCTTCCCACTCCGGGTACCACCCCTAGGAGAAAGAACCATCCGTTTTTCCTCGTTCCAAAATCAGAAATTGTTTTGAACCTTTAGGTCTCACCAATTCGCCTATCGACCCCCCAGAGATGCTCTTGTCGAGGAAAAGACAGAGCGGGATTTGTATGCCGATACGAAAGCCCAACGAGGTTGTGCTTCGGTATATTAGACGCTTTTTCCGGTGATTCGCTTCACCTATTTCTAGGATACCTGTTAACCATGGATTCTCCCCATTAGCGCCAGTGCGCCTTTCGGCTCTGATTGCGCCCTGTCCCCAGCTTCACGCCCCGGAGGCTAACCCGGCGAGCCTGCTTGAATTCACAGTCGCGTGTGGGCAGATAGAGATTCGCTTATCCCTTAAGCGGTTGGACTTGGAAGACTGATTGCTGACCAGCTCCTCACCAACATTCCTGATTTAGTTGTCAAGGTGTAGTGCACCTAGCCTGAGATTATAGTTTTGGCCTATTAAGCCGCGACTTTTTCGCTCAGAACGAGTCGCCCTTCCTCACCCACTGATAATTAGCGACCAATACCGACGAAACGGAAACCAGCTTTTTCCAATACTTCTCGATCTAGGAAGTTCCTACCGTCAATTATGATGGCATAATGCATAGTCTTGGCCATTTTATCGTAGTCTAATTTAAGAAATTCTTGCCAGTCTGTCACCAATACTAGGGCATCACAACCATCAGCGAGCATTTCTGGGTTTGTTTCAATAATTACCCCGGATAAACCATGACTAATTCCAGTTTGAGATACAATGGGATCGTAAGCTTTTACTTTGGCTCCCAGTCTGTTCAATTCTTCAATTATATTCAAAGAGGGTGCGTCTCTCATATCGTCTGTATCTGGTTTAAAGGTTAAACCCAGTAAACCGATGGTTTTTCCTTTGAGAATTTTTAGTTCCTGCTGCAATTTCTCAATTACAAGGTAACGCTGTCGTTTATTCACCTTCACTGCTGCTTTCAACAACTCCGTCTCATAACCGTAGTCTTCAGCAGTGTGAATTAAAGCTAACACATCTTTGGGAAAACAAGATCCCCCCCAACCAATCCCTGCTTCTAAAAACTTGCTCCCAATGCGAGAATCTAAACCCATACCCCTAGCAACTTGGTTGACGTCAGCACCGACGCGATCGCAAATATTGGCAATTTCATTAATAAAACTAATTTTAGTTGCTAGGAACGCATTGGCTGCATATTTCACCATTTCTGCTGAATTCAAGTTTGTCACTAACACGGGGACTGGGGGTAAAGACTTGTCTTGGCTATAGTTTCGTCCCACAATAGGAGCGTATAATTCCTCCATCATGGCGATCGCCTTCTCACTATTACTTCCCAAGACAATCCGATCTGGGTTAAAGGTATCATGTACTGCGGAACCTTCCCGTAAAAACTCCGGGTTGCTCACTACGTCAAATGCCACCTCCAAAGAATGTTCCCGTTGTGTTACTCCATCCAGGACAATCATCTGCACCCAATCCCCAGAACCGATGGGGACGGTAGACTTATTCACAATTACTTTATAACCCCCATTCAGATGAGCACCAATACCCCGCGCTACTGCTTCTACATAACGAGTGTCGCTTTCTCCTGTGGGTAAAGCTGGGGTACCTACCGCAATAAAGAGAATTTCCCCATGTTGGATCCCTGCTCCTAAATCAGTACTAAATGTCAATCTTCCCGATGCTGCGGAAGACTGCATCAACTCCGATAAACCGGGTTCGTAGATCGGGGACTGTCCCGATTTCATTAATTTGACCTTTTCTTCATTATTGTCAATGCAAATAACATCATGTCCAATATGAGCGAGACAAACACCTGTCACCAAACCAACATATCCAGTCCCAATTACACAAACACGCATTAATTCCATCTTTTTCTCTTCCAATTATTCCGATTCTATCCGACTGCGAAAATCTTCGATAGTCAGTTGTAACCCTTTCTTTAAATCTACAGTGGGTTCCCAACCTAGCAATGTTTTTGCCTTGGTAATGTCCGGTTGTCGCTGTTGTGGATCGTCTTGTGGGAGTGGTTTAAACACCAATTCCCCCTGAGGATTAACCATAGCTTGAATCGTTTCTGCCAATTGCAGAATGGTTAATTCCCCAGGATTACCGAGATTTACGGCACCGATATAATCCCCATTCATGAGTCTCATTAACCCGTCTACCAAGTCACTCACATAGCAGAAACTGCGAGTTTGGCTCCCATCTCCGTATACAGTTAAAGGGTAGCCTCGCAAGGCTTGTGTGATGAAGTTACTCACTACTCTACCGTCATGTTCTAACATTCTGGGTCCGTAGGTGTTGTGCAGGGCAAGGCAATAAGTTCCCCCAACAAAGTTTTCATACTCTGGGACTGAAAAATCATAGACATAATCATCTAGCTCAAACTCGGCAATACTTTCAACTTTTGCCCAGGCAATATTACCTATGGTTGGTGCTGCTAATTTTTGTTTTGTTTTCCCTAAATTGAGAATACCATTATTCTCTAATCCTTCTACAGTTATTTTCGAGTACTTTTCTTCTTGAGAAACACTACCTATAATACCAAACTTCGCCAAAATTAGCACCAACTTTTCCATAATCAACTGACTGTCACTATAAAACTGAAGGTGGGAATCAGTAGTTGTAGTATTTTTGTAGTTGTCTTCTTCCCAAAATCCTTGCAGGAAGTATACTAACTGCTCTTTCGGCAGCTGCAAAATCCAGTTGGGAATATCTTTCTCTGTGGTTCGTACCTCAAGAGCATTGATAACTAAATCCACAATTATTTTTGAGCCGATGTATACCCGTTTCCCGGAAGTATCAATTTTAGCGTTAAATCCAAATAAATCCTGGGTTATTTGCAGCAGCTTTTCCTGATATTTGGCTTGGTAGCTTAACACAAGCTGGTCATCTCCCGATTTGCCATCTCCTACAGCTAGATAATACCCTAAAAACCACAATAACTCATTGATATTATCAATAAAGTTATTGATTGTTTGTCCGGAACTCAATGTCTTAATTTTTTCTTTGTCTGTGAGTGGTAAATCCAGATATTGCCATAGTTCCAGGGGGATACTGTTGCTGGCTTCGTATTCCTTGATTATATGAGAATGGTGTAGTGCAAGAATGGCTTTTGAATTTAAGTAATTACAAATTTTATCTCTATACTGCTCTAGGTACGGTACCACATCTTGTGGTACGATAGAAACAGCCTCTGGGGAAATTTTATCTGTGATGAAGAAACTTGCTAAGGGTTTATCTATGAAGGGGAGATAGTGAGGAGATGCTACCAAATCACCGATTTTCAGGTCTTTTCCAAATACCGCTTTAGGGGAGCCATTTTCATCCCTGGTAAAGAGACTGTGGTCTTCGGTAATTTTAACCTTTTTCCCCCAGGTGGTAGTAATAGTATAGCCTTTTTTCTGGACCTTGTGTTTCCAAATAGCGGAAATTGGTTTAATGACATATTGGGAGTTCTTGTCGAAACAAGGAACCGATACGTTAGAGATATCTTCAGAGATCCGTTGGTAACATGCGGCGAAAGATTCGTAGTAGAGGTTATCTCCCTTATAGTAAATGACTTTTTGGTCCCCAGTTAAACTATTGAAAATCCGAGCTACCCGAATATCCACATTATTCTGACGGTGATAGTCAAAGGAGAGAGTTTCTGCTACTCGCTTGCCTTCGTCGTAACATGATCTAACCCCAATACAATTCACATTACCCCAATACTCTTCCGTTTGGGGATGAACGTCCGGATCCCCGTACACTTCCGAGGTAGAAGCCAGGAGAAATCTTGCTTTCACCCGTTTTGCTAGTCCCAGCATATTTAAAGTACCCATGACACTGGTTTTAACTGTCTTTATCGGGTTAAACTGATAGTGCACTGGGGAAGCAGGACATGCGAGGTGGTATATTTGGTCTGCTTCCAAGCGAATCGGTTCGGTGATATCGTGACGAATTAGCTCAAAATAAGGGTGAGAAAACCATTTGAGGATATTCCTTTTGTCTCCGGTGTAAAAATTATCTAAACAAAGAACCTCATGTCCTTGATTCATCAGGCGATCGATAAGGTGGGAGCCAATAAAACCAGCCCCTCCTGTAACCAAAATTCTCATACATTCCCTCGTTTATTGTCCAACCTATCCTAGCAGCTTTTACTGTTCTAGTCGCAAAACAGCCATAAAAGCCTCCTGGGGAACATCTACAGTACCGATGGCTTTCATCCGCTTTTTCCCCTGAGCCTGTTTTTTCAGCAATTTCTTCTTCCGGGAAATATCCCCACCGTAACACTTAGCCAGTACGTCTTTCCGCAGAGCTGGTATTTGCTGGGAGGCAATAATCCTGGAACCGATGGCTGCTTGAATAGGAATTTTAAACTGATGACGAGGAATCAATTCCTTCAGTTTTTCCACCAAAGCCTTCCCCACATAATAAGCTTTATCCCGATGAACGATAGTCACCAAGGAATCCACCGGCTCCCCATTTACCATGATATCCAATCTTACCAAGGTATTTGCTCGATAGCCGATCTGATGGTATTCCATACTGCCATAACCACGAGAAAGAGATTTGAGGCGATCAAAAAAGTCCGTCACTACTTCAGCTAAGGGCAATTCGTAAATGAGGGCTGTGCGTTTTTCGGTAAAATAGCGCATATCCATGAAAGTACCCCGGCGACTTTGACACAATTCCATCAGTGCACCTACATAGGTTTCCGGGGTAATAATTTCCACCCGAATATAAGGCTCTTCAATCTTCTCTCGCTTTACTGAAGGAGGTAATTGACTGGGATTATCGATTTCCAGCACCTCTCCATCAGTAGTAGTGACGCGATAAATTACCGATGGAGCAGTGGTAATTAATTCCAGATTGTACTCCCTTTCCAACCTTTCTTGAACAATTTCCATATGGAGCAAACCCAAAAAGCCGCAGCGAAAGCCAAAACCCATCGCACTTGAGGTTTCTGGTTCGTAATAAAGAGCAGCATCGTTCAGCTTCAACTTGGAGAGAGCATCGCGGAAATCTTCATATTGTTCCGAATCAGTCGGAAATAAGCCGCAGAAAACCATAGGTTTAGCTTCTGTATAACCGGGTAAAGGTTCTTTTGCTTGGGCTGAGGCGAGAGTAATGGTATCCCCTACTCTAGCATCCGCTACAGTTTTAATGGCAGCGGCGATATAACCCACCTCTCCTGCGTGGAGTTCCTCTACCGGGATTTGTCCAGGAGAAAGTACCCCTAACTCATCGATTTCATATTCCTTTCCTGAAGCCATCAAGCGGAAGCGATCGCCCTTTGTAACTTTCCCATCCATTACCCGGAAATAGATGATTGCCCCCCGATAGGAATCGTAATAGCTATCGAAAATTAGCCCTCGTAGAGGTTTGGATATGTTATCTTCTGGGGGCGGAATTAAATGGACAATGGATTCCAAAATCTCCGTAACTCCAATCCCTGCTTTCGCTGACGCCAAAATTGCCCCGCTACAATCCAAACCGATAACCTCTTCTATTTCCTGAATCACCCTTTCTGGTTCTGCTCCCGGTAAGTCGATTTTATTCAGTACCGGAATAATTTCCAAATCATGTTCCAGAGCCAGATAGATATTGGCCAGAGTTTGAGCTTCTACCCCTTGAGAAGCATCCACCACCAATAGAGCGCCTTCGCAAGCCGCCAGGGAGCGGGATACCTCGTAGGAAAAATCCACATGTCCCGGAGTATCAATCAAGTTCAGCACGTACTCTTTACCATCTTTAGCGGTATAATTCATCCGGGCTGCTTGCAGCTTAATGGTAATGCCTCGCTCTCTTTCTATGTCCATGTTATCCAGGAATTGTTCCTTCATCTCCCTCTGGGCAACGGTTCCAGTGAGCTGTAACATGCGATCTGCAAGAGTTGATTTGCCGTGGTCTATGTGGGCGATAATAGAGAAATTACGTATCTGAGAGCCGTCAACAGCAGTCATATATTATTGTAACAATTATTGCGCTTCGTCTGAGTATATTCTATAATAGAAACAGTCCAGGAGTTGGCGGATCGAGTGGGAACAGCCATCGCCCACGCTCAACTAGAAATGAAGCAGAAGAAGCAAACTATCTGAAAAGTAATTGTCTCGCCAGTACTACCCATGAATTACCCACTCCCCTCAATGGTATCATAGGTTTCCTCCAAAAGCGCAAGAGAAAAATTCAGGCAAGAAAATCCAACTTCCTCCTACTTACGATCCTGTCACAGTTCTACGGTAACCATCGCCGTTTGCTGCAAGTAATGTGAAAATGCCATTTAAATGTTGCTGATACAGGTATTGGGTCTCCTTTAGACAAACAAGAGTTTAAGCTAAAGCTACCTTGGATATGAAGCATCCCTGGAAGTTGGAAAACTATATCCCATGATTAATGATGAACAAGCAAAAATCCATGGGCTGATTCGTGTGATTGACGAGAGTGGGGAAGACTATGCTTTTTCAGCCAATCGTTTTTATCTCATTGAGTTACCGCAAAATGTGGAGGAAACTCTGTTAGCAGCATCTTAGGGATTCCAAATTAGGATTCCAGTCTTTAAGATAAGGAAAAACGCCCTCGAAGGCGATCGCTGATCCATGATTACCCTTGAAACCCTAAAAAATTGGCTAGATACCCCCGCAGAAGACGAACACCTGGAATTCAAAGAGGCTCAACGGCAATACGATACCACCAAATTACTAAAATACTGCGTTGCTTTAGCTAATGAGGGTGGTGGCTATCTCGTTTTGGGGGTCACCAATAAGCCTCCACGGCAGGTTGTGGGTTCCCAAGCTTTTACCTCCCCCACAGACCTCAATAACATCAAAGCCCGTATTGTAGACAAATTTAATTTTAGAGTAGACACTACGGAATTGCAACATTCTCATGGGAGAGTGTTGGTGTTTGAAGTGCCACCCCGTCCCACAGGGCAAGCACTTGCTTTTGAGGGAGCTTACTTAATGCGAGCTGGTGAAAACCTGGTAACCATGACACCAGATAAGCTCAAACGCATTTTTGCAGAAGACCAACAGGATTGGTTTACACAGTCTGCAAAAGCTGATATAAGTCCTAATAATGTAATTGCCCTGCTTGATACACAGACCTATTTTGAGCTATTAAAGATACCCTATCCCACGAGTCGCGACGCCGTATTGAAGCGATTACAGGGGGAAGATTTAATCCAGCAGACTTCTGGGGGTTGGACCATTACCAACCTGGGTGCTATACTGTTGGCCAAGAAATTGAACGCATTTTCATCAAAGGATAGAGTCACAAGTCCGAGGCGGTCGCCAGAATCACTCAAACTGCGATACTCGTTCAGCATTTGCTATGGTCACTCAAACAATGGGTATGGCACAAATTGAGAGCTGAAAAGCGCAGGATGGCGACTATGGAAGCAGAGAAAGCACGACGGCTCGCCACTAAGGGGATTAAACCCCAAGGGGCGGCCAAACGACAGCTCACCAGTGAGCAGGTACATATTGCTTTCCCAGCAATTCCCTGGAAAGTCAACGACCCCGGCATTGATTAATGGCGGGGTCAAAGGTGATGCCTCACCCTACGATGGGAACATTTCCTATTGGGTTGAGTCGGAATTCCAAACTGTACAGTGGGCCAACCGCTGATGCTATTAAGCGACAGAAGGGCAAATGTCAGCATTGCAACAGATTGTTTATGGAGATGGATGGAGCCGTGGAGTTGCACCACATCGATGGCAACCATAACAACTGGAAACGTAAGAATCTAGTTGCCCTCCACCGTGAGTGTCACCAGGCGCAAGCAATACATCGCAAGCGTATTAAGGACGGTCTACGGAAGCACGCCTCCCATTGGCATAGAAGCACCTGAGCTGTATGAGGCGAAAGTTTCACGTACAGTTCGTAGGAGAGGGGCGAGCTGCGTGGCAGCTCCCTCGACTCTAATATATCGTTCACAAAACGAACAACTTGCAGATCTAATGCGGCGCTTTGGTATCTGTGAAGAAAAAGGCAGTGGAATCGACAAAGTGGTCAATACAGTAGAGGTTTATCAGCTCCCAGCACCAGATTTTCGGGTGGGAGAAACACGCACCACGGCAATCCTTTTTGCTCATCAGGATTTTGCCCACATGAGTCAAGCAGATCGGGTTCGAGCCTGCTATCAACATTGTTGTTTGCGATACGTCAGTAACCAACGTATGACAAACCAAACACTACGGGAGCGTTTTCGTTTAGACAAGTCAAAGAACACTGTTGTTTCTCAGGTTATCCGCGCTACGAAGAAAGAAGAATTAATCAAGCCAGAGAAATCGGACTCAACCTCTACCCGCTATGCTCGCTATCTCCCATTTTGGGCTTGAAAGTGGTTAACGCCAATTAAAAGTGGTTAACGCCAATTAAAAGTGGTTAACGCCAATTAAAAGTGGTTAAAAGCAAATCGATATAAGAGGGTATCAATCGCCCAAACCCTTATGGGAAAAGGATAAAAGTGCTTAAACGCAAATCCATGACCACCTCAAATGATTAGGACTGACACTCCCTCTCTCCCATTTTCGGTTTGAAAGTGGTTAACGCCAATTAAAAGTGGTTAACGCCAATTAAAAGTGGTTAAATGCAAATCGATAAAGATAGGGTATCAATAGCCCAAACCCTTATAGGAAAAGGATAAAAGTGGTTAAACGCAAATCTTTAGGTGCTTCGAGCCAATCGATAAAAAATTGTATAACCTCTGGTAATATGGAACTAGATGACGAAAGGCCGAGGCGCGCTATGACTCCGACATTAAATGGACAAACAGCAATAATTCGTACAGAGCGAGGTCTCTTTAGAGCGGGGAGTATCAATACAGAGTTTCATTTCACTGGGATTGAACTACTGGCTGTGGCATAATGAGTGAAGGGAAACTAATCTTTGGAGGTACAGAATGACAGCATTGGCACTCACTATGGACAACGTGGAGACAACACTGGACGAAATGCGCCCTTATTTGATGGCGGATGGAGGTAATGTGGAGTTGGTGGAAATAGACGGTCCCATCGTGAAATTACGTCTCCAAGGTGCTTGTGGTTCTTGTCCCAGTTCTGCTATGACTTTGAGAATGGGGATTGAACGTCGTTTGAAAGAAATGATTCCTGAAATTGCCGAAATCGAGCAAGTCATGTAATTTACACTATGGGCGGGGTCTTCCCGCCCCTACAGGATTATGTCCTATCCACTTTATGTCGCTTTTGTATGGCATCAGCACCAACCTTTATATAAATCTCAGGACACATATAGTTTACCATGGGTGCGGTTGCATGGGACTAAAGATTACCTAGATTTAGTACTGTTACTAGAAAAGTATCCCAAGTTGCATCAAACGGTGAATCTGGTACCTTCCCTGATTTTGCAATTGGAAGATTATAGTGCAGGGGTGGCTATGGATCCCTATCTAACTTTGGCACTTACTCCCTGTGAAAAGTTAGAAAAAATTAATAAACAATTTATTATAAATAACTTTTTTAGCTGTAATTACCAAACCATGATTGCTCCTCACCCTCGTTACCGGGAACTATATGAGCAAAAACAGGAGCGAGGAGAGGCTTGGTGTGTGGAAAACTGGACCAGTCAGGATTGGAGCGATTTACTGGCATGGCACAATTTTGCTTGGATAGATCCGCTCTTTTGGGATGACCCGGAAATTGCCCTCTGGTTGGAACAGGAAAAAAATTTTAACTTGGGCGATCGCCAACGCATTTATGGTAAACAAAGAGAAATCATCAGCCGGATCATCCCTCAACACCGCAAAATGCAAGCTAGGGGTCAGCTGGAAGTCATCACCAGTCCCTATACCCACCCTATTTTACCCCTACTGGCAGATAGTAACTCCGGTGCTCTACCAGAAATGAAGTTGCCCCAAAAGGCTTTTCAATGGTGCGAAGATATCCCTGGTCACCTCCAAAAAGCTCGGGACATTTACCGGGCAAGATTCGGACGTAACCCTAGGGGTTTGTGGCCACCTGAACAGTCCGTTAGTCCAGGGATTTTGCCTTATATTGCTCGGGAAGGGTTTCACTGGATTTGTTCTGATGAGGTGGTTTTGGGTTCCACTTTAAAGCACTTTTTCTCCCGGGATGAGGTGGGGAATGTTTCTGAACCAGATCTGCTTTATCGTCCTTATCGCTTGGAGACGAAAGAGGGTAATTTGGTTATCGTTTTTCGGGACCATTGCCTCTCCGATTTAATCGGCTTTACCTATGGTAACAGGTCACCCCAGGGGGCAGCAAAGGATTTGGTCCGACGTTTGGAGATAATTGCTGATAATAGGTCAAGGGAAGATACTTCACAGCCTTGGTTAGTTACTATTGCCTTAGACGGAGAGAATTGTTGGGAATATTACGAAAAAGACGGTTTGCCTTTTTTGCGAGCGCTCTATGAAAGATTGAGTAATCACAATAAAATTAAATTAGTTACAGTATCAGAATTTTTATGTCGGGTAAGGTTCAGGAATCGCTTCCTTCCCCTCCCCTAAGAACCGGACGTGACAGTTTCCTATCATCCGGCTCAAGCCTCACTTCAAGCCCTACTTGCTTGGATTTCTTGGAATGCACCTGCTTGTGACATGCTGTGTGCAAGTGCTGAAGATTGTCGCACTCATCTGAACCTCCATCCTTCACAGGTGCTATGTGATGGGTTTGAATTTCCTCACCGTTGAAGAGGTGCTCATGGCAGATTGGGCATTTCCAGTTCTGGTTGATGGCTATTTTCTCATATTTTGAGTTTTTAGCCCACCATTTTTTTCCAGACTGCGTTCGCCGCTTTGACCAATATTCCACCTGTTCGGGATCGTCTGGGGAATAAGCTCCCTTAACTTTGATATGTCTTTCAATCGGGACACTTTTTATATTATACAAATCGTGTATTATTCTTTTGCCCCTCCGGTCTTTGCCTTCGTAGAAAAACACCCAATTTCTTTTGCCCCTTGTTCGGAAGTACTTTCCTTTGACCCATTTTCGTGATTTTTTGGGGTGTCGTCTTTTTGCCCAACGCCAGAGGTACCACCATACTCGGTTGTGTATATATGAAAAGGTTTCTTTGCTACATACTCCTCTGTAGTAATTCGCAAAACCTCTGAGAAGTGGTTCTATCTTACGGATGACCTGTTCTGGGGTTTTTGTTTTCATGCTGTCGATGGTTGCACCGACTTTCTTGCAGAGCTCTAATACCTTCGACTTCTGTGGCTTAATGATTAGTTTATCCCGTAGGATTCCATCATTTCCTTTAACCTCATAATGCCGTAGGTTAAACCCCAGGAAATCAAATCCGTCTCTTATATGTACTATCCGCGTCTTCTCATCACTAATCTCAAGACCTCGTTCTGACAGCCATTGATTTATCTGGATTTTCAATTCCTCCAAGGATTCCTTGTCCTTTGCCGTGACTACGAAATCGTCTGCATACCTGATGACGCCTACCTTTGGGTTACATTTGTTGATATATGTTTCTAACCCGTGGAGTCCGATATTTGCTAACAAAGGACTTATTACGCCACCCTGTGGAGTTCCTTTTTCAGTTGGGCTATATCCCTTCTTACTCTCGATAGATCCAGCTTTTAACCATCCATCAACCAAGGTATTTTCCCTGACTGCTGTCTGGATGGATTTATGGTCAATGTTGTCAAAGAAGCCTTTGATATCAGCGTCCAAAACCCATTTATCGTGCTTTCGCCATGTTCCGGTCTTCGTTTTATAGTCGCCGCGTAGTCTACTGAAACATTGTCCAATAGCATCTAGGCAACTTCGACCGGGTCTGAAGCCATAGGAGTTAGCTTCAAACTTGGCCTCCCATTCGGGTTCCAGTGCATTTTTGACTATTGCCTGAGCGACTCTATCTCTGATGGTTGGGATTCCAAGAGGACGTTTCTTACCATTCGCTTTAGGAATGTATACCCGTCTGGCAGGTTTTGCCTTGGGCATTTCCCAGTTATTGGCAAGTTTCACACGCTGTGCTGGGGTGTCTATGACCTCCTTATCTACCCCCGCTGTTCGTTTTCCGGTATTTACCTGTGTGATTTGTCTGATGCTCAGTAATAGGTTCGACCGACATCTTTTCATCAATTTCTGTAGAGACATCATTCGCCTCCACAGTCCAAGCTTTTGGGCACGAAATATCCGACCGCGTAAATTCCTAACAATCTTCTTTGTGCGACGCCAGTTAATGTCGCCCCACTCGGTAGATTGTCCGTTCAGTCCATTTGCCAGAATTTCTTCCGTCATCTAACTTTTCCGTTCGTTTGGTTTCTAGTTGTCTTCAATTTTCGTATGAGACCCAAGTGAAGTCTGCTATTCCTTTCGGTCAGGGACAAATCTTGAATCCCTATCTCTCTCATTACAAGAGAGCGTTCGCTTTTTCACTCATCCTTTACCCTCCAAGGAATTCCGTCGCCGTTACCTTTGACCTACTAAGAAGAATCGACCCTTTCTTAGACCTTGTAGGGCTTATCCTGTTGTTTCGCTTAGTTTTCTTAACTGGTTAGGCTGGTTCCTATCCCCCGGCAGAGCTTTGGTTCCCCGAGCTGATAAATTTGCAGTATCAGTTCCTGTCTGCTTGCCATTTTGGCTAAGGCGCAGGAATAATTTCGCCTTTCGTGGTTTACGAGGTTTAAACGGAGGGATTCGTTGATGGCGAATCCTTTTACTTCACTTTCGTTCAGCCTTCCAGCTATTTCCCTCTTGCTCCTCACCCTTTAATCCTAAGAGCTTCGGCTACTTTCGGGGTCTGCATTCCAGCGGTTTTATTACTTACTCCCGCCGTGACCGGACTCGTAGAGTCTTTTCCGTGAGGGCTAGGGGTGGAACTCCCTAGAGGACTCGATGTCCCGTACTAAGCGACCATTGTCAGGTCGCGCACAAATTCCCCAACATGTCAAGTATCCCGGGAGAAACGCTTCACAGTGGTTCTTGGGTGGATGGGAATTTTAGCACTTGGATTGGGTCTAAGAGCAAAAATTTGGCTTGGGACTTGCTCAGGGAAGCGAGGGAGATATTGGCAAATCATCCCGAAGCTACAGAAGAAAACAACCCTGAAGTTTGGGAGTCCTTATATGCAGCAGAAGGATCCGATTGGTTTTGGTGGTTTGACAGGGATAACTCTTCCTCTCATGATAGCATTTTCGACCAGTTATTCCGGGACCATCTTATTGCTATCTATCGGGGTCTGAAGGAACCTGTTCCCCCTCGTTTGCATCAACCTGTCCAAGAACGGGAGAGGACTGAAGAGTGTGTCACTCTGGAAAGCTTTATTAGTCCAGGGCTGGACGGTAGGGGACGGGAAGAGGATTGGCAGAAAGCTGGTAGAATTGAGATTGGTGGTAGTCGGGGGACAATGCAACGCTCCAGTTTGGTGCAACGAGTTCATTATGGTTGGGACCAGTTGCATTTCTATTTCCGTTTCGACTTTCAGGGTGGGGTGCAATTACCAGGGGAGTTGCACTTGTTGTGGTACTATCGGGATATAACCATGTATAATAGTCCAGTCCCCCTCACAAATTTGCCAGATATGGCACCCTTGAATTATTTATTCCACCATCATTTAAGGATTAATTTACTCAACTCATCCATTGGGTTGGCAGAAGCAGTGGGAGACAATACTTGGGAAAGTAGAGTCACAAAGGCAGTGGTGGCTTTTCACCGATGCTTAGAAATAGGGGTCCCCTGGTCTGATTTACAGGTTCAGCCTGGTTATCCTTTGGAACTTATTATTGTTATCTTAGCTCGAGATGGACATTTTCACAGTTATTTTCCTGAGAAAGGTTTGATAAGTCTCCAAGTACCTTGATTATATAAACTGCACAAGGACAGAAAAATGAAACATATCATCTCCAAACTCCTCCTTATCTCAGTCTTCACCTGGGGATTAACTAACCGAGCAACTGCTCTAGACTTCACCTTCTCTTTTAGTAATACTGGGGGAGGGGGTATTGACGGGACAGTTACAGGACGGATCCTGGGACTGACTGACAATGCTACAAGTGTACCAACTGCTGTGTTTGTGGACTCTGCACCAGATGATTTCGAAGATGTTGGCGATTTTAACTTCCTTTCTATCTTCCTTACTACTGAGTTAGGACCAAACAACACCTTCACGGTTGAAGATGGACAGATAATTGAACGTAGGTTTTTTGCGGAGGGTAGAGTAGGAAGCATTGGGCGGGATGTAATTTTGGACATCAGTGAATGGTCCAGGTGTTAATATCATTACTTACGGTCAAGATTTAGAAGATAATGGAGATGCTAGTGTACAAGAACAGGTAATAACCTTCGCTGAGAACATTATCTTTACCCAAGTTCCCGTTCCCTTAGAAATCAGTAGCCTGCCAGCTATCCTAGTAATAGGAGGGGTAGTAGCTATTGCTCACTTCAAGGGGAAAGGGTAACCCTTCTTTTCTCCGTGCCTCTGTGCCTCTGGGTGAAATAAAAAAATCTTTATCCTAACAAAATTTGTGATAAAATGTGACAAACATCTAGGTAATCAAAAAGATGAAAGCATTAATTCTCTCAGGGGGTAAGGGAAGGCGATTGCGACCGCTTACTTATACAGGAGCGAAACAACTGGTTCCCGTAGCCAACAAACCTATTCTGTGGTACGGTATTGAAGCCATCGTAGCAGCCGGGATAAAATCCATCGGCATTATTATCAGTCCAGAAACCGGAGCAGAAGTAAGGGAAATAACTGATTTCGGAGAGCGCTTTGGGGCAGAAATAACCTATATCCTCCAGGAAAAACCAGGGGGTTTGGCTCACGCAGTGAAAGTAGCTCGACCCTTCCTAA
Source organism: Candidatus Paraprochloron terpiosi LD05 (assembly GCA_018141785.1). Taxonomy (GTDB): domain Bacteria; phylum Cyanobacteriota; class Cyanobacteriia; order Cyanobacteriales; family Prochloraceae; genus Prochloron; species Prochloron terpiosi. The sequence goes on along the minus strand of CP073341.1, from coordinate 2,608,391 downwards.
GAGATGATCCTTTTTTGATGTATTTAGAGGATAACTTAATTGAAAATGAACTCACTCCCTTCCAATGTGACTTTCAAGGAAAAAACCTAGACTCCTTAATTCTCCTCCATTCCGTATCTAATCCTAGGGCTTTTGGGGTGGCTGAAGTAGATAAAACAGGAAAAGTGCTCCAACTAGTGGAAAAACCCCAAATTCCCCCTTCTAACTTAGCCTTAGTAGGTATATACTTCTTATCCAGTGCGATTCAAAAAGCCATCGACAGCATTAAACCTTCACCTTGAGGAGAATTAGAAATCACCGACGCTATTCAAGCTTTAATATACCAGTTTAAGTCCGTGGAGGCAAAAAAATTAGATGGTTGGTGGTTGGACATGGGAAAAAAGGACGACTTATTAGAAGCAAATCGGATTATTCTGGACACCCGTTTGGAAGGGAAAATTTAGGGGGAAGTGGACCCTGAGAGTCAAGTTATTGGACGGGTAAAAATTGGTAAAGGGACCAAACTAGTCAATTGTATTATTCGCGGACCTGTTATTATTGGCAATAACTGCCATATGGAAAATTGTTTTGTGAGGCCTTATACCAGTATAGCCGATGAAGTTACCTTAGTAGGTGGGGACTTGGAACACAGTGTTGTGTTAGAAGGTGCTAAATTAATAGGCATAGAGCAGCGGATTGTGAATAGTCTTATCGGACGGAGAGCAGAGTTAACGGTTGCACCCCGTCGTCCTAAAGCTTTACGTTTCATGATAGGTGACGACTCCCAGATAGAGTTAGGGGGATAATATTTAATAAACCGCAGAGGCGCCGAGGACCCAGAGGAAGAGAAGGGAGAAATATTTTAGAAAGGGTTGACAAAAGTGAAATTAGGAGTTATAGTAATACCATGGGAAAAGATGTCGCCCTGTGTGTAAGTATAAATACTCAACCTTATCCCTATATACTCCTTCCCCCTCCCCTCTCCGTGCCTCTGTGCCTCTGTGTGAAACCAAAAAAAGCAAAATCAACAAATATGAGACAAAAGCGCTTATTGGTAACTGGTGGGGCCGGTTTTATTGGTTCTAATTTCGTTCATAATTGGATGAAAAATTATCCCGATACTCGTCTGGTGGTATTAGACGCTCTCACTTATGCAGGAAATAGAGCTAATTTAGCTAAATTAGAAGCAGATGAGAATTTTCGCTTTGTTAAAGGAGATATTGGCGATCGCTCCTTATTAGATCAGCTCTTAAAAGAGGAAAAAATCGATACAATCGCCCATTTTGCAGCGGAGTCCCATGTGGACCGTTCTATTTTAGGTCCGGAGGCTTTTATTCGCACCAACGTAGTGGGTACTTTTACCTTATTGGAAGCATTTCGTCAGTATTGGGAAAGTCAAAAGAAACCGGAAAATTACCGCTTCCTCCACATATCCACAGACGAAGTATTTGGCAGTTTGGCACCAGAAGACCCTCCATTCACGGAAACTACCCCCTATGCTCCCAACAGTCCCTATGCTGCTTCCAAAGCAGGGAGCGATCACCTGGTGCGAGCCTACTATCACACCTACGGTTTACCCACCCTAATTACCAATTGTTCCAACAACTACGGACCCTATCATTTTACGGAAAAATTAATTCCCCTCACCTGTATTAACATATTATTAGGGAAACCCCTTCCTGTGTACGGTGACGGCCAAAATATTCGGGACTGGTTATATGTGGGAGATCACTGTAGTGCATTAGAATTAGTGATTGAGAAGGGGGAACCGGGGGAGACCTATAATATTGGAGGGAATAACGAAATTAAAAACATTGATTTAGTGAAGATGATTTGTGCCTTAATGGACGAATTGGGAACCAATTTACCAGTAAGTCCTGCTGGGGACTTAATTACCTTTGTCAAAGATAGACCTGGACACGATCGCCGTTATGGCATTAATGGGAGTAAAATCAAACAAGAATTAGGTTGGAAACCTAGTGAAACCTTAGCCACGGGACTCCGACTCACTCTAGAATGGTATTTAAACAACCGGGACTGGTGGGCACACCTCCTTTCCCCTGAATATCAAGCTTATTACCGCAAAATGTATCACAATCGGGAGCTATGAGTAATTTATTGACGAGTGCGGCTCGTTTCCTGTGAAGGTCGCGGCGTAAGCCAAACATAAGCAGGAGCCTGGTTACCGGGACATCGTCTCCGATAATCTAAGCCACCGAAAGGGGCTGAAAACGGACAAACGATTCCTACCTGAACGCGAGACCCATAAGGGAAACGCGAGAGAAATTAAGTGACTCAAACAGGGTCACCGAACCTCTAAGGTAGTGATTACCGAACCTTGACAACTGAATGAACTATGAGAGTGAGGGCACGGTCAGAAATCGTGTAACCGAGCCTCTCCCGTGAAGGAATCACGTGAATCCTTACCTGGCCACCGTGAGGTTAATCACCAGGCGGAAGCTGGCAGCAGGGCGGGACTGGAGCTGACGAGCGGGACGCCTTGGGCGGCACCTTCGGTGTCGTCGGTAACACCGCTAACAGGGAGAACACCGGGATAACTTAACGTGAATCATCTGAGAAAAGACCTAATAAAGGACACTGCCAAACCGCTTTAGAGCAGAAAAGATACCGAAAGAAACTCGTAAGACTATCGTCAGGTACTTACATTCCTGAGTTGGTGATGGGTCAATGGATGAATCCCAAGGGTTCATAACAATAGTTCATTCGGAACGAGTAAAAACTCGCTCGACTTCCACTGAAGCAGGGGACTCCAAGCCCGACATGTGAGGTGGTGGGGTCGCCTGATTAACGGCCTATCGGAAGAGCGAGGGTAAGAAGGGTGTAACTACCCGAAGGTTTCTACAGAGAAGAGACCCAATGTAATTATCAGAGCGATTAATGGAGCCAATCTGTGACTATCACTAACCAAACTCCAATCGAATACCGCAGCCTATGGGCTATGAGACTCCATTTGACAGCATTCCTGCTAATGGGGAGGACTAGCCGACGGGCTGACGATGTCTGGAAAGACCTACCTTGGAAGCGATTCCGGGGTCAGGTGTTTCGGTTACAGAGGTGCATCTTCAAAGCGCAAAAAGACAATCAAAAAGCCAAAGTCAAACGCTTACAACGGCTCCTATTACAAAGCCGTGCAGCCCAAGCTCTGGCCGTCAAACAAGTAACACAGCTCAATCAAGGGCGTAAGTCCCCCGCCGCCGGAGTTGATGGTAAAACCGCACTCTCTACCAGAGAGCGTCTAGTGTTATGTCAGAGGCTGAATAAGCACTGGTACCACTGGAGACACCAGCAACTGAGAAGGGTTAATATCCCCAAGCCTAACGGCAAAGTAAGGGGTCTAGGCATCCCTACAATAGCTGACCGGGCGTGGCAAGCGTTGCTCAAGTTAGCAGCGGAGCCAGCCTATGAAGCAACTGCCGGAGAAAGGAGCTACGGCTTCAGACCCGGTCGCTGTACTGCGGACGCACAAAAGCTGATTTTCCAGAATCTAAACAGCCAAGCAAATGGTAAGAACAAGCTGGTCTTGGAAACAGACATCAGCAAATGCTTCGATGAGATAAGCCATGAGGTCATGCTCAGAGGAGTAGTTTTACCAAAAGAGGCTCTCAAAGGTCTCAAACTTGCTGTGAAAGCTGGCGTCCGTGGTGAATACCCCTCCAGTATTAAAGGTACGCCCCAAGGCGGGGTCATCTCGCCACTACTGGCCAATATCGCCTTAGATGGATTTGAAAACCTAGGGTCAGACCAATGGAAGAAAAGGCGCACCAACGCATTCATAAGGGGTATCCGTTACGCGGATGACGCGGTCTTTATCTGTAAAACCGAAGCTGACACCACGCGGCTAAGGGAAGATATAGACAAATTCCTGGAGTCCAGAGGGCTAAAAATCAACGAAGCCAAGACTAAGGTGAGTAAAGCTACGGATGGGTTTGACTTCCTAGGGTGGCGCTTTCGGGTGAATTCCCGTGAAGTATTCAAATCAACACCGAGTTCCAAAAATTATGTAGACATAAAGGCCAAGGTTAAAGCTACTTGGAAAAGTGGTATGACCACGGAAGCTCGTCTGAAAAGGATAGAGTCACAAGTCCGAGGCTGGAGGCAGTATCACTCAAACTGCGATATGAGTAAGCATTTGCTATGGTCACTCAAACAATGGGTATGGCACAAATTGAGAGCTGAAAAGCGCAGGATGGCGACTATGGAAGCAGAGAAAGCACGACGGCTCGCCACTAAGGGGATTAAACCCCAAGGGGCGGCCAAACGACAGCTCACCAGTGAGCAGGTACATATTGCTTTCCCAGCAATTCCCTGGAAAGTCAACGACCCCCGGCATTGATTAATGGCGGGGGTCAAAGGTGATGCCTCACCCTACGATGGGAACATTTCCTATTGGGTTGGTCGGAATTCCAAACTGTACAGTGGGCCAACCGCTGATGCTATTAAGCGACAGAAGGGCAAATGTCAGCATTGCAACAGATTGTTTATGGAGATGGATGGAGCCGTGGAGTTGCACCACATCGATGGCAACCATAACAACTGGAAACGTAAGAATCTAGTTGCCCTCCACCGTGAGTGTCACCAGGCGCAAGCAATACATCGCAAGCGTATTAAGGACGGTCTACGGAAGCACGCCTCCCATTGGCATAGAAGCACCTGAGCTGTATGAGGCGAAAGTTTCACGTACAGTTCGTAGGAGAGGGGCGAGGTGGTAACACCTCCCTCGACTCTAATAAGCCTTTCAGAAAGCCCAATGTTTACCGGAGCACATACAGGATCAACTGGCTGAACAGTTCATTGAGGATATTGAGATGGAGCTGAAATGGCAGCAGACATTATCTCAACCAGAAAGTGCTATCCTAGAAGAACTAGCAGAGAAAGCCTTGAGAGATTCTTTGCAGGGAAAAACCAAGGTTATGGGCTTTGATGAACTATGAAGTCGGAGCTAACAGATGACTTTATCCAGTGTTTCGCTCAATTACCTGAAAGAGTTAAACAGACTGCACGGAAGAACTATAAGCTTTGGAAACAAAACCCTAGCCATCCGAGTTTGGAGTTCAAAAAGCTGAATACCAAGCAGCCCATATACTCGGTGAGAACCGGAATAGGCTGGCGTGCTGTAGGAATCATGAAAGCTCCAGATACAGTTGTCTGGTTTTGGATCGGACCCCATAGGGAATATGATAAGTTACTCAAGAAACTATGAATGTACTGTAGGTCAGCACCCCGCTCTAAAGAGACGTTGCTCTCTAGCCTCTCTTTTTAGGTAGCTGACCAGCCTAAGTCCAAAGCGCGGACTACGTTATCGGCAAGAGTTAAAGACCTACCCTGGGATGCGTGCTAGTCCTGGGCTGCTAGAACCGGGTGGTTAAACAGCTTTACGAGGGGTAAGGCAGTGCTGCCGGGAAAGTACCGACCGATAACTTTGGCGAAGCCAACTTAACCCTGTGCGGCTCGTTCCCTGAGAAAGTCGCGGCATAAAGCCAAATATAAGCAGGGGCTAGGTTCTCTGAACCTTGATAACTGAATGAACTATGAGGGTGAAAGTCCCTCCCGTGAAGGAATCACGTGAATCCCCTGCTCCTGCGCAGCCGCGCCCTCCGGGCTGGCCACCGTGAGGTTAATCACCAGGCGGAAGCTGGCAACAGGGCGGAACCGGAGCTATCGAACGGTTCGATGGTAACGCCGCTAATAGGGAGAGCACCGGGATAACTTAACGTGAATCATCTGAGAAAAGACCCAAAGTTGGACACTGCCAAACCGTTATAGAGCAGAAGAGACACCGAAAGAAACTCGTAAGGTTAAGGGTTAACACTTACATTCCTGAGTTGGTGATGGGTTAATGGATGAGTCCCAAGGGTTCATAACAATAGCTCGTTCGGAACGAGTAAAAACTCGCTCAACTTCCACTGAAGCAGGAGATTCCAAGCTCAACATGTGACGTGGTGGGGTCGCCTGATTAACGGCCTACCGGAAGGGCGAGGGTAAGAAGGGCGTAACTGCCCGATGGTTTCTACAGAGAAGAGACCCAATGTAATTATCAGAGCGACTAATGGAGCCAATCTGTGATTATCACTAACCAAACTCCAATCGAATACCGCAGCCTATGGACTATGAGACTCCATTTGACAGCATTCCTGCAAATGGGGAGGACTAGCCGACGGGCTGACGATGTCTGGAAAGACCTACCTTGGAAGCAATTTCGGGGTCAGGTGTTTCGGTTACAACGGTGTATCTTTAAAGCGCATGCATAACAATCAAAAAACTAAAGTCAAACGCTTACAACGGCTCCTATTACAAAGCCGTGCAGCCCAGAGCTAGGGCCGTCAAACAAGTAACACAGCTCAATCAAGGGCGTAAGTCCCCCGGAGTTGACGGTAAAACCGCGCTCTCAACACGAGAACGTCTGGTGCCGTTGCCTTCGCCTTAACAAGCACTGGTATCACTGGAAACACCAACAACTGAGAAGGGTAAATATCCCCAAGCCTAACGGCAAAATACGGGGTTTAGGCATCCCTACAATGGCTGACAGGGCGTGGCAGGCGCTACTCAAATTAGCGGCCGAACCTGCTTATGAGGCCACTGCCGGAGAAAGAAGCTACGGCTTCAGACCCGGTCGCTGTACTGCGGACGCACAAAAGCTGATTTTCCAAAACCTTAACAACCAGGCCAATGGCAAGGACAAGCTGATTCTGGAAACAGACATCAGTAAATGCTTTGACGAAATTGACCACCAGGCCATGCTCGGAAAAGTCGTCCTGCCATATGAGGCATTAAAAGGTCTGAAGCTGGCCTTTTAGCTGGCGTCCGTGGTGAATACCCTTCCAGTATTAAGGGGACTCCCCAAGGTGGGGTTATCTCACCGCTACTGGCCAATATCGCCCTAGATGGATTTGAGAATCTAGGGTTAGACCAATGGAAAGGGCAACGCTCAAGGAGCCTAATAAGGGGGATTCGTTACGCTGACGACGCAGTCTTTATCTGCAAACCGAAAGCTAATACCCAGAAGCTCCAGCGAGATATAGACGAATTTCTGAAGTCCAGAGGGCTAAAGATTAATAAAGCTAAGACTAAGGTGAGTAAAGCTACGGATGGATTCGATTTCTTGGGATGGCGCTTTCGCGTTAACTCCCGTGGAATCTTTAAATCCACACCGAGCCAAAAGAACTACGCAAATATAAAGGCTAAGGTTAAAGCAACTCAGGAATTGTGGTGCAACTACGGAAGCTCGTCTGAAAAGGATTGAGTCACAAGTCCGAGGCGGTCGTCAAAATCACTCAAGCTGCGATATGGGTAAGCACTCGCTATGGTCGCTCAATAATTGGGTATGGCGGAAGTTGAGAGCTGAAAAACGTAGGATGGCGACTATGGAAGCAGAGAAAGCACGACGGATGGCAACTTTTGGCAAAAAGCCACAGGGGTCAGCGAAGCGTCAGCTCACATCAGAGCAAATAAGGAAAGCTTTCCCAACTGTTCCCTGGAAAGTCAATGGCCCCCGGCATTGATTAATGGCGGGGGTCAAAGGTGATGTCTCACCCTACGATGGGAATATCTCCTATTGGGTTAGCCGGAACTCCAAATTATATAGTGGGCCAACCGCTGAAGCTATAAAGCGACAGAAGGGTAAATGTTTGCATTGCAATCGATTGTTAATGGAGGTAGATGGCGTCGTGGAATTGCACCCCCGGCATCGCGGATGGCGGGGGCGACCATAACAATTGGAAACGAAAGAATTTAGTTGCCCTCCACCGTGAGTGCCACCAAGCGCAAGCAATACATGACAAGCGTATAAAAGATGGTCAATGTCAGCGCGCCGTAAAGGCATAGGAGCACCTAAGCCCCCGGCATTGATTAATGGCGGGGGAAACTCGCACGTCCGGGACGCCAAAGGCGGCACCTTCGGTGTTATCGGAGAGGGGCGAGGTGGTAACATCTCTCTCTACTCTAATAGACAGAAGAAGGTGCGTTCGTTCTGTCAATCTTTTTTATTGCGACTAAGCCTATTAATATAGTTAGTGGCAGTGACGAGACTGCGTCGCATGAGTTCCACAGCACGTGCTAGCTCACCGATCTCATCCTCACTTCGCACGGAGACCTCTTCCTCTAAAAGCCCCTCACTCACGCTGCGAGCAACACGAGCCATCTTAATAACAGGTTTCAGCACAAAACGTTGTACAAGACGGTCCATGAGTGCGGCTCGTTTCCTGTGAAGGTCGCGGCGTGAGCCAAACATAAGCAGGAGCAGGGTTTCCGGGACAACGTCTCCGATAATCTAAACCACCGAAAGGGGCGAAAACGGACAAACGATACCGAACCTTGACAACTGAATGAACTATGAGGGTGAAAGCCCCTCCCGTGAGGGAATCACGTGAATCCTTATCTGGCCACTGTGAGGTTAATCACCAGGCAGAAGCTGGCAGCAGGGCGGTAAAGTGCGACCGAACGGTTAGGCAGAGACACTTCCGCTAACAGGGAGAACACCGGGATAACTTAACGTGAATCATCTGAAAAAAGACCTAACATCTGACACTGTCGGAAGACCGTTACCTACGACAGAAGAAACACCGAAAGAAACTCGTAAGGCAACCATGGAACACTTACATTCCTGAGTTGGTGATAGGTCAATGGATGAATCCCAAGGGTTCGCAACAATAGTTCATTCGGAACGAGTAAAAACTCGCTTAACTTCCACGGAAACTAGGGATTCCAAGCCCTGCTCAGGCGCGGCTGCGCAGGAGCAAGCAAGTGAAGGGGTGGGGTCGCTTGATTAACGGCCTAACGGAAGAGCGAGGGTAAGAGAAGGCGTAACTGCCTGATGGTTTCTACAGAAAAGATACCCAATGTAATTATCAGAGCGACTAATGAAGGTCAAAACTGTGAATATCACTAACCAGACTCCAATCGAATACCGCAGTTTAAAAGCCCTGAGACTTCATTTAGCAGCATTCCTGCTAACGGGGAAGATTGGCCGGAGGACTGACGATGTCTGGAAAGACCTGCCATGGAAGAAATTCCATCACCATGTTTTTCGATTACAGCGGAGTATCTTTAAAGCGCAAAAGAACGGTCATAAAACCAAGGTCAAACGTTTACAACGGCTCCTACTACAGAGTCGTGCAGCTCAAGCTCTGGCCGTCAAACAAGTAACACAGCTAACACCTTGGGCGTAAGTCCCCCGGAGTTGATGGCAAAACAGCGCTCTCCCCAAAGAACGTCTAGTGCTGTGCCAAAAGCTGAACAAGCACTGGTACCACTGGAAACACCAACAACTGAGAAGGGTAAATATCCCCAAGCCGAATGGCAAAACACGGGGATTAGGCATCCCGACAATAGCCGACAGGGCATGGCAAGCGCTGCTCAAGTTAGCAGCAGAACCTGCCTATGAGGCAACCGCCGGAGAAAGAAGCTACGGCTTCCGACCCGGTCGCTGTACTGCGGACGCACAAAAGCTCATCTTTGACCAACTTAAGAAGACGTGTAACGGCAAGGACAAGCTGATTCTGGAAACAGATATCAGTAAATGCTTTGACGAAATTGACCACAAGGTCATGCTCAATGGAGTAGTCCTACCAATCGAAGCCTTAAAGGGATTAAAGAGAGCTGTAAAAGCAGGCGTTCGTGGTGAATATTCCTCCAGTATGAAGGGTACGCCTCAAGGTGGTGTCATATCACCCTTACTGGCCAACATAGCCCTAGATGGATTTGAGAACCTGGGGTTGAATCAGTGGAAAGTGAGTCGTAGAAATGGGACTCTCATAAGAGGTATACGTTACGCAGATGACGCGGTCTTTATCTGTAAACCCGGAGCTGACACCAAGAGGCTACGGGAAGATATCGACGAATTCTTAAAGTCCAGAGGGTTACGAATTAACGAAACTAAGACTAAGGTGAGTAAAGCTACGGATGGATTCGACTTTCTGGGGTGGCACTTCCGTGTCAACTCCCGTGGGGTCTTTAAGTCCACACCGAGTTCCGAGAACTATGCGGACATAAAGGCTAAGGTAAAGGCCACTTGGAAGAATGGCGCACCCACGGATACTCGCCTGAAAAGGATAGAGTCACAAGTCCGAGGATGGAGGCAATACCACAAAAACTGCGATATGGGCAAACACTCGCTATGGTCGCTCAGGCACTGGGTATGGCGTAAGCTGAGGGCTGAAAAACGCAGGATGGCAATCAAGGAAGCAGCTCGAGCAAGACGTCTGGCTATCAAGGGTAAACCCCCGGCATCGCGGATGGCGGGGGCGGCTAAACGCCAGCTTACAACAGAACAGATAAAGAAAGCTTTTCCTACAGTTTCCTGGAAAGTCAATAACCACGTGATGGTTAAAGGTGATGCCTCACCCTACAACGGAAACATCACCTATTGGGTCAACCGGAATTCCAAACTATACAGTGGACCAACCGCTGAAGCCCTCAAACGACAGAAGGGTAAGTGTCCGCACTGCAACCGTAAGTTCATGGAGATGGATGGTGTCGTGGAGTTGCACCACATTGACGGCAACCATAACAACTGGAAACGTAAAAATTTAGTTGCTCTCCATCGGGAATGTCACCAAGCGCAAGCAATACATCGCAAGCGCATTAAGGACGGACTCGTAAAGCGCGTCGTGAAGACATAGAAATACCTAAGCCGGATGAGGTGAAAGTCTCACGTCCGGTTTATCGGAGAGGGGCGAGGCGGCAACGTCTCCCTCGACTCTAATGGATAAAGATACCGGAAAACAAGAGGGTTAGGAGACCAAAAGCTACCAAACTGCGCTTCAAGATAAGACTGTTGATATCAGTTAATGGAACCGCCACAAAGCTCGCACCCACCACCTGACCTATAGTATACCCATAACCACTGTTAGTGCCATATTGTTCCACAACCTCACGAGGTGCCTGCTCTGGTACACCGTGACACTGCAAGCAGGATTCCTTACTCACAGAGGGTTTGGAAGAAACCAAGTATTTTTGCTCACCAATTTTACCCTTTTGAACTAAACTTTTTAAATTAGCCTCAGTGCGAAACTGCTCAATAATTTTCTGTTCCAGGGGGTCGGGTCGATTTTCTGGATTCAATGGGTTATCTGAAGCAACCCTAATGTAGTATTGAGGTTGGATCTTCAAGAAATGTTCTGTAACCCGCTTCGTTGCAACGGTCAAAGAGACTGCTGGAGAATGAAGAATACCTCGGGGAACTAAGTAGGGAACCATATCTTCAGCAACGTAGGTTTGGACAGATTTAACCATATCAACCAGTAAGTTAAGTTCCTGACGAGAGCTGATATTGACCTCGTGTCTCGTCCAGACACTCACAGATATAATGGTCACAACCAAGCTCACTACATAAAGTCCAATGAAGACCCTGCGAAATTGCCCGAGTAAACCCTTCTTGGGAAGAACTGAGTCCAGTAAATTTTGAACCATTGAACTAATCTCCTTACTATGTACTTATTACTAAAGGTAGCCGATAGATTTAAGAAACTCGTTTTTGTGCTTTGGGTTGTCAATTTCTTTTGTCAGTCGTTTGACAAGACTAGTAAAACCAATAAGGTTTTGTACGGAACCCAACTCCTGGATAACCTCCTGATAAATGCTGTCGTAGATGACACCTGCAATAGGACCAACAGCTTCTTGAAAAGCCTTCTTTACATTGGTTAGAGTGGAATTAGGGATAACAACAGTCTTTGGTGGCTGAGACCTATCTTGAGAATTCAGGCTCAACTTTTTTTCCACCTCTGACCTAGTTTCCTGAGGTTTAGCAACTTTTTGGGATAATTTCAATGATAGTAGTTTTAAGATGTCAGCAGTGGAGGACAGATCATCCTGACTTAACCGAAAAACCTCGGTGTAGTCTCCAACGGAGTAACTTTTAACTTGGATACTGTCTAACAGCTGTACTGCTGCTTTACCTGACTGGTTCCGATACCGTAGCTTTTTAATCTCACCGTCTTTAATCATGATGAAAATTAGATGACCATCGATTGTGGAGGCGAAAAGATTAGCATTTTCTTGAGCCTGGACGATTTTAAATAAAGTCGTGACAAATTCGCTATTACGATCCATTTTGTCTAAAAAAAACAGATAAAAATTGCAAAAGCAACTAAACTCTAGCAGTAATAACAGACATAGGTTGATTTTGATATTTTCCTTGACGAGTTTGATAGCTTACCTCACAAGGTTCCCCTTCCAAAAACAAAAGCTGACAGCAACCTTCATTAGCATAGATCCGACAATCAGCACTGGAAGAATTGGAAAATTCTAGAGTTAAATGTCCCTGCCATCCCGCTTCTGCTGGTGTAACATTGACAATTAAGCCCACTCTCGCATAGCTGGACTTGCCGATACAAAGAACAGTAATATTATCTGGGACTGCTAATCGCTCCAAAGCTACCCCTAAACCATAGGAATGAGCAGGTAAAATAAAATAACTGCCATTCACATCTCTATTGAGCATAACTGGTTCGAGATTGTCCGGATTAAAGTTCTTCGGATCCACCACCGTACCAGGAATATGACGAAAGACGCGAAACTCCACGGGAGATAGGCGAATATCGTAACCAAAGCTTCCCAAACCATAGGAAATAACTGGCACATTTTCCAGCTGACAAATTAACTGAGGTTCAAATGGCACAATCATTCCTTTTGCTGCCATTTGGGCGATCCAAGTATCGTTTTTAATCACAATATAATTGATGATAAGTATTTGTCAAAGTCATGATACCTGATAGGAGATCCCTTTACCATTTTGAGCAAAATCTACTACAGTGTTCGCAGATAATTCATGAAAAGTCATGGCTTTAAGCAAACTCAAAGGGATAGTGATATGGTGTGCTCCCGCTTGCAATGCTGCTACTGCTTCCGAGGGGGATTTGAGACTAGCTGCCAAAATTTCTGTCTCGCTCCCTTGCAATACCTCAGCCATTTGGCGAACTAAAGCCAAACCATCCCCTAAGAGTCGGGTGGCACGATTAACATAAGGGATGGCGTATTTTGCCCCCGCTTCCCTTGTCACTACTGCTTGAGCTACACTGTAAATAGCAGTAACGGAACAAGTAATCTCCCCCGACAGAGCACTCACCACCTTAAAACCAACCTCAGTTGCGGGGACTTTCAATACTGTTTGCCGCCCAATAATTTCAAAAGCTTGTCTTCCTTCTGCTATCATATCTTTGAAGTCAGGAGCGGTTAGTTGATAATAAAGTTCCCCCGGACTAATAGCTGCCAGTTGTTTTAGGGTGACAAAAGGTGATAAGTCACTTTGAGCTAAAAGAATGGGATTAGTTGTGATACCTTTAACCCATCCTAATTTTACTGCCTCTTGGGCTTCTTTAACTAAGGCAGAGTCCAAATAAATCATAACAGTCCCTTCTAGAATAGCACAATCGCCCCTATAATAAAATCATACCAGATATAGTCACTCAACCAAATATCCATCCCTATCCATCTGCGTTAATCAGCGTCCATCTGCGGTTCTAAAACCACCTATTATTACTCCTATGAGCGACACTGTTATTGATATTCGTAACCTCCAAGTCCAATTCCTCACTGAAGACAAACCTGTTGTCGCTGTAGACAAGATTAGCTTTCAACTGAAACGAGGGCAAACTCTGGGTATTGTGGGGGAGTCTGGGAGCGGTAAATCAGTCACTTCCCTAGCTATTATGGGTTTAGTCCCCAAACCTGGTAGAATTAGCGGCGGTGAAATTTGGTTTCGTCCCACAGAAGCAGACGTAGCAGTAAATCTCTTAGCAATCGAAGAAGAACAAAGACGAAAGTATCGAGGGGGACAAATTGGGATGATTTTTCAAGAACCCATGTCTTCCCTCAACCCAGTCTATAATATCGGCTTCCAGATAACTGAAGCAATTCTACTTCACCAAAACATTTCCCCCGCAGAAGGAAGACGTCAGGCGATCGCCCGTCTCCAAGAAGTGAAACTCCTCCCGGATGACGAACAGTTACGTCAGCAATATCTAGCCCAAACCCAAGGAAAATCCAGCCAACAGGAAATTAATAGGTATATCAACGCCCAAAAACGAGCCATGCTCAAACGCTATCCCCACGAACTCTCTGGGGGGCAATTGCAACGGGTGATGATTGCTATGGCTATTTCTTCTAACCCCATCCTGTTGATTGCGGATGAACCCACCACTGCTCTGGATGTTACAGTACAGGCAACAATTCTAAATTTATTGCGCCAATTATGCCGCACTCGCCAGATGTCCCTGATTTTCATTACCCACGACTTGGGGGTTATTGGGGAATTAGTGGATGCAGTAGCAGTCATGTATCAGGGTAAAATTGTGGAATCGGGATTGATAGGGGAAATTTTCCACCATCCCCAACACCCCTATACTAAAGGATTATTAGCTTGTCGTCCCCGTTTAGAAAAGAGCTGGAAATATTTACCTACTGTAGCTGATTTTATGACGGTGGATGAGGATGAGACAGGAGAATTAGTGATTCGGGAAAAACCCCCATTACCTGAAAGGGAAACCATCTCCACTGAAGAGGTAGAACAACGGTTATGCCAATTATTAACCCATGAGCCAATACTTTCCATCAAAAACCTCCAGGTAGGGTTCCCACTCCGAGGCATGTTTGGCAGCACCAAACGGTATTTTATGGCGGTGAATAAGGTCTCTTTTGACTTATATCCGGGAGAAACCTTGGGGTTGGTAGGAGAGTCTGGTTGTGGTAAGTCTACCTTAGCTCGTGCTATCCTCCGTTTAATTCCCTCCATGAAAGGGGAGATTTGGTTTCAGGGGGAAAATATTGCCCTCATTCCAATGGGGGCTGAAAGACTGCGAGGTTTGCGACGAAGTATGCAAATTGTGTTTCAGAATCCCTATAATTCCCTCAACCCCCGCATGACTGTGGGTAAGGCGATCATGGAACCCATGGTGATTCACAAAATAGGAGGAACTAGAAACAAGCGTCGAGAAAGGGTAGGTTATCTCTTAGAAAGGGTGGGTTTAAGTCCCGATTGTTTCCATCGCTATCCCCATGAATTTTCCGGTGGACAAAGGCAAAGAGTCTGCATTGCGAGGGCTTTAGCTCTTAACCCTCAATTTATCATTTGCGACGAATCAGTGTCCGCCCTAGATGTCTCCGTCCAAGCTCAGGTGCTCAATTTATTGAAAGAATTACAAGGAGAATTTGGTTTAACCTACATTTTTGTCTCTCACGATTTAAGTGTAGTCAAGTTTATGAGCGATCGCATTATTGTCATGAATAAGGGGAAGATTGAAGAAATTGACACCGCCGAAAGGATTTACAGCCAACCACAACAAGACTATACCCGCCAATTAATCTCCTCTATTCCTACCGGTGGCTTATAATTAATAAATATAAACATACAATATTAATTTATGTATAAGGTGTGATAGTTGTAGTAGCCAAAGTATACCATTTACCCTTAAACTACAAGGAGAGATCTATAAAGATAGAAGGTAGTAAAATTTAGTGAGCTGGTTCGACTACTAGAAAGTAATGGTTTTCGGATAGTTAAACTGATTAGAGTAGACTATCATGGTGCCAAAGAAGTCCCTACTGGTACATGTCATGCTATTATTAAAGCAGCAGGCATTAAGAAAGGAGGTTCAACCTATGATTGATTTGCCCTATTCACTTGTGATTGAAGCTACCCAAGAGCCAGATTTTTTCTGCTTTTACTCACCGGAGCTGGAAGGGTTTACTGGTGTAGGTCACTAAGCGCGAAAATTGCATTTACCAAGCTAAGTGGGGCATGATTGAGCATATTAATCTTTTGCGGGAGAACAATCTCTCTATCCCAGCCCCAAACCCAGAACCTAAAATCATGATTCAAAATGAAAATAGCAAAACCTCTCAGCGCCTCTGCGCCTCTGCGTGAAACTTCTAAATCGCTCCCCCAGCTACTCATCAATCTCCTATCAATCACCCTAGTCATTTTTACCCCCACAGCTTCCAATGTGGCTAACGCCCAAACCCAGGAAAGCAAAACCTTCCTCTGGAAAGTGGACTCACCCCAAAACACCCTCTATTTACTCGGTTCAGTTCACTTTCTGAAAGCGGAGAACTACCCCCTACCCCAGTCTATGGAAGCTGCATTTGACGACGCCGAGGGAGTGGTTTTTGAGGTAAATTTCAATGAGGCTCAAGATACCGCAGTACAGCAACTGGTGTTGCAAAAAGCCCTACCAGAAGAAGTAAACGAGACTCTCATAGGTACCCTCAGTGCCCAAACCTACAATTTAGCTAAACAAAAGGCAGCGGAACTGGGTTTACCTATAGAGCCGTTTCACAATTTTGAACCCTGGTTTTTTACCTTCTCTTTTCTCCCTTTAAAATTGCAGCAATTAGGTTTTGAAGCAAGTTATGGGGTGGATCAATATTTCTTCCGGCAAGCCGTAGTGGAAAATAAAGAAATTGTTGCCTTGGAAACCCTAGAATATCAAATTAGTTTATTTGATGCTCTTTCAGCTGAAGAACAAGAGGATTTATTATTGGAAACGTTACTGGAACTAGATACCCTAGAGACTTATTACAATAATTTGATTACTGCTTGGTTTAACGGTGATTTAGCAGAGTTTACAGCTTTATTTCTGGCAAGTTTTGCTGGCTATCCGGATCTTGAAGAGAAATTACTGACTCAGCGCAATCGCAACTGGCTCCCGATAATTGAATTCTTATTGCAACAAAAAAAGGACTATTTAGTAATAGTGGGTGCGGGTCACCTAGTGGGGGAAGAGGGTTTGATTCAGCTTCTGGAAAATCGTGGCTATCTCATTGAGCAAGTTACGAAGCAATAAAAGGGCATCCTTATCAATAATTTTTATCATTATAGTGGGCAGCGCCGGAGCGTGAAACAATAACCATGATGACCATATTTTGGTAACATAGAATACAAAACGACCTATTTTTTTGTGCTTACAATGTTTCCTAGCGGTTGGGTTTCGTTGCCTTAACCCAACTACAATTATTGGTGTGAGGAAAACAAAATGAAGAAATCTAAAATTAGCATTATTGCAGGGCTAACCTGCATTCTGAGTTCAGCCCTTTTGCAAACCCCCAAAGCCATAGCTCAAAACTTGGGCTATACCTCTCTAGATGATTATACAGAAGAACCACTGGGCCAAGTAAATAGCGTTTCCGAGTTGCGGGATGTTGCTCCGGGACACTGGGCTTATGAAGCAGTAAAACAACTAGTGGAACGCTATCGCTGCATGAGCGGTTATCCAGACCGCACCTTTCGGGGGAACAATCCCGTAAATCGCTATGAATTTGCCGCAACTTTGAACGATTGTTTGCAAACTATCGAACGTCTGATTGCTGCCAGGGAGAGTGGAGGTGTCGGTACTCCCATCATTACTAGCGCCGACTCAAGCAGGATCCAACGTTTAATCGAAGAGTTTGGTGCTGAATTAGCAATTCTGACAGCTCGGGTGGATGACACGGAAGAAAGGACAGATTTCTTGGAAGATCATCAATTCTCTACCACCACTAAGTTGGTGGGGGAGGTGGCTTTTACTCTCGCTCAAGCTTTTGGAGACGAGGTAGACTCCCAAGTAGCCTTTAGCGATAAGGTTCGTCTCCAGTTTGTCACTAGCTTTACGGGGAAGGATAAGCTCTTCACCCGTCTCACTGCTGGCAATATTGGCAACTCATTTGCGGATGAAATCGGTACTAACCAAGGGCGGTTTGCTTTTGACGGTCCTGAAGGCAACAATGTTGTCATCGATCGCCTCCATTACAACTTCCCTGTGGGGGACAAATTGAGAATTGTTGCTATGGCTGGTTTGGGAGGGCATCACTTCTACGCCGACACTTTTAATTCGGGACTGGAAGCAGGTGGCGGTGCCAATAATGCCCTCTCCCGGTTTGCGGAACGGAACCCCATCTATCGTTTGGGTATCAGTCGCTTGACTACTGGGGTGGGTATCCGCTACAAATTCGCTCCCCAATGGGAACTCTCAGCGGGCTATCTGGCTCCTAATGGTAGCAACCCAGCCGCTGAAAATGGTTTGTTTAACGGGAGCTACTCCGCTTTGGGGCAGTTGGTGTTTAAGCCTACGGATACTCTGAAATTCGGATTTACCTACTCAAATAGCTATCATGTTTCTAACAACGCCTTTGCTTTTGGCGGTACAGGAACAGGTTTTGGGAACTTGAATAATGTTTTCACCACCTCAGATTTCACCAGCCCAGTTTCCAGTAATAGCTATGGGATAGAAGCTCAATACGATATTAGTCCTAAATTTAGCATTCGCGCTTGGGGCGGTTTTACCGATGCCACGTTTATTGGTTTAGGGGATGCAGAAATTTGGAACTACGCCCTCGTGTTCGCTTTCCCCGACTTGGGTAAGGAAGGCAACTTGGGAGCTATAGTGGTAGGTGCAGAACCTTATTTGACAGGATTGGATGTTCCTGGTACTGTTTCCTTTGACAACGGCGTTCCACTGCATATAGAAGCTTTCTACAGATATCAAATTACCGATAATATCTCTCTGACTCCCGGCTTGATTTGGTTGACGTCCATTAACCAAAATCCAAATAACGATGATGGTGCCTTTATTGGTGCATTGAGAACTACCTTTAGGTTCTAATGATTTGGAAGGGTTTAATAGGTCAGTTTCTCAGAGGCCCAGAGGCGCGGAGAGGTTGTATTAAAATATACGGCGTTGCATAATTGAGACATGGAAGTAACTCTCTCTTTTTCCTCTGTGTCAAGAGCGCCTCTGCGGTTTATTATTATTTCATATCTTGATTCAGCAACGCCCGATGAAGAAATATAATGGAAAGGAAGTAGAGCGTGCGGATCGAACAGTTACAAGCATTCCTAGCAGTAGCCGAAACAGGGAACTTTGGACAAGCGGCGCGAAAATGCGGCGTCACCCAATCTACTGTTAGCCGCCAAATTCAGTCCCTAGAAAATGACTTGGGTTTACCCTTATTTCATCGCACTGCCCAAACCAAGTTAACCATAGGGGGAAAAAAATTAATACCTCGTGCTCGGAAAATTTGTCGGGAGTGGGAAATTGCCACCTCAGAATGCGCCGATTTACTGGCAGGAAAACAACCGGAACTCTGCGTAGCAGCAATTCATTCAGTCTGCGCTCATTATTTACCCTCAATATTGCAGCAATTTTGTCAAGATTATCCAGAAGTCCAGTTACGAGTGACTGCATTGGGGAGCGATCGCGCTTTGAAAGTACTGCAAGATGGTTTGGTAGATATAGCAGTGGTGATGAATAATACCGGCTATACTGGTAGTGGGGAAATGGTAAGATGGGTTCTTTATTCTGAGACCATTGAAATTTTAATGGCTGCAAACCATCCTTTGAGGGAGTATAAAGAAGTACCTTTCTCAGAATTAGTGAAATATCCTCAAGTGGTATTTAAAGATGGTTACGGAATGCAACGTTTAGTGCAGCAGTGGTTTGAGGAACACCATGTTACCATGAAAACCGCCATGGAGTTGAATACTCTGGATGCTTTTAGGGGGGTAGTGGGTGCTGGGGAAATGGTTGCTCTCTTACCCCAAGGAGCTTTGTTAGCAGCATGGAGCGATCCAACTTTGGCGGTTAGAGGGATAGCTTATCCCCCCAATATCCCAAAGGAAAAGGCAAGGGGGGGTTTAAATCGGGAAGTAGTCTTGGTAACAACAAAGGATCGCCTGCAAATTCCCCCCATTGCTCATTTTTGCCATTTAGTGCGTCAAATGGCTGGTTTAAACCAAGAAAAGTTAAAGGTTTATGGAGAATTGACTCTTGACAATAATCAACTAATAACAATATAATATATAAAGCTTAACCTAACCATGGTATGAATAATGTATTCCGTGAATTATTGAAAAAAGTTGGTAGCGGTGCCCATACGGGGAAAGATTTGACTCGCCCTGAAGCAGAAGCAGCGACGAGAATGATTCTCTTAAAAGAAGCCACCCCGGCCCAAATAGGGGCATTTATGATTGCTCATCGCATCAAACGACCCACAGCAGAAGAATTGGCGGGTATGCTGGATGCTTACGATGGCCTCATACCTACATTAGAGACATCCCACCCTATTACTGTTTTTGGTACTCCCTACGACGGAAGGGATCGCACTGCTCCAGTTACCCCCATTACTGCCCTTATTTTAGCAGCAGCAGGAGTACCCACAGTTATGCACGGGGGGGATACTATGGCTACAAAATACGGTATACCCCTGATTCAAATCTGGCAAGGATTAGGGGTAGATTTTGCCCCCTTATCTCTCTGGCAAACAGAACAGTTACTGGGGAAAACGGGAATGGGATTTTTCTATCTCCCCCGTCATTTTCCCCCATTTAAAGACTTAGTTACCTATCGAGATGAAATTGGAAAACGTCCTCCTTTTGCTACTATAGAATTGATTTGGTCTCCCTGTAGAAGTAATGTTCATTTCGTCTCCGGTTTCGTTCATCCCCCTACTGAAGACCGTTTTCGGGAAACTTTTGCTTTGCGGGGGGTAACAGAGTATACCACAATTAAGGGTTTAGAAGGAAGTTGCGACCTTCCTCCCAGTCGTACTGCTATTATTGGGATAAAAAATGAGGATTCTTCCTTTGAACGCTTGTTACTCCGTCCTCGGGACTATGGCTTTGAAGGAAAAGATGTCCCGTTAGAATCTATTGAGCAACTCCTAGCACAAATTAGGGCAGTTATCCAAGGGAAAGCTTCTGAGTTAATGCAAACTGCTATTTACAATGGAGGATTTTATCTCTGGCGTTTTGGTGTTTGTGCTGATTTAGGGGCTGGTTTTGGGCGAGCGGAAGAAATGTTAACAGGGGGTGAAGTAGAGGAGAAACTGGGAGAAATAATCGCCCAAAGTCCCTAGGGTGGAGCAACACAAATCTTCGAGGCTGTTGGGTTTCCTTACCTCAACTGAGGTAGCTGGTAATTTCTATATTACAGATATCCTACAAAAGGTCAAGGCATGGTAGTGAATCGCGCCAAGTCGCCAAGACGCAAAGGGGGAGCGTTATTGCAGATCTTCACTGACACTCCGTGCTGCAATGGCTCCCTGTGCAACTGCTGTCGCAACGCAGGGATCCCGAAAATTAACCACATCTCCAGCGGCATAAATTGTTGGAATTGAGGTGCGCAGAAAAGCATCGGTTTCGATATAACCAAAAGGGTTCAATTTTAGGGTTCCAATGCCGCTTTCATGAAGCAGTTGAGTTATTTCTTGAGTATATGGGAGCAAACCCCAGCCGAAAATACAAGTGGTCAACTGAGAGTTCTTCCTGGGAGTGACTTCCTTCTGTAAATGTGATCTGAATCTGCTCTCCCTGCCTACGGAATCCATGGAGCGTTGCTGGTTTATGTAGAGTCAGCGTGCCTTCCTCTTTGTAGTCAAAGATTTTTTTTTGATTGTGGGGAAAACCTCGTAGTTGGGAGCGAACAAATAGGTGAACGTGTTTCGCTGTCTCGGCAAGCATTATGACTGTGCCCAGTCCATTGTCTCCTCCTCCCACCACCCCTACTACCTGTTCTTCAGCAGTGGGGATGATTCCTGGATTAAAACAAACCTGTCCTGAGTTGAGGAGTTCATGACTACCTGGAATCATTTCGATGGTTTCAAAGCCCAGAACTCGCTGCCCCGTGGCAATAACCATGGCGTCGGCGCTGATTTCATGATCCGGGGTGCAAATCTGGAAATGCTCTCCACCCAGAATCTGTTTTATTCTACAACCTAAAAGAATCTGGATATCTTCTCTTTCAGCATGGTGACGCAAGGTTTGAGCCAGTTCTTTCCCTGTTTGTCCATAGACTCCTAAGTACCATTTGTTGATAAATGAGCTAAGTTTCTGCAATCCTCCCAGTTGGGGTTGTCTCTCAATGACTATTGGATTGTACTCCAGGTGTTTTAACCATAGAGCGCAGGATAAACCAGCGGGTCCACCACCGATAACAACAACATTTCGCTTCATCACGTAATTCCAGATTGGTTTTCTCTTATCATTTTGAACCAATGGTAGTGAATCGCGCAAAGCCGCCAAGACGCAAAGGGGATGATTAACTGACTACAGCGATCGCCAATCCCGTTTATCTCACTGCGCTCTTAAAGACACTGATAGAGAAAACCGTAAATATAGCAATGAGAGCAGCCAAAAGTTCTTGAATTTCGCTAGACAAAGGCACAAAAACCAGCAGCAATTAAATAGTAATCCTAATTTACCCTATACCTTTTACAAAAATAGCTGAGAAAGGTATTTTCAGCCCAGTTGACTCCTACAAACAAACTACTACAGGATGATAATACCCTATTAGCATTAATCCGATTCCAACCGTAGGTGATTTTCTTTCTCGTTTTAGTTAAACCCTCGTAATCTTGTTGTTTCTTGGTTTCTTCAATTTGATAGTCCTCCCGTTAATGCATCTAAACTCTCTAAAATCAGTTTCTCTCCTGGTTTTGGATACTCCATAAACTGCAACTCAACCAACACCCTTCTTTGCGCCTTTGAGATTTTGCGCGAGACAATACAATTGTACCACAACGCAGCTGGTAACTTATTACTGCTCACTGCTATAACCCCATGTTACCAGAACATATCCCCAATAAATGACATAGTAAGCAACTACAATCCCAATTATAACCCGAGCTGGGATAGAGGTGTGCCTTCGCAACAAGATAAAACAGCCCACAAGAACAGCGATCGCCTCCAAAGGAGCCACAATATTACCGTAGTGGCGGGGATCCCAATAGGAAACGGGACTGTCAAAACGCCAATTGGAAAAAGGAAAAAAGTGGTGGTGGCCGTCATCATGGTGTAAGGGTAAGTCTCCTAGAGCGTGGAGGAACATGCTTGCAAAGAAAGCAACAAACCCCATAGCACCCCGATAATAGCTCACAACCCCACCGATAATTATCAGGGGAAGGGAGTTGAAAATATCAAAAAACGCTTGCCAACTCGAATGGAAGTAATGCTGAGTCCAAATTACTTTTTCCGAAGTCCCTCGGATAAACTTCTCCCAGAAGTAAAAGAGGAACATAGGTAGATCAGGTAATATGGCACCTAATAGGATAGCCAGATTGTTTTCCGACTGCTTTTTGCCCCCCAAAATGAGGAGATTAAGAACAACGTGAGCAGGAGTATTCATAACCAGGTAGCCACTGAACGCAATACTTCGGGAATGGTAACATGGGGGGGAAACTCTAAGATAGTTTCGGAATACTTCAGATATCCTGATTCCCTAAAAGCCAGGAGCATTCGGGATAAAGCCACCCAAACATCGGCATCGAATTCCCAATCTCCGCCCCTAGCAGCATAGCAGGAAATGGATTTCAATGCCCAAAAAAAGCTATTGCGCACTATGGAACCACCCTTTTTATAATTGGGCAAATCTTCTTGATGAATGGTAAGAATATTGTCTTGGAGGGAAACTCTCATTTCTTTCTCTCTGCGCTGGAGCGAGTCTTTCGAGCGGCTACTCTGCGCCTCTGGGTGAAACTTCCATCATATCTTATTGAGCCAAAACTTTAAAAGCCAAACTACCCACTGAGAGAGTAATAGTAATGAAAGCAGTCATGGCAGCTCCGATTAAGATTAAACTGAGTGCCCACAACCGGGCATCCCAAGCTGAAACCTTCTTGTTGGTTTCTTCTTGAGCAGTTTTGACTTCTTTAATTTGTTTTTCTGTCTCTTGTTGAGCAGTTTTCACTTCTTGTCGTATTTCTTTAATTTGCCCCTCCATGGTAAGGAGGCGATCGAAGATTTTAACCAGCAGGTCTTTTGTTTCGCTGCTTTGGCTACTGTGGTCAATATTAGAAGCTTGGGTCATGGTTTTTCTCTAATTATTTGATTGTTATTATAATATAATATAAACAACATATTTTGAGAAAAATTTGTAGTGAGGAGTGGAGGTAAGCTCCGGAGCCAGACACACCTGAGTTTGTGGGCAATGCCCACCCTACAGCCTAAGGCAATATCTCTTTTAGCTGATGTTGCTGCCAAAGAGATTGATATAAACCTGGTGCTTGCAATAATTCCTCATGAGTGCCACTTTGAACAATTTTACCCTGATCCATTACCAAAATCCTGTCTGCGGTAGAAGCAGCAGACATTTGGTGGGAGATAAAAATCACTGTCCGACTTTCCACTCCAGAAGAAAGATTGCGCAAAATCTCTGTAGCTGTTTGATTATCTACACTGGAAAGAGCGTCGTCGAGAATCAACAAAGGAGAATCTACTAATAATGCTCTCCCTAAAGAGGTGCGCTGACGCTGTCCTCCAGAAAGAGTAATCCCTCTTTCCCCTATTAGAGTCTCATATTGCTGGGGGAAATTGAGAATTTCCGGGTGAATTTGGGCTAGTTTGGCAGCATGTTCTACCTCCCGTTGTTCCATTAATGGTTCCCCATAGCGGATGTTATTTTTAATGGTGGTACTGAAGAGGAAGCTGTCTTGGGGAACGTAGGCGATCGCCTGACGTAAGTCTTGTAGTCGCAGTTGGGTTACGTCATAATCATCCAAAAACAACTGTCCTTCTTCCAGATCCAGCAAACGAGGGATAGCATTAGCGAGGGTGGACTTCCCGGAACCAATGGTTCCCACTATAGCCACCGTTTCTCCTGCTTTAATAGTGAAGTTGAGGTTGTTGAGAGCTGGTTTTGAAGCTCCAGGATAGGTATAACTCAGGTTCCGCGCTTCCAGGTTACCTTTTATCTTTCCTGGCAAGGATATGGCCCCTGGGGTATTCTTAACTTTAGCTTCGGCATTGAGAATAGCTTCGGTCCGATCAATACTCACTTCCCCTCTTTGATAAGCAGTAATGGTAAAACCTAAGAGAGCGGTAGGGAAGGCTAAATTTTGCACTAAGATAACTAAAGCAACAAAATCCCCAATGGTCATGGCACCTTGGGCGATGGCTCCTGAACCTAACCAGAGTAAAATGGGCAAACTGAGATTAGCTAAACCTTCCACTATGGGAAAAAGAATGTATCTGGTTTTCGCTAGTTTTAAATTAGCTCCCAACAATTGGCGATTTTTTTTGGCAAACTGCTGCCTTTCGTTTTCTTCTTGGGCATAAATTTTAATTAAAGCTATCCCACTCACGTCTTCCCGCACCAACTCGCTCAGATCCGAGAGTTTCTCCTGGACATCTTTTTGGTAGTCCCGTAACTTACCCCCGAATAATTGCACTACTATTAGCATTAGGGGGTAAACCATGAGGGCGATAGAGCTGAGGCGCACGTTTATGGCTAACATTGATGGTATAGTAAAGCCATAGGCAAAGATAATATTGATGATGCTCAGAATTGCAAACCCCAGCAAGCGGCGAATATTGTCCACATCACTGGTGGCTCGGTTCATTAAGTCCCCAGAGGTATTGATGGCAAAATAGGATGGTTCTAGAGTCAGGAGATGTTGGAAAATATTTTGTTTCAGGTCGAATTCTACCTGACGTCCTACTCCAAAGATAAAGATTCGGGATAACATCCGAATTACCCACATTAGGGAAGCTAAAAGGAGGATAAATAATCCATATTTGGATAGCTGATGTAATGTAAAACCTTCCCCCAGTTTATCCACAATATCCCGAATCAACAAGGGTATGTAGACAACGAGACCATTAACTAAGGATAGGGCTAAGATACCCAGTCCAACTTGCCGCCAGTGAGGGCGGAGGTAAGTTCCTAATTTTGCTAATCGGGATTTTGCCATGATTTTATATTCCAACTACAATACATGGTATCATTTACAAGTGCAACGTAAATCATGTCCGATTCTATCCAACTGATAGAAGAAAGCTTTGCCAAAGTCAAACCCCGCGCTCCTGAATTTGCCGCCAGTTTCTATCAAAATCTCTTTAAAGCGTACCCTGAAGTAGCGCCGCTGTTTGCCGAAACAGATATGAAGGCGCAACAAGAAAAGTTGATGAATATGTTGATGCTGGTAGTCTTTAATCTCCACTATCCACAAAACTTAATC
Organism: Candidatus Paraprochloron terpiosi LD05; assembly: GCA_018141785.1. Lineage (GTDB taxonomy): Bacteria > Cyanobacteriota > Cyanobacteriia > Cyanobacteriales > Prochloraceae > Prochloron > Prochloron terpiosi. The sequence continues at coordinate 2,582,474 of CP073341.1, read as the reverse complement.
GATACCCTCCAACAACTGGGATCCCGTCATGTCCAATATGGCGCTTTACGAGAACATTACCCTCTGGTAGGCGATGCTCTTTTTACTACTTTTGAGCAGTACCTAGGGGAAGAGTGGACTAGGGAGGTCAAACAAGCTTGGGTGGGTGCTTACACTGACATTACCGCTATGATGTTAGCAGGTGCTGAGTATGATGGTGAAATAGTGAAATTAGAAGCACCGGGAGAAAAACGGTCAACCTCTCAAGTATCTCCAACCCAGGACCACAAAGCGGAACCAGCCAAGGATAACATTAATGGGCCAATTCTTGGCGGTATATTTGGGGTAGCGGGGTTGATAATCATTCTCTTGCTTCTTTTATAGGATTTCACACCTCATAGAGTGTGGTAAGATTATGATAGAGTTACTAAATTATTGGGATGAGTAAAAAAAATGACTAAAGTTAGATCCTTGTTAGGAGCAGTTATTGTTTTAGTCTTGGTAGCTGGGGTTTTTGTCACTACTCGGACTGATGTTAATCCCATAACCAGCAGTTCGGTAAGTGGGTTGGCAACCTTAAGGACTATGGCGCAACAGTCGGTTTCCTATGAAGTGGCTTTGACTAATGGGAAGCCCACTCTCCTAGAATTCTATGCTGACTGGTGTAATGCTTGTCAATGGATGGCTCCTACTTTAAATAAATTACATAACCAACACAGTAATATAAACTTTGTTATGATAAATGTAGACGATGTCCAATTCCAGGAACAAGTGCAGCAGTATGGGGTGAGTGGGTTACCCCAAATTACTTTACTCCAACCAGGAGGTGCTGTGGAACAGACTTTGTTGGGGAACGTCCCGGAAAGGGTGCTCGTTCAAAATTTACAACGTCTTATCCCAGAAGTATAAAACAAGGAAAGCAGATGATAAAGGAACTGTCGGTAAAAGAAGCAATTGAACAAAGACGAGCTGCTCGCTCTTTTAGCTTGGATCCTATTCCTGAGGATATTCTAGCAGAAATTTTCCGTCTTGGGGTACTCGCACCCTCCGGGTTTAACTTACAACCTTGGCGTTTTATTGTGGTAAGGAAAGAAGAGAATAAGCAGAAACTGAGAGTTTGTGCTTTTGATCAGCGTCAGATTACAGAAGCACCTGTGGTTTTGATTTGTTGTGGCGATCGCCGAGTGAATAACCCTGATTATATCGAAGATGTGATTCAATTGGGGCAAGAAGCAGGAGCGATGAATGATAAATATGCCAATTATATGCGTTCTGCTATTCCCCAATTATTCCAACATCATCCTTGCTTTGAGTCAAGAGAAGCTTGGACTAACCGTCATACTATGCTAGCAGTAGCCCAGATTATGATTGTAGCCCAAAGTTTGGGAGTGGATAGTTGTCCTATGGAAGGGTTTGTAACTGCTCAGGTTAAGGAAGCATTTAAGATTCCCCCTGAGGTAGATGTTTGCTGTTTACTCCCCCTGGGGTATGCAACGGAACCCCTGAAACAATACGGTGGACGTTTCCAGAACGAGAAGATTTTTTTCAATGAGACTTTTCAAGAAGATATAGTCCTTTGATAGTCAATATATATCCTGTAATTTTCCTTGGGATTTATGTCATTGCTTCTTCAAGTAAGAAGTCTAACTTTCCTGCGGCGATATCAGCTACAAGCTGTTTATCCCAGAGCAACCAGTCTTTTTCAGCAAACCACTCTCTCAAACGGATGAAATCTTCCTGAGAGAGAGAGAGTCTCGATTTTAGCTTGAATTTGTTCTGCTTGTGTCATTGTGAAACAAAAAAAATACTACCTCTAACTCAACTGAGCTACTTTACAATCATCCAATAGAGTAGAGAATAAAAGCAAATCTTCCACTGTCATGCGGAGAAAACCATCCTCGTCCACCCGGAACTGAACTTTAATTCTATCCTTCCCCGGTTGTCCGGGAGGGTTCAACTGAGCGATGTTTTGTCCCCCATTTTTGTCATTCAGGGGTTTAACCACGGTTTGTTCTGACTCTATGGTTCGAGTAAGAAGGCGATCCCCAGAGAAATAAACTTCTGTACTGCCAATATCAGACCCCAATTCCCCAATAATTAACTCTATCTGGGATTGATTTTCCACAGAAGCACCCAAAACCAACTCTACGGGTTCTTTCATAGGATAGGGTTGTCCCCTTCTAATAAGAGGATGCCAACTGTGACACTGTTCCTGTTGGTTCCAATAACGAATACCGTAACTGTGGTAGAGAAAATCCTGGAGTTGGTAACCCTGAGCTAATTGTAACGCTCCAGAAGCAATTGCGGTCATGGGAAGATGACTTTTTATCTTAGCTGGGTCAAAATATCCCTCCACCCAACTTTTGAAGGCAGGCATTTGTACCCCTCCCCCCACTAACAAAACCGCGTCTATATCCTCCACTTCAATACCTCTTCGTCTCCCCTGTTGCAAGACTGAGGTCATTAATTGATCCAATCGCTCAAAGAATTTATTCTCTGTGAGAATGTTCTGGAAAGTCTGACGATCTAATGCTAACTCATAAGTCTTGCCAGTTGGATCATCACAATATACTTCCTGAGCTTCAGTGGCAGTAGATAGGTTGATTTTTAATCGTTCTGCTAAACGAGTGGTTAAAGAGGATTTGGGTAACTTTTGAGTTTGGGCGAAATAGTTTACCAACCAATTATCTATGTCCGAACCCCCCAGGTTTTCCCCCACTTTACCTAAGACCCGAGCAGTTCTCTGGTTTTGGGTCTCACTTTTCCCCAATAACTTCGTCCCCCACTTGAGGATAAACCCCTGGGGTTCCTTAGTAATGCCTGTATTTAATTGCACCAGGGACAGATCCAGAGTACCACCCCCAAAATCCACCACTAACAATATGTCCCCTTCTGCGGTACCATAGCCTAGAGCAGCTGCTGTAGGTTCGTCGATAATACGAACCTTTTTTGTCTGCCAACCTTCACAAGCTCCTGTCAACCAATTACGGTACACTTCAAAGCTATCTACAGGAACTGTCAGCACTAAAGACTCTGGTGTCTCTACTTGAGCAAGTAATGCTTGGAGAAACCACTCTCCCACTTGCTCGAAAGTCACAGTACGTTGGTCTAACTCCGGGAAGAAGCCTAAACTTCCTCCTATACCTCGTTTGAAGTTGCTGAAGAAGCGAGGGTCGTTATTCAGGTCCAAACCCTGCTCCCGTACTTCAGCTCCCAAGAGGATTTTTCCCTGCTGAGCATTTTCTACATAGACTAAACTAGGTATCAGAGGGGGACTCAGGTTCAATTTTTGGGACATTCCCGACAAATTCAGGATTTCTGCTTCTTCTGTAACTGAGTTCCAGCGAGCAATTACGGTGTTACTGGTACCAAAATCAATTGCGATGGACATGGAGGAGTTGGTTTTGGGATATTATTACTATATTATAGTATAGTTTCACGCAGAGGCGCAGAGACGCAGAGAGGTTCGATTATCAGCGAATATCTGTGTTCATCTGCGGTTTATAACAGCTAGCATGAAAAATTACTTAGTTAATTACGCTACTCCTAGCTAAACTGGTTACTGTCCTGGTACGTCCGTGGTACGTGATAACTGTTCTACCCTTTCTTCAGCATTAGCCATAACCACTGCCATTTTCTCTAAAATCTCTCCCGGGTAGCTTTCCAAAACCTTAGTGGAGAGTGAGATGCGATTTTCGTACTCATCTATTTCAGCCACCACCACTTTAATTTCCTGTCCCACTTGAAAATTTGCTTCCAGAGAATCGACCCTCTTACCGCTAACTTGTCGAATATGGAGCAAACCCGTCACTGGACCTAAATCCACAAACACCCCATAGGGCTTAATATTCGCCACCTTACCCTCAACTAGAGTTCCCACTACCAATTTTTCCATAGCAGCAGCACGAACAGCTTGACGCTGAGACAAGACCAACTTATTCCGTTCCCGATCCACTTCCAAAAAATTTGCAGTCAGGGTTTCGCCGATGAGAGAATCCAGCTTGTTGGATTGTACCAGGTGAGATCGGGGGATGAAACCTCTCAGCCCTTCTACCTCCCCCACAATACCCCCCTTATTAGTTCCCGTCACCTTGATTTGTACTGAACGACTCTCAGCTGCCATTTCAGCTAAATCTTCCCAAATATACTTTATTTCCAACTGACGACGGGAAAGAGTTACTTGACCATCTTCATTCTGTTCCCGGATAATGAGAAATTCTATCTCCTCTTCTAAGGGTAACAACTCGGAGATAGAACCCGTCTTATGGAAAGAAACCTCTTCCAGAGGAACGAAACCAGGAGACTTAGCCCCAATATCCACATAAACTCCCTTAGCGTCTCGTTCCACCACCTTCCCCCGTACTACCTGTCCTTTCTCAAACTGGTAGTCATGTTCTTCCAGCCCCTTGGCAAAATCGTCATAAAGTCCCATGGTCGTCAATCTTTAAGCTTTGCTGCAAATAACTCTAGCACTTGTTTCCAAGCATCTTCTGCTGCTATGGGATTATAACTCCCACGAGCATCGCAGAAAAAGCCATGATCCGCACCCTCATAGGTAAAAATCCGGTGGGGAATGTTATATTTAGTCAATTCTGCTTCAATTTCCTCTACCTGTGTCACGGGAATACTACCATCTTCCAAACCAAAAAAACCATAGAGAGTCCCTTTAATTGCTCCGGTGCGTCTGATTGTCGGTTTCCCTCCTCCAGGAGACCAAGTGGTAATACCGACCCCATAGAAGGAAGCTGTAGCTTTGATATTATCTAGGTTAGCAGCTAAATAGGCAACGTGACCACCAAAGCAAAAATCAATACAACCTACTCGATCTGACGAGATAATATACGGGCAGCCGCAAGCCCCCGTCATTTATGCGGGGGATAAGGCGACGCGGTGCACCGGTTTGCCCTTAGGGGCCTTCAGACCCTAAGAACCTGAAGGCAAACCAAGTGCGGCGTCACCAAGATCACATCTGAAAAGGTTAAAATTTGATGCCGAAAATGTTAGAGTAAAAATATGATTACAATTGAGTTCAAAGCAAAAAACAAAAAAGCTCTTTTGCCTTGCAATAAACATTGTTCTAATTCTGGTCAAACAGTCAAGAAATAGCTGTCATGTAGAACCAATGTTTGCAACCATTGTGGGTATGTGGCAGATAGAGATGTAAACGCAGCCATCAACATCCTAAAAAAAGGGCTAAGTTCGGCGGGGCACGCCGAACTCATACGCTTGGGGAGACTGGGTCTCTGGCTACGTTGGAGTAATCCTGCGTAGTTAAATCCGGTCGTTGTCACCGAAGGTGCCGCCCAAGGCGTCCCAAGAATCCCCCGATTTTAGCTGCTAGAGATGACCTCATTCGCCGTCCCCAACTAATTCAAAACGAACGGGTTTTTGATATAATATATATATCCAGCCGTTGCGCTTCAGGGATCCCGAGCCTCCGTGCAAATAAAAATCAAATTTTCAACCATATAGATCAAGATAACACATTGAAAAAAAGTTATTGGTATGATACTCAATTTAAGTTAAGCTTAATAACCGAGTTTTATCCCCCAGACTATGCAGCTACCGGTCAGTTAATTGAAGAACTGGCACTTCAATTAAAAGAACAGGGAATCGAAATTCACATCTTGACAAGTCAGCCAAGATATGCTAAAAATAAGAGTAAGGCCATACCAGTTGAATTGACCGATTCTTTGTGGGTCAAACGTTCCCAGTTTTCCCTGCTCTGGCCGAAAAGAATTCGAGGCAAAGTAATCAATGGCCTGTTATTTTGCCTGCGTTCCGCCTTCCATTTACTCAATCCTTGCTGCCGTGGGGATATTTTACTCCTCACCACAGCACCTCCATTTTTAGGTATTGTGGGCTACTTAACAAAAAAATTGTTCAGCGTATCTTATGTCTGTTTAGTCTACGATTTATATCCTGATGTAGCAGTAAAACTCAATGTCATCTCTCATAACCATTGGCTGGTACGATTGTGGCACCGCATAAACCGCTTGGTTTGGCAAGAAGCGGAAGCGATTGTTGCTATAAGTAATACAATGAAAGACAGCATTCTCAAGCGCCACCCCCAATTCAAAGAAAAGATTGCCGTTATTCATAATTGGGCTAACCCCCAGGTGATTAGACCTATATACAAACACAAAAACTGGTTTGCTCAGAAATATGGCTTAACAGATAAATTTGTGGTGCTCTACTCAGGGAACTTAGGCAGGTGTCACGATTTAGATACAATTATGGCTGCGGCTGAACTGCTCAAAAAAGAACCGATTCAGTTTGTGTTTATTGGTGCTGGAGCTAAGTTGCCAAGATGTCAGGAACTGGTAAATGAGGCTAAGTTATCCAACTGTTTATTTTTGCCCTATCAAGACAAAGAAGTCCTTCCTTACTCCCTAACCAGCTGCGACTTAGGTTTAGTTAGCATTGCCCCGGGTTTAGAAGGCATAATAGCCCCTAGCAAAATCTATGGTATTTTAGCTGCTGGGCGCCCGGTGGCGGCCATCTGCGAACCCCATTCCTATCTGCGCCAGCTCTTAAAAAATGCCAACTGCGGTGAGGCATTCGATAATGGGGATGGAAAAAGTCTAGGGGAATTTATTAGCCAACTTTACTTAAACCCGCAAAAAGTAGCTCAAATGGGTAAGGCAGGCCGCAATTATCTCCAATCCCACTTTACCCCGAAAATAATTGCCCAGGAATATTACCAAGTGTTACACTATTGTATTAATACCTTGAATTGAAAATGAATAGCAAAACATTCCAATCCTACTCTCAAAATATCCCTAGTACAGAAACAGACTTATCTTTAGCCCAGTTAACTCAGAGTCTGGTTCGGCAATGGAAAGCAGCACTGGCAGTAACTATTGCTGTCTTCGGAGTATCCTGTGGCATAATCTTCACCAAAACCCCCGAATATGTCTCCGAAACTCTGATTTTACTAACAAACTCCTCATCTAGACCAGATCTTCCCGACATATCCATCACAAATATCCAGGGATTCCGCAGAAACGACTTATCCACAGAAATTCTGGTTTTGCAATCTCAAGCCATGATTGGTAGTGCAATAAAAAAATTAATAGGGGAATTTGAGGTTTCTATTCCTCAAGTGATAAACAATATGTCTATCACACAAGCAGGAATCGCCGACGTGCTGATCGTATCCTATCAGGATACGGATCCCGCAAGAACCCAAGCTGTCCTGGAAGTTTTGGGTCAAACCTATGTCAACTATAGCCTGGAGCGACAGAAATCTCCAGTAACCAACGCCATTCAATTTATTAACCAACAACTGCCTAAAGCACAAAAAGAACTGACAGCAGCAACAGAGGAACTGCTTAATTTCCGCCAAACCCATGGCATCATTGACTACAAAGTCTACGGTACCCAAGTAAGTCACTATAAACAAGAATTGCTCCAGAAAATTGATCAATTAAAAGTAGCTCTCAGTGCCACTGAAACCCAGTATAGGGAGTTGCAAAACCAACTGCGCTCTGCTGGGGAGGAGCCTGCTATTGCTCTGGTTAACTCCGTACTCTCTGATGATCGGATTTATCAAAGATTAGAGCAGGAAGGGGAAAAAATAGCAACGGAATACAGTCTAGAGAGGACTCGGTTCCAAGACTCTTTTCCCTTATTGGAAGATTTAAGATTGAGACAAGAGGAAATCGAAAACTTGTTGCAGCAGCGGAAAGAGGAACTATTGGCAAATGCAGTGGTGGCCACAGAAACTGAGGAGGAAGTATCCGGGTTTGGTCGAACCAAGCAAGATCTAGCCCGGAGAATGTTGGCCAAGGAAATCGAAATGATTGTTGCTAGGCAAGAGTTGGCGGAATTTGAGCTACTGCAAGAGTCAGTGTCCAGGAATCTAGATAGAATCCCCCAACTCCAGCTAGTTTACATCAATCTCTTGGGTCAGTTAGAGTTGAAAAGCAAGACAGTGAATAACTTTTTGGAACAGCTGCAAGAATTGAACATTGCCGAAGCCCAAGAACGGGCTCCTTGGCAAGTTCTCGAACCTCCCTATTTGCCAAAAAGACCCATCACCCCTAATGTGCAGCGCAGTTTGGTAATTTCAGGAATAATAGCATTGCTGTTGGGAGTAGGAACAGCTTGGCTGCTAGATAAGCTGGACAGCAAGGTCAAGAAAGTAGAAGAGGTCAAGGAATTGACTGGACTACCTCTGCTGGGGAATATACCAAAAGTACCTCCGTCCTTGGTTAAATTAGCTCCAGCTAGTTCTCAGAGTTCCTCTTTTAAGGAAGCCGTGAGCTCCCTAGCAATTAATTTACGCTATCTGGTGACGTCTACTGGGAAGAAGACTAAGGTGCTAGCTGTAACCTCTACCAGACCCTCAGAAGGGAAAACAACTGTTACTTACAATTTAGGGTTAGTACTAGCAGAAATGGGCTACAAAACCCTAGTGGTGGATGGGGATATGCGGCGACCAAGAATACAAAAACTGGCGCAAAAGGACAATGAAACTGGTCTGAGTACGACGCTCGTTGATAATGTGTCTTGGAGTGAGTCGATTGACAAGCAGGGAGATCAAGTTGATATACTCACCGCAGGGCCCACTCCTCCCAATCCAATAACTCTATTAAGCTCTCAGCGGATGAAGCAACTGATCCAAGAATGGCGCAACGAGTATAAATACGTACTCATCGACACTCCTCCCATTTCCGTCAGTGCCGATACCCTGAGTTTCGCTACTGATGTGGATAGCATATTGTTTGTTGCTGCCATGGAGCGAGCGACTCACTCCGGGATTCGTTATGCAATGGAAACCCTGCGAGGGAGTAAATGCAATTTAGCGGGAGTTGTAGTCAATCTTGTGGCTAAAGCCCATCAAGATTACTCCTATTCCTCCGATTATTACTCTTACTACCATAGCAATGGCAATAGTAAGAAGGGTCGGGTGAAGATCAAAAAGTAGTTTATTAACATAACAATTTTTCTATGGAAAGGACAATAGTTATTGAGGCAGGGAGGACCTCAAAACAATACTGGCTAGACCTGTGGGGCTACCGGGAATTATTTTATTTTTTAGCTTGGCGGGACATTTTAATCCGGTACAAACAAACGGTCATCGGCGTTGCTTGGGCTTTAATTAGACCCTTTCTTACTATGATAGTTTTTACGATTATCTTTGGTAAGTTAGCTAAGTTACCATCAGAAGGTGTTCCCTATCCAATTTTGGTATTTTCCGCCATGTTACCCTGGCAATTCTTTGCTAATTCTCTTGGGGGTTCTAGCAACAGTTTGATTAATAACGCTAATTTACTTTCTAAAGTGTACTTTCCTCGCTTAATTATACCTACCTCTGCGGTAGTAGTTAGTTTTGTGGATTTTGCCCTCTCGGGAATGATTTTGTTGGGGTTGATGGCTTGGTATAACTTCGTTCCCAACTGGCAGATTCTAACCTTACCCTTCTGGATCCTGATCGTTGTTGTTGCTAGCATGGGAGCGGGTTTGTGGTTAGCAGCCCTGAATGTAAAATATCGGGATTTCCGCTATATCGTGCCTTTTATCATTCAGTTTGGCTTATATATTTCCCCAGTGGGTTTTAGCAGTAGTATTGTACCAGATAAGTGGCGATTACTCTATTCTTTGAATCCCATGGTAGGGGCGATCAATGGTTTTCGGTGGGCGATTTTGGGTTCTGTTGGAGAATCTGAACTCTATTTACCGGGATTTATCCTATCTATAGTATTGGTGTTTTTGTTATTTGCTAGCGGTGTTTGGTATTTTCGCAAAGTAGAAAGAAGTTTTGCCGATTTCATCTAAGCAGTGAACAGTGAACAGTGAGGGGAATACGGGACTAGGGGAGTAGGGTAATAAAGTCTGACTTTATCTCCCAATCATCTTTCTCTCAACTCTCTCCCTCGACTCTAATAAAGCTACTAAAGCAGAACACAAGGCTACTGAAGCAGAGCAACGAGCGGAAAAATTGGCAGCGCGACTACGAGAAATGGAAATTAATCTGGAAGGAATCTAACTTTATTAACTATGTCTAATACCGTAATTCAAGTGGAAAATCTGAGTAAAAAATATATGATTTTTAACGAGAAGCAGGAATCCTATAAAACTCTGCGGGATGTTATAGCTAATCGTGTCAAGTTTATCCCCACCAAGCTGAGGGGGAAGGAAAATTCACAACCAAGCTATGAGGAGTTTTGGGCACTCCAGGACGTGTCTTTTGAGGTTAAACAAGGGGAACGGGTGGGGATTATCGGGCGTAATGGTGCCGGTAAATCTACCCTCTTAAAGATTTTGAGCCGCATTACGGAACCTACGAGAGGAAGAGTAAATGTGAAAGGGCGGGTTGCTAGTTTGTTGGAGGTGGGGACAGGGTTTCATGGAGAACTTACAGGAAGAGAGAATATTTTCCTCAATGGTGCTATCCTGGGGATGAGTAAAGGGGAGATTAAAAAGAAATTTGATGAAATTGTCGCTTTTGCGGAGGTGGAAAAGTTCTTAGATACACCGGTGAAACGCTATTCTTCCGGTATGTCCGTCAGGTTGGGATTTGCGGTGGCAGCCCATTTGGAACAGGAGATTTTAATAGTGGATGAAGTTTTGGCGGTGGGAGACGCTGCTTTTCAGAAGAAGTGTTTGGGGAAAATGAATGATGTGGCGGAAAATGAGGGGCGAACAGTTTTCTTTGTCAGTCACAATATGGCGGCTATTAATAAATTGTGCTATAATGTGATCTGGTTAGAGCGGGGAAATGTAAAAATGGCAGGTACTCGGAAAGACGTTATATCTCTCTATCTAACCAATGACACACAAAGCAGTGGTGAATGTATTTGGGAACAAGGAATCGCCAACCCTGGGGTAAGAGAATTTAAATTTAAAGCTGTTCGGATCCGAAATAACTGGGGGCATATAACCAATATAATCGATTCTAGGGAGTCATTTAAGATAGAGATTGAGTATAAAATTGTCGAACCATTACCTTCTTGTCAGATTCATATAATTGTTACCACAAAAGAAGGAATAACCGTTTTTAGTTCTCATGAGAATCTAGATCACAACGATGATAAGAAGAAAGAGGTGGGGAGTTTTGTTGCTCAATGCAAAATTCCCGGTGGTTTATTGAATGAAAATAGCTTTTTTATTACAGTTTATGCTGGGATACCAAGAATAAAAAGCCTAGCTAATATAGAGAATATAATAGTTTTTAATATAAAAAATATTGATAACCAACAGAAAAGCAGCGGAATTATCTCCCCGTATCTAGAATGGACTACTTCGCAGAGTGTAAGATGAAAGACAAGAAAACAGTAATCTTTCTCCATGTACTAAAAACGGCTGGAGTAACTTAAACACAGATAAGATTATATGAACTACGCCGAGTCGCTACGCCTACCTAGGTTTGTTCGGGTCGTTGGCTCTCTGAAAGCTGCCACAAGCAGAACTATGAAGCGGGAATATAAAAAAGAACTCAAAGAATTTTACTGGTCCGATGTTCCCTTTTGGTCAGGTTCCTACTACGTAGCTTCTACTGGCGGTGCACCCATAAAGAAACTACGACAGTATTTAGCGTCTCAAGACGCCCCTCCCCACCCTCAGCGAAGCGGGGTGAGGACTGCCGCGCATTCGTTCAATCATGACGATATGATAGGTGGAGCGGGGATAGCAGCCTATCGCCAGCATGAAGGGTTACTAAATTAGGGGGTGGGCTCTCGGTTGTTAGTTGGAAGATTTAAAATTGACAGCGATCGGATATCGGTATCCCTAAAAAGGGAGACAGTGTTGCTGACGATGGGAGAGGGAGGAGAAGAAATTGAGAAAGCAACTGAAATGGTAACTGTGAATCTGGGGTATATTAGTAGCGATCCCGCCTCAAATCACTTGCCTATTCTGCTGCTGATTTATTCCTTTTTCCTACCCGTGCTGATAACTTTCCCCTAGTGCTGCTAGAAAGTTTGGCTTGCGGTACCCCCATGGTTTCCTTTAAAATTGGTGGAGTGGGTGACTTAGTGCGTCCTGGGGTTACGGGTTACTTAGCACAACCAGAAGATGCTGAAGATTTCTCTCATGGTATCCTAGAGTTACTCGAAGATGATAATTTACGAGAGTCTATGGGAAAAAAGGAAGGGCGATTGTTTTAGAAGAATATCCCCTTGAACTTCAAGTTCAGCGTTACATTGAGTTGTATAGTCAAATATTAAATCAGAGCAAATGAGTAGTACTACCATTCCTAAAAGGCTAATTCAGAAATTTCTCCATAACTTCGGTCTGGAAATTCGCCGCAAGCAGGTAACTCCTAGAGCTTCTATGAGAGGGTGCCTCCAGCAAGCAATTAAAATTGGACTTCAGCCAGAAACCGTTATTGATGTTGGTGTTGGAAGGGGAACTCCCAGTTTATATGAGTCCTTTCCCAACGCCAAACATCTGCTAATTGAATCCCTGTCCGAGAATATTCCAGATCTGGAGCATTGGAAGAGTCAGCTAAAAGAAGCAGAGTATTTTATCGCTGCTGCTAATAGCACCCCAGGGGAAGTAGTTATTAATGTCCATCCAGATTCAGTGGGTTCCTCTCTCTACTTACGAAAACGAAGACTCTAATGTAAATGGCTTTGAGCGAACAGTTCCCGCCATTACCCTGGATCAAATTTGTCAAGAAAAATGCACCAAGGGTCCATATTTGATTAAAATTGATACCCAAGGATCGGAATTAGATGTTCTCAGGGGGGCTGAGAACGTAATTCAAGAGACGAAATTTGTAATTACGGAGGTTTCCTTCTTTCAGTTTTTTGCTGGGGGACCGCAATTTTATGATTGTGTCAAATTCATGAAAGAGCGTGGATTTGTGTGTTATGATATGTTTGATTTGTCATATCGACCACTGGATGGAGCAATGTCCCAAGTGGATCTTGCTTTTGTCAGAGAAAAAAGCCAATTTAGAAAGGCTCACTTTTATGCCACTAGAGAGCAACGGAGGAAGCAAAATGAACGATTTAACCCAACAACACAAAACCTACCACATCAGGAAAAATATAAGTAATCATAAATTTAATGAGCGAGAAGTTACCCAAAATATCCATAGTTACCCCCTGCTACAACCAAGCAGAATTTTTAGAATCAACTATTCAGAGTGTTTTATCCCAAAATTATCCCAATCTTGAATATATCATTATAGATGGTGGCTCAACAGATAGAAGTGTGGAAATTATCAAAAAATATACCCTCTATCTTTACTATTGGTGTAGCGAATCAGATCGGGGGCAATACCATGCTATCAACAAAGGATTTGCTCATTCAACTGGTGATACAGGGAAGAGGATATGGCGGCCAAATCCAGAAAGACCAGAAAGTTGTAGGCAAATTCAGGAATATAAGTTTCCTTAATGTCACCAAATTATATTTTATGGATAAGGATAGGTCGAATGAAAAAACTGTTAGTTACCGGGTCTTCCGGTTTAATTGGTTCAGAAGTGGTAGATTACTTCTGCCAACAGGGTTGGGAAGTTTATGGCATTGATAATAACATGCGGGCAGACTTTTTCGGTCCTGGGGGGGATACTCGTTGGCGACAGCAGAACCTCCTCGCTACCCACAAACTATTCCATCACCAAGAACTGGATATTCGCCATCGTCAGGACGTTCTCACCTGCATGGAAGCCTTGCGTCCGGATATGGTGGTCCACACCGCCGCCCAACCCAGTCACGACTTGGCAGCGTCTCGGCCTTTTGACGACTTTGATGTGAATGCTGTGGGAACCCTCAACTTGCTAGAAGCTGCCCGCCACCACGTTCCCGAAACCGTTTTCGTCCATATGAGTACCAATAAAGTCTATGGCGATCGCCCCAACACCATCCCCCTGAAGGAGTTAGATCTCCGTTGGGATTACGATGATCCTGCTTATGAGGATGGTATTGGAGAACATTTTCCCATCGACCAAAGTAAACACAGTCTCTTTGGGGCTTCCAAGGTGGCAGCGGATATCATGGTACAGGAATACGGGCGTTACTTTGGCATGAAGACCTGCTGTTTGCGCGGGGGTTGTTTAACCGGTCCTAATCACAGTGGAGTGGAGCTGCACGGTTTCCTCAGTTACCTCATTAAATGTAATCTGCAAGGAAAACTCTACCGTATTTATGGCTACAAAGGTAAGCAGGTTCGGGATAACATTCATTCCGTGGATGTGGCGAGATTTATTGCCGCTTTCTGGGAAAATCCTCGCTCCGGGGAAGTATATAATCTGGGGGGAGGTAGAAAGAATAGTTGTTCTATTTTAGAAGCTTTTGAGCGCATTAGTGCTCTGTCTGGGAAAAAAATGGTGACGGAATATATAGATAAGAATCGGGAGGGGGATCACATTTGTTATATTAGTGACTTGAGGAAGGGCGACTCGTTCTGAGCGAAAAAGTCGCGGCTTAATAGGCCAAAACTATAATCTCAGGCTAGGTGCACTACACCTTGACAACTAAATCAGGAATGTTGGTGAGGAGCTGGTCAGCAATCAGTCTTCCAAGTCCAACCGCTTAAGGGATAAGCGAATCTCTATCTGCCCACACGCGACTGTGAATTCAAGCAGGCTCGCCGGGTTAGCCTCCGGGGCGTGAAGCTGGGGACAGGGCGCAATCAGAGCCGAAAGGCGCACTGGCGCTAATGGGGAGAATCCATGGTTAACAGGTATCCTAGAAATAGGTGAAGCGAATCACCGGAAAAAGCGTCTAATATACCGAAGCACAACCTCGTTGGGCTTTCGTATCGGCATACAAATCCCGCTCTGTCTTTTCCTCGACAAGAGCATCTCTGGGGGGTCGATAGGCGAATTGGTGAGACCTAAAGGTTCAAAACAATTTCTGATTTTGGAACGAGGAAAAACGGATGGTTCTTTCTCCTAGGGGTGGTACCCGGAGTGGGAAGGCAGGCATACTTCTATCGAGGCCATTCGGATAGGACGCGGGAACGAAAGCCACGATGCTAAACAATTGCCCGCAATGACCGAGAGCTAATTACCAACCAGTTAGGAGACGCCCACAGGCTGAAAATATGCCACATATACGCCATATAGCAGAAGGGATAACTCTAGTTCCGAATTTTAGGTCGGGGTAAGATGACGCCGAGTAGGAATATAATCCGAATTTTAGGCTCCCGTTAAATCCGAGTAGGAACCAGCAAAACTGAGACTGGACAGTATTTAAGGCGAAGATTGCCACAATCCCTAGAACCAAACTAGATAGAGGCAATCAATGGATTTTCTATCTTTTGCGGTAGGTTTCAATCCACAGGTCATAGGAGCCGTGTGAGGCGAAAGTTTCACGCACGGTTCTGAAAGGGAGCTGGGGTGGGTGACCACTCCTTCGACCCGAACAATGAAGGCTCATTATCCCTGTTGGAGCATTAGCAAATCTTTGGAGGACATTTTTGCAGCTATTTACGAAAGTTGGCAAGAACGTTTATGATGTTTCACCCAGAGGCACAGAGGCGCGGAGATACCTTAGAGAAAATGGAAACACCTAATTTACCCCGTCTGCTTTATATTGGGGATGTGCCAGTTCAATCTACTGTAGGTGGTGCTGCATTGTATCGCTTACTGCGAAAATATCCCCCCTCCCAGCTCAGAATTGTGGAGGGCAACCTTGTCGCTTCCTACAACCCTCACCACCGACTACCTCATGTTTCCTATGAAACCATTTTTGTGGGGGTAAAGCGATTACTACACACTCGTTTTACTTCTGCTTATACATCCTATCTCTTTTTAAGAGGGAGCAGCATACCCCGAAAATTGGTCCAAATTTTTGAGCAATTCCAGCCCGATGCAATTTTGACCGTTGCCCATGGTTTTTCCTGACTCGCAGCAGCAGCGTTGGCAGAGCGTTACAAAATACCCCTCCATTTAATTATCCATGATGATTGGCCATCTTATACTGCCGTGCTACCGTGGTTAAAAGCTAGAGCGAATAAACGATTTGGCGATATCTATAGACAGGCAAAGTCCCGGTTTTGTGTATCTCCTTATATGATGAAAAAATATCAAAAGCGCTATGGTGTGACGGGAAGTGTCTTGTATCCTTCCAGAGGAGAAGAGGTTCCAACTCAGGAAAAACCCCCGAATAAACTAAAAAACAGCCATGACTCTCTTGTTTTTGTCTATGCTGGTTCCCTCAACTCTGAGGGATATATCACAGCTTTAGCAACTCTTGCTTCGGTTTTAGAAAATTTTGGCTGTAGTTTGATTATTTACTCCCCACTAACGGGGGCTGTCATAGAAAAACATGGCCTGCAAAGAAATAACGTTACTGTTCGTTCTTTTATTGAATCACAAGTTGATTTACTGCCTGTTAGTGGCTTCATGTCCATTCCAGGGGACTTCACGGCTCAAGAATTAGAAGCAAGAAGCAAAATTACAGCCCAAATTATCGCTGAAGTGAGGCAGCAGCACAAGGAAAAACCCATAGACTTCTTTCTCAGCTACTTCTATAATGCCCATTTTGACCCCGATGAATTTGAGGAAATTCATCGTCTGGGTATCCCCACGGTGAATTTTTACTGCAATAGTATTTATCAATTTCCCCTTGTTTCGGATATTGCTGCTAAGGTAAATTTTGCTTGGCACGCTGAAAAAAACGCCCGGGATTTTTATTTGGCAGTAGGAGCGAACCCTGTGTGGGTACAAATGGGAGCACATCCCATTATCTATTATCCCCTATTCCACCAGAACCGTGAGAGGAAGGCTTGTTTTGTGGGGCAACGCTATGGCGATCGCGATCGCTACCTCACCAAACTCATAGCTAGCAAAGTTGCTGTTGATATTTACGGTAAGGGTTGGGGTAAACCAGATGCAAATGATAATGCCAAAAAAGTCCTCCAGAAGGAAGAGTCTGTATATTTGGGAAGGCGATGGCCTCCACCAGGTAGTTTGATGAGTTATACCAATCTAACCTGGAAAAACATTAAAACTCAGGGAGTGTTTGGGGGTTTGAAGAGAACTATTGATCAATTGAAATACCGAGAGGAGGGAAAAAAATTAGCTCCACTGCTTACCGCAGCAGTATGTGGTTTTGCCGAAAACATCAGCGATACCTTTGCCCAATATGAGGTTATCCTCAATTTTAGCAATGTTTGGGCCGATGGACGCCCAGATTCACAACTGATTCCCCATGTGCGGTTAAGAGACTTTGAAGCCCCCATGTGCCGCACTTGCTATCTAACAGGATACACGGAGGAAATTGGCGAATTTTACCAACTGGGAAAGGAAATCGATACTTATAAGAGCAAGGAAGAGTTAGTAGATAAAACTAAATTCTATTTAAATCATCCTCATGAGGCGGAAAAATTACGGGAAGCAGGATATCAAAGGGCATTACGAGACCACACTTGGAAAAGTAGGTTACAGCAACTATTTAATATTATTAACAATAAAAAGTAAGTATAGTATTCCCATAGACTTTTTCTCTACAGATTTCCAATCCAGGAATGGACAGAGGCACCCAAAGGGAGCGACCGCCTTCCACAGCTATTTCTCCCCCCGAAGCGAGTAAACCAGCATCAGATATAGCCTCTAACACTGGTCCATACAAGCCACCATTATAAGGAGGGTCGAAATAGATCCGGTCAAACTCTTGTCCTACCATACTTATTAAATGCTTAACTACATCTGAGCGCAGTATGGTAAAACTTTGTCCTTCTCCTACCACCCGTTGCCAATTGTCCTTAATAATAGCGCAAGCACGAGGGTTTTTTTCAATTCCCGTCACCGCAGCAGCTCCCCGACACAAAGCTTCAGCTCCCATAGAACCACTCCCCGCACACAAATCTAACCAACGACACCCTTCTATCCGTCTCTGCCAAATATTAAATAATGCTTCGCGGACTCTTGCAGTGGTGGGTCGAGTTTTTTTTCCGGGCAGAGTTTTTATTTGCCTATTTCCATATATTCTCATTCCTTCCCATGGACCAAACTGACAAAATTAGAGAGGATTTGCAAACCATTATTAGATGACTTTTCTGGGTGAAATTGTACTGCCATGAGGTTATCACGGGCAATAGCAGCTGTCACTTCTTGACTCCCGTGAGTTACAGTTGCTGCTTTCACTGACTCTTCCGCCGGATCCACATAATAACTATGGACGAAATAAACGTAAGGAGAAGGGGATAATTGCTCCCACAAAGGTAGATTTGATTGGGTAAACTCTAATTTATTCCAACCCATATGGGGAATAGTTATATTTGGTTCGGAACTGAAACGGCGCACTTTCCCAGGAATAATGCCCAAACCCGGTTCCTTCCCTTCCTCAGAACTGTCAAAAAGAATTTGCATTCCTACGCAAATGCCCAAAAAAGGTTTTCCAGCAGCGATCGCCTCTTTGATAGGTTCTTCCAGGTGACGTCGGCGCAAATTCTCCACCGCAGGATCAAAAGCACCAACCCCAGGTAAGACGATACCATCTGCTTTTTCCATATCTTCCCCGCGATGGGTTATTTTAGGTTTGGCACCTGCTTTCTCTAAACCCTTGCAAGCAGAGTGGAGGTTCCCCATATCATAGTCAATAACAGCTATTTCTGCCATCAATCTTGTCTCCCCTGACTTTATCTTCTATAATTGTACCATGGTTGGAAAAATATTACTCACTTCTTTTAGAACTTGGCGCGGTTCAGTTTGTCTGTGAAGGTTTATACTATCATGTATTGCGTCATCTTGGTAAGTCTAGTTTGACTAGCTCTTGTATTTTTGTCCACGTTCCCTGGTTGACAGCAGCAAATATCAGTGCTATTCTAAGAAATATGTCTTTGATTATAAGTCGGATAATAAACGCAGATAAATAAACACAGATAAATATTGATGGTGTTACCTTTATTATTCGCTCAAATAACTCCCATTCCTGTTCCGGTTCCCCAGGAAATAATTCGTCCCCAAGAAGTTCGTCCTTTACCAGGACAACTGGATAAAATACCCGTTTTCAATAGCAATAGTCCAGAATTAGTTTTGAGGGAAGGTATTTTACTTTCTACTTTCTCTCCTACAAACAAAAGTACTCCCTCTGCTCATTTAAACTTTTCCTTACGGGGACGCTTCGATTTATTTGTTCATCATGTGGCTAAAGCACCCACTCCAGAAGATTTACGCACCCTTTATCTAGGGTTACTCCTCCACAACCCTACTGAGGAAATAGTCACAATCAATATTTTAGAGGCAGCTAGTTATTTAAGTCAACCGGACGCTCCTTTTATTGACCTCCCCTCCTTGGTAGAAAATAACAGGGGGGATATTTATGCAGGTCCGGGAAGTCGGGTCATGAGTGATATTCTCCGAGGTTTGCAGCAAAATATCTTCCCAACAACCTTGGAAATTCCCCCAGGAGAGAGTCGAATGTTATTCAATTTACCCATTCCGGTACGGGAATTTTCCCCACCAATTAACGGACGTTCCACTTACATGCGGTTGTGGAGCGATGGGGCGGTATATGCTGCTAGTTTGGCGATGTTTGCTCAAGACGAAAGAGCACCGACTTTGAGAGAATGGGAGGAATTATTGGTTCAGGGAAACCTTTCTGAACCGAGGGATCGCCCTCCTTCTCCCCCTGGTGCTCCTAGTCAGCTAGTCTACGGTAGGGTTGCGGGGATTAGTGAAGGTTCTCGCTGGAAAACAGATTTAGTAGACTCTCCTCATAATGGGAGTTTGACTATTCCTGCCCCTGGAGAGGCTTTTTCCTATGGTATTAGTACTTTAGTGGGGGGTACTTTGGGTACAGAGCAAGTTCAAAGTGGGAGAATGTTAGCCCGTTATGAGGATACCGCCTATGCTGCTCATGGAAATTACGGGGTGCAGTATAGTCTGGTTTTGCCCCTCCACAACCCCACGGTGGAAACTCAAACTGTTACTATTGCTCTGGAAACCCCTATTAAACAGGATATACTGGAGGAGGGGCTGAGGTTTTTGGAAGCCCAACCCCAGCAGGTATTTTTTCGCGGCACTGTGAGAGTGCGTTATAATGATGATAATTATTTGCTTCGCACTCGCTATTTCCATTTAGTCCAAAAGCGGGGTGAACAGGGAGAACCCTTGGTAACTCTTAATATGGATCCTCTGGAGCGCAGATTGGTTTATTTCGATCTGATTTACCCTCCCGACGCTACTCCACCCCAGGTTTTAACAGTAAAAACTCAATGAATAAAAGATGAAAGACAAGAAAACGGTAATTTTTATCCATGTACCAAAAACTGCTGGAACAACTTTGACTAACATTATATTAAAGCAGTATGAGGAAACTGAGACTTGGCAAATGTATAAATCACTATCGGCAATAGGAATGCAATGGGTTAAATTTCCTCTTCCAGAACCAGAAAAAATAGCTAGGAATCAGTTTAGGCAAATTCCTCCAATTAAAGCAATAATAGGACATATAAATTATGGATACCATGAGTATTTAGAGCAGCCTTTCACCTATATTTCAATGCTACGAAATCTAAAGTCTAGAATAATCTCTTCTTATTACTTCTCGAAATTTAGTAAGACAAAAAATAACTATTATCGTGACCTTATTAACAACAACAAATTAACTTGTAAAGATTGGGCGACAAGTAATCTCATTCCTGATAATCCAGTGACAAGACAAATATCTGGAATAGGTGATAATATTGACTATGGTTTACTGAAGAGGCAACATTTGGAAATTGCCAAGAAAAATATAGAGCAACATTTTTCAGTAGTAGGACTTACGGAAAAATTTGATGATAGCTTGATGTTATTCAAACAACATTTAGGTTGGAAGATACCTTTTTATCAATCCACAAATGTGAACAAAAAGCGACCTAGGGAGGAGAATCCTAAAGATGTCATCAAAGCAATAGAAAGAACACATGAACTAGACTTAGAGTTGTATGAGTATGTTAAGAAAAGGTTTGAGCAACAAATAGAAGAA
This sequence comes from Candidatus Paraprochloron terpiosi LD05, assembly GCA_018141785.1. Classification (GTDB taxonomy): domain Bacteria; phylum Cyanobacteriota; class Cyanobacteriia; order Cyanobacteriales; family Prochloraceae; genus Prochloron; species Prochloron terpiosi. Next base: position 2,561,618 of record CP073341.1, on the reverse strand, counting down.
GGAAATATAAGGGAAGAGGCGGCAAGATTGAAAAAGCTCAATTATTTATATAATACCCGCCCTGTTTCATTCCTAAGGCGAGGTTTGAAAAAGGGGACTTCTTTAATCTCAAAAATCCAAAAAGGAGGTAGATAATCCAGATGATAATTTACGAGAGTCTATGGGGAAAAAAGGAAGGGCGATTGTTTCAGAAGAATATCCCCTTGAACTTCAAGCAAAGCGTTACATGGAGCTATATAAACAACTATTATCATAAGGATGTAGGGGCGCAAGGCTTGCGCCCTAAAACCCATGATGAATGAACCGCAGAGACGCAGAGTACGCAGAGAGGGGAGGGGAGAGAAGAGATAGGAGAGGTTTTTTATTCTTTTGATTTGGGAAAACCGCTAATTAAGCCGCTTTCAATCATTAAACCAACTCCGGCGTTAATGGCGATTAAGCTGAAGGTTCCCCACCAAAACCACGGTTCTCCTTCGATTCTTCTGGAGACTGCTTCCCCAAATAAACACAATCCTACTGGAAAAAGCAGTACTCCAACTTGAGCTTTGATATACCAAATCAATTTTTTGTTCATCGCTATGCTATTTTATACTAAACGTTTAAGGCTTTTTCTTTGAGTTGATGCAAACTGACGTATTCCAGAGCCGATTCTTCCGTAGCTTGGAGAATTATTGGTGGGGCTACACCAGCGTCTAGGGCTTCTTTCCAGCGACTAGCACAGAGACACCAGCGATCGCCTGGTTTCAAACCTGGGAAACCAAACCTGGGAGCTGGGGTAATCAAATCATTGCCCCTAGACTTGCTGAACTCCAGGAATTCCTCCGTCATTTCTGCACAAATAACATGAGCACCCCTGTCATTAGGTTCTGTTTCGCATTTACCATTGCGGTACCAACCAGTTATGGGAGATCCGCAGCAAATTTCTAAGTCAGTACCGAGAACATTGCGAGCATTTGCCATGACTTATCCTACCTCAACTCCTATCTATTTGTTACAATGGGTAATATAGCGGTGCAGGCTGTAGTTGCCAAGTCTACCAAGCCCTCTGTTTACCCCCCGAAGTCATTACCTGCTTGGGGCTGAAACTCCGCGACGTAGGACTTTTGAGTGTTTGGAATTACCAGGTGGTAGGGAGCCTTTGTTGGGAGTCATTCCCTTGGAAGCACTGGGTTTAGAGCCTCCCTTGCGCCATCAATGGCTGAAAGTGCTATCATCAGAAATCTGAGTATTCCTTCTATAAGTTACTCTACCATTTGAGAGAAGGTGGATAAGATGACTGAGACAGACAGCTTGCTTAATATGGGGAAAGTTTACACTAGTCTGACTATTACCAATCGAGCAGACCAAATTCGGGCCGAAGATGGTACAATTGCTCCGGAGCAGATTCGTTCTGTTACATTAGAGAATGTGTTGGTGGATACAGGAGCCACAACCCTCTGTTTACCCTCGGAAGTCATTACTCGTTTGGGGCTGAAACTCCTAAAAGAGGTGGAAGTAGCCACTGCTATGGGAATGGGTAAGGGGCGAATTTTTCGGGACGCCACTATTGCCCTGTGTGGAAGAGAAGGCACTTTTGAATGTTTGGAATTACCAGGTGGTAGGGATGCTTTGTTGGGAGTCATTCCCTTAGAAGCACTGGGTTTAGAACCAGATGTAGGCAATCAACGACTAAAAGTGCTACCATCGGAGTCGGTGGATACTTATCTGACTATATGAAGGTCATTAAGACGAACCACAAGTGGTCAGAACTACAGCGCTATTGGGAGTTGTTCTATGTTTTAGTAGAGCGGAGCTTGAAAGTGCGCTATCGGGGTTCCTTATTGGGCGTTTATTGGTCCCTGTTAAATCCTTTATTGATGACGGCACTGTATACGGCTATTTTTGGCGCTACATTCAAGTCGTACTACAACAACTCTACTAGAGACTATATTTTGGCCGCATTTACTGGTTTAGTAGTGAGTCACTTTTTCTCCAGCTCTACCAACCAAGCCTTGGTAAGCGTAGTGGAAAATGGAGTCCTGTTAAATAAGATTAGACTACCCATGGGTATTTTTCCCGTATCCATGATAGGAGCAAATGTGTTTCAATTCTGCTTAGGGATGTTACCAGTGCTAGCCATTGTCACCTTAGTCAAGTCCCACAGTTTAGTCAATGTAGCGGCTTTATTAATTCCCTTGCTATCTTTAACCCTAACCTGCACGGGGATTGGCTTTTTCGTCAGTGCTCTTTATGTCTTCTTTCGGGATTTACCCTATTTTTACGAGTTGGTCACATTTGTCTTGTGGATGAGTTCTCCTGTATTCTATCCTGCCGAAATCGTACCGCCAGCAGTGGAAAAGTTGTTAATGTTCAATCCTTTGGTGCCGATTATCGAAAGTGTTCGTCAGATTTCTCTCTCAGGAGCGTTACCAGATATAATCTTAATGGGGAAAGCAGGAATCAGTAGTTCCCTTATTTTAGCTTTCGGTTGGATCTTATTTCGCAAATGGCAGGAACAATTTATGGATTTAATCTAGTGTATAACAGTTACCAGTGAGCAAGTACCATGATAGTTACCAGTTTATTCAGAAAGGTAGGGTGCGCATTGCCCGATTCCCCCTGCATAGCGCTATAGATGAGGGAAGTTATTCGATTAGAGGAAGTATCGCTCTTGAGAAGGACTCAGGAGGAGTTATCCTATGATTTCAAGAAGACTCTCCTTTCCCTTGTGTCAGGGAAATACCGCAAACCCTTGAAAAAGCTAGTTCTGGATCATATTAATCTCGCCGTTCAAGAAGGGGAAAAGTTGGGTATTATAGGAGCAAATGGTTCCGGTAAATCAACTTTACTGAAGGTAATCTGCGGTATCTTACAACCAACGGCAGGTTTCGTGCGAGTGCGGGGAGAAATTGCTCCCTTGATTGAGTTAGGGGCAGGATTCGATGGGAAACTGTCCGTCATGGACAATATCGTTTTATACGGGGTGATGCTGGGATTCTCGCGCCAGGAAATGAAGGAAAGAGCCAGGTTGATTTTGGAGTTTGCCGAGTTGGAAGATTACGCCCTGGTACCAGTAACCGGGTTATCATCGGGAATGGTAGCGCGGTTGGGATTTGCCATCGCCACTGATGTGCAACCAAATATTTTAATCTTGGATGAAGTATTCGCCGTGGGGGATGAGAGCTTTAAGCAGAAGTGCCAGCAAAGAATGGAAAAATTTTGGCAAGCTCATGCTACTATAGTGCTGGTGTCTCATGACTTAAATTTTATCCAGCATTCTTGCAGTCAAGCTATATACTTGGAGAAAGGGCAGCTCAAAATGATAGGGAAAGTTGACGAAGTTGTGAATTTGTATTTAAATGGAGTTATGAGTTAATTTATGATTTGGTTTCACTCAGTTAAAGATAAGCGATCGCAACATGACCGGAAAGATACACAGCGAGTTAGTGAAAAACTACCTAGAAGCGCTCTTACGGCCAGAATCCGCCTTGAGCGCGGGAAATCGATGTTGTGTTCCAACCATCAAATCTACGACACACGTTTATATTTTACTAAACTACTTTCAATGAAACTGTCTAATATCAATGTTTTAGTAGATGCTTATAACTTAGAACTACTTCAAGGAACGGGGGTTAAAACCTATGGAGTTAGTTTGATTAAAGCTTTGAAAATCCTAGGTTCAAATATAGATATCCTATTTAGTAGTGACTTGGTTAGTAAAAATTCTGTTGTTTCAGAAGCTACTTTTTTTGATATTTACGCCGCCAAACAAGAACTAGATTTAATAGACAAGCTAACTAGGATAAGTTTAAGCTTAAAAGTAGCTTTAAATTCCTATAGTGCCAGAAGATTAAATATGTCTGGTATGGTTTTAAGAGAACCAAATGATATTGTCAGAAGTGAATTACTCAAGTATAGTGGAGTTATAAATGCGTCACGATGTTATGAAATAGCCAATCTTATTTTCAAAATACTTAATTGGGAATTAAAGATTAAAACCTCAAAAAATAAAGTAGATATATGGCATACAACTTATCCACTACCAATAAAAATTCAAGGGGCGAAAAAAATCACCACTATTCACGATTTGATTCCATTAAAACTACCTTATGCTACCTTAGATGATAAGCAGTTTTTTTATAATTTAATTGAAAATGCCATTAAAAGTTCGGAAGTTATAATTGCGGTATCTGAAAATACGAAAAAAGATATCTTATCTATATATAATTGCGATGCCGATAAAATTGTGGTGACTTATCAACCCATAGCTATGGAGAAGAAATTGCCAGCAGAAGGCAAAGTCAATGATTTTTTAAGAAAATACAAGCTGACGAATAAAAATTATCTCCTTTTTGTAGGAAGTATCGAACCGAAGAAAAATGTCAATCGTCTCCTAGATGCTTACACTCTCCTCAATCCCTATATTCCTTTAGTCATTGTGGGTAAAAAAGGGTGGTTGTGTGAAAGAGAGATAAGAAAAATAGAATCTTATTCCGAAATGATTTGGTTAGATTATGTACCCAGTGGAGAGCTAAAATACTTATATCAAGGAGCCTGCTGTTTTATTTTCCCTTCTCTTTATGAGGGTTTTGGTTTGCCAGTTTTGGAAGCCATGAATTGCGGCTGCCCGGTAATTACATCTAATGTTGCTTCTTTACCGGAAGTCTGTGGAGATGCTGCTTTGTATGTGGATCCTTATAATGTTGAAGATATAGCCGAGAAGATGAATATGTTACTATACGACAGTGATTTACAATGTAATCTTGCAGAAGCGGGATGGGAAAGAGTTAACTTATTTAGTATGGATAATTATGTGACTAAGCTTGCTCAAGCATATGAAAAAGTTTTGTGATAACATAGTGGTATAATTAAGTAGGAGGTTCATGAAATGTCATTTCCCAACGGCGATCAATTTTGGCTAACTGCTGCTGAACAAACTCAGCAGCATATTAAACATGGGGAGAAATTGCTTGCTCCAAGGGAGTTTAAGGAACAGTTCGCTCAATGTTCCGATTACGAGTCAAGTTGGATAAGTGACAAGGATTATTTTCAGTGGCTTATCATACATAAGGGGCGAATGTCGTCAATTAATTTGGCATTTTGTCGAGGAAGTCCCCAGGAAATACTCCCCAGTCTTTGCTAATGAGGTGTTTGTGGTATTTTCTAGTCATAAAGATTTAGAAGTAGAAGCACCTAGTGATGTTCATGTACAAGCTTTTTAAGAGAAGGTGAAACCAATGAATATGTGGAAAAATAGTTTAGTAAAGTTGCGCAAACTGGTAAAATATAGAGTGATAAATGCTTCTTTGAACAAGCGAAAATTAGCCAAAGTAGAAATGGCAGACAATCAGCAAGACAATGTAGATTATTCCTCTCTTTCTGTGGATGAGATTAAAAAGCAAATGGATGAGCGTTATGCAAAAAACAACGCTTATAATTTGACTGTTCTCTGGGATATTGTGAGAATGGAGGAAATAAATCGGCTGGTAATCAAGCGCATTGCTCCTACTCAGGGAAAGACAATCTTGGAAATTGGTTGTAGTATTGGTGGAAGTGCAGCTTATATTGCTGATTGTGAAAAGTTTATCGGCACAGATTTGTCAGATGCAGCAATATCTCAAGCTAATAGCTTATATGGAGAAAAAGAAAATTTTTCATTCATGTCAATGGATGCAACAAGGCTAGAATTTGAGGATAATAAGTTTGATGTGGTTATCGCTAAAGAGGTTATAGAACACCTACTAGAACCACAAAAAGCTCTTTAAGCTAGCCTTAAAGGTGGGAGGATGTGAAGCTATCCGTGATTTGTTGGAAGCCAAGCAATTGGGAGTCAGTTACGTCATCGCTCCCATGGTAGAGTCCCCCTACGCTTTATCAAAATATATTGCAGCCAAGAATAAGGTTTTCAGCCAGTATGAGCGACAATATACACAATTTTTATTCAACCTAGAGACTTATCAAGGATACCAGCATCGCCATAAGCTTATCAATATGGCAGCCCAAGAATCTGGCACTGATGGAGTGGTTTTTGGCAGGGGAGACTATGTATGCTCCATGGGTAGAGAAAGAGCTAGAGTTGAAGACGAGGATGTGGTACAAGCTGTTTGTGAGGTTGGCTCCCTGTGTAAAGAAAAAGGGATTGATTTGGTGGTGGGTGGTGCCGTTGCCATCGATGCTGTGCCAAACCTGAAGCGAATTCGCAATGTCATGCTGACCCGTTTTGAAACTCGCAAGGTTGTTTTTGATGCCAGTGCTCTGGATGAGAAGAATATTGCTCAGGGGCTACTAGATGCAGTTCACTTTGAACTATTGTGGCTCATGAATAAGCGAGAGTATTATGGTGTTATTTATCGTGAAGACGAAGCTCGGATGAATACGTTAGAAAGTCGCTGGCAAGTCTTAAAAAACAACTCATGAGCCTTTTAAATACGCTTTAGGTGATTTTACCCATCAAGCATTGAGGCAAAATGTGGTTAAAATTAATGCTCAGACTCCAGTATTTCTTTTCTACAATGCTGTTTTGGATTGAGGGTGTGGTCAAAACCAGTTGGTAATATTTCAACCCCCGGCATTGATTAATGGCGGGGGTTTCATACGTGAGCCCGCAATTGATTCGCGGGCTTATAAATGATGTAATATGGGAGGTTTTTGGCGATCGCTGGAATCCCATCATACCCCCACACCCTGGGAAAACGAAACCCCCAATCGTGGACGCTTTCTAACGCGGTTTACTCGCCCTAGTATCTATAGTATGGCAGTTTTTCATCCATATGGTATTTATTTAATACAATTAAAAAATGATAACCCTACCATCGACTTCAACTACCCTAGGGGAATTTCTTCAACTAGAAGAAACCGAACCTGCTTCAGAATACATGGACCACAAAATCCTACAAAAACCAATAGCACAAGGAAGACACTGCTTAATGCAATTAGAGCTATGTAATGCCATCAATCAATCCCTTAAACCATTAAAAATTGCCTGTGCTTTACCGGAAATTCGTTGTACTTTTGGAGGAGTTTCCCTAGTCCCAGATATTGGAGTCTTTCAGTGGGAAAGATTGCCTCGTCAGAACGATGGGGAAATTGCCGATAGATTCAATATCTATCCAGACTGGACTATAGAGATTCTTTCTCCCCAACAAAGCTCCACTAAAGTCATTCGTAAAATTCTTTATTGTCTTAGAAATGGAACTCAATTAGGCTGGTTAATAGATACCCTGGAAAAGTCGGTTCTTGTTCTAACTCCAGAGCAAACCTTGGAGATCTGCGATACCCCTGAACTAGAACTTGCTTTACCTCAATTTATCAATGAACTGGATCTAGATTTTAAACTAACAGTCAGGGATTTATTTAATTTCCTTACGCCTTAAGATATCAAGAATAAGTCTTAAAAGCGAACTCCAATAGATTTGCTCCGTAGTGCCATGGCGTCTTGCTAATAATTCGTTTAAATAACTTTGAGGATGAGATACAGTGATTTACTTTCTAGATTTACTTTCTAACTGTCAACTACCACAGTGCCCCTCTAATTACTCGCTTAATCCAATCTCTTCCTCCTCAAGAAAAGGTTGCCTATGAAATTGTAATTGTCAATAACTCCCCAAAAGATCTATCTCTACAACAGCTAAAAGGAGATACAGTAACCATTATCGAAGCTAAGGATAATCTAGGTTTTGGTGAAGGCTGCAATTTAGGACTAAACTGGATTTACAACCGAGATAAGAAGGCGATAACCTGGTTACTTAACCCAGACACTTACCTACCCGCCAACACCTTAGAAAAAGTTCCCCAGTTTTTTGCTCGCCACCCCCAACTTTCTCTCCTGGGTACTCTTATCTACACCCCAAATAAGGATATTTGGGTTGCTGGTGGACACTTTATCCACCACTTCGGTGCTATCTTATCTCCTCCTAACTTGCTTTCGGAATATCCAGCAACAGAAGAATTAATCCCTTGCGACTGGGTCAGCGGTTGCAGTCTCCTGATTAACCTCCGTCACTTTTCATTTTGCCCTCAATTTGACCCCGCTTATTTTCTCTACTACGAAGATTTCGATTTCTGTCGCCGCTATGTCAGTCAGGGACATGAACTTGCCATTACTAGGCAACTAGCTATCATACACGAGCCTTCTTCCATTACTAACCGCAATATTACCAAGAAAATGCAACACAGTACCTATAGCTATCTCTTAACTCTGCAAAAATATACTAATCCATTGATTTTTCTCCTTCGATTCCTTCGTCTCAGCCTAAATACCCTTTTAATCTTACCTTTTAAACCCCAAGTAGCTTTTGGTAAACTAGCTGGGGTATTTAGCTATTTAAAAGGTAGAATTACTGGTTAGCTCTAAATAGTTACATCATATCCGGTAACCCGACCAAAATAACCGTAGGTTGGGTAGAGCGCAAGCGTTACCCAACATGGGTTTGTGCTGTTAGAACTGACTAAGCCCAACCTACAGTTCTCCCTCTCTTTGCGGCTTTGCGGCGGGGGCGCGAGACTTCCCTAAGCATTACTCACGATCAATCAATACCCAGCTGGGAGGGCTGATTATTTACCAGCCCTTTAGTATTCTAGACGACCTAGGTGACCAAGAATAGCCAATCTTCACAAGCAAAGTCTAAATAGCAAGATGCACATCAATGCTGCTTAAGCCGTCATGATTGAAGGCTTTCCCCGCATCATCTCGTCCATCTCCGTTGAAGTCCCCCGCCAACCATTGTTGAGCATCCCAGAAGCCTCCCTGTCGAGTTCCCCAACGTTGTAGAGCCAAGCTAGAACCATTGGAAAGATACACATCAATGCTGCTCAAGCCGAACTCATCGAAGGCTTTCCCCACATCATCTCGCCCATCTCCGTTGAAGTCCCCCACGAACCATTGTTGAGTGTCCGAAAAGCTTCCTTGTTGAGTTGCCCAACGTTGTAGAGCCAAGCTAGAACCATTGGAAAGATACACATCAATGCTGCTCAAGCCGAACTCATCGAAGGCTTTCCCCACATCATCTCGCCCATCTCCGTTGAAGTCCCCCACAAACCATTGTTGAGTGTCCGAAAAGCTTCCTTGTTGAGTTGCCCAACGTTGTAGGGCCAAGCTAGAACCATTGGAAAGATACACATCAATGCTGCTCAAGCCGAGCTCATCGAAGGCTTTCCCCACATCATCTCGCCCATCTCCGTTGAAGTCCCCCACAAACCATTGTTGAGTGTCCGAAAAGCTTCCTTGTTGAGTTGTCCAACGTTGTAGGGCCAAGCTAGAACCATTGGAAAGATGCACATCAATGCTGCTTAAGCCGTCATGATTAAAGGCTTTCCCCGCATCATCTCGCCCATCTCCGTTGAAGTCCCCCACAAACCATCGTTGAGTGTCCCAAAAGCCTCCTTGTTGAGTTCCCCAACGTTGTAGGGCCAAGCTAGAACCATTGGAAAGATACACATCAATGCTGCCTAAGCCGAGCTGATCGAAGGATTTCCCCACATCGTCTTTCCCATCTCCGTTGAAGTCCCCCACGAACCATTGTTGAGTGTCCGAAAAGCTTCCTTGTTGAGTTGCCCAACGTTGTAGAGCCAGCAGCTGTTTTCGTGATACTGAACCAGTCCCAGCCCCATAGATAGCCCGTATTCCGTTGATGTCATCCTGAAAGAGAAATGAAGTTCCCAAACCAGAATAACGACGACCGTAGAGGGGGTTCAAAATAGCTGTGTTTGTGTTCTCATGTCCAAGTCCTAAAGCATGACCTATTTCATGTACTGCCACTTCCAGAATATCAAATCCATGCTTTGGATTGATACTCCAAGAATCGCCGGAGTCAAAGTGAACATCACCAGCTAAACCATCTGTGGTAGAAAAAGGGTAATAGGCATGGGCTAATGTTTTACCGCTTCCATCAATATGGTGGTGGCCGAATCGGATGTCCGGGTGACCATTGGCATTATATTTAGCATCTGATGGGGTGGGACCAATATCAGCAACCTCAACAAAGTGCAATGGTGCATATTTTGCCCACAATCCTAAAGCCTCTTCAATAGCGGAGGTTAACTGCGCGGATGAAATACCTAAGGTTCCATCCAGCAGATTACTATAGCTGTAAGTAATGGTAACCGGGCTGCCTAAGCCACCTGGTTGAAACCACTTGGAACCGCTAGTTACAAAATTCTCCGGCTCGCTGATGACACTTCCTGGTGCAAGTAGCCCATGGGGTTCTTCCACATGAAGCTCCTCCACTAAGCCGCCGTTTTCCAGCCTTACCAAGGGGAGGCTCGAATCGGGAGCCGGAAATTCTTGGCCATGGAAAAGATTTAGATCGAGTTTTTCGGAGGGTTTTGAGGAAGCAGTAGTGTTTTTATTATTTTTATTTTTAGGGTCATTTTTATTGTAAAATTTTTTTATTATATCAATTTTAGTTTTTGGTTGGGAGATGGAATTTGGTAGTTCAGTAAGTGGATTTTTTTTAAGAGAGAGTATGTCCTTTAGAAAAGTAGCTACCACAGGTATTTCTCATTAAATCATTATTTTTTAGATCCTGATTATAACAAGGAATTGGTATAATTAGGTAAGTGCAAGAAAAAAATTATCAAAACGTTACCCAACATGGGTTTGCGCTGTTGGGACTGACTAAGCCCAACCTACAGTTCTCCCTCTCTTTGCGGCTTTGCGGCTTTGCGCGAGACTTCCCCAAACACTTCACCTCTCGAAAGTAATATAATAGTACTAGTCAATCGTTTTTATAAGGAAGGAACACCATGTCGGATCACCAAACCAGCTACACTATCAATTCAATGATTGGGCACTTATACCTACAAAATAAGGTATTCCAGTCTTTAAGCTTTGAAGACCAGCAATCGATTGTGGTAGACTTGATTGAGAAATCTCATCGCTCTGACGTTAATATAGGGGAAATTCTCAGCAATGAATGCTTTTCGGAGTACGAAGAAATTGATGAGAACAGAACATTAGCCACCTTATTCAAGATTTGCTTCTATTGTGGACAACCTAAGGAACACGTGGCAGACTATGGGGACGAGTTTTATCCCCAGGGCTTGTGTTCAGATTGTGCTAGAGAAAACAACTATACATTTAAAAAATAGGTAGTGCAGTACTACCAGATTTCCTTTGATAGGTGATAAAATAGTAAAATTAGGGAACATGAGAGGGGTTTAATTATGATTCAAGCTGTCATTCCAGCAGACGAGGTGGCTATAAATGAACCGACTGAAATTGAACATCTGTTAACCTTCCAAGAATATCTCGAATATGTTGGCGAACCGGATGTTCGATATGAATTAGTCAGAGGAAAACTAATACCCATGGGAGCTTCTACTCACTTACATACCAATATTTGCAAGTTTTGGGTTTACAAGTTTCAGCGCTATTTTGCCGCTCAAAACTTGGATTTAGTGGCGAACGCTTTAGGAACCGGTGTGCGAACGGAAGAAAATACATCGAGAATTCCCGATGTGGTAGTATTTAGCCAAACTGTTTGGGAACAAGTTCGTCATCGCCGAGGAGCTGGGGTTTTGGATTTTGATGAACAGCCGATTCTGGTAGTAGAAATTGTCAGCAGCAATCCCCGGGATGATTATGTGATTAAACGGAATGAATACGAAATAGCGCAAATTGCCGAGTATTGGATAGTAGACGCGAAAAAGAAACGAGTGAGGGTGTTTAATAATCCTAGGAATGAAGAGGGATATGGTTTTGTAGATTTTACCGAAGATACGTCCATTGTTTCCAGTCAATTTAAGAAGCTAGTTTTATCGGTGAAGGAACTGCTGGATCCTCCCCTAGTGGAGGAATTAATTAAAGAAGAACAATTGCGAAGCAACCGCCCTTGGCGTCCCACAATCAAAACCTGGGAACAACGAGCTGAAACTTGGAAACAACGGGCTGAAACTGAACGCCAACGAGCTGAAAAGTTAGCCCAGCGTTTACTAGAAATGGGAATTAACCCGGAAGATTAAAATTTCGGTAGCTTCTCTATAACCACACCTCCGTCAAATCTAACACAAAACCAGGCAAAACCGGTTCCCCGGAAACACTGCTAGGTTCCTTTAACACCTCAACCTCTCCTTGAGGGCGATAAATTGCAACAGTCTTACTTTTCCTGTCAATCAAAAATCCCAAACTACTACCATTGCTCATATATTCTTTCATCTTCTCCTGCAAGGGTTTCAGATTATCGGAAGGAGAACGTAGCTCTACCACAAAATCAGGACATATGGGGGCAAAACCCTCCTGCTGTTCTGAAGTGAGGATATCCCACCGTTCCTGACTTACCCAAGCAGCGTCGGGAGAACGAGTGGCTCCATTGGGTAAATGAAAACCGGTGGAAGAATTAAAGGCAAAACCCCGACGAGTCTGACGGTTCCACAACCAAAGTTGTCCTTCAATGTCCAAATTGCGATTTCCCGTAATACTTCCTGTGGGAGGCATAAAAATCAATTCTCCTGCTGCACTACGCTCCAAACGGGAATCTCGATTAGCTCTAGCCAATTCTTGAAATTGCTCATGGGTTATTCTGAATGTGCTGGGAATGGTTAAATTCATCATCGCAACCCCTCAATCACTTCCAAATCAAGTCCTGTAACTTTGGCAATTTCCTCAGTTCCTATTAAATTTAGTAGTTGACGGGCGATCTGTGGTAACAGATCTGGCGGGTGGGGCACTAAGGTGCCCCACCCCCAGATCGCCAACTTCTCCTCTTCACGACCTTCCTGCAAGGCTAATCGCACCGCTGCCTCTTGGTCGGCAAAAAACAGTTCCTCTCGTTCCAACTCTTCTAATTCTTCTACACTCAAATTAGCCCGGTTCGCAATTTCAAACGCCTGTTTTACCTGGGATACAGCCGCCATGGGTTCTGGTATTTCGTCTAATAGGGGGGCTTCCCTCATAAAATAGAGCCAGCGATCCACCAAACTCTCTATTTCCGCCAACTCTTTACGAAACTTGGATAACTCCACAAACACTAACCGTATGGTATCATGTAGATAGGGGAACCCAAGCTTATCCTCGCGAAAGGAAAAAGAGGAAATAATTTCATCTGTATGGGGAAATAAAATGAAATTAGTCAAGGTTAAAGCAATAACAGGCTTTAATGTCCAATAACTCTTACCTCTGGCTAGTTGTAGACTGTAGGATTTGGCGGCGTTGTAAACAATTCGCTTCCCAAAGGCTTCTACATTAATCATTTGCATTTCAATCAGCACCAAGGAACCATCCTTGAGCTTGGCTTTAATATCTAGATAGGTTTCCTTGCGCCCTTTTACTGCGAGATTGAGATAGGGATTCAAAATCTCTAAAGAGGAAATCACCGATTCCCCTTCATAAATCAGTGCATTGAGAAAACTAATCAGAATCGGCTCACTACCTTGACTGGCGAATATTTTCTTAAAGGCAAAATCAGTTTTGGGATTGATAAATTCCATTTTTAACCCCATTTCTGCTATCTGGTTTAGCAACAATTTTACCGCCACACCGAAGTTAAATCTAGCACAAAACCTGGTAAAACTGGTTCTCCTGATACACTGCTGGGAACATGTAACACCTCAACCTCTCCTTGGGGGCGATAAATTGCAACAGTCTTATTTTTCCTGTCAATCAAAAACCCCAAACTACTACCATTACTCATATATTCTTCCATTTTCTCCTGCAAGGGTTTCAGATTATCGGAAGGAGAACGTAGCTCTACCACAAAATCAGGACATATGGGGGCAAACCCCTCCTGCTGTTCTGAAGTGAGGGTATCCCACCGTTCCTGACTCACCCAAGCAGCGTCGGGAGACCGATCCGCTCCATTGGGTAAATGAAACCCCCCTGAAGAATTAAAAGCTTGACCAAGACGAGTCTGACGGTTCCACAACCAGAGCTGTCCCTCAATGTCTAAATTGCGATTACTCGTAATACTTCCTGTAGGAGGCATAAAAATCAATTCTCCTGCTGCACTGCGCTCTAAACGCTCATCTCGATTAGCTCTAGCCAATTCTTGAAACTGTTCGTGGGTTATTCTGAATGTTCTAGGAATGGTTAAACTCATCATAATCAATAACGCTCATGGTGAAAAGTACGAAAGATTATTTTGATTCTCGCCCCGGGGAAGGGCGCAAAGGGAGTCCTTTACTGATTAATCTCTCCTTTGTGTTTGCTAAACCTACTGGTATTAGTACTTATGCAACCAGTCTCTTTCCCTATCTTCAATCTCTGGAACCTACTTTATTAGTAGCTCAGGATTATCCTAACTATCAATGTTATCCTATTCGGGGGAATTTAACCCCAGAGCAAGGGCGAATTGGACATTTACGCCGCCTCCTTTGGACTCAGTTCCAACTACCGAGAATATATGAAGAACTAGGAGCACGTCTCCTGTTCTCTCCGGTTCCAGAAATGCCTTTATATAGTAAATGTCGTGGGGTGGTAATGGTTCACGACCTCATTCCGTTACGTTTTCCGAAGCTACGTTCTCCCCTCACTCTTTATTTTCGCTCTATTTTGCCTCAAGTACTCCAACAAGCAGAATGCATTATCTGTAACTCCACCGCTACTGAGAGAGATATTACTGACTTCTATGGTATTTCGGACCGTAAAATTGTCCCTATTCCCCTAGCTTACAATAAGGAGCACTTTCACCCTATCACCACAACCCCTCAACAGAGTTACTTCCTCTATATTGGGCGTCATGATCCCTATAAAAACCTCCACCGTTTGATAAGTGCTTTTGGAAAAATCCAAAACTCCTCAGACTGTCAACTTTGGTTAGCAGGATCCCCCGACAGACGTTATACTCCCCAACTCAAGCGCCAAGTAGCAGAGTTGGGTTTGACGGAACGAGTAAAATTCCTGGATTATGTCCCCTATAACCAGTTACCGAGAATTATTGGGGAGGCGATCGCCCTCGTTTTCCCTTCCCTCTGGGAAGGTTTTGGTCTTCCCGTGCTGGAAGCGATGGCTTGCGGTACCCCTGTCATTACCTCTAACCTCTCTTCTTTACCAGAAGTAGCTGGAAATGCTGCTCTCCTTATTGATCCTTATAATACCCAAGAAATAACTGCTGCTATGAAAGCGATCGCCACCGACGACACCTTGCGTTCCCACCTCCGTATCCTCAGTCTCCAAAGAGCGAGTCAATTTAGCTGGGCAAAAACCGGAGCAGCCACTGTAGCAGTATTACAACAATATTTACCCTAGTCTAACCATGCAGCGCGAGACAAAACCTCAAACTCTTCCAACGCTTCAACTGAACCTATTTCCCAAGCTCGCTCTACTGTAGCAGGAATTAACTTGGTAATAGGTAGTGTAGGAAAAGTAGGACTGATGTTGGAGGTGATATATTGGCCATTTTCCCATAAGTATATAGTTAGTTTACCACTGTCGTAAATCCAGATTTCTGGAACTTTAATCGCTTTATAAGCATCCAAAGATGTTTTGGAGGTTACATCTATTTCTAACACTAAATCTGGAGGTGGATCCTCAGGTTGAAGTCTACGACGACCTATCATACTCCTATAATTCTTAATCTAAAAACAAGCATCCGGTTCCACTCCTGCTGTACCTTCTTTTTTCAAAGTAGTTGAACCAAAAGGCTGATATTTAATGCCGCAAACTTTCAGGAGTATTTTCACCATATCTGAGATTAAATCACTTTGTATTTCATGCTCTGGTAAAGGAACCATAATTGACAAAGTCCTGTTGCTATAGGCAATCCGTGCAGCTCTACTTTCTCCTAATTCCTGTAAAATAGACTCAAATTCCTGCCAATTAATATGGGGAATACTCACCACACTACCAGGAGCTAATTTCATCTCACTAATAGGTTTGATAATAGGAATTACAGCACTCATAATCATAATTTATTCTCCATTCAAACTCTCTCATCTTTTTTCCTCTGTGTCCTCCGCGTCTCTGCGGTTCCTATTTCTTCTAAATATTGCTCATAACCCAACTCATCCAATTTCTCTTGCTTTTCTAACACAGACTGCCCTAAACTTAACCTATATTGTTGCACTTTACCTTGTAACTTACCATCATGAGATGCAATAATTTGGACAGCCAGCAACCCTGCATTTTGAGCATTGCCAATAGCTACTGTAGCCACAGGAATACCTCGTGGCATTTGAACGATAGAATAAAGAGAATCCACACCTTGTAAATGTCTGGTGGCTACGGGTACCCCAATAACCGGCAGAGGAGTCAAAGATGCCACCATTCCGGGTAAGTGGGCTGCTCCCCCTGCACCGGCGATAATTACTTTTAGTCCCCGCTCATGGGCAGTTTTGCCGTAGATTACCATTCTTTCGGGAGTGCGGTGGGCGGAGATAATAGCTACCTCCCAAGGTACATCAAATTCCTTGCAAATAGCGATCGCCCCTTCCATTGTAGGCAGATCCGAATCGCTACCCATAATTATACCAACTAATGGCTGTTTTTCACTCATCTGACCATATTAACAGGTTGATTGGGATTAGCGGGATTGGGTATCAATCTATCCTTGTTACAGTCTACCAGCAAATCTAACTTTTCTAACACCGTTTGTCCAATTAATACCTCATCCCCCAAAACCAGGGCTTCTTCCACAGTAGATCTTCCTTCCCACTCTATTAGTACAGCGTCGGTTACCCCTACAGCTTCTTTCCTTCCGTCTGCGTAACCCGCAACTCGTTGTTTTCTGATTTCTAAACCCAAGCTTTGCACTACGTGAACCTGGAACACGGAACAAACGGCACCCGTATCCACAATAGCTTCCGTTTCGTACACTCGAACCCCTTCCTGGGCTAATTTTCCTTGACGTGCTAACATTTCATCCAATGCATTGGTTAGCTTGACTTTTGCTCTAACTTCTCCCATAATTGTTACTTGTTGTTTGTTCTTGTTGTCAATATTATCGCCCAAAGGAGAGAAACTGTGAAATTTATCCCCTTAACCATACGGGAAAGCAAAATTTGGCGGAGTTGACGCTCCCGCAAGAATCAAATCATCATGAAATACCGTTTCTGGGTGAGTTTACGCTCCAATGTTACCCCTGTACTTATATATCAAATGGGGAAAGTCGGTTCTTGTTCCCTGTATTGTTCTTTGATAAGCTACGTTCCCGTGGTGATTCACTGTCATCGGTGGGAAGAGGATTATCCAGATTGGCGAGTTCGTCAACTTTATAAAATGATATCTTTAGAGAAAAAGCAGCTCCCACTTAAAATTATATCCCTGACGCGAGAACCTATCAGTCGCAATATATCTGATTTCTTTCAAATGTTTGAGCACCGCACAGGAGTACCATATGCACAACACAATTTTTCTTTGGAAGAGCTAATAGAAAAGTTTTTCTCCTATCATCCCCACCATAAGCATTCTTCATGGTTTGAGCAAAAAATATTGAATGTATTTGGGATAGATGTTTATGAGACACCTTTTCCCGAATCGGGAATAGCTACATATAAGAATGGCAAGATTGAACTTTTAGTGATGCGCTCGGAAATAAGTGATGAAAAGAAAATTAAAGCGGTAGAAAAATTTCTGGTAATCATTAACTTTAAACTCAACAATACCAATATTGGTGCTCAAAAGGAGTATGCAGAGACTTATAAACTTTTCAAAGAAAAAATCCAACTTCCCTTAGACTATATTAATGAAATGTGTGATTCTCAATATTTTAATCACTTTTACAGCAAAGAAACAGTTGAGTCTGTGAGAAAAGAATGGATGGATAGAATAACCTAATATTAGCTATAATATACCTGTCCTTTGCGCCTTTGCGCCTTTGCGCGAGATATTTTCCTTATATTAGCACAGAAATAGAGAACCAGTTGAGCCAGAAGTCAAAACTCGCAACCGCAAACCTTTACGACCATATTCGCAGCTGGGAGCCAGGAATGAGTTTCGAGTGTTTTATGAGACTAATTCTGCAACCTATGAGGTTTATATCTTGGCCATTGGGATTAAAATAGGGAACCAGTTATTTATAGCAGGAGAGAAAGTTGAACTATGAAACTCGTAACTTTGGGTGAAATCAAGGATAATTTGGATACTTACTTGCATCAATCTACTGATGAGCAAATTTTAATTACAGACCAGGGAAAAGCAATAGCTGCTGTGAATATTATAGTAGACCCAGATGAGCTAGAAAGAATGATGTTAGCCAATAATACTAAATTTCACCATATTATCACCCAATCTAAAGTTAGTCTCAATCAAGATGGGGGTCTTAAGTCTGATGAATTTTGGACATTGGTGGATGAATTATCAACTCAAAAACCAGAATGATATTGGTGGGCGAGATACAGAGGGTAGTGGGCGATACCCACCCTACCAGATTAAGGAACCAAACCACTATGTCTGAGTAAAGGTTCCGTTTGGGGTTCCCTTCCTCGGAAGGCTTTAAATACTTCCATAGGATGCTCACTACCCCCTAAAGCGAGGACTGTATCGCGGAAACGCCTTCCGGTAGATGTCATAGCCTCTTCAGAATCCAACCCAACTTCCTCAAAAGCAGCAAAAGCATCAGCACTGAGGACTTCTGCCCATTTATAACTATAATACCCGGCAGCGTAGCCCCCGGCAAAAATATGACCAAAAGAACAAAGGAAGGCGTCTTCCGCTAAAGGAGCCATGACTGTAGTAGTTTTTGCTACCCTTTCCCTCACCTCACTGGGAGTTTCTTCTCCTGAAGGTTCATAACGGTGGTGTAACTCCAGATCCACTTGGCTAAAATAGAGTTGGCGCAACATCCCAGAACCGCTCATATAATTCTTGGCTGCCAATAATTTGTCATAGTAATGCTCTGGTAGAGTTTCTCCCGTTTCGTAATGTTTAGCCATAGCGAAGAGGGTGGGGCGATGGTAACACCAGTTTTCCATAAACTGGCTGGGCAATTCCACTGCATCCCATTCAATATTATTAATTCCCGCAGCCTCAGGATAGTCTACTTGGGTGAGCATATGCTGTAAACCGTGACCAAACTCGTGGAAGAGGATTTCAACTTCTGAGAAAGTCATCAAACTGGGTTGATCTCCTAGAGGAGGGGTTTGGTTACAGATTAAATAAGCGACGGGGAGTCTTACTTCCTCTTGGAACTTAGCCCGTCCAATGCAATCATTCATCCAAGCACCACCCCGCTTTTCTTGGGGACGACTGTAGGGATCCAGATAGAAATAGGCGATGATAGCGTCAGTTTCGTCTTGGATTTGAAAATAGCTCACGTCGGGGTGCCAAACTGGTGCTTTTTGCTCTGCGGGGGTAATAGTGACACCAAAGAGCTGGTTTGCCAAATCAAACAACCCCTGCAATACTTGAGGGAGGGGAAAATAAGGACGTAACTCCTCCGCATTAAAGGCAAATTTGGCTTCTCGCTGTTTTTCTGCCCAAAAACTAATATCCCAATGTTTTAAATCCTCATTCCCTGCAAAAGCTTTTAATTGGGCTAATTCTGCCTCAGCAGCATGATAACTAACCCCTCGCAATTCTTCCAGCAATTCTTCTACTGCTTCCACATTAGGAGCCATTTTCCGAGCCAGACTCAATTGAGCATAACTCTCAAAGCCCAAGATAGTGGCTTTTTCCTGACGCAGTTCCAATATCCTGTCTATGAGGGGATGATTATCTAAGTCTCCGCCACCAGCTCTGGTAACGAAAGCTTTATATAGCTGCTCCCGCAATTGACTGTTGGTGCTATATTTCATAAAAGGGATATAGCTGGGATAGTCTAGGGTAATGATCCAAGGTCCTGTTTCAGGAGCGGCATTCTCAAAACCAGCATCAATAGCTGCTTGAGCTGCTAAACTGAGGCTACTAGGAGGTAAACCATCTACTTCTTCCTCCTTCGTGAGTTTCAATTGAAAAGCTTTGGTGGCGTCGAGAACGTTGTTGGAAAACTTCGTGGAAAGCTCTGCCAATTCCAATTGAATTTCGTTAAACCGTTCTTTTTTCTTCCCTGTCAGCCCTACCCCGGATAATTCCCCATCTCGAATCGCCCCGATTACGATTCGCTGTTGTGCCGAAGCGAGAGATCCCCAACTTTCCGATTCCCGCAAAGCGATAAAACCTTGGTGAAGGGGTTGGCTTTGACTGAGTTTATTGTAGAACTTCACCACTTGAGGCTGTACCGTTTCGTAAGCTTCCCGCAATTGTGGACTATTTTTTACCCCCATTAAATGACTCACAATACCCCAAGTCCAATTTAGGCGCTCTTCCAGCTTAGTTAAAGGTGCCACTAAACCAGTCCAAGTGGAGCTGTACCGTGATTCCAAGTCCCTTAATTCTGTTTCTAATTCTCCCAGCAGTTGCTCCAACGCCGGAACCACATGTTTGGCTTCAATTTTCTCGAAGGGAGGTAATCCTTTCCCAATTAGTAAAGGATTTGATTCAATTGCTTCCATCTACACAAACTCCTAGATTCATCTATGATATCATACAAAAATCTGCGTTCATCTGCGTTCATCTGCGGTTAAAAAAGAATGGCAATTGAAGATTTACCAGCAGTTTTGAAGGAAACCAGTCTCGGAAGCAGGAAGTGTCTTAGAGGTTGCTCAAGGAGATATTCTTTTGGAAGAATGCTCCCCAAGTGATACTCTTCTGCTGCTGCTGGAAGGGGAAGCTGAGGTAATTAAAGGGAAAGACGCTCAACAGTTAGCAATATGCGGCAAAGATTCTGTTTTGGGGGAAATCGGAGTACTGTTAAATATACCCCAAACAGTTACCAGTGTTATTGTGGATAGCCCTTATGCCTGAAGCCCAAGACTTTGCAGCCCTCAGTACTGAAGTTGCATCAATGCTCATAACTTGTTACGAAGCAATCCATGAGGGTGCGCTGATCGAGCGTGAGTCCCGCCAAGATAAAGAATTCCCATTTCAGAACTGGTTCAAATCGAGGTTAGAATCCCAAGGGGTTGACTTTGATGAACCTGGTCGTAATACCTATCCCGATTTTCGCCTAGTCCATCATCCCCTTGGGTATGAAATTAAAGGGCTCGGCTTTCCTGGGCGGGTTAATGATTATGATTGCAATAGCCAGATTCCCCATGGGGTGTACCGAGGTCGAAACATCATTTATGTATTTGGACGTTATCCTTCTCAACCTTCTTCCAACCGTTACAGTGTTCACGATTTGGTCTTATGTCATGGATCGTTTCTAAATGCTGAAAATGACTATGTACATCAAAATAAAAGTGTTCGCGGCATGGGAAGTTACGGTGATATATTACTTCGTGACCGCAAGATGTATGTAGCACCCACCCCGTTTGGACTCCTTGAAGGAGTCCAGAGACAAATTACCCTTCTTTTACCAGTCCAGTGGTCTGTCCCAGATTCCATAGAAACGGTCGGTGAGATTACGCGCACTGAGGCAGATCAGTTAATGACTGGCTACAGATTTGATTTGACCACTAATGAATTAAGTGTAACTTACAGTGATAACCCCTCTGCTGGTTTTCAACATAGATTTCGTGCCTATCGCCCCAAAAATGTTGTCGGTCCAGAGGTAAAGCTTTGCAAGGAGTTGAGCACTTGATGAAAATAGATACAGCACGTAACTTCACTTTCATAGGTCTTTGTTCAGGAGCAGGTGGTCTTGACTTGGGTTTTGAACTTGCCGGATTTCGTCATCAGCAATCAATGGATAGCAATCCATGGGCGATTCAAACCCTTACTCACAATCGTCCTGATTGGTTAGTTTCCCAAGCAGACCTTCATGATTTTTCATTAACAAGAAATAATACACCAGATGTTTTACTTGCGGGAGTGCCCTGTCAAGGGTTCTCTCTTGGTGGCAATCGACAAGATGCAGATCCTCGCAATCAATTGTATAAACAGGTTGTACGAATAGGGAAAGAAAGTAGACCTCGTGTCATTGTTATTGAGAACGTCCTCAATCTTCGGACAATGAAATCTCCTGAAACTGGCAAGTCATTTTCATTACAAATTACCAATGATTTGGAGCAGTGTGGCTACACCGTTTTCCATGACGTATTTAAAATGTGTCATTTTGGGGTTCCTCAAACACGCCGAAGAATTGTCTTCGTTGCCTTTTATGATAAACCACCCTCTTGTTACTGTCTACCACAACCAGACTCTTCAGTGACAACGATTCGTCCATTTTTATTCCATCTTGCCAACAATCATCAATCCATACCCTCACTTCCAAACCATGAGCCAGTTTGGGGGTTCCAAAGTGCAGTTCATCAGGAAACTGGTTTACCTTTTGCTCTTGATGAGTTAGTTTATCCCGTTCGCTTCTCTCGCACTGCATCGGATGGACATCCTGTCCGTGGCTATGATGAACCATTCCCAGCAATTGATACAGCAACTGTTTGGGGTTGGGCACAGGGTAATGTGCAAGCCCACCGACAACCTAAAGATCGTGTCCATGGGAAGCATATTCGCAATGCCAATGCTAAAGTAACCTTATGGCGTATAAGTGCATCTCGTTTACGTCCATTTACCCACCGCGAATATGCACGGTTACAAACTTTCCCAGATTATTGGAAGTTTTTAGGTGCCAATAAGAGAGATATTCACCAACAGATTGGTAACGCTGTCCCAGTTGAGTTTGCCCGTAGACTAGCAGAAAATATACTCCAGGCTCTCAAAAGCATTGATACTTCTGAGCAATTTCCCTTCCATACTCAACAACTGGTACTATTTTGAAACACTTATGGGCTTGTCCACCACACCAGTGTAGGTGGGCAATGCCCACCCTACGAAATTCCTCTCTTATCTTTCTCTGTGTCCTCTGTGCCTCTGTGGTTTAATTCTTCCACTAATTGCTGAATATGCTCCGGGGAGTGAGTTGCCATAACCGAAATGCGAATACGACTGGTGGGGACTGTAGGGGGACGAATAGCAGGGGCAAAAATAACTGCTGTTTTTAGTCTCTCGGCTGTAGCCAGCGCGTCGGAAGCATTTTTCATCCTTACACAAACAATAGCTGATTCTGATGGAATGATATCCAAGTTAGATAAACTTTTCTTAAGTAAAACAAAATTCTTTCTTAACTTCTTTATTAGTTGAGGTTCTTGGGTTAATATTTTAATCGCCTCAAGAGCAGCCCCCGTATCAGCAGGAGTGAGAGCAGTTGTATAAATCCAGGTAGGAGCGCGGTTGCGGAGAAAATCAATTAAGGTAGCGGTTCCTGCTACATACCCACCCATACTTCCCAATGCTTTACTCAGAGTACCAACTTGAATTAAGTTACTTTTAGTACATCCATAATGTTCCACACAACCCGCCCCAGTTGCTCCCATGACCCCAGTAGCGTGGGCTTCGTCTATCAGCACCATGGAGTCAAAAGTCTCAGCCAAAGTTAGTAATTCTGGCAGTGGACATAAGTCCCCATCCATACTAAAGACACTATCGCTCACAATCAGACAGCGACGGTATTGGGATCGCTGTCCTTCTAGTTTGGTTTGCAGGTCTTCTAGGTTGCAGTGCAGGTAATTTAAAACCGTCGCCCCGCTTAGTTTAGCGCCATTTTTGAGACTGGAGTGGTTGTATTGGTCAGCGAGAATGAGATCCCGTTCGCCTACTACAGCAGCGATAGTACCCATATTAGCCAGATAACCGGAACTAAAAACGAGAGCATCTTCTGTTTGTTTCAGAGAGGCGATCGCCCTTTCTAACTGCTGATGCAATTTTCGATGTCCGCTGAGCAGGCGAGAACCAGTACTTCCCGTTCCCAATTCTTGGGTTGCAGCAGTGGCAGCAGCGATGAGACGAGGGTCTCCTGCTAAACCTAAATAGTCGTTGCTGGCAAAATTAATCAGCCGACGTCCTTCTAATTCTACCACAGCTCCAGGTAACCCAGTAATAGTGCGCACCGAGCGATACCAGTGGGCGCGGTGAATCGTGGCCAGGGATTTTTCCATCCAGGAGTAGGGATCCTTTCCAAGGGAAACCCCCCCTGAGGTGATAGGGGGGGTTTCTGGGAGGGGGATGGGGTATGTTTTATATTGTATACTCACTTTTCCATTTTTGTCAACAACCAATTTGCAATTGTAGCCCGACGAGTTTGTCGCGGACCGAATTCCCCGATTTTATAGCCTTTGAAGCCCAATTTTTCCTTTAAGAGTTGTTTATTTTCTTTAGGAATCGAACGAGTAAGTTGCACTGTGGGGGGACGATTGGCGATAAAATCTGGCGGTTCTGGGTACCGGGAGCGCCACTCTGGGGCAACGTTACGATTATCCCAATTTTTTGTCTGGTGGTGATAGTGATAGCCCAGATAATGCCAAACTAACTCATTGACAGTACTATCATGAAATCAATAATACTAGCTAAGGGAATCACACCGGAAAATTGTCGCCCCATATACCCCGGCGAGTGAACCTGTATCCCGGTTCTAATATACAAGTCAATAATCGCCCCTAGCTTTTCTTCATCCTCAATTTCGGAGGTCATCAGGTCTTTTGCCGTCTGCAACAGAACAGAAGGATCGGTGAGGGCAAGTCCCCTAATGGAGAAGTCACCTAAATAGTTTTCCAATTTGGCAATAACCATCTCCCCATTCTTCCGAAACAATTGGGGATCGAAAACATCCAGCTTCAGCCCTCTTCGTTTCTTAGAGTTTGGCTCCTCCTCGAAAGAGTCCCAACAAACTCCTAGGTCACCCGGATTATCCATTTCTGCGGCTGCTTAAATTAGGAGACTAATAGCGATCGCTCTGAGGTAGTCCTGTAGCGAACCTGGTCGCCCAATGATAGTGACCAGATCCTTCCGAACCCAAAGGTCGCCCAAAGTAAAGATGAATTATTTTGACAACAACTGGAAAGTTGTCATATCGAAATCCTTCAACTTAGGATAAATCAGAGGTTCAGTACTTTCTAAACTCAGCAGTCTTTGAGTATATTGTGCCAAATATTCTTCCCGTTTTTTGTCCCCCACGCGGGAAACTGCCCAGGCAATAAAAGGAGGCAAAACATCAAAACCAACAAAGCGAAGAATGCCATGATTAATGGGAAAGAGAATGGAATTAATATCTCCATTTAAACCTGTGGCACTATACATAGTTGGGAGTCCTCCCGTAGTAAGAGAAAGCATTGCCATTTTTCCTAAAAATACCCCATTATCGTACCACTTACCACCACCATATATTTTTCCCATAGCAAAGACTCGGTCTACCCAACCTTTGAGAACTGCTGGAAGGGAAAACCACCAGAGAGGAAATTGAAAAATCAATTTGTCGCACCAAAATAATTTCTCCATTTCTGCTTGAATATCTGCGGCAAAACTATCTATCTCTGTGGCATATATTTCTTCTTGTTGCTGTTTGAGATAATCAGGGTCTTTTTGAGTAGTAAAATTGCGACGGTCTGAAATAGCATCGAACTTCATAGCGTAGAGGTCTGAGATTATTACCTCATGGCCATTTTCCTTTAACACTTTTTCCGCACAACGAGTCAATGCCCCATTAAAGCTTTTGGGTTCGTGGTGAGCGTGGACGATAAAAACTTTCATCTTTGTTAGGAGTTAATAAACTAATACCATATTTATCATATCATATTCTACTCCTTCAAAATGATGGTTGGTGCTTTGCTTGAACATGAAGATATCCTCTAATGGCATCCTTAATGTTATCAATTGCCTCATCCATTGTCTTGCCTTGGCTAACACAACCAGGAAATTATGGTATTTTATCAACATAATCTTATGATGAAAAGAAAAAACTCAGCCTAACTGCTGGGGGGCATCGTGTTAATGCCGATGCTAATGGTGCAGCCAACATTCTCAAGAAAGTAGCCAGAAAGCTGGGGCTTGACCTCAGCCAACTGGGTAGAGGCGCTTTGACTTCGCCCGAGTATGAGTCCGTTTTTGGGCGGCTTATGAATTTCCGTCGCTGACTTCGCGGGGAGAGTCAACTTTAGACAGGTCGTTTTACTCTCAGAGCAAAAAACTCACTGCGGTCTTCAATGGAATCTAACTCGTAACCTTCTAGCCTTAAACTATCAGGCACTTGTTCCATTGGCTCTCCCGGATCCAGCCACACCTCCAGCAGAGATCCGGGACTCATTTGTTGCAGACGCAGTTTAATGCGGACAAAATTAATGGGGCAAGGGGTACCCCGCAGATCTAAAATATCATGGGCAACGGGATGGTTCATTTATGAAACAGACCTCCTAAAAACCCTTCCAATCCCCCTTTCCCTGTACTTTCTCCTTTTATTTTAGCCAGTTGCTCCAATAATTCTCGTTCCTCAGCCGAACACCGAGTAGGAATTTCTACTTTAACCGTAATGAAATGATCCCCCCGACTAACCGCATTGCCTAACTTAGGAACCCCTTTCGTTTCCAGTTTCAGCACCGTATTAGGTTGCAATCCCGAAGGAATGGTTAATTCCTCCTTCCCATCCACAGTATTTACTTTCAAGCGACAACCGAGAATTGCCTGCAAGTAACTAATGGTAATTTCCGAATGGATGTTAATCCCATCCCTGGTAAACTCCTCGTCTGGTTCAACAAACAAATAAACATATAAATCCCCAGGGACACCACCTCTAACTCCCGCATCTCCTTCACGAGCAACCCGCAGACGAGTGCCATGATCTACTCCAGGGGGAATGGTAATTTTCAGCTTTTTCGTTTCCTGTTTGCGACCTGCACCACCGCAGTTGGAGCACTTCTCTTCAATGATTTGTCCCTCTCCATTACAAGTAGGACAAGTAGAGACTTGAGCAAAGCTACCAAAAGGAGTTCGGGTAGCACGGCGCACTTGACCGCTACCGTTACAAGTGGGGCAAGTCCGCACTCCCGTTCCCGGCTTCGCACCAGTACCGTTACAAACCTGACAAATTTCTAAATGGGGAATGCGAATTTCTTTTTCCCCGCCAAAAATCGCCTCGCGAAATTCTAATTTTAAATCTAGGCGCAGATCGTCACCTTGAGTTGGACCGCTACGGCGACGGGAAGTAGTTTGACCTCCCATACCTCCAAAGCCACTGAAAATGGTTTCAAAGATATCGGCAAAACCTCCAACATCGCCGAAATCAGGACTCCCCCCTGCACCGGAAGAGACCCCAGCTTCACCAAAGCGATCGTATCGCGCCCGCATTTCTGGTTCTGAGAGAACTTCGTAAGCGCGATTAATTTCCTTAAAACGTTCTTCTGCTCCTCGTTCCTTATTCACGTCAGGATGATATTTCCGAGCTAGGCGACGGTAAGCACGTTTTAGATCTTCTTTGCTAGCGTCACGGGAAACACCGAGGATTTCATAGTAGTCGCCTGGCATAAAACTTTACTCTTTTCGTAACTATTGTACGGATATGCTTAAATTATGTTATTGACGCTAAATATGTTTGAATTAATTTATTCATAATTACCTGTTATAGTTCCTTCCTCATCAAACTCAATGTTAAACTCTTCAGACATTCCGATGACAGTTTCCAACTCCGGATCCACTCCTCTATTCGTTTGATTATAAACATCGCTACCGACTGCCAACAACATTTCCTGGAATTCTTCCAGTATCCTTCGTCCTAACGTTATCTCTTCCATTGTAGGCGAGGAATTCTCCAAAGTTGCTGCCAGTTGTTGCTTTTTCTTTTCCAGTCTTTCCTTCAGATCCTCTGGAATCAAGTCCCTATTTTCCTTAATCGTCCGTTCGTAGCTATAGAAGAAGCTTTCTGCTTGATTCTGCAATTCTACCTCCTGAAGCTTCAGCCTGTCGAGTTCTGTATATTTTTCCGCATCAGCTCCCATTCGCTCCAGCTCGTGAGAGTTTAATCCCCCGGTATTGGTAATGCGGATATTCTGTTCCAGTCCCGTTCCTTTATCTTGAGCGCCCACTTGGAGAATGCCATTCACATCTATTTCAAAGCTGACCTCAATTTGAGGTAAGCCTCGGGGGGCAGGGGGAATACCTGTGAACAGGAATTTGCCCAAACTTTTATTGTCTTTTGCCATGGCTCGTTCTCCTTGAAGAACGTGGACTTCTACCGATGTTTGTCCATCTGTAGCTGTGGTAAAAGTTTGGGACTTACTGGTAGGAATGGTGGTATTGCGCTCGATAACTTTCGTAAAAACTTTCCCTTGGGTTTCAATTCCTAATGAGAGAGGAGTAACATCCAAGAGGAGAACATCTTCTACTTCTCCTCCTAAGACTCCCCCCTGGATTGCTGCACCCAATGCCACTGCTTCATCGGGGTTCAGGGAGCGATCTGGTTCTTTATTGCCGAAAACCTTTTTAATTGCCCCGCTTACGGCGGGAATACGAGTGGAACCTCCTACGAGGAGGATGTGGTCGATGTCATCGGGTTGAAGTTCGCAATCTTGGAGAGCCTGTTTTACTGGCTTTATTGTTGCTGGGTACAGTCTGGTTGACAATTCCTCGAATTTAGCCCGAGAAAGTTCCATCTCCAAGTGTTTAGGTCCGGTCTCATCAGCAGTAATGAAAGGTAAATTGATGGAAGTGCTTAAAGTACTCGACAGTTCTATTTTTGCTTTTTCCCCTGCTTCTCGCAAGCGCTGAAGTGCCATTTTATCAGTTGCCAAGTTGATGCCTTCATCAGTTTTGAATTTTTGCAACATCCAGCTCACGATGACATTATCAAAGTCATCCCCACCCAAATGGTTGTTGCCAGAAGTAGCTTTCACTTCAAAGACACCTTCTCCCAGTTGGAGGATAGAGACATCGAAAGTCCCGCCGCCAAAGTCAAACACCAAGATATATTGTTGGAGATTTTGCTTATCTAGTCCATAGGCTAGTGCAGCAGCAGTTGGTTCGTTAATAATCCGTAAAACTTCAAGACCTGCGATGGTGCCTGCATCTTTAGTAGCTTGTCGCTGGGCATCGGTAAAGTATGCTGGGACAGTAATTACTGCCTGAGTAACTGATGCACCAAGGAAGTTTTCTGCATCTGCTTTCAGCTTTTGCAGAATCATAGCGGAGATTTCCTGGGCGGTATAATTACGTCCTCGAATCTGAACAAGAACAGTATTGTCTTGACCTTGGACACAAGTATAAGGTACACGAGACCTTTCTGGAGTTGTATCATCCCAGCGACGCCCGATAAAGCGCTTGATACTAGAGACAGTATTTTCGGCATTGGTAACAGACTGTCGTTTAGCTAACTCACCTACTAGACGCTCATTCTCTTGGCCAAATCCTACTATACTGGGAGTTGTTCGTCCCCCTTCCCCGTTGGGGACAACAATCGGTTTACCTCCTTCGAGGACGGCAACACAACTATTGGTGGTTCCCAGATCTATCCCAATAACTTTTTCCATTTGCCCCGTTTGGCAGTTTCCTTGTTTATCAGTCTTCCAGACTGATTAGTTTTCTTGAGGCGAGGAGTCTACATCAGTGGCTGTCCCGCTCTCTTCCTCTGAAGATACCACAGGTTCAGGAGCCGTAGCAACTTTCACCATAGCATGACGGAGAACTCGTGACCCGAGTAAATAGCCCCGCTGCAATTGCTCCATTACCGTACCTTCAGGATATTCCGAAGTCTGTTCTCGTACCACTGCTTCATGGAAATTGGGGTCGAATGGTTCACCTTCGGGACGCATTGCCGAAACGCCAATCCTTTTGAGAGCATCTACCAGTTGTCGGTACACTCCTTGGTAGCTCTTGTGAATTGAACTTTCCTCATCCGTCTTCGGCTTAATCTGTACCCGTGCTCGCTCGAAATTATCTATCACTGGTAGTAATTCAGTAATTGTCTCCCCCTTTACCCTATGCTGGAGTTCTTCTTGTGTTTTTTCGGTCCGTTTGCGGAAATTCTCAAAATCCGCCACGCACCTTATATATTGAGCCTTTAAAGCATCTGCTTGTTTGCTTTGCAGTTCTAACTGAGTTCTTAGCGACGCAATTTCTTGTTGCAGTGTAACAAGGGCAGGATGGTCGGCAGGAGCCACTGATGCTTCTGGTTGTTTCCCATCATCAGAAGGTTGATTGGCTGCCTTGACCCCCTCTGATTGTGACTCGGTGGGTTTTGGTATTTTCTCTTTCTCTGAAGAGGAGTTGTTGGTCTCTGGCTGTTGAGCTGCTCCTGTCATAGTATACTTATAATCTAAATTAATTGAGTCCTTGCTTCGACCACTGGGGTTTGTAGAGGCATTTACCTATTACTATAATAATAAGGCAAATTATAACAGCCTTCTCCCATGGTTACGTCAAGATTCTACATTCAAAGGTTAGTCATTCTACCTGAAATTTGAAGAACTATCAATCTTATAAGGACATATTTTCACTTCCTGGGGTTTCAACCCCAGGCTATGCTCTATGACTAATTCATCATCACCATCAATAAAGAGAGCGAATATGCAAGCAATCGCCCTGCGTAATGATTTTTCTCCCTTCGGCAATAAGCTGATCGAGTTGGGTTATGCTGATCGTACTCAGATGGAAATGGCGCTAGCAGAAACCCGCTCAACCCTTCGTCCTCTCAATCAAGTCTTAGAAGAAATCACCGGGCAGGAACTTGCTCCTGATCTACAGCGCCAGTACAAGAAAAATCATCTATTTGAACGAAAAATTCTTTACGGTGTGGATTCCTTCGATCCGGAAATTACTCCCATTGGGAATGCCGAGATTGGCCAATTAGTTCCATCCATCATTTCCATTGATATAGCAAGGCGCTACCAACTCCTGCCCTTAGGCAAGAAAGAAACGGATCCGCCCTCACTGGTAGTAGCAATGGTCAAACCGGATGACCTTGCAGCAAGAGACGAGCTGAAGCGCATCGTTAGTAATCAAGGACTGGAACTTCAGCGGTTGGTGATTACCAAGTCGGATTACGAGAAGCTCCTAGAAGATTGCCTAACTGAAACAAACAAACAAAAGGAAAAACAACAATCCGAGCAAGCTATTGATGTTACTGATGACATAGCCAACTTAGAAGGTATAGGGAGCTCAGAAAACTTAGAGGATGTAGTAGAGGATGACCTGGGCTCCACGAGGGATGCTCAGGGGGCACCGATCATCAACCTGGGGAATAAGATTTTAGCCAAAGCTTTAAACGAAGGTGTTTCAGACATTCACCTGGAACCCCAAGAAGAGTTTTTGCGCATCCGCTATCGTAAAGATGGAGTCTTGACTCAGGTTTTCAAGTTACCAAAGAAAATAACCAAAGCAGTGGCGGCTCGTTTCAAAATCATGGCGGAGTTGGATATTGCCGAACAGCGCCTACCCCAAGATGGGAAAATCAGGCGGATGTTTCAGGGACGGAAGGTGGACTTCCGGGTTAACTCCTTGCCCTCCCGCTACGGGGAAAAGGTCGTCCTGCGGATTTTGGATAACTCAGCAACTCAGCTAGGTTTGGATAAATTGATTACGGACCCTGAAACTCTCGCTACTGTAAGAGAACTTGCCAGTCGGCCCTTCGGTTTGATTTTGGTAACTGGACCTACAGGCTCGGGAAAATCCACCTCCTTATACTCTGTCCTGGCAGAACGGAATACTCCTGGAGTGAATATCAGTACTGCAGAAGATCCCATCGAATACTCTTTACCCGGAATTACCCAAGTACAGGTGATTCGGCAAAAAGGCATGGATTTTGCTTCGATTCTGCGTGCTCTAATGCGTCAAGATCCAGATATCATTCTGGTGGGGGAGACCAGGGATAAAGAAACGGCGAAAACAGCCATTGAAGCTGCTTTGACAGGTCACTTGGTCTTAACCACTCTCCACACCAACGATGCTGCTGGAGCCATCGCCAGGCTGGATGAAATGGGTGTAGAACCATTTATGATTTCTGGAGCCTTGCTGGGGGTACTGGCTCAACGGTTGATGCGCCGAGTTTGTGAAGAATGTCGTCGCTCCTATCATCCCAAGAAAGAAAAATTAGCTCGATTTGGTTTGTCCGCTTCTGGCTCGGATCAAGTTACTTTTTATCAAGCTAACACCTTGACAAGTGAGCAAATTAATGAAGCCAAAGCCAAGGAAACTCTCTGCCCTAAGTGTAATGGAGTAGGCTATAAAGGGCGGGTTGGGGTTTATGAGGTAATGACCATTAGCGAGAGACTTCAATCTTTAATCAATGAAGGAGCCACTACGGACAGAATTAAAGAAGCTGCTGTGGAAGAGGGGATGACAACTTTGCTCGCTTATAGCTTAAATCTGGTGCGGAATGGTTATACTACTTTAGAAGAAGTAGAAAGAGTTACATTCACTGATTCGGGCTTGGAGGCAGAATTAAAAGCAAAACGCAAAAGTTCTCTCACCTGTATTACTTGCCAAGCAGCATTACAGCAAGAGTGGATCGATTGCCCCTATTGCATGACACCTCGTTTCTAGGATTAATACTAGGGAGGAAAGAAACTGATGGAATTAATGATTGAAGACTTGATGGAGAATCTCGTGGAAGTGGGGGGTTCCGACATGCACATTCAGGCAGGAGCGCCCATTTATTTCCGCGTCAACGGTAACATAGAGCCCATCGGGAAGGAATCTCTCACCTCCCAGGAGAGTCAGAGACTTATTTTCAGCATACTGAATAATACTCAACGGAAGGAATTAGAACAAAACTGGGAACTAGATTGCTCCTATGGAGTGAGGGGATTGGCTCGCTTCCGAGTTAATGTTTACAAAGAAAGAGGTTGCTATGCTGCTTGCTTGAGAGCATTATCTTCTAAAATTCCCAATTTCGATATAATTGGGTTGCCGGATATAGTCCGGGAGATGATCGCCAGACCGAGGGGATTGATACTGGTGACTGGACAAACTGGTTCCGGTAAAACCACCACCGTGGCAGCAATGTTAGATTTAATTAATCGTACCCGCCATGAACATATCCTCACGGTGGAAGATCCCATTGAATATGTTTTTCCCAACATTAAGAGCTTGTTTCACCAACGTCAAAGAGGTGAAGATACAAAAAGTTTCGCCAGTGCTCTCAAGGGATCCCTCCGACAAGATCCCGATGTAATCTTGGTAGGGGAAATGCGAGACTATGAAACAATGAGTTTGGCCATCTCAGCAGCAGAAACAGGTCACTTGGTACTGGGAACTCTTCACACTAACTCTGCTGCTAGTACTATTGACCGCATTGTGGACGCTTTTCCCGCAAACGAACAAGGACAAGTTCGCTCTCAGTTGTCTACTTCTTTATTAGCAGTTTTGAGCCAATGTCTGGCGCAAAGGAAAAACCCCAAACCGGGAGAATTTGCACGAGTCTTGGTTGTGGAAAGGATGGTATTAACGCCGGCTATTGCCAATTTGATTCGAGAAGGGAAAACACCTCAAATTTACTCCGCTATTCAAATGGGGATGAAAATGGGTATGCAAACTTTGGAACAGGCTTTAGCTAGTCTGGTTAAAAGCGGTAAAATTACCATAGAAGAAGCAATTGCTAAGAGTAGTAAGCCAGAAGAACTCCAACGAATAGTGGGAAAGATAGTTATCTAAGTAATAAAGAAGAAGCAGTGGGAATAAAATTGATTAATTGAGAACTGGGAGGCAATCCATGGCAACCTATATTGTAGATGTAAAAGACGCAAGAGGTAAAGTTTCTAAGGAGAAAATTCAAGCCACTTCTCCAGAAATGGCTCGTGGTATTTTAAGGAGCAAATATGCTCAAGTGGGAAAAATTAAAAAAGCCGGAATGGATTTGGATTTATCCGGCGTATTAAGCATGTTAAGCAAAGTTACGGTTAAGGATAAAGCTATCTTTTCCCGTCAATTTTCTGTTATGAATAATGCCGGTGTAGCAATGGTTAGATCCCTGGATATCTTATCAGACCAGACTAGTAATCCTAAGCTCAAAACATCCCTTCGCTCTATTCGTAAAGAAGTTCAAGAAGGAACCAGCCTTTCTGAGGCAATGGTGAAACATCCAGACTGCTTTGACAAACTCTATGTCAATATGGTTCAAGCTGGGGAAGTGGGGGGGGTACTAGATGAGGTTCTCAACCGCTTGGCTAAATTGCTCGAAGATATGGCTAAACTGCAAAACCAAGTAAAATCGGCCATGGCTTACCCTATGGCAGTAGGTTTCTTGGCAGTAGTGGTATTTTTTGGTATGACTATATTTCTCATTCCCATCTTTGCTAATATTTTTGTAGATCTGGGGGTAGAATTACCAGCTCTAACTAGGTTTATGCTTTGGATCAGCGACTTGATGACAAGCCGAAGGGTAATCATTCCCATCGTTGTTGTCATAGCTTTAGTTTTTGCCTTCAGACAGTATTATAAAACTCCCCTGGGACGTTTAACCATAGATGGATTGGCACTCAAACTGCCTCTGTTTGGGGAATTAAATGAAAAATCAGCAGTTGCTCGCTTCTGTCGCGTTTTTGGAACCTTAACTCGCTCGGGAGTACCTATCCTCAATTGCTTGGATATTGTCCAGGAAACATCTGGTAATCAGGTGATTGCCAATGCGGTAAAATCGGCCAAAAAAGAAATTCAGCAAGGGGGTGTGATGAGTATTGCTCTGAGTAAGGAGAAGGTATTTCCCCCACTGGCATTGCAAATGATTAGTGTTGGAGAAGAAACAGGGGAGTTGGATAAGATGTTGATGAAGGTAGCTGATTTTTATGAAGATGAAGTAGAACAAGCGGTTAAAGCCCTAACCAGTGTTTTAGAACCGTTGATGATGGTGGTGATTGCCGTTATGGTAGGGGTAATTTTGATGTCGATGTATCTACCAATGTTCAAGGTGTTTGATGCTTTTGGATAAAATAGCTATCGAGGGGTACCCTCGGGAAAGGGAGGAGGAGTGAGGGTGTGGGGAAAACTTTACTTACTTTAAAACAATATTATGCTTAACTTTTTGTTTAAGTCTACCCTGACAGGTAAACCACCCACACTGGCGTTGCATAATTGAGACATGAATGAGTAAGAAGGAGCTGCTCTCTTTTTCCTCTGCGTCCTCTGCGCCTCTGCGGTTTATTATTATTTCATATCTTGGCAACGCCTAGCCATTCCTCTCACGCCAAATCATGCGCGCTCCGGCACTCCGGATTAATAAACAAGCGTTAAGCCGCAGTTGGATTACTTATATCTCTGCGCCGGAGCGGCTCTGTGAGCTTCATTATGGCGTGAGCCTCCTGGCGACATCAGGTGAAATTAGATTGTCCGAATCAGTTGAAGGAGAGTAATTATCTTTTTTCTTCAACAATGAGAACAGCCCACCACTAAGTATTATAACTAATAATGCGCACACTAAAATTATTAGAGCTTTGTTTTTGGTGAGGAAATCAGTGGGGGGCAACGGGGGCTGGGTTGTTTTTACCTCGTTTGGGATTTTGGTGTTTTCTGGGTCAGTATTTACTGGTTTTGAGGTAATAGGGACTTCCTTGAGACTGGATTCAATCTCAGAGAATGACAGTACTGTCTCTGGTGCTTCAGTTGGTTCTACTTTACAATAAACTAGAGCTATTGTGACATTGTCGTGACCGTTTTTTTCATTGGCAATTTCGATTAACCGCTTTCCCTCTTTAACTACATCTGTCGTTTTTTGGAGGATTGGTAAAATTTCCTTCTGCCAATATTGTTCCACTCTATCCAAGTCACTCAAACCATCGGAACAGAGGAGAAAAACGCTGTCTTCATCTATAATCCATCGCTGTACCGTTGGATATAAGTGAGTACTTGGACCCATTCCCAATGCTTGCACTAAAGATCCAGCTGCTGGATAGCTTGTAGCATCTTTATAGAGAGCATAACCCAGTTGCACTTCTCTAGCAGCTAGATCGTCATCAACTGTTACTTGATAACAGTTGCTGGGTGTGATC
The DNA here is from genome assembly GCA_018141785.1 of Candidatus Paraprochloron terpiosi LD05. Taxonomy (GTDB): domain Bacteria; phylum Cyanobacteriota; class Cyanobacteriia; order Cyanobacteriales; family Prochloraceae; genus Prochloron; species Prochloron terpiosi. Next base: position 2,525,993 of record CP073341.1, on the reverse strand, counting down.
CAATAAATGCGAGAATCTCCTACATGAGCAAAATAAAGTTCGTGACCATGGGCAAAAGTCATTACCAAGGTGGTGCCCATGCGTCCTCTTTGATCGTAGCGCTCTTCATTGTCATTGCGTTCGCTAATCCGATCGTTGGCAGTACGGATTAATTTTGCCAACTTTTCCTGGATAGCAATGGGGTTCAATGTTTCTGAATTGGGGGAGATTTTACCCAGACCATCTCCCATACAATCAATTGCTAGGGACGAGGCAATTTCTCCGCCGTAGTGTCCCCCAATACCGTCACATACCACAGCCATAGGATTTTCTGTGGACAAACTGGGGTTAGTTTCTGTACCACTAGAGGGATAGCAAGCGTCTTCATTTTTGTCACGGGTAGGTCCGGAGTCAGTTTGGGTGAAAATATGATAAGTTCGCTGTTGCGATCGCCCTAGTTTCTGCAAAGACCTATCCAAAAACGCCATCAGTTGCTCCGGTGCGTCAATTTCCCCAGATTCTAGGTTTCCAGAAAGTTCTGTCAAAAATTGTTTTATTATTTCCTGAGAGGAACTAGCCCATTTTCGGAACAGTTTACCTAAATCCTTGAAACTGACGTGCTCGGAACCATCTGGTTCCAGTTCCTGTAACCTCACTAGGGAGCGATCTACTTGCAGGTGATTGGGGTTGAGCAAACTGGAAACCACTTTCTGTTTTTGAAACGGTGCCCAGAGATATGCTATTTGCCACAACCAGTTTAACTGCCGCAGAGCTGTTGTCTCTTGCCAAACTTCTTCTATTTTTGGTAGTGGTGCTAATGAAAAAGGTTGCTCCCCTTGGGATCTAATGACTGGGTTATATTCTAAGAGCCAGATTGCCTTGTCTGAGTTGAGCTGCTCCGCTGTTAAGAGCCCATAGACTCTAGGAATATTGAGTGGATAAAAGGAAAGTTTGAGGTAGGGGGTAATGAAGGGGGGAATGTCCTCGGTTATTGTGGGCTGTTGAGCTGGTTTGGTGTCCAGCAGAATGCGCTTCTCTACCAATAGATAGCGACGCCCTAGCAACTCTCCTATTTTGTGGCTCTCTATTTCCTCTCCTATTGCCCAGAGGTAGCGTTTTATCATGGGGGTGCTGCACTCATAACAAAACTCATTATCTTGCGGATTGGATGCTTGACAATTATTATTGGAGCATTGAAGCTGGAGCGAAGGATTGGACATAGGAATTGTTTACTTCTTAGGGCGATCGATAAGTTAGTACTACTGGTGGTGGCACTTTTTCCCTATTGTATCATCTACTGGCTCTGTTTCATGATTTTTGGCCACAGGATGAGAAAGTAGAACCACCACACTGAGATAAGTATAATGACTAAGCTTGTTATCCATACTCTTTTAAGGATAATCCAGCTCCCTAGTTCTAACAATATCCCCGTGAGTATTATAGTCCAAGGTTGACACCACCAGGGTTTGGTTTATAGTTCCAAGGATTCAGCTCTTCTTTCAAGGTGATTTCTCTCCCTCAATACGTACTTTCAGATTGTATCATATACAGTGGTTTTTTTTTAACCGCAGATGATTGCGAAGCAAAGCGTAAGCAACCGCTTGCGTCCCGCCCTTGGCGTCCGCAGATGAACACAGATGAATGTTGATAATTTTTGGATGGTACCATATGACGATCGCTCTTTTGACACACAGTTTTGTGGGCAATAGGCAATTTACTCTCTCACTAATATAACATTTTGGTCTGTCTTGTCAACTCTGTACTGGCACCCATAATGTTTAGGGTGGGCTATGCTACCGTTAATTTACTAATAAGCATGTAGGTTGGGTTTCGTTCCTCAACCCAACAGCTGCGCTCTACCCAACCTATGGCTTTTTCACCATTGTTAAACCCATAAAATAATACATTTGATTTTACTCATTGAATAGTACTCTTAGACCTTGCCTAATTTGCCCTAGTTGTCTTAAAGTCTCGTTTGGATCTATCCCAGGGCGTATCCTATAATAATAACATAGTGCAAGCACCACCTTCTAAATCCGTTGCAAAAACTACATTTTCACAATTCATTCTATCAGTTGTTAAGAAGTTTAATTTGTTGGTTTCGTAGGCAGTTTTAAATTTCTCGGATACCTGTTCACATCTTATTTGAGGAGTCAATGCGTTAAAAACGGTGTATTTCCCCAAAATGATAGGAACGTTACCTTGTGGAGTTCTTGCAATTGTTGCGGGTACACCATCAACTTCTCCACACACAAACTTGGGTAATTTTTGTTCTTCTATTGATGGGATAATTGGATCTTCTTCAGAAACACTAATGGAGGTAGTAAGATTAGAGTCTGATTTTTGAAAAGATAATATCGAGGTTAACCATGTTGTTGATATTAGGGCCAGGAAGAAAGTTAATGCAAGGAGAAAAATTGGCAATTTTGGTAGATTTTGCCCAAAGAATGAGGTAAATTTATCTTTTTGAGGCAAGGGCAAAGTTATACCAGCAATTTTAACGGTGTTTCCTCTTCCTTGCATTTGATTAAATTGAATAGATTCAAGGAATCACACTCGGTGGGATTCTTTCAAATTTACTCGCACAAACTCTTTCATTCCTCTAGCATAAAGGAGCAGTTGTTGGAAGTAAACCTGGGGTTGGGCAAGGGTTTCTACCACAGATGTTATTCTGATTATATCGCCCTTATCTTCCTTATAAGCTTTTCCCAAGGCTAAAGCTAATTCCTGAGTTGCTTGGAATGGTGCAGTATAAACTAATGCGGTCCATTTTTGAGCTTGAGCAAAGTCTCGTATATCTGGATTTTCGCTATTGAGCTGCTTTTGGATGTAAACTAATAAAAAGTCTGATAACTGTTTAATCCGTTTTTGCCCAAAATTCTCCTCTTCCTGGAGACTTCTAAGGAGGATCTGGTGCATTTGTGCGCGACCTGACAATGGTCGCTTAGTACGGGACATCGAGTCCTCTAGGGAGTTCCACCCCTAGCCCTCACGGAAAAGACTCTACGAGTCCGGTCACGGCGGGAGTAAGTAATAAAACCGCTGGAATGCAGACCCCGAAAGTAGCCGAAGCTCTTAGGATTAAAGGGTGAGGAGCAAGAGGGAAATAGCTGGAAGGCTGAACGAAAGTGAAGTAAAAGGATTCGCCATCAACGAATCCCTCCGTTTAAACCTCGTAAACCACGAAAGGCGAAATTATTCCTGCGCCTTAGCCAAAATGGCAAGCAGACAGGAACTGATACTGCAAATTTATCAGCTCGGGGAACCAAAGCTCTGCCGGGGATAGGAACCAGCCTAACCAGTTAAGAAAACTAAGCGAAACAACAGGATAAGCCCTACAAGGTCTAAGAAAGGGTCGATTCTTCTTAGTAGGTCAAAGGTAACGGCGACGGAATTCCTTGGAGGGTAAAGGATGAGTGAAAAAGCGAACGCTCTCTTGTAATGAGAGAGATAGGGATTCAAGATTTGTCCCTGACCGAAAGGAATAGCAGACTTCACTTGGGTCTCATACGAAAATTGAAGACAACTAGAAACCAAACGAACGGAAAAGTTAGATGACGGAAGAAATTCTGGCAAATGGACTGAACGGACAATCTACCGAGTGGGGCGACATTAACTGGCGTCGCACAAAGAAGATTGTTAGGAATTTACGCGGTCGGATATTTCGTGCCCAAAAGCTTGGACTGTGGAGGCGAATGATGTCTCTACAGAAATTGATGAAAAGATGTCGGTCGAACCTATTACTGAGCATCAGACAAATCACACAGGTAAATACCGGAAAGCGAACAGCTGGAGTAGATAAGGAGGTTATAGACACCCCAGCACAGCGTGTGAAACTTGCCAATAACTGGGAAATGCCCAAGGCAAAACCTGCCAGACGGGTATACATTCCTAAAGCGAATGGTAAGAAACGTCCTCTTGGAATCCCAACCATCAGAGATAGAGTCGCTCAGGCAATAGTCAAAAATGCACTGGAACCCGAATGGGAGGCCAAGTTTGAAGCTAATTCCTATGGCTTTAGACCCGGTCGAAGTTGCCAAGATGCTATTGGACAATGCTTCAGTAGGCTGGCAGGCAACAAAACAGGAAGATGGGTTCTGGACGCTGATATCAAAGGCTTCTTTGACAATATTGACCATAAATCCATCCAGACAGCAGTCAGGGAAAATACCTTGGTTGATGGATGGTTAAAAGCTGGATTTGTCGAAAGTAAGAAGGGATATAGCCCAACTGAAAAAGGAACTCCACAGGGTGGCGTAATAAGTCCGTTGTTAGCAAACATTGGACTCCACGGGTTAGAAACATATATCAACAAATGTAACCCAAAGGTAGGCGTCATCAGGTATGCAGACGATTTCGTAGTCACGGCAAAGGACAAGGAATCCTTGGAGGAATTGAAAATCCAGATAAATCAATGGCTGTCAGAACGAGGTCTTGAGATTAGTGATGAGAAGACGCGGATAGTACATATAAGAGACGGATTTGATTTCCTGGGGTTTAACCTACGGCATTATGAGGTTAAAGGAAATGATGGAATCCTACGGGATAAACTAATCATTAAGCCACAGAAGTCGAAGGTATTAGAGCTCTGCAAGAAAGTCGGTGCAACCATCGACAGCATGAAAACAAAAACCCCAGAACAGGTCATCCGTAAGATAGAACCACTTCTCAGAGGTTTTGCGAATTACTACAGAGGAGTATGTAGCAAAGAAACCTTTTCATATATACACAACCGAGTATGGTGGTACCTCTGGCGTTGGGCAAAAAGACGACACCCCAAAAAATCACGAAAATGGGTCAAAGGAAAGTACTTCCGAACAAGGGGCAAAAGAAATTGGGTGTTTTTCTACGAAGGCAAAGACCGGAGGGGCAAAAGAATAATACACGATTTGTATAATATAAAAAGTGTCCCGATTGAAAGACATATCAAAGTTAAGGGAGCTTATTCCCCAGACGACCCCGAACAGGTGGAATATTGGTCAAAGCGGCGAACGCAGTCTGGAAAAAAATGGTGGGCTAAAAACTCAAAATATGAGAAAATAGCCATCAACCAGAACTGGAAATGCCCAATCTGCCATGAGCACCTCTTCAACGGTGAGGAAATTCAAACCCATCACATAGCACCTGTGAAGGATGGAGGTTCAGATGAGTGCGACAATCTTCAGCACTTGCACACAGCATGTCACAAGCAGGTGCATTCCAAGAAATCCAAGCAAGTAGGGCTTGAAGTGAGGCTTGAGCCGGATGATAGGAAACTGTCACGTCCGGTTCTTAGGGGAGGGGAAGGAAGCGATTCCTGAACCTTACCCGACATATCGGTACGGTAGAAGAAGTAGATTACTCTACCTCAGCCCCGCTTCAAAACCGTGCAAGCGCTGGAGCGAGTCTCCGAGCGGCTACTTTCACCGCACACGGCTCCTATGAGCTTTGGCCCCACGTGATGTTTAATCACTCTAGCCATTGACTACGTTCCTCACCAATTTTGGTTCCATCTGGGTTAGGTAATTTCCGCAGTCTTCCCCCATTTCCTTTACTTAGTACTTCCCTTCTTCGTCATGCAATCGAATGCGGTATTTAATACCCTTTCGGGTTACAAGGTTTATTCGCACATTTTCAAGTACTTTTCGTTCTCGCTCATTGTGGGCAATCGTTTCAGCTGTTACCAGTTTTCGTTTCGTTCCCACGTCCTATCCGTCGTTTTTGTTAGAGTTTGCTAATCTCCCTCCTTGGATACCATCCCAAGGTGGTTACCGACGTTTTTCGTCGTTCCAAATCCAGAATTGATTGAGTATTTAGGTTCCACCAATTTGCCTGCGTTTCCACACCCCAGGGATGCTCGTGTAGAAATGAAACCGAGCGGGTATTTCTTCTTGTTTGTCACTGCGTGCTGAGTCCTTCGGTCCCACCTATAGATAAGACACTTTTTACGGCGGTTCACTTACCACCCCCGGCATTGATTAATGGCGGGGGCTGGACTTGAGGCTCCCCTCTCACCAGCAATCTGGATTTAGTTATCAAGGTACAGTACCTCTTGGAGGTTATCTGGTTTTCAGCTCCTTTCGGTATTTAGCTTAGATTATCCAGGGGCTACTAGTACACTGCTGAGGTTTATGTGCCTTATTGCCTATTACTAGGCGGCTTTAGCCTCTAACGACTCGCCCCATTTCGTATATTTCATAGCCTACTTCATCCACGAGGGGGGAAAAAGTAAATCGCTCACAGCTATCCAGGGAATTTCTAGCAGTCTACCCTGGATATCTCGCTTAAAGTTAGCCCAAAGACAGGGTTAGTGCTATGGGAAAAGCTGCTGCGTGATAGGCAAATAAGAGGTGGGGTTTGCCAAAACGGTGGGTAAAAGATGCTATTTTTTCGCAGGGCTATTTCATTCTAAAAAGTGCCAAAATGTGCTTGGGTCCAAACTGACACTTTCTCGCCACTTGAGCCATGTTCTCAAAAGCAGCATCTTAATGTCTTCTCACTGGTGGTTCGCGATCGCAGAGGGGAGGGAACGATTACAGTAAGATTATAACCCAGGGAAGTTGGATGAGTAAAATGCCTGAAATTGCGATTCTAGAAGTGTTTTCGGATTTGGGGGTAGTATTTACCTTTGATGCTATTAATACCCAAAAAAAACTCTCCAAACCTTTGAACAGTTCAATAAAGGACATGGTAGACTTGAAAAGCGAACTGTTAGTATGTGCCGAGCCTGCAATAATTTACCAGATTGGCCAGCTTTAGCAACATTGATTCGAGTTGAGTCTAGGCGGATTACCAGAACCACCGACAACACTGAAACTCGTTACTATATTTCTGACTTAACAGACATTGCCGAACAATTCGCCCAACGTATTCGGGGCTATTAGGGAGTAGAAAATAAAGTTCATTATGTTCGAGATGTAATTCAAGGAGAAGATAAGTCTCGAATCCGTACAACTCCTTTGCCACAGATTTGGGCGGGTCGCCAGAAACTTGGCTCTTAATCTCTATCGAGATGCTGGTTTTGAGAACATGGTTCAAGCGGTAAGAAAGTGTCAGTTTGGACTCAAGCACATTTTGGCACTTTTTAGAATGAAATAGCCCTGATTTGAAAGATTGCTTGCGGGACATTTTCCACCCTACGGACTCTTAGACTCAATTGTATCATAGTACTTGTTGTTTTTATAATGGTATTTCTAGGGTTTTAATGCTGAGATAGAGAAAGTTTGTTTTGAGTTAAAAATTCGGCGTTGCATAATTGAGATATGAATGAGTAAGAACTAGCTCTCTCTTTTTCCTCTGTGTCAAGAGCGCCTCTGCGGTTTATTATTATTTCATATCTTGATTCAGCAACGCCAAAAATTCCTCTCCCTCTCTGTGCCTCTGTGCCTCTGCGTGAGATAACATGCTGTATAATCTAAAGTCGCTTCCCCATCCTCCCATCAAATATGCAACCGCAAAAATTGCAACGCCGAACTAAAATTGTTGCCACCGTTGGTCCCGCTACTACAAAACCGGAAGTTCTCCGGGATTTGATTAAAGCAGGTGCTACCACCCTGCGGCTCAATTTTTCCCATGGTACTCATGAAGATCACCAAAGAAGTATCCGTCTCATTCGTCAGACTGCTTTTGAGTTGAACCAGCCAGTGGGAATTCTCCAGGACTTGCAGGGACCGAAAATTCGCCTGGGTAAGTTCTCCTCCGGTTCCATTCAGCTCAAACATGGCGATCCCTTTATTCTTACGAGTCGGAAAGTACCCTGCAGTCAAGAAATTAGCTATGTGAGTTACTCCAAGCTTGCTGAAGAAGTGCCAGAAGGAGCGAAAATTCTTTTGGACGATGGCAAAGTGGAGATGGAGGTGGTTCATGTGAACTGCCAAAAGAAAAATTTGCATTGTCGCGTGGTGGTGGGTGGCACTCTCTCTAACAATAAGGGAGTTAATTTCCCCGGTGTCTATCTCTCCATTAAAGCATTAACTGAGAAAGACAAACGAGATTTGATGTTTGGTCTAGATCAGGGGGTAGATTGGGTAGCATTGAGCTTTGTCTGCAAACCTGAAGATATTTTCGAGATTAAAGGACTGATCGCTAGTGCTGGCAAGTCCGTACCCATAATTGCCAAAATTGAGAAGCACGAAGCTATCGAGCAGATGGAAGAAATTCTCTCTCACTGCGATGGGGTTATGGTGGCTAGAGGGGATTTGGGGGTGGAGTTGCCTGCTGAAGATGTTCCCATGCTCCAAAAGCGACTCATTGCTACGGCTAATAAGCTGGGTATTCCTATTATCACCGCCACCCAAATGCTGGATAGCATGGTGCATAACCCTCGTCCCACCAGGGCTGAGGTGTCAGACGTGGCCAATGCTATTCTGGACGGTACCGATGCAGTGATGCTCTCTAATGAAACAGCAGTGGGGGACTATCCGGTGGAAGCAGTGGCCACTATGGCTCGCATTGCTACCCGCATTGAACAAGAACCCCAGAAGATGAAGCACAGTTCGGAAAGGGAGCAAACCATTACCAATGCTATCTCCGCTGCTGTGGGTCAAATCGCCAAGCAACTGAATGGGGCAGCTATTATGACTTTGACTAAAAGTGGAGCCACTGCTCGTAATGTCTCTAAATTTCGACCCCAAACACCCATTTTAGCTATTACCCCCCATGTAGATGTGGCGCGACAATTGCAGCTAGTTTGGGGAGTCCAACCCCTGTTAGTACTGGATTTACCTTCTACTAGCCAAACCTTTGCAGCAGCAATTAATGTGGCTCAGGAAAACAATTTATTGGCTGACGGGGATTTAGTGGTGATGACTGCGGGGACTCTCCAAGGGGTTTCCGGTTCCACGGACTTGATTAAGGTGGAGGTGGTGAAAGCTGTTATCGGTAAAGGGGTCGGTATCGGTCAAACAGCCGTCAGCGGTCGAGCGCGAGTAGCTCGCCATGTCCGGGATATTGGTCAATTTAATCCCGGGGAGATTCTGGTCGCCCCCGCAACGTCCGCAGAATTTGTGGAAGTAATGCGCAAAGCAGCAGGAGTAATTACTGAGGAAGGAAGCCTCACTAGCCATGGGGCGACTATCGGGTTACGACTGGGAGTTCCGGTGATTGTGGGCTTTAAGAATGCTACGGAAGTGATTCGGGAGGGGGCTTTCCTCACTCTTGATGCTCGGAAGGGTTTGGTTTATTCGGGGACAGGGTCGGTTCTATAATCTAATAAACTGAAGAGAGTTAGGATAAGGGAAAACCTACCCAACTTACTAATAATTTCTGAGGAAATTCCCCAGACTGTCTATGCAGGGGCAATTCTACTCTATCGCCTCTTGAAGTATTATCCCCCTGAGAAGTTACTGGTCATAGGTCCCGCTCCTCAAGATGATAGTCAGATTCTGGACTGTAGATATGAAACCCTCAAAGTGCCCTTAGTGCGACTAAATCGGACCAGGTTTCATCGGTTAGTTCGTGGAATGCGTTCTTTCAGATTGTTGCCTGAGTTAACTGTTGGGGAAGTCAAGGGGTTAGAGAAGGGGTTTAAACCCCATGTGGTCTTTTCGGTGATGATAGAACAGCCCTGGTACCACCTAGCCTACCGCTACGCCAAGTCTGAGAAATTACCTCTGGTTCTCATTGTCCATGACATTCCGGAAGCCTTTGAAAAGGTCTATCCATGGGCAAAATCTCAGCAAGTAGCTAGGAATAGGGAGGTTTACCGCTATGCTTCCAAGAGGCTCTGTGTGAGCCCGGAAATGGTAGATTATTTGGAGGGGGTTTATGGTGAGAGAGGGGAGGTGCTTTATCCCAATAGTGCCGAAAAGATAACGCCCCGTCCTCTAATTGAAGCGAGCTTGTTAAAAGAAAAGGGGGTGTTGACTATGGGCTACGCTGGCAGTCTGGCTTATGGATATGGGGAACAGGTGTGGGAATATTACGCTGAACATCTCCAGCATTGGGCTATTTCTCGTGGTGTGCGCCTTCCCATTGTGCCAGATTACTGCCAACAATCCTATCATATGTTTTATCTGCTGATGTCTTCACTACAACAGCGTACAGCCTTGATGGCTCACTTAAAGGCTCGGGACATTCTCAGTGTTTTTCACTATCTGCCGTTACACTTGTCGGAAATGGGGCGACGGTTTGGGGGCCAAAAAGGAGACTGCCCGATAACTGAAGATGTGAGCGATCGCCTGCTCCGTCTGTCATTTTTCATTCAGGAGAATAACAGATGAATAAAAACCCTATCTACAATTTACTAGAAATTCCCTGGATTTATTTTGTAGTCATGCACAGTTAGCACAAGAAAAAAGATGGTATAAATATAATATGTCTAGGTTATTACCGATATCTGCTATCATTCCAACCCGCCATCGCCCCCTACCCTTAAAAACAATGCTATCCAGTCTGGGAAAACAATCAGTTCAACCAGTGGAAGCGATTATTATTGATGGTTCTAGCAATGAGGAAACGGCCAAACTCTGTCAAACTCCAATCCCTAACTTGGATACAAAAATTATTTACCATAAGGCAACAAAAATAGGTGCTGCTACCCAGCGCAATCAAGCTATGGCTTATGCTAATGAGGAGGCAATTTTGTTTTTAGATGATGATATTATCTTTGAACCTGATTGTTTAAAACGACTTTGGACAGCTTTACAAAATAATCCTCATTTTGGGGGGGTAAATGCCATGATTACTAACCAAAAGTATTTACCTCCCGGTCCCATTAGTCGCCTTTTATTTCCCTTGCTCCATGGAAAAATAGAAACTACCTATGCTGGAAAGTGTATCGGTCCCGCTTTTAACTTATTACCAGAAGACCGTCCCGATTTACCAGAAGTAGTACCGGTGGAGTGGCTCAATACTACCTGCACTCTCTACCGTCGGGAGGCATTACCGGAACCTGTATTTCCTCCTCTTTTTGTGGGTGCTTCTATCAAGGAAGATTTAACTCTCTCCCTCATGGTTGGGAAAACTTGGAAACTGGCTAATGCTCGCACAGCCAGGATTTTTCATGACAGTCAACCGGGAGACCACAAAAATAATCCCACCACCTTAGGGAAAATGGAGTTAGTCAATCGCCATTATGTCATGACCCAGATTTTGGAGCGTAATACTTGGTGGGATTATGTTAAACTGACGGTTGTGCAGTTTTGGCAAATTGCAGCCCTATGTTGGCACAATTTTCCCGCTGTCGGACCTACCGTCATGGGTAAACTGGCTGCTATGAAAGAGATTATTGGCAAATCCTATGATTCCCGTGATACTATCTAATCTCCAAAGAGTTACTGAAGGCTTAAAATCTCGGTGGCGCAATTACTACTATCGCACTTTGGGAGTGAAACTTCAAGGTTACGTTTGGCTGCGGGAAATTGAGATTTCTCGTAATTTTACTGAAATTGAAATCGAGAGTCCCTGTGCTTTAGACCGAGGTGTTACCCTTTTATGTAGCGGCGATCCTCAAGAGGAAGCCAAAATTTACATTGATGCTCATACTTATATCAATCGCAATACTTTACTGAGTGCTATGTCTTCTCTCACTATTGGTCAACATTGCGCTATTGGTCCCGGGTGTTATATAACGGATCATGACCATGGTTTGGACCCTGCTTTTCCTCCTCTTTCTCAGCCTATGGTAGCTAAACCGACTCGCATTGGTAATTGTGTTTGGATTGGTGCTAATGTTACTATTCTCAAAGGGGTTAATATAGGTGATAAAGCTGTGATTGGTGCAGGAAGCGTCGTTACAAAGAATATACCTAGTGGGGCGATCGCTGTGGGAGTGCCCGCAAAAGTGATTAAATTAAGATAAAGTTTCACGCAGAGGCGCAGAGAGATGAATTTAACTGATTTGGTTTCTATTGGGATTACAACGAAAAACCGCTGGTCAGATTTAAAAATTACTCTGGAGAAGATAAGAGCAGCTAACTGGGATGACCTGCCTCTTTTTGTCATTGATGATAATTCTGACAGTCCATGTCCTTTTGATGTGAAAGAGTGGTTTCCCCAAGTAAAATTCACCCGCTTTACTGATTCTCAAGGTTTGATTATGCGTCGTAATCAGTTGGCTAGGGAAATGAAAACTAAATATTATTTGAGTTTGGATGATGATTCCTATCCTGTTTCTGGTGACTTAGAAGCTGCGGTAGCTTTTGCCCAGTCTCATTCTAACTTGTTCTGTGTGAGTTTTCCGATTTATAATCCTATTCTCGGATATTATCAAAATCCTTCTGCAAGTGAAACACCCTACCAAGTGAGATTCTTTGTGGGTTGCGGTCATCTCCTCCATATTGATAATTTTTTACGTTTAGGGGGTTATGAAGAAGAACTGATTCATCAGGGGGAGGAGATGGAAATTGCGGCTCGCGCTTTCCAGTCTGGTTTATACTGCTACCACTTTCCTGGTTTGGAAATTCATCATACTGCTTCTCATGAAGGTCGCAACTGGTATAGGATGGATTTCTATGGGTCTCGGAATCAGGTACTCTGGAATGATTGGTATGTTCCGGATGAGTTAAACTGGATTAAGCAAGGTCGTACTTTGGTTTCTAGAGTGATTCAGTTGTTGAAAGTGAAACGTTTCGGTACAATACAGGGTGAGTTAGCTGGCTTTAGGGATATCCCTAAGTATAAAGGAAATCGAAAAAGAATGTCACGGGAACTTTTTCAACAGTGGGAGGGTATGCCTTATGGAAGTTAAAGAATTATCTCGCGCCTTGGCGCAAAGATGCAAAGAGGTGGAGTTGAGTACCCCATTAGTATCCATTGTCTGCGTAACTTACAATCGGCGGGACTTGGTGGTACAGTGTCTTGACTCCTGCGTTAAGCAAAATTATCCTGCATTGGAAATTATTGTGGTTGTGAATTTTAGTGGTGACGGTACGGAAGAGGTAATTAAAGAGAAATTTCCCCAAGTGAGAGTCATCCAGACTCATCGCAATGTGGGAGCTTTCCCCGCCTATAATTTAGCCATCGCTAATAGCAGAGGGGATTACATTATGACAGTAGATGACGATGCTTATTTTTGGGATTCTGAGGCGATAACCAATCTTGTCGCCGCTTTTCAGAAGGAGCAGGAGTTAGGAGCAGTTACCTGTAATATAGAGGGACCTGCTGAAATGCCTCTCAATGAGTGGGATCGCTATATCCATGTTGTTAAAACTGGATTTACTATGATTCCGAGGAAAGTCTTCACCGAATGGGTGGGATATTATCCTGACCTATTTTTTCGCGATGCGGGAGAGACTTATATTTGTACTGCTCTCTGGGAGCTGGGAAAACCGGTGAAGTGTCTTCATCAAGTGCGAATGTATCATTACCAAGCAATACAAGGGCGCTCAGACAAAGACTGTAAGTATGATGGCTTGAGAAGTCAAATTCTTTGTTCTCTCATGCGGGAGCCTTGGTATCTATTAGTTCCCAGTCTTTTCTCTAAGTTGTGCAAGAGTCTTTTCTCCTTCATAAGGTGGAATCACTTCTTCACCTGGATCCAAGTTTGGCTGAGTGCCTTACTCCATGTGCCCGGAGCTCTCAGCCAGCGTCGCCCCATTAGCTGGTCCACCCAAAAACTGTTGTGGCAACTGCGGAAAGAGTTTGTCTCAGATTTGAGTACTATACCCCAATATGAGCACTAAAATTTAAAATAAGGAGCGATCGCCTGTTGTAGTAGCAAAATTTAGGATTTCTCTCGCAGAGGCCCAGAGGCGCAAAGGAAGATTATGAAAACGATAACTTTACCCCCTCCCTTTCCGGATCACACTCAATTACCAGAATCGGATGGTACTTTTGTGAAGAATTTTCAAGAACATCCTCAGAGTATTATTTTAACGGATTCCATTGGTCCTATTTTACAACAGATTCATCCTGAGGGGGATTATGCCATTGGACAAGATAGCGGCATTTATTGGCGGGAAACGGATCCTCCAGAACAAGGTGCGGAAGCTCCAGATTGGTTTTACGTGGGGGGTGTACCCCCTCTATTAGATGGTCAGATTCGCCGTTCCTATGTCCTCTGGCGAGAGTTTATCTCTCCTTTGATTGTTTTAGAGTTCGTTAGTGGTTCAGGGAAGAAGGAGCGAGATAGAACTTCTTTGTTGGAATCTAAAAAAGAGGGAACTAGACCGGGAAAATTTTGGGTTTACGAGCAAATCATGCATATCCCTTATTATGGGATATATGAAATTCAAAGTGGTAAGCTGGAAGTATATCATCTGCTCCATGGAAGATACCATCAACTTTCCTCCAATGAACGGGGTCATTATCCTATTGACCCATTATCGGTAGAATTGGGATTATGGCGGGGCAATTACCAGAATCAAACTCAACTTTGGTTGCGTTGGTGGGATCGAGATGGTAACCTTTTGTTAACTGGTGATGAACGAGCTGAATTGGAAAAAGTACGCACGGAACGGGAGCGAGAACGTGCCGAGCGCCTCTCCCAGGAGCGAAACGATGCAATTACTCGTTTGCAGCAGTTAGGTTTAAAGGTGGAGCAAATAGCGTCTGTTTTGAATTTGTCGTTAGAATATGTTCTGGATTATCTCGCGCAGAGGGGCAAAGGCGCAAAGGAATGATTAAGGTGGCGATCGTTAGCATTGCCTTATAGTTGAAATAACCATAGCGCAAAAAAATGAATTTATTCTCCTACTTCAGCAAAAAGCCAATTCCTCTGACAATCTTAGCAGGACCATTTCGAGGAGCGAGCCTGATCCTTAACCCTGCTTGTTCCAAAAGAAAACTCCTGGGATGATATGAGCATATACTTAACCCTTGGCTGGACAAAGTTATCCCTCAAATTGAAGTTGTTTGGGATGTGGGGGCCAGCGATGGCTATTTTACCTATGGCACTGCCTGGAAAATGAAGAGAATAAGTAAAAATGCTCACGTAATCGCTTTTGAACCAAGTAGAGCTATTTTACCTCACCTTTCTGAACCTGCTTCATGGCCTAAATATAGAGGGATGGAATTCGAGTTTATCCCGAGCTTTGTGGGTAATATAGACAATGAATCTACTATCACCCTGAATACAGCTTATAGAGAACGTCCAATGCTAGCCAACAAACCATCTTTAATCAAAGTAGATGTAGAAGGGAGCGAAATTAAAGTGTTACAAAAAGCAACATTTTTGCTATCAGCACCTCATCACTGGGTGGTAGAAGTCCACGGTAACCATCTTCTGCAACCAGTACTGGATATTTTCGCCGCAGCCAAAAGACCTGTAAATATCCTTCTCTCTCAGCCTCATTGGTTACTCGGATCAGAACGTCGCATAATCCCAACTTCTTGGGTGACAACTTGTTGATGACTAAAGTAGTAATTGCTCAATTGGGGTCTCGGGAGGATTATAGCATTCCCATCGCCTTGCAAAACTTGGGTTATTTAGAACAATTATATACGGATATCTATCTTTATCCTTGGGAAACTAAATTCCTGGGCTACTTTTCTTTCCTCCCTCCTGTAGCTCAACTTCTCTCCCGTCACAACCAATACCTCAATCCCAATAAAGTAGTTAGATTTAATTTTCTGGGCTTTAATTATCGCCAAGCTTTAAGGGAAGCAAAGACAAGTATTGCTCTCTACCGCTCTTTTATAGATTACGGTAGCAAGTTCAACCAAGCTATTCTCCATCATAGCTTCCCAGAAATTACCCATCTCTATGGTTTTAACCACGCCGCCCTAGACTTATTTGCAGCAGTCAAACCCCAAGGTATCCGTTGTATTTTAAACCAAATCTATCCTGCTCTCTATCATGAACAACTGGAAGCGGAAGAAGAGGAAATCTGGCCCCACTGGCCTAAGTCCCCTCGTACCCCTTTATATCAATCCTCTATCTTAGAAGAATGGCGAGAGATTCAGTTCAGAGAATGGGAACTAGCAGATACCATTGTGGTCAATAGTGAGTATAGCAAAAGAGCCATCGCCTCGGTAGCACCAAAAATCCAGCCTAAAATCCAAATTATACCCCTCACTGTGAATCTCAATCCCTATTTCCTCAAACAAAGAGTTCGTCATTTTCCATCTTCCGGTGCTTTAAAAGTTTTGTTTGTGGGTAGAGTTAACCTTCGCAAAGGGATCCCCTATCTTCTTCAGGCTTTTGCCCACCTAGATAGGAGCATAGCTCAACTGAAGGTAGTTGGGGATATAGATATCCAGGGAGAAGCTATTGCTCCCTACCAAGATAAAGTGCATTTTCAAGGCTCAGTACCCCATGTGCAAATGCCTCAGATTTACCACGACGCGGACTTATTCATCTTCCCCACCATTACCGATGGTTTTGGGGCTGTTATGCTGGAAGCTATGGCGACGGGTTTACCAGTTATTGCTACAGACAACTGTGGCGATATAGTAGAAGATGGCGTCAATGGTTATCGGATTCCCATTCGGGAATCGGAAGCTATCGTGGCCAAAATTGACCTCTTAAGAAAGGAGCCTCAACTTTTAAAAGAATTGTCCCTTGGGGCGATCACCACTAGCCAAAGGTATAATATGGAAGGATATCAGAGCAACCTAGCTCGGATATTCCAGCAAGATTAGATGAAGATGAAACCAAGGGTCGCTATCTGCATTCCCACTTATAACCAAGCACAATTCCTTACTGAAGCAGTAACCAGTGCATTCAGACAAACCTATCCCCAGGTAGAAGTATGGGTGGCTGACGATGCTAGCACTGACGAAACATCTAAAGTAATGACAGAGCTAAAGGAAAAATTCCCCCAAATGCGAGGTTACCGACATGCACACAATCTAGGTATAGCTAAGAACGCTGATGGGCTTCTGAGACAACCTCAGGCGGAATTTATCGTTCGTTTAGATTCAGACGATGTTTTGGGTTCTCATTATGTGGAAACTTTGGTCCAACTTATGGAAAAATATCCCAAAGCAGGCTATGCTCATAGTGCTGTAAAACAAATAAATAAGAATAGCAATGGTGTAAAATTGAGGTTATTAGCTAGAAAAATAGAGTTTCAGAGTGCAGATCTGGCATTAAATGCTGCTGTATCTGGTTTTCGAGTGGCTTCCAATCTCTTAATGTTTCGTTCTCAAGCCTTGAAAGATGTTAATTTCCTCGAAAACAGTCCCGATTTTGTGGAAGATTACCATCTGGCTATCAAATTAGCTAGGGCAGGATATGGCAATGTTTACTCACCTAAAATATTGGGTTACTATCGTGTTTGGGGAGGAAATCAGTGGTCATTATTAAGGAGAATCAAGAAACTAGAAGGACTAACCTATATTTATAATGATACCTTGTTGCCTGCATTGAAGGATCGGAATCTGAATATCAAGAAAATCAATTATCATTGTCGTCAAAGAGCTATCCAAATGGTAAGTATTTTGCAGAGTAAACTAGCTGAGAAAAAAAGAACCCATGTGAAAAATATGTTAAAAGCATTGGGAGATAGCCCCCAATTATCATTCTACCTGAAAATGTTAGATTGGGGATTATATGACTATTTAATGTTTCCCGGTAAAATAAAAACATGGCTGAAACAAAAAATCAAGTATTTGATTTACAAACTGAAATTTTCAAGCTGACTAAACACTTATTTGTTGGGTTTCCTTCCTCAACCCAACCTACGGTTATTATTCCAGAAGAAGAAATGACATTTAACTCTCTCCCAGCCCCACCTTTCATACCCCCTACTCTTTATTTAAAGCGGAAATACCCCATTTATCCCCAACTGGGTTTAGGAGCAACCGTGCTGGGAACTTTGGTCGCCCTCGTTTTAATGCCCCCCAACCCTTACCCCGCTGGTGCCCTCTTTAACTCCGCCCTAGTCATGACTGTGGGGTTAGCCTTTGCTCCCGTATTAGCCATCAGTCGCAACCCCAAAACCCTTTTTCAGGCCCAACACCTCCTGGTACTAGCTCCCATATACTGGTTATTACTAGATTTACTCCAAGGTGCCTATGACTTTGAGCAAGTAGGGGTGGCAGGAATTAGGGGCGCTTTTATTGCCATCGGTTTATTTGTCTGTGGTGTTTGGTTAGCGGCCCTTTTCACCCCTTGGAAGTTAACAACTCCCTTAATCAAAGCAGCTCAACACCGCATCACTCCTGCCACTATCTTTACACTAATCCTCATCTTTTTTGCTTTAGGTATCTTCAAGTACGCCTATTTCAGCAACTTCAACCCCGCACTCATGGTATTTTATCTCACCTTAGGTCGCTGGAGTGCCCCCTGGGCGAGAAGCGCCCTAGGAGGTTGGAATGCTTTTCTGGATCACCTGAGCTACTTTGGCTACATATTGCCCACCCTCACTGTCCTCCTAGCCTTGAGAAGCAAAAGGTTCAACGGGCAACTCCTCATCTCTATCTTCCTAACCTTGACTATGAGTGTCTTTTTAAGCCAAGGTGGATCGAGGAGAATTATTGGTGTTATTTTTGGAGCAGCTTTGATTTGTTGGTTCCTGGAGCAAGATTATCTGAAACTCCGCCATTTTGTCCTGGGTTTAGGCAGCGTCGCCTTGCTGTTCATCTCCTTACAATTGATGTTAGAATACCGCAATATCGGATTGCAAACTGGCTTGGAAGAAAAAATAGAGTTGAAATACGAATACCTCCACGTAGACGATAACTTTCTCCGTCTCAGTCAAATCATTACGATTGTACCCCGATACCACCTCCATGTTTATGAACAACAGATTATTTATACCCTAGCGCGACCTATACCTCGAATTTTATGGCCCGATAAACCTATTAACTCCGGATTTGATTTATCCAGGTTTTTGGGTCGTCCAGGAGTTTCTTTATCCAGCTCCGTCATAGGAGAATGGTATCTAAGTTGGGGTTGGTTTGCAGTTATCTTTGGGGGATGGCTCTATGGTAGTCTAGCTGGTACTATCACCAGATTATTGCTTTTTCCTAGAGGGTCCACCGCCATTATGGTTTATAGTTTAGCCACCATGGCCTTATTTGCTGGTATGCGCTCCATGATAGAACTAGTGCTGATGAGCTATAGCCTCTTAACTTGGATGGTAATATCCTGGCTCTTCCTCAACAAAACCCCATGACCAAAATTCTCCTCTTCACCTACATCCCCTCTCCCTACCAAGTAGAATTATTCAATTGCCTAGCCAGCATCAGCAATTACAACCTCACAGTAGCCTATATTCACGAAAAATCATCCCATCGCCAATGGAAACTCTTAGAAATCAAACACAATCATCTGTTCCTAGAGGACAAAGTTGACCATTATGACCGGGTGCGCACTATAATGGAAAGGAGTGATTTAGTTATCTTTAATTACTATCAAAATCTCCAACTCCTAAAGCTGATTAATGAGCGTGCAGCCAGCCAAAAGCCCTGGTGCTTCTGGGGAGAGCGCACTGGCTACCGCCTTCCCCCTATCCTGGGTGCTTACTACCGAAAATGGAAATTAGCAGCCCTACACCTTCACCAGGTGCCCATTTGGGGTATGGGTAATTGGGCGATAGAGCAATATCGCCGGGAATTTGGTGAGTCACGCCCCTATTTTAACATGCCCTATATTTCTGATTTAACTCGTTTTAGCCGGAGCAAAAATACCAAATCTAACCCTGATGCTAGACATTTTCTCTACTCTGGTTCCCTTATTTACCGTAAAGGGGTAGACTTATTAGCCCGAGCATTTAGTAAATTAGCAGCCCAATATCCCCAAGTGAGCCTTAGTTTTCTCGGAAATGGTCCGTTACAAGGTAGACTAGGCAAGCAATTAGCTAAATATGGCGATCGAGTCAAATTTCTCGGTTTTCAATCTTGGGAAAATCTGCCCCAATTTTACCACACAGCAGATATTCTTTGTTTACCTTCCCGTCATGATGGCTGGGGGATGGTTATTCCTGAGGGAATGGCTGCTGGTTTACCAGTAATAGGCACGGATCGCACTGGTGCAGCGCGAGAATTAATCAAAACCAATGAAAATGGCTGGTTAATACCCTCAGGAGATGTTACAGCATTATATCATGCTATGAAGGAAGCAACTCTACTTTCCAACTCTGCATTACACTCCTATGGAGATAGGGCTCGCGTAACTGCCAGTAATTATTCCTTGACAAATGGGGTGGTAAAATTTAATAATTGTGTCCAAAAAACCCTAGAATATTTTTCTTAACAGCCGTAGGTTGGGTTTCCTCTCTTATCTTTCTCTGCGCCCTCTGCGCCTCTGTGGTTTAATCCAAATTAATTAATAAGGCCAATAAATTGAAAATCCTCCATGTCATTCCCTCGGTGGCTCCAGTAAGAGGGGGACCTAGTGAAGTAATATTAGCAATGGTAAAAGCATTACGAAGTCAAGGTGTGGAGGCAGAAATTGTCACCACTAACGATAATGGACCAAAATTGCTCGACGTACCCACAGGTATTCGGCTAGAATACCAGGAAGTTCCCGTGTGGTTTTTTCCTCGTTTTTCCCCTCCTATCAACTTTCTCCGGGAATTTGCTTTTTCCTCTCCATTAACCACTTGGCTGTGGCAAAATGCTGCTAAATACGATCTATTGCATATTCATGCTATTTTCTCCTATGCTTCCACTGTAGCAATGGTCATAGCTCGCCACCAAAGCATTCCCTACATAAATAGACCCCTAGGGCTATTGTGTCAATGGTCTTTACAACAGAGTAAGCTGAGAAAACAAATTTACCTCTCCCTAATAGAACGGGGTAACCTGAATAACTCTTGTGGACTCCATTTAACGGCGAAAAAAGAAGAGGAAGAAATATCTTCCCTGAACCTAGAAGCGCCCAATTTCATTATCCCCCACGGAGTATCTATCCCTCCCACCATCTCAAATGGGCCCCAGCTCCTGCGGCAAAAACTCCAATTACCAGAAGATGAACCCATTATCCTCTTCATGTCTCGTCTCCACCCTAAGAAAGGATTAGATTATCTTATCCCTGCTTTGGGGAAACTCAAACACCAACAATTCACCTTTATCATAGCGGGGAGTGGGGAAGCAGCATACGAAACCCAGCTAGATGAACTGTTAGTCAAAGCTGGGATTCATACCCGCACTCGTCGTCTTGGTTTTGTCCAAGGAGAAGAGAAAAACCTCCTTTTACAAGGAGCAGATTTGTTTACCTTGACTTCCCACTCGGAAAACTTTGGTATTGCCGTGGTGGAGGCTTTAGCAGCAGGGTTACCGGTGGTAATTACTCCTGGGGTACCTTTAGCCAATGTGGTAGAAAGAGAGGGAGTGGGTTATGTCACCCCATTGGACGTGGAAAGTATCGCCTCTTCTATTGCTGGTGCTCGACCTAGTTCCGAAGCAAGGAAAAGGATGGGGGAGCGTGCTCGTAAACTGGTGGCTGAACAATATAGTTGGGATAAAATTGCTTTAGAATTAATCGCAATGTATCGAGGTATCTTTATTAGGGAGGGATTAAACCGCTGAACGCCGCCGCAACGCAGAGAAAATATAGGTTTACAACTCATTGGAAAATGCTAGAGCTGATAAGGAATCCGAGGTTATGATTGATACAGCTAAAAGAAAACTAGATCTAAGAGTGATACTTCAATCTCCGTACTTTGTTTTATTATTATGCTTGCTATGGGGAGCGCCTCTGTTTTTTGCAAGAGGCATCGGGGTATTTGATGACTCAGCGTTTCTCAAAATAGGAGAATTAATTCTGGATGGATTAATTCCTTATAGAGATGTATTTGATATCAAGCCACCGGGTATTTATTATTTGGGAGCATTGATAGCCTGGATAGGTAGGAACCACTGGTTAGCACCTCGAATCTTTCTATTTATATTTGCTGTCATTTTTGGTACTTGGGTTATAGAATATACTCGAAAATATTGGGGCAATTTAGCTGCTTATATAGTGGCTGGGGAATTTGGATTATCTTACATAATTGCTCAGGGATATAGTTTCCACACCGAGCAATTCTGTGCTTTCTTCGGCTTTGCTGCTATTGTTGTGGTTTCTGGAAAGCGGCGCAATGCTTCATTCTCATGGCTAATTGCTGGTTTTTTGTTAGGATTGGCTTTTTTATTCAAGCAAGTTGCTGTGATTTATTTAGTCGCCATGATTCTCTCCTCTAAGTTACGGCAATCTTGGTCTAAAGCAGGAATTTTTTCTCTAAATTTGGTGGCTGGGTTCACCAGCAATAATCATCTTATTATTCAGTGCAATGGTAGTAAGTGGGATTTGGCACGACTTCTATGACTCAGTATTTATGAGCTTGCCCTGGGGAGTACCACTAAACCTATATTCAGCTCTACGCCTATGTATAAAGGCTCCAGCAGCTTGGCTATCTTGGTTATCTTTGATTCTCTTCATCAGTAGCCGACAGTTACGTCGAGTCCTGAAAGATTCACCTAGTTATAGCGATTGGGTAATGATAACTATTATTGGCATCATGTCTATATTGCCAACTCTCAAGCAAAATAGCCATCCTCACTATTTAGCTCCATCTGTGGCAGCTTTAGCAATCTCTTCGGCGGTAGTTTTGAGTCATTTGATAATACAGCTCAAGGAGCAAAATAAATTGAAGAAACTTTGTTGCGGGGCAATGGCTGCTGCATTAATTCCCTATCTAGGCGGAATTACTTGGGGAAGTTCGGTGATGATTAGGGAAGACAGAATTCGACTAGATTTGGAGCAAAGAAATGAAATTAGGCAAATTCTCAATCTTCATCTTCCCCCGGAAAAACCAATACTTTGTTTATCTCCTCATCCGGCAAGGCTATATTATATGATTAATCGCAAGCCCCTAACTCGTTATATTTATTCTTACGGTGCTGGGTGGCTTAATAATCACATTTTAAGTGAAGATGATCTACTTAATCTGCTCTTAGACGGGGAAGTTCCCGGAGCTATTTTAGAATTGAAGGATTATAAAAGGAAAAAAATCGAAGAGGTATGGAATGAAATTAATGCTAATTACCAATCATTTAAATTAGCACATAGCTTTCATCCATTACATAAGACCAAAACTATGGTGGGGGTGGAAGAATCAAAATCCGGTGTTAACTTAGCTCAGGAGAACTTTTCCAGTTGTAACTTTATTCAAGGTAGCATATACAACCTGCCCTATGATAAGTTAGGAGATAAATTTGATATCGTCATAGCCACAGAAGTCATTGAACATTTGTTTTACCCCAAGGAGTTAGTAAGAGCAGTTAAAAAATGTTTAAAACCCCAGGGAATACTCATTATTACCACCCCCTATCATGGCTATTTCAAAAACCTGATCCTTGCTCTAACTGGAAAAATGGACTATCATTTTACTGCTTTGTGGGATAACGGACATATTAAATTTTTCTCCGTAGCAACCCTGACTAAACTATTAGTATCAGAAGGCTACACAGATATAAAATTTAACTTTGCGGGTCGATTTCCCTGGCTCTGGAAGTCCATGATTTGTTCTAGTACTCCCCTATTATAGTAATTATTTTGTTTCACGCCGAGACGCAGAGAACACAGAGAAAGAAATTTATAATGCGAGAAGCGATAACTCCCCTGATACTCACCTATAACGAAGCCCCCAACATTCATCGTACCCTGGAAAAACTTACCTGGGCAAAACAAATTGTCGTCATTGACAGCTACAGTACAGACGAAACCCTCGACCTTTTACAATCAATACCTCAAGTTGAGATATTTCAGCGTAAATTTGATACCCACACCCATCAATGGAACTACGGTTTAAAACAAGTAACATCAGAGTGGGTACTTTCTCTAGATGCTGACTATATATTAACGGATGAATTGATTACTCAACTAGAAAATATTCCCCCAGATACTCAGATAGATGGCTATTTTGTTCCCTTCAAATATTGCGTGTTTGGCAAACCCCTGCGGGGTACTCTACTCCCCCCACGTCAAGTCTTATATCGAAGGGAAAAAGCCATTTATACCGATGATGGACATACTCAACAGGTGAAAGTTAAAGGTAAGTCTACCATGCTTTCCGCTTATATCCATCACGACGATCGCAAGTCTCTCAGTCGTTGGCTGTGGGCGCAAGACCGTTATATGATTATAGAAGTACAAAAATTACGGCACACACCTAGAGAAGAACTGAGTTTTTCTGATCGCCTCCGCCAATATAAAATCATCGCTCCCCTAGTCATCTTCTTCTATTGTTTAATCATAAAGGGAGGTATTTTCGACGGTTGGATTGGTTGGTATTATGCACTACAACGAACTTTGGCCGAAATTCTCCTGGCTCTGCGCCTTATGGAAGAGGAAAACAAGCAAGATAAATAAAGTTTTAATCTTAGGACTATGTTTGCTTTTAACATTTAATGTATTAATAATTCCCGTCAAACTTGCTCTTGCCCGGTACCAAGCACCCCAGTGGGGATTCCCAACCCACCCCCAAGGTCCCCCTCCTGGGAGGGGGTAGGGGTGGGTGGGTTTCTGTTTCTTTCCCTTTCGGGTATGCACGCTGGAATTTAACTCAGCCGCCCCCGCACTTAGAACCGTGCGTAAGACTTTCACCTTACACAGCTCCCCGGTTTCATCGCTGTTTTAGCTGCTCTTCCGAGTTCTACCTTCCTTCACCCGTACTTTATGGATTTCCTGGTGTTGGTGACATTCCCGGTGCAAGACGATATAGTTCTTTGGTTTCCAGTTTGTGTGGCACTGATACTACGAGCAAGGGAAAGGTTTTTGACTATGTTTCGCACTGCTAAATCTTCTACCACTATCGTTTGGTTTTCGCGGATAATCTTGGTATAGCAATCCCCCTGGCGATTGCTATAGATCATCGACTTGAAGAGCTTGTCGGCTCCATCACTGTTATGGTACCATTGTGGCTTAGTTCTGATGATGGAGTCACTATTATTTCTATATTTTGCCCCAGCGCCACTAAGAAAGAAAATAATTGTTCTAGGGAAAAAGATTGTAATCTACCATTCTTTAAAGCAGCAAGCTTATCCTCATTTATACCTAAAACTTGAGTAGTTTCAATAAGTGTAAGATTTTTAGCTTCAATAAGATCGTAAATCATAGAGGCTAATTTAACTTTAGCAAATCTATCCGAAGCATTTGGCAATTCTAAATCTTGAAAAATGTTTCCTGAACTTACTGTATATTTCATAAGTATATTTACTAGGCTATTTTTTTTTATATTTCCTTGGCACTTTGAAGACGCTTTTCGATTAAATTAATGATTTGCTTAGGAGTTTTAATACCTTTCTTTGATTTCTTTTGAAAAGCATGGAGAACATAAATATGATTGTCTATTTTTAAAGCATACACTGTCCTGTAGGTATTGGTTTGATAATCTGTGACTATCTCAAAAACACCGCTAATTCCTTTCAATTGTTTTATTTGAGGATGAAATTGATTCTTTTGAACTCGGTAAAGAATAAATCCAACTTCGTCGATAACATCTTCAGGAAATTCTTTTAACTCCTTCTTGGAAGCTCCTACCCAGATAATAGTTTTTAGTGAGCCATCTGTCATCAGTCAATTATAGCATTTTTGTCAAGATAATTCATATTCATCTTTACTTTGGGCGCCCTTGGCATCGCTATTGGTCTCCTAAGGTGTGGGCAATGCTATAAAGAAACTTTAAGCAGCTTCTGAAATTGACTCTTGCGCCACAACCGACTGATAGTATTCTTGTAATTGATTAGTAGCAGCAGCCCAACTCCAGCGTTCAGCCTCAGTACGGGCATTTTGTCGCAGCATTTCCTGTTCCTCCTTCCCTGCGAGCAGCCGTTGGGTGGCAGTAATCAGAGATTGAGGTTTAAGAGGATCGAACAAATATCCATTCTCACCATCGGTGACAATATCCATAATGCCTCCTGAAGCAGCAGCAACTACTGGGCAACCGGCAGCCATGGCTTCTAGTAGCACTAAGCCAAGAGTCTCGGTGCGGGAGGGAAAGATAAAGGCGTCGGCTGAAGCATAAGCTACAGCTAATTCCAAACCGTGAAGGTAACCGACAAAATGAGTGGGAGTTCCGGCAAAGTGAAGCTCCAAATCTTCCCTTGCGGGGCCATCTCCCACTATAGCTAGACGTGCTTCTGGAATCGCCTCTAAAACCGGTTTGATTTCTTCAATTTGCTTTTCCGGCGATACCCTGCCTACATAGATAAATAGGGGACTTTCTGGGTGTCCCTGGGAGAGACGCCATCGCATTTGAGCTGAGGTAAGATGGGGTTGAAACATCTCTGTATCTACTCCCCGCTGCCACAAGGCAACTCTTTCAATACCCTGCTCTCTCAATTCTTTGACCATTGCTGTGGAGGTACAAAGATTGAGGTTGGCTTGATTATGAGCTGCTCTTAGTATGCTCCACAAAAAACCTTCTAAGGCTCCCAGTCCGTAGTGTTGCAGGTATTGGGGCAAATGGGTGTGATAGGAGGCTACTAGGGGCAGATCCATTGTTTTGGCATAGTAGATCCCCCCTAGACCTAAAACAGCAGGATTGACTGTATGAATCAAATCCGGCTGAAATTCTTCCAAAACTTTCCCTATGGTAGGTCTGGGCAAGGCCAGTTTTAATTCAGGATATAAAGGTAAGGGAACCCCCGAAACTCCGTATATTTGTGCTCCCTTGTATTCCTTTAGTCCGCCATCAGGGCAGATAACCAGTACTTGGTTTCCCCTACGCTGTAGGTGTTCCACCGTATGACGCAGGCGGGTCACAATCCCATCTACTTTGGGTAAAAAGGTTTCTGTAAATAAAGCGATGCGCATCAGAAATTAGCTATTCCAAACTAAGCTTATTTGTACAGATACTTTTATTATTTAAACAAAAGTATCTGTAATAGTTTTTATTATCTGTTCCACTTAACCTTCGGGAGAATTTGCTTGTGGTCTACCCTATCTTTGTATAAAGTGGCGAAGTTGAGGAGAGAATCCAGCAGGGAGTCGGAAAGGTAGTGGGGTTCCAGACCTAGATCGATTAACTTAGTATTTTTAGCCTTGAAGTAATGTTCCTCTAACTCAACTCGAGGATTATCCAGATGGTTAATTTCTACATCCCATCCCATTGCTACTCCAGCTTTTTTCACCATCAGGGCTAAGTCTCCAATACTGAATTGTTCCGTGAATTGGTTGAAGACCCGAAATTCTCTAGGGTTTGCGGGATTAGCGATGGCTAATTCCACGCAGCGCACTGTATCCCGAATATCTAAGAAACCTCTGGTTTGCCCCCCCTTACCGTAAACTGTCAGGGGGTGGGCGATCGCTGCTTGAATACAGAAGCGGTTTAAAGCGGTTCCGAAGACCCCATCATAGTCGAGACGGTTGATTAACAGTTCATCAAGAGCGGTTTCTTCGGTTTTGACACCATATACCACTCCTTGATTGAGATCCGTAGCACGCAAGCCCCAAATCTTACAGGCAAAATGAATGTTGTGGCTATCGTGAACTTTACTTAAATGATAATAACTTCCTGGCTGCTTGGGATAGGGTAAAGTATCCTGCCGCCCATTGTGTTCGATAGTGATATAGCCTTCTTCTATATCAATGTTGGGGGTGCCGTATTCTCCCATGGTTCCCAGCTTCACCAAGTGGCAGTCGGGGAAGTCTTCTTTTATGGCATAGAGGACATTGAGGGTTCCTACTACATTATTAACCTGAGTGAAAACTGCGTGTTCTCGGTCGATCATGGAGTAGGGAGCTGAACGCTGTTCCCCAAAGTGGACAATTGCTTCTGGTTCAAACTGGTGCAGCGCCTTTTTGAGAAAATCGTAATTGGTAATGTCCCCCAGGAATAGGTCTATTGATTTTTCTGTCAGTTGGTACCAGCGAGCGAGCCGCCGCTGAATTGGGGCAATTGGTGTTAGGGTTTCTACTTGTAGTTTGGCATCCCAATGGCGTCGTGCCAAGCTATCCAGAATGCCAACTTGATAACCTTTGTTTGCTAAATGAAGTGCGGTTGCCCAACCACAATAGCCATCACCGCCAATAACTAGGACTTTCATAAGAATTTTTTTGTCTATCTGAAGGTTAATTTATCAGGTTTGGGTTGAGAGCAAACCAAATATTGGAGCTTTACTTGGACAATGGGTGATTATAGCCCATATCATCTCATAAGTCAACAAGTATTAATTTTGCCTCTATCACTGAGTCAAGCAGTGTTTCAAAGCCCCTGGGCACTTTTCTGAGCTTGTGCCCACGGGTGAAACCTAGCCTTTATACAGCTTATATCCTCAGTGAATACAGTACTTTTAGTATTCTGTCCATGTTATGATGACGTGAGTTTGGGCTTGAAAATCAGGTTACCACGCTTTTATTTTTTTGGGAAAGCATGGAAAACATAGATTAACCCTTCAAATTTCATCGTGTAGACTGCTCGGTAAGTGAATAATCGAAATCCTCAACAATTTCGAGAACGCCAGAACCCTTAAATCCTTTGAGCGGTTTAGCATATTGTCAAGGCATTTTTGGTGAATTTTTCCCGGGATAGACCTGCTATAATGGGGACGGCAACCCGCTATCTCGCCTTGCTCTTAAAATAACTATCTTAGCAGTATGAAATTAGATGAAGCAGTAGAATTTGCAGAAAACCCGGAACCACGCTGCCCTTGTATTTTGTTGTTGGATGTTTCGGCTTCTATGTCATGGCATAAATTAATTTACTTAACAAAATTTTAAATACTTTTAGAGATAAACTTAATGAAGATGACTTGGCTCAGAAACGAGTGGAAATAGCCATCGTTACTTTCCATAGTACCGTCACGGTAGAGCAGGACTTTATTACGGCTGACCAATTCGAGCCTCCGACTCTCATACCTCAAGGGAGAACTAGTATGGGTGAAGGCATACAAAAGGCTTTGGATCTGATTGGCGGGCTGCGCTACCGCGCAGATCCGCGCTAGCGCGGGTCGCAAGAAGGTATACAAGCAAAACGGGGTGGAATATTATCGTCCTTGGGTGTTTATGATTACTGATGGTGCAGCGACGGATCAGGTGGAAAAAGTGGCTCAACGGCTTAAGGAAGAGGAAGAGAAAAAGAGCGTTGCCTTTTTTGCTGTGGGGGTAGAAGGGGCGGACATGTCGCGATTGGGAGAAATTGTGGTGCGCACCCCCCTGAAATTGAAGGGACAGAACGTTACCCACCCGCCCTTAATACTTGTTGAGCTGTCAAGCTCAGATCAGGGAAAATGGTAGAGGCAATAGTTTGATTACCTCTCAATAGCAGAATTTCATACTCTCCATCCACTAGGGTACAGATAGAAAGGGTAGGTTGTTTGGGCTTTCCAATATGCCGGATACCACCTAGTCCAGCATAGTCTACAATCCAATATTCGGCAATACCTAAAGTGGCGTAGTCTTCGACTTTACGAGCATAATCATTTTGCCAATTGCTACTAACGACTTCTGCCACAAATTTAATCGAATTACCCCGTGTTAAAATCGATTGGTCAGCCCAAAGTGGCTCAGAAGCAAGTTCTGCTCCATCGATTACTGCGACATCAGGCCGAAACGCTGTCATTCCAATATTAGAGGGGCGAAATAGTCCCCGTTGAAGGACGAACCAGGGTAAACCTGCTCTGTCGATCTGAACACAGGCTTTGGTGGTGATCAAGGCAGCAACTTCTTCATGTTGACCTGTTGGTTCCAAGTTAAATACCTCTCCATCAATCAGCTCATAGCGGTTATCATCACCGTAACAGATGAGAAACTCATCAAAACCCAAAAGCTTCTGTCCTGTTGGTGGATCGATTGCAATGGTCATAGGCTGCATTAGTTTCAATCGAGACCTTTAGTGTAACAACAAGGTGCGCTGTATTGTTTTTTTTGGAGGCTTATTTGGTGCCTCCAAAAGGTGAATTAGAAATTCATTTCCGCAGCTTGCACCCTTTCAACTTGCTTCTTCTTAATTACTAGCAAAATTTGAGCCAGAGCAATACCACCGAGGAAAACTATCAGCCATTTGATGCGAGTGGCGCTTTGGAGCACGATTTCCACATCCTCTTGACCAAATCCTCCTACATTGGGGTCATTAGTGATAGGTTGACCAGCTTCCACTTGATCTCCTTGGGCAACAAGTAAATCTGGTCCCGGAGGAACCAAGTCTACAACAGACTCCCCTGAGGCAGTTTCGATGGTAATTTCGTAGCCAACGTATTCCTCTTCAGTAATTTGGGTAATGGTACCTGAAGCGGAAGCCTTATAGAAGGTATTATTGCTCGGATCCCCTGTGGGGTAAACCTGACCACGACCGCGATTTCCCCCAGCATGAACTGCGTACTTACCGAAGTAAATATTTTGCTCTTCTGCTGGGTTGGGAGAAAGAACGGGGAAAACAATTTCTTGGTATTCTTCACCCGGTAAAGGACCGACGATTACCACATTCTCCTCGTCCTCAACGTAGGGTTGGAAATAAGCGTAACCGACTTTTTCCTGCATTTCCTCAGGAATTCTGTCGTCGGGAGCTATTTTAAAGCCTTCCGGCAGCATTAACACTGCCCCCACATTCAAACCCCCTTCAGAACCATCTCCAGTCACCTGTTGGGTCTCTAAATCGTAGGGAATTTTCACCACTGCCTCGAAGACCGTGTCTGGTAGTACTGCTTGGGGCAGTTCCACTTCTATGGGCTTCTGAGCTAAATGACAATTAGCACAAACAATTCGCCCTGTGGCTTCCCGAGGAGTTGCTGGGGAGGTTTCTTGGGCCCAGAAAGGATAAGCAGAAGCAGACTGAGGGCTGGTGAAGAACAAAGCAACAGTAGCTATGGCTACCAACACTATCTTAGTAAGAGATTTCATCAATGTTAATAAATTTTGTTTCCTTTATGCCCACCAGGGGTCTTCGTTAGTGCGGAAATCGGTAACGGTCCAAGGTGTAAACAGGAGTTTGTCGCTTTCCGTGACGGTAGAGTTAACTAATGCTAGGGAAAGAGGAGCGGGGCCTCTCACCACCTTTCCAGTTGGGTCGTACTGAGAACCGTGACAGGGACAAATAAACTTTTCCTTGTTAGCATTCCAAGGAACCACACAACCCAAGTGGGTGCAGACAGCGTTAATGCCGTAATTGGCGATCGCCCCTTCCCCTTCAACTACAATGTAGGTGGGATCTCCTTTGAGTCCTTGAGCCAGAACCCGATCCCCTGGATTGTGAGTGGCCAGGAATTCGCTGACGATGACGTCATCTCCCAGAGCATCTTTGGCCGTGACTCCATTACCTGATCCCCCACTAGAAGGAGGGATGAAATACTTTATTACTGGGTATAGGGCACCCAGAGCTACCCCGGTTATAGTTCCAAATGTCAGCAAGTTCATGAATTGACGACGTCCCATATCAGGGACATAGTCAGAGCTGGAAAGTTGAGTCATAATTTATTGTCGGTGTCAATTGTCAAGGTCGATTTGCCTGCGCGGCAAGACGAACTTCCACAAGCAGTGTCTTTATAAAGGTTTACAATATTTTATATTATTACATAGATTGGGTTTGTCTCTGGGGTCAAGATGAAAAAAAATCTCCAGTGCATCAATAATTATTGCTAATTATTTGCAATAGTCTAAGGGAAATCTAAAGATGACAGGAGAAGAACTTCATCAAATTTTACTAAACAAATGGGGCAGGTCCTACGATATTCAGCTGCGCCGAACTCAAGGCAAAATGTTCTTCCAAGTAATGTGGAAGTATTTAGAACAAGTATCTTTTCCCATGAACGAGACTGAATATTTGAAACATCTAGACACCGTAGCTAATTATATCAATGCTTGGGGACAGTCCTCAACAGTCAAAGCTTTCATCGCCAAAACTCGCGAACGTCCACGTCTAGGTAAAGCTGTTAGCATTCCCCTGGATTTAGGAGAGCGAACCTCCGAGTGGATTTTAGATTAAAAAGAAGGGAATGGGAAATAGTAGCATATAACAGCAATTGAGAAGTCCTAAATACTGCTTATTGTGGAGGAAATACATAGAGTCTCAGGATACGCCAAGTTAAAGCGAGCGTGACGCTCCTGCTGCTTCTGGAGCAGCAAGCTAATCTTGAAGAGTATTTATTAATGTCCACTCAATTTCACCAAACCAATACCGCTAAAGTAAAGTCCTAAAATCGCACTACCCAGGAGAGTTTGAGTCAGAGGATCGGTAGAAGGGGTGAGAACCGCTCCCAAAATGGCTGCCCCTAAAACCACAAAGCGCCAACCAGAAAGCATTTGCTTGGAAGAAATAATACCCAAAAGGCCCAGTCCAAGTTGAATAATAGGTACTTGAAAGGCTAATGCAGTGCTGAACATCAAGAGCAAGACAAATTGAAAATATTTGTCAATTGACCAAGATTGTTCCACTACATCGGCTCCGTAGTTGATAAAGAAATTCAGAGCTGCTGGGATTAACAGTACGTAAGCAAATCCCAATCCCAAGACAAAGAGGATAGTTGACCCGAAAACTACTGGTCCCAGGAAACGACGTTCTCGACGGGTGAGCCCGGGGAGGATAAATTGAATGATTTGATATATAATAAAGGGACTTGATACCATCAAACCACTATAACCAGCTACTTGAAGGGAAACAAAAAAGAACTCTCCCGGAGCTAGTTGGAGAAATTTTACCCCCTGAGCTGGAACTTCCAAAAGTCGGACAATAGGTCTGACAAAAATGAAACAGGCGATGGTCCCTAGTACTAGAGCGAGGAGGGCGGCGAAAATTCTCCGTCGCAATTCTTCGAGATGGTCGAAGATGGACATTTCTACTTCCGAGGGTAACTCGTCAAGATAAGCGTCTGAATCTTGCTGGGGTGGGGTTTTCAATTCTGTCGGCGCCATGAGATAATATGAATAACTAGTAATGATTTGAAGATTAGACAAATTTTTTGTACTGACAGATCAAGTCTGTTAGAATAACCATAAGCGGTTTAATATTTACCCGGCAATATTCATATTTTATATTAGTCTATGGCAATTGTAGCAGATGTAATAGAAAGGAAGGTAGTTCGCAAACCCTATCCAAACTACAAGATAATTGTCCTCAATGACGATGTTAATACCTTCAAGCATGTTGCCGAATGTTTAATGAAGTATATTCCGGGGATGACCAGCGATCGCGCTTGGAGTCTTACGGAACAGGTGCACAATGAAGGACAGGCTATCGTCTGGGTGGGACCCCAGGAACCAGCAGAACTCTATCACCAGCAATTGAGTCGGGCTGATTTGACCATGGCACCCCTGGAGAAGGCTTAAATGAAACGTCCTTCAGACGGTAGATTGGTCTGGAACCACTCTACCCATATCCCCGGTTTGATTCCAGTACTGGAAAAACTGATTACTCGTCCAGGAATCAGTACAGTTACTCCCGGTGTAATTAGCCGGGCTAGAGGACGTTGTCCTCACTTAAAATTAAAGATATCAGTACCTATAAGAGGGGGCTATAAAGTAATAGCCAGACAGGGTAAAACTGTTCAAGAGGTATTTGTTCTCACTGACTTGAGCTTGACAGAACTGGAAAGGGCGATCCCCAGCTCTGTATTAGTTGAAATGAGCCAGTAATTCTTGCACAACTTGGTTTAAGCCCACAGAATGAGAAGCTTTGAATAAGAGGCGATCGCCCGGTTGGACTAATGTGGTTAATCGCTCCTTTAAGTCTTGTTTCTGATTAAAGCACTCCACAATTAAACCTGAGGCAAGCTCAGTAATAGCTTTTGCTTCTTCATCCTCAATTAAAATTAGCAGGCGATCTAGATTTATATCTCGGGCAGTTTCTCCCACTTGCCGATGTAATTGGCGAGAATGATCCCCCAGTTCCTTCATGGTGCCTAAGATAGCTATATGACGCTTTCCTGGAGTAGACGCCAACAAATGGAGGGCAGCAACCATGGACTCGTAACCCGCATTGTAGGTTTCATCCAGAATAATCACATCTTCGGCTAATAAATAACGCTGCGCTCTTCCTGCGGGAAGGTTAACCGCCAATTTCTGAGTTAAAGGAGCAAGATCCACTCCTATTATTTTAGCCACTCCTATTGCAGCTAGATAATTGAGGGCATTGTGACCACCAGGTAAAGGCAAAGGTAAATCTCTTCCTTCCACTCTCAGGGTCCAAGAGTCAATTAGTTTCCCTGATATATCTCCTGTCTCTAAGCCATAAGTGACAGTTTCTCCTTGCCAAAATTCAGCAGCAGTTTGCAGTAAGAGGGGATCGGACCCATTCAGAACTGCTACTCCTCTGGGGGACATGTTAGCTAGTAACTCGCACTTAGCAGCAGCGATCGCCTCCCGAGAACCCAACCTACCAATATGAGCAGTACCCACATTGGTAATGACGCCAATGGTGGGACGGGCTATTTCGGTTAAAAGAGCAATTTCCCCAGGAGCCCGCATGGCCATTTCGATCACCCCATAGTCATGGTCCGGAGTGAGGTCTAACAGGGTTTTCGGGACACCGATCTCGTTATTGTAATTAGCTACTGTTTTCAGTACTTGCCCTTGGGTACCTAAAACAGCAGCAATTAATTCTTTGGTTGTGGTTTTCCCCACTGAACCAGTGACTCCAATAATGGGAATTTGGAAGTGGTTACGCCACCAGCGAGCGATTTGCTGATAAGTATACAAAGTATCCCCTACCACTAATTGGGGTACTGAAAAGGAATCATGGGCTTTCTCAACAATCAGAGCCATGGCCCCCATGGCCACTGCCTGCTTTAAAAAGTTATGGCCATCAAAATTTTCTCCTCTCAGGGCAAGAAATACCTCTCCGGGAGCCATTGTGCGGCTATCTGTGGAAATCCCTGCCACTAAAGCCTTTTCCAGATTAGTATTCGAGGGATTTACAAGAGTTGTACTGACAATTTGACTTAGCTTACTTAACGCAACATCGCTTAACATTAAACTGGATGGATTCAATTATTAATTACAGAACTTGTAACTCCTTCCGGGAAGAAACAGACTCTTTATGAACCAACATCAATGCTTTCACCTCAGCAGCCGATGCTGCTGCGGCATTCTGCAATTGTTCTCGCAGGTCTGGCATTACCGCTAAAGCTCTTGTCCAGTCAGGAATCTGTGCTCCTGTTGGGTCTGATAAAAATTGCGTCCCAGCATCTAAAATCAGCTTCTCGAACACTTCAGTGGTAACTTCTTCTTTATGGCGATCGTATTGGAAATTATTGAACCGAGCATCCACAAAATACTGACGGGTCAAGTCTTGAGCTTCCCGGCGAAACTTCACCCTCAGGGCTTGGATATGGGACCGGGTCACCACTACCTGCTCTGTTTCCGTTAAAGTCCGCAGTACCGAGCGGAGAATATCTCGACACATTTTTTGCAGCCCTTCATTGCTAGAGTTACCGAGAGACTGGTGTTTGTGCTCGAAGACTCCTAAATCAATTTGGGCAATTCGTTTCAGGGCAAGGTTGCGATACACTTCGGCAAGCATTCCCATTTCTAGTCCCCAGTTACCGGGAATGCGAATATTGAGGGCTAAATCGCTGGTTACAGCAAATTCTCCAGAGAGGGGATAGCGATAGGCACTAAGGTAGCGCAGATAGTCTCGATTGCCA
This sequence comes from Candidatus Paraprochloron terpiosi LD05, assembly GCA_018141785.1. GTDB lineage: Bacteria > Cyanobacteriota > Cyanobacteriia > Cyanobacteriales > Prochloraceae > Prochloron > Prochloron terpiosi. The sequence goes on along the minus strand of CP073341.1, from coordinate 2,490,650 downwards.
AAGAGTTCGGTCAATGCTCTCAGTAGGGGGGTGACAAATAACCGTACTACTCGTCCATGAAAACTGGGAGGATAACTTCCCAAACGAGCATAGTAGGCTTTATTAAAAGCGATGCCAAATTCTTTTTCTAGTAAGGGGAAGAGAAGCTTGAGGGGATAGGAACGATCATAGGTGGTAATATCTGCATCGTGGACGGCGATAGCTTCTGCGGTGATGGTGGCTACCCCTAATCCTAACCAAACTGCCCTCCCTTTCCCTTTGAAACTGAGCAAGTCTAAACCTTTGTCTTTTAAATCTTGCAAGAGTTGGGTGACGCGATCGCCATTTTCCCAAATCACCAGGGTGGGTTGGGGCAAAACCCGGAAGAATTCTACTGCCTTGGCATATTTTTCCGTAGTTTCCGCATAAAGACAGATGATAACTTGCTTAATGAAAGGGCAATGCTGGAGATGTTCCCGAATCCGAGTTAGTGCAGGCCGCTCTAATTCCTCGTATAGGGCTGGAATGATAACAGCAGTGGATTCGTTTTCAGCCAGCTGGGTTAATCTCGCCTCCAGAATTTCCAAGTCGCAACCAAAATCATGAATTGTTGTGATTAACTCTTGCTTATAGTCCATATAACTCCTAGTTTATAACGTAACCTTCAATCCGCAAGTCAGAGCCGATTGATTGCCACTTAACCCGTTCCAGGGATAAAGCTTCCGTCATAGTGGTTAAACCCATATCTCCCACAGGTGTTGGAGCGGTTTGACCCCCAATTATTTTCGGAGCAATGAAAGCAATTACTTTTTGCACTGCCCGGTCTGCCATAGCCTCCCCTGCTAAAATTCCACCGCATTCCCATAATACACGGATTTGTCCCCGTTGGTATAAATACTCCATGGCACAGGTTGGTGTTAAAGAGGGAAATTCCATGACCTCTACTCCCTTATTAACCAAATACCGCTGTTTCTCTGGATTTACCCCTTTCTCGGTTAAGACGACAGTGGGTGCCTTATCTGTTTCCCAAAGATGGCAAGTTGAGGGTAAATCTAAACTGCGACTCATCACCACTCGTAAGGGATTGTGGGTTGCAGCTCCATGGGTGGTGAGATGGGGATTATCTCGCCGCACCGTATTCCCCCCAACGATAACAGCATCGCAAGCTGCCCGCAATTGATGAACTTGCTGACGTGCTGCTATACTGGTAATCCATTTACTATGTCCCGTAGTGGTGGCAATTTTTCCATCTAGGGTCATAGCGTATTTGAGAATACCAAAAGAGCGTCCATATTTAATCCCATGACTAAAAGCTTCGTTCAATTGCCTACAATCTTCTTCTTCTACTCCTACTAACACTTCAATCCCTGCTGCTTTTAGTCTTTCTATCCCCTTTCCAGAAACCCGAGGGTCTGGATCTATCATCCCTACTACCACTTGAGCCACACCAGCGGCGATAATTGCTTCTGTACAGGGTGGCGTCCGTCCTTGGTGGTTGCAGGGTTCCAGATTGACGTATAACTTGGCTCCTCTGGCTCGTTCCATCGCCTCTCGGAGGGCAAAAACTTCTCCATGGGGTTCACCTGCTTTTGGGTGAAAACCTTCCCCTACAATTTTGCCATCTTTTACTATTATAGCACCTACTAAGGGATTGGGTGAGGTTCGCCCCAAAGCGCGGCGGGCAAGTTGAATGCACTTTTGCATCATCTCCCGGTCAAAGGGAGTGGCAAGTGATTTCAGTGTTTTTGTTTCCACCGATAGGATATGCTACAATAAGGGTAAAGTTATTATAATGAGAATTCTTCATGAATCTAAATGTTGTTCATCTCGTTGGACGTGCTGGCATAGATCCAGAGATTAGATTTTTTGATTCCGGGGCGAAGCGGTGTAGACTCGTCCTAGCAGTGGACCGTCGCAGTAAAAACAACGACAAACCTGACTGGTTTGAGTTAGAAATCTGGGACAGGACAGCGGAAATTGCCTACGATTACGTCCGTAAGGGCAGTTTAATCGGCATTCAAGGTTCTTTGAAGATCGATACGTGGAGCGATCGCAATACAGGCACTCCCCGCTCTAAACCAGTAATTCGGGTGGATCGCTTGGAGTTACTTGGCTCAAAACGAGATAATGACCCCAGTATGGTAAGTAGCTACGGACAACCAGCAAGTGAATTCTAATTGCCTATTGCTGAAAGATAGTAGATGAAATATGCTCTGGTTCATGAGTGGTTGACCCCGAAAGCTACTGGGGGTTCAGAACTGGTAGTTAAAGAAATACTCCAATGTATTGATGCTGATATCTATGCTCTAATTGACTTTGAATCGGTGAATCCCGATAGTTATCTCTACTCGCGAACCATTGGCACTACCTTCTTACAGTACTTTCCCGCCGCCCGCAATGGGGTGCAAAAATATTTGCCCTTGCTTCCCTTAGCTATCGAACAACTAGACTTGCGACCTTATGATGTCATTCTCTCCTCTTCCCACGCCGTGGCTAAGGGGGTGCTCACCAGTCCTCAACAACTCCACATCTGTTATTGTCATACTCCCATGCGCTATGCTTGGGACTTGACTTTTGATTACCTCCATGGCAGCCCTTTAGGAAGAGGCATTCCTGGGATGATAACCCGGTTGCTACTGCACCAGCTACGTCAATGGGACGTCATTTCCGCTAATCGAGTGGATTATTTCATCGCCAACTCCCAACATACCGCACGGCGGATTTGGCGGTGTTATCGTCGTGAAGCTAAGGTGATTTATCCTCCAGTTAATGTCCAACGGTTTCCTTTCCAAGAGCAAAAAGAAGATTTTTATCTCACCGTCTCCCGGCTGGTAAGTTATAAAAAGGTATCTTCCATAGTCGCAGCTTTTAATGAGCTAGAACTCCCGTTAGTGGTTATTGGTGCCGGACCTCAATTAGAACAAATGGGCCGACTAGCTCAACCGAACGTGCAAATCCTGGGACAACAACCAGATTCTATCGTCGGGCAGTATATGTGCCGGGCAAAAGCATTTGTCTATGCTGCTTGTGAAGATTTTGGCATTGCCCTGGTGGAAGCACAAGCTTGTGGCACACCAGTCATCGCCTACGGAGGAGGTGGTGCGGCGGAAACAGTTATTGATATTCGTCAAAACCCCATGATGGGCACAGGTATCCTCTTTCCCTCCCAAGAACCAGCAGCTATAGTGGAAGCGATACGAACTTTTGAAGCATTAGAGAGGCAGTTTAGTCCAGAAAGCTGCCGCACCCAAGCCGCTAAATTTTACCACCATATCTTTCAAAAGTCTTATTGGGACTTCGTTGTAAGCTGTTGTCAAGCATGGAACCTGGGTTAAATCTGGATATTTCTCAACGGATTTGCTTCAATTGGTCTTTTCTGGCTTTAAGATTGGAGTTGTGTGGTGTGATGTGAAGGAGTAAGATGACTGCCAATAGCCGATTTATAAGCAATGAGCAAGGTATAGTTAAGCCTTGGAAACGTTCCCAAGTGCGGGGTTTAGACGTAATTTCCGCCAAACGAATATTTGATATTCTGTTTTCCTTATTTATTTTAATTTTCTTTTCCCCAGTCTATCTGGTGTTGGGTTGCTTAATTGCCATCACCTCCCCTGGACCAGTTTTTTACATTCAGCAGCGAGTGGGGAAAAATTATGAGCCATTTGGGTGCATCAAGTTTAGAACCATGGTGAGTAATGCCGACGAAATGTTGCAATCCATGATGGATATCTACCCAGAAATGCGTCAAGAGTTTGAGGAAAATTATAAACTGAAAAAAGATCCGCGAGTGACTTGGATAGGAAAGTTTTTACGTCTGACTAGTTTAGATGAATTTCCCCAGTTTTGGAATGTTTTAACCGGGGACATGAGTGTTGTCGGTCCTCGACCTTTAGTTCCAGAAGAATTGTGTAAATACGGTCATCGTATCGATAAAGTGCTGACCATTCGACCGGGTATTACTGGTTTATGGCAAGTATCAGGACGGAATGACATACCTTATCCCCAGAGGATCCGGATGGATGTTTACTACGTCAATAGTAACAACTGGTTGCTAGATTTGTGGTTGATTCTCAAAACAATATTTGTGATTCTGTTTCCCCACCAAAACGGTGCTTACTAATTTATAATGGGAGACTAAAGGTGGTAAGATGTAAATTAATCCAACAATAGCTTACTACCTGTCCCCACCTATTCTCTATTTGTTATGAAACAACCTCAGATAGCTTTAATTACTGGTATTACTGGTCAAGATGGCTCCTATTTGAGCGAGTTTTTACTGGAAAAAGGCTATGTAGTTCATGGTATTATTCGTCGGACTTCCACCTTTAATACTGACCGGATTGCCCACATTTACCAAGATCCTCACCATCCCGAAGCCCGTTTATTTCTTCACTATGGGGATTTAACGGACGGTACTACCCTGCGACGGATTTTGGAGGAAGTCCAACCAGTGGAAATTTACAATTTGGGTGCTCAATCCCACGTCCGGGTTAGTTTTGATGCCCCAGAATATACGGTGGATTCCGTCGGTATGGGTACCTTGCGGTTGCTGGAAGCTATTCGCGATTATCAAAAGCGCACCGGCATTGAAGTTCGCTTCTATCAAGCTGGTTCTTCGGAAATGTTTGGGAAGGTACTAGAAGTACCTCAAAAAATTACTACCCCTTTTTATCCTCGCAGTCCTTATGCTTGTGCAAAAGTTTATGATCATTGGCAAACCTTGAATTATCGAGAGTCCTATGGTATATTTGCCTGTAATGGTATTCTGTTTAATCATGAATCCCCCCGGAGAGGAGAAACTTTTGTTACTAGGAAGATTACTAGGGCGATCGCCGCTATTCTGGCTGGGCATCAAAATAAATTATTTATGGGAAAGTTAGATTCAAAACGAGACTGGGGTTATGCTAAAGATTATGTTAAGGCCATGTGGCTCATGCTCCAGCAAGAAGAGGCAAATGATTATTTGGTAGCGACGGGGGAAACTCACTCGGTGCGGGAATTTTTGGAGCTGGCTTTTGGTTATGTTAATTTGAAGTGGCAGGATTATGTTAAGTTGGACCAGCGTTATTTGCGTCCTGCTGAGGTAGATTTATTGATTGGGGATCCCACCAAGGCAAAGGAAAAACTGGGTTGGCAACCTTCCGTGACTTTTCCTGAGTTGGTAGAGTTAATGGTAGAAGCAGATTTGGCAGCTTTGGGGTTACCCTCTCCTAATGGTAAAAGGAGGGAAAAGGTAGCTAAAGATACTGCCTATATTCGTAATCTGACTAAAATTGTGGATTGAGGAGGGAAAAGGATGAGTAAGAAAACAATTCTGGTAACTGGTGGAGCAGGATTTTTGGGGCGTCAAGTGGTACAACAACTCATGAAAGCGGGTGCTGAGGAGGATAATATTCGGGTGGTGCGTACGCGAGATTGCGATTTACGCAGTTTCCATAATTGTACCAAAACAGTTGCAGGGCAAAATATTGTCATTCACTTAGCTGCTCATGTGGGGGGTATAGGTTTAAATCGAGCGAAACCTGCTCAATTATTCTATGATAATTTGATGATGGGAGCACAATTAATTCACGCTGCTTATCAAAGTGGAGTGGAGAAATTTGTCTGTGTGGGTACTATTTGTGCTTATCCCAAGTTTACTCCGGTACCTTTTAAAGAGGAAGACCTTTGGAATGGTTATCCCGAGGAAACTAATGCTCCCTATGGTATTGCCAAAAAAGCTTTGTTGGTTCAACTGCAATCTTATCGTCAGGAATATGGGTTCAATGGGATTTATTTGCTCCCGGTTAATTTATACGGTCCGGAAGATAATTTTGACCCTAGCAGTTCTCATGTGATTCCTGCTTTAATTCGTAAGGTGCATGAAGCACAGCAAAGAGGGGATAAGCGGTTGTTTGTGTGGGGGGATGGAAGCCCCACTAGGGAATTTCTGTACTCTACTGATGCTGCACGGGGTATCGTTATGGCTACCCAGCAATATAATGACCCGGAACCCATTAATTTGGGCACTAACTACGAGATTTCCATTCGGGATTTGGTAAAATTGATTTGTGAATTAATGGAGTTTGAGGGGGAAATTGTCTGGGAAACGGAAAAACCAAATGGTCAACCTCGTCGTTGTTTGGATACTCGGAAAGCTAAGGAAAAGTTTGGTTTTGTTGCTAAGATGGAGTTGAGAGAAGGATTGGGGAATACTATTGATTGGTATAGAAGTTTGGGGTGTAGGATGTAGGGTGCTACGCCGGCACCACATTGGTTGATGGGCAATGTTAAGTTTTTTTCCGAATATTCTCTCTGCGACTCTGCGACTCTGCGTGAAACACCCCGCCCCTATTCCAACACACCAAAACCATCCCTACTGAACATTAAAGAAGATGGTACCATGACTGATACCATTTTCCCTACCTTGGCTGACAAAAGTCAACTGATTAAGATGATTGAATAGGGGTTGAGCGACAAACTCTAGTATTTGGAGTGGGGGAAACTTTTGCTCAAAAGTGGAGTTCCCTTTCTGCCAGTCAATGTATAAATAACCATCGTTTTCTGTAGGTAAGGAAGCGATCGCCTCCTGAAAGGTCTCCTGAGAGAGTAAAGAGTTCTCCTCCCCCTCTAGGACAGGAGAAAGTGTTCCCAGGTTGTTGCTGAAAATCTCGTAGTTCCCCTCCCGAACATGAACTCCTTTAATTTCCGTATCCAACCGGATTTCTTGCTCTTCTAGGGCAGCTTTAACTTCCGTCCAGGCGGTAATATTTCTGTCTTTGAAGGGGAATTTACTCTCATTCAGTTCTCGCTCCTGGGCTAACTTATCTAAAGACTCAATCCCTAACTCAAACTTAGCTTCCGACTTATTCTCAGTGACAAAAATCCAATTTAATTGGTTGGTGTCCGGATTAGGAAATAAAGAGAGAGCATATTCTCCTTGTACCCAACTAAAGATATCCCGGGGGAAGTCCAGAGCAAAAGGTTTGGCTAAGTTAGTTAAAGAGCGATTTACTAACTGGGAGAGGGGACTTGCTGGATCTAAACCAGTTTTAAATTGCTCCCAGAGTCCATTTAAATCCGTGCCAGCAAGTGTTAAAATACTATCTGAGGGGACATATTGTAATGCTTTTACCGGTTCAACTAAAGCAGGAGGTAGGTTTTCCGGGTCAGTCACCCCAATCAAAGCAGTTTCTGCGGTTAAACCTTGGGATTTTAAATCCAGGGCTAAGGTCAACATTTGTTGTGTTTCAGGGGTTTCCGGGACTTCTGTGGAAGTGCTCCAAGCACTGAAATAGGGTAAATTGAAGAAAGCAATACCAATTCTCGGTTCTCGTATGGTCCTTAATGCTTCTTGATACTCTGGGGAATTTTTCAAGTTCAAATCCGGTACCTGGACGTTATTAATGGCACTTCGCAGTACCTTAGGGTGGTTGGCTAAAAGGACGTAATTCCCCACTACTCCACTGGTGAAAGTGGTATTTTCGGGGTTTTCCGTACCTTTATAAATCAGGTTCACCCCCTTATAGGTTTCAAATACTAAATCGGAGGTTCCGGCGATCGCTTGTTGGGAAAAGGAGAGTTGGAGAAACTCTTTAGCTAGTTCTGGATCCTTAGCTTCCAAAACCAACAAGTATCCCGGTTGAACTCCATTTTCCGGATGACGATCAAAGTCTAGGGAAGTGACAGCCAGGGTTATTTCCGAACCCAACCACGGTTGAATATCTTTACCATAATCTAATCCAGTGGAAGAGAGAAGGGTTTTTTTCACCTGGTTTAGTTCCCTATGTAGCCGCCTCCTTTTTCCTATAGGGGTTTTCAGCTGTTGCAACACTTCCAATCGATCTGGGTTTACGAGCAGAGATATCATCATAGCAGCTTGTCTGGGGACAAACATTGCTGCTGCGGATTCTGAGCCGGTATTATTGCCAAGTAAAAAGAGAGGACTTTGTTGTAAGATCCGGTAAAGTAGCCCCCCAGCTGTAGAAAGCAGGAGGATTGCAGTGAGAATGATGGAAATGAAAACAAGACGAACCTTCATAAGTTAACCGATGTCAGATAGATTTAACATTACTGTAGAAGAATTAGCCACTTATCTGGGTGCTCCACCCACGGGAGTGCAGTTAATCGATGTGAGAGAACCAGAAGAGGTTGCCATTGCTTCCTTGCCAGGTTTTGCTGTCCTACCTTTGAGTCAATTTACCGAATGGTCCCCGCAAATCGAAACTCGCTTCGATCCTCAGGCTGAAACCCTTGTTCTCTGTCATCATGGTATCCGCTCGGCTCAAATGTGTCAATGGTTACTGAATGTGGGTTTTACCCATGTTAGAAACATTGAAGGAGGTATAGACGCCTATTCCCAGCTCATAGACTCTAGTATCCCTCGATATTAGGTGTGGGGGGATGGCCAGATGGGAGGATATTGTAACTATATTAGCGCCAACTTATATATATTATAATAAATGGATAATTACAGCAAACCCGCTCTCGTCCCATGAATCTACCATTTCTGAGCGATCGCCAACAAAATATTCTCCGGGCAACTATCCAGCACTATATTGCCACAGCGGAGCCAGTGGGCTCGAAAACTTTGTCCCAGGAGTATGATTTCAACGTGAGCGCTGCCACTATTAGGAATATCATGGGACGACTGGAAAAATCTGGCTTCCTATATCAACCCCACACCTCTGCTGGGAGAATACCTTCCGATTCAGGTTACCGGGTTTATGTGGATCGTCTCATTACCCCAGACGAAAGATGGGGAAAAAAGCTGGCCCAGTCTCTCAACCAGCAACTGCTGGATAAAGGATGGAGTTTGGAGGATTTATTAAGCAGAGCAGTAAAAATTTTGGCAACTCTGAGTGGTTATATAGCTCTCATTACTCTTCCTTCTCCCAGGAACAAACTGCGACACCTTCAACTGGTTTTAGTCAACTCCCAACAGATAATGCTGATTGTTGTCACAGATGTTTATCAAACCCAATCCATTAAAATGGATCTACCCCAATTTATTTGGGAAGAGGATTTAGATAGGGGCGTAGTGGAAGTACAGTTACAAGTTATTTCTAGTTTTTTAAATCGTAAGCTGAAAGGTTGCTCCATCTCCGAATTAACTAAACTAGATTGGAGTGAATTAGACCAATTTTGTCAATCTTATGGCAATTTCTTGAATAATCTCTTGCTAGAATTGAGTCATCGCTTGCAGTCTTCAGCCTCCACCCCGATTATGATTCGTGGTATTGCCGAAGTGTTGCGACAACCGGAATTTTACCAATTAGAACAGGTACAGGTATTACTTTATCTCTTAGAAGAGGAAAGAGACAAACTGGGATCTGATATCTTTGCTATTCGCTCTGAGAAACAATCAGAATCAGGAGTAACTATTAGAATTGGAGCTGAAAATACCCTGGAACCAATGCGTACCTGTACATTAATTTCAGCTAATTATTACCAGGATAACATACCTGTGGGCAGTGTAGGTGTTATTGGTCCCACCCGGATGATTTACAAGAATGCTATCCCTATGGTAGAATATACTGCTGAATACATTTCTGATGCCTTATCGTAGCTCACCTCTCTTCTTCTTTCTCTGCGTCCTCTGTGTCTCTGCGGTTCATCAAAAAAAAAGTTATGATTTGGTGGGCAATACCCACCCCACACCTAAACTTCAGTACTAGGAAGAGAAGGTTCTCCTTGCTCCAGTTTATCTTTTGCTTCGATACAAGTTCTCATGGCTTGAGCAGGTTCCAGGGAAAGTCGTCGATATAAACCCGCCACACATTCGGAGAAACGCTCAGGTAAAAGACTGCGACGACAGTATTCCATAGCCAAATTACCATTAACTCCTCGAACTTCTCGGTCAATTTCCTCCACGCAACGCCCTAATTCTTCGGGGCGACGCACCTGGAAACAAGCAGAGAGAGCATTGACGGCCACTACAGACGTAGCTTCGTTAATTCTAGCCACGCACTGAGATAAATCTTCCGGTTCGATAGCCATTGCACAAGCTTGCGCTGCTGCTGTTGCTCCGATACCCCTGTCTTGCAATTCCACAGCGCAAATATCAAACTCATTTAATCTTCCAGCAGAAACTGGGGTAGTAGAGATTATCCCTGTTAAGGCGATCGCAGTCAAACTCATTGTTTTGGTAACAAAATCCTTCATCTTAATATTGTGGTATAGTATTATCAATTTCCTGACTCCAAGCTGCAATACCCCCTTTCACATTGGTTCCCTCAATCCCAGCTTCTTTCAGGATAGCTAATGCTTTCGCGGAGCGCCCCCCTAGTTTGCAATGGACAATCAAAGAATGACCATTTACCAGTTGTTTCACTTTGTCAATAGCGGAACCATCTTCAATATCTGGTAAAGGTACCAGCACGGAATTGGGTATTTTAGCAATCTCATACTCATTGGGGTTGCGCACATCTAATAGGACAAAATTTTCCTCCCTTTTATCCATGAGTTGCTTCAACTCTTGCACCGTCATTTCTGGAATTGTCATTTCTGTTGTGTTAGCTTGGGGAATACCACAGAATTGTTCATAATCGATTAACTTCTCAATTACCGGGCGAGCAGGGTTGGGACGCAGTTTCAACTCTCGAAACTTCATCTCCATAGCATTATAGAGCAACAACCGTCCACTGAGAGTAGTGGTAGCACCGAGAATTATTTTAATAGTTTCCGTTGCTTGGATGGTACCAATAATACCACACAGCACTCCCAAAACTCCTCCTTCAGCGCAGGAAGGAACCATTCCCGGAGGTGGAGGTTCGGGGAATAAGTCTCGGTAATTTGGTCCTCCTTGGTAATTAAAGACTGTCGCTTGTCCTTCAAAGCGGAGAATAGAACCGTAAACATTGGGTTTGTCTAGCAAAACGCAAGCGTCGTTAGTGAGATAGCGGGTGGGGAAATTATCCGTTCCATCTACAATAACATCGTAGGGTGCCATAATTTCCAAGGCATTCTCCGAACTAATCCTAGTTTCGTACAAGTCTACCTGACAAGCGGGATTTATCTCCAAAATACGGCTCTTAGCGGACTGTATTTTCGGTTTCCCAACCCAGGAAATACCGTGGATAATTTGCCGTTGGAGGTTGGAACTATCCACTATATCGAAGTCCACAATGCCAATTCTGCCTATTCCCGCTGCTGCTAAGTATAACAGGAGAGGAGAACCGAGTCCTCCCGTACCAATACAGAGGACACTAGCAGCTTTGAGAAGTTTTTGTCCTTTTACTCCCACCTCTGGTAAGATGATATGGCGAGAATACCTTTCGTAATCGTCTTTACTGAGTTCGATTTCATCCAAATTGGGATTGAGCATAGTAGTGGGTGGGTGGTTGTTTACGACCTGGCCATTGCTGATTATAGCATACTCCCTTTGCGCCTCTGTGCCTCTGGGTGAAACAAAACAACCAAAATGATTATCGAAATATTAAGAAACAGAGTAAATCAAGCCATAATCGCCGCTTTTGGTGCAGAATACGGGGAAATAGATACCCTAGTGGTACCCGCAAGTAACCCTCGGTTTGGGGACTATCAATGTAATGTAGCCCTATCTCTCGCCAAAAAGCTGCAACAAAAGCCAAGAGCGATCGCCTCCCAAATAGCAGATAACCTCAATGTTACCTCAATCTGCCAACCTCCCACCATAGCAGGTCCAGGTTTTATCAACTTTACCCTCTTGGCCTCCTACTTAGAAACCCAACTAGAGAAAATACAGAGAGACCCACGTTTAGGAGTAGAGCAAGTCAAAAATCCCCAAAAAACAGTAGTGGATTTTTCCAGCCCCAACATAGCCAAAGAAATGCACGTGGGACACCTCCGTTCCACTATTATAGGAGATAGTATCGCCCGCATTCTGGAATTTCGGGGTCACCAGGTGCTAAGGTTAAACCATGTAGGAGACTGGGGCACTCAATTTGGCATGTTAATCGCCTATCTTCGAGAAGCTTACCCCACAGCTTTAACCACAGCCAATGCATTAGACTTAGGGGACTTAGTCTCCCTCTATAAAAAAGCCAAACTGCGCTTTGACGACGATGAAGAATTTCGTCATAGTGCCCGACAGGAAGTGGTAAAATTACAGTCAGGAGCAGAAGATAGTCGTCATGGTTGGGAACTACTCTGTAATCAATCTCGACGAGAGTTTCAAACTATCTACAACATTCTCGACATTAAACTCACAGAAAGGGGAGAATCTTTCTACAACCCTCTTTTACCAGGGATAGTGGAAGAATTATCCCGTCAGGGGTTGTTAGCTGAAAGTGAGGGCGCAAAATGTGTCTTTTTAGAAGGGTTTACCAATAAAACGGGGAGTCCCCAGCCCTTAATTGTGCAAAAAACCGATGGGGGTTATAATTATGCTACCACAGACTTAGCGGCTCTCAATTACAGAATACAACAAGACAAAGCTCAAAAGATAATCTACGTCACCGACGCAGGACAAACCAATCATTTCGCCGGAGTCTTTCAAGTAGCTCAAAGAGCTGGTATGCTCCCAGAAGGGGTTGAGGTAAAACACGTTCCCTTTGGTTTAGTCTTAGGGGAAAATGGGAAAAAGCTGCAAACCCGTTCCGGAGAAACAGTGCGGTTGCGGGACTTATTGACGGAAGCAGTCAGTGGTGCTAAGAAAGACTTAGAAGCTAGATTAGTAATAGAAAATCGCCAGGAAACCCCTGAGTTTATTAATAAGGTAGCTCAAGTGGTAGGTATAGGTGCAGTCAAATATGCAGATTTGAGCCAAAACCGCACCAGCGACTATAGCTTCAGTTACGATAAAATGCTGGCTTTACAAGGTAACACAGCTCCCTATATGCTCTATGCCTATGTTAGAGTCCAAGGGATTAGTCGCAAAGGTAATATAAATCTGGACAACCTACCTTCCCGTAGTGTTGAACTGGAACAACCAGAAGAGTTGATTTTAGCTAAACATATATTAAGGTTAAATGAAGTTTTAGGAGAAGTAGAACAGGATTTATTACCCAATCGTTTGTGTCAGTATTTATTTGAACTGAGTCAGAAATTCAATCTCTTCTACGATCGCACTCCCGTACTGAAAGCACCGGAACCCCAACGCACTTCTCGCTTAGTCCTATCCGATTTAACGGCCCGCACCCTCAAGTTAGGATTATCCTTATTGGGAATTGAAGTGTTAGAAAGGATGTAGCTGTGGAGATGGGGGGAATAACTGGCTCATCGATATGAGCTAGATCGCCACAAGTTTTGTGTTTAATTATATGTAGTATTTGCTTAATCGTAAAGGCGATCGCAGCTTATAAACAAGTAGCGCATTCGCACCCCGGAAAAATATCCCCGAGAATACCTTGCCACAAGTCGCAATTGAGGAGATACTGCTTTCGAGATTGATAAAAATATATGGGAATTATATATTTAACTCCACAGTTTTCTAATCTCACAAATTAATCAAAATCCCTTGTAACAGTTTATTTAGCTGTTTTCGACAGCTTTCCTTAAGTCATCAACAAAACCAGAGATAGGACGCACAAACTGAGATAGCAAAGCGTGTTTGCTGTGTTCCGTTAATGTAGGGTCATCATCAGGCAAATAGAAAATATGGCCGTAAGCACCCAATAGGGACAACTTATCGTCTGATAAATCTTTAGAGTAAGTAATAACGTGTAATAAATTGACTATTTTGTAACGCCCCATACTCACCTTATCTGCGCTACTTACCTGTTTCCACCTTTCGCGTAAAGTGCGCTTGCATGAGATACCAACATAGAATTTGCGCTTAGTCATTATCCATTTATCGATCTCAATATCTGCTTGAAAATGAGAAGGCGCAGCACATGATTCAAACTTGAAATGATCGAGTATTAGTGAAGTTACATCTTCTAAGCTTCTACCGCCTCGGCCTTTGCGTTTTTGGCCTAATCTCCGCTCCATTTCTTGAACATAGGCGGTTAAGGTTAAATCTATCCCGTTTTTGTCAATACTTTGCAGGTCTGAAAGGTCTTTTTTCAAAAACTTGTAGACATTAACAACCTGTGTTCTTTCAGCCTCCAAGCATCCCCTTACACCTAGGTCATCCCATGTATTAATCAATATTTTTAAACCGCTTGCGCCTTGGGTTTTTAATATTGATTTGCCTATTTCTTCGGTGAATTTCTTATCGTCAGAAGGGACAAAATCTAGTGCCATATTTGACATTAAAACAACCTTAGTACAGGTATAAGCAAAAACTAAAGCATCGGCTTTAGTTGTTATGTGCTTTTCAATGTCCAAAACAAAGTTTTCAAAACAGGCGCGAACTTTCGTCCCTTCCTTCTTACCCTCTAAAAAGGTCTTTTTGATACAAGCATTAATAATGGGAATTAGTGCCGTGTCGTCTTCCGTTTCGTTAGCCTTTAAAAGCGTGGTTATCTCAGTCCCCGCTTTTAAAAGCCTGGCGGAATCTTTGCCTATGCCTGCATATTGATCACTATTAAGTAACATCCTCGCAAACCAATAGACATTACTCCACGGGTTTTTAACGGGGTCTTTTTCGTTTGTTAACGCGGCTATATCCTTGACGTTATAAGGCAACGCTGTATCTCTCTGGCTCTGATTTGACATTGATTTTTTCTATTTGTTTTTTATGGCTCTGGATTCGCTTTCTAGCCATGCGGCAATAGTTATCTGAAAGCTCAATACCCACGTAATCCCAACTATGATTTATTGCTGATATAGCCGTAGTCCCTGAACCCATAAACGGGTCAAGTACAACATTACCAAGGCAAGAATTAACGATTCTATCCGTGAGCTCTACGGGAAAAGGCGCGGGGTGTTCGTTTTTGAATTCTTGCGGAATTTCCCAAACATCCCCTAATGCATTTGATTTGGGTGCAAGCTTAAAATCCTTTTTGGCAATCAAATAAATAACTTCAAAAGTCGGTAGGAAATAGCCAGGGTTAAAGTTAATCCCGCCTTTTCTTCGCCAAATTATGATTTGTCGTACAGGGAAACCTTGAACAATATCTTGCCTGTCCTGTAAAAGCCCTTTCTGAACTCGCCATTTATGATTATAAAAAATCGCCCCTGTGTCCTTAGTGACACGTAGCATTTCTGTTAAACAGGCTCTTTGCCATTCGACATATTCATCATGCGGCATACAATCGTGATGTTCTTCATATCCATTAAGTAACGCTGCGTTTGACCACTTGCCCCCACTTCCGTTCTTCATACCATTACCAGAAGAGTTTTTAAGATTATAAGGTGGTGATGTTATTACCAAATCAACGCATTGATCTGGCATGTCTTTCATTGCTGCCAATGAATCGCCTTTTACAATTTTATTGATAAACCCGCTAGGGAAGCTTTTTTTTAGCCTTTGTCTTGTCTCAGCCATTATGCGCCCTGTTTGCTAACTCTGTGATGTTAAACTAAACCCGCCTAGTTGCCGAATATCGCAACTTGTGACGGGTTATTTCTATTTGCAATTAACTTTTTTTCGACTTTCTTACTAAGGTTTACAAACTCAACAATTTATAGTTTCCATCCATAATTCTAGCCTATCCAGGCTGTAGGTTATGGCTTGCTGACTCAATCAAGTTAGCTTTAGACCATCTATAATCAATGATTAGAAGGGAGAGAAATTGTTGCCCAGATTCTCAGCGGGAGGCACAGGCTAGAATCTGCTTTTTTTCCTGTGCGAAAGTTTTAATTTCGTTTGTGCCTACTTTTAATATAAACCCATTATCAGAGATAATCAACTGTTTTAACAAAACTTTACACTTATTTATTTTCCTCAATAATCCATTAACCACGGCAACAATTCTCCTCTAGTGCTAAAATAGAAACATGATAAAATCAAAACCCCTCTTCCTACTAGTAGACGGTCATTCCCTGGCCTTTCGCTCCTATTACGCTTTCGCCAAGTCCAAAAAAGGACCACTGCGCACGGCGGAGGGGGTGAGCACCAGTATTTGTTTTGGCTTTCTGAATGGGTTGCTTCCTGTGCTAGAATCCCAGCAGCCTCAATACCTGGCCATCGCCTTTGACTTAGGTAAACCCAGTTTTCGCCACCTGGCAGATCCCAGTTATAAAGCCAACCGCCAAGAAACTCCAGGGGACTTTATGGAGGATCTAGCTAATCTCCAAAAATTACTCTCAGCCCTAAATATAACCTGTCTCAGTGTTCGTGGTTACGAAGCAGACGACATTTTAGCTACTTTAAGTGATCAAGGTACTAAAGCGGGAACAAGAGTCAAAATACTGACGGGGGACAGAGATTTATTTCAACTGGTTGACGAGGAGATTTCTGTTCTCTATTTAAATAACCGCACCATGAGGAGCACTTCTTACGAAGAATGTGATTCGGAAGCAGTGAAGGAAAAAATGGGGGTAACCCCGGAGCAAATAGTGGATTATAAAGCTCTCTGCGGCGATCCAGCGGATAATTATCCCGGTGTCAAAGGAATTGGGGCAAAAAGAGCAGTGAAGTTACTCCAAGCATACGGCACTTTGGACGCTATTTACGCTAATCTCGACAAGATCCAAGGAGCAAGCAAGAAATACCTGGAAGCAGGAAAAAAAGATGGCGAACATGCTCGCTATCTTGCAAGGTTAAACCATGATGTTCCTATAGATACACCATTATCCTCAGATACACCATTATCCTCCTATTTTTTACAAGGTTTTGATTCCCAGGTGGTGCAACCCCTGTTGGAAGCATTAGAATTGGATAAGATTAGCAAACAACTCCATCGTCTGCAAAAGCAATTAGGTGGGAGGGTACCACCTTCAGGAGAGGGACAACTGTCCCTGTTTGACGTTCCCCCAGAACCAATTTCCAGTCCTCTCACTCCCCAAATTATTGATTCTCGGGAGAAACTGACAGAATTAGTCACTATCCTGAAAACCCACAGGGACAAACCAGTGGCTTGGGATACAGAAACCACTGCTTTGGATCCCATAGATGCGATGTTGGTAGGTATTGGTTGTTGTTGGGGTAATGAACCGACGGAAGTAGCTTATATACCCATAGGTCATAAATTTGGCACTAATCTAGATAAAGGGGTGATTTTAGACCTATTAGCCCCTATCCTGGAGAGTGGGGAATACCCCAAAACGTTGCAAAACGCCAAATTCGACCGCCTTATTTTCCAGCAGTATGGGATTAAACTCGCGACCGTCACCTTGGACACTATGTTAGCTAGTTACGTCCTCCACCCTGAAAAGAGTCACAACCTCACGGACTTATCAAAGCGCTATCTAAAGGATATAACTCCCAAAAGCTACTCAGAATTGCCCATTCCCAAAAAGGGAACCATTGCTGACTTAGATATTCAGAGTGTAGCCCATTACTGCTGCTTAGATGCTTATTGTACCTTCCTCTTGGAGGAGAAACTAACAGCAGAATTAGCCTCAGTACCAGAATTACAAAAATTGCTCTTGGAGATAGAACAACCTTTAGAACCAGTTTTGGCAGCCATGGAAAGGGCAGGGGTGAGACTGGATATCCCTTACCTGCACCAACTCTCCCAAGAACTAGCAGCAGATTTGGAGATAATAGAAAATAAAGCCTATGAGGAAGCGGGAGTTAAATTTAACCTCGCCTCCCCCAAACAATTGAGTGAGATATTATTTGAGCGACTGGGGTTGGATAAGAAGAAGTCTCGCTCAACCAAAACAGGCTATTCTACCAACCAAGCTATCTTGGAGAAGCTTCAAGGAGATCATCCTGTTATTGATAGTATCTTAGCCCATCGTACCCTAGCAAAGCTCAAATCTACCTATGTAGACGCTTTACCCCAATTAGTGCATCCCCATACTGAGCGAGTACATACCAATTTCAATCAAGGAGTCACTACTACGGGGAGGTTATCTTCATCCCATCCTAACTTACAGAATATACCTATTCGCACGGAATTTTCCCGACGTATTCGCCGAGCATTCCTTCCTCAAGATAATTGGTTATTGGTGGGAGCAGACTATTCCCAAATTGAATTGCGCATTTTGGCTCATTTAAGTCAGGAACCTGTCTTACTAGAAGCTTATCACAACCAGGAAGATATTCATAGTGTAACTGCCAAACTTATTTTTGACAAGGAGAAGATTACTTCAGAAGAAAGACGTTTGGGGAAGATAATTAATTTTGGCGTTATTTACGGTATGGGGGCACAAAAATTTGCCGGAGAAGCTGGGGTGAGTACAGCAGAAGGTAAAGAGTTTATTGAGAAATATAAGCAGCAATATGGGCTGGTCTTTGCTTACTTAGAAAGAGTGAAAAAAGAGGCGATCGCCCTAGGTTTTGTCCACACAATTTGCCGTAGGCGGCGCTATTTCAACTTTGTCAGCTCCAGTCTGCGCCAACAGCGAGGGGAAAACCCGGAAAATATCGATTTAACCCAGATTAAATACAATTACGAAGATGGTCAATTATTAAGAGCAGCTGCTAATGCACCGATCCAGGGTTCCAGTGCGGATATCATTAAAATTGCCATGGTAAAATTGGAACCCATTCTCGCGAATTATCGAGGACGATTGTTATTGCAAGTACATGATGAATTACTGTTTGAAGTACCATCAGATGAGTTGGAAGAGTTGCAAGAGCAAATTAAATATACCATGGAAAATGCAGTTGAGTTGAGTATTCCGCTGGTAGTTGACCTCTGTGCAGGTAAAAATTGGTTGGAAGCTAAGTAGGGTGGGCATCGCCCACCATCAACCCGTAACATATCCCACCAGCCTTTTTTTTCACCCAATATTTCCCATTGTCTACAATAAACCATTATTCCAGTTTTGTCGGCAAAGTTTCGTTATAATACGGTAGGTTACAAATATCCTGGTTTGTCGGGTTTCGTTCCTCAACCCAACCTACTTTCTACTTTCCTGGGTAATATTTAAACTACCTTTTTTTGGCGTTGCTGAATCAAGATACGAAATAATAATAAACCGCAGAGGCGCAGAGGACACCGAGGAAAAAGAGAGAGCTAGTTCTTACTCATTCATATCTCAATTATGCAACGCCCTTTTTTTTACTAAGGTCTATGGTTGAGGATAACCCAACCAAGCATCTAAATCTTCTTTGGAGGTAAAATGCAATAAAGCTATTGCCAACTCCTGCAATTGTTGCACTGATAAACTGTCAATTTTCTCTATCAGTCGTGATTCCAGAGTGCCAAAACTGGAATTGAGCAGCATCATCACCAATTGTTTTACTCCTTCCTGTATTCCTTGCTGCATTCCTTCTTTGAGAATACTTTGATAAATGACTGACTCTTTCATGATATCCTCCCGAAATAATGAACGAATTAAATCTTCTTCAAACCGTAAACCTGCTAAAATGGATGTACAACTGGAAATTCTTCGTTTTTCCTCCTCATCTTGAATTTCGTTCACTTGATGAGCTACTTCTGCGATTAAATTTTCTGGTACATCACTTTTTGTCAAAGGAGCAAGAGGTAAGAGAGCTGGGTTTTGCAGAAATGGATTGGAATCTTCCTCCCAAAGACGAACGACGCGGTATTTATGAGTTGTTGTCTCATCTCGATATTCGTTTTGAAATGCTAATTCACTGGTAGTCTCCTTTAAGAAAACGACAACCTGTATGACTGAGCAACCATAGGTACGCTTCAGTCTTACCTTATAGTCTAGCACTCGGAACGGTAAAGGGGGTTTGGACTGAGGTAGAGTTTGGAACTCGATGTGTAAAATTAGGTTACCCACTCTCAATAATAGCACAGAGTCTGCGTGGATTGGTTCCACATTTAATTCTGCTTTCAACACGGTAACCTTGGTGGGTGTAACTCCCAACAACCAGCCCACAAATGCTTCTGGATATTGTTCGGCTAAGTATTTGCAGGCATTATCGTAACTCAAGCTTTTACCTCCTTGAAAATTGGTAGGGGCGGGGTTTTCCCGCCCTCTTTTATTATACCGTCAAAGGTGGTTCTTTGAGATGCCAATTGGTAGATTGTTCATAAGCATAGGCGACTTGAAAGAGTAAATCTTCCCGCAGTACATTACTAATGAGTTGTATCCCAATAGGTAGTCCTTGGTTATCGAAACCACAGGGTACGCTAGCAGCAGGTAAACCAGCTAAATTTACCGGAATAGTCATTAAGTCGGAAAGATACATTGACAAGGGATCTCCTGTTTTTTCTCCTGCTTTGAAAGCAGTACCTGGGGAAGTGGGACAAACCAAGACATCTACTTTTTCAAAAGCTGATTCAAAGTCCTGTTTAATCAAAGTACGAACTTTCTGTGCTTTGAGATAATAAGCATCGTAATATCCAGCAGAGAGAGTATAGGTTCCCAGCATAATGCGTCGCTTCACTTCCTCTCCGAAACCAGCAGCCCTGGTTTTGCTGTACATTTCTCCTAAATTATCCCCTGGGTATCGCACACCGTATTTTACCCCATCGTAGCGAGCTAAATTGGCAGAAGCTTCTGAAGGAGCTATGATATAGTAGACAGGTAAACCATAGGAGAATCGGGGACAGGAAATCTCTTGAATTTCAGCCCCTAACTCTTGAAGTTGGGCGATGGCTTGCTGTACTTTTTCCTGCACAACCTCATCCAACCCTGGGCCAAAAGTTTCCTGAATCACCCCTATACGCAACTTCCTCCTGGACTTAAAATCCGGTTTGAGGTTTTTGGTATAATCGGGAATTTCTATCTTCAAACTGGTAGAATCTTTCTTGTCGTAACCAGCGATCGCCCCCAATAAAATACCTGCATCTTCCACATTTCTCGAAAAAGGACCAATTTGATCCAAAGAAGAAGCATAAGCTACTAAACCATAGCGAGAAACCAAACCATAGGTAGGTTTCATGCCGAAAACGCCACAGAAGGAGGCTGGTTGACGAATGGAACCCCCAGTGTCGGAACCCAGAGCTACAGTGCATTGAGAGGCTGCCACTGCTGCTGCGGAACCCCCAGAAGAACCCCCGGGAACCCGAGATAAGTCCCATGGGTTGGCTGTCATTTGATAAGCGGAGTTTTCCGTGGAACTCCCCATAGCAAATTCATCTAAATTGGTTTTCCCCACCATTATTGCCCCTGCTTGTTGCAATTTCCCCGTTACAGTAGACTCGTAGGGAGGGACGAAATTGGCCAAAATCTTGGAACCACAAGTAGTCCGAATACCCTGGGTACACATATTATCCTTGATCCCAATAGGAATGCCTTCCAGGAGTCCTATTTCTTGGTTAGCAGCAATTTTCTCATCCACCAACTTCGCCTGCTCCAGCGCCCTCTCTGGGGTAACATGTAAGAAGCTGCGGATTTTTTGCTCTAACACTTCAATGCGTTCTAAGGTTTCTGTAGCAATTTCCACAGCGGAGCGTTCTTTGTCAACCAGTTGTTGGTGTAGTTTGCGGATGGATACCATAGTTGTTTCAATAGAGTACTGTACTATTTAATCGCGCAAAGGCGCAAAGACGCAAAGGAAGATAGGGAAGAATTGAACAAAGCCACAGAACGAGAAGGAATATTAAGTTTTGTAATTAAATAAAACAAGTCTTGCACTTGGGATTTGAAAATGATATACTTTGAGAGTGGGAAAATGTGGCTCCCTATATATTAAACTCTAACAACAAACTAATGTTATCTGCATCGGAACTCCCCGAAAGATATGGTATATCTTCAACACTATTCTATCGTCGTCGCAAATACTTGCAAACCTTGGGGTACACCCTGGAACCCCTCAAGGAGGGGAGCAAATCTCTTTATGACCTGGAACATATAGAACTCTTCGATGAACTCCACTTTTATATCCAAGAAAACGGTCGCCAGAGAGGTTTCCCCACCCCTGCTGAACAGCAACCGGAGGTTCCCTTATCCCCTAGAACTGCTGAAACATCCAACCCGGATTTGAGTTTCGTCCTCACAGGTACTATAGAGTCCGAAGAAGATGCAGACTACCTCACCTGTGTTGACAACACTAAGTTTCGCCTCAAAAAAATGGCTTCCTTTGGACAAGGGGGTGAAGGAACTTGGGAGTTTATCCCCAGTACAGACTCCAATGGTAAAATAACCAGTCTTACTCAGGGAAAAAAAGGAGATCCTACTCAGGGGGACAAGTGCTCCCTCCGGGGACGAGTGCTGCAAGTTAGTAAAAAAGTAGTACTGCTGCAAGTCAACAGACCAAAACAAAAACCTCTGAAAATCTCCCTCATAAGCAAGGACCTAGGAATGAAACCGGGAGAACTTTGGGAGATAGAAGCAAGTAGAGAAGGAGAAGTGTTGGTTTTGCAGACAGGTGATCTCCTAGAGTCGGAGGGGACAAAAGGGAAGTCTGACCGCAAAAAGCAACAACAAACAGGTAATAAAGCTAATACAGAATTAGCGATCGCCACCCTGAAGGAAAAAACCTCTATCACAGACTGGAAACTGCAACCTCCTCGACAGCACGACTACTATTGGGAGTGGAACTGTTATAGTCCTAGTACTAATACGAAAGCAAGAGTCTGGGTAGAAGGGACAGAAGTAACAATATATCACTACAACACCCCCACTGCTGCACCTGTGGTTAGGGACACAGAAATAGCTGAACGTCTCACTGTCACTCCCTTGGGGGCTGTGTTCGGGGTGGGTGCTTCCTGCTTCCAAGTCTGCATTGGACCCTATGAAGTAGTCCTCGACTGTGGTATCCATTTGAGAGAACGAGACCCCTTCCCTGCTTTGGAGTTCTTAAAAAAGCCTGACCTCTTACTCCTCAGCCACGCCCACCTAGACCATATCGGTGCATTACCCATTTTTCGCCATCGCTTTCCTAAAGCTAAGATTATTACTACTGTAGCTACTAGAGAAATTGCCAGGGTGATACTCAAAGATGGTTTGCAATGGCAGCAGAATGAAGATTGTCCCAAGTTGTTTGACCTGGAGAACCTGGAGCAGGCAATTTTTCACCTGGAAACAGAAGGGGTGGGGGAAAACTTTGAACCTCTCCCCGGACTGCAAGTTCGTTTCATCAATGCTGGACATATCCCCGGTGCTGTCTGCATCTATCTCCAATATGGGGGACAAACTCTCTTATACACGGGAGACTTTCACACTTCCAACAGTCGCACCACCACGGGACTGAAATTAGCGGATCTGCCTAATGCTGATATCTTAATTACGGAGACTGTCAACGGTAATGTCACTCACCCCAGTCGCAAAACTCAAGAAAAAGAACTCCTTCAGGCCATTTGGGAGGTGGTTCAAGGTGGGGGCAACGTCCTCATTCCCGCTTTCCCTTTGGGTAGGGGGCAGGAAATCTTACTGGCCCTGCGTATGGCCTCCCAGTTACCTCAACTAAAAGTACCTATCTATGTAGACGGACTGTTAGCAGAAGTAACTAAGGTTTTGGATAAAAATGTTAGGTTGTTACCTGAGTCCTTACAAAACTTCGCCGGGCAAAATGGAGGCAAGCCATTTTTTGCGTCCCACGGTAATGCCAGGATAAGGGCTGTAGCGGATGCTGAAGAACGTCCCTTCGCCATCACTCAACCCAGCATCATCCTGGCTAGTTCCGGTATGCTAAAAGAGGTTGCTTCAGTTTATTATGCTCAGGAACTGCTGAAAAAGGAGACTACTACCCTTTTTATCTGTAACTGCGCCGACGAAGAATATCCGGGGGGAGTTTTAGAAGAAATTAAGACGGGAGACTGGATCCAGTTGGAGTCCGACAAGGTGCAAGTAAAGGCACAAATTAAGCGCTTTAACCTCTCCACTCACGCTGATCGGGTGGGTTTGGGACAAGTGATAGGTAAAGTTAACCCCAAGCACCTCATCTTAATTAAAGGTACGCCAGATGCTGTCCATGAATTAGCGCGATCGGGACAAAATTCCTCCAAATATTATATCCACATTCCCAAAATAGGAGATACCATTAAATATGGTCAAGCTCCCGAATATTTAGACCAAAAGAAAATTGCCGTCCTAGAACAACCCCAGGAATTTGAACTGCACCTAGAAACTTTCGGGGACGACGCTTGGTTGCGAGTTCCCCGTGAAGTAGTAGAAGAAGACCCCCGGTGGGAGAACCTAGCTGTTAGCGGTGTTATGCGCGCTAAATGGGATGGCTTTTACTTGCGGTTGAGTCCCATAGCCCCAGAAAAACTCCTGAAGGAGTCTAATATCAAAAAGGCTAAGGTAACGGGAGGGGAATGTTGTGCAGTCTGTCAATTTTTCCACCGAGGTAAGTGCACTTCCGACCATAGTCCCCTTGACAGACGCCATGTGGATCCTACCGGTTATTGTCCTGAATTTCAACCTGAGGACATGATCTAAAACAAACGATGAAACAACCTGTCCTAACTATCCCACCGTTAGCAAACGGCGATCACCTAACTCCCCCAGAGTTCGAGCGTCGCTATCATGCTATGGCGGAATGCATCAAAGCCGAGTTAATTGAAGGAATAGTTTATATGGCTTCCCCACTGCAAGCTCTATCACCATGGCAAACCCCATGCCTTTATTATGGCTTGGTTGGGAGCCTACTGGGCTGAAACCCCTGGAGTTGAATTGCTTGACAATGAACCTCAACCCGATTTTTCAATAAAAAGTTATGTTTGTCAATAAACTAACTTATTTTTGTATGGTAATATAACTGATTCTCCTCTCTCCTCTCTCCTCTCTTACCTCTGCGCTCTCTGCGTCTCTGCGGTTTCATCCAACCCCGAACCCCACACCCTAGAGAATCGCATCTCGATCCAGCAATAATAAGTTGCGTAATTGATCGCTATCCAATTCTGTCAACCAATCTTCCCCAGCGTCAACCGTTTGTTCTGCTAGCTGTTTCTTGCTTTCGATGATGTCATTAATTCGTTCCTCTAAAGTTCCCTTGCAGATAAACTTATGCACTTGAACATTGCGTTTTTGCCCAATGCGAAAAGCCCGATCGGTGGCTTGATTTTCTACTGCTGGGTTCCACCACCGATCCACGTGAAAGACGTGGTTTGCTCGAGTTAAATTTAAACCTGTTCCCCCCGCTTTGAGGGAAAGAATGAAAATCGGTGGTCCTTGGGGGTCATTTTGAAAGCGATCAATCATTTCTTCTCGCTGTTGACGACGAGTAGCACCATATAAAAAGATGGTTTCCATACCCAGTTTCTCCTCCAAATGAGGTTTGAGGAGTTTACCCCACTCGGCAAATTGAGTGAAGATTAAA
Source organism: Candidatus Paraprochloron terpiosi LD05 (assembly GCA_018141785.1). Lineage (GTDB taxonomy): Bacteria > Cyanobacteriota > Cyanobacteriia > Cyanobacteriales > Prochloraceae > Prochloron > Prochloron terpiosi. The sequence goes on along the minus strand of CP073341.1, from coordinate 2,465,590 downwards.
GCGCGATCGCCTTCAGCTACCAATACCTCCAACATTTCTTCTAAACGCAATAATTTACCAGAACGACTGCTCATATCCTGAGTAGCAGCAACCTTGCTCTTGATTAAAGCTGGGTGATTACATAATTGCTTCAGTCTCAGGAGCAAGGTTAGAATCAGTCCCCGTCGTTGAATCCCCTCTGCTGCTTCAATTTTCTCCAAAGACTTGTCTACCAACTGTTGATACAATTCTCCTTGTTCCACGGAAAGGGTGCAAAATACATTCATCTCCTGTTTGTTAGGCAAATCTTGAATAATGTCCTTATCGGTTTTCAGACGACGGAGAATAAAAGGTTGCACTAAAGAGCGGAGAGTTTGCAAGGATTTCTTATCATCGTATTTTTCAATGGGTACAGCAAAGCGACGCTGGAAAAACTGGCGCGTTCCCAAAAATCCCTGATTGAGAAAATCCAAAATTGACCACAATTCCAACAAGCGATTTTCCACCGGAGTTCCCGTTAAAGCAATGCGAAATCCAGCTTGCAACTTCCGCACTGCCAGAGACTGTTTTGCCTGGGGGTTTTTAATATTCTGGGCTTCATCTAAAATAATTCCCTGCCATTCTACTCCTGCTAAAGTTTTTTCATCCCGATATACCAGGGCATAACTAGTAATCACCAAATCTTTCCCTTGCACTTTTTTCCCAAAAGCTTTCCCTTTACCTCTTTTTTCCCCATGATGAATCAAGGTAGAGAGAGTCGGGGCAAATTTTTTCACCTCTCTTTCCCAGTTCCCCAACACGGAAGTAGGACAAACAATCAGACTGGGTTTATTTAAGAGCTGCTGTTCCTGTAAACTGAGCAGAAAGGCAATGAGTTGGGGGGTTTTCCCCATCCCCATGGAATCCGCCAAACAAGCACCTAAACCCCATTTTTCTAAAAAAGCTAACCAACTGACCCCTCGAATTTGATAAGGGCGTAATTTTCCGGTGAAACTGCTAGGAGTCTCAATTAAGCGAATAGCTTGATTATTGTTCAAGTTCTTAATTAACTCTTCCAAGACACCAGAAGTAGCAAAACTGACCACAGGCAAATTGGCTATCTTTTTCGGTTCCCCCGTACTGAGACGCAAAGCATCTTCCACCGATAAGGTCTCCAAATCAGATTTGGTAAAAATTCCTTGAGCAGCCCGCACATCTGCCGGTTGCAAAGCGATCCATTCTCCATTAATTTGCACTATGGGGGACTTTTGAGCTAGCATCTTGTCAAAGTCAGCTTTGGTGATAGTTTCTTCTCCCATCGCCAACTTTAATTTATATTGCAACAGACTTTGTAACCCCAACCGTTCTCCTTGTTTCTCCTTTACTTGAGCCTCAATTTTGATACCCAAGCGTTTTTCTCCCGTCCCGGAGGCCAAACCAGGAGGTAAAATCACTCCCAGTCCGTTATTCTCTAATTGCCAAGCACTTGCTCTAATAAATTCATATACTTGGATAGGGGAAATTAAACAGCGTACTGGTTGAGGTTCTTGTAAACTCCCTTCTATAGGAGAATACAAGCGAGAAGCTAACCCTAAACCCTTCAGCAGAGTTTCTTGGGGGTGTTCGATGACACGTTCCCCTACCACTAACTGTGCCACTGGATGCTGCCAAATCTCCTTCCCAGGCACCAAAAATTCAGGATCGTCTACTGCTTGTAAATAGAAAATCAACTTCCAATCCAAATAGCCCCAATTAATTTCCCCTTCTGTAGGGGGTTCCAAGACAAAACAAACCCGAAACAGGTTTTCTCCTAACTTGGTGGCGCTAGGAGAACTGACTAAATAATCTTGCACAGGTAATGTCCAATTCCCCAGTGCATGTTCCAAAAGCTCTACTTCTCTCTGTTCAATTGCCAAACTACCTGATTTGTCAGCCAGTGCAGCCAACCACCTTTGAATGGAGGAACCTTTTTGCGGTAGAGTACTCACATCAATCCAACTGCGCAATTGCTCATCCACCATGGTTCCTAGAAATCCCAGCAATAATTCTTTGGGCTGACATGATTCATAAGCCCAACAAGCACCAGGCATGAGCTGGGTAAACATAGCAAAACGGGTTAGATCTACCCCACTGTCCAATAAGGGTTGCCAACAGCTTCTGAACTTACCATTACTTGATTTGGAGATTCCCGGTAAAAACTTGCCCCGGGCTAATAAATCTAGACTCCAACGGTAGATTTGCACCCAAAAACGCAAATCTGCCCCCACATAACCATCTTGGGAACCGAGGGGTAATGCTTTTAAAAATCCCCCTACATCTTCCGGCTGTAAACGGAATCCTTGTACTTGCCAAGAATGTAAAGTCAGGGATTCAGTTTCTATTTTATTCTTCACCATCTTCTCAGACAACACAGGTAAGATTTGGATTTGTTGCTTCCTTTTTGTCTTTTCACTGGGAAGGGTAACAATTTGGATTTCCCACCTCGAAGTAATTGTTTTCAGGTTATGAGACAGGAAAAAAGCCCCTAATTCTAATTCAGTCATATTAAAGGGGTGGAAAGGAATTGCTTCTGATGTCTCCTTTTTATTAGGAGGTATCCGACGCCATGTTTCCCCCCAAACAAAGAAATAGGACCTATTCTGCTTTTCAATCCAACTACCATGCAAACTAGACATATTTCCTGGCCTTTTTTACTTGTATTACTCTCTTGTTAATTTTATTATAAAAATATTGGGCAATTGAAGGGAAAGATATGCTAGAATGTAAACATATCCCTCAACAGTGACCACGTCGCCCAATCTACAGTTCAGGGTCACAATGAATATTTGCACCTTGACTATCCTAGCATGGGCAATACTTCTATAATAAGCAGAGTATTTGCTATTTATTGACGTAATAAGCGATCGCCCATTAGCTATCTTATAACAAGGCCTAGCCGCCCCCCCATCAATTAGAACACCATATTACCGGCGTTCGAGTGCCTCTGCGTGAAACAAAACTCCCAAATCCGTGCCAAGATCAACAATAGTTATTATAATAAACAACAAGGCGTTGCCTAAGGTTCGTCGGGTCGCGCCTCCCAACCCCTACTGAGACGCATTATGAGCAGCAATAAGACAGACTTCAACTCACAAGGCTATGAAATCAAACGGGAATTAAGCCAAAATATCAGTGGTGTAACCTATCTAGCCATTCAGACAAAAAGCCAACGACCGGTACTTATTAAAGAATTTAAATTTGCCCAGGGAGCTACTTGGGCGGAGTACGAAGCCTACCAGCGGGAAATTGAACTCTTGCGTCAGCTTCACCACCCCAGTCTCCCTGTGTACCTGGATGAATTTGAAACCCCCACCGGTTTTTGTTTGGTTCAAGAATATAAACAAGCTCCAACTTTAGCCCAAACTCAATACTTTACCCCCCAGGAAGTCAAACAGATTGCCATGGGGGTGTTGGATATTTTGGTTTACCTCCAAGGACAGAATCCCCCTATTCTCCACCGAGACATCAAACCGGAGAATATCCTGGTGGACCGTTCCTCTGGTCTCTTAAATGTATATTTAGTGGATTTTGGCTTGGCAGTCCGTCAAGAATCTTCACTAGCAGCTACTCACCTGCCGGTAAAAGGCTCTTTGGGATTTATGCCCCCTGAGCAGCTCTTGAAACAACCCCTGAGCAAAGCTACTGACTTATATGGTTTAGGGGCAACTTTAATCTGCTTGGTGACGGAAACTCCATCTAAAGACATCGGTAAACTCATTGATGAGAATTATCGCTTTAATCTCAAGGCTCTCGCTGGTAAGGTTACTCCCCAGTATAGTCGCTGGCTGGCAAAAATGGTGGAACCGAAGTCCAAAAATCGCTTTCCCAATGCTGAAACAGCCCGGCAAGCACTCAAACCCATTCCTGTAGTAAGCAAACCACCAACAGCTGTGATGGGCAAATTAATGCCCCTAGTAGGATTGGCAGGGTTGAGTGTAGCCGCTTCTGTTTTGACAACTCCTCTGTTACCAAAACCTGCCCAGATTGATCATGGAGATTATCCCGTAGCGAGGAGAATGGACTGTTTGCTCAATAAGTTGTTCACAACCGGTGCATGCGAGAATTGCAATTTAAGCGGGATCCAACTGAAAGGAGTCGATCTTCAAGGTGCCAACCTCTATCTTGCTACCCTCCAATCCGCCAACCTTCAGGGTGCCCATTTCCAAGGTGCTCACTTCCAAATGGCTAACCTTCAGGACGCCCAACTCCAAGGAATTAACCTTCAAGGTGCTTACTCGGATCTAGCTGACTTCCACCGTGCTCATTTAAATGGAGCCAACCTTCAGGGTACCAATCTCAATGGCGCCAATTTCAGGAATGCTCACCTTACTGGAGCTAATCTCAATGGTGCCAGTCTAGAGGAAGCTAATTTGGAGGAAGCCAATCTAAAAGGTGCTCAGTTGCAACATGTTAACTTGCGCTATGCTCAAATGAGCGTTGCTTTCCTGGATCGGGTCAATTTCCAAGGTGCTAATCTGGAAGGTGCAATTCTTAAAGGTGCTAATCTGAAAGACGCGAATTTAATTAATGCTAATCTTCAGGACGCCGACCTCACCGGAGCTAATCTCCAGGACGCCGACTTGAGCGGTGCCAATCTCAAGGGTGCTAAGTTACCCAAAAGAGCCAACCTCAGGGGTGCCAAGTTGCCAACACGAATCATCGACATAACTTTTTGATTATAAATTGTTGTTGGTTACCTTATTGATGTCAAATTGAGTCCACGAAACCAAACGAAGAAGGAAGCTCACAGAGGCACAGAGGCGCAGAGATATACAGGATCCAGCGGTTGCGCTTCAGGGAGCCCCAACCTCCGTGCCGGAGCGCCTCTGCGCGAGAACGAAGAGGGGTCTGGGTCTAGGGTCTGGGGTACATCATGCAACCCAAAACCTTTCCCCGTGGGGGCGCGAAGCGTACCTTTAGTTAGCACTACACCCCATACCCCATACCCTATAAATGATAATTTCCTTCATCTTCCTGGCTCTTGACCCGAGGTAGTCCCATACTGTAATTGAGAACGCGACCCTCCAGGTTATAACTTAGGTCGCCACTTTCTAGGAGGGAGCGGATAAAGTGCTCTAGATCAGAACCGATTCGACGGAGATTGTATTCTGTCAAATCTAGACCGCTACTTGCTTCTACTAAATCATTAAATTTGCGGTGGATGAGGGCGATCACATCTTCATTCCAATTCAATTCATTATCGGGGTCTAAATCTAAGGTTAAAACCCGATCATTCTCCACTAGTTCGTTCTGCTTGACTTCAGCGGTATAAATACGTATATGACGAGTGGTACACTTTAACAGCATGGAAGTTTTCTCTTGTTAAGTCCAATTAAATCTTGGCAATCATTCCTGTAGCGCGAGCATAGGGGAAAATACCCCCAGCGTCAATTACCGGTTCCACCTCTCCTAAGGATTTATTAGAGTCGAGGGAGATGTTGCCATCTCGCCCCTCTCCGATAAACCGGACGTGAGACTTTCACCTCATCCGGCTTAGGTATTCCTATGCCTTAACGGCGCGCTTTGCGAGTCCGTCTTTAATGCGCTTGCGGTGTACCGCTTGCGCCTGGTGACATTCCCGGTGGAGGGCAACTAGATTTTTGTCTTTCCAGTTGTTATGGTTGCCATCGATGTGGTGCAATTCCACGGCTCCATTTATCTCCATGAACGGTTGATTGCAATGCATACACTTGTACTTTTGTCGTTTGATAGCTTTAGCGGTTGGCCCATCATATAATTTGGAGTTTCGACCGACCCAATAACGTACATTGCCATTGTAGGGTGAGGCATTTTCTTTGACCATTACGTGGCTATTGACTTTCCAGGGAACTGTTGGGAAGGCTTTCTTTATCTGCTTTGATGTGAGCGCGCGAGGCGCGCTCCTAAGGGTTTACCCTTGATAGCCAGACGTCTTGCTTTCTCTGCTTCCTTTTGAGCCATCCTGCGTTTTTCCGCTCTTAGTTTGCGCCATAACCATATTCGCAGTGACCATAGGGCGTGTTTACTCATATCGCAGTTTTTATGGTATTGCCTCCAACCTCGGACTTGTGATTCTATCCTTTTTAGGCGAGCCTCCGTGGTTGCGCCATTTCTCCAAGTAGCCTTTACCTTAGCCTTTATGTCTGCATAATTATCGGAACTCGGTGTGGATTTAAAGACTCCACGGGAATTGACACGAAAGCGCCACCCCAGGAAGTCGAATCCATCCGTAGCTTTACTCACCTTAGTCTTAGTTTCGTTGATTCTTAGCCCTCTGGACTTCAAAAATTCGTCGATATCTTTCCGTAACTGCTGGATATTAGCTCCGGTTTTACATATAAAGACCGCGTCGTCCGCGTAACGAATACCTCTTATGAGAGTCCCATCTCTGCGACTCCCTATCCATTGGTCAAACCCTAGGTTCTCGAATCCATCTAGGGCGATGTTGGCCAGTAGGGGTGAAATCACTCCACCCTGGGGCGTACCCTTAATACTGGAGGGGTATTCACCGCGAACGCCAGCTTTTACAGCCAGTTTGAGACCTTTGAGAGCCTCTTTAGGTAGGACTACTCCTTTGAGCATGACTTTATGGTCAATTTCGTCGAAGCATTTACTGATGTCTGTTTCCAAAACCAGCTTGTTCTTACCTTTTGCATTGCTGCTAAGATTGATGAAAATCAACTGTTGTGCGTCCGCAGTACAGCGACCAGGTCTGAAGCCATAGCTTCTTTCTCCGGCAGTTGCTTCGTAGGCAGGCTCGGCTGCTAACTTGAGCAACGCTTGCCACGCCCTGTCGGCTATTATCGGGATGCCTAATCCCCGTGTTTTGCCATTCGGCTTGGGGATGTTTACCCTTCTCAGTTGTTGGTGTTTCCAGTGGTGCCAATGCTTGTTCAGCCTTTGGCACAACACTAGACGCTCTCTTGTGGAGAGTGCGGTTTTGCCGTCAACTCCGGGGGACTTACGCCCTGTGTTTAACTGTGTTACTTGTTTTACGGCCAGTGCTTGGGCAGCACGACTCTGTAATAGGAGCCGTTGTAAACGTTTGACCTTGGCTTTTTGCTTGTTCTCTTGCGCTTTAAAGATTGCCCGTTGTAACCGAAATACCTGTCGTCGGAATTTCTTCCATGGCAGGTCTTTCCAGACGTCATCAGCCCTCCGGCCAATCTTCCCCGCCAGCAGGAATACTGCTAAGTGGAGCCTCAAGGCTTTTAAACTGGGGTATTCGATTGAAGTCTGTTTAGTGATGTTCACAGTTTTGACCTCATTAGTCGCTCTGATAATTACATTGGGTATCTTCTCTGTAGAAACCATCGGGCAGTTACGCCCTTCTTACCCTCGCTTTTCCGTTAGGCCGTTAATCAGGCGACCCCACCATCTCACATGTCAAGCTTGGAATCCCTTGTTTTGATGGAAGTTGAGCGAGTTTTTACTCGTTCCGAATGAACTATTGTTACGAACCCTTGGGACTCATCCATTGACCTATCACCAACTCAGGAATGCAAATGCTAACCTATGGTCTTGCGAGTTTTTTTCGGTGTTTCTTCTGTCGTCTGTAACGGCCTTCCGACAGTGTCGTATATTAGGTCTTTTCTCAGATGATTCACGTTAAGTTGTCCCGGTGTTCTCCCTGTTAGCGGAAGTATCTCTGCCTAACCGCTTGGCCGCACTTTACCGCCCTGTTGCCAGCTTCAGCCTGATGATTAATCTCACTGTGGCCAGGTAAGGATTCACGTGATTCCCTCACGGGAGAGGCTTGGTTACATGATTTCTGACCATGCCCTCACTCTCATAGTTCATTCAGTTGTCAAGGTTCAGCTGGTCAGGAACTGTTTCAGCCTGTTTCCGGGCTTAGATTGCAGCTCCAGTTTGTCTAGAACCCTGCCCTAGCTTCGTTCGCCCGGCATCCTCGATGGCGGGCGCGACTTTACTTGCTAGGAACGAGCCGCACGAGATTATATACTTGACCCAGAGTGTGGTTAATCAGCTGATTATTCTCGAATTCAATGGAGCAGTCTTGACCTGTAGTAAACAAATTACAGAGTCTTACCTCCGACTCCCAAGGATAAAGCTCTCCCGTAGCGGAGCAGTTGCGGAAAAAGATCCGAGCATAGGACTGAGCTACTACAGCTTTTACTCCTGAGGCTCCCAAAGCAATAGGAGCGTGTTCCCGGGAGGAACCACAACCAAAATTTTCTCCAGCTATAATAATGGGATATTTGGTTTTCATTGCTCCTTGCTCGACAAATTTGCCATAACGATGGGGCAATCCTGCCATAGCATAAGTGCCTAACTTTTCGTATTCATCCTGTTTTGATGGTACTAAAGTTAGATATTCTGCTGGAATGATTTGATCTGTATCAATATTGTCATCCACCACAAAAATTGCTCCACGAATTATTTTACCCATTTTTTGAATTAGATCTTGTTTTTATGGGCGCAAGCCTTGCGCCCCTACACAAACGTAAATATACTGCCTTTACCCTGCTTTAATGCATTTTTCCAATAGAGGTTATTAGAGTCGAGGGAGGTGTTACCACCTCGCCCCTCTCCGACGAACCGGACGTGCGACTTTCACCGCATCCGGCTCAGGTGCTCCTATGCCTTAACGGCGCGCTTCACGAGTCCGTCTACGATGCGCTTCTGGTGTACCGTCTGTGCTTGGTGACATTCTCGGTGGAGAGCAACTAGATTCAAGCGAAACCAGTTGTTGTGGTTGCCGTCAATGTGGTGCAATTCCACGGCACCATCCAACTCCATGAAAAATCGATTGCAATGCGGACACACATTCTTCTGTCGCCTGAGGGCTTCAGCGGTTGTACCACTGTATAATTTGGAGTTTCGACCGACCCAGTAGGAAGTATTCCCATTGTAGGGTGAGGCATCATCTCTAACCATCACGTGGTTATTGACTTTCCAGGAAACTTTTGGGAAAGCTTTCCTTACCTGCTCACTGGTGAGCTGGCGCTTTGCAGCCCCTTGAATCGGCTTTTTGCCTCTAGTGGCCATCTGTCGTGCTTTCTCAGCTTCCTTAATCGCCATCCTGCGTTTTTCAGCCCTCAACTTACGCCATACCCAGTGATTGAGTGACCATAGCGAGTGCTTGCTCATATCGCAGTTTTTGTGGTATTGCCTCCAACCTCGGACTTGTGACTCTATCCTTTTCAGGCGAGCATCCGTGGTTGTGCCATTTTTCCAAGTGGCTTTTACCTTAGCCTTGATGTCTGCATAATTCTCCCAACTCGGTGTGGACTTAAAGACTCCACGGGAATTGACACGAAAGCGCCATCCTAAGAAGTCGAACCCATCCGTAGCTTTACTCACCTTAGTCTTAGTTTCGTTAATTCTTAGCCCTCTGGACTTTAGGAATTTGTCGATATCCTTCCGTAGCCTCTTGGTATCAGCTCCGGGTTTACAGATAAAGACCGCGTCGTCCGCGTAACGAATGCCCCTTATACCTTCTGACCATTTGTAGTACTTTTTCCCGGACTTTTTCCCGCCTTTGTGCGTGTATTCTGTCCTGACTTTCTGGTTATACCCTAGGTTCTCGAATCCATCTAGAGCGATGTTGGCCAGTAGGGGTGAAATCACCCCACCCTGGGGCGTACCCTTAATACTGGAGGGGTATTCACCACGGACGCCAGCTTTCACAGCAAGTTTGAGACCTTTGAGGGCCTCTTTTGGTAGGACTACTCCATTGAGCATGACTCTTGTGGTCAATTTCGTCAAAGCATTTGCTAATATCTGTTTCCAGTATTAGCTTGTCTTTACCATTTTTATGGCTGCTGAGGTTGGTAAAGATTAGATGCTGTGCGTCCGCAGTACAGCGGCCAGGTCTGAAGCCGTAGCTCCTTTTCCCGGCTGTTGCTTCGTAGGCAGGCTCGGCTGCTAATTTGAGCAACGCTTGCCACGCCCGGTCGGCTATTGTCGGGATGCCTAATCCCCGTGTTTTGCCATTCGGCTTCGGGATGTTTACCCTTCTTAGTTGTTGGTGTTTCCAGTGGTGCCAGTGCTTATTCAGCTTTTGGCACAGTGTCAGACGCTCCTTGGTGGAGAGTGCTGTTTTACCATCAACTCCGGGGGACTTACGCCCTGTGTTCAGCTGTGTTACTTGTTTGACGGCCAGAGCTTGAGCTGCACGACTTTGAAGTAGAAGTTGTTGTAAACGTTTGACTTTGGCTTTATGATTGTTCTTTTGCGCTTTGAAGATAGCCCGTTGTAATCGAAAAACATGATGCCGGAATCGCTTCCATGGCAGGTCTCTCCAGACGTCGCTGGCCTTCCGACCAATCCTCTCCACCGACAGAAATACTGCCAGATGAAGTCTCAAGGCTTTCAGGCTAGGGTATTCGATTGAAGTCTGGTTAGTGATATTCACAGTTTGACCTCATTAGTCGCTCTGATAATTACATTGGGTATCTTCTCTGTAGAAACCATCGGGCAGTTACGCCCTCTCTTACCCTCACTCTTCCGTTAGGCCGTTAATCAGGCGACCCCACCATCTAACAGGTCTGGGCTTGGAATCCCGTGTTTTGATGGAAGTTGAGCGAGTTTTTACTCGTTCCGAATGAACTATTGCTACGAACCCTTGGGACTCATCCATTGACCTATCACCAACTCAGGAATGTAAGTGTCTAGTCATTAACCTTACGAGTTTCTTTCGGTCTCTCTTCTGTCGTTTTTAATGGTCTTCCGACAGTGTCTAGATTTAGGTCTTTTCTCAGATGATTCACGTTAAGTTATCCCGGTGTTCTCCCTGTTAGCGGAAGTATCTCTGCCTGACCATTGGCCGCACTTTACCGCCCTGTTGCCAGCTTCAGCCTGATGATTAATCTCACTGTGGCCAGATAAGGATTCACGTGATTCCTTCACGGGAGGGACTTTCACCCTCATAGTTCATTCAGTTGTCAAGGTTCAGCTAGTCAGGAGTTGTTTCAGCCTGTTTCCGGGCTTAGATTGCAGCTCCAGTTTATCTAGAACCCTGCCCTAGCTTCGTTCGGGTTACCCCGCGACTTTACTTGCTAGGAACGAGCCGCACGGACTAAATCTACATCCTTCCAACCTAGAATTTGGGTCACTTTCTTTTCCAAATTCTTATAAGTCCTGAAAAATTCAGCAATTTCGTCTAACCGATGTTGGGCAATGTTTTTCAGCGACTTAACTTGACTATAGCGAGGATCTTGGTCGGGAACGCAGAGAATTTTCTCGTCCTGATCGCCTCCATCAATCATTTCCAGCATTCCTATAGGTCGCGCTGCAATAACGCAGCCTGGAAAAGTGGGCTGCTCAATTATAACCATCCCATCGAGAGGATCCCCATCATCGGCTAGGGTATTGGGTACGAAACCGTAATCATAGGGATACTGAACAGAGGAGTAAAGCACCCGATCCAGAGCAAAAGCATTCAAATCTTTATCAAACTCGTATTTATTTTTACTGCCTGCCGGTATTTCAATCAAAACGTTAATCAGACCAGGTTTCGGTTGAGCGGGAATGCGGGACAGATCCACGAAGTATCTCCAATAATATAATAAAGTGACTTATTGACAGCTACTCCCTGGGAGTAGCCCTCCTGATACACTCTAACTGCTGATGGGATAACTTTCAAGGAACAATCTTCACCGAATGCGGCCTGGAGGCTCCCGCTATACCCGCAGCGGGGAGCAAGGCGAGAGGAAAGGCCGCGCCACATGCTTCTATTTTGTGATATAATTTCATATAGTGAGTTTTTGAGGAACCCATGGAACAAATCCTGACTGTATGCATTGGCTTAGAGACTACCGACGAACAGTATCGCGCTCTGACCGATACTGCGGTGGCATTTGCTGATGCTTGCAGCTGGATTAACGAAACGGTGAATCCTAGGCTGACCAACCGAAATAGTATTCAGGCAGTCTGTTATAGGGAAGCCAAAGCCAAATTTGGTTTAACGGCCAACCATGTTGTTCTTGCTCTGTGCCAGGGTAGCAGCCAATAGACTGGCCACTAAGGCTAAGAAAAGCAAACCCAAAGATTTTGCCCCTACCAGCTTTGATTGCGATTCCAGAACGTTTCGGATTATCGAGGATGGGTTTCTGGTAAGCCTAAGCACTACTGGGAAACGAATCAAAGTCCCCCCGGCCCCCGGCATTGATTAATGGCGGGGGGCGGGGGTCAGTCGATACCATGTAGAGCGATTGAAGGGGCAAAATCCCACTAGTGCTCAGGTTTGCCTGCACAAAGACGGTAAATTCTATATACACGTCCAGATTAAGTCAGAGCCTCCCAATGTGCCTGACACCCAAGAGGTTATCGGGGTGGATTTCGGGAGGCGAGATATTGCTGTAACCAGTACTGGCCAATCATGGTCAGGCGAGGCTTTAAACAAAACCAGAGATAGGTTCTCTAGGGTTAGAGCTTCTCTCCAAAGAAAAGTGTCCCAAGGCACACGTAGTTCCCGACGTAGATGTCGGGAGGTATTGAAACGGTTATCGGGACGGGAGAGAAGATTCCAAACCTCGCGCCAAGGCGCTAAGACGCAAAGGAACACAATTACACCCCTACTGCGGGATAGCACCGTCTCCTCCTCATCCTTCGCGGGCTTTGTGTCTTTGCGTGACCAAACGTGGATGAATCATAACGTCTCGTGCGGCTCGATCAAGCGCGAAAGTAGCCGCTCGGAGACTCGCAGAGAGCGCGGCGTAAGCCAAACATAAGCTATTGCTCAGTTTTCGGGACATCGGAACTGCCAATCTAGGCCACCGAAAGGGGCTGAAAACAGACCAACCGACTCCTACCTGAACGAGAGACCCGCAAGGGAAACAAGAGAGAAATTAGGGAATCCAAATAGGGTTACCGAACCTCTAAGGTAGTGATTACCAAAACCTTGACAACTGAATGAACTATGAGAGTGAGGGCACGGTCAGAAATCGTGTAACCGAGCCTCTCCCGTGAAGGAATCACGTGAATCCCCTGCTCCTGCGCAGCCGCGCCCTCCGGGCTGGCCACTGTGAGGTTAATCACCAGGCTGAAGCTGGCAACAGGGCGGGACTGGAGCTGACGAGCGGGACGCCTTGGGCGGCACCTTCGGTGTCGTCGGTAACACCGCTAACAGGGAGAATACCGGGATAACTTAACGTGAATCATCTGAGAAAAGACCTAATATGAGACACTGCTTTGATGGCCGCTACACACGACAGAAGAGACACCGAAAAAGGCTCGTAAGGGGAAAGACAGCCACTTACATTCCTGAGCTGGTGATGACACAAGGGATGAGTCCCAAGGGTTCATAGCAATAGTTTGTTCGGAACTCGTGATTACTCGCTCAACTTCCATCAAAGCAGGGGATTCCAAGCCCAACAGGTGAGATGGTGGAACCGACTGATTATCGGTTTATCGGAAGGGTGAGGGTAAGAAGGGCGTAACTGCCCGATGGTTTCTACAGAGAAGAAAACCAACGTAATTATCAGAGCGATACAAGGAGCCTGAACTGTGCAAGTCACTAACCATGCTTCAATCGAATACCGCAGTCTGAGAGACTTACGACTTCACCTAGCAGTATACCTGCGGGCGCGAGAAATAAGCCTGAGGGCTGACGATGTCTGGAAGGATTTGCCGTGGAAGCAATTCCGTGGGCAGGTCTTTCGGTTACAGCGGTGCATCTTCAAAGCGCATGCATAACAATCACAAAGCTAAGGTCAAACGCTTACAACGGCTTCTGTTACAGAGTCGTGCAGCCCAGAGCTAGGGCCTACCGCTGAAGCCATAAGGCGACAGAAGGGAAAATGTGCTCATTGCAACCGATTGTTCATGGAGATAGATGGTCGTGTGGAGTTGCACCACCGAGATGGGAACCATAACAACTCGAAGAAGAAAAACCTAGTTGCTCTCCACCGATACTGCCACCAATTGCAGAAGGGACGCTAAGGGCGGCACCTTCGGTGTCACAATCCGCGCATAGTGGAAGGTATCGTTAAAGCGCGCCTCCCATTGGCATAGAAGCACCTGAGCCCCCGGCATTGATTAATGGCGGGGGAAACCCGCACGTCCGGGACGCCAAAGGCGGCACCTTCGGTGTCGTAGGAGAGGGGCGAGCTGCGTGGCAGCTCCCTCGACTCTAATCATTCAAATTATCCGTGAAGCCATAAAACACAAGGCTTCTATCGCCATTGAAGATTTGACAGGTATAAGGGAAAGGCTTAACGCACAGCCTCGGTCAAAAACCGAAAGAAGGCGCTCTAATTCGTGGGCCTTCTACCAACTCAGGCTATTTCTGGAATATAAAAGCATCCGGGAAGGGGTGAAGCTGTTGGCTGTACCTCCTGCATATACCAGCCAAACTTGCCACAAATGCCTCTCTATCCATCCAATAAAAGGGAAATCCTATAGGAATGGCAAGAGGTTCGTTTGTGGGCATTGTGGGAATAAATGTGATGCGGATTTGAATGGGGCTCGAATGATTCGATTGTGGGGTTGCATTGTAAACCAGCCCAGAGGCTCGGTAGGATTGGCTTGCCAACTCCCGCCAGGGCTACTGAAAGCCCACCCCCGCCATCAATCGATGCCGGGGGCAAGCGAGTGCGTGGGTAGTTTACGAGTCACCTCAATTTCCTCTTATCGGGACCGAATAAGTCGTTGGGACAGGGTCAACTATCATCTCTGAGGAGTAGTAAGCGATGATCCATAACGGTAAAGCTAAGGTCAATACAGCAATTACAGTTCCTACTATCCCAGCCCACCTATGTGAGGGAGGCTCCGAATCCTTTCTTGACAGGTCACTCAATTCCATTTTACAGTTGTGCGTATCTACTAAAGGTGATTATATTATTAGAGTCGAGGGAGACGTTACCGCCTCGCCCCTCTCCGATAAACCGGACGTGAGACTTTCACCTCATCCGGCTTAGGTATTCCTATGCCTTAACGGCGCGCTTTGCGAGTCCGTCCTTGATGCGGTTCGGGTCGAAGGAGTGGTCACCCACCCCAGCTCCCTTTCCGAACCGTGCATGAAACTTTCGCCTCACACGGCTCTTATGACCTGTGGGTTGAAACCCATTGACTGGTATCTATCCAGTTGGTTCTGGAAGTTTTACCAATCTTTGCTTGATTTCTGCAATCTATTGTCCTCAGCAGGAATTTAATCCTCATCGTCCGCAGAGAATGCGGCGGTAAATTGGGTAACTCTAGACACAAAAATCTTGCTCTCGGTCATTGCGGGCAGTTGTTTAGCACATGGCTTTCTTTCCCGCGTCCTACCCGAACGGTCTCGATAAAGGTATGCCTGCCCTTCCTCTCTGGGTACCACCCCGGTGAGAAAAACCGTTCGTTTCTTCTCGTTCCAAATCAGAAATTGTTCCGAATCTTTAGGTCTCACCACTTCGCCCACCGACCCCCCAGGGAAGCTGCTGAACGTAAGAGTCGCAGCGGGGTTTGTATGCCGATACGGAAGCCCAACAAGGTTGTGCTCCGGTCCATTAGACGCTTTTTCCGGTTCAGCGTACCCGTTTCCGGGATACCTGTTAACCGTAGATTCTCCGACGTTAACCAGTACGCCTTTCGGCTCTGATTGTGCCCTGTTCCCAGCTTCACGCTCCAGTGGCTAACCCCTATCGCCTGCTTGATTTCACAGTCGCGTGTGGGCAGATAGAGATTCACTTTTCCCCCGGCATCATCGATGGCGGGGGTCGGACTTGATTGCTGATTGCTGACCAGCTCCTCACCGACATGCCTGATTTAGTTGTCATGGCTCCGTGGAGCCAAGCCTCTGTTTATGTTTTTGGCTTTTAAGCCGCAGCTTTCACAGTTTCGTTGATTCTTAGCCCTCTGGTCTTTAGGAATTCGTCGATATCTTCCCGTAGTCTCTTGGTGTCAGCTCCGGGTTTGCAGATAAAGACCGCGTCATCTGCGTAACGTATACCCCTTATGAGAGTGCCGTCCCGGCGGCTCCCTTTCCATTGGTTTGACCCTAGGTTCTCGAATCCATCTAGGGCGATATTGGCCAGTAAGGGTGAAATCACTCCACCTTGGGGCGTGCCCTTAATACTGGAGGGGTATTCCCCACGAACGCCAGCTTTTACAGCACTCTTTAACCCCTTTAAAGCTTCGATTGGTAGGACTACTCCATCGAGCATAACCTTGTGGTCAATTTCGTCAAAGCATTTGCTGATATCTGTTTCCAGAATCAGTTTGTCCTTGCCATTTGTTTGGCTCTTTAGGTTGTCGAAAATTAGCTTTTGTGCGTCCGCAGTACAGCGTCCGGGTCTGAAGCCGTAGCTCCTTTCTCCGGCGGTTGCCTCATAGGCTGGCTCGGCTGCTAACTTGAGCAAGGCTTGCCACGCCCGGTCGGCTATTGTCGGGATGCCTAATCCCCTTGTTTTACCATTCGGCTTGGGGATGTTTACCCTTCTCAGTTGTTGGTGTTTCCAGTGGTACCAGTGCTTGTTCAGCTTTTGGCACAGTGTCAGACGCTCCTTGGTGGAGAGTGCTGTTTTACCATCAACTCCAGGGGACTTACGCCCTTTGTTCATCTGTGTTACTTGTTTGACGGCCAGAGCTTGAGCTGCACGACTCTGTAGTAAGAGCCGTTGTAAACGTTTGACTTTGGCTTTGTGCTTGTCCTTTTGCGCTTTGAAGATAGCCCGTTGTAATCGAAAAACATGACGCCGGAATCGCTTCCATGGCAGGTCTTTCCAGACATCGTCAGCTCTCCGGCCAATCTTCCCCGCCCCCCGCCATCGAGGATGCCGGGGGCTAAGTGGAGTCTCAAGGCTTTCAGACTGCGGTATTCGGTTGAAGTCTGGTTAGTGATATTCACAATTTTGACCTCGTTAGTCGCTCTGATAATTACGTTGGGTATCTTTTCTGTAGAAACCATCGGGCAGTTACGCCCTTCTTACCCTCGCTTTTCCGTTAGGCCGTTAATCAGGCGACCCCACCATCTCACATGTCAAGCTTGGAATCCCTTGTTTTGATGGAAGTTGAGCGAGTTTTTACTCGTTCCGAATGAACTATTGTTACGAACCCTTGGGACTCATCCATTGACCTATCACCAACTCAGGAATGCAAATGTCGAGATAGGTAGACCTTTACAGGTTTTCCCCCTCGCAGTACCGGGCGTGCAAGTTTCCAAGCACCCGGCTCCTGGTGTATCATCCTACTCGCTGGCGCGTTTACTCCTCATTACTTGTATCGGCTTTCAGGTCTCATTCAGATTGGGCTTTGAGTCCTTAAATTCCAATCTCCTCGCCATTGACGTTTGCCCGACGCCTCTAACTTATGAGGGGCTTTGAGTTTCAAGTTCCAGCTTTTAGATTGCAAAATCGCAAGTGGTAAGGGATTTTACCGTTACGTTTCACCCTCTCCTACGTCAGCTCCCCTTTCGAGTAGACATTTGCCTATCTGCCGGGTTATTGATTCCCCTGAACTTTCGTCCTAGCAGCGTTCGCTTCTTAGGAGAGTCCTGTCTCCCCTGGGAATTGGTTCGCTTTACAGCTATCCTACTGATTTCTCAGACCCAGTGGAGGTTTACTCGTTCCACAGTAATTAGATACGTCTGACTTAGGCTGCTCCATACCCCGGCGGCGTGGTGTCTATGCGATGTCGTTAGCAGTCCATCTTTCACATATGCCGCATACCGTTTTGGTTAGAGTGTATCAGTTCCGCTTTCACTCATTGCCATTGACGAGACTGCAAGCTTCGCTTTATGCTCACCATATCAGACTTTCCCTAGGCCGCTACCACCATCGGACTGATAGTAGCTTGGCCATTTAACCCTCTAGCTGTGAAACTCCGGCATTACTGCCAAAGCTCCTTCGGGCGGGAACCGGGGAAGACACTCCCCATGTTGCTCTCACACACTAATTACTGCGACTTTCGAGCCGCACGCTAACTTATTGGCCTTGCGAGTTTCTTTCGGTGTCTTTTCTGCTCTTTAGCGGCTTGGCAGTGTCATAAGTTAGGTCTTTTCTCAGATGATTCACGTTAGGTTATCCCAGTGTTCTCCCTGTTAGCGGCGTTACCATCGAACCGCTCGATAGCTCCGGTTCCGCCCTGCTGCCAGCTTCAGCCTGATGATTAATCTCACTGTGGCCAGCCCGGAGGGCGCGGCTGCGCAGGAGCAGGGGATTCACGTGATTCCCTCACGGGAGAGGCTTGGTTGCACAATTTCTGATTGTGTCCTCACTCTCATAATTCATTCAGTTATCAAGGTTCGGTAATCCTAGATAGGAAACGTTTATCCGTTTTCAACCCGCAATCGGATGGTTTAGATTATCGGAGACGTTGTCCCGGAAACCCTGCTCCTGCTTATGTTTGGCTTACGCCGCGACCTTCACAGGAAACGAGCCACACAAAGTTCTTTATTCTTATTCTAACCATTTCTGAGGAGAGTTCAACTAATATTTATGGTGGAGTATAAAAAATATACAATTACTACACCTCACCCAACCCTAGCCTCTATAAGCTTGAATTGGCTCTTGGATCCAGCGAATGTAAAGATTTTTCAAGGTAGAGCGAAGAACCCGAGGCAGACCAAAATCAATGGGCACTAAAGTATCAGGCAATTTCCAGTCCTCTACTTTTAGTTCTCTTGGGTGTTGGTGGGGGAAATGCATTTGGGACAGTTCCGGACAGAGTCCATTTTTATACCCGGCAACAACTGTAGGGACGGTGGTGGGGTCAACTTGAAGTATTTCCAGTATAGCTCTGTCCAAGGCAAAAACATCCCCTGATGCTCCCAAAATGCCTAAAGCACGAGGTTCTCCGCCACTGGGACCATTGCCTTGGTGGGCTATAATGCCATCTATAATGGTTAAATCTGGGTCAATGGTTTGGGCTGTTTCCACCAGCATGTTCCCGAAACGAAGGGCATCTCGTCCCGCTTCTAGGTGCCACCAAGCTTTCATCTTTCCAGGTACGCAGCCAAAAAGATTTTTCACTCCTAGACTCATCACCAGCTGGACGTGGGATTTGATTTTGGGTAGATTAATGTCGAGATAGGTAGACCTTTACAGGTTTTCCCCCTCGCAGTACCGGGCGTGCAGGTTTCCAAGCACCCGGCTCCTGGTGTATCATCCTACTCGCTGGCGCGTTTACTCCTCATTTCTGACATCGGCTTTCAGGTCTCATTCAGATTGGGCTTTGAGTCCTTAAATTCCAACCTCCTCGCCATTGACGTTTGCCCGACGCCTCTAACTTCTGAGGAGCTTTGAGTTTCAAGTTCCAGCTTTTGGATTGCAAAATCGCAAGTGGTAAGGGATTTTACCGTTACGTTTCACCCTCTCCTACGTCAGCTCCCCCCGGCATCGCGGATGGCGGGGGTAGGCATTTGCCTATCTGCCGGGTTATTGATTCCCCTGAACTTTCGTCCTAGCAGCGTTCGCTTCTTAAGAGAGTCCTGTCTCCCCTGGGAATTGGTTCGCTTTACAGCTTCCCTACTGATTTCTCAGACCCAGTGGAGGTTTACTCGTTCCACAGTAATTAGATACGTCTGACTTAGGCTGCTCCATACCCCGGCGGCGTGGTGTCTACGCGATGAAGTGGTTAATTCATCTTTCACATATGCCGCGTACCCTTTTGGTTAGAGTGTATCAGTTCCGCTTTCACTCATCTGCCTATAACGGGGCTGCAAGCTTCGCTTTATGCTCACCATATCAGACTTTCCCTAGGCCGTTACCATTATCGGACTAATAGAAAACTTGGCCATTTAACCCTCTAGCTGTGAAACCCCCTCATTGCTGCTGGGGCTCCTTCGGGCGGGAACCGGGGAAGACACTCCCCATGGGGTTTTACCCACTAACTACTGCGACTTTCGAGTCGCACAACCACATCGGCATTCATTGCTTCTTTGGAGAGACGTAAATGGTTAAAAGTCTCCCCAATGGTTTCGTATCGCTGACCATGAAATTCTACTATAGGTAAAGGTACCTCTTCCATGAGAGGGAGATAACCACTGCGTTTAGCTACACCTTTAGCGCTACCAAAAGCAGGACTATCGCCGCAAAAGGGTTTCCCCCCCGCTTCTAGTACCAATTTGGCGACGCTGCGTACTATTTCCGGGCGAGTGACACATTCTTTACCGGGACGACTACCAGTGAGGAGGTTGGGTTTGAGGAGAACCCGATCTCCCGGTTTCACAAAGGCTTCTATCCCACCAAGAGGCTCCAGTAGAGTGGTGATAGAGTGAGTGAGGTTGTTTACCTCGTAGTCATCGGCACGAATTAAACTAATACTAGACATGAACCTAACCCCTAATTTCCCGAATTACTTCTAATTAAATAGCGAACCTCTTCCAAGAGAACATTAAACCTCTCATCGCTTTCTGCTTGTCTCTGCTTCATTAACTCTGTCTCACGCTCAAACTGTTCCATTTTTCGTTCATGTTGACCTGCTACTTTGAGTAATGCTTCAGCAATTATTTTTAAACCATCCACACTATCTCTTATTTCAGTGATACTCTCTCGCATCTCAGTCATGCCCTCTCGCATCTCACCTACGCTGGAAGCTAAGTCATCCAGCATGTCATCCGTCCACCGTTTTACTGCCATTGTATTTCCTCAATCTTGTATTGTGAGTAAAATAATTATAGCAACTTTCCCTTCCCCGTCGCTCCTTATTTTTAATTGATTATGGTTGCAACTATTTCCACTCCAAATTCCGTTGAACTGATGAAAATACGTCCAGAAATTCGAGCTTTACAGTCTGAACTAGTAGAATTGCAATTTTATCAGATTTCTTGCAGAAGCTAGGGAGCAGGGTTGTTCACCATTTTATCATCTTCTACTTAAACATTTCCTCAAGGCTGGGGGTTAAAAAAACTGACAGCAAATTGGTGGATATGAGAACCAAAGTTTAAGCGGATGAATTTGTTCTAAAATAGAAAATGCGATAGTTTTCTTTGCTCCAGCCATGGGCATCGACGAAGATACGGTGACGGGCGATTGACGTTTGAGACGAGTTTGAGATCGAAAAATTGCTCCACCAGATTTATCTAGTGGAGCGATTTTGTCATCAAAGCGTCACCCTTGGGAACTTTAACGATATTTGTAGAGTTTTACTAACGTTTTTATCCAATAGCAACTATCTCTCAGCAACGATTCCCTTCGCGACACATCAGCATCTGCTAAGCTTTGGCTGCCTCAAATAGCGCCTTGTAGCACCAGCCAGCAATCACCGCCCCAACGATGGGGGCGAGCCAGAACAGCCACACCTGATTAAACAGCTCTGCCCCCGCAAACAGCGCCACACCGGTACTACGAGCCGGATTCACAGAGGTGTTGGTGACTGGAATGCTGATCAGGTGGATCAAAGTTAGGCAGAGGCCAATCGCCACCGGAGCCATCCCCGCCGGAGCCCGCGTATCTGTCGATCCCAAAATCACCATCAAAAAGACAAACGTCAGCACCACCTCAGCGACCAGGCAGGCCAGTAAGCCATAACCGCCAGGAGAATGTTCCCCAAAGCCGTTGGTTGCGAATGGATTAGAGCCTGCCAACTCAAACTCAGACGAGCCACTGGCAATCACAAACAGAATGCCAGCACCCACCACAGCACCCACCACCTGAGCTGCGATGTAGGGCAGCAACTCACCACTGGGAAACCGCTTGCCTGCCCAGAGCCCAAAGGAAACCGCTGGGTTGAGGTGGCAGCCAGAAATATGACCAATGGCATAGGCCATGGTCAACACCGTCAGGCCAAAAGCCAGAGAGACCCCAACCAGGCCAATGCCCAATGTGTTGGTCTCAGCATTGGGGAAATTAGCGGCGAGGACTGCACTTCCACATCCTCCCAAAACGAGCCAAGCCGTTCCTAAAAGCTCTGCGACGCAGCGCTTTGTCAAATTTGTTTCCATGAACCTTACTCCATACCAACATCAAAGTTAAAAATCGCACACCGCAACAGTAATTTAAAACAGCAAACGGCAAGTTTCAAATCATCCTTATCAAAAAGAGTATTTATGTTTTAATACTTATGTTAGGATTAGTAAACTTTAAAGTTTCTTAATCGAGTATACCATTACTGTGCATTACTACCAACTATATCCCCGTTTTGTCAAGTCCCATGAGGATTATTGTGTAATTAGCCAGTATTTCCAAGCTTTATCAAGGTTTGCAGAGATTTTTCTTTACTAGATACTACTTCGGAAAATAATCGATTTTGTGGGTTTGGAGTGGGACGACGTTAAAACTGCCAGTGTTGGTCAGACAGCCTATACTTCTTCTGTAGGAAAATGGCGCAACTACCAAAAGTTTCTCCAGCCTCTCATTGAGATATTGGAGCTAGACGACTAACTGTTTTATCCCCATGAGTTAAAATTAGAGAGAAAACTCCCATCTTTGGTAATGCGCCCAGAAATTCAAGCTTTGCAGTCTCAATTAGTAGAATGGCGACGAAATCTCCATCAAAGACCAGAATTAGGTTTTCAAGAATTTTTAACTGCCGAATTTATCGCTAATAAATTACAGCAATGGGGTATTCAACATGAAACTGGGATTGTCCAAACTGGAATTGTAGCTATTATAGAAGGAAGTAATCCTGATCCAGTCTTGGCAATTCGAGCCGATATGGACGCTCTCCCCATTACTGAAGCCTCCCAGGTTCCTTATCGTTCCCAACACGATGGTAGAATGCACGCTTGCGGACATGACGGTCATACAGCGATCGCTCTGGGTACGGCCTACTACCTTGCCAACCATCGTCAAGATTTTAGGGGGACGGTGAAAATTATCTTCCAACCTGCTGAGGAAGGTCCAGGAGGAGCAAAACCGATGATTGAAGCGGGAGTACTCAAAAATCCCGATGTCGAGGCCATTATGGGCTTACACTTGTGGAATTATCTTCCTGTGGGTACAGTAGGAGTGCGCAGTGGTCCTTTAATGGCAGCAGTGGAATTGTTTCGCTGTAAAATTTTAGGTAAGGGGGGTCATGGGGCAATTCCCCAGACTACCATTGATTCGGTGGTGGTTAGTGCTCAAATAGTTAATGCTTTACAAACTATTGTAGCCCGCAATTTCAATCCCATGGATTCCGCTGTAGTTACCATCGGTGAACTCCATGCAGGTCAAAAATACAATGTTATTGCCGATACAGCAGTCTTAAGCGGCACAGTACGCTATTTTAATCCTACTTTCTCAGGATTTTTTAACCAGCGCATTGAAACAATTATTGCTGGAGTTTGTCAGAGTCACGGAGCGAAGTACGAGTTAGATTACAAGCAAATGTATCCCCCCACTATTAACGATGCTTCCATGGCAGAATTAGTGCGTTCTGTAGCTTCCAAAGTGGTAGAAACACCTTTAGGAGTGGTTCCAGAGTGCCAGACTATGGCCAGTGAGGATATGTCCTTCTTTCTGAATGAAGTGCCCGGTTGTTACTTTTTCTTGGGTTCTGCTAACTCAGAAAAAGGATTGACTTATCCTCATCATCATCCTCGCTTTGATTTTGACGAAACTGCTTTATCCTTGGGGGTAGAAATGTTTGTGGGCTGTGTTGAGAAGTTTTGTTCTTTGATTGCGAAGCAACCGCCTTTGGCGTCCCGCTCCAAAACGTAGATCAACGCAGATGTTCGCTGATATAAAGAGCTTTTTTTTAGATCTAGAGTGGGCATTATACAATTTCAATCTATACTCAGTTTAGAACAAATAATCTAACTTGTCAACCCCTATTTTGGATAAATTTGCCAGAGCGCACCTCGGTGGAAAAATCTTCCACTGCTTGGGTAATTACTTGGCCCAAATTTGCATAGGATTTGGCAAAGGGAGGTGGGTTTGGGGAGAGTCCCAGTAAATCAGCAGTAACTAGGACCTGTCCGTCGCAATGGGGGCCTGCACCAATCCCAATAGTGGGTATAGGGAGTTGAGCGGTAATGCGGGCCGCTAAATGCTCAGGAATGTGTTCTAAGACAATGGCAAAAGCACCCGCTTCCCCCAAGGCGATCGCCTCCTGGTAAATGCGTTTTCCTTCCTGATCCGTTACCCCTTGCTGTTTGTAGGAGAGTTGATGTACTGATTGGGGGGTTAAACCCACATGACCCATGACAGGAATGCCTATGGCCGTTAGTTGGGCTACCGTAGCAACCATAGCGGGGTATCCCCCTTCTAGCTTAACAGCCTGTGCTCCGGCTTCCTTCAGAGCGCGCCCAGCGGAGTGGATGGCAATTTGAGGACTTTCTTGATAACTCAAAAAGGGGAGGTCGCAAACCACTAATCCCCGCTTCACACCCCGACGCACTGCTGCTGTATGATGTAACATCTCCTCTAGGGTGACGGGGAGGGTATTGGGGTGTCCTAAAGCTACCATAGCCAAAGAATCTCCTACCAGAATCACGTCTACTCCTGCTTGATCCAAAAGTCGGGCGATCGCCCAATCCCAAGCAGTCAAAGTGACAATGGCCCGTTTTTCTTCTTTCCATTCCCTCAGTTTCTGGATTGTAACTGCCATTCTTACCGTTGTATTTGCTCTAACAAAGCTTCTGTTTGGTTGAAACGGATTGTATTATTTGCATCAGTATATAATTCAGACGCTTTAGTAAAGGCTTGAATTGCTTCTTTCGTCCTACCTCTTCCAAGCCATGCCAATCCTAAATTGTAGTGGGCCCCTGGATTATTGGGAAGCAGGTCTTTGAGTAACAGGTAAGTCCCCACTGCCGAGATGTAATCCTCCTGCTTGAGATAAATTGCCCCTATTCCTGCAAGGCTCTCGATATTGTTTTCATCTAGCTCAATTACTCGCCCATAAGCTCTTAATGCTCCATCTAGATCCTGTTGTCTTTGCAGTAGCTTGGCAATGCGCAAAGGAATCTGAATATTATCTGGCTCTAGTTTTTCTAACTCCTTTAAACTTATGATACCCTCTTGAACTCTGCCTTGACTCTGCAACGCTTCTGTGAGTTGCTGGCGCAATTTTTTGTTTTCAGGTAATACTCTTACTGCTGCTTTTAAGGCGATTAGTGCTTCGTTGGTTCGTTTCTGTTTTAGCAAAGTGGGACCCAATACTTCGTGGGCTTCTTGATGTTTTGGATCCAAAATGAGGACTTGCTGAAAACTTTTTATCGCCCCATTATATTCCCTCTGACGCAGCAAAATCACTCCCAAAGCTAAATGATACTGTAAATTATTTGGATCCAGGGAAGCAGCGCGATAGTAAGCTCCGGTAGCTCCTATATCATCTCCCGTTTGGGCTAAACTATAACCCAGGGCATAGTGAAATTCAGCATTGTCCGGTTCTAGGGCCATGGCCTGTTCATAGGCTACTGCTGCGGCGCTATAATTTCCTTGATTTGCGTATAAGTAGCCGAGAGCGGAAAAAATCTTTGGGTTTTCTCGATCCAGACCTGCTGCTTCTTCATAAGCGGCAAGAGCAGCAGGATAGTTACCTGTATCAGCATACTCCCGTCCCTGGCGTAGCAAATCGTTGAGTCTTTGGGTGTTGCTCTGTAGGGTTGGTTGTAATATGGTGTTTATTTGCCCCAATGCAGGTAGATGACAAGATACCAGGGCGCAAACTAAGGATAGACTAACTTGGGGCAGGATAGACTTAAACACGACTATTTCTCTCAATGATGAACGTTTGTTTATCAATAATTTATTGAATCATAAACTAATAATTCCTTCTTCCCTTTGCGCCTTGGCGGCTTTGCGCGAACCATCTTAATCTCACAACTCTTGTCTTCCTTCCAAAGCTCTAGCCAAGGTTACTTCATCGGCATATTCTAAATCCCCCCCCATAGGCAAACCAAAAGCGATCCGGGTTACTTTTGTAAAGGATTTCAAGAGCCCAGCAACATAGAGGGTTGTGGTTTCCCCTTCTACAGAAGGAGCGATCGCCAGGATTACTTCTTTAATTTGCTCTTGGCTAACTCGCTGTACCAAGGACTGAATGTAAAGTTGTTCAGGGGTGATCCCGTCCATAGGCGATATTGTCCCACCGAGGACGTGATACCTCCCTCCATATTCCCTGGTTTTTTCCAAGGCAATTACGTCTCTAGAGTCAGCAACTACACAGATTGTACCTGGATCTCGATTGGTATTACGACAGATAGAACAGGTTGGTTCTGCGGATAAATGAAAGCATATTTTGCACAAACCCACTTGCCTTTTTGCTTCCACCAGGGCTTCCGCGAGAGCTTGTACTTCAGTTTCCGATCGCTTGATTATATGCAGGGCTAACCTCTGGGCTGTTTTTGGTCCTATTCCCGGCAAATGTTGTAGTTGTTCGATTAGACGAGCTAAGGGTGGGGTATAAATTGGGCGATGGCCTCCAATATAATTATCATGGAGCTAAGCGGATTTGAACCGCTGACCCCCTCAATGCCATTGAGGTGCTCTACCAGCTGAGCTATAGCCCCGAGTGATAATGCCCTACTGTAAGCATTTCATGAATGTTACACATCTTATCTTCTTTTGTCAAGCATTGGGAAAAATTTTTTTTCAGGAATAGGGAAAGTCCGGGCTGTGGGTGAGATAGCTGAGACAGTTACCCATGAGGAAGTAGACTACTAGCATGGCTGCTGCTGCTAAAGCTACCAGGGTTGCCGCTAGGATGAGGGATAATTCTTTGTTGTTGAAGGCTTGCTGCATCAAATGGAGGGACCAGGCGACTAAAGCAACGTCTAATATGAGAATAGGCATTAACATATTTTACAAAATGTAAATTTTTTGTCTATTCTAATAGATGCTGGTACCTTATCTCATCCTAACCGGCACTCCACTTTGGGCTAGATAGGTCTTAATTTGGGCAATGGTTAATTGCCCGTAATGCAGTAGGGAAGCCAATAACGCCGCTTCTGCTTTCCCTTCTGTTAGTGCTTTGGATATGTGGTGGCAACTTCCGGCGCCACCGGAAGCAATAACGGGAATTTCCACTGCTTCGGCAATAGTCCTAGTTAGCTCTAAGTCATATCCTGCCTGGGTTCCATCCCCGTCCATGCTGGTGACAAGCAGTTCTCCTGCTCCCCGTTCTGCCACTTCAGTAGCCCATTTAATGGCGTCTTTGCCGGTATTTTTCCTGCCACCCCGAATATATACGTCCCACCCTGGGTGGCTGGAATCCTTACGCCGTCTAGCATCTATAGCTACGACGATACATTGTTCACCGAAGCGATCGCTCCCCTGATTGACTAAATTCGGGTTCCGGACTGCGGCGGAATTAATGCTCACTTTGTCGGCCCCCGCTCTTAACAAATTTTTAATATTCTCTAAGGTTTGAATGCCGCCTCCTACGGTTAGGGGGATGAATACTTGTTCGGCGGTGCGGTAGACTACGTCTAGGATGATGTCTCTGTCTTCGTGGGTGGCAGTTATGTCCAGAAAGACTAATTCATCGGCACCTGCTTCGTTGTACACTCGGGCTAATTCTACCGGATCTCCGGCGTCTTGCAGGTTGACGAAGTTCACTCCTTTCACTACTCTGCCTGCTTTCACGTCTAGGCAGGGGAGAATTCTTTTAGCTAGCATTGGGTTTGGGTAGTATTTTGTAGTGTGGGCATTATTGCCTATATTAATAGCAGTTACCAGCTCCTTCCGAACGCGATCGCCCCCAAAATAAAAATGAGAAACTGCGAAATCCCTAGGTTTGGAAGCCTTCGCCTGATTTAAGATTCCGTCGAGATGACCTTTATCCCCAGCTCCCCAACTCCCAGGGCGGGAAAACCCCGCCCCTACTGGTCAATAGCCTCGTGCCCAGTAGGTATTTAAGCGAGCAGCGAGGACTTTCTCCTCCTCAGGGCTTGTGGGTAGTGCCCATTGCAGGGAGCGATAGAGGTCAAAGCGGTAGATAAACAGGGCTGAAAAGAGACCAATAGGCAAAGCCCAGATTGTCCAAATGCTCGAAACACAGATTTATTGTAGGGACGCAGTTCTGCGGCATGGAGGATGTTCCCTAGGGGAGTGGGCATGAGTTTTTGAAAAAAAATTTTTATTATTTTTCTTCTAAATATGCTCTTAAGAAGAAGGCGAGAAAAAAAATGTCAGAAAAACAGAGATGATATTGTATTAGCGGGAGTCGGGAGTCAGGAACTGGTAACTGTTTCAGCTAGATGCATGTAACATACCAAAATATACAAAATCGATTATTTGACTATTGAGAAAAAATCATGAGTTCTATTTTAATGGTACCCATTCATCTGGATGCCTTGTTTCTCCAGCGCGATACGTTTGTGGCGGAGGCTATGGCAGATTTTACGCGCTTGCCCTACTTTAACGGGCAGCGAGATGTCAATCCCGATATTGCCAACATTAGTGAAGAAATCGTTATTGAGCCATTTCAAGATAAGAATTTTAATCTCAAAGCGGGATTGCACTTGCATTGGGCTTTGCCAGATGCTTTGACGAAGACAGTAGCTATTCGCATTGTGGAAAAACAAACCTTGAGGAAGGCATTCGGTAATAATGGAGATGCCATCTGGACTAAGTTAATTAGCCAAAAATGGATTAAAAAAATCGATGAGTTTAAGGCGAGCGTCATGCCCAGAAGTCAAAGAACTGGCAACAGCCTGGATGGTTTTGAGGGCCAGCGGGAAGCGATCGAAGCTCTCTTAAACTATCCCCTAGGAAGTGCTTTTCCTCCCGTACCAAATCGCTGGCTAGTGGAACGCACCGGTGAGGGATTGCAAACTAAAAAATGGATTGTTGAAAGCGATTATCTCTATCCTTACGGGCAAAGTAACGAGGCTGGCAGCGTCAATATTTTATATTCGGCGGAGCTGTTTAGCGGTGGCAATGCCAAGGCGATCGCCCAACTCGCGGTCAATCTCAAAAACAATACTCCCCTATCTGAGTTTATCAAAAACCAATTTTTACCTCAAACGAAAACCCTGTTGAATTGCTATGAGTCGGGAACGCCATCGCCAGAATTGCAAACAGGGTTGATGTGGGAACTCAACAAAATTATGCGGGGTGCGTCTATATACCATGTTAATCACTTTTCTGAGATAAAATTGAGTGCGGAAACGCAAAATTTACGCGACTCCCATCCGCAAGGAGAGGATCTAGTACGCTTGAACCGATTGCTGTTGGAGGCGGCCTATCCAGAGTGTAAGGCTATCGGACATCAGCCCTTTCGCTATTTGGGGCGAAAAATGTCTTTTAGAGAATGGAAGGACGGACGCAACCAATTCGATCTATATACCGATTCATATAAGGAGTGCCTCGATCCGCTAACGGCGGTGGGCTATGGCGAACCGACTTTTGCTGCATTTTACCCGAACTGTCATAGCGTCTTTGGCTTTTATGACGACGAGATTACAGTGCTTCCTAGCTCGGATCTGAAGTATACTGTGGTTGGCTGGTACGATGGCCAGGAGAGCGATTATTTCAAGACCTTTCTCCAGCATTCTCGGAATGTTTACCAAGGGAACAACAGCAAACCCAGCAACGCAGATTTGTTAGAAGCGATAAAAGAAGAGTTTAAATGGACGACACAGGTTCCAAACGGTCAAAAGTTTCCAGAAGAAATGCTATGCTACGGGAGGATCAGCTTCGCTCCGGCAGCCAATACCGATAACACTGATAAGGACTCTGGTACTACAATCGCAGTGGGCAACACCAGCACGGAAGCCCTGTCAGCCTACTTGGCACAGACGCTCGATTCCGCTCATAAATCGATAATTGAGGATCAGTTAGAATGCTTGCATCTGTTTGCGGGTTTGGAACATCGAAAGCTAGACATCGGCCCGAAATTTGAGGAAGCCCGTCACGAAAAAGGGTTTAATGCTGTTAACGCTGGCATTTTATGGACGATTCGCTACGAGACAAAGAGCGATCGCAAGGCCGATGCAGCGGAATCTCAAGCCCGACAACAAGTTACTTTACCAGAAGATATCGCCGACGCTCTCAATACCCTCAACCTCAAACAACAGGAGTACGATCGCGCCCTTCACGAAATCGAGTCCTGGCAACATCAGATTTTTGCCGACTGGTACAAGTATATGCTCTGTGCCTATCCTCCCGATGACAGTCGCGACGACTATCCTGACATTGATGAGGTCAAGCATTACATTAAAGTTAAAGCTATCGAGCCCTTCAACCATAAGTTAACAGGGACGGGAGAATTGAAGTTACTGGTGGATCCGACCAGTTAAAATTTAGTGATGCATAGAGATAGTAATAAAAAGGTAGTTACCGCTACCGCTTCGGCACAAAACTCCAAAGCGTCCCAACTGGCGGCTGAAGCTAATAATATTATGAAAAATTTTCATAACTACAATCAACAGCTAAAGAATAGTATTATTAAAGACATAACCCTGGATAATGGGAGTGATAACTCCGGTATCTTGCGGGGTTCGCCAACAGAGGAAAGCAAAGGGCCATTGGGAAAATGTTTGAGCTTTGATGGTAAAAATGACTACATCCAATTGTCAGGCCTGAGTAATGTCAAAGCAGTTTCGATGTGGGTGAATATTCCCAGCCAACAGGAAAGCGGCGATCGCTACCTTCTGGATGCCCCCAACCTGAGTAAGGGACAAGTTGCCGCTAACATCCGAGACATTGATAACCAAGCATCTAACGTCGGCGACGGTTGGCATGTCATGTATGTGGATGGGGAAAAGGTCGGCAAGCGAGTGGGAGATTTACCCACTTGGCAAGATATTCCTAAAAACCGCTGGGTGCATCTCTACTTGGAAGCTAAAACTGCTTTTAGCGGCGATATATATATAATGAGCGATCGCTATGGGGAGAACAAGTTAAAGGCCAAAATTGCTGTGGTTCGGGTTTACAACCGAGATTTAACTGAGGAGGAGATAGATCGCGATCGGTCTAATACCATTGAGCTAAACTACATGCTCAAGCGAGTTCCCAGCCCCCGTTACTGGCAGCCCAACGACCCCGTCATACTCATTGAAGGCAAAGGGGCTAAGTTTACCGAGCGACACGGAAGTGACGGTTTGCTAGAGTGTCAGTTGTACGAGAATAGCGAAAATATCCCGCTACCGGATTTAATTGCCAATTACGAGAACACCATCGGAACAAAAATTAACGAGCTCGAAAATAAAAATACAGCGAGCAATAGCGCTACTTTGAGCAACATTGCTTTTAGTACCTGGACAACACAACCCTGGCATCCCTTTCTCATGGAGTGGGAGGTGGAGGTGCTACCCGTCCAACAGCACGGCAACCTGGATCCGGATAAACGGGCATACGATCCGAATTTTATCGTCAGTAACTATGATTTAAAAGAAAACGCCAGCGATCTTTCTGTCAAATCGGGAACGGGTCTAACCAAGGCGGCGAACGTCTATAGTGGTTCTACGATTGTTACGCCCCACGCTAGCATCAAGCTCAAAAAAGTGATAGAAGCCTATCTCAATGAGAAGAACGTTCTCGGTGACAAAAGCGTTATGGAACAGTATTTTGACGAAAATACCGCAGAAACCGCCAGCGACAATTATCTCAGCCAAGATAAAAATATCGAGAAAGTCAAAACCTGGTACGAGAAGACTATCAACAGCAAGACCGCCGAGCAAAAAGCAGAGGATGCGATTTATACGGCGATTCGCGCTTACCAACGGCTGCAAAACAGTAACTCTTTTGCTCAAGCCCTAGGTGGGTTCAATCCCGGTTTGCTCATGCACAAGCAAACCATGCAGCTGGGAATCAACGATCCGATCGGCTTCGAGGACTACAAGCCGTTTACGGAGCAAGTCCGCTTCGCAGTGGGCGATCGCCGCCGAGTTGCTCCCGTGCCCTTAAACGATTTTAACCCCATTCGTTCCGGGGTGATGAGCATCCTGCGCTTGCGACTGATGGATACCTTCGGACAGGTGAAAGCAGATCTGAATCCTGGGCAACTCATCGTGACGGAGAAAATGACTCCTCCCTCTGGCTATAACCCTCCGGCAGGAAGGGATTGGGTGTATCTACCGCCGCGCTTGGTGCAGCCCTCTCGCCTTAACTTATACATAAACAACTTTTTGTGTTATGCCAAATAAATTTAGTAGTTACCTAAACTTACAAACTAAATTTACTCTTTATAAAGAGTACCAAAAGTTGTCTAAATTGCCCACCCTACACAGGGGCTACTATAATATCACATTTTAAGCGGTGCGATCGCTCTTGATAACTGGTACGTGCTCACTGTAATATGAATATACCACAAGATGGGAGACAATATGCCCCAGCAACTCAGCGCAACAGAGAACCTATTTTAGCAGTACTCGCAAGAGTACTGAAAGCTCATGGGAATATCTTAGAAATAGCCAGCGGTACGGGAGAACATGCAGTATTTTTTGCCGCCCACCTGAAGAACAGCCAATGGCTACCTTCAGATCCTAATCCTCTCTGTCGTAGGAGTATTCAAGCATGGCGCGCTAACTTCCCTTATAATAACCTTTATCCCCCTATAAATATAGATGCTCGGGAAAAAGTCTGGAAAATTGAACCCAACATTCCCATTCACAGTATCGTCAATATCAATATGATTCATATTGCCCCCTGGACAGCCTTTCTAGGACTCCTAGCCGGTGCTAATTCCATCCTCCCCGCCGGCGGGGGTATACTTTACCTCTATGGTCCCTACAAACAAGGAGAAAACACTGCTTATAGCAACCTAGCTTTTGACCAATCTTTGCGTCGTCAAAACCCAGATTGGGGAGTCAGGGAACTAGATCTGGTAGTAGAAGAAGCTAAAATTGCGGGCTTCCAATTACGAGAAATAGTCCCCATGCCCGCCAACAATCTTTCTCTCCTATTTCAATTATAATAACCCCAAAAAGACCCATTTAATCTCTGCGCCAACGTCTTTGCCTTTTGGGCTTTCTGGCCAAGAGGAAGCTCACAGAGGCACAGAGCAAACAGAGATTAAGTCTTCGGTAGTTGTCCACTCCAGTCAGGTTCAATCCTCCGCGCCTCTGCGCCTCTGCGCGCCCCAAAAGGACCAGAAAGTAAAGACATTGACTCTGTGAGCTTTCATGTTAAGGGCGGGCATTCGAGAGGGTGTCAGCTACGATGTACTCTTAGGTTTAGCGAAATAAAGCCCTGCTAGTACCAGTAACAGGAAAATGATAGCATTGACGTAGAAAATTCCATCAGCTTCAGACATGGATAGTGTTCTCCTTATTTTTGCTCAATTTCTTCCCCCATGATATCAATCCAGTTGCCCATATTTAGAAATTGTCATGTAACTTTACACAAAATCCTCGTAATGAAAACAACGCTGCTGCTCCAACTCCTTAATGCGCTGCTCCACCTCTTTTAACTCCTGAGAATAATATTGCATTTTCTCAGCCTCCTTCCCCATATCTAAGGTTTGCCACTGTTGTAAGCAATAACGACGATATTCTTCCCAGCTTGCCCTCTCCAGGGTAACGATGGCAGCAGCAATCACCAAAGGTGCTCGTAAGTTATCTTCCCACTCCCTTTTCTCATCCAAGTGAAACAAATGAGTTACCTGTTTCATCTCTTGGGGATAGGAAATACTCACATCTTGCAATAAAGATATCATATCTGTTGCTTCAATAGGTAATTGGCTAATTTGCTGCCACAAAAAGCGATGGTGGGAGATAGTAAACACTAAATCTTTTTCCTCTAAAGCATCTAAAATGGTTTGACGATGGTTGGGGAAATGCAAGTAAATTCGCAGTAAATCAGCCTCCCCTTCAGCTAACATGCTCCTTTCAGCACTGACGGGGAGATTGAGTTGTTTCCTACCCAGGTATCTTTTCCCTCTTGGTTTCTTTAATTGAGCCATTAAATTACCAGTATGCAGAGGTATTAATCTCCCATCCCCTCCACTGAGTAATTCGGCACAATAACGGATATAATGAGTGCGTTTATTTCCATTTTGAATGCGGTTGAGTAATTTTACCATCCTCTGAGCTACTTCCTCAAATTGCTCCGCAGCCGCCAGCTTCTTACCCAATAAAAGTTGGTCTATTTGCCAATCTAACCAGAGAGGAGCATCTCCAATAGCCTTACCATATATTTGGGCACCATCTTCATTTTCTTTCAGAAACTCATCCGCATCTTTTCCTCCCGGAAGATTCAGCACTTTTAATTGTACTTGTCCCGAATAAACCAGATTTTCTACCTCCCTAATAACCCGTTGCGTCGCCTTAATCCCCGCAGCATCTGTATCAAAATTTAACACTACTTGCTTTGATTTAGTATACCGTAATAATAGCTTTAATTGCTCCGTGGTAAAAGCAGTTCCCAGGGAAGCCACAACATTAGTTATCCCCGCACTATGGAGGGCAATAGCATCAAAATATCCCTCCACAACTACTGCTATATCTTCCTTCCCAATACTCCGACATGCCCTATCCAAAGCAAACAAAGTTTGGCTCTTATTAAATAAATTAGTCTCAGGAGAGTTGAGATATTTGGGTTGTTCATCTCCCAAACTTCTGGTCCCAAACGCAATGATTCGCCCCTGGGTATCCTGAATAGGAATAACAATGCGGTTGCGGAAGCGATCATAATAACCTTTCCCCTCTTTTCTCGCTTTAATCAAACCCGCTTGTTCTACCAAAGCAACCCCATAGTGTTTTGTCTCCACTAGATAGGAATAAAGAGTATTCCAGCCTCCCGGAGCGTAACCCAATTGAAAATCTTGGATTGTCTCCGGTTTCAACCCCCTTTCCGTTTGCAAATATGCCAGAGCTGCTTCTCCTTGGGTTTGGTACAGGACATAGTGATAAAAACTAGCAGTAACAGCTAAAATCTCATATAATTGTTCCCTGAGAGAAAGTTCCCGTTTTAGTTCCTGTCTTTCCTTTGGTTCTAGGGTTTTAACTGGGACTTGATACCGTTGGGCGAGATTTAAAACCACATCGGTAAAAGAACCTTTTCCCAACTCCATCAGGAACTTAATCGCATTTCCCCCTGCACCACAACCAAAACAATAGTAAAATTGTTTACTCGGACTGACGGTAAAACTGGGAGTCTTTTCCTCGTGAAAAGGACATAAACCTAGATAATCTTTCCCTCGTTTCCGCAGTACCACGTACTCCTCAATGATATCCACAACGTCAAGTCGTTGCTTCACTTCTTCAATGGTATCGGGGTGCAGGGGGGGGATTTTCATGTTTTGGTTTCACGCAGAGGCGCTGAGGCGCAGAGAGGGAGTACTATAGAATTATAGCGCATTCTTGAGGGAGAAATTATGCCATCCCCTTTTCCCGGAATGAATCCCTATTTAGAAGACCCCAAAATTTGGCCAGAAATTCATCATCGGTTAATAGTGACGATCGCCGATGCCATGAACCCGCAACTGCGTCCTCGATATCGCATCGGGATGGAGGAAAGGGTTTATATCAGGGATGAAAGCAATAATGGGGATAAACCGCTCGTGGGTATTCCCGATGATATAGTTGTACAAAGCGTTGGTGCTGTTGGGTTTCGTGCCTCGACCCAACCTACAGTTGCTCTGGTAGAACCTGTCCAAGTGACTATTCCTATGTCTGAAACCATTAAAGAATGGTATTTAGAAGTTCGACGAGTGGACAATGAGGAGGTGATTACAGTGATTGAAATCCTTTCTCCTAAGGATAAACGTTCTGGAGTGGGTCGTCAAGCTTACGAAAGCAAACGTCAGCTGGTTTTGAACAGTTTAACCAATTTAATTGAAATTGATTTGCTGCGTCAAGGGAACATGATGTCCTTCTCCTCTCCAGAAATTGAAAGTGATTATCGCATTTTAGTTAGTCGGGGTCACTCTCGTCCCCAAGCCGATTTATATGCTTTTAATCTTCCTGATGTCATTCCTAGCTTTCCTCTACCCTTGCTCCCGGAAGATAAGGAACCAATAATTAATTTACAAGATTTGTTGCATCTGGCTTATGATAGAGGGAGTTACGATTTAATGATAGATTATCAGAAAGAACCAGTGCCAGCTTTATCCCCCACAGATAGAGTTTGGGTGGATGGAATTTTGGAGAAGCAGATTAACTTGGGTGACAATATGTAATAAAATGTTACGGTACATAGACGAATTGCTGGATCATGCTACGATTGGAACGGATCACTAAAGTATACCCCACTGGGGAAGTGCTCAAAAATGTTACCTGGGAAGTGAAACCTGGAGAGCGGGTAGGTTTGGTGGGAGTTAATGGAGCTGGAAAGTCTACCCAACTGCAAATTATCGCCGGGGAAATAGAACCCAGCGCTGGGGAAGTGATTCGTCCCGCGAGCTTGCGCATCGCCTATCTCACCCAAGAATTCGATGTGGAACCTACTCACACCGTCCGAGAAGAATTTTGGACTGTTTTTGAGGAAGCAAACCGAGTCCAAGCAGCTATGACTAAAGTGCAATTGGAGATGGAAACCGCTTCCCCAGAAAGGTTAGATGCACTGATTAAGAAATTAGATCGCCACCAACGTCAATTTGAAGCCCTAGACGGATACAGTTTAGAAGCACGTATTGAAAAGATACTGCCAGAAATGGGCTTTACGGGAGAAGACGGCGATCGCCTCGTGAGGGGTTTTAGCGGCGGTTGGCAAATGCGTATGAGTTTGGGCAAAATCCTGCTGCAAAGCCCGGATCTTCTCCTCCTAGACGAACCCACTAACCACCTAGATTTGGAAACCATTGAATGGTTGGAAAAATACCTTAAAGCGCTCTCTAGCCCTATGGTGATAGTGTCTCATGACAGGGAATTCCTGGATCGCCTCTGTACAAAAATTGTGGCAACAGAAAGAGGGGTTGCTACTACTTATCCGGGAAACTATTCCGCTTATTTGCAGCAAAAAGCAGAAGCACAAACAGCTCAACTAGCTACTTATGAGCGCCAGCAAAAAGAAATCCAAAAACAACAAGCTTTTATTGAACGGTTCCGGGCTAGCGCTACCCGCAGTACTCAAGCTAAGAGTCGGGAGAAACAACTGGAGAAAATGGAGTTGGTGCAAGCACCTACAGCTAATCTTAAATCTCTCCATTTTCGCTTTCCTCCTTCACCTCGCAGTGGGAGAGAGGTGGTTATTGTAGAAGACTTAACCCATAGTTATAATGATGAGATTCTCTTCCTGGGGGCAGAATTATTAGTAGAAAGAGGCGATCGCATTGCCATTCTCGGACCTAATGGTTGCGGTAAATCCACCCTATTGCGGATGATAATGGGCATGTCCCAACCGGAAGAGGGTAAAGTAACAATAGGTAAGCACAATGTTATTGCAAGCTACTTTGAGCAAAATCAAGCAGAAGCTTTAGAGTTAGATAAAACCGTCATGGAAACTATCCATGATGAAGTACCAGACTGGAAAAATGAAGAAGTCCGTACTTTATTGGGTCGCTTTCTTTTCAGTGGAGAAACGGTAAGGAAACAAGTTGTTGCTCTCAGTGGGGGGGAAAAAGCACGACTTGCCTTGGCGAAAATGCTCCTCCGTCCCGCTAATTTACTTCTCCTCGATGAACCCACCAATCATCTAGATATTCCTGCTAAAGAGATGATGGAAGAAGCACTACAGCACTATGACGGTAGTATAATTGTTGTTTCCCACGATCGCTACTTTATCTCCCAGGTAGCTAATAAAATTGTGGAAATTCGCAACGGGGAGTTCCTGGTTTATCATGGGGATTATCACTACTATCTAAATAAATTGGAAGAGGAAAAGGAGAAAGAACGACAAAGAATTGCTGCTGCGAAAAAGGCTGCTAGGAAGAAGAAGAAAGCAGTAGCAAGATAATACCTCTGTGTCCTCTGCGTCTCTGTGGTTGATTTTCTTTCTTACTTCCCCATACCTAATTGTTGTGCTTTTTGATATACCTTACCTTCAGTTAATAAATAAGGGGCAATCACCACCTCAACCTGCTGCATTTCCTGGATAGTTTTGGCTCCCAAAGTCCCCATACTTGTTTGCAGCGCACCCAAAAGATTATGGGTACCATCATCTAACCTCGCTGGACCCACTAGAATTTCTTTGATGGTTCCGGTAGTTCCTACTTTAATGCGGGTACCCCGAGGCAAAACCGGGCTGGGGGTAGCCATGCCCCAATGATAGTCGCCTCCTGGGGCTTCTTTTGCCCTGGCTATGGGGGAACCAATCATCACTGCATCTGCACCGCAAGCGATACACTTACAAATATCCCCACCAGTAATAATACCTCCATCGGCAATGACCGGGATGTATTTTCCTGTCTGGAGTTGATAATCATCTCGTGCAGCAGCGCAGTCAGCTACAGCTGTTGCTTGGGGAACCCCCACTCCTAAGACACCCCGAGAAGTACAAGCAGCTCCTGGTCCAATACCGACGAGAACCCCCACAGCCCCCGCTTTCATTAAATTTAGGGCTACTTCATAGGTAACACAATTGCCCACAATGACTGGTATGGGCAAATCCTGGCAAAATTGAGCTAAGTTTAGGGGTATCAAAGAGGAGGGGGAGAGGTGAGCAGTAGAAACCACTGTTGCTTGGACAAATAATAAATCAGCTGAGGACTTCGCCACTATCTCCGAGTATTTCATCGCTCCAGCTGGAGTTAAACTCACTGCTGCAATACCCCCTCCCTCTTTAATTTCTCCAATCCGTTTGGTAATTAGTTCCGGTTTAATGGGTTCTGCGTATAGCTCCTGCATGAGGGCGACAAATTCTGATTTGCCCACTGTAACAATTCGGTTTAAAATCGGTTCTGGATCCGCATAACGAGTTTGAATCCCTTCTAAATTCAGAACTCCCAGGGAACCTAGTTCTGAGAGTAGCACTGCCATTCTCACATCCACTACTCCATCCATGGCACTGGCTATAATGGGAATTTTCCGTTCAATCCCACCTATTTGCCAGTGAGTATCAGTGAGAGATGGGTCTAAGGTACGCACTCCGGGGACGAGTGCAATTTCATCGATTCCGTAAGCTCGACGAGCTTTTTTACCCCGACCTAGTTGAATATCCACGCTAAACAAGACCTTTGATGAAGCATTTTGCTAAGGTTATCAGATTTTTGGATTTCACGCACAAGGGTTCGGGGGGATCAGGCAAATCGGTTGAAGCTGAGAGCGGTTGGTGGGCAATGCCCACCCTACTACCTTGAGAGATATTGAGCAAAAGTGACGTATTCCCCAGCCTCATATTCAGCCTGAATTGCTTTGATTTCAGCAACAGTCTGGGGATCCTCTTCATAGTCAGTTTCCTCAGCTTCAAAAATTTGCTGCTCCAGGAGTTCCAGCGCTCTTATGCTTGGAGCCATTGACTCTGTATTCATGACTAATTACCTTCGTTGTTCGTGGTATTATGTTCGGGTCGAAGGAGTGGTCACCCACCCCAGCTCCCTTTCAGAACCGTGCGTGAAACTTTCGCCTCACACGGCTCCTATGACCTGTGGATTGAAACCTACCGCAAAAGATAGAAAATCCATTGATTGCCTCTATCTAGTTATGGAAGTCAGATTGTGGCAATCTTCGCCTTAAATACTGTCCAGTCTCAGTTTTGCTGGTTCCTACTCGGATTTAACGGGAGCCTAAAATTCGGATTATATTCCTACTCGGCGTCATCTTACCCCGACCTAAAATTCGGAACTAGAGTTATCCCTTCTGCTATATGGCGTATATGTGGCATATTTTCAGCCTGTGGGCGTCTCCTAACTGGTTGGTAATTAGCTCCAACACATTGCGGGCAATTGTTTAGCATCGTGGCTTTCGTTCCCGCGTCCTATCCGAATGGCCTCGATAGAAGTATGCCTGCCTTCCCACTCCGGGTACCACCCCTAGGAGAAAGAACCATCCGTTTTTCCTCGTTCCAAAATCAGAAATTGTTTGTCGAGATAGGTAGACCCTTACAGGTTTTCCCCCTCACAGTACCGGGCGTGCAAGTTTCTAAGCACCCGGCTCCTGGTGTATCATCCTACTCGCTGGCGCGTTTACTCCTCATTACTTGTGTCGGCTTTCAGGTCTCATTCAGATTGGGCTTTGAGTCCTTAAATTCCAACCTCCTCGCCATTGACGTTTGCCCGACGCCTCTAACTTCTGAGGAGCTTTGAGTTTCAAGTTCCAGCTAATGGAAAGGCAAAATCGCAAGTGATAAGGGATTTTACCGTTACGTTTCACCCTCTCCTACGTCAGCTCCCCTTTCGAGTAGACATTTGCCTATCTGCCGGGTTATTGATTCCCCTGAACTTTCGTCCTGGCAGCGTTCGCTTTTTAGGAGAGTCCTTTCTCCCCAGGGAGTTGGTTCGCTTTACAGCTTCCCTACTGATTTCTCAGACCCTGTGGAGGTTAACTCGTTCCACAATAGTTAGATACGTCTGACGGCGGGCTGCTCTATACCCCGGCGGTGAGGTGTCTACATGATGACCCTAGAAGTCCATCTTTCTCATATACCGCATACCGTTTTGGTTAGAGTGTTTCAGTTGGGCTTTCACTCTTCCAGGTTAACGAGGCTGCAAGCTTCGCTTTATGCTCACCATATCAGACTTTCCCTAGGCCGCTACCACCATCGGACTAATAGTAACTTAGCCATTTAACCCTCTAGCTGTGAAACCTCCTCATTACTGTTGAGGCTCCTTCGGGCGGGAACCGGGGAAGACACTCCCCATGGGGCTTTCACCCACTAATTACTGCGACTTTCGAGCCGCACTCTAGGATACCTGTTAACCATGGATTCTCCCCATTAGCGCCAGTGCGCCTTTCGGCTCTGATTGCGCCCTGTCCCCAGCTTCACGCCCCGGAGGCTAACCCGGCGAGCCTGCTTGAATTCACAGTCGCGTGTGGGCAGATAGAGATTCGCTTATCCCTTAAGCGGTTGGACTTGGAAGACTGATTGCTGACCAGCTCCTCACCAACATTCCTGATTTAGTTGTCAAGGTGTAGTGCACCTAGCCTGAGATTATAGTTTTGGCCTATTAAGCCGCGACTTTTTCGCTCAGAACGAGTCGCCCTCCCTCATATTCAGTATAACCCATATGTAGGAAATTTCAACTCTGAAGGGATTTTTCCCCGTAGCTCGCAATTCATTCGCGGGCGGTTTGCCTTTCATAATTTTTAATTACTAATTTATTTATTGTATGCCAAGATTGGTTAGATTGTCGAGCTATTTTTGCACAATCTTCGTACTCCGGTTGCACATTAATTATCTCCTTGTTGTTCCCCTTACCCACACTAGCCACTTTCACTCTAATTTTACCATAAATAGTCTGGACTTCTTGGATTTCTCGCTCTAAAATAGTTCTAGATTGAATACTGCGACGAATACCTAAGGTGGTGGTTTCTCGAAAGATAATTGTTTCGCAAGTAGTTACTTGTTCAGGATAGCAGATAACTGTCAATAAGATACCAGAACGCCATTTTTTCATGGCGATATTTTGAGTAAATACGTCGAGTACTCCCTCCTGTAACAGTTGTTCACAAGTATATGCTATTCCTTGGGGGGAAAAATCATCTATTTGGGTGGATAATACCACAATGGTTTCTTGATTTTCTTCTTCTACGGTTTCTCCTAACCACAGTCTCAGAATATTGGGTAAGGGTAGTTCTTGGGTTCCTGCTCCTAAACCAATGGTTTGGAGTTTCATGGGTGGTGGAGTACCGAAATTATCAGCAAGGGCGACGGCGATCGCCGCTCCAGTAGGAGTTACTAGTTCCCCTTCTAGGTTGTTATTATAGATTGGGACTTGACGAGTTTGCCACAATTGTAACACGGCGGGGACTGGTACTGGTAAGAGACCATGAGCTGTTTTAACAGTACCACTTCCAGTGGGCATGGGGGAACAGTGTAATTGGTGGATTTTGAGCCAGTCTAAACCTAAGCATGTCCCCACAATATCGATAATAGCATCCAGAGCACCTACTTCGTGAAAATGAACCTGTTCAGGGGGGATACCGTGTACCCTTCCCTCAGCTTTTGCTAGTTGGTGAAAGACCTGTAAACTCCAAGCAGTTGCTTTTGGGGGTAGTGCTGCGGTGGTAATTAGTTGCTCTATTTCCGGTAAATGGCGTTGTGTGTTACTATCATAGGAGAACTCAATATTTATCTTAGTTGCTCGTTGACCATTGCGGGTGACTTTTTTGCTGTTTAATTGATATGGGTGTTGGATAGCTAGTTTTTTGAGCTGCTCAATGACGTATTCTAGAGGTACACCTGCATCTACTAGTGCTCCCAGACACATATCTCCCGCAATACCTGTGGGACATTCTAAATAACCTATTACCATGGTAAACTGTCCTAATTATGGCTACTTACTACTCTATCCACTGGGAGAACCCTCAGCAACGTTCTATCGCTGAAATTACCACAGCACTGAAAAAGGGGGCGATTATGCTCTATCCTACGGATACCGTCTATGCTATTGGTTGTGATCTATCTGTCAAGTCCGCAGTACAACGGGTACGCCAGTTGAAACAGCTTTCTAATGATAAACCTCTCACCTTCCTCTGTAGTTCTCTGTCTAATATTGCCCAATACGCTAAGGTAACGGATTCAGCTTATCGTATTATGAAGGGTTTAGTTCCCGGTCCCTATACTTTTTTGCTTCCCGCTACTAAATTAGTGCCCAAATTAGTCATGAGTCCAAAAAGGAGAACTACGGGGATTCGGGTACCCGCTCCCCCCATTTGTCAAGCTTTGTTGCAAGCACTGGGTAACCCGATTATCTCTACTTCCGCTCATTTACCGGATACTAAAGGGGAGTTCCCTACTATAGGGGCCCAAAGCGCTCAATTATTTGATGCCCTGGAGGGGTTGGTGGATATTATTATTGATAATGAAGTAGAATTGGGTTGGGAGCTTTCTACTATTCTAGATTTTACCGAACATGAACCTATGGTGGTGCGGCAGGGTTTGGGTTGGGAGCATGTAACTCAATGGTTAGCTTTGGAATAGGTTTTTACTTTCTGTTCCCGAAGAACTACTGTCAGCACCCCGCTCTAAAGAGGCGGGGCATCATGCCTCCCTTTTTAGATAGCTGACCAGCCTAAGTCTTAACTGACTACGTTTTTAGAGTTATGACACCTATAAATGCTTTCCAGTTTATAGCTCTGTCGTTAGTTGTTAAACATTCCTACGAGGGGCAAGAAAGTGCAGCTAACCTAACAAGCTTTAAAAACATTGGCGAGGAAAAAGTCACCTATTTACATGGAGTTTGGACACAACCATGTCTAATTATGTTCTGGTCTTAGATACCAACAAAAAACCCTTAACACCATGCAAACCTTCTATGGCTCGAAGCTTGTTGAAAGCGGGTAAAGCGGCTGTTTATCATCGCTATCCTTTCACCATTATTTTGCCAAAAAAGGTTATGGATACACCGACAAGTTGTCAACTCAAAATAGATCCGGGCAGTAAAACAACAGGTTTAGCTTTACTGCTCAATGACTCAGTCATTTGGGCAGGAGAATTAACCCATCGAGGTCAACAGATTAAGGACACTTTGCTTAACCGTCGTCAACTTCGGCGAGGTCGTCGAAATCGCAAAACCCGTTATCGTCAAGCAAGATTCTTAAACCGTAAACGTCCAGATGGTTGGTTAGCTCCGAGTCTAGAACATCGAGTACAAACTACAATGACTTGGGTTAAGCGTCTAACAAGATTTTGTCCTGTTGATTCTGTGTATCAAGAGCTAGTTCGATTCGATACCCAGAAGCTTCAAAACCCGGAAGTGTCAGGAGCCGAGTATCAACAAGGAGAGTTATACGGTTACGAGGTTCGAGAATATCTCCTAGAAAAATGGGGTCGAGCTTGTGTTTACTGTGGAGCAGAAAACACGCCTCTAGAAGTTGAACACATTGCCCCTAAATCTAAAGGAGGTTCAGACCGAGTTAGCAACCTGACTTTAGCCTGTCATGCTTGCAATCAAGCCAAGTCTAATCAAGATATTCAGGATTTTCTTTCAGGTAATCCTGACCTTGTCAAACGAATTCTCAATCAGGCGAAAGCTCCTCTAAAAGATGCTGCGGCTGTCAATTCAACTCGCTGGAAGCTGTACAACGAGTTAAAAACAACTGGACTACAAATTCATACAGGTTCAGGGGGGCTGACAAAATACAATCTTGTCGGCTTAATCTTCCTAAAGCCCACTGGATTGATGCCGCCTGTGTGGGAAAGACAGAGTCCTTGAATCTGGAAACAAATCAACCTTTATCGATCAAGTCTACTGGTCATGGCAGTCGCCAAATGTGTGGCACAAATAAATATGGTTTCCCGATTCGCCATCGCTCTAAACAACAAGTTCATAAAGGTTTTAAGACTGGAGATATCGTCAAGGCTGTTGTTACTAAAGGCAAAAAGATAGGCATCTATAAAGGACGTGTTCTTTGTCGTGCCTCTCGCAGTTTTGATATCTCTACTGCTAAGGGAAGAGTCTCTGGAATCAATCACAAATATTGTCAATCAATCCACAAAAAAGATGGCTACAATTATTCATTCTAAATACTTACAGGCGGATAAATCCGCCCGTGTCGCGTCTCCTCCCAGGTCTAAAGACACAGGGCTTCCCCGCTCCCGTGCCTTCCTCGTGACCTTCTATAACCACTCTAGCAACACTTCGCTCGAATGAACTTTTTCAGAAACTCCTTTCTTTCTGGTTTCAGTATCTGGGAGAGGTAATATCCCCTCCCTAAGGGCTGGGTCGTGGTAATGACAACCTGATAGTCTCCCTTTTTCAACTCGGCGATCGCTCCTCTAACTCCATCATCGCCAACCTACAAATTATACACCAGATCCCACACCCCACACCCCGAACCCTAAACCCCTAAACGTTGCTGTTTCAGATGAACAAACACGGACTTATCCCCAATATCAGGAGGAATAGCTTGCATTGCTTTACGAACAGCAAAGATAATAAAGAAAACAGTCCAAATAACCAGCAAAACCCGCTCCATAGAAACGGATAAAAACCCTACCATATGTCCCAATAGTAACATAGGAA
Organism: Candidatus Paraprochloron terpiosi LD05; assembly: GCA_018141785.1. Taxonomy (GTDB): domain Bacteria; phylum Cyanobacteriota; class Cyanobacteriia; order Cyanobacteriales; family Prochloraceae; genus Prochloron; species Prochloron terpiosi. The sequence continues at coordinate 2,420,860 of CP073341.1, read as the reverse complement.
CCACAGGAGTCAAGAATTTGGTTTCCAAACGATTGAAGCAAACAGCTTCCTTAAAGAATATCCCCGTCAAAGCAGCAAAAGTAAAACCAATACCAAACAGAGTCACAGGATGATGATAAATATATAATGCCAGGGGTTCCGTACTTTGTAAAGCCAATACCCCGGAGGCAACCGTACCTATCAACCAAAACCCTTGCAGCAGTCGGTGTAAGGGAGCTAAATAAATATGAATCGTCAGCAAACTAACCCCCAAACCCAGGGAAAAAAGAGCGAATAAAGGAGTCAGAACTGCCGTAGCACCCCACCCCAGGAGGAGACAGGTACCGCAAGCAAAGCTGAGTGCTGCTGTAATCAAACCCCCACGATAAATGATAACAGATTTGCGATCATCTTCGGTGATAGTAAACTCCCCGAACTGACCTTGATAAACCGGTAATTGCGTTTGTGTCATTTCTTTTAGCCAAAAACTACTACTAACTGATCTAACCAATCTAATTGTAATCTTAATTTAGCATTACCGCAATTAACCGCAACCTCGACCCAACCGTGACTGCCTACCAAAGCTAAAATTGCTCCTGGGAGGCGATCGCTGTAAGTATAACTCCCCGGAATCATTTCATCCCCCACCCGAACAGACCAAGACTTCCCCTGAACCAATACTCCAGGAATATTAGTAATCAGATTCCCAAAATAGTCCACATATTGAATGGAACCCAGAATACCAGTACTCCTAACTTCACATTCGGGGATAGAGAGAGACACCAAACTTTTAACATCTATTTCATTCCCCAGCACTGTGGGAGATACCCCACTAGCAATATGTGCCCCCACAGGAGCAAAAATATCCCTTCCATGAAAAGTAGAACTAGGAGTAGGAGTCAACCAGTACTCGGTATTAGTTAATTCAAATGCTGCGATTGCTGGAAACAGACTGAGAACACCACTAAAGAGACCGTTATCAGGTCCAACGAGAAAACCCCCTGCAAACTCCACCACCACACCCCGTCTTCCACTCCCCACTCCCGGATCCACCACTGCTACATGAACTGTTCCTGGAGGGAAATAAGAACAAGCGTTCATGAGAGCAAACCGACCTGCTGCAATATTCTGAGGTGGAATATAATGAGTCAAGTCTACCACCACCAAACTCGGATTAATGCGGGCGATCGCCCCTTTCATCACTCCCACATAGACATCCTGCAAGCCAAAATCACTTAATCAGGTTAGCATAGTATGGTTATTTTATGTTACTATTTGGAGGCAACAATTGTTGTTGAATTAATTTATTCAGAGAAGAAGCTATCTCATGGAGATTTTCTGATAAGTCTACTCGACTGTCATTGAGAGACTGGATTAACTCAAACATAACAGCCCTATCTTCCATTAATTTAGAGACTTCTTCTTTAGTAGTAGCGATAAAATCAGCAAGAACTCGATTAACTTGAGCACTTTGTTTTGTTAACTCAGCAATTTGGCGATCGTTTGCTTGTCTTTCCCTTCGTAATTGACTAATTTCCGTGCTCTGAGCTTGTGCTGTTCGCGCTACTGAATTAATAAGCTGCTTAGTTTCCTTAGTTTCCTTCGCGAGAGTTGCCTTCAGGTCAGCAGTGTCTTTAGCGAGAGTTGCCTTCAGTTCAGCAGTTTCCTTAGCACCAGTTTCTGCCAGTTTATCCAAATTAGCCTTCAGTTCAGCAGTTTCCTTAGCACTAGTTTCAGCCAGCGCATCCAAATTAGCCTTCAGGTCAGCAGTTTCCTTGGCGAAAGCAGCCTTGATTTCGGCAGTTTCCTTAGCGAAAGCTGCCTTCATTTCAGCAGTTTCCTTAGCACTAGTTTCAGCCAGCGCATCCAAATTAGCCTTCAGGTCAGCAGTTTCCTTGGCGAAAGCAGCCTGTAAGTTGGTAATTGCCATTTCGATAACTGCCTTCATTTCCGAGGTGTCTTTCGCAGTAGCTTCAATATAATTACCAATTAAGGTTTCCAGGCGATCGAGACGGCTGGTATTAGCATTGACTTGAGTAGTACTCATGGTGTGTGTTAGATTTAAATTGACTGTTGTACTATTCTAACATATAATCTACCTAGGGGGATAGGGTAATTTTTCGCAAAATATCCCTGAATTTTTACACAAACCAAACGCCCCTATCTCCCTATCGTCTCAAACCCCTATTTCTCAAATAAAAACCGACAAATATAAACGGAACTCAAAACTCCCACTGTATCAGCAATTAAACCAGCAATAAGAGCATGACGAACCCGTTTAATACCTACAGAGCCGAAATAAACAGCCAGAACGTAAAAAGTTGTTTCCGTGGAACCAAACATAGTTGCGCCGATTTTAGCAAAGAGAGAATCAGCACCATATTCTTTAACTAAATCGCTCAACAAACCAAAAGAACCACCTCCTGAAAGGGGACGCATTAAAGCTAATAAAAGATTTTCCGAGGGAAAACCAATTAAGTCCAGAACGGGAGATACGGCACTGATAAACATATCCAAAGCACCAGAAGCGCGAAACATGCCGATCGCCACTAAAATAGCCACTAAATAGGGAATAATCCTCATAGCAATATCAAAACCATCCTTAGCACCTTCCACAAAGACTTCATAGACTTTAACCTTCCTCAAGATACCATAGCAAGGTATACCAGCAAGTAGCAAAGGAATAATATATTTAGCACCAGTATTAAAAATCTCTACCACAGATTCCATCATCAATTTTCCTCTCTTTTGAATGGTTTTAGATTTTGCAGAGTTTTCACCGCGATAATACCGGCGATGGTAGACATAGAAGTGGCGAAAATAGTGGGAAGGAATATCTGAGAAGCACTTACCCCCATGAGGGCTACCACCGTAGCTGGTAAAATTAACTGAACACTGGAGGTATTAATAGCCAAAAAAGTGCACATAGAGTTGGTAGCAGTGTCCTTATCAGGATTCAGTTCTTGTAACTCTTGCATAGCTTTCAATCCTAGGGGGGTAGCTGCATTTCCCAAACCCAACACATTAGCAGCCATGTTCAAAACAATAGAACCGATTGCGGGGTGCTCAGGAGGAATTTCTGGGAATAGTGTGAGAGTAATGGGTTGAACCAACCAAGCAATGATGTCCACCAAACCAGATTTATCGGCAATTCTCATAATTCCCAGCCATAGTGCCATAATGCCAATTAAGCCAATAGCAAGTTCCACTGCTAATTCAGCAGAATTAATAGCTGCTTTTGTGACTGCATCAATTTTACCAGTAGCAGATCCAACTACCACTGATATCAAAATCATTCCGAACCAAATGTAATTTAGCATTCCTATCTGTTTGATCTATAATGTTCAAGAAGCTTCTCTTTCTAGTAACAGGGTAACAGGACCGTCATTTTCTATCCTTACTTGCATCATAGCGCCGAATTTACCCGTTGCAACCCGGAGGTTACTTTCCCGTAACTTGGCTACAAAGAGATTGTAGTCGGGTAAGGCTTGCAGGTCTCCCTGGGCCCCTCCCCTAAGAACCGAACGTGACTGTCTCCAATCATCCGGCTCAAGCCTCACTTCAAGCCTTGCTTGGAATTTCTTGAATGTACCTGCTTATGACACGCTTTATGTAGGTGTTGAAGGTTGTCGATTTCATTTGAACCTCCTTTTTTTTTCACAGGTACTATGTGATGGGTTTCGATTTCCTCACCGTTGAAAAGGTGGTCATGACATATTGGACATTTCCAATCTTGCGACTTGGCAACGTACTCATTCTTTGAGCCTTTCGACCATCTGGTCTTACCCGACTTTGTCTGCCGCTTTAACCAATATTCCACTAGTTCAGGGTCGTCTAGGGAGTAAGTTCCCTTTACTTTGACATGTCTTACAATTGGGACCGCTGCTATATCGTACAACATGTGTACTATTCTTTTGCCTCTCCGGTCTTTTTTTTCGTAGTAAAATCGCCAATCTTTTTTACTTCCCTTTTTATACTCGGTTCGGAAATACTTATCTTTTACCCATTTCTTGTCTTTGTTGGGGTGTCGTCTTTTGGCCCAACGCCAGAGGTACCACCATAGTCGGTAGCTTATATATTCGTAGGTTTCTTTGCTGCATACTCCTCTGTAGTAATTAGCAAAACCTCTGAGAAGTGGTTCTATCTTACGTATGACTTGTTCGGGGGTTCTTGTCTTCATGCTGTCGATTGTTTGACCGACTCTTTTACAGAAATCCATCACCTTTGATTTTTGTGGTTTAATGAGTAACTTCCCTCTCAGGATTCCGTCCTCACCTTTAACCTCATAATGCCGCAGGTTAAACCCCAAGAAATCAAATCCGTCTTTTATATGTACTATCCGCGTCTTCTCATCGCTAATCTCAAGACCTCGTTCTGACAACCATTGATTTATCTGGATTTTCAACTTGCTCCTTGGATTCCTTGTCCTTTGCAGTTACTACAAAGTCATCTGCATACCTGATGACGCCCACCTTTGGGTTACATTTTGTAATATATTCTTCTAACCCGTGGAGTCCGATATTTGCGGGGGGAGGGACTTATCACGCCACCCTGTGGGGTTCCTTTTTCAGTCGGGCTGTATCCCTTCCTACTTTCGACAAATCCAGCTTTTAACCATCCATCAATCAAAGAATCTTCTCTAACTGCTCACTGGATGGATTTATGGTCAATGTTATCAAAGAAGCTCTTAATATCAGCGTCCAGAACCCATTTATCCTTTCTTACCCACTTTCCGGTTTTTGTTTTATAGTCGCCGCGTAGCCTTAAGTAACATTGCTCTATAGCGTCTTGGCAACTTCGACCGGGTCTAAAGCCATAGGAGTTGGTTTCAAACATGGATTCCCATTCGGGTTCCAGTGCATTTTTTACTATTGCTTGAGCGACTCTATCTCTAATGGTTGGGATTCCAAGAGGACGTTTCTTCCCATTTGTCTTGGGAATATACAGCCGTCTAGCAGGTTTTGCTTTAGGCATTTCCCAGGTGTTGGCAAGTTTCACACGCTGTGCTGGTGTTTCTATAACTTCCTTGTCTACCCCAGCTGTTTGCTTTCCGGTATTTACCTGTGTGATTTGTCTGATGCTCAGTAATAGGTTCGACCGACATCTTTTCATCAGTTTCCGTAAAGACACCAATTGTCTCCACAATCCAAACTTTCGAGCACGAAATATCCGACCGCGTAAATTCCTAACAATCTTCTTTGTGCGACGCCAATTAATGTCGCCCCACTCTTTTAATTGTCCGTTCAGTCCATTTTCCAGAATTTCTTCTGTCATCTAACTTTTCCGTTCGTTTGGTTTCTAGTTGTCGAATAGTTTCGTATGAGACCCAAGTGAAGTCTGCTATTCCTTTATCACAGGGACAAATTTTGAATCCCTATCCCTCTCATTACAAGAGAGCATTCGCTTTTTCACTCATCATGCAACCCTCCAAAGAATTCCGCCTCCGTTACCTTTGGCCTACTAAAAAAGAATCGACCGCCTTTTAGACTCTGTAGGGCTTATCCTGTTGTTTCGCTTAGTTTTCTTTAGTTGGTTAGGTTGCTCCCTTTCCCCCGGTAGAGCTTTGATTCCACGACTCAATGAGCCTCCAGCATTGAGTCTTGTCTACTTGCCTTTTGGCTATGGCGTTTTGTCTCAGGGATAATTTCGCCATTCTACAGTAACGAGGTTTAATCGGAGGGGCTGGGTTCACAGCCCTTTTAGTTCACTTTCGTTCAACCTTCCAACTATCTCCCTCTTGCTCCTAACTCTTTAATCCCTAGAGTTTCGGCTACTTTCGTGACCTGCATTCCAGCTGTTTCGTTACCTACTCAGCTGTGGCCGGACTCAGTAAGTCTTTTACGTGAGGGCTAGGGGTGGAATTCCCTAGAGGACTCGGTGTCCCGTACTAAGCGACCAGTTCAGGTCGCGCAAGGACTTCTGCATCTTCAGGGGAAGCGGAACCGCTAAAAGATGGACGACGCCCTTTGCGACAGTCACCATAGAGAGTAAACTGACTAATTACAAGCAATTCTCCTCCAATTTCCTGAACTGATTTTTCCCAGGTAGCCTCTTCCCCAGGAAATAAACGCAACTCCAAGCATTTCCGGGCGCTCCACTGTATTTCCACCTCTGTATCTGTAGGAGCAATTCCCACCAGCAGATTCAATCCTCGCCCGATTTCCCCGACAACCTCTCCATCTACTTCAACTTGAGAAGATATAACTCTCTGGATGATAGTGCGCATTTTTTTTTGGAATGTTCTGGGTATTGACTTCTATGAGCATACCATGTTATTATACCCAACATCCGTCGAACCAATGAAATATGAAAATTATTAGTCGCAAATCTTTAGGTACTCAATCAGTATACGATATTGGCGTCCAACAAGACCACAATTTCCTCTTAGCCAATGGTGTAGTTGCTTCTAATTGCTTCAATAAATCCCACTCCACCGCTTATGCTTATATTACCTATCAAACAGCCTATCTGAAAGCCAATTATCCGGTAGAATACATGACGGCGTTGCTGACTGCCAATAGTGACAGTCAGGAGAAGGTGGAAAAGTACCGGGAAAATGCCCAGAAAATGGGTCTTGATGTTATTCCTCCTGATATCAATCGCTCTGAGCATAATTTTACCACAGACGGGGAGAAACAGATAATCTTTGGTTTATCAGCGGTGAAGAACTTAGGAGAAGGAGCCATCGACAATATTTTGCAAGCTAGGGAAAAGGGTGAATTTCAATCCCTGGCAGATTTTGGCGATCGCGTTGATTTAAGAGTAGTTAACCAGAGAGCCATTGAAACCCTAATTTACTGCGGTGCATTTGAGAAAATTAATCCCAACCGGAAGCAATTAATTGAAGACCTAACTCCAGTAATGTCTTGGTGTAAAAGTCGAGCACAGGACAAAGTCAGTGGACAAATGAGTCTTTTCGATTCTCAGGAAGATAAAGAACCTTGGAAACATGCATCTACTGGTAAAAAAGTAGCAGATTTTTCTCCTCAAGAAAGGTTAAAAATGGAAAAAGAATACCTGGGTTTCTATGTATCTGCTCATCCTCTCAAATCAATTAAAGATGCTGCTAGTATTTTAGCCCCCATTAATTTAAATGAGTTAGGCAATCATAAGAATAATCAAGTTAGTGCAATTGTTACCTTAAATGGGGTGAAGACGATCCAAACGAAAAAAGGAGATACCATGGCATTTATACAAATGGAAGATGTTTTAGGACAAGCAGAAGCCATTGTATTTCCAAAAACCTATGCTATGATTAACTTATTATTGCAAGAAGATGCTCATTTGATGGTTTGGGGAAAAGTAGAGGAACGAGATGATAAATTTCAACTCATTGTTAACAATGCAGAACCAGTAGATCAGGTGAAGATAATCAGGTTAGAATTGTCTCCTTCCCAAGCAAGTAATGAGGGAATGCGAAATAACATTAAAAGTATTTTACAGGAACATGCTGGGGATAAAAATAAAGTCAAAGTCCCAGTGGTAGCAGTTATTAGTGGGCGTTATTTTGTCTGCTTCGGACATGATTTTTGGGTGAAAAATGAGGAAACAACGGTAGAACATCTCAAAAGTGCTGGTTTGCGGGCTTCTTCCAGGTTGCTTTTAGAAACCTCGTAGGGTAATATGGGGATGGAAAGGTTAATTTAAATTTAACTTTTAAAAAACTCTACCTTAATTTGTTTGATATTTAATAATAAATTATCTTATTAATAACGCACTTTAAACTACCATGGAAAAAACTAAACTTCATAACGGTCATCTTCCTCAAAAAGACCCCAACCCCTCCCCTACCGGCGGTTTTCGCACTCTTGAGGAGATACTAGGAGATATTATCCGGGGAAAAGCTGATGAAATAACTACCCTGGAGTGGGATTATTGTTTCTCTCGTCAACGAGACTGGGAAAACTCCCCGGAAGTTAAAAGAAGTATTTTACAAGTAGCACCCAAAAACTCTTGGTTACTAAAACTTCTTCAGTTTCAATGTCTCCAAACTCTGAAAGGACATAAAAACTTGGTTTACTCAGTTGCTTTTTCTGGCGACGGGAAGAGGATAGTGAGTGGAGATTCCGGTTGGACTATCAAGGTGTGGGACTCGGAAACTGGGAAATGTCTCCAAACTCTCAGAGGACATGGAAGTGCTGTTTACTCAGTTGCATTTTCCCACGACGGAAAAAGGATAGTGAGTGGGAGTAGGGACAAGACTATGAAGGTGTGGGACTCGGAAACTGGGCAACTTCTCCAAACTCTTAGAGGACATGGATACACGGTTAACTCAGTTGCTTTTTCTTTCGACGGGAAGAGGATAGTGAGTGGGGGTTCGGACAAGACTGTCAAGGTGTGGGAGTTGGAAACTGGGAAATGTCTCCACACTCTGGAAGGACATAGAAACTCCGTTAGGTCAGTTGCTTTCTCACCCCAGGGGGATAATATAGTGAGTGGGAGTGAGGACAAAACTGTAAAGGTGTGGGAGTGGGAAACCAAAAAATGTCTCCAAACTCTCAGAGGACATGAAAATTGGGTTAACTCAGTTGCTTTTTCTGGTGACGGGAAGAAGATAGTGAGTGGAAGTGAGGACAAGACTATCAAGGTGTGGGAGTTTAAAACCGGACAATGTCTCCAAACTTTGGCAGGACATGAAAACTGGGTTTACTCAGTTGCTTTTTCTGGCGACGGGAAGAGTATAATCAGTGGGAGTGAGGACAAGACTATCAAAGTGTGGGAGTCCAAAACGGGAAAATGTCTCCAAACTTTGGAAGGACATGAAGACTCGGTTTTCTCAGTTGCTTTTTCTGGCGACGGAAAGAGTATTGCCAGTGGGAGTGGGGACGAGACTGTTAAGGTTTGGGGGTTAGTTTTGACCTCCGCTGGTGGCCCTAGATCAGCTAACTAGTACTTGGTTTACAGCCCATTGTAATCAGCATTTTCTGTTCTAATGCCACCAGTGTAGTAGCTCCTATTTGGCCTATCTTCTTCACCAATCGTCTTTTGTCCAATGTACGAACTTGATGACAGGTCGAGTTCCTGCCTGTTCTGAACCTTGGGTTGGATCTAACCCTGGGATCCAAACTTCACCACGACTGAAACTCATACACGATCCTCTACTTGTAAGAGCTTTGCATATTCATTTATACCTTCTTCAGCTAGTTGACGATCTTCTTGGGCAAATTCTGTATACAGGTCAGCAAATTGCTCCCAATAATGGTCTTTTGATAGGTCGCTTGAGCTATCTTTTTGTTGCAGTTGCGCTTCGTTTAACTGCTCTAAATTTTTTACGCTCCTATCTTTGACTGTCATGTATACCGATACATTAAACAAGGAAGTGGGAGCGACCATAGAGACCACGCTCCCTATATAATAATACTTTAACGTCTTCTTCGAGCACCGCTTCTGCTTCTTTTCCCGCTACCAAAACCACTGGGGCGATTAGTGCGAGTGGGAGTGTTTTTCCCGGAGCGGTTCAGAGTGCTGGAACCGTAACCAGAACCCGTAGCGCGAACGCCCTGAGACTTCTTCTTCCTCGTGCTAGAACTGGAGGAGGTATTCCTTAAATTGCTAGTGGTGCGCAAAGTTTGACGGTTGGTAACTGCTGCTGGAGGAGCTTGATAGCGGGTTTGATATCTATCTACTGCCTCATTATAGGAGTTCCCGTAGCCGCCATAACCAGTGAGAACACCTCCAGGTTGATACGCTGGGGGTACATAGTGCTGGGGTCTAAATAATAAACTGCCCAAGGCTTGACCAGCTACAGCTCCTGCAAAAGGTGCCCAGAAGCTAGATTGTTGGCGCACCACAACGGTTTCCGGTTGTCCTGTTTGGGGGTTGGTGCGGGTTTCGGTGACGTTGTGGACATATTCAATGCGGAAGTCCTCTGTCATGTACATTACCTGGTTGTTCCCTTCTACCTCCAGATAGGTATTTTTCCCAGCTTGAATATCTTCATCAGTCAGTCGAGCCATTTGCAACTCCTGGGTGGTAAAGACTGGAGGGCTTCCCGGCGGAGTATTGAGCAAGACGAGATTATAGGAACCGTCTGCATCGTTGTAATTAGCTTGTTGGACAGGATATTCACCGTTGCTCAATGGCTTAGAAATGGCAGCTGGATTGTTATTGACGTTTTGTCTCCCTTGTGTTGAGGAATCGGAACTGCAACCAATAGCAGTCCAAGATAAAGTCAAACACATTAATAAGATGATAAATTTGCGCCACATAGTTGTTTGTTACTGGTAATTAAAGGGTTATAAGTTCGGGGAAATTGAGCAATATTTGCTCATAAGTCAGTTCATCTCCTAATTTAGCTGGGGAAAAATGAACCTGGATCGCTCGTAATCTTCCTTGATGGTGAAGATTAATGATTGTTTTGAGACCTGTTGTGAGTGCATTCATACTCGCCAAGTCCGTTTCTAGTTGGGGTACCTCCCCCTCACTGGCTATAGTTAGCATTACAATTAAGTTCCGTGTAACAGGTAAAGATAGAGGTTCAGGGTTAGGTGCATCGAAATCAGGTGTACTGAGGTACCGTGCGGCTGAGTCGGTAAATAATTCTGTCACATAGTCCCCTGCTTCTCCCTCATTCCAGAACACATCCCCTTCATTTGCAGCAGCCTGCCAATATGGACTCAATTGTAACAAGTTTTCGCAAACGTCTGTCAATCCTTGCCCCAAAACTTCCAGATCCCCATCACTTTCTACCGCTTCTCGCGCTGCGCCGTTTAAAACCCCTAACAGGGGGGCAACTTCATCTCCTGCTAGGTGCAGGAAAATGCGACAGACTACGTATCTGGTTTTCCCTCTGAATTGATTAAAGCGATCCCGCACCAAACTCATCTGTGATTACTCCAGCCAACATATTTCCATTATATAGCAAATGCCATGGTGGGCAATGCCCACCCTACAATTAGGGTTCTAATATAGCCCCCATGAATAAAATACTGCCCGTCTCTTTATCTTGAATAGTGCAAAAAAAGGGGCGATCTACAATCATGGTAAAGTTTTCCTGGGGCTGGCTCACCGAAATAATGCGAATACCTATAGAAGTTACTCCTGCTGCTTCTGTACCCTCTTCATTCACCTCCAAAAATGTTTTGTGCTTTACCCCATTAACGTAAACGGAACGGGGACTCATAGAGGTAAAATCAGCTCTTCCTGGTTGGAACATGGTTTTCATTCCCAGACTTTGGAGAGCATGGTTTAGTTCCACTTCATATTCTAGTCGAAAACGGGGCATTTGGAATAAGCCTTCTCTTTTACTGAAGCCCCCTTGCCATTGTTTCCAGTTTTCTGGAGTTAATTGGGTGGTAAAAGCAGCTAAATTGCTGTGAGGATGAGGTAAGAAAATAGCCATCTCCAGCAGTCTATCTTCCCCATAGGGCAAGGTTATGGCCTGAAAATACTCGTTCTCGTAGTAATTGTACTCCCCATTTCGAGACATCATTGACTGCTGTTTTGTCTTCCAGTTTGCCAAGTAAAAAGGCTTCTCCGTCGTTTTATTTTTATCAAACTGATAAGTCCAATTCCCTTGAAAATAAATAGCATTGATTAAATACAGAACATCGCTGGGGGAAATTTGCTCCACAATTGAATCAATTTTGCCTTCAGTATTTTCCTTAACCCAACCGTTAATAATATCCTTGGCGCCGGGGTTAGTAAAATCTAATTCAGTGGCTTCAGCGTCATAGAATTCTTGTGTATCTTGACGAAATGCTTCTTTTAAGGGAAAATCTTTTCTCAACCAAAGAGAATTAGCAATGGCAAGATTTACGTCCTCATCCCCATTGAGGAGATCCAGATGCAAAGCCAAAGCTTGAAAACCCTCATTAACTTCCTCCCGGCTCATTTCTGGGACTTCCAGCGCTCGTGCCATTTCTGCCGAAGTAGTACCCTGAGCGCCATTATAAGTCATTGCCAGAGCCATAGCAGCGCTGGTAGGGGAGATGAAAATATTCTCCTGGGGCTGTTTTGCTCTCATAGCGGCGAATAAATGGAAAGCGAATTTAGTATTGGCATCTATTAGGCTACCATGGGGCAGGGTATGGGAGATGCTCGTTTCAGGAGTAGGTGATTCTTCTTGCAACTGATTGAAAGCTCCCAGTTTCTTGCCTTGTAAGAGTCCCAGAGTGACAACTAATAGCAGAATGCCTGCCAGTGGGACAATAGTTTTCCAGTTCATAGCTGATCCTTACTAGGGGGATAAAGAGGTAGAGGGATAGGGTGATAGGGTAAATCTGTGAGATGTAGTAGTCAGATGATAGCAAAAACTGGACAATTTTCCAATCTCCCAATCTCCCAATCTCCCCAGCACCCCATCTCCCATTTGTAAATAGTCGCAACCTTAGTAGCGGTTGCTGTACCATATTGGGGGCATCCAAAGGAGGAAAAAACCGTGACTTTTGCCGAAATTCTCGAAAAAGGTGGCATTGCCATTTGGCCCCTGTTATTTCTCTCAATTCTAGCTCTGGGTACCATTATAGAACGGGTTTGGTTTTGGTTGGCAGTCTCCTGGAAGGAGAGAAAGGTGATTAACACCGTATTAACAGCAGCAGTGCAGAACTGGGAGGTAGTGAAGCAGACTGCCCACTCCCAGCGGAGACACCCTATGGGCAATTTTCTTTACGCTCCTTTACGACTGCCAGATCCGGAACCGGAAGTCTTTCATCTCGCCTTGGAAGCAGCAGCAGAGGATGAATTAGCTTTAATGCGTCGGGGAGATAAAGTCTTAGAAGCCGTCATTGCCCTTTCTCCCTTACTGGGGTTGTTAGGTACGGTTTTGGGCTTAATTAATTCTCTGGGTTCGATCCAAATTAGCGATTTGACTACTGCTCCCACTACTGGGGTCACTCAAGGTATTGGGGAATCCCTCATTTCCACAGCAGCGGGTTTGGTGGTAGCTATTGTCAGTCTTGCCTTTTATCGAGTGTTTCAAGCCTTGTGGTTCAATCAAGTGCGGCTTTTCCGTAGAATAGGGAACGAGTTGGAACTAATTTATCGCCAGCGATGGTTGGAAACGGAACCAGATAGGGAGGAGGAATAGACATGAAGAGAAGAAATTCAGGAATACCAACTCGTCCCCTAAAATTGTGGCAGGATAGTGTTAGGAGTGAGGAAGCACGGATTGAAATTCTTCCCCTCATAGATGTTATTTTTTGCATCTTAGTCTTTTTTATCTTAGCAGCAGTGGGGATTTCCCGCCAGCAGGGTATCGACCTAGATTTACCCAAAGCAAGTACCGCTAGTGCTACTTTACAGGAGATGTTAGTAGTTAGTTTAGATAATGAGGGGAATGTGTATGTGGAAGAAAAGCAGATTTATACTCAAAATCAACTTTTTCGCCAACTGAGCCAATATTTCATTGCCAATCCCAATGGGATAGTTGCTTTAAATGCCTCTCGTAAAGTAGATTATAATGAGGTGGTGGAGTTGTTGGATATGTTGCGATTAGTGGGAGGCGATCGGGTCGCATTGTCTACTTCCCCCGGTTACCCCGATCGCTCTGTATTTTTAAATCTAGAGGGAACTGGTAAAGGGGAACAAGGAACTGAGAATAAAGAACAAGGAACTGAGAATAAAGAACAAGGAACTGAGAATAAAGAACAAGGAACTGAGAATAAAGAACAAGGAACTGAGAATAAAGAACAAGGAACTGAGAATAAAGAACAAGGAACTGAGAATAAAGAACAAGGAACTGAGAATAAAGAACTGTAGGGGAACCTAAATTGCGGGCTAATAAAAAAAGTCCACCTGACGTGGACTAAATGATTCAACAAGCAAATATAGGTTGGGTTTCGCTGTCGCTTAACCCAACCTACGGCTACCTTGGTGCTTTACGCCAACCATTGTTAATCGCCTCTGACTCTGTGCAAAACCACCTCTCTCCTCTGGATGGATCAATACGGGTTTGTTCGTAATCTTCCATCCCCGGAAGGTGATAAAGTTTCCTGCCTGAATTATGCGAGATGTTGCCTTTAATAACACATTCGGGTTTGGTGATGCGTGTAATGAAAGATGAAAAATCACCATCGCCTATAACAAGTGGAATGACAGCCAGCATAATCAGAATAAAAATAAGGAACGCGATGAGATAAATAGCCGCTTTTACAAAACCAATAACCGTACAAACAAGGAACGCGACAAGACCAACAACTGCACGAACCAGGAAAGCGACAGGAGCAACAATCGCTTTGAGTAAACCCCGTTTCTCTGTTTTAGGTTTCATGACATAGCCAAAAGATTACAACTTATTCTAGGATACACCATTTGTGCAATTATCACAATGACCACATTTAAACCCCAAGGCTTCCTTTTTCAAGCCAAAACTATGGAGTAAAAACTGCCAGCGACACTATCTGAGCGCTATAACAGATTAGCTATCTCGATTGCCGGGACATTACCCAATTCTTTTGGCTCAAGTTTATGCATTCCTCCGCCATATACACGGCCTTCATCAACCATAGCTTTACCTGGAATTTGATTCAGTGCTTCAATAATACGAACTTTGAGAATTGCATTTGTCACGATATCTTTCTCCAGGAATGGTTTGGGATAAAGGATAAGATAGGAATTGGATACGATTGCTTTTGAATGGTTCAAAATGAAACGAAATGGTTTTCTACCTCTACCAATGTAGGTGCAGTAAAACGAAGATTCAAGTCTGGTTTCTTGAGCATACCAAATCTTCCTATTTTTGCACAAATAACGGTCAGGAACACCTCTAGCAACACCTTTCTGAAGATAGATGTACAAATAAGGATAATCCCTTTTTACTTCATCAATTGGAAGTTTACAATCAAGAACAAACAACTGATTTTTGAGAATTGGATTTCCTTTTTCGTCAGCATTTACTTCAGTGACATCAAGATAGCGTGGACTTGGTAAAATTGGACGAAATTGTTCCCTTAGTAGGTTTTGTCTTTGAATCTCTTCTGGGGACATGATAAAGAAACCATTGTCCCCCGTTGCAATTCCTCGTTTAACGGTGAAGAAATCTTTCAATTTAGGTATACTATTACTATTTATAAATCGTTCACCAGAAACTGGAAACCGTGTCCATTTTTTTTCATCAGCCAGCACTTTAACCCTGATTTCTTTTTCGTGTGCTGGCTGGTCAATCGTACCACCATAAGTAAACTTTACTCTATGGTTGACCTTTGGCTTTTTATTTTTAAACCATAGGATGGCCGAAGACACGAGAGCATCATCAAATTGAACATCTTTTGGGTCAAATCGGTGAATTTGTAATAAGGTCACTTCATTCAACAAGTAATGCTTGACAGATTGACCATAGTTAACATCCATAAACTCGCTGGGTACTAACCACCCGGAAATACCATTTGACTTCAACCAAGGATGTGACAATGCCATAAAATAGCAGTACAAACCACTCAAGCCGGACAGTTTTATATTGGCAGCACTAAATGCTTTAGCCTGTAACTGTTCTTTTTGTCCATTTATATGGTGATGGCGAACATATGGAGGGTTACAAATAATTAAATTGAACTTATTTTTGTCATCTATTGGTGGAATTGCTTTGGTGAAGTCAGTTAATTGCAAATCAAGAATGGTCTCAGACCATAATTTTTTTGCTGGTATCCCATAGTGAGGGTCAATTTCGTAACCGGTAGCTGCCTCAATTCTTGTTGCTGAAAAAGCACTATTCAGAGCACTAAAAAATGCTCCTGTGCCAAAGGCTGGATCAAGAAAGCGAATTTTTCCACCCTGAGGCATTATTTTAGTCGTGTGTTGAATAATTGCCTTAGCAAGGACAATAGGTGTTGAGAATTGTCCCGTAAAGTTACGTTCTTCTTTTGCTTTCAAACCATCAAGTTTAGCCTGAATTACTTGACGTTGTCTTTCAATTTCACTAAATTTTACCATTGGTTATAATCCAAACTTTTCTAAATCGTCAATGCGGTGTTCCCATACCCAATCAATTCCTTCTGCTGCTTCATAGCCCAAATAACCAGAATCAAAGTAACCGCATAGAAACAGATCAAAGGTAATTTTTTGGCCGTAGGTTTTTCGCAGTTGTTGGATTTTAACTGCTTCTTCTTTGCGACGCTTGTTGGTATTGGTGAAATCCCCTGCTGATTTAGCCTCAAACAACGAAGAGTAATCGCCCTTTTTCCCATTCTTACCCATGATTACTACATCCACAGGTATGTTTACTTTCTTTTTCCCAGCCCCCTCTCCCTGTATAACTGGAATGTTGACGCGGAATGAAAAAGTAGCAGGCGGCATGAATAAAAAGTCTTCAACTTCACCAGGCATTAGTTCTCCATAACCACGGGCTTCCAGCCATGTTTTTATTGCAGTAAGCTGACGTTGTTCTTGGGCGTTTCTAATAATGGGACCAGCAACTGCACCACAAAGACGGTCAGCAATAATAGTTGATGCACGATGTACTTCTTCTTTTGTGCCTTGATCACCACGTTCCTTCCATAGGAAAATATCAGGATCAGCCATCTTTTCAATGATAGCTCCTATTTTTTCCAAATTGTCGATCACATCCGAATGGGGCATTCTTGGCGGTATTCTGTTTTTAGTTTCCATGTTTTTCACCAAGTTAGACGAAGCACCGGATAAACTCACCAAACGATCATGGGCAATTGGTGGACATGTGGTCATACGAAGCATTGGTAAAATCGATGGATGACCTATTAAGGTCTCAGGGCGAATATTGGTTAAGTTTTCAGTCCACTCAAGAGCCTCTTCCACTTGCTTGATTGTTTTAATGCGTGTGTCTCTGAAGGCTTTAGGTGCAAACTTCATAAACCAGTCATTATAAAAATCTACTGACTTGGCAACATCTTTTTTCCACAAGTCAACTTTATCGCGATTTACTCCCACTAACTACTCCTTAAAATCGTCGGGATTTACTGAATTTTAACCCCTGAGCTACTTCCTGTCCTCTTTTTCGATAAGAATAATTTCTTGAGGCTGCCCTTAAAAATGGCGCTCGCGTCAGCGGGTTTAGCCATAGAGCATAGCCAAAAGATTACAACCTATTCTAGGATACACCATTTGTGCAATTATCACAATGACCACATTTAAAACCCAAGGCTTCCTTTTTAAAGCCAAAACTATGGAGTAAAAACTGCCAGCGACACTCCTTAGTTCTCAAATACTGGGTCATTTGTTCTTGCCACTTTTGTTGCATTTTCCCCATATCTCCTAAAGAGGGGGAGCTATTTCCAGAACAGCGCCGATAGTGGAAAGGATCTGTCCATTTTAACTTACCAGCACTATTGAGCAATGCCAAAGCCAGATCCCCACCGGGAAACTGCCGTCCAACTTTTTCCACTTCTCCTTGAGGAGGGATTTGTTTCTCTATTTGTCGGGCGGTTCGATACTGTTTTTCCCACTGTCGGGCTAAAAACTGCCTTTGTTGTTTATCTTCTGGATTAAACCATCCCGTGGGTTCGCTAATTAAGGTTAAAATATCTGCCCTTTTTCCATTGCGCCCTGCTCTACCCACTTCTTGCAAGTATTCTGATAAAAATTGAGGTGTTTGGAAATGCACTACCCAGGGCACGTGGGGCTTATTAATCCCCATACCAAAGGCAGAAGTACACACAGCAAATTGAGTTTCCCCACTCAACCAATTAGATTCTATTTTCCGCCTTTGGGTGGCACTCAAACCAGCGTGATAGGCTGCCGTGCGGTATCCCAGAGAGCAAAACCAAGCTGCTATTTCTTCACTGTCTCTGCGAGTGTGGACATAAACTAACCCCCCTTGTTTATCTCTAGCTTGAATAAATTTGAACATTTCCTGTCGTCTTCCTCTAGGTGTCCAAATGGTTTGGATTTTTAAATGAAGGTTGTTGCGGTAGGGACTTATGAGGAAGGTTTGGGGTTGTTTAAGTTCCAGTGTCTGGGTTATAATTTTCTGGGCATTAGTATCAGCAGTGGCTGTAAAAACAGCGATGGCTATTTTTGTTTTTTGGGGTTTAGACTGCAATAAAGTCCGTCTGACTGTTCCTAAACGGCGATAGGCAGGACGGAATGTCTCCCCCCACTGTACCAAGCAATGAGCTTCATCCAAAATTAAGCCATTTATTTCCACAAAGGGCTGAGATAACTGTTGCCAGACGGGGGGACTGAGGAGGGTTTCTGGGGAGAGGTAAAGTAATCTGAGTTTTCCTTTACCAATAGCTTCTAGGGTTTGTTTTCGTTCATATTTTGGTAATTGACTATGTAAGAGGGCAGCTGCTAGGTTGCGCTCTCTCAATTCCTTGACTTGATTCTCCATGAGTGCTATTAAAGGGGAAACTACCAGAGTTATACCCTTTTGTAACAAGGCAGGTAGCTGAAAGCAAATAGATTTTCCCCCTCCAGTGGGCATGACAATGAGGGCGTCTTGGGAGGACAAAAGACAGCGGATTATCTCTTCTTGTGGTGGGCGAAAATCTTCATAGCCCCAAATTTTTCGGAAAGCCTCTCGTATTGTATAATATTCTTCGTGATTCATTTTATTGGATAATATAGGTTTGTGTGGGAGGGATAATAATATGTAGTCAAGCTGGCTCCCACAGCTTGAGAATTAATTGAAAGTCTGTAGGTATCTTAACGGTTACTGCACAATGGGCACACATGGTACGTGCTATACTAGCTCCTTCAAAGAGGCCCAATAAACATCTTGCATGGCAAATGAACACAGGAATTGACTTACAAGGAAATTTTCTCCAAACCCTCAAGGACATAGGACTGCCAGCTGGTGTGGCCAAAGCCTTGTGGATACCTTTACCATTGTTTTTAATGCTGGTTACAGCCACTGTGGGGGTTTTAGTCGTTGTCTGGCTAGAACGAAAAATCTCAGCTGCGGCTCAACAAAGAATCGGTCCGGAATACGCAGGCCCCCTGGGAGTCTTGCAACCAGTGGCAGATGGTGTGAAACTAGTTTTCAAAGAAGATACCCTCTCCTCTAAATCAGATCGGTGGCTATTTACCCTAGGCCCAGTTGTGGTAGTCATTCCCGTATTTCTATCCTACCTCATCGTTCCCTTTGGACAGAACTTGGTGATTACGGATTTAAATGTGGGCATCTTTCTCTGGATCGCCCTGTCCAGCATTACTCCTATTGGTTTGCTCATGTCAGGTTATGCCTCCAACAACAAATACTCTCTCCTAGGAGGTTTAAGGGCAGCTGCTCAGTCTATTAGCTACGAAATACCCCTAGCTTTTGCCGTACTGGCCATTGTCATGATGTCCAATAGCCTCAGCACCATTGATATTGTCCAACAGCAGTCAGGTTACGGAGTTCTGGGCTGGAACATTTGGCGTCAGCCTGTGGGTTTTATTATCTTCTGGATCGCAGCTCTTGCTGAATGCGAACGCTTGCCCTTCGACCTACCGGAAGCAGAAGAAGAACTGGTAGCCGGATACCAAACCGAATATTCCGGGATGAAATTTGCCTTATTTTACCTCGGTTCCTATGTAAATCTGGTGCTCTCCGCTCTGATTTTTGCCATTCTCTACTTAGGGGGCTGGGAGTCACCTATTCCCATAGAGAAGTTAGCCGGACTGCTAGGAGTGGGGGAAACTACTCCCTGGTTGCAGGCGATCGCCGCAGCCATTGGCATTACAATGACAGTGCTAAAAGCTTACTTACTGGTATTTCTGGCCATTCTCATGCGCTGGACAGTTCCCCGGGTCCGCATCGACCAACTGCTAAATTTGGGCTGGAAGTTCCTTCTCCCAGTATCCCTGGTGAACCTCCTCCTAACAGCAGCCCTCAAACTAACTTTTCCCTTTGCTTTTGGCGGCTAATTTATAACACGTACCTTGACACGTACCTTGACACGTAGGGTGGGCAATGCCCACCAAGCCAGTAAAATTAAGTTATAAAATAGTTAGTTTGTGTTATGCATAATATTTGACCTCTCTCTTCTCTTCCTCTGCGTCAAGAGCGTCTCTGCGGTTCCATCCTATGTTAACCTATGAATTACAGAGGCACCCCTAATCTCTTCTCTTATCTATGTTCAAAATTCTCAAACAAGTTAGCGATTACGCTCAAGAAAGCTTCCTGGCTGCCAAATACATTGGTCAGGGATTATCTGTTACCTTCGACCATATGCGTCGCCGACCGGTTACAGTACAATATCCCTACGAAAAACTGATTCCCACCGAACGCTTTCGGGGCAGAATTCACTTTGAGTTTGACAAATGCATCTCCTGTGAAGTGTGCGTTCGCGTTTGTCCCATTAACTTACCCGTAGTGGATTGGGAATTTAATAAAGAAGCCAAAAAGAAAGAGCTGAAGCACTACAGCATCGATTTTGGAGTGTGTATCTTCTGTGGCAATTGTGTGGAATATTGTCCCACCAATTGCCTCTCCATGACGGAAGAATATGAACTAGCTTCCTACGATCGTCACGAACTCAACTATGATAACGTAGCTCTTGGACGTCTACCCTACAAAGTCACCGACGATCCCATGGTGAAGCCACTGCGAGAGTTTGGCTATCTGCCCAAAGGAGTTCTAGAGCCCCATGACTTAGCTGCTGGCAGTAAAAGAGCAGGTAAGCGCCCAGAAGAAATTATCAAGGCTGAGGAGAATCAAAAAGCATGAATTTAGCCCAAGGAGTTCAACTAGTTTCATTTGCAATTCTAGCCCTTATGACTCTGGGAGCAGCTTTAGGTGTAGTGCTGCTGAGCAATATTGTCTATTCTGCTTTTCTCTTAGGAGGGGTATTTATCAGCATTTCCGGCATTTATATCCTGCTCAATGCCGACTTTGTAGCAGCGGCACAAATTTTGATTTATGTCGGTGCCGTGAACGTGCTGATTTTATTCGCCATTATGTTGGTGAACAAGCGGGAGGACTTTCCTGCGGTCAATTCTGGGAGTTGGAGCAGGAAAGGAGCAACTGCTTTAGTCTGCTTCGGTTTATTTGCCCTCTTGGGAACCATGGTGTTAGTAACCCCCTGGTCCTTAGACCTTTCAGGAGCTATAGCCAATACCGTCCTCACTATTGGCCAGCATTTCTTCAGCGACTTTCTCCTGCCCTTTGAATTAGCTTCTATCCTGCTCTTAATAGCCATGGTGGGTGCCATTATTCTCGCCCGAAGGGATTTTATCCCCGAAAAGTCCTCCAAAGCGGAAACTGAAACACCAGTTTTGACTTTACCCGAACGTCCCCGAACATTAGCATCAGTAGGTAGTAGTAACAAAGAGGATTAATGATTCAACTGCAATATTGTTTATTACTAGCCGCAGCCCTCTTCTGCATTGGTATCTACGGTTTGATTACCAGTCGCAATGCAGTGCGGGTGCTCATGTCCATTGAAATACTGCTAAATGCGGTGAATCTGAATTTAATGGCATTTTCCAATTTCACAGACCCAGCAGAGATTAAGGGCCAGATATTTACCGTGTTCGTGATTACTGTTGCAGCAGCAGAAGCAGCAGTGGGCTTGGCAATTATCTTAGCAATTTACCGCAACCGCAACACCATCGATATGGAGCAGTTTAATCTGCTCAAATGGTAGATTTCTGGTGTAGGGGCGGCGTCATGGACGTCGCCCGGTAACTCATTATACATTTCTTCCTTGCCACATTTAGGTTACAGTTGACACTCCCACAGAGCGATCGCCTTCGGGTAAAACCCAGATGAGGTTATCATGAGAAAAAAATTACCCAAATGTAACATAATATACAGTTATTCCTGGCCAAAACAGTTACAATTGACAGAGAACATCCAAAACAGAGAGATCGCCTTCCGGTCACTAAAAGTTATCTCCTTACCCAGCCTTCGGTATTGATGCTGTTGGGTTTCGTTCCTCAACCCAACCTACAGTTGCCAGAAATATGGCTAAATGTAACAAATTTTACATTTCTTCCTTGCCAAAACAATTATAGTCAACGGCATCGGGTACAGATAATTGACCGAAAACATCCCACAAAGCGATCGCCTTCCGGTCACTAAAAGTTATCTCCTTACCCAAAACAACCTAAAAGATCCCCTAACGCTGGTGGGGGAGATGGAATAAAAAAAAAATTTCTTCATTAAAAACAACGACACCCTCAATGGTGATTCCGGCAACGACTACCTTGATGGTTATAAGGGGAACGACACCCTCCTAGGTGGTGCAGGTGCAGATAAGTTTATTGGAAATTTTCACTCCTTCGACTTCGATTTCGTAGTGAACCACAACGGTAACATAATAAAGACCTTCAACGGTAGGAAAGGCAATTTCACTTTAATAAAAGACTTCAACCTTCACGAAGGCGATCGCTTCATCTTGGATTCTCGTCATAAGTATCAGTATTATCCAGAGTCCTTTACCCAGGGCACGGGAACTTATATATCCCTAAAAGGCGATCGGGTAGCTGGTTTGCAAAATATTGGTTTGGATGAAGCCCGAAACATTCTCGCTAATTATATCGATTTCCTTTCCACCTTACCCTTTTCCCTGTAGACTTCCTTAAGTTTTTACCCTGTAACCAAGCATCAGTTTATATTTCGGCTGATGAAAAAATTGCCCAAATGTAACTTAAATATTGGAATTTAGGTTCCAGATAATTAACCGAGAACATCGCACAAGGCGATCTTTATCATGAAGAAAAAATTACCCAGTTCTTGGCGATTAATCAAAAACATCATTACTTTAGTACTGCTGAGTCTAGGCATACCTTCAACAGGAACATCAGTTGACCCTGCAAGAGGCAATTAATCGCGCTGCTGAACTTTGCAATGAAGAGGTGCGAAAATTCATGGATTTAGAGTCCCGTCGTCCTTCTTTCGACTCTGTAACAGACCCGAAACTGCAACACTATGTCTTAGGTCTCCGTTCCTGGATGCGTGGCTATATAGATTGGGCCCTGGAAACAGAGCGCTACCAGCCATACCAAAAAACTAATAATTTTCAAATTCTGCATGAATTACCCATATTAGTCTAATATAAGTGTGTCCATTTGGTCTAGTCTACTCATAAAGTGCTTTTTTTTTGCTTATTAGCCCATAGCGCTGATTTGCGCAGTCAAGAACTCGCCGCTAAGTCCGTAAGACTATAGCGGGAGCTTGCAAAAGCTCTAACTTGACCAGGCTAAGTTCCTCAGAGAACTACGTTATTTAACTCATGAAACCTAAGAATGCGTGCCAGTTCTTAGCTCTTTCGTACAGCTTTAAACAGGTCTAACGAGTTAAGCCAGTGAGTTGTACCTAACAAGGTTAAATAACATTGCCGAGGCCAACTTTACCCCGTCAGGGAGGTTTCAAATGCCAAACTTCGTGTTCGTTCTTAATCCAGATAAACAGCCACTATCAGCAATCCACCCTGCGAAAGCTAGGTTGTTATTAAAAGAGAAAAAAGCAGCAGTTTTTAGGCGTTATCCATTCACTATTATCTTCAAGGAGGAAGTACGTCAGACAGCGGAACCAATTAAAATTAAGTTAGACCCTGGGAGTCAAACTACGGGTATAGCTTTGGTGCAATCTAATCAGGTAATTTTGGGGGCTGAATTAACTCATAGAGGACAAGTTATCAGCAAAAATTTGACTTCTAGGCGACAATTTGGTTAATAAATTGACGAGGGCGCAGAAGTCGCCAAACTCTCTATCGTAAGCCTAGATTCTTGAATCGTAAGCGTAAAGAAGGTTGGCTAGCTCCCAGTTTGCAGCATCGGGTTGATACCACTCTAACTTGGGTGAAACGGCTAATTAAATTGGCCCCAATTGAATCAATCGCCATGGAGTTGGTTAGATTCGATTTACAGAAACAAGAAAACCCAGAGATTTCAGGTGCAGAGTACCAATATGGAACGCTCTATGGCTGGGAAGTAAGGGAATATCTGTTGACTAAATTTAATCGAACTTGTCAGTATTGCAGCGCAAAAGGTACACCTTTAGAGGTAGAGCATATTCAGCCAAAATCTAAGGGAGGTTCTGACAGAGTTTCTAATCTAACTCTTGCTTGTCATGATTGCAATCAGTCCAAAGGTAATCAAGATATTCAAGATTTTATTAAAGAAGAACCAGACCTGTTAAAGCGTATTTTGAAACAAGCTAAAATGCCATTGAAAGATGCCGCTGCCGTCAATTCTACCCGATGGGCTTTATTGAACTGCCTAAAGGGGTTGGGATTGCCTGTGGCCACCACCGCGAGGATTAACTAAGTTTAATAGGAAGCGTTTGGGAGTTCCTAAATCTCATTGGCAAGATGCTAGTTGTGTTGGTCAAACTCCCGACTCTTTGGTGTTCAAAATAAACCAGCCTTTATTAATAGCTTGTAAGGGGCATGGAACTAGGCAACGCTGTCGTACAGATAAATTTGGATTCCCAATAGCTCATGCTAACAGGGCTAAATTTTTCCAGGGATTTCGGACCGGGGATATTGTCAAAGCTTTTGTGCCTAGAGGTAAATTTGCCGGAAATTATATTGGACGCATTGCTATTAGACATCGTCCTAGTTTTGTTTTGCAACCATCAAACGGGAGGAAAAAATTTGATGTTCATCCAAAATATTTACAGGCAATTCATAGAGCTGATGGCTATGAATACCAGTTCTCGTAATGATGATTCGCTGCCGCTCAATTGTTTTTTTTGCGGCAATTCCCCGGACGCTGACCCCCGGCATCGCGGATGGCGGGGGTACAGCCGTCCGCCCCCTTGCCGCCTTTAGGTGGATCTATAATAAAATAAATACAACTAATAACAAACAAAGAATAGAATATGGGAATGACCCTCACGGAAAAAATTGTCGCTCGCGCAGCAGGTCGTACACAGGTGGAACCTGGGGAAAATGTTTGGGTGAACGTAGATGTACTCATGACCCACGACGTTTGCGGTCCTGGTACCATAGGGGTCTTCAAACGGGAATTTGGGGATGATGCACAAGTTTGGGATGCAAAAAAAATAGTATTAATACCTGACCATTACATTTTTACAGAAGACCGACGGGCCAACCGCAATGTAGACATCCTCCGGGACTTTGCCACGGAACAAGGAATTGAATACTTTTATGACATTACAGATAGGGCAAATTTTAAAGCTAATCCAGATTATAAAGGAGTATGTCACCTTGCCCTGGCCCAAGAAGGTCACGTTCGTCCCGGAGAAGTGCTGTTCGGGACAGACTCCCATACCTGTAATGCAGGTGCCTTTGGTCAGTTTGCCACAGGTATCGGCAACACAGATGCCGGTTTTATTATGGGTACAGGAAAACTGTTAATAAAAGTACCTCCAACCATGCGCTTTGTCTTGGATGGAGAAATGCCCAATTACATCCTCGCTAAAGACTTAATCCTCCAAATTATTGGTGACATAACCGTTGCTGGAGCTACCTACCGGACCATGGAATTTGCAGGGGAAGCAGTGTCCAAAATGACCATGGAAGAGCGCATGACCCTTTGTAATATGGTAATTGAAGCTGGTGGCAAAAATGGAGTCATCGCTCCCGATGCAACCACCTTTGAGTACGTCCGCTCCCGCACCAACAAGCCTTTCGAGCCAGTTTATAATGACGACGATGCTCAATTTTATAGCGACCGCCCCTACGACGTCTCTCAATTAGAACCAGTAGTGGCTCAACCCCATTCTCCCGATAACCGCGCCTTAGCACGGGAGTGTGGCAATGTAAAAATAGACCGGGTCTATATCGGTTCCTGTACCGGGGGCAAAACTACCGACTTTCTCAATGCTGCCCGCATTCTGAAAGGTCAGCAGGTGAAAGTTCCTACTTATCTTGTCCCCGCGACCCAAAAAGTTTACCAAGACCTATTTACCATTAAGTACGAAGACCAAACCCTCGCCCAGATTTTCTCTCAGAGCGGTTGTATTGAACCCGCAGCTCCCTCCTGTGCTGCTTGTTTGGGTGGTCCCAAGGATACTTTTGGGCGCATGAACGAACCAGAAATTTGTGTTTCCACCACCAATCGCAATTTTCCCGGACGTATGGGAGATAAGCAGTCCCAGATTTATCTCGCCTCCCCCTATACTGCTGCCGCTTCTGCTCTTACTGGTTATGTAACCGATCCACGAGAATTTCTTTAACTAAAACGGTTTATATTGGACCTCAAAATAGAAACCATTTTCTTGTAAAGTATCCCCAATTTTGTTGACATTCACCAAAGGAATGCCATAATCCACTCTAGCATTAAAATTCTCACCGATGTTAAAGCGCAAACCCAAACCCACAGAGTAAATAGTACTTTCATCTCTTTCTATGTCAGAACCTCTACTATTGAAAACCGTACCGAAGTCGAAAAAGAGACTGAGTATAAGCGTACTGTCCCAGTCAGGAATGCGCAGAATCGGAAAGCGAATTTCAGCAGAAGCAAATACCCCATTATCCGCCAACAAAGTATCTTGACGATAGCCCCTCACGCTCAGTTGTCCGCCAACGCTAAACTGTTCTAAGGGAACTAAAGCTTCATTCGCTAGTTGTATGTCAGTCCGGACTAATAAGGTTATACCTTCCTCACTCAAGAGACGCAAATATTGACCTTGTCCTCGCCAAGCCAAGAAATCGCTATCAGGAGTATCTCCTGAATTGAGGCTAGCACCAAAAGCATCAACCCCTAAACTGAATTCAGAGCGCAGGGCAAATACTTGTTTACTATTCCGTATACTGTATTCTTGAAAAAAGCGCAGGGCAGAAATTTTTGTATTCCCATTGCCGTCAGCCCCACTAGGGAAAGGAACTCCTTCTAAAAAGGTTGTTTTCGAGTCCTGAACAGAAGCAGTCAAACCGAGGGCAAACTCTTCATTAGGAAATCGCAATATGGGTTGACGGTAGGTAATTTCATAGTTGAGAGTTTTTGACTCAATTTGGAGTAAATCGAAAGGTTCTTCAACAATTTCGCGGATGGTGTGAGTGTGACCGAAACTGAGAGTACCGTTGCGAGGGTTGATGGGAATAGTATACCTGAGGTTATCGAGAGAGTTGCTGCCTTCGGTATTAATGTAGCCCACTTGCAAGCGATCGCCAACACCTAAAGGGTTATGGAAAGTAAACTCAATTTTGCGGCGGACGCTACCAACACTGGGCGATCGCTGATTATCTGTAGTCAGTTGTACCGCAGGAGGGTCCGCTTCTATTACCTTGACTTCTAAAATACTGATTCCCCGACGTCTTCGGGCTCTCAGTTCTACCGATAAATTTTGAATTAAAGGATCTAATTGCAGCAGTTGTAAAGCGTCTAGCAGTTTATCTTGATTCAGAGGTGATGCAATAGCGGTTTGGAGCCGACTGCGGATATAGCTAGGATTGAGTTGTTTCAAACCTGTAACCTGGATCTCGTCCACCGACCCTTCGATAATTTGAATTAAAACTACCCCATTTTCCAAAGCTTGGGGCGGAATGAAAGCTCCAGAAGTAATGTATCCTTGACGGACATATAATTTAGTAAGTGCATCAGCAGCTTGGAGCAGTTCGGCAAAAGAGAGAGGCTTTCCTATATATGGTGCGAGTACTGCTTCTAATTCTTGCCGACTAAAAATCGTACTACCGACTATGTTAAATTTGGAGACAGTAATTGTGCCTGTAAATTCTTCTCCGGGGAATAGTAGTCTATTTTCGTCAGTTTCTATCCTAGGCAGTATATCTTCCAGCGGCGGTAATCTTTGGGGTTCTAGAACAGGTTTGGGAGTTGGTCTTACTGGTGGTGGACTTGTATCTGGTGGCCGACTTGTTTGAGCATGGCAAGGTATTGAGAAAGGAATCAGGCTAATCGTGAAAATTAAAATTATTTTCAAGTTTGACATTTGTCCTGATCAGGGTTATAAATCGCCCGCCGCCATTGTACCATTCCATCGCGATTGATTTATAGCTGCTATTGCCTCGACATTATTAGGGCTAGCTATCAAAATGGTCTACCGAGAGGAATTGCCAATGCACCAACCCAAATCTAACCTCGATAGTTCCCAATCACCAAGTTAGTTTACCAGCTCAAAGGCAGTTCTGCTTATCTTGGAGTGCGATTGATGCCAGAGATATTTGCAAATAATCTCTCTTGTGCAGAGGTACTCATAGCCCAGTTAGAAGAAATCCTCAAGGTAAGAACTTTTCTCGCCCCGCTGTCTTCGGACCAACAAGGCAATCGCGAGCACTAAGAGTGTACCGAAGGTAGCATGGAAAGAGTTTGACTAAATATCAGATAAGCGTCATAAAGCGGTAAATTGAGGTATAATGGTCAGTAAGCGTTTGAGGTTGTCAAAATCAAAAAATATGTCAAGCCAAGAGAGGCAGCGGAAAAAATCGGAGTTCACGTCAGAACTCTTGCGCGATGGCACAGTGAAGGCAGAATCAAAGCCATCAAAACTCCGTCTGGACAACAAAGGTATGACGTTGAATCCTACACTGTCGGAATTGAAAAAGAGCGAGCCACAGTTATCTATGCCAGGGTCAGCTCCCGGATTCATCGGCCTGATCTTCAAAGACAAATTGCCGCCATCAGTAATTTGTACCCCATCGCAGAAATCATTAGCGAAATCGGAGGAGGGCTTAACTTCAAAAGAAAAAGACTTACAGCCTTATTGGGGAGAGTCATGCAAGGAGATGTCGCGAGAATTATTATCGCACACAAAGACAGGCTGGCAAGATTCGGGTTCGATTTTTGTCAATGGTTCTGTGAGCAATTTGACTGTAAAATCTTGGTTCTCAACGAAAAAAACCTGTCTCCAGAAGCAGAAATGGTTGAGGACATCCTCACCATTCTCCACTGCTTCAGCAGCAAGCTCTATGGACTCCGAAAGTATAAGACTAAAATCTCCGAAGATAAAAATTTATCCCAGCTCAGGGCTAAAAAAGGATTGGAACAAATGGATAGCAGCTTGTAGATATAGTTTCAACCAGGCTATTGCCTATCAAAAAGAAAATGGCAAGCTGGGAAAATACAAACTCCGCAACATTATTATGCAATCACATTTGCCGGAATGGGTAAAAGAAACACCTTGCCATATAAGACAAAATGCCATTTTTGACTCACATCAAGCTTATCTTAAAAGTCGAGACTGTAAATTTAGGAGTTGCAAGGCTCCCAGACAAACAATCAAATTTAACAATACCAGTTACACAAAAGGAAAATGGTACTCGAGGTTAACCAAAGGGAAAGATTTTCAAAGTAGCGAGCCTATACCTGTTAGCAGCGCTCATGCCACTCAAATAGTAAAAACTAAGTGTGGGGATTGGTTCGCTGTTTTTGTGGAGGAAGCTAAACCCACTATTAATAATGCAGATGAAATAATCGCAATAGACCCAGGAGTAAGGACGTTTCTGACGGGATTCGATGGCCAATCATTTATAGAAATTGGAGTCGGGGACATAGGAAGAATAACCAGGTTGTGCCAGCATTTAGACAATTTAGTGAGTCGCCTAAGCCTATCGAAATCGAAAAGACAAAGGCAGAAGATAAGAAAAGCGGCGGCAAGGAGCCGAAAGAAAATCAGGAACTTAATTGATGAATGTCATCATCAGGCTGCTTCTTGGTTGAGCAACAATTATCAAACGATTTTCTTGCCAGCATTTGAAGCAAGCCAAATGACGAAAAAGAAAAAAAGAAGGATAAAAAGCAAAACAGCAAGACAAATGCTGACTTGGGCGCATTATAGGTTCAAACAAGTCTTGAAAAATCGAGCTGTGTTAAGTGGCTGTCAAGTAATTGATACAACAGAAGAATTTACCAGCAAAACTTGTACCAAATGTGGCCATATTCACGCAAAACTAGGTGGCAACAAGGTGTTTAAATGTCCAGAATGTGGGCATGAAATCAATCGAGATTTCAACGGTGCTTTAGGCATTTTGCTTAAAGCTTTGAGGGATACCTCCGTCACTTTTTCAAGTGATGCTATTGTCGTACACGACGGTGTTATGCCGTTTTGTACCGCATAAATGTATCAGGTCTTTTCTTAAGGGATCAGAAAAATGGCATTGAAATTAGCTAAACCGATTTTATTGACAGGAATTGGCATATCTGCAGGATTTGGGCTGTGGGATAGTTTTTGGCATTCCTCTCTCATGCAGGGGGGGGAGTTAATTGTGGCACTTCTGATAGCTGGAGGGAGCGGTTTTTGGTGGCTGAAACACAAACGCTACCAACAGCGGGTATCACGAGTAGTACCCTCTTCCTTAGATCCACAAGCAGTTGAAGAGGCGATCGCCCTTGCAGAAAAAGCGATTTATTCTTTGGAGAGGGAAGCTAAGGATCGAGATATATCCTCCTTAAAGCAACAACTGGCTCAATTAACACAAGCTGATAAGCGACAGTCCTTACAATTAGCTATAGTTGGGGAAAAGAAAGTCGGCAAGACTAGCCTAAAAGAAATATTAGAGCAGAGGGAGATTGGGGAAAAACTCCGCTTTACAGAAACAGATAGCTTAGAATTGGCTAAGGGCTCTGACTTAGTATTATTCTTCACCGCAGGAGATTTAACTGATTCACAATGGCAAGTTATACAAGAGTTGCTGCTGTATCGCCTACGGGTATTGTTAATTTTAAATACTCCTGACCGATATTTACCAGAAGACCATGCTCTGATATTACAGCAGTTGCGCCAAAGGGTAGGAGATCTAATTCCAGCAGAAGATGTTTTAGCCATTGCAGCTTCGACCGGGGCCTTGAAAGTGCGGCAACACCGAGAAGATGGTTCCGTAGTAGAATGGCTCGAAGATCAGTCGGCTGAAGTATCCAATTTGAGTCATTGCCTTCAGGCAATATTCTCACAAGAAAGAGAGCAATTAGTTTTAGCAAGCACTTGGCGGCAAGCGGTAGGATTGAAAGAGCAAGCCAAACAGTTGTTGAATGAGGTTAGGCGCCATCGGGCGAATCCACTAGTCGAAAAATACCAGTGGATTGCTGCTGCTACTGCATTTGCCAATCCAGTTGCTGCGGGAGATTTACTAGCAACGGCGGCGATAAATACCCAAATGTTAGTAGATTTAAGCGCTATTTACCAGCAGAAATTATCCTTTTCCCAAGCTTCTACTGCGGCGGCAACTATCGGTCAATTGATAGTGAAGCTGGGCTTAGTGGAACTGTCTACCCAAACTATCGGCAGTATTCTCAAAACTAACGCCTTTAGCTACGTTGCTGGGGGAGCAGTTCAGGGTATCAGCGCCGCTTATTTAACCCGGATAGCCGGTTTGAGTTTGATTGAATATTTTCAAGAACAAGAAATCAGTGTTGAGGAAGGGAAAGGGTTTAATTTAGCAAGAATGTCAGCCTCCCTCAAACAAGTATTCGCGCAAAATCAAAGAACAGCCTTTCTATCTAGCTTTGTAAAGCAAGCTGTGGCACGATTATCTTCAAAATCTTCACCCCAAACCGTTTAAAACTAACCCAGAATGTGGAAGATAATATCGGCATTCCTCCTGCCACCCAATCAAAGATTATGGCAAGAGGCACTTGCCGACTAATTTTTCTTGCGCTTCTCCCGGTTTTGACGACGACGGGCGCTCCATTCTAATGCCGTGAGGTAGATAATACCACCACTGACGACGATAAGCAAGCCTAATGCCGCGATAAAGAGAACATTGACAAGAGAGGTAGTTTCCACGTTAGAAACCATTACGTGCCCAAACCACCATAGCGATGGACCAAGTAAATAAAGCTAAGGTGCTAATCCAACCAAGTGTCAATATATCCATATTTTTTCTTGTTCTCTCCAATAGGCCAGAAAATCATTCTATCACATTCCCATGATTTCGTAACCAGCATCCACGTATAAAACTTGTCCCGTCATACCGCTAGCTAGGTCACTACACAAGAATGCGGCAACGTTGCCCACTTCAAGAGTTGTCACAGTACGTCGCAAGGGAGCCACTTCTTCTACATGGCGAATCATATCTAGAATGCCCCCTACTGCCGAAGATGCTAGAGTGCGGATAGGTCCGGCTGAAATAGCATTGACGCGAACGTTGCTCGGACCCAGTTCTGCTGCCAGATAACGAACGCTCATTTCCAAACCTGACTTAGCAATACCCATCAAATTGTAGTTGGGAATCACTTTGGTCCCACCCAGATAGCTGAGAGTAATAATGCTGCCACCTTCCGACATCAAGGGTTTTGCCCCCTTTGCCAACCGGGTGAGAGAGTAAGTACTGATATCTAAAGCTTTGGCAAAGCCTTCCCTGGACATAGAGCTAAATTCCCCAGTCAAATCTTCCTTATTGGCAAAGGCAAGGCAGTGCACCAATATATCCAGTTTGCCCCATTCTCGCTCTATTGTCTCGAAAGTAGCATCGATTTGGCCATCGTCTTGAACGTCACAGGGTAAGAAGATAGAAGGCTGAAGAGATTCCACTAACTGCTGCACTTTTTTCTCAAAGCGCCCTTTAGGATCTGGTAAATAGGTGACACCTAAATTTGCTCCACCTTTGTGTAGCTGTTGAGCAATGCCCCAAGCAATAGAGCGATTGTTAGCAATTCCTGTAATAAGAGCGTTTTTTCCAGTTAAATTCAACATATTTTTCTCTAGTTTTGACGGGCGTTAAGCCGCCTGCTGTTACTATATAATGATTACAATTAATACTAAGTACATTTATCATAAATACATAACCAAATGATTCATAATTATTTAGTGAGGTATTTTACAAGGTAGGAAACGGTGTGACCAACAGTGATCAGGATACTGGGGGAAAATATACAACAAAATACGACAAAATACAACAAAATTGGATACTGGCATGAATTTATCGATAACTCAAGATACAGCCTTAGCCTCCGTCTTTCGTCAAATCGGTAGTAGCTCTTTTTCACCCTCAGTGCAAACCTTTGAAAGAGGGGAGACCATATTTTTTCCCGGAGATCCAGCAGAACGAGTTTACTTCCTGCTCCAAGGCGCAGTCAAGCTATCTCGAGTTTACGAAACTGGGGAAGAAATAACCGTAGCCCTGCTGCGAGAAAATACCGTATTTGGGGTATTGTCCCTCATAACCGGTCAGCGATCTGACCGTTTTTATCATGCGGTAGCTTTTACCGAGGTGGACTTGCTCTCAGCACCCATTGAGGAAGTGGAAAAATCTTTGCGTAATAATCCGGAACTGTCAATGTTGATGCTCAAAAGTCTTTCAAGTCGCATTTTACAGACAGAGATGATGATTGAAACCCTTGCTCACGGGGATATGGCTTCTCGGTTGGTCAGTTTTCTCTTGATTCTCTGCCGGGATTTTGGCGTGCCCGGAGCTAATGGCATTACAATTGATCTGAAGTTATCTCACCAGGCGATCGCCGAAGCTATTGGTTCCACCAGGGTAACGGTTACACGCCTTCTGGTAGAGCTGCGAGACAAGAGCATGATTTCAATCTATAAGAAAAAAATTACCGTTCATGACCCAGTGGCTCTCAGCAAGCAGTTTACCTGAAGACCAGAGAATATGACCAGTGCTTATATCTTAATTGCAGCGATTTTATTATTAGGAGGTTTAATTGCTGCATTGGGCGATCGCTTGGGAACGAAAGTAGGTAAAGCGCGGCTGCGGTTATGCGGTCTTCGTCCGCGTCAGACGGCAATAGTGGTAACTATTGTGACGGGAACGCTCATTGCTGCTTCTACTTTGGCTATTCTCTTTATTTTCAGTAAGTCTTTACGTCAAGGTATTTTTGAATTGGATGACATTCTCCAAAAACGGCGAGAAATTAGAAACGAACTGGCGCAAGTTACTAAGTCCAAAGAGCAGGTTGTAAAGGAACTTAAGTTAGCTCAAAATGAACAAGCAAAAGTTGAGCAGCGTTTGGCTGAGACTAACCAGAATTATCAGCTCGCTCGAGGACAAATGCAAGCTATCTCAAAGCAAAGTAATACCCTGCGTGTCGAGGTCAAGAAACTTTTGCGGGAACGACAGCAACTGAAAAAAGAGCAGGAGCAGTTAACAGGACAAATTAGGACGCTAAAACAACTGCTGAACAACCTGGAAGAGGAAGTCCGGGAACGGGACCGAGAATTGACCGAACGAGACAGTATTATTGCTCTACGAGAGGAAAAAATTAACCAGCAAAATCAGACTATTACTGAAAGGGAACAAAATATTGCATCTCTTGGTAAAATCTTGGTAGAGCAGGAAAATCGTTTGGCTGCATTAGAAGAACAGCAAGAGTTATTGCAAGTGGAAATAAATGTGCGAGACGAAAAAATTGTCGCCTTAGATGAAGCGCTCACTTCTTTAGATACCCAACTACAAGATCGGGAGGCACATCTTGCAGATTTGGAGAACCAATTGGTATTTCTAAAGCGAGGAGTAGCAGATTTGGAGCTATCTTATCAAAAATTGCGTCAAGGTAATTTAGCACTCTCTCGGGGTGAAGTGCTGACATTCAGTCTGGTGCGGATTGATGAACCGGAAAAAATCACCCAAACCATTGACGGATTGTTGCGAGAAGCTAACCGAATTGCCATTCTAAAAACGGATAGAAATAGTTCCTCCAAAGAAAGGGTGGTGCAAATTACCAAAGCTCAGGTAAATCAATTAATCCAGCAAATTCAAGATGGTGCAGAATATGTGATCCGTATTCTCTCTGCTGGGAATTATGTCCAGGGAGAAAAACTGGTGCGTGTCTTTGCTGACGTTACCGAAAATATGCTTATTTTCCATGATAAGGAGGTGATAACTTCTGTCTCCATTTCTCCCAATTCCATGACGTCTGAGGAAATGCAAGAAAAGTTGAATCTGCTCTTATCTATTACGGAGTTTCGCGCCCGGAGTGCAGGAATGATTGGGGAAATTAAACTAGGAGAAAGTTACTTTAGAACTTTGAGTAGTTTTTTTCAAGTATTAAAAGATTCAGGGTCAGATTTGGATGAAATTCAAGCGATTGCGATAGAAAGTGCTTATACTGCTGGACCTTTAGAACTTAATTTAGTTGCTCTTAAAGATGGAAAGGTAATTTGGAGTACGACTGAACTGTAATAAGCAACCATTAACTAATGAATAACCCAGAACAAAAGACAATTTTAGGTTTCGATCCAGGAAGAGATAAATGCGGTGTAGCAGTGATGGCCAAAGACGGCCAATTGTGCTATCATGAAGTAGTTGTTGCCCAAGAAGTTATTTCTAAAATTGAGTCTTTAATTCATAAATTTGCAGTTGAACTGGTGGTAATAGGTAATCAAACTACAGCCAAAAGTTGGCACCATAAGATTGAGTCTATTTTATCCCCATCTCTACCTATTGTGATGGTAAACGAGCGGAATAGTTCCTTAGAAGCACGGGAGCGCTATTGGCAAATGTATCCTCCTCAAGGACTAATAAGACTCATTCCTCAAGGTATGCGTCTTCCTCCTCGTCCGGTGGACGATATTGTAGCTATTTTATTAATTGAACGCTATTTGTTGAATTCCTAACGTAGAAAGAGAATTATTTTAACCACAGCAAGAAGGGTCGCTACCAGCCCCGTAAATCCGCAATAAGGTGCATTCCCATGTCAAGCGCGGCTGAACGTAACTGAGGAGCAATTTCCGGGTATGCTCAAGGTGTTTTATTAGACTCTCTAAGTGCCATTTTTGCCAGTAGCAGTACTGGAGATAATCGATTAACCATAATTGGTGCTCATTGTCCAGTTCTTTATCTATTTGTTTGGCTAACTCTAAAGCATGACGAGGACTTTTGGGGGGTTGGGTGAGCTGATGGAGCAATTCAGAACCAATAGCTTTCATTGCGTTGTAAGCAAGTATAGCTTTGCCGGGACTTCCTTCAGCCATGGCCAATAATTCCCGGTGTGCTATAATTTCTTCTTCACCCACTTGTCGCAATACTCGCTTTAAATCTTCTTCTCCTAGGGTCGTAAAAGGAATGAGCTGACAGCGAGATACCAGGGTAGGCAATAAAGAAACAGGGTCGAGTGCAATTAAAATTATAGTCCCTCGTCCTGGTTCTTCTAGGGTCTTGAGCAAGGCATTGGCTGCTGGTTCCACCATTTTCTGAGCATCTTCAATTACTGCTACAGAACGGGATGCTTCTAAGGGAGGACGACTGAGAAATTGGGTCAGAATCCGAATTTGCTCAATGCGAATTTGGGGCGACCCTCGGCGCTTTAGTCCTGCTGCCGCTGCTTCGGACGCTGTGAGTAATTTACCCTGGTGATTATAAGTGGGCTGCACCCACAAGAAATCGGGATGATTACCGGCAAGCAACCGCTGTCGTTGGTTGAGATACTTTTCTTTTGGAGATGCTACTTTACTAATTAATAATTCCCCAAAACCCAGGGCAGCCATTGACCTGCCGATTCCATCGCTCCCGACAAATAAATATGCTGGGGCAATGCGATCGCGCACGGCAGCTTGCTGCAATAATTGAATTGCTCTGGACTGTCCGATTTGTTGGGCAAAAGGGTTCACTTTCATCAAGTACCATCAACTCCAGATTAATCTTCAAGTTCTATATCCATCATGGCCGGATCAATGAGAGTAATGTCAAATGGATCGTCAGGAGGCATGGTGGAGAAAACGTCCCGCTGCCGATGGTGCGAACGCCAAAAATTTGCCGCGTTAATTCTATCGATTCCTGTCTTTCTTCATCGCTCATGTAGTCGTCGCCCTTAATTCCGCTGGGACAACGGGATCCATCCGATGTCCAATCAGGAGGCTGTGGTTTGACAGGGTAGTGGGGGGATAAGGGGCTGAAACTTTTCTCAGCCAGAGGATTTTACGCTTCCGGTAAAAATTTTTCCATTAAATTTGAATTTCTTGGAACTCCACTGTCAAATAAGACGTCTATTATGAGAAATAGTCAAATCAAGAACATTCAGGATTGGATTGCAAATGGCTGACATCAAGAAAACAGTAGCAGTAACCGCAGCAATCACCGGAGTTTTAGCTCTCGGTGTGGGTACTAT
This sequence comes from Candidatus Paraprochloron terpiosi LD05, assembly GCA_018141785.1. Lineage (GTDB taxonomy): Bacteria > Cyanobacteriota > Cyanobacteriia > Cyanobacteriales > Prochloraceae > Prochloron > Prochloron terpiosi. Next base: position 2,384,125 of record CP073341.1, on the reverse strand, counting down.
GTTCGATGAACCAGTTTCTGCCCTAAAAAGAGGATACGAAAAATGCGCTGGCATCGTTAAAGCAGGAATGAACGATTGTGGTGCCAACGGACATGATTGCGCTGGTATGGCTAAGGTAGATGGGGATCCCAATGAGTGGATTGAACTTCCCAAAGGCACTTGCAAAAAGATTGTCGGTGCCAGAACGCTCTAACAAGGCCATAATGACAGATAAAATTTGGGGAGCAGGTATTGGTTTACGCTCCCCTCACTATCAACATATTCTTACCCACAAACCAGCAATACCCTGGTTTGAGGTTTTGTCCGATAACTATTTCTGCTCCGGAGGACAACCTCTGGACTATTTAGAAAAAGTGCGGCAAAACTATCCTGTTACTTTCCACGGGGTAGGCATGTCTTTGGGTTCCACAGATCCACTCAATCTGGATTATTTAACTCGCCTCAAGAATTTGGCAGCTAGAATTGAACCTGCCACTATTTCTGACCACCTGGCGTGGATTTCTATTGGGGGTCACTATCTCCATGACCTCCTCCCTCTACCCTATACTGAAGAAGCTCTCACCAACCTAACAGAACGCATTACCCAAACACAAGAATTTCTCGGACAAAGAATTCTGATTGAAAACCCTTCTACTTATCTCCTTTTCACCCACTCTACCATGACAGAATGGGAATTTATCAACGCTTTGACAAAAAAGGCGGATTGTTATATACTCCTGGATGTAAATAATCTCTATGTGGGAGCGGTAAATCATGGCTATGATTCCTTAGAATATTTGGATGCTCTGGAACCTAGTAGGGTAAAGGAAATTCATTTAGCGGGTTATGAAGAGAAGGAGGATTATCTGTTTGATACCCACGGTTATCCTGTTCATGGCCCTGTGTGGCAATTGTATAAAAAAGCACTAAAACGTTTCGGTCCAGTTCCTACTTTAATTGAATGGGATACGGATATTCCTCCTTTTGCTATAATGATGGCTGAAGCGAATAAAGCAAGGGAGTATATGGAAGAAGTTCCCGCTAAGGCCTAAGGGCGCAAATTATCTTATTGATGATGTCTTATATATGTCTAAAACTCACATTATATTCAAACAATTCTTTATAACTATACCCATGGCTGCCTCTCTCTTCTCTGGGGCCCCCGCTCATGCTGTTACTAATAATATCATCCAGCCAATTTCTGTTGAGTCAGACATACCTACATTTATGAATACTTTAGCAAATTTAATTAATCAAATAGAAATTAGACCAAATAATTTATGCTTATTTTTGTAAACAAGTTATCTAAGTAACATTAGTGATGGTAAGATACTGAAAACCAGTAAGTTTTACCTTTAGTGAAGAGGTAAACATCCGAGAATTCCTGCTTTGGAATTCAAACTTTACGAATGCCATAAATGAATTTCGGTTATATTCTGATAACAATAGTGATTTTAATAATGGCGGCACAAGTTTATTAAGACAAGAAAATTTTATAGCACAGCAAGGAACTGGAGATTTTTCTACCCTTCAGAGATTTTCTTTCTCCCCCGTTACCACTCAATATGTTCACTTAGAGATTCTCAGTAATCATGGCGATACTATTTTAAGCGCTGTGGAAATAGCCTTTGAAGAAGTGCCTTTTGAAAATACTCCCATATCAGGAATTATATTCCTCCTAGGGGCGGGAGGCATCAACTACTTCCGAGAAAAGGCAGTGAAACATGAAAGATAAGCCAGAAACCGAACCAATAATCGTGGCAACAGAAGTGCAGAAATGGTATGACAACAACTTTCACGTCTTACGGGGAGTGAATCTCACTGTGAGGAAGATGGATTTGAAAGAGTTGCAGCAGCTTTTCTTTCAGGCTATGATAAATCAAGATGCTGATAGTATAGAGGCTTTGGAGAAAAACATAGCAGGGGCAAAAAGTTTGACTCCCGAAGCAGGTTTAGGGGTTTATCGCGGTAGTGTTATTGGGGGTTTGACTAAGGGTTTAACCTCTATGTATCCGGTTTGTTGTCGTTTAGTGGGGGAGCAGTTTTTTAACGCTACTGCCATTAGTTATATCTACCGCTTTCCCTCCCTATCTCCTGATATAGGAGACTATGGAGCAGATTTCGCCGACTTTCTCGCCCATTTTCCCCCAGCAGCCCAGTTACCCTATTTATCAGATGTAGCTCGTTTAGAATGGTATTGGGAGCAAGTTTTTAAAGGAGAAGATAACAAATCTTTGGATATTCAAGCATTGAGTGCAGTTAATCAGGGAAAATGGAATGACTTGATTTTCTCCCTGCCCAAAAACAGTGTGTTGTTGGCATCTCCTTATCCTATTCATCGGATTTGGGAGATGAATCAACCAAATTATGAAGGAACGGAGGAAGTTAGTTTGTCAGAAGGAGGGGTGAAAATTTTTCTTTGGCGTAAAGGTTATGAAATGCGATTAGAATTACCTAATGATGAAGAATGGGAGTTGTTGCAAGCTTTTGCAGCACAAGAGAGTTTTGGGGATATCTGTTATAACCTCATTACTCAGTCTTCTCCTATCGATGTTCCTTCTCTCTTGCCTATTTTTGTCCAACGGGGATGGCTCTCTGGTTTCTCTTTTTAAAGCCATCCCCCTATCCTATTCATGATATCTTATCCATGTCTAATATCCATGTTATGTTCAAACAATTCTTTATAACTATACCCATGGCTGCCTCTCTCCTCTCTGGGGCCCCGGCTCATGCTGTTACTAATAATATCATCCAGCCAACTTCTATAACTACAGATTTAACTGCATTGACAAATAGTCCTGTTTCAACTTTAATTGGGGGGGGGGTATGTAGGTTCGCCAAATCAAGTTGAAGCATGTGTATTGAACAGTTCCTTTACATCATTAATAAATTTCTTAGTGACTTGTATATGGCAAACTAGAGAAGAAGACACTTCTGGAATCTTAACTTTTACTTTTAGTGAAGAGGTAAACATCCGAGAATTCCTGCTTTGGAATGGAGGAGGGGATCAAAACATAAATGAATTTCGGTTATATTCTGATGAAGATAGTAATTTTAATAATGGCGGCAGAAGTTTATTGAGACAATCAAACTTTGTTGCTACGCAACAAAGTGAAAATGATTTTTCTACCCTTGAGAGATTTTCTTTCTCCCCCGTTTCAACTCAATATGTTCACTTAGAGATTCTCAGTAATCATGGTGCTAATTTTTTAGGCGCTACGGAAATAGCCTTTGAAAAAGTGCCTTTTGAATTTAGTCCCATATCAGGAATTATATTCCTCCTAGGGGCGGGAGGCATCAACTACTACCGGAAGAAGAACGAGGGAGAAACTGGAGACTTGAGCCGAGAAAAGGCAGTGAAACATGAAAGATAAGCCAGAAACCGAACCAATAATCGTGGCAACAGAAGTGCAGAAATGGTATGACAACAACTTTCACGTCTTACGGGGAGTGAATCTCACTGTGAAGAAACAGGAAGTAGTAGTGATTATGGGACCATCCGGCTCCGGAAAATCCACCTTTATTCGTACCTTTAATGCCTTAGAACCCTATCAGAAAGGGAAAATTGCCATAGACGGTATTGAACTGTCCGGGGACTTGAAGAATATTGAAGCTATCCGCAAGGAAGTAGGAATGGTGTTTCAGCAATTTAATCTCTTTCCTCATCTCACAGTGCTCAACAATATCACCCTGGCTCCCATATGGGTACGTCGTTGGTCCAAACAGAAAGCAGAAGAAATAGCTATGCAGTTGTTAGAGAAAGTGGGGATTTTGGAACAAGCGTCTAAATATCCCGGTCAACTGTCCGGGGGACAACAGCAGCGAGTCGCCATCGCCCGCGCTTTAGCCATGGAACCGAAGATAATGCTCTTTGACGAACCCACTTCTGCTTTAGATCCAGAAATGGTGCGAGAAGTGTTGGATACGATGCGCACTCTAGCTGATTCTGGTATGACGATGGTGTGTGTCACGCACGAAGTGGGTTTTGCCAATTCCGTAGCAGATAGGGTAGTATTCATGGATGAAGGAAAAATCGTGGAAATAAGTACCCCAGAAGAATTTTTCAATCATCCTTCAAGCGATCGCACTCGCAAGTTCCTCGCCGATATTTTGTAAACCGAAAACCAAACCCCTTCCAGTGCTAAACAGAAACCAAAAACCCAAAAAGCTGGTATTATCCAATGGCATTACTTTGATTGTGGTGGAAAACCCCACAGCTGATATAATCGCAGGGCATATATTTCTGAAAAATGCCGGAGCCAGATGGGAAAAGCCAGAACTTGCAGGACTTTCTCATTTACTAGCTTTAACTCTAACCAAGGGAACAGAAAAGCTAGTTTCAGCGGAAATTGCCGAAACAGTGGAATCCATGGGAGCTAGTTTACGTGCAGATGCAGCAGCGGATTACTTTGCTTTGAGTATGAAAACAGTTGCTGCTGACTTTCCTAAAATGTTCAAGTTAGTTGGGGAAATAATGCGCACCCCCACCTTTCCTCCTTCGGAAATAGAGCTAGAAAAACATCAGACGATCCAAAACATTCGCTCCCAACGAGAATCCCCTTTTAATGTGGCCTTTGAGGGATTGCGTTGTGCAATGTATCCAAATCATCCCTATGGAGTTTCTATTTTAGGCTACGAAGCAACAGTTTCTCAGATAACTCGTGCTGACTTGCAACAATATCATCAAACTTATTTTCGACCCGATAATCTGGTTATTAGTCTTTCTGGTCGTCTTTCCCTCCAAAATGGAATTAAGGTAGTAGAAGAAGTACTGGGAGATTGGTTAGCCCCTACTACTGCTTATCCTGAACTACAACTACCCCAACTAGAAGTAAAGCCATGTCGGCGGGCAGAACCCCAGGAAACCCAGCAATCAATTGTGATGCTAGGGTATTTATGTAATAAATTTAATATACAAGATTATGTACCACTAAAATTATTGTCAACTTATTTAGGTAACGGACTTTCCAGTCGTTTATTTGTCGAATTGCGGGAGAAGCGGGGATTAGCTTATGATGTATCTGCCTTTTATCCAAGTCGTCTAGACCGCTCCCAGTTTGTCGTCTATATGGGAACCGCCCCGGAAAATACAGCAATTGCTGTAGAAGGACTGGGCACAGAAGTAGAGCGTTTGTCTCAAGATAACTTAACTGAAACAGAATTGCAAGGAGCAAAAAATAAATTATTGGGTCAGTATGCTTTAGGAAAGCAGACAAACGGAGAAATAGCCCAAATTTTCGGTTGGTACGAAACTTTGGGATTAGGAATTGAATTTGATCGCCAGTTTCAGGAAGATATTGCTGGGGTAACCACCGAAATGGCACGAACAGTGGCCCAGCGTTATTTAACTGAACCCTATATCTCAATAGTGGGTCCAGAAAAGTTCATCATGTAACTTTTAAGGGAAGGGGGAACGGAGACTATGATTCTTCTCTCTACCCCCTTGAACACTAAAAACTACCCTCTTATTATGACCACAACACCGAGTGACGAATATGATAGTCCTTGGAAAGAGATAATCGAAACCTACTTTCAAGAATGTATCGAATTTTTCTTTCCTGTAGCTGCCAAGGAGATAGACTGGACTAAAGGCTATACTTTCCTGGATAAAGAATTACAGAAAATAGTGCGAGACGCCCAGTTAGGACGAAGATATGTAGATAAACTGGTTAAAGTCTGGCGATCAAACGGTGACGAGCAATGGGTATTAATCCATTTAGAAGTGTAGGGAGACCCAGAAAGCAACTTTGAAGGACGTATCTATGAATACCACTCCCGTCTCTTCCTAAGTTATAATTGTCCTATCGCTACCCTGGTAATTTTAGGAGATGACCGCAGAACATGGAAACCGCAAGAATACAGGAATGAGATCTGGGGTTGTCAAATAACCTTCCAGTTCCCCATTGTGAAATTACTGGACTACAGAGAGAGGTGGGCAGAATTAGAAAACAATACCAACCCCTTTGCTACAGTGGTCATGGCCCATTTAAAAGCCAAAGAAACCCGCAAAAACGTTTCACAGCGCCGACAGTGGAAGCTGTTTATCACCAAAAGACTGTACGAAAAAGGTTACCAAAGACAAGATATCATCAACCTATTTCATTTTATCGACTGGGTGATGAGATTACCGGAAGACTTAGAGGAGTCTTTTTTAGAAGATATTGATGAATACGAGGAGGATCAAAGAATGCCTTATATAAACAGCGCTGAACGTCGTGGTATACGGAAAGGACTTGAGCAAGGAATACAGGAAGGTATTGAGCAAGGTATTGAGCGAGGACGAGAGCAAGGAATACAGGAAGGACGACAGGAAGGAATACAGGAAGGAAGACAGGAAGGATTGGTATCAGCAATTGAATTGGGTTTAGAACTAAAATTTGGTCCTGACGGTTTAGAACTGTTACCAGAAATTTGCCTCATTCGCGACTTAGAGGTATTGTCAGCCATTAAGGAAGGAATCAAAAAGGCACAAAATATCGCAGAATTGCGCTCATACTATCAATGAACATGGTGCGCTATATAATTAAGTCGAAAATGGGCTGACCCGTTAAACAGCACCAGTGACAGGTAAATAAGTCAGGTTGCTGAATGCCGATACTGGCGATCGCTGGTGCTGCGGGAAAAGGCCAAAGTCGGTCAAAAACAATTTCATCGTCTTTCAAGCTAAACTGCAACAAATAAACTGCTGGGGGTGCAGATAAAGAAGTCAGTAGTTCATAGGCTAAATGATAAATAGTCTGACACTGGTTATCGGGCAAATCAACTGGTTGCTCATAAGAATTGGCCATTTCCCCTTCACCAATAACCTCTCCATAAAGTGGTCCCTTCAAAGTTAGTACCACTGGTAACCAAAGGTTTCCCGGATTGGTTTTTAAGCCCAAATTTTTCTGAACCCAGGTACGTAGTGCTTGAATATCCTGACAAGCTTGATAGAAAGGGTGAGAGGGAAACTCTAATTCATTTGGTAACTGCTTAGACATTAAAAGAAGTATAAAATATTGTTTCACGCAGAGACACAGAGTCACAGAGAGACGAGGAGAGACTTTTTGGCAACAGTCAAAGAGTTTCAATCTGGTCATTTCCTTGTCCGACCGAGTCGGTTTGAACTGCCAAAAGGTAACTGACTCTGTGCAACTCTGCCTTCTGTTCTCTGTTTTCTCTTTGCAGTTGTTCCACCTTCTCTTGCACTGCTCCCAACCGTTGGGCAAATTTCTGCTGATAAGTATGGGGTAATTCCTCCAGGAGTTGTTCTAACATTCGACTGTGTTCCGTCAATTCCCTTGCTGACTGCTCTAACTCCTCAATGACCCTATCCTTTTCGGCGATCCGTTCTGCGTACAGTTGGACCTGTTTTTCTAACTGTTGCAATTGGGAGCGCAAGAGATGCATTTCCCTGGCCCGGTTCTGGTAAACTTCTGGGGGGAGTAGATTCACATTCCCCTCAAGGAGCCGCAAAACTTCTTGAGATAGTTGTTCCACCAGCTTGTCTTTTAATTGTAGCTCTTCTAGCAGACGAGAGTTTTCCGCTTGCAGAGTTCTCAGCTGCTTAGTGCGAGTCAGGTTCACCTTTGCTCTTTTCCTCCAGTGCTAGATTATTGAAGTTGGGTTGGAATTCACTTTTAATATAAGATAGACTTGTATAGGACGTGGTAACAGATGAGTATTGCTAGTACACCCAAGATAAAGTTCGGTACAGATGGATGGCGGGGAATAATTGCCAATGACTTCACCTTTGCCAACGTCTGTAAAGTAACAAGAGCGATCGCCTGGTATCTGGAGAGTGCCTATGGCAAAGACCGTCCCGTTTTAATAGGCTATGATACTCGGTTTTTGGCAGATAGCTTTGCTCAAACAGCGGCAGAAGTGCTAGCTGAGGACGGTTGGACCGTGTTGATTGTAGAACGGGATTGCCCTACCCCAGTGATAGCCTATAATGCCCGTTTACTCAACTCCGCTGGAGCGATGATGTTCACCGCCAGCCATAACCCAGCCCCCTATTGCGGCATTAAATATATCCCAGATTATGCCGGACCTGCCACCCCGGAAATAACAGATACCATTGTGGCGAATATTGAAGGCTCAGACCAAGCTCCTCCTTCTGGGAAACATGGTGCTAAGATTTCTAAATTTGACCCGAAACCGGAATATCTCAAATTTATTTACTCTCTTTTAGATGTACAGCGAATTCGTTCTGCGAAATTGAAGGTGAAGTACGATGCTCTCTACTCCACTTCTCGCGGATATCTAGATGAGGTGTTAAACCAATGCGGTTGCGAGACCGAGACTTTCCATGCTACCAGGGATGTGTTATTTGGTGGCGGTATGCCAGAACCCAAGGGAGAACAGCTGGAAACCTTGGTGCAAGCTGTGAAACAGGATAATGCAGACTTAGGTTTAGCCACCGACGGAGATAGCGATCGCTTTGGTATAGTTGATGAACTGGGAAACGTTCTCACTCCCAATACCGTACTCTTACTCTTAGCCCGACACCTGATTAAAAATAAAGGCAAAACCGGAGCGATTGTCCGCACCGTGGCAACTACCCATTTGTTAGACAATTTTGCCCTCAAACACGATTTGCAACTGTTTGAGACTCCTGTAGGGTTCAAATACATCGGCGAGAAAATGCGACAAACCCAAGTTTTAATCGGTGGGGAAGAGTCTGGGGGCTTAAGCGTTATTGACCATATTCCTGAAAAAGATGGTATCTTGGCCGATATGCTAGTAGCAGAAGCTATAGCCTACGAAGGTAAACCCCTATCTCAGCTAGTGGAGGAGGCGATCGCCGAAGCAGACGGTCCCCTTTATAACGATCGCCTAGACTTGCACTTAACCGAAGCACATAAAGCAGCAGTACTAAATTATTGCACAACTACTCCTCCAAGTTCAGTAGCTGGGATTAAAGTAAAGGAAGTAGGTCGCCAAGACGGGATTAAACTCTACCTAGAAGAAGGAAGCTGGGTCTTACTCCGTCCCTCTGGTACGGAACCCCTAGTGCGGGTTTACATCGAAACCAACTCCCAAGAGAAACAAAAACAAATTGCTCAGTCTATGGAAAATATTATTCAGCAGTGTAAACCATTACTAATTTAATCAATTAGCAAACGGTAGGGGCGCACAACCTGCGTCCTCTCCCGAAAATCCTGTCCTAACCATGATGGCGACTGCTATAGTAGTGATATCGAAGTTGAGCGATAAGCACAGAGTCAGTTGTCGCTGAATATCTTTGATAAGGGTATTGATCCGGTTAAGTAGTTTACGATCAGTCCTTTGCCAGTAAAGGTAGTCATCCCAGGCATTTTCAGAGAAGATTAACTTCACTCAATCAACTCCTTCTCTTCCCCTTTCCCTGCTTCAAGTTCAATAACAGAATCGAGTAACCGCTTTGCATTCTTGGGGCATAGATGCAAGTAAGCAGTTTCTTCTAGCCCCTGGTAATCTTCTAAGGAGAGCATAACAACGGGTCGATCATTGCTCCGCGTGATTGTTACAGGAGCACGATCATCGCAGACTTTATCCATTGTTTTTGCCAAATTGCTCCGAAGAGCAGTATATGTAATAGTGTCCATAAGCTGTCTAAAATTGCACATGTACTAATAACTGTACATCTTTTCATCGACGGTTGTTTGGTTTAGCTTTAGCGGGACTAAAGTACAAATGATATGATTCAAACCATTTACGCTACTGATGTCACCCTTCGCACTCTGAAACAAACCCTCAACCTACGCTCCGCCCCGGATCTTAAGTTCTTTTCAGAGTGGAAAGAAGGGCTAGGAACACTTAGTGAGGCGGAACAGCACTATCTGGATCGAGTGAAAACCAACTTTTTAGATCTCCTGGAAGATCTTCCCGTACTGGAAAATAGCGTCAAAATGGTTGTGTTAGCCCCCTTGCTGGATTTGGCTGGTTTTTATCGTCGCCCCTGGAGCATCAAAACAGAAGCCAGTATGGAAATCAATCTAGAAGACGAAGGTGTGGTGTAAGGGGGAAGATTGATGTTCTAGTAGTGAGCGATTTCCTGTGGCTGGTGGTGATAGAATCCAAACGCAGTGACTTTGCGGTAACCCGTGCTATTCCCCAAACCTTAGCCTATATGCTTGGTAACCCAGAGGGCAATCGCCCCACTTTTGGCTTAATAACTAATGGTAGTGAATTCCTTTTCTTGAAAACCAGCCGTATCTCCACTCCTCAATATGCTACCTCCAGACTTTTCTCCCTCGTCAATCCTACCAATGAACTCTATGAAGTATTGGCGATTCTCAAACGCCTTGCCTTGGTAAAACCAAACGTTGGCTGAGTTGATAGCATTTGTGTTGGGTTTCATTCTTCAACCCAACCTACGCAATTTGCTGAACTTTTCCCGCTTACCTGCTATGGCAAAACCAGTGGGATTGTTGGCGTTAACAGTTGCAGAAGATACCCTGAAAGGCGATCGCCTTCAGACATAAAAAAAATTCTTGAAAGAATTGACATTTAACAAATAAGTTCGTTATAATGAAGAAGTACAAAACAAGGATACTCCTGCTGGACAGGATTCAATGTTTTGGCTACCAGTTACTAGAGTAGGGACGATGAACGAATCGCACACTTCTACTGCACCGGACGATATGTGATTGTTTGGGCTTATCCGAAAGATTCGTGCCGCCGGTGAGCTTTACCGTTATGATTAAAAAAAAGACGTTTATGCCTAAGCTAAAGACTTACAAACTTTTTATCAGTCACTCATGGACATATAGATCTCATTACGAGAAGCTTGTCGGTTTCTTCGATGAGCATAAAAATTTCAAGTGGGCGAATTATTCTGTCCCAAAAGATGATCCTATTCACAACGCAGACAACGATGAGGAACTATATCAAGCGATAAAGAACCAAATTAAGCCTGTGCAGTGTGTAGTAATACTTGCTGGAGTCTACTCTTCCTATTCAAAATGGATTAACAAGGAAATTAAAATTTCAAAAGAGGATTTCGATAAGCCTATAGTTGCAGTAGAACCCTGGGGTTCTCAAAAGACTTCGCAAGTTGTGAAGGATAAGGCAGATGCTATTGTGAAATGGCAAAGTTCTTCTATAGTTTCAAAAATTCGAGAGGTTTCGCTGTAATGGCTGACGACCCAAACGTTTTCAAGACAAAACCAGAGGACTACGGCGAACTTTATAAAAATCATCTCTTTGAGATTTACAAGATTTTTGTTCAGTCTGCCGAGTCTATTAGTGATCGTAGACATAAGGCGAATTTTTTTTTCCTAACACTCAATAGCGCGCTGGTCACATTAGCGTCTTCCATTAAATACGATGAAACTAGTGTTCCTAATTTTATAATTCCATTAGTTGGGATATTCATTGGATGTACATGGCATCAGCTGATTAAATCTTACCGAGATTTGAACTCTGCAAAGTTAAAAATTATTTGTGAGATTGAAAAAAAATTGCCATTAGCAGTTTACGAGACTGAGTGGGCTTATCTTGGCCAAGGAAAAAACTCTCAAAAATATTTGCCCTTTACAAAAATAGAACAAATTGTTCCTTGGATATTTGTGTTTATTCATGTAATTGTTGGGATATATAACATCTTTAAGTTGTTGAGTTAATAAAGTGGCTATCGTATGTGTCCAGTTCATCCAGGAGAGATTCTTCGTGAAGACTTCCTTATGACCTTATAGCAGCGCTGGTATAGTTACAATGCTGTAAAGCGAGCGCTTCAAAAAGATAAGTGAATGATTACTCAAGATCCGCTGAAGTTCAAGTTTGGCAATGTCAACTTTCGAGTTGATCTTGGTGCAGAGCGGTTGATTGGGGCAGAACGGGTAGGAGAGAAAATAGCAGTTGAGATCAAAAGCTTTTGAATCCCTCCGCTGTTACGGACTTTTATGCTGCATATTGCGATACAACGGTATCAGGTCTTGATAATTGTGGACGACCCAACCAATGAGGTGATTGTGCAATGGAAAAAGTAGCCGCCGCCATTAATCAATGCCGGCGGGATATATTCAAAGATTACTGAACCAGTACACCACAGATGATATCTAGAATGATGAGGTGGAAGTACAATTCATTTTTGATACTGAACGAAATCATTACCAGTGGATGAATGTGGGTTGGCAACAGTTGAACCGGATTTATCGTTGTATCGTTCATTTTGATATTAAAGATGGAAAAATTTTGCTGCAACAAAATCTGACGGATCAAAATCCTGCGGATGAGTTAATTGAAATGGAGGTTCCAAGAGAGGATATCGTGTTGGGTTGGCAACCTCCTTTCAAAGGGCAGTATACTGAATATGGCGCGGCTTTAATCTACTCACGATTACTTCCTAAGTACGATCACCTTAAGAAAAAAAAATTAGGAAAAGACTTGACATTTCCCAAATAAGCTGGTTATAATGGAGAAGTACTAAAAGAGGGATACACGGATGTGTTGGGTTTCATTGTTAAAACCAATCTACTCTGCTTTCCTTCCCCACACTCTGCGCTCTCATAGATGAGGATATTTATCAAAATATTGACGAACCTCATCATTGCGTTTTGTATCTTAGGGAGCGCCGTTTTCTCAATCCAAAACATCGAAGGGGTGTCCATTAAATTTATGGCCTGGGAATCTATCAGCTTACCCATAGGCATAATCTTGTTGTTATGGTTCAATCTTGGGATTATAGTAGGTTTTATTGTGCCATTTTTATTCCGGGTTACCCAAGGTCAAAAGAAAAAACAGAGTGTCTCCCGACGGCAACCAAAAAAAAAGCTGGAATACCAGAGAAAAAAACGCTCTCAGGAAGATTGGCAAGAAGAAGCAGGGGAAAATTGGTGATTGGTTGTTGCTTCATTTGTTGGTATAATATATGGGTTTGGCACTAATAGTGGGCGGCTTGAGCTAAAATAGAATGTCCTTCATTGAAATTCTGCGCGACAAATCACTGGAAATGGCAGAAAGGGGTTTTACCTTTCTGGAGGATGGTCAAGTAGTCGGGGATTTCCTCAACTATAAGGAACTGGATAGACGAGCACGGGCGATCGCTTCCCAGCTTCAAGACTATAAGGCGGTCCCTGGGGAACGTGCTTTGCTTCTCTATCAGCCGGGATTAGATTTTATTGCTGCTTTCTTCGGCTGTCTATATGCAGGAGTAGTGGCAGTACCCGCATATCCACCTAGACCCAACCGCTCCATAAAGCGTTTGCTTAGTATCGTCAGAGATTCTCAAGCAAAGTTGGCCCTGACCACAGCATCATGGAAGAATAATATAAAAAGTCGCTTCCTCTCCTCAGGAATAAAGGAAGTGGAGTTTCTGAGTACGGATACTGTTGCTGATAATCGAGCCGATGAGTGGGTTCAACCAGCGATCGCCGACGATACTCTCGCTTTCCTGCAATACACTAGCGGTTCCACAGGTAAACCCAAAGGGGTGATGATAACTCATGGTAATTTAGTCCACAACTCATCCCTAATCCAGGGGTTTTTTCAACACTCTCCTGACTCTGTAGCTGTTTCTTGGTTACCCCCCTACCACGATATGGGGTTGATTGGGGGGATTATAGCACCAGTATACATTGGCAATTCTACGGTGCTCATGTCTTCTATTTCCTTTCTTCAACGTCCTCTGCGGTGGTTGGAGGCTATTTCTCGTTACCAAGCTACTATTAGTGGTGGTCCGAATTTCGCCTACGAACTTTGCGTCAATCAAGTTATTGCACAACCCAGTAAGATCCAAGGACTGGATTTGAGCAGTTGGGAGTTAGCTTTTTCTGGGGCTGAACCTGTTCGCGCAGCAACTCTGGAACGGTTTGCTGCTACTTTCCGAGATTGTGGCTTTCGTAAAGAGGCTTTTTACCCCTGCTATGGTATGGCAGAAACTACTCTCATGGTTTCAGGAGGTCAGAAAAAGGCTGATCCAGTTGTGAAAAGAGTCTCTTCAGGAGCACTTAAAGAAAATAAGGTTGTTCCGGGTCATATTTCAGATGAGGATGTGCAAACCTTTGTAGGTTGCGGCAAAACTGCACCGGATCAGGAAATTGTTATTGTCAATCCAGATACTTTCAGTCCCTGTTCCGACTCTGATATAGGGGAAATCTGGGTTAAAGGTAAAAGTGTGGCTATGGGGTATTGGCAAAAACCAGAGCAAACCCAGGAAACTTTCCGGGCGCACTTGAGGGGAGAGGATGGGAGCTATCTGCGTACAGGAGACCTAGGCTTTTTAGCAGAAGGAGAACTTTTCGTCACTGGTAGAATCAAGGATTTGATTATTATCAGGGGGAGAAACCACTATCCTCAGGATATAGAACTGACGGTAGAAAATAGCCATCCTGCTTTGCACTCTAACTTTTGTGCTGCTTTTGCAGTGGAGATGGAAGGAAAAGAAGAACGGTTAGCGATCGCAGTTGAAGTTAAACGCACTTATCTACGGAAACTAGACTCCGAATCAGTTATTAATGCTATCCGTAAAGCAGTAGTAGAACACCACGAACTGCAACCCTTTGCCGTACTGCTGCTGAAAACTGGTAGTATTCCGAAAACCTCCAGTGGGAAAATTCAGCGTCATGCTTGTAAAGCTGGGTTCACAGAGGGAAGTCTGAATGTAGTAGCAGAGTGGAACCAAAACTCCGAAACTGAGAATAGAGACACTGTAAGGTCCCACCAACCTGAGGGCGCAGCGTTCCTACACCCTACCCCTGCAAGAAGCGCAATTGAAACTTGGTTAATCAATCATATTGCACAGAAAGTGGGAATTTCGACCTCCACTGTCGATTTGGAGTCACCTTTTGCTAGCTATGGTTTAGACTCTATGGCAGCAGTACGCCTGTCTGGGGAACTAGAAGACTGGTTAGGATGTAAACTAGCTCCTACCCTCGCCTATGATTACCCCACTATTGCTAGTTTGGCTAATTATTTGTCTCAATTGAGTCCCAACAACCAACAACAGATGCCCCCCCTTAATTCCCCCCCTTCCGAAAAAAAGGGGGTGACAAGGGAGGCCGAGGGGGATCATCCACGGTCCAAAATCGCCATTATTGGTATTGGTTGCCGTTTCCCAGGAGCAAATAACCCGGAAGAATTTTGGCAGTTATTGAGGAACGGAAAAAGTGCTATTAGCAAGCGAGGAGAAGAATGGGGCGGATTTCTAGAGGGAGTAGACTTATTTGATGCCCAATTTTTCGGCATTAGTCCCAGGGAAGCAGAAAGAATGGATCCCCAGCAACGTCTTCTGTTGGAAGTGAGCTACGAAGCTTTGGAAAATGCTTTAATTCCAGTAGATACCTTAGCAGGAAGTTCCACGGGTGTCTTTATTGGAATTAGTAGTAATGACTATAGCTGCTTCCAGTCAGGAGATGAGACCCACCTTTACAAAGCGACGGGAAATGCCCACAGTATAGCTGCTAATCGCCTATCTTACTTTTTCGATTTCCGTGGACCTTCTCTCGCTGTGGATACTGCCTGCTCTTCTTCTCTGGTAGCAATACATTTAGCCTGTCAAAGTCTCAGGTACGGAGAGTGCGATTTGGCGATCGCAGGAGGAGTGAATCTGATTTTATCCCCGGAATTAACTCGCAGTTTTGCAGCAGCGGGTATGATAGCGACAGACGGTCGCTGCAAAACTTTTGATGCTAGTGCTGACGGTTATGTGCGGGGAGAAGGCTGCGGGATTGCTGTACTGAAGCCTTTAGATAAAGCGATCGCCGACAGAGATAATATCCTAGCTGTTATTGAAGGCTCCTCTGTGAACCAAGACGGGCGGAGCAACGGTTTGACGGCTCCCAACGGTCCTGCACAACAAGCAGTACTGCGTCGAGCACTCCAAAATGCTGGGGTAAGTGGGGCTGAAATTAGCTATTTGGAAGCTCACGGTACCGGGACTTCACTGGGAGATCCCATAGAAGTGAATTCTTTGAAAGTAGTACTAACCCAAGACCGTTCCTCCCCCTGTTGGTTAGGTTCGGTGAAAACCAATATCGGTCATTTGGAAGCAGCGGCGGGTATTGCTGGTTTGATAAAAGTTGTCCTCTCTCTACAACATGAAGAAGTTCCTCCTCATTTAAACTTTCAGGAACTAAATACTCACATCGATTTGAGCGATGAGAGTATTAGTATTCCTACTTCCATTCAACCCTGGAGTAACCCCACCAGGTTCGCTGGGGTTAGTTCTTTCGGTTTCGGGGGAACTAATGCTCATGTTGTTTGTTCTGAAGGGAACCGGGAACCGAAAACCACCCACCCCTCTTCTCCCCTCCTGGGAGGGGAAACCTCGCACATATTAACTCTTTCCGCGTCTAGCGAGCCAGCTTTAAAGGAATTAGTTAATAACTATGGAGTATACTTAAAAAACAATAAAAAACTATTTACAGAATACATTAGTTATGTTAGCAACAGAGGGCGATCGCACTTCAATCATCGTCTAGCAGTAGTAGGAACTTCCACTGAAAAGTTGAGGGAAAAACTGGCATGTAGGAGCGCAAGGCTTGCGTCCTGCCCCTACAACAAAAAAATATCATTTTTGTTTACTGGTCAAGGTTCACAGTACAAAGGTATGGGTAAAGAATTGTATAAAACCCAGCCAATCTTTGCTGCTGCTTTGGATCGCTGTGCAGAAATCCTCTCTCCTCACTTAGAAACGCCCCTTTTGTCCGTACTGTATCCAGACGGTAACGAAGATCACAAGATAAATGAAACCGCCTATACTCAACCAGCCCTATTCGCCTTAGAATACGCCCTGGCTCAATTATGGCAATCCTGGGGCATTTACCCAGCTTTAGTGATGGGTCACAGCGTGGGAGAATACGTGGCAGCCTGTATCGCCGGGGTATTCAGCCTAGAAGACGGTCTGAAATTAATTGCGGCACGGGGAAGGTTGATGGAACAAGCTACGGATGGTACAATGGTAGCAGTGTTAGCTCCGGAAATAACTGTCAGAAAGGTGATTAGCCATTGGGAAATAGCGCACCGCGAAGCGGATCCCTTCGGGATCGCAGCATTCAACGGACCAGAGAGTATTGTTATTTCCGGTGCAAGAGAAGCCATAGAAGGGGCGATTGCAGCATTCAACGGAGCAGGGATAAAAACAAAGCAGTTAAAGGTTTCCGGTGCTTTTCACTCTCCTTTGATGAAACCTATCCAGGCAGAATTTGCTACTATTGCTCAACAGGTTACGTATTCACCACCACACCTAGACATCATTTCTAATCTAACAGGAAAGTTAGCAACCGCTGAAATAGCCACACCAGAATATTGGGTTAAGCACCTAACTCATCCCGTGAAATTTGCTGATTCCATGGAGTTCTTGGGGGAACAGGGTTATGAAATATTCCTGGAAATAGGACCAAAACCGACGCTTTTAGGTATGGGGCGTCAATGTTTGTCAGAAATATCAGGTTTGTGGTTACCCAGTTTACGTCCCCAAGATAGAGATTCTGAAACAATACTATCCAGTTTAGCAGCTTTATACGAAGCTGGAATTACAATAAATTGGGCTGGGTTTCACCACAAGGATTACAAAGGTTCCAAAGTGGTTTTACCAACCTATCCTTTTCAGCGACAACGATATTGGTATGAAAGTAACCGCAGATGGACGCAAATGAACGTGGATGAAGATGGATATCCTTCTGGGGCTGAAAATTTGCTCTATGAAGTGGAATGGAGACGGTTAGATTTATACTCTACACTCAATACCTCAAATCATACCCCTGGAGAATTTTGGTTAATTTTCGCAGATCAGGGAGGTGTAGGGGAAAAAATAGCCAAAGAATTGGAAACACAGGGCGCCCGTTCTTTGCTCGTTTACCCTGGTACCGTCAGAAAGGGAACGGACAAGCAAATAGTTAACCCAGAAGACAGAGAAGATTTTCAACGCCTTTTCCAAAGAATATCCCCCCAAGGACAATATATAAATATCATTCACCTCTGGAGTTTAGATACTAGTAATGTTTCTAGGTCGGAAATTCAGAAGAGTCTTATGAGTGGTTGCGCTAGTTTATTACATCTAACTCAAACTCTTGTAAGTACAGAAGTACAGTCTTCCCTGTGGATGGTGACTAGGGGAAGTCAACCTGTAGTCAAAGGTTTCATGGAACCAACAGGAGTACTACAAGCTTCCTGTTGGGGACTGGGTAAGGCGATCGCCCTAGAACACCCAGAAATATGGGGTGGCATGATAGATTTAGACCCATTAGCAGAACAAAATGAAGCAAAATTAATATTAAGAGAGATTGTAGGGACACATGGCTGTGCGCCCCTAAATCTTAAAAAAGAAGACCAAATCGCCTTCCGTCAGGGTAATCGTTATGTACCACGTCTCGTCCCAAATCCTCAGCTTGACCGCAGCAACAATATAACATCACTTAGCATAGATAATATTTATTTAATTACTGGTGGTTTGGGAGCATTGGGGTTGAAAGTAGCCCAGTGGTTGGTCAAACAGGGAGCCAAACATTTAGTATTAGTAGGACGCAGCTCGCCAACAGATTCAGCCACCTCCACCATTCGCGCCTTAGAACAAGCAGGAGCTGAGGTGAAAATAGCAAGAGCTGATGTGTCTCGATCCGAAGAATTGGAACGAGTACTGGCAGACATTAAATCCAACCGGCCCCCACAGATCGGAATAATTCACGCTGCGGGAGTTCTCGACGACGGTGTAGTGCAAAAGCTGGACTGGGAGCGCTTTGAGAAGGTGATGGCACCGAAAGTCCTGGGAGCTTGGCATTTACACCAGTTAACCCAAGACCTGGAGCTGGACTTCTTCGTTATGTTTTCCTCAGCAGCCTCCTTATTCGGTTCTCCAGGACAGGGAAACTATGCTGCTGCTAACGCTTTCATGGACTCCCTAGCTCATTATCGCCGATTGAAAGGAATGGCCGCATTGACCATTAACTGGGGGCCTTTTGCCCATGGCATGGCGGTTGAGGCCAATTTGAATACTCTAGGATTGGATTTAATCGAGCCAGAATCAGGATTAGAAGTACTGGGTTCTTTGCTTATTCAGCCCAGTCTAGCCCAAATAGGGGTGTTAGCAGTAGAATGGAAACAGTTAGCTAGTAGATTTCCCAACGGACTATCCCCTTTCTTCCAGGAAGTCTTGCCCCCAACTGAAGACACCACTTCATCAGATTCCCTCTTTACCCATTTATTAGCCATGGAGTCCCTAGAAAGGGAAGAATTTTTAATCTCCTACTTACAAATAGCTCTTGCAGGTATCCTGGGGGTGAAAAAGGAGCAACTTTCCCCCACAGACAATCTGTTGGAACTGGGCATGGATTCCCTCATGGTCATGGAAGCAATCAATCAGCTCAAAGGGGATTTGCAATTAATGCTCTACCCCCGGGAATTTTACGAGCGACCCCAGCTAGGTATACTTGCTAAATATCTCAACCTTGAATTTGAAAGAACTCACAATTGCGCAAGCAATCGCGACAGCGTCCCCCAACTAGAAGAAAGGGAAAAAGGGAGTTTGGAGTTAGGGAGAGAGGGAGAGGAGTCCATTGAGCAAGTCTCCCCTACCCCCATTGTTTTTATTCTTTCCAGTCCCCGGAGTGGTTCTACCTTACTCAGGGTAATGCTAGCGGGACACCCTGCATTGTTATCACCCCCCGAGTTACACCTCTTACCTTTCTCCACCATGGCAGAAAGGAGCCAGGAATTAGCTATTTCTCATTTAGGGGAAGGACTGGAACGGGCTCTAATGGAGTTAAAAGGTATCAATGGGGTGGAAAGTCAAGAGTTAGTGAATGAGTTGGTGCAGAAAAACGCTTCTATTTCGGAAGTATATAGTTTGTTGCAGCAACTAGCAGGAAACAGGCTATTAGTGGATAAATCTCCCAGTTATGCTAGCAGTAGAGAGACCTTAGAGCGAGCAGAAGAGTTATTTACTGGAGCCAAGTATATTCATTTAGTGCGACACCCCTATGGGGCGATCGAGTCCTTTACCCGCATGAGGATGGAAAAGCTAGTGGGTTCTGGGGAAGAAAATGGAGAGAAATTAGCCACTAAGATATGGTCCGAGGGGAATAATAATATCCTGGACTTCTTAGGGAAAATAGACAGGGAACGGCATTACCAAGTGCGTTATGAAGAGCTAGTAGCCCAACCCCAGAGAGTCATGGAAGGTGTGTGTCAGTTTTTAGAGATTCCCTTCCATAGTGGTGTATTACAGCCATACCAAGGAGAGCGGATGACAGATGGTATCCACCAAAGTTCCCTCTCTTTAGGAGATCCCAACTTTCTGAACCACAACAAAATTGACCCCGAACTAGGAGAAGCTTGGAAAAAAGTAAAGCTGCTGAACCCACTAGGAAAATTGGCACGAACAGTAGCCCAGACCCTGGGTTATGAATTACCCCAAGAAACCCCAGAGTCCAACCAAAAAACCCAGTCTATGGGAGAAACAGTCCTAGACGCCCGAGGAATGAAAATATGCCTCTGTAGCTGGGGCCCGGCAGATGGACCTTTAGTGCTTTGTCTCCATGGTATTCTCGAACAAGGAGCAGCTTGGTCAGAAGTAGCCATTCGTTTAGCCCAAAAAGGCTATCACGTCATTGCTCCAGACTTCCGGGGACACGGACGTTCCGCTCACGTAGGAAGGGGAAGTTCCTATAACTTATTGGACTTCTTAGGGGATATAGACGCTATAGTAGAAAAATTAGCAGATAGGGCATTTACCTTAGTGGGCCATTCCCTGGGTTCCGTAGTAGCTGCTATTTTTGCCAGTATCCGTCCCCAGAAAGTGAGAGACTTAGTCCTAGTGGAGACAATACTGCCTTCAGACGGCAATACAGAAGAGACAGCAGAACAGTTAGCCACTCACCTAGACTACCTCGCAAATGTGCCCCAACACCCCGTCTTCCCCAATGTAGAAGCCGCCGCCCAGCGCCTGCGCCAAGCTACCCCTGCCTTATCCCTCTCCTTAGCCATGCTCCTAGCTAAAAGAATTACCGAACCCTGTGCTGGAGGAGTGCGTTGGCGCTGGGCACCTCTGCTGCGAACTCGTGCAAGCATTGCATTTAATGGCATTGGTAAATCCAAATATTTGGGTTTATTGAAACGTATTACAGTACCTATTACCCTGGTTTATGGCGAACTTAGTAACTTTAATCGCCAAGAAGACTTAGCCCAGCAGCAAAAAGCAATGCCCAGAGCCCGGCGAATTACTCTTACAGGAGGACACAACCTCCACTTAGAAGTACCCTCAGACTTAGCTCGCATCATCGTACCGTAGACGTAAGGATTCAGGTGTGTAAAATGAGCATAGAGGGCGATCGCTGTCAGCCTTATCAATCAAATAATACAGCAAATTTTAGTCCAATAATTATTAGCCCTAGAATATTGTTTGCTATATCAGACTAGTTGTGCTAACCTCAGAGTATGAGTGAGCCTTACCCAAAAATCAGATTCACATCGTGTTATCATAATTACAATCGACAACTCACTTTAGCTATCGTAGATCAACATTTCTAATCGGTGGGTGTGAGACAACTAAGGAGTATGAGCAGCTATCTCAGGCTGGTAAGACTTATATTGAAGCCATGAATAGCCTCCTAGATGCTAGTGTTGATATTACTATCGATCATACTTCTGAAACTTTGATTTGGAGGGAGCAGCGGGGTGAAAAAATTGATTCGGCGACTTATAATCAGCTTTCAAAAACAGATATAGAGTGGATAACACTCATGGAACAAGGTCGAAGGCACAACCAACTCTTAATTCAATATTTCAAGCTACTGGGAGATTTAGCAACTTCTAAGACACCAGAAGGAGCACAAAATTCAATTAATAATATTACCAAAGAATTGAGAGGTGTAGGTAAAGACCTAGAACGTGTTGTTCCAGTGCCAAAAACAATTACACAACTTATAGTTAGTAATCAAATTAGAGGGGCTTTGAGAGATAAGCTAGAGCAGCGTAAAAATGTCATTCAATATGAGTTGGCGTTACAAGAATCGCTGCTTGAGAAACTGGCTGAACAACTTAAAGGTCGTTTGACTGAAACTAGAGAGTTTCAAGAGACTCGGTTAATAAAAGCTCCTCTTCTTGAACAGGAACCCATACCTATAGATGAACAAGATAACTGGATTAAGGAACGTAGAAGAGTACTTTTGTTGCAAACAACAGCGGAGCAGCTTACAGCAGCCAAAGACGCATCTACTAAGTTCAGGGAACTATTTGAACGGTTTGTCGAAGGCGGTTTAACAATTTCGCGAATCAACGCTTTTTTAGATGATATCGATTTGATTCTAGGAATTATCGAATCAAGCCAAAATTTGCAGAGTGACTCTACCCCAGAAGAACAATAAGCAGCTATACATGGAGGAATATACATTCTCTAAAGCAGCAAAAGGAATTCACCTCTAGTATACCAGGATAGCTTCCAAATGGGGAGAATGCACCATCGCTATGAAGTGATAAGATTGTGGGAGTGTGACGTAGAACAATTTCTGCACTTACCAGGATTATTACCTTTTGCAGCACTGAGTTCCACAGAAAATCCCAAAGAAACTCTTGCTACGGTTGCTCGCAAAATCGAGACAATACCTCAAGAGAGAGAAAGAAGCAACATAGCAGCATCTACTGCTGTTTTAGCTGGTTTATTATACTCTAGAGACGTCATTACCCAAATATTGAGACAAGATATTATGAAAGAATCCATGATGTATCAAGCAATAAAGGCAGAAGGTTTCCAACAAGGAATCCAACAGGGAATGGAGCAGGGAATTCAGCAGGGAATTCAGCAGGGAGAGCGATCCGGGGTGGAACACCGGATCTGCTACCGCAGATCGCTCCTGCTCCGGCTGCTCAATCGTCGTCTTGGGATGGTATCACCAGAATTAATCTCCCAAATCGACGCCCTACCTCTGTCAAAACTGGAAGACTTGGGGGAAGCTTTGTTAGATGAATTTAGGGAGGAAGCTGATTTACACTCCTTCCTCCAGTCTCACCTTTGCGAAGCGTATGCGTTGCAACCGCCAAAGGCGTCCAGTGATTATGTACTAATGCACCGCCTTTTGAAAATTCTTTGGTGGTGCTACAATATTATAGAGTTGTAAAATGAACGAATTAATTTTTGAAATACCCCTCGCTTGTTTATCTTTCCTCTTCTACAAAGCCAGCAAATTTATTATTGGCAATCTCTTCACTATTTACTTAGCCCTTAATAAAGAAAAAGCTTCCCAGTGGCGCGTCTTATCAGAGGAAACCTTAAACACTCCTCTCAGTCTACCAGTTTTGATGACTAAAGGGCCTCGCTGGAATACCCATAGTATTATATCCACTCTCGGACCATTTACTGTTAAATCTCAACTGTCTATCAATACAGAAATAGCTAATAATTCTGCTCAATCTTGGATAGCTGTAGTTTATGGCTTTCCCAGCTACAAAACTATCGCTACTCTAGAATCTGGTAATTCTCAACAATCTTTAAATTTGCCCCCTGGAAAGTATACTCTGGGATTGAGATACTATAATTGGTCTGAAAAAGTAATATTGCCCAATGTTCGGGTAGACGGCTTAGAAATAGTTGAGTCAAAAACAGTTCCTAGGGATATAAATAAATTCTACCATGATTTGAGTAAAAAGAATAATTGGTTTTATACAGCACTCCATTACTATATATTTACTCTCTTGCGCTACCGGAAATGGTTTCCCGAGTCATTCGTGGAAAGAGAATATCTACCCGTAGGGGCACCAGATACTCAGTTCTTCTATGGTTGTTTAGAACCAGGTCAATCTTGGCAACTGGAAGTAGATTCCTTAATTAGTAAGAGCTATAATATATATTTAACTCTCTATAACCGAGCCAGTTTACCCGTCAGTTGGTGTCAGATAACAGAAGAAAAGCAGCCAATACAAGCAATTGATAGTAAAGGCTTTTATTTAATTCGCATCCGCCCCTATGGAACGGTTAAAGAACCAAAATTGGGAGAACTGAATCTGGAAACAAAATTAAATGTGGTGATTAAAACCCGGTAGGGTTGTGATATCTTAGACAATAAACTGAAATTATATGAACTCAGAAAAGTCAGAATCTCCAGAAATGGCAATCGTTCCAACTTCTCTTCCTACGGTAAGACCGGAAGATTTTCTGCCTCCTATTAGTCGTTGGACAACATTAGGAGGTCTCAGCTTACTGGCTACCTTTTTTCCTTGTTTACCTGGTCAGGGGTTTTTAGATACAATGTCACTATCAAGGCTCCAGCCATGATTCGCCCCTCAGGGGAACTCCGTTTAGTTCAGGTGGCTAGAGGTGGAGTCATTCAAAGTATTGAAGTGGAAGGGGTGTGGTCAAAAGTAGTTGCATTGGGAGAGCAACGCGAAGGAAATCAAAGTTGATCTGTGTTCATCTGCGGACGCTTCGCGGTTGCAACGCATACGCTTCGCAATTTTTGATGAACCGCAGAGCACGCAGAGTGCGCAGAGGGAGAGAAGAGAGAGAGATTCTGTACTCAGATCGCCTCCTCCAAAAATTGGATTGTTGAAGCACTGGATTTTCCCTGATCATAAAACTATATCGATAAGCGCGACTCGAAAGTCGCAGTAGTTGATAGAGGAGTAAACCACCCACCCGCCCTTAACCTGAATTGCGGGCTAATATATGAAACCCCTACAGGGTTGAAATATTACCAACTGGTTTTGACCACACCCAAGTGGAAGAAAATCAACTGACACAAGCTGAGGATGTTATTATCCACATTGATGACTCTCAGCTCCAAAGCCAAAAACAGCAGTTACAAGGTGATATTCAGCAGGGTATGAACCAACTAGAGCAAATTGATAGGCAGTTGGAAGCCCTTGAGAGTAAATATTTTCTCAGAAACTAGTCGGCTACAACGCAATCTGGCTTCTGCAAGGGCAGAGCTTCGCCGTGCTGAGAGAGACTACAGCAATCTTCAAATAATTACTACTGCGGAAGTGAGTGAAGCAGAAGCTGCCTTGGATTTAGCTGGCAATGAATTTATTCGATATGAAAAACTAGCCAACACCGGAGCCATATCCCAGTTTCAGATTAGGGAAAAAGAAGCTGCTTTTAAAACTGCTCAAGCTAGACTGAAGAGAGCCCAAACTGCTCTCAATCCCAGTAATGCTAATGTAGAGATTGCTCGGGAACAGGTGGCCCTTCTTTAGGGGGATGAGCCAGCGCCTGCCGGACTTGTAAGCTCCCACAACTCGTCCATGTTGCAACAGTTGGCGCAATCTCACGGCGCTGATGTTGAGGAGGAAGGAGGCTTCCTGGGTTACGATATATTTTTTGGCGCCAGCAGCCTGGTTGTGCTTACTCATAGATATTTTACCTAAAATCTATCGATATAGTTCTATTATAAAGGAAATTCCGGTTCGTGTCAACCTCAAATATCTGCGATGAAACTATATCGATTTAAAAATTTCCGAGCCAGGGATTGACAAAAGTGAAATTGATTGTTATCCTGGTATCATGGGAAAAGATGAACCGCAGAGACGCAGAGTACGCAGAGGGAGAGAAGAGAGAGATGGCGATCTAGGTGGGGCACTAAATCTCGGCTACCCCTTTCTATATTCCCCGGGTTCTAGGTTATCATCATTTGAGTCAAGGCGATCTGTGGTAACAGATCTGGCGGGCGGGGCACCTTAGTGCTCCGCCCCCAGATCGCCTCCTACTCCAAATTAATTTTTCCCATTGTTTATAATTTCGGCGGCTTCTTTGTCAACTGGTAATGACGTAATCTGGGAGGTTTTTGGCGTACGCTTTCATCCCATCATCCCCCAATCGCTCTAGGGTTCTTAACTGGGGAGCCTAATGTTCAGAAAATTGAAGATGCTGCTTGCTCTTTCCCTTTTGATGGGCTAAGATTCTGAAGAGTCAAAAAATTTGGGACAAATATATGGACAGCACCAGTATTCCTACAACAATCATCATCCGCTATGGTACTTTCGGCAACGATTCCCTCCTAGGTAGTTTGGAGAACGACCTCATCTATGGTCTGGACGGCAACGAGATCCTTAAAGGTGGTTCCGGCAACGACCACCTCCATGGTGAGAACGACGACGACTACCTTAAAGGTGGTTTGGGCAACGACTCCCTGGAGGGTGGTCCTGGCAACGAGGTAGTTGCTAGTGGAAAAAAATCTTGATATCTTTAGACAAAAATGGAAAACCTTTGCTATAGTAGAAGAAATAGCTCCAGCGAGATGAATCAAGGGAAATATGTTACCCCCAGAAAAGCGGCAAAACAACTCGGTGTCTGTCTCGCCACCCTTAGACGATGGGAAGCAGAGAGAAAAATCGGAGCCATTAGAACCCCAGGAGGGCAAAGAAGGTTGACACACAGTGGCGGATTTGTTATAATAGATTATAAAATAGTCTAAAATGTAACGCAATGACTTATGTACCTCGCGATGTCGCCTTCCATTGCAGTTGGGAATCTGTGCCACCACTCTTAGAAAATACGCAGACAAAGGAAAAATCAAATTTATTCGCAATGAGGCTGGACAAAGACTTTACGATATTGACTCATACAGTAGAGAAAAAGGTAAAAAGCAAACACTCTTGTACTGTAGAGTCTCTAGCTCAAAACAAAAGCCAGACCTTGACAGACAAGCTGAATATCTCCAAGAACGATATCCAGGAGCAGAAGTCATCAAAGATATTGGCTCAGGGCTCAACTACAAAAAAAAAGGACTTAAAACCATATTGGAACGATGTCTGCAAGGCCATAAGCTCAAACTTGTGGTTGCCCACAGGGATAGACTTTGTAGATTTGGATTTGAACTCATCAAATTTATCGTTGAGCAATCCGGTGGCGAAGTCGTGGTTCTCAACAATAAAAATCAGTCCCCCGAATCAGAGCTTATGGAAGACTTACTCTCCATCCTCCACGTCTTCTCCTGCCGTATGCATGGGCAACGAAGTTACTCCAAAAGAACTAGTAAAGTGTCTGAAAATTCGTATCTACCCAACAGTTCAACAGAGAGATGTATTGAGGCGCTGGTTCGGAACCTCCAGATTCGTATTCAACAGAACGATAGAGCACCTCAAACAACTGGGCACCACAGCTTCGTGGATGAAAGTAGCTTCAATTATAAAGTCAGAACTGCCGGAATGGGCAGGTCCTGTCCCTTACCAGATTAAGAATATTGCAATTCGCGATGCTTGTTTTGCCGTTAGAGATGCTAAGAAAAAAACCAAAAAAGGAGAACCTTCGTTCGTAAAATTCAGAGCTCGCAAAGATAGAGTTCAGTCAGTCTTTATTCCATCTACAGCTATTAAGCCTAAAGGCGTGTATCACACGATATTGGGAGAACTAAAGCTATCCCAAGACTTGCCTGAAAAAATCAAGGATTCGAGATTAATTCTGCACCGTGGGCAGTATTTCCTATGTGTTTCAACAAAAATACAGGTAGTGGCCACCGAGAACCAAAGTGGCTATATCTGCGCGCTAGATCCTGGAATAAGAACTTTCCTTTCTTTTTACTCTCCGGAATGTGCTGGAAAACTTGGGGATAAAGACTTTGGCCGGATTCACAGGCTATGCTTTTACCTTGATGGTTTGGTTTCAAAAATAGCCCTCACAAAAGGTGGCATAAAAAGACGGTTGAAAAAAGCTGCTGAAAAGATGAGAAATAAAATCTCAAATTTAGTCAAAGAGATGCACCATCAGGCAGCCAACTGGTTAACCAAGAATTTCCAAGTCATTTTACTACCTACCTTCGAGACTTCTCAAATGGCTTCTATCACGGGTCGAAAACTCCGTTCCAAGACTGTCAGAGCAATGCTTACATGGTCCCACTACCAATTTCAGCAATTTCTTCTGCACAAGGCACAGGAACGTGGAAAAACCGTTCTACTGGTAACTGAAGAGTACACCAGCAAAACAGTGAATTGGACTGGAGAGATAGACCAGAAGCTAGGTGGAAAGAAGAAAATCCGGTCTAAAATTACTGGCACCTGGATGGATCGGGATATTAATGGAGCCTTGGGGATTTTCCTCAAGGCATTGGGAGATACCCCCTGTCTCGACAAAGTCAAGACTGCATTAGCGGGGTGATTACTAGCTTTTGTTGGTATTTACTAGCTAAAATGTATCGGTACTGCCTCGAACAGTATCGCCAGGAAGATAAGCCCACTGTGCTGTATGCAAGAGTCTCTACTTATTCCCAAAAAAATGACCTCGCGAGACAAGCTGAGTTTTTATTCAAAGCATACCCAGAAGGGGAACTGGTTAAAGAAATTGGATCCGGACTCAATTTTAAACGGCCAAAATTCCTCTCTATTCTGGAACGAATTTACAAAGGCGATGTCGGATGCCTTGTCTGTGCCTATCCCGATCGTCTCGTCCGATTCGGATTCCCACTTGTTGAGTGGATATGCAAAACAACAAGATGCAAACTCGTGGTTCTCAATGAGCGCAACCTCTCTCCAGAGCAAGAACTTGTTGAGGATATCCTGTCCATCCTCCATTGTTTCTCTGCACGGCTATACGGACTCAGAAAGTACAAAAAGCAAGTGCAAAAAACGTTACAAGAAAAAACCCAGGCACAAAACCGAGAAGCAGACCCCGAATGCAATTGGGAAGATACGGGTGTATCCATCTAAAGAACTTCACCAGAAGTGGAAACAATGGCTCGCTGCATATCGCTGGATTTACAATTGGGCGATTGCCTACCTAAAAAAAGAGCAACTTGTAACCGCTTTCACGTTACAGAACATCGCCAGAGAGACAAAACGTCCTGATTGGGTTAAAGAGCTACCAGGACATCAACTACAAGAAGCAGTTGCTGAGGCGGTGGATGCCACTAAGCAAGCCAGAATTAATCAAGGGTTTGCCAAATTTAAATCCTGTCGTGCAACTTCACAGGTAATCAAATTCAAAGTTGGCAATTTCAGGCGTGGAACTTGGTACCCCTCGAAAACGAAAGGGTTGAGCTTTACTACAAGTCAAGAGCTACCCACAGAATGTAACTACGGCACCCAATTAGTATATCAGCGCAACAAATGGTTTGCTTGCTTTCCTGAATATAGAGAGGAAACGAATTCTCTCAGTAAAAATGTCATAGCCCTAGACCCTGGTAATCGCACATTTTTAACAGGTTATGACGGGGAAAATATCTTGGAAATTGGCAAGAAAGATATCGGAAGAATCAATCGATTCTGTGCGCATCTTGACCAATTAATGAGTAAAATAAGCAAGTGCAAAATCAAACGTCAACGATATAAGATGCGGAAGGCTGCTTCCCGCATGAGAGGAAGGTTGCAAGATATCGTCCTTGATTTGCACAACAAAGCTGCTTCCTTCTTGGTACAGCATTACAAAATCATATTCTTACCAACCTTTTCCACCTCGGAAATGGTTCTAAAATCTAAGCGTAAACTCAATTCCAAAGCAGCTCGGAATATGCTCACCTGGTGCCACTATAAATTTGCTCAAAACCTACAGCAAATGGCAGCTCGAGCTGGTGTGTTAGTAGTTCGTTGTAACGAATCCTATACATCTAAAACTTGCCCGAACTGCGGGCATATTCATGAGCGTTTGGGGGGGAACTCTACTTTCCGTTGTCCCAAGTGCGGTTATACTGCCGAGCGGGATGCTAATGGCGCGCGCAATATCATGTTGCGCGCTTTGCAGGCAACTGCCTTCACTGTTACAGGTGATGCCATACTTCTCTCAGATTTGTCCAGCAATGTATAAGTTTGAGCAGGTTAAATGTTGCACCTAGACGATCTGGTAGATATCCCCATGACCTACAAAGAATAGGCATTGCAGCAGTTTTAACCAGGCGTTTTCTCTCCCAAGACAGTTCCTCTTGGATATTTGAAGCTTGCCCAGAGCCAGATCCAGAAACTCTTTCTTCCGCCCATCCTCTTTATAAAGAGCCTGGTTATCCTTTTATTATTATGCTAACATCCTGGTTGCCCCAGTGTTCCCCGGTTCATAACCATGGTAACTGGAGTATTGTAGCCTGTCTTGGGGATGAAACAACAGGATGGGAAGAAAATTACTTTTGGACTAGGCTAGATGATGGCTCACAGCCCGGTCATGCCCAGGTTAAAATAGTTAGTAAGGAAATTTTAAAACCCGGAGACGTGATCGGATTCACACCGGATGCTATCCACAACATTCGCTCCATCCCAGCCCAAGAGGTTCCATCCCCAAAACCCACCTATCTCTTCAATATTTTCGGAGAGACAGACTTAAATAATCGCTATCAGTTTAATCCATTCAATAAGACTTTAGAGAACTTCTAGTTTAGAACCTAGGTAGAGCTATTCCATGGGCAATGACAAAACTAGTGCTAAGGCAACCCAGGAAAGTATAGCTTATGCTTTGGAGCAGTATCGTGGGGGAAATTACCAAGAAGTGGAAAGAGTTTGTAGTGATCTGCTAGCTACCGAACCAGATCGGATTGATGTTTTAAAAATCCTTGCTGCCCTTTCTTGGAGATTGGAGAAGCCAGAGCTTGCTCTGGATTTCTACAAGAGGCTTGCCCAACTAGAGCCAAACAATCCCAGCTACTACGTTAGTATGGGCAGGATTTCTTTTGTTCAAGACAGCGCTAAAGAATGCCTGGAATTTTATCGAAAAGCACACTCTCTAGAACCCCATTCTTCTGCCATCTGCTTCAACCTTGGGGTTGCTTGCGCAGAGTTTGGGTATACCACTGATGGGATTTCCTGGTTTGAGCGAGTTTTAGAGATGGAGCCAGAGAACATAGGAGCTGGCTGGAATCGGGCTATTTCTCTCTTGATGAGTGGCGATCTCAAACGAGGCTTTGCTGAATACCAAAATTCCAACTCCACGCTCCCCTTCTGAGCTTACCTTACTGCCTTTCGACAACCCTAGATACTATTCCAAGAGAAATTCTCTATATCCACTTTCCTACTCTCCAACTTCAATTTCCAGACAGCCTACCAACGATTCCTTATATTCCAGAAACAACTAAGATAAAAGTGGGTGGTTGTGTTGGGCTAGTGGTGATCGTGAAAGAGAGAGAAAACTGGGTTTGAAAGAGGGAAACTCAACGAGAGATTGCCCCCTATTCTATTTTAGAAGATTATTTGCTGTGGAAGGTGTCACCCTATTCAGTTTACAAGTGGGAGAATATTCATCGGAACTGGACAGTTTTCGGAATGAGGAACGAATACAAGACCATGCTTATGAGACTATTTCGTCAAAGTAGTCTAGGAGACTGGGATGGGGTTTTTGCACAAGTGCTCCCAGCGTTAAGGCTCATAGGGGATAAAAATTAACCGCAGAGACGCAGAGGGCGCAGAGAAAAGAATATGAGAGAGATTGAGGGAAGATTTTTAATTGATATGCAATTTATTAGCGGGCTATTCAGCAGCGTCCCGTCCTAACCTGCAATAGTAGTGCTCTAAAGAAATTTATTAATTATATTAATAACTTATTTATGTGAGGCAACATTACTTTTAAGATTCTCTTTGCAAACAAAGAGGCGATGGAAGATAATTGTAGAGTTGATAGTAAAAGCAAACTATGGCCAAAACTGAGCGCCGAATCTTCATGCTGGATTTTGAGAAGCCCCTTTACGAGTTACAATCCAAGATAGAGCAGATTAGAGAACTGGCAGAAGAAAATAATGTGGATGTCTCCGAGCAGATCAGGCAGTTAGAAGAGAGAGCAGTAGAGCTGCGCAAAGAGATTTTCAGTACTTTAACCCCAGCTCAACGGTTGCAACTGGCTCGTCACCCTCGCCGTCCTTCTACTCTAGATTATATCCAGGCCATTACCGATGAATGGTTCGAGATCCATGGCGATCGCGGTGGCAATGACGACAAAGCCCTGGTTGGGGGCGTCGCCAGTTTAGGTGGCCGTCCCGTGGTCATGTTGGGACACCAAAAAGGCCGAGATACCAAGGATAACGTGGTGCGGAACTTCGGTATGCCAGCTCCTAGTGGCTATCGCAAAGCCATGCGTTTAATGGAACATGCCCACAAGTTTTCCATGCCCATTTTAACATTTATCGATACCCCAGGAGCTTGGGCGGGGGTAGAAGCTGAGAAACTGGGACAAGGAGAAGCGATCGCTTACAATCTGCGGGAAATGTTCAGCCTCTCAGTTCCCATTATCTGCACTGTTATTGGGGAAGGAGGTTCTGGAGGCGCTCTAGGGATTAGTGTCGGGGATAAATTGCTCATGTTTGAACACTCCGTTTACACCGTCGCCAGTCCCGAAGCTTGTGCTGCCATTCTCTGGAAGGATGCCAAAAAAGCAGAACAAGCATCTATGGCTTTGAAAATCACCGCCAAAGATTTGCAAGAATTGGGTATTATCGACCAAATCCTCCCGGAACAGCCCAACAGCGCCCACGCCGATCCTCTCGCTGCCGCAGCAATTCTGAAAAAAGCCCTTTTGTCCAATCTGGAGCAACTGGAGCAGATGACGCCAGAGCAGCGTCGGGATTTGCGCTACCAAAAGTTTCGCTCTATTGGGGTTTTTCATTCCGTCGGGGAATAGGGAGGAATTGGAGAATCTTGTGTACAGACTTACGGTTTTGATGCTATGATGAACAGAGTAACAATTTGTAACATTAGCCAAATCCGTCAGTCCTCCCAACCTACCAAGTAAAAGTTTCCCTTTGATTATAAATTATGACAACAACTGACTCCAAGGATTCCAACAGCTCTAATGGTTCTAAACTTTCTCCAACTCTTGAGTCTAGTGATGTTCTTAGCAGAATAGTCAATCCCATTTCTGCTAGACCAGATCGGAATACTCATAAAGGCCAAGAACCCCAAATCAAGCGACCTTCAGAAGCAGTCAAAGAGGAAATGATGGACGCTGTGAAGGTTATGTTAGAGTCCGTGGGGGAAGATCCAGAGCGGGAAGGACTGCTGAAAACGCCGAAGAGGGTGGCTGAAGCCATGCAATTCCTCACCCAAGGCTACAATCAATCCCTGGAAGAAATCGTTAATAATGCCATCTTCGACGAAGGTCATAATGAGATGGTCTTAGTGCGAGATATTGATTTCTTTAGCCTTTGCGAACATCACATGCTCCCCTTTATGGGTAAAGCTCACGTAGCTTATATTCCCAATCAAAAGGTAGTTGGTTTGAGCAAACTGGCTCGCATCGTAGAAATGTATTCCCGGCGGTTGCAGGTACAAGAGCGTCTCACTCGTCAGATTGCCGAAGCGATTCAGACTGTTTTGGAACCCCAGGGAGTCGCTATAGTCATGGAAGCAACTCATATGTGTATGGTGATGCGAGGAGTGCAAAAACCTGGTTCTTGGACTGTTACCAGTGCCATGGTTGGGGTTTTTCAAGAAGAGCAAAAAACTCGCGAGGAATTTTTGAACTTGATTCGCCATCAACCGAGTTTCTTTTAGCTAATCCGCCCCCCGAAAATTCAGCGTCGGACAGGATGAAGGGCGACCAGAGTTGTCAAAACCTCGAACGGGGGAGTATGTTACGATTGGTTTATAGATCCACCGCGCAAAACCCCCTCGGTGGCTCTACTTACTAATTGAAGGATAGAAAATGTATCAAACACCTATAGCTCTATTGGCAGCCACCACAATGGCTTTAAGTCCTACCTCCCTTTTTTCAGGTACTGTGAAACCTGGACTAATAAATAATTCTAACAATTTTATAATAGATAATGATTATAAAGTTGAGAAAAGTTTTGACATTGCTGACAAGTTAAAACTTTCTGATGAATGTAAAGCTACACTACTTGATATAGACTATGAATTAAGAAAGAAAAATGTGATAGTAGCACCAAGGGTCATAGAATGGTGGGATGGGATAGAAGAAAAACTAGAGATTAAGTATTATATCAGAGTAGGAAGTAGTTCAGTCGAATCTAACTTGAAAACATGGGTCTCTACCCATGGTATTCCTCCAGTACCTACTGGGGTTTATTCAGACCTAAAAATGTTAGTAGTTAAATTATTGAACTCTTGTTATGAGAAAACCTCCTGTAATGACAACTCTGAGAATAACATATCCGGGATTACAATACTTCCACTATATACTGAAAACCTAAACCACAAGAATGGTTTGGGTTACTATTCATTTGATATTGATTGCCTAACGAGCTTTTCTCGAAGTATTACGTCTAGATATAGTTATGGGAGAACTAACCCCGTTACAGACAAAACCGAGCTCCTGTCTGTAGAAACAATTGAGACATTTTCATGGTAGAAAATAATCATGAATACAATTCCCCTCTCTTTAGCTGAAACTTCACCATGCAATATCAGATTGACTGTATGCACCTATCGCCCATTTAAGAGTTGGGATACGACTGGTACGGCCTCTGCTTTGACTTGGAAACATTTCTGAGTAAGGCGTCCCAAGAATCCCATGGCTTTAGCAAAGCGGAGCCGTGGGAGTGTCAATTGTTAACATCTGGAACAATCGGGCAACTTTGCTTAAGTCTTTGTCTCCAGGGGCTATTTCCACACCACTGGATAAGTCTATACCCCTCGGAGCAACTATCCTCAAAGCGTCTAAGACATTTTCAGGTGTTAGTCCTCCGGCGAGGAACCAGGGTAAAGGAGGTTGAAATGCTGCTAAACTTTCCCAGTTTAGGGTTTTACCCGAACCCCCCAGTAACTGGGGATGGTAAGCATCCAACAACAAGGTATCAGCACAATTACTATAAGCAGTAGCTCTTGATAAGGAATCGGGAGTTTTAACTCTCAAAGCTTTGATAATTTCCACATTTGGTAGCAAATGTCGCAAGTGCTGACAAAATTGGGGAGATTCATCCCCGTGAAGTTGAACCCCAGTTAAACCTGCTGCTGCGACTGCTCGACTTATTTCCTCTAGGTCAGAATTGACAAAAACCCCAATTCTGTCAACTTCTGGTGGCAGCATCTTTACAATCCTTTGAATTTGTGCTACTGTAACAAAGCGTGGTGAGGAGGGGACGCAGATGAATCCTAAGGCAGTTGCTCCTAAATGAGCGATCGCTTGTCCCTGTTCCGGTTTCGTAATGCCGCATATTTTAACACGCATAGTCTCAGTATGAACCAATCAGCCTGTTTTTGAGTGAGCTAATATTTTGAAGAAATGTTAATTATTCAAAAAAACCCTTGCATTGATTTATATAATTCCTGATTACATTGAAATTTAGCATACCCAGGAGAGGACACCTTGATTCATACCAGTTTATTGATCGCAGTGCAATCTACTGTACCCGTAACCGTAGAGTGGAATTTATCCGTTGCCGTGGTAATGATTACCTGCAACATTTTTGCTATTGTGATTGGTCGCTTTGCCATTAAAAATGCGGGGAATGGTCCTGAATTACCT
The DNA here is from genome assembly GCA_018141785.1 of Candidatus Paraprochloron terpiosi LD05. Classification (GTDB taxonomy): domain Bacteria; phylum Cyanobacteriota; class Cyanobacteriia; order Cyanobacteriales; family Prochloraceae; genus Prochloron; species Prochloron terpiosi. The sequence goes on along the minus strand of CP073341.1, from coordinate 2,348,928 downwards.
TTGCCCAAGCCAGCCCTGTGGAAAAACTTTGGCCTTCCCGAATTACTAGCCACCACTAGCTTAGGTCATATTCTCGGCGCTGCTGTTATTTTGGGTTTGGCTAACGCTGGGGGTCTCTAAACTAGCCAAAAAGTTTAGTTCTTGGTTGGGATTCCTTTAAAATTCTATTGAAGCAGATACACTCATCAATTAACGGGTCTTGTGCTTTGTGCCCTTGCCTGGTTGGTAACTTGTTGAATATCCGATACTTGTATTCCTGGATTTCGACTGTTTGTACTCAGCCAGAGAAGATACTCGATATTTCCAGCAGGTCCGACGATGGGGGAAGGAATTAAACCTTCATATTGCCATCCTAACTTTTTCGCTGTTGCTAATACTTGGCTGATAGCCTCGGCTTGATGAATCGGGTTGCGAACAACTCCTTTCTTCCCCACCAGATTTCGCCCGACTTCAAATTGGGGCTTTATCAGCAATACTACCTCCCGAGGAGATACCAGTAGGTTCCACAGCGCATCTAGGACTTTCCTCAGGGAAATAAAGGATAAATCCATGACGCCAAAATCAGCAGCCCTTTTCTTACCATATAAATCAGTGGGAGTGAGGTAGCGAAAATTAGTTCGTTCTTTTAATACCACCTGGAGATTTTGGCGAATGCTCCAGGCTACTTGTCCGTAGCCCACATCCACTCCATAAACCTGTTTTGCCCCTGCTTGCAGGAGACAGTCGGTAAAGCCCCCTGTAGAAATTCCGCCGTCGAGACAAATGCGCCCTCGGATGTCAATGGCAAATACCTCAAGGGCTCTAGCTAACTTTACTCCCCCGCGAGATACATAGGAGGGCTTTTGTTTCAGCTCAATCTCAGCCGCAGGATCTACTTCCGTACCTGGTTTATCGATTATCCGCTGATTAACTTTAACTTCCCCCGCTCTAATCAGCCTAACGGCTTTGGAGCGAGATTCGCAAAGGTTGAGATCTACTAATAAGGTATCGAGTCTTTGTTTCAAGGTAACTATTTTAATTGAACCACAGAGACGCAGAGGGCGCAGAGAGAGTTGGAGGCAACGTCTTGGTGCGGTCGCACCGCTTAATAATGACTGCCGGATTTGCGGTGATGGATGGCTGTTACTCCTGAATTTTGCAACACCTCTCCAATATCTGCTACTGCGTAAATAACCCAGTGATCGCTACATTCCATCCGATTTGCTACCCGACATTCCAGATAAGCGAGAGCATCTTGAAGAATGGGGGAACCATTTTCTGCTCTCTTTACTGCCAAATTGGCAAAACGGTCTTCTCCTGGTGCAAAAGGTTTGAGGAATTGTTTCATGAGAGTCTTTTCATTCCCTTCCTGCAAAATATTGAGGACGAATGACGCATCTGTATGTAACAAAGATTCGATCGCCCTTTCTTTGGCTACCGCTACTGTAAAACCAGGGGGATTGAAGGTAGCTTGAGATACCCAACTCGCCAGCATTCCACCACCCAAGTCCCCTTGCTGCGTAGTTACGACGCAGAGAGAGCCGACAATTTTACCTAAAGCTTGTTCTGTCCGCGCCCCTGCACTCCCTACCCCCTTAGGTTTCCGTGCTCTTTGGGCTTTTTTCAATCCTTGAGCAAAATCTGTTCCTGCTTCTTCGCAGTATTTGAGGGTGACGTCAGTGGGTTTAAATTTGACCCGAATTGTCTCAAAGCCAAAGGTATAGCCGCCGTCCCGGAATTTACTTTCTAACAAATCAATGGCTTCCCCACTCCAACCGTAGGAACCGAATACCCCCACCAGTTTATTCTTATCCCCATTAGCTAAGGCTATACCTAAGGCTGTTTGAATCTGGGTCGGTGCGTGACCACCAAGAGTAGGGGAACCAAAGATAAAGCCAGCTGATTTTTCCACTGCTGCTTTGATTTCATCCGGTTCGGCAAATTCTGCATTAATGGATTCTACCCCCACTCCCGCCTTGGTAATACCCCGGGCGATGGCCTGGGCTAGGGTTGCGGTATTTCCATAAGCTGATGCATAAACTAATGCAGTAATTATTGATTGTAACTTTTCTTTTGTTGACCATTTTTGATAGGCTACATTTAATTCTGTTAAACCATAGCGAACTAAAGGACCGTGACCCGGAGCGTATATTTTGGCTGGGAAACTGCTCAATTTATCTAAGGCTGCGGTGACTTGCCCGGCGTGGGGCGCCATGAGACAATCGAAATAGTAGCGACGGTCTTCGGTATAGACTTGCCAACCTTCGTCTAAGACCTGATCCTTACAGATATGGGCACCAAAGAGTTTGTCCGTATAGAGGATTTGGGTTTTGGGGTCGTAGGTACAAAGGCGATCAGGAAAGCGGGGGTCCGGTGTGGGGACGAATTCTAGGAGATGACCGTTACCTAAATTTACAGTTTCTCCTCCTTTGACCACCGTTATTTTTAGTTCTTGTTCTGGGAAAATTTTGCTAAGGTTAATAGCTCCGGGATTGGAACAGATTAAGGTAATATTGGGTGCAAGTTCCAGTATTGCTTTCAGGGTGACCCCTCGATTGGGATTGACATGACCCAGAATGATATAATCGATGTCTGTGAGGTTAATTCTTTCTTTTAATGCAGTGAGAAAAATTTCAGTAAAAGATTCTCCTGGTGGATCGATTAAGGCGGTTTTCTCTCCTTGAATTAAAAAGCTGTTAGCTGTGGTACCTCTTTTTAACCCGTACTCTATTTCAAATTTGAGTCTGTCCCAAGTGCGCGATCGCATTACTCTGGTATCTTCTGTAATGAGATATACTTGAACATCTCTTGGTTTATTTACTGTCATTTTCTTATTTTTTACTATTTTATGTTTTTAATAAGATATTAATGTATAAATTAATTTATTAATTGGAGAACTGCTCCTTGATTAAACCGCAGAGACGCAGAGGACACAGAGTAAAGATAAGAGAGGGCGTGTTGAGCAATTTTGGCAACGTTTTATATCTTATTCGGAAAGATATGGTCTCTGTCATGGTATTTGCTAGAAATGCCTAACTTTTTATAGAGATCGTCTGGATTTTCACAAACCGTTAAGTTTTTAAATTCTTCAATGTTTCTGATTGCTTGTTGAGTTTCTTCGTTGAAATCATCAATGATATAGGTTCCTTCCCTAATCCGCTTTTCTTTCTCAGCTTTTTGCTGCTTATCGTCCATATGCTTCTGTAGATATGTAGCAAGAGTATTTTGTTTCTCTTCAGAAAGCAGTAAAATTTTGTCAAATGTTTGTTGCATTAATACCGTCATTATCTTGTCTCACTGTCAGTTTCTGGTGTCCGGTTGTGTTAGGAAATTCAAATCACTCCCCCTTGGTGCTCAGGTGACACCATTACCTCTATGGTAGCGACTTTTTCTCAATGTGTCAAGGGGTATAAAAAGCGGTCTGTGTTATTGTGTTGGGTTTCCTTTCACAATTCTCTTAAACATCTCTCCCGTCACAATCGGAACTGAGAACTTGTCTGTCAGCGCAGTGATATCCCGATCTCCGGTCACCAAGTAATCTGCCTGCCCTGCGCGCTGCCCTATGGGCAGATCCGCGCGTAGCGCGGGTCGCTAACCACAAAAAAGGAGTATCCTTTGGATCTCGACACTCTGGAACCGTAGGTGGTGGATTAGAAATTTCAACACATTCACAAAAAGGCAAATATTCATTTATTAGAGTCGAGGGAGCTGCCACGCAGCTCGCCCCTCTCCTACGACACCGAAGGTGCCGCCTTTGGCGTCCCGGACGTGCGGCTTTCACCCCCGCCATTAATCAATGCCGGGGGCTCAGGTGCTTCTATGCCTTTATGGCGCGCTTCCGTAGACTGTCCTTAGTACGCAAGCGATGTATCGCTTGCGCCTGGTGACACTCACGGTGGAGGGCAACTAGATTCTTACGTTTCCAGTTGTTATGGTTGCCATCTATGTGGTGCAATTCCACGGCTCCATCCATCTCCATGAACAATCGATTGCAATGCTGACATTTGCCCTTCTGTATGAGTCGCGCGCCCAAGTGACAGCATCAGCAATATCTTCTTCCATAATTTGTAACGCTTCTAGCTTGTCTCGGACTTCATCGGGGGAAGGAGCTGCAAGAGATCCAAAAGTATAATCCGAACCTTGGAGCTTCCGCACAGCGATTGGCTTGGTGCCCATCCCCTTGGCAATCTCTGCCTGAGAGATACCTACCTCTTGACGGGCCTGCAACATTTGGCGTAAGAGCGCAAATTCAGGTTCTAATGCCTCATAAGCGGCTTGGACTGCCGGCTTTTGTAAGGCGCTTTGCTTCAATTCATTATGGGTCATTTTCGCAAAATCTCTTTTTGTCTCCGTTTAGCTATTTCCAACTCACTTTTAGGAGTCTTCTGGGATTTTTTGATAAAGACGTGGAGCATTACTATCCTTTTGTGTCCGTACCTTTGACTCGCAACTCGAATAGATTCTTCCCCATAGGACGAGTGTGGGGCATGCCCAGATTCGGGCCAAACTCCAGCATGAGATCGGTGAGCCGCAAATACCGTGCGAGTAATCCAGAGGGTAGTTGCAGAATTAATTGTTCGACTTCATCGCTATAATACTCAATGCTCCAGTCCATAGAACAATAGTAACATATTTGTTACAGCGGCAAATTCTGCCAAGGTTTTATCTTGGTTCAGATGGAGTCACTTCTCTCTCGGCAGTGTCTTCTATAGGTGTCTCCTCTATGCTCTTCGGGAAGTTCATAGAGGGATTGAAACAACCAGATCTTAGATACCTTGGACCATTCAGAGCATCCCAAGTTGCACGACGAGCCGCCTCAAGCATGATTTCAAGCTTATTAACAACATTAGTGTTTTGGGTATTGATCGACAAGTTGAAGTCCTCCATCATCACTAAACCAATGATACCATTCGTCCACAAGGGGTTGATAGACATTTTTGAAAAGCCGTAATCCTCGCTCAAATCGCCGTCTCACGTCAACTTCAGAAACTGAATGTCCACCAGCATCGACACGGATTGCCACACGATGAACCGCAAAATCTGCTGATGGGAGTTCAATGAAATGTAGCGAGGTTCGATAACCTAAATTTCTCCATCGTAGTATCCGACTCCTATACATTCTGGATGATAAGGTCGTCTCTATTGCAAAGCTGTGACGACTGATTTCAAGCTGAGTCAGACGACGCATAAATTCCCTTCCTGCTGTAATCGGATGAGAGTATGTCTCACCTTCACGCTGAATTTCGTCAACATTCAAGAAAGTAATATTGGGATATTGGAGCTGCAAAAGTTGCCGTGGAAAGGTCGTTTTTTCAGCTCCATTGGCACCTGATATCAGTATTGCTTTAAGCAATTTCTTTCATTGATAATCAATAATTTCTAGGCTCCAAACGATTAGTTGGTGGGACACGAAGGTCTTGAAGAATTTCTGCACGATTAAGCATCCGCAATTTTCGTAATGCCACTTTACGTGAAAGCTGGTGCTCTAACTAGGCGACACCAAACTTTCACTATTTCTAGGAAGCCCAAAGACCTTGAGGTCAGCGGCGTGAGACCAACTTGTTAGGTAAATAAATCATTTGCATCAACATTATAGCCCGTGGCTTTTAGTTCCTGAAATAATTTCGATTTCCAACTATCACCTGAGTCATATGAGGTATAAGTAATCCCATTTATATCTGTTGGCAATTCTAATTCATCCTTTTCATTATCTCGCTTTAGTACAAAAACTTTAGCTCTGGAAAGTTTACCAATAAAATACCCTAATTCAAGAATTACATTCTGCCTTGCCCGTGGTTGAGCCTTTTCAGAACCTTCTGTTTTTAGGTAGCCAATATCATCAGGTGAAAGCAAAATAATTGCGAATTGAACATTAGCATTTTTCTCAAACTTTTCAATGATCGTGGCACCTTGATTAAGTTGTTCATGAAGAATAATGGGCTTGAGCTTAAGTCTCTCTAGAGTTCTGGCTACTGCTTGCTTCATTTCTTCATCATGTCCATGAACAATGAAAATATCGTTTGTTCGTGGACTGACGGAGGAGTTTTGCTGTTTCATTGTTGCTGGCTTAGAGTTGATTAGATTATCTCTATATGACTGAAATAAGACTTGGGCCTCGTTCAGAGCAGATTCATAGTTCTTGTCAAAGTCGATATTGCTGAATTCCTGCAAATATCTTTCGCTATCTATTTGTGGTTGTCCAAGTTGCTCTTCGACATTACGTTTCCATCTGTGAAACTCAATGGAGCCAGGTCTTTGATGTTTCAAACTTGCTATTGGCCGAATAAGTTCCTGAAAAAATGCTTTAATATTGTTTATATTTATAAGACGTCTGAAATAATCTGGATCTAAACCTAATCGTTCAAATTCATTTTTCATTGATTTACAATCCTCCTCATAAGATTCTCGTTCAGATGGAGTCACTTCTCTTGCACTGATGATGCGAATTGAAGTTGCTCTTTCAGTATAGGACACGATTAATAATTTCCTACGGTTTGATTCTCCAACAATAAGGTATCGCTCCTCATCGGCAAAATGGTCTGGGTCATAGAAGTCAACAAAAAGAGGATCATCAAAAACAGTTGTTGCTTCCTCAAATGAGACTCTATGCTTTGATAGATTTGCCACAGCCTTGTTTTCACTCCACTCAAACTTCATGAGTTTTATTCTATCTTATTCCATGAGCATCATTAAATAAGCATCTTTGAAATTTTCATAATTTTTGGATGTTAAAGGAGTTTACCTAGCCAAAACCTTTCGCTTTTCCAATAAATCATTGTCATTTGACTTTTCATATACCCTCACCTTTCAATTATAGTATATAATAAGATTTGGGGTCAAATTCCTAAAATATGAAACCCCAAACCTCAAACCCTCTAATAGTAATTGCCCACTTTGCGATGGTGGACAGCAGTGAAGGCGTCAGGGTTGGCGACGCGACCGTTGGTTACTTGGCTATAGATTACCCAGTGGTCTGAACATTCCATCCTACTGGCAACAGTGCACTCTAAATAGGCGAGGGCTTCTGTGAGGATAGGAGAGCCATTAGCTGCTGTTTGGGTTTGTACTCCAGCAAAGCGATCGGCACCAGGAGGGAAGCGCTTGAGGAAGTGTTTCATTAACTTTTGATATTTCCCTTCTTCGAGAATATTTAAAACAAAGCGATCGCCAAATTGCATTAAAGATTCTATTGCCCTATCTTTAGCTACAGCAACGGTAAAACCTGGGGGTTCAAAACTAGCTTGGGCTACCCAAGAAGCGAGCATAGCGCTGGTGAGGTTATCTTTTTTGGCGGTGAGAATGTAAAGTCCACCGCTCAAACGCCCCATGGCTTTATCTAACTCGTTGTCCAGGGATTTCCTGGCTTTCACTTTCCGATCTAAGGCGAGAGTTTGTCCTAAGTCGGTACCAGATTCTTCACAGAGTTGATAGATAGCTGATGTGGGGGTATCTTTAATTCTAATGGGAGGGAAAGCTTGTTTTAGTCCTAAATCTCGGAATTTATTCAGGAGGGGATCGATGGGTTCGTCGTCTCCACCGTAAGATTCAAACATACCGATGGCTTGCTTTTTGTTAGCGGCGGCTAGTCGGGTAAGGTTCAGGAATCGCTTCCATCCCCTCCCCTAAGAACCGGACGTGACAGTTTCCTATCATCCGGCTCAAGCCTCACTTCAAGCCCTGCTTGGAATTTTCTTGAATGTACCTGCTTATGACACGTTTTATGTAGGTGTTGAAGGTTGTCGATATCGTCAGAACCTCCATCCCTTATAGGTACTATGTGATGGGTTTCGATTTCCTCCCCGTTGAAGAGGTGGTCGTGGCAGATTGGGCATTTCCAATCTTGCGACTTTCCAACGTTTTCGTATTTTGAGCCTTTAGACCATATAATCTTGCCCGACTTCGTTCGCCGCTTTGACCAATATTCCACCTGTTCGGGGTCGTCTGGGGAATAAGCTCCCTTAACTTTGATATGTCTTTCAATCGGGACAGTTTTTATATTGTACAAGTTATGTACTATTCTTTTGCCCCTCCGGTCATTACCTTCGTAGAAAAACACCCAATTTCTTTCGCCCGTTGTTCGGAAGTACTTTTCTTTTACCCATTTTCGTGATTTTTTGGGGTGTCGTCTTTTTGCCCAACGCCAGAGGTACCACCATACTCGGTTGTGTATATATGAAAAGGTTTCTTTGCTGCATACTCCTCTGTAGTAATTCGCAAAACCTCTGAGAAGCGGTTCTATCTTGCGGATGACTCTGTTCTGGGGTTTTTGTTTTCATGCTGTCGATGGTTGCACCGACTTTCTTGCAGAGTTCTAATACCTTTGACTTCTGTGGCTCAATGATTAGTTTATCCCGTAGGATTTTATCTTCTCCTTTCACCTCATAGTGTCTCAAGTTAAACCCCAGGAAATCAAATCCGTCTCTTAAATGTACTATCCGCGTCTTCTCATCACTAATCTCAAGACCTCGTTCTGACAGCCATTGATTTATCTGGATTTTCAATTCCTCCAAGGATTCCTTGTCCTTTGCAGTGACTACGAAATCATCTGCGTACCTGATGACGCCTACCTTTGGGTTACATTCTTTGATATATGTTTCTAACCCGTGGAGTCCGATATTTGCTAACAAAGGACTTATTACGCCACCCTGTGGAGTTCCTTTTTCAGTTGGGCTATATCCCTTCTTACTCTCGATAGATCCAGCTTTTAACCATCCATCAACCAAGGTATTTTCCCTGACTGCTGTCTGGATGGATTTATGGTCAATGTTGTCAAAGAAGCCTTTGATATCAGCGTCCAAAACCCATTTATCGTGCTTTCGCCATGTTCCGGTCTTCGTTTTATAGTCGCCGCGTAGTCTACTGAAACATTGTCCAATAGCATCTAGGCAACTTCGACCGGGTCTGAAGCCATAGGAGTTAGCTTCAAACTTGGCCTCCCATTCGGGTTCCAGTGCATTTTTGACTATTGCCTGAGCGACTCTATCTCTGATGGTTGGGATTCCAAGAGGACGTTTCTTACCATTCGCTTTAGGAATGTATACCCGTCTGGCAGGTTTTGCCTTGGGCATTTCCCAGTTATTGGCAAGTTTCACACGCTGTGCTGGGGTGTCTATGACCTCCTTATCTACCCCCGCTGTTCGTTTTCCGGTATTTACCTGTGTGATTTGTCTGATGCTCAGTAATAGGTTCGACCGACATCTTTTCATCAGTTTCTGTAAAGACAGTAATCGTCTCCACAGTCCAAGCTTTTGGGCACGAAATATCCGACCGCGTAAATTCCTAACAATCTTTTTTGTGCGACGCCAGTTAATGTCGCCCCACTCAGTTAATTGTCCGTTCAGTCCATTTTCGGGAATTTCTTCCGTCATCTAACTTTTCCGTTCGTTTGGTTTCTAGTTGTCTTCAATTTTCGTATGAGACCCAAGTGAAGTCTGCTATTCCTTTCGGTCAAGGGCAAATTTTGAACCCCTATCTCCCTCATTACAAGGGAGCATTCGCTTTTTCACTCATCCTTTACCCTCCAGAGAATTCTGCCTCCGTTACCTTTGGCTTACTAACGGACTCGACCCTCCGTTAGACTCTGTAGGGCTTATCCTGTTGTTTCGCTTAGTTTTCTTAACTGGTTAGGCTGGTTCCTTTCCCCCGGTAGCGCTCTGGTTCCCCGAATTGATAATACTCCAGTATCAATTCTTCCCGAACTGATAACCATATAGTGTCAGTTCCTGTCTACTTGCCATTTTGGCTAAGGCGTATCAGAGATAATTTCGCCTTTCATGGGTCACGAGGTTTATACGGAGGGATTCGTTGAAGGCGAATCCTTTTACTTCACTTTCGTTCAGCCTTCCAGCTATTTCCCTCTTGCTCCTGACCCTTAATCTCTAGGGCTTCGGTTACTTTCGGGGTCTGCATTCCAACGGTTTTATTACTTACTCCCGCCGTGACCGGACTCATAGAGTCTTTTCCGTGAGGGCTAGGGGTGGAACTCCCTAGGGGACTCGATGTCCCGTACTAAACGACCAGTTCAGGCCGCGCATATGGCTCCCATGTTACTGGCTATCTCTTGATGATGACTCCCTGATAAGGGGGGCATAGCGATAGCTAGTGCTGCTGCTCGACTAACTAATTCTTGCACTTCGTGACTGTCGGCGGATTTCAAATCTACCATTTCTACCCCTACCCCGGCTTTAGTAATGCCTTTAGCAACGGCTTGGGAGAGGCGATCGCACCAACCGTAGTCAGAAATATAAAAGACAGCTGCTGTCTTCTCTGCTTTTGCCTGTGCTTCGCTCCAACTGCGATAACAACTCAGGAGTTCTGCTACATTGTGGCGCAATACTGGACCGTGTCCATTGGCGACGGTGGTAATGGTTCCCAATTTGTCCATGCGCTTCATGGCTGAAAGGACGGAGCGGGCATTGGGTGCCATTAAACATTCATAATAAAAGCGGTAATCTGGTTCTATGGCTTCTAAATCCTCATCAAAAAGGCTATGAGAACAGTAGTGCATACCAAAGGCGTCGCAGCTGAAGAGAGTTTCTGTAGCGCGGTCGTAGGAGAAGATAGTATCGGGCCAATGGAGGTTAGGGGCGTTAACGAATTCTAACACATGGCCTTTACCTAAATCTAGGGTATTGCCGTTTTTGACGATTTGCCGTTGGAAGGGTTGGTGAACTAAGTCTTCCAGGAATTGAATTGCTACTTTGGAACCTACCACCACTATTTCGGGAGCTAATTCCAGCAAGTCTTTCACTAAGCCGCTGTGATCTGGTTCCGTGTGACTGATTACCAGATAGTCGATGGCTGTGGGTTCTATGATACCAGTTAGGGTATCCAGATAGAGTTGGCGGAACTTTCCGTGGGAGGTATCTACTAGGGCAGTTTTCTCCCCGCGAATGAGGTAGGAGTTGTAGGTGGTGCCGTTTTGCAGGCCAAATTCAATGTCGAACCTATCCCTATCCCAGTCTAGAGAGCGAATAGCGGTAGTATTGGTGCCGATGGCTTCTGTCTGTATAGTTAAGCGTTTTGCTGTTTTGATGGGAGTTGCTACCACCATATCTTATCTCCTAAAATTATACCATGATAACAAACCTTTGCGCCTTTGCGTCTTTGCGCGAGACAATTTATTTAGTCATCGGCAACTCCCGACTTCATTTTGCTGGGTTTCGGGGGAAAGAGTTACAGTGGACTTGGCATCGGGAACATCTCATGCCCGGGGAATTACCTGAGAAAATTGTACCTCCTGGGGTTCCTGTCTATATTGCTTCTGTGGTTCCTGCGCAAGCAGAATTGTGGTGTAATTATCCTCATGGGAGATTTATTGGTTTGGAGGATATTCCTTTGGGGAATCTTTATCCCACCTTGGGGGTGGATCGTGCTTTAGCTTTGTGGGGTGCAGGGGTAACTTGGGGGTTTCCCTGTTTGGTGATTGATGGAGGAACAGCTCTTACGTTTACAGGAGCCAATGGCGATCGCATCAGTGTAGGAGGAGCCATTTTGCCCGGGTTGAGGTTGCAGTTGAAGTCTTTAGGAAGGGGAACGGCTGCTTTACCTTTAATAGGGTTATCCAAAGAGTTACCAAACCGTTGGGGGTTAGATACTCCAGGAGCAATTCAGAGTGGGGTGATATATACAATTTTAGCTGGTATCAAGGAATTTATTACTAATTGGTGGGAGGATTTTCCTGGGAGTCAGGTGGTTTTAACGGGGGCAGATGGTGGTTTGCTGTTGAGTTTTTTACGGGCGCGGTATCCTTCTCTGGGGGAGAAGGTAATAATAGAGGAGAATTTGGTTTTTTGGGGAATGAGGGGGATTTTGCATTATTGAGGAGATAATATACCCCAGCCAAGAGCATTAAGGCGATGGTAGCAAAAATATCCCCGCCACTACCACTATGCCAATAATCAAATCCAGTTTGGTTATCTTCCGCTACCAAGAGAGCGAGTAAGGCGAGACGCATAACATTCACGGGGATAGCTATAAGAGGAGCAATCCAGAATAAACGGATTACTTTCCCAGGAGATAGATTGAAAATAAAGGTCAAAATAATCGTACATTGCCAGAGTAAAAAGATTATCCCGTAACTAGAACAATCGGTTATCACCTGAATTGTTCCTGTGGGGAGAATTACCAAAGTGCCTTCGGAAATTGCATCAAAGGATAAATACCAGAGTAAATAGGCGGAGAACGTGGCATCTAGTTGGGGTAATAATTCCGAGGAGATAGAATCTAAAAAATACCCTATATGCTGGTCCGGGAGGGAAGCGAACCCCATAATGAGCAGTTCCTGCCAATATTGTGCCAAGCCTTTTCTCCCAGAAGCTAGCAAACACAATCCTAGGGCAGCGAAGAAAGGAGAAATCAGCGTCAGGACGTCATCCTGGCTACTAGATAATACCATGCGCAGTAATACCCAGACCAGAAGGATTATGCCCCAGGTAGTGGAACCTATATCGCTGTGATAGTTTCTTTCTCCCCTTTTTTTCCAGGCTATATATACTGCTGTAAGGAAAAACAGAGAGGAGAGAGAGGCGTTGTAAGAAGTGAGGAATAGTACCAGTAAAGCAGCAGTTATAGCTACTAATAAAAATTCCGTTTTTTGGATCATCTCTCCCTTCCCCCAAGTTGCCTCGCCCAAAAGGTGTAGCGCCAAATTAAAATCAATGATGTGGCTCCAAGAATGGCTCCCAAACACCATTTAACCGTTAATGTGATTAAATCGCCCACTTGAGCCTCATAATTGTCCAGAGCTTGCTCTTTAAAATTCTTAACCTCATCCTGAAATTGGGCCAACACTTCCTCTCGGTTCTTGTTAGGAAATCGCCGCCTTATTTGTTCTTCGCTTGCTCTGTCAAGCTGTTCTTGAACTCCCTCTAATTGATTCTCATTATTGTCAAACTGAACTATAAGTCCAGCACGGTTCAATTCGTGAATGCGAACAGTGTTGACTACCAATAAAGGAACCATGAATAGATACAATATACCTAGTAGTAATGCAAATCGGGAGATCCAGGATAATAATCTCAATTCTTTTGGGTCAATTGTATTTCCTTCCCGACGATAAAAGATTAAGGCGAAGCCGATAATAGGTGCCCAAATGGTTTCGACGATTTTCCCCATGGTTTGGTATTCCCAGTTGGGGTTGAAGAATTGGGGTTGAACTAATAAGGCGATATAATCGATTAAGATGAGACCTAGGATAATATATCCCATCAAAGGGAGTAAGGTGACAGCAAAATATTCGATTTCCTCCGATATGTACAGGGGTTCTTTTTTTTCTTCTGCCATTTTCTAAATGTATCCTCCAAAACTTAAACCTAATCCCTGAGAGTGAGGATTTCCACCCCATCTTGAGTCACAGCAATGGTATGCTCGAACTGAGCTGAGAGTTTACCATCTTTCGTCACCGCCGTCCAACCATCAGGGAGAAGCAGCGCTTCGTAAGTTCCCTCATTAATCATAGGCTCAATGGTAAAAACCATCCCGGAACGGAGACGCTTCCCTTTCCCCCGGGTACCGTAGTGAGGAACGTGAGGAGCAGTATGAAACACTCGACTCACTCCATGTCCCACAAAATCCCTGACTACAGAAAAGCCTTCCCCTTCCGCATATTCCTGAATAGCAGCGCCGATATCTCCAATTTTACCTCCCGGTTTCACAGCAGCAATCCCCCTGTACAAGCATTCCTTTGTTATTTCCACCAGCTTTTTCGCAAGGGGGGAGGGGGTACCCACAAAGAAGGTGCGGGAGGTATCTCCGTGAAAGCCATCCAGAATTGGCGTTACGTCTATATTAATAATATCTCCATCTTTCAGGATTTCCTTGGCATTGGGAATACCGTGACAAATGACGTGATTGACGCTGGTACAGATAGACTTAGAAAAGCCAAGATACCCCAAAGGAGCGCTTTTTGCACCCCGTTCCTTCGTCCAGCGTTCCGCTTCATCGTTGATGGCTAAGGTGCTGACTCCCGGTTTGACCATTTTCTCCAAATGGTCTAATAGTTCTGCTGCTAAACGTCCTGCTCGACGCATTTTGGCGATCTCTCGTTTGGAGAGAAGTACGATTCTTTCCTTTTTTTCCTTTCCCATAAATCCTGATTGGATATTTTTTGAGCCAGCTATTCCTGTAGTTTGACACTCCCACGGCTAAAAGCACGTGGGATTCTTGGTTTAACTACCATCCTTAAATTGCAGCAGAGAGCTTGACTCAAACTCAGCGACCTCTCACCCAATTACCGCACCAAAACGGTCTAACCATAGAGCTGTGAGCTGTGCAACTCAGCTGGAACGATATCCCCAAGCGTAGTTTATCCTGTTTCCGAGTGCCCCTCGGTACAGCTTTTCGAGTTAAAAACTATCTTTCGCTGGTGGTTCGGTACTCCTTCGAGTCCATACGTTTTTAGAGAGGTTTTTCGCACCTCTGGCTACAGACTGAACTCTGTTTTCAGGTTCTAGGGTGCCGACTCTCGCCGCTTCACAACCGCCCACCTTGGGGATTCAAACCAGCCAAATTCTAGCACAAGTGAGTCCGCATTGCTCCAAACGGGTGACGGCAGCTTTAGCTGCCATCGCTACATCCCACGCTTAAAAGACGTGGGTTTTGCTCCTAGTTCAATAAGGGGTTCTGGGGTCAGGGTGTGAGGGCATCATTGCTCTTGTTCCTTACAGGGTAAAGGTTTGAGGGAGAGAGAAAGAAAAAAAATTTTTTTTCCAAAAGGGGTTGACAAATTCAAAAGCTTGCTCTTATAATATAAAAGTGTGAGTACACAATCCTCAGTAGCTCAGTGGTAGAGCGGTCGGCTGTTAACCGATTGGTCGTAGGTTCGAGTCCTATCTGGGGAGCTTTAAACAGTTACTAGCTTCTTCAGTGACCAGTTCTTTCACAATCTTCTCATCCTGACATGGTTTTCCGTGACTTGGAAATTGGCGTGAGATTGTAAGAATTTCGTGAAGTTGCCGCTTAATTTCAATCTTTTCATGGTTTCCGTAATAGACTTACGATATCGCTTCATAAATTGGGAATCTACATTTGAGATGGAAATGTTAGTTTCATTGGATTTAGCCGTCAAACCTCGCACAATGAGAGTTAGGGCTGTTTCTAGATCTGCTTCAGTTTCAATGGAATTCGGTAATTGAGAGTAATCAACAACCTGACTTTCTAACGGGTTATTTTGGGCAGATTTTCCCTCGGTAACTAGAGCGACATGGTATACTCCATAGATTGGCTTGAGTTGGAAATTGGAGTAAGATTGCAAGAGTTTCGTGAAGTTGCCACTTAATTGCAATCTTTTCATGGTTTTCGTAATAGACTTACCATATTGCTTCATAAATTTAGCAGCTACATTGGCGATGGAAATGTTAGTTTGATTGGATTCAGCGGTTAAATTGCCCAGAATGATAGTTATAGCTTGTTCTAGATCGGCTTCAGTTTTAATGGTATTTGGTAGTTGAGAGGAATCAGCAACCTGATTTTCTAACGGGGGTTTTTGGGCAGATTTTCCCTCGGTAACTAGAGCAACATGGTATCTCCCTTTGATTGTCGTGACTCGGAAATTGGCGTAAGATTCTAATAGTTCCAGGAAGTTATCACTTAATTCCAATATCTCCATGGTTTTCTTAATGCTTATACCATATTGCTTGAGAAATTGGGAGGATACATCCGTGATGGGAATGTCAGTTTTCTTGAATTTAGCTGTCAAATCGCGGACAATGAGAGTTAGGGCTGTTTCTAGGTCCGCAGCAATGGAAGCAATGCTCTGGGATAGTTGAGAGTAGTCGGCAATATGACTTTCCGGGGCAGATTTTACCTCTTTACCCTCATTAAAAACAGTAATGTAGATACCAGATTCCGCTGTGGGTTGATTAATGACTAACTTATCCGGGTAATTACTCAACACATCCCGTACCTTTTTTCCCGGTAACTGCTCTCCTACTACTTTAGAAATGGTTATGTGATACTGCTGTTGAAAAAGTTGAGATATTCGCTCCAGTTTGATCCAAGAATTGCCCGTGGCTTTTTGCTCTTGAAGGATAATAGCTTGTAATTGCCCGATAAATTCTTCAGGAGTAGGTATACTAGGTGTGGAAAGGGTAGAATGGTTGATAAGATTACCAGTTTTGGTATTTAAAACCGTAATTTTCTTTTTTTGCTTCCTAACTAAATATACACTCAAGCCATGGGTTTGTAAAGTAGTACAGAGATGAGTCATGACCCCATCAGAGGAGCAAACAAAAACTTCCTTGGCCGAGGGATAGTGAACGAAAATAGAAGAGCCTACAGTAGCCATTTTAACGTCTGCACTATCCTTACCGGGAGGAACATGAATCAATTCGTAACCCCTTCCGTGAAATTCTAGGTCTTTTTTCCCCAAACTGCGCCAATTTGCAAAAGCCACTTTAATTTGAATGGGATAACTGCAAATACTGGTGAGGAATTGTTCCGTTGCTACATCTAGCTGTAAATTCTCCGCATCTAAAAGCAGAATGGCGATCTGGGGGTGGGGCGCACCCCACCCGCCAGATCTGTTACCACAGATCCCTCCATCCATCGAGGGATGTGTTACCATGGGGTGAATGTAGTGACGAATGTCTGCCAGTAATTGGGCAAACTCAGGAGAAAGAAAGAAGCTGGGAACCAGAAAAAGATGGAGCACTTTCATGATTTCCATCACCAGAGCATCTCTATCCTTTGTCTGGGATAGCTTTGACTTGAATTTAGCCCTAAATTGAGCCAAAACCTTCTCACTCTCCCATTCATAATGGCTGTACTTATCATTCAGCCATTGAGGATAGCTAGACTTAATGGCGACAAGCAGGGTACAGATGCGGCGGGTAATAGAGTCGATGGTGACAGAATCTGGAGTCATCTGAATCTTGGTGTTAGAGTAATTCTATCACAGGCGGTAACAGAAACAAGGCAAAACTCTATTAAATCATGGCAAGAGATCTGCGGGGATTCATTAAACTACTGGAACAACGGGGACAACTACGGCGGATCCAAGCCTTAGTAGACCCGGATTTAGAAATTGCCGAAATCGCCAACCGTATGCTGGTTGCGGGGGGAGAGGGACTGTTATTTGAAAACGTTAAAGGTTCTCCTTTTCCCATCGCCATCAATTTAATGGGGACAGTGGAAAGGATTTGTTGGGCCATGAATATGTCCAATCCCCAGGAATTGGAGAAGCTGGGAGAAAAGCTAGCAATGCTGCAACAACCAAAACCGCCGAAGAATATTTCCCAAGCAGTGGATTTTGGCAAAGTACTGTTTGACGTGCTGAAAGCGAAACCAGGAAAAAGCTGGTCCCCCCCTTGTCAACAAATGGTGGTGGAAGGGGATGACTTGGATTTAAACCAATTACCCCTCATTCGTCCTTATCCTGGGGACGCTGGGAAAGTTATTACTTTGGGTTTGGTTATAACCAAAGATTGTGAGACAGGTACCCCTAATGTGGGGGTTTATCGTCTGCAATTGCAATCCAAAAATACCATGACTGTCCATTGGCTGTCCGTCCGAGGAGGAGCGAGACATCTGCGCAAAGCGGCGAAGGCGGGGCAAAAATTGGAAATTGCCATTGCTCTAGGGATTGACCCCCTCCTGATTATGGCTGCTGCTACTCCCATTCCCGTGGATTTATCAGAATGGTTATTTGCGGGTTTATACGGTGGTTCTGGAGTGAAGTTGACAAAGTGCAAAACTTTGGATTTAGAAGTACCAGGGGACGCAGAAATGGTGTTAGAAGGGACCATTACTCCAGGGGAGGTATTACCTGACGGTCCTTTTGGCGACCATATGGGTTATTACGGTGGTGTGGAGGATTCTCCTTTAATTCGCTTCCATTGTCTAACCCACAGAAAAGACCCTATTTATCTGACTACTTTTAGTGGTCGTCCTCCGAAAGAAGAAGCGGCTATGGCTATTGCCCTCAATCGCATTTATACTCCCATTTTACGGCAACAAGTTACAGAAATTGTGGACTTCTTTTTACCTATGGAAGCCCTCAGTTACAAAGCAGCCATTATCTCCATAGATAAAGCCTATCCTGGGCAAGCCAGAAGGGCTGCCTTAGCTTTTTGGAGTGCTTTACCTCAGTTTACCTATACCAAATTTGTGGTGGTGGTAGATAAAGAGATTAATGTGCGCAACCCCCGGGAAGTTGTGTGGGCGATTTGTTCTAAAGTAGACCCAGTCAGA
The DNA here is from genome assembly GCA_018141785.1 of Candidatus Paraprochloron terpiosi LD05. Taxonomy (GTDB): domain Bacteria; phylum Cyanobacteriota; class Cyanobacteriia; order Cyanobacteriales; family Prochloraceae; genus Prochloron; species Prochloron terpiosi. The sequence goes on along the minus strand of CP073341.1, from coordinate 2,330,760 downwards.
GATGTTTTTATTCTCCCGGAAACCCCTTTTGATACCTTAGATTTTGCCAGTGAGAAGATTGGTTTAGGAGGGAGAATGGGAATTGATGCAACGACGAAGATTGCCCCGGAAACTGACCATGAATGGGGGGAAGCTTTGCAGTCTGACCCGGACGTAGCGGCCATGGTAGATCGACGTTGGCAGGAATATGGTTTGGGAGATTTGCAGTTAGATGAAGTGGACCCCAATTTGTTCGGTTATGATATTTAACCGCAGATTAACGCGGATAGGGGAGGATGATAAGATTAGGAGTACAATACCCTAATCCTTCCTACTGGGCTATACATTACCTGGTAAGTTCGGAAAAAATACCGACACCCTCAAGTCATTAACCTCTTCACTCAGCTTGTCGCTTTTATGATTAACCTCCGCACCCAATTCGTCTACAGTCATGGTATAATGCTCCTTATTGATTTATTAATTATTTCCCCTAGTCTGTCTAGGGGAATTATTTTTAGTGTAGACTAAAACTCAGGTTTTGTCAAGGAAATACGGAATATCTAAAATTGGGCACTTAAAGGAGTGCGGGGGAAGGGGATTACGTCGCGAATATTGGCCATGCCGGTCATAAATTGTACCATACGTTCAAAGCCCAAACCAAAACCAGCATGGGGAACTGTTCCGTAGCGACGCAAGTCTAAATACCACCACAAATCTTCTTCTGCTATCCCTTTTTGTTCCAGGCGATTTTGCAAGACTTCTAACCTTTCTTCTCGCTGGGAACCTCCAATTATTTCCCCAATTTTCGGCACTAATACATCTATAGCTGCTACTGTCTTGCTGTCTGAGTTTAACCGCATATAAAAAGCTTTGATACCCACAGGATAATCCCTGACAATGACTGGCTTTTTAAACAGTTCTTCGGCTAAATAACGCTCATGTTCTGACTGTAAATCTAAGCCCCATTCTACTGGATACTCGAACTGGCGGTTGGCTTTTGTTAATAAGGCGATCGCCTCACTATAACTAATGCGTTCAAATTCGTTCTTGATAATATTATCTGCTGTCTTTAGCACCGACTTATCAATGCGCTGGTTAAAAAACTCCATATCTTCGGGACACTTTTCCAGGACATATTGGAAAATGTATTTCAGAAACTCCTCTGCCAAGTCTTGATCCCCTTCTAAATCGCAAAAAGCCATCTCCGGTTCCACCATCCAAAATTCTGCCAAATGACGGGAAGTATTGGAGTTTTCAGCGCGAAAAGTGGGGCCAAAAGTATAGACATTCTCAAAAGACATAGCCATTACTTCCGCTTGCAGTTGTCCACTGACGGTTAAATAAGCTGGACTTCCAAAGAAATCTTGACTATAATCTACTGAGTCCTTATCTGTTTTCGGAATACTTTCTAAATTGAGGTTAGTGACGCGAAATAGTTCCCCTGCTCCTTCGCAGTCATTAGCAGTAATAATCGGGCTGTGAATCCACAAGAAACTTCGTTCTTGGAAGAACTGATGAATCGCTGCTGCACTAGCATTTCGGACTCGGAAAACAGCCCCCAGGGTATTGGTACGAGAACGCAAATGAGCGATAGTACGGAGAAACTCAAAAGAGTGCCTTTTCTTTTGTAGGGGATAGGTTTCTGGATCTGACTCCCCATAGATAACTACCGAGGTTGCTTTCAGTTCCAGCCTCTGTCCCCGTCCCTGGGAAGGCACCAACACCCCTTTCACAGCCACAGAAGCCCCTGTACTCAGCTGTTTGAGCAGTTTATCATAATCCGGTACCGACTGGTCTAGGACTACTTGCAGGTTGGCTAAAAAGGAGCCGTCGTTCACTTCCATAAAAGCGAATCCCTTCAATTCCCGCGTAGTCCGTATCCAACCCCGAATCGTCACCGATTCTTCTGCTTGACCTTGTCGTAAAATATCAGCAATGCGTCGAGTTTCCATTGTTCCATCGTTCCTTTTTTTATTCTTATATTCCCTACTATGTACTATTGTCTGTCTGTCTTCACTAGTCACTGGTCAATGGCTAATCTTTGTTGGTAGAGTGAGTTATCTTGAAACAACTGTTCTACTATTTTTGCTATGGGTAAGCATAGTAAGCTTGAATCATGATATATCATGGACAATTTTTATTTAACAACCACTACTCCAAATGTCCCCATCTCCGGGCGTTTTCGTTCGTAAGGAGCTGGTAACTGATTCACCCTGCGCAGGACTTGAGTAGCCAACCGATCACTACTCCCAGTCCACCAAACCTGACTATTTGCCAAAATGGTTCTTTGAAGCTACTCCAGCTGACGAGACGACTTTCTAGGTTCAGTTCGATGGCCTCCAACTCCTGTTGGATATGGCGCAATTCGGTTTTAATTGGCTCTTTTCTCTTATTATCTCTTTGCTGCTGCTTTAGTTCCTGCTGCCGTTGTTTTAATTCCTGCCGACGACCTTGCGAGAGCTCCACTTGCGCTATTCTTTGTTTGAGAGAGAGAAGAAACCCTTCGACTTTTGCTAGAGCGCTTTCTAAATCTTCTTCTTGGCTGCTATTATCTAGTTTGTCAGTATCTTGAGTCATCTTATATAGTGCGATTGCGCGGGTAGGAAGCAGATTTATCTTATAGAACAATATTTTTACTAGTCTAGTATAATTATCATACCACCACTACCCCCATCTCACTATAAATCATGATTAAAACAACTCTGGAGCAATGCAGCACTTTGGAATTAGCTCAAATTTTAGCCCAACGTTTGGCGATTGCCCCCAATGAATGGCACCGTCTCAAAGCTAACCGCAAAGCCCAAGCAGGACAACAAGCTGCTGCTGCTTTAGTCTTTCTGCTACAAGATTTGCCAGAAGAAGCTCTGGTTAGGTTCAATCAAGCTGCGGGGTGGTTAGACCGTTCCATCGATCCACTTCCCTGTCCTACTCACGGTGATACCCGGCCACCTGGTTAGGCAATGAGAGGTTTACCTTTCACTTGCTTGTAAAGTCTTACTTCTGTTCCCAAGCTGTTCCATTGAACTCGGTCAAAAATCTCGTTAATAATACACAAACCTCGACCACATTCTGCCTCTTCTGGGGTATGATTCCTGTCAAGTTGGGGGATAAAACCGGAACCTTCGTTGACGATAGTCCAGGAGTACTCTTCTTCTGTCATGGAAAATGCGACAAAAACATTTTTTTTCGGATCCAGCTTGTTACCATGAAGAGCTGCGTTTATTAAGGCTTCTTGCAGTCCCAGTCTCAGTTCTGGCCGCCATTTTGGCTGAATTTTAGCTAAAAGAGAATCCAGAATGGGGTTAAGATAGAGGGTAGAAGGGAAACACATGGTTTGACTTTTTCCTCGACTTGGAGGCTTTGATATAGCAATCACTAATTCTACCTCGTTTTATAGCTTTGTGTTTTCCCTGCAATTGAGCAATTAATTGTTCTGTGGTATAATCGATTAAAAGGTTTGATAGGATTGATTCAAGCTTAGTGAGTTTTCAGCAGTATTCAAGTTATTATTCCTGTTACTTTTGAGGCTTTTTTAAATTTAGTATCCATTTATACAGAATATAATCACAAAAGTGTTATATCTTGAAAAATTGGCTGTAATTGTGGTCAATAATACTCAGGAAAGACTATTAACTAGTTTCCATTTCATTATACCTAAAAATGGATTAAATCTCCACGTGAGGAGTTTGGGGAAAGAAATCTGCTGGTTGGGCCGAGATTAATTTGTAGCTACCAGTTTCGCAGAGAAGCTTCGTTGACAGGAGGTTCACAAGGACAGAGTTAAGGAAGGAAAAACTCGGAAGAGCTGCGTAACAGCGCCTCTTTATGGGCAATGCCGATACATTCCAAGGCGTGCGGATCATTGCAATTTTGTTTGACTAATAACCAGCAGGTACTAAAATGGAAGAAGATTATCTCAAAATTCGCTTTACTGACATAGTTGAGGTTTAGTTGCTTATGTCTTCCTTTTCTATTACAGTTACAGTGAAACTATTTGCTGCTTATCAAGAAGCTTATGGAGTTTCGGAATTAAAGCTAGAATTTCCACCAAAAACCCCCGTCCTAAATGTATTGGAGTATTTGTTACTAGAAAAACCAGAACTAGAAAAATGGCGCCACTTCACTCGTTTGGGTATTAACCTGCAATTTGTCCAACCAGATACTATTTTACAACATGGAGATGAAGTTGTTCTCATTCCTCCTGTTAGTGGAGGATAGAGGGCGTAGGGGCGCGAGTTATTTTCTTGGGAGGGACTAGGGGCTATTACCCGTAGCAAATCTCCTGGTTTTATTGGTGCTGGTAGTTGGTTATTTGTCATGGGCAGCACTAAGCGTCATTACTGGAAATTTTTTCGATAACCAGCCTAATAACTTGTCTGACAGGTTCTTGTATCGCTGCCGTTATTGCCGGATCACACAAAGATTTTCCCCAGTTCACTAATTTCTCTGATATTGTGACATTAGTTTTAGCTTTTGTCGCTAAATCTTCAGCAATCTGCTTTTGTGCTGTTTCCAAACCCAATCCTTCATGCTGCTGTTGTTCCAAGAGCTGTTGAATTTTCTTAGCAGCTTCTACCAAGGTTTGTGTTTCTTCTAGGGCATAGTTGTGCTGCGTATTGATTTGATTACCATTGACAGTTTCTGCGAAGCCTCCAATTTGGGCACCTCGTAAATCATATTTTGAAGTTGAGGTTGGCTCGAGCAAGTCATCGGGGTTTTCAATAGCAACTTTACCCTTATTTGTCAGTATTAAATTGTCAAAGTTATCTTCCCCAGAGTACGATTCCCTGGCAGCTATAAAATAGCCATCTTTTTCAAACTCTTCTAAATAATGATTTATCAAGTGCTTCTTTAAACCAGTCTTTTCAGCAATTGCATCAGTTGTTTGTAATCCTTGGCCAAGTGCTTGCAAAATTTTTCGTTGTTTGTCATTCATTTTAACTCCTTTTGGTGAATAATTCATAAAAAAAGTATTTATGGTCTTTCCCACTATTTCTATCATATCTTGTGGAACTTAATCTTGATTTGCGATCGTCTCATAGGTTACTCCCGACAAAGCTCTAATATGGGCTAGTAACCATAGATTAAATATATCAAATGTCTGTAAAAAAAGTGGGTGTGATTGGCGGGGGACAATTAGCCATGATGATGGCCAGTGCGGCCAAGGCTTTGGCCATAGAATTCGTCGTGCAAACTCCCAATGATTCAGATCCAGCTGCTCAAGTAGCAGCAGACACAATCCTAGCATCTATTCAGGATAGTGTAGCAACAGCAGAATTGGGCAAAAGTTGCGATATAATTACCTTTGAGAACGAATTTATCGACTTGGCAGCCCTGTCCTCTCTCGAAAGTCAGGGGGTTTGTTTTCGCCCCAGTTTATCAGCCCTATCTCCTCTATTAGATAAATATAGCCAGCGCTGCTATTTAAGAGATATGGGTTTGCCCGTTCCTAAATTTGTCAAGCTGTCAGAGGGGGAGAAAATTTCCTCTCCTTTTGGGGAATCGGTAGTGCTGAAAGCTCGTCGTCACGGGTATGATGGACAACTCACATTTATCCTCCACTCTCGGGAAGCTTTAGCAAAGACTTGCCAACAGTGTCAGGGCCAGGCCATGGTTTTGGAAGAATATATCCCTTTCCAAAAGGAATTGGCAGTTATAGCTAGTCGCAGCGTGACTGGGGAGGTAGCTATTTATCCCGTGGTAGAAACTCAGCAGGAAGAACAGGTTTGCCGTCGGGTAATAGTTCCTGCTTCTATTTCTGTGAGTATAAAAGAGCAAGTGGAGGCGATCGCCTCTACTTTACTAAATCAACTTGGCTACGTGGGGGTATTGGGGATTGAACTATTTCTCACAGCTGATAATAAGGTATTGGTAAATGAAATAGCACCTCGCACTCACAATTCTGGCCATTATACCCTAGACGCTTGCTCTACTTCTCAGTTTGAGATGCACTTGAGGGCGGTTGCGGGTTTGCCTTTAGGAAGTCCTGGGTTAAAGTCTGCGGGGGCAGTAATGGTTAATTTGCTCGGATACGAGGATTCTAGGGAGGATTATCAAGAAGTTCGAGAGCAAATAGGTACTCTGGAACGCACTTATGTCCACTGGTACGGCAAAACATCCCGTCCCGGTAGAAAACTCGGTCATGTTACGATTCTAGCTGGAAAATCCGAGAATCGCAGTCATTTACTGGCTAAAAGTTTCCAGATAGAATCAATGTTCACGAAATCTAGGAGTTTTTCTTCAACCGGAGGTAGTTGATGCCTCCTGCTCCTAGGAGGAATATAATTCCTGATATGGGAGTATTTTCAAAAGGTACTTCAAAGGCTGTTTTCCCAATGCCGAGAAATGATCCGCCATGATTATTGAGAATATTTAGGTGAACATATTGAGTTGTAGTGGCGGAGAAAGAAAATCTCTGAGCGGCAACAGGAAATTCAGCTTCTCTATTTGCCGTAAAAGTTTCTCCTAACATACTTCCAGGGCCATCACTAAAATCATCATTGTTATCGGCGAATAACTGAAATTCTCTTATACCGTTGTTTCCTGTTATATTCCAAAGTAGGAATTCCCGGATAGTGACGGCATTACTAAAGGTAAAAGTTACGGTTCCTGAAGTCACATCACTATTTGTTTCATTGATGAATATGCAGCCTGTATTTTCAATAATAGCTTTAGCAAGCATACTATTCTTAATAACACTTAAAGCAGTGTTATGCTTGTTACAGTTAACGATTTAAAAGTTGTATCCTGAGTTAAGGATGTACTAACAGAAATTGGCTGGATGATATGATTAGTAACAGCATGAGCCTTGCTCCCATTGAAGAGAGAGGCAGCCATGGCCATAGTTATAATTAGTTGTTTTTTCATAGGTATAAATTTCCCGATTGCCAAATTCGTCAAAAGGGATTATAGTCAAAAAAGACCTACTGCGTTGGTGACTGCCAATCAAGTTTTTTGATCTATGCTCTATTACAAGGGAACCAAAAGCTGGGGTTGCAGTAAACCGGGCCTGTACCCGGAAACGAAGACTCTACAGCATAAGGTACCCACCTGGGTTACCCAGGTCATAAACTGAGGTAAAACGGCGCAGCGGGTCTCTATCACGAACGGTTAACAAATATAATTATCTCGGAATAGGTTTTGAAAGAATTATTGGAGCGTCTGGTGGAGGAAATACCATTTCCGGCCAATATCTATAGATTGGATAGGGGCTTAACCCTCATTCATCAATATATGCCATCAACCCCTGTAGTGGTAGCTGACGTGTGGGTACGGGCTGGGGCTATGGCGGAACCGGAAAATTGGTGGGGCATGGCTCATTTTCTGGAACACATGATTTTTAAAGGTAGCAAGGAAATTCAGCCAAGAGAATTTGATTGGGCGATAGAAAATAGCGGTGGTGTCACTAATGCAGAGACTAGTCACGATTACACTCATTTTTTCCTCGCTACGGCAGCCACCTATTTGCCGGAGAATTTATCTTTATTAGCAGATATCCTCCTCAGAGCCACTATACCGGATGAAGAGTTTTACCGGGAACGAGACGTGGTGTTAGAAGAAATTCGCTCCTGTTATGACGAACCGGACTGGATTGGTTTTAAAGCCTTGTGCGAGACTATTTACCAACGGCATCCCTACGGGAGAACCATTTTAGGGGAGCAAGCAGACGTGCTGAACCAGACTCCCAACCAAATGCGCTGTTTTCATGACACTCACTACCAACCAGAAAACATGACGGTAGCCCTAGTGGGGGGGTTGGAGGAGTCTTTAGCATTAGCTCTTACCAATCAAGCCTTTGCAGAGTTTAGCGTCCGTTCCGAATGTCCTACCACTGTAGTGCATGCCGAACCCCCCATGACGGGAATTCGCCGCACGGAAATGTATTTGCCCCGCATTGAACATGCCCGTTTATCTCTCGCTTGGTTGGGGGCGGGAGTAGAAAGGTTGGAAGACGCTTTTGGTTTAGAGTTATTAGCCGCTATATTAGGGGGAAGTCGTTCTTCTCGTCTCGTGCGAGAATTACGAGAAAAAAAACGGTTAGTAATAGATATTGCCAGCGATTCCTCTTTACAAAGAGATTCCAGTTTGTTTATGATTGAGGCTTGGTTATTTGCTGATAAGATAGAGGAAGTGGAAGAGATGATTCGTCTGAGCATTTCTGAATTACAAGAAAGGAAAGTGCCGGAAATGGAGTTGAATCGTTGCAAGCGTCTCCTCTGCAATAACTATACTTTTTCCACGGAAACTCCTCGTCAATTAGCTGAGATGTACGGTTATTATCATACCATTGCTAAAGCAGAATATGCTACCGTATATCCCTATGTAATTCAACAGCTAGATGGTTTAAGATTGCAACGCATTGCTCGTCAGTATTTGAGTGACGAGCGCTATGCTGTTACTATCTTAAAACCGCAAAAGTCTCAAGGCTAAGAAGGTATTGACTAGGAGTTTTTCTTCAACCGGCGGAAGTAGTTCATTGCTCTTGCCCCTAGGAGGAATATAATTCCTGATATGGGAGTATTTTCAAAAGGTACTTCTTCAAAGGCTATTTCCCCAGCGCTTAAAAAATCATTACTACCATGATTACTGATAATATTTAGGTGAACATATCGAGTTCTTGTGGGGGTAAAAGTAAATCTTTGAGCGGGAACAGAAAATCCAGTTTCTCGATTTGCGTTAAAAGAATTTCCTATTTGATTTCCAAGGCCATTACTCCTATCACTATCCTCATCGACGAATAACTGAAATGAATTTATTCCGGAACTTAACCTTCCATTCCACAGAAGAAATGCATTGATATTTTGGACATCAGGGAAAACAAAAGTTAATTGTACGTTATTTGTAGATTCAGTTGTAAATACACAAGTTCCGAAATTTACTGAATGCATCATGTTATTATGACAGGTCAAATTGTTTAGCTGATTAATTAATTGACTATGGCTACTGGTTGAGAAAAAGTCTACACTTGAATCAACAGATATTGGCTGGATGACGTTATTAGTAACAGCATAAGCGGGCCCCCCATTCAGGAGAGAGGCAGCCATAGCCATAGTGATAATGAGTGATTCCTTTATCATATTGTGATCTCCTCAGCTTTCAGTCTGAGAGATGGTGTAGCACATATTTGCCAATACCAGGACTTGAATCTTGACCAATTCTCCTTTATAGTTGCCCAAAGCCCTGTCCTAAAGGAAAAACCTATGTTAAATCAACTAAATGGCAAAACTCTGCTCCTAGCAATGATTTTGGTGGTAACCACTCTAAGTGGTTGCGGGTCAAACGAAAGCAACAATACTATAAATAATAGTAGTCGATTAGATACGGTAAAAAGCCGAGGTACCCTAGTTTGTGGCGTATATGGCAATTTACCCGGATTTAGCTTTGTGGACGAGAGTGGGGAATATTCCGGTATAGATGCGGATTTGTGCCGTGGCATTGCAGCAGCTTTATTTGACGACCCGGACAAAATTCAATTTCGCAATCTGAGCGCTCAGGAACGATTTGCAGCAGTCAAATCAGGAGAAGTAGACTTATTGAGTCGCAACACCACTTGGACTATTAGTCGGGATACTTCCGTAGGCCTGGAGTTTGCCCCCACAATATTCTATGACGGCCAGGGAATGATGGTGAAAAAAGCTAGTGGGGCGAAAGAATTAGCAGACCTGAACAATAAATCCATTTGCGTTCAGTCTGGAACCACCACAGAACTCAACTTGGCGGATCAAATGAATAAACGGGGGATAAACTATACTCCAGTAGTTTTTGAGAATCCAGATGCTCTTTACGCTGCTTACGAGCAAGGGCGCTGTGAGGGTGCAACATCAGATCGCTCCGCATTAATCGCCCGTCGTGCTAGTTTACCCCAACCAGATGACCACGTAGTATTGGACGTGGTTATGTCTAAAGAACCCCTTGCTCCCGCAGTTGCCAATGGGGACTCTACCTGGTCTGATACTATAAAATGGATCACCTATGCCCTGATTCAAGCAGAAGAATTTGGGATAACTCAGGAGAACTTGAGTAGCTTTGAAAATAGCAACGACCCCAGCATAAAACGCTTCTTAGGTCTTGAAGGCAATTTGGGGGAAGATATGGGTTTACCTAAGGACTTCGCAGCTCGTGTCATTAAGCACGTGGGAAACTACGGCGAAATCTACCAGCGCAATATTGGTGAACCTTTAGGTTTAGAACGAGGACCAAATAAACTCTGGACAAATGGTGGATTGCTCTACTCACCTCCCTTTCGTTAGCTCTCTGGTAGGGTGGGCAATAATGAATTAACTCTCATTATAGGGTACCAAAAGTTGTAACAATTGCCCACCCTACTCTCTTATCTTTCTCTGCGTCCTCTGCGCCTCTGTGGTTTAATCAAATCAATTTATAATAAAGGAGTCAGGAGAAAAATGATTACCCAAGAAGAACCCGTCACCCTAAAGATACCTCCCGAACTAGAGTTGACGGCGGATAAATTCTTTGCCTTATGTCAGCTCAACCGGGATTATCCCATGGAACGAACCTCTTTTGGAGAAATAATTATCATGTCACCCACAGGTTCGGAAACAGGTAATCGGAATTTTGATTTAATCGGACAATTAGCAGTTTGGGTAAGAAAAGATGGGACAGGAATAGGTTTCGACTCTTCTGCTGGTTTTACTCTCCCCAACGGTGCAGTTAGATCCTCAGACGCCGCTTGGATGAAACTAGAGAAATGGAATTCCATCACCGAATCAGAGAAAGTCAAATTTGCTCCTCTATGTCCTGATTTTGTCGTGGAGTTACTTTCTCCTAGTGATAATCTCAGGTTAGCACAAGATAAACTAGAAGAATACATCCAAAATGGAGTATCATTAGGTTGGTTAATCCATCGCCAAAATCGCCGGGTTTACATTTATCGTCCCGGAGTAGAAGTAGAATGGTTAGAGAATCCATCCATCATCAACGGAGAACCACTGTTACCAGGCTTTGTTTTAGATTTAACCACCATTTGGTAACCATTAAACTCTCTCTTATCTTTCTCTGTGTCCTCTGCGTCTCTGCGGTTTAATCAAAAATGAAAAAAGAAAAAATTCCCTTCTGGAGAGACGGAAAAGTTATAGCTATAGCAGGACAAGTTTTGGTAGTGTTAATGCTCCTAATTATCCTCGGGGTGCTAGGGAATAACCTAATTCGTAACTACCAACAACTAAATATAAAATTTGGATTTGAATTTCTGAGCCGTCCTGCTTCCTTTGATATTGGGAATGCTCCCATTTCCTTCAGTTCCCACGACTCCTTCATGAAAGCTTTGCTGGTGGGGTTGCTAAACACCGGACGGGTAACAATCTTTGGTATTATTCTCGCAACAGGTCTAGGTATTACGGTAGGTATTGCCAGATTAGCAGATAATTGGTTAGTGCGATTCCTCGCCACAATTTATGTGGAAACATTCCGCAACACACCCCTGCTTTTGCAACTCTTCTGCTGGTATTTTGCCTTCTTTCTCCAACTCCCTCCTATAGAGAATCCAGTAGTTATACCCGGGCCAATTTTTCTCACCAATAGGGGTTTGGATATACCTTGGCCCGCAGGAACCACACAAACCTGGTTAGGTTTAGCATGGGTGGTTTTGAGCGTCATTTTTGCTATCATTCTCTGGGGAAGACGAATGAAAGTAATAGTGGAAAAATCAGAATCGGGACAGCTCTTCCAAGGGATTATAATTATTTTATCACTCACTACCATTATTGCTTTAGTCTTCGGATTAGATTGGAGAGTACCCCAACTAAAGGAGGAAGTGATTCAGGGAGGAATAAACCTTTCCACTGAATTTGCCACCTTGCTCGTGGGGCTAACTGTTTATACTGCTGCTTTTATTGCCGAAGTTGTGCGAGCAGGAATTCAATCGGTAAATAAAGGACAGTGGGAAGCAGGGAGAGCATTAGGACTAAACTATAGTAATCTAATGCAGTTAATAATCTTCCCTCAAGCATTGCGAATGATGATTCCTCCCCTCACCAGTGAATTTCTGAACTTAACGAAAAATTCTAGTTTGGCGATCGCTACTGGTTATAGCGATGTTTACGCAGTCTCCCAAACCACGTTAACCCAAACAGGAAAGGACATAGAAATGGTATTATTAGTGATGACAACCTATTTAACAATCAACATGGTAACTTCCTTTGCTATGAACTGGTTAAACCGCTCAGTACAAATAAAAGAATGATGAAAAAAATCCAACAAAACTTATTCAATACTTGGTACAACAGTCTGCTCACCCTGATAAGTCTTTGGTTGATTTACTGGATCAGCTTTAGCTTAATTTCCTGGGGGTTTACCCAAGCAGAATGGGGAGTTCTCCAAGCAAATCTGCGACTCTTCTTTCTAGGTAGATACCCAGTTGACCTCCTGTGGCGTCCCTGGACTATACTAGGGATTATAATGGGGTTAGGAACCCTATCCTGGAGACTGAGAAAAGGCAAAATATTAATCTGGTTTTTGGGGTTCTTAGTAATCAGTTGGCTCCTGACAGGGGGATTATTCTTAGAGACAGTGAAACTGGATGACTTGGGTGGACTGGTGCTGACTCTATTAACTGCCCTGGTGAGTATTGTCCTCTCCTTTCCTTTTGGTGTCTTGTTAGCATTAGGAAGACAGAGTAACCTACCTGTAATTCGTTGGTTATCTATAGGGTACATTGAACTAATCCGAGGTTTACCTCTCATTGGTATTCTCTTTATGGCTCAAGTCATGGTTCCCTTAGTGCTACCCCCTGATATTAGACCGGATCGAGTGGTACGAGCTATTTGTGGGTTGACCATGTTTAGTGCTGCTTATCTGGCTGAAAACGTGCGCGGTGGTTTGCAGTCTATTCCTAAAGGGCAAACTGAAGCAGCTAAAGCTTTGGGTTTGAGTACTCCTTTAGTATTAGCACTGATTATTCTTCCCCAAGCTCTTAAAGCGGTGATTCCCACTATTGTGGGACAATTCATTAGTTTGTTTAAAGATACATCCCTTTTAGCTATTGTGGGGTTGGTGGAATTATTAGGTATATCCCAATCCATTCTCGCTAATCCTAAATTTCTAGGACGCTACGGTGAGGTTTATCTCTTTATTGCTCTAATTTACTGGATTTTTTGTTATTCTATGTCTTTAGGGAGTAAAAAATTTGAACAACAGTTATAGCCCGAAGATAACTGTTACCAAACTTTAATTAGAGTCGAGGGAGATGTTGCCACCTCGCCCCTCTCCTACGAACTGTACGTGAGACTTTCACCTCATACAGCTCAGGTGCTCCTATGTCTTCACGACGCGCTTTACGAGTCCGTCCTTAATGCGCTTGCGATGTATTGCTTGCGCCTGGTGACATTCTCGGTGGAGGGCAACTAGATTCTTGGGTTTCCAGTTGTTATGATTGCCGTCTTTGTGGTGCAACTCCACAGCTCCATCCCTCTCCATGAACTTACGGTTGCAATGCGGACACGTACCCTTCTGTCGCTTAATGGCGTTAGCGGTTGGGCCACTATATAGTTTAGAGTTGCGACCGACCCAATAGGAAATATTCCCATTGAAGGGTGAGGCATCACCTTTGACCATTACGTGGTCATTGACTTTCCAGGGAACTGAGGGAAAGGCTTTCTCTATCTGGGCTATTGTAAGTTGGCGTTTTGCTGCTCCTACTAGGGGTTTCCCTTTGATAGCCAGACGTCTTGCTTTCTCCGCTTCCTTAATTGCCATCCTGCGTTTTTCAGCCCTCAGCTTACGCCATACCCAGTGACTGAGTGACCATAGCGAGTGCTTGTTCATGTCGCAGTTTTTGTGGTACTGCCTCCAACCTCGGACTTGTGACTCTATCCTTTTCAGGCGAGCATCCGTGGTTGCGCCATTCTTCCAAGTGGTCTTTATCTTGGCCTTGATGTCCGCATAATTCTCAGAGCTCGGTGTAGATTTGAAGACTCCACGGGAATTGACACGGAAGCGCCACCCCAGGAAATCGAACCCATCCGTAGCTTTACTCACCTTAGTCTTAGTTTCGTTAATTCGTAGCCCTCTGGACTTTAGGAATTCATCGATATTCTCCCGTAGCCTCTTGGTATCAGCTCCGGGTTTACAGATAAAGACCGCATCATCTGCGTAACGTATACCCCTTATGAGAGTGCCACCTTGGCGTCTCCTTTTCCATTGATTCAACCCCAGGTTCTCAAATCCATCTAGAGCGATATTGGCCAGTAGAGGTGAGATAACCCCACCTTGGGGGGTACCCTTCATACTGGAGGGATATTCACCACGAACGCCTGCTTTTACAGCTTTCTTTAACCCCTTTAGAGCTTCGATTGGTAAGATTACTCCATTGAGCATGACCTTGTGGTCAATTTCGTCAAAGCATTTACTGATATCTGTTTCCAGAATCAGCTTGTCTTTACCATTTGCTTGGCTGTTTAGGTTCACGAAAATCAGCTTTTGTGCGTCCGCAGTACAGCGACCGGGTCTGAAGCCGTAGCTCCGTTCTCCGGCGGTTGCTTCGTAGGCAGGCTCGGCTGCTAACTTAAGCAGTGCTTGCCATGCCCTGTCGGCCATTGTAGGGATGCCTAATCCCCTTGTTTTGCCGTTTGGCTTCGGGATATTTACCCTTCTTAGTTGCTGGTGTTTCCAGTGGTACCAGTGCTTATTCAGCCTTTGGCATAACACTAGACGCTCATTGGTAGAAAGCGCTGTTTTTCCATCAACTCCGGGGGACTTACGCCCTGTGTTCAGCTGTGTTACTTGTTTGACGGCCAGAGCTTGAGCTGCACGACTCTGTAATAGGAGCCGTTGTAAACGTTTGACTTTGGCTTTGTGCTTGTCCTTTTGCGCTTTGAAGATACTCCGCTGTAACCGAAATACCTGACCTCGAAATCTCTTCCATGGCAGGTCTTTCCAGACATCGTCAGCCTTCCGGCCAATCTTCCCCGCCATTAGCAGAACTGCTAGGTGGAGCCTCAAGGCTTTTAGACTGCGGTATTCGATTGGAGTCTGGTTAGTGATATTCACAGTTTTGACCTTCATTAGTCGCTCTGATAATTACATTGGGTATCTTCTCTGTAGAAACCATCAGGCAGTTACGCCTTCTCTTACCCTCGCTCTTCCGGTAGGCCGTTAATCGGGCGACCCCACCATCTCACATATCAGGGCTTGGAATCCCTTGTTTTAATGGAGGTTGAGCGAGTTTTTACTCGTTCCGAATGACCTATTGTTACGAACCCTTGGGACTCATCCTTTGACCTATCACCAACTCAGGAATGTAAATATGCTCCACGGATTTTACGAGTTTCTTTCGGTGTCTTTTCTGCTCTATAGCGGCTTGGCAGTGTCTCTCGTTAGGTCTTTTCACTGATGATTCACGTTGTTATCCCGGTGTTCTCCCTATTAGCGGCGTAACCATCGAACCGCTCGATAGTCCGGTCCCGCCCTGCTGCCAGCTTCAGCCTGATGATTAATCTCACTGTGGCCAGATAAGGATTCACATGATTCCTTCATGGGAGAGGCTTGGTAACACGATTTCTGGCCGTGCCCTCACTCTCATAGTTCATTCAGTTGTCAGGGTTCGGTATCGTTTGTCCGTTTTCGTCCCTTTCGGTGGTTTAGATTATCGGAGACGTTGTCCCGGGAACCCTGCTCCTGCTTATGTTTGGCTCACGCCGCGACCTTCACAGGAAACGAGCCGCACTTAGAGTCGAGGGAGGTGTTGTCACCTCAGGTGCTTCTATGCTTTTATGGCGCGCGAACATTGACCGTCCGCTGGTGACGAAGCCTGAAAGAGTTTATAAATGTCGTTGACGGTAAAATTTTCTGACATTTTCTCTCCAGGCGGGTTGATATTTTTTACATCTATTATAGATTGCTCTCTCTATATCACTTGTCCTTACCTCCTCTTTTATTTCTGAAGTAATGGATACCGCCTAAGGATACTGCGAAAATAATTCCAGGTAGATGCCCAAATTCAAATGGGACTAATTCAAAAGCTACTTCCCCGGCAGTTATGTTTCTAGCACCACTGTCGGCACTATTGAAAGTACTATGAATATTTAGGTGAACATATCGAGTTTCAGTGGCTGTGAAAGAAAATGTTGAAACATTTTCTGAAGATGCATTAAAAGTGCCCAAGCTTGTTCTACCGTCGTTCTCAAAATTATCATCGTTATCAACGAATAACTCAAATTCATTTATATCACTGCCAAAATTTGCACGCCACAATGCCAACCCTTGGATTAAGAACTCATCACCTAGGTCAAAAGTTAAGGGTGCTGGTAAGACCTGGCTAAGTACTACGTTACGAGTTGCCCATATACCAATGAAATTACTGGATCCAACAATATTACTTACCTCACTCCAAGGAGTTTCTCTGCTCGTATAACTTTGTGATAATCCACTTTGATTAATTAGGTTATTTACTTCTGCGTTTACCGTGTCATCCTCTATATTTGTGGTAACTCTCTCAGGCTGTAGGATAGTACTGACAGCATCAGCAGGGCCCCTACCGAGAGTGAGGAGTGCAGCAGTAATGCCCAGAGTGGCGGCTAGTGGTTTTTTCATGAGAAAGGAAGTCCTATAAGAACATCCTAAGTCTAGTAGATGTTCGTTTCCTCATGCAACCCCAAAATCGGAAAAATTTACCAAACTTTAGGTCGAAAATTTTGGTCATTGACAATTTCCACCACCTCCCCTGACTGTTGGATAACGAATAACCCCTGACGGTAAGCGTAGCGATCTACTCCCTCATCAATCTCAATCCCCGCCACAGCAGCATTTAGTTTGACGTCACTATAACGGGGAAATGCTTCCTTAAAATGAGCCAACTTTTCTAAAAAATAGTCCACATCGGTTTTAGACAAACGAGGTTTAACCTCTATTGCGACGGCTACATCCCCATCAATACCTAGGATGTCAATTTCCATTTCTATACCTGCACGTTTCATTTCCAGCCGCCGGAGGGTTTGTGTTACCGTGATACCTCTTTCTTGAAATATCCGCACAGCAGCAGGTTCTACCAAGTTCTCCACAAACTGTCCCCAACGGCTTGTGAGAGCACTCACAGCTTTATTGGTGTTTGCTGCAATAGCTTCTGCTTTGGCAAGTCTTTTTTCTGCTTCTGCCGCGCGACGATCTGCTTCTTCGGCCCGACGCTTGCGATCCTCGGCAAGTTCTGCTGCGAGTTCCTCTGTACGACGTTTACTATCCTCTGCGAGTTCTGCTAAACGACGATCTAATGCTGCTAAACGACGATCTGCCTCAGTTTGAGAAGCTCGAAACAGGTTATAAATGTCGTTAATAGTAAAAGAATCTGACATAGTTATATCTCCAAAGGAAATTCCTGTAATATATAGCAATGAGGTAACTTGTCTAGTGCTTTAGCAAAAAAACAGTGGCAGTTAGTGGTTTTTTCATAAGTAATCCACAACAGTATATAATAATTATAACAAATTCAGGGCGTAAAACCAACCTGTGGCTGTGGGACATTTTGTGTTTTCAGTTAATCTTGATGAAACCCTTATTTAATCCATGAAACTCTACCACTATCTTACGATTACGTTAATTTTCCTCCCTGGTTGTCTCAACCTACCGCAGCCAGAAAAACTTCCCCTACCTTTACCACAGAGCCCTAATGTGCAAGTCTATTTTAATCACAACCAGAGCCAAGGGGCAAAATATACTGAACCCTATCGGAATCTAGAGCGGGAGGGGGACGATTTAGAAGAGATAATCGTGACAGCAATTAACTCCGCCAATTATACTATAGATGTAGCAGTGCAGGAGTTCCGGTTACCAAAAATTGCCCAAGCACTAGCTAAAAAACATAGGGCTGGCGTTAAGGTGAGGGTAATCTTAGAAAATAGCTACAGTCGCCCCTATAGCATCTTCAAAGAGCGAGAAATTGATAAATTAGAGCAGACAAAACGTCGGCGTTATCATGAATTTATCGCCTTAGTAGATACCAACCAAGATGGAAATCTGAGTACTGATGAAATAAACCAAGGAGACGCTCTGGTTATCTTACGGAATGCCGGAATACCCATAATAGACGATACTGCTGATGGTTCTAAAGATAGTGATTTAATGCATCACAAATTCGTCATTATCGATGAGGAAATTCTGCTGACTGGTTCGGTAAATTTTACCACTAGTGGTATTCATGGGGATTTTAAGAGTCCGGAAAGTCGGGGAAATGCCAATAACCTGGTGCAAATTAAGAGCCGGTCATTGGCCAAATTGTTTGGGTCGGAATTTAATTTCATGTGGGGAGATGGTCCTGGGGGGAAACTGGATAGTAAATTTGGCAAAAATAAACCTTGGCGCCAACCCCAGCAAGTTATTATTGGGGATAGTAAAATCACGGTAAATTTTGCCCCCACTTCCCCGAAAACTGATTGGGAGTTCACCGGGAATGGTGTAATTGGTAGTATCTTAAAAGAAGCTGATAAGTCTGTGAACATGGCTTTATTTGTCTTCAGCGACCAAAAATTAGGGGATATTCTCCAAACCCTTCACCACAGAGGAGTCAAAGTGAGAGCATTAATTGACAAAAGTTTTGCTTATCGCTATTATAGTGAAGGGTTGGATATGTTAGGAGTTGCTTTGAGAAACAAATGCAAATATGAAGCTGATAATCATCCCTGGGAGGTACCCATTAATACGGTGGGAGTGTCTCGGTTACCCAAAGGAGATAAATTACATCATAAATTTGCCGTCATAGATGATAAAATAGTCATTACCGGCTCTCATAATTGGTCTGCCTCTGCAAATTATAACAACGATGAGGCTCTGTTAGTGATTGAAAATCCCACAGTTGCAGCTCATTTTAGCCGGGAGTTTGCCAGGTTGTACAGCAAAGCAGTGTTGGGGGTTCCTATCGCTGTGCAGAATAAGATGAGTAAACAGGAAAAGGAATGTTTTTAGCAACCTATTCGTCAGTTTTGCCTCGAATTAGGTAACGTATCTCTCCCAGCAGGACATCAAATCGCTTGCTATTTTGGGCTTGTTCTCGCGAGCGGCCTCCACTTTCCGCTCCATAACCTCGATTTCCCGCTTCCTGTCTGCTGACTCTTCCTCAAACTGGTCCATTTTCCTTTGGTGTTGAGCCGCTATTTGCAGTAGCGCTTGTGAAGTTACTCGCAATCCACTGACTTCATCTCGCAGTGCACCGATACTCTCCTTCATTTCATCTCGCAGTGCACCGATACTCTCCTTCATTTCATCTCGTAGTGCACTGACACTTGATGCTAACTTGTCAAGCATTTCGTCGTTCCAACGTTCAGTCGCCATGTTATAATACTCCAATGATTTAAACTCACTATATGCCTGATTGCCTAAGTTTTTGCTCTCGGATTGCCAGCTGGTAGCTATTTTTCCTCCGGTAGTAGTTGATGCCAAATGCTGTTAATATCCCAATAATTCCTGGTAGAGGCCCAAATTCAAATGGTACTAATTCAAAAGCTATTTCATTGATAGCTACAGGTCCACCACCACTATAATTACTAAGAATATTTAGGTGAACATATCGAGCTCTAGTGGCTGTGAAAGAAAATATATCAGCTGATTGTGTTGGGATTCTGAGTTCTCTTAGAGGTGCACTAAAAGTACCCAACAAAGTTGTACCTCCGTTATTAAAATCATTATCGTTATCAGCGAATAACTCAAATCTATTTATACCATCATTGGTATGTACATTCCACAATGCCAAGGATTGGATCTTTCTGTTACCGCTATTCAAAAGGTTAAAAGTTAAGCGTTGTGGTTGTTCGCCAAGAGAAGCCAAATATATTATAAATCTCCGGTTAACTCCTCTGAAAAAAGGTATAAGTAATCCATTAATATTACTTACCTCATTCCATGGAGTTACTCCAGACGTATAACTTTGTGATAATCCACTTTGATTAATTAGGTTATTTACTCGTGAAACGATTCCTCGTACTGGACTCAAATTTGAGGTAACACCATCAGGCTGTAGAATAGTACTGACAGCATGAGCAGGGCCCCTACCGAGAGCCAGGAGTGCGGTCGTAATTGCCAGAGTGGCGGCTAGTGGTTTTTTCATGACGAAGGAAATCCGAGAACAACTTCCAGAGTCTAGTAGATGTTCGTTTCCTCACGCAACCCCAAAATCGGAAAAATTTACCAAACTTTAGGTCGAAAATTTTGGTCATTGACAATTTCCACCACCTCCCCTGACTGCTGGATAACGAATAACCCCTGACGATAAGCATAGGTGTCGATTCCCTCATCAATCTCAATCCCCGCCACAGCAGCATTTAGTTTGACGTCACTATAACGGGGAAATGCTTCCTTAAAATGAGCCAACTTTTCTAAAAAATAGTCCACATCGGTTTTAGACAAACGAGGTTTAACCTCTATTGCGACGGCTACATCCCCATCAATACCTAGGATGTCAATTTCCATTTCTATACCTGCACGTTTCATTTCCAGCCGCTGGAGGGTTTGTGTTACCGTGATACCTCTTTCTTGAAATATCCGTATAGCAGCAGGTTCTACCAAGTTCTCCACAAACTGTCCCCAACGGCTTGTGAGAGCACTCACAGCTTTATTGATGTTTGCTGCAATAGCTTCTACTTTAGCAAGCCTTTTTTCTGCTTCCACAGCACGACGATCTGCTTCTGCCCCGCGACGATCCGCTTCTTCTGAGCGACGCTTGCGATCCTCGGCAAGTTCGGCTACAAGACGCTCTAGTTTTGCTAAACGACGATCTGCTTCTGCTTGAGAAGCTTGAAACAATTGGTAAATATCTTGAATGGTTACAGAGTTTGACATAGTTCAAATAAAAAAACAAGCTAAATATAATCTTAATTATAACTAAACCAATGTTTCTAGGAGCGATCGCAGTTTCAATTGTACTTCAGCAAACTCCTGCTCTGGATCTGAACCTGCCACAATACCTGCACCCCCATAAAGTCTCGCTTTATTACCATTAATTAAACCAGAGCGAATAGCAACAATAAACTCACTGTTCCCCTCACAGTCTAGCCAACCCAGAGGGGCACCGTAAAGGGAACGGTCAAAGGTTTCGTAGCGGCGGATAGCGGCGCAGGCTGCTGCTGTTGGCACTCCTGCTACTGCTGGGGTAGGATGGAGTTGGGCTACTAGGTCCAGGGGATTGACAAAACTGGGGATTTGGGCGTAAAATGGGGTCCATAAATGCTGAATGCCGTTCAGTTGCATTAGTTGACGAGTTCCTCTCTTAGGGATTAAACCTACCTCTATCAGACGTTGGGCAATAAAATCGCTCACAGCTTCATGTTCTCGCTTCTCCTTTTCGCTGTTTAAGAGTCGAGTAGCAAAAACAGCGTCTGCTGCTGGGTTGGCTCCTCGTTGGGTGGAACCAGCTAAAGCGTCAGTGATTAATTGTTTATTTTGAATCCGGATTAGCCTTTCTGGACTAGCACCGATAAAGTTATCCCCCTTACCGTTACTGGTAGAGAAGATATAACAATCTGGGTGACGTTGACGCAGGTTATGAAGGGATAGGACCAGGTCAAAAGGGGTGGGGGAGATAAAGTCGAAAGCTTGAGCAAGGACGATTTTATTTAACTCTCCCCTAGCGATCGCCTTTAATCCCTTCTTGACTGCCCTGGGAAAACCAGATCGGACACACATTCTCTCTGTAGGGGTTAAATTTGGTTGACCACTGCTCCCCTCTACTCCCCTTTTAGCTAAATTAATTGCTCCCTGCACTTCTTGCAAGCGTTGCAGAATTAATTGAACTTTATTCTTATCCCCTAGGGGAATGTTCACCACCAGAAAGCATTGGTTTCTTTGTTCTATAATCTGAAAGATAGGTAAGAAAACGGTTCCTACCGGAAAAGGAGACGTGGTGGGTTCGTTAAAGAAGGTAAAACTACAGCAAAACCTGGGATTTAGATTCGGTAAATCTCCTGTTTGGTGGATTTTTGGGATCCAATCTTGGATAAATTGACGCCCTAGTCGAAATCTGTCCCCTCCTGGTGCTAGGGTGATAGATACTGCTGCACCAAGACAAACCATCGCTTCCCCGAGACGAGGTTTTTCCCAATAAAAATGGAGTTGTTCCTCTTGGTGGAGTGTTTGAAAGACAGAGAGAGGATCCACCGGTTCGATTGCTTGAGAAATACTGAGAATCTTATCTTTCCTTACGGTAGCACAATCCTCCACCTTTAACCCCATTAACACTCTTACCCTTCTTTGCGCCTTTGCCCTCGCCATCGCGGATGCCGAGGGCGAGACAATTTAGTTACAACCAATACTCCCATCATCCCGTTCACAATAGGATAGTGGGTTGCAGCACCAAACCCGGCACTTTGAGCCAATTTTACCTGTTCGGATCCTGTGGGAAACCGTTCCACACTAGGAGCTATATAAGCATATTCTGAGGTTAAATTGAAGCTGCGGGCTGCCGGTACCACAACCTTATCTAGATACCATTGCTGAAACCGCCGCAGTGCGGGGTTTGAGGGGCGATGGAAATCCAGAATAGCAGCTTTTGCCCCTGGTTTGAGCACTCGATACAACTCTCTCAGGCACCGGGGAATGTCCGTGACGTTGCGCAAACCGTAGCCCATAGTAGCACAATCAAAATGGTTATCCGGGAAGGGTAAATCTAGAACATCCCCTTCGATCCAATTAAAATCCAACCAGGGGTACTTATTGGCTCTGGTGCGGGCGATCGCCAACTGCCCCGCCGCAAAATCCACCCCAATCACCCCACCCCCGGTACCGATTTTTCGCCCCAACAACAGGGCTAAATCCCCACTCCCACAGCACAGATCCAAACCCAGATCCTCCGGTTTCGGTTCCGCCCACTTCACCGTCATCAACTTCCATATGCCATGTTGACCCAGACTTATGCGATTATTGAGAGCATCGTACACTGGGGCGATGCGATGAAATAAGACTTTAATTTCTGCTGCTCTGACATTCAATGTCATTATTTTGTAATAAATTTTTACTTTATCTTGTTCTTATTTGGGATTATAATAGAAAAAGTCAAAAATTAGCAAGTTGTTTTCATGACTACTGCCAAGTTACCCCAAACTCAAGCAAGTAAATTGTGGTTAGCAGCAATTAAGCCCCCCATTTATACCGTAGCCATTATACCCATAATTGTTGGTACTGCCGTAGCTTTTGCTGAAAATAAAGTCTTTTACCCCGGCAGATTTTGGACCTTCTTAATGGGAGCAATCTTGTTAATTGCTTGGATGAACCTGAGTAACGATGTCTTCGACGCCGAAACCGGGATTGATAAAAACAAACCCCACTCTGTAGTTAATCTCACCGGGAAGAAAACATTAATTTTCTGGTTAAGTAACTGCTGCTTACTCTTGGGTATGTTAGCAATAGGAATCATATCCTGGTGGCAAAAAGATTGGACCGTGTTAGGATTGATAATCCTAGCCAATAGTTTAGCCTATACTTATCAAGGTCCACCCTTTCGTCTCGGTTATCAAGGTTGGGGAGAGATTATTTGCATCCTTTGCTTTAGTATAGCTACTATGGCTGCATGTTACAGTCAAGGGGGGAACTTTTCCGCCATGAGTTTGGCTGCTGCTACAATTATTGGTGTGAGTACAGCCATTATTTTATTTTGCTCTCACTTTCATCAAGTAGAAGATGATTTAGCAGCCGGAAAGTTGTCCCCTATAGTGCGTCTTGGTACTGTTAGAGGTTCCCAGGTTTTAACCGGAGTTTGCATAACAATGTTTCTTTTGGTACTATTATATATCCTATTAGGTTATTTTCCCAAGGCTACATTCATTTCTTTTCTCAGTTTACCCTTTGCTTATCAGTTAGTGCGTCATGTTCACCTGTACAGAGACATTCCTGAAAAAGTCAAAAACTTGAAATTCCTCGCCGTAAACCTCCACTTTACCAGTGGTATCCTCTTAGCACTAGGATTTCTCATCTAACCTTTGCGTCTTTGCGCCTTTGCGCGATATTACCATGAACTTAAAACCCTCAACTAATCTTTACGAACAAGATTATTATCTCTGGTTAACCAACACAGCGAAAATCTTAAAATCCAAGGACTTATCCGCGTTAGATTTACCTAATCTAATTGAAGAAATCCAAGATATGGGAAGAAGTGAAAAAAATGCATTAGAAAGTAACTTGTGTATTATCATAATGCACTTACTGAAATATAAATATCAATCAGAGAAAAGAACCAATAGCTGGCGCTATACTATTAGGGAACATCGGCGCCGAGTAAGGAAAGCGCTCCGCAACAGTCCCAGTTTAAAGCCCTATTTGAATCAAATATTTCCCGAATGCTATGAAGATGCCAGAAAATTAGCTGCCGATGAAACTGGTTTACCCCTCAATACTTTCGACCATAAAGCCATGTTTACCCCAGAACAAACATTAGATCCAGAATATTTACCATAGCTAAAAGTGAATGAACCAGACTTACCAATTTAAATTCCATCCTTATAAACACCCTTTTACCCAACCTCTCATTACCAGTCATGGAAGTTGGGCAGTAAGAGAAGGGATTATTGTGAGTTTGAGGGATAATAATGGTAGAATAGGTAGGGGAGAAATTGCCCCTTTACCCTGGTTTGGTTCAGAAACTTTTGCCATGGCGAAGAATTTTTGTCACCAGTTAGGGCAAGAGGTAAATGATCAGGAAATTGTAGCTATTCCCGACTCCTTACCTGCCACTCAGTTTGGTATAATCTCAGCCCTTGAAGATTTAGAGTGCTCTCCTCAGCAAATTACCTCTTTCGGTTACAGTTATTTATTACCAGCAGACTCAGCAGCTTTGAAGACTTTGAAGGATTATAAGGGAGAAGAACGTACCTTTAAATGGAAAATTGGAGTTGGTGACCCAGTTCGTGAAAGGGAAATATTGACACAACTTGCAGAAATGTTACCTCCTGGTGCTAAACTCCGTCTAGACGCTAATGGAGGACTGACTCTACCAGAAGCCAAGGAGTGGTTAGAAGTAACGGATAAAATGAAGCTAGTGGAGTTTCTGGAACAACCTTTACCTCCCCAACAGTTTCCAAATATGTTAGCATTGAGTTCTAATTACAAAACTTCCCTAGCTTTAGATGAGTCTGTGGCTAGTGTAAAGCAATTAGAGACATGTTACTATCAGGGGTGGAAAGGGATATTTGTCATTAAACCAGCTATTTCCGGTTCTCCCCAACGGTTACGTCAGTTTTGTTATCAAAATAAAATTGATGCTGTCTTTTCCTCAGTATTTGAAACCAGTATCGGGAGAAAAGCAGTATTACGTCTCGCAGCAGAACTTTCCTCCCCTCACCGCGCTGTCGGTTTTGGAGTTAAACATTGGTTTGCAGGAGTAGAAAAGAAGATTTAAAGTACATTCCAGCAATTTTATCCCAAAATTGGACTAGTTATTTGCCTAATTTTTTCTAAGTCTATAACTTTGGTAAAAGTTGATATTTATAGTATTATGATAACTAATAAATACCTAAAACAGCCATGGCAGTTTCAATACCTACATCTAAAATATTAACTCATCTGGAACAGCTTCCCCATGATTGGTTAATCGATTACGACAGCAACCAGTTTAACCACCTCAGATTAGCATTATACACCCAATTCACCCAACTAATCCCAACTCCAAAAATACTCCTCGCCGAAGCAAACCCCTACCTCTTTCTCGCCTCCTGGATCGCCGCCGTCGCCGCCAACTGCCCCCTTTTCCTTGCCAACCCCTACTGGGTAGAAAGAGAATGGCAAGAAGTCTTAGCATTAGTACAACCGGATTTAATTTTGGGGAGAGAGGGAAAGTGGGAGAAAAGGACAGGGGGTGAGGGGGAAACAACAAACCACCCACCACAAATAATGATTCCTACAGGGGGGTCTTCGGGAAAAATTCGTTTCGCAGTTCACACTTGGTCCAGTTTAACAGCTTCCGTAAAGGGTTTTACCGAATATTTCTCCCAAACACCAGTTAACTCCTACTGCGTTTTGCCTCTCTATCACGTTAGTGGTTTAATGCAATTTCTCCGTTCCTTTCTCACTGGGGGCAAGTTCCTCCTAAAGTCCTATAAGGAACTAAAAGCAGGGGAAACCGGAACTATAGATCCCCAGGATTTCTTTATTTCCCTTGTACCCACTCAATTACAATACCTGTTAGAAATGGACTCAGACTGGTTATCTCGGTTTCATACTGTTCTCCTGGGGGGTGCTCCTCCTTGGAGAGGATTGTTAGATACTGCCAGAAAGGCTAAAATTAGATTAGCCTCCAGCTATGGCATGACGGAAACTGCTTCCATGGTAGTTGCCTTGCCACCGGATGATTTCCTGGCAGGTAATAATAGCAGTGGTAGAGTTTTACCCCATGCAACAGTATTGGCAGGGCAGGAAACTGATACAATTGTGATTGAAGCTGATTCTTTGTGTTCTGGTTACTACGGACAACCTGTTCCCTCTTCTTCCTACTTTACTACCGATGACCTGGGTCATTTTGATAGTTTAGGTTATTTCCACGTGGTGGGGCGCAGCAGTGGTAAAATTATTACTGGAGGCGAAAATGTCTTTCCCTCAGAAGTAGAAGGGGCAATTTTAGCTACTGGATTAGTAAGTGATGTCTGGGTTGTAGGTAAGCCTGACCCTAAGTGGGGCGAGGTTGTGACAGCTTTCTACGTTCCTCAAACTAAATATTTAAATAGTGTGATAATAAAAAAAGTATTAACAAAGAAGTTATGTATTTATAAAATACCTCAACGTTGGATAAAAGTAGACAGTTTACCTCGCAATGAACAAGGGAAGATTAACAGGTATATGTTAGCATCTTTTTGAGTTTCGCGCAAAGCCGCAAAGGCGCAAAGGGGGGAAGGCGATGGCTCTTGGTAAGCAACTGTAGGTTGGGCTTATCGTGGTGAAACCCAACAGCCAACCTACGATTATTTAAGTTTTTGCCCAGTGGTAGGGGAGGGGTTCTCCAGCCCGATCACGCTATAATGAGGTAAAATGGAAGAAAACAGATCTAATTTTTATGTCTTATTCTCCCCAGTATCTGAGTGGTAGCGAAATCCGGCAAAAATTTTTGGAATTTTATAGCCAGCGACAGCACAAAATCTTACCCAGTGCCTCCTTAGTACCGGAAGATCCCACAGTGCTCCTGACTATTGCAGGAATGGTGCCCTTTAAACCCATTTTTCTCGGTAAGAGTACCTCAGAATGGAAACGAGCTACTACAGCGCAAAAATGCATCAGAACCAACGATCTCGAAAATGTGGGGCGCACTGCTCGCCATCACACTTTTTTTGAAATGTTGGGCAATTTTAGTTTTGGGGATTATTTTAAAGAACAAGCCATCGTCTGGGCTTGGGAACTTTCTACAGAAGTCTTTGGTTTACCCCCAGCACGCTTGGTGGTGAGTGTCTATGAAGATGATGAGGAAGCACTGAGGATCTGGCGAGATAAAATTGGGGTTACCCCACATCGCATTGTGCGAATGGGGGAAAAAGATAATTTCTGGAAATCCGGTCCCACCGGTCCCTGTGGTCCCTGTTCGGAAATTTACTACGATTTCCACCCAGAATTAGGAGAGGAAGGGATAGACTTGGAAGATGACAGTCGCTTCATTGAGTTCTATAACCTGGTGTTTATGCAATACAACCGGGATGGATCTGGGAATCTCACCCCCTTGGCAGCCCAAAACATTGACACCGGTATGGGGTTAGAAAGGATGGCCCAAATTTTACAATCCGTCCCCAATAACTACGAAACAGACCTCATATTTCCTATTCTCAAGACAGCAGCAGAACTTGCGGCCATTGACTATAGTAGAGCAGACGAAAAAACCAAAGTATCTCTCAAAGTAATTGGGGACCACATCCGCGCTACAGTACACATGATAGCAGACGGCATTACCGCTGCTAATATAGGTCGAGGTTACATCCTGCGACGGCTTATTCGCAGAGTAGTACGTCACGGAAGGCAAATTGGAATCCAGGGGAACTTTATCCAAATCCTAGCTCAAAAGGCCATCTCCCTGGTACCAGAAGCTTTTCCCAACCTAAAAACAAAGGAACAAGTCATCCTCCAGGAACTGGAACGGGAAGTGGCTAGTTTCACCACCACATTAGAGCGAGGAGAAAAGCTTTTAGCAGAAATTTTAGCATCATTTCCCCAGCAAATCTCAGGAGTGGATGCTTTTACCCTTTACGATACCTATGGCTTCCCCTTAGAATTAACCCAAGAAATTGCCGCCGAAGTTGGTGTGAAAGTAGATGTAGAAAGCTTCGAGGCTTATTTGGCCCGGCAGCGCATCCGTTCTCAAGCTGCTCATGAAACCATTGATTTAACCCTGTCAGGCAGTATTGATATTTTAGCAAAACAAATACCCCCCACAGAATTTTTAGGTTACAGGGAAACATCCGCCACAGCAACAGTAAAAGCAGTCTTAGGAACTGGGAAGAAGGTGCAGATAGTCTTGGATCGCACCCCTTTTTATGCCGAGTCTGGGGGGCAAATAGGCGATCGCGGCATTTTAAAAGCTCATAATCTCCTGGTGACCATTGAAGACGTACAGAAAGAAGCCGGTCTCTTCCTTCACAGGGGTTCCATCCAACAGGGAATACTACAAGTAGGTGACACAGTCACAGCCACCATAGATATCCCTTCTCGCCGTCGCGCCCAAGCCCATCATACCGCAACTCACTTACTTCAAGCATCACTGAAAAAGAGTATCAATAACTCAATTGACCAAGCAGGTTCCTTGGTAGCGGGGGATCGCCTCCGTTTTGATTTTAACTGTCCCCGTCCCCTGGAACAGGAAGAGTTGCAGCAAATCGAAGCTGAGATTAACACTTGGATCGGAGAAGCCCGAGATACAAAAACAAAGGTTATGTCCATAACCGAAGCCAAGGAAAAAGGTGCTACCTATATGGCCACTGAAAGTTATGGCAATAAAGTAAGGGTAGTGGATATCCCGGGGGTTTCCATGGAATTGTGTGGAGGTACTCATGTGGGTAATACAGCAGAGATTGGCTTATTTAAAATAATCTCAGAGATAGGCATTTCAGCGGGGGTGCGGCGAATTGAAGCGGTGGCAGGACCTGCCGTGTTAGAATACTTAAACGTGAGAGATAAAGTAGTTAGGGAATTGAGCGATCGCCTGAAAGTGAAACCGGAAGGTATTCCCGAAAGAGTTAATATTTACATCGGAGAATTAAAAGCGTCTCAGAAACAATTAGCAGCCCTCAAAGAAGAACTAGCTTTAGCAAAATCAGATCAACTGCTGCAAAAAGTAGAGTCAGTGGGGGAATTCAAAATTCTGGTAGGAGAATTAGAACATGCCGAACCAGAAGCTTTGAAAGCAGCAGCAGTCAGGTTGCAACAAAAACTAGGTGAAAGTGCTGTAGTGTTGGGTTCCACTCCAAGGCAAGAGAAAGTGAGTTTAGTAGCAGCGTTCTCTGGCAAAGTAAACAAAGAGAAGAAATTGCAAGCAGGAAAATTTATCGGTCAAATTGCCAAAATTTGTGGTGGTGGGGGTGGAGGACGTCCCAACCTTGCTCAAGCAGGAGGAAGGGAACCCGGTAAATTTACCGAAGCTTTAGCAACTGCCAGAAAGGATTTGCTTTCAGCTTTAAAGTAGTAGGTAGTTCTCGAGGGTCGGTGCCTCCTGGTAACAGGAGCATCGACCCTACTTCATGCTGGTAACTGTTAAAGGCCAAGATTTTGTTTCAACTGCTCTAGTTCAAATTCTATTTCCAAGCGATCAAATTCCTGTTCGACGTTATTATATCCGGTTTGATATCCAGGAAAGTTATCTGCTTGAGCTAAGACTTGTTGACGTTTCTGATAAATTTGAACCAATAATTTTTGAGCTTGCATTAAGCGCTTTTTCTTTTCTTCCATTTGTCGCCAAAGTCGATCGCCCTCTCTTCGTAAAGCTGCTTCTTTATCCGCAGCAGTGCGGGCTGATTCAATTCTTTTAGCAGCTTTTGCGTCCTTAATTCTGGTGTTCCAAATTTGAACGTCTCTAGCAATAGCGATAATCTGGTTTTGCAAGCTTTTTTCTTGGCGCTGCAAGTTAGCAATTAACCTTTGCGTATGTTGCTCTTGTGTTTGTAATTGCTTTAAGAGGGAGCGTAATTCTAGATTATGATTATCAAAGAGACCCATGTTGTTTTAAGATTATATATTAAAGTTTTTGTCCCACATAAATAGAGCGCTGAGTATCATAGCCACGGATTTTAACTTCCAGATCAGCGACAGAATCTAAAATCCAACCACTAGCCCCAATCTCTTCTCCAAGATGAATACGTTCTATATTTCCATTAATATCAAACAAAGCGACAGAGCGATCGCCTAATTCTAACAATCCCACTAGGGTATGATTATGATTGGGTTCAGGAGAGAGGAGGGGAGTTGGTTCACTCTCTAGGGAGGGAGTTGGAGTAACAGTCTCAGTTGGGGTGGGAGTAACAGTTTCAGTTGGTGTTGGAGTTTCAGTCTCAGTTTCAGTCTCAGTTTCAGTCTCAGTTTCAGTTGGTGTTGGAGTTGGGGGATAGACGGGTATAGGTATGTAGGTTCTTCTTTTGATTACTTGCGGTTTTTGGATCGAGGTTGGCTCTGGTGTGGGAGAATTAACTGGAGATGGTGGATTGACGGTAGTAGCATTTTCTTCCCTAGCTAACTCTTGACCTTCGATTTCTTTGAGAGATCGCAGCATATAGGCAATAAACTGAGCATCTGCTGCTTCTGCTTGGTTATCTGCCGTAGTAACTTCCGGCACAAACTGTGATTTAAACTTATCTTGATGCAAAAACAAAAATATGGCTGCTACGAGAGAGGTACAAGCGACAAGAAAAAGAATTTGGTCAAAATAACGAGGAAAATGGCGCTCCCGAATCTTGTCCGATTTTATCTCCTTTTCTTCCTTGATTGTAATTGATGGCCGATGGAGGGGTAAACTATTTTTTCCTTCCAGCACTCTGTCTATGTCAGAAAAGATATCCTCCATCAATTCCTGTGCATTTCTTACCATTGACGGTGGCTTATCGGGCAAATCATTCTGGTTTGACGACTTATTCAGGGTCGGATCAGACATCAATTTCAATTGCTAGCGGGAAATAACCAGTTACCAGCTCCTTACGAACGAAAACGCGCTTTTCGGGCAATACTTCAGCACGAGAGCTTTTAGTTGGGCTACAATTCCATCATAGTCGTTGCCCCGTGCTCTATTCAACAATAACCCTGGCTTCAGCCAACTCCGGAAGGATTCGCGAGGGGCAAAAATTTTCGGATGTTTAGCTGGTCTCTCACGGCGAAGCTACGCTGTCATCCGTGGGATTCATTAGAGTCGAGGGAGATGTTACCACCTCGCCCCTCTCCGACGAACCGGACGTGCGACTTTCACCCCCGCCATTAATCAATGCCGGGGGCTCAGGTGTTCCTATGCCTTAACGGCGCGCTTCACGAGTCCATCCTTAATGCGCTTGCGGTGTATCGCTTGCGCCTGGTGACATTCCCGATGGAGAGCAACTAGATTCTTACGTTTCCAGTTGTTATGGTTGCCCCCGCCATCCGCGATGCCGGGGGTGCAACTCCACGGTACCGTCTATCTCCATGAACTTACGGTTGCAATGCGGACATACGCCCTTTTGTCGATTAATGGCGTTAGCGGTTGGGCCACTATATAGTTTGGAATTCCGGCCAACCCAATAGGGAATGTTCCCATCGTAGGGTGAGGCATCACCTTTGACCATTACGTGGCCATTGACTTTCCAGGGAATTGCAGGGAAAGCTTTCTTAATCTGCTCTGATGTGAGCTGGCGTTTAGCCGCTCCTAAGGGTTTACCCTTGATAGCCAGACGTCTTGCTTTCTCGGCTTCCTTAATTGCCATCCTGCGTTTTTCAGCCCTCAGCTTATGCCATACCCAGTACCTGAGCGACCATAGCGAGTGTTTGCCCATATCGCAGTTTTTGTGATATTGCCTCCAACCTCGGATTTGTGACTCTATCCTTTTCAGGCGAGTTTCCGTGGTTGTGCCATTTCTCCAAGTGGCCTTTACCTTAGCTTTTATGTCTGCATAATTCTCCCAACTCGGTGTAGATTTGAAGACTCCACGGGAGTTGACACGGAAGTGCCACCCCAGAAAGTCGAATCCATCCGTAGCTTTACTCACCTTAGTCTTAGTTTCGTTGATTCTTAGCCCTCTGGACTCCAGGAATTTGTCGATATCCTTCCTTAGCCTTTTGGTGTCGGCTTCGGGTTTACAGATAAAGACCGCGTCATCTGCGTAACGAATACCTCTTATGAGAGTCCCATCTTTACGACTCCCTTTCCACTGATTCAACCCTAGGTTCTCGAATCCATCTAGGGCGATATTGGCCAGTAGGGGTGAGATAACCCCGCCTTGGGGGGTACCCTTCATACTGGAGGGATATTCACCACGAACGCCTGCTTTTACAGCTTTCTTTAACCCTTTTAAAGCTTCGATTGGTAGGACTACTCCATCGAGCATGACCTTGTGGTCAATTTCGTCAAAGCATTTGCTAATATCTGTTTCCAGTATCCGCTTGTCTTTACCATTTGCATAACTTCTGAGGTTGTTAAAGATGAACCTTTGTGCGTCCGCAGTACAGCGTCCGGGTCTGAAGCCGTAGCTTCTTTTTCCGGCAGTCGCCTCATAGGCTGGCTCGGCTGCTAACTTTAGTAGTGCCTGCCACGCCCTGTCAGCTATTGTTGGGATGCCTAATCCACGAGTTTTGCCGTTAGGCTTGGGGATATTTACCCTTCTCAGTTGCTGGTGTTTCCAGTGGTACCAGTGCTTGTTCAGCCTTTGGCATAACACTAGACGCTCATTGATAGAAAGCGCTGTTTTTCCATCAACTCCGGGGGACTTACGCCCAAGGTGTTAGCTGTGTTACTTGTTTGACGGCCAGAGCTTGAGCTGCACGGCTCTGTAGTAGGAGCCGTTGTAAACGTCTGACTTTGGCTTTTTGCTTGTTCTTTTGCGCTTTGAAGATACTCCGCTGTAACCGAAAGACTTGTTGCCGAAATCGCTTCCATGGCAGGTCTTTCCAGACGTCGTCAGCCCTCCGGCCAATCTTCCCCGCTAGCAGGAGTGCTGCTAAGTGGAGCCTCAAGGCTTTCAGACTGCGGTATTCGATTGAAGTCGGGTTAGTGATATTCACAGTTTTGACCTCGTTAGTCGCTCTGATAATTACATTGGGTTTCTTCTCTGTAGAAACCATCAGGCAGTTACGCCTTCTCTTACCCTCACTCTTCCGATAGGCCGTTAATCAGACGACCCCACCCCTTCACTTGCCTGCTCCTGCGCAGCCGCGCCTGAGCAGGGCTTGGAATCCCTAGTTTCCGTGGAGGTTAAGCGAGTTTTTACTCGTTCCGAATGAACTATTGTTGCGAACCCTTGGGATTCATCCATTGACCTATCACCAACTCAGGAATGTAAGTGTTAACCAATTGCCTTACGAGTTTCTTTCGGTGTCTTTTCTGTCGTCTGTAACGGCCTTCCGACAGTGTCACAACTTAGGTCTTTTCGTAGATGATTCACGTTAAGTTATCCCGGTGTTCTCCCTGTTAGCGGAAGTATCTCTACCTAACCGTTCGGTCGCACTTTACCGCCCTGCTGCCAGCTTCTGCCTGGTGATTAACCTCACAGTGGCCAGATAAGGATTCACGTGATTCCCTCACGGGAGGGGCTTTCACCCTCATAGTTCATTCAGTTGTCAAGGTTCGGTATCGTTTGTCCGTTTTCGCCCCTTTCGGTGGTTTAGATTATCGGAGACGTTGTCCCGGAAACCCTGCCCCTGCTTATGTTTGGCTCACGCCGCGACTTTCACAGGAAACGAGCCGCACTTGGTTCGTTGTCCAACCGTAACCTCGTAGGATTATTGCTCCAACAAAGCTAGAGGATCAACCTCCCCCCTAAATCTTTCTTTATTTTAGGGGCCAACAGCGTCCGGAGAGAGCTGGTAACTGTCATGGTACGAGGTTACTGAAAGAGCTGGTAACTGGTAACTGTACGGGAAACCGTACTCATCAGTAGTTGCCATTCACCGAAGTATTTAGTTAAATTAGCACTCGGAAGGTGAGAGTGCTAACTAAGTGGTTAGACACCATCGAACACAAGTAATCAGGAGGATTTTCTATGGCAGCCATTAGCATTAATGTCGCAACAGTAAAACCCTTAGGGGAGCGGGTATTTGTCAAGGTCAGCCCCGCAGAAGAAAAAACCGCTGGGGGCATTCTGCTACCAGACAATGCCAAAGAGAAGCCCCAAGTAGGAGAAATAGTGGCAACAGGTCCGGGGAAGCGCAATGACGACGGCACCTACTCCCCACTAGAAGTGAAAGTTGGGGATAAGGTTCTTTACTCCAAGTACGCCGGTACCGACATTAAGCTGGGGGGCGACGAGTACGTTCTCCTCTCTGAGAAAGACATTCTCGCAGCAGTTGCCTAATCATAATGCGCGCTCCGGCGCTGAGGCACAGAGAGCGGATAAGAGATTAGGTTTATCCGCGTTCATCTGCGTTCATCTGCGGTTCATAATTCATTCCCTGAGTAAGAGACAAACCCATGGCTAAATCCATTATCTACAACGACGAAGCCCGTCGCGCCTTAGAAAAAGGCATCGATCTGTTGACTGAATCTGTAGCCGTCACCCTGGGTCCCAAGGGACGGAACGTAGTGCTAGAAAAGAAATTTGGCGCTCCCCAAATCGTCAACGATGGCGTTACCATTGCCAAAGAAATTGAACTGGAAGACAACATCGAAAACACCGGGGTGTCCTTAATACGTCAAGCAGCATCTAAAACTAACGATGTTGCTGGGGACGGCACCACTACTGCTACAGTTTTAGCTCACGCTATTGTGAAAGAAGGATTGCGGAACGTTGCAGCAGGAGCCAACCCCATTTCCCTCAAGCGAGGAATCGACAAAGCAACGGAGTTCTTGGTGGGCAAAATTGCTGACCACGCTAAGCAAATAGAAGATGCCAAAGCCATCGCCCAGGTGGGAGCCATTTCTGCGGGAAATGACGAAGAAGTGGGTAAGATGATTGCCGACGCCATGGACAAAGTGGGCCAAGAAGGGGTTATCTCCCTGGAAGAAGGCAAATCTATGACCACGGAATTGGAAATTACCGAGGGTATGCGCTTCGATAAGGGTTATATCTCCCCCTACTTCGTTACGGATTCAGAGCGCATGGAAGCCGTATTAGATGAGCCTTTCATCCTCATTACCGACAAGAAGATTACCCTGGTACAAGACTTAGTTCCCGTGCTAGAGCAAGTAGCCAGACAGAGCAAGCCCTTAGTAATTATCGCTGAGGATATCGAGAAAGAAGCCCTGGCTACCCTAGTAGTGAACCGCCTACGAGGAGTACTCACAGTGGCTGCTGTCAAAGCTCCCGGTTTTGGCGATCGCCGCAAAGCGATGCTGGAAGATATTGCCGTTCTCACTGGCGGTCAAGTTATCACCGAAGACGCTGGTTTGAAGCTAGAGAGCGCCAAACTGGATGTACTGGGTAAAGCCCGCCGCCTCACCATTACGAAAGAAAATACCACCATTGTGGCGGAGGGGAATGAAGCAGCAGTGAAAACTCGCTGCGACCAAATTCGCCGTCAGATGGACGAAACCGACTCTTCCTACGACAAAGAGAAACTGGAAGAGCGTCTCGCCAAACTAGCTGGGGGCGTAGCTGTGGTTAAAGTAGGTGCAGCCACGGAAACGGAAATGAAAGACCGTAAGTTGCGCCTAGAAGATGCCATCAACGCTACGAAAGCAGCAGTAGAGGAAGGGATCGTTCCCGGTGGCGGTACCACCCTAGCTCACCTGGCACCCTCACTGGAAGAGTGGGCTACCAGCAACCTGAAAGATGAAGGTTTGACTGGAGCTATGATTGTAGCTCGTGCTTTAACCTCCCCTCTCAAGCGTATTGCTGAGAATGCAGGTCAAAATGGAGCTGTCATTGCTGAACGAGTGCGAGAAAAGGAATTCAATGTAGGCTACGATGCAGCTAATAACGACTTTGTCGATATGTTTGCAGCTGGTATTGTGGATCCTGCGAAAGTAACTCGTTCCGCTCTGCAAAATGCCGCTTCCATTGCTGGTATGGTACTAACTACCGAGTGTATCGTTGTAGACAAGCCAGAGAAAGAAAAAGCACCTGCTGCTCCTGGTGGTGGTGACTTTGACTATTAAGCAACTGCTCTAATTAGGCAATTAATACCCAGGGGTACGGCATTGCTGTGCCCCTATTTGTGTGTTATATTATTCGAGTTATAATACACAATTGAAGTTTTTATGTTAGACATGCAAAAAGTATTTTACCTGTTTGGAGAACTCAAGGATGATGATATAGACTGGATGATTGCGACGGGAGAGATAGAAAGAATTACCAGGGTATTCTAATTGAACAAGGTAAGCCAGTTGAAAATTGATAGTTTCTATATCTTACTACAACGTTGATAGTAGTAAAGAAGTAGCAGAATTAACCAGCGGTGAGGTGTTCGGAGAAATGTTTTTTATCGACAAGGGTTGACCCTTAGCCAGTGTTGAAACGGTAGAACCCTCCATCGTTTTATCTATTCCTCGACATAAATTGGCTAACCGATTATATCAGGATGTGGGTTTTGCTTCTCGCTTTTATCGAGCCATCTCAATTTTTCTTTCCAGTGGATTGCGGGCTATAGTTAAAGGTAATAGTTCTAAAGACAATTCTTCAGTAAAACAAAAGGGTTACGATCTAGATAATTTGACTCTCGCTCAAGCTAGATATGACTGGTTAGTGAGAAGGTTGAAGAACATCATGAATTGAAATTAGTCCCACGGTAGCCAATTTTCTGTTAATACTAATTCTAAAGAATAGGGACAAAGGTTTGGAAACACCGATATATCCATATTAGTTTGTTTCGCCGCAGCACGACGGGCTCGAGTGTAACTTTCTTCCAGTTTTTCTGCGGGATAGTTTCTCAGACTGGGACTATCTTCAATAGCTAATTCTATTTGAGTACGAGCATCGGTTATGGAGTCTAACCAGCTATCTGAGCGACGCTGGGGCTGATATTGCCACTTGAGCAAATGCAGTAAAAGACGAGTTAGTTGACTACTGAGCGATCGCCGTTCACTCTTACCCAAATCTTCAATCTCCTCAATTAAGTGTACGACATCAATTTCATGCCAACGCTGCTCCCGTAGCAGTTGAGC
Organism: Candidatus Paraprochloron terpiosi LD05; assembly: GCA_018141785.1. GTDB lineage: Bacteria > Cyanobacteriota > Cyanobacteriia > Cyanobacteriales > Prochloraceae > Prochloron > Prochloron terpiosi. Next base: position 2,293,619 of record CP073341.1, on the reverse strand, counting down.
GGTTTTATCAATCCACAAATTGAAGTCTGTTAAATAGGTATCATTCATCATCAATGTTAATCAATAATTACTCCCGATTAAGTATTCCACAAACCTGGTACTTAGGTTGGGGGAGGATCGCCACAGTAACTGGAGCTACATGGTACTCGGAGCACATTGCTCTTTTTGTAGACTCAACCAATTCAGTTTCCCCACTAGTATTTAGCCCTTCTGAACGGTTTGTGATTATTGACGAAGTCTGGCTGAGTAATCATCAATCACTTTCACAATTACAAGACTACGATCCTTCCTTGCCATTTTCCGATTTGCAATGGGTTGCATTAGCATGGGAACACTGGTTTGCGGAGACATTCACCAAATTGATGGGAATATTTAGTTTAGCTGTTTGGGATCGAGAGGAACAAACATTATGGTTGGGACGGGATCCCACAGGAGCAAGGAGCCTTTATTATACAACAAGTGACACAACCCGTTGGATTGCCCCAAATTTGCGCTCCCTCAACCCTTATCACGCCCAAGAATTGGACATGGTGGCGCTGCGAGACTATCTTTGTTGTGCATTTGTCCCAGGAACACACACCCTATGGGAAGGTGTGAGAGAAATTCGCCCAGGAACCATTGTCTCTTTCCCTGATGAGAAAATTCAGTCATACTGGCAATTACAAGAGGGTAATTCTTCAAAAAAAGGGGGGTATCCCCAACAATTGCGAAATTTGTTAGAGCAGATAGTGACTGAGTATCTACCTCCTGAAAGGGAACCTGTGGGAGTGTTTTTATCCGGTGGGTTGGATTCCAGTTGTATAACCGCTTTGGCTGCTAAATTGCATCCTGCACCGGTTCATACCTTCTCTATTCACTTTGGAGAAAATTGTCCCAATGAGTTAGAGTTTTCTAGTTTAGTTGCACAACACTGTAACACAAATCATCATATCTTGGAAATTACTTTCCGCCAAATGTGGGATAAATTACCGGAAACTATGGGATGGTTGGATGATCCCATTGGCGATCCTTTAACGGTACCTAATTTGTTGATTGGGCGTCTCGCCAAGGAATCAGTAGAGGTAGTGCTGAATGGGGAGGGGGGCGATCCCTGCTTTGGTGGACCCAAAAATCAACCTATGTTGCTCAACCAGTTATATGGTACCGCCACTCAACAAGATTCACTCCAAGCTTATCTCCTAGCTTTCAAAAAATGTGCCTCGGATTTACCCTATTTGCTCAAACCAGAGATTTGGGAAGCAGTGCGTCACCAACCCTACTTCTTTTCGGAAGAGTTGAATTCCACGGCTAGTTATTTGAATCGCTTGATGGCATTAAATATCAAGTTCAAAGGTGCTGATCACATCTTAACTAAGGTGAATAATCTAACCAGAGGGGCGGGGATACAGGGGCGTTCTCCTCTTTTTGATCAGCGCATTGTCGAGTTGAGTATGGAGATTCCTCCTGAGTACAAATTAGCGGGAGTGCAGGAAAAAGCTGTGTTAAAACAAGCAGTAGCAGATTTGCTGCCAGAGCAGATTCTTCATCGTCCCAAAAGTGGGATGATGGTACCAGTTCAATTGGGGTTTAAGAAGTATTGGCAACGAAAAGCTAGAGCATTATTGTTGAATCGTAAAGCGCGCATCGCTCCTTATCTCAATCAGGAATTAATTCGCCAATGGTTTAATTATCGGGGTGATACTTGGGGGCGATATGGGGTAAAATTGTGGTTATTGGTTAGTTTGGAAATTTGGTTACAGGTTAACAGCAAATAATATCACATCCGATTAAATGTTCATCGACTGTTATCCAAAACTTTCTGTGGTATAAAAATATCCACTGTCATTCCCTACCCCGACGAAAGTGGAGGTATCGTCTTCGACAATATCCATTTGTTTGCTAGTGGCAATTCCCTTGTTCAGTATCTGAATTAACTTGCGGGGGGTAAAGAATTCTAATTCAACAAAATTTCCTTCGTCTAACCATTTTAACTCCTTCTCTGATAAGTTTTGTCGAATGTGTGGGTCTAAATTTTCGGCATTTCTTGCGGATGTAATTGATGTTTGAACAAATATGTCTCTTTTGGCGGCTAAAATTTGACGTGGTAACAATCCAATATCCACGATGGGGATGTTACTGTCTGGAAACCAATGGGGGTTTGTTCTCAATTCATGCACTAATTCCATTCCCCTAGGATTGCAATCGTGTAACGCAAATACTTGCAATTCAGGATTACGACGAACCATTTCTATGATAGTGTGAAAAATGTTTTGGGGGTAACCTGAAATGGTAACCACTGCACAGTTGTTTTCAAAGTGGAAATTATTGGCGATTAACATTTGGGCGATCGCTATGTTATCACAAACTACCAAGCGCTCGAAACTGTAAGCAGTGACATCGGGATTTGGTACATTATTAGGAGTGTCAGATGATAAATCCGAAGGTGAAGATAGTAATTTTTCTGGGGAACCGTTCACATTAACCCATCCAGCCATCCACTTTCGCATTTGCTCTGTATTGATTAAAAAGGTTTCAGGAATCTTAGTTATCCTTCGTTTCTGAAAAAAGCCTAACAAAAACGTTAATAAGCCCGTTACCGTTGCAATGACTAACCAAGCATCAGGGTGTGCATAAGTAAGGTTAGGTTTAGAATAATAATAATTATATTCATCATAGATTAATATAATTCCAACAATAAAAATGAAAGTGCCCCAAATCTGTAGGACTGTTGCACTAGAGCGGCGCGTTCGACGATCCGATTTCGGAGAATTACTGAGGGTGAATAAGTAGCAAATGTACAAGAAATACCACCCCACAAATACCAATAAGTCGAAAATAGATTCTGGAATAGGTACTGAAAATACTGACAATAAGACTGACAATAAGAACCAGAAAAACACAGTTATGAAAAGGCTACAGCCAAAAACACCAACGGGCATCAAACAACCAAGTTTAAAAATATTACCAGGTGCTTTTCGCTTCAGTCGTCGATCGAGTAAATAATGAAACTGTCTAAGAGTGAAGTACAGTGTATTGTTAGCAGAAATATCGTTGAGAGCCTTGCCAAAAAACAGATCGGTAAATCGAAGTTCACTATCCATAGTTTTTTGAGGTTCAAAGACGAATTGATGGTTACATTGTTTGCACCGCCCGTAATTTCTTGTGCGATCCCGCAGTGTGTTATCTGTACCACATTGAATGCATTTCATGACTTTATTGAGAGTTTAATAATTTATCAATGTTATTAGATATGTTGATTAACTAATAAAACCTGATAATCTTCACGATGGCGAATTAACCGATGCTGGTTTTGCTCCCACAAAACTTCTGCTGGACGCAGACGATGTAAAAAATGGGAAGACATGGCGTACCCGTAGGCTCCCACATCTAAAATTGCCAGAATATCTCCAATTGCTAGTTTTGGCAGTGGACGATTCCGTCCTAAATAGTCGCCCGAATAGGTAGTATTACCACAAACATCTGTTAAGTATAGGGTATCAGAAATTGGAGCTGTCAAACCTACAATTTCTCGATATCTTCCATGAACAGAAGGTACAGAGAGATTGGCTACGGTGGTATCAACCCCCACAATTTGTTTCTCACCTTGCCATTTTATGGAAACTACGGTAGTGAGTAGGATTGCACAGCCAGCGCACGCCGCTCGTCCAGGTTCAATAACCAGATCAATCCCTCCTCCCTGTTGATTCAGCCGCTCCGTCAACACTTGACCAAATTCATACCAATCAAAAGCAGCACCCCCATGAACATAAGGATAACCAAAACCACCGCCAAAATCCAAATATTTCCAATCCGGTAGTTGTTCACCAATGGCGAGAATAGAGTCGATAACTTGGGTAAAAGCTTTAGTGGCGTTGGTTCCTGTACCACGATAGAAATGCAACCCACTGAGTTTGAGTTTGGCGCTTTGGGTGATAGCAATGGCTTCGGGAAACTCTTGGGGGCCCACACCAATACGGCTATCTCCCGTGAGGGTGGGTTCATTTAACCTTAATCCGAGACGGAGGTTTGGCGGTTTGGCATTCAGGGGTAAGGATTGATAGACTTCACAGCACAAATCTAATTGAGATAGACTGTCCAAATTGAGCACGGATACTCCCCAATTCAAGACTTGAGCCATTTCTTCCCTGTTCAAATTGCTACCGCTATAAACTATGTGTTGGGGTTCAAACCCAGCTTTTAATCCCAGGTAAATGTCTCCAGGGGTATTAGCATGGAGACTCCAATGGGCATCTCGAAAAATCCGCAGCAACGAAATATTGCCGTTAGTGACGCTGGCGAAGCAAAACTGGGTTTGGGGATAGGGAATTGCTTTAGTTATATGTTCAATGGTTTCCCTAAGAGAATCGCCATTATAGACGTACAGTGGGGAACCGTAGAGACTGAGCAGGTTCTGGGCGAGGTTAGGAGAAAGGATAGACTCTAGAGCCATTTTTTAACGTACCTCCAAAATGAATAGGGGAACCAAAAAGGGTGATTCCAGGATGGGTTACCCTCCGATTCTCCCAGAACGTGGGTTCGCCATAGTTGCCAAACAATCAATAACCAGAGAATTTCGCCAATGCGTCGTCCTTGAATCTTACCTCCTAAATCCCCGAAGGCAACACTCGCAGCAATATGGGGCTGCCATCTTCCTTCTGCTTCTAGAATACCAGGATTCAACCAGAATCCAAGGGAGCGCCACCACTCCTGCAAACACCATGAAGTTAAGGGTACTCCCATTCCCCGTTTCTTTCGCCACACAATTTCTGGTGGGAGCCAAGATTCTACGGCTCGTTTGAGAATGTATTTCTCGCACGCTCCCTGTAAAAACAGTTCTCCTGATAATTGGAAAGTCCATTCAGCAAGAGGTAAATCACAAAAGGGGGAGCGCACTTGCAAACCGTGGGCAAACGCCAGGTTCGTTGCCCGTGGCTGAATGTTTTGTGCTCCTTTGAGCATGAGGGATGCACGGCGTAATCGATGGAGGAGGGATGAGGTGGAGGTAGAATCTAAAGCGGGATACAGCCAGTTTTGAGGGAGAAGATGTTGAATTTGGGCATAGACAGCAGGCTGAAATATCTGTCTTTCATAGCCCCAGAGTCGATGAAATGTTCTCAGATAATGATGTTCAAAGGATTTGTTCTTATCAGGATGCTCCCCTTGATAAACCTTGGCAGCAATCAAGGGTTTATTTGTCCAACCAGCAAATAATTGATCCCCTCCCTCGCCGTTAAAGATAAGATCGGTATCCCTGCTAGCCGCCTGGTGGAGCAAAAACAAGGGAACAGTTACCCCATCCCCAAAGGGCAAATCCATGGCTTGTATAGTGGGGATTAGGGCAGATTGAATCTGCCGGGGAGTGGCATCCACTTTGATGAGGGGAATATGGAGCCAATGGGCAACCTGCTGGGCGTAAGGGTATTCGGGAACACTGCTGTCTCCTAAATTGAGGGTGTACCCACAGACTTTTACCCCAGCATTAACCAGCAATGCTGCCACAACGGAGGAATCTAACCCACCAGACAACATTACACCCACTGTTTCGTTACCTATATCAGAGATTTGTCGTTCAATCGCCTCTTTGAGAAGGGTTTGTAACTGAGGGATGGCTACCTGTTCATTGTCAATGAGGTGAGGTTTCTCTTCCCACTTTGTAAGGGAGTGGGAATGGGGAGAGAAAATATGTCCCGCTCCATCTACTCTCCAGGTTTGCTCAATCCCCGCTGGTACTGCCACAATACCTTCAACTGGTGTTAAAGGAGTGGGCACATAGGAAAAGCAACTATAGCCATAGAGCGCTCCTAAGCTAACAGTAGGAGATGTGACTAAAGGCAATAGTAGTTGGAATCGGGAGGCGAACCAAATTACCTGATCCAATTGTATCCAGTAGAGTGGCACCCTCCCAAAAGCTTGCCTTCCTAGGGTTAAATAACCTTCCCCAACCTTTACCCAAGCATCGGGTAAACTAATGGGTAATCCAGATGCTGAAAGTGTTAATTTTAGGGGAGTTTGGGAGGATATACACCAAGTATTTTGCTCTTGTTGGGGGAGAATTTGTTGAAGCAATTCTGTCAGTGTGGTGCCATTGCCATAGCCCCAATATCCCACCCATTGTTGTGGGCAGGTTGCCATTCCAATGGTAATATCCTGATCCATAATGCCTATTTTACCTCAAAGTTAGCATCCTTGAGGAGGCGATTCCCCAAAAACATCTGAACTTGCCACCTTCCTGTGGGGGTTGCGGAACCAATTCTATAGTGGCAATATGTATGCCAAATTGGTGTAGTAATCTCTTTGGTTTGATAACGATTTTGATGAACAATCTGGTTATTGGGAGCAATCCAATTACAAGACAGGGACAATTTTTTACCTACAGGTGCATCAGACAATGTTACCCTATAAAATACTTCCCCGTTGGTTTCTCGAAACAAAGTGGTGAGGTTAGAGCCATCATCTTCAGCTAGTGTAATGCGATCGCTTTGAGCCATGACACGAGCAAGAATTTGTTGTTTATTGATAGCTATTCGCGTAATTCCAAGGAAGATTAGGAGGAGGATACCAATCACAATACCTATGGGCCAGCGATTCTGTCGTTTTTGCCTCCCTAACACATCCCGTCGGTGCAACTGTACCATTGCTTCTTCTAGAAGTTCTGGTGGCAAATTCAACTGTCGCAGAATGTCCCTAACCTGCTCTAAGTCCAATTCAGCTTCTTGTTGTTCAGACAACCGCTGCACTTCAGCTATAATCTGTTCCAGTTGTGCTTGAGTTAATTTTCGTTCCATATACCAAGACTCTCCAAAGAAATTATAAATAACTTTGTCTAATCTAAAATAATAAAAATAAGATGGATAACTCCTGACTTCTGATTTTTAGTTTAATCAAAAACTTAGGTTTTGTCAAGGAAGAATGAATTGGGTCTCCATTAGAGCGATCGCCTTCAAGGGCAGTTCAGAGATCCGGTTTTTGGAAACCAGTTGGAGGGGTGACTCTTCCATGGGTTCATTTAGAGATAGTGTTGCTTGTGTTATAGAGTCTTTGGGCAGGCTAAACTGAAGAAACAATGAAACTTACCCAGGCGTGCTGGCTGATTCGGAAGTTTCTCTCGAAGGACAAAGAAGTCCTGGTTCAAGGAAACTCAGACTATGGCTATGTTGCACTCTAGGACGTAACTGAAAGAAAAGAGCGAGTTGTTATTTTCCAGGGAGGAGAAACAGAATGGTTACCAACCGAGAAATAGATTACAAGACACTGACTCCACAACAGCTGCGGGAGTGGATAGCTACTCACCCAGAGGATTCTGAAGCGAGAGCCCAAGTTTGCATGAGGGTTTTTGCCCAGCGCCCACTCGGAACAATTTCATACCAGGATCCCCTGGCGGAGAAAAAGTTCGAGAGTTTCATACAGGGCAAATTTGACGTTTCAGAGGCTGGTTGATCGGTTTTGTTTGTCCTCGGCGTTTACGGCACCATCCAAGGGTTCATTAGGCAGAGCAAAGATGCGGCAATCTGGCTTGTGCGCTATACTATAAAAGATGAGGATAATATGCAATTGTCTGACTAGCGTTAATCTGAGGAATGGTATTGATGGAGTTATTCACTATCGGTCACTCTAATCAAGAGATAAAAGCATTTATCTCTCTGCTACAAAAGCATGGGATAACTGCTGTTGCTGATGTGCGTTCCTATCCGTACAGTCGCTTCTTACCACACTTCAATGGAGCAGCATTAAAAGAAACCTTAGAGAGAGAGGCGATTAAGTACGTATTTCTAGGGAGAGAATTAGGCGCAAGACCCAGTAACTCACAATGTTATATTGAGAGAAAAGCAGTGTATGAAAAAATCGCTGACACCGATGAATTCCGTGAAGGAATCAAAAGGGTTCGAGCAGGTTCAAAAAAATATAGGATTGGGCTGATGTGTGCTGAGAAAGACCCCCTAGATTGCCACAGAGCAATTCTAGTCTGTCAGTACCTACGACACCTGGACTTAGATATCAATCACATTTTGAAGAACGGTGATTTGGAACCCCATAGGGATTTAGAAGATAGAATGCTTGCAAAACATGGGTTTAGAGAGTTTGAAGACAAAGTCGCCCAACCAGTTCAACTTTCTCTGTTTCCTCAAGCTTTGCCAACCAGGGAAGAATGTTTGGCAAAAGCCTATAAAATTCAGGGCGACAAGATTGCATATGTAGAAAAAAATGGGGATTATTATGAGCAAGCCAATTGATTTATTCACAATCGGTTTCACCAAAAAGACGGCTCAAAAATTCTTTGATACCCTTAAAAAAGCAGGAGTTAAACGAGTTATAGATACTCGTCTAAACAATGTTTCCCAGTTAGCCGGATTTACCAAAAAATCTGATTTACAATACTTTCTCAAAACTATTGCTGATATCGATTATGTTCATCTTCTCGATCTAGCTCCAACGAAAGACATTCTTGATGAGTATAAGAAGAAGAAAGGAGATTGGGCAACCTATGAGCAAAAGTTTGTGCAACTCATAGCCAACCGCCAAATTGAGAAAAAAGTCTCTCCAGAACAGATTGATAATGCTTGTTTACTATGTAGTGAAGCAAAACCTCATCACTGTCATCGTCGTTTAGTTGCCGAGTATCTGAATAACAAGTGGGAAAACATTAATATATGTCATCTATGAAGCAAATTATCTGTTTGGCTAATTCACGGAAGCAAGGGGAACGCTGTATTGCTGGAATCGATGTAGATACAGGAAAATGGATTCGTCCAGTATGTGACAAATTATATCCTCAAGATGGGAGAATTCCAAGATCAGTTCGGCTTGTTGAAGGTAGAGAACCAGAATTACTAGATATTTTGGAAATTCCTCTTGCTGATACTGGCAATGATTTCGGCTTTGAATCTGAAAACCGCTCGGTTCTCCCTGGTTGCTGGAACTGTTTAGGTAAAGCAAAAACAAAAGATTTACTTGGATATTGTGGCGATTTCACACATATACTCCACAATTCATGTAAATATGTTAATCCTTCCTATTTGCAATCTCTTCCATCTCATCAACGTCGTACAATCGAACTTGTTCAAGTTGTTAGTTTTTCTGTAGAGCCAAGATGGCGAGGTACTATTAGATCTGCTAGTGGTGACAGTCTAGCAAAAGCAAAGATTACCGATCCAGTGTTGGTCCAACAATTGGATGCAGGCTATGAACCCCCAAATAATTGTCTGGTAACCGTCAGTCTTAGCCTACCTTGGGCAGGTCAAAATTGGGAAGGCGAAGCTCCCTGTTGGAAGTTAATAGCAGGTGTAATCGAAATCTAACTCCTCTCTTATTTGACTTGAGTAGGTTGGGTAGAGCGCAAGCGTTACCCAACAGCGCCAACCTACAATCTCAATCGAATATGCTGATACCCTATGGGATTAAAACACCAGCAATATGTCCTGTGCTGAAACAGTTTAGTGCTTGTCCTGAATAATTGCTATAACTATCTGTACCCTGTGGTGTAGTAACTTTTGTTTGCAGATAGTTCTCAATTCCTGCACGAAATGCATCAATCAGCTTATCATTTGCCCGACATTCACGAGAGATGTTATATTTTTTGCCCCTCACATAAACAACATTTGATTCTGGAGTTGGAGTTTGGTTTGCTTGTGGTTCTTGTTGAATGTTTTCCCTTCGTAGCTTGTCAATTTCTGCTCTCAGCTCTTCTACCTTTGCCTCTAAATCACGATCATCTGCAGGGCTGGTTGTGGTTTTCCTGGCGTTTCCTGTAGTAGCCCTTCTAGTATTTCAACTCTTTGCTTAAGTTCCTTGTTTTCTGCTTCCAAAACGCCCTTACTAGAAGTACAAGAATTGAGGAAAGTTGAATAAGATATAGCTAGTGTAATCAGAGTAAGAGAACTGACAAGCTTTGGATTGTTCATAGTTTTATTGTGTCTTAGTATTTCTAGTGCTTCTGGGAACTAATGTGATCAATCTCATGGGGAGCAAAGGTAGCCACATCAGAAATTAGACAATATTCACAACAACCCTTTGCTCGTTCATAAACCTGTCTTCGCAGAACCACGCTTTAGCCATTCTGACAAATTGTAGGGGCGCACGGCTGTGCGCCCTTAAGCGCTAGGTTGTTAAACAGAAATTTCGCTCAACTCCCGACTCATATAGTCAAAAGGTGCATCCACAAAAGCCGTATCTTCCACTCCTGCTTCTGTCGCCATTTCTTTAACCATATCCTTCATCAGCTGAATACCCACAACGGTGGGACCAATAGGTACCCCCAAAGAATTGTAAGTTTCCCGTAATCCCTGCAATACTCGTTCGTCCAGAATATTCATATCCCCGGCAACCAGGGCATAACTTGCATAGCGCAAGTAATAGTCCAGATCCCGCAGACAGGCAGAATAGCGCCGAGTGGTATAGGCATAGCCCCCGGGACGAAGCAGTTCCGGTACTTCTTCAAACAGCTTAGCACTGGCGTCCCTGACAATGGTGGCGGAATTAGCATTGATTATCTGGGCAGCGGCAATTCGTGCCATGCCAGATTCAAAGTAGGATTTCAGATCGTCGAAAGCATTCCGATCTAAGTAACGACCAGTAATATCATATTTGCTGATCAGACTAGTAACAGCGTCTCGCATTAAAAGTTTCTCCCAACAGCAATTTTTATGCAAGTTATTTTTGGTTATCTCTCTATCATCCCATAGAGGGAGAAATTTGAAAAACTGTATAATTCAATACATTTTTGCAAAATCTACAGGTTTCCCACCAATTTTGACTGGCAATTCTGTAACACTGGATACAAAATTCCTCCCATTCCACTCCCTAGGATAATGCGACAGTTGAAATATCTTTTAAATTTAAGGAAGAAACCATGGCGGAAACTGCTGCTGAAGTCTTGTTTATGATTCAAGACCAGGACATTGAGATTATCGACCTAAAATTCATCGATATGCCAGGGATCTGGCAACACTGTTCTTTCTACAAAGACCAAATTGACGAAAGTTCCTTTGAAGACGGTGTTCCCTTCGACGGTTCCAGTATTCGGGGTTGGAAAGCAATCAACGAATCGGACATGGCAATGGTTCCCGATCCTACTACTGCGTGGATCGACCCCTTCATGAAAGAAAAAACCTTGAGCATGATCTGTTCCATTAAGGAACCACGCACCGGAGAGTGGTACAGTCGGGATCCGAGGAGTATTGCGCAAAAAGCACTTAAGTTCCTGAAAAACAGTGGGATCGGGGATGTTGCCTATTTTGGTCCCGAAGCAGAATTCTTCGTTTTTGACGATGTTCGTTTTGACCAAACCGAAAGTCAGAGCTACTATTATGTAGACAGTGTAGAAGGTCGCTGGAATTCCGGTCGCGAAGAATCAGGAGGCAACCTGGGATATAAACCTCGCTACAAAGAGGGTTATTTCCCCGTCCCCCCCACAGACACTCTGCAAGATATGCGCACGGAAATGCTATTAACCATGGCTCGTTGCGGCGTACCCATTGAAAAACACCATCATGAAGTAGCCACAGGGGGACAGAATGAACTAGGTTTCCGCTTTGCCCCCATTATTCAGGCGGCTGATTATTTGATGACTTATAAATACGTCATTAAAAATGTGGGCAAGAAATACGGCAAAACCGTTACTTTCATGCCCAAGCCTCTATTTAACGATAATGGGAGTGGGATGCACACCCACCAGTCTATCTGGAAAGATGGCAAACCCCTATTCTGGGGCGATGGCTACGCCAATTTGAGCAAAATGGCTCTTAACTACATCGGGGGTCTTCTCAAACACGCACCTGCTCTATTAGCATTGACTAATCCTAGTACTAATTCCTTCAAGCGTTTAGTACCTGGTTTTGAAGCTCCGGTGAACCTAGCATACTCTCAAGGTAACCGTTCTGCCTCCATCCGAATTCCCTTATCTGGTCCTAATCCCAAAGCGAAGCGTCTAGAGTTCCGCTGTCCCGATGCTACTTGCAACCCATATCTCGCCTTTGCAGCCATGCTCTGCGCTGGTATTGATGGGATTAAGAACGAAATCGACCCCGGAAAATCTCTGGATGTGGATATCTATGACCTCAGCCCGGAGGAGTTGAGCAAAATTCCTTCCACCCCCAGTTCTTTAGAAGCAGCCCTAGAAAACTTAGACAAAGACCATAGTTTCTTGACAGATACCGGGGTGTTTACCGAAGACTTTATCGAAAACTGGATTGAGTACAAACTGGATAATGAAGTCAACCCCATGCGTTTGCGCCCTCATCCCTATGAGTTTGCTCTTTACTACGACGTATAACAGCAGCTCTTGCACCATTCCGTTCATCGGACGCGCGCTCGACCAACGGTTAGGGGCTGTCAATGTATATGTAGAGTGGGCATTCCCCACCTACACCTCTCCTCTTCTTCTTCTGCGTCCTCTGCGTCTCTGCGGTTTATCCCCAAAAAATTATGCCTACCTATAATTTAATTAAGCAAAATATTCATGTTTTCCTCAGATTATCTCAACAAAATAACTTATCAGGCAGTTCAGCAAAGCTACCTTTCCTTTAGCCTTGCTCACAAGAATATAAACACCCAATTAAGAAATTTTTTTTGCCCCAGCAGCCAAGCCAAATACCCAAACCTTTTCCCCAGAAACACTGCAACAACTGCAAGTAAGATTAACTAAATTATTAGAAGTTGATTGGGAAGATGCTCGTTTGGGCATATATCCTCAAAGTCTGCTTTTTGAGCGCCCTTGGCAGGATTTTTTCTTTTATTATCCTTTTCTCTGGCTAGATATGCCTTCCATTTGGGAGCGAATTGCAAAAAAGCAATATCAGCAGTTTTCCCCAGAGATAAATTTGGATGGTTATCCTCAGTATTATCTTCAGAACTTCCACTACCAAACTAATGGCTATTTGAGCCATATGTCGGCTAATTTATATGATTTACAGGTGGAAATTCTCTTTAACGGTATGGGGGATGCCATGGGCAGAAGAATTCTCGCTCCGTTAAAACAAGAATTAGAAGGATTAAAAAGAGAATCCGGTGAAAAAATGCGGGTGCTAGATGTAGCTTGCGGCACGGGGGTAACTCTTAAATTGATTCGCGCTGCCATTACATCCGCCTCCTTATTTGGGATTGATCTCTCCCCTACTTATTTGCGAAAAGCCAATGACATGTTAGCAGCAAATTATGAAGAATTGCCTCAACTATTGCAGGCTAATGCAGAGGAATTGCCTTATCGAGATAATTATTTCCACGGTGTCACCTGCGTTTTTCTCTTCCACGAATTACCACCAGTAGTTAGAGGAAAGGCGATCGCCGAAATGTTTCGGGTGATGAAACCAGGAGGAGTATTGGTGATTTGTGATTCCATTCAAAGGCGAGATAGTCCGGAATTATTAACCATGATGGATAATTTCCCCGCTATTTTTCATGAGCCTTATTATCAAAGCTACATCAATGACGATTTGGAACAACGGCTCTATGATGCAGGTTTTGAGCAGATTAGAACAGAAAATCATTTTGTGAGTAAATATTGGGTTGCTCGGAAAAAAGGATGAAATCTGAAGTGTCAGCAACCCCTTTTTGGCGTTTCATTCCCCTTATCAATGCTCCTGGGAAGGTTCAGATGGCAATTGATAGCTGGCTACTGGAACAGCACCGATTGGGAAAGCAGCCCCCCACCTTGCGCTTTTATACTTGGTCCCCAGCAGCCATTTCCCTAGGCTATCATCAACGCCGTTACCCTACTTTCTGGAACTCACTGCCCCTGGACTTGGTCAGGCGTCCCACGGGCGGTAGAGCGGTGCTACACCAAGGGGATTTGACTTATATGATAGTCACGAATAGCATCAGTGGTAAGAGGCAGGAAGTTTATCGGCTGCTTTGCGAATTTTTAATTCAAGGTTGGCGTTCCCTGGGTATACAGTTACACTACGGCACAGCAGGAAGGACATACATGAAGAATCCTAGCTGTTTTGGTACTGCTACGGTGGCGGATTTAGTCTCCTCATCAGGGAACAAATTTATCGGTAGCGCTCAACTGTATAAGGGTCAAGCTTTATTGCAGCACGGTTCTATGATTTTAGCAAGAGATAGGGAGTTATTTGAGCAAGTATTTGGCTCCCCTGTTTTACCTCTAGAATTGCCCTGGTCCCAAGAGGGAGGTGTTCCGGGTGTGGAAACCATCGTCGAAACCCTGACAGAGGCTGCTAGGGGTTGTTTTGGGGTAGAATTAGTAAACCAACCTTTATCGGATTGGGAATGGCAAGAGTTGTCTGCTTTTCAATTAAACTAGAAAATGTTATTAGATACAAAGGGATAGTATGAGCGTAGTTAGTCAAGTTATTCTTAGAGCGGACGATGAACTCCGGTATCCGTCCAGTGGCGAATTGGAGGGAATTGAGAATTTTTTGAGTACTGGAGCGCAGCGCATGAGCATTGCCCAAACTCTGGCAGAAAACGAAAAAAAGATTGTTGACCAAGCGAGCAAACAACTCTGGCGGAAACGCCCTGAATTTATTTCTCCTGGAGGGAATGCTTATGGCGATCGCCAACGGGCCCTTTGCTTGCGGGATTACGGCTGGTATTTGCGGTTAGTTACCTACGGCATTCTTTCCGGCTCCAAGGAACCCATCGAACAAATTGGTTTGATTGGGGTAAAGGAGATGTACAATGCCCTGAACGTTCCCGTTCCCGGTATGGTAGAAGCAATTCGTTGCTTAAAAGAGGCTTCTTTAGGATTGCTCAGTGCAGAAGATGCTAACGTGACGGCTCCTTATTTCGATTTCATGATTCAAGCCATGTCTTAATTTACTCTAGCCGTTGAGGAAAGGATACCCCTTCTTCCTGACGGCTGTTTTTTTCTTCAGAAACATTTTTCTGGCAATTTGACGCTGAAACCGCCTTCCGGAGTTTGGATAAGTTTTCCTCCCCGTTGCTGAATGTTAGAGATAGCTATGTCACGAGTGCGATCGTCAGGGGCACTTTGTAAGGCCATTGTCCAACCTCGCACTTGAGTGCATTGAGTATCTGGTTTACTTTCCAGAAATTTAACAGTCTCCCGTGAACTTTCAGCAGTTCTCTGACTGTCTTCATCAGCAAACATGCTTGCCCACTCTGCTGCCTTCTTGAAAGATTGGATAGCAGCAGCATTATCTCCTAAAAACAACAATTCGTCTATGGCTTTATAACGCCAAATATAATGGGTGCGGGGTAGAATTTTTAGGCTCTTGGTAGCCAGTCCTTTTTCCATCAGGGCGATAGAACGTTCCGGCATAGCGGCATAGATAGAACCGGTGACAGAGAGGAATAGATAGATCTGTCGAAATCGAGGGTCTCGATCCACAATGACGTCAAAATAATCCAAGCCGAGTTGATAATTTGTTTGTTTGCGGGCGGAGAAGTCCCCAAAATACTGGATAAAGTTCAGAAATACCCAATCTGCCAGTAAATTATCAAAGCCAAAAGCCGGAATTTTCTCCAGCAGATCGAGACGGAGTTTTTCTGCTTCTAGGGAGCGGGCGAGCTGCTCTGGGGAAGACACTTTAGCTTGATTTTTGAGGTTCTGCAATTGAGATACTTGGAGCAGAGCCACTCCCCCTATACCAGTGAGAATGAGAAGAGATAGCCATAAAGATTTCAGGAGGTGGCGTCTGGATGCCTTTTGTGGGGACATGGAGGATAAAAAATCAAAACAAAGGTTCAGTTTATTGATTATGTTAAAATTATACGAAAGAATCCCGCTCCATTGATAGCCCCGTATTGCCGTTCTTACTGCAATTTGCTCATTATTTAACCCCTATAACCCCTATGTCTGAACAGTCTGCTAAAAAACCGCTCCAGCGAATTTTGACCGTCCTATTTGGCTTAGCCTTTCTGGGTTCTACGGGATTTGGTTTATTGCGGTTCTTCGTAAATCCAGTTAAAGAACCAGAAGCAGAACCCTCTCAGGAAACAGCAGGGATAGATCCTCAGGTACAAGCAGCTCAAGATAGAGAAAGGGGTTATCGAAAGGTATTGGAGCGGGAACCGGAAAATAAGTTTGCTCTGGACGGTTTAGCGTCTACGCGACTGCAAATGCAAGATTATCAAGGTGCGATTCAACCCATAGAACAACTTTTAGAACTAGAACCTGAAAATCCACGTTATCTCCAAACATTAGTAGATACGCGGTTGAAAATTAATGATTATCAAGGAGCAATTAAACCTATGTATAAATTGGTTCAATTGTATCCAGAGGATGGGAATTTAAAAGAATGGTTGGCTGAGATAGAAACAAAGGCAAGTAAGGAAAACAGTGAATAATTACAATAAATATATTTAGTTATGTTTATTGTAATTAACGTTCAAATCACAAAATCTTCTACAAGCTTAGCGCCATCAAATTCTATCTGAATGCTAAAGCGTTCTTGGAAGACACCACAGAAGGGTGATAGTTGAATGAAGTTTTCAGTAGGCATTGATTTGACCGAAAGTAGGGTGGTTTTCGATTGATTGAGTAAACTCAGCTGGATATTAGCAGGAAGTATCGTTTCTTCTCCTGCGGGTTGAAGCTGGACGCGAATGAGTAATTTTGGCTGTGTCCCGACGTTGACGTTCCCTAAGGGATCCACTTTGCGGGTCGCCACCAACAAAACCAGTTCTCGTTCCTGGTTTGAGGTGTCCAACCGAATCTGCTTAAATCGTTTCGTGAGCAGCTGACTTCTGAGATGAAAAGTCCGGCGCAGCATTAAAGCTAAACAGTCGGGTTTGGTATCATAGAGAAGGGACAATGGCTCCCAATCTACCGCAAATTTGTTTTGTAACCATTGACTTAAGTTTACAGCCCCTCTCGTGGTGGATAAAATTAATTCAATGAACTCCTCTTCAGTCTGGCGTTGCGCTTCTTCAATGGCTTTGGTGCTACAGATATTTTCCACTAGTTGTTTTGTGATGTACTCACGCACCATCGGCTGAAGGGCGAACCGGGATAATCCATTTTCAGTAGAGGTTTCCAATAGGAAGCGCCTTTTTAAGGAGACTAATACCTCCAGGAGTTTTTTCGGTGATAGGGAGAAGGGAATGGTTTTTTCTAGGGTGTCGAAAGAAACTGAATCCGCCCAAATTGCCAAACAGTAGCTCACTTCCTTTTCTAAAGCAGACAAGCGGTGGAAACTAGAGGCGACAAGTTCCTTAATGTCCCCGAAGACAAAGATTTTTCGCTCGATAAATTCAGCTACATTGCCATTAAATACCTCTTGAATCAGTTGAGCAACAATCTTTAATGCTGCTGGATTGCCCTGATAACGGTGGCTCAATACTGATAAATTTTCAACGTCTAGCAACCCAACTCCTGCGAAAAGCTCCCGCGCCTCTGTTTCTTTTAGTCCAGACAGTATTAAGGAGCGAATAGGGCCATTTTCAGACGAAATCATATCAATTTCCCTGAGATTTTCTCGACTAGAGATCAGGACACAGCTTTTATGAGATTCTTCCCCGAGCCGCCGCCAAAGTTCGCCGTAATCGTTAGAGCCACAGCGATACCGTCCTGCTAGCTGCCCTTTTGTCATAATTTTCTCGGCTCCATCCAGAATTAGCAGGCAGCGCAAAGAGCGCAGGTAATCTATCAGTTGGGATAGGCGATCCTGTTGATATCTATATACAGGGTAGTACAGAGATTCAAGCAAGTCGTTGACAAGCTTTTTAGGTGTTAGACCATAACGGAGGCTACACCAGATAATATGGTCGTACTCATCTTCAATATCTTCCACTAGCTTTCGTAACAGAGCAGTTTTGCCAGTACCGCTCATACCTCGCACCATTATCAAACGGCAGGAGTCGTTGCTAGTCCATTCCTTGAGTTTGCTTAGTTCTTCGGTTCTGCCATAGACAAACGACACTTCAGGAGCTTCCCTCGAATTTTTACTGGGCTGTATCTTGGTGCACTTTCTACCTTTAATCGAATTCAAGATAAATGTGGGTGCGGGTGCTATTGCAGCTTTTGTTTCCTTGACTTGGGGGGTAGAGGGAAGCGGTTGGGTCCCATTGAGATAGTGCCGCTCCAAAACTACCCGAAGATTGGTTTTAGCCATCTTTTCCCCAAAAACTTCTGAGAGCAGCTTCCAGAATTTTGGAGCAATATCTCGCATCAGGTAATTGAGGCTGTATTGCGATTGGGTGGCCATCTGAGCGTAAGTTTTTCCTTGCCAAGTCCCGCGAAATATTATCTCTTCCGCAAGAGTTAGATTTCTTGCTATAAGAGTGAAAATGGCTCTGTTGATTAATTTTAATCCTGTGTCTTCGTTCATTAGATTCGGTCGCTGAAAACTGCTTGGAAGACTGTCGCGTTAAGATCTATCCCCGTAATGGCACCTCCCACAACAACGGCGTATGCTCCTAATTCTAGGGCAACTTTGGCCATTTGCGGTGTGGTTATACCCCCTTCGCAGATTACGGGAATGTCTAATTGTTCTCTCAACTGGGTTAGAAGTTCGTAACCCGGAGGTGATAGATGTTCAGTTTTAGCAGTATAGCCGTAAAGAGTAGTTCCGACTAAATCTGCTCCTTTAGCACGAGCAGCCATCCCGTTCTTAATATTATCCACATCTGCCATCACTAATTTACCCAGTTCCCTGTGAATTGTCTTAATTATTTTTTGGACAGTTTCTCCCCCGGGACGTTTTCTCTCTGTAGCGTCCATGGCAATAATGTCCGCTCCTGCGGCTGCGATCGCCGCTCCATCTTCAAAGCAAGGAGTAATATAAACCGAACTACCGGTCACTTTTCGTTTCCAGAGCCCAATAATCGGTACCCCAGGGAGCCGTTCTCGCACTGCCTTAACGTGGGCGGGAGTATCGATTCTAACCCCTGCGGCTCCTCTCTGAACGCAAGCGACTGCCATCGCTGCTATAATTTGCGGGTCGTGTAAGGGAGAATCCACGGGAGCTTGACAGGAAACTACTAATTTAGACTTAATCAATTCTAGGGCGTTTTTTATCATCTAACTACTGTATCATATTATTTACCTATTCAAACATTTTATTAATTAGTACGCTTAACTTAATTATATCAACTTTTTGTATGAATAAATTTTACAAAATTATACTGGACAAGACCACAGCTCTCTAGAGATTTAGTTATAATAATTTTTTAAACATATTAAATTCCAATTATTATCTTTTTCTAAGGTATAATATAACAAATCAACCTATTTCAATCGGAGACAATATTTCATTATTGGCGGTGGCAGTGAGGTGAATGATGCGGGAACGGAAGATAATGACGAATTTCCTGCCAATACTGTCGGTTTGGCACAGACAGAACCCAATACCGGCACCCCAAGTAATACTGTCATTGTTGCTCACCCCGGTTTTATTCCCGGTGGACCCTCCGACTGGGAACCATCTGGGCAGCGGATAAAAAGAAGGTTGTACCGCACTGCTGCTGGCCATCTCATTAATGCTGATGCCAATGGGGCGGCGAATATCCTCAAAAAAGTAGCCTGAAGGTTGGGGATTAACCTTGACCAACTGGGTAGAGGCGCTTTGACTTCGCCCGAGCATGAGTCCGCTTTTGGACTGCTTGTGAATCCCCGGATCTAATGAGCGGAGAGAGTCAAAGGTGATGATGTCACCTCCCTCAATTTTCAAAATGCTGCGAGGGGAGAAAATGGCGACGTTGTCTTTGGTTTGATTGGTCCAGCACAGGATACGGATGATTTGACAGTCGTCCTCAACCCAGATGGCTCCACCAGTATTACCGGAGCTTGGGAGGTGACAGATACCGATGCGAATGCTCCGTTGACTGATTTTGTTGACGAGTGCGGCTCGTTTCCTGTGAAGGTCGCGGCGTAAGCCAAACATAAGCAGGAGCCTGGTTACCGGGACATCGTCTCCGATAATCTAAGCCCCCGCCATCACGGATGCCGGGGGCTGAAAACGGACAAACGATTCCTACCTGAACGCGAGACCCATAAGGGAAACGCGAGAGAAATTAAGTGACTCAAACAGGGTCACCGAACCTCTAAGGTAGTGATTACCGAACCTTGACAACTGAATGAACTATGAGAGTGAGGGCACGGTCAGAAATCGTGTAACCGAGCCTCTCCCGCCTGCTCAGGCGCGGCTGCGCAGGAGCAGGGGAATCACGTGAATCCTTACCTGGCCACCGTGAGGTTAATCACCAGGCGGAAGCTGGCAGCAGGGCGGGACTGGAGCTGACGAGCGGGACGCCTTGGGCGGCACCTTCGGTGTCGTCGGTAACACCGCTAACAGGGAGAACACCGGGATAACTTAACGTGAATCATCTGAGAAAAGACCTAATAAAGGACACTGCCAAACCGCTTTAGAGCAGAAAAGATACCGAAAGAAACTCGTAAGACTATCGTCAGGTACTTACATTCCTGAGTTGGTGATGGCCCAATGGATGAATCCCAAGGGTTCATAACAATAGTTCATTCCCAACGAGTAAAAACTCGCTCGACTTCCACTGAAGCAGGGGACTCCAAGCCCGACATGTGAGGTGGTGGGGTCGCCTGATTAACGGCCTATCGGAAGAGCGAGGGTAAGAAGGGTGTAACTACCCGAAGGTTTCTACAGAGAAGAGACCCAATGTAATTATCAGAGCGAATAAGGTCGCCAATCTGTGACTATCACTAACCAAACTCCAATCGAATACCGCAGCCTATGAGCTATGAGACTCCATTTGACAGCATTCCTGCTAATGGGGAGGACTAGCCGACGGGCTGACGATGTCTGGAAAGACCTACCTTGGAAGCGATTCCGGGGTCAGGTGTTTCGGTTACAGAGGTGCATCTTCAAAGCGCAAAAAGACAATCAAAAAGCCAAAGTCAAACGCTTACAACGGCTCCTATTACAAAGCCGTGCAGCCCAGAGCTAGGGCCGTCAAACAAGTAACACAGCTCAATCAAGGGCGTAAGTCCCCCGCCGGAGTTGATGGTAAAACCGCACTCTCTACCAGAGAGCGTCTAGTGTTATGTCAGAGGCTGCAATAAACTGGTACCACTGGAGACACCAGCAACTGAGAAGGGTTAATATCCCCAAGCCTAACGGCAAAGTAAGGGGTCTAGGCATCCCTACAATAGCTGACCGGGCGTGGCAAGCGTTGCTCAAGTTAGCAGCGGAGCCAGCCTATGAAGCAACTGCCGGAGAAAGGAGCTACGGCTTCAGACCCGGTCGCTGTACTGCGGACGCACAAAAGCTGATTTTCCAGAATCTAAACAGCCAAGCAAATGGTAAGAACAAGCTGGTCTTGGAAACAGACATCCCTCTTATGCTTCGATGAGATAAGCCATGAGGTCATGCTCAGAGGAGTAGTTTTACCAAAAGAGGCTCTCAAAGGTCTCAAACTTGCTGTGAAAGCTGGCGTCCGTGGTGAATACCCCTCCAGTATTAAAGGTACGCCCCAAGGCGGGGTCATCTCGCCACTACTGGCCAATATCGCCTTAGATGGATTTGAAAACCTAGGGTCAGACCAATGGAAGAAAAGGCGCACCAACGCATTCATAAGGGGTATCCGTTACGCGGATGACGCGGTCTTTATCTGTAAAACCGAAGCTGACACCACGCGGCTAAGGGAAGATATAGACAAATTCCTGGAGTCCAGAGGGCTAAAAATCAACGAAGCCAAGACTAAGGTGAGTAAAGCTACGGATGGGTTTGACTTCCTAGGGTGGCGCTTTCGGGTGAATTCCCGTGAAGTATTCAAATCAACACCGAGTTCCAAAAATTATGTAGACATAAAGGCCAAGGTTAAAGCTACTCAGGAATTGTGGTATGACCACGGAAGCTCGTCTGAAAAGGATAGAGTCACAAGTCCGAGGCGGTCGCCAGAATCACTCAAACTGCGATACTCGTTCAGCATTTGCTATGGTCACTCAAACAATGGGTATGGCACAAATTGAGAGCTGAAAAGCGCAGGATGGCGACTATGGAAGCAGAGAAAGCACGACGGCTCGCCACTAAGGGGATTAAACCCCAAGGGGCGGCCAAACGACAGCTCACCAGTGAGCAGGTACATATTGCTTTCCCAGCAATTCCCTGGAAAGTCAACGACCCCCGGCATTGATTAATGGCGGGGGTCAAAGGTGATGCCTCACCCTACGATGGGAACATTTCCTATTGGGTTGGTCGGAATTCCAAACTGTACAGTGGGCCAACCGCTGATGCTATTAAGCGACAGAAGGGCAAATGTCAGCATTGCAACAGATTGTTTATGGAGATGGATGGAGCCGTGGAGTTGCACCACATCGATGGCAACCATAACAACTGGAAACGTAAGAATCTAGTTGCCCTCCACCGTGAGTGTCACCAGGCGCAAGCAATACATCGCAAGCGTATTAAGGACGGTCTACGGAAGCACGCCTCCCATTGGCATAGAAGCACCTGAGCTGTATGAGGCGAAAGTTTCACGTACAGTTCGTAGGAGAGGGGCGAGCTGCGTGGCAGCTCCCTCGACTCTAATAATTCGGGGTGCAGGATCGGGAGAAGATGTGGAGCTTTACCTCAATCTTCAAACTAACGAGTTTCCTGATGGGGAAATTCGGGGTCAGATTGTCGCGCCCCAATCCCCTACCATTGAATTTGAGGTTGATAGTGCAGATCTCATTAGCACTATGTTTGCTTATAACCTGACTCCGGCAGGAAACGGTATCCAGGTTACCACTCAACTCACCAATGGTGTTCGGGAACTGGGAAGTGACGCCGAATTCGATAACCTGGTTGGACTCTACGAAGTTGCGAATGCCAATGGTGGTATCCTCCTAGAAGATGGTACAGTGCTGCTACCGTCCGACGATCCATCCCGGTATGCACAACTAGCCTTGACAAATCGGGTAGATTCTTTCGAGCTCCTCGCCGGTTCTTCCGGTGATCCCAATCGCAATACAACAGCGGAACAATTCGATGATGTCCTCCTGGAAGGGGGCCGATTCTACGCTCCTTTTGTCATTGCCAACGGTGGAGCCATAGGTTTTGAGGGCTTTATCAATGCTGAAAATGCCGAATCAGATGGAGTTTTCAATGATCCAGCTGACTTCCGTGAGGATCTGGTGGCTTACTTTGCCTTCTTAGATGCAAACCCTGATGGTGCAGCTCACTTGCAGTCCCGTGGCAATAATATCTTCGGCTTTGAAGATTTGCCCAGTAACTTAAGCATTAGTGATAACGACTTCAATGATGCCATTTTCCAATTGGATTTTATGGTCTAATAGTAGGGTGGGTATCGCTCACCACAATCCGTTGATGTGGGTTTTTATAATCTTTCCAGCTGTTTGTGCTTGGGTTCCACCAGGCAATTTTCATTATTTAACCGCAGAGGCGCAGAGGGCGCAGAGGGAAGAATATGAGAGATATTTTGGTTGAGATTTGTTTACCATGGTAAGATAAATAATATCTAAAATTACTGATTATTATATGCACCGGATCGCCGCTACTCCAGGAGGTTGGCAACCTAACTCAGAAGGAGTCATTATTGTAGAACAAACTCCCGCCCCTATTATAATCCTAACCGCAGCAGACACGGATATTCAAATCCTTAATGCAGCAGTGTCTCACCTCCCAACTGAGTTTCCACCGCTGCGAACCCTGAACCTCCTCCAACTTCAACAACAGCTGAGTATCGATAGTTACGCAGATACTGTTTTAACTCAAGCTAAGGTAATTATCCTTCGTTTACTGGGGGGACGTTCTTATTGGTCCTATGGGTTAGAAGTAGTCAAGGAAACTGTAGAAGAGACCGGGGCTGCTTTATATGTCTTACCAGGAGACGATCGCCCCGATCCTGATTTAATTAGTCATTCCACTGTTTCTCTCACCGCTGTTCATTCCTTGTGGCGCTATTTCGTGGAGTCTGGTGTTGATAATTTAGTTCACGCTCTTCAATTTGTGGCGGATGTTTCTCTCACAACTTCCTATAACCCTCCTCCTCCTCAAGTAGTACCTCGCATTGGACTTTATTACAAAGGATCCAAAACCACCCACCAAGTGGGGATTATCTTTTATCGCTCCCATTATTTAGCTGGAAATACTTTACCTATAGATAGTCTCATTCTAGCATTGGAAGAACGAAATTTATCTCCCCTTGCTGTCTTTGTCTCTTCTCTGGGGGATGGTGAGGTACAAGCAGAATTACTTTCCTATTTACAAGATGTGCAAATCCTCCTCAATACTACCAGTTTTTCCGTCGCTAAACTGAACCAGGAGACGCCGAAACTCGAATTGTGGCAAAAACTGGATGTCCCTGTGTTACAAGTAATCCTCAGTGGTAGTACTAGAGAACAGTGGGAGTCTAGTTACCAAGGATTAACACCGCGAGATGTAGCTATGAATGTAGCTTTACCAGAAGTAGATGGGAGGATTATTACTCGCCCTATTTCTTTTAAATCTGTCCAAACTAGCAATCAAGATTTGGAAACCGATGTAGTGGTATATCAACCCCACAGGGAGCGGGTTAATTTTGTGGCTGATTTAACTGTTAATTGGTTGCGGTTAACTAATACACCTACAAAAGAAAGGAAAATTGCCCTCATTTTAGCTAATTACCCCAATAAAAATGGCAGAATTGCCAACGGAGTGGGTTTAGATACTCCCGCAAGTTGTATCGCTATCCTGGAAAGTTTACAAGCAGCAGGTTATTTTGTCCAGGATATTCCCAGTAATGGGGATGAATTAATTGCTCGTTTAACTGCTGGTATAACCAACGATCCAGAAAGCAAAGCATTCCGTCCCGTCAATCAATATCTACCTCAAGAAGATTATAACACATACTTCTCCAGTTTACCAGAGAAAATCCAACAAGAAATAGGCGATCGCTGGGACAAAATTCATACTAAAAATCAGCGTTTATCTGCGGACGCCAAGGGCGGGACGCAAGCGGGACGCCAAGGGCGGTTGCTTCGCAAAGCTTCGCAAAGCTTCGCAATCATCAGCGGTTACCATATTCCAGGAATTCAACTAGGAAATATCTTTATTGGGATCCAACCTTCGAGAGGATATGACAAGGATCCCAGTTTAAATTATCACGCTCCCGATTTAGAACCAACCCACGATTATTTAGCTTATTACTATTGGTTGAGGGAACATTTCCGCGCTCATGGTATTATCCATTTAGGTAAACATGGTAACTTAGAATGGTTACCTGGTAAAAGTATCGCCCTCTCCTCTCATTGTTACCCAGAAATAGCCCTACTCACTCTACCCAACTTTTCCCCCTTTATTGTTAACGATCCGGGGGAAGGTTCCCAAGCTAAACGCCGCTCCCAGGCGGTTATTATCGACCATTTAACACCCCCCATGACGCGGGCTGAACTCTATGGCAATTTGCAGCAATTAGAAGCTTTAATAGATGAGTATTATGAAGCCCAAAGTTTAGATCCATCCCGATTAACCATAATAGGCGATCGCATCTTAAATCTAGTTACTCAATCTCACCTTGACAAAGATTTGGGATGTGATACAATAGATAAGAACTCCTTAGATCAATTTCTCACCCTCGCCGATAGTTACTTGTGTGCCTTAAAAGACGCTCAAATTAGAGATGGTTTGCATATTTTTGGCCAAATGCCCCAAGGTAGGCAACTACGAGATTTAATAGCGGCGATTGCTCGTTTTCCGACGGGGGAAAGGTTGGGTTTAAGTAGGGCGATCGCACGAGATTTGGAGGTTTCACCCAGAGGCGCAGAGGCGCGGAGAGGGGAACAAGCTGAGGAGTTAATTGAAGGGATTATTAGGAAACGGAAAATTAATCCCCCTGGAGAAAATACCCTCAAAGAACTAGAATGGATAGAGAGGTATCTTCTCCCTGCCCTAGAACAAACTAATCAAGAAATTAGCAATTTGTTACGAGGATTAGATGGTAAATATGTACCTAGTGGGGCAGCGGGAGCACCTACTAGAGGAAGACCAGAAGTTTTACCCACAGGACGGAATTTCTACTCCGTAGATATCCGGGCTATTCCCACAGAAACTGCTTGGGAAGTAGGTAGGAAAGCAGCAGAAGCAGTTATCGAACGGTACACTCAAGAAAACGGCGAATACCCTCAAACCCTTGCTATCTCCGTTTGGGGAACTTCAACTATGCGCACAGGAGGAGACGATATTGCCCAGGTATTGGCTTTATTAGGGGTAAGACCCATTTGGGATGGAATTTCCCGACGAGTGGTGGATTTTGAAATCTTGACCCCGTCAGCGTTGGGACGACCCAGAGTAGATGTTACCCTGAGAATATCCGGTTTCTTTCGAGATAGCTTTCCCAATTTAATCGATTTAGTCAGTCAAGCCATCACCGCTGTATCTAGTTTAGAGGAAACAGAAGCAGAAAATCCTCTGGCAGCCCAAGTGGGAAAAGAGACGAAAATATGCCAGCAGCAAGGGTTGCCCACAGAAGAAGCAGCAGCGCGGGCTACTATGCGCATATTTGGCTCCAAACCGGGAGCCTACGGTGCTGGTTTGCAGGGTTTAATGGAAGCTCAAAATTGGACATCAGATGAGGATTTAGCTAGAGCTTATCTCAATTGGAGCAGTTATGGCTATAGTGATGCCCAGCATTGGGGAGTAGGTGCTCCCGAAGCATTTCAACAGAGACTAAAAAGACTGCAAATAGTGTTACACAATCAGGATAATCGAGAACATGATATTCTCGATTCTGACGATTATTATCAATTTCAAGGAGGTTTAACGGTTGCGGTTCGTACCCTAACAGGGAAAAATCCCCAAACCTACTTCGGAGATAATTCTCTCCCAGAAGTTCCCCAAGTGCGGCAATTGAGTACTGAGATAGCTAGAGTATATCGCTCTCGGGTAATTAACCCCAAATGGATAGCAGGAGTGATGCGTCACGGTTATAAAGGAGCCTTTGAAATGGCGGCGACAGTGGATTATTTGTTTGCTTATGATGCTACTACAAGATGTGTTCGCGATGATATGTATCAAAGGGTAGCAGAAGCCTATGTTTTGGCTCCAAAAGTGCAGCAATTCCTTCAGAAATCCAATCCTTGGGCTTTGCGAGATATGGCAGAAAGGCTGTTAGAAGCGTCTCAAAGGAGGTTGTGGCAAACTGCTAGTAATGAGATATTGGATGAGTTGCGAGGAATCGTCCATCAAGCAGAAGCTTCTATTGAATAAATTAACCTCCGGCGTAGTTTATAGCCAAATAAATCTTCTTGACTTTGTCTCCTTGAGGAAACTAATTTTATTGAACCACAGAGGCGCAGAGGGCACAGAGGGAAGAACATGAGAGATAGTTGGGTTTGGATTTGTGCAACATCAGCGACTTGGGTTATACTTGGTTTAGATGACTACTGTAAAATAAGTATTTTTACTATTGAGTATGACTGAATCCAGTTTAGAAGATAAAAATAACTCACTTACTTCTGCTTCTATCATAAACAGTACCCTACCCTCAACCCACATCAAACGGCACATTTTTCTCTGTGCAGATCAGACCAAACCCAAATGCTGTCCCAAGGAAATCGGTACTGATGCGTGGGATTATCTGAAAAGACGCTTAAAAGAACTAGGTCTAGATCGTCCGGGCTACGCAAAGTCCAGCTGTATTTTTCGCACCAAAGCCAACTGCCTGCGGGTTTGCACTTCCGGCCCGATTATGGTAGTGTATCCAGAAGGTGTATGGTATAGTAACGTTACCCCAGAGATTATCGAACGGATTATCCAAGAACATCTCATTGGGAATAGGATAGTAAAAGAATTTGCTTTTCTTATTCATCCCTTGCCAGAACAAACAACAAATTCTTAAATCCAATGGGGTTAAAACCGATTATAATTAAGATTTGCCATGAAAGATAACGCTCACGGTCATAGTAACAAACTTTTACTGATTGACGACGACCCCAACTTAATTCTACTCGTTAGGGATTACCTAGAATTTAGGGGTTATCAGGTATTCACTGCTGAAAATGGCGCTTATGCACTAGACATTTTAGAGCAGGACATTCCCGACATGATTATTTGCGATGTGATGATGCCAGAAATGGATGGCTATACTTTTGTCGGGCAAATTCGGAACAATCCCCGCACTGACTCGATTCCCGTCATGTTTCTCTCCGCTAAAGGTCAAAGTCAAGATCGGGTTAAGGGTTTGAATATGGGCGGGGATGTTTATATGGTCAAACCATTTGAACCGGAAGAATTGGTAGCCCAAGTTAAATCAACTCTCAAGCAGGCAAAGCGTTTGAGAGAATATAGCAACAGTCAAAGACTGGACATTGATAAGCATATCCGAGTTCCCAAGGACGTGACATTGACCCCAAGGGAGTTAAAAGTAGTTAATTTGGTAGCCCAGGGGATAGGAAACCGAGAAATCGCCACCTGACTCAAAGTGAGTCAGCGCACAATTGAAAGCCACGTTTCCAACATGCTCAATAAAACCAAACTCAGCAACCGCACTGAGTTAGCCCGCTGGGCAATTGAAAGCAAAATCGTTTTGTAAATTATAACCAATTTCCTGGTTTGACGTTGACATTATCCAGGGAATTGGTTACAATGGTAAACTAGGAATAAATACGTATTTCTTGCTGGTGTAGCTCAGTGGTAGAGCATCCGCCTTGTAAGCGGCAGGTCGTCGGTTCAAATCCGTCCACCAGCTCTCAACACTGGTCACTGATTTAAGGCAACCATTGGGGATGAAAACCCACTAAAGGCAACTGCTCTAATTGGGGTTGGTCAGATTCTGAGAGGGTAGAAGGGGGAATTAACAACCAGATCCGCCTCTCTGGGGAAGTATCTTCTGTAGCAGAGTCGGCAATGACTTGCTCAAATAGCAGTCCCAAACCATCCCTAGCCATACTCATCTTAATATCTTGATATTCGGGTAACACTAACAAAGGCAAAATCTCCTTTGTCTGTAAGTCAATGGCAGCAAAATAGGGCTGTTCCCGATACTCTTCTGTTTCTTCCACTAACTGGGTGAGCCAACAGTAAAGAATGGTAGCAGTAGGATTAAATTTACAATCCAGAATGGAACCGTTAGTCGAGAAAAGTTTTTCTTCTCCTCCTCCAGCCCGGACGAGAAACAGAGACTGGGTATAAAGCAATTCCGGATTATCCCGATTATAATTTACCATGGCGGCTAAGGAACCATTCTGGGAAAATGTGACTAATCTGCCATATTGAGGTAAAAAAGCGATGGGTTCTGCATTTGGTTCTAATGACAAGATAGCAATTCCTTCCCCTAAGGCTAAAGCTAGAGTTTTACTGTCCGGAGCAATGGTAAAATCTCCTCCTGACTGATTGTTTAAAGGTTCTTGTTTGCCATTTTCTGATAGTTTCCACAGTCCAAATTTACCTGGATTTTTCTTGTTTGTTCGACGCAGGATAATTGTTTGACCGTCGGGAGATAAAGCAAATTTTAGGTTTTGGTAATTTTTATTATCTAAAATTAGCTTTATTTCACCAGTTTTACTCCCTTTGTCTGTTGTGGTGACTGTATAAAGTTGGTTATTAGCAAATCCCTCATTTACTTTATTGGACTGTACAGCGGAAAATAAAATGAGATCTCCCTGGGGATAGATGTTAAAATCGATAACAGTAAGATTGTCCGGAGTGAGAATCTTTTGCCGCTGTTCCGTTAAGTTGTATAGTACTAACCTGCCCTCTTCCTCTCCTTGAGAACCGATATAAACAAAAGCGCGATCGCGAGTACTAAATTTACTGCTAAATGGTTGAATTTCCTTTCCTAGCTCCTTTTTCCCTCTTATTTTCTCCCTCGCACCCCGGAGACGCAACTCGTAGTTTTCGCCATAAGGTGCAGGGGCTGCTAAAGTGTAAGCAAGTCGTCTTCCAGCCCAGCTAATTTTACCTGGTAGAGGGGGATTAATAATCAGGTTTTGAGCCACGCTTGCTTCGTCCATGGGACGGTCAAAAGTGAGGATAAAAGCCGTATCTTTCGCTCCTATTTGTTTCCCTGACCAGCTAAAATTTTTGACTCTGGGACCAACTTGCAAAAAGCATTGCTCAGTGGTTGCGCAAACTTGATTACCCCAGACTAAGAGACAAGTAACTAAACCGAGGAAGATAATAAAGGTGATCGCCACTCGATCTATTGGTTCTAATCTTTTGTTCTGGGTAATTTTCACGGTTAATAATGATAAGGGTCAGATGGAGTTTCAATTCTGGTAATGGTTCGAGAATCAATTATCAGTTGTCGCTTGTTAGCACTTTCCTTCATATAGTCGGGTAAGGTTTCACTTATCATCTCTCCTTCAACTTCGATCCAAGTATCTGGGGGATAGGTACTACGACTCTCCTGAGCTTGTAATTTGACTGGTAAACCTACTGGATAAGCATCTACAGCACAGCAAGTAATCACAAAACGAGCAACTAAAATATAATTATCCGGCAGTTGAGGTGAATGGACAACAAAACCCTTTACTTTTACTGGCTCACCTATATATGCGTCCGGTTCTGGATAAGCATTGAGGGTACGAATCCAGTCTATGAGCGATCGCTCTTCCGGTTTGCTGGTACTACCAAATGCTTGAGGTTGTGCTCTAGTTAAAGGTAAAGATTCCCTTATCCCTCGTTGTAGTGCTGTTTCACTCTTTAACACGGAAGGGGTCATAACCAAGCCCAAAATCGCCGTTCCCACCAGCAAACCGCTACTATAACCAGGAGGAAATAAGGTTAAGTGCTTTTCCTGAAACTGAGAAACCCTCTTACCCTTTGCTCCTACCAACTGCCCAATTTTCACACCTCCCAGCAATAACAAGACTACACCTGTTACATACACCAGCCAAAAATAATTGGGATGGATTAATAACTTTAACTGACCAGAGAGGGAATATTTGAGCAACAAGATGCCCCAAGCTAAAATGGCCATCCCATCTAACACTGGTAGCAAGTTTTGCCTATTCTTCATATTACTACCCAAAATAACTATAGCCAAGAGCGAAGATGAAAGTTAACTGAGCTGCCAAGGCAAACAAATAGAGAATGACTCGCGGTCGAAAAATCGAGAGCATTAAGCCTATTGCCTTAATATCGATTATGGGTCCAAACACCAGAAATGCGAGCAAGGAGCCAGTAGTAAAGGTAGAAGCAAAGGAAAGGGCAAAAAAGGAATCCACAGTGGAACAAATGGACACCAGGGCTGCTAAGAGCATCATAGCGAGAATAGAACCGATGGTACCTTGGGCGACGCTGAGGATGATTTCTCGGGGGACGAATACCTGAATGAAGGCTGCTACGGCGCTACCTATCACCAGCATACCCCCTAACTCCCTCAACTCCTGGGCGATATTGGACACAAACTGTCCCCCTAGACTCATACCCTTAGAGCGAGGGGTTGGGGGGATTATTTCTGTCATGGCTACGGGGCTACCTTCTCCAGAAAGTATAAATGTACCCCCACGGAGTAAAGTCGGTATTCCTTTCTGTTCTAGCTGTTGTGGTACTCTCAGCCGTTTCGATAACATTTTTTGCAGTAAAGGTTGGGGGTTTTGTTGTACGCTGAAGACGCAGCCGATAATTATTGCGATCGCCATGGAAAAGAGAATCCGTAGCAGGACAATTTCCTTCTGATTGGGAAAAGCAACCCAAGTTGACCAAATCACAATGGGATTAATTGTGGGTGCAGCGAGTAAAAAGCCCACTGCACTGGAAGTGGGCACACCTTGAAGCAACAATCGCCGCGCCACGGGAACGTTACCACACTCGCAGACGGGGAATAAAAATCCGAAGCAACTGCCTATTATGGCCCCCAAGATAGGATTGCGGGGCAACTTAGCAATGAGTTTACCTTCGTCTATCAGTAAGAGTAAGACGCTAGAGAGGAAAACTCCCAGCAATAAGAAAGGCATTGCCTCCACTAACAGGCTGAAGAACAGGGTGAAAAAAGACATTGAATCGCGACCTATATAACATGTACCATGACAGTTGACCAGCTTGGCTTATTCCGCCGCCGGGGCGCAAGCCTTGTGCCCTCCCTCTACCGTTATTTAAGCCATTGTATCTGCTTTTGCACTAGAAAAACGCAAAGGCTAGGTTAAAGGCTGTATAATGGCAATGAAAGGAGAAAGTTTGTAGTGACAAAGGGGAAAAGGTCGCGATTTAACCTGAAATTGTTCAAGCGGTTTTGGGCGATCGCCAAACTTTATTGGTTCGGAGAAGAAAAACGGGGTGCCATTGCTCTGTTAGCACTTCTCGGGTGCTTATTATTAGCTTATACTTTCCTGAGAGTAAGTTTAAACCAACAGCAAGGTGTTTTAATTTCCTCCCTTGCGGACAAAGATGCCGATAGATTTTGGGCTGCGGTGCGGATATTCTTAGGAGTTTTGATTGTCTACGTTCCCCTTTTTGCTGGTTATAGCTACTTTCGCGAGAAATTGGGAGTTTATTGGCGAAGGTGGTTGACGGATAACTTTCTCGGTAACTATTTTCAAGGAAGAGCTTTCTATAACATCGGGAACTCCAATACAGAATTGGATAACCCAGATCAGCGTATTTCGGAGGATATCAGAAGCTTTACCCAGGAGTCCCTCCGATTTTTGCTCGTTATTATCGTCTCCATTTTCCAAATCGTTGCTTTTAGCGGTGTTCTTTGGGGTATCTCTAAACCTTTGGTAATGTGTTTGATAATTTACGCCTTATTCGGTAATGTCGTTACTACTGGGATTTTTGGGAGAATTCTCGTTAAGCTTAATTTTGAGCAACTGAAAAGAGAAGCTAATTTCCGTTTCGCTCTCGTGCGCATTCGGGAAAATGCTGAGTCCATCGCTTTTTATCGTGGGGAAGAACGAGAATATAATCAAGTAAAGCAACAATTCGATAAAGCATACGACAATTTTAATCTCCTGATACTGTGGCAAGAGCTATATTTGGGCTTGTTCGCCAATGGTTATGAGTTTATCATTTATATCATTCCTCAGGTAGTTCTCGCACCGAGAATTTTTAATGGGGAGTTGGAAGTGGGGATAGTAACGGAAGCTGGGGGTGCGTTTTTTACTATCTTTCGCTCTCTGAATATTATTGTGGATCGCTTCCAATCTCTGGCTAACTTTGCTGCGGGAATTAATCGCTTATACGACTTCCACGAATATCTGGAAGCAGAAAGGGAGCAAGTTCCTGGGGTATCAGGGGAACGGGAGAAGATTGATACTGTGGAAAACGGTCGTTTAGCTTGGCTTGTGGCTAACTTTACAGACTCCTAACTATCAAAGAACTTTATTTCGGGATATTTCCCTAGAATTAGAGTCGAGGGAGATGTTGCCACCTCGCCCCTCTCCTACGAACTGTACGTGAGACTTTCACCTCATACAGCTCAGATGCTTCTATGCCTTTATGGCGCGCTTGTCGAGTCCGTCCTTGATACGCTTACTATGCACTTCTTGGTGACATTCCCGATGGAGAGCAACCAGATTCAAGCGAAACCAGTTGTTGTGGTTGCCGTCAATGTGGTGCAACTCCACGACACCATCCATCTCCATGAACTTACGGTTGCAATGCGAACACTTACCCTTCTGTCGCTTAATTGCTTCAGCGGTTGGCCCACTATATAATTTGGAATTTCGACCGACCCCCGCCATTAATCAATGCCGGGGGGAATGTTCCCATTGTAGGGTGAGGCATCACCTTTGACCATCGCGTGGTCATTGACTTTCCAGGGAACTGTTGGGAAAGCTTTCTTAATCTGCTCTGATGTGAGCTGGCGCTTAGCCGCTCCTAAGGGTTTACCCTTGATAGCCAGACGTCTTGCTTTCTCCGCTTCCTTAATTGCCTTCCTGCGTTTTTCCACCCTCAGCTTACGCCATACCCAGTGATTGAGCGACCATAGCGAGTGCTTGCTCATGTCGCAGTTTTTGTGATATTGCCTCCAACCTCGGATTTGTGACTCTATCCTTTTCAGGCGAGCCTCCGTGGTTGCGCCATTTCTCCAAGTAGCTTTTACCTTGGCCTTGATGTCTGCATAATTCTCCCAACTCGGTGTGGATTTGAAGACTCCACGGGAATTGACACGAAAGCGCCACCCCAGGAAATCGAATCCTTCCGTAGCTTTACTCACCTTAGTCTTAGTTTCGTTAATTTGTAACCCTCTGGACTTTAAGAATTCGTCGATATCTTCCCGTAGCCTCTTGGTATCAGCTTCGGGTTTACAGATAAAGACCGCGTCATCCGCGTAACGAATACCCCTTATTAGCGGCCTTGACCGTCTTCTCTTCCATTGGTCAGACCCTAGGTTTTCAAATCCATCTAGGGCGATATTGGCCAGTAGGGGTGAGATAACCCCGCCTTGGGGCGTGCCCTTAATACGGTCGGGATATTCACCACGGACACCTGCTTTCACCGCTTTCCTTAATCCTTTAAGCGCTTCCTTGGGTAAGACTACTCCGTTTAACATGACTTGATGGTCTATTTCGTCAAAGCATTTGCTAATGTCTGTTTCCAAAATTAGCTTATCCTTACCGTTAGTATGGCTGCTGAGATTATTGAAAATCAGTATTTGTGCGTCCGCAGTACAGCGTCCGGGTCGGAAGCCGTAGCTCCTTTCTCCGGCAGTTGCTTCGTAGGCGGGCTCGGCTGCTAACTTTAGTAGTGCCTGCCACGCCCGGTCGGCCATTGTAGGGATGCCTAATCCACGAGTTTTGCCATTTGGCTTCGGGATATTTACCCTTCTCAGTTGTTGGTGTTTCCAGTGGTACCAGTGCTTGTTCAGCCTTTGACACAACACTAGACGCTCTCTGGTAGAGAGTGCGGTTTTGCCATCAACTCCGGGGACTTACGCCCTGTGTTCAGCTGTGTTACTTGTTTGACGGCCAGAGCTTGGGCTGCACGACTCCGAAGTAGAAGCTGTTGTAAACGTTTGACCTTGGCTTTTGACCGTTCTTTTTGCGCTTTAAAGATACTCCGCTGTAACCGAAACACCTGACCTCGGAATCGCTTCCATGGCAGGTCTTTCCAGACATCGTCAGCCCTTCGACCTATCTTCCCCGCCATTAGCAGAACTGCTAAGTGGAGCCTCAAGGCTTTTAGGCTGCGGTATTCGGTTGAAGTCGGGTTAGTGATATTCACAATTTGACCTCGTTAGTCGCTCTGATAATTACGTTGGGTATCTTCTCTGTAGAAACCATCGGGCAGTTACGCCCTCTCTTACCCTCGCTTTTCCGATAGGCCGTTAATCAGGCGACCCCACCACTCCTGCTCCTGCGCAGCCGCGCCTGAGCAGGCATTGTTGGGTTTGGAACCCCTGTTTCCGTGGAAGTTGAGCGAGTTTTTACTCGTTGGGAATGAACTATTGTTACGAACCCTTGGGAACTCATCGTTTGACCCATCACCAACTCAGGAATGTAAGTGTCAGGAGTTTGGCCTTACGAGTTTCTTTCGGTGTCTCTTCTGCAATGCGCGGCTTGGCAGTGTCCCTGGTTAGGTCTTCTCGTAGATGATTCACATTAAGTTATCCCGGTGTTCTCCCTGTTGGCGGCGTTACCATCGAACCGCTCGATAGCTCCGGTTCCGCCCTGTTTCCAGCTTCTGCCTGGTGATTAACCTCACAGTGGACAGGTGGGGATTCACATGATTCCTTCATGGGAGAGGCTTGGTTGCACAATTTCTGACTGTGTCCTCACTCTCATAGTTCATTCAGTTATCAAGGTTCGGTAACCCCCGGCATCGCGGATGGCGGGGGAACGTTTATCCGTTTTCAGCCCCTTTCGGTGGCTTAGATTATCGGGGACGTTGTCCCGGAAACCTTGTTCCTGCTTATGTTTGGCTTACGCCGCGACCTTCACAGGAAACGAGCCGCACACTCCAACCAGGAGAAGGACTGCTCATTATGGGAGCGAGTGGTTGTGGGAAAAGTTCTCTCTTGAGGGCGATCGCTGGTTTATGGAATTCCGGGACTGGGGCTATTTACCGTCCCAAATTAGCAGAAATGCTCTTTTTACCTCAACGTCCCTATATGATTTTGGGTACTCTTCGCCGTCAGCTACTCTACCCCAATGGGAATCTAAATCTTAGGGATGAAGAACTGGAAGCAGTATTGCAACAGGTTAATCTCCCTGATTTAGCTGATAGGTTTGGGGGTTTAGATGTAGAAAAAGATTGGGCTGATGTACTGTCTTTAGGGGAACAACAGCGGGTGGCTTTTGCCCGGATTTTGATTAACCAACCCAACTATGCTATTCTCGATGAGACTACCAGTGCTTTAGACGTGAAAAACGAAGAAGGTCTTTATCGTCACTTGCAACAAAAATCAACAACTTTCATCAGTGTGGGCCCGTCGTCCTACTCTCAAAAAATATCACACAATGGTCTTAGAAATATTGGAGGATTCCTCTTGGCAATTAACCCCAAATAAAGTCTGATAAGTATCAATTATACTTCAAAAAGTTCAGAAATAATTAATGCTCTCTGAATTGGGTGGTCTAACCCTGCACGGCTGACTTCCTGGATTGAATAATAATCCACCGCTAGAATAACTAGTTCCGAAGGTTGTGGCTAGATTAGCTACTTGACGAATAGCACTGCGTAAATCTCTTTCTTCTAGCTAGGGAAGAGAGGGGATGAATAAAGGCTGCATAAATTACCCCATCACTAATAGCATAACGAGCATCTAAAGCAGTGTGGAAATTAGCAATCATCATGCAATTTCTCGGCTAGATTATTCTCCATAAATTAGAGCACAAAATGGTAGGACATGGCGTGGGGCAGGAATACCCAATCTCAGGGGTGAGAGTCGGGAGGATGTCACGCGAAGGTAGAGGAACCTAGATTTGGGGGAACATCTTGGAGACGACCCGGACCTATTGCTTGGATCGCTTCTGTTAGGTCAACATCTCCAGTATAAATGGCGCGACCAATAATTACACCCTCTACCCCTATAGGTTCTAACGCCAGCAGACTCAATAAGTCTGTCAGGGAGGAAACACCACCGGAAGCAATCACAGGAATTTCAATCTGTGTCGCTATTTCCCGGAGTGCTGACCGGTTGGGTCCGCTGAGAGTGCCATCCCGATGAATGTCAGTGTAGATAATCCCTGCTGCTCCCAATGCTGCCATCTTTTGAGCTAGTTCGACGGCAGTTACTTGAGATGTTTCCAACCAACCCCTCGTTGCTACTTTCCCATTGCGAGCGTCGATACCCACCAGAATTTGTCCGGGAAACTCAAGACATAGTTCTCCTACCAGTTCTGGTTGTTCTACAGCTATTGTACCCACAATGGCTCGTTGGACCCCGAGATGGAGGATTTGGGCGATACTGAGGCGATGGCGCAATCCTCCTCCCACCTGCACTGGGATAGAGACTGCCCGTACAATGGCTTCTATTGCTTCTAAGTTAACTGGCTTTCCTTCTTTGGCTCCATCTAAATCAACTAGGTGGAGTCTGGTTGCTCCC
This sequence comes from Candidatus Paraprochloron terpiosi LD05, assembly GCA_018141785.1. Lineage (GTDB taxonomy): Bacteria > Cyanobacteriota > Cyanobacteriia > Cyanobacteriales > Prochloraceae > Prochloron > Prochloron terpiosi. The sequence goes on along the minus strand of CP073341.1, from coordinate 2,256,338 downwards.
TGTTCTTCCCATTGTCTTGCGATGGTAACCGGGTTGTCGCTAAATACCTGGGATTGCTCATAGTCTCCTTGGTACAACCGCACACATTTCCCTGCCAGTAAGTCGATCGCTGGAATTACATCCATTTACTTTCCTTTTTCCCTTTGATAATATCATCTCGAGATTAATAGTCTAATAAATGATTGAAGTTGTCGGTATCGGTTTAGATGGAGCGGCGGGGCTGACGACGAAAGTACGACAGTTAGTGGAGGGGGCGAATCTTTTGGTAGGGAGCAAGCGCCACCTCAGTTATTTTCGTACCAGGAGCGAACGCCTGGTGTTGGGTGATTTGCAGCAAGCAATGGATACTATAGGCCGCCGCATGGATGAAAAGGTTGTAGTTTTGGTTAGCGGTGACCCTCTCTTTTTCGGTTGGGGACGGTTGCTGCTCAAGCAATTGCCAGAGGATAAATTGCGCTTTCATCCCCATCTCAGTTCGGTACAATTGGCTTTTAATCGGGTGAAGGTACCTTGGCAGGATGCAGAGGTAGTTAGCCTCCACGGACGGGGAATGGATGTGTTAACCCCTTTGTTATTGCAGGGGGCGTCCAAGATTGCCATGTTGACGGATACTACCTATACACCAGGGATGATTGCCCTTCATTGCGCGGCTTTAGATTTACCCACTCCCTACGATTTTTGGGTCTGCGAAAATTTGGGGGGCAAGACGGAACGAGTTTCTCGTTTTAGTGGTGAGGAAATCGAAGAATTACTCGATCAGGAGTTTTCTGCTTTAAATATATTGATTGTGCTGCAGCAGGAGAAAGCACAGAAGCTGGACTTGAATCGTTTGCCTTTGTTGGGATTGCCAGATCGCCTCTTTTTGAGTTTTGAAGATCGCCCGGGATTGATGACTAAGCGGGAGGTACGTTTGCAGGTGCTGGGGGACTTAGCTTTGCAGGAGGATCAGGTGGTGTGGGATGTGGGAGCGGGGACTGGTTCTGTCTCCATTGAAATTGCCCGTTTGTGTCCTGGATCCAGGGTACATGCCATTGAGAAAACCGCCATGGGGATTAATTTGATTCAGGAAAATGCTCGGCGCTTCCAGATTAGTAATGTGGTGGCGGTTAGAGGTACTGCCCCGGGAATATTATCTACCTTACCTCCACCAGAGCGGATTTTTATTGGCGGCAGTGGGGGGAATATGGAGGATATTATACCTAGTTGCGCTGTGAAACTTTTGCCTGGAGGGGTGATGGTTTTGGCTTTGGCTACTGTGGAGCATTTGTACACAAGCTTGAGTTGGTTTAAAAACAGGGGGTGGCATTATCGCATCTCCCAAGTGAATGTTTCTCGTTCCGTGCCAGTGGCGGATTTGACTCGTTTTACACCTCTGAATCCCGTGACGATTTTAACAGTAACTAAATCTTGATGTCAGCTGAATTGGAACTTTTCTCCCTAACAGGGGGTCAAGAATAATCGACATGATAAACTAACAAAATGAAAACAACATTCCTCTTAACAACCCTCTTATTACCCACCATCTTAGGACTTACCTCAATATTGGCTGAAACAGAACCAAACCAATACCCCCAAGAATTCGTCGCCGACTACATGAATAACTGTACGAAAAGCGCAACCACCAGAGGTTTACCCCCAGAAATGGCACCAGAGTTATGTAGCTGCACCATCGCTAAGTTTCAAACCCAATATACCGTAGACCAGTTTGCCCAACTCCGCCAACAAGCGGACGAAAACGAACCAGAAGTAGTGGATAATTTTCAGGAAGTGGGCTTTGAGTGCCTAGAAAGCATGCTCTACGAAGAGTAGGGGGTTGCCATTTCCCTATTGGAGAGTATAACATCAAGGAATGTGTATTTTTGTATACAGCGCTTAATTTAAAAGCAGCAAAAAAGAGTGAGTCAGCATTCAACGGTGTATTCAGACCAGTTCCCCAACCCAATGGGTTTCAGACGCTACGATCCAGAAGCTATCGCCCGTTACTATCGCGGACGACTTTGGCAAGTAATCTGGCGAACCTTGACCATCCTCTGGTACTTTACCACCTTTATACTCCACCTACTGTGGGACAAATGGCGAAACCAAAGTAATCTCGTTAAATTCCAAAGGGCTAGGAAACTACGAGAAATCCTCACTCGTCTTGGACCTACCTTTATCAAAGTAGGACAGGCTCTCTCCACCAGACCTGACCTAATTCCCCAGGACTTCCTGTCCGAACTGATTAAACTCCAAGATCAATTACCTCCTTTCGATAGAGTTACCGCCTTTGCTATTCTGGAAACGGACTTAAACCGTCCCCACGACTCCATTTATAAGCAAATTTCCCCTCAACCAGTAGCTGCTGCTAGTCTCGGTCAAGTCTACCGGGCTGTGCTCCATACGGGAGAAGAAGTCGCGGTGAAGATACAGCGTCCTCATTTGCGCCCTATTCTCACCCTGGATCTCTATTTAATGCGCTGGGGTGCCAAATTATTCTGGAACTTCCTCCCCCTAAACTTAGGTCACGACCTCACCCTCATTGTGGACGAGTTTGGAACTAAGTTATTTGAAGAAATCGACTATCTCCAGGAAGCAGAAAACGCCGAAAGATTTGCTGCTAATTTCCAAAACGACCCTGAAGTTAAAGTTCCCCGCATTTACTGGGAATACACCAGTCATCGCGTCCTCACTTTGGAGTGGATTAACGGTTTCAAACTGACGGATACAAAAAATATCAAAGCCGCAGGGGTAGAGCCAAATGCAATTATAAGGATCGGGGTCACCTCAGGATTGCGCCAACTCTTAGAACATGGGTTTTTCCACGCGGATCCTCACCCTGGGAACCTCTTCGCCACTCCTGACGGACGGATGGCTTATATAGACTTCGGAATGATGGATAAACTGGAGGAAGATACGAAAGAAACTCTGGTAGACTCCGTGGTACAGCTCATTAATAAGGATTATTCAGCTTTAGCACATGATTTTGTCAAACTGGGCTTTTTAACCCCCGATACAGATATTACACCCATTATTCCCGCTTTGGAAGAAGTATTGGGCAATGCTATCAACGAAAGCGTCGGAGACTTCAACTTCAAAACTATTACCGAGCGCTTTTCCGGGTTAATGTATGAATATCCTTTCCGGGTACCCGCTAAATTTGCCCTGATTATCCGTTCTTTAGTCACCCAAGAAGGATTAGCCTTAAGTCTCAATCCCAACTTCAAAATCGTCGAAATTGCCTATCCCTATGTATCCCGTCGTCTGTTAACCGGGGAGTCAGAACAAATGCGACGTCGTTTGCTAGAGGTGTTATTTAAGGAGGGCAAATTCCAATGGCAGCGCTTAGAAAACATGATTGCCATCGCCCGTTCAGAGTCTGGCTTCAATATCTTACCTACTGCTCAGTTGGGTTTTCAATATCTCCTCTCTAAAGAAGGTGAATATTTGCGCCGTCAAGTAATTTTAGCATTAATTGAGGATGATAGACTCCATACAGAAGAAGTGCAACGTCTTTGGACTTTAGTAAAAGACGACTTCGGACCTCAAAACTTATTTAATGTTGCTCTGAGTGCCTTACAGGTATAATTTCTTCCTGATTGCGGTTTGAAAATCATGTATTATTATTTCCCACAACCACCCTACTTGTTGATCCTCGTCGGTTTATTTATCTCTATCACCTGTGGTTTAGCTTTTAAAGCTATTTTAGAGCAAAAGGTACAGAAATGGATGAAAACACCTTCCCCACACATCATAAAGGAAATGCAAGGGGTAGAATTAAAGTTACCATTTCTGGGTATTTGTGTTGGTATTTGTATCTTTTTGGCCACTGGTTTAGAGATTTTTAGCATTAATCCCTGGTTTTCCTATGGAGTATCCTTGACAACGACTGTTTTCATTGCTGCTCTCATTTGGACTCAACTAGGTAAACTGTTAGTAGAGTTCCAAAAAGGTGGCTCAAAAGCATTAGATTTAGATTCCTTCTAGGTGTAGGTTGGGTAGAGCGCCAGCGTTACCCAACATGGGTTGGCGCTGTTGGGTTTCGTGCCTCAACCCAACCTACGAATGTAAATACCGAGCCCACACACATTGCTATAATAACGTGCGGCTCGTTTCCTGTTAAATTCGCGGCATAAGCCAAACATAAGCAGGAGCCTGCTCAGGTGCGGCTGCACAGGAGCAGGGGTTTTCGGGACAGCGTCTCCAAGAATCTAAGCTACCGAAAGGAGCTAAAAACGGAAGAATGATTCCTACCTAGGATTACCGAACCTTGACAACTGAATGAACTATGAGAGTGAGGACACGGTCAGAAATCGTGCAACCAAGCCTCTCCCGCCTGCGCAGCCGCGCCCTCCGGGCTGGCCACTGTGAGGTTAATCACCAGGCAGAAGCTGGCAGCAGGGCGGAACTGGAGCTGACAAGCGGCTTGTCGGTAACACCGCTAACAGGGGGAATACCGGGATAACCTAACGTGAATCATCTGAAAAAAGACCTAAGAGAAGACACTGTCAAGTCGCTAACGACAGAAAAGATACCGAAAGAAACTCGTAAGAGACGTTATTACAACCTTACATTCCTGAGTTGCACCGTGGCCCAAAAGATGAATCCCAAGGGTTCGTAACAATAGTTCATTCCCAACGAGTAAAAACTCGCTCAACTCCCACTGAAACAGGGGGTTCCAAACCCGACATGTAATGTGGTGAGGTCGCATGATTAACGACCTACCGGAAGGGCGAGGGTAAGAGAGGGCGTAACTGCCCGATGGCTTCTACAGAGAAGATACCCAATGGAATTATCAGAGCGAAAAGAAGGAGCTTAAACAGTGCAAGTCACTAAATTAGCCCCAATCGAATACCCCTGCTCCTGCGCAGCCGCGCCTGAGCAGGCTGAAAGCCTTGAGGCTCCACTTGGCAGCTCTGCTGCAAATGGGGAAGATTGGCCGGAGGGCTGACGAAATCTGCCCAAGGGCGGATGAAGTCTGGAAGGACTTGCCATGGAAGCGATTCCGACAACAAGTCTTTCGGTTACAGCGGAGTATCTTCAAAGCGCAGAAAAAACAATTCAATTGCCCAAAGTCAAACGTTTACAACGGCTCCTACTTCGGAGTCGTGCCGCCCAAGCACTGGCCGTCAAACAAGTTACACAGCTAAATACAGGGCGTAAGTCCCCGGAGTTGATGGCAAAACCGCACTCTCTACTAAAGAGCGCCTAGTGCTATGCCAAAAGCTGAACAAGCACTGGCATCACTGGAAACACCAACAACTGAGAAGGGTAAACATCCCCAAGCCTAACGGCAAAACAAGGGGTTTAGGCATCCCTACAATAGCCGACCGGGCATGGCAAGCGCTGCTCAAGCTAGCAGCAGAACCAGCCTATGAGGCAACTGCCGGAGAAAGAAGTTACGGCTTCCGACCCGGTCGCTGTACTGCGGACGCACAAAAGTTCATCTTTGAGAACCTGAAAAGCAATTGCAACGGAAAAGATAAGCTAATCCTGGAGACAGACATTAGCAAATGCTTTGACGAAATTGACCATCAGGTCATGCTCAACAAAGTAGTACTACCAATCGAAGCTTTAAGGGGACTTAGGATTGCAATAAAAGCTGGCGTTCGCGGAGAATACCCCTCCAGTACAAAGGGCACGCCCCAAGGCGGGGTTATCTCGCCACTACTGGCCAATATCGCCCTAGATGGATTTGAGAACTTAGGGTCAGACCAATGGAAAAAGGAACGGTCAAGACCGTTAATAAGAGGTATTCGTTACGCGGATGACGCGGTCTTTATCTGTAAACCCGAAGCCGACATCAAGAGGCTACGGGAAGATATCGACAAATTCCTGGAGTCCAGAGGGCTACGAATTAACGAAGCTAAGACTAAGGTGAGTAAAGCTACGGATGGATTTGACTTTTTGGGGTGGCACTTCCGTGTCAACTCCCGTGGAGTCTTTAAATCCACACCGAGTTCCAAGAATTATGCAGACATAAAGACCAAGGTTAAAGCTACCTGGAAAAGTGGCGCAACCACGGTTGATCGAGCCTGAAAAGGATAGAGTCACAAATCCGAGGCGGTCGTCAAAATCACAAAAACTGCGATATGAGTAAACACGCCCTATGACCCGCTGCGGATATGGCTATGGCGCAAACTAAGGGCAGAAAAACGCAGGATGGCCTTGAAGGAAGCTGAGAAAGCACGACGGTTAGCCACCAAGGGGATTAAACCCCAAGGAGCAGCCAAACGACAGCTCACCAATGAGCAGACAACGAAAGCTTTCCCAGCAATTCCCTGGAAAGTCAATAACCACGTGATGGTTAAAGGTAATGCCTCACCCTACGATGGGAATGTCTCCTATTGGGTCGGTCGAAATTCCAAATTATACGGTGGACCAACCGCTGACGCCATTAAGCGACAGAAGGACAAATGTCCGCATTGCAATCGATTGTTTATGGAGATAGATGGTGCCGTGGAGTTGCATCACATAGATGGTAACCATAACAACTGGAACCGTAAGAATCTAGTTGCTCTCCATCGGGAATGTCACCAGGCGCAAGCGGTACACCGTAAGCGTATTAAGGACGGACTCGTAAAGCGCGTCGTAAAGACGTAAGAAGCACCTGAGCCGGATGCGGTGAAAGTCGCACGTCCGGTTCGTCGGAGAGGGGCGGGGTGGTAACATCCCCCTCGACTCTAATTAATTAGCTAACTTAGTTAACAACTCTTGAGTTAAGAGAGTAAAAGCTTTTGCCCCCGATGAATTAGGTTTAGATAGCACTACTGGCCGAAAACTATCCACCGCTTTAGCAACATTCACGTCCATAGGAATGGAGTTTTGGAAGAGTACCTCCAGGGTAAAATCTTCAGTTATTCGCTTCATTACTTGTTTATAATAACGATTGAAGAGAGTACTCCCTGAGAGAATGAAAACTATGCCCAATAATTGTAGATCTGTATTACCATGATTTTGTTTCAGTTTCTTAATACGTCTTTCCAGTAATTGAATACCGACAATGGATAAAGGTTCAGGACGAGCAGGGAGTAAGTAAAAATCGCTCGCAGCAATACCACTACGAGTTAACAAATTATAACCCGGAGGACAATCCATGATGATAAAATCGTACTGGGAACGCAATGGTTTGATGAGGGTGGATATCAATCCTCGTTCAAGTTGCTGCCAAATTGCGTTAAAATTAGTATCAGGTTGGGAAATAGCCTGTTTGTGGAGCATTTCGGACACTAAATACTCATCGTATAGTTCCAAGTCTCCCGGTAATACATCTATTCCTTTCACTTCACAGACATTCTGACAAATAAATTGCTCTAATTCTTCGTCTGTCGGAACATTAGATTTAATTAAAGAGTCGATTAGATAACTGAGAGTTGATCTTGCTTTTCTCATTTTGGCAAATTCATGGGGGGACATTAAACTGAGAGTCCCGTTAATTTGGGAGTCTAAATCTATGACTAGGACTCGTTTCCCATGATTTTTGGCTAAACTTGTTGCTAAGTTAACCGTGAGAGTGGTTTTCCCCACACCACCTTTCATATTCACTGTACTGATAACAAATCCCATGAGAAAAATCCTCCAAGCATGAGTTGCTCTAATTTGCTAGAATACATATAGCACGTACCATACCAGTTACCAGTTATGAGTTTGACAGGTAGGATGCTTGGAAAATTGCTGACAGGTAAGGGTTCTAACGTTTCGAGCTAACTAGATCCAACTTACCCTGGGTGTATCAATCGCCTTGGCGACTGCTATATAATTAAAAAGGAGCGAAAACAATGACTAAGAGGCAAAGGGTTGTGAGACTCCGATTTTGGCAGCAGTGGGTACTTGCTAATGCTGTCGGGGTAGCTGTGGGATTATTGGTGTTATTCGTGGTGGGAGGCGACGTGAATGATAATTTGCGCTATGCTGCGGTGGATCTTGAGCGCTATGTTAAGTGGGATCCTGAGCGCTATAGCCATGTTTTCAGCGAACCTATCCGAAATCTTTTGACGCAAACTGTGCGATATGCTATAGGAGGCTCTGTGGGAGGTGCTTTTGGAGGCGCTGTACTAGGGTTTGCACAATGGTTAGTACTCAGAAGACAGATTGATAGAGCTGGTTGGTGGATACTGGCAACTATTGTATTGCCCACCCTACAAGCGCCCTATAGCTTATGCGAAACCTTTTCCTCTATGAATAGAAGGGAGACAGAGACATTTTTCCAATAGAGTACGCAAATGATCCAAATCCAAATTTTGACCAATTAACACTAATTGATTCTTCTGGTCCCCTTTCCACTCATCATCCTCAATGGTAAAGCGCTTACCGCTTAAGTGAAAGATATGACGGCTGGGACTTTCGTCAAACCAAAGAATTCCCTTAGCGCGAAATACATTTAATGGGAGTTGATTGTCCAGAAAATACTGGAACTTCCTAATGGAAAATGGCTTGTCGCTTTGGAAGGATAAAGAGATAAAGCCATCGTTTTCTAAGTGGTGGGAGTGGTGGTCATGGTGATGGTGATGGTCATGGTCATGGTGATGGTCATGGTGATGGTCATGGTCATGGTCATGATGGTGGTCATGTTCAGACTCTGAATATTTATCCGAGGAGAATAAACCGACGCTGAGAACTAAAGGGAGGGAGACTTGGGCATTGTGGGTGCGGAGAATTCTCGCTCCTTCCTTCATGTCGCGAATTCTCACCTCCAAAGCATCCACATTTCCTTCATCCACCAAATCAGTCTTGTTGAGAACGATGATATCTCCGTAGGTAATCTGACTATAAGCAGCTTGACTGTTAAACAAGTCCAAACTGAAATTAGCGCAGTCTACCATGGTAATAATGGAATCGAGACGAGTCATATCTCGCAATTCCGTTCCCAAAAAGGTCAGTGCTACAGGGAGAGGATCGGCCAAACCAGTAGTTTCCACCACCAGATAGTCTACCTTTTCTTCCCTTTCCAGAACTTGATACACTGCCTGGATTAAATCGTCATTAATGGTGCAGCAAACACAACCGTTGTTCAGTTCCACCATATTCTCATCGGTGCTGATAATCAACTCATTGTCAATGCCGATTTCCCCAAACTCATTCACAAGGACAGCAGTTTTCAGTCCTTGTTGATTGGTTAAGATGTGGTTGAGGAGAGTAGTCTTGCCGCTACCGAGAAAACCAGTAATGATGGTAACGGGCAATCCCTGTTTCGGGGTATCTAATGCTGTAGCAGCATTGGGAGGAGTCGTCACTGTTTGCATAACCTAGCCGGGGAAACTTCTATATAATCGATAAGGATGTCCATGTACATCCCGTGCTCTTATATTATTTTATTATGACCCTAACTATTTATAACACTCTCACCCGCCGTAAAGAACCATTTGAATCCCGCAAACCGGGGAAAGTGCAGATGTACTGCTGCGGGATTACTGTCTACGACTACTGTCACCTGGGACATGGACGGACTTGTATTGTCTGGGACGTAGTCCGCCGCTATCTAGAATGGCGGGGTTATGAGGTACAATACGTGCAGAATTTTACCGATATTGATGATAAGATTCTCAACCGAGCGCGAGCCGAGGGTACGTCTATGGAAGCGGTATCAGAACGGTTCATTGAGGCTTATTTCGAGGATATGGAGCGTTTGAACGTCCGCCCAGCAGATGCTTATCCTCGCGCAACGAGTACTCTAGATGGCATTAAACGCTTGGTGTATGACTTGGAACAAAAAGGCTATGCTTATCCAGAGCAAGGGGATGTTTACTATTCCGTTCGCCAATTTGCCGATTACGGAAAACTTTCAGGACGGAAGTTAGAAGATTTGCAAGCAGGAGCCAGCGGACGGGTGGAAGTGGAAGATCCTGACTCCCAAAAAAAGAAAGATCCCTTTGATTTTGCCCTTTGGAAGGCTGCTAAACCAGGAGAACCTGCTTGGGACTCCCCTTGGGGACCCGGACGTCCTGGCTGGCATATTGAATGTTCAGCCATGGTGCGAGAACGGTTGGGGGAAACCATCGACTTTCATATGGGGGGAGGAGATTTGATTTTCCCTCACCACGAAAATGAAATTGCCCAGTCAGAAGCGGTGACGGGTAAACCCTTGGCGCGGTATTGGCTCCACAATGGTATGGTAAAGGTTGGTGGGGAGAAAATGTCTAAGTCCCTGGGGAATTTTGTAACGATTCGGGATATCCTAGCCCAATACGATCCGATGGCGGTGCGATTGTTTGTTCTCCAAGCGCAATACCGCAAACCCCTGGATTTTACCCCCGAAGCCTTGGCTGCTGCTACCAATGGTTGGAAAACTTTAAAAGAGGGATTGCTATTTGGTTATTACTCTATTATAAATAATTCTTGGGAAGATGATTCTCCAAACCCCAATCCAGCTCCTAATTCCCTAATACAACGATTCCGGGAAGCAGTGGATGAGGATTTTAACTTTGCCGGCGGTTTGGCGGTTTTGTTTGAAATTGCTAAAAAATTACAGCGGGAAGCTAATATTTTGGTTCACCAGGGAGAAAGCACAACTTCTGTTCGCCAATTACGACAACAATGGCAGACTTTAGTAGAATTGGCAGGGGTTTTGGGATTTAGGGCGGAACCTGACGAGAAAGTGCAGGAAAGTAATGGGGGTTTGAAGGATGAAGAAATTGAGGCGTTGATTGAAAAACGTGCAGCAGCGCGAAAAGAGAAGAATTTTGCCGAGGGTGATCGCATTCGGGACGAATTACTTTCTCTTGGCATAACCCTTATGGATCGCCCTGGTGGAGTGACTCATTGGCATGGAAAAAACAATTAATAAATATTAAGACTGAACAATATTATTATAATAAATATGTTACTAATTTTTTTAAGTTGTGCATAAGCTGCATAAACTCCCTGGACATTGTACCAGTTGAGGAAAATGCGGGCTATTGACCGGGCGAATTGGGGTTTTTCCCTATCTATTAACCATTGTAATAATGGTGCCATGGTTTTCTCGTTCAAATGCCCCCCAAGGGAGAGGATACCCCAAAGAAGACGGTGGAACCAGGTCATCTGGATCATCAGCCGCACTGGAAAGGTAGGATGCTTTTGGTAGAATAGGACTCCCATGCGTCCCCGTTGGATTTCTTTTTCAATTAACTGGGGAATTTGGGCTAAACTGAAATCAGGATGCCAATGATAACCCACTGCATTGGGACATTTAATTAATTTCAGTCCCAGTTGTTTGAGACGTACCCCTAATTCCAAGTCTTCCCAACCGTAGAGTTGAAAGCAGGTGTCGAACAGTCCTGCTTTTTCTAGCCAAGACTTGGCGATCGCCACATTCCCGGTGGCAAAATAAGCAGCGGAAAAATCGGTGATTTTGTAGGGTTCGGCGGTAGGATTAGCGAAATTGCAGGTATTAATTACTCTACCGTAAGTAAAAATCCCGCTCCCCAGTTGCTTTTCTCCTTCTACTAGGGCTACTGCGTGAGCTTGGAGGAAATGCTCTGTGACAACTAAATCACTATCTATAAATACGATGATATCCCCTCTTGATGCCAAAACACCCAGATTACGCGCTGCTGCTGGTCCTTGATGTCTTTGAGATAGCCATCTGACGTGGGACAATTCCTTTTTATGTGCTCTGAACCACTCTAAAGTACCGTCCGTGGAACCATCATCCACAACAACAACTTCGTAAGAGTTATCATCGCTCAATTGCTGATTACACAAAGCTTCCAGGCACTTAGCCAAAATTGGCAGGCGATTGTAAGTGGGAATGACAACGGTTAAAAACACAGACTTTTTATCAAAAGCTGAAGCTTGATGACAGCTTACTACTATATACTACCGCAAGAGTATAGATGAAAATAATAGAATAAAATAGGGAGGAAAAGTTTTGGATAAGGCGGGAATGCCAGAACCACCAGTTCAACTATCTACAATACCTGACGATATTCCAGAAGCGTTGCGAGAAATATCTGCTAAGAGCAGATCTTCGCACCAACGAGGACTAGGATTAGTGATGTACGGGTTGCTCGGACTGGGGGCGATCGCCCTACTGATTCAGCTTCTTATCTTTCAGCCTAGAGGGGGGAAGGGAGTGGGGGAAAACCCCCTACCACCACCAGAAACTCGTCCTGTTGATGAATCCAAATCTACTCCGGACCCTGCTGAACCGGACAATATCCTGGGACATCTGAGTTACGAGGAAGCTCCCATATCCGAGTTACAAGCAGTAACCTCTGATGGCAGGATTCGCTTGCGGCGGTCTGCGGCGGCTAAATTTAGGGAAATGCAGGCAGCAGCAAGGGCTGAGGGGGTTATTCTCACACCCATTTCCGGTTTTCGTTCTGTTCAGGACCAGGAATACTTGTTTTTTAAGATTAAAGAACAACGGGCCCAAAATACGGCTAAACGGGCAGAAGTGAGCGCTCCTCCTGGTTACAGCGAGCATCATACGGGATATGCTATAGATATGGGTGATGGCAAAGTCCCGGCAACTAATTTGGCAACCAGTTTTGAAAATACTGCTGCCTTTCGCTGGCTAAGAACCAATGCAGCTAGGTATAGTTTTGAACTATCCTTTCCGAAAGATAATCCCCAAGGAATCAGTTACGAACCTTGGCATTGGCGTTTTGTGGGCGATAGCCACAGTCTGGATACCTTTTATAAAGCCAAAAATATCGCTGAACCGCTCAAATAAGGGAAAGATAGGCAACTATGACTAATTATCAAGTAAGTCAGGAATGGTGGGTAGAGCGTTGGCTGGAGTTGCTAGATTCCTACCGCTTTAAGAAACGCTTAGAAAGAGCACGTATCTACGCTAGGGAGGGAAATGTCCTCAGAATCGAATTTAAAGGCGCCCAAGTATTGGCTAAAGTACAGGGAAGCGGTCGGGAACCCTATCAAGTTTCTCTCTCTCTGGAGCCTTTTAGCGATGAAGACTGGGAATACATAGTGGAAACAATGTCGAATAAGGCAGTTTTTTCGGCTCAATTGTTAGGGGGGGAAATGCCCCAAAATATTGAAGAGGTATTTACTGCTAATGGTGTGAGTCTGTTCCCTTTTACTTTGCAGGAAATTAATTCTCGCTGTACTTGTCCCGACGGAGCTAATCCCTGCAAGCATATCGGTGCTGTTTACTATCAACTCGCCGAGCGCTTTAGGGAAGAGCCTTTCGTTTTGTTCCAGTTACGGGGACGCACTAAAGCACAAATCCTCGAACAACTGCGCCAATTACGCCATTCCGGAATGGAAGAGCAAGATAAAAAAGCGGCTCCCGTTGAAGGTAATACCCCTAATTCAGGACTGGAAAGCAGTTCCAAGACTCTCGAACTAGAGAGGTTTTGGCGCTACGAAGAGTCTATGTCATCTTCTCTGGTGGAGATCGTACCACCCCAAGATGGCAAAACTGTTTTTGATGTTCTTGGTAATATTCCCCTAGCTGCTGCGGACGCTCGGGTAGTGAGACAATATTTGGAAGCAGTATATCAAAAGGCAAGTCAGCGGGCAATGATAGCAGCTTTGAATGGGGAGTAATATCAATTAACAATTCTCTAAAAATTATGCTATATTTATTTATCAATAATAAAATTTGTAAATTAAGAGAAATTTGATATAACCTTAGGAGGTCATTGTGTTTTATATAGGAATAGGTCTTATTGCTTTTGTTGTAGGTATGTTGATATCATATGTGATGGAGAAGCAAAAGCTGAAAAAAATAGAGCAGCAACATTCGCAAGAATTAAATAAACAGCTGACAGCAGCAGAAGAAAACCACGAGTCGAGACTGCAAGAAACTATCACTTCCTTACAAGCAGATTATCAGCAGCAGTTAGGTGAGCAAACGGAGCAAATCCAAGCATCTCATCGCTCTCAATTAGCAGAAATAGAGGAACGTAATCGCGACTTAGAAGCATCTCATGAAGCGCAAATTCAGGAATTAATCTCCGTTCACCAATCTGAAATAGAAGGCTTAAAACAACAACATACTTCCGAACTTCAGTCTTTGGAACAATCCCAGCAGGGTAAAGTTCAAGCATTAGAGCAATCTTATCAAACTCAAATCCAGGAATTAATTTCCGTTCACCAATCTGAAATAGAAGGCTTAAAACAACAACATACTTCCGAACTTCAGTCTTTGGAACAATCCCAGCAGGGTAAAATTACAGCATTAGAGCAATCTTATCAAACTCAAATCCAGGAATTAATCTCGGCTCATCAATCGGAAATAGAAGAGTTAAAACAGCAGCATACCTCCGAACTTCAGTCTCTGGAACAATCCCAGCAGGGTAAAGTTATAGCATTAGAGCAATCTTATCAAACTCAAATCCAGGAATTAATCTCCGCTCACCAATCTGAAATAGAAGGTTTAAAACAGCAGGATACCTCCGAACTTCAGTCTCTGGAACAATCCCAGCAGGGTACAATTCCAGAATTAGAACCAAGTAATGAAGTCCAACCTGAGTTTCTGGAACAATTTGAGAAAGCATGGGAACAATTGGAAAAATCTTCTCCAACTGAAATTAAGGAATTAAAGCAGTCTTCTGAAAAATCTAATCAGTTTGAGGGGGAAGAGTTCGAGAGTGCCATGACTCTAGAATTAGAAGATTTAGAAATAACCTCTCAGTCTAATAGTCTGGAATTAGAAGAATTATTTACGTTGAAGGAGGAAGATTTGGAGGCTTCCTCTGAGCTGGAAATGGAAAGGTCGGCATTGACTATAGGTTCTCAGTTTGAAGAAGAATTAGAGGCAGTAGAAGAGAATGAGACGGAAAGTGAGGAGTAAGAATAATAGACTTAATTTAAGGCTTATCCAGTGGAAAAAGTTGAGTAACCGTGCGGGGGTGTGGGGAAATTTAAACCAAACCAGGGATTTTATAAGGTAGCCCGCAATTCAGGTTCCGCTATGCGGTGCGCCATATAGAGTAATTTCTAAATTCTCTAAATGAGCGCAACTTAGTATGAATCACTAGGTTAGGTTATATATTGTGTATGCTTATGCTTGTCCTTTGCGAGTCATGCCAATACCTGAGAGGTAAAGATCGGGAACTTTGTATCGCTTAACATTGTCTTCAGTTCCTTCGTAGACGGAAAGAAGACCCACTTCTCGCGCTAGACTGACTTCCTCTTCTAATTGAGACAGTTTACTAGCTTCAAAAGGCGATCGCCCCAATGCTTGCAGTTGCTTAATTAGGTCTTGAAGCTCGGGAAACTCCTCCTTAACAAGTGCATCGAATGCTTCTGTGGATACTTTCTCTAGGGAAGAACTTAACCCACGGGGTCGAATTACTGTCTTCCAATAGGGAGTCTTGGATTGTTCCCTGATTTCCCAATTAGTAGCAGCGGCAAAAAGTTGCAGCAGAGCGCGAGGATTGCGGTTAGAACTTCCGTCAGCTAAACGATTCCACACCCAGTTGCGGGTAAAAGCTGATTTTCCTCCTCTCATGCGCTCTCCTACCAACAAATTCCACACCTGGAATACCTGAGATTCCGACCAATAATCGTAATTTGCCAAGAAATTCTTCTCATTAATTGAAGTGCTAACCAGTTGTTGAAAAGTGGAAGACTGTAGTGCTTGTTTGATAGCTACTTTAAAAAAGTCAGCTTTATCGAGCCAACTCAAAGTAACAGAGCGACCAAAAAAGTGGCTTTTATTCTCAAAGCGGAGCTTACGCCAAATATCCTCTCTTAAAAGCACTTTAAATCTGAGGTTTTGGAGATTGTCCCCCAGATCTAAGATAAAGGACAGCAATCCCTCAATGGCTTTAGTCCGTCTTTGACGGTCAATTTCTGTACTGCCAAAACCAGTGTCAAGACCATCGAAAAGCAGAATTGCATTGGATTGTGCAGCGCTATCGAGGCGGGTAAACCAATCTCTGGCTAAAAGTCCCAGCTCGGGAGTTTCTAGCATCTTCTTAATGCATCGAACTACTTTGAATTCACTTGTTAGTTCGTCTTGTAAACAACTTGCTAATGTTTCTTCCGGCAAGATTTCTTCTTCAAATAGGGGCGACAAGTAGCAGCTAATACAGGTCTGGATAGTCCAAAACTGTCGCCAGGTAATGTTATTAGCTGTCAAACCTTCTTCAATAGATTTAAATCCATCAGAGGAGATGACCCAAAAATTTTCTCTCTTCAGCTGACTGGGAGACATAACCACTAGGGAGGTTCTCTGGGTATCTTCCATAATGTGGCGAAAGATGGCAGTTTTTCCCGTTCCTTTGCGACCCAAAACTAAGGGTGTTTCTGGTTGGAGTGCTCTATTCACTAATTCTGTTTTAACAAAGGTGTGGGGAAAATTCTCTTGATTCTCAGCGGTACCACCTGAAAATTGCAACTCATCTAGAACCTTGGTCTTTGAATCAGATAAACTGACTTGCTGGAGACGCTCTTCGCTCTTGGTAGGTAGGAAAAGTTCCACCCATTCTGCCACTTTCTCAAAATCCCGCCAGGTTTCCCTGTCAAACAAAATTCCATCGGAAGTAGCGATCGCCTCTCTATAAGGAACGAAGTGGGTAATCTCCCCTGACTCAATTTTGTTCCCTTCAGAACGCTTACCATCGAGATCCGAAAGCCAATGGCTAATCCATTCTATGGCTCTGTGCTGGTATCGTTGAACTACTTCTGGTGCTTTACTTGCAGGAATGGGAGAAACCAAGAACCGTGGTTCGGGAGTCAGCCCTTGTTCTGGACGGTTGGTATGGGCTGCCAGCATTGCCCGAACCAATGCTTCAGTACCTATCTGGGTTTGGGGATGAGGGAAGAAGACGATAATGGCCAAGTCAGCTAAGTCAAAAAGTAACGGTCCGTTTAAGGGAGTAATACCAGTGCGAGCGTCCAACAGAATTACATCTGGTTTAAAAGATAACTGGTGGCCCAGTATTTCCATCAAATCTCGCAGGGGATTTCTTTCCTCCCGATACCAAGCTGCTGGATCCATAAAATTAAGCAGCCGTGCGTAATTGGCATTGGGTTTTCCAGCAGGCAAACAATAGAGTTCATCGGTTTCAGAAATGCGCAGGATATGATTTTGGATATCAGGACGCTCTCCTTGGTCCAGAGTGAGCAGGATAGATAATAATCCTTGGTCTTCTCTAATCTCCTTTTCTTTCCCGAAAAGGGCTGTCAACCCCGGGGCTTCTAAATCCATGTCTACACAAAGCACGGTGCGTCCTCTACTGGCGAGAATCCGCGCTGCATAGGCTAATGCGGTGGAGCGACCTACCCCTCCTCGCAAAGAATAAAAAGTTGCCACAATAGGACGGTCTAAATCTTCATCTAGATCGGAAGGGAAAAGAACATGCTCGGGAATCTGTTTCCCGCGAGCTAATGCTTCAGGCCACATAGGAATGTCTTCCAAGTCTGAATCTAGAGGAAGAGTTCCAGCCCATTCCAGTTCGGCAGGAGTGAGCAGCTCTAGCCACTCAAGGGCTAATTCTTCGAGTCCTGCTAGAGCTATCGGCTTTCGTTCCCAATAGGACATGTCAGCGAATCCTGATGACACTACCACAATATTCCAGCCTAGATAAGGATCTGGTTGAACTCGTAAATCCTCAATTTCCAGGTTGGCATTAGCCATATTCTTGATAATATGTTCTTTGATTTGCTCTCTATTCATCTAGATATCCTTAGTTTGGCGACGAATTTGTCTCTTTATCAATCCTACCAATTTTTTTGCTCCTTCAAGCAAATCTTCTACTTTTAAGCCTAAGTTATAAGGAAAAGAACTCTCGTAACGCAAATCCGTGCTCCATTGATCCAAAAAAAATGTTTTGGTGCCGTTGGGATCCTGAAGATCGGCAACCCGCAATTTAGATGCGTCCCACAATCTGCGCAGGTTATGCCCTTCTCTGCCACTTCGGGGATAACGAATTGAGCGCTTTTGTAGTAGTGCTTTCAGACTGCACTCAATTGCGTAGCCAGCCATATAAATAGAACCAATGGAGGTAGGTCTGTTGTGGTAGATAGCTTTTGCATCTGCAATTCGTTCTTGGGCAATAGCAAGCCATTCTTTTGCCGTATCTGGTTGACTCATGTTTGCTTATCTCAGTTTTTAAATTTACCATTAACATTCTAGCACAAAATTTGTTTTATTACTAGTTTATTCTAGACGGTTTAGAAAATAAATATGCTTTTACTACTTTTGGTGGGCAATGCTCACCTACGGGGATTTACTCTAAGTATTTGGTTGATGCTATTATTAATATTAGAGATATACAGCTTGATAATTTGTTAACGGATCAGAAGCTATGAAAATCAAACCGAAGAGAGCGATAACTTTACTCTTCTTGGCTTTCACAACTAGTTGCAGTTTAAATCAAGTAGAAGCGGAACAAAAGTCTACTGCTGTCTTCACTGAACCATTAACTTCTCAACCTATTACCATAGAGGTGGAGGGTTTACCCAAACCCTATGCTACCAATAGTGCGTCTAAACCCCCTCGGGTAGTACCCATTCCCTCTAACCCAACCCTGCGAGTTCCTCCTGGGTTTCAGGTAAATGTCTTCGCTGCTAATTTAGATCGCCCTCGTTGGTTAGCTCTAACTCCCGACGGGGACGTTCTCGTGACGGAAACCCGTCAAAACCGCATTCGCTTGCTTAAAGATAGCAATAGAGACGGAGTTGCAGACGTTAAGGAAACCTTCGCTAATGCTGATAATGGTTTGGACATTCCCTTTGGCATGGCTTTTACCTCAAGCTACTTTTTCCTTGGCAATCACAATAGCGTCCGCAGGTACAACTATACTCCAGGACAACAACAATTAACGGGTAAGGGAGAAAAAATTGCCGACTTACCTGGTGGGGGTTATCGTCAACACTGGACTCGCAATGTTGTTGTTTCCCCAGACGGGAACAAATTATATGTTTCTATCGGTTCTCGTACCAATGCAGAGGAGGAAGAATTACCGAGAGCATCGGTGCAAGTGATGAATTTAGATGGGAAGAATAGTGAAACTTTTGCCTTTGGATTGCGCAACCCGGTGGGAATGGACTTTCACCCCACCACCCAAGAATTATATGTCACTGTCAATGAAAGAGATCGCTTGGGGGATGATTTAGTACCAGACTATTTCACTCGCATTCAGTCCGGGGAATTCTACGGTTGGCCTTACACTTACCTGGCTCCCAATTTACTGGATCCTCGCCACCTGGTTAATGGGAAGAGCAAAAACCCGCTCCTTGCTGCTCGTACTCAGACTCCTGACGTTCTCTTTCAAGCTCATTCTGCTGCTTTGGGACTAAAATTTTACGACGGTGATACCTTTCCTGAAGCATATCATCATGGAGCATTTGTTGCCTTTCGCGGTTCCTGGAATCGTAACCGTGGAACTGGTTATAAAATAGTCTTCATCCCCTTTAACGAAAATGGCAGACCAAAGGGATATTATCAAGACTTTCTCACTGGTTTTCTCGATCACCCTACCATACCCAGTACTTGGGGTCGTCCTGTGGGTTTATTAATTCTCACTGACGGTAGCATTTTGTTTACTGAAGAAGCAAATGGTCGCATTTATCGAATTCAATATCAGCAGTAACTGAATCAAAATATCCCTCTTAATCCGCGTTTATCTGCTATATGCGGCGGTTTAAGAACCTAACTCAATGCGAGAAGAGATGTCAAATTTAAAATTAGCAGTATTAGCAGTGAGGGAAATATCTTCATAGCTCCCACGCAATCTTAATCCTGGTATAATAGCAGTGGTTGCCGAAACAATCACTCCATTCCCAGCAAAACCTATCCCGTAACCAAAATTTAACTTAAAAAGATGGTGTCCGTCCTGAGACTTAGCAGGGGAACGATAGCGCCAACTAAACTGAGTGAGATTATTTTCTTTACCTCTATGAGCCAAAGTTTGATAACCTAAAATGAGAGTATGACTATCCTATGGATAGCTAAGTTCATGTTTAATTGTTTTCTGGCTCTCATTTTCTGTTGCTTGATAGTTAAATTGCAAGTTTCCCAGTCCGGATCGAACCTGCCAACGCAAGTTATTATCTGTATCTAAATCCAAACTGACAGAATTGGTGAAACTGCCAAGTTTGCGGGAAATGGTGGTACCAAAGGCTAAAGAATGATTCAGGTTATTCCCACTAGCTTTGAAGTTAATTCTTTTTACAGGTTGCCAATTGATCCGAAATGCTTGGGAGTGGTGTTAGCAGTACAAATTTAAGTTAAAATTAGAGGATGGCTTGAAGCTAAAATTAACCTGATAGTTCCAATCTTGGGTTTTAGTATTGGTAACAGCATTAACCTGCAATGACTCGCGCCAAGGCGCTAAGGCGCAAAGGAACCCAATGGGGAATTTGTGCAGCTAAACCGCCTGTTATACAAGCCTTCGCTGTCTTTGCGGCTTTGCGATAATGAGAAAGGAAATTTATCCGGTTGATATAACAATTCCCCCAACCCAATGACAGACTGATCATAAACAATGCCAGCTCCCACAGTCAAGTCTTTAGTAACACCAGAGCGGAAAGCAATTCCTCCCCTAAAGGAAGTCAACTCCCCGAAGAAATCATTCCCCTTCTTTTCCCACTGGAGACAATCAAAGTTGAGGTTCCTGGATCCCCACATACCAGCTCCCGGGGGTGAATGTGCCGAAGGCGTTAATATTGCCTCGATAATTAGTACTATCAGGGTTCTGGTACGGTAGAAGAAGTAGATGACTCTACCTCAGCCCCGATTCAAAACCGTGCAAGCAACTTTCATCGCACACGGCTCCTATGAGTTTTGGCCCCACGTGATGTTTAATCACTCTAGCCATTGACTACGTTCCTCACCAATTTTGGTTCCATCTGGGTTAGGTAATTTCCGCAGTCTTCCCCCATTTCCTTTACTTAGTACTTCCCTTCTTCGTCATGCAATCGAATGCGGTATTTAATACCCTTTCGGGTTACAAGGTTTATTCGCACATTTTCAAGTACTTTTCGTTCTCGCTCATTGTGGGCAATCGTTTCAGCTGTTACCAGTTTTCGTTTCGTTCCCACGTCCTATCCGTCGTTTTTGTTAGAGTTTGCTAATCTCCCTCCTTGGATACCATCCCAAGGTGGTTACCGACGTTTTTCGTCGTTCCAAATCCAGAATTGATTGAGTATTTAGGTTCCACCAATTTGCCTGCGTTTCCACACCCCAGGGATGCTCGTGTAGAAATGAAACCGAGCGGGTATTTCTTCTTGTTTGTCACTGCGTGCTGAGTCCTTCGGTCCCACCTATAGATAAGACACTTTTTACGGCGGTTCACTTACCACCCCCGGCATTGATTAATGGCGGGGGCTTCCATTAACCTTGTACTCTCCTCCTTAGCGCCAATGTGACCTTAGTCTCTGATTGCGCCCTGCTGCCGGCTTCACCCTCCGTTAGCAAAACGGTGGACCGCTTGAATTGACGGCCATGGTGTGGCCAGATAGAGATTCTGATTTCCCCCCGGCATTGATTAATGGCGGGGGCTGGACTTGAGGCTCCCCTCTCACCAGCAATCTGGATTTAGTTATCAAGGTACAGTACCTCTTGGAGGTTATCTGGTTTTCAGCTCCTTTCGGTATTTAGCTTAGATTATCCAGGGGCTACTAGTACACTGCTGAGGTTTATGTGCCTTATTGCCTATTACTAGGCGGCTTTAGCCTCTAACGACTCGCCCCAATTCATCTAATTTTCCCGACTCTGTCTCTAATTTCTGGGAAAGTTCGTCCATAGCACTGCCAAAATCCAATTGCAAGGCAGCCATACCATTGACTATGTTATCTATAGTATAGCCAGCAACGGTTTCCAACAATTGCTGATTCTTTTCTTTCTCTGCTTCTTGTTCTTTCGTCTCTACTTTCGACTCGCTCTTTTTCCGTTCGGTTAAGAGCTGGTTAAAAGCTGCTAGAATTTGGTCTTTACTCTCTTTTGGTGTAACTTTATTCATTGTTGTTTCTTTCGATGGTGATTCAACCACAGAGGCACAGAGGGCGCAGAGGGTAGAATCTGAGGACAGGTTTATTTTTCAATCAATACTCCTATTATAACCATTAGTTGAATTTTTCGTCAATTTTGTTTCATATTTCTTTATAATAAGCTCAAATCGTTACTGCCAGGAGGATCCAGACCGTGGAACCGAGTTTTGGGCATCTAATTCGCCAAGCCCGTAAAGAGAAAGGATACAGTCAGAGAGAGCTAGCAGAAATGATCGGACTAGATTTCACCTATCTCTCCAAATTAGAGAACGGGCGGGGCCATTATGCACCTAAAGAAGGGGCGATCCGTTCTCTAGCTCGTCACTTAGACTTAGATGAAGAAGAGCTAATTTTTCTTGCCGGACGCATTCCCCAGCAGGAAGAGGATTTGCTCAAGGAGCATTATAAGAGCATGCCTACTTTATTCCGACGAATACGGGAAAACCCAGAATTTGCACGCAAAGTATTTCGTGCAGCAAGACAAGGGGAAAAGCGGGAGGGGAAAAATTGAGTATCTTAAAGCCGTTTCGCTTCATCCCCAGAATCGAAATCGAAGCCCAGTCTCTGGAAATTCTGAGACAAATGTCCCAAACCCCGAAATATGCTCCCAAATGGCCTCTGGACGCCAGCAGGGTGGGGGAATTTCTCGGCTTAGATCTAGTGTGGGACAAAATCGAGCCGGACCAATGGGGAACAATTGTCGCCAGGATTTTGCCCCTAGAGGGGCTGATTGAAATCAATGAAGACATTCCTCAGCTCCGGGGTGGTTTTGGGGAATCTACCATTGCCCACGAAATCGGACATTGGGTTTTGCATATCGATCGCCTTGCTGTGGGACGCTATTTGCAGCTGGCAAAAAAGGGGTCAAGATTAAGGTAGATCCCTTGTTTTGTCGCAGTGGGGAGGACTTAAAAGGGATTGAATGGCAAGCCCAGTATTTTGCTGGTTGCTTGTTGATGCCTCAGTATATCTTGGCTGAGCTGAAAAAGGGGAGAGATTTAAGCAAATGGCACCATCTCTATAAAATGGCGGAAGAGTTGGGGGTAACTATATCCAATCTAACTCATCGCTTGCAAGATTTGGGTTGGATTCAGCTGGGGGATCGCTCCCGCCAAATCTACCTGCCTGAAGCTGCCCCGGGGTAAGGGATAAGGGGTAAGGGGGAAAGACGAATGATTTAGGACTGCTATACTATATATGTCTCAGTATAATAAATATTATTAATTTCTAATGCATAAATAAATTAGATAACCAACAACAAACAACCCAAAATGAATAGATTACGTTTAGCTTTAGCAGTAATAGTAGCCAAGACCATCGCTGCTGTAGTAAGATACTTAAACTTAGGATCTGCTAGCGTCTTACCAGGGGCAATTGCCAGCCGCTTCCACCCCCAGCTACTATCGTTGTTATCTTCCCAAGTAAGTCGGGGTGTTATTTTAATTGTGGGTACCAATGGGAAAACCACTACCTCCCTGCTGCTAAGGAAAATGCTGGAAACCCAGGGGTATAAAATCGTCCACAATGCTAGTGGTGCTAATTTAATTAATGGCTTAATTGCGGTGCTGTTGGAGCATGGTAATTTAATGGGCAAGCTTACGGCAGATTATGCTATTCTGGAAGTAGATGAGAATGTCTTGCCCTTAGTTTTGCAGCAATGTCAGCCTAAGTATATTTTAGGCTTAAATCTCTTTCGGGATCAATTAGATCGCTATGGGGAAGTAGATAGTATCAGTGAGAGGTGGCAAAAAGCCATCGCTCCCCTCCCCCCAGAGACAACAATTATTCTCAATGGAGACGATCCCAGTCTCTCCTATTTAGGCCAACAACTATCCCAGCAGGTGTTATACTTCGGTTTGCAGGAACCGGAACTGTATTTAGAGGAAATGAGTCACGCAGTAGACTCCATTTATTGTCCTCGTTGCGGTCATTTGCTAAACTATGAAGGGGTTTATCTCTCCCATTTAGGTGATTTTCACTGTCCTAGTTGCGGTTTTGCCAAAAGTCCTCTCGCGGTTAAGAGTGGGGAATGGCCGCAAATTTTGATTGGGGTTTATAATAAGTATAATACCATGGCTGCCGGTTTATTGGCTCAAACTATGGGTATTAGCATTGATGATATTAAGGAGACGATAAAAAATTTCCAGGCTGCTTTTGGAAGAAGCGAGATTTTAGAAGTTGAAGGAAAGCAGGTGCGGATTTTGCTCTCCAAAAATCCCGTGGGAATGAATGAAACAATTAGAGCTGTGAATGAGATTAAAGCACAGGGAAAAGCTTCCACAACCTTGATGGTTTTGAATGACAGAATTCCTGATGGAACCGATGTATCCTGGATTTGGGATGTGGATACGGAGAAGTTGGTAAGCTTAGGGGGAAAGATAATTGTCAGCGGCGATCGCGTCTATGATATGGCACTGCGCTTAGAATATAGTACCATGGGGAATGATGATTTCCAGTTGATTGTTAAAGAAGATTTACAGGAGGCGATCGCCACTGCTTTAGAAGAGACTCCCCCAGAGGAAACCCTCCACATTATTCCTACTTATTCAGCTATGCTGGAAGTGCGACAAGTATTGACAGGTCGTAAGATATTGTAGTGTCGTGGCAGACCTAAAATGGTGCTATAGTAGGTTGGGTTAGCGATAGCGTAACCCAACATAAATATCCTTAGGTGTTGGGTTTCGTCCCTCAACCCAACCTACAATTTAAGAGGTGTCACGACTACGTCCAAATTTATATGTATTGAGGTCAATTGTATGTCCTGCTTACAAAAATTAGTCGTCAGAAACTACCGTTCCCTGGAGCATGTGAAAGTACATGCACAAAACACAAATGTATTATTTGGCCCCAATGGCTCAGGTAAAACCACCTTTCTGGATGCAATTTGGTTTATCAGAGACTGCGCGATTCGTGGTGTAGATGTTGCCGCATCAGATCGAAGTCATGGGATTGGTGTTCTGTGGGATCAAGCGGAACCCGGCGCCCACATTTCCATTGAGCTAGAAACTGCACAGGCAATTTATAGCCTTAGTTTTGGCTTCTCGTCGGGACGGATTGAGTCCCACGTGGGGGAAAAGCTAACAGCAAAAAACAGTAATCAGATTTTGATTAATCGTATTATTGGCAGCGATAAAGCAAGTTTTTTCAGTTCAGGACTAAAGGAATTGGTCACAGTGAATCTTCGTGAACCGCAAAAGCTTGCCCTAAGTCGCTATCTTGATTTTGAAAATAATGCTTTTGAAGCGGCGGAGGTTGATCGTCTCTTACGTTATACTCGAAAATACAATGCACGTTCTGCTGATATTTATCGCCTAAGAACCTACGGATCTGGCTCAGATTCACATCAGCGTTTATATGACCGGTGTGAAAATTTATGGTCAGTGCTTCAAAATCTAAATAATAAGCGAGAACTAGGTGATAGCAGCTATGATACTATCATGCAATTTATGCAGAAGAGCTTCCCAACATTTGACAAAATCTATCTTGAATCACAAGGTGCCAACAATGTCTATGGCAATTTCATTGAAACAGATCATAAAGAACCGATTAAAGCTACCGGAGTTTCCGATGGCCACTTACAGCTTCTGATTCATCTAACTGCTTTATTCTCTGAAGGTGATCGGTCAACTTTAATTATTCTGGATGAACCTGAAATATCTCTTCATCCCTATGCCCTAGCCACTCTAGCTGAAGCAGTGAATGAAGCAGTTGCTAATTGGAATAAGCAGGTGTTTATTGCAACCCATTCTCCAGTTTTGATTAGCCAATTTAATGTAGAAAATATTATTGCTACTGAAACTGGTTCCCACGGCCAAACTATAATGAAGCCGGTCAGTGAGATGAAAGAAATACAGGATTTATTGGCTGAATATGCAGCAGGTTCGCTTTATATGGCTGAACTTATTGCACCTCAAAGTAGATTGGAGGCAGTTTGAGCAATGTATCACTTTAAGTTCATTTTGTTTGTAACAGGAAAGGGTGAGCAACAACATCTGCCAAAAATGTTCAAATCCCTATCAAAATCAAAAATTTGCAGCTTTACTGTAGGAGAGTTTGTGGGTCAGCTTCGGCCAATTACATCGCCGAAGCGAATCCCACGTATGGTAGGGACGGGTCAGCAACTTCCTAATGGGGACTTTGAGCGAATTGGTGCACCAGCAAGGCGATATATTCAAGAAGATCCATGTCATCTCCTCATGCTGATTGATGATCTTGAAGGAATTAGTGAAGATGAAGCGATGGCCACCTTTAACCGTTACCGAAAGGCGCTAGATAGTGGTTTAGGAAACGATAAAAGGCGTGCTTCAGTTCACTTTCTAGTCAATATGCTTGAAGCTTATTTTTTTGCAGATTCAAATGCCCTCAATAGTGCATTAAATCTTGAACCACCTGTTGGCCCTCATGATGGTGATGTGGAAGCAATACAACATCCTAAAAACAAACTCAAGAGGATTTTTCCAGCTTACAGGGAAACTGAACATCCCGGTTTGATCCTTGACTTGCTTGATCTAGATGTTGTTCTCTCCAATCCTAACCATTGTGCATCCCTAAGAACCTGTATTAAATGGATTGTTGATCAGATCAAGACTTATCCTAATCAGACATATTTTGATGAACTCAACTTTGAGAGACGCTTCCACCTCACAACAGACAAACTTTATGATGTGACAGCCAATCAGTGAACCCATAAGCTTCAATCAATTTACTGGCGTTTTCTCCTTGAATTTGCCAGCTTAAACATCTCACACTACCTCCCATATAGTATGAACCGTTTTATCTGTAGTAGATCTAATTACCAATTACCAGTGACCAGTTACTGGTCACTGAAAATGCAGATATTACAATTTTTGTTGTCTCTTGGCTAGATCTAAGAAAAGTGAGGATCTCGTTCTGAGGAAAATTTGACGATCGCAAACAGAAGCAAGAGCCGTGAAAACCGCTTCAATCGCTTTGGGATGAATGTCATTTTCTGGTTCTTGGATGAGATAAATTTCTCCTCTGGGCATATCCATATAAGCTAGCAAGGTTAATGCTAGCATAGGCAAGATGCCATGGTCAAGCTGCCAGGATGGAACGGTCCCAGGTTCTGAGTGATATTTAATCGCCAAATATAAATGTTTGTCCTCTGGTCTTTCTTCCACTAAGATTGTTTCTAGATCAGGTAAAACTGTTTGTATGCGTTCTACCCACTCTTGGAAAGCTTGAGTATTTTTCTGTAAATCTTGCACCACTAGGGGTAAATTGGAGCCATCAACTTGAAAGGTACGAGGGAGTGTAGGGCTGCAAGGTTGTTTCATGGCAGCGCTGTTTAGAGCTAAGATTTGAATACCTTCCCGCAGCAAATCTCTCACCCAGAGAGAAATAGGAAATCGTTCTTCATCTTGGGGTAAACCACCTAAAGTTGATGTGCGAGGACCGACGCGAAACGGCATGCTCCAGTCAAGGGATTCATCGCGGTAATAGTCATTACCAGATTTGACAATTTTACTCAAAACTTTACGCCACTGTCTCTTGCTGGGAGGTTTCTTCTTCCCTTTTCCCGTAACTGTTAAAATACTTTTGGGTACTTTGATTTGCTCTACTCGGGTTGGCGGTTTATTGAGCAACCAGAGGGTTTCTCCAGCGATCGCCAATTCAACAGTTTCTTTTTTCTGAACCCCTACTTCGTAGCGAGCATATTGATATGAGGATGAGAATTGTTCGGGAATTTTTAACTCTATGGCCAGTTCAAAACCGGGTCGAGATGGATTAAAAAGTAATTTTTCCACCTGAGTAGCCCGTCCCGTGGTATTTTGAACGGCTTGCAGTAAAGCATGATCCAGTCCATCTCTCACGTAGTCCCCTAGGAAAGTGACCACGTCGAGCAAAGAACTTTTCCCAGAACCATTGGGACCAAAAATTTCTAAGGGTAGTAAAGGGTAGTCAAGGTATGAATGACGGTGGTAGTTGAGGGTTTGAACACGACTAAGCATAGGGTGTAGGGTATGGTGGACATATAGAGAGAAAATGGAACCGCATCAAGGGAGCGGCTCAAACCATATCATTGCATATATTACCATATAGGGGTAGGGTGGGCAAATTTTCTTAGATTCCCATTAAAATTCCAGGAGACCTTGAGCCGCTCTGAGAGAGCAACAAGCTAACACCTTCTGAGTGAGAAGTGGTTAGGCAGTTAAGAAAAGTTTACAAACATGACTAGGATTCTAATTTTAGGGAAACCATGCCTGTAATTTTTGTTTTAATTCTTGGAAAGATGTATCTTGACACCTTCTTAGAGAAACTTGGGCAGCTAAACGCTTAAATATGGCAGCCGAAGGTTTTTTGCGTCCTTGGCGCAAAACTGCCTCCATCAGTTCTTTGGGGCGATGAGGTTTCGGGGAGCCTTTTGTCCACCAGTTGCGCTTTTCCCCAAGGGAACGAATTTCAGCCATAGTTTGACCTAAAATTTTTTCAACTTCAGGAGAGGATGACCATACCCAAATCTCTAATTCTGGTTCAATGACGATGATTCCACTGGAATTTTGCCATCCATGGCTGTTGAGGTCATTTTCGATTTTCTCTTTAATTTTTGTTGCTCCTGGACCACCTTCCCATTCAGCATCTAACATGACTAATGCATATTTATACTGCTGGGCAAATGGACTGAGAAACGCTCCTCCATCTCTATAAACTCCTGGATCTCTTTGGGGATGAGCAAAGATTTCAAACTCTTGCATCTTACGAATTTGCAAGGCTTGATGGCGCTCTTTTAGTAAGGTTTCAACAACTGCTTGCTGGTGTCCGTCTGCTACCAAGACCACTAAATCTTTCATCCCAGTACTCCAGAAGCATAAAGAGTTGACAGACATATTTGTCCTTTCCATTCCTGGAGGGCTGGGTGATTATCTCCGGATACGATATCGATGGCACCAGAAGCATTTTTGGCAAAACACAAAAGCTGTTTTCTCTCGGCTAGATCTAAGAAGAGTGGGGAATGAGTGGCGAGGAAAATTTGACTATCGTAAACAGAAGCAAGAGATAAGAAAACTGCTTCAATGGCTTTGGGATGAATGCCATTTTCTGGTTCTTCGATAAGATAGATTCCAGAAGACGGCATATCCATATAAGCTAACAAGGTTAATGCTAACATACGCAGGGTGCCATCAGAAAGGAGCCAGGATGGAACAGGATCACCTCCAAAGTTATATTTAATCGCCAAATATAAATGTTTGTCGTCTGGTCTTTCTTCCACTAAAATGGTTTCTAGATCTGGTAAAACTGTTTGCATGTGTTCTACCCAATCTTGGAAAGCTTCAGGATTTTGCTGTAAATCTTGCACTACCAGGGGTAAGTTAGAACCATCTACTTTGAAAGTCTTACTCTCGGAAGGACTGCAAGGACGTCTCATGGCAATGCTATTTAGAGCTAAGATGTGGATACCTTCCCGCAGCAAATCTCTCACCCAGAGAGCAATAGGAAATCGGTCTTCATCTTGGGGCAGGCCACCTAAAGCTGATTTGCGAGTACCGACACGGAACGTCATGTTCCAGTTACCTGACTCATCTTTATAGTAGTCATTACCAGATTTGACAATTTTACTCACAACTTTACGCCATTGTTTTTTGCTGCTCGGTTTCCTCTTACCTTGACCCGTGACTGTTAAAATGGTTTTGGGTGCTGGTACTTCCATGGGAAAAAATGTGTACTGACGGTGGGTATTTTGATAAATTGGCTGTGTATTGTGCAACCAAAGGGTTTCTCCGGCGATCGCCAGTTCTCCAGTTTCTTTTTTCTGAATACCTAGCTCATAGCGAGCATATTCATATGAGGAGGAGAGTTGCTTGGGAACTTTTAACTCAATCGCCAGTTCAAAACCAGGTACAGATTGATTAAAAATTAATTGGTCTACGTGAGTAGCCCGTCCCGTGGGATTTTGAAAGGTTTGTAGTAAAGCATGATCTAGTCCCTCCCTCACGTAGTCTCCAAGCAAAGCAACCACGTCCAGAAAAGAACTTTTCCCGGAAGCATTGGGACCAATCAGAATTTGAAAGGGTAGTAAAGGACAGTCAAGGTATCGAAGACAGCGGTAGTTGAGAGCTTGAATCCGACTAAGCATAATTAATAGTCTCTTAATTGCCAATAATACCTGACCACTGAACCTTCTTTTCCCGGCGGCGACGGTAGGAAAAGAAGTATTCTGGTTGTTGATAGGTACAATAGGGGGCAATGGCGATTCGAGCCGCAACCATACCCGCCTTTTCCAGTTGCAGCTGATTCACTCGCCGCACGTCCAAACGCACCCGCCCCGGTTCCGAGTCATGGAGAATGGGAGAGTTGGGTATTTGCCTTAAAGCTGTTAAAATTTTCTTGACATCTGAGGCATCATGTGATATAATAGTGGTAGCTACTTCAGCAGCCACCCGCTCCCCCACTTGATAGACCTGACCTTCAATAGCTGGTCCCATAGCCACCCGAATATTATCTAGGGAACTGCCCTCAGCTTGGAGCCTGGCAATGGCCTCGAGAACTATTTTCTGCGCCGTACCCCGCCAACCAGCATGAACAGCAGCGACTCGTCCTGTCGCTGGATCCCCTATCAATAGAGGAGTACAATCGGCAGTAGCAGCCCAGACCGATTGTTGGGGCTTTTGGGTTACAATGCCGTCAGCCTCTACTTCCCCCCCAGCAGCTTCTATGTCCCCAGGGAAGACGACTTTGTTACCATGGACTTGTTTTACCCGATAAGCTGGGACCGAGGGGTGGAAAGTTTTCACCAATACCTCTGGTTTGTGGGGGTGAAACTGGCGGGTAAAAAAGCCGTGTTGGAAGTCGGCGAGCAAGCTACAAGTTAAATAGGGCAAACCTTCCCACTGCTGCCACTTCCAAGTATGGTCATCACTCATCTCCAAATCCCTTCGTTCGTACTATCATAGCTTAATATATGGTGGGTTTTAATCGGCAAGAATTTACAAAAACTTTTCTCAATTTATCTAAAAACAAAGAACTATTATCATTTTCCTTCCATCTTTTTGATACCATTCCTTCTACCAATGAGAAACTGTGGAAACTGCTGGGGAGCGGTGTCAAAACCCCAACAGTAGTCATAGCTTTGTCCCAAACAGCAGGAAGGGGTCAATGGGGTAGAAAATGGGAATCAAAATCAGGGGGACTCTACCTTTCCTTGGGTATTTCTGTTAATATGCCAGCTGAGTTCAGTTCTCATTTGACTCTTTGTACTGCTTGGGGAATAGCCACTGCTCTGAGAAATTATAGCATTCCGGTGGGGATAAAATGGCCCAATGATTTAATTGTAGCCGGGAAGAAACTGGGAGGTATTAAAAGCGAAACTAGAGTGCAGAGTGATACAATTACCGAAGCAGTCATTGGGGTGGGTATTAACTGGAAAAATACCGTACCAGAGATAGGTATTAATTTAGTTGGTTATAAGATTAATTCCCTGGAGAAGTTAGGGGCGATCACGGTCTATGGTATTCTCTCAGCATACCAAAGCTACTTAGAGATAGGAATAGAAAAGCTGCTACCAGAATATCTTCAACTGTTAGATAGTAAGGGACGAAATGTAATGGTGGCAGGTTGTCCAGGAGAAGTGGTGGGAGTTACAGTCAAAGGTTTATTGCGAGTCCGCTTACAGTCCAAGGGAGCAAGTACGGAAATATGCCTACCGCCTGGTAGTATTAGTCTAGGATATGAGACAGGTAAAGGGTGACAACAATTATCATCTATCTGTATTCATCTATCTTATCTGCGTTTATTCTACTTCGACGTCCATCTGCGGTTAAAAAAATTAAATATATCCATGTTCAGTGAGGAAAGAGAGGCTAATATCTGGTGTATGAGGACTATGAGAGAGTAATTTAGCCACGTATTTCCCCAAGATATCACTTTCTACATTGACCAAATCCCCAATTTCCAAATAAGAAAGATTTGTTTCCTTATAGGTATGGGGAATAACGGCTGCTTGAAACCAGTTACCCTCAGGGTCGCAATCTGCTACTGTCAGGCTAATACCATTGATGGCAATACTGCCTTTAGGAACCAAATAAGGGGCAATATGACGGTGCCATTCTCTGGACAGATCCACCGGGGCACCAAAACGGAGCTCCCAAGCTTTCTCTGTCTCGTAGGAGGAGATTAAACAACCAATTCCGTCCACGTGACCGGTGACAAAATGTCCCCCCAACTTACTACCTACCCGTATGGATGTTTCCAAGTTAACAGGAGCGGAGCCTTGACTGCGGTTGGAGAGAGTAGTGCGCTGCAAAGTTTCCGGGGAAGCAGTGGCTAGGAAACCGTCGGGCAAAATTTCCTCTACCGTAAGACAGATACCATCTACAGCAACGCTATCACCAATGGCTAAGTCCTGTAAAATGACTGTCCCATTCTCGCAGGAGACGGAAAGAGCGAAGCGATCCTTTCCCAGGAGTCGGATTGAACCTAAACTTTGAATTAATCCTGTAAACATTAATTTATCGTGATAGTAGTGGTTACATAGGGTTTAGGGGGGTGGTTCTGTAGTAATCTAGGGTCATCAGGATTAATAATGGAATAGAGTCCAACCCTTTGATGCCAACTTTATTCTAGAGGGGAAACAGATGATTGAAATGAGAGTCGCTGGAATTGCATTAGATGCTATCACCCGCAGCCCCATAGTGTTACTGAAAGATAGCACAGAACGTCGAGCGCTGCCTATATACATAGGACAGGATCAGGCTAAGGCAATTATGGGTGCTTTAGAAAAACAAAAGCCAGCTCGTCCCCTCTCCCACGACCTGATAGTCAATATTCTGGAAACCTGGGACCTGAAACTGGATCGAATCATCATTCATTCCCTCCAGGACAATACTTTCCATGCGGTTTTGGATCTGAGTCAGGGGAAGAAGAAAAAAGAAATCGATTGCCGCCCCAGTGATGCCATCGCCATCGCTCTCCGCACTGGTAGCCCCATCTGGGTGATGGAAGAAGTAGTAGCTGATGCCTCTATTCCAGTAGATCGGAATGCGGACGAAGAAGAACGACAAGCTTTTAAGGAGTTTGTCTCTAATCTCAGTCCCTCAGACTTAATTAAGCGAGGTGGTTTATAGGAGAGAGTTAATGCGTTATCGAAGGTTCGGGAAAACTGAGCTGCTGCTGTCTGTCTTTTCCTTGGGAACTATGGGCTGTTTGGCAAGTTTTGTCAATTTCCGCCAAACCATAGAACAAGCTATTGCTTTGGGAATTAATCACTTGGAAACGGCTAGAGGCTATGGTAAAAGCGAGGAATATTTTGGATTAGTTTTCCAAGAGGGATTATCGGTACCGCGAGAGCAACTATATATTACTACGAAACTGCCCCCTACCCCTGATGGGGAGTTAATGTGGTCATGGATCCACCAATCTCTCCATCGCCTGCAATTAGATTATATCGATTGTTTGGCCATTCACGGGATTAATACTTGGGAGCATCTAGCATGGGTACAGGGTTCTGAGGGCTGTCAAAAGGCGATTTATCGGGCAATGGCAGAGGGTAAAGTACGAAATCTAGGTTTTTCCACTCACGGCAGTTTAGATTTGATTCTGGCGGCAATTAATACTGATTTATTTGCATTTGTCAATCTCCACTACTACTATTTCTTTCAGCGCCATGACCAGGCAGTGGAACTGGCTCGCCAAAAAGATATGGGTGTGTTTATTATCTCTCCTGCTGATAAAGGAGGTCGTCTCTATACCCCGCCAGAAAAATTGCAACAGTTGTGCGCTCCCTTCTCACCCTTGGAACTAAACTACCGTTTTTTGTTGGGCGATCTGGCCAGATCTGTTACCACAGATCGCCGCATTACCACTCTGAGTGTTGGTCCGGCTAACCCGGACCAATTAAACCCTATTCTAACAGTTGCTGACCAAGATGGTCCCCTCACGGAGGATGAAATTGCAGTCTTGAAAAGATTAGAGGTTGAATTTTACCAGAGTTTAGGAACAGATGCTTGCCGTCAATGTTACCAATGTCTTCCTTGTCCAGAAGATATCAATATTCCCGAAGTTTTGCGTCTGCGTAACCTAGCAGTAGCATATGACATGACAGACTATGGTAAATATCGCTATGGGATGTTGGAAAATGCTGGTCATTGGTTTCCCGGTAGAAAAGGAAACCGCTGCACTCACTGCGGTGATTGTCTTCCTCGTTGTCCTGAAAACTTAGATATTCCCAGACTTTTATTGGATACTCACCAACGTCTTCAAGGTTCTCCTCGTCGTCGTCTCTGGCAAGAATAACAAACAACTAATGACTAATAATAAGAAACTTTTATTTTTAGCAATCTTATCCACCTTTTGCTGGCTCCAATTAACTGAAGTTGCAGGGGCAACAATTTCTTGCGATATCCCTGCTACGCCGTTAGAACTTGAATTGTTAAGAGATAATGACCAACTAGCCCAACGAGGTATAATTACTGCCGATACAATTTCCCAGAGGTCAATAAATATTCCCAGTCTTTGGTGGGCAAGGGAACAAATTGATCCCTACAGAGATAGATTAGTCATTAACTGGTTAGCTTACCCAGAAGAAAAACGCATAGATTTAATTGTCAATCGTCAATTATGGTCCCTGCTCGATTATCTCAATCGTTATCGTTTCCTCCATCAATTTGGTACTGTTGCTAGAGGGTACGAATATAATCTGAGAGTATTCAACCAACAACAAGAATGTTTAGCTACCTACACTTGTGATTATACCATGGATACTCCTGGATGTCAAATTAAATTGGACTCTGATTTAGATGGCTGACAACTGTAGGTTGGGTTGAGATACGAAACCCAACAGCGCCAACCCTACAAATAAAACCGAGTCCGATCCCCCTGGGGGGGGATTAAGGGAAAACTTTCCACACTTTCATGGTCTTGTCATGGCTACCACTCACAATAGTGCTATTATCAGGGCTGATAGCTACGGAATAAACATAGTCGCTATGACCTGTTAGGGTTGTTTTCAATTGTCCTGTTCGTAAGTCCCACACTTTAATGGTCTTGTCATAGCTACCACTCACAATAGTACTATTATCAGGACTGATGGCTACGGAGTAAACCGAGTCGTTATGACCTTCTAGGGTTCTTTTCAATTGTCCTGTTCGTAAGTCCCACACTTTAATGGTACCGTCCCCCCAGCTACCACTCACAATAGTGCTATTATCAGGACTGATGGCTACGGACAGAACCGGGACGCTATGACCTGTTAGGGTTGTTTTCAATTGTCCTGTTCGTAAGTCCCACACTTTCATGGTCTTGTCATAGCTACCACTCACAATAGTACTATTATCTGGACTGATAGCTACGGAATAAACCCTGTAGGTATGACCTGTTAGGGTTCTTTTCAATTGTCCTGTTCGTAAGTCCCACACTTTAATGGTACCGTCCCGGCTACCACTCACAATAGTACTATTATCAGGACTGATGGCTACGGAGTAAACCGAGTCGTTATGACCTTCTAGGGTTCTTTTCAATTGTCCTGTTCGTAAGTCCCACACTTTAATGGTACCGTCCCCCCAGCTACCACTCACAATAGTGCTATTATCAGGACTGATGGCTACGGACAGAACCGGGACGCTATCACTTGTTAGGGTTTTTTTCAATGTTACTACACCTAACCTATCTAAGTCCCACACTTTAATGGTACCGTCCCCCCAGCTACCACTCACAATTGTACTATTATCAGGACTGATGGCTACGGACAGAACCGGGACGCTATGACCTGTTAGGGTATTAACTAAGGAGATGTTAGGATTTGGTGAGGAAAGAGTTGGAGTTGGTTCTTGTGCTAGAACAGTTGGAGAATTATTCGATAAAGAAACACAAGAAGACCAACTACTTGCCAAGACGATCGCCCCTAACAGAGGAATAAGAGAGAGTTGACCTTTTGGTTTGACAATTTTACAAATAGGGAACATAGACCTTATGGTGTTTTTGAGCTCGGAGAAGAAGGAGCAAAAGTCCAAAGTACAACTTCTAAACCTTCATCAGTATTAGGATAGCACAAAGAAATCCCAAAATCCCCTCCTTTTTATCCAATATAGAGCAACTCCTGACCCTATTTATAAAACTCGAAGAATACTAGGAATACTAGCGATCGCCTTTAAATCCCGAATTTCTCCTAAAGCTTGACGAAAATTGCCTTCCCGCACCTGGTGTGTCACCACCACAATTTACGGTAGAATATCATTCGAGAGCAAGGAGGGTATTGCTGTCACGGTGAGAGGTCAGTGGGTTTCGGCTGGCTGGCATCTACCAAAATATTAAACATATGATTACAGTTTTAATTTGAATATATAAATGAAGACTTATCCCCTGAATAACCAATTATATCCTCATATTGCCAATACTTCAAGTTTATATGAACAGGATTATTATCTTTGGTTGCAACAAACCACTTTGCTGCTGCGAAATGGTGAGTTGTCAAACTTGGATATTGCCAATTTAATTGAAGAACTAGAAGATATGGGTAAAAAAGAGAAAAGAAGTGTTTATAGCAACCTCAAGATTTTATTGTTTCATTTACTCAAATACAAATATCAACCTGAGAAACGCTCTCCTAGTTGGAAGTATACCATAGAAAAACACCGACAGAGAATAAGAGAAGTATTTGAAGATAGTCCTAGTTTGCAAAATTACTGTGAGGAAATATTTGTTGCTAGAAAGTGTTATAATGATGCTAAAAGACTAGCAGTTAATGAAACCGAGTTACCAGAAAATACCTTTCCTTCTCAGTGTCCTTTTAGTTTAGAGGAAGTTTTGGCTGAAGACTATTTTACCTGAGGTGGTGTATATTTGCTGGCGTGCTGGGCGCAAGAAATTTCCATGGGTAGGCAATGGGTACAAAATTTGGTACCCAATAATGAGAGTAAATTACCAATTGCCCACCAAACCAGTACGCGATCGCTCTTTTAATGGTAATTTTGGATGAACGTAATCGCAGATAGTAGTGGGGAGAGGAATTGATTCATTATCTAAAGCTAATCCCTCGAAATGAAATTCTAGCGCTTCTTGTATCTCTTGCTTCACCTTTTCAATAGTTGCTCCTGTAGCAATACACCCAGGAACATCAGTTGTGCTGGGCTTTTTCGATGATAATAACGTAGCGCATTTACTTTTCTCCTTTTAAATTAGCTTGTTTCCAGATGTTATTGAGAGTCCCTGGTGGCAATTCATCAGATAATTTACCAGCAACGGTTACTTTTCTTTATATTGTCTGTGACTACCTCTCGTTCGGATAAGAGTCCAGCCGTCTGCTTGTAGCTTTTTAATAACTTCTCTGACTTTCATCCTAGTAGTACAGAGATTCTCCAATCTAAATGTAGATTAAGGGTTTTATTTGTAGGGGTGCATGGTATGGGCCCGCAAGGCGATCCCGAAGGGATCCGCTACGCGGTGCGCCGTACAGGGCAAATTTTTTCCCCGATTGCGAAGCTTTGCGTAAGCAACCGCCTTTGGCGTCCCGCCCCGAGGGCGTCCCCCACAGACAGAACCCACCCGTAGTGTTATAAAACTCGAAGAATACTAGGAATACTAGCGATCGCCTTTAAATCCCGAATTTCCTCTAACGCTTGACGAAAATTGCCTTCCCGCACCTGGTGTGTCACCACCACAATTTCCGCTAATTCATCATGCTGACCAATTTGTACTACTGAGGATAAGCTAACATCATATTTGCCGAAGCTAGTACCCAAATCACCGATGACTCCAGGAACATCTCTTACTAGGAAACGAGCGTAAAATCCTGTCTCTAATTCAGCAATGGGGGTGACGGTGCAATAATGCTGATGGGAACAACTGAGCAAGGGATCCAACTGCTTAGTTTTCCCCCCGGATACCAGAATACCCACAATATTCAGGATATCAGCTACCACCGCACTGGCAGTAGGTCCTGCACCAGCACCGGGACCGAAAAACATCACTTGTCCAAGAGGTTCCCCTTCCACTAAGATGGCGTTGTTGACTCCATGGATATTGGCGAGGGGATGTTCCTTGGGAACAAGGGTAGGATGAACTCTCACTTGCAAAGTGTCTGCTTTGGGGTTCGTCTTCTGGGAAATCGCCAGTAATTTAATCCCAAATCCCAGCTTTTGAGCATAGTTAATATCTGCTGCACTCACTTGTCTAATTCCTTCGCAGTGGACTTCTTCTCTTTTCACCCTTCCCTGGAAGGCTAGGGAGGTGAGGATGGCAATTTTGTCCGCTGCGTCTAACCCGTCTACATCCGCAGTGGGATCTGCTTCAGCGTAACCTAGTTCCTGTGCTCTGGCTAGCACTGCTGCAAAATCTGCCCCCGCTGTAGCCATTTGGGTGAGAATGTAGTTGGTGGTGCCGTTGACAATACCGATGACACTGGTAATGCGATTAACTCCCAGGGACTGTTTCAGGGGTTTAATCACTGGAATACCCCCACCTACTGCTGCTTCAAATAGGACATAGACTCCTGCTGCATTAGCTGCTGCGAAGATTTCATCCCCATAACGAGCGATCACTGCTTTATTAGCGGTGACTACATGTTTACCTGCTGTAATTGCTTTCAGGATGAGGGATCTAGCTGGTTCTAAGCCCCCAATTAATTCTACTACAATATCCAGTTCTGGGTCGGTGGCGATGGCTTCCAAGTCTGTAGTCATTACTCCAGGAGGGAATTGAATTTGGCGGGGTTTGGTGAGGTTTTTTACTCCCACCCGCTGGATGGCAATTTCCTTTAAGAGGGGATGACGACCTTCGGACTGGATAATTTCTGCTGTCCCTGTTCCTACTACACCTAGTCCGAGTAAACCAATTTTGAACACCGTTTTTATCCTATTTTATATGTTTGGCAAGTTTCGCCTTGGGGAAGGGCGCAAAGAAAGATGTTATAATGGTAACACAATGTTTCCATTATGTGGTATTATATCAATCAAAGGAGAGAGCAAATGACTGATTTGGACGAATTGAAAACCTTAATACTCGCTCTAGATAAGAAAATTGACGTCGGTTTAGAGTCGCTGGATAAGAAAATGGAAGTGGGCTTAAAGTCGCTGGATAAGAAAATGGAAGTGGGCTTACAGTCACTGGAAAAGAAAATGGAAGTGGGTTTTGCTCAAGTAGAAGGAGAATTCAAACGTATTGATGGAGAGTTCAAGCGCATTGATGGAGAGTTGAAACGCATTGATGAAAAAATTGAAAGCACAGCCGTCAATTTAGAAAACAAGATAGAAGCAGTAGATCAAAGAATTGAGTCCCTAGAAAAAAAGGTTGAAGATAAATTTGTTGGGTGGGAAAAACGACTAGAAAACTCAGAATTTTTCAGTCGCACCACCGTCACTGGTATTGTTATCGGTTTCCTGGGGGGTTTGGCTAAACTTCTTTTCTTTACTAATAACTAATGGTTAAATCAAATTAGCAAAGTTGGCTGGATCTTGATCCCGTCGATGACCGAGGGGAATAGGTTCCCCCTGGCGATCGCCCACCAATGCTGCTGTTGCTTCCAAGGCTTCTCTCAGTCGCTTCGCTGCATAAATCGACATATCACGAGGCACATTGATTCTATCTCTCAAATATCGCAAAGCGGAGTCGGAGTTGAGGGGCGGTGTGCAGACTTCACCTGTTATCATGTAAGTCAAGGCACAGCGCAGGGCTGTATCGAATAATTTATCATGGGCTGGGTTAACACGAATAATGTTAATACGATGCTTAATCACCCGGTGCAGCGCTTCAGCACGGGAGGTTTCCGGTTCTGGGTAGGTTACATCTGGTAGCCCAAACCAAGGACCATTATCTACTTGTGTCTTGTTGCGGAGCGTCTCAGGTTCATCGTTGCTCCAACATCCTCCCATTTGGGGGGGCAAGTCATGGGCATGGGTGTGGAAGTCACTCTGGGTACCTCGATAGGTGGAGCGACTTTCCATGGCATTAAACCATTTGGCAAGATGAGGATTCTCTTCCCGCAAAGAGTATCCCTTGTAGTAGTATAAACTGGCGTTCATGCGCTCTATATAGGGTGTGAAGACCACATCCGCAGTACTAAAATCAGCCAGGAAATATGGTCCTGGTGTGCTTTTGAGAGCTTCTTCTACCATAGCCACTACTTTTGTGAATTTCTCCCGGTTACGCTGCTCTTGGGAGGAGGTTCTGGCTTGGTAACAAAGCCAGGTACACCAGGCTCGAAATAACATGCGCTCCAGTCGTCGCAGGGGAACCACAGCAGGATCCTCCATACCCAGCCCTAATGGACCAAATACTGTTTCCAAAGCTCTCAAAATGTCGTCACTTTCTGTAATCAAGCGGTTATTCAATTCTATGGCTGGGAGCATTCCCGATGGAACTTTGTCTTTGTACCACTGCTCTTTGTCCCCGTAGCAGAACATGGTCACTTTTTCGATGCGGTAGGGGACTTGCTTTTCTTCCAACCACAGCCAGACTTTCTGGCAGTAGGGACACCAACCATGATTATCTCGATATAGGGTTATTTTAACATGGGATTCGGGGTGAGAAAACAGGCGCAATGTGGCTTGGGAGTTAGTGGGTCCATTAACCCTGTCTAGGTAAAAGTCTGTGAGGGCTTCTAATTCTTGCCAGGTTAGGGGAGTAGTTGTCATATTATATTATATTGCTGTTTGGTGTATTCACGATAGTGTAACGCACTGAATAACGTTATATATATTGCTCTAAATTCATCTCTAAACCAAAATATCTCTCATATTCTTTCCTCTGCGCCCTCTGCGTCTCTGTGGTTCTATAAAATCAGTCCCCTAAAAACGCACCGAATAACTGGTGGTTGCTGTCGGTAGGCAAGGAAAAGGGGCTGTGTGAGCAGAGAATCGGGAAAATTAATCTTGCACACGCCTTACCAGTTCCTAGGGGCGGAGTTAGAGGTTAGCTAGAGTCTTGTAAACGCTGTCTGAGACAGCAGCAGCAAGTTTAACGGGAACAGCATTGCCAATTTGCCGCATACATTCACTCCATGAACCAGTAATATGATAGTCGTCTGGAAAAGTTTGCACTCTTGCTCCTTCCCTCACAGTTAAATAACGAATACTGCTATCATTAAACCTGATGGTATTTTCTCCACCAGGTACTCCATGATACCCAGCTTTCAAAGTTTTGGCTGGTTCATCAAGAGGGCTTCCTATATGGCCTGGATAGGACTTCGCTCCTCCTTTAAACTCATGGTTTTTGAAGTGGTTCGGTTTTCTGGGATCCGGTAAATCAGATATGGCTTCTCTTAAAGTAACCCAGGGTTTTTCATGAGGGGCAAATAATCCATATTTTTTTTCCAGTCTGTTTCTGAGAGTATTGATATTTTTAGGCTGTTCAGGGCGCTCCTTGTTAGCAATCTCTAACCGTTGCCAATATTCTCCCGTTACCCATTGTTGCCACCATAATGCTGCTTGGGAATGAGTAGGTTTAGGAAAACTCCACTGCACATTTAAATCATTTTTAAATCCCACAATAAAGACTCGCTCCCGTTTCTGGGGAACACCATAGTTGACTGCATTTAATAGTTTATATGCTACGTTATACTTTAATCCAGGATAATTGTCTTGGGTGTGTATCTCCTGAAGCTTGGCTAAATGTTCCTGCCAATTTTTACTCTTATCCTGTACAATATCGGGATAGGTAAACTGCAAGATAATATATTCAAAGTAAATAGCAAAACTTTTTCTCAACAATCCTTTGACATTCTCAAATATAAATCCATTGGGTTGGACTTCCCTTACTGCTCGAATAGCTTGGGGAAACATGTCCCTGCTATCCTGGTACCCTTTATGGTTCCCACCTAAGGAAAAAGGTTGACAAGGAGGTCCACCAGCTAGTAATTCTATTTTGTTTTCATATTTCTGAAAAGAAATATCAGCCACATTACCATGAATTATATTCCACTCTGCATTATGATTCAATCTTAGTGTGTTGATAGCATTGGGATTTAACTCTACCAGCATTTGATGATGAAAGCCGCTTTGAGTCATACCGAGAGCTAACCCACCTGCTCCGGAAAATAGTTCTATTGAGTTAAGATTAACCATTAATTTTATACCTTTTAACTTTTTCTGTAACTTCTGCTGTCGTAGGTGCATTTCCCCGCAATTTGTCCGCCCAACCACGCCCAGGATGTAAAACGTCCCATTCTGATTTGGCTTGGTTATATCTACCACTACCAGGATCATGGTTACCGAAACCATCAATATATGAATTCCAGAGTGGATTATATTTCCTTATTAGGGCTGCCTCTACTATACCAATTAAATCAGCTTCATCGCCAACTAGGATCATGAATCTACAGGAAAAATCACTAAGCTCTAGATTCGATGATGAGTCGATACTCCTGGAGTGTTCTCTGAGCCTTCGGTAAAGAGCAAAATCATTGACTATCCTTTTTGCACGTCCTTGTCGCCAACCAGTGGGAACTGCTTTTCCAACATAAATAGGAAGATTTGGGTTACTTTGATAAATAGCAGAATAGGCTGGAAAAGCACCCTGGTAATAAATTGCATACACACCTGTACCTATAAATCTAGAATCAAGCGGCAAATGTTCTATTGGTGTAGCCAACAAAAAAATAACTGCCTCTTCTATCAACTCCTGAAAGGAATCTGACTTGAAAATATGTTGTTCTAAATTCATCTCTAAATCAAAATATCTCTCCTATTCTTCCCTCTGCGCCCTCTGCGTCTCTGCGGTTCAATAAAATCAGTACCCTAAAACTTAGTACCGGATAACATTATAAGGGTTATTTGTTGCTGTTGGTGGGCAGGGAGCTAAGGTGAAAGAGCGGACCCGGTGCTCAACTCAGATAACCTAATTGACGTCGTGCTTCAAATAAACCGACGGATACACTAACAGAAAGATTCAAACTGCGCACTTTTGCTTGTGTCATGGGAATATAGGTGGTAAGATGACACCTCGAGAGAATGGTAGAGGATAAACCAGTGGTTTCGCTGCCAAATAATAACCAATCATCCGCTTGATATGCACAACTCAGATAACTACAATTACCCCGCACGCTAAACCCTATTAATCTACCTCCTCTTTCTTGTGCTATAGTAAGAAAATCAGCCCAACTCTTATGATAGTGTAAATCTACATAAGGCCAATAATCTAATCCCGCTCTTTTGAGGTGGCGATCGCTGATTTCAAACCCCAAGGGACCAACTAAATGCAATTCTGTTCCTGTTGCAGCACAAGTACGGGCTATATTTCCTGTGTTGGGTGGAATTTTCGGTTCAACTAAAACTATTTGAGGCATTAAACGGTATCATGGGAATAAGATATCAGGGGGACAAATTTAAGAATACCATGTTGAGCATCGCTACTGAAGGACTAACAAAACAATTCGATCGCCACGTTGCCGTGAACGACGTGGAATTACAAGTAGAAATAGGGGAAGTCTATGGACTAATCGGTCCCAATGGGGCGGGAAAAACCACCCTCATTCGCATGTTAGCAGCAGCAGAGGAACCCACTCTGGGGAAAATTTACATTCACGGAGAACGACTATTACGAGATGACAGTAACCTGCACCTGAAGCAGCTTTTAGGCTATCTCCCGGATGATTTTCCCCTCTATGAAGACTTAACAGTCTGGGATTATTTAGACTATTTTGCCCGACTTTATCGCTTGAGACAACCTCACCGTCGCTGGAGGTTATCGGAAATTCTGGAATTGGTAGACTTAAGTAGCAAGCGTCACAGTCTGGTGGCTACCCTTTCTCGGGGAATGAAGCAACGACTGAGTCTGGCTCGCACTATTATCCATCAACCTCTCTTGCTGCTCTTAGACGAACCGGTTTCTGGTTTGGATCCCATTGCGAGGATGAAGTTTCGGGAAATTGTCAAAGTTTTGCAACAGGAAGGGATGACTATTCTCATTTCTTCTCATGTTTTGAGCGATTTGGCGGAACTTTGTACCTCTGTGGGTATTATGGAATTGGGGTATTTGGTGGAAAGCGCTTCTCTAGAAGAACTATATTCCCGTTTGTCTCGTCAGCAGATTATTCTATCTACTCTGGGAGATATGCAGGAATTAGAAGTAGAATTGAAAAATAATCCTTTAGTAAAAGCATGGGAGGTACTACCCCCCGGCATCCGCCCGGCATCATCGATGGCGGGCGGGGGGAGCGTAAAGGTGAATTTTTCTGGAAACACCCAAGATAGCGCCGCCTTATTGCGTTCCCTGGTGGCTGCCAATATCCCCCTGACAGAGTTCCACTGCACTCAGGAAGACTTAGAAACCATCTTCCTCAAGTTAGAACATAAACAAG
Organism: Candidatus Paraprochloron terpiosi LD05; assembly: GCA_018141785.1. Lineage (GTDB taxonomy): Bacteria > Cyanobacteriota > Cyanobacteriia > Cyanobacteriales > Prochloraceae > Prochloron > Prochloron terpiosi. The sequence goes on along the minus strand of CP073341.1, from coordinate 2,212,231 downwards.
TGTCTTAGGAGCACATCCTCATGATATCTACCATTATGGATCCGTTGGGGGACTGGAATCCCCAACTCTTGCGAGAATTGAAAGGAAAGCTGAACACGAGAAATATAACCGTAGCTTGGGCTATCTCCATCGGCTTTCAGTTGTTACTATACTTATTCTACGAGAATCTTCTCCCCATTACTAGGAACACCTCTAACCACTACTGCACTGGTAGTGTTCTTGATTCCTATTCTGGAGCGGAATGCTTAAAAGATGCTCTGGGTAAGGTTATCATCAATTGGCAACGGTGGTGGTTGGACATCTTCGTCTGTATGAGCATTATCGCCATTTTTGCCTTATTAGTAGGGGGTACTTATCTGCTCATTGCCGATTTATCCAAGGAAGAAAGTCGCGGTACCCTCAATTTCCTTCGTCTCAGCCCACAGTCAGCCCGTACCATTCTCTTAGGGAAAATCCTCGGTGTCCCTATTATACTCTATTTATCGCTACTGTTGGGGATGCCTTTACATTTCCGAGCTGCTTTAGGGGCTGGCGTTCCCTTGATTTGGTTCTTAGGATTCTATACCATTCTCATTGCCAGTTGCGCCTTTTTCTACAGTAGTGCTCTCTTTTACGGTTTGACTAGTTCCGCCCTAGGGGGTTTCCAACCTTGGATACGTAGTAGTGGGGTATTTTTCTTCCTGTGGCTCATGAAAATCCTCACCATGAACGACTTTGCAGGAAGCAAAGGCAATGTAGCTAATTGGTTGACTTTGTTTTATCCGGGAAAAATGCTCTCCTATGTAGTTAATGCTACCCCGGTGGCCTCACAAGTAGATTATTTGCCCTTAGAGCAAGTTACCGAAATTACCTGGTTTGGCATGTCTCTTTGGCAAAATGCTATTTTAGGCATCTTCTTTATGCTCCTCAACTATGGTATTTGGACCTATTGGTTGGGAAAAGCACTCAAACGTCGCTTCCACAATCCCATTGCTACCAGTTTGAGTAAGGGACAGAGTTACCTGCTCACCGCTAGTTTAATGACAACCATGGCGGGATTTAGCTTACCCCATAGTAATGTAGCAGAATATGAGGTACAAAGCAATATTATCCTCCTCTTCCTCTTTCAACTGGTGCTGTTTTTGGGTTTAATTGCTGCTTTAAGCAACCACCGCCAGGCATTACAAGATTGGGCCCGTTCTCGCAGTATAAGGGGTAAGCAAGGTAATGACAATTTGCTCAAAGATTTGGTTTGGGGAGAAAAAAGTCCTGCCACAGTGGCCATAGGGATTAATTTAGTCATTGCTTCATTAATCTTACTCTCTCTACTGCTCCTATTCCCTTTCGGCTCATCCACAATTTATCTGTCTTTGGGGGTATTGTTCCATATTAATGTCATCTTAATTTACGCCTGTGTTGCTCAACTTATCCTCATGGCAACCATGCCGAAACGGACAATTTGGGCTATTGCTGGGGTAGGAGGATTAATGATTTTACCCCTCATTATTGCTATACTGTTCCAAATTAACCCCAACAACCAACCCTTTCTGTGGCTATTCTCAATTCTACCAGTTGTAGGGGTAGAAAACGCCATGGGAGGAGAATTATGGCTGGCATTTTTAACCCAATGGGGGGCGATCGCCTTCCTCTCCTTCCTCATGCTGCGTAGGATGGACATTGCCCATTCTACCTGAATTGCGGGCTACCGTATAAAACCACCCCTACAGGGTTAAATATTAACCCTCTTTTCTCCTCTCTTCTCTTCCCTCTGCGTACTCTGCGTCTCTGCGGTTTAATCCAGATAAATTCTAACTTATTGACATTACCATGGCTATAGAACCTTTCTTAATTCCCGGTGCCAAGCTACTCTGGGATATTCTCAAATCTACTGGCGAGAAGATTAAAGATTCCGCCACCGCAGCGCAAGCATATAGGAAGTATGCCCAAAAATATAAGAGCCGATATGGCTGGTTGAAGCTGCTAGGAATGCCCAAACCAGTAGCCTTGGACTCTGTATACACTGCTGTAAGATTCTTGGACAAGTTGAGCATTCTACAATATGAATCTCTTGGGAATATAGAAGAAATCTACAGAGAAAGTCAAAACCGGAGATTTCAGCAGGGGGAACGTAGAAATGAGGATGGGATCCAAGTAGCAACCTCTCATCAGTATTTAATGGTGTTAGGTGGACCCGGATCCGGTAAAACTACCTATTTGCGCAAAATAGGCTTAGAAGTCTTAAAGGAGCAAAATAACCCATTTAAACCTGCCTGTTTACCGGTGCTCCTGGAACTAAAACGCTTTAGGAGCGATGACGTTAACTTAATTCAAGCTATTGCTGAAGAATTGGAAGTTTTGGGTTTTCCTGCCTCGGATAAGATTGCTACCAACCTCCTCAAACAAGGAAAGTTGCTCATATTACTAGATGGTTTGGACGAAGTACCCCAAGAGAATTACAATGCAGTTAGTGATGCCATTGATAAACTGGTAACTCAATACGAGAAAAACAGGTTTATTGCTTCCTGTCGCATCGCCGCTCAACGGAGTAGTTTGCGAAATTTTATCGATATCCAACTGGCAGACTTTGATGATAAGCAGATTAAACAGTTTATTCAGAATTGGTTTTCATCAGAGCGAGAAAGCAAAACCGCCAGAGAATGTTGGCAAACTCTCCAAGAACCTAATAACGCCGCCGCCAAAGAATTAGCCCATACTCCATTATTGTTAACCTTTCTTTGTATCGTCTATAATCGCAAATATAAATTTCCTCCTCAACGGAGTGAGTTATATCGTGCTGCTTTGGATATTATCTTAGAAGAGTGGGCGGCAGAAAAACGGCTGAAACTGGAACCCATTTATTCCCAATGGAGCACAGCACTAGAAAAAGAACTACTTGCACACATTGCCCATGATAACTTTATCCAAAATCAAGTCTTTTTTCCAGAGCAAGAGTTGGTAGACTATATCAAGGACTTTCTGGCGGATACAGTGGATAACTCCAAATCTTTGGATGGGAATGCTATTCTGGAAGCCATCGCCCTTCAGCAGGGAATATTGGTAGAACAAGCGCAAAAGATTTTTTCTTTTTCCCATCTTACCTTTCAGGAGTATCTTACCGCCCTCTACATTAGCAAAAACCATCGCATTCAGCAATTAGTGGCTGAACGCCTGGAAGATGGACGTTGGCGAGAAGTCTTTTTATTGGTGGCTGGTTTAACTAATGCAGAGGAACTGTTGGAGCTAATGGAACAAAAGGCGGGAAAAATGATTCACTCTCCTAAGTTAAGAGCGCTACTTCAATGGGCTGATAATGCTACTGCTGAAGCTGGAGGGAATATTTCACCTACGGGGAAAAGAGCGATCGCCCTCGCCTTCGCCAACGCCAACGCCAACGCCAACGCCAACGCCAACGCCAACCCCTTCGCCCTCGCCAACGCCAACGCCAACGCCAACCCCTTCGCCCTCGCCAACGCCAACGCCAACGCCAACCCCTTCGCCTACGCCAACCCCTTCGCCAATCCCTTAGCCTTCGCCAACGCCTACGCCAAAGTCCTCGTCAATGCCCTCGCCAACGTCAACGCCTACGCCCTCGTCAACCCCCACGACCTCGCCCTCGGCAACGCCTACGCCAACGCCTACACCTTAGCCCTCGCCCACGCCCTCGACCAATTTATCAATTCAGCTCACCAGTCAAAAAAGTTCCAGGTTTTTGCCCAAGTAAATTTTCCCAAATTGCTTAAGAATTTAGAAATGTTCAAAGCAAAAATACCCCAGTATAATTCTTTAGAAGAAGTACTAGAAGTACTGAGAGCATTTTTTGAGCAAATTATAGAAACTTGGCTAAACTCTTTCCATTTAACACTAGAAATGATAACCTTATCTAAGGAAGAGTCAAAGGAATGGGAAAATTACTTCTACGTCAATTTACTCATAGTAAAGTGCAAAGAAGCAGCAGCGCGAGTATCACAGAAAAGTTGGTCAAAAATTGAAGAAAGAATGCTACGACTTAAATAAACCCGTGGGCCCCCTCATAAATTGCGGGCTACTTATCAAACCCTCTCTTCTCTTCCCTCTGCGTTGCGGCGTTCGTGCGGTTTAATCCTCTAAATGCGGTCAAAATCGAGAGAGACAGAATTAATGCAATAGCGCTTACCAGTGGGTTCTGGTCCATCATCAAAAACATGACCCAAATGAGCATCACAAGCAGCACACAACACCTCTGTGCGACGCATAAAGAAGCTAATATCGGTTTCGTACTTCACCCTATCTTCCCCTATGGGTTCGTAAAAACTGGGCCAACCTGTACCGGAGTCGAACTTAGTTTCGGAACTAAAAAGGGGGTTCCCACAACAGATACATTTATAAATACCCTCTCCTTGGTGGTTGTAATATTCCCCTGTAAATGGTCTTTCCGTTCCCTTCTTCCTAGTCACCTTAAACTGTTCCGGTGTCAGTTGCTCTTGCCACTCTTTTTCTGTCTTCTGAACCTTAGCTACCATGAGTTTATCCTTTTAATTACAAAACTATCTTGTGGCTTGCCATTTACGGCGAATTTGTCTGGTTGCGGTTAAATGGTGGGTAAAAGTTTTGCTAAAAACGTGAGTACCGTCGTAACGAGCGACGAAAAAGAGAAAATCTGTTTTTTCTGGATTAAGAGCAGCCTTCAAACTGGCAGCACCAGGACTGGCAATGGGAGTAGGGGGCAACCCTGCATTAAGATAGGTATTATAAGGGGAAGGTGTGCGTACCTCGGCAAAAGTTAAAGGGCGATGGGCAGTTTGCTTAATGCCTAAACCGTATTCTACCGTGGGATCTGCTTCCAATTTCATTCCTTTATTTAACCGTTTGAGGAACACCCCGGCAATCCGATGACGTTCTTGAGCCACTACTGCCTCTTTTTCCACTATACTAGCTAATGTCACCCATTCTAGCAAGTCTAAGTCCGTTTCTTGTTTAGCTTGGTGATACAGGGGTAAGCTAACTTGCTCAAATTGCTCCAGCATTATAGTAATTATTTGCCCTGGTGTAACCTGAGAGGGCACTTTATAAGTATCGGGAAACAAAAACCCTTCCAAATGAGGTAAATTTGCAGGTAACCAAGGATATTTATCCCGGGGAATTTCCCTCGCAGCAGCGACAAAATCTTCCGCTGGAAAAAAGTCCAAGGAAGCAAAATAGTTTCCCATTTGCTGAATTGACCAACCTTCAGGAATGGTAAAACGGCGCTGTACCACCCTTCCCTGCCAGATTTTGGTGGCAATTTCTGGTAAAGTATCCTGGTAATCAAATCGGTAAGTTCCTGCTTGAAAACCTCCTTCTATGTTTTGCACTTCTAACCACTTAGTCCACAATTTCCAAGCGAAGTCGGAACGAATTAAACCCTTTCTTTTTAAGTCTCTCCCAATTTGTTGGGCTGGGGTTCCTAAGGGAATATTGATTTGGATCTTTTCTTCTGTCTCGGTTTCCTGGGGTGGGGAAATAGCCCAACTCCAAGTTCTCCAAGCACCAATGGCGAAAAAGACAGGCAATAATGCCAAGTAAGACCACCATTTTGAGCTGCTTCTGACAGATTGCATTGTTCCTCCCTTAACGAATAACTAACTTTTCCATCTGCTCCCCGTTCCTTGATTTATTTTAGCTTCTCCACTAACAATTCTTCCATAATTTTCCTCAAATTGTCATCTTCAGGGGAAACTAACTCCAGCTTATCCATGATATTATACTTAGCAAAAAATAACAACGGCTCTATGGGAGTAAAGATTGAGTATTTTTGCTCCTTGCGATAGAAACTAGCTAAAAACTGTAATTCTTCTGTTGCTACATTATCATCATCGGAGCCTACTTCCAACTCCATGATTTCCTCTTCTTCAAAGAAAGGGATTTCCCCAGCAACGGTAAGGGTAAAGGCAGTGTATTTCAGGAACAGGTTGAATTCTGCTAGCACTGCTTTAGCCTCGGTAAATACTTCTTCTATTTCCTCCTCTCCTTCCAAGGGCACCACTTCCGCAAAATCCCCCTTATTCTCTTCTCCCCAAGAAAAGATTATCACAGGAGAATCCACGGGCATAAGCAGCAGATAAGTAATATTATCTACTTCAAGAGAATTTTCGACGTAACACTCCAGGGATCGCCCCGCTTCATCAGTCAGGGAAAGCCTGTCTTCTGGATCGTATGATAGGTGGGACGTGTACATAGTCAAAAACCAATTACGATAAGAGGCTAAACTTTAAGATATCATGAATAATTACTTTCGTTCAACTATGGTAACTTCTATTTTTCCTCTCACTGCTGTTGTGGGACAAGAGGCAATTAAACTAGCTTTGCTTCTAGCAGCAGTGGATCCGGGAGTGGGAGGGGTGGCCATCGCCGGTGGTCGCGGCAGGGCTAAATCGGTTATGGCGAGGGCAATTCACTCCCTTCTCCCCCCTATGGAAGTCATTAAAGGGAATTTTTGCAATTGTAACCCTCTCAACCCTAAATCATGGGACAACTTAACATTAGAAAATTATTATGCTAACAATAATATACCGACAGAAATAATACCCGCCCCCTTCGTCCAAATTCCCCTGGGAGTGACGGAAGACCGCCTTCTGGGTTCTGTAGACGTGGAAGAGTCGGTGAAACGGGGTGAGCCCGTATTTCAGCCGGGACTGCTGGCGAGAGCCCACAGAGGGGTGCTGTATGTGGATGAAATTAACCTCCTAGAAGACCAAATTGCAGAACGTTTGTTGACTATCTTAAGCGAAGGACGGAACCAAATCGAACGGGAGGGGATTAGTTTTCAGCACCCCTGTACCCCGTTATTCCTCTGTACCTATAACCCAGAGGAAGGTCCCCTGCGTCAGCATTTACTGGATCGCATCGCTATTCATCTCTCCGCTGATGGAGTGCTATCCTTGGAGCAACGGGTACAAGCAGTAGAGCAGGTACTCACCTATAGTAACACCCCTCAGGAGTTTATCGCCCAGTATGGAGAAGACACGGAAAATCTCCGTACCGATATTATTCTCGCTCGGGAATGGCTCAAAGAGGTGGAAATTAGTCGGGAGCAAATTAACTATCTGGTAGAAGAGGCGATCCGGGGTGGGGTTCAGGGACATAGAGGGGAACTCTTTGCTTTGCGGGTGGCTAAAGCAGCAGCAGCATTGGAAGGGCGCGATCGCCTTTCAGCAGAAGATCTGCGTCGAGCCGTAGAATTAGTCATTGTTCCCCGTTCCACCACTGTCCCTGAAACCCCACCAGAGCAAACACCACCCCCACCTCCTCCCCCCCAGGAACCTGAAAATGAAGATAAGGGGGAAGAGGAGCAGGAAGAGGATAACAAGGAACCAGAACAGGAACCCCCTAACCTACCAGAGGAGTTCGTTTTCGATGCAGAAGGGGTAATTTTGGATCCTAACGTGCTCTATTTTGCCCAAATGATGCAACGACAGGGCAAATCTGGGAGTCGTAGTCCTATTTTCTCCGAGGATCGGGGACGATATGTGAAACCCATGTTACCCAAAGGGAAGGTACGACGCATTGCTGTAGACGCTACCCTGAGAGCAGCTGCTCCTTATCAAAAATCTCGACGACTTCGTATTCCGGGGCGCAAAGTAATTGTCCAACAGGGGGATTTGCGCTCCAAACGGTTAGCCCGGAAGGCTGGCTCTTTAATTGTCTTTGTGGTGGACGCTTCCGGTTCCATGGCTTTCAATCGCATGGAGTCCGCTAAAGGAGCAGTATTGCGTCTGCTAACGGAAGCCTATGAAAATCGGGACCAAATCGCTTTAATTCCCTTTCGGGGAGAAAAAGCCGATGTGCTCATCCCCCCCACCCGTTCTATCTCTTTAGCACGACGACGGTTAGAAAGGTTACCCTGTGGTGGACCCTCTCCCCTCGCTCATGGGTTAACTACCGCTGTCCATGTGGGAATAAATGCTACTATGTCCGGGGATATTGGTCAAGTGGCAATTGTAGCTATTACAGATGGACGGGGGAACATTCCTTTAGCTCGTTCTTTAGGGGAACCATTACCAGAGGGAGAAAAACCCGATATAAAGGGGGAGTTATTAGAAATTGCTAAAAAGATGAGAGGTTTGGGGATGGATTTTTTGGTGATTGATACGGAGAAAAAGTTCGTTTCTACTGGCTTTGGGAAGGAGTTAGCTCAGGTTGCTGGGGGTAAGTATTATCATTTACCTCAGGCGAATGATCGGGCGATCGCGGCTATGGCTAAAGGGGCTTTTTCTTAATAGGTTTCACACAGAGGCGCAGAGGCGCAGAGGAAGATAAGAGAGGAGGTTTGGGTAACGCTTGCGCTCTACCCAACCTACTATAGCTCCGCCAAACCGGTAAGGAAGCGCTCCCGAAGTCTCCCATTAAACATCAACACTACCAATCATATGTCTCAGATGAATCTAAACACGTTTGATTTAACTCAGCTGCCCACAGCAGAAGATGACAATTATGAGTTTAAATCCAGTAAGATTGAAGAAAATATCAAAAAATTTAAGGAAAAGTTAAGCTGTGCTGCATCAGCTTTCGCCAACTCCGGCGGAGGGTATTTTGTTGTAGGTGTTAACGGGCAAGGAGATGCAGATGGAGGTATTTTAAAAAAGAGAGGAAAGCAGGATTTGCGGGACTGGGTTGATAATGTAATCCATGAAATCCAGCCTCCTCCATCATATGATATAAAGCTAGTGGAGGATCCAGATGGCCGAGGAACAATAGATGAAGGAAAAGCTGTATTAGTTGTGCGTATTCATGAGAGTTTCTACGGTCCACACATGGCACCGGATTATCATTACTACATTCGTGCTGGCGCTCACACGGTAAAAGCAAAACATTTCATTGTTGAGGCTCTCTGGGCTAAAAGAAACGTCAGGAAGCCACGTCTAATACATTTGTTTCGTCTAAAACCTGGGTATAATAGCGTAATACAGCTTGGTGTCTTAGCTCTTACTGACGCACCAGCAATAAACGTCTCCATTCAGCTTAATCCCTTGCCTCAATTTCTTGATAGTAAAAGTGATTATTTCCCTCTTAAAGTGCCTGTCGTGGACAGCAATAATCCCTTCTTCTTTGATACAGCTCTTTGGTTTGAAGACAATGATTACTTTGGCGACAATATATCCATCGAAGTTAAATATTCGGATCTCTCCGGTAACGACTATACATATGAGTCACCTGTTAAAATCACTGACGGCATTTCACCAATTCAGCTTTCTGGTCCCAATTACCCGGAGAAGATAGTAACGGAATTAAAGTCAATTAAGGATGCCATCTCTAAAATCAAGTTCAAATAAGAAAGCTTCTATGACAACGTACATTGACAGCTGTGGTTCAACAGCTCCGTAGGGTGTATAATAATTGTAGGTTGGGTTGAGGAAACGAAACCCAACAGCCCAGGATATTTGTGTTGGGTAACGCTAGCGCTCTACCCAACCTACTATAGCTGCCTCCCCCGGGAATAAATTGCGGGGTATTAGGCTAATGGACTTTACCTTGTGCTATAATCGCTTAATAGCTTCTTAGATTGGATATTCCGAGAAATCATATGTCGCTATCATCAATTCAACATAATACCGAAAGGACGCAACGAGAAATCAAAAGCTTACAAAGGAAACGCTCAGATACAAGCCAGAAAATTGCATCAAATTCCAAGAAAATTGTCGATCTAAAAAACAGCCTCCGCACATCAAATGTTTCATCTGCACAGAACAAACTTCGCCAAATCAACTCCCTTGAAAAGGATATAGCAAAGCTGCAAGCCAACAATGCTAAGTTAGACGCTGACATTGCTAAGAAGACAGAAACACTATACCAATATCAAAACGCTCTAACTAAAGAACAACAGCTTGAACAAAACAAGGCTTTAAAAAACCTTGAACGTCGGCAAGCAGCCAAGCTGGCTCCACAGGCCGAAATCATGGCGGATGCTCGGGCGCGTGTTAGTGAATCTGCTACCATGGTTCCAGTCGAATACGACGTTTTCATTTCACACGCTAGCGAAGATAAGGATGATCTTGTACGGCCATTAGCCGAAGAACTCGTCAAATTAGATCTAAAAGTTTGGTATGACGAATTAACACTGAAAGTCGGCGATAGCCTCCGGCGCTCAATTGATAATGGCCTCCTAAAATCACGTTTCGGTATCGTTGTGCTTTCTCCTTCATTCTATGCCAAAAACTGGCCAGAATATGAACTTAATGGCTTGGTTCAGCAAGAAATGAAAAGTGGTGGAAAGGTTATCCTTCCCCTCTGGCACAAGGTCTCGAAATCCGAGGTGCAGAATTATAGCCCACCACTTGCAGATAAAGTTGCTCTGAATTCAACGATGTATACAATTCCAGAACTTGCGTCGGAGTTTGCGTCCGTAATAAAGGATGTTTAAAGAGAAGCTGTTGTGAAACCTAGTATACTACTTTCCAAGAATTCCGCCCAAGCTTGAAAAGCAAATTCCAGAGCTTCTAGAAAGTTTAAGAGAGGTATTGCGTGAGTCTCCTTTTGTTCGTGAATTTGTTATTCTAAGCCAAAATTGGATGTACAATGATAACCCAAACAATACAATTTTTAAACTATACTTCGAGGACCATGAGTTATTAAGGCAAAAGTTAAGAATGCTAGAGAATTATGGATTGATTTATGAGATAACCTTTAATAAAGTACAACGTTTTGTTCTTTCAGAAGATTTGGTTGAGTATCTTTATTGTAGTAAGTTGGATTGAGGAAACGAAACCCAACAGCCCAGGATATTTGTGTTGGGTAACGCTTGCGCTCTACCCAACCTACGCGCTTTTCACCACTTTAGGTGTGTCAAGCCATTGCCGTGCCCGGGCAGTTTTGACATCCCCTTCCAACCCAAGAGAGAGAAAAAGAATATTTGGTTCCAGTGCCTTTGGAAATTGCCTGGAAAGCAGAAATTCACAAAGCCATGGTTCATACTAACATTAGTATATCCCGTTTGGCTAGTTAGTTCCATGTGGACAAAGACAGGGTGAAACGACTCTTAAATCCTCGTTGTCGAGTGGATCAATTACTCGCAGATAAAGCTCTCCATGCCATCTTTAATTCAGCCCAGCCAACTTTTGATTTCCCTAGCTATTATAGAACAGCTAGAACTTTTGCCCCCGTAAAGTTGTGATATCCTTATTTGTATTGGGCGATCGCCTAACAATACCCGATTAAAAATAATACAATTGGTTACAACCTCTTATAAACATATTGTCCTCGATAACCAGGGTGTGGCGCTGATTGCAGATACCCCCATAAAGGTTATCGAACTGGTTCAGAGCCACTTAGCCTATGAGTGGAGTCCAGCGGAACTTCACTTTCAGTTCCCTCACCTGAGTCTGGGGCAAATCCACTCAGCCCTAGCCTACTATTGGGACCACAAGCAGGAGCTTGACCAGGAAATTGAGCGACGGACACAAAGAGTCGAGCAAATACGCTCCCAGACACCTGTGCCTCCTATTGTCGAACGCTTGCGTACCCAAAGGTCTCACTCATGACTCTAGCCTACATGATGGACCAACATATCCCACGAGTCATCACCAGTGGTCTTCTCCAGGTCGGTCAACAATCAAGTCATCTACTTACCCCTATAAAGACAATGAGGAATTTTTCATGAAAATCAAAGCAGTTATTTGGCAAGAAGACGATGTGTGGTGTGGTTCAGTACCAGCACTACCAGGCTGCCACACTTGGGGCGAAAGTAAAGAACATCTTTTAGAAATGCTAAAGGACGCTATTGAAGGCTGGCTAGAAGTGGCTAGTGAACAAGCGAACCCTGAACCTGAACACGAGTTAGTTGATTTGATATTGTCAAAGCCATTCTCTCTATCCCTATACACGGCAAGCAAGATATCCCCATTGGAACTTTGAAAAGTCTCCTGAAAGATGCTGGTTTGAGCCTAGAAGATTTGTGAAGCCCGCGTTGTCTACTTATGAGACGATTTAAAATAAAGCCGAAAAATCTCTCCCCCTCTCTCTGCGCCTCTGCGCCTCTGTGTGAAACAATAGTGCATTATGGCTAAATTTGTTTTTATCACAGGTGGAGTAGTCTCCAGTATCGGAAAAGGAATAGTAGCAGCCAGCTTAGGAAGACTGCTCAAGTCCCGGGACTATTCCGTCTCTATTCTCAAACTGGACCCCTATATTAACGTAGATCCAGGAACCATGAGTCCCTTCCAACACGGAGAAGTCTTCGTCACGAATGATGGTGCAGAAACAGACTTAGACTTAGGACACTACGAACGGTTCACCGACACTCCCATGTCCCGTCTCAATAGCGTCACCACCGGTTCTATTTACCAAGCAGTCATTAACAAAGAACGACGGGGGATGTATCAAGGTTCAACGGTGCAGGTTATTCCCCACATTACCAACGAGATTAAAGCAAGAATCCATCGCGTTGCCCAAAACACCCATCCCGATGTAGTCATCACGGAAATTGGTGGTACAGTAGGGGATATCGAATCCCTCCCCTTTCTAGAAGCCATCCGTCAGTTTCGCAAAGATGTGGGGCGCAATAATGTCGTCTATATGCACGTCACCATCCTACCCTGGATTGAGACAGCAGGGGAGATGAAAAGCAAACCCACCCAACACTCCGTCAAAGAACTGCGTTCCATTGGTATTCAACCAGATATTCTAGTCTGTCGCAGCGATCGCCCCCTCAAACAAAATGTAAAAGAAAAAATCTCTGAATTCTGCGACGTTTCCGTCTCAGCAGTAATTGAATCCAGAGACGCTAGCAGTATTTATGAAGTCCCCCTTATCTTAGAAAAAGAAGGATTAGCACTACAAGTTCTCAACTTGCTCAACTTAGAACAGCTCCAACCGGATTTACAAGAATGGCAAACCCTAGTACAACGGATGAATGCACCGTCCGGTTCCCTCGAAATAGCTATTGTGGGTAAATATATTCAATTGAGTGATGCTTATCTTTCTGTGGTGGAAGCTTTAAGTCATGGAGCGATCGCCCTCACTAAAGAAATCAAAATCCGTTGGGTTAGCGCCGAAGACATAGAAACAGAGGGTGGGGAAAAGCACTTAAAAGGGGTTCAGGGTATTTTAGTACCGGGAGGTTTTGGCGTTCGCGGGGTGGATGGAAAAGTAATGGCGATCCAATATGCTCGTCAGGAGAAAATTCCCTTCCTGGGCTTGTGCTTAGGCATGCAATGTGCTATTATAGAGTGGGCTAGGAATGTGGCTAAATTAGAAGATGCTCATAGTTCAGAATTTAGTTCTGATACTAAACATCCTGTTATAAACCTCCTACCAGAACAAGAAGATGTGGTAGACTTTGGGGGAACTATGCGTCTGGGTTTATGTCCCTGTCGTCTTTTACCTAATAGCCTCGCCTACTCCCTTTACGGCAAGGAAGTGGTTTACGAACGTCACCGCCATCGCTATGAATTTAATAATGCATACCGTAACTTATTGTTAAACACAGGGTACCTTATTAGCGGTACTTCTCCCGACGGGCGGTTAGTGGAAATAGTGGAATTACCAGACCATCCCTTCTTTATTGCTACCCAGTTCCACCCCGAATTTCGTTCTCGTCCCAACAATGCTCACCCTTTATTTTTGGGGTTTATCAAAGCAGCTAAGGTGTCTTAGTTTCAGGTAACAATTGCTATACCATTTTCTTCCCAAGCTATAATATACCAAAGTCAGCGGTAGGGTGCTACTGCACTGTCTTGGTGCGCTTTGCACCGCAAAGTCAAAGAATTGGGATTAGATTTATGAAGTGGCAGGAAGTTATTGAACATCCATCTTTGCGAGATTTACCATTCAAGATTGAACTAAATGAGCATGGAAAAATAGAAATGAGTCCCGCTTCTAATCGTCATGGTCGCCTCCAAGGGAAAATATACTCGCTTCTGGGCCAGTATGGGTACCAGGGAGAATTATACCTGGAATGCTCAATCAATACGAAAAAAGGTGTCAAAGTAGCGGATGTAGCATGGAGTTCTCAAGATTTCTTTAATCAATATGGAGAAATAACCCCTTTACCAGTATCTCCGGAAATTTGTATAGAGATATTATCTCCATCCAATTCTAAAGGGGAAATGAATGAAAAAATCTCTCTTTATCTAGCTCAAGGTGCTAAAGAGGTATGGCTGTGTGATAATGAGGGAAATATTGAGTTTTATACCCCTGAAGGTGTCAGGTCGAAATCTCCTCTCCTCCATGACTTCCCTAGGAGACTGTAGGTGACTTATCCACCACCCCCAATTAACTCGGAAATAGTAGTGAGCAACTCCGGTTCCGAATAAGGTTTAGTAAAGTAGGCGATCGCCCCCAATTCTTCTGCCAACCGTCGGTGTTTTTCACTTTGACGGGAGGTTAAAATCACCACTGGAATCTTCGACAAAGCAGGATCTGAGGATAGGTGGCTCAAAACCTCAAAACCATTCATCCGGGGCATTTCTAAGTCGCAAACGATGACCTCAACCCCAGGAGAATGGTGCAATTGCTCCAGGGCTTCAACCCCGTCAGCAGCTCGAAAGACCTCATAACCATGTTTCTTTAAAGTCAGAGTTAGGGTTTGGCGAATGCTCATAGCGTCATCTACCACCAAAACCCGTTTCAACTGAGGTTGCAATCTTTTCAACTCTTCCTTTGGTTCCCCAGGAGACGGGGTGAGGAAATATTGAGGTTGTTGTGGTAATACCCTCCTTGTCGTACTTTCCTCTTGCTCCTCTTCCCACTGTACCAAAACCCCACTATCGATAACCAAAGCAAGACCACCATCCCCTAAAATAGTACAGCCGCACACATATGGGGGAGGTGCGATAGTTTTACCCACAGGTCTAATGACCAGTTCCTGTTCTGCTATAATTTCGTCAACTTCTAAAGCTATCAGTTTTGTCTCACCTCCCAATAAAAGCAAGGGAGCAGCCTTATTTAAGAGCTTCTTCTTTTCCTGTAGCACACCGTTAGCAGAACGATTATAATGCATGAAGTCGGATATTTTGCGCACCCTCAACAGTTCAGAATTGTCACCAGTACCCCAATAAAATACTTGGCTCTCTTCTATTTGAGCCCTTTGAGCAGCATTGGGCAAAACTATCTTTTCAATGGTTTCTAAGAGCAAGGCATAAACATGGTCCCCCGCTCTAATTACCAGTAATTTAGCAGTAGTCATAGAAAAAGGAACTTGTAATATAAATGTGGTGCCACCGTAAACATTTGGTTGTACTTTCACCGAACCTTGGAGTGCCTCAATTTGACTCAGGACAATATCCAAACCCATACCCCGTCCAGAAATCTCGCTCACTTTAGCAGCAGTAGAAAACCCCGGTTGAAATAAGAGCGCTGTCAGTTCCTCCTGAGTTGGGACCTTACCCCCGTCAGGTACAAGCCCCATTTCCATACCGCGACGGCGAATTTCCTCGAAATTCAACCCCTGACCGTCATCTCGCACTTCAACAATCGCCTGAGAACCCTGGTGATAACCATAGATTCCAATCAAACCTCGTTTCTCTTTTCCCTTTTCCCTTCGGATCTCAGTGGATTCAATTCCGTGGTCAAAAGCATTGCGTACTAACTGCAACAAAGGTGCATAGAGCTTTTCCCCTATGGCTTTATCCACCAACACCTGACTCCCAGTAATGCGAAAATCCACCAGTTTGCCGTAAACTTTAGCCAGTTTTGCTATCATGTCTGGAAAGCGATTGAGGAGATTCCCCAATGGGATCATCTGTGCTTCCTGTAAATCATCCCTGACGCTGGAGAGCAGGCGCTGTTGCTTCTCGAAAGTTATAAACTGTTCATTGGTGAGCCAATTAATCGCCGAGGTTGCTTTTTCCAGTTGAGCGGTTTCTTGCGAAGCTGTGTGCAACTGCAAATGGAAGTCTGTATAGCGATCTAACTCCAACGCATCAAAATTCCCTTTCTTTACCGTGGCGATTTCATTGTTCTCTATTTGAGACGCTTTGTTGTATTTCAATTGATTGAGAGTTTGTTTATGCTGTTCCAAGCACGAGAATAATTCCTGCACTGCTACTTTAATCTTTTCTTCCTGCAAAGCTTGGCGATTTTGGTTAATCAGTAGTTCCCCAGTTAGATAGTTAAGCCGTTGCAATTCTCTCACTTCTACCTGCACGTATTGGGCTGGTTTGACGTGGTCATTTTTCTCAATTGTAGCCGGAATCTCTTCTACTGTTACTTCTTTTTCTTCTTCCTTAAAAAGCTTACTTTCTTCTCCTGTTTCCCCACCTATAAAGGTAATTTCTTGACTGTCGTCTATCCGCTCTCCTAATGTTTCGCTTAAACTCAAATTATCTCCACCCCAAATTTGCTCTAATATTTCTTCATCCTTCTCTTCTCTAACTACAAGTAAATTTGGTAATTTACCTGATTCTAAATGCTGCTTTTCATCCTTACTCAGAGGTTGATATTGTTTTGCGATTTGCTTAATTCTCTGACGGAGAGATTTAATCTTACTCAAGTCTGCTTTAAATGTAGCCACTAGGAGGAGAGCAGATAAAATCCACCGATAGCGATACAATTCCAGGCTTTTACTTTCTCCCTCATCTTGAATAAATTGGCGAAATTTACCTAACCAAGCCTTAATATAGTCTAAATCTGTGTCAACGACAATAACCTCCTGTTCCTCCCGAGCTAACAAGAGTTCTAAAGACAGATTATTGATGGGAATTGCCAACTCATGGTAAAACCAACCTAAAATGTAATCTATTGCTCTCAAGTAGGACTGGACTGCATGGGGTTTTAATGGCTTGGTCTTGCTTTTCTCATCTCCTCTGGCGAGAAAATGAGATAAATCTGACCGTTCCTGTTGTAAGGATTTCGGATATAGTTCTCTTATATATGGAAGTACCCCCCCTTTTTCTGTTTCTATCTTTATCCCAGACTCTAGCATTGCAGAAGGTTTCCCTCCCCTCTCGGTATCGCCTCCTAATACCGCGTCCCGTCCCCGTTGCAAGTCAACTAAAGCAACGGAAGCAATTTCCATTACCTCTGCATTGGGAGTATCTAAAGCAGTCAAGATAGTGGTGGCAATTTCTCTAAATCCGGGCAAATTTAAAGATTCTCCCAAACCGACAAATACTTTTGCTTGCCCACGCAAAGTAGCCTCTACTTCCTCTACATTACCCCTAGCAATAGCAGCTGCAATCTTCTCCAGTCGTTCCTTTACTCCCTTTTCAAAGATAGATTGAGCCACGTCAAATCCCAATTCTTCTGAGGAAGGGATATGAGATTGGTTGCCAAAACTATCCCCCAGGATGGCTTGTAATTTAGCAAAAACGGCAGCAGAGCGTTCTAACACCTCCTCTTTGTCAATCTTGCTCTCAGTGATTTCAGCCATTACTGGTAAGCGCAAGCATTCATAAGCTTCCAGCAGCAGGGAGTGGAGTTCAGAATCGATAACTAGCTCCGGGTTATAAAGACTTTTCAAAATATCTTCCAGAGAGTGGGCGACTGTGGTAATTGTCTCCAATTCCAGATTGGCGGCTCCTCCTTTAATAGTGTGGGCTGCTCTTATTATTTCATGCACTGTAGCTTTGCTATGGTCTTCTTGGAAGGTGAGTAGTTTTTGCTCTATTAAGAGTAACAACTCTAAGCTCTCATTCACAAAGTAGTTATAAACTTCCTCGCGAATTTTTGGATCTTCAATCATTTTTATTAGTTATTTTTTGTTGGTTATTTTAGATTTAATTTCTAATATAGCACGTACCATATTTTAAATCGAAAACATAATTAATTAACTAATTAATGTCCATAGGTTTTTATGGAGGCAACGAAAACCAACAGTCCCGGAGATTTTTGTTGGGTAACGCTTACGCTCTACCCAACCTACTCATTGCTACCACTTGCTTTCGCCTACACCGGTTCAATTGACCTTAAAGCGATCGGCGGTGACGAGAAGTTCTTCAGCCATTTGCAGCAACTCCTTGAAAGAAGCCGATATTTGCAAAGACTCAGTGGAAGTTTTATCGGCAATCTGAGCCACCCCATTCATCACTTTCGTTACTTCTTCTGATCGCTCTTTGTGTTGTTGAGTAGCTTGGATAATTCCTACCACCGAGCGCTCTATTTGAGCAGTAGCAGTGACGATTTCATTCAGACTTTCCCGTGTCAAGTTCACCAGATTGGTTCCTTCCACCACCTGCTGAATGCCCAAATCCATTGCTGCTGCCACTCCCATGGTGGACTCTTGGGTTTCGGCTACCAATTTTTCAATCTCGGAGGTAGCAGCAGCAGACTGACGGGAGAGGGAACGGACTTCGTCCGCCACCACCGCAAAACCTTTCCCGTACTCCCCTGCTCTCGTAGCTTCAATTGCTGCATTGAAAGCCACCACGTTGGTTTGGGTAGCCAAATCAGCAATCAACCCCACTGCTTTGGAGATTTTATGAGCCGATTCCGAGAGTTGCTTAATCTTTTGACTGGTTTGGGAAACAGTTTCCCGAATCAACTGAATCCCCTGTACCGTCTGATTCATGGCTTCATCCCCCGACTCTACGGTGCGGTTCGCCTGCTGGAGGGCATTTTCCACCAACTGAGCATTGGCGATGGCTGCTTCAGTAGAATTAACCATCTCCTTTATCTTACCTAAAGCAACGCCAATCTCTTGGAACTGAACAGTAGCCTGTTCTGTGAGTTGCACCAGAGAAATATCGCTCTCTTGAGATGTTGTGGCAACTTTACGAGCAGCTTCCTGAACTTGGAGCAAAATTTTGCTCCAGCTCTGGAGAGTATTGTTATAAGCCCCGGCGATGGTACCCAACTCATCATCTGTAATGGGTGCCCGTACCGTCAAATTCCCGTCCAAAGCTGGTCTGACAGCAGTTAGAAGCCCAAGAGCGCGCGATTGCAATAATTCCTTAGCTGCTTTTTCCTTGGCTACCGCTGCTGAAAGGAGCTGGGATTTTTCCTCTAGTTGTTGGAGGGTTCTTTGCACCTCTAATGCCAAACAAAATTGAGCGGCAACATCCTTGCTAAACTCAATTTCCTCTGATTTCCATTCTCGCGGACCACTGCATTGGTGAATACAGAAGAAACCCCACAGTTCTTCTCCTTGCAGCAGGGGAACAATTAAGTTGGCCACTACGCCCAACTGAGCTAACACCTCTTTATGGCAATCTGTCAAACCCGCATTATGGATGTCAGCGATGGCTTGTACTTCCCCCTGACGGTATTTTTCCACATAATCCCCAAAACAGTGGTCGTGAATCTGTACTGCCATAGTAGAAGCATAGGCTGGATTTTTATCTTCCGCCACAAATTCCCCGTCGTCGTAGCCTGAGTTGGGATAGAAGCGAAATACTCCCACCCGATCGCATTGAAGCAAAATGCGAATTTCCCGAACCGTCATGCTAAACACCTTTTCTGGTTCCAGAGATTGCAGGATCCGAGTGCTGATGCGGGAGAGAGTTTGCTCTTTGGCAGCTAAATATTCCAGTTGAGACTTTTGTGCTTCAGTCTGCTCGAGAAATTCTGCTTGTTTCAAGGCTAAACCCAACTGGGCACCTATTTGCTTCATCCATGTTACTTCCGCATCTTCCCATGCCCGGGTTCCGTCGTGCTGATAAGCACCGAACATTCCCCAGAGTTGTTCCCCAGCAAAAATGGGGGCCACAATATAAGCTTTCACCTGGAATTGCTCTAAAAACTCTAAGTAGCAGTCGGTCAAATTTGCCCGGTAGATATCTTCCACCGCAAAGGTTTCTCGATAGCGAAACCTTCCACCGCGAGTTTCCTGTAAATAAGTATCTGTCATTCGATAGTTCTTGGGTCCGTCATTTTCCTCACTTCTGACTAAAAAATCTATTGCCTCGCAATCGCTAATATTTTCCCCAATCATATTCTCCTGGAGTTCCACCAGGGACAGCCAGCCGCTCCCCACAGACTCAGCCACAAATTGACCGCTCCAATCCCCATTAAAGCGATAAACAACCACCCGGTCTGTTTTTAAAAGGGTTCGCGCTTTCTGAGTGGTATATTTTAAAATATTCTCTATGTCTATCGACTGGCGGATGCGTTGGATTAATTCAATAACCGCTTCCTCCCCCTCTGTTAGCTTTTGTATTTGCAACTGGAATTGGGACCGTTCCACCGCCTGTTCCAGTTCCTTCCCTATTAGGTTCAGGAGAAAAATCTCCATTTCCGTGAACGATCGCACTTCATCGCATTGCTGCACCACCAATAAGCCCCAGACTTTATCTTTTAGGATTATGGGGATACTGAGACAGGCTTTCACCTGAAATCCTTCCAGGAGTTGGGATTGATAGGGGGTAATATGCTCCTGGACGTTGATAGGAATGGCGGATTGTGTGCTATAATCATCTCGGTTGTCTAAGCCAAAGGCAGTGGCAGGGATAGTTTCCCCAAAAGCCGGTCTCCACCCCATGGTTTTGGCTTCCGCCAAGACTTCTCCCTGATCCGCAGAATTAAAACAATAGATCAGAGCGCGATCGCAGCCAATTCTGATTCTGATATCCCCCACTACATCGTCGAACATGGTCTCTAAGTCGCGAGGGCGGCGTATTGTCCCTCTTATTTGCCTCAACTGCTGTTGCAGACTTTGCAGCCACTTGCCTTCTTTCTTGATTAGATCGAGGGGATTGATTTCCTTTTCTTCTTGCTCTTCTCTTCCATCTCGAGAAAGTTCCTGTTTAATAGTACCTTGAATCAAACTCTTCATAGTTAACTTCTCCTATCAATTAACGCCCTGTCTCCCCAAGCGGTGGATTCCAGAATAGCCACTGGATCCAGGCTGAGAATCGTTTTTTGGTCATCCTTGATGAAATATCCCTCTAAGAAAGAGTATAGTTCCCCTGGGAACAATCCAGTGGCAGAAGACTTCATTTCCCTGAGGAATAGCCACTCAATATCCACCAGCTCTCGTACCAATAAACCCAGGGACTTTTCCCTTGCTTGAATGACAATGGCCATGTGGATATTACCAGAATCCCTTTCTTGAGTAATGGGTTCTAAACCCACCAAATGTTCTAGATCCACCCACCACAGCATTTCTCCCCGCCAGTTATATAAACCCAGCACGGAAACAGGCACTTCTGGAACTGGTAAAATAGCGACCAATGAGATTTGAAATACTTCTGCTATGTAGTTTACAGGAATTGCCCCTATATGCTTAGTGCCTAATTCAAACAGGACAAATCTTTCCTTGTCCTCCTCAATATAAGTTGTTGACTCTGGTTCAGACATTTGCTAATTTTTGCACCGTGGCGATTAATTCTTCCCGGTTTACAGGCTTAGTTAGATAGGCATCCGCCCCTAACATCTCCCCCCACATTTTATCTACATCAGTGTTTTTGTTCGAGCAGAAGATTACGGGAATAGTTTTGGTCTCTGGTTCATCCCTCAAATCTTTACAAAATTCAAACCCACTTTGTCCTGGCAGGATGATATCCAGCAAAATAACGTCTGGCTTCATTTGGGTCAGTTTTTCTTTCGCTTGCTCCACGCTTGTAGCTTCAACCACCCGGAAACCAGCCTGTTGTAAGTAATTTTGACTGGTTGCTAAATCCGCTAATCCATCTTCAACAATTAATACAGTCCTCATAAAATTTCCACAATCTTTTCGCTCATTTGCTCAATTATAACCTTATTGAACTCTAGTTGGATTAGAATATCAAGCAGGTCATATGATTGGGTTTGGCATATCCAAGGATAATTTAGTTAGTTTTGGGTATTCCATAATATATTATAGCAACCGCCAAGGCGACTGATCACAAAATTAGGTTAGCAGAGAATTGCTCAAAACCATTGCCTCTGTACTGGCAGGATGATTCTGACGGTTGAATGGGCTTGTCATGCTTGGTAAACTCCTAAAAACGCGAGTCTACCACATTTCTCGACCTAGAATTTATATTTCCTAATAGTAGCCAAAAGTTTTTTGGGTTCTATGGGTTTGCTGATAAAATTAGATGCCCCCACCATTTTAGCCCTGACTCTGTCCACTAAACCATCCTTTCCTGTGATAATTATGACAGGAGTAGTCGCTAAGATAGAAACCCGTCTCACCTGAGAACAAATTTCGTAGCCGTTAGCCACTGGCATGATTAAATCTAAGAGAATGAGATTTGGTCTATACTCTATTAGCATGGGGATTGCTTCTAGAGGATTTTGAATGCTAATAAACCGATAGCCAGCCTGGGTGACAATCTCTTTGATAAGCTGACACACCTGAGGACTATCGTCTATGCAAGCTATTAAAGCACTGGTTTTCTTTTTCTTTGTTTGAACATCAGAAGTAACCTTTCCCAGGGTCACGGGTAAAGGCAAGTCGGTAACTTTTACCAGTTCAATCATCCCTTGGTCGATATAATAAACTAAGGATTTAGTCAAGGGCAAAAGATTTTGCTTCATTTTCACAGATAAATCTGACAATGTCCACTTGCCAGTAAGTAAATTTGCCCAAATCTTATAGAGACGTTCTGGTAATTTTTGGCGCATTTTTTTCGGTTGGCACAAAATTGGTGCTTTATGGGGAGATATCTGCTGTAAACCAGCATCGCTCCAAGCTTGCCAAGTCTGGTGAACCTCCTGTTTTTGGTGGATAAAATTCTCTATATTGTCCTGAGTGAGGTACAAGTTGAGAACTTTCTGCTCTTCTCTTTGGCTTTTGGACAGTAACGATGATTCCCCAGACAAAAATGCTTGCTGAATGATGTCAAATAACAGTTCTTTAATGGTACTATTCAGTATGGCAGTAATCTGCTCTCTTGTAATCCGATTGTGCTGATATAATGAATCAAGAAGCTCTAACTGCCAAAAATCAATGTTAAAATCTGAGGAACGAAACCGGAGCTTATTAGCTTTAAGATCCGGACAATAGGTACTCATTTGTCGGAGATAACGTCTCACGGGATGAAGTCCTCCTGCTGCCCAAATAATCTGACCTCGTCGATAATAAAATGTCCATTGTGTCAAAACATTTTTCAATTCCAGTTTTCCCGAGAACTTCAATTGACTACAGGCGTAAAAATGGTCTATAATTTGTTTCATGGTAAATTGTGTTTTTCCCTGAATCACCCACCAACACCACAATTATTGAGGTTAAAATGATTATAAGCTATAAATTGGGAGAAAAGAGATGAAACGAAATCAATCTGAGTACTATAACCGAGACAGAAGGAAAAGTTCCAGATCTGAATCAGCTGGGGGATTGTTCAATTATACCACCATAGCCCTGTTATTTGCTATTTTCATCTTAGGGGTGGGAGTGGGCATCGGTTTTAGCTCAACAGTCACTACCGATGCAACTAATGTAGCAAATCGGGAACTTATTGACCGTAGCGCTCCCAATGCCGAACTATGTGTACAATACGGAGCCAGTGCTATGGTTACGGATATGCGGGTTTTCCTGACTTTGAACCCTTTCAGTGTCTATGTCACACAACCGAAAATGCAACCTGGGTGCGTAATGCGTCAGAATAATTGGTCTATCCTGGAACAACAAGGTTTAGTAAACGAAGAGCAGGTAAGAGATTGTAAGCGTCGCATGAACACTTTCGGTTTTACAGGTCCTCTAGAGGGTTCCCCCCAAATTAACTGTGTTTATCAGAATAGTGCTGCGGGCAATTTATTTCTAGATCGCAATGGAGATATTCCCAGGGAATCGGAAAATTTCTAAAGGAGAAAACTCTTAAATGTGTGGCATTGTTGGCTATATCGGCACCCAACCTGCAAGAGAGATTTTGCTGTCTGGGTTAGAAAGACTGGAATATCGAGGTTATGATTCGGCGGGTATAGCAACTATCTTAGACGGGGAAGTCCGCTGTGTGCGCGCTCAAGGCAAACTTGATAACCTGTACGAAAAACTCCAAGGAGTTGTAAATACCGCTCAAATTGGCATTGGGCATACCCGCTGGGCAACTCATGGTAAGCCTGAGGAGTATAATGCTCATCCCCATATGGATACTGCCAATAGAGTAGCGGTGGTGCAAAATGGCATTATTGAAAACTACCTGGAATTACGAGAAGAACTAAAAAAGAAAGGATATGAATTTCGTTCCGACACCGATACAGAAGTAATCCCTCACCTCATTGCTGATTTTTTAACTATACCAGGAATGGAATTACTGGTAGCAGTGCAAAAGACAATTGAACGCTTATCAGGAGCATTCGCCCTAGCTATCATTTGTGCTGATTATGCCGATGAATTAATTGTAGTCCGTCAGCAGGCTCCCCTTACCCTCGGTTTTGGACAAGGAGAATTTTTCTGTGCCTCCGATATTCCCGCTTTAGTACCCCATACAAGAGCTGTACTCACCCTGGAAAATGGGGAAATGGCTAAACTGACTCCTTTGGGGGTGGAAATATATAACTTCCAAGGCGATCGCCTGAAAAAGGTGCCTCGTACCCTAGACTGGAATCCTGTCGTGGTGGAAAAACAGGGGTTTCGCCACTTCATGCTTAAGGAAATCTACGAACAACCCTCCGTAGTGCGCACTAACTTGGCAACCTACCTCAATCAAGACAATCCAGATTTTAGGAACTTGTCCGAACAACTGTTAGATAATGTAGAACAAATCCAAATTATTGCCTGCGGTACCAGTTGGCACGCTGGTTTGGTGGGTAAATACCTCCTGGAGACATTAGCTGGTATTCCCACTAGGGTAGAATATGCTTCAGAATTTCGCTACGCTCCCCCTCCTCTGGTTCCTAATACCCTCACTATTGGGGTTACTCAATCGGGAGAAACGGCAGATACCTTGGCAGCTTTGGAAATGGAAAAACACCGTCGGAGTAATCCCCGTCTCCTGGGGATTACTAATCGAGGTGATAGTACTATTACCCATGTGGTAGATCAGATTATCCACAACCATTCCGGGATAGAAATTGGGGTGGCAGCGACGAAAACCTTTACCGCCCAATTGATGAACTTTTACTGTCTTGCTCTGGATTTGGCTTATAGACGTTCCTATTTGCCCCATGGTCAAATTGAAGCAATTATCAACGGTTTGCGTCAATTACCCAGCCTGATAGAACAGATTTTAGAGAGTACTGAGGAGTGTATTGAGGAATTAGCCCACCAGTTTGTGGAAACCCAAAATTTTATCTTTATTGGACGAGGGATTAATTTTCCCATTGCTTTAGAAGGTGCTCTGAAACTGAAAGAAATCAGTTATATTCACGCCGAAGGTTATCCAGCGGGGGAGATGAAACATGGACCCATCGCTCTTTTGGATGCCAAAGTTCCCGTAGTGGCCATCGCCATGCCCGGATCTGTCTATGAAAAGGTCATTTCTAATGCTCAGGAGGCGAAAGCGAGAGATGCTCGTTTGATTGGAATTACTGCTATAAATGAAACACCAAGGGAAGCGGAGCAAATCTTTGATGACTTATTGCCGGTTCCAGCAGTAGATGAGTTGCTTTCTCCCATATTGACGGTTATTCCCTTGCAGTTAATGGCTTATCATATTGCCGCACGTCGCGGTTTAGATGTGGATCAGCCCCGGAACTTAGCTAAGTCTGTGACGGTAGAATAATTGGAGTGTGGGGTTCGGGGTATAGGAAAGAGAAAAGCCATGAGTTATACGATGAAGGAAGCGGTAGCAGTAGGCAAACAAGCAACGGCGGATATTACTTCCTGGTTGCAGAGTTTGAGTGAGACTGTGAAGATTGAGAATGTAGAAGATGACCCCGATTTTCAGCAGCTTGACGTAGATTTAATTTGGACAACCCATAAGGGGAGCTACCAAATTGAGGTAAAGGGCGATCGCTGGCACAAAACCGGTAACTTTTTCCTGGAAACCCACAGTAACAAGGAAAAAGGGACTCCTGGCTGTTTTATGTACACCCAGGCAGACTTGCTTTTCTATTACTTCGTCGTTCCCCGTACCCTTTATATCCTCCCCGTACCCGCAACGAGAAAATGGTTTCAGGCGCAAATTGACCAATTTCCCGACCGATTTCCCGAACGTACCACCACAACCCCGGTAGAAAACGGGTACTACACCACAGTAGGACGTTTGGTACCGATTAAAACAGTCATAGAAGAAATTCCAACCGTTATCCGTTACCAATTGCCGTAAAAAACGCTATAACCCAACCACAGTGTACTTCAGCCCCTAGAGCATTGAAATAGTTACGAAATATTACTTTGTTTTTAATAATTGATACAAGGCTCAGACTAGTGCCCTATGGTAGATATTGGCTACTCAAAACAGAGATAAGCCGAGTCCAAGTTTTAACTTAGAGGAAAAAAATAAATGCTTGACGCTTTTTCCAGAGCTGTAGTAGCAGCAGACACCAAAACAGCCCCTATCGGCGCTGCTGAAATCGCTGAACTGAAGACATTCATCGCCAATGGTAACAAACGCCTTGATGCCGTTAACGCTATCTCCAGCAATGCTAGCTGTATCGTTTCCGATGCGGTTTCTGGTATGATTTGCGAAAACACCGGTTTAATCCAATCTGGTGGTAACTGCTACCCCAACCGCCGCATGGCTGCTTGCTTGCGCGATGGTGAAATCATCCTCCGCTACGTTACCTACGCTCTTTTAGCTGGGGATGCTTCTGTTCTGGAAGACCGCTGCTTAAATGGTCTGAAAGAGACTTACACCGCTTTAGGTGTCCCCACTACCTCCACAGCTCGCGCAGTTGGCATTATGAAGGCTGCTGCTGTTGCTTTTGTGAACAACACCGCTTCCAAGCGCAAGTTCGACGTCACTTCCGGTGACTGCGCTTCCCTCGCTGCTGAAACAGCAGGCTACTTCGATCGTGTTATCGCTGCCGTTAGCTAGTCGCTCAACACTATTTAATCAAACAAACTTCAATCAACATCAGATCAACTTCAATCTGGAGATAGTAAACAAATGAAATCAGTTGTCACCACAGTTATTTCTGCTGCTGATGCAGCAGGTCGTTTTCCCAGCAGCTCCGACTTAGAGTCCGTTCAAGGTAGCCTGCAACGGGCTGCTGCTCGCATGGAAGCTGCTGAAAAGTTAGCTGCCAATATTGATGCAGTTGCTCAAGAAGGCTACAATGCTTGCTTCAAGAAGTATCCCTACTTGAACGAAGCTGGTGAAGCAGGTGAGAACCAAGTTAAGAAAGACAAGTGTCTTCGTGACATAAAACATTACTTACGCTTAATTAACTACTGCTTAGTAGTTGGTGGTACTGGTCCCCTCGATGAGTGGGGTATTGCAGGTCAGCGCGAAGTATATCGTGCTTTAAATCTGCCCACCGCTCCTTATGTTACAGCCATGACCTTCATGCGCGATCGCGGTTGTGCTCCTCGCGATATGTCTGCTCAAGCTCTGGTTGAGTACAATGGTCTTCTTGACTATGTTATTAACTCTCTGTCCTAGTTTGATAGCTTGACTGGATAGTTACGAGGTGCAAAGCGTAAAGCCCCCGTATTTTAATCGGGGGATATAAGCGCAAGCTGAATTTATTCAGCCGTAGTATAATCAAAAAGGTTGGGGTCTCAACCTTGGGGCTAGGCAATGTAAGACGGGGTTTCCCTGCGATTGCTGCTTAAATCCCGAATCCCCCGTGTTTTAACCGGGGGAGTGGATCAATAGATCATTGAGTACTTAGGGACTTTAAGGTTTATGCTTAAAGTCCCTAAGTTTTTAAGCATAAAAAAAAGTTTTAGATTAAATAGTAACTGCTTTATGATACTATAGCAGTTCACTCAGGTATAGTGACAATATCCCCCCATCTCCCCATCCCCCTATCTCCCTATAGTAGCCCATAAACTGTCATGGTATATGCTATAATATTAGGTCTTGATTTTTCCATTCCTAGGAGAGGGATCTAAATTTATGTCTCGATATAGAGGTCCGCGCTTACATGTGGTTCGTCGTCTGGGAGAACTACCGGGTTTAACCCGCAAAAGTACCCGTCGTGCCTATCCTCCGGGTCAACACGGTCAAAACCGCAGAAAGCGCTCCGAATATGCTATCCGTTTAGAGGAGAAGCAGAAACTGTGCTTTAATTACGGTGTCAGCGAAAAACAGCTCATTCGCTACGTCCGAAAAGCCAGGCGCGCTCGGGGTTCTACCGGACAGACTTTATTACAACTGCTGGAAATGCGCCTGGATAATACTATCTTTCGTCTCGGTATGGCAGGAACTATTCCCGGTGCCCGTCAGGTAGTCAATCACGGTCACATTACCGTAAATGGCAAAGTAGTTAATATCGCCAGCTATCAGTGCCGTGCAGGAGACGTCATTGCTGTGCGGGATCGGGATCAGTCTCGCCGTTTGGTAGAACGCAATATGGAATATCCCGGTTTGGCTAATCTCCCTTCTCACCTGGAGTTTGATAAGAATACTCTCATGGGTAAAGTTAATAGTATTATCGAACGGGAATGGGTTGCACTGCAAATCAACGAACTATTAGTGGTTGAGTATTACGCCAGGAAAGCTTAGGTTTTGGTGCTTGGTGCTTGGTTGTTTGTTGTTGGTGTTTTTTTGAACATGACCAATAATCAACCCTAACCACCAATTTGAGACATGGTCCGACTGTAAATTCCCCCATTAGTTCCTGGATCTCTCTCTTGGAAGTTAATCTCTGGTTTAATCTCTAATAATTTTTGCACCTGCTTTCTGATAGTGGCTAGATTCACTCCTCGACGGAGAGGAGTTTTCAGGTCCATTTGTCCAGTTTCGTTCAGCAGACAAGGACGTAACCAACCGTCCGCAGACAAGCGTATGCGGTTGCAGCGAGAACAAAAGCATTCTGACATTTGGGAGATAAAGCCCAAAGTTCCCTGGGCACCAGGGATTTGAAACACATCTGCAGGACCATTTCCCGTCACCTGGGAGGCTTCTAACCCCCACTTATGGCGAATGGTTTGTCGCAGTTCCTCGGACGGGATCCACCCACGTCCGTTGAATAAGTCATCATTGCCAATGGGCATGAATTCGATGAAGCGGACGTGCCAGTTTCGCGACCGCGTCAAGGCGGCTAAATCTAATACTTCCCCATCGTTCAATCCGGGAATGATGACTACGTTCAGTTTCAAAGGGTTAAAGCCAACTTTATGGGCTGCTTTTATTCCGGTCCAAGTCTTTTCCCACCAAATGGTTCCGTTTCTGCCTATAATTTGAGCAAAAGTTTCGGCTTGTAGAGAGTCCAGGCTAATGTTAATCCGCCTTAGTCCAGCATTATAAAGGTTTTGAGCCATTTCTGGGAGCAATGCCCCATTGGTAGTCATGGCTAAGTCTTGGGTTTGGGGTAGGGAAGCTATCTGCTGGACTAATTTTACTACCCCTGGACGCAGTAAGGGTTCCCCTCCCGTGAGACGAAATTTGCTAAACCCTAGGGGTATGAAGACATGAGTTAGGAGGGTGAGTATTTCTGTGTTGGTGAGGAGTTCTTGTTTGTTAATATAGTCCCATTCTACGACCCTGGGCATGCAATACTGACATCGGAAATTACAGCGATCGACAAGACTTATACGCAAGTAGTCTACCTTATTCATTGGATTTCGTTTGTTTAAATGAACCGCAGAGACGCAGAGGACGCAGAGGGGAAGAGAAGAGAAGAAATGTAGGTTGGGTTGAGGAACGAAACCCAACAAAGCGGCTTATAAACAGATATTTTACTCATTCATTAGATTTAGAAAATCTAATTCTTTTTCTATTTTTTTTAAGATATTGTTTAATTCATATTCAATAAATAGTGAAATTACTATATCCTCATGGAAGTCACTACCAATAAGTGTTGCAGCGACATTATATGCATGTCCTAAACTCTCGGGATCCGAAGGACTTTCTATCTCTACTGGCAATTTTTCTCCAAAACTAAAATAAGGAATATATGGTAATTTTGTTTGTTCAATTATGTTTAAAGAAGTCAAGTCTTTTGGTAACCAGTCCTGATAAAAAGGGTCTAGTTCTTTGGCAAACTTTTTGAGCCATGCTCTAGCTTCTTTATACTGTGTACGACCGTCGAACCGTGAGGGTAGAGGAAATACAAGTAATGGCATTCTATCATAGGCTAACTTCTGACGTGCTGCTTGTGCTTTGAAAGCAATATCCTTTGCTCCTTGTAAACTTTGTTCATTGGTAGTAAAAACAAGGGTGAGAATGTCTGGAAGCTGGATAGTACAAATACCCCCAGAATCAGTAATTCCCGTTCTACTGTCAATGAGGGTAACGTCAAATTCCTCTAACCAGTCGTTTCGCAAAGACTCAATATATTCTCCCCCGTTTGCATTTTGGAAAAATGAATTCCAATCAAAACTCAAAATCTTCTGAGCATAGTTTTTAGTCGCTGAGTAACCACTTGTTATCACAGAAAGAGGACACTTATATCCTTTGTCAATAATAGATACATAGTCTCGCCAATTGGGTTTTGATTCTTGGTTAACAGTACTTGCAGCTTCTGTGAGTAAGGTTAAAAGACCATCTCTTTTGGTCTGCCAGTTCCGAAAATATCGCTCAATTCCTGGTGCTTCCAAATCCCAATCCACTACCAGGGTACGTAAACCAAGCTGGGCTAACAAAATGGCAATATTAGCTACTGCCATGGTTCGACCCACACCACCTTTGTAGGAATAGAAAGTAACAATAGAACTCATTTACCCTTCTCCTAAGCTAGGAACTGATGTTTGTTGGCTCTCGGTTGTCATGGTTAATTTTTGCTCCAAGTCAGTAATTGCCAAATTTTCCCAAGCAGTATCATAGGTTGGAGCTTTCATTATAGCCTTTTTTAATTCAGGAGTCCATTTCATGATTTTCTCACAGAGTTTCTCAGCTTTAGGACTGTTCTCTAACATACGGACGTTAGCATATTGTGATAATTTTAACCACTGGATCTCTTGGACAATACTGGGAAAATCTTCCCCATCATGTATTACTACTGGCACAACCAAACCGCTGATATCAGAATGGTTTTCTTTAGCTAACATATAGGCTAGTTCTTTCCTGCACGAGGGGCTACCGAAATACTGACGAGAGAACAAAGGTACAAGAACAAGGGATGAAAGTACTCCTTCTTTCAGCTCCTTACGCCATCTTTGTCCCCCAGAGAGATTGTTTTTATCGTAAAATATCTTTGGCTGGCTTGTTTTTGGATCGACGATGGAGTGTCCTAGATCCTCCCCAAGGTAGTGTTCAAGGTTAGGGAGAAAATGCAATTCTATCCAATCGCGCCAACGCCCATGATTTCGATAGCTCAGAAATACGTCGTATTTGTAGGTCATATTATAGCTGGGAAGTGCTCCTTTCTTCCTCTCTGCGACTCTGCGTGAAACTCTTCCTAGATGATAAGATAATATCATATGGCGATCGCCAGCTGTTCACCCCTCTTGCCTACAAAAATTCTATTTTTTAGCCGTTTGCAGGATAAAATTTCAGTTAGAGCTACAAGATGCTGGTAAAATCACCAAATGTACTGTGAACAGTTATTTAGTATCGTAATTTAATGACTAACGCATTTGATGACAAGGCTATTGTCAAGGAATATTTTAACGCGATCGGTTTCGAGCGCTGGCGTCGGATTTACGGCGATGGGGAAGTAAATAAGGTGCAACGGGATATCCGTAGTGGACATCAGCAAACCATCGATACAGTTATAGAGTGGTTGAAGTCGGATGGTAATTTAGACCAGTTGTCCATTTGTGATGCGGGTTGCGGTGTGGGTAGTCTCAGTATTCCCCTAGCAGTAGAGGGTGCTACAGTATTTGCAAGCGATATTTCGGCGAAAATGGTAGGGGAAGCAAAGGAAAAAGCTACCAAGGCTTTGGAAAAGATGGATAATCTCACTTTTGCGGTGCAGGATCTAGAAGCATTGTCAGGGAAATATCATACGGTATGCTGTCTGGATGTTTTAATCCACTATCCCCAGGAAGACGCGGCTAAAATGATTGCTCACCTTGCCTCTCTGGCTGAAAAACGCTTGATTCTCAGTTTTGCTCCCAAAACAATCCTTTTGTGTATCCTTAAAAAAATAGGAGAGTTTTTTCCTGGACCTAGTAAAGCTACTCGCGCTTATCAACATGGAGAAGCTGATATCATTAATATACTCCAAAACCATGGTTTTACCATTAAACGAGATGGTATGACTAGCACTAGCTTCTATTTTTCTCGCATTCTGGAAGCAGTTCGCAGTTGACCTTTAAAAGCGGGGTTTTCCCGCCCCCAAAGTAAAGATGAGAAACTGCTAAATCCCTAATATTTCAAGATAAACGAAGCCGTTAACCTCAATCAAAATAACAAATAAATTATTTATGAAAAAACAACTTATCGTTTCTATCTCTGGTCTGCGAGGCATTTACGGCGAAGGTTTAGATTTGGAAATAGCTATGGGCTTTGCGACTGGCTTTGCTTTTTTGCATAACAAAAATAGTAATGGTAGTTTTGTTATCGGTAGGGACGGACGGAGTACAGGGAGAATATTGTCCAAGGCAATGGCCTCCCTTTTGCAAGCTATGGGCTGGCAGGTTATAGATGTGGGACTGGTCACTACCCCTACTATTGCTATGGCTGTTCCCTATTATGAGGCAGTTGGTGGTATTATGATCACAGCAAGCCATAACCCCCCTGAATGGAATGGAATTAAGTTTCTCAACGGCTCCGGGGAGTTTATCTCTGCTGAAGATTGGAGGTTGATAGAAGCATGGGTGGAAAGGGAAGAGGATATACCTTATACTTCCTATGATAAGGTGGGAGATTATAGAGTTAGAGATGCTTTGACTCACCATATAGAAGCAATACTCGCCTTACCTTATATTCACAAGGATACCATTAGGGCTCGTAATTTTAAAATCGTTGTGGATGGAGCTAACTCTGTGGGGAGTATAGCTATACCTGCTCTTTTAGAAGCTTTGGGGGTTCTTCCAGAAAGAATTGTTAAAATTCATCATACCATGTCGGGGAATTTTGAACGACCAGGGGAACCTTTGGCAGCACATTTGGAGAAACTGAGGGAGGTGGTGGTGCAGGAGGGCGCTGATCTGGGTTTAGCTGTGGATCCTGATGGCGATCGCTTAGCTTTAGTAGATAATAATGGCACCTATGTGAACGAGGAATTGACTCAGGTGATTGCTGCTGATTTCCTTTGGGGTTTTCGTTCTGGACCTTTTGTCACTAATCTTTCTTCTTCTATGGCCATTGACACTGTAGCGGAAAAATATGGCATGAAGGTATATCGCTCTTCTGTGGGAGAACTGAACGTGGTGCAGAAGATGAAAGCAGTGGGAGCGATTTTGGGTGGAGAAGGAAATGGGGGGGTGATTTTACCGGAAGTCCATTATGGGAGGGATTCTTTGGTGGGAACCGCCTTGTTGTTGCAACACCTAGCAAACCAGGAAATATCTTTGGCTCAACTCCGTGGTAGTTTACCTCAGTACGTTATGATAAAGGAGAAAATGGCCCTAGGTAGTGCAGACGTGGGGGCAATTTTGGCTAGGTTAGCAGCAAAATATGCCCATGAGAATATTTCCACTGAAGACGGGTTGCGCGTTACTCGGGAAGATTCTTGGGTTCATATTCGAGCTTCTAATACGGAACCGATCCTGCGCATTTATGGGGAGGGTAAAAGTAAAGTATTGGCTGAGGATTTGGTTGGGAGTTTTAAGGATTTTATCTCGCCCTGGGGAAGGGCGCAAAGGGGGTGATGATGGGTTACTTTAATGGTGGTAATTCTTGGGTTGTTGTTACAGGGTTTTTTCTGATTTGGTTTCTTTTGTGGTTACCTTTCGCTCTTGTTTTAAAATGGTATCCTCTCAAACCTTTAACAAGTAAGGAAAAGTTGGCTTTGCTGGCTGGACTTTATCTCTTGGCACCTTTACTTGTGTGGTTGGGAGCTACTATAAAGGGAGTGTCTTGGGTAGATTTAGGTTTGGAGACTGCACCAAGTTTCTTTATTTCTCTGACGGTGGGGTTTGCTTTGGGTGTTGCTGGTTTAGGGGTGATATTCTCTATAGAATATTTCCTGGGTTGGCTCCAGTGGTTTGGGGAAAACCGACACCGTCTCTTTTCTGTTTTTCTTCCTATTCTAGCCCTGGCACTTTGGATTAGTCTCACGGAAGAGTTAGTTTTTCGGGGCTTTTTGCTTAATATGCTAAGGGAAGAGTATAATTTAGTCATGGCTGGGGTCATTTCCAATCTGATTTTTGCCCTGTTACACTTAGTTTGGGAGCAAAAGAAGTCAATACCTCAATTACCTGGACTTTGGCTCATGGGCATGGTATTAGTAGGAGCAAGATTAGTAGACGGGGGGAGTTTGGGTTTAGCTACTGGACTTCATGGAGGTTGGGTTTGGGGTTTAACTTGTCTTGCCCAAACACAGTTGATGAGTTATACTGGGAAAGGGTACCAGTGGATTACCGGTTTGGGTGAAGAACCTTTAGCTGGTTTAGCTGGTATTGTTTGTCTCTTAGGTACTGGGGTTGTTTTAATGTTTATTAGATAGCGCGACCCCTACCAAACTCTTTCCTGACAAACTTGACGGGCCATAGCATTCTCTTTTATTTCCGAATGGACTGACAAATGGAATAACATTGGATGGGAACGCAGTTGGTTACAGCCTATAGTTAAGAGATCGCGCCAATTTTCTAACTTCCATTCTTGCAAGGTATGATCTTCACTCCCACTAATGATATGTTTTCCATCGGCACTAACAGCAATGGCATTAACTGCGTTTTCGTGACGGGTAAATGGTTTCCCAATGGGTTCACCCTCTAAGGTCCACAACCGCAATGTTTTATCCCAACTGCCACTGACAATATACGTCCACTCCTCTGACTGGCCAAAAGCTACCTGGGTCACTATATCTTTATGTCCCTCAAAAGTGTGACGTACCTGGTTTCCTTCCCGGGTCCACAACCGCAAAGTACTATCGGCACTGGCACTCACAATATACTCCCCATCGGGACTAAAGGCAACTCCATAGACGGCACGGTGATGTCCCAGAAAAGGTTTGCCGATGGGCTGACCATCTTTATCCCACAACCGCAAAGTATTATCTCTACTACCACTCACAATATACTCCCCATCGGGACTAAAGGCAACTCCATAGACGGCACGCCGATGTCCCACAAAAGGCTTGCCGATGGGCTGACCGTTTTTATCCCACAACCGCAAGGTCTTATCCTCACTACTACTCACAATATACTCCCCATCGGGACTAAAGGCAACTCCATGGACGGCACGCCGATGTCCCACAAAAGGCTTGCCGATGGGCTGACCGTTTTTATCCCACAACCGCAAGGTCTTATCCTCACTACTACTCACAATATACTCCCCATCGGGACTAAAGGCAACTCCATGGACGACACCCTGATGTCCCAGAAAAGGCTTGCCGATGGGCTGACCATCTTTATCCCACAACCGCAAGGTCCTATCTTCACTACCACTCACAATATACTTCCCATCGGGACTAAAGGCAACTCCTCTCACTGGACCTTGGTGTCCGACAAAGGAAGGACCGATGAAGTGCCCCTCCAGTTTCCACAACCGCAGGGTACCGTCGTCACTAGCACTAATTATGTCATTGGAGGGAGTAACGGCGATGGTTGTGATCCAACCCTCATGACCTACCAAAGGGGGACCAATCTGATCCCCATCTAGATCCCACCAACGCACTGTCCTATCTAAACTAGCGCTAAATATATGCTTTCCGTCTCTACTAAAAGCCACTGTGGAAACGTATGCTTCATGTCCCTGAAAGGGTTTACCCACAGCTTTGCCGGATCTATCCCACAACCGCAAGGTTTGATCTCCACCACCACTCACTATATACTTCCCGTCGGGACTAACAGCAATAGCAAGGACAAAATCATCGTGACCCTCTAATGTCTTACCTCTTTGGTTCCCCTGGAGGTCCCAAAACCGGATAGTATTATCCCAACTACCGCTAATAATAGATTGACCATCAGGAGTAAAAGTGACAGCGGGGACATAATCTGTGTGCCCAGTAAAGGGTTTACCCACCGGGTTCCCTTCCCGGGTCCACAAGCGAATCGTTTTATCTTTACTACCGCTAACAAGATAGCGTCCGTCTGGACTGAATGCCACGGCTAACACGTCATCTTCATGTTCTCCCAAAACCTTGCTGTTACCCTTCCTATCCCACAATTGCACCTTATTATCTTCCCCACCACTGGCAATATAATCCCCCTCAGGAGCGATGGCAACTGCTGAAATCCCCTCTTCACCTCCCACCCAAGACTCATTTAACTGTTTTCCATCCAGATCCCACAATCTAATGGTGCCGTCTCTCCCACCACTAGCAATATAATCCCCAGTGGGGGCCATAGCCACTGACATTACCCCAGTTTCATGTCCGATAAAGCGGTCTTTTTCCCGATTCACCTGTACTGCTGTAAACAAACTGTGATACACCTCACCCAAAATTTGCCCAAATTTCTTCTCACTCTCCTCTGCTAACACAATAGCTTCAGCTAAACCCTCCACTGGCTCAGTGTCAGTCAAATTCTCCACTCCCACCGCTCTTTCAATCAACATAGCTCGTTCCGCTTCTTGCCGTGCTCGTTGGGCTACAATAGCAAAACCAGTAGAAACCACGGTGGCAATTGCCAGAACCCCTACAAAAGCTGCTCCGATAGTTAGCTTGACCAAGTGGTTACGACGCTGACGTTGACGGCTACGGGCGATAAATTCCTGACCCAGACTTGAGAGCAACCCCAATTCCTTGTAATCTTGGAGGTAATTCTCTGCTTCTAGCAGTCGCGCTCCCGTCAATAAGTAACTCTCTGTCCGGGCATTCCTAGACCACTCCTCTGCCCCAGCCTCAATTTTGCGCTCCACTCTAATGGCTTCCCGATTTTCCCTTATCCAAGACTGCAATTGAGGCCAGTGGCGAATCAAAGCTTCGTGGGCTACCTCCACTGCTGTCAGCGTCTCCTGTCCTTCACTTCCTCGTCCTTGCAGTTCGGAAATAATTACCAATCTGGCAGCGACCAATTTCTGCAATAATGAGTCTACCAACTGAACCGATTGCTGCTCATTAACCAAGTCTTCTTTTAGTACCTGTCTTTTAGTATCTTCAGTTCCCTCACCCAATTGAGTTAAGTTCAAGAAAACCTGTTTCGCCAACCTCTGTTCGGACGGGGTCAGTTCCTCATAGACCTCATCTGCTCGACGTCGCAGGGACCCATTCATCCTTCCCAATTTAGCATATTCAGCCAGGGTTAAGCGATTTACCTGACGATTACGCCATAACTCTGTTAATGTATATTGGAGTAGGGGCAAACAAGCAGGGGTGTGGACATCATCTAACATCACCTGCACCAACTCTCGCTCCACCTCTAACCCCACTTTTTGGGCTGGTTTTGTGATGGCTTCTACTAACTCTTCGTCCGTCATAGAAGTCACGGGAATAAAGTTATCCTGAATTTTTTTAGCCAAACCGCTGTATTTCCGTTCCGCGCACTTACCAAAGAAATTTGCTCGCATGGTTAAGATGAGACAAAACTTATCTTTAGTTAACTCCAAACTTTCCAGAAGACATTGAAAAAATCTCTCCCTTTCCATCTCATCTTGCGTTAAAGTAAATACTTCCTCAAATTGGTCCACCACCAACACCAGCCGACTCTCTTTCACCTTGTTAATTAACTCTACCAACCCTTGGGCACCTTTTGCCAATAAAGAAATACTATCGGCGGTAAATACTTGAGCTAAATTGGATAAAGGACGTTTCCCCGGTCGAAAGATAGCGAGGCGCCAATTCTCACTACCCCCCAACCGCTTGCCTAATTGTAACTGGTAGAGCAAACCTGCCTTGACTAAAGAAGATTTACCACTACCAGATGCTCCCATTACTGCCAGAAAATTACTACGGCGCACTCTTTCCAGCAATTCGTCAGTTAGAGCAGTCCTACCGTAGAAATATTGGGCATCTTCAGAGTTAAAATCAAAAGATTCCAACCCCTTATAAGGACAGACCCCAGCCATTAAAACTGCCTGCTTTATCTTCTCCCGTTCCCCAGTGAGGAGAATTTCCCCCCCAGTATTGTGAAAGAGGGGACGCTGACGCTCATGTTCCAAGAGATTATTGATATAATCCACCAAGCTGTAATTTGTCACCCAACTAGAAGAGTGATTGGTGGGGTTTAGTCCTGGTAATAAAGCGCTAGTGAGCACCCCATGGGCCTGTCCTAGCTGTTCGTAGGCTACCTCAAAATCCCGAGCAGCGGTGATAAAACAGCGATCCCGTCCCTTCCCTGCTACACCCGGATCTGCATCAGTAAAATTCAATAAAGCACCACTGTGACAGCAGTCCAACCAGATAATTTGTTGACGCACCGGGGACTCTTGTAATAACTGACGCAACCAATAAAGGGATATCCCCCAATTATTTTTCCCAGGGTTAGTATCGCTAGCGGCTAAGAATCCTTCCCGCACCCCTCCCGACTCGTCCAGTAAACCATGTCCAGCGAAAAAGAGTAAAACGGTATCTGGAACACTGGTGGGGGGATTAAAGAGTTGGACGATGGCCTTTTTCAGTTGCTTCGCTTGAGGTAGTTTCCGAGTTTTTGGGTTGGGATCTACTTCCCATGTACCATCTCTATGGACTGCTGGAAAGCGCTGCACCCGGAAATTACCTAATTCTTCCAGAACCTGGGCGATGGCCTCTGCGTCTGCTGCTGGTTTCATTAAGTGTCGCGACTTCCCCCCTACTTTATCTTTCAGTAAGGGGTAGCGGTTTATCCCGATAACTAAAGCTTCTCTACTCATAGCATTTATATGGGTATGGGGTGTGGGGTGGGGGACAGGGTAAATATACAGCCCCCTACCTAGCCATCTTTTTTTGATTTATCTGCTATAATCATGTTACCCTAAGAATAAGTGTAAAACAAATAACTGTCATGGATCGGATTACTAACAAAACCTTGCTGGCCCTCATGCTGGCCCTGAGAGACTTGGAAACTCCCTTAAATGAAGAGGAAAGGTCTGCATTAGCAGAAGCAGCGGACCAACTCTCCCTGGATCCGGATCTCTGGTCTGGAGATATCGAACCCAACTTAATTGCTACTATTGAAGCTAATGGTAGCCTCAATTCCCTCTTTCAAAAGAGGAAATCTCAACTAGAAGCGGTTTCCGGGAATATTCCCGCCGATTTATTGCCTACTGCAACAGAATTAGAAGCAGTGTTACCCCAGGAAGAGGCAGTGATGACCAGAGGTTTTGATCCGGTGTTAGAGGAAGGGGAGGAAGATACGGACGAAATTAATAATATGGCTATTAGCATTATGGCAACAAGAGATCCTGCGGCAACTGCTAAGCAACTCAATAGCTTCGATCGCCTCAAAAATTTCCTCTCCCCCTAAAAATGAGCCATAAGCAACTCCAAATAATCTATCCCACCCTGGACCTCTTTCTCTACGATTTGAGAAGTGGATTGGGAGGAACAGCGGCAGAAATTGAGCTATCCCGAACCTCTTTTGGGCAAAAATTTCCTGCGGAAATACGGTGGGATTTATTTAAACAAGATAGCACTTTTGATGTAGAATATACAGAACTGTTAAAACCGGCTAACAAGAGGTTTATAGCTTCCAGGGACTCCTATTCCCTGGAAGGGTATTACTATCCCGTGCGCTTGGGGGATAGTTACGGACTGCTGTTAGACTGTTCCGTAGATAATCTTACGGTACCACAACCTGTGGCAGCTTTTTCGATGCTGAAACAAGAAATTGCAGCCCAACTGAATGAACAACATGCTACTTTAGGACAAACTTGGCTCCTTTCTGCTATTGTACCAGAGCCAAAACCACAAAAGTTAGAAAAAATTGCTCAATCTTGCTATAAAGCACTGGTACCAGAAGGAAATTGGACCCAAGATTTAGGAGAAAGACAAGGGCAATTTTTAGGAGGTGCTATTTTTGAGACTCAACGTTATCGTCTTGTTATGAAAGAAGGAACTGCTGAGGCTGAAAACATTCAAGACATTCAAGATAGCCAACATGTAGTGATTATACTCTATCCTAACGAAGCTGCTGCCAGAAAAGCAGCTAAATTTTATGGAGACTGGCTGCGATTATTTTACTATCGTCACAAAATCCTGTGGTGTTACGGACAGAGTAGACTATTAAAGAGTCGTTTGAGCAATTATTTTATTAATATTCAAGCTAGTCTGAAATTGCTCCGCCAAGAAGGTTCCCAAAATCTGGATTTGCAAGAATTACAAGGAACTTTGGGGAGGGTACAAGATACCTTAACCCCTTATACCATTGATTTGAGCTTATTGGATTTTCAAAGCCAAACCATTAAAACTAATTTAGGCAACTATCAAAAACGACGGCAACGCATAGTTAAAAAGGCAGGGGAAGGAAGTGATTTAGCCTTTTTAGAGGAATTGAGCGCTGCTGCGACGGATAATTATCTGCTCCAAATTCAACAAGATCAAGAAAAACTGGCTAAGGGTTTGGAGTTATTAGATACCTCCATTAAAACCCTGGGAAGTCGGGTGGAGGTGGAAAAAGCCAAGAACGAGAAAGTCTTTCAAACCCTAGTTTCTTTTTGGGGTTTGACCGTGACTATCTATGGAAGTTGTTCTGATTCGTTGGATCGGTTGTTTACTTTACAAGGGCGAGACCATATGTTTTGGTCTGTTGGAATTACGACGCTCGCCATTGTTATAGCTACGATGGGATATTATTGGCAGCGCAAACGCTTTTAAAACAGCCCGTCACTCTCTCCTTCCTTTCTCTGGGCCCTCTGGGCCTCTGCGGTTTATATAGAGACGCCGAGGCGCCGAGAGGAATGTTAAATGACAACTATTTCCATGATTTCGTGTCATATCTTGGACAAAACACCGACATAGGTGGTAGATAAAACTTGTGGAAAATAATCTATGAGGTTTGAAAATATGACAACTCCTTCTATATCTATCAGCGCAACCCAAACAGGCAGCGAAACTGACTTATCCCCTAGTATTTTTACCCTAACCCGCACAGGGAATCTGAATTCTGAGTTGACAGTAAACTTATTGCTCCAGGGCACAGCTAAAGCCGGAGCCGACTACACAGCAGCCCTAGGAGAGAATAATACCCTCGCTGTCACCTTTGCTGCTGGCAGCGCCACAGCTACCCTCAATCTCCCCACTCTATCAGACAACGTGATAGATTCCTATGATAACATTCTGGCTATCCTTCAATCGGGCGAAGGTTACAGTCTTACTCCAGGAAAGGGGCGGGCTAAGGTGATTATCTCCGCTGAGGGAGTGACAGCTGTTCCTAACCGTCGTTCTTATTTTGGCAAAAGTGGTGGTGAGTATA
Source organism: Candidatus Paraprochloron terpiosi LD05 (assembly GCA_018141785.1). GTDB lineage: Bacteria > Cyanobacteriota > Cyanobacteriia > Cyanobacteriales > Prochloraceae > Prochloron > Prochloron terpiosi. The sequence goes on along the minus strand of CP073341.1, from coordinate 2,171,070 downwards.
AAAATAGGAGTGCCTTTGCAGTTCTGAAAGAGGATGGCTCTGTGGTTACTTGGGGTAACAACACCGAAGGTGGTAACAGCAGCGCAGTGGCTGACCGCCTCACAGAAAGGGTTACCCAAATATTCTCTACAAGGAGTGCCTTTGCAGTTCTGAAAGAGGATGGCTCTGTGGTTACTTGGGGTAACAACACCGAAGGTGGTAACAGCAGCGCAGTGGCTGACCGCCTCACAGAAAGGGTTACCCAAATATTCTCTACAAGGGGTGCCTTTGCAGCTCTGAAAGAGGATGGCTCTGTGGTTACTTGGGGTAATAGTACCAACGGTGGTAACAGCAGCGCAGTGGCTGACCGCCTCTCAGGGGGGGTTACCCAAATATTCTCTACAGGGTTTGCCTTTGCAGCCCTGAAAGACGATGGCTCCTTGGTTACTTGGGGTGACAACACCAACGGTGGTAACAGTAGCTCCGTGTCTGAGAGCCTCACAGAAGGGGTTACCCAAATATTCTCTACAAGGAGGGCCTTTGCAGTTCTGAAAGACGATGGCTCTGTGGTTACTTGGGGTTTAAGCCACTACGGTGGTAACAGTAGCTCCGTGTCTGAGAGCCTCACAGAAGGGGTTACCCAAATATTCTCTACAGGAAGTGCCTTTGCAGCTCTGAAAGAAGATGGCTCTGTGGTTACTTGGGGTAGCTGGGGTGGTAACAGCAGCTCCGTGGCCAACCAACTTTCAGGGGGGGTTACCCAAATATTCTCTACAGGGTTTGCCTTTGCAGCCCTGAAAGAGGATGGCTCTGTGGTTACTTGGGGTAGCAACACCAACGGTGGTAACAGCAGCGCAGTGGCTGACCGCCTCACAGAAGGGGTTACCCAAATATTCTCTACAAGGAGGGCCTTTGCAGTTCTGAAAGAGGATGGCTCTGTAGTTACTTGGGGTGACAACACCAACGGTGGTAACAGCAGCGCAGTGGCTGACCGCCTCACAGAAGGGGTTACCCAAATATTCTCTACAAGGGGTGCCTTTGCAGCCTTGAAAGAGGATGGCTCTGTGGTTACTTGGGGTAACAACACCGAAGGTGGTGACAGCAGCGCAGTGGCTGACCGCCTCACAGAAGGGGTTAGCCAAATATTCTCTACAGGGAGTGCCTTTGCAGTTCTGAAAGAGGATGGCTCTGTGGTTACTTGGGGTGACAACACCAACGGTGGTGACAGCAGCTCCGTGGCTAAGAGCCTCTCTTCTGGTGTAGTAGGTTTCGCCACCCCCTTTACAGATGATTCTTTCAATGGAATTCCTTCTATATCTATCAGCGCAACCCAAGCAGGCAGCGAAAATAACTTATCCCCTAGTATTTTTACCCTAACCCGCACAGGGAATCTGGATTCTGAGTTGACAGTAAACTTATTGCTCCAGGGCACAGCTAAAGCCGGAGCCGACTACACAGCATCCCTGGGAGAGAATAATACCCTCACTGTCACCTTTGCTGCTGGCAGCGCCACAGCTACTCTCAATCTCCCCACTCTAGCTGACGAGGTGGTAGATTCCTATGACAACATTTTGGCTATCCTCCAATCGAGAAGCAGTTACCGTCTTACTCCAGGGGAAGATAGGGCTGAGGTGATTATCTCCGCTGAGGGAGTGACAGCTGTTCCTAACCGTCGTTCTTATTTTGGCAAAAGTGGTGGTGAGTATAAAAATAGCAGGGCTTTTGCAGCCCTGAAAGAGGATGGCTCTGTGGTTACTTGGGGTGACAGCGGCTGGGGTGGTGACAGCCGCTCCGTGGCCAACCAGCTGAAGGGAGGGGTTACCCAAATATTCTCCAACGAATGGGGTGACTTTGCAGCTCTGAAAGCCGATGGCTCTGTGGTTACTTGGGGTACCAGTTGGTGGGGTGGTGACAGCAGCCGGGTGGCCAGCCAGCTGAGAGGAGGAGTTACTCAAATATTCTCTACAAGGAATGCCTTTGCAGCCCTGAAAGAGGATGGCTCCGTAGTTACTTGGGGTCATGTCGTTAACGGTGGTAACAGCAGCCGGGTGGCCAACCAGCTCTCAGGGGGGGTTACCCAAATATTCTCTACAAGGTATGCCTTTGCTGCCCTCCGGGAGGATGGCTCTGTGGTTACTTGGGGTCACGGGGGCGGGGGTGGTAACAGCAGCCGGGTGGCCAACCAGCTCACAGGAGGGGTTACCCAAATATTCTCTACAGTGAGTGCCTTTGCAGCCCTGAAAGAGGATGGCTCCGTGGTTACTTGGGGTTACAGCATTTACGGTGGTAAAAGCACCTGGCTGACCAGCCATCTCTCAGGGGGGGTAACGAAAGTATTCTCCACAGCGACTGCCTTTGCAGCTCTGAAAGAGGATGGCTCTGTGGTTACTTGGGGTCACAGCCGCTACGGTGGTAACAGCAGCTCCGTGTCTGAGAGCCTCACAGAAGGGGTTACTCAAATATTCTCCACAGCGACTGCCTTTGCAGCCCTGAAAGACGATGGCTCTGTTGTTACTTGGGGTGGCTCCGGTGGTAACAGCAGCGCCGTGTCTGAGAGCCTCACAGAGGGGGTTACCCAAATATTCTCTACAGATAATGCTTTTGCAGCTCTGAAAACCGATGGCTCTGTGGTTACTTGGGGTAGCAGCAGCAGGGGTGGTAACAGCAGCTCCGTGTCTGAGAGCCTCACAGAAGGGGTTACTCAAATATTCTCCACAGAGGGTGCCTTTGCAGCCCTGAAAGACGATGGCTCTGTTGTTACTTGGGGTGGCTCCGGTGGTAACAGCAGCGCCGTGTCTGAGAGCCTCACAGAGGGGGTTACCCAAATATTCTCTACAGATAATGCTTTTGCAGCCCTGAAAGAGGATGGCTCTGTAGTTACTTGGGGTGACGGGGGCTACGGTGGTAACAGCAGCGCAGTGGCTGACCGCCTCTCTTCTGGTGTAGTAGGTTTCGCCACTCCCTTTACAAATGATTTTTTCAATAATGCTTCCACGGAAAACAGCCCCCACAATGAAGAAATCGGCATCCCGCCCGCAAATGAAGCTCCCATCTTCAATAACCAAACCTTCACCCTTGCGGAAAACAGCCCCAACAATACTGTAATTAGCCGACTAAAAGCCACAGATGCTGAGGGAAATAACCTCACCTACACCATGACCAACAACTTCGACTCTAATAACAACGGCATTCCTGCCTTCGGGCTCCAAGGCAACCAGCTAATGGTGAATGACAGTAATGACTTAGATTACGAAAACAACCCCACTCTCTCTATAACAGTCCAGGCAAGTGACGGTTCAGAAACCGATGATGCTACGATTACAGTAAACCTCAAAAATATCATCGGCGAATATGGAACCCTCAACAACCTGAATCATGAGTGGCAAACCATTAACCTTAATGAATCCTACATCAACCCTGTAGTAATCGTTAGCGATCCCACCTTTGAAGGCTTAAGCATCCTGCTGTTATCCGCCTTCAGAACGTTGGCTCCAACAGTTTCCAACTCCGACTTCAGGAACCCAACTACAAAGACGGCTGGCACAAGAACGAATCCGTCTCCTACCTAGTCATGGAAGCGGGAGACTGGACTCTTTCCGATGGCACCCGCATATCAGCAGGCACACACAGCTCAAATCGCCTTACCCCCGCAGGCTTTGAAACTATTAACCTGACGGGCTTTGACGGCACCCCCACTGTCCTCACCCAAGTGCAAACCTTTAACGAAAGTGACTGGGTGACTACTCGCACTCAAGGGCAGTCCTCTAACAGCTTCCAGGTAGCTATGCAGGAGGAAGAAGCCCGTAATAATGGTGGTCATGCCACGGAAACTATCGGCTGGCTTGCCATTGACCAGGGGGCGGCAGAAAATGGGGACATCCTCCTACAAGGGGGTACCACTGGCCGTGCACACAATCATTCTCGCTCCACCGTTAGCTTCTCTGAGGAGTTCGACTCTACTCCTTCCGTGATTGCCAAGCTAGGCTCCTACTACGGACCAAATACCGCCAATATCCGTCTGGACAGTATCACCAGCACTGAGTTTGGAGTGTCGGTTCAGGAGGAGCAGTCCCTGGATAGTGAAATCTGGCACACCACGGAATCTATCTCTTTCCTAGTCTTGGAAGATGAGTCAGGATTTTTATCCTTGTAATTTACATTTAGTTGGGTGGGTATTGCCCACCCAAATTAACCGCAGAGGCCCAGAGAGAGGGTTCAAACCATAGCGCCTTCCTGAACTAATTTATACCAGCCTAAATCCTTAATATTGTTATTGCGACGCAAGGGACGAGTTACCAACTCCAGAATATCCCGGGCATTGGTAAAACCATGCATTTGAGCAAAAGTAAACTCTACGGACCACTTGGTATTGATACCCCGAGCTTCCAAGGGATTAGCATGAGCCATACCAGTAATTACTAAATCTGGCTTTAGTTCATAAATGCGCTGAATTTGGTTATAGTTGTCAGGTTTCTCCACAATTGTCGGTATGGGAACCCCCATTTCCTCACAAGTCTTCCCCAGCAAATCTAACTCCGCCTTTTGATAGCGCTTATCCATATAAGGAATGCCAACTTCTAGTATAGTCATACCGCAACGGGCTAAAAAGCGAGCCAAGGAAACTTCCAGCAGGTTATCCCCCATAAAGAACACGGACTTCCCTCGAATCAGCTGGAGATAGTCTTCCATACTAGCCCAAATTTTCTCTTCCCTTTCTGCCAAACCCTTGGGTTTAATACCTAATACCGAGCAGATTTTCTCAATCCACAGCCTTGTACCATCAGGACCAATAGGGAAGGGAGCCCCAATCAGCTTACACTTCCGTCGTCGCATGAGGGTAGTAGCGGTGCGGCTGAGGAAAGGGTTCACCCCCGCCACATAGTATCCTTCTTCAATAACTGGCAATTCTGTGTACCGTTTAGCCGGGAGCCAACCAGATATCTTCACTCCTTGTTGCTTCAATTCTAGAGTAAGATTAGTGGCCACAGGATCCGGTAAAGAGCCGAACAGCACTAAGGGGGTGTGATCTACATATTCCGACTCCGACTCGGTCACCTCTTCTTTCTTCCGTCCGAAGTTGAGTAGTTTGGAGATAGGGTTACGCTCTTCTTTCTCCTGCTCTACACCTTTCTTGGGACATTTGTGAACCATAGCTGCTAAGACAGTGTCTTCCCCTTGGGTGAAAGCGTAGTCTAAACCGTTAGCGCGAGCTGTTACAATAGGAATACCAATTTCCCCTTCTAGCTTGGGAGCCATACCTTCCAAGTCCATTTTGATGATTTCTGTGGTGCAGGTGCCGATCCAAACAATAACACTGGGGTTGCGATCGCGCTTAATTTGCAAGCACAACCGTTTTAGTTCTTCATAGTCATTCAACTTAGCAGAAATATCTCCTTCCTCCAACTCTGCCATAGCGTAACGGGGTTCGGCAAAAATCATCACCCCCATAGCATTTTGCAGGAAGTAACCGCAGGTTTTGGTACCGATAACCAGAAAGAAGCTATCTTCTATCTTCTGATATAACCAGGATACACAGCTAATGGGGCAAAATGTGTGATAATTGCCAGTTTCGCACTCAAAGTTCAGTGCTGTGGGTTGTTGAGCAACGGTCATTTTCAGTTCTCCTTCTTGTTTAGTAGTACCCCGTACCCCCGCGTAGCGCTACACCATCATTAATTCCGGTTCTTCTTCCTCAACCTTGGGTTGTTGAGGGTTGAGATAGAAGTCCGACAGTAAAGAGAACAACTCTCGATCCTGAGCGTCTTGGGGTACCACTCCTTCTGGTAGAGCCAAAAGCTGATCGGCAATATTTAAATAATAGTCGCAGACATAATCCAAACAAGGATCCGTTTCTGCCATTTCAAACAAAGTCTTCCCCTTCACCCGAGAGACCCGAATATCCTCAATTAAAGGTAAAATCTCCAAAACTGGCATAGGTACTGCTTCCACGTACTTATCAATTAAGTCTCGCTTATTAGTGCGGTTCCCTATTAAACCAGCAAGACGCAAGGGGTGAGTCCGAGCTTTTTCCCGCACAGACGCAGCAATGCGGTTAGCGGCAAATAAAGCGTCAAAACCGTTATCAGTAATGATAAGGCAGTAGTCAGAATAATTCAGTGGTGCAGCAAAACCCCCGCAGACTACGTCCCCCAGAACATCGAAGAGAATCACGTCATACTCGTCGAAAGCATTCAGTTCTTTCAGCAGTTTAACCGTTTCCCCCACCACATAGCCGCCGCAACCCGCACCAGCTGGAGGACCACCTGCTTCCACACAGTCCACCCCACCATAGCCCTTATAAATTACATCTTCTGGCCAAATGTCTTCGTAATGAAAGTCTTTTTCTTGGAGGGTGTCGATAATAGTGGGAATCAGGAACCCTGTCAAGGTGAAGGTGCTGTCATGCTTGGGGTCGCAACCAATTTGCAGCACTTTCTTACCTCGCTTCGCCAGGGCTACTGAGATATTACAGCTTGTCGTGGATTTACCGATGCCGCCTTTTCCGTAAACTGATAGTTTCACTTTTTCTCCTCTTTACTCTATCTACTGCATTATTGACCAACTTTCCCGGAATGGAAAGGGTTCTTGAGATTGAAATAAGATTTAAGACGAATTATTATAGCTCAAATTTGCTTTTTAAATTATCTAATGGTCTATAAACCTGCTCGAGAGTCCCTAAGGAAGTTTAATTCCAGTTTACCTCTTTATTTACTATAATTAAAAACAAAAGACAAATTTTTTAACCCTCCCCGACCCCCTGTAGGGGTGCAAGCCTTGCGCCCTATAAGGCTAGTGTGTAAAAAATAATTAAATTTATCTCTGGACTGGCGCTCACGAAGTGACCCCCGCCATTAATCAATGCCGGGGGTGCGCAACAGATGGCATACTAAAGGACGTCTATCTGACCACCTACAACCTACCATGGCTTATATTTTTTGGATTTCTCTACCTATTGGCGTCCTGCTCTATATCCTAAGAGGCAAAGAGATAGAGATTTTTACCATATCCTTTACCAATATCCCAGGCTGGATGATTATAGTCCCGATCGCGATCGCCATCTTTTCAGGTATTATTTCCGGTATTAACAAGACCAGGCGTTTTTAACCGCTTTATAATTCTGCTGGTGGCTGCTTTCAGGGAGCCAGTGACCGCTTCAGATTCCCCAGAAAACTCAACTGTGCAAGCAGTCGGAAACGCCGAGCTGCTGCGTAGCGGCTTGGCGTAGTTCATGAGAAAAGGAGTGTCATGGTACGTGATTCCGAAGAGGCCCTTACCAAAGTTAACAGGGGACCAATTTGCTCCCTACCGTTGACAGACATATCGCTGTGACAGAGATAAAGCCTGGACTTGACCCTAGCCAGCAAATCTGCAATAATGCGCTGCAAGCGCTGTTTTCCTGCCTCAACTTCATCCTCCGGTGTCCAAAGACTTCCCAACCACTCTTTGAGAAATAAAGGAGAGCCGAATAAAGTCTGGGCACCCCCTCCCTCCCAAAGCACAGAAGCGGGATCCAGCCAAAAATGCCAGCGGTGAGAAACTCGCAAAGAACGGTACTGGAAAATTGTGGCCAAAGTAACCGCACCTTCAGGGGTCTGCAAAATGGGCAGGGGACGGGTATCCGCAGTAATAGTCCCCCCACGCAAGAGTCTCATAAACTCAGCTACTGTGGTAGTAGATTCATTCTGCCCCAAGCGCTGCTCTACCTCCCAGTAGTGTTGAGCAGTTTCCATCAGTTCTCGCAGGGCAGCCAGGCGGTCATAACTGCTACAATCAGAAAAGAAGTGCTTAATTGCCTGGTGTAGAAGAGTGATAGGATTTGTCTTTTGTGATTTAGCTTCCTCAATCCAGGCTTTAATCTGATTATAAGTATTTGTAGCCTTATAACCCAACCTATCCCAACGAGGAAAAGACTCCACAGATAATAAATGTACTTCCTCTGCTGGGTCTAAATTATAACAGTAATCCGCCAGCAAACCCCCCCGCACTGGGTCAATTTCTTGGTTACTGAGAACCACCAGCATTTCGGCGATCCCGTCCCTATCTACCAACCGTCCCAAACCGGGATAAACCAGCCCCAGCAAGGTTAATAGAGCACGAATCATAGGGTGAGCAATGAGAGGACGCTGTTCATTGAGGGGCTGAACAGGAATACCTCTCCTGGAAAGGATTTCCATCAAACTATAACGGGCAATTTCATCCAAACCGGGGGCGATAATGGCAATTTCTTCTGGTGGAACCTCTTTTCGTTGTACTGCTGTAGCGATCGCCTCTGCTGTTTGCCGCAATAATGTCCCCCTAGATCTAGTTTGAATCGACTGCACCTCTTCTGGTAAACTGGCAATATAAGTTGGCCCTTTAACCAACTCCATCACCAACCGCTGCACCTCAACTCCTAATCCCGTATCCCTAAACAACTCTTCTACCCGACAGAAATCGGCCAACCCAGCTAAATAATTGGGATCTGCATTCAAACCCAACCGTACCTTCCCGTTGGGGTTATAAGTAAAGACTCCAAAAGCACCCCCTGAGAGGAGAAACTCAAATAAATCCCTCCCTATGCCCGGATAATCGTCCGTATCGTCCGCAAAGACAGCCCGACAGCGATGAGTTAAATGATACTGATAAGTAGGGTCTGGCAGCAGATAGCGCCAATATAGTTCGTAAATAATGCCATAGGTCAACAATCCTCTCGCTAAACACCACTGGTACCAGTCCAGCAGCAATTTTCCCATGCGCTGGCACACCCTATTCCCCTTTTCCGGGAAACCCGCAGCTATCATATTGGGAATATCCTCTATTTTAACCCCACCAGCTCCAGCTAACTGCAATAAGTCTAAAGTGCGTCGGACGAAGCGATACTCTGAGTCTGCAAAAAGTTGCAAATCTTCTGGCTCTAACTGGGGACGCCAAAGACGTGTTGCCCACTCCTGTTCTGTTTCCGGACGCAGTCGCAGGGGAAATAATGCTTTGAGGTTGAGTCGCTCCCTGAGAAGGGGCCAAAACAAGATTACTTGATCTGACATAAAGCCCAGAGGAGTTTTGCAAATGACTGGATAACTGCCTGAAATTGCTGTTGAGAGTAGATCGCTCAAGTCGCGACGATTATCCTCATTAGCAGCAAAGACCAAAATTTCCCCTGGAGCGGAATCGGCGCCGAACTCCTCCACCCACTGACGAAACTCCAGAACTAAGCGAGTGGTTTTGCCGCTGCGACTCCCTCCCGTGATCCAAATCGATAACATAATCTTATTTTGCACTTATCTGTTAATATATCACATATAGAGAAGATGTTCCATCTACAATCAATTATCTAAACTGTTCTCCTATTACCTTATCGATTGTTCTATAAGTCAGGTCATAAACCACCCTATTAACTCCTAACTATTATCTTGAAAATTCACGGTTTTGATAAAATATAAAAATATCTTAATGCGAGCAAACAATTGGTTATTAAAAACTCCAAATCGCTCTCTAGAGCGTGCTTATCATGCAGCTTTAGAAATTAAATCTATTGAAGAAAAGCATTTTCTGGGCAAAAAAGTATCAATTGAATCTGGATTGTATTCTGAGAGTGCGATCGCTTATTTCCAAACCCAAATTAATCAATATTTAATCACTATAAAAGTAAGCTTAATAGAATTAAAAGCAAGCAATTATATTATATCAAGTTATGAACTATTGACAGAGCGCTTAAATCAAGATGGAGTCGGAGAAAATCAAACAGCGTCAGTGCTTGAAAAGCTGAGTTTTATTGATGCAGTAGCTTCTAAGTATCGAAACTCCAAACAATATAATTTTACCCAAATTATTAATGAAGACGAAATTAAGTTGAAAAAAAATGCAATTGTAGCAGGAGATATAAAAACTCAAGCAACTGAATTTGAAACTGTTTCCGATAAGACTAGTTTATTACCTAGGTCTATTTTCAAAACTGTTGCTCGCATTAAGCAAGAAATAAATCGAGAGGAAGATAAAGTTATCAATAAATTTCGCCAATCTCGGAAAAAGACGGCAATTGCTATCCGATTTTTACTGCTTTTAATCATCCTGCCCCTTTTAACTCATCAACTAAGCAAAACTTTCATCGTAACTCCTGTTGTGGAAAAATATTTTTATACTGAAGAGACGGAAAATATATTTCTCAACCGAGATATAGAAGAAGAAGTTTTAATAGAATTGGAGCAATGGGAAAAAAAAATCAAGCTAGAAACATTAATGGGATTACACCCCTCAGGTAAAGGAGAAGATATAGAGACCCAGCTGAAAGAGAAAGCTGAAGAAGTTGTGGAATCCGCTCGCCATAAAAGTCAGAATGCTCTAGCCAATGTTTTTGCCGATGTCTTTTCCCTCATAGCTTTTGCTGGGGTAATAGTGGTGAGTAAGAGAGACATTCTCGTTCTCAAGTCTTTTATCGACGAGATTATTTACGGCCTCAGCGACTCTGCAAAAGCATTTTTGATTATTCTGTTCACCGATATTTTTGTGGGATATCACTCTCCTCACGGCTGGGAAATCATCCTGGAAGGGATTGCTAGACACTGGGGAATACCTGAGAGTAGAGAGTTTAATTTTATCTTTATCGCTACATTCCCGGTGATTTTAGATACCGTGTTAAAATATTGGATATTCCGCTATCTCAACCGCATTTCTCCTTCCGCTGTGGCAACTTACAGAAATATGAACGAATAAAATTGGGTTGTTAGGGATGATTTCCGTAATTCCAAATAAATTCTTTATTTGTTCACCATACAAGAAATCACGAGTTAGTATAGAGAATATAGCGTTTAGAGAGATAAAAGTCAGGACTATGGCAAGCAATGAACTATTAATGTTGGTAGTTTTACTAACTCCCGGTATTTTACTGTCCGTACTGATTATGGTAACCTTTGCCGAGGGAGGCTAGGAACCAGTTACCAGGGGTACCCGGTATCATCGGTGGCGAGTGTCCTCGCTTCGGGGTAGGTTTTTAATATTACCGCGCCAGGTAAGAAAAGATGCTGCTTTTCAGGATTATAATTGAGAGAGTTGGATGAGTAGTATCTTCTTCTCTTAACTATATTATGCAAGGCGATCGCGATCGCCTTGGGCGCCACTTTTAGTAATCCCGCAGCACCACCTGAAAATGAAGCAATTTACGAAATTAGAATTCCAAGGTATAAAGATTTATTGACTCTAAACTTTTCCACCCAGCTTGCCAGATATTTTGGTCTTTGAGCTGTCGGGCATTAATCCAAAAGCGGACCGTAGGCTCCAGGGAGGCAACCATTTCAACAAAAACCCTTTTTATATTACTGTCCATTTAAAACCAACGAGATCGGGGAATTTTGGTTTTTTTGCCATTGCCTTCCCTAGCATACAGTATACTGGATATTGACGTCAAGATGTGATATAATCATATCTATTGTAGCAATTAAAAGATAATGAATCGTTGGTTGAGTCAAAGGCGCCATGGTAAGAGCTTTGCTGCCATTAGCATGGCAGGATTATTGTTATGGGGAGTGGCTGAGTCGTCCGTTTCTGCCCTCCCCTCTCCTGGAACCAAGAATGGAGATTTTTATCTAGCAGCAGTAGAAACAACTTATACCGTAGGTGCCGGCGATCGCCTGCGGATTGACATTTTTAATGTGCCAGAGTATAGTGGGGAATATGTAATCTTGGTGGATGGAAACCTCAGCTTACCCATCTTGGGAAGCATTCAAGTAGTGGGGCTAACTATCACAGAACTCACTCAATTCATTTCACGAGCTTACGGGGAATATATCAGACGTCCCATCACGTCGGTACGCCTTGTGATACCCCGTCCTCTCAAAATCGCTATTGCCGGGGAAATTAATAATCCAGGTATTTACACAATTGAACTCGATACTGAACAGCAATTCCCGTCAGTGAGCGATTTAATTGATTTATCCGGTGGGTTAACTACAGTAGCGGAGGCTTCCCAGATTCAAATCCGTCGTAATCTCCAGGGAGAGGAAAAAGTTTTTACGGTGAATTTGTCGTCCTTGGTCCAGTCTGCCAACCTAAATCAAAATATTACCCTGAGGGACGGAGACAAAATTTACATTCCCACTACAACTAATCTGGATCCGTCCGAAATAATCCAGCTTGTTAAGACCACCCCAGGTATTAGGCCAATCGAGGTTCTCAATATAGCAGTGATAGGTGAAGTTGCGCGTCCTGGAGCCTACAGACTTGCTTCACCAAGTGCAGAAAACAACGAGGGAAGACAACTACCCCGGTTGACTGCTGCAATTTTTACCGCAGGGGGAATCAAACCTATAGCGGATATTAAGAAGATTCAAGTGCGCCGCAAAACTCGCAGTGGCTGGAAAGAAACTTTAGAGATAGATTTGTTGGAACTTATCCTAGAAGGAGATCCAGATAGGGATATAATTTTACAGGATGGGGACACTATTGTGGTGCCCACCACCGAAAATTTTACCGTGGCCGACAGTCGCGTTTTAAAGAATCCCACCATTGGTATCCAGAATCAGTCTTCCGATATCGTTATCACAGGTGAAGTTTTTCGTCCCGGTACCTACCAAATTGTCTCAGAGAATAATAATATTGATGAACAACTCCCCCGACTAACCCAGGCAATTGGCGCCGCAGGAGGAATCAAGCCTTTGGCGGATATTCGGAATATCAAAGTGACCCGCTCCGCCAGTAGTGGGGAAGAAAAAACAATTGATGTTTCCTTATGGCAACTGTTGCAACAGGGAGATATAAATCAAGATTTAATCTTGCAAGATGGGGATCGGATTTTCATTGCTACTGCTGAAAATCTGGACTCCGAAGAGGCAGTATCTCTGGCTGAAGCTAACTTTTCTCCTGAAACTATTAACGTGAATGTAGTGGGGGAAGTGAGAAATCCCGGTGGGGTGGAAGTTCTCCCCAATACACCCTTGAATCAAGCTCTGCTAACTGCAGGTGGCTTTGATCGGCGACGGGCAAAGACAAGTTCCGTGGAGTTAATTCGGCTCAATCCCAACGGTACTGTTACCAGACGTCCAATTAAAATCGATTTTACAGCGGGCATTAATGAGGAAAATAATCCGACTCTGCGCAATAACGATGTAATTGTGGTGAAACGTTCCACTATTACTAGCGTTTCAGATACCCTCTCCACGATTTTGAGTCCCATAGGCAGTTTTTTCTCTCTGTTTAACTTTTTTCGGATTTTCAACAATTAGAGCTGCCTTCAGTCTAATCTGGTTCAGATACAATTAAAAACTGAAGCAACAAGGGAAAGTAACAATGCCCCAGAGTGCGGCTCGTTTCCTGTAAAAGTCGCGGCGTAAGCCAAAACATAAGCAGGAACAGGGTTTTAGGGACAACGTCTCCGATAATCTAAACCACCGAAAGGGGCGAAAACGGACAAACGATTCCTACCCGAACGTGGAACCCGCCGGGTAAACGCGAGAGAAATTAAGTGATTCAAAAAAAAAGGATTACCGAACCTCTAAGGTAGTGATTACCGAACCCTGATAACTGAATGAACTATGAGAGTGAGGACACAGCCAGAAATTGTGCAACCAAGCCTCTCCCATGAAGGAATCATGTGAATCCTTATCTGGCCACTGTGAGGTTAATCACCAGGCAGAAGCTGGCAGCAGGGCGGTAAAGTGCGACCGAACGGTTAGGCAGAGATATTTCCGCTAACAGGGAGAACACCGGGATAAATTAACGTGAATCATCAGAGAAAAGACCTAACATTGGACACTGTCGGAAGGCCGTTATAAACGACAGAAAAGACACCGAAAGAAACTCGTAAGGCCAAGTTGGGAGCACTTACATTCCTGAGTTGGTGATAGGTCAACGGATGAGTCCCAAGGGTTCGTAGCAATAGTTCATTCGGAACGAGTAAAAACTCGCTCAACTTCCACTGAAACAAGGGGTTCCAAACCCGACAAGCAATGTGGTGAGGTCGCTTGATTAACGACCTAACGGAAGAGCGAGGGTAAGAGAAGGCGTAACTGCCTGATGGTTTCTACAGAGAAGATACCCAATGTAATTATCAGAGCGAATAATGAAGGTCAAAACTGTGAATATCACTAACCAGACTCCAATCGAATACCGCAGTTTAAAAGCCCTGAGACTTCATTTAGCAGCATTCCTGCTAACGGGGAAGATTGGCCGGAGGGCTGACGATGTCTGGAAAGACCTGCCATGGAAGAAATTCCATCACCATGTTTTTCGATTACAGCGGAGTATCTTCAAAGCGCAAAAAGAACAAGCAAAAGCCAAGGTCAAACGTTTACAACGGCTTCTATTACAAAGTCGTGCAGCTCAAGCTCTGGCCGTCAAACAAGTAACACAGCTAACACCTTGGGCGTAAGTCCCCCGGAGTTGATGGCAAAACAGCGCTCTCCCCCAAAGAGCGTCTAGTGTTGTGCCAAAAGCTGAACAAGCATTGGTACCACTGGAAACACCAACAACTGAGAAGGGTAAATATCCCCAAGCCAAATGGCAAAACTCGTGGATTGGGCATCCCTACAATAACCGACCGGGCGTGGCAAGCCTTGCTCAAGTTAGCAGCCGAACCAGCCTATGAGGCAACCGCCGGAGAAAGAAGCTACGGCTTCCGACCCGGTCGCTGTACTGCGGACGCACAACAGTTGATTTTCATCAACCTTAGCAGCAAAGCAAAAGGTAAGAACAAGCTGGTCTTGGAAACAGACATCAGTAAATGCTTCGACGAAATTGACCATAAAGTCATGCTCAAAGGAGTAGTCCTACCCAAAGAGGCTCTCAAAGGTCTCAAACTAGCTGTAAAAGCAGGCGTTCGCGGTGAATATCCCTCCAGTATAAAGGGTACCCCCCAAGGCGGGGTTATCTCACCTCTATTGGCCAATATCGCCCTAGATGGATTCGAGAACCTAGGGTCTGACCAGAAGGTTAGGACAGAATACACACACAAAGGTGGGAAAAAGTCCGGTCAAATGTACTACAAATGGTTGGAAGGTATAAGGGGCATTCGTTACGCAGACGACGCGGTCTTTATCTGTAAACCCGGAGCCGACATCAAGAAGCTACGGGAAGATATCGACGAATTTCTAAAGACCAGAGGGCTAAGAATTAACGAAACTAAGACTAAGGTGAGTAAAGCTACGGATGGATTCGACTTTCTGGGGTGGCACTTCCGTGTCAACTCCCGTGGGATCTTTAAGTCCACACCGAGTTCCGAGAACTATGCAGACATAAAGGCCAAGGTAATGGCTACCTGGAAAAATGGCGCAACCACGGATGCTCGCCTGAAAAGGATAGAGTCACAAGTCCGAGGTTGGAGACAGTATCACAAAAACTGTGATATGAGCAAGCACTCGCTATGGTCACTCGATAACTGGGTATGGCGTAAGTTGAGGGCTGAAAAACGCAGGATGACAATTAAGGAAGCAGAGAAAGCAAGACGTCTGGCTACCAAGGGTAAACCCCCGGCATCGCGGATGGCGGGGGCGGCTAAACGCCAGCTTACAACAGAACAGATAAAGAAAGCTTTTCCTAGAGTTTCCTGGAAAGTCAATAACCACGTGATGGTTAAAGGTGGTGCCTCACCCTACAACGGAAACATCTCCTATTGGGTTAGCAGGAACTCCAAGCTATACAATGGCCCAACCGCTGAAGCCCTCAGGCGACAGAAGAATATATGTCCGCATTGCAACCGTAAGTTCATGGAGACAGACGGTGCCGTGGAGTTGCACCACATTGACGGCAACCATAACAACTGGAAACGTAAGAATTTAGTTGCTCTCCATCGGGAATGTCACCAAGCGCAAGCAATACATCGCAAGCGCATTAAGGACGGACTCGTAAAGCGCCGTTAGGAGCACCTGAGCTGTATGAGGTGAAAGTCTCACGTACAGTTCGTAGGAGAGGGGCGAGGCGGCAACGTCTCCCTCGACTCTAATGAAGCTCTGCTGATGACGAATTTCCTTATTGCGCGATCCCCTGGATTCTAAGTTACAGGATCTGGGGGAACTCAAGGAAAGCTTTCCCATACCTCTTCTCGCCGCAGTTCCCGAAGAAAAAAGTAAAGATAAGCTTTTCCCTGTACTCAAAATAGTGTTAGGAATTGCCAAAAAGAGGTACTATGGCTATGGCGGCTCGGAATTTGAAGAGGCATTCCGCTCCCTCAATGTCAATATCGGGTTACTTGGTTCTGAAAGTGGCAGTAAGTCTTTGGTTATCAATTCTTCCGTCCCTAGAGAAGGGAAGTCCACCGTCGCCGTTAATTTAGCTAAAGCAGCGGCAGCCATGGGAAAGCGAGTCTTGTTAGTAGATGCGGATATGCGCTTGCCTCAAGTTCATGAACTGCTCGAATTGACTAATAATGCAGGACTGAGTGGTTTCCTAAGCGACCATAGTTTAAAGTTAGAGGAATTAATCCAAAAACCCGATGAATATGAATTGGACACCCTGTCAGTATTAACGGCGGGGGAAAGCCCTCCCGAGCCTCTTAGATTGCTGAGTTCTCAAGGAATGGAGCGATTGAGAGACTCCTTGAACAAAGACGATAATTATGACTTGATTATTTACGATACCCCTCCCGTGCTCTTGTTTGCCGAGGCGAAGATTTTGGGCTTATCTACTAGGGGAGTGATAATGGTGGCGAGTATGCACAAAACTGATCGCTATGGGCTCAGAGAAGCAATAAATGAATTAACAATGTCTCGCGTGTCTATTTTGGGTTTGGTGGCCAATAGAGTGAGCGATACAAGCCTTTATTATAACTACAAAGATTACCGCAAGTATTACAATAGCCAAAACGGAAGGTCATTATGGTAAATAATCCAATTCTTTCCTCTACTTTACTTTTGACTATCTTATTAATGGTGGGTCTTGTCTTCTTTATCCGTGCCTCGGTTAAAGACAGAACCACTGAGATAAAACTAATGAGCCAAGAACCTGAAGAGTCTCTGTTCAGTCAGTTGCAGGCATATTTTCACCAACGTGCTTACCGAGTTGCTACCATAGATAGAGATATAAATCAGGTCACCTGGGAAGGTAACGTGCGCCCTAGCTGGTTTATGGCTATTTTCTTGAGTTGCTTGGCAGCTAGTGGCTTGCTTTGTTTTGCTCTAGTTTTGTCTTTGCTCTATCCATCTCCGAGCAATCTTTTTTTCTCACTGATACTGCTTTCTCCAGCAGCGGGAGTTTTTTATTGGCAGAAAGCAGGGCGCTTAGAACAGGTATTGCTCACAGTTGAAACTCTTGTGGATCGGTGTGGTACTTCTTTTCGCCTTTTGACTGTCACTGCTCATCGAGATGAACTGCTCCAACTCCAAAGATTATTGCCCTTAAAGCCTACTGATGAGAAAATAGGCGACGCAGAATAATGGTAAGATAGGGAGAAGCGGGGCTAGCAACTCGCCGTTGTTTAAATAGCTCTCGAAACCCTATCCTAGAATAAAAGTAGCAACTTTTAGAGTGTAACAGCAGCAGTTCCTGTAGTATTTTTCAGAGGGATAAACTCTCGCAGACTGGGAAAGAGAAAATGATTTTCCTCCACATATTGAGCGCCAAATAATCCCTTCTCCGCCCAGAAATATCTATCCGTGGTATGTTCGTTCCTTTTAACAATTAACAAAGCCGGCGGCCCTATTCCTTGAGCAGAAATATATTTCCGCGCTGCTGTTACTGGTTTCTCTTCACCACTTTCAAGGTTATAATGGGGAATGAGTTCCAAAATCTTACGTCCTTCCAGGCTGCGGCGACTTTTGCGCTTGCGTTTTCTAGCCAACCCTATTACCTCCTTTTTCCACAGCTCGCTGTAATCCTGTTTACAAAGGCCAAGCCTATTGTATCTGCTATATCGTTAAAAAATCAACTGGTATTCCTTCAATTATTTTCTGAAAATAAATTAATTGAAACCTCTTGCTATCAAAGCAATCTGGGCCAATTGAAATCAAGGGCAAGTCGTGGTCAAAAGATTAAAAAATGTTACAATAGGAAATTATAGCACTACACTCTTCTTTAGGGAATGAGTATTTATCCCTATTGTCATCCGAGCATATCATCTCCCAAATCTCATGTCCCATCCCGACCAAATCAATCTCGCTGCTAGTTCGGAATTTATTGCTCTGTGTCAGTCACAGGTAGCTTTGTTGACTCAAGGACTCGGTTCTACCTGGAGTGCTGTCTATTTAACTGAAAGATTGGCAGAAGGGACTGATGCAAAACTGACTCCAGTGTTAGTCTATCCGTCCCAATCTACAGTCTGGCAGCGGGCACGGTCCTTGACTATACTGCCTACTATGAAATTATCGCCCCGTTTACTAGTAGGATCCCCAGAAGTGACTCCCGTTGCAACAGTCTCTCAAGAGTGGCAAGAAGAATATACTAATGGACAACAGCAAGTTGTCTTACCTCTGATCCATGAAGAAATGGTGGTGGGTTTACTGGTAACGGGTCGTTTGGATCGGGAATGGAATGAGGAAGAGACAGCCCATATTGAAAAAATTGCTCGCACCTTGGCGATCGCTTGCCTTCTAGATCGAGGGAGCACCTGGTATCAACAGCAATTTTCCTCTTCCCAAAAGATGCGATCCCTAGAACGAAATCGACTCGATGACCTGCTCCATCAATTACGCAATCCTTTAACTGCTCTGCGTACCTTTGGTAAACTGCTCCTGAAGCGTCTCTTACCAGGAGATAAGAATCAAAAAGTGGCTCAGGGCATTCTCCAGGAAAGCAATCGCCTGCAAGAATTATTGGCCCAATTTGAAGAGTCCCTACCAACAGAGTCTCCTATGCTGGGTGTAGCCCCAAATAGCAATTCCGGTCAGTTTCTTCTCCCTGGTAATTCCTTGAGTTTAGAACCAGTGGCAATTAGGGAGGTTTTAGACCCATTGCTACCTGGGGCTGAAGAGATTGCTAAGGACAGAGGAATTGATTTTTTGGTGCAAATAGATGGTAACTTACCCAAAGTTCGCGCTAATGGCAAGGCATTGCGGGAAGTCTTGAGCAATTTAATCGACAATGCCTTGAAATATACGGACTCTGGAGGTATAGTTGAGATTGAGGCTGGGGATGAATTGTCTAATTGGCAATCTATTGTTATTCGAGACACTGGTTACGGCATTCCCCTTGCTGATCAACCCCGCATTTTCCATCGTCATTACCGGGGAGTTCAAGCTTCTGGGAATATTTTCGGTAGCGGTTTGGGACTTGCGATTGCCAAGGAACTGCTGGAACAAATGCAGGGCAAAATTGAATTAATTAGTCCTAATGGAGTGAGCAAGGTTTGGCCCGGATCTACTTTTATCATCTCGCTTAAGACAGTACCATGACCTATTTATCTCTGCCCTTACTAAATTCAAAATAAATTACTTATTTATGTATACCATTTGCAATATAAACTTTGTTCTGACTAGGGCGCAATTTTTCTTGTGTTTCGCTTGCTCTGTGACTCCTGAAAACCTCCTCCTGCCTAGCTTATTGGCGCTTTGCTGTCACCCGAAGAAGCCTGTCAGAATCTTATAATAGTAAAACAAAACATATTGTTGCAGAACATAAAAGAGATGATTGAGATAATTAATAATAGAAGCTGCTCGTGATGCCGACAGGCAACTGTCGGGGCGTTATGAAGAAGGTATTACGACCTAATAACACCCCAAATAGCTGCTAATAAGATCCATCCGAGAGTATTGAGGCGAAAATCGAAGATAGTGACATCAAGGCAATTAAAGAGTATACAGCTAGCAAAAGCAATTAGATAAGTATAGACGATTAACTTATCTCCAGCCTCCACCGCTTTTGTTTGTAGGTAGTAAACCCCCCTAAACATTATCCAACCGACTATAGTACACAACAACAAAGTCCCTGGGACTCCTGTTTCCGCTGTCAGCATCAAAAACAAATTGTGAGGATGTCCTAACCAAACATTCATCTGGGTTTCATACAGAGGGGTAAAATTGCGCAGTCCCCAACCTGTCCAGGGACGTTCCAGAGTTAGGTTCCAGCAAAACTGCCATTGGGTTTTGCGCAGAGTAGGGAGGGGGCGATCAGGATACAATGCATCGGCGAGTCGCGCCCAAAAGTAAGCCGGGACAATTTTGCGCAGCCACAATGCAGCTGGATTTGGACCGAAAGATGCCCCCAGAACAACAGTTCCCGCTGCGGTGACTGCCCCCACTAGCCAATACCAGCCCCGATATAAGGCAAAGGCAAGACCAGCCAGGAAGGCGATCGCCCAACCATTGCGGGAACTAGTTAAAATCAAACAGCTAATTATGCATATATATATTATTACTAAATATATAAAACAAAATTTCTTTTTGGTTGTGAGTAACAAGCCCTGGGAGAGTACCAAAACTATTAACAGATAGGCAGAGAAGGTGTTGGCATACATAAATACAGAAGCCATTCTGCCGGAGGGATTGCCGTTGGCGATTAATTTCCAACCAAATACTAACATTGGTGTATGCCAACCGCCTAAGATTTGACCAAAACCGAGTATAATTGGGGGTGTGGAACCGATAACGAGAACCCAAGCTAACTGTCGCAGTTGGGAAGGTTTTTGGATGAGGGTACTTAAAGAGGCAAAAAAGAGAAAATAGGGGATAAAATTGCCTAAACCGACGAAAGATTCTTCTGGTTGGGCTGCAAAACAGGAGATAATAATCAGCCAAAGGCTTAAAACTCCTAATCCCCAATTTAGAGGGCAACGGATCAGGTGACGGAAATCTTGCCACCATATTACCCCTGCTACGCCTAACATCAACACCCCTCCCAAAGCAGGACATGTTGGGAAAATCAGTAGCCCTAGAAGAATACAATTCCATTTGTTTTGGTTAACTGTCATGTCCTGGTACTTGTTTCAAGCGAGTTCCCAACATTCGGCACGAATGAGACGAATTTGTGCAAGAGCGACAATAGTGGGGATAATGCGACTGTAGTTAGTAGCAATCGATCGCCAACTCAAGTCAACCAAGAAAGATCCAGTAAGCAAAGGTCCGACAAACCCCAAAATTGTAGGAGTTGCGCAACGAACCGCACTTATAGCTATACCTCTTCTCGCTCCCAGAGTAACGGCTACCACTGCACCACCGCGCTTTAGAGCTGCTTTTGTAGCAGAAGCTTTGGTGAAGTAAAGAGCAAATTGACGGGGGATCTGTTTTAATAGGGGTGTCACCAAAGAGCTGACAGCGAGAATACCACTACCTTTGAGCAGAAGAGGGAAAGAATTATTTTGTAATTGAACTGTGATAGGTTCTGGGAGTTTTAACTTGTCCAGTCTCCTAAGAATGCGGTAGCTCAAAGATTTTCTTTCCTCACAGGGTAAGCGTTTCCAGGCTTTTTGCGCTAAATGAAGAAAGATTTCTATTTCGATATCGGTGGTGGAGAATGCTGGTGAATAAGGTATTTTTAAGTAATGACAGACTCGAATTAGTGCTTCTCGATAACTCACCTGCTGGGTTTTTCTGCGCAGCACTGTTATTCCGTCCGCTGCTAAATAGCGAAATCGCTTTTCCAGCGAATCGATCCAATCCCTATGGCTTTGACTTTGGATCTGAATAGGATCGGGAGTATGAAGATAATCTAGGGGATTGAATCGGCGACTGAAAAGAATCTGGGTGATCTGTTTTAACTCATCATAGTTGGCTAGTTCTAGGGCTTGCCTCAGTTCGTCCAATGTCCTTTCTCCATAATAGCAGTAGCGAGTTCCTATTTTACTATTAAAGCAGCAGTTCAGTAACGATAACGACTGACATATTGACCGTGAATGTTTACAATATAGGGGACTAAGTAGGTGAGGAGTACGGAAATCCATCGTTGCTTGGTCATGTTATTTTGTAGCAGTGCCGCACCGTGATTAATGGCACACACAAAATCGAACCGACAATCTTTGTAAACTTTTCATATTATAACATATTTAGATAAATGGTTACAAAACTTAACGCCAAAAGTACTTTACTAATAGAAAACCATAGTGCTAGATTAATAGTGGAAGTAACTTTGTCAGCACCCCGCACTAAAGGCGGTCGAACTTGACCAAGTGATTGAGTTGGCAATATGATGGACTCTCAAAAAAATTCCAGGTAGTCATCATATTTATCTGAAAAAAGGATAGCATTTTTGTCAATCCCTGTACATCGAAATCAAGATTTAAAGATTGGAACACTTCGCTCTCTCATGAAGATTGCCAACTTGACTGAACAAGATTTATAGAGAAAATGTAAAGGGTTCGGATGAGAGATTAAACTATCATAGTAAGTGATTCGGAGAAAAGTTGGAGCATGGAACAACAAACAACGAAGATTATTGTCCTAGATGACGATCCTACTGGTTCTCAGACGGTTCATAGCTGTTTATTGCTGATGGATTGGGATATAACAACCCTGCGACAGGGACTTGCAGATCCAGCACCGATTTTCTTTATCCTTACTAATACTAGAGCGCTTCCCCCCACTACTGCTGCTACCGTAACGAGACAAGTGTGCCAAAATCTGAAAATCGCACTCGTTGCAGAAGGGATTAAAGATTTCCTCGTGGTTAGTCGCTCCGATTCTACCCTGCGAGGACATTATCCTGTAGAAACAGATATCATTGCCGCTGAATTAGGACCGTTTGATGCTCATTTTCTCGTTCCAGCTTTCTTTGAGGGAGGACGAATCACTCGAAACTCGGTTCATTACCTAATAATAGATGGAGTTCCAACCCCAGTCCACGAAACTGAATTTGCTCGGGATTCCGTTTTTAGCTACCACTACAGTTATTTACCGGACTATGTAGCAGAAAAGACTCAGGGGAAAATCCCAGGGACAGCAGTAGAGAGATTTTTGCTCAAAGATATTAGAAATGGTAGCCTTTCTAGGCTAAAGAATCTCACGGATAATACTTGTGTAGCAGTGGATGGAGAAACCCAAGAGGATTTAGATCATTTTGCCGCAGATGTGCTCGCCACTGCAAGACAAGGAAAGCGCTTTCTCTTCCGCAGTGCTGCTAGTATTTTAACTTCTTTAGCGGGACTTGGGAAGCAACCAGTTGTTCCCGAAGACATGGGGAGGTATAAGAAAACAACAAGTCCTGGAGTTGTGTTAGTGGGTTCCCACGTGCAAAAAACTACCCAACAGTTAGAGCAGTTGCTCACTGATCCAGGTGTAACAGGAATAGAAGTTGATGTGGTGCGGTTGAGAGAAGAACCAAGTCAACGGAGTCTCCTCCTAGAAGAAATCATCCAAAGGTTGTACACAACCTACCAAGGTAATAAAACCAGCGTGGTATATACCAGTCGGGAAGAACTTGCTTTCCCGAATATCCAGAAACGTTTGGACTTCGGGGGGATAGTTTCTTCTTTCCTTATGGAGGTTGTAAAAAGATTACCAGAGGAGATTAGTTTTCTCATTTCCAAAGGGGGTATTACTTCTAACGACGTCCTCAGCAAAGGTCTGGGTTTAAAGTCAGTGGGGTTACTAGGTCAAATTTTGCCCGGATGTTCTATGGTGCGCACCCCAAAAGACCACCCTCAATTTCCAGATTTACCAGTGGTCCTTTTTCCTGGCAATGTGGGAGATATGCGGGGTTTGTTAACTGTTTATCACCGTCTCATGTAAATTAATTAACCGCAGAGGCGCAGAGGGCGCAGAGGTAGGGTGGGCATTGCCCACCGATAAACTTCTAAGAACTGGAGTGTAAAATTGCCCAAAACGTTGGCGCGCCGGGAATCCGTTGGTCTATTGATTCAGTAACTTAAGGAAGTCTCCTCTACCTCTTCCTCTTCTAGGCACATCTCAATTACTTCTCTAATATTATGATTTAAGTTCATCAAGAGTGCGACCTTGACTATAGCAAGCTTTCAGTTGAGGAACTTCTCCAACAAAGAATCCATCCTCATCCCGCTCAACAATCATGTAGAATTCACGCTTTAACATAGTTGACAATAAATATATTTTAGACAAGGATAATTTGCAGTAAAATCATTATATCATTTAACCGCTGAACGCTCGGCGCAGAGGCGGGACGGCACAGAGAATAAAACTAATCAACAGGCGTTATAGCCGCAATAAGGATATGACTAATCCCTCTGCGCCTCTGTATCTCTGTGAGCTTCTTTTCTGCGCCTCTAGGGCTGCTGTGAGCTTCGTTTGCGATTTACCCAGAGTATAAAAATACATTATCCCAAACATAATCGATGATGGTTTTCGCCTCATCCAGGGATAATACTCCACAATTACCCTCATTATCGTAACTCAGCAGTGATAGTTCCTGCTCCCCCACTTTACCTCGAATTTTTTCCAAACTATTCAGAATTCCATGGATATCAAAATCTATGTTCGTGCCAAATTTATCCTCCATCCATTTTTCTATCCGTTTATCTAACTCTGCTGGGGTGAGGGTAACTTCGCTAGTCAAGAGATGATAATATACTAAGATAATTTCTTTGCATTCTTTTTCTTTCGCACCATCGATTAAAGACTTAAATACCCCAGCATTAGTATCTAGGAGGCGATAAAAAAGATTATCGGTCACATTTTTATGAAATTTGATTTGCTTGTCTTGATATCTGCTATACTGCTGAAAAGCAAACACAGCTAATGTTAAGATTAAAGATAACACAGCCACTAGCAAAGTCATGACATTATCTATATCTTCTTGCCCTAATTTTAAGAGGACTTTAAATAGGATGGAAAAAGCAGCTGCTAATGCAGGGATACCAAAGAGAAGTCGGTCTTTCTTCGTTATGCTAATCTTAATGTTCGGGAAGAGAAACTCTAGGTCAAGTTTCGGAATATCTTTATAAAGATAAAGATAAATATGACTAGAAGTAAATTTTTCCATCTGCTTTATTTTCTTAGCTTTTAAAGCAGCAGCTTCCTTGAATTTAATCAATAAAGCTACTCGTTCAAAGAACTGGGCAGTCTGCTGCTCTTTCCAGAAAAACAATTTCTTCCTGGTAGTAACTTGATCCATCTCTCCTCGAGAGTAACAAACAATTTGGTCGAAATCATTTAAATCAATCTTAGTCTCTAGTTCCCGCAAGGATTTTTCCCGCAATGCTCTTTGCAAGCTAGATTTAGATATGGGGAAATAATTAGCTCTTACTAATAGCTCTTCAAAAGCAGCTACCAGTTGAACTTTCATTGGTAGCAGTTCCTCAGGAGGAGGTTTAATGGTAATATTACCATCAGGATCGAAAGGAGCGTAGTTAAATTTTAAACTCTCTAGATGTTCATGGAACTGAAAGTGGTAATAAGCTGCGAGTATAGTGCAAAAATCTCGAAACTTTTGCCCCTGAGAAGTAGTTAAACTACCGTCTTGAAGGCAAAATTAGATGATTTCTTGGCGACTATAGGGAATAAATGGTTCTTTTTTCTTCATCAGTTATCAGTTGCCAACATTTTTGCCCTCAAACAATTAGCAATGCGAGCAGCAGCCCCCGCTCCACCCATCCTTCGCCTTCCATTAGCAGCAATTAACTCCATAGCTGCTGTATCCTTAAGGGTAGATTGAATAGTACCAGCCACTTCATCAGGGTGAGTCACTAAAATGATAGACTGTCCCAAAAGACGAATTTGTGCTTCCGCAAAAGCGGGGGTAAATTGAGGTCCATTACCGGGAATGGCGATCGCCAGTTTCCCCAAACCAACAAATTGCTCTGTGGCAGTCCCAGCCATAGCTATTGCCAAGTCAGCAGTTTGCAAACAATCTGAGTATACACTAGTGGTAACAAGCATAATAGCATTATTCTGGGTAAATACTAAACCATCCTTAGGCATTAAGGGGAGGGGTTGGGGTTTTTTCATCTCCAACTCCCAGCCTTCTGCTATCAGGTGGCTGGTAAAAGGTTCCAAATTCAAACCGGGAGCGATCGCCCCTAAAAACAAAACTTCTTCAAAAGCAGCAATCACTCCCCTTGTGGCTCTAATTATCTTATTCCAGTTATCTTCAGCTTCCGGTGTCCGACTACCCGGTAGGAGCAGGATTTTGAGCCTTTTCCATGCCTCACTGTCCTTATTTACCCTATCCTCTGTCAGCAAACCATCCATCATAGGATTACCCAAATCGAAAGCCGCAATTCCTCGCTGCTGTAATATTTCTGTGGTCAGCTTATCTCTGGGAAAAACAGCCTTGCAGCGGGCACTCCTCATCAACCAACGCTCCCAAGGCAGGTACACAGAACCCAGAGCACGCTCTAGCCTAGTAGTTGTGGGCAACCATCCCTTTTCATCTCGCCAATAATATTCCGATTTCGCCGTAGCCACAAAAGCATAATCAGCCCCGGTGAGGGATGCAAATAATAAAGGTACTATATCTCCCACTGCCAGAATCACCCCTTGTTGGTTGCGGCTCCAATGTAGCACCGCCCGTAATTGAGCTAAAGTCAGCCCCATTAAACCCCCCTGCAAATCTCGCCATAGCTGTCCCCCGTCCATATAAATAAAGCCCCCTGAAGGCATTTGTTGCACTGGACCAATGATAGGAATGTTCAAATGACTATAGGCTCGCCCTTCTCCCACTATGGGCAATGCTGCCAGTTCTGGTGCATGGGGCTGTTGCAACAACTGCTCCAAAATCCGCGCGGCAATTACATCTTCTCCATGACCGTTGCTGAGACACAATAGTTTCCCCCTCGACCTGATATTAGGTGGTATCATCTGTTGAAAAGAATGATTACATTGGTTGTTATTTTTAATCTGCTCATAACCCTAGTCAATTTGTTTCTCGCTTGGCGCATTTGGCAATTGGGGCGTTGGTTGGCTAATCTAGCAGACACATTAACTAAAGTGGAGCACAGCACTCATTTAGTGCTTTGTTCCGCTCCAGAAGTTATTCTCAAACCAGGGAGAGATGCTGATCATCTTCGGGGGTACTATCGCCGAGCTTACTTACAAATGCAAAGAGGAAAGCAAGTTTTAACTCTTTTTAATCTAGGAATGAAAATAGTGAGGGGGTAACAAATCAATATTCATCTGCTCCCGCCAAAGGCGGGACGCTTACGCGGTTGCGGTAGCAAAGCTTCGCAAACATCAGCGTTTATCTGCGGTTCAACAAAAAAAATGTCCAAAACAAACAAAAAAGCTATATGGGGCGGAATATTTCTCGGAAGTGCTGTAGGTACCATAATTGGTATGTTAATTGCTCCGCGTTCCGGTGGAGAAACGCGACAGGTACTGAAAAAATCCGCTCGCGCCCTACCAGAGTTGGGATCTGACTTATCAAAAGGCGTCCAGTTGCAAGCAGCTCATCTCTCAGAATCAACACTGCGTAACTGGGAAGGCACCCTAACGCGACTGAAAGAAGCCATCGCCGCCGGAATTGAAGTCAGCAAGAAGAGTGCCCGTGAAATGAATCAGAGTTACGAGAAAACCACTGATGATTCTGATTCTACCAACAATAATTGATAAAAGAATGGGAAGTGCCATCGATCCTCTATTTTGGCTGGGACTATCAATTCTGCTGGTGGCAGTAAGCTTGACAGCTGTTTTAATTGCCGCCCTACCTGCTTTCCAGGAATTAGCCAGGGCAGCTCGCAGTGCGGAAAAATTGTTCGATACTCTCCAGCGGGAGTTTCCCCCTACTCTGGAAGCAATTCGTTTGACTGGTATGGAAATTAATGAACTGACTGAGGATCTCAATGAGGGGGTGAAGAGTGCCACGGGAGCAATTGAACAAGTGGATCGCTCCCTCAACAGTGCCAGACAACAGGTGAAAAAGGTTCAAGTTGGCACCAAAAGCCTAGCCGCTGGAGTAAAAGCAGCTTGGCAAACTTGGAAACGCCCTGCAAGCAACAATCGCTCTTTGCGTCGTTTTCCCCCAAGAAAATCCTATGAAGAAAAATAGCTATTTGGCTTGAATTATTCTAAAATGTAAACAATTGTAAACAAATCTCATAATTTTCCAAGTTTTTAGTTGAATTTTTTATCATGCAGAATCGCTTTCAGCAACGACTCCTGGGAACCTTAGTAGCGTGTTGGATCGCTTTATTACCGTGGCACTGCCCAGCAGCCTTAGCTTTTGACAACCCAGAGTTATTGCCCGACATTCAAACCCCCATAATCGATCTAGCCAATTTCTTGCCTGAGTTACAAGAAGAGAACTTAATCAAAGAAATAGAAAGCTTTGAGCAAGATACGGGGTGGAAGTTGCGAGTGCTGACTCAATATGATCG
The DNA here is from genome assembly GCA_018141785.1 of Candidatus Paraprochloron terpiosi LD05. Lineage (GTDB taxonomy): Bacteria > Cyanobacteriota > Cyanobacteriia > Cyanobacteriales > Prochloraceae > Prochloron > Prochloron terpiosi. The sequence goes on along the minus strand of CP073341.1, from coordinate 2,142,980 downwards.
CACTCCCGGGAGAGCAGTGAAAGGTTATTGGGGTTTGGACGATCACAGCGTACTGCTGGTAGCTGACGGCAGGGGAGGCAATCTGTTAGCATTTAGCGTGGGGGATGACTTATATCAATTTTTGCCTCGTACTTTTTGGGTGGAATTGCAAACTCGCTTCGGCAATCTCTACTTTGTCCGGGAAAATGGGGAAAATAACTCCATTGCTCGCTCTCTAGAGACAGTAAGAGATTGTCTGTTTCAGGGGGGGTGTCGCGTTGTACCGGGACTCCCGCGAGAACAGTGGATTCTTACTCTGATCACTTCCACTGTGGGAGGTGTTATTCTCGGAATAGCTGCTGCTCCCCGAAAGGAAGGTCAAATTGTTGCTTGGCAGTGGGCTTTAATTATGTCCCCTCTGTGGGGAATTTTATTTATCGCTTTTGGTATCGGACCTGTTATCACTCGTACTTCAGACATACTACCTCTTTGCCGCAATATCATCGGCTTTGCCCTTGGTGCTTTAGTAGCATATCTATCCCCCTTGTTCAACCAGTCATCAACATTATCTGAATAAAATTTAATTAAATTAGTTATAAAAACTATATAAATACCTGTACTTAAGGATAATAAACTAAAAATTGCTAATAGTAAGGGATGTAAAAAGTTTCTTATCTTTCATTTCTACACCCCAAACCCTACACCCCCGCGAAGCGCTATAGTCGATTACTAACTTGGTCAAAAATATCCCGCCGCAGATAAGGATATTGTCCGATCCAAAGATTATGAGCAGGAATATAGGCATCCGTAATTTTGTCTACCCGATTCAAATCTGATTTTCTCGACAAAATTAATAACTCGGCAATTTGCCCAGGGGCAATTACTTTGTGAATGCGACGTAGAGGTGCTTGCACAAGGGCTGTGAATCCCGTTTTATCTCCCAGAACCAGATTAATCCATCGCTCTCGATTTTCGATAATTACTAATTCCCCCCGTTTGTTGACAGTTTTTTCTTTCCCAATTAACTCTTCTGTTAGAAAAACATCCAGCACTCGACCGCGCCAAAAACCGCTATAAGCAAACTTGCGGCAATTAGCATTGCGCCTACTCGCCCAGAAGACAGGTGCCCAAAGCCAGTAAAGTCCGGCGATGGTCCCCAAGATTAATTTTAGTTCATTGGAACCCCCAGCTATAAGCTGCACCAACAACAAAACCGATATTAGGGCGACTACGGAAATTAACAGCCGCCTTAAGACATCTTTCGGTTTGCCCCAATAATAAGCGTACTGAGGACCAGTAGCAATTAAAGGAATTATTTGCTCAAATTTCGCTCGGGTGAGGGGAATTAACATCGGTTTATTAGATAAAATCACGCAGAGGCGCAAAGACGCGGAGAGACGGTATCCAATGCTTTGGTAAATTCTCCGGGGGCAAAGTCCCCACTACTAGGACGTCTTTCTCGGTTATATCAAACCTTACCTGTTTTCCTATCTATTTCCCCAAAACTTGTTGAGCGTTAACCTTCAGAGAACCCTCCCTTTTCTCTTACTCTGTGTCCTCTGCGTCTCTGCGGTTTATTATACCGGATGCGGGTTCGCCCTACACCTGGTTTGGTGGGCAATAGCAATTGACGATCTTAATTAGGGTACTAAACGTTGAGCTGGTAACTGCTATAATATCACACAGAGGCGCAAAGGCGCAGAGAAGAGGAAACTATGGAAGTCCAACTGAAACAAATAATTGTTCCCCCGGGTCAGCAACTCCTCATGACCGATGTCAGTTGGCCGATGTACGAACAACTACTTCTTGAGTTCGGGGAAAAACGGGGTTCGCGGATTAATTACAGTGGAGGAGTCTTAGAAATCATGGTACCCTTACCGGAACATGAAGATGATAAAGTGATAATTGCTGACTTGGTGAAAGTACTCCTGGAAGAACTTGACATTGAATTTAGGAGCTTGGGTTCAACAACTTTTAAAAGCGAAACCATGAAACAAGGGTTAGAAGCAGATGACTGTTTCTATATCGAAAACGAAGCAGCTATTCGGGGGAAAAAGCGCATCGATTTAACTGTAGACCCGCCGCCGGATTTAGCCCTGGAAATAGACATCACTTCCCGAACTCAGTTCCATAACTATGAAGCATTAGGGGTAAGGGAACTGTGGCGATTTAATGGTACGAATTTAAAAATTAACCTGCTGCAAGAAGGTCAATATATCCAGGGGAACGAAAGTCCTCATTTTCCTGGCTTTTCCCTGGGTGAGGCTATACTCGAGTATCTCGAACGGAGTAAAATTGAGGGGCGAAATAAAATAATGAAAGCCTTTCGTGCTTGGGTTAGAGAGCGGAAAGGAAAGAGGAATAAATGGCAAGAAGTGGGAAAAAAAGCATCATAGAGCAAAAAGAGTAAATAAGAGTGTTGTGGATAGCTATATTGAACTAGATACAATTGATTTAGCCTTAGCTTTGGGCATTATGGGCATAGCGATCACCCTTTCTAGCTGGCAGAAATTGGCCATGTCAGGACAGCTACTTTTTGCCACCGGGCGATCGCTCCTTCAACTAATGATTGTGGGTTACATTTTGGAGTTTATCTTTGCTTTAGATAATTCCTGGGGGGTGCTGGGTATTCTCTTGATAATGCTAACTATAGCAGCTATAGTAGCCCGTAATCGCATTGGGAAGAAGATTAGGGGTTTATTCCCTGTAGTTTGGGGTTCCCTTTTCGCCAGTGCTGCTCTAACTTTAAGCTATACTATCGTTTTAATCATTCGACCTCCCCATTGGTACGAACCTCAATATTTAATTCCTTTAGGGGGAATGATTCTTGGAAATGGACTCAATAGTGCTTCTCTGTCTGGGGAACGTCTTGTGAGTAGAATAAAAAGCAGTTCTTTGGAAATTGAGACTCATCTCTCTTTGGGAGCAACACCGAAACAAGCCATTGCTGGTTATCGCACTGTAGCCATTTCCACGGGATTAATTCCCACAATTAACAGTATGATGGTAGTGGGAATGGTAAGTTTACCGGGGATGTTTACCGGACAAGTATTAGCTGGTAGCAACCCTCTAAATGCAGCATCTTACCAAATTTTAATTTTATTCGCCATCGCTTTTACTAATTTAACCACCGCCTTGTTAGTTACGGAAGGGGTTTATCGACGGTTTTTTAATCAAGATAGTCAATTGATATTACCTTAAAGAATAGGTCATATATCCCAGTAAAATCTGTAACTATGCGAGCGCGAAGGGCTATAGGTTCTCGATAAACTCTTCAGGGGTAACTTGTGCAAGCTTTAGAATACCTCTCAATGTACCGACCTTCAGTTCCTGATGTATCGAACACAGCCAATTTCGGCGAACTCAGTTACTTTCTTCATCACAACATGACTCCCTTTTTTGCGAACCTGATGGAAACCTAATCGCTCAAGTGTACGGATTGCCTTTCTGCTTGAGATTCGTGGCAATCTAGGCATAGTTAACCTCAATGTTAGTCACAAATCTAGGAGATGTTTCAGGTAGAGGGAACTCCTCCAAGTAAAGCTTGGTTGCCTCTCTTAGACCTGCGATCGCCTCCTCAATTGTCTCCCCTTGATCTACTGTGCCAACTTCTGGACATTCAGCTATGTACATATCTTCTTCCTTGTGGAGGATAGCCGTAAAATAACGAGTTGCCATGATAAAGCGTTGTGTGTTGATATACAGTGTCATCTCTACAATACCAAGAGAAGACACTGATGAGTAAATGAGGTTTTATGAGAGTTTTAGATAACTCCGAAGAGATCGCCACCCACAATCGAAAGCTTTTCAACCATTCCCGGCAAAATACCTGCTTTATGGACTCTTCCCCAGGCATCTGTTGTAGTTTAGCTGCAATTAAGATATTCAGGGGATGCAACTCAAGATCCATTGTCTTAATAGACTTGTGATTAATTAATATAACTAATTTATTGATGCAATAATAAATTACTATTAAAGCTCAAACCAAGTGTCAGCCTCCAGTTTTCTTTGTGAGATATTTTGGTCCTGGATTCAGTACCGAACGCTTCGATTTTTGCTCACGTTCCCGAAGTGCCATAACTATCCGCTTAATATCGTGTCCATAAAAAGCTGCATGTTCCTCACGGTACTTGCGCACCTCTGCAACAATTGGATCCTCAATCACCATTATCTCCTCCCAGTTCTTCAGGTGAACACAGTTGTGGACATACATATCCACAAGACTCAACAACCTCAGCCATTAAGCGTTTTGTTTCAGCATTGTTTATATGCTTAAAATTCCACGGGGTGCTCACGATAAGACATCAACAACAGTTTTGTACTTTTCCATTATAATATAACAAGCTTATTCATTAGGCGATCGCCCTGATTTTGCCATAGCTAGTGAGCCAGAAAAGTTCATCCCGTAGGTTGGGTTGAAGAATAAAACCCAACACAAATCACCAAGGAAGGTGCGTTATTAACGCACCTACAAGACTAAATGATCGATATAACTTTCCGAACTAATTAACAATCGCTTCTGCGGTTTGCAGGCCAGAGTAGGCTACATTGGCCACTGCCATGATACCAATTTCGATGGCCTTCGTTTCCGGATTCTTGGTATTGACCGCTGCCGTGTAGGCAACGCGGGAAATATAGGAGGTGAGATTACTGACTTCCTCAAGGATGGCATCAGTTCTCTCGTTTCCAGCAGAATCCTGGGATAGCTCGTAGAAGTGCCAGCCCGTGCAGGCGAGGGCGGGAATAATAAGAATCGAGTTAACAATTGCGCCAGTAGCACGACCGTCGTTGGCAGCCAGCTTGTTCATGATTCCCTCAGAAGCCCCAAACTTCTTCTGGAGGGGGCCAGAAAAGAGTACCTTGCACAATATTACGATGCCGGTGGTCGCAGTACCAATATATTTGACGGCTTGGTTTTTTATCGGAGCTTTCGGCACAAGGAAGTTGGCAATTCCCACTGACCCGCCAGTGATTACACCTAGAACCGCTGAGGGTATACCGAACGGGTTTTCCCCCGTTTCCTCTGCAGCCTCGAATGTGTTGACAAAGTCGGCCATCAACGTGCAGAAGCCAGCCACAGAATGGCCTGTAATGAAGATGGCATCCTGCACTCCTTGGGGGAGTTGAAAAGGACCGCTGTCTTCCGGCCTGGGTGCAGCTGCAGGCTGGATCATCTCATCTTCCATCATTTCATCTGCCATCATTAGTGATGATGGTGGACTACTGAACGCCTGTTGCAGCTCTGAGAGGCTGGAAGCGGTCTTCAAGAAGGTGGTGTTGGCGTCATCCGGGAAGGGAGCCTTACCTTCCGCTATCTTATAGACCACTGTGTACGCAACGGCAGATATCCAGCAGAAGAGATCGAGGAATGAAATATCTGGCACTCCAATGGCATTTAGAATATCGGAAATAACCGGGATGTGGAGTTTGGCATCCAGAATCCCCAGAGCTGTTGTCGCCACATTTGAGAGGATCTTGAGTATTGCATCCACTACGACTTGGGCGCTGCTCAGCACACCGTCGGCCAGGATCCCAACAAGCCTCTTCAGTACATCCTCCACGCTAAGCCTTGAGAAGTCCGTTGCCAACTGTTCGAGCTGATCCAGCACCCCCTCGAGCACATGTGCTTCTCCTTTCAGAGCAGTCCACAAATCATCAATAAGGGGCTGGAGCAGATTAGGGGAGGGGGCACCGCTGACGATAGAAATATTATGGGCATTGTTCTGAAAGTGATGGGAAAGATGCTGTGAAGCCGATGTCTGACCTTTCATCGGGTTTGAGGCACTCCCACTGGCTGGTTTAGAGGCAGCAGACCCAAGACCTGACCAATCTTGAATGTGGGCCCACTGGTTCACAGTAGATTCAACCCCAGCAATCATGTTGTCAAAGTCCTGCTTCATGGTCTGAATGCTGCTGACTTGGCCCTCAGTATACCGCTTGAGCAGGTTGTGCAAAACCTCCTTAGTGCGTTTAATATCACCCCATTCAAAGAGGAACTTGATGAATTCGATGATATCCTCGATCGCAGTCTTGATAGCATTGAAGACCCATTCTATGGCTCCGACTACAGCCTCGACGGTGTCAAGGACGGCGCGATAGACCTTGCCAGCGATGTTAGCGATGAAGTGCCACACTTCTGTAGCCGCATCTTTAATCACATGAATAACCGCCTCGACTCCAGACTTCAGCCAGTTATATATATCCCCCGCAGCGACGACAATGTCATGCCCGATGTCATCAACAGAGAAAGGGGGCGCAGGTGCAGGTGCAAAAGCGCGAGGTGCAGCGGGTGTTGTTAAATTGTTATAGCTCTGGCTGAGATTCCCCAACGCCGTGGCAATAGTCTGCACATCATTATCAGATGTGTCGCTGGCAATAAGGGGCTTAGTATTGCCGTTACCCAGGTCGATCCTGGCTGCCCTGAGCTTATCGGAGGTATTCAGTGCAGCGAACTTCTTAAACGGCTTATCCATCGGGTTAATGGTCGTGCTAGAACCACTTCCAGTGGATACGGTGAACTTGGTGCCGTTGAGAGTGTCCGTGGCCTCAACGATGGTAATGGAACCAAGGGAGTTTGACTTGATGTGGATCGGTGTTGCGTCAAGGCGGTAATAAAGGCCATTGATATACACCGCACAGGGATTGCTCGCGCTCAGACCAAGCAATGTGTCCTTGAGGGGAAGACCTTGTTCATCAGCAACCTGAATGGTAGTCGTGTAGGAGTTGAAGGAAATAGACTTCGCCCGTGGCGGAACCGGCAGAGTAATCCCGTGGGTCTGCCATAGTTTCGACTGGGGAGCTTGAGTAATCCTCTGTAGCTTTCCACCACCGGCTGCGAAGATGGTATTGCCGCCGTTGGCCACGTTAATGTAGGGAGACATTTTTTCGATACCGGAGAGAACCGGAATCGGAACGCTCCAGGCAGAGGGGTCTGAGACCTGCGACAACGGACAACTGGTGTAGTATACCTGATCACTCCCATTCCGCCCCCAGAGAGTAATCAACTCCTTGTGCAACATGGCGGCGAGCTTGCTTGTGTCAGATATAAAATCATTGGTGATCAAAGTAGCCCCCATGGCACTGTCAGCCTGGTTGGAACTGGAGAAATAGTACAGGGTGCTGCCGCTGGTAACGAACAGATCCGTGGACTGGTCTGAATTCCGAGTAGAGGCTATGGCGCTAGGCACGGCACCTCCGGGTAGATTCAGACGGACAGGGGTAGGCGGGGCATATTGGTTGTACCAGTTGATGACAGGACGAAACGCCAATTGGCCACTTTCCCCAGCATGGCCGGCTGTATAAAGTCCATCCACAGATCCCCAGGGGGCTCGACCGAGGCAACTGTGATAGTTGTCGGCCTCCACATCAATGGGGAGATCGTGAGAGTTCCAGTAGTGGCCGCGCTGTCGGTTCGGATCGATGTAGAACCTTTCGATATCCTTCACATTGCTGGAGGGATCGCGAACCACATCGACGATGATGTACTGGGTTCCTCCAGCAGGCTCACAGAGGAAAACATTGACAATCTCTAGCTTTGATAGGTGGATAGCTGGGTTGTCATATGCATAGGACGTCCAGTTAGGGGAATTCGCCCAAGAGATATCCCTGTTGGAATTGCCCAGACATAGATACAAATGGTCCCCAGCGTTTGTGCGGATGACCATGGCCATACCCAGGGACCCGTTCTGCACGCTCTGGCCAACTTCAAATGTGTGACACGTGACTTTAGGCTCACCGGAGAAGTCCCTCCGGATCAGCAAAAAAAAATTTTTAAATCTCTGAAAGCGATCGCAGAGTTCTGTAATCAACCCCAGTTCTGTAATCAACCTCAAAAGCGACTTAAGAATATTTTAGTAGTTTATTATTTTGTCATAAAGAGTTTAATTTGCTATTAAATAACTTAGTTATTACTTTAGATATTACTTATTAGCATTTAAATTATCAAATACAACTTTTAACAAACGTAAATAGCCTAGCTCATAGGGTTGATGCCTTTAAGATTCTCTTCACAGATACCCTCTAAGGATAAGTTACCAGTAAAGAGCCATCCCAACTATAAACTTCCAGAGGAATGCCAGAATTCTGACGAATATGTTGCAAAGCATTTTCTACGCTGGAGATATGTTTCCTCAGTTCCTTTTGTATATCTATATTGCCGTCAACTCTGGCTTGAAGTTCTATTTGCCACACTTCCATCATATAATGAGAAGAAAGTATTACTTTTATGCTATTATCTTCAATCTTATAATCACAAATCTTTGTTTCCGTAACACAAATTTGCTCTAAATTCAACTTGGCTTGCTCTTGTTTGAGAGCGAGTTGCAATCTAGCTTTTGCCTCTGCCAGCTGCTGGGTGAAATTTTCTTTTTGGGATAGAGTACGATTGTATTGAATACTCTGAACCGGAATCGAAGCCAAAGAGTTTAAAGCATTGTTCCAGTCCGCGATCGCTTTTGACCATTGATTCTGGGCGGCAGCATTTTCCGCTTGTTCAGCCCAACGAATAGCTTGTTCGTAAGCACCAAGGGCTAGTTGCTCTTGCTGTTTTTGTGCGCGAACCCCAGCTAACTTCTCAGTCCAAATGGGTTGCAGTTCCTTTCCTTGTTCTTTAGCAGTAGTATTGGGGGGAATCTCTTCTAAGCGTTTAATGGCAGTTTCCCAGGTAGATTGAACCAATTGCCAGTTGTCTGGAGACTGAGCTAGACTCTGACGCACTTGGGCAATACTAGCAGCTTGGAGGGCAGCTGTTAGTATTTCATTAGCCAAGCTCTCTTGCTGGTAAAGGGCGATTTTCTCTTTTACTTGAGGATACCACTGGCTATGGGCAGGCAATTGTTCTAAAAGAGCGATCGCCTCTTGCCAAAGTTGCTGCATTTGGGTAGTAATTTCAGTATTCAAGGGCTGATTTTCAGCTAAAGTAACTGCTTGGGTCGTCTTTTGGGAAGACTTTAACACTAGCTCTAAAATCAGCTTACGTGCTTCATAGGTTTGGAGCAGTTTTTCTGCCATCTTACCATGTCTGGACCAAGGAGCAATGTTGTGTAAAATCTCAATAGAAGAATTTAACTCCTCTAAACTTGCTAAAATTGCTCTTTCAGAGTCATTTTTTCCTTCTACTATTTCTTCCCAAGACTGGGTTGACTGTTGTGCCTGGTTTATAGCAGGACAACTACCAATAGCGCAATGCTTCCAGAGCAGATAAATAGTACTGGAGAGAGTCACAAAACTGATACTGGCAAATACTATTAACTTATAGCGCTTTGGGAGGTTGTCTCTGGTGGGTAACCTCATAGGAAAGATAGGGGGTATGGGGTTTGAGGTATGGGATTGTTTTAATGGGCGACTACTATACTATTATATGAGAAAAAAACAACGCCTTCGCGCCTTTGCGGCTTTGCGCGAACCCATCTTTGTGCTATGGTGATGTAGAAAGGCGTTGAACTGATTCTCCTCCTAAAAGGCGATCTGCATCAGCCAATAAGGCAGGTATTTTATCTCTATGAGGACTATTAGCGAGGCATTGACTCAAATCCAGAGTAGCAACTCCCTCTGCTTTTGCACCGGGAAACCAGTGACTAGCATTGCCCAATAAATTATAGCGCATTTTCCCATAGTCCAGCATATCGTAGGCTAGTGCCAGGTTTCTGAGCCAGAGAATCACTGGTATATTAATATGGCCAGGAGTTTCTTCCCAAGATGGCAAACCAACGTGCCAAGTGCGAAACCAATCTTCCCCCAAACAGGCAATCGCCTCCTGTTCCAAACGGGCTAAAATCGGCGGTAGAATTTCCTCTGCCTTATCCAATAAAGGTAATACTCCCAAATGTTCTTCAAAATCCGTCGGTCGCGCTGCTCCTAAACTGAGAGTATGAACTTGGCCATGACTGAGACAAAATAAGTCATTGAAAGCCATAGGACTCAAAGGCTGACACAAATCCACCAATTTCGGTGGCGGTTGGTACAGTTTTCCCCCCTTATCGGAAGGACTGATAATAAACACTCCTACATCGTGTTTTTGGGCTGCCTCTAAGCACGGCCAATTAAACTGATTAATCCAGTACCAATGAAGGTTGACGTAGTCAAACTGGTCCGTAGTAATGGTTTTGACAATTATATCCGTAGGTCCGTGAGTGGAGAAACCGATAAAGCAAACTTTTCCTTCTGCTTGGAGCTTTTTCGCCTCGTCCAGACAGCCCCCAGGTCTAATACTCCAGTCTAATATTTCTTGGTTATTAATGCCATGGAGTCCTAGCAAGTCAACGTAGTCCAACTTCAGGAAAGAGAGAGACTGGTTAAATTTCCGTCGAAACTCTTTCGGATTTGATGTGGGGGAAACTTTAGTTTGGATAATCAGCTTTTCACGAAAGAAAGTGGGGAGAATTTCACCCAATTGCATTTCAGAAGTACCATAACCCCGTGCCGTTTCAATGTGGTTAATGCCCAGATCCAGAGCACGGTGAATGGTCTGGGACAAATTGCGCTGATTTTCCTTAGGAATTTCTGAAGACGGTACGTCCTGCCACTTGTACTGGTATCTCATTCCCCCGCAGGAGAAAACAGGGATCTGTAATTCTGTGCGACCAAACCGTCGATATTTCATCTTATAACTTATAATTTTTTACATTTTAAACCAAAAAGTTTTTGTGTGCGACTCGATCAAGCGTGAAAGTAGCCGCTCGGAGACTCGCAGAGAGCAATAAACCAGGGCTTTAACGGGTAGAACGTCTTAACAGCATATCGAAAAGTCGAAACGAAGAATCATACCAAAGCAGTTAAAAACTACACGTGAAGGCTAAAAACTCAGAAGGAATCTAAGCCTGGAGGCTGAAAACCTGAGAAATCGAATTAGTGGACCTTCCAGGAAAGCTAGAGAGAAATTAGGTGACTCCAAAAGGATTACCGAACCTCTATTGCAACTTTATGAATAAATCTTCAAAAGAATTGTAAGATAGTGATAACAGAACCTTGACAACTGAATGAACTATGAGAGTGAGAAATATCAAGTCACTCTCGCTAAGGAGTAGCGTGAATCCTTATCTGCACCCACCCTTAGAACCGTCCTGCACTTTCTAGGATATAGGTGTGAGGATTGGCAATTAAAGCTCCATGTTCTTCATGATAGCGAATAATCTCTTTTAATCGTTCTGCTGAAGTATACCGCACCAATTGTAACCCCGCAGGGATTGCCTTTACCCCCACCCTCATAAATTCCAAATGAATCATCACCTCGTCCCAAAAATAATGATACATCTGTTCCACTTGTTCTAAAGTCAAGAAGAAGGTTTGTAAATAAGTAATCTTAGGATCTATACTTCGAGCATGGAGAGTGGTATGATTCCAAGTAAATTCAGCCAAACTTTTTTCTTAACTAGCTTCCGACGCTGTTTTATAATAAGTAATCTTACCCCCATATTCCCTCACCAAATCTTCAAAGAGGTTACAACAGGATTCTGCTATCATTAGTAAAGCATAGTGTGGGTTTTGGGGAAGATAAGGTTGGAGAGCTTTAAAATAGGAAGGAATAGGTGCAGCGTGAATACTAACCAGTTTCTTCATGATACCATCACTATAACTCAGTGCTTGACCAAATTTTGCCGCAGTGATAAAATCGGAGAAAGTGACAATTAATTCAGCCCAAAGATAAGCAGGAGCAAGGGGTATTTCTAGTTGAGTAATAATCCCATTAATACCATAAGCATGATTAACTTTTTGCACCTCATCCCCTCTTAAAGAAATAACTCTGGGTTCCTCTTCTAATGTTACCACCCTCACACCGTGAAGATTACCCTGATCGCCCAATTGTCCGTAGGTAATAGAACCAATACCTCCACTTCCACCACCGATAAAGCCACCAATAGTTGCCCTGGGATAAGTGGAAGGAACCATGGGTAATTCCCAACCTATTTCCCTGGCTTTTTTATCAAAAGCAGCCATTTTCACTTCTGGTTCCACAGAAGCTAATGCTGGTTTCAAGGAGAGAATGGAATTCATTTTCGTCCTATCCAAAACCACACCCCCTTTCAAGGGAATGCATTGTCCGTAATTTCTGGTTCCCGCACCTCTGACAGTGAGAGGGATTTTATTTTTAACACACACTCTTGCTACTTGCAGTACTTCCTCTTCCGTAACGGGACGAACAACCAAGTCAGCCCGTTTATCCTTCAGTTGAGGTGTCAATATAGGACTGAAGTGGTAGTAGTCTAGGGAGAGTTTAGTCAGCTGCTCCGGTTCGGTGATAATTTCCAGACCTGGATAATTCTTGGGCGATACTTTGAAGGTTAATCTCAGTTGAAGTCATAATTTAGAAGTTAATTCGTCCCGTACTCATGAGTTTTAAGCCGCCAATCAAGGAAGAAAAGGATAAGAATAAGTACCAAAGGCTAGTTGGTTTCAAAACCACGCTCCCATTGATAAATACTAACACAATACCGAGGAAAACTAAAGCACCCCCCAGCATTTTCATGTCCTGGGGAAAGAAAATCAGAGAGATAACTCCCCCGAGAATAGATAAAACACTACCCGCTGCGGAAATATCTCGCCACCAATAGGAGGACACGTAGGTGGTGAAGTAAATATTTTTCCCCAAGAAATAAATACCCGCAACTACTAAGGCTAGTCCAAACAATTTAGTCAAAAACCGCATCTTTCCTTTCCTGTACTGTAATGGTCATAATACTATAGCGCGTCTAAATCATTTCTACAAATTTCTCTGAATTGCTATAAAAGGCGACCTCGGCTCTATGTTATCCTGATAAAATCAATTAATCCAGGGGACGTTAAACCGTCAGCACCCTAAAGTTATAAATTGTGGTATTATATCTTCGGTATGCTCGACCTAACCAAAAAACCATCTCCCCAGATGATCCTGATTGGAAAAAAAAGTAATAGCAAGAATCAAAGCCCAAATGCAACAATAAGCTGTAGTAGAAGCCCGCCCGCGTCGCGGGCGATCTGGGCTATATTATTCTGGGTGCAATTTAATAATTCGTCCATTTGTCGGTTGAATTGGACGAGCATTCACCTGGTATAGTTGTTCAAACGCAGCAATTTGCTCTTCAGAAACTTGAATTGTTTCTGCCAACACATTCCAGCTGACACCTTCGCTGCAAGGCGGGGTAGTGAGTGAACCAGAATAGCTGTAATAAGTGCTACCATTGGGTAATAAACTAGCGGCATTCATGGTCAAACCCTTAACAGCATTAGTTTCTCCTGCTCCAGGGATGTGTTTCCAGATTGTATCAATTGAAGCATGTGCTTTTCCTTTTTCCATCATGACACCAACCACCGCTAATTTTCCTTCTTCATTACGATGGACGAAGTGTAATTCCATTGCAGCAGCACGTCTTGAGAGAGTATGCTCGCTAGGGGTATGGAAATGAAACTGTAACAGTTCGTACTCCTCACCATTGATACTTACTGTGCTACCCTTTTCGTAGTTGACTTGCACTGTGTGACCATTATTGACCACCACTAACGGAGCTTCAGAGTAGTTAAACACTATGTCTGCTGGGGTACCAAGAACAGCATTATCAATATCTATGGGAGATTGATCTCTTCCGGTTTCACACAGAGCGAAGTCATGTCCTAAGCGCCCCCATTGTGTTGGATTAGCCGCACCACCGTAAGACCAGTGGGGTGAATCTTCCCCTGCTTTGGTTGGGGTAGAGGAAGGGGACGCCAAAACTCCTATAATAGGGATGGAGAGAGCTAATAATATTACCTGTTGTGCTGTTTTGAGGTATTTCATCGAAATTCAAGAAATCAAGGATTACAAACTTATATAATATAGTCCCATACTGCCGTAACTATCAAAAAGTCGAGAACAGAAGGAAAGTGGTTACCTATCTTATCAATGACACTGTATCTGTATTCATCGGCGTTTATCCGCAGACGCCAAGGGCGGGACGCTTCGCGGTTGCTTACGCAAAGCTTCGCAATTATCTGCGATTCAAAAAATCTCCGTCTTCATTATAACCTAGTACCCAGTAATTTATCTCGCAACTGCTTAATGCGCTGCCGAAGGCACGCTACGCGCCCGCGATACTGAGCGGCTTTCTCAAATTCCAACTTTGCGGCTGCTTCCTTCATCTTTTCTTCCAATTGTTCAATTAATTGAGGAATTTGCTCCAAGGACAAATCCTCAGCCTTATGAGATACTTGTTCTAATTGTTTACCATTCAACCGTCGTCCCATATCCAAAAAGGATAAAATCTCATTCCGAGACTTTTTCACAATAGGCTGAGGGGTAATACCATGCAAACGATTATATGCTAGCTGAATGCCTCTTCTTCTATCGGTTTCTTCTCTAGCCCGCGCCATACTATCGGTTACATTATCTCCATAGAGAATAGCTTGTCCCCTAACATGACGAGCTGCTCTGCCGATAGTTTGAATCAAGGAGCGCTCAGTGCGTAAAAACCCCTCTTTATCCGCATCCAAAATTGCCACTAAAGATACCTCAGGCAAATCTAATCCTTCCCGCAATAAATTTACCCCAATGAGAACATCAAACTCCCCTTCCCTTAACCCCTGTAAAATTTCAATTCGCTCAATTGACTGAATCTCGGAATGCAAATATTGCACCCGCACATCCCTCTCCTGAAAGTATTCTGTCAAATCTTCTGCCATTCTCTTGGTGAGGGTAGTAATTAATACCCTTTCCTGACGCTTTACCCTAGCTTTTATCTCCCCTAACAAATCGTCCACTTGTCCCTTTGTGGGGCGGACGAATATCTCCGGATCTACCACTCCAGTGGGACGAATTACTTGTTCAATTATTTGCTTCCCTGACTGTTCTCTTTCCCAATTTCCGGGGGTTGCGGAGACAAATATACATTGTTTTACCTTAGCCCAAAATTCCTCTGCTTTGAGAGGGCGATTATCTCTTGCTGAAGGTAAGCGAAAGCCATGTTCAATTAACACCTGTTTCCGAGAGCGATCGCCATTATACATACCTCTAATTTGAGGTACTGTGACGTGAGACTCATCCACCACTAATAACCAATCTGCTCCCATATAATCCACCAAACATTCCGGTGGTTCCCCGGGTTCTCTACCAGCAAAATAACGAGAATAATTCTCCACCCCGTTACAATAACCCACTTGCTGCAATAATTCTAAATCATAACGAGTACGTTGTTCCAATCTTTGTGCTTCTACTAGTTTACCTTGTGCTTCCAATGCTGCTACTGTTTCTGTCAATTCTTTTTCAATTTCTCCAAAAGCTCTCTCCCGTTGTTCTTCGGGAATAAGAAAGTGAGTAGCGGGGTAAATATGAACAATTTCCAAATCCTGCAATGCTTCCCCTGTAACCGGATCCAGATAGCGAATAGCTTCAATTTCATCCCCAAAAAATTCTACTCGCAAAATGCGGTCTTCGTAAGCAGGGACGATTTCAAACACATCCCCTTTCACCCGAAAGTTTCCTCGTTTTAAATCCAAATCATTACGAGTATACTGTACCTTAGCTAAATCTCGCAATAATTGCCGTTGGTCCATTTCCAATCCCACCTTCAGGATAATAGCCGCTTTGAGGTATTCTGAGGGAATACCCAAACCATAGATACAACTAATAGAGGCTACAATAATGACGTCCCGACGTTCAAACAGAGAGCGGGTTGCACTGTGGCGCAACATATCGATTTCATCGTTAATTTTCGCCGTTTTCTCAATATAGGTATCCGTGACGGGAATGTAAGCTTCTGGTTGGTAATAATCGTAATAACTGATAAAATATTCTACAGCGTTAGTAGGGAAAAATTGCCGTAACTCGTTACAGAGTTGAGCAGCCAGGGTTTTATTATGAGCCAGCACCAGAGTGGGTTTTTGCAGCTGGGCGATGACACTGGCTATAGTAAAGGTTTTCCCGGTTCCCGTTGCACCCAGGAGGGTTTGCATCCGATGACCGGCACCTTCTACCAGTTGAGCGATGGCGGAAGGTTGATCTCCGGTGGGTTGAAAGGGAGCGCTGAGGACAAATTTAGCCATGGTGTGGGGAGGTTTGGGAGATAGGGAGATTGGGGGTTTGAGAGCAGTGAAATTTTATTATCTCATATTGGTACAATACCTTATAATTATAGTGATTTAAAAAAATAAAGACAAAATCTTAGGATAATTTGGAGATAACGAGAATGACTGTGAAAACCAAACCTAACGAAAAGAAACCTCAGGAGGAGGCGAAAGGTACTGAGACGAAAAAGGAAATGGTTGTTTTGTCTGTCAAGGAAGAACCAGCAAAAACCCCAGAAGCTGGAAGTTTAGTCCATAAACCTCAAACCCTACTACCAGGGGGACGCCCAGTAGAAGCAAGTCATCTCCAGGTAGTCAGTACCTATTCCTCCGTGGGAGGTTCCCGCCCTGTGGTTGCTACCGGGATGAAAATCAGCAGTACCCTTACGGTGTCGGGGAATCGTCCCATTTCTTCTAGTCTGCTGAAAGTGAGCGAAACCTTTAGTATTATGGGAAATCGTCCCGTTGCTTCCAATGAGATTGACGATCCTGCTGCTTTAATGGGTTATCTGGATTAATTTTTGTCAGAGTGTGGGGTATAACCATCACAGGATTTGAGCTACTCCGAATACGAGCTCTCCAAACCCAGTTGGAAGAACGGAAACTATGATTACCCTCTCAAGTTCACCCAAAATCTACACAGCAGAAGACTATCTAGCTCTAGAGGTAGAATCTGATCTCCGCCATGAATACCGCAATGGAGAAATTATTCCTATGACTGGTGGTACCCCTCAACACAACAAACTTGCAAGTGCTCTGAATGCACTCCTGTGGTTTGGTTTACGAGGTAAACCCTATAGCATCTTCATTACGGATCAGCGGCTCTGGATCCGGGCAAGTGACGTCTACACCTACCCGGGTGTGATGGTTATAGCTGATCCAGTGACACTCAAACCTGGTAGAAAAGATACAGTCATCAATCCCCTGTTAATTGGGGAAATTTTGTCAGATTCCACTGAAACCTATGATAGAGGGGACAAATTTGAGAAATACCGCACCATTCCAACTTTTCAGGAATATCTGTTGATCCACCAACATCAGCTCCAGATAGAGCAATTTGTGAAGCAATCTAATGGAGAGTGGTTATTTACTGAGCACCAAAGCAAGCAAGCTTTGGTAAATCTAGTCTCAGTACCAGTAAATTTAGCTCTGAAAGACTTGTATTGCTAATATCATATATCAAAAGGCAACAAAAATTTTAGGAGCAGAAACCCTTGCTTACTCTTGGTGTCAACATTGATCACGTTGCTACAATTAGACAAGCGCGACAGACAGTAGAACCAGATCCTATCGCCGCAGCAATATTAGCAGAATTAGGCGGTGCAGACGGTATTACGGTTCATCTTCGAGAAGATCGCCGTCATATTCAAGAACGAGACGTGCGCTTACTACGAGAAACCGTGAGAAGCCATTTAAACTTAGAAATCGCTCCCACTGAGAATATGATTGCCTTTGCTTTAAATGTTAAACCAAATTACGTCACTTTGGTACCAGAAAAACGGGAAGAAGTGACTACAGAGGGAGGATTAGATCTGGTAAAGGATTTGCAGCGATTCACTGAGGTAGTGGAAAAGTTGCAAGGTGCAGGAATTCCCGTCAGCTGGTTTATCGACGCTGTTCCCGCACAAATCGCCGCAGCAGCGGAAACTGGTGCCCAATTTATCGAACTGCACACGGGAAAATATGCCAATGCAGTGTCTGAAACAACTCGTCAGGAAGAATTAGCCCTGTTAATTGAAGGTTGTGAACAGGCGATCGCCGCTGGTTTGCGAGTCAATGCTGGTCATGGTTTAACCTATCAGAATGTTTACCCTGTAGCTTCTATTCTCGGTATAGAAGAATTAAATATCGGTCATACAATCGTCAGTCGTGCTGTTCTTGTGGGTATGGAACGAGCAGTTCGGGACATGAAATTAGCCATGCACGGGTATAATTTATCTTAAGATATTGTCAACTACAAAAACACCAAAAAATGCAAACTTATTACTATGTTTTAGCCAGTAAACGTTTTCTCATGGAAGAAGAACCCTTAGAGGAAGTTCTGCGGGAACGAACCAAAGATTATGAGAAAAAGAACAAGGAAATAGATTTTTGGCTCGTGGAGGAACCCGCTTTCTTAGAGTCCCCGGAATTAGCAGAGGTGAAAGCAAAGTGTCCTCAGCCAGCAGCCGCTATAATTTCTACTAACCGCCAGTTCATTACCTGGTTGAAACTGCGGTTAGAATATGTATTGACTGGGGAATTTAAAGCTCATAAAAGCACCCCACACCCCTCAAAAGCTGGTAACTAATAACTAATAACTGGTAACTGGTAACTGGTAACTGGTAACTGTTAAAAAGCTCGTGCTGCTACTAAAGAAATCCCAACACCCAATGCCAAGCCTACAAAAACTTGAGTAAAAGTATGCCCAAGTAATTCTTTAAGTTTTTCTTCATTAAACTCATGGTCCTCAAAGAGTTCGTCGATGATTTGATTCAGAATACGAGCCTGCTTCCCTGCTGCTTGACGCACCCCTGCCGCATCATACATAACGATAACGGCGAAAAGGGCGGCGATGGCGAATTCGGGACTGTTGAACCCTACCGTTTGCCCAATCCCAGTCGCGAGAGCACCTACTAAGGCTGAATGAGCGGAAGGCATACCCCCAGTACTGACCAAAGAGCGCAAGTTGAGTTTGCGGTTTTTAATTAGCTCTACTACTACCTTCAATGCTTGAGCTACGAAACAAGCAAGGAGCGCTACCAGCAGGATCGGATTGTTAACAAGGTTTACTTCCATTCTTTTCCTTAGTATTTGCGGTTGGTAATAAAGCGGGCGATCGCCCGTAAGGGTTCACCTTTCTCTCCATAAGGAGCTAACCTAGCTATTGCCCCGTCTACTAACTCAGCAGCTTGGGTTTTGGATTTTTCCAATCCCCAGAGACTGGGATAAGTTGCTTTTTGGGCCAAGATATCCTTGCCTGCGGTTTTACCCAATTCTTCCCCAGTTGCAGTAATGTCTAAAATGTCGTCTACAATTTGAAATGCTAACCCAATTTGGGAAGCATAGGCGGATAACCTAGCTCTCTCCTCCTGGGGTGCTCCTGTTAAAATCGCCCCAGACACCACCGCCGCTTCCAACAGAGTACCGGTCTTCTTTCTGTGGATACTGGTAAGCTGATCAGCAGTAATATCCTGTTTACCCTCCGATTCTAAATCCAGTACCTGACCACCCACCAATCCCTCTGCTCCTACGGTGCGACCTAAAAGGGCCATGATTTCTACCAGCAACTCAGGGGCAACATCTTTTGTGTGTACAGCTACGTATTCAAAGGCATAAGCCAGGAGTCCATCTCCAGTGAGAATGGCAATATCCTCCCCATAGACCTTATGATTAGTCAACTTGCCCCGTCGATAGTCATCATTGTCCATGGCTGGCAAGTCATCGTGAACCAAAGACATGGTGTGAATCATTTCTAAGGCACAGGCAGTAGGCATAGCCATGTCTACTGTTCCCCCAGTGAGTTCGCAGGTGGCAAGACAGAGAATGGGACGCAACCGCTTTCCTCCTGCTAACAGGGAGTAACGCATTGCTTGATAGATTGTTTCCACTCTTGTGATGCTCAAGGAATTATCTAGCGCTTCTTCCACCATCAGCTTTCTTTGCTGCAAGTAGGTAGCCAAATCGAATTTGGCAGCTTTACCCCCAGAAGCTAATTTTGCGTCCGTCTTTACCATCGCTTAATGTTGTAAACCAATCATTTGGATTAATTATCCCTGAAAGGAGCCAATTTTACCATTCCCTAATTTATTTCATAGCTAGAAATTGTATTTTCTAATAACATAGCTACCGTCATGGGTCCGATGCCCCCGGGAACGGGAGTGATAAAGCGGGCGATCTGGGAAACGGCGTCAAAATCCACATCACCCACCAGTTGGTATTTACCCTCCCCCCTATCCAAGCGATTGATTCCTACGTCTACCACAACAGCCCCTGGTTTCACCATTTCTGCACCGATGGTTTTGGGCTTTCCTGTGGCGACCACGAGAATATCTGCCTCTTTGGTAATCTTCCCTAGGTCTTGGGTATGGGAATGGGCAATAGTAACAGTGGCATTTGCTGCCAGTAGCATGAGTGCGAGAGGTTTGCCCACTAAAATACTTCGTCCCACCACAACTGCTCGTTTCCCTGCCACTTCAATGTTATATTCTTCCAGTAGTTTCATCACACCTGCGGGAGTGCAGCTTCTCAAACTCGGTTCCGAGCGCACCAGGGCTCCCAAATTCACCGGGTGGAGTCCGTCTACGTCCTTATGGGGTTCAATTTGGTGCAGCAGAGCAACGGCATTCAAATGATCTGGTACGGGTAATTGGAGGAGGATACCATCCACTGTTTCATCGGCATTCAGGTAGGCGATCGCCCTCTGAACTTCCGCTTCTGAGGTAGTGGCGGGAAAATGCCTCACCTGGGAACTAATGCCCACTTTAGCGCAGGCTCGTTCTTTATTTTGAATATAAATAGCAGAGGCTGGATCATCTCCCACCCTGAGTACTGCCAGTCCTGGGGGTCTTCCCTTAGCTGTGAGTAAAGTTTTCACCCGAAGAAGCAGTTTGCTCTGCATTTTCAGCCCTAGGGCTTTACCATTGAGAATTTCGGCAGTCACTTTCGGGCACGAATAAGATATATTTTATTTTATTACTTAGGATAAATCAAGATGTCAGATGTGATCCAGGAACCTGTAACCGTAGCCCTCGCTATCCTCACCAGGGAAGGTAAATTTTTGCTACAATTGCGAGATAATATTCCCGGCATTCCCTATCCTGGTTATTGGGGGCTTTTTGGCGGTCATCTTGAGTCAGAGGAAACCCCAGAAGCAGCATTGGAACGGGAATTATGGGAAGAAATAAATTACGTCCCCACCAAGGTGCAAAAATTTTGCTATTCTGCCGCTTCAGATGTAATTCGCCATGTTTATTCCGCCCCACTGACAGTACCCATAGACAAATTAGTCCTGCAAGAGGGTTGGGATTTGGATTTATTATACCCGGAAGATATTCGTCAAGGTAATTCCTATTCCAGCAAAGCCGGTGAAATTAGACCCATAGGAAAGCCTCATCAAAAAATTCTCCTAGACTTCATGGCTAAAAATAAATGCTAACATAGAAAAAACTATTAACCCAGTCAGCAAGTTTCTCACCAAAATTATTCCATGAATAAGTCCCCCAAACAAATTTCCTTCCGCCACAATATCCTATTAGGAGGGGCGATCCGGCGGATAAGCCTGATCTGCGCTACCGCACAGATCGCCACCCTCGCTACCTTTGTCCCTAGTTTTACTGCCCACCTTAGAACAACCTTAGAAGACAGCCCTAAGACTGTGGTAGATGAAGTGTGGCAAATTGTCAACCGGGAATTTGTAGACCAACAGTTTAATAGTCTAGATTGGGAAAACATCCGAGAAGAACTACTGGCTCGTCAATATAGTAACAGTGAAGAAGCTTATTTGGCAATTAGAAAAGTCTTAAAAGAATTGGGAGATCCCTATACTCGCTTTCTGGAGCCAAAAAAGTTTGAAGTTTTAACCAATAAAACTTTTGGGGAATTATCCGGTATCGGTGTGAGCATTACAATTAACGAGGAAACTCAGATTCTAACGGTGGCGCAAACCTTGAAAGATTCTCCAGCCATGAAGGCGGGAATCCAACCAGGAGATCAAATTATCAAGATAAATAATAAATTAACTTCTTTAATGTCCCGGGAACAAGCAGCGGCAGAAATTAGCGGTGAGGCAGGAACTAATGTGGAATTGGAGGTTCTTCGTGGAGATGAAACTTTGTTCCTCAGTATTACTCGGGCTAAAATAGAAGTGCCTTCTGTGAGTTACGAGCTAAAAGAGGAAGGACAACTCAGGGTGGGGTATATTCAGTTGGACGAATTTAGCGCCCACACTGCCCAGCAGATGAAGGGAGCAATCGAAGATTTGCAAACCCAGGGGGTGTCTGGTTTTGTTTTAGACTTGCGAGGCAACCCAGGTGGACTGTTGTTTGCTAGTGTGGATATTGCTCGCATGTTCCTGGAAAATGGGAAAATTGTCAAGACCTCAAACAGAGGGGAGGGTGATCGCGAATTCTCCGCTAACCGCACTGCTTTGACAGACCTGCCCTTAGTAGTATTGGTGGATAGAAACTCTGCTAGTGCTAGCGAAATTTTGGCAGCAGCTTTCAAGGATAATGGGAGGGCTACCATTGTAGGTGATCGCACTTTTGGTAAGGGAACAGTACAGTCGGTTCATTCCCTCTCCGACGGTTCCGGTTTAGCAGTGACTGTCTCTCGCTATTATCCTCCCAGCGGCATAGATATCAATCGACATGGTGTATCCCCGGATATTATGGTAGAATTAACCAGAGAGGATAAAAAGCAGCTCAGGAACAACCCAGACCTAGTTGCTACTACTAAAGACCCTTATTATGCTAGGGCGATCGCCATTTTAACCGAATAAACGCCCGTTGCTGCGCTATTTAATCAAAAAATGTTTTATGCATTGCTATCTAAGCTTATGTTAAATTATAACTAGTAACTGTCATGGTACGAAGTCACTGTTAAGGAAATTGTTGATTTGAGTAAGATTGCCATCTCAACTAGCCTACAGTATCATGACGACCATTACAACGGGGTTATAAGGTGATGATAGATTCTCAAGGACGAATATGGGGCAAAATTAGTATCTTAGATCTGGGTGCTGCCCTGGTAATTATTTTAGTGATTATCGGCATCTTTGTTTTTCCCGGTACTTCCGGAACTACTATAAACCAAACCACCGAACCCGTCGCTGTAGATATTCTCGTCAGGGGACTGGTTTTGAAAGATCCGGAAGCATTGAAGAATCAGGCAGCCAAAAAACTAGAGATTATTGTCCGTAATCAACCCTACGGTGGGGTAAAATTGGAAAAGATCCAAGAACGGCTCCGTACTGTGAGCGTACCTCAACCAGACGGTACCGTTAAGGCTCTGCCGGATCCCAGACCTGAAGTGGCTCTCATCAAAGATATCATGGTGACGATAACTGGCAAAGCCCAAATCCTGAACTCGGAAGTGATCCTGGGAAACCAGAAAATGAAAATTGGTACTGTGGTTGAGTTAGAAGCTGCTAAGTACAACTTTAAAGGTACCATCGTTGATATTCGCATTGAGTGATAAAATGGACTTCACTCAAGCGACTGAGAAGCTAGAATTGGGTCAATCTAATTTGTGAGGGGAAAGTTTCACGCAGAGGCGCAGAGGCGCTAAGATATGAGGGAGGTAAATTAATGAAGTTAACAATGACGGATCGCCAAATTAATGCCAAGTACGAGAAAGGCGATCTGGGGGTGGGGCACTAAGGTGCCCCACCCGCCAGATCTGTTACCACAGATCGCCGAATACTCACGGAAATTAATCGAGAAAAACTACCCAGTTTTGCAGCAGCCTTAAAAGAACCCGGTTATCTAAATGTTAGACCACATTATCAAAGAAGGGAACGTTGGGATGCCAAGAAGCAATCTCGATTGATAGAATCTTTTTTGATGAACATTCCCGTTCCCCCCATTATCCTTTATGAGACAAATTATAATACCTATGAAGTAATAGATGGTCAACAGAGAATTACGGCAATTAGGGATTTTTATGACAATAAATTGCAACTAGAGGGACTGGAAATTTGGGAAGAACTCAATGGGAGGAAATACCAAGAACTTCCCTCAAGAATCCAAGCTGGAATTGAT
This sequence comes from Candidatus Paraprochloron terpiosi LD05, assembly GCA_018141785.1. Classification (GTDB taxonomy): domain Bacteria; phylum Cyanobacteriota; class Cyanobacteriia; order Cyanobacteriales; family Prochloraceae; genus Prochloron; species Prochloron terpiosi. Next base: position 2,119,254 of record CP073341.1, on the reverse strand, counting down.
CGCCGTTCCCTCTCCTCTATTGTCCTAATTACGGAGTCTACTTCCAATCCTGAAGAAGCAATGTTTCTCAAACAGCAAGCTTTTGAGCGCATTAATACTGGAGGAGTGTCTCTTAGTAAACAAGAGGTAAGAAATTGTTTATTTTCCGGTAATTTTAATAATCTCTTGATTGAGTTGGCTAAAAATCAAATCTTTGCTAAAGCTTGGGGAATACCGTCAAAAAAATCACCAAAACAAACTGAGAATCCATTATATAAAAAAATGGAAGATGTGGAATTAGTTCTCCGCTTCTTTGCTCTCCGAGATATGGATAATTTTAAATATGGAATCACAAAGTTTCTCGATAAATATATGTGGGAGAGTGGAGAGTTAACACCAGAAGATATCGAGCAGCTCAAAGATATTTTTCTCAGAACTATTAAAGGTGGTTCTCAAATTTATGGCGATAACTTGTTTAAACCATTTAACTTTAAGTTAAATAAATGGATGACAAAAGCTTATAAAGCTTATTACGATGCAGTTATGGTAGGATTGAGCAATCATTTAGACGATATCGATACTTTAATTGCTCGGAAAACATTAGTGATTGAAGCAACAAAAGAGCTTTTGAGAGCAGATAAAGACAAATTGTTTACTGGTGGGGGTAAGAGTAAAGCTGATATTGAAAAGCGAATCCAATTGTTTGACGATATGTTGACTCAAGTAATTAAAGGGTAAATAGTAATGTCCCAGGAATCCCTAGCTAAAGTAACCCAGGATATTGCTACTGTCCGTTCTATGATCCAGACTAACGATAGACTTCGGGAAATGTTGTTTAAACCAGTCATTGAAGAGAATCTTAATTCACTAAAGGAAGTTGCTCCCAATAAAAAGGATTGGCGAATTTACGATGACAGCGCTGTGGTGACGCGATTATACGCTATCTATGAAAGCTTTGTGGAAAAATTAATCAAGGATTGGATAAAGGAACTGCCCAAGATATTTACACGTTATTCAGATTTGCCCGAAAAAATTCAGCGCACCCACGAAAGAGGTGTAGCACAATTGCTTGAAGAACGGCAAAAGACACAAGGTAGATTTAAGTATCTTTCTGTTAAGAATGTGATTCGCGGTTTATATTGGGGAGTTACTGGTAATCACGAATATGAGTTAATCCCCGATGCTTTTCTCTTCCACTCCGAAAACTTACGCAAAGACGCACTCCAGGAATTATTGGCTAATGGGGGAATACCTGATAGTTGGAAATGGATTAAAAACCATAGGAATATCAGGGATTTTCTCGAAGAAGTTCGAGGTAATGAAAACACAGCTGAAGGAGAACTCTAAGAATTTATCGACTATCGTAATGAAGCAGCTCACGGCGATTTAGAGGATTTACAAGGCGCTGAAAAGCTCCTACAATTATGTGATTTCGCGGCAGCTTTGTGTCAGGCTATAGCTGAATTGATAGATTATCACATTCTTCAGAGCAGAAAAGTACAAGAAATTGGTCACATTACCCGCTGGTTTCCTCGACCTAGAGCAGCAGCAGCAAAAGTGAAAGAAACAACTTTATCAGTAGGAGACAGCCTGTTTTTAGTCAGCAAGGAGAAAGCTTACTGCCAGCAGGTAACTATTGAGAGCATTATGATAGATGAAGAGGAAAAGAGGGAAGAGGAAATAGGAGTCGAAAGAGAAATAGAATTAAAATTCAATGCTACTGCAAAGAAAGGATTGAGGTTGTATCCTATTGATTAACTCCTGTGACAACTATAGCAACCGCCGCCCTAATATTGAGTCAAATATAGTAAGATTGAAGTCTTATAACCTGCGGATGGACTGAATAAACTGGTAACTGGTCACTGCTATACTTACTCTAAATGTTCCAATTCTTCTTCTTTTTCTCGTTGGACAGAAATAGGTACCTTCTCAAACGACCGTAACTCAACCAATTGTCTTTGTCCCCTCTTAGCTTTTGGTAAAAGTGCAGGCAAAGGTTCGGTTTGTTCCAACCAGCAGCTAGCCACCGGGAGGGTATGCTCTAAATCCTCCAGCAATCGAGGAATAATCATCACCGCATTCAATTCGCCGATGCGCTCTGCTTCATGCATTCCAGCTTCGATGGCCACGGCAACATTGGCAACTGTTCCCCTAATAATAGCAGTACACAAACCATCTCCAATCTGTTCATAAGAAGCTAATTGAACGTCGGCTGATTTGAGCATAGTATCAGCTGCCCCCACCATAGCAGGGAATCCCCTGGTTTCCAATAAACCAATGCTCCGATTGCTCAGACGGCTGTAACCTCGCTGGTGTTGAGTTAGTTGGGCTAAATGGCTGCCAATAGGAAATATTGCTTCTAAATTAGGCATGGGACGGGGAATGACTAACTTAGAGATTAACTGACCGAATTGTTCTGCGGTTTTAGCTCCCTCTTCTACCGCTAAACGCACATCAGCGGTTTTTCCCCTCACAATGGCTGTACAATAACCACTCCCAATTTTCTCATATCCCACCATAGTGACGTCTGCAGACTTGAGCATCATATCTGCTGTACCGACAATGGCAGGGAAACTCTTGGTGGAGACTAACCCTAAAGCGCTGTCTGCCATTTTGTACCGTTTTGCGTAAACTTGTTGGGATATTTGAGGTGGATCTAGTTCTAATTTAGACATTCTGGGGTGTGGAGGATCTTTAGGGGTGTGGTTTAGTTTTTTAACTTTCATTATAGTATAATTTCCGAAAGCTTTTATTTAAACTCTCATGACTGAAAAGCCTCAACTCTCAGAAGAAGAAGCATCCCTATTATTGCGCCAACTCCTACACAAGGAAGGTAATTGGGTAGAATGGGGCAAAGCTTGCACTCATCTGCAAAAAGCAGGCTACAACAGACAAACTATTTTTGAGCAGACTGGTTTTCAGGGTAGCCAACAAAACCTCATCGTCGTGGCTGCACAAGTATACGACAGCATTGCTCAAGCGGGGGCTTCCCCAGAACTGCTATCCTATTGTCAAGGTCCTGTGAGTGACGTTTTATATGAGTTTCGCATTCTCAATCAAGCACAACGAGCTGCTGCGGCTGAATTAGCTCAAGAGAAGAAACTAAATGTAGATGATGCTAAGGAAGTGGCTAGAGCAATTCAGGATTTTTCCCGATTATCTCAATTACCAGAGGGATTTGTCAATCATCCCGGGGATGCGGTAGCTTATCAATGTTGGAAGAGAGGGAGACAACAAAAAGACCTACAACATCGTTCTCGTCTTATTGCTCGGGGATTGAAATTTGCTCATTCTGTCACTGCGAGGGAAAAAATTGAGCAACTTCTGAGTGATTTTACTGTAGTACCCAAAGCTACAGCCCCTCTGATGCCTTTGTATAGATTAGAAGAGGAAGAAGAATTAGGGCGCAATGTACCTTTAGCTGGTACTTTCCCGATTATACGAGAAGATTTAGAGGTGGTTAGGGCTGTAAAAACCCAGGCACCTTTCGGTATTGTAACCTATTCTGGTAGTGGTGCTATGGTACCCCTTCCTGGGTGGCAGGTTATTTTGAAAGCAGAAGATCCAGTGGCTATATTGTATCAGAGCGAGAGCAAAGCTCCACTTCGTGAGCGCCTACCTCAGCAACTTCCCGGTATGCCGGAACAAGTTTTGGTGGTAGTGGATAGGGGAGCGCGGCAATGGGATGTTAATAGTTACTTTTTGGTTGAACAAGGAGGTAAGTTGGAATTAAAGTGGTTTGCTGAATCTCCCTCTGTGGATATTTTAGGACGTCTTATGCTAATATTACGACCGAAAAAGATTTTTGATGAAAATAATATTACTGAACCTGGAGCTATGGATGATTAATTTGATTATGTTTCACGCTCCGGCGTTCCGGCGCTCCGAGGTAAGGAGGTCGTAGGTTGGGTTGAGGCACGAAACCCAACAGCACTAACCTACTGGTTTAATATTTTATTAATATTTATGAACATGAGTTAAGATGAGCTTTCTGACTCTACCGCTATAATTACAGGGCGCTGCCAAGGATACACTTCGCCCGCCAGAAGGGATCCGTGAACCGTATCGCCTACCTGCTTCCGCTGTACCTTTTGCCTCTATACCGTGGGTTGTTGGGCGATTTTCCACAAACTCTTCCCCCCGCAGTGCTCTTAACAAGCTGGTTTTCCCCACTTCTCCTTCTCCCACTAACACTAGTTTGGCTTTCTTGCGCTTTTCGACTTTTCCCTTAGGTATGCTTTTACTGTTTCAACTCCTTCTCGGTACGCTGCTGCTAATTCTGGTTCTAAGGGGTTGTCGTCGAGGCCAAGCTCGTGCAACTGAGTGAGGTTTCCTAAAACCTCCGGTACTGAGGTTAGTTGGTTGTTGTAGAGTTTAAGCACCCGCAACTGGGTGAGGTTTACTAAGGAGGAAGGTAAAGCCCTCAGTTGGTTTAGATCACCAGCCTTGTTAGAGTCATACCCAAGCTTGAGAACTGTAAGGTTAACCAGTGTACCCACTGACTCCGGTAACTCAGTCAAACCCATGTTTTCCAGATCCAGTACAGTAGAACCCGATCGCGCTGCTTCTTCAATTTTCCATTCCGCCTTCAGATATGCTTTATCTTCTTCCATGATAGGTTCCTCTAACAGTGATCAGTAAGCAGTAACCACAATTATAGCATTCAAACCCGCTTTATATAACCTTATGCCAAAATCAAATAAATAGAAGGTAATAGAGAAACCTTTCCGGGGTTTTCCAGGTAGCCCGCAATTCAGGTTAAGGGCGGGTTTGGCCATGGGCGATCTGGGGGCGGGGGTTTTTTGTCATGGGCCATCGCCCTGTAATGAGGTTTCCAGCAGCCCTTTTTTAAGGCCCCCTCCCCTCCAATTCTATCATAGACACAAAATTCACAAATGTCAACCCCTAGCCAAGAAAATAATTATTAATAATTATAACACCAACTTTGTGAGCATAATTAAATTAATTATAAGTCACACAACGTTGTCATAATTGCCTACTAATTAGGTAATGAGTCACTATTCACTGGTAACTGATTCTTCGGAAGAATTACCAAAACGAGGTTGAGGAGGAATAGCTGCAACAATAGCATCGATAACCTTAGAAACAGTAATAATTTCTAAACCTAAATCTTCTGGGAAAGTTTGTCCTTTAGGAACAATTGCCCGCTTAAAACCCAATTTAGCAGCTTCCTTTAACCGCAATTCCATTTGGGAAACTAAACGAACCTGTCCCCCTAAACCCACTTCCCCAATTAAAACTGTGCGCAGATCCACCACGCGATCGCGGAAACTAGCAACTATAGCAATAGCCATACCCAAATCAGCAGCTGGTTCCTCCACTCCTAAACCCCCAGCAGAAGCAAGATAAGCATCTAATTTTGATAGGGGAATGCCCACCCGCTTTTCCAACACTGCTAGAATTTGCTGCAAGCGATTATAATCCACACCAGTAGTAGAACGACGGGGAGAAGCGTAGCTAGTTGGACTCACTAAGGCTTGCAATTCTACCACAATAGGACGAGTACCCTCGCAAGCTACTACTGTCGCGGTTCCCGGTGCTAACTCGTCCCGACTACTGAGAAACAACTCGGAAGGGTTCGGTACCTCCGCTAAACCCTTATCTACCATTTCAAAAATACCGATTTCGTGGGTGGCACCAAAACGGTTCTTCACAGAGCGCAGTAGGCGATGAGAAGCATAGCGATCGCCCTCGAAATAGAGGACTGTATCTACCAGATGCTCTAACACCCTGGGTCCGGCGATGGCCCCCTCCTTGGTGACGTGACCCACAATTAATAAAGTGATATTATCCCTTTTAGCTACCTGCATTAGGGCGGAAGTACATTCTCTCACCTGAGCTACGGAACCCGGTGCAGAAGTTAAGGAGGCGAAATAAAGAGTTTGAATACTATCTATTACTGCTACCTGGGGTTTTAGGGACTCTAACTCCCGCAGAATCTCTTCTAGGTCTGTTTCTGGCAGAATATAAAGATTTTCTTGTTTAAGAGTTTGTTCATTTTCCTGGTCCGTTGCACCCTCAACTTCCAAGCGAGAAGCCCGTAATTTCACCTGTTGTCCCGACTCTTCAGCAGAAACATAGAGAATGCGAGGAAGTCGGGTTGCTAGTTTGTGAGCTACTTGCAGCAGCAAAGTTGACTTACCAATACCCGGATCTCCCCCAATTAAAACCAAAGAACCAGGAACTATTCCCCCTCCCAGCACCCGATCAAATTCTCCATAACCGGAACCAAATCGGGATTGTACATCGCTCACAATTTGGTCAAAGGATAAAGATATGCGGGGTTGTGGTGGTGCAGTAGATTTGCCGTTTTGTGCGAAACCTGGGCGAATTCTTTGATTGGTATTATTATTTAAAGAATCTACTTGTTCTTCCAAAGTGCCGTAGACACCGCAACTGGGACATTTACCAAACCACTGGGGGGACGAAGCCCCGCACTCACTACAAACATAAATCGTTCGCGACTTCGCCATTTTCAGCTATTTTGCTAATCAAAATTACTTAGTTTTACAATATATTAAAAACCCTTAAATAATTATAAGCTATTTCAAAGCTAAAGTAAATTTTAAAAAATTGCTACAAAATAGGATATTCAAGCGTATTAGTATCGGAAAGGGATATTCTAGAGACCAAGTACTCGCAATGTAACTTAAAAATCTATAATCGAATTAAAAATAAGGTAGGAAGGAGTGTTAGGTCATTTGGAGACACATAAGGAAAAAATTCTCGTGGTGGATGATGAAGCCAGTATCCGCCGGATCCTGGAAACTCGTCTTTCCATGATTGGTTACGATGTCCTCACCGCAGCAGACGGGCTAGAAGCTCTGGGGCTTTTTCGCGAAAGCGATCCGGATCTAGTGGTCTTAGATGTGATGATGCCCAAATTAGATGGCTATGGAGTCTGCCAAGAATTGCGCAAAGAGTCAGATATCCCCATTATCATGCTGACTGCATTGGGAGATGTTGCTGACAGAATTACTGGTTTGGAGCTAGGGGCTGACGACTATGTGATGAAACCCTTTTCTCCCAAGGAATTAGAAGCGAGAATTCGCTCTGTGCTGCGACGGACCGACAAACATGGTGCTCTAGGTATTCCCCCCTCTGGGGTAATTTACGTGGGTTCGATTAAAATTGATACCAATAAGCGACAAGTATATAAGGGAGACCAACGTCTTCGCTTGACGGGAATGGAGTTTAGCTTGCTGGAGTTGTTAGCTAGTCGTTCCGGAGAACCCTTTTCTCGTGCTGAAATTTTACAAGAAGTTTGGGGCTATACTCCTGAACGTCATGTAGATACCAGAGTAGTGGATGTTCACGTTTCCCGGTTGAGAGCAAAATTAGAATATGACCCTAGTAACCCGGAATTGATTCTGACTGCAAGGGGAACAGGTTACCTTTTTCAACGAATTCTCCAAATAGGAGAAGGTTAAATCACGTACCATGACTTGTAGGGGCGGGGCGCCATTGATGATGCCGCCCCGCTCGCCCTCTGTTTCTTGTTCCCTGTTTCCTGTTCCTTAACAATGACTAAAGCAGATCCAAATCGAATCTTGCGACTATTACCCTTTTTTGCTGGTGGGTTAGGAGGGGTGCTGTTGTTGATTAACAGGTTGACTACTTATCCTCTCACTGACTCCCAAGCTCGTTCGGATGTTTTGGGAGTGATTCTGAGCGCTGTTTTGATATTAATTGGTTTAATTTGGCAGCAGATTCAAGGGCGATCGCCCGATGCTGTTACTTTAATAGGAGAAGAAGGTTTTGAACTAGCTTCAGATTTACCAGATATATTGAAAACAGAGTTAGCTTGGGGTTCCCACCTCTTATTAACTAATACCGTAACGGGCAGTTTAATTGTTTACTACCAAGGGAAAGTACTGCTGCGAAGAGGTATTTTAGGTACTAATTCAGAAGTTAAACCTGGTAATATTGTTCAGCGAGTGTTAGATAAGCAAAAAGCAGTCTATTTAGTAGATTTAAAAGTATATCCAGGGCGCATTGAATTTGATTATTTACCTGATAACACACAAGGAGTAATTTGTCAACCCTTAGGGAAAGAAGGGGTTCTGATTTTAGGAGCAAATATCCCCCGCAGCTATACCAAACAAGATGAAAAGTGGATTGAGGGGATAGGGGACAAGCTGGCAGAAACCCTCAGTCGCTATATATTATATAACTTGGATGATAGGTAGTTATATGTTATAGAGGGTATCTGAAAAAGAAAGATTAAGATACGAAATGTTGGAGTATCAAGGCAGTCATCGCTTGATAGACAAAGCTTTCGCTAATCTGAGGCAGTCGTTCATAGTCTTTACTCAAGTACGTCATTGAGGTATAACTGCAAATATTGGACTCCTACTTTGTCGCTTCCCAGCACCTGGATGGTAATTTCGTCCCCCAAATCGGCGATTTGTGCCCCATTATCGGTGATATATACCCCGAATAAGTCCACCAAAACCTGGGGTGCAGTGGTATCTTTCCTCACTTGGACATCAAAACTTTGGGAGGTGCTCAACATCCCATCACTTACCGTCACAGTAATTGAATTGGTTCCCACATCTCCTTCCCCAGGAGTCCAGCGCAAACGCCCCAACTCATCTATTTCCAGTCCCTCAGGACCGGATACTTCATAGGTAATGGGGGTACCGTTGGCGTCTGAACCCACTACGTCATAACTGTATACCTGCCCTAGGGTGACTGAAGTTTTGGGAGAGGAGGTGATGACAGGAGCCAAGTTCTCCAAAACCGTCAAATCAAAGAGCAGGGCAGCTCCCAACCTTCCGTCACTCACTTCCACTATGACCCAATATTGACCCAAAATCGGCTCTAACCATACTACCTTACCTGTATTTTTCCTAATTTTCATACCGACGGGTCCATCTAAGAGTTGGAATCTCAAATCGTCTCCCTCTGGGTCTTCTGCCGTTACTCGATATGTGTAAGCTGTGTTTGTGTAGGCCAAGAGGTCAGAGTTGGATCTTGATTTCTTGCGGTTGCCACGATTTCTGGGGTATAATGCTGGGTTGCAGTTTCCCCCAATTCATCCACCACTTCCACAGTTCCTAACCCTACTAGATAACTACAATACTTCTACCTACTGGATTACTAAGTTTAAGTTCTCCAAGTTCTAGAGGAAGAGCAATATTTTCTCCTTTATAGAATCTAATAACTAACTTAATAAATAATTTGGAAATCTTTGGATTTTGGGTAATTATATCTTCTAATTCTACTCCTGTTTGAACTCCTAAGATTCCATCATCAAATATTTTGATAGTATATAACTTTTTTTGTTGCCTATATCTAATATAAACAAGTATTTCTTGAGATATGCTGGAATGTTTTAATTGAAGAATCGTAAGGTTATCCATGGTTTTCATCCTATCTAATTTCCTATGAGAATATATTCAATCAATTATAAACCTTATTGTCTGTATACGGCATAACCTGTCCAAAAAGTATTAAAGTCATCTATAGTCATACTATAACTTGTTCCAACTCCCCATGGATCACGAATGGCTATATTACCTGCGCCATCAAATCCATCAACTATAACCCAGTGGTTATCCCTATCTCTTAACATGACAATCCAGGGGCTTCTAGCATTGAGAGCATTGAGTGAATTTGCATCCACTCCTGCGCCACGCCACCTTATTGTGTCGAGTGTAGTTAGAGCTTCTGCAAGACTGTGAGTATCCATACGTGGTCGAGGAGAAAATTCTCCTACTTGAACTTGGGTTACTGAAATTCCTCTCTCCTTGAGGAGAGTTTGACCACAAGCATTTCCATTCGATTGTGGAAACACGCTTTTGACTGGAACTTCATTAATAGTTGGCCAATTACCTCCCGCTCCTGCAAATAAACGACTTCTTCTTCCCTTCACTAAAGAATATAGTGCTCTTCTTAAATTATTGACAATTCCTGCAAGTAAGAATGGAGCCAATGCATTGTTTGCATTTGTAGTTATATCGATTGCCAAATCTTTATCTCCATAATCACCATGCTTAAGTTAATATAGCAAGCTATCATGAGTTGTACAATTATAGTGCAACCCTGAGAAGTTGAGAAACTTTTTGCATCAGCGGTTTAAGTGCGGGTGAGCAGATTGTCATTTTCATCATAGCTGTAGTGTACCATTAGAGAGTGGATCCTTTAGTCTTTCAAGATTTCAGTCCTGTAGGGACTTGACATATTAGCCCGCAATTTATTCGCGGGCGGGTCAGCAACTGACTGGTGGGCAATAGTGCTGGTGGGCAATGCCCACTCTACTAAAATTCATTACTATTCTGTTGCTTGGGTAGATTTCAGGATTTCAAGAATTTCTTTGAGCCACTCTTTTGCTTCTTCTGAAGTTTCAAAGTATAGTTGAGTCAGATCAGTAATTATTTCCCACGGAAAAGGTGATAAACTTAAAACTTCGTTTCCTTCTTCAATAACCTTTGATATGGTAGTCTTAGTAACTCTTTTAGCATAATCAATAACTACATCTCGATCATTAAATGGTCCTCCTAAAACAGCTACTGGAAAATGCGCACCAAGAAATTGATAAAATTCATAATACTGGTTACAAAATTCTAGATCTTTTTCGTCTTCTTGATTGTTCATATTTACCTCTAAGTAAGATTGTTTTTTAAAACTAATCCTTTTTATACTATATAGGAAAAGCAGTCAAAATAAAATATCCTCTTTTTGGATTCGGATGTTTTGCCAAAGTAACTATTGCTCTAGATCGAGAAGATACTACTGTATGACGTTTTTGAATTCCCCGCCCGATAGTTGAACCATTGCCCAAATACTTTAACCGTAAATTATCAGTTTCTGAAGTATTTTGAAGCCATTGCCTGATTTTATTTCGATTGGCTAGAAGTGTGTCGGCAATGACATTTTCGGCAATAGCTTGATTCGTAAATGTGGTAACCCCGTTAAGGCGTTTATTATTTGCTAGGCGGGCAATTAAATCGGCATCTGTCTTGCCTACGTGCCTGCTTAAAGTATGTCCAAGTGTATAACCTCCAATGACTCCTTCGTACTTGGTAAGCCATCCTCCTCTAAGTATAATAGTTGAAGCTGCTTTACTTAATCCACGAGTAACCGCGCCGATAAGAAGAAATGTCGCTGCGAAAGCTAAATTAGTGGCGATGATATCCTCTATATCATCTTCACTTCTCAGAGTACCATCTATGAGGTAACTATAGCTATCTAATTGTATTCCTGCGAAAGTATTCCGAATGGTTCGAGCTGCGGATATTTCAGCTAAAGTGACGAAACCACTAGGATCTATCCCATTAACCGGATCCGCATTCGCATATAAATACTTGTGCAGAGTCAGCGGTTCTCCAATCCTCCCCTCATAGGTATCCCGCCGCGTAAATCGCCCAATCCCCTGCTCATAATACCGCTGTCGCAGATAATACTGCCCCAAACCCTCATCAAACTGCTCCCCAGCAAACAGATAACTATTCTCAACCTCTCCCGTAGAATCAATCAGTTCCCCAAACGCTTCATAATCATAGGTATCCGTTACATTACCCGCTTCATCGGTGAGCGCCCGGGTACTCCCTAATCCATCCACATGATAGAAATCCTGCTCCCCGCCACGTATTTGGGAAATCAGATCCAAATCGTAAAGGTAGACAGTCACCATTTGGAGATATTAATCGATTTCGAGTAGCAATATTAAACGAGCTAAAAAACGTGAAGCGGTGCTTTCTAAATCCACATGAGATATCGGTTGTAATAACAATATTTTTTCTGATATTTTGCTTATAAATCCTGTTTCACTCATAATTTTTTTTTCTTCTTCTTTAGAAAGACTTTCGTTACAAAAAAGCATTCTTTCTAAAGAAATTAGTGCTTGATAAAACTCATTTTCATCAAAATCCTGCCAATTCTTGTCTATAGCACTTAGTAAAGGTTTGAGGCCAATATTAGAAGATGCTTTCCCCATAGCAAACAGCATATTAGAAGATAGACGACTGCCAGTGTTAATTTCATGTTCAAAAAAATCGACAATTCTCTTAAGTTCCTTCTTATCAAGCTCTAATTCGATTATTTCTTTTGAAACTAATGATTCATATCGATTCATTCTAGCATCTTGTGATAAATTCCAAGCATCTATCTCCAAAATAAAAGAAAGATCCGTCACAGCGTCATATCTAACTCTTTCTTCTTTCGAGCGAGTTCGCTCGAACAGTTTATCAATTATAGTGTTCATTATGTAAATCCTCACTAGTGTTTGGTTGATTTTCAGATTTCGCGCTTAATAGACATCTCTAGAAAAGGCGCTGAAACTCTTATGGAAGAGAATTGCACCCATTTTTAGGAGATATTAATCGATTTCGAGTAGCAATATTAAACGAGCTAAAAAACGTAAAGCGGTGCTTTTCAAGCCCACATCAGAAATGGGTTGTAATGATAATATTTTCTCAGATATTTTTGTGAGCAATCCAGTTCCACTCATAATTTCTTTTTCTTCTTCTAAAGAAAGACCTTCGCTCCAAAAAAGCATATTCTCTAAAGCATTTAGCGCTTGATTAAAATCAAGTTCATTAAATTTATGTAAATTATTATCTATAACATTTAGTAAAGGTATGAGTCCAATCTTAGAAGAAGCTTTTCTCATAGGACTAAGCAGATAAAAGCTTCCTTTGTTAATTTCATGTTCAAAAAACTTTACAATTCTCTTTAGTTCGCTCTCGTCAAGCTCTAATTCGATTATTTCTTTTGAAATAAATGATTCATATCGATTCATTCTAGCATCTTTTGATAAATTCCAATCATCCATCTCTAAGATACAACCAAGCTCTAACACTGCATTATTTTTTACCTTTTCTTCGTTCGATATAGCTTGCACTAAAAGTTTATCAATTATAGTATTCATTGCAAATCCTCACTAGTGTTTGATTGATTTTAAGATTTTGCACCTAATATTGCAGGTTCGTTCCTCTTATGTTTTCTGCATCAACTCTATAATCACCTCTTTTTACTTGTCTCCCATCTGGAAGCCATTGAGAGGTAGCTACTTGTTCTCCTCCTTGTGAAACAGGACCGGATGCTTTTATTTTTTCGCTAACTTCGACAATACCTCGACGTAGATTGCGATCTTGTGATAATGGGTACCAACCAACACCCTGGCGAGTCACCCATAATTGGTACAGTCCATCATAAACTTGCCGTTTCGTAACACCAACCTCTGGAACTCCAAATATAGCGATTCCGTGATCGTATTGATGTTTATATTGTAATTGTACTCTGAATTGATTAGGCTCATCTTGCTTGGAGGCAATTCTGTTCCTCTGTTTACGATCTTCAGGAAAGAGCTTGAAATCTTTGGAGCCATCTTTCTTGGTTGTGACTTCTAGCAGCGCCGTCACTCCGGCGGACAATGCCAAAAAGCCAGCAATCACAACAGCAGCTTCGATATAGGTGGACGCAATATATATGGGAGCAGATGCACCGACTACTAGAATATTGAGAGTAACCAGTGTAGCAGCTTGTTGGGCTATTGTGAATAAACCTGTTGGATCTATACCATTAACCGGATTGGCGTGGGTATAAATGTATTTATGCAAAGTGATAGGCTCACTTATACTTCCAGAGTAAGTATCCCGTCGCGTAAACCTTCCAACCCCAGCATCATAATATCGCTGTCGCAGATAATACTGCCCCAAACCCCCATCAAACTGCTCCCCAGCAAACAGATAGTCATTCTCACTCTCCCCACTAGAATCTACCAGTTCCCCAAACGCTTCATAATCATAGGTATCCGTTACATTACCCGTTTCATCGGTGAGCCCCCGGGTACTCCCTAATCCATCCACATGATAGAAATCCTGCTCCTCACCACGGGTTTGGGGAAATAAGTATATTAATCAAACCATTCCTTATATTTAAGGCCGAGTCTCTGTAACCAATTATTCAATTCTTCTTGCAAATTGGTCAAACCCCTCACTTTTTCGCTGGCTGCTTCATCCAACTTAATTCTCACCTCTATTGCTTTAGCGTCAATATTGGCGGCTGGATCAGTGTTAACCGCTTCCTGGCGACGCGCCTGCGAACCTACTTGCTCTGCGGTTCCTTCTAATTCGTCTGGTAAGGAATCGGCAAATACCCGCACAGGCTGTCCTTTGCTTGTTTTGCCTGCGTCACTTCCATATACTTCCGCCACAGCGTACATTTCCCTAGTTTGTCCAGATGCAGCAATGCCTTCTGGAGCCATTAATTCCCCTGGGCGAGTGTGAATTTCCAGCACCTGACCATCTATAGGAGAGCGGACATAAGCTAAAGTTAAATTCGCTTTTGCTCTGGCAACCGCTGCTTCTGCTGCTTCCAGTTCTGCTGCTGCCACCTGTACGTCCACCGGACGCACTTGAGCAATTGCTTTTTGGGTTGCTTTTGCAGCAGTAGCTTGTTTCCCTACTGTGGCTACGGTACGATTCAGATTAGCCGTTGCTTCTTTAATTTGGTCAGAATGCGGTCCAGAGTAGCTTCCCCTTCTTCTAATCTATGAAGAGCGGTTTCTGCTTCCAAACAGATACTATCCCGAGCTGAAGCTGACACTGCTCCATCCTCATATAGTAATTGGTAGCGATCGCACTCAATTCTGGCATTGTCTAACTCCGCTTTAATTCTGTCGATAGTAGCTTTTTTGCGTCCTTATCTCTCCTTCCAAAGTAGCTTTTAAACTAGCAATAGAGGCTCTTTGGGTGATAACTTGCCCTTCTAACTCCGCCAAAGTCTGTTTCCACCTGGCTTCAGCTGCTTCAATATCCCCTGATTTTCCTCCAGCTTGAACCTGTTCTAGACGGGAGCGGGCTACTTTCACAGCAGCTTGAGCCTCTTGTAAGGCAGTTAGGAGGCGCTCCCGATTGTCTAAAATAGCTATTATATCCCCCTGCTGTACCCAATCTCCTTCTTTCACCAACAATTGGTCAACTCTGTTTCCCTCTGAAGACGAGGACGCAGCAAGTTGAATAACCTCCCCTGAAGGCTCTAAATATCCCAAAGCAGTAACTGTTTTTATTTTTGGTATGGTTACCTGTTCTGTTTCTACGGCATTGGAATTGCAGGCTACCGTCAGGGTTGTGACCGCTAGCAGCACCAGGTAATTACGCCACTTCATTGCTGTATTTTATTCATAGCTTAATTCTCCATTATAGTGCTGACTTCTTCTCGAGGTAAGTTTAATGCTGCTGCTACTTGTTGGACAGTCAAACCCATTCCCAATAACCGAGGAACTGCTTCCTGTAGTTCTCTTTCTGCTCGTTCAGCCCGCCGAGACTCCTGTTGGGCCCGTTGAGACTCCTGTTGGGCCCGTTGAAACTCCCGTTCAGCCCGTCTAAACTCAATATCCGCCCTTTCTCTTTCAAATTCCCGCTGTTCCATTATTTCTACATAAGTTGCAAAAGGTTCTCCTGAGGAACGAAATAATTGTAACTTTTGGTTTATAACTTCAAAGCGCACTCCCAGACGAGGACTTATCCAACCTGACATATCAGAGATAGTCTCTAAAGTCTCCCGACACCGCAACCAGCCCTTTAAAACTACCCTTTCTGGGTAGAACAGATAATATTCTTCTACTCCGTAGCGCTGATAGAATCGGTGTTTTGTCTCTTCCAACTCTATTTTCGTATTACTATGGGAAGCAATCTCAAAAACTACCTGGGGTGGAATATTCTCTTCTTCCCACTGCTTATAAGAACCTCTGTCTCCCTTTTCCCTGCCAAACACTACCATAGCATCGGGAGCCTGCTTAATTTTATCTTTTCCTTCTACAGGATACCACAATAAATCTCCCGCCACAAATACATCCTGCTCCTGGGCAAAGAGAGCGTCCATACCGTTCACAATAGTGGTAATTAAGCGGAATTGGATGGTATTATCCGCCATAGGTTTGCCGTCACTTTCTGGGTAAATAATTGGTGGAATTGTTGAGAGAGTCATAGGAGGTACTGGAAGGTATTATATTTGGTATTATATAGCAAAAGTTGTCCCCTGAGGGCTCACTCTAAAAACCTCCTCTCTTATCTTCCTCTGCGTCCTCTGCGTCTCTGTGGTTTATAAAAAAAATGACTGCATTTCGCGTTGGTATTGCTGGACCTGTGGGTTCGGGAAAAACAGCACTCCTAAATGCTCTCTGCGCTATAATCCCTTCGCGTTGGCTTAGAGCGCGAAAAAAAAGTAGACACCGTCGATGAAAGTGTCTACTTCTTATACTTTATTTATGCTGTATTTTATGACCTTTAGAAGCTAAAGGTAGTTCTGATGGTGCCGATGACAACACTATCATTGCTGCTTTCGCCAACGCCAAATGGAGCAGCGATCCAGACAATACCAGGTGTTACGGAGATATGGTCGTTGATAGCATACCGGTAGAAGCCTTCCACGTGAATAGCGGTGCTGTCTACTGCTCCTTCGGGGCAATTATCACAACCGCCAACATAAGGCTCTGCACCTACTATTATACCCCCCAGGTTCCCTTCTTTACCTAAGTCAGGGAATGCAAGTCCTAAGCCATAGTACCAAATTTCAGCGCTGCCATCTCCCCCTGAGGTTTGCTGGGCGTCAGTGTAGCCAAAGAAACCATTCACCGCAAATTTGTCGGAGAATTTGTAGGCTACCTCAGCCCCGTAGGAATTGGTGATTAAAGCTGCGCCGTCACCAAAAGGCTGCCCGGCGTTGGTAGTACCTACCCCTAAGTCGAAGATGCCGTTCTCACCTAAAAAGTTGCCGTCATCATCTAAACTATCGTTGAAGTAAGCATTGACATAGGTAGCAGCCAACTGGAATTTGTCACTAGGAGTCCAAGTTATTTGTCCTAAGGCAGAGTATTCCCCGTTGAACAGACCTTGTCCTTCAGAAGGATCGAATGAATTGCCCCCAAAGTAACCTCCAGTGAGGGTAACCTGATCGGAAATCTCATAATTGGCTGCGATACCACCCCCGTTAGCTAAGCCTATCTTGTAAATAGGGCTGGATTCGCCGAAGCTAGTGATAGCGTTGTTAGCTCCTGTGAAGCCCTCTAAATAGGGACTCACTGTGGGGGCGATATCCTGCCACAGGGGATAGGCAGCGGCAAGGTAAACTTGGCCTTTATCCCCAATAGGGAAGTAATATGCCAGCCAGTCTATCTCTATGTTGTTGCCATTGTCAAAGTCATGAACAGCAACACCTTGATCCGTAGTACTAAAGCCACCGAAATTCCCTGCACCGAGACGAGTGTAGAGGGCATCTTTCCCGGTAAAGCTGGAAACGAAAGCTAAACGCACCCGGTCTTGAAAGACTGTGTTATCGGTACCTCCATCAGGGCCACCGAAAGCATCAGAGATAGCAAATACTACTTCTCCTTCCAGTTTGGTAGTAGTGGAGAACTGGTGGTCTTCCAGGAAATCTACTCGCCCTTCGATGTCGTCTACCCGAGCGCCGAGAATGGCTAATTCTGCTTCAAACTCGCTCACCAAACGCCGGATCTGGCGATCATCCCGAGGAGTGATCGGGGTCGGTTTTTTGTCACCGACAATGAATTCCTCAATCCTCTGCAGGCACTGGTTCAAGGTGGCAGCAAATTCGTAGCGGGTTAATCCTTGATTGCCTCGGAAGGTTCTGTCTGGGTAGCCCCGCATACAACCGTATTTATCGATTACGTTCTTTAATGCTTGGTATGCCCAGTGTCCCGGGTCAACGTCCCGCAACTGATCCACGCTGTTTACTTGTCCCAGGGAACGGGAGTTGCCTTCGCGGCTGTATTGCTCTAGTTTTTCCAGCACAGTCCTTTGTGCTTGTTCCGTTGGGGTTTGAACCTCTTGGGCTATGGCGACCGTGGCGGATGCCATTAAGGCCATGGGACTTGTCAATAATATGGACCAGAGTATTTTGCTCATGGTTTTCCTCACTCACACAATGTTTTCCATCTACTTCCATTAAACTACTATATTATCCCAAATGTCAAGGGGGAATTGTTAATTTTTGTAAAATGTATCCAAGATGACATTTTATCTGACCCCCAGCCATATAGGATATAACCCTCGACAAGGCAATATGGTTTACTCACAATTAATTATATCATGGCACAAGGACTAGGACGAAGGAAATTTTTAATCTATGGTTCTGCTGGTTTGGGCACCAGTCTGTTGCTGAAAGCCTGCGGTGGTAGCCCTACTTCTGGTGGGGGCGGGGATATCATTAAGGTGGGGATTCTCCACTCTTACAGCGGTACCCTGGCCATTAGCGAAAGGACAGTGGTGGATGCTGAAATGCTGGCCATTCAAGAAATTAACGCCGCTGGAGGGGTACTGGGTAAGCAAATTGAGGTGGTTCAGGAGGACGGATCTTCCGATTGGCCAACTTTTGCCGAAAAAGCCGAAAAGCTCATTGAGAAGGACCAAGTGGTAACTATCTTTGGGTGCTGGACTTCCGCCAGTCGCAAAGCGGTGAAGGATGTTTTTGAATCGAAGAACCATATGTTGTGGTATCCGGTTCAGTATGAAGGACAGGAATGCTCTAAGAATATCTTTTACACTGGTGCGACTCCCAACCAACAAATTGAACCTGCCGTGGATTGGTTGCTGGCAAACAAAGGCAAGGAGTTTTTCCTCGTGGGTTCAGACTATGTTTTCCCCCGCACTGCTAATACCATTATCAAGGAGCAATTGAAGGCAAAAGGTGGTACTACCGTTGGGGAGGACTATCTGCCTTTGGGGAATATAGAAGTTACAGGGATTATCAGCAAAATTAAGGGAGCACTCCCCAATGGGGGGGTTATTTTTAATAGCCTCAATGGAGATAGTAATGCAGCTTTCTTCAAACAGCTCAAGAGTTCTGGACTCACACCAGATAAATATCCTACTATGTCTGTGAGTATTGCTGAGGAAGAAGTGCGACAGATCGGGAAGGATTTTCTTGTGGGTCATTATGCAGCCTGGAATTACTTCCAAACTGTGGATACCCCCCAGAATAAGGAATGGGTGAAAAGGTTCAAGGCTGAGTACGGGGAGGATCGGGTGACTAACGACCCCATGGAGGCTGCCTATATTATGGTCTATCTCTGGAAACAGGCGGTAGAAAAGGCAGGGACTGCGGATGATTTGGAAAAAGTGCGCATGGCTGCCATTGGGCAAAGCTTTGATGCACCGGAAGGGAAGGTTACCATGAAAGCTAACCATCATATTACCAAAACCGTGCGCATTGGTAAGGTAAGAGATGATGGTCTCTTTGATATCGTCTGGTCTACTGACGGTCCCTTAGAACCGGAACCCTGGAACCAATATGTTGCCGCAACTAAAGGCTATGGTTGCGATTGGAGCGATCCGAGCAAGGGGGGGAAGTATAAGATTTGAGGGAGTTGGTTTCACGCAGAGGCCCAGAGGCGCAGAGAGGTAGGGAGAGAATGCTAGAATTACTCATCGCGATAAAATTTATTCTCTAAATCTTGTAGCAAATAGTAAGCTAGCTTGGAAAAAATAAGAAAGAGGAAATTGACAAGATGGCGAAAAAGCCCACTCAAGCACATATGTCCAAAAGTTGGAGCAGATCCAGACCCCAAGCATATAAAGAGATGAAGAAAACCCAGATGAAGTATTACATGGATGCAAAGCTAATCGAAGTGGGAGTCGAACCCAAAGCTGTTATTTATCGCTGGAGAGTTAACCAAAATGGCACCCAGGAAACCTGGACGTGCAGTGCTTACTGGGGGGAGTCGAAAGAAAAGCTGGAACAACAGTAAAAACCGTGTGGGGTTTAGGGTGCATTATATTATATGATTAAATCTTAAATTCCATGGAATATAATTAAATGGCCTATTCTTGGTTCAAAGCATTTCATCTCATTGGTATCGTCGTCTGGTTTGCGGGCTTATTTTACCTCGTGCGACTCTTTGTTTATCACGCAGAAGCGGAAGGAGAACCGGAACCTGCAAAAACCATCCTCAAAAAGCAGTACGTCCTCATGGAGAAACGTCTCTACAGTATTATAACCACTCCAGGGATGTTGGTGACAATAGTAATGGCGATCGGCTTAATCTCCACGGAACCAGAGGTGTTAAGAGCGCCTTGGTTACACGTCAAACTAGCATTTGTTGCCCTCTTAATCTTCTATCATTTCTACTGCGGCAAAATGAGGAAAAAGTTAGAACGAGGGGAGTGTCAATGGACTGGTCAACAATTTAGAGCATTAAACGAAGCCCCCACCCTCCTCTTAGTAGTCATTGTCTTGCTCGCTGTCTTCAAAAACAGCCTCCCCTTGGATTTAACTACCTGGCTAATTGTGGCCTTGATTATCTCCATGGTAGCAGCCATTCAACTTTACGCCAAAAAGCGAAGACAAGACGCTGACAAACAGTTACCAGCTCTTTCAGTGACCTCGTACCATGACAGTAACCAGTAACCACGTACCTTGACAATTATAGCGCTCCGTGCAGGTGTTAGTAGGGGCGTACCGCTGTGCGCCCTACACCCTACACCCTACACTCGCGCTAGATCACCGATTCAAATATTTACCCATCATCTGCATTGCATCCGCTAGATCCACATCCCCATCTCCATTCCCAGTCTTTAGGAAATTGAGTACCAAGGGAACGAGGGTTGGTAACATAGTTTGAATCACAGACTCGGGAATACCAGTCTTATTCCCTACTTCCCCAAGCATATTTTGCATTTGAGAGGTATTAAAGAGCATCTGCACCACTTGAGTGCTAGCCTGAGTACCACCGAATTGACTGATAATCTGCTCTACAGATCCTTCCCCCTCAGTGCTGCGTTTTTCTTGCAGGGCAGAGCGAGTATAATTCCCCACAATGGACATAGCGGACTGTAATGCTGTGGGACTAGTCTCGTGGTTACTAGCTAGTTGCTGTACCGTGTCCAAGATACTACCTAATCCATCGGCACTAGCTTCTTGTTCCGGATTATCTACTGCTGACAGGATTTTGTCAAATAAGCCCATTTTTGCTATGCTCCTTATGGAAACTAATTTAATATTTTTATCGCGCTAAGGCGCAAAGACGGGGGGGAAGGGGAATTGGATTTTTTACAAGATATAAGTCAGGGTAACACACTTGACAAATAGTCATCTACTTATTATCATGGTTTTAGTCCAACCTACTATCTTCTCTTCTCCCCACCTCTCTGCGTCTCTGCGTCTCTGGGTGGAACTATTCCCCCACACCCTACTATGCCCCAGTCTCGCCTAATTATCCTCTTTATCGGTCTGTTCATCATCCTCTCCATGACGATCTGGTTGGTGAGTTCCCTTTACGGACTGTTCATGGAAGTTGCTGGGAATGCACCACTGTTAGCTAATTTACTAATATTACTGATTATAATCTTCTTGGGGTTCATCCTCTTCGTTTTCCTAAACCATTACTTCAACTTCTCTAACCCTAAGAGTTACCGCAAAATTCAACCAAGTGCTAGAATACCCCAAGATAAGACAGAAGCTGCTACCACCACCCTGGAGGCAGTCAAGCAGCAAGTAAAGCACATTCAAGATAAGGTAGCCCAACAAGCCTTACTCAGTTCAGCCCGGGAAATAGAGGAAAACCTGGCCAGGAGAGAACTGCAAGTAGTAGTCTTCGGTACCGCTTCTGCGGGTAAGACCTCCCTCATTAATAGTTTAATCGGGGAAATGGTGGGGAACGTGGAAGCTACCATGGGAACCACTCCGGTAGGGAAAACTTATCGTCTCAAATTGGGGGAGGTGGTTCGTGAAATTTTGATTATGGACACACCAGGAATTTTAGAAGCCTCTGCTGAAGGAACCCAAAGGGAAGACTTAGCCCTCCAATTGGCAACAGAAGCTGATTTGTTACTCTTGGTAGTAGACAATGACTTACGTCAGTCAGAATGGAAACCTCTACAAGCTTTAACGGAAATTGGCAAGCGATCGCTCTTAGTATTTAACAAAATCGACCTCTATCCCCATGAAGAACAAGAAATCATTCTCACCCGGTTGCGGGAAAAAGTAAGAGATTTTATTTCTCCAGCAGACGTGATTCCTATTGCTGCTAACCCCCAACCAGTGCAGTTACAATCTGGGGAAATTATCGAACCAGAACCAGAAGTGCTACCCTTAATCAAACGGTTAGCGGTAGTGTTGCGGGCGGAAGGAGACGACCTCCTTGCGGATAATATCTTATTACAATCGGTGCGTTTAGGAGAAGAGACTCAGAAGATAATTTCCAAACAGCGACGACGTCAAGCAGAGGTGGTAATTGAACGGTATCAGTGGATCAGTGGGGCAGTAATTGCAGTAACCCCTTTACCTGTATTAGATATGTTAGCAGCAGCAGCAGTGAATACCCAAATGGTGGTAGAAATTGGCCAAATCTATGGGAGAGAATTAAAAGGCGATCAGGCGAAAGAATTAGCCATGTCCTTAGGTAAAACCATGGTGAGTTTAGGAGTAGTGAAAGGTGCCATAGAATTGCTAGCCAGAGCGCTGCAAACTAACTTTGCTACCTATTTAGTGGGAAAAGCAATCCAAGGGGTGACAACAGCTTATTTAACCCGCATTGCTGGCAAAAGTTTTGTCCAGTATTGCCAACAGGATTTAGACTGGGGAGATGGAGGGATAAGGGAGGTGGTGCAGCAACAGTTCCAATTAAGTCGCAAAGATGAATTTGTCAAATCATTTGTTACCGATGCTATCCAACGTGCTATTATACCTTTGCAAGGAAAAGAAGAAGTTGAAGAAGAGTGGCAGTATAAAGAAAAAGATGATTGGGAAAAGCCAAAAGTTACCTATCAAGACGATTGGTAACTAGTTGGTTCAGAGAAGAGGCGATAGACGCCAGGTTTTCTGCCCATTTTACTCTATCATCATTCAGAGATTGAATCATCTCGAACATCGTAGCCCTATCCTCAATCAATTTAGCAACTCCTTCCTTGGTTGTTTTTACAAAATCAGCTACTTCCCGAGTTAACTGAGCAACTTGTTTGTCAGTAGCTTGTCTTTCTCGCCGCAATTGGGCGATCGCGTCGCTGTTAGCTTGAGCACTACGAGCAACTGAATTAACTAGTTGGCGGGTTTCATCCAGTCCCGATTTTAGCTCCGAGAGTCCCAATTTGAGCGCGGCGCTTTCTTTAACACTGGTCTCGACGTAATGAGCAACTATAGCTTCCAGGCGATCCAGGCGATCGTTTGAATTAGAATTGGATTGATTAGAATTCATGATGATATTGATTTTAATTAGTGGGTGTGTCCAAGAGCATTGCCCACCAGCCACTCTGTTATTATTATACAACTGCTGGTGGGCTTGCTTCATATTAATTTCAACCAGGGGTTACAAAATTTTTCCCTGAGCACCGCCTACATGCTACTACTTTGCTATTTTGTTCAGAGAAGAGGCGATAGACGCCAGGTTTTCTGACCATTTTACTCTATCATCGTTGAGAGACTGAATCATCTCAAACATCGTCCCCCGATCCTCAATCAACTTAGCCACTCCTTCCTTGGTTATTTTAGCAAAATCAGCTAGTTCCCGAGTTAACTGAGCAACTTGTTTACCCGTTTGGGCAATTTGTTTGTCAGTAGCTTGTCTTTCCCGCCGCAGTTCGGCGATAGCGTCGCTGTTAGCTTGAGCACTGCGAGCAACTGAATTAACCAGTTGGCGCGTTTCATTCAATCCCGATTTGAGCTCTGCGAATCCCGATTTTAGCTCAGATAGTCCCGATTTTAACTCGGCGCTTTCTTTAACACTGGTCTCGACGTAATTAGCAACTAGAGCTTCTAGGCGATCCAGGCGATCGTTTGAATTGGAATTGGATTGATTAGAATTCATGCTAAGGTGTCCTCCTATGAATATAAATTATAACAATCTTAAATCATTTGTCAAACATTAAATTGTCTCGGTATCTTGCGTAGGGTGGGCAATAATAATGTTGATTTTAACCAATGGCGGGGTCGAAGAGTATTGCCCACCAGCCACCTGTTATTATTAGACAACAATTTTCCACCTTGCACACCCTAAATCCTATAAATTACTAGTCAGGTAATTGATATTGCCCTACTATCTGTTTAGCATATTCTGGCACGTGATCATCTAACTTTTCGGGATGATTACGCTTGAGGTATAAATAATTGCGGGTAAAGTGAGAATCAATAGAGAAACGGGCATATTCCAAACCCTTGGGACCAATTTTTTCAATAACTACCCCCATGATTTTAGCAGCCCACAGGGGTAAAGTTACCCCTTTATCATAGGCGGGGATACTTTGCTGTACTGCTTGTTGGCGATCGCCTTTAGACATGACAGCCTGAGTATCCAGTTTGTCTTTTACCAAATCCAACATTTCCCGTCCCAAATCATTTCGGACCACAATCCATTGCCAACCAAAAGGGGCACCCATATAACCCACCACTAAATCTGCCAAACCGTTAACATAGTCAAAACAACTCATGCAAGAAGGAGCAAAAACATCTTTCAGTTGGTTAGTTTTCAGCCCAAAGAAAGGAACTTTTTCAATAGAGCCATCTTCATGTTTGAAATGAACTCGAAAGTCTTGCATAAACTCATAATGTACCACCGTATCCGGAGATTTGCTGGTAGTTTCCAGGAACTTTTGCAACCCAGCACGAGTAACATTATCCACACAGGGAGTGCCTAAAACGTAAAGTTTTTCTAAGCCCAACTGCTGCTCTACTGCTCGTAATGCCTGAATTTGGCAGCCCACACCTATGACTAACAACCGTTTCATCCCCGACTCTGCCACTTGTTCTAAGACAGAAAGATTGGGAGAGAGGGTGGGTTTATTTACTTTAGCTGCTAAGACTTCCTCTGGTGTTCTAGCAATAACCGGCATGGGGGCGAAGCGGTCTTCTTTGGTATTCTGAACACAGACAACCCCTTCCACTATACCAGCCGTGAGCATTTCACAGGCAATCGTACTCACAATTCCCGTCCACTGAGCACCGGGAATGGGTTCTTGTTTTCGCGCCGCCATCATCTCTTGATGGACGCCAAAATAGCGCTCATCTTCTGAATTTAGGTTGCGACTGCGTCCGTGGTGTTCCTCCTCCAGTTCCCCAATTTGCTGATTGAGAAAAGCGCAGGCTTCCTTGACATAATGGATATAATAGGTATCACAGAGACCACAGTCGCTACAAAGTTCTTTTGCGGGACGGCGGCTACCGGGTTTGATTGCTCTTGCTTTTTGGTGGGGGAAAACTTTCATATTTTATTGGCGTTTATCTGCTGTTCCCTAAACATGATATCCTTTACTTACCCTATAATCAAGAATCTAACATGTCCTCTGATTGGTTAGAACATAGTGTACAAGTTGAAGTAGAGGCTCCCATTGAGCTAGTGTGGAATCTTTGGTCAGATCTAGAGCAAATGCCCCGTTGGATGAAGTGGATCGATTCAGTCCAGATCATGGAAGATAAACCAGAAATTTCCCGTTGGCAACTAGCCAGTGGGGGCTTTGAATTTAGCTGGCTGTCCCGCATTTTAAAACTGGTTCCCCAGCAACTTATTCAGTGGGAATCAATTGATGGTTTGCCCAACCGAGGAGCAATTCGTTTTTACGACCGCCACACCAGCAGTATTGTCAAGTTAACTGTTGCCTATGCTATTCCCGGCATTCTCGGCAAATTAATGGATAATCTTTTTTTAGGGAGAATAGTTGAATCCACGATTCAGGCTGATTTGGAAAGATTTAAAGATTACACTCTAAAAATTCAAGCCCAAAACTAAAACTGCTATAGCAGTTAGCAGTTACCAGTTATCAGTTATCAGTTATCAGTATTAATTATAACAATCTTCTGAAAGCTTTGTACCACAGTTCGAAGAGTCAATTTAGTCCAGGAGTATATCTGCGTTTATCCGCGTTTATCTGTGGATTGTTTTTTTGATAAACCACAGAGACGCAGAACCGAGTTGGAAGAGAGTCCAGACAGATCGCCCTGATATTACTATGGTTAATATCACCCAATTCCCCCATCCCCCCATCCCTCTATTTGTAAATACTTAACTCGCGAAGAGCTATAGTATAATATTACGGTTCTATTGTGGAGAACAAAAATCGTGAGTCAAAAAATCAGCATTACCAATGATGTTCTCTTAGAAGAAAAGAAAAGAATTTTTCTCAAAGAACTTGCAGCCGCTTACGAGGAGCAGGCTAACAGTCCTGAGTTTCAGGAAGAGATTGCAGTTTGGGACGTGACGGTGGATGATGGTCTAAATGCCTAATAGGAGATTAACTTAACTGCTTCGAGAAATTTGGTGGATTGACCTCCAACCTGTTGTGGGTAGTGAAACTGATAAAAAGCGTCCCTGTTTGATTCTCCAAAATGATATTGGTAATCAAAATTGGGCAACTACAATAGTTGCTCCCTTGTTGCCGGGAATCAAGACTTATCCTTGATCGCCAGCCGCTCTTTTAAGTGTCAGCTTAGGGTTAGGTTGCCAGCCAGATGACTCCGGTACCCACGAAGGTCAAGATGATACTCCAGGCGGAAAGCCCTAAGATCCAAATGGAAATGACAGGGAATATCGACACCATAATAATTTTAATTATGGTTAAGTCCATTAGCTCTCCTTTTTTTTATATTAAATAGTCTGTTATAATTCTACCACAGGTCATCGCCATAAAGATTAATAGACAGTTCTGATTTTTCCCTAGGAACAGCAGTAATGCAAGCGCAAATGGGGGTACCATCATCTAACTCAACTTCGCAAGCGTGACAAGAACCCATCAAACAGCCAGTGGGAATAAATATCCCTGCTCTTTCTGCTACCTGGAGTAGAGGTTCTCCAGGTTCCGCTTCAATGGTTACTTCCTCGGGCAAAAATCTAATCTTGACACTCATTATTTTCAACTTGAAAATTACTCTAAAAGTGGTTTTAAATCCAAATGTTCTGCTACCCTATCAGCGATAGAGTCTAACACCTCTTCTCTCTGTTCCCGGTAGTTAGGAACTCCCGTAGGAAGAGATGGCAATCCTCGCTGTTGGCGGAGGTGATTTAACCAAGACCTGCGCCAAGGACCATTATCGAAAAGACCGTGGAGATAGCAGCCCCAAATGGATTGAGTCTCATTAACTATGCCCAATCTCTTATCGTCGAACATGGGTAGATAAGATTGCCCCTCCCCTCGGAGGAAATAAGTACGACCTTGATGTATTTCGTAGCCTTCAACGGGGAAACCGGATTGGGGATATTCAGAAGTAACCTGACGTTGACGGGCTATTTTATCGGAGGAAATGACCGTTTCTATGGGTAAAAGTCCCAAACCGCCATATTCTCCCGGTTTCCCCTCCAATCCTTCCGGATCCGACAGTTTGTGACCAAGGATTTGATAGCCGCCGCAAATGCCTAAAATATTCCCCCCAGCAGCAGCATAGGCTTGCAGTTGTTCGGCCATACCGCTGCGGTATAGGGCGATGGCGTCAGCAATAGTGGTTTTGGAACCGGGAATAATTACTGCATCTGGATGTCCCAAGGAATTTTCCAATCCCACGTATTCAACCTGCACGGAAGGTTCTGCCTCCAGGGGGTCAAAATCGGTAAAATTAGCAATGCGAGGGAGGCGAAGGATGGCGATAGTCAGTTCTTTATTGGATTTATCAGACCTTTTTGACCACATGTCCAAGGAATCTTCCGCTGGAAACAGGGTATGGAACCAGGGAATCACCCCCAAAACTGGAATCTTGGTGTATTCTTCCAACCATTTTATCCCGGAATCTAAAAGAGAGCGCTGCCCCCGAAATTTATTAATCACCACTCCTTTAATCAAATTGCGCTCTTCTGGTTCCAGCAACTCCAAAGTGCCCACCACATGGGCAAAAGCCCCGCCTCGATCTATATCCACCACTAACAGGGTATTGGCGTTCAAATACCGGGCTACCCGCATATTCGTCAAATCTCGGTGCTTGAGATTAATTTCCGCTGGACTCCCCGCCCCTTCGCAAACAATCAGGTCGAATTCTGCTGCCAACCTGGTCAAGGATTCCTGAATTGCCTGCCAACCCAAATCGAAGTAATCTTCATAGTACTGGGCTGCTGTGGTTTTCCCGGCAACTAAGCCTAGGATAATTACTTGGGAAGTCATATCCCCTTGGGGTTTGAGCAAAATGGGATTCATTTCCACCCTGGGGGTTACCTTGGCAGCCCAAGCTTGTACCGCCTGGGAAAAGCCCATTTCTCCCCCAGTATTGGTAACGTAAGCATTCAGTGCCATATTCTGCCCTTTAAAAGGAGCAACCCGCCAACCACGCCTACTGAGAATGCGACATAATGCAGCTGTCAGCAAGGATTTGCCCGCGTGGGAAGTTGTGCCCACCACCATTATTGCTTTCATTTTATCAAGTTAGCCATTTGAACCAACGAGTGAGAGTATTTTGGAGGCGATCCCGCAGGGATCCGCTTCGCGGTGCGCTCCCTGTTGGTTCAGGTTGTGAACCCCCCAGCTCTTCCCATTTTGCTCTTAACTGCTGCCCCAAAGGAGTGAGGCGAAAACTATCTGTAATTCCCTGTCCGTCTACTTCTCGTCGCAGCAACCCCACCTCAATGAGCCACATTAAACTCCTTTCTACTGCCATGGCGGAAATTACTTTTTTAGTGTAAGCTTTTTCCCAGCCATTGCTTCCGGCGATCTCCCCCAGAGAAACGCTGCCCTTCGCCATAGCAGTCAATAAACTAAGCTGAAAAGGAGAACAGCACAGAGCACGTTCTGCTCGTTTGACGGCGGCACTGGAATATTCAATGGATTTGGTATTGATCATATTCTAGCCTTTAGATAAGATATTATCGAGTTAGAGGTAAAACAAGGAAAGTAAAATCTATGGCTTTAGCAGTCGGCACTACCGCACCATATTTCACCACCATTGACGATCAAGGCAAAACTGTCTCCTTATCAGACTTTCAAGGGAAAGTGGTGGTTTTGTACTTTTATCCCAAAGATGATACTCCCGGTTGTACCAAAGAAGCGCAAAGTTTCCGCGATAACTACCAAGAGTATGAAAATAAAGATATGGTGGTGTTAGGAGTTAGTATGGATGATGAAGCATCTCATAAACAGTTTAAAGAAAAATACGGACTTCCTTTCCAATTACTCGTAGATCAGGATGGAGCCATTAGTAAAGCTTATGATGTAGATGGGGGTGGTTACTCCAAGCGTGTCACCTATATTATCGATGGGGATGGGAAGATTAGCCACGTTGAGGATAAAGTGCAAACTGCAACCCATGCTACCGATATTTTGAACAGTCTCAGCTAATAATTAGTAGGGTGGGCCGCCCACCTGCCTTGCCCTTCAAACACCAAGCTAAAATTGTTAAAACCTTCGTCAAATTTAATGAATATTTTAGGAATCAACGCTTACCACGGAGATGCTTCAGCCAGCCTCATTCAAAATGGTCAGTTAGTAGCAGCCATTGAAGAAGAACGTTTTACCAGAATCAAGCATTGGGCAGGTTTTCCCACCGAATCAATCCGCTACTGCTTAAAGGTAGGCGAAATTGTTGCATCCGACTTTGATCATATAGCTATTTCCTTTAACCCTCAAGCCAATCTGAATCGAAAACTGCTATTTACCCTGCAAAATTGCCCCGACTTAAAATCACTCCTAGAGCGGTTTAGTAAACAGAGTAAATCCACCAGCATTCAAGAAAAACTTGCTGAAGCATGTGGATGTTCAACTTCAGATATTAGAGCTACGATCCACAATATAGAACACCACAACAGTCATATCGCTGGAACTTTCTTTGTTTCTCCCTTTGAAGAAGCTGCTATTCTCTCCATTGATGGTATGGGAGACTTTGTGAGCACAGTCTCCGCTTTCGGTAGTGAAACTCGACTCAAATATTTATCTCGCACCTACTATCCTCATTCCCTGGGTTATTTGTACAATGCTATCACCCTCTATTTAGGTTTCCCAGCCTACGGAGATGAATATAAAGTGATGGGGTTAGCCGCCTATGGGGAACCGGAATATCTGGAAGCAATGCGCCGCATTATCTACCCCAAAGGAGATAGCTTTGAATTGAACCTCAAATACTTCACCCATCATCAACAAGGGATTGCCATGAATTGGGAGAATGGTGCTCCCTGGGTTGAACCATTCCACAGTCTAGAACTGGAAAAGTTCTTAGGAGCCATGCGGCAACCTGGATCTGAACTAAACCAAAGACATCAAAATATTGCCGCTTCTCTTCAAGCTATTAGTGAAGAAATTATCTTTCACCTGCTCAATCACTTGTATGAAAAAGTCAAAAGTGAGAATCTCTGTCTTGCTGGTGGAGTAGCCATGAATTCTGTTGCTAATGGCAAAATCCCCCAACACACCCCTTTCAAAAATGTCTACATTCCTCCTGGAGCAGCAGATAATGGTACTTCCTTTGGTGCAGCATTTTTTGTTTGGAATAAAATGCTCCAGCAACCCCGTCAGTTTCTCCTCAACCATGGTTATTGGGGTTCAGAATTCTCCCATGAGGAATGTTTAATTGCCCTGGAAAACCATGACCGGAAGCCCATTAAGCTAGAAAGGGAGAAACTACTAAATAAAGTTGTAGATGTTCTCTGTGCAGGTAAAGTTGTGGGCTGGTTCCAGGGACGAATGGAATTTGGGGCTAGAGCCTTGGGGAATCGTTCGATTCTGGCTGATCCTCGCCAAAATAATATGCGAGACATTATTAATTTGAAAATAAAATTAAGAGAAAAATTTCGCCCCTTTGCTCCTAGCATTTTAGAAGAAAAGGTAAGTGAGTATTTTGAAATCAATATCTCGGTTCCATTTATGGAAAAAGTCTTCAATATACGTCCTGAAAAGCGAGAACAAATTCCAGCAGTCACCCACTTTGATGGTACAGGGCGTTTGCAAACCGTCAGTCGTCAAACTAATCCTCTGTATTGGGATTTAATTAATACTTTTGCCACCCGCACTGGTATTCCCTTGCTCCTAAATACTTCCTTCAATGAAAACGAACCTATTGTCCGTACCCCAGAAGAAGCAATTCAGTGTTTTCTGAGGACTCAAATGGATGTTTTAGTGTTGGGTTATTATTATTTAGAGCGGGAAAAGAAAAGGTAGAGTAGGGTAGGTAACGCCCACCTTAATATAGCAGTTAGCACGTACCATGATAGTTACCAATACTAATTACTAGTTATAGCAATCTCTCGAAAGCTTTGTACAACGGTAATTGATGAAATTTCGTGCAGATGTTATCTAAGTTTTAATCTGTAAATACCCCCGCCGCGTTGCCCTATATATTAAATATTATAATTTAACTAAATTTAATGCCTTATTATAAAAATATTATGTTATGGCTTGAGAGAGCGCGGTTGTCCACAGTTGAATGCCCATAATAAAAAATTCAGCAACCTACGGCTATTTTGGTCTGGTTACCGGATGTGATATAATTAAAGATAAATAAAAAGAACAACTTAGATAAAAATGCGTTTCAAATCCAGTACTTGGAGCTTGACAATCAGCCATGAAAAAGACCATCGCTGAAAACCTAATCCGCTATCGCAAAGGATTAAGCCTATCTCAGGAAAAACTCGCCGAGGAGGTAAAAGTAACTCGCCAGAATATTAATGATTTTGAGAACGCCAAGACTCTTCCTGATAGCAAAACTCTGTCCGCTCTAGCTCGTGCCTTAGGTGTCACCCTAGATGACTTGCTACGCGCTGACAAGGAAACAATACCCAACTTTCGCTTCCGCGCCCATGCTTCCCACAAGCAAAAGCCTCAGTTTGTGGCTCAAGTAAGACGACTGTTAGAAACCTATAACGCTCTAGAACAGGCAGTGGGTTTATCCCCCTATACACCAGAAAGCACCCCTTGCCATGAGGTAAAAGGCAACGAAGAACGTATTGCTGATATTGCCACTCAGTTTCGTCATCGTTTGGGAATGGGGGATGGTCCTATTTTCAACTTATTTGAAGCGACGGAAAAAATTGGCTTAAAAGTTCTGCGTCAACCTATTCCTATGAAAAATTTCTTTGGTTTGAGCGCCTATAGTGCTAACCAAGGAGCATTTGTGTTAGTACACAGCCACAATATCACCATTGAACGACAGTTATTTACCCTCGCTCATGAGATTGGACACCTCATCTTCCATCGAGATGAGTATGAAGACACCCTCATTAATATTGGAACCAAGGAGGAAGAAAAAGCCAGAGAAAAGGTTGCCGATTATTTTGCCGGTCATCTACTCGTACCACAAGATGCCCTAGAGAGAGCACTAAATGACATCAAAGAACTTCCTCCCCTCAAAGCTCACTTTCGAGTGAGTTACCAAGTGATACTCATGCGCCTTGAGAAAATGGGAGTGCTCCAGTACAGCGATTCTATCAAGCAAATTCGTTGGCAATATAAACAGCGCAACGGAAAAAGCCTCACCAACGATATAGAAATCGAACCTCGTTTATCAGAATCTGAGTTTCCAGAGAATCAACGCTTTAAAAAACTGGTTTGGGAGAGCTATAAAATAGGTAAAATCTCCGAATTGAAAGCAGCAGAACTGCTCAACTTAAAGGTTGAAGAGCTAGGAGAACGTCGTCAGGAAAGAGAGGTTTATGCTATCGTTTAAGGGAACAATCCTCGACGCAACAGCACTGATAGACTTTCACTGGCTTTCCGAGTGGGAGTGGTTAAAGAAACACTATAGCCCTCTGTATATTGCCCAGGAAGTTCTAGACTCTGATAAGCTGGAACAAGCCACCCTTTCAGCAGCAAATAAATACCTGACACCACTCTCCCTTGACACTGAAGAAATGTTTGCCAGTTTTCGATATTTTGGCAGTAAAGCTCCTCTTTTAAGTGTACCTGATCGCTCCACAATTGCTATTGCTCGTCATCGTTTACTTGTGTGTGCTAGTGATGACGGGCTAGTTATTAAAACTTGTAAAGCACATGGTATTGTTTATACTCGAACACTGGGCTTATTGTCTAAAATGGTGAAAACTCAACATAAAACAGCTATAGAAGTGATTACAATGGCTAATACTTTAATCAAAAAGCGCGGAAAACATATTTGTCCTAAAACACTAGCAGACTGGAAAGATATGTTACCATCTTGATAAGGTTTCAATTCTATTGATATATGGACGGTAAACCGTAGGGTAGGGTGGGCATCGCCTGGCGATCGCCACCAGGGTAACTGATAGATAGGAGATGTTTTTTTTTGACAAACACCTCCCCATTATCTAGAATAAACCATCTAGTTTTTTCAACTTTTCCCTATTTTTGGAGTGGGCAATAATTAGGAATTTACTCTTATGATAGGGTAGCAAACGTTATCCCCATTGCCCACCCAACGCACCACGCCTGTCTAGTCACTGGTTACTGGTCATTAGTCACTGATAATGTAGAATTGGGATTAGATTGAGATTGTTGATTTAATAAGCGCTGTTGCTGTTGAAGCTTAAAATCAGCAGCCGCATCATCAAGACTTTCTTGAGTATTCTGGTTAAACTCTTCTACATTGATCCGATTTCCAAACCTAGCATTGTGAATCAAATCGAAGGGATTGAAACCAGAGCTACTAGAAAAAGAATCCCTTTCATTAGCAGGATAAGTACCTATCCCGTTCAGATCCGCTGCTGTTTGAGCGAAAGTGTTTCCACCACCGAAAACTAAAGCTAAAGTAGCTCCTAGGCTTAAACTGTAAGTAATTTGTGCTAACTTTTTCATTGCATTCATTGATATTTGTTGTGAATTGTAGGTTGGGTTGAGACAACGAAACCCAACAGCAAAAAAGAAGCTCACAGAGTTCTCACTGTGGCGCAGAGGATAGCACGGTTCTCTAGGGGTTTCAAGCGCTTGTTTATAAATTCTCCGTGCCTCTGCGCCTCTGCGCGCGGATATTTGTGTTGGGTAACGCTTACGCTCTACCCAACCTACATTATACTTTTTTTTAGGCAAAGCGACGACGCAGTAAAGGTTGAATTGCCAATAATACTAGAGCATCGAAAGCTAGGAGCACAAGTATAACTGCCCATAAGCTAATGGATGTCCAGGGAGTATCCATTACCAGAGTGCCGATCCCCCACTCACTATGTAAATACAAATAGCGAATCGGTTCGATAGCGTAGGTAAGAGGATTAAGACTGGCAACTACCTGTAACCATCCTGCCATAAAAGAGAGGGGAGCGAGGGCAGTACTGGCAAAAAGTAACGGCAAATTAGTGACAAAGATGACTGCGATTAACTCAATATGTCCAGGAAGGGCAAAAGCTAATCCCAGACTCAACGCTGTTACCCCCAAAACCACTAATAAGACAATCAAGGCGATCGCCCCTAACCCTGCAATATTAGGCAACCCAGCCCCCAAGAAAGCACTAGCAGCCACGATAACCCCTGTTTGAATAAAACTGAGGGCAACGATATAAATAGTGGATGCTGCGACAATGGAGTAGCGGGAGGCTAAAGGAGCCACCAGCAGGCGATTGAGGAAACCGAATTCCCGGTCGAACATCACCGGTAAACCCGCATTCAGAGCACCAGAAAAGGCGGTAAACACAATCACCCCAGGAGCGAGGAATTGACCATAATTCAAGTCTTCCCCAAAGAATCCCCTGGGAGCATTGGTAAATAACGCCCCAAAAAGCAGCAACCACATAAAAGGTTGGATTATTCCAGCCATGAGAGTGGAGGGACGACGTTGGAGTTGGATAAATAGACGCTTAGTTAAAGCAAAAGTTTCTTGGAGAAAATCCCCCAATGCACTGCTATTATCCTCCAACCCACCATGAAGAGAGGGATCCGGTGATAAACTAGATTGGATAGATGACTGGGTAATCATTGGTCTGATAAACTGTATTTAAACAACAACTTATTTCATTTCTTCTTTTTTTTCCGCCTTTAAATCTCTCCTCCCCGCTGCTGCCATTTCCGCATCCATCAGGGTACGTCCGGTAGCGGCGAGGTACACATCATCCAAACTGGGGCGAGATTGAGTCATGCTGAAGATGGGAAAACTAGCTGCTGCTAAGGATTCCTCGATATTAGTGAGGTAATTGCTTTCTCCCTTAACGATGAGATTAAGAGAATTACCTCTGGCGGGATTGACGATGACA
Organism: Candidatus Paraprochloron terpiosi LD05; assembly: GCA_018141785.1. Taxonomy (GTDB): domain Bacteria; phylum Cyanobacteriota; class Cyanobacteriia; order Cyanobacteriales; family Prochloraceae; genus Prochloron; species Prochloron terpiosi. Next base: position 2,084,246 of record CP073341.1, on the reverse strand, counting down.
GATTGAACAAAGGGAAGAGAGGATAGCATAGCTTTTGCTTGTTGCGCCTCTTCTTCTGGGGTAAATTCCTTAATTTGGAGGGTAACCCGATCGCCTCCCACCCGCTCCTTCAATTGGGAAGGGGAACCAGAGTCAATCACCACTCCAGAGTCGATAATTGCCAATCTATCTGCCAAAGCGTCGATTTCTTCCAGATAATGACTGGTAATTAGTACTGTGGTTCCCGCTGCTTTTAGTTGACGCAGGAAGTCCCAGACAATGAAGCGACTTTCGATATCCAATCCCACCGTGGGTTCGTCCAACACCAATACCTCTGGTTGATGGAGCAATCCGGCGGCTAAATCTAGGCGCTTGCGCAAACCCCCGGAATAGGTTCCGGTTTGGCGATCTGCATAGGTAGTTAAGTTTAGCAACTCCAGCAGGCGCTCAATTCTCTCTTTTGCCCCCTCAGAAGGAAGGTGGTAGAGTGCGGCTTGCAGGTGAAGCAATTCTCGTCCCGTCAGCACCTTATCTAAAGCTACTTCTTGGGCTACATAGCCCAGTCTTCGCCTTGCTGCCCTGGGGTTTTTCACGGCGGAAATACCACAAACTTCCACTGTACCCCTATCTGGTTTAGCCAGAGTTGTTAAACAGCGAATAGTGGTGGTTTTCCCCGCCCCATTGGGACCGAGGAGGCCGAAAATTTCTCCTGGTTGAACTTGAAAGGAGATATTTTCTACTGCTGTTATCGAGCCATAGCTCTTGTGCAGATTATCGATGAAAACGGCGTTAGCCATAAATTATATTATCTTGGATCTATAAAACGAAATAAATGCTCAATCTTTATTATAAGTAGGAGTTCTATCTTCTGCTAGATAAAAATATATCTCAATAAATTGATTTTTTAAAGTCATTCTAGTCTTCTCCCTAGCTCAATTATAACCATTGCTGCTGTTCTGATCTGCCTGGGCAATTAAGAAAATTTTTTAATTAGCTCAAATCGGCACCGTACCGTCCTCCGAACTGGGGGGCGGTTCAGGGGTGATTATCGACCAAAGAAGAGTAAGGAGAGGAAACCACTTACTTCGTCGCTCCCCTTCGAGAACAACAAGATAATCTTTGGTGGTAGAGTAGGGTAGGCATTGCCCACCTAGGGATAGGTCGTTAAACCGAAAATAATGGTATCAAATTCTTTCATTATTTTCACTATCAAAGATGACTGGAACTGAATGAATGCAATCGTAGGCCGTGACAATCAGGCGTTTACTCTTGGTTTGGATATCTTTCAAAACCGCATCACCAAAAACAGATTCCAAGACTTTTTTGAGCGCCGTACCATCAAACAAAGGGGAACTGAAGGGAAACCGATCGTCGGGTCCAGTTTGAGCAATCGGTCGAGGAATCAGAGCACTCATCACTTGGGCTAGTCGTTGCCAAATTTCTTGACCCAGATTAAGGGGTGGAAAAAGTTGCGCTCCATTATTGATGTATAGGGCCTTGATTTCTGCGGCGCTGAGGCCAAAGGCAAGTCCCCCCGCAATTAGAGATCCGGTTGAGGTGTCTGCGAACAAGTCAAAAGAGTCACCAAGGGGACGGTTCGGTTGGGAACTGGCGGAATCGGTTGGAAGTTTAGCGTTAAGTTCCTGTTCAATCTGGTCTAGGATTAAAGAAGTGAGATAACCTCGAAAGCCACCACCATCACAGGAAAAGATTGTATATCTTTGAGTCTCGTCCATAGAATTGTTTACTAATTAGTAATGTTTTCAGAAGTAGTCAGCCTGTACTGATGATATCACAAATCTCCTCGCTCCCCTTCAAGAACAACAAGATAATCTTTAGTGGTAGATTAGGGTAGGCGGGGTACCACAGCTTCACTGTTGAGGATAACCCAACCAAGCATCTAAATCTTCCACAGAGGTAAAATTCAATAATGCTGCTGCCAAATCCTCCAATTGTTGCACCGACAAACTGTCAATTTTCGTCATCAGTCGTGACTCCAGAGTGCCAAAACTGGAATTGAGCAGCATCATCACCAGTTGTTTGACTCCTTGCTGCATTCCTCGCTGTAGTCCTTCCTGCATTCCTTGCTGTAGTCCTTGCTGTAGTCCTTGCTGCATTCCTTGCTGCATTCCTTGCTGTATTCCTTCTTTGAGAATACTTTGATAAATCACTGACTCTTTCATAATTTCCTCCCGAAATAATGAGCGCACTAAATCTTCTTTAAACCTTAAACCTGCTAAAATTGACGTACAACTGGAAATGCTTCTTTTTTCCTCCTCATCTTCAATTTCATTGACTTTTTGAGCCACTTCTGCCACTAAATCCTCGGGTACATCACTTTTAGTCAAAGGAGCTAGGGGTAAGAGGGCCTGATTTTCCAAAAATGGAGTTGAATCTTCCTCCCAGAGACGAATGACTCTGTATTTATGAATGGTTGTCTCATCTCGATATTCATTTTGGAAGGCTAAGGGACTAGTTGTCTTCTTCAAAAAAATGACAACCTGTATTACCTGGCAGCCATATTGGCGCTTCAGTCTTACCTTATAGTCTAGCATACGTAAAGGTAAAGGTGTTGTAGATTTAGGTAAAGTTTGGAACTCTATGTGCAGAATTTGTTGCCCTATTTTCAAGAATAAGATAGAGTCTGCATGAATTGGTTCTACATTCAGTTCCGCTTTCAACACTCGAACCGTTGGGGGTGCAGTTCCCAACAACCAGCGCACAAATGCTTGGGGATATTTTTCTGCTAGATATTTACAGGCATTATCGTAACTCAATTTTCTCCTTCCTCTTTAACATATATTACCGATGATAGAGTTCCCTGACAAGGGCGTGCTGCGAAGCAGATCCCGGCAAAGCCGGGGTCGTCGCCCCTCAAACCCTACTCTGTGTCCTCTGCGCCTCTGTGGTTAAATAAAATCAAGGAGTTTTGTTACCCAGTTGAATATTGCTCAAACTGCGCTTCAAAGCCTTAAATTGCTGTTGTAAAGAGGACACATTAGCCATTTGCTCTCCATAACGCCAGCCTACGTAAGCCTGAGAAATGGCTGCAATAATGTCCGCTGTAGCTTCTGGATAATTTTCCCGGGTAATGCTAACATATTCCAGAGGAGTCTGGGCTGGATGTTTTTCATAACCTTTAGCCTTGAGTAACCTGAGCATTTGCAGATAAACTCTTTCCATGGGAGGTAACTTTGCCAGACGACGGCGATCACCCCAATTTTTGAGTTGACTCCACCCTAACCAAACAACAAAAACAGCGGAAATGGCGAAAATTAAACCGGTAAACACACCGATAATACTGCTAGAGAAAAACCGCCACAACCAAGAGAGAGTTAGCAATATACCTCCAATTATCTCATGGAAGAGATTACTCAGAAAACCAGTAACTGGGGAAGGTAACCAACCAGCAACCCACTGCCACAATTGACGCAAAACGCTAAAAGTTTGTTCTTCTTCAAAGGAAGGAGGAATGAGATCATGTCCGGGAATGGGATCAAAAGCATACCAACCAGATCCAGGAATAAACACCTCTGTCACCGCATAAGCATCGGTATTGTGGACGATATAATAGCCTGTAAAAGGATTAAACTGACCAGGACCAAACCCCGTAGCTAGTCGCGCGGGAATACCTAAGGAACGGAGCATTACGGTTAAGACAGTGGAGAAGTGGTCTGGATAACCTCCAAGGTGGTTAAAGAGGAAAGCTGACACTAAATCCTCATCTTCTGCGAAAAAGGGCAGATCTGGTTCGATGCTGTAATTTTGCTTGATAGCTTGAGCTAAGTATAAAGCTTGTTCATAAGGGGAAGTAATGGGCTGAGGTGATTTAGATAGCAATTGTTCTGCTTTTTGCTTTATCTTTTCCTTAATTTCTGAAGGAATTTGCAGATATTTTTCTTTAATACTTTCTGGGTATTCAGTTGGTGCTTCTTGGAGCATATCCCTAGTACGATAGGGTACTTGGGAAATAATGGTATAAGTTAATCCCTCTACTAAACCCAGAGGAGAGCGCAAATTACCTAACGGATCTAAACCTATCTCTTTGGTAGGAAAGAAGAGAAATTGAGGATCTGGGAGAGAGGGAATAATATTGGGCAAAGTAGCAACTGCGGTGTAACTTTGGATAATCTTTTTAGTGTCCTTCCTCCCTACACTAGAGCCAATGACAAAACGATAGGAATAACTGGGACGCTGGATAGTTTGGATATCTTCATCACCGGAAATTTCCCAACCCTGTCCTGTATAATGGTCGAAGGTCAGAACTCTCCAGTATCCAGGAGCTTGAGAGCGCACTCGCATCACTAATTTCTTTTCCAATCGTCCCCGGAGGTTTTGGTTAATTTTACTGCTGAACCCGTAATAAAAACTATCATCCAGGGTTCCCGTACCTTCTGTGGGACTGTCACCGAAATTACCCCCTTCACCCCCTTCACCGTCATCATAACCAGGGTTGACAATACCCCGATATTCGGGACTAAAAGTCTTTTCCTCTAGTTGCTGGGGGCTACTCACGGGAAATGATTGCAACTGATACCCGGGAAAGCGGGGGAAGATAGCGAAGATGAATAGTCCCAGAGCAAGAATAATCAGGAATAGTACACCGAGACGGGAGGGTGACAGGGGGGAGTAACGGGAGAGTTTTAGGGGGGATTTTACGGAGTGCCGAAATAGCTTATCCCAAGGTGCCAAACCCAGACGAGAACGATAATCTAGCACTAAAACCGGAAGGGCAAGGACTAAAAATACCAATAAAGCTGGAGCAAATGTTAAAGTTTGGGAGACTGTACCCGCTACCCCATGGAATAGCCTAAATCTTTCCGCCGGGGGAGGTCAAAACTGTGGAGCACTTGCAGTTGAATTAATAACTCCGCCAAGACAATGCGGGTATCGTTCAAATTAGCAAATAAATTGCCGAAGAATACCACCATCATTGCTACCATACCAATGGCGATGAGAAATTTGACGGTGATATTTTTGTTTTTGCGACTATACCAACTCCAAGTGGCTCCCACAATACTCAGAGGTATTGCCCAAAAGCTACTCTGGGTCTGGGCTGCAATATCTGTGGCGATAATGCCCACTATCACTAGCCCTTGCACGAGCACCCGCAGCAGAATGGATTCTTCTGTTTGCACTTTTCGTCTTGGAGCAGTAGGATAGGGTAAAGGTTCCAGTTGCTTAATTGCCATGGTTGGGAGGGTTTCTTCTCGGCTTAGAGGTCATTATGGCGAGTCTCAATGATTTCACCTCGGATCTGCATTACAGAGCGCGCGCTCCATATTTACCAAATGAAATTTTTGGGAAAATGGGGGTTGACATTGGGAAATTCATTGTCCATGATAGAGTGAACCTGGTTCTTAAGTTACAATGGAATGATGTAATGTCATTTAAAATTTCTGCTCAAAAATTTTACAACGATTTCGCGCCCAACTATGACAAATCTTGTGGCTCCCAAGGTAATGTTCAGCATGTAAATGAAGCTGCTGCAATCTTTCACAAATATCATCGTAATAATCATGGCCACATTCTAGATATAGGTTGTGGAACCGGATTGTTAAAAGACTTACTTCAAGGAGAATTTGAATACACAGGTATTGATGTTTCTGAAAATATGCTTCATTATGCCTCTGAGCGGGGCTACAAAGTTATACATCAATCAGTTGTGGATGCTCTTCCTGAAATCCCAGATGCCTCCTATGACTTTGTTTTTGCCTTAAGCTCTTTGCTCTTTGTTGAAGATATTCACCCCATCTTGACCCATATCAGTAGAATAGCTCGTCAGTCGATTTTATTAAGTTTGGATGAGGTCACACAAGAGTATAGGAACAATTTTACGGTGGCAGTTTTCGATCACTCCAAGGTTCACATCTCAGGAGCCAAGGAAGATTACTTTATCAGAGGTTGGACCTCCCCTACTACAGGGATTACTGTAAACACGAGAATGATTTATGTGCCGAAAATATAATCACAACCCTAAGGACAAAGTTTTATGGTAGCCAAGTAAAAAGCGATAGCTCACGAAACCTACCCAGTGAGCACTATATAGTTCAAAGTTTAGGTAAAGAAGCTCACAGAGACACAGAGGCCCAGAGATATGACTGATCTAGTGGCGGCTGTACCGCTTGTTCGTCAATCCTCTGCGCGCTAAGATATAGGGAGATAGGTTAATTTGATAGAGAGAAAGGGTTTTTAAATGAGTTCAGCACTTGCAGTAGAAAAGGAAAAATTAGAGAAACCACCTTTGCAAATCCATTATTTGGGCGATCGCGTCCTCCGTCAGAATGCGAAGCGGATCCCACGAGTGGATAATAACACCCGCAAGCTGGTAACAGAGATGCTGCAAACCATGTATAGTGCTAATGGTATCGGTTTAGCAGCTCCTCAAGTGGCGGTGAATAAACAATTGATTGTGGTAGACTGTGAACCGGATAACCCGGCTAATCCTCCTGTGGTATTGATTAATCCTCAAATAAAAAGCTACAGTAGGGATTTGTGCAGTATGGAAGAGGGCTGTCTGAGTATTCCGGGAGTCTATATGGGGGTAACCCGTCCCCGAGCCATTGAAGTGACTTTTAAGGACGAATCAGGTCGTCCGAAGAAATTAAAAGCAGCTGGGCTTTTATCTCGGGTCATTCAACATGAAATGGATCACCTCAATGGGGTGATGTTTGTGGATCGGATTGAAAATAGTTTGGTTCTCACTGAAGAACTGCAAAAACAGGGCTTTTCAGTGGGTGCAGTGAAATCCATTAAATAAGGAGAAGTAGAGTTGTTAACCCCAAAAAGTGGAATCTTGTTGTTACTTTCTTGTATTGCGGCGATCGCTGCTGTTGGTTCTGTGTTTGAACTTTCCTCCGGCAACCCGGAATTGGGTAACTTGACTACAGGGATAATCTTAGCTGCTACCATTCCCCTGGCTGGTTTATGCTTCTGGGGGGCTGTTGTGGATGCCAGAGCTCAGAAATAATATACCCTCTCTGCGCTGGAGCGAGTCTTTCGAGCGGCTACTCTGCGACTCTGCGTGAAACCTCCTAATTACTAATTTTACCCAACGAGATCGCCCCTAAAAGAACAATCCCAAATATCAATCGATACCAGACAAACACCCAGGTACTCTGCTTTTGCAGGTAGCGAATTAACCAAGCGATGGCTAAATAAGACCAAAATGCTGAAGAAACTGTCCCTACTAGCAAAATCAACAGTTCATCAGTCTGAACCCCAGTTTTAACAACCCCCAGCAATTCTACCAACCCAGCTAGGGTAATAGCGGGAATGCCCAATAAAAAGGAGAAACGGGCAGCAGTTTCTCTTTGCAAACCGATGAATAAACCCGCAGTAATGGTGGAACCGGAACGAGATACTCCCGGAATTAAAGCTAAACTTTGAGCAACACCGATTAAAACCCCATCGTAACTATCTAAACGGTTGAAACCTCGCACACGCTTGCCCTGATATTCTGCCCAACCTAATAATAAAGCCATGACAATGGAAGCCAAGGCAATAGTAGTGGTACTGCGAAAAGCAGAATTATCTAAATCCGGAACCAAGACTTTCAGCAATAGTCCGCAAATAACAATCGGTAGGGTTCCCAGTCCAATACCCAGACCCAGGCGAAAATCTTGGGATTTGTAATCTTTGTTACGGATCGCCTTGACCATCCCTGTGGTAATATTAGTAATGTCATGCCAAAAGTACCATACTACCGCCCCGATACTCCCTAACTGAATGACGGCAGTTATAGTTACCCCAGGATCCCCCCAACCTAAGGCTACCGGGACTACTTTTAAATGGGCAGTGCTGCTGATGGGCAAAAATTCTGTCAATCCTTGCACCATTCCTAAAAAGATGGCTTTAATAAAAGTTAAGTTATTTTTATTTATGACAGTAGTGGGTGCTACATCAGCTAAGACTAATTTTTCCATCATTACCAGCACAATACCTAAAATTGCCCCACTTGCCAAGAGTAACCATCTTCTTTCTTTTCTTTTCATCATTGCCTTCCACCTTTGTGTTAAGTTAATATAAGTTGAATAAACTTGACAAAACTTATTGAAAGCTATCGTGTTCTTCCCTCCTACTTTTACAACCCCTGATTATGTACCACAATCAAGAGAAATTTTCAGCTGGAAAAGAAATAAAATCTTAGTTTTCGCAGCAGCAGCATTTCTCGTTTCCGTACCAGTTTTCATTGAAGCACCTTTAGTGCGGTGGTTACCGTCTTTAAGTCTTCTGTTAACATTTGGGTGGGTGTGGTTAGGAGTGCAGTTGTACCAAGGAACCCATACCAAACTCTGGGGCGATTTACTGCTGGGGTTTAGTTGGAGTTGGTTAGCGGGTTCTATTTATTGGGGCTGGTTCCGTTGGGAACCTTTGCTCCATTTACCTGTAGAGGCGATGGGTTTACCTTTTGTCCTTTGGTGTTTGTGGTGCCGTTGGGGAATGGTGGGGAATTTATTTTATCTTGGTTCCCTCTTCGGTACCGCTATTACAGATTTATACTTCTATTTAACCGGTTTAATCCCCCACTGGCGTGAATTAATGACAGTAGATCCAGCTTTAGCAACGCCAATTTTACAGGATGCCATCGCTCAAATCCAAACTCCCTGGGGTATCAGTTGGGGGATCGTTCTCACTAATCTCTTATTAGGAGTCAGTTGGATAGCTCTACAAAAACGTGAAAACCACTGGTGGGTTTTTGCCGGAGCAGTACTCACTACTATCTTAGTAGATAGTCTCTTTTACCTAGCAGTCTTACTATTCTAAGGCGTTCATCTGTGTTCATCTGTGGTTACAAAATCCACCCTAAACACTCTCCTAAAGGCAGCAGCAATCTCAAATCGTACCTCTTCTATAGTAATCTCAGGGATAAACTGAGCTAAACTGCCCACAAGTTTATCTTGAATCCCGCAAGGAACAATTTCCTCAAAACCACTCAGATCGGGGCAAACATTGAGAGCAAAACCGTGCATTGTGATCCAACGTCGCACTTTAATACCCATCGCTCCTACTTTCCGTCCTTGAACCCAAACCCCAGTTAAACCGGGAACTCTCTTCCCTTGTAGTCCGTAAACCCGCAGCACGGAAAGGATGACTTCTTCTAATTGTCGCAAATACCAGTGTAAATCAGGGCGATATTCCCGTAAATTGAGAATGGGATAGCCCACTAGCTGACCCGGACAGTGATATGTTACCTCCCCCCCTCGTTCGATACGATGAACCTGGAAGTTGGTAGTAGCGGGGTTGAATTTGAGGTTCTCTGGGTTTGCTCCTGTACCGAGGGTGTAGACTGGGGGATGTTCTAGCAAGAGGAGAACATCCGTTAAGTCAGGGTTTGCTAATCTTTCTGCTACAAGACTGCGCTGATAAGACCAGGCTATGGTATAGGGGACTAGTCCTTGATTGATGAGAAGACACTTTCTTAAAGACACGCTTATTAGCTTAAAGAAATGTTAAGAAAAGGTTTTTGATAGTTAATGGTGCTACTATAGAAGTGTAGAAATATTTTAGAGGAGCAGTTTGGTTTAATTCCGCTAAAAGGTTTCATCTTGGTTATTTAGGTCATGGTACTGGTTAGTAACAAATAACTGATAAATGGAGAGTAAGAGTATGAAGCTTTTGATCCAGGGTAACAACATTGCAGTCACAGATCCAATTCGCAAATACGTGCAGCAGAAGTTGGAGAAAGCAGTTAAGCATTTTCAGCATATCACTACGAAAATCGACGTGCATTTATCTGTGGCTCGCAATTTGCGGATAAGCGATAAACATAAAGCAGAAGTGACGGTTTACGCTAACGGTACAGTAATTCGCGCCCAAGAAGGAAGCGAGAACTTATACGCCAGCATTGACTTGGTGTCTGATAAAATTGCTCGTCAGTTGCGTAAGTATAAGGAAAAACACCTCGACAAGAAAACTCATTCTCAAACCAAGACAGGGGAAATAGTTGAAGATCTAACCATTGAAGCAAATTTGATTGGGGAACGTATTGCAGAATTACCCCCGGAAGTGGTGCGATCCAAGTATTTCCCTATGGAACCCATGACTGTGGAATCTGCTCTGGAACAGTTACAATTAGTTGACCACGACTTCTATGTCTTCCGCAATATCGCTACCAATGAAATTAATGTGATTTATGTCCGCAACCACGGAGGATATGGAGTAATTCAACCTCGTAATGGGAATGTCAATGGTAATGCTCAAAGCGTTCAGTCAGTAACGTCAACTGTTGCGTGATTATGTAGGGTGGGCATTGCCCACCTGGCGAGGGACCATAGTCTATAACCCCATTAAAATCCTCAATCTCTCTTCTACTGCTGTGAGAGTTGTAAAAGAGACGATCCCCAAACATTTTTCAAGACGTTCTAGGGAGATAGATCTCACATCTTCAGTCTTGATAAAGCTTCTAATTTTTAGCCCTCCTTCTGGAGGAGAGACTTCCACATGAAATGGAATAGCTTTTTTCTTGGATGTGATTGGGAGAACCACAATAAGTCCCGATGCACCCTGATTGAACAGATCCACTGAAATCACAAGACATGGACGTTTCCCTGCTTGTTCATGTCCTCTAACTGGATTTAGATCTGCTAACCATATCTCTCTTCTTGAGATCCGGGTCATAACTCCTCAACTCCATCACCTATAGTTCCATCCCATATTTCTCTCTCAGCAAGTTCTTGTCGAGATAGGTAGACCCTTACAGGTTTTCCCCCTCGCAGTACCGGGCGTGCAAGTTTCCAAGCACCCGGCTCCTGGTGTATCATCTTACTCGCTGGCGCGTTTACTCCTCGTTTCTGTCGTCGGCTTTCAGGTCTCATCCATATCGGGCATTTGAGCCTTATATTCCAACTCCCTCTCCATTAGCGTCTTGCCCTACGCTCCAAACTTATGAAGGACGTCGATTTTCAAGTTCCAGCTTTTTGATTGCAAAATCCTTGTGGAAGGGATTTTACCGTTACGTTTCACCCTCTCCTACGTCAGCTCCCCTTTCGAGTAGACATTTGCCTATCTGCCGGGTTATTTATTCCCCTGAACTTTCGTCCTAACAGCGTTAGCTTCTTAGGAGAGTCCTTTCTCCCCAGGGAATTGGTACAGATTACTCCTTTCCTACTGGTCGAGACCAGACCCTGTGGAGGTTAACTCGTTTCACAATAGTTAGATACGTCTGACTTAGGCTGCTCCATCCCCCGGCGGCGTGGTGTCTACGCGATGACGGCAAGAGTCCATCTTTCACATATGCCGCATACCGTTTTGGTTAGAGTGTATCAGTTCCGCTTTCACTCATCGTCATTTACGGGGTTGCAAGCTTCGCTTTATGCTCACCATATCAGACTTTCCCTAGGCCGTTGCCACTATCGGACTAGCAGCAACATTAGCCATTTAACCCTCTAGCTGTGAAACCCCCTCATTGCTGTTGAGGCTCCTTCGGGCGGGAACCGGGAAGACACTCCCCATGAGGCTTTCACCCACTAACTACTGCGACTTTCGAGCCGCACCTTTCCATAAGACTTCATTTTTCCTTAAAGCAGCAAAAGCTTGGTTGGATTGTAGGAGGAAAAGATTCCTGCGATAATTTGCGATCGCCTTCTCAACAATAGTCTGAGTTGTGTCACCGGATGTTTCCGCTAGTTCCACTAACACTTCATGAGTTTTCTTGTTAATGGTAATAGTCAATAGTTCGGTCATGATTTACTATTATATGTGTTATTTCAACATCTAAATATTAACCGCAAATACACGCAGATAATTGCGAGGCTTTGCGTAAGCGTCCCGCCCTTGGCGGGAACAGATTTGCGGGCCCACGCCTATTGAGAATCAAATAGTACCCTTTGCGCTGGAGCGAGTTTTTCGAGCGGCTACTTGGCACCTTTGCGCGAGAGAATGTACTCTGTTTCTGGGGTGGTTCAATGATATATATTGCCCCACATTTTCCCAAGTCATCCTACCTGTCTTTTCACTTCCCAAACTTTGATAGTATTGTCATCGCTACCACTTACTATAGTAAGTCCCGATGGACTAATTGCTACAGACTTAACTAAATCGGTATGATCTGTGAGAGTCTGGAAACGAGAAATAGAAGGTTGTTGAGAAGAAATAGGATTCATTTGAGGTTCCGGTGAAGAAGGATCTGATATAATAAGGCGGGACATTTTCCCACTTTTAAACGGTATCATCTTCAAATTGCAAATGCACGCCAAGGGCTTGCCCCTACTGCGCCCCGGAGGGAACTCTTACCTATTACCGGCTTTCCCGTAGCAACCACCTTTTCGATAATATCCGCTGCTCTTGACACCCCTCCCGCTCTCTTGATGGCCTCTTGTAGTGATCGGGCATTTTTTTTGTAGGAATCTTCCGTTAACACTCGCCTCACAGCCTCTCGGAGGGTTTCACGGCTCACTTTACCCAAGGGTACCACCTCTCCTGTCCCAGTCCAAGCTATCCGTGCTCCTATGGCAGGGTGGTCGTAGGTCATGGGAATTGCCACCATGGGGACTCCATTGCTCAAAGATTCCAGAGTAGTATTTAACCCGGAGTGGGTGATGGTGAGAGTCGCCTTTTGGAGCAATTCCAGTTGAGGAGCATACCTGACAACGAGAGGATTTCCAGCCCATCCTGAGAGAGATTCTTCCCCAGCAGAATTACCCAAAGAAATCACCAATTGCACATCTAATTCTGCGCAGGCTGAGGCAATATCTCGGAACACCCAGAGAAAACGATTGTGAATCGTCCCCATGGAAGCGTAAATTAACGGTTTCCCAGTTAATTTTTCCCAGGGAAAAGGAGTTGGTTCCCTGATGGTAGAGTTAGAGTAAGGTCCAGTGAAATGGAAGCAATTGGGTAAATGTTTTCTAGGGAATTCAAACTCAGGAGGCTGTTGACTCAATTGAGCCAGTTGGGAGTAGTATTGTTCAACATGAGAATAGGGGGGTAATTTCCAACTTAGGCGATAATGCTTAATTGTCTCCTTGATTGTTTTGCCCGCCCGATCCACTAAACTATAAATAATGCGATTACGCTGTCGCCCCCACCAACCTGAACTATAAAACCAGGGGGTGCAAAATGGAGGAATATCCGGTTCCCGATTTAACACCAAAGCGTTGCATATGGTAATGAAGGGAATATCCAGAAATGCAGCAATTGTCTCTCCTTCCGAGTGAGTTTGATCTACTAGCACTGCTTCCACTCCTGCTTCTTTCATAGCTGGTGGGGCGTCCCGGAGAAATACAGCTGTCCCTTTTTCGTACCGATTAATGGTATATCGAAGTCCAGCTAATCCGCTCATTTTCCCTAGCTGGGCAAAGAATTCGGCGTGAGCGCCCCTAGGAAACTCCTGTTCCCCGATAGCTCTAAATTCCAATCCCGCAGTTAATGTAGTTCGTTCACCGTCTGGAATGGTGAAGACGGTGACGCGATGAGAACGTTGACGGAGTTCGTGACCTATAGCGGACATGGGGTTGAGGTGACCAGCTCCCGGGGGACAGATTATACCAAAATGAGTCATAGTTATCAGTGAGCAAGTACCATGATAGTTACCAGTGAGCTAGATAGAAGTTTTCGGTTGTCTGCTTGATGCTAACATAGCTGCTTCTTTGTTTTTTTTGAGATATTAGCCTTAATAAACTGCTTTACAGTTCGAGCCACTTTGACATCCTTGCCTCAAATTCTTCCTCTGAGAGCGTGCGATCAGCGTCAACGTCTTCAAGCCCACGCTCAATCTTTTGGCCCACGTAAATATGATCCTGAATTTCCTCCAAAGATGCGTCCTCAGGGAGTTGTTCGAGAAGAAGCTTAACTTCTTCTTTAGCTGGAACCATAGCTACGTCTCCTTCTATGTCACAATTGTAATATCGCCCCTCCATCTTAACTCAACCAAGAGCCTTTGGATTCTTTATTGTTCGCTCCTAGACTCAAAACTGGATCTGCTCTGGGTTGGAACATCAAACGCAAGAATCGTCAGGATCATTTCCCGATTGGGATCATCCCGGTGACGGATGGCGTAACTGAAGCTTGTTTCTGACGGTTTAGCTAATGTCTTCTTATAATTTGGATAAGCTTCAACAGTTGGTGTAATTGATTCTATAACTGAAGAAAAATTCTTGTTCCTGTTAAAAAGAATTACTGCGACTTTTGTATCTCGCCATGAACTGTAATCCAGTATCTGATCTAGGGTTTCGGTCAGTTTTTTCTGCCCACCCCAAAACTTACACTCACCAATGAAAATGTTTTTGTTATCAACTCTTATAAGAATGTCTGTCTTTCCTCCGTAGTTAAAAGTCTCACCAGTTGCATTCCCTTCAAAGTGGCCATTAAGTTGTACTAGAAAGTGGCTCCGCAAAGACTCCTCATCCATATTGATAAATGCAGAAGGGCTACGCTCCATTACCAGAGCCATATTTTCGATTACCTTTAAGATGTGATTGTAGTTTTCCATGGACAGCTCAGGTTCAGGCTCATAGGGAGCTGTGCTTGCGACTGGTGGCTTCGGTTGGATTTTGCGTCGAATCTCAGGAACAGTATAGGTAAGGGGAACATTAGACCGTTTCTTGAGCGGGAAACCGAGAGATGCCACTAGGTTCTGATCCTTCAGGAGTTTTTCCCGCCGCTTTTTAATGGCTTCCCTAGCAATTTTTGGAAGACTATCGTTCAGTTGCTCAATGTTTCGTCGTAATTCCTCTAGGTAATACTTAATCTCACTGAGAGTTTCATCAATTTGTGAACGAACCTCCTCAGGTGTGAGACTAGTACCCGAAATTTTAATAATAAGAATGTTATCTCTAACCTCAGCTCTTGGTGAAGATAAAATAAAGGCATGCGGACAGATATTGAAGGCTTTTCCATCTCCCTCATAAGGGATAGTAATTTCAACTAAGGTTCCTGGGACATAGAATGGTTTAGTTCGGTCACTAATGCAGCGCATTTGGTCTAGACTAACATCCACTGATGTTTCCTGCTGGTCAGCCACAATTTCCTCTTCTTTAAGAGTTGGTACCACAATTTGATATTGCTGCTCAAAATATTTTGTGAGATTTTCAAGGTCGGTGTTGAGCAGCTTGTTGCCGTTGTAGTTGGCGATTTCATTTCGCATCTCCTGCTCTTGTTGCTCGGCTACGGTAGACCACTGAACCTCAGAGAAGAGATTTTTAAGACGATATTGCGACATCTATGATACTCCTTAAACTAGTTTGTAATGATAATAACATAGGCTGGGTTTCTGCCAAGGTGAGCGTTCAGCTATTAGCTTTTAGACCAGTTACCAGGTTGCATTATCGTTAATACTTATTATATCTACAAAACTAATTTAAAATTGGCGTGTTTTCCCTACTTGCTGTTGGTGGGTAATCCCCACCATACGCACTTCAAAACCCACCCTATAATTAAGCAGTAATGCGCTTCATGGCCTCCAGAACATTCTCCCGACTATTAAAAGCAGAAATGCGGAAATAACCTTCTCCAGCTGCCCCAAAACCAGAACCGGGAGTTCCTACCACATGAGCATTTTGCAATAACTTATCAAAGAAGTCCCAACTGGACAAACCCTGGGGAGTTTTCACCCAAACATAGGGGGCATTTGTACCACCAAAAACGGTTAAACCGGCGTTTGTCAAACGCTCACAAATAATCTGGGCATTTTCCAAATAAAAGTCAATCAGCCCCTTAATTTGCTCCTGACCTTCCTCAGAATAAACAGCCTCCGCACCCCGTTGCACGATATAAGAAACACCGTTAAACTTAGTACATTGCCGTCGATTCCAAAGTTGCCATAATTCTACCTCAGAACCATCTGCTGCTTTAGCTTTCAGAGTCTTGGGGATGACAGTAAAAGCGCAGCGAGTACCGGTAAAGCCAGCATTCTTGGAGAAAGAACGAAACTCAATGGCACAGTCCCTCGCTCCATCAATTTCGTAGATAGAATGGGGAATATTCTCCTCAGTAATAAAGGCTTCATAAGCAGCATCAAAGAGGATAATGGAACCATGATAGCGAGCATAATCCACCCAAGCTTTCAGGTAGTCAAAACTTGCTACCGCTCCTGTGGGATTATTGGGGAAGCAAAGATAAATTAAATCTACTTTCTCCTGGGGAATATCTGGGGTAAAGTTGTTATCCGCAGTCATGGGTAGATAAACTAAACCTGCATATTTCCCGTCTTGGTTAGCACCAGTATTCCCCGCCATGACGTTGGTATCTACGTAAACAGGATATACTGGATCTGTGACAGCAATAACATTATTGCTACCAAATATATCTAGAATATTGCCAGTGTCACACTTAGCACCGTCGGAGACAAAGATTTCCGATGCATCGATATGGCACCCCCGGCTTTGAAAATCTGCTTGGGCAATTTTCTCTCGCAACCAGAGATAGCCTTGTTCGGGACCGTAGCCTTTAAAGGTTGCGCGATCGCCCATTTCTGACACCGCTTTCAGCATCGCCTGGCGACAAGCTAATGGCAAAGGTTCCGTTACATCTCCGATACCTAGCTTAATAAGCTTCGCATCTGGATTAGCCTGGGCAAAGGCATTAACTCGTCGTGCAATTTCTGGAAATAGGTATCCTGCTTTCAGTTTGAGGTAATTATCGTTAATGGTTGTCATTTTACTCAGGGAGGTTGACGGGGTGACAATAACTTTGTAAGATGGTATCGCGCAAAGGCGCAAAGGCGCAAAGTTCCCTGAATAGAGATGGCTGTAACTAATTCAGAAATAGATATTGCACCCTATATCGACCATGCCTTGCTTGTACCTGGTGCTACCACAGAACAGGTTGCTCAGTGTTGCACCGCAGCAGAGCGATATCATTTTCCCACTGTCTGTGTTTATCCTATTGCTGTCAGACAAGCTGGGGAACTGTTGCATGACAAAAAAACTAAAGTCTGTACTGTCATTGGTTTTCCCACTGGTGCCACTACTCCTGGTGCTAAACTCTATGAAGCCATGGAAGCAGTAGATAATGGTTGCTCGGAGTTAGATGTAGTAATTAACTTGAGTTGGTTGAAAGAGGGCAAATCAGAACTACTCTACCAAGAAATTGCTCAAATTTGCGAGGAAACGGGAGTCACTGTGAAGGCAGTCTTGGAAACCACCTTGTTGAATAATACGGAAAAACGACTAGCAGCGGAAATCTGTATGGACGCTGGGGTGGCTTTCTTAAAAACCAGTACTGGTTGGTTTGGGGGAGCCACAGTGGAAGACGTGGGCTTGTTGCGACAAATAACCAAAGGACAGGTGGGAATTAAAGCTTCTGGGGGTATTCGTACCCTAAATGGTGCGATCGCCCTCATTGAAGCAGGAGCAACCCGACTGGGTACTTCTCGCGGTGTGGATTTGATTCGCCAGTTAGAAGAAGAAAATGACTCGAACTTATAAAGCTACTGGGATTAATTTGAAAGGAATGCCCCTGGGGGAGGCAGATCGGTTGCTAACCATTTTAACCCCAGAATATGGCTTAGTTCGAGCAGTTGCTCCCGGTGCGAGGAAATATAAATCCCAACTTCGAGGTAAGAGCGAGTTGTTTCAGGTTAATCAATTGCTCATTGCCAAAGGACAAACCCTTGATAAAATAACCCAAGCCGATACTATCCGCTCCTATCCAGGTTTGAGTCGAGATTTAGGTAAACTAGCCTCCGGGCAGTATCTCGCCGAATTAGTTCTCGGTTTAGCTCTCAGGGAAATATCTCAGAGGGAATTATACGAATTGCTCAACGAACACCTGCGTCGCTTAGACAACCTCTCAGAGTCAACTATACCTTATTTAGCTCAGGCAGTTTTTCATTTGTTGGCGATCGCTGGAGTCGCACCTCAAGTAAAAGCTTGCTGTCTGAGTAAAAAATCCCTCCAACCCAATTTTAGCCAGCCCAACTGGGAAATAGGGTTTAGTTTCCATGGTGGGGGGATAGTAGCTAGAGAGCTAATGAAAGAGGGGAAGATAAATGCTCGAATAGGTGCAGTAGAATTAGCCCTATTGCAACAATTGGGAGAGAAGTCTTTACCCCAACCCCAAAGAGAGGATATTAATGGTGCTTGGATAAAAGTAGAGCGAGTATTGCGGTATTACGCCCAGTACCAAATCACACGTCCGATTCGCTCTGCTGCTTTAATTCAATTATAATAATATAACTAACCTAAATGATTTGAGAAAATCAACTTAGTTTTGCGTCGTTATATGGAAAGGGGCGGCGAACAGTCAGTAATATAATTAAACCTCCCTTGTGTTATTGATGAAACGTTTTATTAGAAATATCGCCCTTGCTATTCTAGCAAGCGTTGCGTTCATAATCTTTTCCATCGACCTATCATGCGCCCTATTCCCCACTACCATTACTGAGGGAACCTATGATTGCGGGATAATTCTGGGAGCAGCAGTGACTAGTAATCAGCCGTCCCCGGTTTTTCAAGCACGACTAGATCATGGAATTGATCTTTACCAAAAAGGCGTGGTGAAGATATTGATTTTCACAGGTGGGGTAGGAAAAGGAGATCACATGGCGGAAAGCGAAGTGGGAGCAACCTATGCACAGGATAAGGGAGTACCCGCTTCTGATACTCTCATGGAGAAAACATCTAAAACGACAGTCCAAAATCTACTCGAGGCAAAGAGACTGATGGAAGGGGAAGGGATGAAAACAGCCTTGATTATTTCGGATCCCTTACATCTGCGCCGCAGCGTCATCATCGCAAAGTGGCTGGAGATGGAAGTCGATGCGTCAGGGACTCCGTTTTCAAGATATAAGTCGTGAAAGACTAAGTTGCCGTTCCTCCTGCGAGAGACATATTTTACTCTTTACTTCAAAATATTCCGGCAGTAAGGAAAGACAAAGAGCTAACAAAAATTTCTTTCAGACTGTTCGTAAGATGCTAAGATTCTGGATAGAAGTAATAGTGTGGATGACACAAAGTATGCAAACCGATTCTCATGGGACATCTTATCTCTGGGTCAAACTCAAAAATTTTACTTATATAACGGGGAATATCGGCTCCAATCTCAGATTAACGCTCACTATAGATGGGCAAAAAACCTCTATAGAGGGGACTGGGGAAAAACTAGATAAGACTCTATATGAGAAGTCCTTGAGCGGGCTGTCGGATCTTCCAATCACCTCTATGATAGTGGAGGAAGATAAGCATGAAGATTCCTCCACTATAACCCTAGACAAAGAAGGTAAAACCTTAAAATTTTGACAACTGAGGATAAACCATGGTTTTTGGGCGGAAACAGGGGAGATTACTATGCTTCCATGGCCAGTCTCTCAACTTTCCGTGAATTTCGCAACCGGGGCTTTTCAGGCTTTGTAGAAACCTGGAACAGCGAAATACTAATTAATTAAGCATAAACAAACTATTATATCCTTACCTGATGCACGCCGGTGGCGCGCTTCCCACAAAGTCTATCCCTCTATCCTCCCGCCGAGACGCTATAAGTTTCTGGAAAGGTTTAGTCGAATTAGGAGTTTAAAGTGATTGCCAATGTCTTGCCTATACTAGTCCTGGGTCCTATTCCAACTTTACTATGCTCCTTGGTAATATATGGAACTTCAATATCTAAAATACAAAATATTCCCCGTATTAGAAAGATGGTGATCGCATTAGGATATGCTAACTTTATGCCTGTTCTATCTGCTATACTGATGATCTGGAAAACTCAACCCTTTAAATGCAGCGGTCAGTCAATCGTTTTGCTTTTGGCTTTTTGTTGGCTTATTGTCCAAGTGCTGATAGGACTCATATTATTAGCAGCTAGCTTCGGTTCTTGTCAACCCATGGGAAGCGTTAAAGCGGCGTTACTTAACTTAGCTTCTATTCCAGTCGCGCAGAGGCGCGGAGGCACGGAGAACGTATAAACAAGCGTTATAGCTGCAAAGAGATATGACTGATCCCTCTGCGCCTCTGTGTCTCTGTGAGCTTCCAGCCTTTTTTATGACTGCCACAATCATTCCCCTGCCTGATTGTTACCCCATATAGTCTTTCACTTCCAATTACCCAATTAATCTTGGGTAACAAAATAAATGATTTAGGCTTATTATATATGAGCACAAAATTTGTAAAAAAACACTAAAAAATGCCCTTATCCCAATTAGATGAACTTTCAACATCATCTTCAAAAGTAACATTTGAAGAGTCGATGAAACCCACCAAATCCAGTAGTGGTTTTATCCCCATCCTCAAAAATCGCCATTTTCTCCTGCTTTGGATAAGTCAAGTATTTTCCCAACTAGCAGACAAGATATATCTAGTATTAATGATAGTCCTGATTGAAAGTCATTTTACAGCTGACCCTCATACCATTAGTAGTTGGGGCGGTGCAATTATGATTGCCAATACCATACCAGCAGTATTATTTGGTTCTTTAGCAGGAGTTTATGTTGGTCGTTGGTCTAAAAAAGGAGTCTTGGTAGTTTCCAATCTCATCCGAGGTATGTTAGTATTAACAATACCTCTATTACTATGGTTGATTCAAGATAAAATTACCTTATTGAATTTTCAATTAGAATTTATTACCCTTTTTGTCATAACTTTTATAATTTCCACCTTTACCCAATTTTTTGCTCCCGCAGAACAAGCTACCATACCCTTAATTGTCAAACCCAATAACCTCCTTTCTGCCAACTCTCTGTTTACGACAACCATGATGGGATCCTTGATTATTGGTTTTGCCTTAGGCAGTCCATTATTAGAACTAGCGGGTAACTGGCATATTGGTAAAGAATTTGTGGTGGGTAGTTCCTATATCATAGCAGGATTTTTACTCCTATTGTTGCAAACGGGAGAAAAAACAATTCGACACCCTCAGGAAATCAAAGAAGAAAGTAACCACGTTTTGCAAGATATTCGCTCTGGGATTATTTACCTGCAAAAAAATCATACCGTGGGCAATGCCTTGATTCAATTGATAATCTTATTTTGTATCTTTGCTGCTTTAGCTGTCTTAGCCCTAAGTATAGCGGAACAAATTCCCACATTAAAAGCAGAACAATTTGGTTTCCTGCTGGCAGCATCCGGTGTAGGAATGGCTGGTAGTGCAGCTATACTCGGTCAGTGGGGCGAAAAATTTTCTCCCACGAACCTGAGTTTCTGGGGTTTAATGGGGGTAGCAGGTTCCCTAGTGGGTTTATCCTTTTATACTCATCAACTAGGGATGACCTTATTTATGACAGCACTGTTAGGATGGTTTGGCGCTTTTGTAGGAATACCCATGCAAACCACCATTCAAGCTGAAACTCCTGAAGATATGCGGGGAAAAGTATTTGGCTTGCAGAATAATGCGGTGAATATTGCTCTCTCCTTACCCCTAGCTTTAGCAGGAGTAGCTGAAAATTGGTTTGGCTTAGAACAAGTATTGCTGGGTTTAGCTATCCTAGCCCTAGTCGGGGGGATTCTCACCTGGTATATTTCAGAGCGAGGCTGAAATTCAATAACTTCTCATTTTTAACTCGGATCGACTGAATGCATATCGCTTGGCTGGGAAAAAAATCACCGTTTTGTGGCAATGTCACCTACGGTCGAGAAATCACTAACGGTCTATTAGACAGGGGATACCAGGTCAGCTTTCTCCACTTTGCCCTCAAATACTCTCATCGTGAAAACTGGCCCGATTGTCCCGAGGTATTTCTCCCTTTTCTCTATAAATCCCAGGTTTATACCATTCCCACTCCTAACTCTAGTAAAGTCTTGAGCCGCAGTCTTCAAAAGCTCAAATCGGATCTGGTCCACGCTTCTCTCACCTTATCCCCTTTGGATTTCCGTCTACCAGAAATCTGCGAAGAACTGAATTTACCCCTGGTGGCGACTTTTCATCCTCCTTTTGATAGTAAACTGCGCAATCTCAAATCCAGTACCCAGTTTCTCACTTATCAACTATATGCCTCTTGTTTAGCTCATTACGACAGAGTGATCGTCTTTTCCCAACTGCAACGAGATTTACTGGTGAAACTAGGGGTAAAGAAAGAAAAACTGGCGGTGATTTCCAATGGAGTGGACGGGAGTAAATATTCCCCCGGACCTTCTTCTTTCAAAAAGCTTATGGGAGCGAAAAGACTGTTTGTCTACCAGGGAAGGATCGCCAAGGAAAAGAATGTGGAGAGCATGCTGAAAGCTTGGAAGCACTCCCATATGGGTTCGGGAAGCAAATTGGTTGTGGTGGGGGATGGACCCTTGGCAGAGTCCCTGAGAGCAATATACGGCCAGGATTTGGGCATTATTTGGCTTGGATTTATCCCATCGGAAAGGGAGCGGATCCAGATTTTGAGGGGGGCTGACGTTTTCATTCTCCCTTCCTTGGTGGAAGGGTTATCCCTTTCCCTCCTGGAAGCCATGGCTTGTGGGGTGGCTTGTATCGCCACTGACGCGGGGGCTGACGGGGAAGTGTTGGAGTCTGGGGCTGGAGTAGTGCTGAATACTCAAGGAGTGACTGCTCAGTTGAAAACTTTATTGCCTTTGTTTCGTGACCAGCCAGAGTTAACCCAGCTTCTGGGACAAAAAGCACGGAGGCGAGTTTTAGAACGCTATACTTTGGAGCGCAATATTACTCAACTGGAGCAGCTATATGGGGAGGTTTTGCGAGAACGGCTTAATATTAGTAACCAGTTATCAGTGATATAGGTCACAATTTGAGGTGATAAAATTCATCGGTTTGTGGTATTGGCGGTCGGCGAAGCCGCACTCTTAGTGATCGCCGTCTTATTTAGGAGAAATATTAAATATGCCCAGTTCAGTTAATCATAATGCCTACCATTACAGAGTTCATCCAAAAAGTCGCCGGTCTTAAAACTATTCCCCTCTAACTCGTTCATCAGATTGAAATGGCTATGTGGTCCCAAGAAGAGTTAGACCAGTCTTCTCGAGAAGCACTGGAAAAATTATTGGTTTGGCTGGAGAATGATACTGTTACTGTCCGGTAGATTTGTTTCGCGCCAAGACGCAAAGGCGCAAAGGTGTATTCTTGGGTTACAATATTCAGAGGACAAGTATATTGGCTATGGCTTTACCATGGAGAAAAAAAAGTTTACCTACTGGCAAGATGAAGATATGTGGTTAGGATACCTGGAAGAGTATCCCGACTACTGGACTCAAGGTGAGACTGAAGCTGAGTTACGAGAGAACCTTCTGGACATATATAAAGATTTGACCAGTGGAGCCGTTTTTCCGGTTCGGAGAGTCGCCGAACTTGAAGTATCATGAAACGCCGAGATTTGCTCAAAAAGCTTGAAGAAATGGGATGTATTTTTGTGCGTCATGGTGGAAAACACGATTGGTATCAAAACCCCAGAACTAAGGTTTCACAACCTGTTTCAAGACATAGAGAAATAAAAGATAACCTGGTTAAGCACATTATTAAAATGCTAAGTGATACCTAAACTTCTGGGTTAAAAAGTAGAGGTTAGCTATGACTGTAACACTGGGTTTACATGTGCTTCAAGATGATATTGCAGTGGCGAATAAACGTGGCCGTCAATTGAATATTGATGTAATGGAAAGCATCATCAGTATAACTCAGCATTTTCACAATGATGGCTGGGTGTGGCGAGTAAACTATGGAGCCAAAGATTATATTGGGCGACGAGGTGGAGATTTAATTATTGAAGTTAATTCAAAGGATATCACTATCCAGAAAGTGCTTTGGGGACAATAATGAAGACACCCTCAAGGGCTATGGCTCCAATATTTTCGTCTCTGCGGGTCTCTAACTGCCTTAAATTCTTTCCCCATCAGGGTTTGAAGCAATTGTAACAAAATGTAAATCAAGGAGGTGCCCTTTAGACTTCCTCGGAAGTTGAATAAATGGAAACCCTGCGTGTTTCCATTTTATTTTCTAAAGTTAGAACGTTACAATCATTAAAAGAGCACTATTAGTGATTCGTTCTCAGTTTTGCTGAAATGCTTGCAGTGTAAGAATCTTAGTAATTTATCTTTTATATGCATACTATTGTCCCGAAGCTGTTGGTTATCACTGGCATCCAGCTTTTGAATTAAATCAAATTCCCAATCTAATTGAAAAAGAGATTCAGCCCACTCGGTGGTGCTGGTGCCCAACGTAAAGTATTAATCACTATAGCCAGTAAGCGCTTATGACAGCAAGTAAACTGCTATTCCCAGCAGAAAAGCTCAGTCAAACATCCGCTGGGATTTTCTTGGGGATCGCAACAGTTGCCCTAGCCAGTACCGCCATTTTAATTAAGATTTGCTTACAGGAAATCAGCACCGATGCTACCGTCTTTAATCGCCTTTGAATGGCAACTCTAGTCTTTGGTGTATGGAATGGGCTCAACTACATCCGTGTGTCTGCATCGAATAATACCTCTCGATCTCAACTCTCATATTCCTGGATTAATCTCCTCCTTCTGATGGGTGTGGCAGTTACCCATTTGGGAGGGCGCTTCCTTTGGACTTGGTCTTTGGGTGAGACTAGTGTTGCTAATGCCAATGTCTTGGGGGCATTGACCCCCTTATTTGCTACTCTTGGTGGTTGGCTTTTATTTCAGCAGAGCTTTGATCGTCGATTTCTAATCGGTATGGTTTTGGCCCTAGTCGGAGCAATTGCTCTGGGTCTAGAGGATTTTTTTGCAGTGGGCGGTAGCCTTATTGAAGATAGCGCAGCATTACTTTCTTCCTTCTTTTATGCGACAACGTTCTTAATTTTGGAACGACTCTGGAATAATTTTCCCGTTGAGATCATTCTGTTGTGGCGCTGTTTGTTTGGATCACTATTAATGGTGCCAGTCGTATTATATTTCAGCGATCGACTTTTCCCAACTTCCTTGTCAGGATGGTTGGCTATTATTGCCCTTGCTGTTATCTGCGAAGCGGTGGGTCATGGGCTCGTCGTTTATAGCCTCAAGCACTTTTCAGCAAGTTTTGTTTCTCTAGTGTTACTGTTAGACCCGGTGGTGGCAGCAATTCTTGCTTGGATTCTGTTCTTGGAACGTTTAAGTCTATTGAACTTATTGGCCTTTGTAGTAATTATGTTAGGTATCTATCTAGCAAAAACTGGGAAAGGATCAGATAAGCAATAGAGATAAAATAAATCCTATATTAATTGTCCAGATTCTGTAATGTAACCTTCCTGGATCAGCAACTGATCTAAATCATCAATCAAAAGATTTAACAGAGGAATTAAAATTGGTAGAGACCCCATAGCTTGGGTGATATTATTAATCTGTAGAGCTATCGCTTCCAGTTGCTTTTTGCATAGAGTATTAACCTGGGAGACAAGCCGCTTTTCTCCAGGATGGGGAACCTCATTGACCGCAAAAATAATATCAAAATAACTGGCTAGCAAAGCACTTATTCGATGGGTTACGCTCACTATATCTTGGCGATCTAACGCCAACTCTATTTGATGTAAGTAAGAGGATTGATTCTGTCGTAGGATTGGATAGTTTTTAGCAATAATGGCCTGTTGTAATGCTTTGGGATAAGGTTGATTTACTTTGGTTTGCAGTTGTTGAAACCAGCCCTTAGGATCATATAAAGGAATTGAAGTTAAAATATTCCACCAGAAGCAAGTTGAATAGCCCACAGAGGCTTGATATTCCTTGAGCAGACGTTCTAATTGTCCTTCGCTCCAGTTTGGATCACGATACATGATATCAATATGAAATCCTGTATCCCGATCAATCCATTCATCCCCAGGTTCCCAAAATTGATTATTAATTTCTGCATGGTCAGCAAATTCCTGAGCGATCCCTTCGGGATCGGCTACAGAAATCTCTCGATCGCTATAAACGTAAAAGTCATAGTCTGACTTTGCATCGGCAGCTCCATTACTTTGGGAACCGGCTAGGACGATTGCAATAGTTTGGGGTAGGACTGCGAATCGATCTGCTAATGTTGAAGCTAAGGGGGCGCACCGCGTAGCGGATCCCTTCGGGATCGCTGGCGGTATGGATCTATCCTCCACATCCTTAGACATCTTTTACCATTCGTAAACCATACCAGGCAGAGCCCTGCAAAGCAGTCTGCTGATTAAGAATAACGTAAACGGGAATTTGCTCTAGAAGATGAGCGATTTTATCTTTAGCCATAAAATTCTCGATAAAGAGGGGTTGACGAAGCTTATCCAAAATACGGGAGGGAATGCCACCGCCTAAATAAACGCCTCCCCTGGCTAAAAACTTCACCGCTGCATTGGCTGCCTCCGATGCCAAAATTGCCGCAAACATATCTAGAGCTTTACTGCAAACCTGGCATTCGCCCCTAAGCCCCGCTTGACTAATTGCGGCAGCAGCATCGGCCTGTTCCATCTGTTGTGAGAGCCAAGGGGGAGTCACCCCGTGACCATTGGCAATTAGGGTTTTATAGATCCGCACCAAACCGGGTCCACTCAAGATTAATTCATAACTAGCTCGTTTATATTCCTGTTGGATATAACACGACAGTTCCCATTGCACTTGATCTGAGGGACTAAAATCTGCATGTCCTCCTTCTGAGGCGATCGCATGAAGTTGTCCGCCCACTTCAATCAGCGCTGCTTCTCCCAGTCCAGTTCCTGGAGCCACCACCGCTCGGTTACCTCCTGGCATCGGAGATCCTGACTTGAGGGTGACGATTTCTTCATCTCGTAATGTTTCTAGGCCGTAAGCATTGGCTTTCACATCGTTGAGCAGGGTAACCTTAGCTCCCACAACTTGCTCAATTTTAGTTGCCTCTACTAGGGACCAGGGTAAATTGGTTAACTTGCATGTTCCATTGATGATTGGACCAGGCAAACCAAAACAGGCAGCTTCAATAGTATGGGAGGAATGACTGGCGACAAAGTCGCTGACTGCTGCCTCAAAGCTAGTGTAGTTTTGGCAAGGGTAGGTTTGTTGCTCGATAATTGAGAGATTGGAATCGAACAAGGCAAATCTACAGTTGGTTCCCCCTAAATCACCAGCCAGAAGCATAGAACTTTCCCTTGATAGTTTTTTTTTGACATTTAGACTTTATTTAGACTTTTCCGAGGATTAATGTAGGAACGGGGAGTGTGGTGGAACCACGTTATCTACCCCATTTTTTGGATTAAGCCTGCTAGTTTAAAGTTTATCCTATCGCCTTTCCCAAGGCTATGGTTTCTTGTCCATATCGATCACTAAAGCCCTGCAATCCGGTTGACTATGGATTTCAACTGCTTGGGTTGTTAAGGATGAAAAAGGAACCTGATGGGTCACAATGGGTCCCAGGTCAATTTGTTTGGTGCAGATTAGATCGAGGGCTTGGCGGAAATGGTCAGGACTATATCGGTAGCTACCGAGGATTTTCAGCGACCGATAATGAATCAAATTGGGATCGCCTTGAAATGTTGTACCGAGGGGCATTCCTCCAAATCCGATTCCGGTGCCACCACACCGGAGTAGCGTTAACATTTGCTCGTAAGTGTGGCTCGACCCGACCGCCTCGATCGCTACATCAGCGCCATACCCTTGAGTCTCTTCCCTTACCACTTCCAGGAGAGAATCTTGGGTCACATTAACGACACGACTTGCTCCCAACCGTAACGCTGCTTGCAAAGCACCCTCATGCTTACCTGCTAGGATTACCTTCGTAGCCCCCCGTAGTCGCACCAATTGTAAGAACGTTAATCCCACTCCTCCATCCCCCATAATCACCACACAATCTGACAGAGTAATGCCAGATAAATCAATGCCCTGAAGCACACAAGCGAGGGTTTCTGTGTAGGCTGCGAATTCATAGGGAATTGAGGAGGGAAGCTCATAAATCCCGTTAACTAACGGTTCAGGAATACAGACAAACTCTGCCATCCCTCCTGGTCGCAGTTGAATCGGATTGAGACAATGGCCAAATTCCTGCCGCAGGCAGTAGAAGCAAGTACCACAGGGCCGTTCTGGGTTAACCGTCACACGTGTTCCCAACTTCAAGTTGGTCACATTTGCTCCTACGGATGCCACATCTCCCGCCAACATCCGACCAAATATAGTCGGGGGGTAATGTTTGGCATGGCCAACTAAAACCGCACGGGCATGCATGGCGCAAAAGAAGCACCTGCGAACCTGAAGCAAAACCTCGCCCGGTCCTGGTTCAGGGCGTTCAATTAATTCTAATCGAAAATTCTCCTGGCCTGGACCGTGCCAGACCGCAGCATACATGGTTGCCATAGGGGGTATAAAGGTTAATTCGCCAAAAATTCTTCTAACCAGGGTCGAGTGATCGATTTTAGGGAGGGTAAGGTGACGTTGGCAATCTCAAACCGGGAATCTTGCTGTTGCTCTGGTTCGGGTACCGCAATACACCGCATTCGGGCTGCCTTAGCGCTCATGGCACCCCGAAGAGAATCCTCCAAAGCCACACAATGGCAAGGCTGGATGCCTAGACCTCGAGCAGCCGTTAGATAGACTGCTGGATGGGGTTTCCCAAATTCTTCTACTTCTGCCGAAGCAACGATATCGAAGGTATCCGTTAAGCTGCGACGGCAGCATTGAATATCTGAAGCTCTGCCTGGGTCCAGAGGGGTTCACTGTCGATCAGTAAACCATCCAGATCAAAGATTATCGCTGCCTTTTCCATATGGCTAGAGCCCCAAATTGACCACGGTGCGGGTTCCAGGTTGGGGGTTCCAAGTTGTCAATTCCGTGGGCAACTGCTCCAGGGAAATTGAGCGACCTAGCAATTGCTCAAAAAATGTTTCATCCTGGCGAATGTAATCGATAGCGGCACCCATGGTCTCTTCCGTTGCCCCAGCAAAAGATGTGATGAGGGCAATCTCCCGCATGAATAACTCATGGGCGGAAATGGGTAGAGCTAACTCTGGTTGCGGTACACCATAGATGCAGACATCGCGCTTGATCGAGCCGCACAAAACTATCAATTGCTCCCATGACTTGAAACCTCATATTTGGTGATATTGGCGATCGCCAACCATTCGGGTGTAGGTTTGCTCAGATTAGCATCCAGATGATAGAATTAAGTATACTTACCGCTGTAGACTTGCGTTGTCCGAATATGACTGAACTATTTCGTCGCGTCATTGCAGAAATTGAAAAACTTCCAGATGAGCAGCAAGATGGGATTGCAACTCGCCTTCTAGCCGAACTCAAAGACGAACAGGCTTGGAAAACCAAGTTTGAAGCAACAACGGATGAACACTGAATTCAAATGTGCTTCAAGATGATATTGCAGTGGCGATCCCGAAGGGATCCGCTACGCGGTGCGCCATATAGAGGAATTTGACCGCAATTCACCAATTTCAGAATTTAAAGCTTTTGTCCAGATTCGTTTTTCAGTGTCTCCCAACAAGAAAAGCTATGTTAACTGATGGGTTTATGGCGTCTCGCGCGGGATCAGGGAGAGGAATTGCCACCAGAACAACAAGCAGAGTTACATAAGGTTAGTTAAAACTGAATTGAGAGGGGCAACAATTCGCGCTGCTACATTGATGCAGCAAGGGAATTCATGAATCCGTATTACCTCCCCATCGCCAAACGAGCTAACCATCGTTGTGAAGTCGTTTTCAATTTTCCATTTGAGGTAGAGCATATCATCTAATGCACTATCATGGTACTTGCTCACTCTCCAGAAACTTAAATCACGTTATATGTGGCTAAAACTATCTACGTGCAAGGGATTGAGGAAGTTTCTTATCTTTCATTTGGGGGCGGGCGCTTTTCTCATAACCTGGGGAAGGGCGCAAGGCTTGCGCCCAGGAGAAGCTGGTAACTGGTAAATGGTAACTGTTAACTGGTAGTTGTTCCAAACTCCATCCCAAACTGGTGGGTTGTTGATAAACCTTTTTGAGGGTATTAACATCTCGAACAGAAACGGGTAAAGGATCGCGTACTTGAGAGAAATAGAGTGCATCGGTTTCCTGAAGACTGTGACCCCAAATTCCCAAAGCATGACCCATTTCGTGACGAATAGCGGCTAAAGTGGAATCGTAACTCATACCTGGACTAATTTGGATGGTCATGCGATGGCGCAATACTGGGGGACTATCAACGCTTTGATAGAATTCGTAACTGGTTTGAGCAGAACGGGCGCGAGGAATGTCAAATTTCCCTGTTTCCCGGTTAAAGGTAGGATTCCAAGGAGGAGCAGCATATTCAATGATAATATCTGCCTTCTCTTTTGATTGCACTTCCTCTAAGGGTAAATGCTGCCCCCATTCTACCACCCCTGCTTCTACTGCTTCTACCCATTTTCGGAAACGGCGAGTACTACCAGTGTCTTCATGGGGGTTGTCTGGTCGTTCTAGCCATACTTTCACAGGAAATTTTGACCAAACCAAATAACCTACAGGAGTGGGTTCGACCTGAGAAAAGTAAGTATCCATACTATTGTTTGGTAGCCACTGTGCTAAAGATGGAGGTAGGGGGTGAACTTGGGGTAGAGGGAGACTCAGTTCACCTCTGGAGTTAGGGGCGGGGAGCGCTAATAAACCCACGGCGATCACTAAGAGTGCGGCTTCGCCGACCGCCACCAACCAAAAGAATCTATACCTCACTTTAGTTACTTAGTTAATTCAGCCAACCACCACTTAAAATAATAGTTAGACTGATAAAGATTATGCTTGAAGTCCAAGTAACGCGGTTGAGGGTTTTCTCCGCCGTCTTAGCACTGGTAAATAACTGAGCCTGTCCGACCATAGCCCCAATACCATCGCCTTTGGGGCTATGGAGCAATACCAATATTACCAGAAGAACACCAGATGCAGCCCAGATAATTTGAATCAGTTGATCTATCTTCATATGATAACACCAATATAGTTGTTAGTGGTTAGAGGGAAATGCTCAGGGGTCTGGGACTTGATTTTACTTCATATTCTGCTTTTTGAATCAAAGAGCGCCCCGTCATTTCTTCCGGTTGAGGTAATTTTAGGATGTCCAGAATGGTTGGGGCAATATCCGCTAACCTTCCGTCTTCCCGTAGTGCTACTTGTGTACCATGTCCGGGAATTTTCAATCCTTCCCCTTCTACGAGGATAAACGGTACCGGATTAGTAGTGTGGGCTGTCCAGGGATTTCCCTCTTCATCTCCCATGTATTCTGCATTACCGTGGTCTGCTGTAATTAAAGCTGTACCCCCTACTTTATTAATAGTAGCCAACAATCGTCCCAAACAACAGTCTACGGTTTCAATAGCGGACACTGCTGCTGACATATTACCTGTATGTCCTAGCATATCAGGGTTGGCGTAGTTTATCACTACCAGGTCGTAGATTCCCCTTTCAATGGCATTTATGGCTACATTCGTCACCTCGTTGGCTGACATAGCGGGAGCTTCATCATAGGTAGGAACCATGGGACTTTGGATCAATTTCCGGTCTTCTCCGGGAAAAGGTTGCTCTAAACCCCCGTTAAAGAAATAGGTGACGTGGGGATATTTTTCCGTTTCGGCGGTGCGAAACTGACGTAAACCCTCGTCTGAAATTACTTCTCCCAAAAGATGGGTCAGATTGTGAGGTTCAAAAGCGACGGAAACCGGTAATTTGGGATCATATTGGGTCAAGGTAACGAAGCTGAGAGGGGCAATTTTTTCCCGTTCAAAGCCGTCAAAATTTTCCCTGAGGAAAGCATAGCAGAGTTGTCTTGCTCTGTCGGGACGGAAATTATAAAAAATCACCCCATCACCCGGTGCTATGGCTCCTGAGGCAATTCTCGTGGGAGGAATAAATTCATCCCCGATGTCCTCCCCGTAGAAAGCTTGCAACACTTGGGCTGGGTTACGTCCATCTCCTTCACCCTCCGTTGTCATGATATGGTAAGCTTGTTTCACCCGATCCCAACGGCGATCCCGATCCATGGCGTAATAACGACCACTGATAGTACAGATCCGTCCCAGACCAATTTTATCTATATATGTCTCAATCTTGCCAATAGCTTTAATGCCCTGACTTGGGTTAGTATCTCGACCATCTGTAATAGCATGGATACACACATCATCTACTCCTTGAGACTTAGCTAGATCCAGCAAACCCAGTAAGTGAAGCAGGTGGGAATGGACTCCTCCTTCGGAACAAAGACCGATTAAATGGAGTTTCCCCCCAGAGGAACGCACGTCTTGACAAACTTCCCTCAGAGCTGGGTTTCGGAGGATGGATCTGTCTTCCACTGCATTGGAAATCCTTACTAACTCTTGGGGTACCACCCTTCCAGCGCCAATATTCAGGTGTCCCACTTCCGAGTTCCCCATTTGACCTTCCGGTAATCCTACATCTTTACCCGAAGCGTTAATCAGGGTGTGGGGATAAACTTCCCAAAGACTATCCATGACTGGTGTCTTCGCAACGGCAATAGCGTTTGTTGTGGTTCTTTCTCCATAACCCCAGCCATCTAGGATTATTAGCACTACTGGTGGTTTAGCTCCTTTTGCCATAATTATTGCCCTATATCATGATATTCCACGCAAGTCGATAATACCATTATCACTTATTCTATCCGTTGAGTTTTACTTTTATTTAATATTGAACCGCAGATAAACACAGATATTTGCTTCGCTGACCGCGTAGCGTCCGCTTTCCTTTGCGTCTTGGCGCCTTGGCGCGAGATTACTCACTGGTAACAACTGATAAACGGTTATTTTCCCCTTCTTTCAATTGTAACTGATTTCGACTCAACCAGGATGTAAATAATTCATCTTGTTGGATTGATTCCTTGAGACTGCTAAAACTACTCCCCAATTCAATCGCCTTCCTTATCTTCCGCCGTATATTAGGTTTGCTGATACTATTATTGCTGTTATTCTGGTTATCAATGTGAATTTAACAAACAGCTAGGTTGTACATATAATGAGGAGGAACGGTATTTTTCTGCTTTTGCGACAAATTAATTGCTTTTACCAACGCATTACGCGCTCCTTCCCAGTCAGGTTCCTCTTTATCCTTGAGTGCGTATCCCAGATTACCAAAATAGCGATGGTTATTTTGACCAGATTCCGATTCAGTTAACGCTTCAAATATGGGAATAGTGCGCTCAATACTATCTTTGAGAATGAGATTTTGGTTCCGTTTTGCTTCAGATGCTGTTTGACGCATATCCCTAGCTGCACGAAAAATAATTTGTTGAGCTGAGTTGGAAGATTTTTGAATCGCTTCCTTCAGGATCTCCTCCTCCACGTCTTCATTAGTTCTACTCAGTTGCAGATCCAGTAAACGATACGCTTCTGCATCAATTTCCTCCTGCTCTAAGATATCCCGTTTAATTTTCACCGTCACATCATCTTTAAAGACTTTAAACTTCAAAACTATTGCTAGGATAGCATTGCCGCTATATCCCCCCCCACTAAGGATAAGCCAATAAGTTGGATAGTTGTCTCTAAGTCTTGGGTAAATTCCTTAAAAGAAGTGGGAATGATAAGATAGATGGCTATTCCCCCCCAATACCAGACAAGCAATCGGCTATAAACCCCAGATTACAAGCTTTTTCCCTGGAATTAAAATGGGGCAAGATTACCTCTTTATTATCCCCTAAACCTTGAATAAAGCCTCCAAAAGCCCCAGATAATAAAATATACACAAATGCCAGGTCAATAGAAGTCATAACAAAAAATTGGTTTTGTTATAATGGTTATATATTAGTCGGTGGAGGCTCATGTTGCGTTTGAGAAATTGTTTCTCGCTTCACTAGATTAAAATGTTGGCATGACAACATTTTAAATTGTGCTCCTCTCATTATAAATGATTTAGACATTTTGCACAAGTATTTTTCCGATTTTTTCTCTTTAACTGTGAAATCTTCTGTATACTTGCTCATCGGCTCCTCCTAAAATCCTTATTTAGCTAAAGTACTATAATAGACAAATTGCCAAACCTTGACAACCATTGTATAATCTATTTAAAGCAATATCAAGATCTAACCTAAAAAAAATCCAAGCAGGTCGAACCTATTACCCAAACACCCCTTTGCACCGGGGCGTAGAGCGCGAGTATAAAAAATGAACCAATATCACATCACCACCTTCGGTTGCCAGATGAATAAAGCCGACTCCGAGCGCATGGCTGGTATCCTGGAGAATATGGGCTGGTGCTACACCGAAAACCCCGATGACGCCAAACTCATCCTCTACAATACTTGTACTATTCGGGATAATGCCGAGCAAAAAGTCTATTCCTACTTAGGGAGACAAGCGAAACGGAAACACTCCCAACCCGACTTAACCCTCATAGTGACAGGTTGTGTCGCTCAACAGGAAGGGGAACAACTGCTCCGTCGAGTACCAGAATTAGATTTGGTCATGGGTCCCCAACACGCCAACCGTTTGGAAGACTTACTCCAACAAGTTTTCAATGGGGAGCAAGTAGTAGCCACCGAAGAGATCCACATTCTGGAAGATATTACCAAACCCCGTCGAGACAGTAAAGTAACTGCTTGGGTCAACATTATCTATGGTTGTAACGAACGTTGTACCTACTGCGTCGTTCCCAACGTCCGGGGAAAAGAACAGTCTCGCACTCCAGACAGCATTCGAGCCGAAATAGTAGCCTTGGGAGAACAGGGATATAAGGAAGTTACTCTCTTGGGACAAAATATCGACGCTTACGGTAGAGATTTACCAGGGGTTACCGCTACAGGAAGGCATAAGCATACCCTGACGGATCTACTTTATTACCTTAGTGACGTTCCTGGTATTGAGCGCATCCGCTTCGCCACCAGTCACCCTCGCTATTTCACGGAACGACTCATTCACGCTTGTCATGAGTTACCTAAAATATGTGAGCATTTCCACATTCCCTTCCAATCCGGGGATAATGACATCCTCAAAGCCATGGGGAGGGGTTATACTCATGAAAAGTATCGTCGCATTATTGAGAAAATTCGGGAATATATGCCTGACGCTGCTATTAGTGCTGATGCAATCGTGGGTTTTCCCGGAGAAACGGAGGAACAGTTCCAAAATACCCTAGAATTGGTAGAAGATATAGGTTTCGACCAACTTAATACAGCTGCTTATTCCCCTCGCCCTGGAACTCCCGCCGCTTTGATGCAGAATCAAGTAGAGGAAGAAGTGAAGAGCGATCGCCTCTCACGACTAAACCACCTGGTAGCAACGAAAGCAGCAGAGCGCTCCCAACGTTATCAAGAACGCATTGAAGAAGTGCTAGTGGAAGACCAAAACCCCAAAGATACCTCCCAAGTCATGGGAAGAACCAGAACTAACCGTCTCACCTTCTTTCCTGGTAAAATTGAAGAGTTGAAAGGTAAGTTAGTCAAAGTTAAAATAACCCAAGTGCGGGCTTTTAGTTTGACAGGCACTATCTATCAGTGATATCAAGGCGCGCCCCCGGCATTGATTAATGGCGGGGGATCCGCTACGCGGGTCGCCCCCCTTATTAATCCGATACATTTTAGTTAACAAATGTTCACATTCGCTCACTAATGCACTACTAATTTACACTAGTAGAGGGGGTATCTCCCAATGCAACCACTGTAAAAGCAATTGCTCTGCGCGCAGAGGCGCGGAGGCACGGAGAATTAATAAACAGGCGCTTGAAGCGCTCATTCATACCATGTTATCCTCTGCGCCTCTGTGCCTCTGTGAGCTTCTTTGTTGAGACCGGCTCGAATCCGGTTACGTAAAAAGGCTTGGTTATCGCCATATTTCTAAAATACCCAATTATTGGCATTTTAACAATGAGTATTTACTACTATTTTGGCTTAAATTTGGAATATTTTGGAACGAACGTTAGGTTTTGTTAATGAATCTACCACTGTTAAAGAACCTCCTGAATTCATCTTCAGGTGATTGAGGTATAGTGAAGAGGAGATAGGATCCTTGCCAACAACTCAACAAGCCCTTCGATGTTTTCAACTGTGTCAGAACATTACGAGGTGCAAAGCGTAAAGCCCCCGTATTTTAATGGGGTCTCAACCTTGGGGCTAGGCAATGTAAGACGGGGTTTCCCTGCGATTGCTGCTTAAATCCCGAATCCCCCGTGTTTTAATCAAAAGCATGTACCTCTCTGTAGATATGGTACGTCTGGATTACCGACGTAAAAACTCCATTATTATTGCAGGAGAAGAAATATTAATCGAGATTTATCCAAATGGAAATTGGAGGTTTATCAATGAAGTCTAACTTTCAAAAGATAAAAATAGGAGAACTGAAGAAATACGTTCTAGAATATCGAAATGATACAGCAGCGTTTCAAGCATTAATGGAACGGGTAGATGCTCAGGAGACGGGTCAAATCTATGGGAGTGTAGATGCTGAACAGTTTAGTGAACTCCTTCAACAGCATCGCAGTCTCACCTCTTAATATTTCAAGATAACAGTCCTCATACGGACAATTTCGTTCATCTGCCGGGGACAATCTGGCATTCTGCGCAAAAAATGACTATTCTTATTGACAATCCTGAAACTGAGAGATTGATTTCGGAGTTGACCCTTCTTACTGGAGAAACGGTAGATGGGCTTCTCATGAAGGTTTTAAAAGACTTCAAAAAACAGAAAAAAGAAGCAAGGCGTCCTAATAAAGATAGATTGCTTGAGATAGCTAAACAATGTGCTGCTTTGCCTGTTTATGACAATCGTACTCCTGATGAGATTATCGGCTATGACGAAAATGGACTGCCTAGCTAATGGTTATTGACACATCAGCAATTATAGCAATCTTATTGATGGAAGAGGAATCCGCGCTGTTTATCAATGCAATTTATTCTGCCTCTACACGCTTAATCTCAACCTGCTCTCTGTTGGAAGCGACAATGGTTTTAAAGAGGAAGGCGTAAAAGCATTAGACTTGTTTGTTGAAGAAGCTATGCTGGAAGTTATCCCCTTTGAGACGGAGCAATTAAAGATAGCACGGGATACTTTTGCAAAATATGGTAAGGGTAATCACAAGGCAAAACTCAATTTTGGGGATTGTTTTTCTTACGCTCTCGCCAAAGCATCCCGTGAACCTCTTCATTTTTAAGGGATTTCTCTTTAACCAATATAGAACCTGTTATACTAGAATTATAAGAAATCAAAATCGTGGCAATGACGCAATTACGAGTAGGTTTGTTATTTGGCGGTTGTTCCGGGGAACACGAAGTTTCGATAAATTCTGCGAGGGCGATCGCTCGCAGTCTAAAAATGGGGGAAAATGGCAACAAATACGAAATCATCCCAATTTACATCCAAAAAAATGGTATCTGGCGAGGAGGAGAAACTGCTGCTGCAATTTTAACATCGGAAACCACCCCAGAACCCAGCAATAACCCAGGACAAATTTGGAAATTTCCCCTCGAAGTAAGAGAAGTAAATGTGTGGTTTCCTATATTACATGGACCCAATGGAGAAGATGGCACCGTACAAGGTTTGTTACAATTGATGCAAGTTCCCTTTGTGGGCAGTGGTATACTAGGTTCATCTTTGGGAATGGATAAAATAGCCATGAAAATGGCTTTTGCTGCTGCTGGTTTACCTCAGGTAAAATATAAAGCAGTCACTAGATACCAAATTTTTTCCAACCCTTGCATATTTCCCAAATTATGCGATAATATAGAAACAGAAATTGCCTATCCTTGCTTCGTCAAACCTGCTAATTTAGGTTCCTCAGTAGGAATAACCAAAGTAAAATCCCGTTCCGAGTTAGAAACCGCCCTCGATAATGCTGCTAATTACGATTCCCGTATAATTGTGGAAGCAGGAGTAGTAGCCAGAGAAGTAGAATGTGCTGTGTTAGGTAACGAAAACCCAAAAGCTTCTGTCGTGGGAGAAATAAAGTTTGACAGTGATTTTTACGACTACGAAACCAAATATACCCCCGGAAAAGCTACTCTAATTATTCCCTCTCCCCTTCCCGAAGCAATAACAGCCCAAATTCAAGAAATGTCTTTGCAAGCTTTTGCTGCTGTAAATGCTCGTGGTTTAGCAAGAATAGACTTCTTCTATCTAGAAGCAACCAACTCAGTCTTAATTAATGAGATTAACACCTTACCAGGCTTTACAGCTACCAGCATGTATCCTCAACTCTGGGAAGCTACAGGGGTTTCCTTCTCCCAATTAACCGATCGCCTGATTCAATTAGCCTTAGAATAGGGGATACGCTGCTGCCCCGCCCGCGAATAATTTGCGGGCTACTTATAAAACCCTTCAAGGTTTTAATTTTATTTATAATAAGCATAAAAGTAAATACTTTGTTATGCAAGATAAATTCTTACTATGCCCTAGTTTTGGTCTACTTAGCCTGAAATAACCTGGCATTCGGCGCCAAAAATGCCTATTAAATGCCTATTATTGGTGTAGAATCTTTAGCAAAATAAACTTTGAGCATTATTCATGACAAAAAATCAGGAAAAAATCAGACTCAGTCTGGAAATACCTATAGAGATCAACCTCCGTTTAGAGCAAATCGCTCAGGATTTAGGAAGCACGAAAAGCGATGTCTTAAGACGTGCTTTGGCGCTTACTGAGGCTGCTCATGAAGCCCGCAAGCAAAATAAGATCGTTGGTGTGTTAACCCAAGACCTCAAGTTGGAAAAAGAATTCATTGGTATCTAGATAATGGCAACCCAGCGACAAGACCTTTCTCAACTGCCTGCTCTTTATGAGAGGATCACGACAGAAACGGAAACTCCCAAAGAACTGTATCACCGTCTACATCTTGAAAAGGCCAAGTTTTATGCCAGTGTAATAGGTGTGTTTTTGATTTTTCTTTTTCTGGTAGCCGTGATTTTCTTTCATCCAGATCCAGAGTTTAGAAAATCCGCTCAGGTCATTTTGCAAACTCTGGCGACTGGTTTCATTGGTTATCTAGTCAGACGTTAATCAGATCAGGTGATCGCCATTAAACCCAAATCTCCTGATCCCTGTAAGTGTTAAAGCCTCTTGCTAATTGTTGAATTATAAGTTAATCTTGAGTAGTGGATTGATTCGTAGATAAAGAGGAGAGAAACTTGGAACGGACATTTATCATTGTAAAGCCCGATGGAGTACAGCGCAACCTAGTAGGAGAGATAGTGGGGCGTTTTGAAGCTAAAGGGTTTACCCTCGTAGGACTAAAAATGGTCAAAGTTTCTCGGGAATTAGCAGAAAAGCACTATGACGTCCACAAAGAGAGACCATTTTTCGGCAGTTTAGTGGAGTTTATCATTTCAGCCCCCGTAGTGGCAATGGCATGGGAAGGAAACGGAGTTGTAGCCGCCGCTCGCAAGATAATCGGCGCTACTAACCCTCTCACAGCGGAACCAGGTACCATTCGCGGGGATTATGGTATAGATATTGGACGAAACTTAGTTCATGGTTCTGACGCCATTGAGACTGCACAGCGAGAACTTGCTCTCTGGTTTGGGTCCGAAGAATTAGTCAGCTGGGAACAAACCGTTAAACCATGGCTTTATGAGTAAAATGTTGCATCTTGTTACAAAATATTTCACACCGATCCCGACAATAGATATTATAGTTTCCAGTTAATCAGGAGTATATCCACTATGCCTATCACAGAGACGCAAATCTTTCTCGCTTTAATCATTGCTTTATTCCCCGGAATACTTGCTTTCCGTCTTGCTACAGAACTGTACAAGTAGACATTCACTCCCTTCCTCTTCTCTCTTCAAGAGGGAAGGGGAAAACAGTTACCAGTTGAATCATTTGTTACAATTTGCTGAAAATTATATGATATAACCGCAGTGACGCCTCTATTCTATTCCTAGACCCAGGCAGGAAAAATGAACGCACTGCAACCGTTAGAACCCGATGATGCCAAAAAATCACCTCCTCTCCGTCCCAGGAGGCGCAAACAGCGGCAGCGCCATTCCCCTTACACAGGTTTATTTATAGAGACAACAGTACAATTATTAGTTTACGGAGCCTTGTCCGTAGCAGCCGTCGCCACCTTGCTCAGATTATTACCATATTATCTTTCCACTCAGACAAAATTGGCTGAAATACGCCAAGAAGTAGCAGTGACAGAGGAACGAGTCCATCGCCTGCGGGATAATTTCCGCCATAATTTCAGCTCTGACGACCCCAGAAGGACCATGCAAGAGCAAAGTCCGCGCATAGATCCCAATCGACTGCAAGTAGTTTTCAATGAGACAAAGGCTTCAATACTGCTGCCAGTAGAATAAACTAAATAGTTGTAAATATTTGTTATAATGGCCACTGTAGCTTTATTTCCCAATGCCCCCGATATTTCCCCAGAAGACTACTGCGTTTTCGGTTTAGCTACTTGCTTTATCCGGGAAGACGGGGAAGTTCATCAAGTAGAAGTTGTAGAACCCATACCCGAAGCTGCACTCTGCGCGATATTAAAAGGAATTCCTACTTCTTATCGCCTTGCTTGTGCTAAACCCTTAGGGGATATTTTGGGTTCTTCAAAACCCAAGCTACCCGCTGAATTTCCTGCTGCTGCCCAGTTTTGCGATAATTTAGCCGAGCGCTCCCTTGCTGCTGCACGTACCTACAAGAGTCGCATAGAAGCTCAAGCTTTCATTCCCCTAGGGGCAGTGCGAGACGATTTTAACTATTCCCTGGAACGGAAACGAGTTCTCAATAGCGTCAATATCGTCAGCACTGAAGATAACGTCAAACAGCATGAATATACTCATAAAGTCCTTTGAAAAGCAATAGGGGCACACCGTCGATGACGCTGTCCCCCTAAATAACTGCTATGATGTTAAATTCACTTGAAACCAACAGCTGCTTGCCAAACGAAGGCCAGCAACAAAAAGAAAACGGGGATAAGCGGGAGGACGTCTACCAAAGGAGAAAAAATAGAGTAAGCCTCCGGCAGTTTCGCCAATAGCATTGCTGCTTCCATATATCTATCTACCTTCCCAAAACATTTTTTGATTATTGGAAAGATATCGTAACATGAGTTGGTGACGAAGTGAGGCAATTTTTCATCTCAATCCTAAAATTATATCAACCCTCAAGCCACTTACCGAATTGGGCAACAAAGCGATCGCCCAAAATTGCCTCCCGAATTGCTTGGGTGAAGCGAATCAGTTCAGTAATATTGTGAATAGAGAGTAAGATATAACCGAGCATTTCCCGCGATCGCACCAAATGATTCAAGTAAGCCCGGCTAAAATGCCCACAAGCATAGCAGGGACAATTACTATCTAGAGGGGTAAAATCTTCTCGAAAGCGAGCATTTTTCAAATTCCACCGTTCCCCCCCTACCAAAGCAGCCCCGTGACGACCAAAGCGAGTGGGAATGACGCAGTCGAACAAATCTACCCCCGCAGCGATCGCCTGTACCATTTCCCTATAAGTACCCACCCCCATTAAATAACGAGGCTTTTCCCTGGGTAGTTGAGGGGCAGTCAACCGCACAATACTATTAATCAACTCTGGAGTTTCCCCCACGCTCACTCCCCCAATAGCATAGCCGTCCAGGTCCAATGCTGTCAGTGCCTTCGCAGCAGCGGAACGCAAGTCAGGATAAACACCACCCTGAACGATACCAAATAATGCCTGCTCCGAGGAGCGCTCATGAGCCTCAATGCAACGTTCCAGCCAGCGATAAGTTCGTTCCGTGGCCTCAGTAACCTCAGAGCGATTCGCTGTAGCAGGAGGACATTCATCAAAAGCCATAATGACATCAGCTCCCAAGGCATTTTGGATTTGAATCGAACGTTCTGGGGTCAGCTCGATAATCCGCCCATCTCTAGGAGAGCGAAAAGTTACTCCCCCTTCGGAAATCTGCCGCAGTGACTGCAAGCTGAACACCTGAAAGCCCCCAGAATCGGTGAGAATCGGACCAGACCAACCCATAAATTGGTGCAGACCGCCAGAATTTGTGATAATTTTTTCTCCCGGTTGCAGGTGAAGGTGATAAGTATTGGCCAAAATCATCTGTGCCCCCGTGAGTTCTAGCTGTGCTGGTGTCACACCTTTAACCGTTCCTAGAGTACCTACGGGCATAAATCTAGGGGTTTGGACCAAACCGTGAGGGGTGTGAAAAACTCCCGCTCTAGCTTGAGTTTGGCTACAATTAGCTTGACTTTGGAATGAAAAAAATCTCACAAGCAATTAAAATGGACGTCCGTCAGCATTTCTTCAAAGTCAGCATTGAGATTTTGTCTAACTTTTCTGTCTTGAACAGAGTTGCATAAAGGAATGAGTCGCAATTGACGATTCTCCTAAGTTTAGTTTAAATATGTTAGTAAGTTATATAAATTATGTATTGGCAAATAATCAAATGACTGGATATTGAGATAAATACTGCGATTAGCAACCAAGGGAGACCGATGGGGATGGGCAAATACTTCTTGTATCAAACCTTCACTTTGTTTTATTACATAAAATAACATAACTATAGGACTATAAATTGTTGAGCAGCCGTTTTATATCCTCTCGATCCACAATCGTGCCGAAGTCAATAATATAAGGAGCGGGTAGTTGGCTAGTAATTTTTTCCTGATTCAACGAATATTAGATCCAAATTGGGTGATATCCATAGCAATAAAATAGGCTATGACATAATTTTAGCCCAAGATTATATCTTTTTAACTCTAATTATTTATGAAGCAATGGTTGAGAGGATTAATCCGTTCTTTTCTCGGTGCTGTAACTTTCTATTCTACAATTAAACTTCCTGGGGAATGGGAGTTAGAATTTCAGCGCATTGCTCGTTGGGCGCCCCTGGTGGGTTTGCTTTTGGGTGGCTTATTGGGGCTATTCGATTGGGGTTTATCCTTGGTAGGAGTTCCAGTTTTGACTCGGAGCACCCTAATTGTCGCCCTTTGGGTAGCCCTGACAGGAGGGCTGCACCTGGACGGGGCCATGGATAGCGCTGACGGTTTAGCCGTACTAGATCCCCAACGGCGGCTAGAAGTAATGAAAGATAGTTTAGTGGGTGCTTTTGGCGCTATGGTAGCAGTGGTGGTCTTGCTCTTAAAAACTGCTGCTTTGAGCGACTTACAGTCTTACCGCTGGCTGAGTTTAATGATAGCCACAGGTTGGAGTCGCTGGGGACAGGTGGTGGCGATCGCCCTTTATCCCGCCCTCAAATCTACTGGAGGCGGTGCGTTCCATAAACAAGCAATCCGCCCCACCCAGGATATTTTGTTGGGTTTGGTCTGTTTGTGTGGATTTAGCGCACTGCAACTATTTTTGCCCCATATTACATTCTCAACCGTACTGTTTGTCGCAGTTACCTGTTGCGGACTAGCAGGCTTAACTGGTTTTTGGTTTTATCGCCAGTTGGGGGGACATACTGGGGATACCTATGGAGCAGTAGTAGAGTGGACAGAAGCCCTCATTCTCTGCCTCCTAACTAGGTTCTATGGACATTAACTAGAGAATCGTCAGATAGGTATCCAGGGATTTTGACGGCAAAACTTTCAAGGTTTGATTCTGTAAATCCAACTCTAAACCCAATGCTTCTAGGGGAATCACCCCAATAATGCGGGCAAATAAAAGAGAATTAGTAGTACCATCAGGTCCATCGTCATTTTCCGCCACCGTCGAACCATCAGCAGCAATTAAGATAACCAAAGCATCGAAATTGTCAGAGAGCAGGTCAATTGCCACCTGGTCTCCATCTTCTAAATATATCCGGTAGTCCCGAGCAAAGCCTCCCTCCCCAGTAAGAATATCCCGATCTGACAGGGTATCGTTTATTTCCCGACTGGAACGCAGAGAAATGGGATAGTATATCAGCTCCTGGGCCGTCACCTCCCCCCCAATAAGTAAAGCAGCTCCTAGCAGTAAAGCAGAGTACCAGCGATTGACAAAGAGATTTGTCATAAAAAGTCCTGTTTATTTCCAAATCAGTCCATTGTAAACTACCCACACTAAGCTTTCGCTATAGTGGCTGGCTCATTAGTAGCCCTGGTTCCACTGCACAAGACAGAAGTTCCGAGCCTCTGGTGGGATTAGGAGCAGCCCCTTTCGTTCAATCATCTTTGCACCATTAAAATCGGCGTCGCCATGAGCCTTGGGTCATGACAAATGACAAACTGCCTATCATAGGGTCGGGTGCAGTGATTTGTTAGACCGTCGCTTGATTGGAAGTTTGACAACTTTGCGTCCGTGAGCAATTTGCTTCTTTCGTAGATCGTTAACCATTGCTTTAAGGTCATAATTGAAGGATTTTGCATATTCCTCTCTGTACTTGTGAATTTCTTCCATAATTTCGTCTTTATACATCGTTACTCTCCTAGAAAATCAAATCCCATGAACTCATAAGGTGTACAAATAAATGGTAGCTTATATCCAAGCTCAAAGCTAATTTTAGATAACTTCCTTTGAATTTGAGCGTTTGCCATATGCTTGCAGTTCCATGTTAACAGGTAGTCTAAATCGTAAACTGTTGCAAGTGCCATATGCAAAGCATCGTTAGAGGCTTTTAGTGGTAGATTGCTCTGCTGCAAAAATTCTTGTGCAAGTTCTGTGGCTTCTTCTGTTAGATCCAAAAAAGTTACGGACTGTAACAAATTTAGCCTTTGAACGGCGATCGCAGAGTCTCCCTTCCCTGCTTCATCCTCAACAATTTCCGAAGCATAAAGAACAAATGAACCGCAGTACTCATCCCACCAGTCTTGGGTGACTTTGATATTGGCAGCAAGAATCAGATTGTTCGTTGGTCGAGCAGTCAAGTATCCTAAAATACTGGTTTCAATGTAAACAGTTTTACTCGC
This sequence comes from Candidatus Paraprochloron terpiosi LD05, assembly GCA_018141785.1. Classification (GTDB taxonomy): domain Bacteria; phylum Cyanobacteriota; class Cyanobacteriia; order Cyanobacteriales; family Prochloraceae; genus Prochloron; species Prochloron terpiosi. The sequence continues at coordinate 2,039,770 of CP073341.1, read as the reverse complement.
AGTAGTCTATTAGTCCATTGCATCCTTTCTTTACAACATCATACCAGCGACTCAAGGTTAAGTAATGTGAAATGCCTGGTTAGGCGTGATTGTTGGGTAACGCTTAACCCAACCTACCAGTGAGCTTGCTCCCACTATTGGATTGGTTCGCAATCTTATGCTTTGCCGTCGTCTTGGCTTTTAATGAGAGCATATAACCAAATATTGGAATCTATGAAACAAGACCGTTGCTTATCCCTCATAAATATCTTCTCGCTGTAACGGGATAAAGGAATCAATTTTCAAGGGATGCTCCAGAAGATAGTGCAGTAAGTTTGAACTTTATAGCGACTGCTCGTCATTATTATTTGATGCTTTAAGAGTTGCTTCGGCTTTACCCTTACTATGTTCAAGAAGTACACTCCAATCCTTTAATGGGATATTTGAAAAATTTACTTTATCAAGGATTTCTCCCTTCAATCTTCCAGCCATTGTCAAACACTTAAATGAATCTTCAGGAACTTGAAATCCAAGAAGCTTTATTTGTTTATTCCGTAATTCATTTAGAAATAACTTTTCAAAGTCCTTCTCCACTAATTGAGTGAAATCAAAGTCAGTGTGAGGAATGGCAAGCTTTACTTCTGCCTTATTACTTGGTGAGTTATTGTATGGCTCATTGTATAAGCAAATAGGTCCATTATATCGTAGATGAAATTTATTTTTGTTTATCAAATAAATTCCTGTGATAAATACATTGCCATAGGAAGCATGTATACATAGATCAAGTTGGAAATCTACTAAACCTGTCTCTCTTTCGACCAGACTAAACCGTTTAACTACAAGTCTGGCAACTGTCCCTCTTAATTGAGAGTAGGCTTTTGGAAAATTTACTATCAAACTAACAACTGCTGCTATTGATGTTATAGTTAACCATTGCCACAAAGCTGAAAAATCAATATCCCTCACCAAATCAACTAAATCTTGTACCATAATGATTATTATATTGGATGTTCAAAGACAAAGCCCCAATTCCGAAGAAAAGGGGCTTTGTTGTGAAATATTAATCCTGGCATCGAGCTATTTTCCCAGGGAGCTACCCCCCAAGTATCTTCGCCGCTGCCCCGTTTCACCATCAAGTTCGGGATGGAATCGAAGTGGTTCCAGGGCGCCAAAGACACCAGGAAAAGAATTAAAACCCTCAAGACTGCAAAGAACCAAGAAAGAGATATGTAGATCGAGCCCTCGGTCTGTTAGGACACCTCGGCTTCAAACATCACTGCTCTTCCACCTAGAGCCTATAAACGGGTGTTCTTCCCGTGACCTTACCAGGTTAACCCTGTGAGAGCACTCATCTCGAGGTGGGCTTCCCACTTAGATGCTTTCAGCGGTTATCCACTCCGCACATGGCTACCCTGCGTCTACCGTTGGCACGATAACAGGTACACCAGCGGTGCGTCCTTCCCGGTCCTCTCGTACTAAGGAAGGCTCCCCTCAATGCTCTTGCGCCTGCACCGGATATGGACCGAACTGTCTCACGACGTTCTGAACCCAGCTCACGTACCGCTTTAATGGGCGAACAGCCCAACCCTTGGGACGTACTTCCGCCCCAGGTTGCGATGAGCCGACATCGAGGTGCCAAACCTCCCCGTCGATGTGAACTCTTGGGGGAGATCAGCCTGTTATCCCTAGAGTAACTTTTATCCGTTGAGCGACGGCCCTTCCACACAGCGCCGTCGGATCACTAAGACCGTGTTTCCACCCTGCTCGACTTGTAAGTCTCGCAGTCAAGCTCCCTTCTGCCTTTGCACTCTAAGGCTGATTTCCAACCAGCCTGAGGGAACCTTTGTGCGCCTCCGTTACCTTTTTGGAGGCGACCGCCCCAGTCAAACTGCCCGCCTGAAACTGTTCTTCTCCCGGATCACGGGTAAAAGTTAGAATCCTAGCCTAGCCAGAGTGGTATCTCACCGTTGGCTCTAATTCCCCCACAAGGAAATCTTCATCGCCTCCCACCTATCCTGCGCAAGCTGAGCATGAACCCAATTCCAAGTTACAGTAAAGCTTCATAGGGTCTTTCTGTCCAAGTGCAGGTAGTCCGTATCTTCACAGACAATCCTATTTCGCCGAGCCTCTCTCCGAGACAGTGCCCAGATCGTTACGCCTTTCGTGCGGGTCGGAACTTACCCGACAAGGAATTTCGCTACCTTAGGACCGTTATAGTTACGGCCGCCGTTCACCGGGGCTTCAGTCGTTAGCTTTATCCGAAGACTGACCAACTTCCTTAACCTTCCGGCACTGGGCAGGCGTCAGCCCCCATACTGCGTCTTGCGACTTCGCGGAGACCTGTGTTTTTGGTAAACAGTCGCCTGGGCCTCTTCACTGCGACCACCTGAAAGGTGGCACCCCTTCTCCCAAAGTTACGGGGTAATTTTGCCGAGTTCCTTAGAGAGAGTTAACTCGCGCCCCTCAGTATTCTCTACCACCCCACCGGTGTCGGTTTCGGGTACAAGCATAAAAGGTTTATGGTAGTTAGGGCTTTTCTCGGAACCATGACCTTGACCACTTCCAAGCCGTAGCTTGTCGGACTCGCACCTCAGCTCAGTCTGTTTTCGCCAGACCTCATCACCTCAGTTACTTACACCGGGACTTCCATCACCCGGATGGCCTTAACCTTGTCCGTCCTCCTGTACCAACCTTTTATGGTACGGGAATATTAACCCGTTATCCATCGACTACGCCTTTCGGCCTCACCTTAGGTCCTGACTTACCCTCCGCGGACGAGCCTTCCGGAGGAACCCTTAGGGTTTCGGGGCATTGGATTCTCACCAATGTTTGCGCTACTTAAGCCGACATTCTCACTTCTCTGCCGTCCACACCTGCTTGCCGCTAGTGCTTCACCCTACAGAGAACGCTCCCCTACCACTTACGTAGTAAGTCCACAGCTTCGGTAGAACTCTTAGCCCCATTCATTTTCGGCGCCGGAGCCCTTGACCAGTGAGCTATTACGCACTCTTTCAAGGATTGCTGCTTCTAGGCAAACCTCCTGGTTGTCTAGGGACTCCCACCTCCTTTCTCACTTAGAGTTCATTTGGGGACCTTAGCTGGTGGTCTGGGCTGTTTCCCTCTCGACGATGAAGCTTATCCCCCACCGTCTCACTGGCAAAGCTTCAAATGGTATTCTGAGTTTGCCTCCCTTTGGTACCGCTCTCGCAGCCCTTAGGGAAACAGTGCTTTACCCCCATCTGAATTAGCTTTACCGCTGCGCCTAAACACATTTCGGGGAGAACCAGCTAGCTCCGGGCTCGATTGGCATTTCACCCCTAACCACACCTCATCCGCCAATTTTTCAACATTGGTCGGTTCGGACTTTCACTTAGCTTTACCCAAGCTTCATCCTGGACATGGTTAGATCGCCCGGGTTCGGGTCTACAAACAGTGACTATGGCCTTATTCGGACTCGCTTTCGCTTTGGCTTGGGCAATTACGCCTTAACCCGCCACCGCCTGTAAGTCGCCGGCTCATTCTTCAACAGGCACACGGTCATCCGTTCAATCGGACTCCCATTGCTTGTAAGCTAACGGTTTCATGTTCTATTTCACTCCCCTCCCGGGGTTCTTTTCACCTTTCCCTCGCGGTACTTGTTCTCTATCGGTCACCCAGACATATTTAGCCTTACCAGGTGGTCCTGGCTGATTCACACGGAATTTCTCGTGTTCCGTGCTACTCGGGATACAGCTGAGTTGGTTCCATTTTCGACTACAGGACTTTTACCTTCTCCGGTGCAGTTTTCTGCTGCTTCGTCTAATTTTCTCAGTCTCGTTGTGCTGTCCCACTACCCCATCTACCGAAGTGGATGGTTTAGGCTACTCCCCCTTCGCTCGCCGCTACTGAGGGAATCACTTTTGTTTTCTCTTCCTCAGGCTACTAAGATGTTTCAGTTCGCCTGGTTCGCTCGTGTTTACCTATGTATTCAGTAAACCGTATTTAGGGTTGCCCCATTCGGAAATCTCCGGCTCAATGCTTGCTTCCAGCTCCCCGGAGCATATCGTTGGTCGCTACGTCCTTCTTCGCTGCTGGGTGCCTAGGTATCCACCGTTAGCTCTTTGTAGCTCGATCTTTACTTTCTCTTCTTAATTCTATGCAGTTTTCAAGGTTCTGGCTGGAAACTCTTTCCAGCATTCTCTCTTGTTATTATAACTCAGAGCCAATGCTAGAATATTATCCCATACAGGTGGGCCATCCTGGACTCGAACCAGGGACCTCACCCTTATCAGGGGTGCGCTCTAACCACCTGAGCTAATAGCCCATGACTCCCGTAAACCTATTACAGTTTGAAAGCTTTCCCTTGCCCCCCTCGACCTCCAGGTCTCCCTGTAAAGGAGGTGATCCAGCCACACCTTCCGGTACGGCTACCTTGTTACGACTTCACCCCAGTCACTAGCTCTACCTTCGGCATCCCCCTCCCCTAAGGGTTAGGGTAACGACTTCGGGCGTAGCCAGCTTCCATGGTGTGACGGGCGGTGTGTACAAGGCCCGGGAACGAATTCACCGCAGTATGCTGACCTGCGATTACTAGCGATTCCGACTTCATGCAGGCGAGTTGCAGCCTGCAATCTGAACTGAGGCTGGGTTTGATGAGATTCGCTTGCCCTCGCGGGGTAGCTGCCCTTTGTCCCAACCATTGTAGTACGTGTGTAGCCCAGGGCGTAAGGGGCATGCTGACTTGACGTCATCCCCACCTTCCTCCGAGTTGTCCCCGGCAGTCTCTCTAGAGAGCCATTAAAATGGCAACTAAAAACGAGGGTTGCGCTCGTTGCGGGACTTAACCCAACATCTCACGACACGAGCTGACGACAGCCATGCACCACCTGTGTTGGCGCTCCCTAAGGCACTCCAAGCTTTCACCCAGATTCGCCACATGTCAAGCCCTGGTAAGGTTCTTCGCGTTGCATCGAATTAAACCACATACTCCACCGCTTGTGCGGGCCCCCGTCAATTCCTTTGAGTTTCACACTTGCGTGCGTACTTCCCAGGCGGGATACTTAACGCGTTAGCTTCGGTACAGCTCGGGTCGATACAAGCTACACCTAGTATCCATCGTTTACAGCTAGGACTACAGGGGTATCTAATCCCTTTCGCTTTCCTAGCTTTCGTCCCTCAGTGTCAGTTTCGGCCCAGTAGAGCGCTTTCGCCACCGGTGTTCTTCCCAATATCTACGCATTTCACCGCTACACTGAGAATTCCCTCTACTTCTACCGTACTCTAGCCACCCAGTTTCCACTGCCTTCCCGGAGTTGAGCCCCGGTCTTTGACAGCAGACTTGAATGGCCACCTGCAGACCCTTTACGCCCAATGATTCCGGACAACGCTTGCATCCTCCGTATTACCGCGGCTGCTGGCACGGAGTTAGCCGATGCTTTTTCTTCAGGTACTGTCAAATTTTCTTCCCTGATAAAAGAGGTTTACAACCCAAAGGCTTTCCTCCCTCACGCGGTATTGCTCCGTCAGGCTTGCGCCCATTGCGGAAAATTCCCCACTGCTGCCTCCCGTAGGAGTCTGGGCCGTGTCTCAGTCCCAGTGTGGCTGCTCATCCTCTCAGACCAGCTACCGATCGTCGCCTTGGTAGGCTTTTACCCTACCAACTAGCTAATCGGACGCGAGCTCCTCTCCAGGCAATAAATCTTTTACCTTCCGGCATATCGGGTATTAGCAGTCGTTTCCAACTGTTGTCCCCGACCTTGAGGCAGATTCTCACGTGTTACTCACCCGTCCGCCACTAGCTCCGAAGAGCTCGTTCGACTTGCATGTGTTAGGCATACCGCCAGCGTTCATCCTGAGCCAGGATCAAACTCTCCATTGTAAACTACTGTGTTAGAATTCTCTCTACCACTCAATTTTATTCATTGGAAAATCTTCGTTTCCCTGATTTATTCTTTTTCAGGGGGCAAGATAGTATCTTTCAAACTATAATTTTTTCTAGGTTCGGGGCGCTTCGAGTCGGTTTCTCTCAACCGCGCATTTACTAATATAACCACTATTTTTTTCTTTGTCAACCCCTTGCGCAATTTTTTTTTTATTTGTTGTAATGTATACTGAATAAGGTTTTGGGTCGTTTTGAACTTAGAAATGCTCAAAATTAGTCAATTTTTTTTTTATTTTTCTGATTTTAGCAATAAGCTTAATGGCTGTAAGCTCTGATATACAAGGGATAGAGGTTGGTATTTTTTTTTCTGATGGATAGGTTTGGCTAGATTGAAGGGAGACAAAAGTGACTCAAAGCTTTCTATTACAAAGTTTTTAGCTGATTTTACCTCTTAGGGAAGGACAGCTGGATATGTTATTTTACAACTCCATGATTATGTCCTCCAAATTTTGGCCGCCTGCGAATAAATTGCGGGCTATGTTTTAAACCTTTCAGGGTTTAAATTTTCGTCCTTCCTCCCGTAGGCTATACTATTCCACAACTCCATGACTATGTCCTCTAAATTCTGGCCGTCAGCAAGAATCATCCGGGAAATCATGCTGATTTTGCCGAAAGACCAGAATAAACCGGCTTCAAGCATGTAGGGTTGACCTGTTTCGGCGTGGACCCGAAAGTCATATAAGGAGTAATGACGACAGCCGAGAGCGACATGAGCCTTCTTGGCAGCATGGGCGAGTTTTTCTGATAGTTCTGGTGTGACGACTGCGGGACAGACAGGTGTTGCTACTGGCTTTTCAGGCTGACGAGCTGGGGTTCCGTCTGATTTGAGTTGGTACTTATCCTGTAGGGTTCTAATGGGGTTGGACTCGGTGACTAGGTACTCTATCATGGCTGGGACGTACAGCTGACCCTGACGCTCAATTACGGCTACCCGAAGTTCTCTTCCAGGGATGTACTCTTCTACTAATAAGGTGTCATCTAATTGAAAGCCTATTTGCAATGCTTCCGGGATCTGCTCCTTGTTCCAAACTAGGGTTACACCTAAGGAGTTATCTTCTGAGTTGGGTTTAACTACAAAAGGAGGCTTCATGGTTAGGGTGTCCCCTGGGCGCAGCTGCTGTGCTTTAGCAACAGGGACACCAGCTGCTGATACAACACTCCGTGTCTGAGCTTTATTAGCTGCTAGGGCGGTACAACTAGATGGGGAGCCTACCAGGGGTAACCGGAGGATGTCCTCAAAAAAGGCTCGGAAACTTGTCATACCAGGTATACAAAACATATGAGGCACTACTAAGTCAATTTCTGGTAGCCGGGAAATCATCTCTTGGAGGGAAAGTTTCTCTGATAGGGAATCTAAGGATTTCCCTAACTGCCAAAAACCACCGGGTATTACAACTGCGTAGTAATTACTAACACTGGGGGGCTGCAATACTTCTTTGGCGTATACCATTGAGAGCTGGTAGTAAAAGTCTGAGACACTGGAACCTACCAGATGTAGAACTCGCATCCTAATCTCCCCCTAATTCCACTAATTTACCAATATTGAAGTCAATGCGCAGCCAGTCTCTAAGCTGGTAGAGCTGCTTGAGGAGCAAGAGGGGAATTTGCCAATGGTGAACCATGAGGAATGGGAGGGGATCATTTACTCTAAATATGGCGTCGGTTCCCTGAGTGATTTTTTCGAGCCAATTTTGTAGTTGCTGCCAAGAACGGATTTCGGTTAATCGCCACAATTCGTGATAAAGCCAATAGGTACTGGGACTATGGGGTAGGGGTTCAATGGGTGGAGCATCGAGATTGACGGGGGATTTGAGATAGGCGTCGGCTAACCCGGGATGATCATGGAACATAGTAATGGCTGTATGGGTTCGGGGATTACATTCGATGGGATAAACTTGACCTCGTGGGTCCAAAATGAAGTCGAAGGAAATTTGCCCGGTCAAATTTAATCCCTGAACAAAGTCTTTTACCCAGTTGTAAATTGCTGGATTATCTACGTGTTTGTAATTTACTTGAAAGGCTGAAGACTGGGAACATCCATGGAGGCGAATTTTTCCATCTCTCACTGTACTGTGGGTGCAGTATTCCTGACCTGGGATAAATTCCTGCATAATCCAGGGTTTTTCTTTGCTGATGGGTAATTTACTAATATGCTCTTCTAGGTTTGGACAGGGGAGTCTTGTCATGTCTAAACGATGGACTGAATCGTAGGGAATACTCTTGAGAATGTACTCACTGCCATCTCTTGCAAAGTCAAATTTGAGAATTTGTTGGGGGTCCGTAATTAAAAATGACTTGGGTGCAGAAAGACCTAGAGATTGGGCTTGTTGGCAGAAGGTAAATTTGTCGTCCAACATTTTGGTGATGTGAGCATCAAAATGGAATACCTGGCAATGGTTGGACAGTAATGGCTTGGCGAGGGAATCATAGTAGCTGGCTACAGGACTGGAAACGGGAATAAAGATGTCTACTTTGTGGGTTTTCACTATGTCTAGCAGACCCTGATAATAGCTTTTTGGATCTTGTTCGGGTGCTGGTACGGTACAAAATAGATCTACGGCTCTAGAAAAACGATGTCCTGAGAGCCAGTATTTGTGGGTTTCTACTAAAATTACCCGATGTCCTGCTGTCTGGAAAGAGCGGGCTAGTTGCAAGGCTTTGGTCATTTTCCCCCCGGTTAACATCACTGTTTGCTGTGGGTAGGGAGTTGTCACCTTTTGTTTTAAGGGGGCTGTAATTAAGTTCCACAACAGTGAAATCCCCACAAGGAGCAAAGAAAAGGGAAATATTACCAGGAGTAAGAAGAGGGTTCCTAGGGTTTTGAGAATAAGTTTACTTTTGTTTACAAAGTGATGCATTGCACAGGAATATCAAGCTAACTTTATCATAATCAGAAATAATAAGTTGGGTAACGCTTGCGCTCTACCCAACCTACTATTGCACTAAATTCGTCGAATGATGGTGAACCCATCCCGCAGGGGCAGGAGAACCTGCTCAACCCGCTTATCTGCGGCTATCTGTTGGTTGAAGTTAGCGATCGCCTCCCCATTGGGGCTACGGTTACTATTGCTTAGGTAGGCTTGTCCCTGATATAAGGTATTGTCTACACAAATAAATCCACCAGGGGACAAGAGATTCCTATCTAAGAGCACTTGGAAGTAATCCCAATACTCTTTTTTGTCAGCATCAATGAAGACTAAATCGAAGGACTGTCCCTCATCAGCTAACTGATGCATAGTATCTAGAGCGGGACCAACCTGAACGGTAATTTTGCTACCATGGGGACTGGACTGGAAACAGTTTTGGGCAAAGTCGGCTACGTAGCTATCCACTTCACAGGCAATGAGTTGCCCGTCCTGGGGAAGGCTCTCCGCCATAGCCAGGGCAGAATAGCCGGTGAACATGCCTATTTCCAGAACCTTTTTGGCTTTGGTCATGTGGACAATCATTTTCAATGTTTGTCCCTCAATGTGCCCGGAAAGCATTTCCTGTTCTAACTGGCGTACAGTTTCTCCATCAGAAAAACGCTGGCTCCAGTCTTCTGCTTTGGTCTTTTCGTCTAAGGCGACTAAAGGTTTGGATGGACTGGTGGTGCAGGCTTCCAGGTAGGGATCTAAGCCGGAGGCTAACTGATTACATTCAGCGATGGCTTTTGCTATGTCCGTTGGAATATCTGATGTCTCTTTTACCTGGTGGGCTAATCTTGCTAACTTTTCTGCCAGAATACCCAGGGGTGTAACGGGTCTAGAAATTGCCATGAAATTTATGCCCCAACCAAAATAGGACTATTTTCCTTGGGTTGATCCAAGGTCATGTACATGTCAACTCCATCTCCATCCCGAGCCATGGTGCTGCAAATTTCCTTGTGGGTCACCAAGGCTCGCTCTAATTCATCTTTTTTCAGGTCATTGATGAAGTAGCAAGTTCCAATGGGTTTGGGAACCGCTGCTCGCTGCAAACCATCTCGGGTGAGGGTGATAGACTGGGTTGCTTTCCAGAGGAGTTCCGGGGTTAGGTAGGGGCTATCCAAAGCTAGACCAATACGGCTCATGAGTCCTAAGATCCGGTCCCGGTCTTGGGTGGTGATGTATCCCCGCAACCAGGCAATGGTGGCGGACAGTGCCATGTCAATATTGACGCCGTGACCATGGTACATGGGAATTTCTGGAGCCAGTTCCAAAGTGGGACTCCAGGTGTGACCATAGGCAATTACCCGATCTAAGTCCAGTTCATGGAGGTTGGGCACCTCCAGCTGCAACATGGTGTCGATGGCGTCGTAGGTCACTTTATGGGCTATTTCTCGCAGTTCAGGAGTTCCATTGAGATAGCCGAAATGGGTGTAGAGCAGGTCTTTACCATACTGTTCCAACAGATTAAAGATTTCCCCATTGGCAACCACGGCAATTTTGATGAGCTCTGCCATGCCGTTGCGAATCTGACTTTGGGGGAGGGTCTTTAAGAAGGAGAAGTCCAAAATCACCTTTTTGGATGCGTGATAGGCACCCAGACGATTCTTCAATTTGCCATGGTTGACGGCAACTTTAATGGCTACACTGGCGTCAATGAGACCAATTAATGTGGTAGGAACGCGGATGTAGTTGCTACTGCGGCGATAGGCAGAACAGGCAAATCCGGTGACGTCCGTAATTAAACCCCCACCCACTACGAGCACGGGTTCTTTGCGGACTAAGCCAAAGTCGGCAAAAGCATCTACAATTTTCTCAAAGCTCTGGATTGTTTTATCGGTTTCCTTAATGGTGATGGGGAAAACCTTGAGCTGAATTTGGTAGTGATGGAAGTATTGGCGGATTTGCTCCCCATAGAGTTGGTAAACCGTCTCATCCACAACCATGAGGCAACGCCCAAACTCTTTGTAACTGTTGGCAATCTCGGTGCTGCCAATCTGGAATGCCCCATCCTGATACATCAGGCTAAATTCAATTTTCTCGTAGCCTTCAACGTGGAAAGCTTTATCTGTTGCTTTGTACTGTGCTTTAATGCTACTCATTTAAATGTGCTTTCTTTTGGCCAATATGTATAATTATTACATGTTGTTGCGAAATTTTAATCTCAGTCTAGATTAAATTTGGATAGAATTACAGTTACTTATAATCTTCATAATCGCTATAACTCTTGCCACCAGGCTGTTTTACCTCAAAATCTCACTAGGACATATTATGAGAGTAACTTTAATTTTTGTTTCGGGAAGGGGGAACATGGTCTCAAGCATTGTAACGAATTGTCAATCAAGGGGCTGAAACCCTGATTATCGAAAAACATACCCGGGAGGCTTCGCAGCACTTATAAAACCCCTACGGGGTTTAAATTTCCCCACACCAGAGCGAAGCGCTATACTATGAGGGGAAGTGTGCCTAAATCTTATTTAAACGTGCCTGCTAATTTTCAAACAATCATTGCCATATTAAATCAATTTTGGGGCGATCGCGGCTGTTGCATCCTCCAACCCTACGACACAGAGAAAGGCGCTGGCACTATGAGTCACCATACGTTTCTCCGTGCTCTGGGACCAGAACCTTGGGCTGTAGCCTATGTGGAACCTTGTCGCCGTCCGACGGATGGACGGTACGGGGAAAATCCCAATCGCTTTCAGCACTATTTTCAGTACCAAGTGTTGATTAAGCCTTCACTTGAAAATATCCAGGATTTATATCTGGATTCTCTAGCAGCTTTGGGGATTAAACCAGAAAATCACGATATTCGGTTTGTGGAAGATAATTGGGAGTCTCCCACTTTGGGAGCTTGGGGTGTAGGTTGGGAAGTGTGGCTGGATGGAATGGAAATCACCCAATTTACTTATTTCCAGCAGTGTGGGGGCATTGATTGTCGTCCGGTGTCTATTGAGATTACCTATGGTTTGGAGCGTTTGGCCATGTATCTTCAAGATGTGGATGCTATGGTGAAGATTCAGTGGAACGACAGGATTACCTATGGGGAGATTTTTCTGCAAGGAGAAATTGAGCAGTGCACTTATAATTTTGAGGCTTCTAATCCAGATTTGCTGTTTAAGCTTTTTTCTCTTTATGAGGAGGAAGCAAAGGATCTAATAGAGCGCTCTTTGATAATGCCAAGTTTAGATTATGTGCTGAAGTGCTCTCACACTTTTAATTTGTTGGATGCGAGGGGGGTTATTGCTGTGGCAGAACGAACTCGCTATATTGGCAGGATTCGGAATTTGGCTCGTCTTGTAGCTCAAGGTTATCTCCAACAGCGGGAAAGTTTGGGATTTCCTTTAAAACAAGCTACATAGGGAAAAGGGTAAAAGGAAGATAAAAGGTAATGACAATGGATTCGATTCGGATTGAGGGTATTCGCTGCTATGGATACACTGGGTTTTTAGAAGAAGAACGGGTATTGGGACAATGGTTTGAGGTGAATCTCACTTTATGGCTGGATTTGTCCAAGGCTGGAAAAAGCGATGATCTAGAAGATACTGCGGATTATCGACAGGCGATCGCCCGGGTTAAGGAGTTGGTGAAAACGGCTAAGTTTAACCTAGTGGAGAAGTTAGCTGCTGTTATTGCTGAGGATATTTTACAATTAGATGGCATTAAGCAAGTGCGGGTGCAGTTATCTAAACCTGCTGCTCCTATTCCTGACTTTGGAGGTAACATTATCATCGATATTACAAGGAAGTGTTAATTATTTTGAAAATTAGTTACAAATTATTACGGGAATAAGCAGCAGTTTGGGGATTTTGAGTTTGGTTTGGCAGCTGTAGTGAGTAAAATTACTTAGTTAGGGACGGGGGGAAGTTAATATTCCGCAATACTAGCTAGCAGCTCGAAAGGTACTTTTGGCATATTAGTAATAAAGGGCTTTCTATGAAAGCTGTCTTTAATAAATAAACCAATTCTGGAAATTATATAATGATGAACCGGAAACTAAAACTATTGTGCCTCCCTATTTGGGAATATTTCAACCAACCTCTCTTTAACTCACAGTCGGTTTGGAACCCCAGCAGGTTTTTGTATAAATACAGAATACAGTTGTTAGAAAACTGCTGGAAACAAAAGTCTGTCTCTGAAAGTCATCATGGTTGTTAATATTTTTTGTGACGACGCTGTCTGGTTTGGAACCAGATAGTTATTCCAGTTGATGATAGCATTAAAAGACTGAAAGCGTTGAGAAAAGGATAAATCATTTCTAAGTTAATCCGACCAAATTTACCTCGGTGCAATTCTAACAGCCAGCTAAATTCATTACTTTTGCCAGTGAGTACTGCCACCTGAAATAGGGAACCTGTTATGAGTGTCAAAAGCACTGGCAAAATGACGATGGGTGCAAGGGAAGAGTGGAGTTGACGGAGGGAGGCTTTATTAATTACCATAGTTAGTATAGCACAATGGAACTCTAGAAATGAGGATTACTATTGATTATTAATTTTCTGTTTGATTAAAAACAAGATCCATGGAAAAGTTAATAGTAACAATAAGATTAATTCTCCTGGTTGGGGGATAAAATTGGTGCTGCTATGGGAAATTATAGCAGGTTCTGAGAGTTGGGAAGGTTGGGTTATCTCGGAGCTGGTTGGTTCTTCGGGAAGGGCTTTTTTCTCTTCTTGAACGTGCTCCGTACCGTGTTGGTGTCCACTGTGGGCTAGTAAGGGTTGAGTTTGGAGTGCAAACTTCGTCTGGGTAGCAATGATTAGCTTCAATTTCATATTCTATCCTGTTTAGGAAGAAAATATGAAATGAAAATGAAAGGAGGATTTCATCGGGATTTCACATTTCTTTGAGAAGGTAAAAACAAGCAGAAAAATGATTATCTCTCAAAGACTATGAAAGGTAAACGGCTCGAAAAACTCATAACGGCGGCGATCGCCGCTACTTTAGCTATAGTTGCAGTACCCCAAACCCTACGAGGGGAACAAAGAAATGGCATCGCTCACCCCCGCACCCCTTACCAACTAGCTTTCTACAACCGTCATCGTCGTAGTTACCGGGTAGCAGGAGCGCTTCATTTCGCCCACAGTAAACTCCACGATGTTTTACTTTTAACTCCTTTCCAGAATCACGCTAAAGCGGATACTAAACTTTACGAGGAAATTATTGCTGTCTACAATAACCCACCTCGCATCGAGCCAACAATGGAATTATATGCTCCTTATGCAGCTCGCGCCACTTGGCGACTTTTCCGCACTATTGACTCGGTTCACTTACTCCATGAAATGACTGAAGATGTGATGGCGGCGAAAAGTATTCCTTGGGAAGAAAAAGAAAAGGCGCTGAAGGAAGTCTATGACTACTATACATCCACTTACAAGGATATTGTTCTCAGTCCCGCTCCTTTAGATGTAACCATGCGTCGCGCTGGGGTAATGATGAAGCCCTATTTTAGCCTCACCCGGAATTATTATACCAAAAACAACAATTTCTTTTATGCTGCTCACTGGTGGCATCCTGCTGTCTATGAGTCCATGATGATAGGAGGTAATGATGAGGAGCAGGATAGGATGATTGAGAAAATGGAGGATCTATTCCGGGAACATGTCATTCCTAACCCCCCCATGCGCATGCTGCTGAGTCGGGAAGGTTCTCCTCGCTACAGTCGTCTATCTCCAGAAACGGCTAATGTATTTGATAACCTGCATATGCTCCACGGTATTACTTACGATATTTTTGCCTATGAGGGTTGGACGATAGCTCAAAAGCGAAAGGAACTCTATCGGGTTTTGGACGCTATGAGTTATCAACCGGGAGATGAGAAGTTAGTGCGGAAGTTTACTACTCCCAAGGCCAATATCAATCCCTTGGTTTATGACGATTGGTTGAAAACTGTGGATGGAGCCATGACGGGGATTATGATGGAAATGCTGAATGAGATGATGGAACATCATGGAAGTCATGGATCTATGCACCATGGTAGTATAAGTCCAGAAGTACAACAGCAACTGAAAGCCCAGTTGAAATTGAAACTGACTCCGGGTATTCAAGAGGGAGAAATTCCCGGTTCTTTTCTGGATGCTATGATGGAGATTATGCCCGATATGAACCTTTCTCCAGCAGTGCGGGAACCTGGAGAAATTCCCCCCATAATGATTGAGGCTATGTTGAAGGGTTGGGAACAAAAATATGCCAATCTTCCCGATATTGAACCTATTTCTATGGAGCAAGAACCTGAGGCTGGGGCTTTTATGAATTAGGGGATTGTTTCACACAGAGGCGCAGAGGCGCAGATTTTAGTAGGAGTAAAGGGAAAAATGAAATTAATAGGGAAGAGAATAGCCATAGCCTTGGTAATATGGGGTTTTATGGGTTCAGGAATGGTAAAAGCTGCGGATCACCTCAATTTGGAAGAAGGGCTACCGACGGAGGTGGAGGATGCTTATCCTATACCCTATAAAGGGATTGAGTTACAAGGACAATTTTTGTACCAACAAACTGAGAATGGGGAGGAATTTGGGTTAGAATCCAGAATAGAATTTGGTTTTGCCCCCAATTGGCAAGGTAGAATTACTCTACCCTTCCAGTTTGGCTCTGCTGTTGAGGATGGAATCGGAAATGTGGGGTTGGAGTTGTTTTACAATTTTAATGCGGAAGGATTGAGTACTCCTGCTTTTGCTCTTTCTGGGAGTGTGGATTTCCCTACATCATCTGATGAGGAAGGGTTTGAGGGTACTATTAAGTTAATCGCCACCAAAACTTTGGGTAAAGCAGTTGATGTAGATCGCCTCCATTTAAATGTAGCTTATACTTACGATAGTAACGATGAAAGGAGGAATCGTCTAAGGGCTATTTTGGGTTATAGTCGCCGTTTAGGTTCGGAAACTATTTTGGTGACTGATTTTGTCTATGAACAGGAAGAGGAGGAAGAGCGGGATGCTTATGTGTTAGAATTGGGAGTACGTCACCAAGTTCATCCTTTAACTGTGCTCACAGTTGGTGCAGGGGCTGGTTTAACGGCTGATTCTCCTGATTTTAGGATTACTGCTGGATTTCAACATTCTTTATGAGTTATGCGGTTATTATTGGTGGAAGATGAACCTGATTTGGGAGGGGCAATCAAGAAATCTTTGACTCAAGAAGCTTATATAGTAGACTGGGTTTTGGATGGTACGGAAGCATGGTATTATTTAGATAATCAGTGGACTGAATATACTCTAGCTATTGTAGATTGGTTGCTCCCAGGAATGTCAGGATTAGAACTGGTAAAACGGGTGCGCTCCCATAAGGATAAAATACCCATTTTAATGCTAACGGCGAAAGACGCTGAGGATGATAAAGTGACGGGTTTAGACGCCGGGGCTGATGATTATTTGATTAAGCCTTTTGGGATGAGAGAATTATTAGCACGACTCCGCGCTCTACAACGGCGTTACCCTCAGTTACAACCCCAACAATTACAAGTGGGGGGCTTCACTTTGGATTATAATACTCATATGGTTTGGTATGGGGAGAATAAGATTGATTTAACTGTCAAGGAGTTTCAATTGTTAGAATATTTTCTCCAACACCCAAATCAAGTTTTAACCAGAGATCGCATTTTAGATAGACTTTGGGAAATAGGTGCAGAACCCATGAGTAATGTGGTGGCTGCACAAATGCGTTTGCTGCGGAAAAAACTAGCTCAGTATAACTGTGAAAAAGTGATTGAAACTGTCTATGGTTTGGGATATCGTTTTGTACCGTAGCCCACCTTCTGCCCTGAACCTAAATTGCTGGCTCATTTATCAAACCCCTACAGGGTTTAAAGATGACCCAACAAATCCTTATTATAAGGAAACTTTGCGCCTTGGCGTCTTTGCGCGAAACCCAAAAAATTCCTTGACAAAACTCGAATAATGATTTATTGTAGATAATTAAAAACCGCTATCAATACCTTACTCTATAAACCGCCGAAACAACAATTAAAATGTTTGAACTCCAAACCACTTACACCCAAGCACAAGAAAACTTAGCCCCTCTGTTAGAGCAAATAGAAAGAGAGAATACTATTGCAGTGATTAAACGTTCTGGTCATCAGGATATCGCTTTGTTGACTGCTAATGAACTGCGCCGTTTGTTAGAAACTGTTTATTTGCTGCGATCGCCCACCAACGCTCGTCGTCTCTTGGAAGCATTAGAAGAGTCTCGACGGTGGGATTATGTTGAACCCTCTTCCCCTCATACTTTAGATCAACTGCGGGAGGATCTAGGTATTGAAAGATAAGAAAAAAAAATCAAAATCTAATCTTCCAAGGTCGTCAGAATTAGAAATACCTTCTCGATATCCTCTCTTCACCAACCGTTTTCGGGAAGATTGTCGTTGGTGGTGCAGAACCGACAAACAAACAGCCGATAAAGTGTTTGATCTCGTCACAGCAGTCATGAAAGACCCCTTCCAAGGTATCGGTAAACCAGAATTGCTTAAGCACTTAGATCCTGATACTTGGTCGCGCCGAATCACTCGTGAACACCGACTAATATATCGAGTGAGGAAAGAACGCATTGATTTTCTCCAAGCTCGCTATCACTATGAGGAAAGCTCGTGAAACCCAAGGTCGCCCTGCCAATGTTGGGTTGAGGAACGAAACCCAACCTACGAAATTAATTATTCATGGGATTTAGGTCACAAAATAAGCTATTTAAACAGAGACGAGGGAGACTGGCGATTTGGTATGCGGGTGTCATGGGAGGGATTTTGAGTATATCTGCTTTGGGAATGTATGAAGCCATCGCCCACGCTCATAGGATAACTATAGATAGAGAGGTGGAATCTGTTGCCGGTACTCTCCATGATAGTATAGAACCTTTACTTAAAGAACCTGGTAAGTTAGAGCCAGAAATAAACCAACTTTTGCCCAATTTGTGTTTATTGACAGCTCCTTGTTTCCATAATACAATAGATAACCAGAGGCATATTGCCAGTAAAATTAACCTATCTGATAATTATTATATCCATTTTGTGAATATTTCGGGAGAGTTAGTGGCGATCGCCGGCAATTTTATCCCAGCCTCGGTGAGATTGACGGAAACGGAACCCAAATGGTATACTCTTAAAGACAATCAAAATATCCGTTATCGTCAAATTACCCTCCCCTTGCATACTAAAAATAATCAAGATTGGGGATATTTGCAAATAGGGCGCAACCAGTCAGACTTCGATGATTATGTAGGGGCGGTAAGATGGATTATCCTGGTGGGATTACCTTTAATCATGCTATTGGTGGGTATTGCCAGTTGGTGGTTGGCTGCATTAGCCATGGAACCTATTTATCAATCTTATCAACAAATGCAACAATTTACTGCTGATGCTGCTCATGAGTTACGCACACCTCTAGCTGCGGTTGGAGCAACAGTAGAATCCAGTTTGCAGCTACCTTCTTTAAATGAAGATGAAGCGCGATGTACTTTGGAAGTAGTGCAGCGTCAGAATAATCGCCTTTCTCAGTTGGTAGGAGATTTGTTGCTGTTAGCGGGGATGGAGCGCCCAGATTTACCAGTTGCAACTGGTGAGTTGATTATACTCCAAGATATAGTTAACGATATTGCTGAGGAACTAGCTGCTTTAGCTAGAGAGGCTAATGTAGAATTAGTGGTGGATTTTAACCTAAGCTCAGAATTACAAGTGAGGGGAAATGAGGCTCAGTTATATCGCATGGTAGCTAATTTAGTGACTAATGCTATTAATTATACTCCTAGGGAGGGGAAAGTAACTCTGATTTTAGATAGGTGTCATGGTTTTGCTTTAATTAAGGTGAAAGATACAGGAATAGGTATTGGGATGAAAGATAAGTCGCGGATTTTTGAACGATTTTATCGAGCGGGGGAAGATCGCTCTCGGAAAACTGGAGGATTTGGTTTAGGTTTACCTATTGCCAAGGCGATCTCGAACTCCCATGGTGGTAGTATTGAAGTAGAAAGCGAATTAGATAAAGGCAGTACTTTTACCGTTCGATTGCCTATCTATAGCACTACACACAAGAATTTGAGCAGTTGTTAGGAAAAAGGAAATGCCAAAATACCTAAAATTTTATCCACTTCTTTAATATAATAATCACTTAAATCGATAAAAACCACTTGTTCTGCAAGTTTTATGAACTTCCAAGCGGTTCCGGTAGTAACTGCGCCGTAAATGGTTTTAATTTCATTACCTTGTTGTTGATTAAACCTTTGAGCAGCTACCATTTCTGCAATACATTGTCCCAACCCCCCCTTAATATTTTCATTCTTGGCTTCCACTAGGGTTACCACAGGGGATTGAATCTCATATATTTCTGAAGAATAACTTAGGATATAATCACAATAACCATTGAGTCCAACTTCAGGATCCACAGTAAAATCTGTTCCTGAAAAAAAACCAATCTGAAAGTTGAAGATACGTCTGACTTCCAAAAGTACTGGCGCAATAATCAATTCAGAACGGGCTTTTTCTGTGTTAATAGCATTTACAAGAGGCAAATATTCATCTAGGGTTCTTTGGAGATAATCACTGGGTATAATTGGAGCTATCTCTGTAAATAGGTGACACGTCTCATCAACGGATAGCTCGAAAGTCGTTATTACTTTGGATAGAGTTTTAAAATCGCTATAGGCCATATATTAGAGCCAGTACATGACAGTTAAAAGCTTATTCATAACGAGGTTTTACCGCCCACCCACGCCTCCAAAATAGAATAATAAACTGGGTGGGCAATAAATAACTTCCTCTCTTATCCTTCTCTGCGTACTCTGCGTCTCTGCGGTTTAATCTTATAGCGGTTAAAGGATATATGTCCAATCTCCACATGGCGCAATTTTCCGTCTGCTGCATGGTGGGCAATGCCCACCCTACAATCACTTCGTTTCTGAGAATTCGGCATCAATGACATCTTCGCCACTATCCGCCGTACTCCCGTTAGGAGCATCACTACCGTTTCCAGGAGCAGCACCGTCGGAGCCGACGCCACCTGCTTCCTGATAGACGCTGCTGCCAATACTATAAAGTGTCTGTTGTAGTTCCGGCATTAAGGTTTGAATCCGGGCGTCATCTTCCTTGGCAACTGCATCCTTGAGATCCTTAATCAAATCTTCTGCCTTAGTTTTATCAGCAGCAGGAACTTTATCTCCCAGTTCCTTCAGTTGCTTCTCAGCCTGGTAGACGAGGGAGTCTGCCTGATTCCGGCGATCGATTGCCTCCCGCCGTTCTTTATCCGCAGAGGCGTTGGCTTCTGCTTCCTTAACCATGCGATCCACTTCCTCGGAGGGTAGAGTGGAAGCCCCGGTAATGCTGATGGACTGTTCTTTACCCGTTCCCTTATCCTTAGCGGTAACGTTGAGGATCCCGTTAGCATCAATATCGAAGGTAACTTCAATTTGGGGTACACCTCGGGGTGCAGGAGGAATACCGTCTAGGCGGAAGGTTCCCAAACTCTTGTTGTCTTTGGAGAATTCCCTTTCTCCTTGGAGGACGTGGATTTCTACGTTGGTTTGTCCATCTACTGCTGTGGAGAAAGTTTCCGATTTCTTGGTGGGAATCGTGGTGTTCCGGGGGATAATTTTGGTCATCACACCCCCTAAGGTTTCTACTCCTAAGGAGAGGGGAGTAACGTCCAGCAGCAGGATATCCTTTACTTCTCCAGCGAGAACACCCCCTTGAATCGCTGCACCTACTGCCACCACTTCATCCGGGTTCACGGTTTGGTTGGGGGCTTTGTCCAGCACCCGCTTCACCAGTTCTACCACAGCGGGAATACGAGTGGAACCTCCCACCATCACTACTTCATCAATAGCATCCTTCTTAATTTTAGCATCCCCCATGGCTTTTTCCACAGGAATGCGACAGCGATCGATTAAATCAGCAGCTAGTTCTTCAAATTGTGCCCTGGTTAGGGTAATATCCAGGTGTTTGGGACCATCTTGGGTAGCGGTGATGAAGGGCAGGTTGATGTCTGCTTGGGTGACACTAGAAAGTTCGATTTTCGCCTTCTCTGCTGCTTCTGTCAGACGCTGCAATGCCTGCTTGTCTTTCCGCAGGTCGATGCCTTCGTTTTTCTTAAACTCTGCTGCGAGATAGTCTACAATTTTCTTATCAAAGTCATCACCCCCCAGGTGGGTGTCTCCAGAGGTAGCTAGTACTTCAAAAACCCCATCCCCTACTTCTAAGATGGAAACATCAAAGGTACCGCCCCCTAAGTCAAAGACGAGGATGGTTTCGTGACTCTTTTTATCCAAGCCATAGGCGAGAGAAGCGGCGGTGGGTTCGTTGATAATGCGCTTAACTTCAATGCCAGCAATTTTACCTGCGTCTTTAGTAGCTTGACGTTGGGAGTCGTTGAAATAGGCAGGAACGGTTATTACTGCATCAGTTACTGTTTCTCCCAGATATTTGCTGGCATCTTCAACTAATTTGCGCAATACTTGGGCGGAAATTTCCTCGGGGGCAAATTTCTTCCCTTGGGCGGGAGAGTCCAGTTTAACGTTACTATTGCCATCCCGCAGAACTTTGTAGGAAACTTCTGTGGTTTCGTTGGTTACTTCATTGTACTTGCGTCCGATGAAGCGTTTAACTGAATAGAAGGTGTTGTCCGGGTTCATTACTGCTTGCCGCTTGGCGATCTGGCCCACTAGGCGGTCGCCGTTTTTGGCATAGGCGACTACAGAAGGGGTGGTTCTAAAACCCTCTGCGTTAGCTATAACAGTGGGTTTACCACCTTCTATGACGGAGACGCAAGAGTTTGTCGTACCTAGGTCTATGCCAACAACTTTTCCCATATGTCCTACTCGGTGTAAATTTTTTCTTTATCATTTGCTTTACTACCATCTATAATGAAGCTACCGGATATTATTCAGGTAGTGTAGTTTCCCGAACCTGTTGGGACGGTTGTTAATTATTTGCTATATTTGAGAAAATATCCGCCATCCCCAGAGAGGTATAACTATGACACAAGCTGTCGTCTCAGCAACAGAGGTAATTAATAAATCTCCTGAAGTTGAACATCTGTTAACCTTCCAAGAATATCTCGAATATGAAGGAGAACCGGATGTTCTCTACGAATTAGTGAGAGGCAAAATAGTCCCCATGGGAGCAACTACTCTAAAACACGCCAAAATCTGTGAATTTTTGGTGTACAAGTTACAGCGCTATTTTGCGGACCAAAATTTATCAATGGTGGCGAAAACCACTGTAGGAGTGAGAACAGATGACAATACATCCCGAATTCCTGACGCTATCGTTTGTTATCAGAGTCTTTGGGAGCAAATCAGCGAACGTCCCGGGGCGGGGGTTTTGGATTTTGACGAAAAACCCCTTCTGGTGGTAGAAGTTGTGAGCAGCAATCGCCGGGATGATTATGTAATTAAACGCTATGAATACGAAATGGCAGAAATTGCCGAGTATTGGTTAGTAGACCCGAAAAAGAAAAGAGTGCTGGTGTTTGCTAATCCTGGGAAAAAAGGAGGATATACTAGGACGGATTTTTCCGAAGATACCTTCATTGTTTCCAGTCAGTTTTCTCAGCTATTTTTATCGGTTAAAAAACTACTCGCTCCTCCCTTGGTGGAAGAATTAATTAAAGAAGAACAAACCAGAATCAAAACTTTAGCACAACGGGCTGACAAGTTAGCCCAGCGTTTACGAGAAATGGGGGTAAACCCGGATGAAATTGATTAAAAGTGAGATTGCTGCGAAACACAGAAAAACTCGGGAGCTTGGTAGCCCCGTCGCTTCAGCGCGGGGCCGCAGTGAGGAAGGGAGAGCGAGTTATGTCAGCCATAAATAGTATAATTGTTGCCATGAAGAATCCCAAACTCATGGGTTGCCAGCAGGTGCTCCTCCATCCCGACAAAGACCTCTCGGCAATTTTGGAGTACGCCTGTGGCGAAGCCAATAAAATCTATAACTGCGCAACCTACTATGCTCGTCAGGTGTTTTTCAAAGAGCATCGCTATGGAGGCATTGGGAACGGTGTCGGCGGGATTGGATAAATCTAAATCGCTCTGAGAGGCTAGTTCTGGTGGCTTGGGCACCTTCCATGACGGCGACGCAAGAGTTTGTCGTACCTAGGTCTATTCCAACAACTTTTCCCATATGTCGTATTGCTCCGATGTAAGTTTTTCGTCTATCTTTTGCTTTAGTACTATCTATAATGAGGCTACCGGATATTATTCAGGTAGTGTAGTTTCCCGAACCTGTTGGGACGGTTCTCAAACAGTTACCTATGCCTAGAATAGGTACTTAATCGTTGTCCAGAACGGACTAAACTCACCCGATACTAAGGGGACTAAATAATCCTGTACAAATTGCTGGAATTCTTGTGCGGACAAATTTTCATCCAGAAACGGTTCAATGGCATGTTTCCGCAGGTCTCGTAATTTTGGGATATTGAGTCCCAACTTTTCAATCGTGGTCTTTGCTGCCTGATCAATTTCTTTTCTGGGTTTAATATGACCATCGGCGGTGAAGGCAAATCGGGACTCGCAAGTGGAATCAAGGGGGGAAATGAGCAGCTTATCGTCAAACCAGTTCCCTTTGAGATGGCCGCAGTGGAGGGGTTCTCTTTTTTGGCAGGAGCACAGCAGATTAGCAAAATCTAAGGAATCGATGGTCTGATCACTCTGGGGTCTGAAATGCTCAATGTGGGAATCATCTGAGGTAAGACTGCGTTCACAATAGCAGCATAAATATCCTTGCTCTCGCATCAGTGCATCCTTCAGAACTTGTTTCAGAGTATGACAAAGGGTGGCATAGGTGGGGTGCCAATTAGGGTTACTTTGTTGTTTCCAATTGCTTATTGCTCGGGGTTCGGGGTGCTTTTGAATGTGTTTCATTTACCAATCACCTCTTTTCGTCTGATTAGGACAGTGGCTCTCACTAAGTCCGGGTCATCTCCAATTTGCTTTTTCATCTTTCTGATTGCTTGCTTTGCTTCTTCCAATCGATTCTGCTCAAGCATTTCATAGATTTCATGCAGCTTTGAGTTGACTTTGGATGGTCGTGTGGTATCTAGCTCCATCAAGTCTTCCAGAATCCGAACGACATTTTTGCCATAAGACTCAGATGGTTGATCTACAGTAATTTGTCCCTCAGTTTGCTTGAGAAGAAAGATATTTTCCGGTTTTATGTGGGTGAGTACATGGGGTGAATGGGTTGAAAAAATAAACTGACAGTTGGAAAAAACTTGGAGTAACTGGGGGACTATCATTTGTTGCCATTTAGGATGAAGATGGAGGTCGATTTCATCAATTAGAATAATCCCTTTACCCAGAAGGGGGTTACCTTGGGGGTTAGCAATTGCCAGTCTGCGAGCCATATCACTCACCATTGCGATGAGGCATTTTTCGCCATCTGACAGTTGATTAACCTTTAAAAGTTCTCCATCCTTTTCAATCTCCATTCTGAGTGGATGACGTCTAACAGTTAGGTTTTGGAATTCTGGTAATAATTGATGCAAAGCGTTACGAACAGCCTCAAGTTGAGGATCGGGAAGATCACTTTCGGTTGAATTATTTAACCTATTTTCGTTTTCTAAATCTTCCCGTTCTCGGAACCATGCAAAAAATGCCCGAAAGTTGGCACCGCTGGTCAAAGCATTGTCATAGGCTGACAAAAGGTCAAAAGTTTTATTACCTCGAATCCGCAGCGGAATATCCAGGACAGCTCGATTTACGGGATAGTGGATAAATATAGGGATGTTGACGGTCTCCTCACTGGCCGCAATTTTTGCCTGAAGCGTTTTTGCATAGTCATTTAACTCCGTCAAGCGACTGGGCTGAGCTGGCGAACCCCGCCCCTTAAGACTTTTGCTGAGCCTCCATTGAATAGACTGGGAGCCATCAGCACAAACAAGTTCAATTGAGGCTGAAGACTGTAGATTTGTAATATCATCTTCGGATATGGGACGGCCTGACGTACCGGGATTGCGGATACGACTAACAGCCCAGGATAACATGGTAGCAGCCCCATCCAGTACAGTGGACTTACCAGCACCATTAACACCTGCGAATACGTTTAACTTCTCATCAAGCTGGAGGGGCAAGTATTTTGCCCCACGGTAGTTAGTGAGATTAAGTGTTTGGATATGCATGAGTCCGATTCTCTGGTTAGCTAAGTCCTGCTATCTTATCATTTACTTTATTACTATCTATTAGGGACGGTTGTTAAACGGTTACCGATGCCTTGAGGAGGATTAACTGGTCGATCGCGTTATTGCACAAGTTTTAGCAGCTCAACTGACTTTAAGTAACAAGTGTATTGGATTAGACCAGTCTTTTAGCCTGTAACCAAGCCCTAGGTTATCTTTTTTCTTCTAATTCTTTTCCTGTTCCTGCTCCTCAATTCCTTGCTTGCGCAACCCTAAGGCTATTTTACTATGGTTTTCTATTTGTCCCATAACCTGTTTGGCTCTTTTAATTACTGTTGCTGGTAAACCTGCCAAACGACCTGCTTCAATACCGTAGGAACGGTCTGCACCTCCGGGATGCACCTGGTGTAAAAATACAATTTCTTCGGGCAATTCCTTGACTGTCACTTGATAATTTGCTACATTAGTAAGGAGGGAAGCTAGTTCGTTTAATTCGTGATAATGAGTGGCAAAAATTGCCTTGGAACGAATCTCCACTGCCAAATATTCTGCCACTGCCCAAGCAATGGAAAGACCATCAAAAGTAGCAGTTCCTCGCCCGATTTCATCTAGGAGTACTAAAGATTGGGCACTGGCATGATTGAGAATATTGGCGGTTTCATTCATCTCTACCATAAAAGTAGATTGTCCAGAAGATAAGTCATCTACCGCTCCTACTCGGGTAAAGATGCGATCGCAGATGCCCAATTTTGCCCCGGTAGCGGGAACAAAACTCCCAGTTTGAGCCATTAATTGAATCAGTCCCACCTGTCTTAAATAGCAACTCTTACCGCTAGCATTTGGTCCTGTCAGAATGATTAAATCGGGTTTGTTATTATTTCCATTTGCTCCCATTGTAGTTGAGTTGGGGACAAATAAACCTGCCCCGAGGGATTTTTCCACCACGGGATGACGTCCATCAATAATTTCCATTTCCCTACCGGATACTACCTCTGGAGGACAGTAACCTTGATAGACTGCCACCTCCCCTAAGGCACATAAAACGTCGATAGCTGCTACAGCTTTGGCAAGATGGCGAATCTCCAAAGCTTTTTTGCCTACCTCCGCCCTTAAGGCGGCAAAAACCTCATATTCCAAGCGATTCAAATCTTCTTTCCCTGTCAGAATACGAGTTTCCCTCTCTTTCAGATCCGAGGTAATATAACGCTCCTCATTGGTTAAAGTTTGCTTGCGGACATAATTAGCCGGCGCTTTATCTGCCTGAGAGCGGGGGAAACTGATATAGTAACCGAAAGTCTTATTGTAACCCACCTTCAACCTACTAATCCCCGTGCGCTCTCTTTCCGTCACCTCCAAATTCGCCAACCACTGTTTATCCTCCTCTAACATGCGCCGCATTTCATCTAATTCCGAGTTTACCCCATTTCTAATCACTCCCCCTTCCTTCATGTGCAGAGGAGGAGACTCCACTATTTGACTTAGTACCATCTTTGCTAACTCTTCTAATTCTGGCGGTACTTGTTGCAATGCTTTTAAATAAGGAGAAGAACCTTGTAGGGCTAATGTGGCTAACTGGGTTAAGCGGAGGAGAGAATCGGCTAGGGAGACCAAATCTCTAGGTCTAGCAGTTCCCGAACCTACCCTCCCGCTCAATCTTTCTAAATCATAAATGCTCCGTAATAGTTGGCGCAAGTCTTCCCGCAATTCTGTGTTTTGTACCAACTCCCCAATGGTGTCCTGTCGAGCGCGGATGCCGTTTAAATCCATTAAAGGTTGCAACAACCAGCGACGCAACGCCCTAGCTCCCATAGCTGTATTGGTGCGATCTAAGCTCCAAAGAAGAGAACCTTGCAGTTTACCTTCTCTAACTGTTTGGGTAATTTCCAGGTTCCGTCTGGTTTGATGATCCAGCAGGAGGTAATCTGCTCTACTGTAAGTGCGCAGGGGTTGGAGGGGCACTCGATTTGCTTTTTGGGTATCTTCAATATATTCTAAGAGACCGCCAGCAGCCCGGACTCCCAGGGTGAGGTTTTGGCAGCCCATGCCTTCTAAGGAACGGACTCGGAAGGTTTCCAGCAATCGCTGTTTGGCTTCTATGAGGGTGAAGGGTTGGACTCCACGGAGGGCATAGCAAAAGGAGTCCGGTAAGCAATCCGGTCGATGGGGGGATTTTTCTCCCGGTCGCAGGATACCATTGATATCAGGAGCATTACTTGGTAAGAGTACTTCAGCAGGTTCCTGACGCCATATTTCTGCCGTCAGAGACTCCAGTTCTTCCCCCTGGGTGGTAAAAAACTCCCCGGTAGAGATATCAGCGTAAGCAAAGCCCCAATGGTTTTTAACAATGACAACCGCAGCGAGAAAGTTATTTTGGCTAGGGGAAAGCATCTCATCATCAGTTAAAGTACCGGGAGTGAGCAGTTTCTGTACTTCCCTTTTCAGGATACGCTTTTGGGCCGCAGCAACCGCAGCATCTTCTACCTGATCGCAAATAGCTACTGCATAGCCTTTTTCCACCAAGAGTCTACTGTAGCGCTCTGCCGCATGGGCTGGAACCCCCGTCATGGCTACTCTACCGATACCTTTGCCCCCCTCTTTACTGGTGCGCACCAGTTCCAGTTCCTGGGAGATAATCACCGCATCTTGGAAGAAGCATTCAAAAAAATCCCCCACCCGATATAGCAGTAAAGCGTTGGGATACTGCTCTTTCACTTCAACGTAGTGGCGATACATGGGGGATAACTCTTCTTTATCTAACCCCCGGTAATCTTCATGGGGTGCATTTCTGGTGGCGATGACGGGGTTTTTCTGCTGGGGGTTGGACTTGCTCATGGAAAGTTACAGTTTCAATTGCTTTCATTGACTCTATCAGATGAGCGCTCTGGGAAGTTATACACAAAATATACCTTCCTTATAGGCGCGCAGCTGCGGGATCGCCAACATCCACCTTCTATATTGAATTGAGAGTTTTATTGAAACTCAGACTTTATCGGGAAAACGGCAATTTGTTGCCTTTGAGGATTTGAACGGTATTGGCAAAATTCGCGTCAATTCTATCTCAACTGATCCAGATGTCAACAATCTTATCTGGCTGGATAATTTACAATTTGAAACCACAACTGTCGCAAATGCTCCTACAACTCTTCGGAACCTTCGATTATTGTGGCAACCCTCATAGCAGGTAGTTTAGGGGTTGAAGTGAAGCGCAAGCTGAAAAAAAATTAAATTCCACGTTCTGAGGGTTGACACACAGTGGCTGATTTGTTACCAAATAGCAAGAATTGCTCAAAAAAGTTCACATTAGGGGTTGACAAATCTGAAAAGTCCATGTTATGTTAGTAGCAACATCGAAAACCAACTTGCCCTGGTGCTAAACCTACGCCGAACCGTAGGATGCGTTACACTTTTCCAGTTATCCAGATGTTATTGCCAGCAATTCTCGCAACGCATCCTACGAAGTAAATACACCCTCTCTTGAGTCAATCTTGAGTGCATTTGTTAACCAGTGCCAGCATTTGTTAACAAAAAAAGGAAAGGAAGCTCGCAGAGACTCCGAGGCGCAGAGATACGATTGATTCAACTGCGGCAAGCGCTTGTTTATTAATCCGGAGTGCCTCTGCGCCTCTGCGCGCCGGAAAATAAAGAAAGAACCATTAATGGCAAATAATTTAAACAGTCAAGCAATCACCCAAGGAACCCAGCGCTCCCCCAATCGTGCCATGTTGCGGGCGGTGGGTTTTGATGACGAGGACTTTAACAAACCCATTGTAGGTATCGCCAATGGTTACAGTACCATTACCCCTTGTAATATGGGGTTAAATTTCCTCGCCCAACGAGCGGAAGCCAGTCTGAAACTAGCTGGAGCCATGGCTCAAATGTTCGGTACCATTACAGTATCAGACGGCATCTCCATGGGAACAGAAGGGATGAAATATTCCCTCGTCTCCCGGGAAGTCATCGCCGACT
Source organism: Candidatus Paraprochloron terpiosi LD05 (assembly GCA_018141785.1). GTDB lineage: Bacteria > Cyanobacteriota > Cyanobacteriia > Cyanobacteriales > Prochloraceae > Prochloron > Prochloron terpiosi. Next base: position 2,010,905 of record CP073341.1, on the reverse strand, counting down.
CTATCGAAACTGCTTGCAAAGCACAGAGTATGGATGGAGTTTTAGCTATTGGTGGTTGCGATAAAAATATGCCAGGAGCCATGATCGCCATGGCCAGGATGAATATTCCTGCTATCTTTGTCTATGGGGGAACCATTAAACCGGGACATTACGACGGTAAAGACCTCACCGTGGTGAGTGCTTTTGAAGCAGTGGGACAATATAGTGCTGGGAAAATTGACGAAACACAATTAGTAGCTATTGAAAAGAATGCCTGTCCTGGTGCTGGTTCCTGTGGGGGAATGTTTACTGCAAATACCATGTCCTCTGCTTTTGAAGCTATGGGTATGAGTTTGCCCTATTCTTCTACTATGGCAGCAGAAGATGAGGAAAAGGCTGAAAGCACGGAAAAATCAGCTGTGGTTTTAGTAAATGCCATTCGTGAGCAAATCCTGCCTCGGGATATTCTCACTCGGAAAGCCTTTGAGAATGCAATCAGCGTTATTATGGCTGTGGGAGGTTCCACTAATGCTGTGTTACACTTATTGGCGATCGCCCACAGTATGGGAGTGGAACTAACGCTCTCAGACTTTGAAACTATCAGAAAGCGAGTTCCAGTTTTGTGCGATCTCAAACCCTCCGGGAAGTACGTAACTGTTAATTTACATCAAGCTGGGGGTATTCCTCAAGTGATGAAGATGTTGCTGGTTCATGACTTATTGCACGGGGATGCTTTAACTATTAGCGGCGAAACTATTGCCCAAGTGCTGGATGATGTACCGGATGCACCCCCAACCAATCAAGACGTGATTCGTCCCTGGCATAAGCCTCTCTATCGAGAAGGACACCTGGCCGTGTTAAAAGGCAATTTAGCTTCCGAAGGGGCCGTAGCGAAGATTAGTGGAGTGAAGAACCCCAAGATTACTGGACCTGCTCAGGTATTTGAATCCGAAGAAAAGTGCTTGGATGCCATTCTGGCGGGAAAGATTAAGGCTGGAGATGTGGTGGTAGTAAGGTATGAAGGTCCGAAAGGTGGTCCCGGTATGCGGGAAATGCTGGCTCCCACTTCTGCTATTATCGGTGCTGGCTTGGGTGATAAAGTAGGTCTAGTTACTGATGGTAGGTTTTCAGGTGGTACCTATGGTATGGTAGTAGGGCACGTTGCCCCGGAAGCTGCTGTGGGAGGTGCGATAGCCTTGGTGCAAGAGGGAGATAGTATTACTATTGATGCTAAGGAGCGGTTATTACAACTTAATATATCAGATGAAGAGATGGATCGGCGTCGTAATTATTGGCAGCCTCCTGAACCCAGGTATAATAAGGGAGTGTTAGCTAAATATGCCAAATTAGTCTCCTCTAGTAGCCTTGGGGCTGTAACAGATTAATATTGGTAAAGTGGGCATTGCCCACCCTACGAAATTCCTCTCTTATCTTTCTCTGCGTCCTCTGTGCCTCTGTGGTTTAATCCGTATTTTTTCATCTAAAAAAAAGTTTAAATAAGATTAATCATCAATAAAAATTTTATAGCCCAAAAAAACTATTCCACCCACCATTAAGCCGCCAACAATCCAAGTCCCAAAAATTATACCTGCCTGAACGATACCAATGCGGGCGACTCGTTTCGGGTGAAAGTCGCGGCCTAACAGCCGAATGATATAACCCCGAGCTGGGTACGAAAGTACCTTGACAACTAAATCAGAATTGTTGGTGCCCAACTGGTTAGTAATCAGTTTTTCCAAGTCCAACCGCTTAAGGGATAAGTGAATCTCTATCTGCCCACACGCAACTGTGAATTCAAGCAGGCTTGCCGGGTTAGCCTCCGGGGCGTGAAGCCAGTGCTAGGGGCGGAATCAGACACGAAAGTGACCCTGCCTAATGCCGGAGAATCCATGGGACGCCAAGGGCGGCACCTTCGGTGTAACAGGTATCCCCCGGCCCCCGGCATTGATTAATGGCGGGGGGCGGGGGTGAAGCGAATCACCGGAAAAAGCACCTAATTTCGAAGAGCACAGCGTTTAGTCGGAGGGGAACACCTCTTAATGGGCAACAAGAATCGACAATCAAAACCCCGCTCTGTTATGTTTTGGACAAGAGCTTCCCTGGGGGGTCGGTGGGTGAAGTGGTGAGACCTAAAGGTTCAGAACAATTTCTGATTTGGAACGAGGAAAAACGAATGGTTCTTTCTCCTAGGGGTGGTACCCGGAGAGGGAGGGCAGGCATACTTCTATCGAGGCCATTCGGGTAGGACGCGGGAACGAAAGCCATGAGCTAAACAATTACCCGCAATGTGTTGGAGCTAATTTCTATTCAAAAGGGAAGCCTGAGGTTGAAAAACACCAAATATACCGTCGCAGAGACGCGAACGATGAGGATAATCCGGTTCTGAATTTAAGGTCCAGGTAATATGATGGCCGAGTAGGAATTTAATCCGAATTTAGGCTCTGATAAATCCGAGTAGGAACAGATAAACTGAAAAGGAATAGGAAAAGGCGAAGATTGCCACAATCCCCAGTACCAGCTGGATAGAGGTAATCAAGGGGTTTCTAGCCTTTTAAAGAGGCGGGTTACCAGCACAAAGGTCATAGGAGCCGTGTGAGGTGAAAGTCTCATGCACGGTTCTGAAAGGGAGCTGGGGTGGGTGACCACTCCTTCGACCCGAACCGCAGATAACAAAGAGACCCAGCTTACCAAACTTAATCATTTGTTTCACTGTCAGAGGCCAGCGATCCGGTGGGTACACCGGATCCGCGCGGTAGCGCGGCCCGCCCTTCTTTTCCTTTCTCGTTGGATAAATCGGGTGATCCAGTTCGTTTTCCTCCTCCTCTTCCCGTCGGATTCGCTCCTCTTCTTCCCGTTCAATTTGCCATTCTATTTCTCGTAATTTCTCATCTATTTCGTCACTGTGTCTTTCATTTCGATTACTCATCTCAACTTCCTCAATCCTTTTCTTCCATTAATAATAGAGTTTTCCCCTCAGATACACAGAATTTTACAGGAGATTGGTAGCCCCGTCAATTTATTGCAGAGCCGAAAACTCAAGAATAATGAGGGTTGTTGAAGATTAAAAGATATATCCCTTCGCTTACCCTCGGGCAGGGGAGACAAAGAGATAGGTTCCAGCGCAGGAAAAAAATAGAATGAGCCAGAATCCATTAGAATTGGTATAGGACGACAAATTCAAGGGAGGAGTATCCACAAAATGCTGGCATACATCCTGGCGATCGCAATAGGTTTTGGTAGCTTTGCTGTTTATATAGCAGCTTTCTTTTTTCCAGAAGTCCACCGCAAGGAGGATTTCCTCTGGAGTGGAGTAGGATTGTTTTACGCTCTGGTACTCTGGGTATGCGCGTCCAGAATTACTGGCGGCGTTTTGTTGGGTCAATTGGCAGGAGTATCTCTCTTGGGTTGGTTTGGTTGGGAAACTCTCTCATTAAGACGAGCGATCGCCCAACCCGAAGATAGAACTGCTTTAGAAGGCTCCATAATATCGGCATTTCAAAAGCTATTTTCCCAAATTATCTCTCCCCTGCGTAATAAATCTCAACCTAAGGTACTCCAAACTGCAACAATAGTTACGGAAACCGAAGAATCAGCTTTCTCGAAGGAAGGGGAAGTAACTTCTACAACGCAAACAGCCACAACGGCAGAATTGGAAGTTGAACCAATTCCTGCACCGGAAAGGTCAACCGCTCTCTCCCCCTCTGTATCACCCCATCACCCCATCACCCCATCACTCTCGGGTCGGTAATTTCTCGGAGTGTAATCTTTCAGTGATGATTCTAGTTAGACAGCCTTGGACATAAACGGTGCGCTCAAACCGGTTTTTTGCATTTTCCTATAGTCACCGACTTTTTGCAAAACTGCTTGGGGGTTTCCCCTACATCTACCTCCAAGGCTGTCAATTCTCTTTTTGATGCGTTTACCCTACTCTACTCTAGCAACAAAATAGTTGGGCAATAGGTTTAATAAGTCAAACTTTAGCCACAGATTATAAATTTTGTGCGGCTCGTTTCCTGTGAAGGTCGCGGCGTAAGCCAAAACATAAGCAGGAGCCTGGTTTCCGGGACATCTTCTCCGATAATCTAAGCCACCGAAAGGGGCTGAAAACGGACAAACGACTCCTACCTGAACGCGAGACCCATAAGGGAAACGCGAGAGGAATTAGGTGATTCAAATAGGATTACCGAACCTTGACAACTGAATGAACTATGAGAGTGAGTACAACGGTCAGAAATCGTGCAACCAAGCCTCTCCCGTGAAGGAATCACGTGAATCCCCTGCTCCTGCGCAGCCGCGCCCTCCGGGCTGGCCACCGTGAGGTTAATCACCAGGCGGAAGCTGGCAGCAGGGCGGGACTGGAGCTGACGAGCGGGACGCCTTGGGCGGCACCTTCGGTGTCGTCGGTAACACCGCTAACAGGGAGAATACCGGGACAACCTAACGTGAATCATCTACGAAAAGACCTAAGTATCAACACTGCCAAGCCGCTAAAGAGCAGAAGAGACACCGAAAGAAACTCGTACAACGTAGTATAATAGGTATTATTCAATGATTGCTTGATTTAAAATCCAGGTTGATTCAATAGCTGAGTCTCAAGCTGCTTTGGGGTTAATCTTGCATTAAGTTTTCCCCTTCGTCCCACTAATAGATACTAAATTCAATGGGGAATTAATTTGATGAAACTTACCAATCGAATTCACTTTCGCAATTTACGTGGCGATATCTTCGGCGGTATCACGGCTGCGGTTATCGCTTTACCAATGGCTTTAACCTTCGGGGTTGCTTCTGGCGCTGGAGCTTCTGCCGGTCTTTGGGGGGCAATTATAATCGGCTTTTTTGCCGCTTTGTTTGGAGGCACTCCAACCCTAATTTCCGAACCAACAGGTCCAATGACTGTGGTCATGACCGCAGTCATTACTAGTCTAACGGCTGCCAATCCGGAGAATGGTTTAGCAATGGCCTTTACCGTAGTCATGCTGGCTGGGGTTTTCCAAATTATTTTTGGAGTTTTGAAACTTGGTAAATACGTTACCCTGATGCCCTATACAGTTGTATCTGGCTTTATGTCGGGTATTGGAGTAATTCTGATTATCCTCCAGACTGCACCATTTTTAGGCCAAGCGCCTCCAGGAGGCGGGATACTCGGTACAGTGCAAAATCTGCCCCAATTGATAGCCAATATTAATCCCCTGGAAACTCTATTAGCTGGTTTAACTGTTGCTATTCTCTTTTTATGTCCTCGCAAGTTAAAGAAATTGTTGCCCCCACAGCTACTGGCATTAATTGTGGGGACTTTGATTGCCACATTCTTCTTGGGTAATGAGCAGATCAGGACTATTGGGGAAATTTCAGTTGGTTTACCGAGCTTACAAGTACCTACTTTTAGTGCCACTCAACTGCAAGTAATGTTAGCTGATGGTTTAGTGTTAGGAATGTTGGGCTGTATTGACGCTTTGCTCACTTCATTAGTGGCAGATAGTTTAACTCGTACTGAACACAACTCTGACAAAGAATTGATCGGTCAAGGTGTTGGTAATTTAGTTTCGGGTTTATTTGGCGGTATTGCTGGTGCTGGGGCAACTATGGGTACAGTGGTTAATATCCAAGCTGGGGGCAGGACTGCTCTATCTGGTTTGACTCGTGCCTTGGTTTTGCTAGTGGTAGTTTTAGGGTTCAGTCAGTACCTAACGGTTATTCCTAGCGCAGTTTTAGCTGGTATTGCTTTTAAAGTAGGTATTAATATTGTTGACTGGGGTTTCCTCAAACGCGCTCACAAAATTTCCATCAAAGCAGCCCTAATTATGTACGGAGTCATCGCACTCACTGTTTTTGTTGACTTAATTGTGGCGGTAGGAGTTGGGGTTTTTGTCGCTAACATTCTAACTATCGATCGTCTCTCTAGCCATCGTGCCGAAAAAGTTAAAGCCATTACCTATGATGATGAAGAAATCGAGCTCAAGCAAGAAGAAAAACAGTTATTAGAAAGAGCTAACGGTCGCGTACTTCTTTTCTATCTAAGCGGTCCGATGATTTTCGGTGTAGCGAAAGCAATCTCCCGGAAACACAATTTAATCAATGATTATCAGGCATTGGTTTTAGATTTAACTGAAGTTACCATTTTGGGTGTAACTTCTTCCTTGGCTTTAGAAAATGCCATTGCAGAAGCAGTAGAAAAAGACCGTCAGGTATTCCTGGTTGGTTTACAAGGTCAAGCCGAAAAACGGCTAAGAAAGATGGGTGTAATGGAAAAAGTTCCCTCTCAAAATATCATCGGCGATCGCACTACGGCTCTCAGGCAAGCAGTAAGTTACGTTGAAGAACACCTTGTTGGTTTTAGTGGTTAATGTCTGTAATTATAGTTCTATTCCAGTTTTAATCATCTGTTAATGGAGAAAAAAATAACTATGATCCATTTAGAATCAATGTTTCAGAGCGGATTAGCTCCCAATTATGTATTTGCTGACTCATTGTTAGCAACCACACCTAATTCTGGAACCACGCCGATGGTTTTAGCCGGAGTTTTGCTCAGTTTAGTCTTTATCTATCTGGCTAGCAAACTAGGAGGAGAACTTTCTAAATTAGTGGATTTACCTCCCGTATTAGGTGAATTAGTTGCTGGTGTAGTAGTTGGGGTTTCGGCATTGCATTTATTAGTTTTTCCTGAAACAGGCGCAGTTGCTAGTGATTCAGCGGTGATAACTATCTTGCAACAGATTGCTGGTTTAAATGCTGAAAATATTGGGGAAGTTTTTGCTGCTCAAAGCGAGGTTATCTCTGTCTTAGCCGAAATAGGGGTAATCATACTCTTATTTGAAATCGGTTTAGAATCGGATTTAAGAGAATTACAAAAAGTTGGCACCAGAGCCGCTGTGGTTGCGGTTGTGGGTGTTGTCGCTCCTTTTATCGCCGGTACGGTAGGACTGATATTAATCTTTGGGATGTCAACTATTCCTGCGGTATTTGCGGGGGCGGCGTTGACGGCTACCAGTATTGGGATTACCTCAAAGGTGCTGTCAGAATTAGGACAGCTTAAATCTACAGAAGGTCAAATTATTGTCGGGGCGGCGGTTATTGATGACGTTCTCGGCATCGTTGTTTTAGCTGTAGTTGCTAGTTTGGCGAAAACTGGAGATGTGGATCTGCTCAACTTAGTTTACTTAATTATTAGTGCCACAGTTTTCTTGTTGGGTTCGATCTTGCTGGGTAAATTTTTTAATAAAAGCTTTGTGGCGATCGCGGAAAAATTACAAACTAGAGGTAAGTTAGTCATCCCTGCTTTAATCTTTGCTTTCTCCATGGCGTTTTTAGCTAATGCCATTCATTTAGAAGCAATTTTAGGTGCTTTTGCGGCTGGGTTAGTTTTAGATGAAACTGACAAACGCAAAGAGTTAGACCAACAGATTATCCCTATTGCCGACATTTTAGTTCCCATCTTCTTCGTATCTGTAGGGGCGAGAGTGGATCTCAGCGTCCTCAATCCCACCAGTATCGATAATCGTCAAGGATTAATTATTGCAACTTTTTTAATTGTAGTAGCTATTATCGGTAAAGTTATCACTGGTTGGGCGATCCTTGGTAAGGAGAAAATCAATCGTTTAGCCATTGGCATTGGCATGATTCCCCGTGGTGAGGTGGGTTTAGTCTTTGCTGGTATTGGTGCGGCTAGTGGCGTTTTGGATAAACCTTTACAAGCAGCAATTATTATTATGGTCATTCTCACAACTTTTGTGGCTCCTCCTCTATTGCGTTTTGCTTTCAAAGAAGAGGAAGGACAACTGGTAGAGAAATCAGATTTAGCCACGGACAATTAAGGGTGAGGGAAAAAAACTTCGGTTGTTCCTTAGTAGGAGATAGGGTGATGGGGTGATCGTCCAGTTTTTGCTATAATTCGACTGTTATATCTCACAGATTCTCCCTATCCCCCTATCCCCCTATCCTTCCATCTTAATCCCACTCAAAATTTCGTCCACCCGGAAATTAACGGGCAATTATATCATTCATTGCTGAGAAAAATGTTAGAAGCTTGTATATTCGCTACCGTATTATCTGGATTTTTAGGCATCATCTTGAAGAAAAATTTGGTGATGAAAATCATATCGATGGATATTATGAGTACGGGGGTTGTTGCCTATTACGTACTAGTGGCATCGCGAGAAGGCTTATTTACACCAATTGTTTCTGGCGTTAAAGATGTAGCATATGCCGATCCCGTGCCCCAAGCAGTTATCTTGACGGCCATTGTCATTGGCTTTTCCATTCAAGCTTTGATGCTGGTGGGTGTGATGAAGTTGGCAAAGGATAATCCCACTCTGGAAACTAAAGCGATTGAAGAGAATTATACACCGTCAGCACCCCGCGCTAAAGCCACGGAGTTTCCCGGATAGGAGTTATTCATGACCAGTATCACCATCGTTTGGATGGCATTACCGTTTTTGTTTGGGTTCGTCCTTTACCTGCTACCCAAATTCCACCGCTTTCTCGCCCTGGGGATAACATTGGTTGGTGCTGGCTATGCCTTACAGGTGTTTTTGCAGCCATCTCCTTTAGAGATACAGTTACTAGATAATTTCGGCGTTACTTTAACCATCGACCAACTTAGTGGCTTTTTTATCCTGACTAACGCTCTAGTGACAGCAGCAGTTATTCTTTACTGTTGGGGCAGGGAGAAGACGGCTTTTTTCTACATGCAGATAGTTATTCTGCACGGTAGCGTTAACGCCACTTTTATTTGTGCTGATTTTATCAGTCTCTACGTGGCGTTAGAGGTTATCAGTATTGCTTCTTTTCTCCTGATTACCTATCCTCGTACTGACAAGTCCATTTGGGTAGGATTGCGCTATCTCTTTGTCAGCAATACGGCAATGCTGTTTTATCTGGTGGGGGCGGTGCTGGTATATCAAGCACATCATTCCTTTCATTTTGCAGGTTTGCGGGGTTCTCCCCCAGAAGCGATCGCCCTGATTTTTCTGGGATTATTAGTCAAGGGAGGTATCTTTGTGTCGGGCTTGTGGTTGCCTTTAACCCACTCGGAAGCAGAAACCCCTGTATCGGCTATGCTTTCTGGTGTCGTGGTTAAAGCAGGAGTATTTCCCTTGGTGCGTTGTGCCCTGATGTTAGAGGAAATCGATCCCATGGTGAGGTTTTTTGGTGTTGGGACAGCACTTTTAGGAGTGGGCTATGCCGTATTTGAAAAAGATACGAAACGGATGCTGGCATTTAGCACCATTTCCCAGTTGGGTTTTATCCTCGCTGCGCCAGTGGTAGGTGGTTTTTACGCCCTGACTCACGGTTTAGTTAAATCTGCCCTGTTTTTGATTGCCGGTGTTTTACCCAGCCGTAATTTTAAGGAATTGCAGTATAAGCCCATTGATACCCAAATCTGGATTGCTTTAGTTATCGCTAGTTTTTCTATCTCTGGGTTTCCCCTACTGTCTGGCTTTGGGGCAAAGGTGTTAACCACTAAGAATCTATTACCCTGGCAAGTTATCGCGATGAACGTCGCAACTTTAGGCACAGTAATAACTTTTGCTAAATTCATTTTTCTCCCCCATGAGAGAAGCCAGGTAAAAGGACAAATACAGGCTGGTTTTTGGTGGGCGATGGTTATCTTACTCGGCGGATTAATTGCAGCAAATGCTTTTTATTACGAAGCTTACACCCTTTTGAATATCGTCAAACCACTGGTAACTATTGCTCTTGGCTGGCTGGCATATCTTTTAATTTTTAAGAAGTCGGTAATTAAGTTACCAAGGGCGATGGAAGAACTCGAGCATTTGATTGGGGTTATGAGTTTGATGTTAATTCTAGTCTTCTGGATGGTGCGGGTATGATATTTTTTCTTTCAACGGGCCTTAGCGCAAACTAATTTCTTGCTTTGAATAACTCAGACAATTTACTATTAAAATTATGTGTAAATCAATAATGCTGCTGGATGTGATGAAGAAGGCATTGGATCATCCCACTTTGGCAACTGGGGCGAACTCGACTCTGCCGAGGCACTGGGCGATCGAAGAGAATAATACGCCATGACCAAGATTACCATCGCCTGGATGGCATTACCGTTTTTGGTCGGGTTCGTCCTTTACCTGCTACCCAAATTCCATCGCTTTCTCGCCCTGGGGATAACATTGGTTGGTGCAGGCTATGCCTTACAGGTATTTCTACAGCCATCCCTTTTAAAGATACAGTTACTAGATAATTTCGGCGTTACTTTAACCATCGACCAACTTAGTGGCTTTTTTATCCTGACTAACGCTCTAGTGACAGCAGCAGTTATTCTTTACTGTTGGGGCAGGGAGAAGACGGCTTTTTTCTACATGCAGATAGTTATTCTGCACGGTAGCGTTAACGCCACTTTTATTTGTGCTGATTTTATCAGTCTCTACGTGGCGTTAGAGGTTATCAGTATTGCTTCTTTTCTCCTGATTACCTATCCTCGTACTGACAAGTCCATTTGGGTAGGATTGCGCTATCTCTTTGTCAGCAATACGGCAATGCTGTTTTATCTGGTGGGGGCGGTGCTGGTATATCAAGCACATCATTCCTTTCATTTTGCAGGTTTGCGGGGTTCTCCCCCAGAAGCGATCGCCCTGATTTTTCTGGGATTATTAGTCAAGGGAGGTATCTTTGTGTCGGGCTTGTGGTTGCCTTTAACCCACTCGGAAGCAGAAACCCCTGTATCGGCTATGCTTTCTGGTGTCGTGGTTAAAGCAGGAGTATTTCCCTTGGTGCGTTGTGCCCTGATGTTAGAGGAAATCGATCCCATGGTGAGGTTTTTTGGTGTTGGGACAGCACTTTTAGGAGTGGGCTATGCCGTATTTGAAAAAGATACGAAACGGATGCTGGCGTTTCACACTATCTCTCAGTTGGGTTTTATCCTCGCTGCGCCAGTGGTAGGTGGTTTTTACGCCCTGACTCACGGTTTAGTTAAATCTGCCCTGTTTTTGATTGCCGGTGTTTTACCCAGCCGTAATTTTAAGGAATTGCAGTATAAGCCCATTGATACCCAAATCTGGATTGCTTTAGTTATCGCTAGTTTTTCTATCTCTGGGTTTCCCCTACTGTCTGGCTTTGGGGCAAAGGTGTTAACCACTAAGAATCTATTACCCTGGCAGGAAATTGCCATGAATATTGCCGCACTGGGGACAGCAATTTCCTTTGCTAAATTCATTTTTCTCCCCCATGAAAGAAGCCAAGAAAAAAGAGACATACAGCCTGGTTTTTGGTGGGGGATGGTTATCTTACTCGGCGGCTTAATTTTGGCTAATGGTTTTTATTACCAAGCTTACACCCTCAATAATATAGTCAAACCCCTGGTAACTATAGCTCTGGGCTGGCTGGCATATCTTTTAATTTTTAAGCAGTTGGCAATCAAGTTACCCAGGGCGATGGAAGAATTCAAGCATCTGATTGGGGTGATGGCTATAATGTTAATTACACTCTTTTGGATAGTATGGACCAGATCGCATATCTCGATATAATATTACGATTGACAATTTGGTTTTTACTCACCTCGGATTTCAGTCTGGCTAATATTATCATTGGCGTCAGTATTGCCTTTTTATTACCCCGCAGTTATACATCCTCAGGGGCATTACAAGATTGGCTGCGGGTTTTGTGGGAAATTATTGTTGCCATTCCCCAGGCTTATGTAGAAGCGCTCCAAATTATGGTTCGTCCCCATAACGAAGAAGAGATTGTCAGGGAAAGAGTCAAACCTCGACGGACACCAGGACTTGTATTTCTGGATATATTTCTGATTACCTTTACCCCCAAAACCATTGTCTTAAAATACCACGAACAGGGCTGGTACGAAGTACACCGAGTTCGACGGAGGAAAAAAAGATGAACTTCATCTTAATTGCCATGATTTTGGCTTTATTAATACCGATTTATGAAGCTTGGCAGGATAATAGTATCTGGCAAAAAATGCTGGCCTTTGCTAGTATTGCTACCAAAACCTCCATTATGATCCTCGTTATTTCTGTTTTGCGGGATGATTGGTGGATTGGAGTAGTGGCAGTCATTATCCTGAGTGTGGGTAATGCGGGATTAATGTTACTGGCACATTTAATCAAAAGGTTCAACGAAGTATGATAGAATTTTTTAGTTATAGCTGTATAGTTATAGGGATTATCTTCTGGTTTTGGGGGACATTGCCCCTGATAGGCAAAAGATCTGTTTTATTTAAACTCCACAGCCTTTCAGTGGCTGATACTCTTGGCTCCATGAGTATTGTTTTCGGTTTATTGCTAAAAATACCTAGTGAATGGCCTCTGTTGCTCCTAGCAATTATTACCTTGGCAATTTGGAATACGGTGCTGGGGTATGTCTTGGCATACTGTTCTAGTGGAGGGGGGGAACAATGACTGATAGTTATATTTATATCATCATCCCCCTCCTACCATTAGCAGCCTTGATGCTGGTATTTCAAGTCAATCCCTATCATGCTTTAGTTATCCGAGCCATCTTAGGAGCAGTAGCGGCATTGGTATATGGGGTTTTAGGGGCTGCGGATGTAGCTTTAACCGAAGCTTTGGTAGGCACGATGTTGGCAATTACCCTTTATTTAGTTGCAGTTCGTTCCTCTTTGGTGATGCGCTTGGGTATACTTCAAGAGGTGGAGGCAGAAGGAGAGATTGATTTGGAAGAACTAATAGTTAATCTCAGAAAAATTCTTAATCAACATAATTTGCGCCTTGAGATAGCCGAATATCCCAATTCACAAGCTTTAGAACAGGCATTGATGACGAAAAAAATTCACGCTACCTGTACTAAAGGAGAACCAGAGAGGGATAGAAGTTATCATACTGCCATTAGAGTTCGCCGTCTCTTTGAGATTATGGAAACCGAGCTAACCTCACCAGTAACAACTCTGAGCTATGTAACTGTATCAAACCTGGAGGATAAGCATTAATGAAATGGGTCTATATTGCGGCGGGAATAGCATTGTTTGTCAAAATGCTCCTCATGTCTAATCCAGCACCAGAATGGGAAGAAATTTCCCTGGTTGAATCCATAGTAAAGGATAGTGGCGTACCTAATGCGGTTTCTGGCATCATTTTTAGGAATCGGCTTTATGACACGATTTTTGAAGTAGTCGTCTTTACAATCGCCATCGTAGGTGCTAAATTTCTGCTGGCAGACGAACAACCCACCGAAACAGTCTATCAATTCAGCGATGGCCCTTCCATTGTACTGGCGCGTCTGGGAGCAACTATTGCTGCCCTGGTGAGTATCGAACTGGCAATTCGGGGACATCTGAGTCCGGGGGGCGGCTTTGCGGCTGGGGTAGCTGGAGGAACTGCCATCGGGCTAATTGCCATCACCTCATCATCAGAGTGGATGGAGGGGATTTACCAACGCTGGCACGCTGCCACCTGGGAGAAGGTTTCCCTGCTAATTTTTATAGTTCTGGCTGTGATAACCCTAGTGGGATTTGAGTTACCCCACGGTGAGTTAGGTACCCTAGTTAGTGGCGGCTTGATTCCCCTCTTCAACATTTTGGTTGCCATTAAAGTCGCTTTGGGTTCTTGGGCGGTGATTTTGTTGTTTATTCGCTATCGGGGACTGTTATGATTGTCCAGTAGCGGTTTTCCAATTAAAAAGAAAGAAAAGAGTGGACATCACCAACTGGAAACGCCAAGTAAACTATTAATGATTTCGATCTACATTCTTACCTATAACGAAGAAATAGATATTGCCCCTTGTCTTGACTCGGCAATGCTTTCAGATGACGTAATTGTGGTAGATTCTTTCAGTACCGACAAAACTAAAGATTTATCCCTCCGCTTGCCTTTTAGACCCCTATTGCGCTGGATTTACATGTATTTTATAGCAGGAGATAATCGCATTTCTTCGCAAAAGTCCTGGTTTTCACCAGATTCCATTATGTTATACCCCTCGGGCAGGGGAGACAAGGAGATAGGTGGAAGCGCAGGAAAAAATATAGAATGCAGCTCTAATCCATTAGAATTGGTATAGGACGACAAATTCAAGGGAGGAGTACCCACAAAATGCTGGCATACATCCTGGCGATCGCAGTAGGTTTTGGTAGTTTTGCTGTTTATATGGCTGCTTTCTTTTTTCCAGAAGTCCACCGCAAGGAAGATTTCCTCTGGAGTGGAGTAGGATTGTTTTACGCTCTGGTACTCTGGGTATGCGCGTCCAGAATTACTGGCGGCGTTTTGTTGGGTCAATTGGCAGGAGTATCTCTCTTGGGTTGGTTTGGTTGGGAAACTCTCTCATTAAGACGAGCGATCGCCCAACCCGAAGATAGAACTGCTTTAGAAGGCTCCATAATATCGGCATTTCAAAAGCTATTTTCCCAAATTATCTCTCCCCTGCGTAATAAATCTCAACCTAAGGTACTCCAAACTGCAACAATAGTTACGGAAACCGAAGAATCAGCTTTCTCGAAGGAAGGGGAAGTAACTTCTACAACGCAAACAGCCACAACGGCAGAATTGGAAGTTGAACCAATTCCTGCACCGGAAACAGCTTCAACCGCAGAATTGGAAGGGGAACCCACCCCTACAACGGAAACAGCTTCAACCGTAGAATTGGAAAGGGAACCCACTCCTACACCGGAAAGGTCAACCGCAGAATTGGAAGTGGAAGTAACTTCTAAAGAAGCTGAAGTGAGTGCAAGGGAAAAACAAGAGGTAATTGAGTCAGACTCAGAGTCTGGAGAGGTTACGACAGAAAGCAACGATGAAACTGAATCTCCACAGGATAAGATAACTTGATACTATTAAACTTCATTCAGTAGCAGACTGTGACAGCACCAAAAAGCTATAAGGATACCGTTAATTTGCCCCAAACTAAATTTACCATGCGGGCAAACTCCGTCAAGAGGGAACCAGAACTACAGCAGTTTTGGACGGACAATCAGATTTACCAACGACTTTCCCAGGATAATGAGGGGGAGATTTTTGTCCTGCACGACGGACCTCCCTATGCTAATGGATCCCTCCATATGGGTCACGCTTTGAATAAAATTCTCAAGGATATTATCAACAAGTATAAACTGCTGCGAGGGTATAAGGTTCGCTATGTTCCTGGTTGGGACTGTCACGGTTTGCCTATCGAACTGAAGGTTTTGCAAAAGATGAAGTCCAAGGAACGGCAAAACCTTTCTCCTTTGCAATTAAGAGCAAAAGCTGCTTCCTTCGCGCTGGAGACTATGGAACAGCAACGGGAGGGTTTTAAACGCTATGGTGTCTGGGGGGATTGGGACAATCCCTATCTCACTTTAACCCCAGAATATGAAGCGGCTCAGATTGCTGTCTTTGGGAAAATGGCCCTCAAGGGGTATATCTATCGCGGTTTGAAACCTGTTCACTGGAGTCCCAGTTCCAGGACTGCTCTGGCGGAGGCTGAGTTAGAGTACCCAGAAGGTCATACTTCCCCCAGTATCTATGTTGCTTTCGGGTTGAGGCAATTAGGAGCTGGTGCGTCAGCAATTTTGGCTCCTTTTCTCCCTCATTTAGCGGTGGCGATCTGGACGACTACTCCTTGGACGATTCCTGGTAATTTAGGGGTAGCAGTGAATCCAGATTTAACCTATGCTGTGGTGGAGTTGGATAAGCAAATTACTAAATATCGCTATTTGATTGTGGCTGAGGATTTGGTGGAACGGTTAGGAGAAACTTTCAGCACTAACCTGACTAAGTTAGCGACGATTCGGGGTCAAGATTTGGAACATTGTACCTATGGTCATCCTCTTTTTGACAGGGAAAGCGAGGTTCTGATTGGAGGGGATTACGTGACTACAGAGTCGGGGACTGGTTTGGTCCATACCGCTCCAGGTCACGGTCAGGAGGATTATATTGTAGGGTCTAGGTACGGTTTGCCTATTCTTTCTCCTGTGGATGATAAGGGCAATTTTACCCCTGAGGCAGGAGAATTTGCGGGTTTAAATGTGCTCAAGGAGGGTAATGAGGCAATTATTGCTGCTTTGTCCAGGGCAGGTTCTTTGCTTAAGATTGAACCTTATGTTCATAAGTATCCCTATGACTGGCGGACGAAAAAGCCGACGATTTTCCGGGCGACGGAACAGTGGTTTGCTTCGGTAAAAGGATTTCGAGAAGCAGCTCTGGAGGCGATCGCTCAGGTGAAATGGATTCCCGCTGCTGGGGAAAACCGGATCTTGGCAATGGTGGCGGATCGCTCTGATTGGTGTATCTCCCGTCAGCGCAGTTGGGGGTTGCCTATTCCCGTATTCTACGATACAGAAAGTAATGAACCATTGCTAACAACTGAAACAATTGATTATGTAAAAGAAATTATAGCTAACAAAGGGTCTGATGCGTGGTGGGAGCTGTCAGTAGAAGAATTGTTACCAGAACAATATCGCCATAATGGACGACAGTATCGCAAAGGTATGGATACTATGGATGTATGGTTTGATTCCGGCTCTTCCTGGGCTGGAGTGGCGAACCCGCCCGATGAGTTAAAATATCCGGTGGATATGTACTTGGAAGGATCGGATCAGCATCGAGGTTGGTTCCAGTCTAGTTTACTTACCAGTGTAGCTACTAATGGTATTGCTCCCTATAAAACAGTCTTGACTCATGGTTTTGTGCTGGATGAAAAAGGGAGAAAGATGAGTAAGTCCCTGGGGAATGTGGTAGATCCAGCTGTTATTATTGAAGGGGGGAAAAATCAGAAACAAGAACCTCCCTATGGAGCAGATGTGCTAAGGTTGTGGGTGTCTTCGGTAGATTATGCCAATGACGTGCCCATGGGACAAAATATCCTCAAGCAAATGGGGGATGTATATCGGAAGATTCGCAATACAGCCCGATTTTTGTTGGGTAATTTAGAGGATTTTGACCCAACACAAGATGGTATCCCCTATGAAAATTTACCGGAGTTGGATAAATATATACTCCACCGTTGCACTGAAGTATTTGCAGAGGTGACAGAAGCGTTTGAAAGTTTTCAATTTTTCCGTTTCTTCCAGACAGTACAGAATTTCTGCGTGGTAGATTTGTCCAATTTTTATTTGGATATTGCCAAAGACAGGCTTTATATTTCCCATCCTCACGCAGAGCGACGGCGCAGTTGTCAGACGGTATTGGCTATTATTTTGGAAAATTTGGCGCGGGTAATCGCTCCGGTTCTCTGTCATATGGCGGAGGATATTTGGCAATTTATTCCCTACGAAACTGGTTATAAGTCAGTTTTTGAGTCTGGTTGGGTACAAATCAAATCGGAGTGGGAAAAACCAGAGTTAGCAGTTTCTTGGGCAAAATTACGAGCTATCCGCACGGAAGTGAATAAGGTTATAGAAAGGGGACGAAATGATAAAGCTATCGGTTCCTCCTTGGATAGTAAAGTGTTACTCTATGTACCAGATCTAGAATTGCGTCAGTGGTTAGCCTCTTTTAATTCTGCTGATACTTTAACCGGGAATGGGGTGGATGAGATGCGCTATTTCTTCTTAGCATCTGAGGTGGAATTGTTGACAGACGGGGAACCTCTTGAAAAGGTAGATTATAAGAGTGAGTCGGAAATAGTTTCTGTGGGAGTAGTGAAAGCAGAAGGGGAAAAGTGCGATCGCTGTTGGAATTATTCCCTAACAGTTGGCAGTTTTGTTGAGGATCCTACTATTTGCTCTCGCTGCAATGCTGCATTAAAAGGGGAATTCTAACCGCCGTTGGGTGGGCATCGCCCACCATCTCATCGCACCATCTTATATCAGTTTCTACAGATAAACCTAAAGCTAAAGCCATCTTCTGTTGGATTAGATATTTTTCTCATTCCGCTCTTTCTGCAAATAGTTGTTTCAACGGTTATTGTACAGTTTTCCTCACTACTTATATGGCAGAAAATTGTTATAATATAATTGTAAACAAACTTTTAAAACCATATAAATGGATAAATTACCTCCTACAAACATATCCTATGATAGAGTAAATATCAATGAATCCTCTAATTTAGAGATTCCTCCAGCTAATTTAGTACCTGAGAACCAGTCTAAGCACTTTCTATCTACTTTGTTAAGTCTTATTCAGGGAAGAAGCGATTCAGTAGCTATAGCTACAGTTGGTATTGTTGCTCTGGTGGTGATATGTTTGGCGGCTTTATATAGGTAAGCCGTAGGGTGGGCATTGCCCACCTGCCCCGCACCATCTCAGACTGAACCTATCTCCCGCACTGATTCTACAGATAAATCTAACGCTGCTGCAACTTGCTTGTCAGTTAAACCCATTTCTAATAAACGGATAACTGATGTTTGCTGTTGGGAAGCTAAAACATCTCGTTGCTGTTGGATTAGATACTTTTCTCGTTCTGCTTGTTCAGCTCGTTGACTTTCTCGTTCAGCTCGTTGACTTTCTCGTTCAGCTCGTTGACTTTCTCGTTCAGCTCGTTGACTTTCTCGATTTGCTTTCCCTATTATCTCCACATAACTCCCAAAGACTTCTCCATCGGGACCATATAATTGGAGTGTACCTTCTGATACTTCAAAGCGAACTTTTAAACGGGGACTTATCCACCCCTGCATTTCTGAAATAGGCTGTAAAGAAGAGAACCTGCGTAACCAACCCTTCAATGAACCTCTATCTGGATCAAAGATATAGTATTCTTCTACCCCATGACGTTCGTAGAATTCAAGTTTTTTCCCTTCTAGCTCCTTTCTGGTATTACTGATAGAAGCAATTTCAAAGACTACTTGGGGTGGGATATTTTCTTCTTCCCATTGTTTGTAGGAACGGCGATCCCCTTTTGGTCTCCCAAATACTACCATGACGTCAGGAGCTTGTTTTGTGTCCGGTTCCCCTTCTACGGGATACCAAAACAAGTCCCCAGCTACAAAAACCTTGGGGTTATCCGCAAAGAGAGCGTCGATTCCCCCTTGTATAGTGGTAATATAACGGAATTGGAGCGTATTATCAGCCAAGGGTTGCCCGTCCGATTCAGGGTAGATAATTTTTGGAGCTGTCGAAATCATAGCTCAACCTCGATTTTGGTTATTGTTAATTATAACATTGTTTCGCGCAAAGCCGCAAAGGCGCAAAGTTTTATCCAAAAAGCATTATGGAATCTGTAGTAACCGCATCCCTAGCAGAATTTCTCTCACAACCCAACATTGAAGCCTCTCCAGCATGGGAGTTGGTTAACGGATACGCTGTGGAAAAACCCATGCCAACCCTTTTTCACTCCAGACTACAGCGGAATTTGGTTAATTACATCAACCAGCATTTGGCAGGATATGAAGCTGTGCAAGAATTACGCTGTGTGGTTTCTCCCTATTCCCCTGTTCCCGATATTTCTGTTGTTGCCTGCCATCGTCTCCCTGAAGAGGATGGTCCCCTCCCGCACCATCTCAGACTGAACCTATTTCCCGCACTGATTCTACAGATAACCCCAAAGCTGCGGCAACTTGCTTGTCAGTTAAACCCATTTCTAATAAACGGATAACTGATGTTTGCTGAAGGTCCGCTAAAACATCTCGTTGCTGTTGGATTAGATACTTTTCTCGTTCAGCTTGTTCAGCTCGTTGATTTTCTCGTTCAGCTCGTTGACTTTCTCGTTCAGCTCGTTGACTTTCAAGTTCAGCTCGTTGACTTTCTCGTTCAGCTCGTTGACTTTCTCGATTTGCTTTCCCTATTATCTCCACATAACTCCCAAAGACTTCTCCATCGGGACCATATAATTGGAGTGTACCGTCTGATACTTCCAAGCGAACCTTTAAACGGGGACTTATCCACCCCTGCATTTCTGAAATAGGTTGTAAAGAAGAGAACCTGCGTAACCAACCCTTCAATGAACCTCTATCTGGATCGAAGATATAGTATTCTTCTACCCCATGACGTTCATAGAATTCAAGTTTTTTCCCTTCCAGCTCCTTTCTGGTATTACTGATAGAAGCAATTTCAAAGACTACCTGAGGGGGGATGTTATCTTCTTCCCATTGTTTGTAGGAACGGCGATCCCCTTTTGGTCTCCCAAATACTACCATGACGTCAGGTGCTTGTCTTATCCCTTCCCCTTCTATAGGATACCAAAACAAGTCCCCAGCTACAAAAACCTTGGGGTTATCCGCAAAGAGAGCGTCGATTCCCCCTTGTATAGTAGTAATATAGCGAAATTGGAGCGTATTATCAGCCAAGGGTTGCCCGTCCGATTCAGGGTAGATAATTTTTGGAGCTGTCGAAATCATAGCTCAACCTCGATTTTGGTTATTGTTAATTATAACATTGTTTCGCGCAAAGCCGCAAAGGCGCAAAGTTTTATCCAAAAAGCATTATGGAATCTGTAGTAACCGCATCCCTAGCAGAATTTCTCTCACAACCCAACATTGAAGCCTCTCCAGCATGGGAGTTGGTTAACGGATACGCTGTGGAAAAACCCATGCCAACCCTTTTTCACTCCAGACTACAGCGCAACCTGGTTAATTACATCAACCAGCATTTGGCAGGATATGAAGCTGTGCAAGAATTACGCTGTGTGGTTTCTCCCTATTCCCCTGTTCCCGATATTTCTGTTATTTCCTGGGAACATCTTCCTGATGAGGATGGTCCCCTGGTGGGAGCGCCAGACTGGTTAATTGAAATCATCTCTCCGGATCAAAGCACTCTCAATTTACAGAATAAAATACTTCACTGTCTGGGGAACGGAACCCAACTTGCTTGGTTAATAGATATGACTCGTCAGCAGGTTTGGGTGTGGGAAGGAGATGATTTACCCCAGATTTGTGCAGGGGATGATGTTTTGCCTTATTTAGGGGAAATATCGGAACTGAGGGTTAAGGCGGTAATGGCTATGAGGGGAAGGCAATGAACTTTTCCAGCGTTAAAGCATTTTTAGAGAACCACCGCGATACAGCCTGTTTTGTTGCCGAGTTCGACACGGGATGAGACATTGACAGAAACAGGAGGGGCGGGCTGCGCTTTAGGAGACCTTTATTTTGCATTTTTATGAAGAGCGATCGCATCTTGAAATTGCCGATCAGCAAGGGATATCCTGCGATCCCGTTTGCAAGCAGGGCTGTTTCATTCTAATTTTTTGAGATCGCCGAACCCCCTGAACTGGAGTCAGTTTTCCCCCTTTTTTTTCCGCAGAAGAAAAAAATTTCAGCAATCAAGAAATAAAAACTTCTTCAGAGTGGAAAGGGAAGGAAAGCCGAGCCGAAAGACAAAAGGCTAAAATCGAATCTCCCGACAAAGAGAGTGAGATTCTAGA
Source organism: Candidatus Paraprochloron terpiosi LD05 (assembly GCA_018141785.1). Classification (GTDB taxonomy): domain Bacteria; phylum Cyanobacteriota; class Cyanobacteriia; order Cyanobacteriales; family Prochloraceae; genus Prochloron; species Prochloron terpiosi. Next base: position 1,989,734 of record CP073341.1, on the reverse strand, counting down.
GTTGCATCAATGAGATTTTCAACCGCCATAAACTTGCTCTCCCAGAGGTAAAAGTGCCCTTAAGAAGTATATTCTAGGCATGATTGCGGGAATTATGTAAAGTTTTGTGAACGAATATTTACAAAATTTTACATAAAAAGGGAGCTTTTTGGCCCTACACTCCCAGCAGGGAGGATTCCTTAGGTATTGGCATGAGTGGGGAAGGCACATTCGCTGTTCAAGCACAACCTAACTATACCGAGGAATTTACCCCCCGATTATCTTTGGCGAATTTGAACCGGGTCAAGTTCTTGACATAGAATCAATTACCAATGATACCAATCGAATTCCCTGATAATGTATATCACATGACCGCAACTTTAGGGACAGATAACAAGTGGACTATCCGGCAGCCTAAGTAATATGTAACCCACATTCCGCACTTCGTATCGTAGTACGAAGTGCTATTTCTTATGGATATTATATTTATTAGTTTGTACTATTGGTAAAAGGCTACTTCGTCACATTCTTAATACTCTCCAAACCCCTTACTAACCGCTCAATTCCCACTACTGCTGTCTCCAACTCCAAAGCACCGTAAGAAACTCGCAAATAACAACCATTTTCCATGCCAAAAGTGTCTCCGGGAATAACTGCTACCCCATATTCCCGAATCAATTTCTCTACTAATTCCATTGCTTTCATCGACCTATCTACTTTCAGAAAGAAATAGAAAGCTCCGTCAGCATTCCCTATACTAACATTATCCAGAGCAAGCAGTTGTTGCTTCATTAACTGTCCCACTTCATTAATTTGCTGCAAATACTGCTTGCTATAACTAACTCCTACTTCTAAAGCTCCCAATGCTCCATATTGGGAAATAACCGGAGGACAAATGAGGATGGTATCTTGCACCTTTTTCACTGCTTCTAGCAAGTGAGCGGGAACAACCATATAACCGATACGCCAGCTGGCAAAACCATAGGCTTTGGAGAGACTGTAAAGGGAAATAGTTTGTTTATCCCCTGAAGAAATAGCTCCAGGAGAAAAATGCTCCGCTCCATTATAAGTAAAATATTCGTAGGCTTCATCGCTAAGATGATAAATCCCTCGTTCCTCACATATTTGATTAACCTGACGCAAAGCTGACTGGGAATAAACTACTCCCGTGGGATTATTGGGAGAAATAGTAACTACTGCTTTAGTTCGAGGAGTAATGGCAGCAGCTATGGCGGATATATCTAACTGATAATTCTCATCAGTCTGCGCTACCACTGGCTTACAATCTGCCATGGTAATGGCCATTTCGTGGTTAAAATAATAAGGAGCCAGGAGAATAACTTCATCCCCAGGGGAAGTAATAGCCAGAATGGCATTGACAAAAGCCATATTGCTCCCCGCTGTCACCACAATAGACTTGTGAGCATCTATTTTAATTTTGTTTTCCCGTTCCAGTTTGGCTGCGATAACTTCCAGTAAGGGGGGAATACCGCAAGCAGATTGGTACTTGTGATTTTCTGGTGCTGCGAGAAATTGGGAAAGACGGGCGATCGCTTTTTGTGGAGGACCGTAGGACACTACTCCCTGTCCTAAAGAGATAGTTCCCGGATAATCAGCCATTAGTTGGCCCACAGCGGGAATTATGGGGGACTGCACTCCTGTCATGCGGGAAATTAGCTGTTTAGTCATCGGATGAACTCATAACTGGACAGAAACTTAAATAACGCTCAGGAGGCTAAAACTAGCTACTTGCGCCCCCACGAAGCTGGTAATTGTCGCGCATTCGTTCAATCTTTCAATTAGAAGCAATTTCCCGAACTCCTTCTACAGATAACCCCAAGGCTGCTGCAACTTGCTGTACCGTCAAACCCATTGCCAATAAACGGATAACTGATTTTCGCTGAAGGTCCGCTAAAGCATCTCGTTCCTGTTGAATTAGATATTTTTCTCGTTCAGCTCTTTCTGCTTTCGCCATTATCTCCACATAAGTCCCAAAGACTTCTCCATCGGGACCATATAATTGAAGTGTACCGTCTGATACTTCCAAGCGAACCTTTAAACGGGGACTTATCCACCCCTGCATTTCTGAAATAGGCTGTAAAGAAGAGAACCGACGTAACCAACCCTTCAATGAACCTCTATCTGGATCGAAGATATAGTATTCTTCTACTCCGTGATGTTCATAGAATTCAAGTTTTTTCCCTTCTAGCTCCTTTCTGGTATTACTGATAGAGGCAATTTCAAAGACTACCTGGGGTGGAATGTTCTCCTCTTTCCATTGTTTGTAGGAACGGCGATCCCCTTTTGGTCTCCCAAACACTACCATGACGTCAGGAGCTTGTTTTGTGTCCGGTTCCCCTTCTACGGGATACCAAAACAAGTCCCCAGCCACAAAAACATTGGGGTTATCCCCAAAGAGAGCGTCGATTCCCCCTTGTATAGTGGTAATATAACGGAATTGGAGGGTATTATCAGCCAAGGGTTGTCCGTTCGATTCTGGGTATATAAATCGGGCCGCTGCCGAAATGGTCATAGCTCAATCTCGATTTGGGTTATAGGGTTATTATAGCATTGTTTCGCCATTTTGTCTCAATCGCCCAGTTGCTGTGCTTTCCCTCTTTTAACTATGAGTAGTTACTTTTAAAGAATCAATTGTGTATCAATAAATACTTTTAATGGCATATTGTTATTGATAGGCTTTATTTAAAGATAAGTCATTTTGTCATAGCTCTTCTTTAGAAATTGTAGCAGTCAGTTTATAATCCTGTGAGCCACTTCTTAATCCAAACCAATGACCAATTCAAACCCACTTCCATCGGACACCCCCAACAAACCCTCCCAGGCACAATCGGCCTTAGAGCGAGAAGCTCAATTGCCCTTAACAGGCTGGCAGCAGGAAGTTGACCGAGGGCTGGAATACGGCCTTGAGGCAGCGGACAGTATTAAAGACCGTTCAATTCCTACTTTTTCCCGTGGAGAACTCCCTCACTATGGGGGTATTAATACGTTTCTGAAGGCTCCTTTCCTCGAAGATGTTCGCCAAGTTGGAGAGTACGATGTTGCAATTATAGGAGTTCCCCACGATTCCGGTACAACCTACCGTCCCGGTACTCGTTTCGGTCCCCAGGGCATTCGTCGCATTTCCGCTCTGTATACACCTTATAACTTTGAGCTGGGAATTGACCTGCGGGAGCAAATCAAACTCTGTGATGTGGGAGATGTATTTACTATCCCCGCTAATAACGAAAAGTCATTCGACCAGATTTCTAAGGCCATCGCCCACGTTTTCAGTTCTGGAGCATTTCCAATTATCCTAGGAGGAGACCACTCGATTGGATTTCCCACAGTGCGGGGTGTTTGCCGTCATTTAGGTGATAAGAAAGTAGGAATCATCCACTTCGATCGCCACGTGGACACCCAAGAGACGGACCTAGACGAGCGGATGCACACCTGTCCCTGGTTTCATGCCACCAATATCCAGAATGCCCCAGCCAAAAATCTCGTGCAGTTGGGGATTGGGGGCTGGCAAGTTCCACGTCCAGGAGTCAAAGTCTGTCGTAGCAGAGCCACTAACATCTTAACTGTGACAGATATCACCGAGATGGGATTAGATGCTGCGGTGGATTTCGCCTTGGAACGGGCTTTAGATGGCACTGACTGTGTTTATATTAGTTTTGACATTGACTGCATTGATGCAGGTTTTGTCCCTGGGACAGGCTGGCCTGAGCCTGGTGGTCTATTACCCAGGGAAGCACTTTACCTTCTAGGTAAAATCGTGAGCGCCGCTCCTGTGTGTGGTCTAGAGGTGGTTGAAGTCTCTCCACCCTATGACATTAGTGATATCACCTCACTCATGGCCACCCGCGTTATCTGCGATACCATGGCTCACTTGATTCTTTCGGGACAACTGCCTCGCTCTACACCTCCCGCTTACATTCATGAAGAAGGTCAACCAGATGCCGATGATGGGTGGGAGTAACCTCTGATACCCCATTGAACTTTTTAGATTCTATCTGTTTATTCTGCTCAGGAGGTCGTCTTGAAATTTAAACGTCTATTTTCCCTGGTATCAGTGTTCCTATGTACATTGATTATCACCATTAGTTGTACCCAAGCCCCACAGCAAACATCAACTAATGCACCATCTAATCCTAAACCTATTGTAATTGGCTACAGTAGTTGGGCGGGATGGTGGCCTTGGGCGATCGCCGAGAAAGAAGGGTTATTTGAGAAAAACGGCGCCAATGTCCAACTAAAATGGTTCGATGGTTACATTGAGTCTATGGAAGCATTCGCAGCTGGGCAATTGGATGGTAATTGTCAAACCCTCAACGACACAATTTCCTTTGCTGCAGATGCTGTTAATGGGCAAGTAGCGGTCTTAGTGAATGATAATTCCGCAGGGAATGACAAGATTATTGTCTCTGCTGAAATTAACACTATCCAGGATCTGAAAGGGAAAAAAGTGGCGATCGAAGAAGGGGTAGTGAATGATTTTCTCTTGACCCTGGCTTTGAAAGATAACGGCATGTCCCGCTCCGATGTAGAAATTGTCCCCTTAGAGACCGGCGCAGCAGCAGCGGCATTTGTAGCAGGCAAAGCTGATGCAGTGGGAGCTTTTGCTCCATTTTGGCTCATTGCGCTGCAACGAGAAGGGAGTAAGGAACTGATTACCTCCGCAGAATACCCTGGTGCAATTCCTGATTTGCTCGTGGTGAGTAAAAAACTAATTAATGAGCAGCCCGGTCAAGTTCAAGCCTTAGTGAATACCTGGTTTGATATTCTTCAGTTCATGGCAGACAACCCCAAACAAGCAGATGAAATCATTGCTAAACGAGCTGGAGTGACACCGAAAGAATTGGAGCAATTTAAGGCCGGAACTCGCTTTTTTACCCTCCAAGATAATCTGGAAGCCTTCAGTCCAGGAGACAACATGAAGCATATGCCCTTTGCAGCAGAGCGTATGGCTGACTTCATGGTTGGTGTTGGGTTTATCCCGGAAGCCCCAGACTTGAAAGCTATCTTTGATGATCGGTTCATCAAAGCCTACGCTGCTGAGAACAGTTAAAAAACCCTAGCAGGAGAAATAGAAATATCGGTGAAACTAACAATCAAACCCTTACATCAATCATCAGGAACTCCAGTACAAGGGTTAAAACCAACCGTCTTCTGGCGCATTGGGGAGGATATTCCCCCCTCATTCAGTAGTTTGCTGATTGTTCTCTCCGTTGTCGTTCCGTTCCTTGCTTGGTGGGTTCTTTCCACTTCAGGTCTTGTACACCCAAAGTTTTTGCCCTCCCCCCCTCAAGTTATCAATGCCTTGGTTCGACTCTGGCAATCAGGAGTTTTGCTTCAAGACATCACTGCCAGTTGCTTTCGGGTTGGGACAGGCTTTTTTCTCGCAGCAGTGGTAGCTGCCCCCCTTGGCATTGCCATGGGAACCTTTGCCAGTATTCGTTCTCTGACAGAGCCTATCTTTGGGATTGTTCGTTACATGCCTGCCCCAGCCTTCGTGCCGCTACTAATAATCTATTTAGGTCTTGAAGAACCCCCCAAAATCGCTTTGATTTTTATCGGTACAGTCTTTTTCAATATCTTGATGATTATGGATGCTGTGAAATTTGTACCGAAAGAGTTGATAGAAGCAACTTACACCCTAGGAGGGAGACGTTGGCAAGTGCTGCTTCAGGTGATTACCCCTTATGTAATTCCAAATATCATTGATGCTTTCCGCATCAATATGGCGGCATCCTGGAATTTGGTTGTGGTGGCGGAGTTGGTTGCTGCCACTGAAGGTTTAGGGAAACGAATTGAACTAGCCCAGCGTTTTTTCCGAACCGATGAAATTTTTGCTTGTCTGATAATTTTGGGATTGATAGGCTTTGCCATCGATTTGAGTTTTCGAGTTTTGTTGCGGGTAAGTTGCCGTTGGGCAGTTGATTAGGAACTCAAAATCATGCATTTGGAAGCGATTCACGTCTACAAACAGTTTCAGACTCGACAGGGCAGCCTTATGGCTCTGAAAGATATCAACATGCACATTGAAACGGGGGAATTTGTTGGTGCTGTTGGAACTTCTGGTTCCGGGAAATCAACCCTCCTTCGTCTCATTGCAGGTTTGGAGACTCCAACTACAGGTAAAATCAAAATGGATGGTGCAGAGGTGATTGGACCCGGTGCGGATCGCGGGGTTGTCTTTCAAAACTATACCCTCTACCCCTGGATGACTGCTATGGATAATGTTGGTTTTGGCCTTAAATTACAAGGAATAAAGCCTAAAGAACGGCGAGTTCGGGTAAAAGAATATTTAGAAGTGGTTGGTCTTAGTCAGTTTACCAATGCCTACCCTAAAGAACTATCAGGAGGGATGAAGCAAAGGGTGGCCATCGCCCGCGCTTTAGCCTGCCATCCCAAGGTCTTGTTGATGGATGAACCATTTGGCGCATTGGATATTCAAACCAAAGCATCAATGCAAGAGTTCATCTTAGAGCTATGGCAGCGACTAGGTATTACTATCTTCATGATTACTCACGATGTTGAAGAAGCGGTGTTTCTTTCCCAGCGAGTCTATGTGATGACCTCTCGACCAGGACAAATCCAACGGAAACTGAGTATTAATTTACCTCTGAATCGAGACCATTCTATCAAACGTCATTCAACTTTTCAGGATTACAAGGATATTATTGTGGATCTTTTAAGTGGGAGAGATGTTGCAACTAGTAATAGTGATTAATGTTGAACAGAAGTTAGCAAATACACCAAGCGCTCTTCGATTCCATGGAATAGATCCAAGTATTTAAAGTAGGGTTTAGGTTAAGGGAGATAATAGGATTTCAAGAGGCATAATGGTATCCCTGTTTAATCTATCAGACTCATGAAGGTAGGCAATGCCCACCCTACTTGCTACCAATGTATTTGTTTAACAAGGAGTTTGAACCTAAAATGAATGAAATAAATTGTCTAATCCCACCGTATCCCATGATACAGTAAATGCCAATGAACCCTCTAATTTATTACCTGACAACCAGTCTAAGCACTTTTTATCTACCTTGTCAAGTCTTATTGAGGGAAGAGGGGATTCAGTGGCTATAGTTGTGGCGTTTTTGGCTTTTCTAAATAAGTAAGTCGTTTCAGGGTAGATAATTTTTGGAGCTGTCGAAATCATAGCTCAACCTCGATTTTGGGTCATTGTTTATTATGGCATTGTATCGCCCGCATCCGACTCGCAGGAAAATTATAACCGCAGATAAGTACAGATATAGAATTGTTTCGCGCAAAGCCGCAAAGACGCAAAGTTTGACTTGACTATTATATGTTTTTATAGTACTATGGATATGTTGAACAAGTTTAACGGAGGTCATGCATGGCTAAAAAACAGCAAAAGGTAGTACCGATAAAGCTTTAAGCGATAGATGAGGATATTCTCACTGTGCTGAAAGGAAGAAGGGAATTATACGGACTGAAAATTCTGGATTATCTCAATTTTGAGAGGGAAGACAGACTGGGGCGCAAGTTGGGATTTGGCAGTTTGTACCCTGCTTTGAACAGGTTGGAGAAAAAAGGGCTGGTTACTTGGGGTTGGGGAGACCACGTAGAAGAAACAGGGGGCGCAAGACGGAAGTACTACCTTTAATTAGTCCAGGATGTAATGCAATAGTAAGTTGACAACAGAAGAAGTGCCATGACCTATGATGAGATAGCTGACTTATGCAAGGAGCTTGAATATAGAGATAAGTTCCGTTTGGCGCAGTTATTGATACAGTTAGCTAGGAAAGAAGAGGAAAATCAAAATCCTCAAAAACGGGTTGAAAACAGTCGGAAAGCTTCACCAATTTCCAAAGATAGTGTCGAAATAATTCAATACGTCATTGAAAGACTCAAAAAGCTTAAGCCAAGTAAGACAAGGTCTCTTCTAAACTCAATAGATTCAATGTTTCAGTTTCAAGGCGGGATTTCGGATTCCGAGAAAGAACAAATAGTTTCTGAACTTCAACGCTTAAAACATATACGAATCGATAATAACAACAGAGTTACATATTTATAAGTTATTATGCACCTAACAGGGTGCTGCACCATTAATCAACTTGATTAATGGTTATTGGTTACCACTGCTTTCATATATTGACCCCACAATGCTGCTGCTTGACTGCTACTACCTCTGGTGGGTTTATTGTTGTCGTTACCTAACCAAATTCCTGTCACTAATTGGTCGTTAGGTAGGTAACCGATAAACCAGAGGTCAACGTTTTTGTTGGTGGTTCCAGTTTTCCCCGCTTCTCTCCGTCCCACCTTTGCTCTGCCCCCGTACCTTGCCGTACTACACTTTGTAATAATATAGTAATTGTATCTGCTATTTCCCTGTCTAGTACCTTTTTTGACGTCTTGTCTTCATTCTCGAAGGAGTAAATTATCCGACAGGTTTGATAGTCTTGGGGGTTATCACAATCGCTGCTATCTCGAATTGTTTTAATAGGGTGGGGAGAATACCAAATACCACCATTGGCAAATGTAGCATAAGCTCCAGTCATTTCCAACACATTCACTTCGCTTTGTCCCAATACTAAGCCAGGTACGGGATTCAATTTGGATTTTATTCCCAGGTGTTGGGCCATGTCTACTACTTGTTTGAGACCCACATCTTGTGCTACTCTTAAAGCAACGGCATTCTCGGACTGGGCTACTGCTTGATACATATCAATTTCCCCCGTATTACTACGTTCGCAACCTTTATACTTTTGACCTTTCCAGGTTAAGGGATCGCAGGAGTATAATTTATAAGGGGGGATACCTTTTTCTATGGCTGCTGCATAGGCAAAGACTTTAAAGGTAGATCCAGGCTGTCGCAAAGCTACCGTCGCCCGATTATACTGACTCTGATTGTAGTCTACCCCCCCTATGAGAGCGAGTATTTCCCCGGTACTGCTATCTAAAGTTACTAGTGCTCCTTGATTAAAGCCAAGACGAGAACCTTCTTTTTTCATTATATCTCCCAGTGCTGCTTCTGCTTTCTCCTGGATCTGGATATCTAAGGTGGTTTCGATGATAAAATTTCCTTCCTTAGCTAAATCTGCCCCTAAGATAGAGGGATGAGAAAGTTGCTGGAATACATAGTCGTAGAAGTAGGGGGCACGGCTGTTACTAGAGAAGGCTTTCCGTGCTTTTGGACTCACTTCAATGCGCGATCGCCTCGCTTTTTTCGCCTCTTCTTCTGTTATCATCTCCTGTTGAAGCATACGCTTAATGATTCGATTGCGCAACTGAACCGCTGCATCGTAATCCTTCACTGGATTGTAAATATTGGGGCCGGGTAAAATGGCTACTAAGGTTGCAGCTTCGGAAATGTTAACATAGGACGCCGATTTATCGAAGTAAAACTGAGCTGCATCTTCAAAACCGTATTTGCCAACTCCCAGATATACTCGATTCAAATAAGTTTTGAGGATTTCATCCTTGCTGTAGACAGCTTCTAACTTTAATGCGGTTATAATTTCCCGCACCTTCCGTCCAGCAGTATTTTCCCTGCCTACGTTTCCATAGAGACTGCGGGCTAACTGTTGGGTAATGGTACTAGCTCCTTGTTTGATACCCTTACCTTCCAGGGATACTTTCACAGCACGGGCAATACCAATAGGATCCACCCCTAAATGCCAATAATAACGACTATCTTCTGAAGCTAGGAGAGCATTTACTAAGTGGGGGGAAAAGTCCTCCAATTTTTCTAATTCTCGATGGCTTTCAGTGGGTGAACTAGACAGTTTTTGCCCATTTCTATCCAAAACAAGGACAGGATTTCTAGTTGTTTCCGGTATGGGTTTGACGTCAATTTTACTCCACTCATAGCCTATCCACAAGCAGAACAGAGCACATATACCTCCTGTACCATAGAGAAAATAGCGCAACAAAAATACCCACCACGGGGGCGGATTGTGATATTTAATTTGCACCGCATCTTTCAGTTGGGACTTTCCGAGGGAAAAGCGATCGCCGTGGTACAGCGTAACTGGTTTTGTCAGCCTACGTTTTTTGATGTAAGTCCCATTGGAGGAGTTTTCATCTTTGAGAATAAAGCATCGGGTACGTTTGCTATGCTGAGTCAAGGACAAATGGGTATGACTGACTATATCATTATTCACCGTAATGTCGCATTTATTGCTGCGCCCTAAGGTATACTTATCCTTGAGGAGCTTCTTTTTTTCTTCGGGTTGGTTTTGATTTTGGGGGTTTTTTACCCAAATTTCCGGGACTTTCGCATTGGGTTTGAGCGCAGTTGCTGTAAAATGAACAACTGTTCGCACTCCCTGGGTAACTCTCCGGGAAATTCTGGTTTGTGGTTGCTGGGGATTGTTGCTCATTGGTGCTACTAGGGAGCCTAATTTATTATAGCCTCCTTAAGGATAAAAGCTCAATTGAGGTAAACCCAAAGTTTCCTCGCAACCCATCATGAGATTCAAACATTGTACTGCTTGTCCTGACTGTCCCTTGAGCAAATTATCCGTTGCTGACATGACAATGACTCTGTCGGTTCTTTGGTCCACTTCTACTCCAATATAACAGAGATTTGTACCCATAGTCCACTTAGTTTGGGGATAAACTCCCTTGGGCAAAATCTTCACAAACGGGGCAGCCCGATAAAAGGAATGATAGATAGTTAGCAAATCTTCCCGCACTAACCCCGGATCTCTGAGAGTAGCGTAGACAGTAGCTAAAATACCCCGTACCATGGGAACCAGGTGAGGAGTAAATTGCACCTTCACATCCCTAGCGATTAAGCTGCTGCATATTTGCTCTATTTCTGGGGTATGGCGGTGTCGAGCAACTCCATAAGCCCCCAAAGATTGATCAGCCTCTGCCAGTAATAAGTGGGTTTTGGCTTGACGCCCCCCACCAGAAGTGCCAGACTTTGCATCAATAATAACGGTTTCGGGCAAAATTAATCCCTGTTTGAGAAGGGGAGCCAAAGCTAGTAAACTGGTAGTGGGATAGCAACCGGGACAACCAATTAAACTTGCTCTTTGAATCTCCTGGCGATATAATTCTGGTAAACCGTAAACTGCTTCACTTGCGATCGCCCTATCAGTTCGTTCGGTTCCATACCATGCTGTATAAGTATTCAAGTCCCGAAAACGATAATCGGCGGATAAGTCCAACACTTTACACCCTTTCTCCACCAAAGTAGGTGCCATTTTACAAGCTAAACCGTTGGGTAAAGCGAGAAATACCGCCTCACACCGTCCAGCGATGGCCTCTAAGTCGATTGCTTCTATAGTTAATTTTACCCCATGACTCAGGTGAGGATACAACTGGGCAAACTTCTTCCCCGCACTGCTATCCCCTCCTAAGTAGACGATTTCTACCTCGGGGTGCTCTGTTAACAGTCGCACTAATTGTACACCGCCATACCCCGATGCACCGATAATACCCACTGGTAAACCCATAATACTTCCTTTGCGCCTTTGCGTCTTTGCGCGCATTTTAGTGCAAATATTATAAATTAGGGGCGCTATAATTAATAAATTCTCCCTAAACAAGAAAACTCGTGGAAGCATTGCCCCACAATTCTTTTACATTTGACTCAATTGATGCTGCCTTGGCATCTCTGAAGGCAGGTCGTGCTATTGTGGTCGTAGATGACGAAAACCGAGAAAACGAAGGGGATCTGATTTGTGCGGCCCAATTTGCCACCCCCGATTTGATTAATTTCATGGCTGTGAGAGCCAGGGGATTGATTTGTTTAGCTCTTTCAGGGGATCGCCTCGATGCTCTGGATTTACCTTTAATGGTAAGTAATAATACTGATAGCAATCAAACTGCTTTCACCGTTAGTATAGACGCTGCCCCTCATCTGGGGGTAAGTACAGGGATTTCCGCAGAAGACCGTGCCCGCACCATTCAGGCAGCCATAGATCCGAAAACCAGACCGGAAGATTTGCGTCGCCCCGGTCATATCTTTCCCATCCGTGCTCGAAACGGGGGTGTTCTCAAACGGGCAGGTCATACAGAAGCAGCAGTGGACTTGGCACGACTGGCGGGATTATATCCAGCAGGGGTGATTTGCGAAATCCAAAACCCGGACGGTTCCATGGCCCGGTTGCCTGAATTAATAGTTTATGCCAAAAAACATCAGCTTAAATTAATTAGCATTGCCGATTTAATCAGTTATCGCCTCCAACACGATGCCCAAGGTACCCAACAGGCAAGGTTTGTCTATCGAGAGACGGTGGCAGAATTCCCAAGTCAGTTTGGGAAATTCCAGATTTACGGTTACCGGAATACCCTGGATAATACAGAGCATATAGCTATTGTTAAGGGTAACCCAAAGGGGTTTGCAGCAAAAACTGTCATGGTGCGGATGCACTCAGAATGCTTAACTGGGGACGCATTAGGTTCCCTGCGCTGTGACTGTCGTATGCAGTTGCAAGCAGCATTAAAAATGATTGAAAGTGCTGGTTGCGGTGTGGTGGTTTATCTCCGTCAGGAGGGAAGAGGCATTGGTTTAGTGAATAAGTTGAAGGCTTATTCTTTACAAGATTTGGGTTTGGATACGGTGGAAGCCAACGAACGTTTGGGTTTTCCCGCCGATTTGCGGGATTATGGCATGGGTGCCCAAATACTCAACGATTTAGGAGTGCAGCAAATTCGCTTGATTACCAATAATCCCCGGAAAATTGCCGGCTTGAAGGGTTATGGGTTGGAGGTAGTAGAACGAGTACCTTTATTAATTGAGTCAAATGACTATAACTCTGGTTATTTAGCTACTAAAGCCCACAAATTAGGACATTTTCTGTTACAAACCTATCTCGTTACCCTGGGAATAGAGTGGGTAGAACTATTGGAGGTGAGGGAAAGGTACGAGAAGTTGGAGAAATTGCGCTATCTAGTTAATTCTCATGATTTATTATTGCAGGAAGAAAATAGACCAGTGGCGATCGCTCTTTTTGGGAAACCTTCTCTCATCGTTCACCTGGGGTTTGACCAACCTCATATAGCTACACGGAATTGGTATGAAGATACTCATCATCCTTATGTGGAGGCGTTCGGGCAGATATTAGATAATCTTATCAGTTGGGAGCACATTAAACGGTTGGAGTTTCTGGTTTCTCCTGGGGAGGATCCCATGTTGGGTTTACAAGTAAAGTTGGAACGACAAACTTTCTCTTTGAGTGATAAACCTTCCCAACTCTGTGATAAGTTACAAACTCAAACTATTTATAGCTTCAAGGATCTTGCACTAAACTAGCGATGGATTCTCCTAATCGTCTAAAATGTTTTGGATTGAGAGTTAACAGAATATCTACGTTAGCTTTAAGAGCTGCTTGGGCAATAATTGCGTCGAAAATTACTCCTCCGGTAATTTGCAATTGACTAATATTTTCTATTACGTTTAGGTAATCATCGCTATCTAGATCAATAGTTTGAAAACCTTTTAAGTTATTCATAATACCATTATAAGCCTGCTGAGGGCTAATAGGTTTTTGCAAAGGCAATCGTGTCAATACTGAATATAATTCTGCTAGAGAATGAGTTGAAATATAACCAGATATGGCTTCATTATCTGACTTTTTGCACCCAAGAAAAACTAAGAGCATATTTAGGATGTGTTTCAATCATTGCCGCTACAATAATATTAGTATCAAATAATACTTTCATAGTTCATTAAATCATTCGTTCTTTCTTCTCGAATCAAAGATACCCAATCAATTTCAGGCAATGAATCTTGGCTTTTAATGACGAGAAAGCCATCAAGACAATGATATGGACTTTCAAATGTATTATTCTGAGTCAAGTTCTCGACTTTAGCATTTCCATGTAACTGCGCACCAACAAACATTTTCTTAGAAATATTGATAAATTCTTCAGACTGAACAACTTTTTGAACTGCTGCGGCAATTTCTGCGTCCGATTTGGCAGCTTCCTCTAGCATACCACAACTTTGGGCAATATTGTCATTATCTGGGTTTTGTGCAGCTAACTCAAGGGCGGAAGCTGTCTCAGGAGACTTCCGTCTGAGCAAATTCATTAAATTACCCCATGTTGGGATTGTCTCTGGATTTTTTTTCATTTCACAGACAAATTTGATGAGAAAGATGATGTTGTTCGCGATTGTTATAGGTTCCATGAGTCTATGGTGATTTTGCTTTATCATATTATATTATATCGCGCAAAGGCGCAAAGGCGCAAAGGAATATCCCTCTTCATCGGCGTTCATCGGCGTTAAGGGGCGGTTCAAAATTCCAAATCCTCTTTATCTTCGATATCCTCTATACTACGATAAGGTCTATTAGCAATTTTATATTGAGGTTTTTGGAGGGTAGGAGGTGGAGGAGTTTTAACTTCTTTATCTTCATAAATCCGACCTTTAAAAAAATTAGCAAGAGCTTGAACAGCTTTCTTTACCTCCGACTCCGAATAATTATTTGGTTCGGGACTGCTATCTTTACCATTATTAGTTGAAGCAGTAGCTTTTTCTACCTTCTTGACACTATCTACCTTCTTGACACTATCTACCTGATTTTGAGGTGAAGTTGTTATTGGTGGTGGTGCAGGAGTAGTTTTCGTAGTGGAATCCACTTCCAACTGTACCTTTATCTTTTGTTGGCAGACTGCGACAAAAGCAGCTTCAAGATTAGGCAATTTCTGTTGTACCATGCTCAAAAATCTTTTATTGCCCACCCCAACCCTCGCCGAGGTCTCTGTCTTAGTAATTAAATGACAGTACTGACGTACCAATGCTTCTGCTGTAGGGGGTTGGAGGTGCTGGAGTACTTGAGACCAAATTTCTCCGGGAGCAACAAAACGTGGGGGGGTAGAAATGGATTGGGAAGGTGCCGTTTTAACAGGGACACTTTCAGTGGTAACCTTCTGTTTAACCTCTTTCTCTCTTCTTATCTCAGTATTGTTGGATTGTTGCTGCTGGGGTACAACTTTTGGTTCCACAACAGATAATAATCCTAAGAGGGTTACTTCTAGCCAAAGACGGGGTTGAGTGGTATTTTTAATTTGGACTTCACTCTCTTTTAAGTGTTGCTGTCCTCGGAGAATATCCCCTAATTCCCAATTTGCTGCTTCTGTAATTAACTGCTCCCAAGTTGGTGCTGTGACGGGAACTAAATCACCTCGGGAGGGTGCAGACTTTGCTATAGCTAAATGGAGGTAGAAATTAGCTAGATTTTGCAGTACGGCTAAAGGTTCTCTCCCCCGATCCATTATCTGACGACATTGAGGGATAATAGCTTCAGGATTTTTAGCGGCTATCGCCCTCAATAATGCTAACATATCCCTTTCTGGGACTGCTCCCACTAAGTCCCAAACTTCCTCTACAGTTATCTTACCGGATAAGAGACTCAACTGATCTAAAAGACTTTCTGCATCCCGTAAACCACCGTTGGCAATTTGGGCTACTATAGAGATAGCTTCCTCTGTTATATCTATCTTTTCCTTTTCAGCAATGTACTGTAGGTGAGCAACCATAGCCTCTAGAGGAATACGACGATAATCAAATCGCTGACAGCGAGATATAATAGTGGGTAGCACTCGTTGGGGATCCGTGGTTGCTAAGACAAATACTACCCTAGCAGGAGGTTCTTCTAAGGTTTTTAACAGTCCATTAAAAGCTGCATTACTGAGCATGTGGCAGTTATGCACCAATAACCCATTGGCGATAAAATTGTGATTCTCCTCCACTTCTAAATCGTAAACCTGCTCTACTATCCCCTCTTCTACAGATTGGATCACTTCTCTATGGGGATAAGAGATGATTTTCGTCCCCGGTTTCAGGTTTTCCGCAACAGTCCAACCCGTTTCTGTTCTTATTAAATGATTCCCAGTACAGTGAAGAGAACTATTTGTGGTGGTAATAGTGAGGGTGGGTTTCCTACCTCGTTCTAACCATCTCACTACCCTTTTATATTCCCATGTTGCTCTATGTTCATTATAGGTGAGAACCTCTTTCCCTTTGAGACTGCTATCTTTGATAGGTATTTCCTCTTCACGGGTTAAAATGAGGCTATCGGCAGTCAAGCATTCGTCGATGACATAAACCTTATAACGACATTGAACCGGAGCAAAGGAGCTTCTTTCTATCATCTCCCGGATATTATCTACCCCCGTATTGCTCGCAGCGTCTATTTCAATCACATCCAAAGCAGAGCTGCGAGCGATCGCCCGGCAAACTTCGCACTCTCCACAAGGAGAAGCTGTGGGTTGTTGCTCTTTGAGACAATTGAGGGACTTGGCTAAAATCCGCGCTGAGGAAGTCTTACCTGTACCTCTGGGACCGGTAAATAGATAGGCTGGGGCAATTCTCTGGCTGGTTATAGCATTGGTTAGGGTGGTGGCGATGGCCTCCTGTCCCACTAGCTGGGCAAAGGTTTGAGGGCGATATTTGTGGTGAAAGGGTTCATAGGACATTGGTATTTGTGATAGACTTTTTTTGATTAACCACAGAGACGCAGAGGACACAGAGGGGAGAGGATAGCGCCCAAGGGCGGTGGCGGATCTGTATTCATCTTACCCTGGTCCATTTTACCAAAATTTTTGGTACAGGCGATCGCTATCCCTACTAATATAATATAGTGCGGTTGTAGGTGTGTCGATTTTGCTAACCGCTGCTCAGGGGATAATATGTATCATATTGTGCCAATCCCTAACCAATACCTTTACCCCTATTTTTGTTGTTTGTTTTGATGAGGGAACAGCTAACGTATTTATAGTGGCTGGCGACAGCATAGAGATTCAAATCTATCCCAATGGTTTTTGGAGGTTTTTGTGATTAAGCCTAATTTTAACACCATGACTGACTAAAAAGGATCTACGAGCTTACGTTATAGCTCATCCCAATGACAAAGTAGCATTTAGTACATTTGTGGATCGCCTTACTGCTTCGGCGAAGGAGGAAACTTTTGCTCCACCCCAGTCTCTGGCTGAAGTCAAGGAAGTTAAAAAATTAATTCAGCAGAGAGTTGAGCAATTAAAGACCCTCTCTAGCTAGCTCTAAATCCGGTGGGCATTGCCCACCATATAATTTAGGAGTATTTACCTATTGATATTTTCACACATTACCCACTATAATAGGAATTAATGAGATTTTTTCCAAGTACAAGGCAATTTGTACCGATCCGGCTCATGTAAATTATAAAATGGTTAAAAAAATTGCTCTTTTCAATCACAAAGGTGGCGTTAGTAAAACCACAACAACCTTTAACTTAGGTTGGATGTTAGCTTCTAAAGGTAAACGAGTCATTCTGGTGGATACGGATCCCCAATGTAACCTGACGGGAATGGTACTGGGATTTTCCACCAAGAAGCAGCTCGAAGAAGTGTACAGCAAAAATCAACACATAAAAGCTGGTTTAGCACCTGCTTTTGAATCTCAACCTAAATTAATAGATGCAGTTGAATGTATACCCATAGAAAGACAGGAGGGTTTGTTTTTATTGCCGGGACATGTTGGATTTGCTGAGTATGAAGTAACCTTGGGTATTGCCCAAGAATTAAGTGGTTCTATTCAAACTCTGAAGAATATTCCGGGTTCAATTTCCTATCTTCTTGAGAAAACAGCTCAGAAATTTGCTGCGGACTATATTCTAATTGATATGAGTCCAAGTTTAAGCTCAATCAATCAAAATCTACTGATGACAAGCAACTACTTTATAATTCCCACAATCCCTGACTTTTTCTCAATTATGGCAATTGATTCCTTGGCAACCATTCTACCTAAATGGTATCAGTGGGCAAAGAAAGCCAGTGAATTGCCAGTTCTCAAAGAAGCTGTTTACCCATTTCCCAAAGTTACACCTCTCTTTCTAGGAACCATTATTCAAAATTATCGAGTTAGAAATCAAAAACCATCTGTTGCTTTAAAAAAATGGATGGATGATATTAAAGGCGCTATCCAGGATAGACTGTTTCCAGAATTAAGTCGTGAAAAAATGGTTTTTCCGCTGGAAGTATATTCTGCTCAAGGAATTGAGGATGATTTCTGTCTCATACGAATGTCTGATTTTAATAGTCTCATTGCTCGTTCTCAAGAATATCAAACACCTGTATTTGCTTTAACACCCGAAGAAATTGGGCAAAGTGGCGCGGTTTTAGAAAACACTCTCAAGCCTCAAAATGATTTTAAAGAATCTTTTTCACAATTAGCCGATAAAGTAATCAATCTAACTTCTAATGCAGTCTGCCCTTAATCAATTCCAGATCAGCATCAGACGGGTTCGAGATTTGATAGCTATTCATAATTCTATCAAAGCACAATCTACACCCGCTCTGGATATTTCAGACATGTTGAGAGCAGCATTAGTGTTATGTGTGAGTGCATTGGATTATTACGTTCATGAAGTAGTGAGATTAGGAATGCTAGAAATTCACCGGGGGACTCGCTCTGAACCTCCTGCATTTTCTCGCTTTCAAATTTCCTTGGGAAGTGCGCGTCAAGCTTTAAATATGTCCTCAAATTTTGATTCTTTGTTAGAATATGAAATTCGACAGCGACACAGCTATAAAAGCTTTCAACACCCAGATAGTATAGCAGATGCCATTAGATTAATTTCGGAGCAAAAATTATGGCGAGAAGTGGGAAACTTGATGAGGCAACCAGCAAAAGATATTAAACAACAGTTGAGCATTATCGTGGAGCGTCGCCATAAAATTGCCCATGAAGCTGACATAGATCCAACACTAGGTTTGGGCAATAGATGGAGGATTGATGAGGTACTGGTTAATGATGCTGTTGATTTTCTTGAACAGGTGGTTGAAAGTATTCATGCTGTGCTTTAAATTCATTGAAATAATAAACCGCAGAGGCGCAGAGGACGCAGAGGGAGGAGGGAAGAGAAGAGAGGGAGAGGGGGGGGAGGTGGGTTTAAGTGCGGATGATGCGTCGGACACCATTTTTGAGGAGGGGTACGTTGAAGTTGATTAAGAGGGCGAGAGAGCAATTAGTCGCTTTGAGATAAGAGAGGACTTGCGCTTCATGTAGCGGGGTTAGACTAGCTACTGCTTTTAGTTCCACCACCAGAGTTTTTTCCCCCAAAAAGTCCAATCGACTTTCTCCTACAGGATGTCCTTTATAGGTAACAGCTATCTCTTTTTGCCGCTCAAAGGAGATTCCTCTCAATTTGAACTCGTGAGCCATGGCTCCCTCATAGACAGACTCTAAAAAACCTGGACCTAAAATTCGATGTACTTCTATAGCCACCCCGATTACCTCTCTCGTTAAATCTCGCCCCTCCTCCCTCATCTTTTCCTCTCTTCTCTTTCCTCTGCGTCCTCTGCGTCTCTGCGGTTTATTCACAGATAATAGTATATTAGAGTAGAAAGTCTCAAAGAGGAGAGGGGATGTTCGGGCAAATCTGGCAATGGTTGAAGGGGTTATGGCAAAAGTTGTTGGGCAAAAGCTTAAAACGGCAACAAGAGTCCCAAAAAGACCTGCCTCAGCTAAACGATACAGATTACGAATTTTTGTTTAGCCAGCTTCTAGAAGGGGTTGTCCATGGCTGGCACGAGGGACGAATCGTCAAATTTTTCGCTGGTTTGGAGGAGCGGGGCAAACAAGGACCATGGGTTGCCTGGTTACAACGGTTTGGCAACAAAGTCCTAGCTTCTGGAGCCCTAAACCACCAGTTAGGAATGCGCATGGTGCAGTTGGGGGAAAAATGCCGTTCCGTGCCAGATATTGACCAAATCGGCGAGACAGCCTATAGTATCGGCAGGGAGTTGCTCACTCGGCAACCAAAGAGAGATATTTGGGAGTACGATGGATCCGATAGCTCATCATTGCCCCAAGAAACGATGACTGTGGAAGAGTTAATTGGCAGGCTCGGGCAAGATAGTCAATTCCGGGAGGCAATGGCTCGGCAACTGGGAATAGAAACAACCGCAGATCC
This sequence comes from Candidatus Paraprochloron terpiosi LD05, assembly GCA_018141785.1. Taxonomy (GTDB): domain Bacteria; phylum Cyanobacteriota; class Cyanobacteriia; order Cyanobacteriales; family Prochloraceae; genus Prochloron; species Prochloron terpiosi. Next base: position 1,969,872 of record CP073341.1, on the reverse strand, counting down.
TCAAGCTATGGTGCAGGCATTAATCGCTGCTACCAATATAACTCCCAAAACCTAGGAAGATTGGTTCGATCTGGGTCTACAGCAAGCAGATAATAAAGATTATACTTCTGCCGTGGCCAGTTGGAAACAAGCTTTGGCATTAAATCCTAATCTGCCCAAAGTGTGGCACAATAGGGGCTGTGCTTTGGCATACCTGGGGCAGTACGAAGAAGCCATCGCTTCTTTTTCCAAGGCTATCCAACTGGATCCAGAGGACTATCAAGCTTGGTATGACCTGGGCAATGCTTTTTACAGCATTCAAAAGTGGGAAGACGCTCTGGCAAGCTATGATAAAGCCTTAGAAATTAAACCAGATTTTGCACCTGCTAAAGGATAAAAGCGAAGAAATGAGAGCTAAAATAAATCAATTTCAGTAGTCAACCCAAATTGCTAGTTAGTTCGGGGCGAACACCTATGACTCACAATATAAATAAACCCAGAAAATTCCCATCAACAAACCACAAAGGACTAACAACGAAGATGATGAATGAATTATCTGCCAATTCCATGGAAGACATACAACTGCTCCCTCAGGAGAGAGTGACCAAATTACAACAACTAATCGAGTCCTTGCGGGTTGCTGATGAGATAGCCGCCAAGGGCTACTTAATTAGCAGTTCAGAACTGGCCGATTTGATGGATATCAAAGCCAGTGCTGTCACCAGTCGCGGGAAGGAGTGGTCCTGGCGTAACTGGGTTGTTTCCCGCGTTAGACGGGAAGGCAATCAAATTCTTTGGCAATTAGAAAGATTGATTTAAGGGTTATAGTTTCTATCGGTTTTATAATGTAATCCCATGCTCAAGCTACTAGGCTACATTTTGGTAGGTATTTTACCTGTTTCCTTCAATTCCATAACTTACGCTCAAACTATCCAACCCCAGGTAGGGGGTCAAAGTCAAAGTTTAACCAGGAATGCCATCTATGTTAACCCTACCACAGGGAGCGCCATGGGAGAAGGAAGTTTGGATTTTCCTTATCATACTATCACTCATGCTTTGAGGGTAGCGCAACCGGGGACAAGAATTATCCTCGCTCCTGGACTTTATAGCCCCCAGACAGGAGAACAATTTCCCCTTATCCTTGGTAATAACATTAGTATTATTGGTCAAGTTAATGATAATAATATTATAATAACAGGTAGGGGTAATTTTTTGAGTTATACCGCTGGTGAAGAAATACAAGCAGTGGTGGTGGTAACAGAAGGAGCTGGAAAATTGAGGGGAGTTACCATCATAAACGAGGATGACCTAAGTTACGGATTGTGGATAGAATCTGCTAGTCCTCAAGTGACTAATAATATTTTTAACGGTGGTGGTAAGGGAGGAATATTTGTCAGTGGCCATAGTGAGCCAATTATTACTCATAACTATTTTAATAATATGGGCAATGGCTTGGTTGTGGCGGGAACCTCAACTCCCCAGGTACGGCAAAATACCTTCAACAACACTAACTATGGGGTGAGAGTCTTGGAAAATGGGGCGCCGATTTTGACCAGTAACCGTATAACGGGCAATAAAATTGGGGTCTTTTTAGAAGATAGTGCTCAGGCAATTTTACGCCAGAATATCATCGATACTTCTTTGACTTCCGGAATAGTTGCTCAAGACAACGCTGTGGTGGATCTGGGAAGCCGTAATGACCCGGGAGGCAATATTTTCTATGGTAATGGTACCATGGATATTAGTAATCTTGTTCCTCATCATTCTATTGTCGCTTTTGGTAACCAGTTAGAAAAAGGCTTTTCCGGTGCAGTAGATTTAGCAGCAAGTGGTGAACCTGGTAATGGGTTGGCAATTGACATTCCTGTTCCTCCTCCAGAGACTTCTCCCCCAAAACCACCTCCCACTCCTTCAACAGTAAGTCCAGGTCGTAAAACCCTGGCAGAGTTATTGGTGTTGACTCCTAGGTCAATACCAGATATTCGGGATTTTCCTCCTTTATTATTTGACTCGGAACCCATTCCCATTGACAATGTAGGATATGGGAATATTAATCCCCAGGATTATCTTGTCATGGTGGACACTTTTAATACCGAGCACGAATTGGTGGCAATTTACCCTCATGTAATGCCGAAAATGTTCAATGGCCAATCCATGTGGCAAGTAGGGGTTTTTTCTAACTTGGAAAGTGCTTCTCGGGTCTTGCAAAATCTGAATTCTTTTGGTTTTAGTGGCTTAATTATTCGTCAGGAAGAATTAGAGAGGTATGAAAAGATTCTACAAGAGTCACAGGAGGAGGCAACGGAAGAGTTATAATGATTCAGTATAGTGCTTTAATTCTCTTGCCATACGTCTCATTCCCGTTATTTCATCTTCCAGAATGAAAGGCAAGAATATGGGCTTAAGCCACCCGTCAAAACGACTTCGGTGAATGTACTTAGTTCGCCGAAAGTCAATTTCTTGCAGTTCAAAGAGGTACTGGTTCCGGAAACCAGGAATAGAAGAAACCCACCGGAGACAAATTTCTGGTTGCAGCAGGGTAACTCTAGCCTGAAACTCAGTCTTTCGCTCTCTCGGGAGACGACGGAGGGCTAAAAAGATTTCTTCTTCCCCCTGAAAAGGCTTTTGAGCGTCACAGTCAAAGAGAAATGTATTCCAATGGTGCCACTTTTGTTTGACTGTAAGAGCTTGCCAAACTAACCTGGCAGGGGCATTAATTTCAGTTTCTGTTCTTAAAGTAGTCATTTTAGGTTATTTTGAACCACAGAGGCCCAGAGGGCGCAGAGAAAGAAATACAAGAGAGGGTTTTCCTACTATGGTAATGTGTTTGAGGATAATTTGGTGCAATAATGACAAATCTCACTCCTAATTCTAGTTTGAGTTTAACTATTTCCATTGAATTGCCAAATCGTCCGGGAACTTTGGCTGGCGTAACTCAGGCCATCGCCATGGTAGGGGGTAATTTAGAGGAGATATCCCTGGTTGCAAGAAATTTGCAGGTTTCTGTGCGTAAATTGACGGTAGATACTTATAGTTGTGAACATGGACAAAGTATTGTCAAAGCTGTGGCAGCTCTACCGGAAGTAAAGATTCTGGAGGTATTGGATAATACTTTTGACCTTCATAAGGGGGGCAAAATAGAGATCCAGAGTCGGCGGAAACTGAAGAGTCAGTCAGACTTGGCTATGGTTTATACTCCAGGGGTAGGGAGAGTTTGTCAGGCGATCGCCTCCCAACCAGAAAAGGTCTTTTCCCTCACTATGAAAAGCAATACCATAGCTATTGTCACCGACGGCAGTGCTGTGTTAGGTTTGGGAAACTTAGGTCCAGAAGCTGCTTTACCTGTTATGGAAGGGAAGGCTATGTTGTTCAAGGAGTTTGCTAATATCGACGCTTTTCCTCTTTGTCTTGCTACTCAAAACACTGATGAAATTGTGGCTACAGTGAAGAATATTGCTCCTGTGTTTGGGGGGGTGAATTTAGAAGACATTAGCGCACCTCGTTGTTTTGAGATTGAAAAAAGACTCCGGGAAGAGTTGGATATTCCTATCTTTCACGACGACCAGCACGGTACCGCTATTGTCACCCTGGCAGCCCTCTATAATGCCCTGAAACTGGTGCAAAAAAGCCTAGAAGGGGTGCGAATTGTGCTCAATGGGGCGGGGGCGGCTGGCATAGCTGTGGCCCGTCTCTTGCGGGAAGCAGGGGCTACTCAGATTTGTATTTGTGACTCCAAAGGGATTATTTCTACTAGTCGGAAGGATTTAACACCGGAAAAGGAAGAGTTTGCCGCTGAGTTTAGTGGTTCTCTGGTTGATGCTATTATAGACGCAGATATTTTCATTGGCGTCAGTGTTCCTGGAGTTCTCACTCCGGAAATGGTAGAAACTATGGCTAAAGAGCCCATTATTTTGGCTATGGCTAACCCCATCCCAGAAATACAACCAGAATTGGTACGGGATAAAGTAAGAGTCATAGCAACGGGACGCAGTGACTATCCTAACCAAATTAACAATGTGCTGGCTTTTCCGGGAGTATTGCGGGGAGCATTGGATTGTCGGGCTGCTGCTTTTACTACTAATATGTATCTGCAAGCAGCAAAGGCGATCGCCTCTTTGGTTACGGATTTAGATTCTGAACACATTATCCCCTCTGTGTTCGACTCACGGGTTGCCCCTGCTGTAGCCGCTGCTGTTGCCCTAAACTAAGGAATGTCTATGTTTTACCTCCATTGCTTGACATAGACCTAAATACTTTATGGTTATAGCTACGGTGGGATATTATTGGCAGCGCAAACGCTTTTAAAACAGCCCGTCACTCTCTCCTTCCTTTCTCTGGGCCCTCTGGGCCTCTGCGGTTTATATAGAGACGCCGAGGCGCCGAGAGGAATGTTAAATGACAACTATTTCCATGATTTCGTGTCATATCTTGGACAAAACACCGACATAGGTGGTAGATAAAACTTGTGGAAAATAATCTATGAGGTTTGAAAATATGACAACTCCTTCTATATCTATCAGCGCAACCCAAACAGGCAGCGAAACTGACTTATCCCCTAGTATTTTTACCCTAACCCGCACAGGGAATCTGGATTCTGAGTTGACAGTAAACTTATTGCTCCAGGGCACAGCTAAAGCCGGAGCCGACTACACAGCAGCCCTAGGAGAGAATAATACCCTCGCTGTCACCTTTGCTGCTGACAGCGCCACAGCTACCCTCAATCTCCCCACTCTATCAGACAACGTGATAGATTCCTATGATAACATTCTGGCTATCCTTCAATCGGGCGAAGGTTACAGTCTTACTCCAGGAAAGGGGCGGGCTAAGGTGATTATCTCCGCTGAGGGAGTGACAGCTGTTCCTAACCGTCGTTCTTATTGGGGCAAAAGTGGTGGTGAGTATAAAAATACGAGTGCCTTTGCAGTTCTGAAAGAGGATGGCTCTGTGGTTACTTGGGGTGACAGCTCCGAAGGTGGTAACAGCAGCTCCGTGGCCGAGCTGCCTCACAGAAGGGGTTACCCAAATATTCTCTACAGGGAGTGCCTTTGCAGCTCTGAAAGATGATGGCTCTGTGGTTACTTGGGGTAGCAGCACGCGCAGGTGGTAACAGCAGCTCCGTGGCCGACCGCCTCACAGGAAGGGTTACCCAAATATTCTCTACACAGGGATGCCTTTGCAGCTCTGAAAGATGATGGCTCTGTGGTTACTTGGGGTAGCAGTACCAACGGTGGTAACAGCAGCGCAGTGGCTGACCGCCTCTCAGAAGGGGTTACCCAAATATTCTCTACAGGGTTTGCCTTTGCAGCTCTGAAAGATGATGGCTCCGTGGTTACTTGGGGTGACAACACCAACGGTGGTAACAGTAGCTCCGTGTCTGAGAGCCTCACAGAAGGGGTTACCCAAATATTCTCTACAAGGAGTTTGCCTTTGCAGTTCTGAAAGATGATGGCTCTGTGGTTACTTGGGGTTTAAGCCACTACGGTGGTAACAGTAGCTCCGTGTCTGAGAGCCTCACAGAAGGGGTTACCCAAATATTCTCTACAGGGTGTGCCTTTGCAGCTCTGAAAGAAGATGGCTCTGTGGTTACTTGGGGTAGCTGGGGTGGTAACAGCAGCTCCGTGGCCAACCAACTTTCAGGGGGGTTACCCAAATATTCTCTACAGGGTTTGCCTTTGCAGCCCTGAAAGAGGATGGCTCTGTGGTTACTTGGGGTAGCAACACCAACGGTGGTAACAGCAGCGCAGTGGCTGACCGCCTCACAGAAGGGGTTACCCAAATATTCTCTACAAGGAGTGCCTTTGCAGTTCTGAAAGAGGATGGCTCTGTAGTTACTTGGGGTGACAACACCAACGGTGGTAACAGCAGCGCAGTGGCTGACCGCCTCACAGAAGGGGTTACCCAAATATTCTCTACAAGGGCTGCCTTTGCAGCCTTGAAAGAGGATGGCTCTGTGGTTACTTGGGGTAACAACACCGAAGGTGGTGACAGCAGCGCAGTGGCTGACCGCCTCACAGAAGGGGTTAGCCAAATATTCTCTACAGGGAGTGCCTTTGCAGTTCTGAAAGACGGATGGCTCTGTGGTTACTTGGGGTTGACAGCACCAATGGTGGTAACAGCAGCTCCGTGGCTAAGAGCCTCTCTTCTGGTGTAGTAGGTTTCGCCACCCCCTTTACAGATGATTCTTTCAATGGAATTCCTTCTATATCTATCAGCGCAACCCAAGCAGGCAGCGAAAATAACTTATCCCCTAGTATTTTTACCCTAACCCGCACAGGGAATCTGGATTCTGAGTTGACAGTAAACTTATTGCTCCAGGGCACAGCTAAAGCCGGAGCCGACTACACAGCATCCCTGGGAGAGAATAATACCCTCACTGTCACCTTTGCTGCTGGCAGCGCCACAGCTACTCTCAATCTCCCCACTCTAGCTGACGAGGTGGTAGATTCCTATGACAACATTTTGGCTATCCTCCAATCGAGAAGCAGTTACCGTCTTACTCCAGGGGAAGATAGGGCTGAGGTGATTATCTCCGCTGAGGGAGTGACAGCTGTTCCTAACCGTCGTTCTTATTTTGGCAGAAGTGGTGGTGAGTATAAAAATAGCATTGGGCCTTTGCAGCCCTGAAAGAGGATGGCTCTGTGGTTACTTGGGGTGACAGCGGCTGGTGGTGGTGACAGCCGCTCCGTGGCCAGCCAGCTCGAAGGGAGGGGTTACCCAAATATTCTCCAACGAATGGGGTGACTTTGCAGCTCTGAAAGCCGATGGCTCTGTGGTTACTTGGGGTGACCAGTCTGGTGGGTGGTGACAGCAGCTCGGGTGGCCAGCCAGCTCGAGAGGAGGAGTTACTCAAATATTCTCTACAGAGGAATGCCTTTGCAGCCCTGAAAGAGGATGGCTCCGTAGTTACTTGGGGTCATGTCGTTAACGGTGGTAACAGCAGCCGGGTGGCCAACCAGCTCTCAGGGGGGTTACCCAAATATTCTCTACAAGGTATGCCTTTGCTGCCCTCCGAAGGAGGATGGCTCTGTGGTTACTTGGGGTCACGGGGGCGGGGTGGTAACAGCAGCCGGGTGGCCAACCAGCTCACAGGAGGGGTTACCCAAATATTCTCTACAGTGAGTGCCTTTGCAGCCCTGAAAGAGGATGGCTCCGTGGTTACTTGGGGTTAGCAGCATTTACGGTGGTAACAGCAGCCTGGCTGACCAGCCATCTCTCAGAGGGGTTAACGAAAGTATTCTCCACAGCGACTGCCTTTGCAGCTCTGAAAGAGGATGGCTCTGTGGTTACTTGGGGTCACAGCCGCTACGGTGGTAACAGCAGCTCCGTGTCTGAGAGCCTCACAGAAGGGGTTACTCAAATATTCTCCACAGCGACTGCCTTTGCAGCCCTGAAAGACGATGGCTCTGTGGTTACTTGGGGTTGGCCTGCAAACGGTGGTAACAGCAGCGCCGTGGCTGAGAGCCTCACAGAAGGGGTTACCCAAATATTCTCTACAGAGAGTGCCTTTGCAGCCCTGAAAGACAGATGGCTCTGTGGTTACTTGGGGTAGCAGCAGCAGGGTGGTAACAGTCAGCTCCGTGTCTGAGAGCCTCACAGAAGGGGTTACTCAAATATTCTCCACAGAGAGTGCCTTTGCAGCCCTGAAAGACGATGGCTCTGTTGTTACTTGGGGTAGGCTACTTCGGTGGTAACAGCAGCGCCGTGTCTGAGAGCCTCACAGAGGGGGTTACCCAAATATTCTCTACAGATAATGCTTTTGCAGCCCTGAAAGAGAATGGCTCTGTGGTTACTTGGGGTGACGGGGGCTAACGGTGGTAACAGCAGCGCAGTGGCTGACCGCCTCTCTTCTGGTGTAGTAGGTTTCGCCACTCCCTTTACAAATGATTTTTTCAATAATGCTTCCACGGAAAACAGCCCCCACAATGAAGAAATCGGCATCCCGCCCGCAAATGAAGCTCCCATCTTCAATAACCAAACCTTCACCCTTGCGGAAAACAGCCCCAACAATACTGTAATTAGCCGACTAAAAGCCACAGATGCTGAGGGAAATAACCTCACCTACACCATGACCAACAACTTCGACTCTAATAACAACGGCATTCCTGCCTTCGGGCTCCAAGGCAACCAGCTAATGGTGAATGACAGTAATGACTTAGATTACGAAAACAACCCCACTCTCTCTATAACAGTCCAGGCAAGTGACGGTTCAGAAACCGATGATGCTACGATTACAGTAAACCTCAAAAATATCATCGGCGAATATGGAACCCTCAACAACCTGAATCATGAGTGGCAAACCATTAACCTTAATGAATCCTACATCAACCCTGTAGTAATCGTTAGCGATCCCACCTTTGAAGGCCGGCATCCTGCTGTTATCCGCCTTCAGAACGTTGGCTCCAACAGTTTCCAACTCCGACTTCAGGAACCCAACTACAAAGACGGCTGGCACAAGAACGAATCCGTCTCCTACCTAGTCATGGAAGCGGGAGACTGGACTCTTTCCGATGGCACCCGCATATCAGCAGGCACACACAGCTCAAATCGCCTTACCCCCGCAGGCTTTGAAACTATTAACCTGACGGGCTTTGACGGCACCCCCACTGTCCTCACCCAAGTGCAAACCTTTAACGAAAGTGACTGGGTGACTACTCGCACTCAAGGGCAGTCCTCTAACAGCTTCCAGGTAGCTATGCAGGAGGAAGAAGCCCGTAATAATGGTGGTCATGCCACGGAAACTATCGGCTGGCTTGCCATTGACCAGGGGGCGGCAGAAAATGGGGACATCCTCCTACAAGGGGGTACCACTGGCCGTGCACACAATCATTCTCGCTCCACCGTTAGCTTCTCTGAGGAGTTCGACTCTACTCCTTCCGTGATTGCCAAGCTAGGCTCCTACTACGGACCAAATACCGCCAATATCCGTCTGGACAGTATCACCAGCACTGAGTTTGGAGTGTCGGTTCAGGAGGAGCAGTCCCTGGATAGTGAAATCTGGCACACCACGGAATCTATCTCTTTCCTAGTCTTGGAAGATGAGTCAGGATTTTTATCCTTGTAATTTACATTTAGTTGGGTGGGTATTGCCCACCCAAATTAACCGCAGAGGCCCAGAGAGAGGGTTCAAACCATAGCGCCTTCCTGAACTAATTTATACCAGCCTAAATCCTTAATATTGTTGTAGTGGGGATGGATCGGCTGAAGAAGTAAAGAATAATAAATATTGGGGTTCTTAACCAAACCTACTCTAACTGAGAACCCAATTAACGAGAGTTCTGACGGGAAAACCAGTGGCTCCAGCATTATTTACTCCACTTTTTTTATCCGCCCAAACGGGCCCGGCAATATCTAAATGAACCCAGGGAGTATCAGTGATAAACTGTTTTAAAAAGAGTGCTGCGGTAATGGAACCACCAGCACGAGAACCAGTATTCTTCATATCAGCTATTTTCGATTTCATTTTTTCCCAATATTTCTCTTCTAAAGGCATTTGCCACAATTTTTCCCCTGCTAATTCTGCTGCTGCTTTCAATTCCTTAGCTAAACTCTCCTGGGTACTCCACATGCCAGCAATATCATCTCCTAAAGCGATAACGCAAGCTCCTGTGAGGGTAGCTAAATCCACGATAGCTTCTACTCCCAATTTCTCTGCAAATACTAAGGCGTCTGCCAGGGTTAACCTTCCTTCCGCATCCGTATTATTCACTTCAATGGTTTTGCCGTTGGAAGCGGTGAGAATGTCTCCCGGGTGCATAGCCCCACCGCTAATCATATTCTCCGTCACGGCGCTGATAAAATGAACTTCTACATCAGGTTGCAGTTGAGCAATAGCTTTAGCAGCTCCTAAGGTGGCAGCTCCCCCTCCCATGTCCATTTTCATCTTCTCAATACCGCTCCCAGAGCCCACTTTAAGATTCAATCCCCCGGAATCAAAGGTTAAGCCTTTCCCCACAATAGCTAATTTTCGTCGGGGTTTACCTGGTGGTTTGTAGATCAGATGAATGAATTGGGGGGGGAATTCTGAGGCTTTGGCTACCCCGAGAAATGCTCCCATACCTAGCTTTTCGCACTCTTCTTGCCCTAATACCTCCACATCTAAGTTGTGCAGGTTAGCAATTTCTTGGGCTGTTTGGGCCATGGTAATGGGGGTGAGGATATTGGCGGGAGCTGCCACTAATTCCCGTGCGAGAATCACTCCTGAGCAGATTTTTTCGGCCCGGGCAATGGCTGCTTCAGTGCCTCCCAAACCCAGTAGCTCCACAATTGCTAACTTAGTCCCATTTTCTGGCGCCTCCGACTTGAAACGGTTATCCTCGTGGAGAGCTAAAAAAATACCTTCCGTTATTGCCCCAGCAGTGGCAGTGGGGTTATCCTGGAATAAGGGGAAATTGATAGCTAAAGAAGTGGATGAGCCAGCTATGGGGGCGATGGTTGCTGCGGCAAGACGTAAGCTATTCTCTGTAAACTCCTCTATTTTACCCAAACCCACCAAGATTAATTTGCGGATCTGCTTATTACCCCCGACGCGACTTACTACACTAGTATTAGCTTTGCCCGTAAATTCTTCTTCTGAGATTAACTCCTGGAGAGTGCCAGCTAATTTCTCATCCAACTGGGCTAAATCTCCTGTTACTGCCACTTCATCCTGGAAAAAGCCTAGGGCGAGGGCATTTCCCGTCCAATCTAAGTATAAACTGTCTGAGCTTCTAATTTCCATGCTAGATTTGTTGTTTCCGTTACTTTTCTTGACTATAGGGAATTTATATATTTAAATATCAGGGTTACAGTCATTGTTGGAGGTTTTCATAAACAAAACTATTCTAACTGCCCTAGTGGCAGCAAGTCAATTATTACTGACACAACCGGCCACTGCTGTTACTTTCAGCTTCAGTTGGGAAAGCGATGCTCCCGGGTTGACTTTTAATTTCGGGGAAGGGACTCATACAGCGACAGGAACGGTAGATATAAACGTGGAGCGAGGGGAATCTTTTACTACAAGTAACGTTTCTAACATTAACATAACTGTCACAAATGGAACTGACACAATTATGTTTGACGATTCCTTATTAGTGAATTGGAGTGGAATGGTTAATACTGAATTAGTTAATGGCCGTCTAACTGCATCAACTTCTAATATATTGTTCAGTAGCACAAGTTCTTTGGCTCAGTTTGGATGCCTATTTCCTGAATGCGATGTTACTGATGTACAGCATGATTTATCACTAAGTTATCGTGACTTAATACTCCCGACTCAGATAAACGCAGACACCCAAGAAAATCTCCAAGCCTCCTTCCAACTAACAGAAGTACCCTTTGGCATACCCAACCACCTACCCATAGGTTTCTGAGGTGTAGTAGTGGGGATAGATCGCCCGAAGAAGTGGAAAAACAAGAAAAAGGAATTTGTTGCTGAAAAATAAACAATTGAAGGAAGAAACTGAAGAGGAGTTAGGACTTGTTAATCGACGGAGCGATTTCTCCTTCGGTAAACCGTTTCCTCAACTTCATCGACAATTTCTGTAATAATTGGTTCCATGTTCGAGAATAATCTATCATATCCATTATAATAATCTGCGTTTATCTGCGGTTCCTTTAAACAACTCAAAAACTTGGCGACAGAAAGATTTGAGTTTTTCTCTCACCTCAGCAGCAGGTTTACATTCTCCCAAACATTCCCAGCGATCCACAGTAGAAAATCGCCAGACTTGTCCTGTCAGGTTAAACCCTGCTGTTTCCACCCCTATAAGACGCTGTTTCTTATCTAAAGAATCTTCGTGAAAACGAATTTGCACCAAGATACTGCGACTTTGGATCCGTTTACTCCAACCGGGGAAGTGAAAACCGATATCAATAGAATCAGGATCCACCAAACTCCTAGTGTCAGCGTCATTTTGCCAAGGTTTGAGATCCGCTTTGGCGTCGGGAAACTCCGATTTAAATAAATTGACTACCGTGGCAATCTTCGTGGTAAGATTAAAGCTGTTGGCTCGTTCTAATGCATTCATTAAAAATATACGGGAGTAGGGAAACCGCGTCTTTTTAAAGCGCGGAGGAACTACGACACGAGCGGTTTTAACCGCCGTCAAACCCCCGCCATCAATCGATGCCGGGGGTGGGGGAAATTGTTGTATCCCCCAAACCTCCATTTCTGGAGTAAAGTTTGCCTCGCCAATGTTATCGGTCGGTACTATCCAGACAGCACTGTCTTACCCCTCGTAAGACTGTTTAACCATCCGGTTCTAGAGCTTGAAGCTGGCACGCACCTCAAGGTAGGAACTTTAACTCTTGCCAATAACGTAGTCCTCGTAAAGACTTAGGCTGGTCAGCTACCTAAAGTTGGAGGCTCGAAGCCCCGTCTCTTCAGAGCGGGGTGCTGACTTAGTGATAGGGTGCGCTTAGCGATAGGATAATAATATTATAAAAAGGAAATAATAAACAATCGTGGCGATCGCAGAAAATACCATCCAAGTAGGGGCATTAAAATGGTTTTATCAAGAAGCAACCCCCTCCCAAGAGAGTGACAATCCCCCAATTATCCTCCTCCATGGTATCCCTGCCCACAGTTATAGCTGGTGCGAAATCATGCCAAAATTAGCTCAGGGGGGACATAGGGCAATAGCACCAGACTGGATCGGTTTTGGCTTTTCAGCTAAATCAGATGGAAGAGACTTTCCTTACACCCCCTATGCATTTAGAGACGCTCTGGCAGCTTTCCTAGAAACCCTAGCCATACCAATCTGTCACCTGATTATACAGGGATTTCTGGGATCCGTAGGCATTCAATACGCTTTTCGTCACCCAGACAAAGTGGCAAGCTTAACTATCCTCAACGCTCCCCTATCCCCTGAGGTTAAATTACCCAGACAAATGCAACAGTGGGGTTGGCCATTAATTGGGGATATGCTCACCCAAGATCCCCTGTTGGTGGATCGCTCCCTAGAAAAGGGAAGCGGTTTCGTTATTAGCGATCGCAACTTAGCTATTTATCGCAAACCCTTCCTTCAGACTTCCGCTGCAGGACGTTCCCTCATTGCTACAGTGAAGAACCTCCAATTACCTCAATCTATGGCAGAAATCCAGTCTGGGTTTGGCAACTGGACCAAACCCACCCTGATTATTTGGGGAATGGAAGATCCCTGGTTGCCCTCCAAGCCTGCCCAAAACCTAGCCAGGAAGCAAGATAATATAGAATTGGTGCAGTTAGAAGAGGGGAAACACTATCCCCAGGAACATTGGGAGGACGACATTACAAAAGCAATTGTAAAGTTTTTCCATCGTCAAGGTTTCTAAATGGACCAAATTTTGAGAAAATCAGTTCTTGTTATACCATCACCAAAATAGAAAGGAATATGAAACGTTTTTTCCGCTCCTTGCTCTCCTTAATGCTAGTAGTAGCAACAATCTTATTGGTGAGTTGCTCCTCCACGAGTGCAAAAGTCCCCACCACCTACACTCCTGAGAAAATTGCCCAACTGCAAACCATTGTAGAACCCATAGAAGCTATCCGAGAACGGATGGTGGAAGTGGAAAATCTCATTGAAGAGGAAAACTGGGTGGATACGGTAACGTTGATCCACGGTCCTTTTGGACAACTGCGCAGCAAAATGACCTACTTGTCTCGCAGTCTCTTACCTAAAGACCAAAAGAAAGCCACTGAGTTAGCTAAGGAGTTATTTAATGACTTTGAGGGGATCGATGCTGCGGCCAAAAATCGCAACTATGGTGCTGCCACCAGTAAGTACAGGAGTGCAGTGCGGGATTTTGACGCTTTCTTAAGTCTCATCCCTAAAGCTTAAACCGTGTGGGCGCACCCAGGGCGGGAAAACCCCGCTCTTACCAATGAAACGTAAGCACCAAAAAACCCTAGAGCAAATCTACAAACAACCAATCAGCGGAAATATCCTTTGGACAGATATTGAGTCTTTGTTTAAAGCTCTCGGAGCAGAAGTTTCAAAAAGAGCTGGCTCAAGGGTAGCTGTTGTACTTTTTGGCGAAGTTCGAGTTTTTCATAGACCACATCCCTCTCCAAATACAGATAAAGGCGCAATTGCAAGCATTCGCAAGTGGTTTAAAGATAAGAAAGTGAAACCATGAGTATTATGGAAGTAGATGGTTACAAAGCGAGGATCCAATACGATCCTGAACTGAATTTATTTCGAGGGGAAATCCTTGGACTAAATGGAAGCGCTGATTTTTACGGCGACAACCCTGCTAGTCTTCGAGAAGAATTTAAGAACTCATTAAAAGTGTTTCTAGAAGTTTGCAAAGAAAAAGGTATTAGTCCAACTAATGGGACTCAAACGAAAACAGGAGTCAAATTAGGGTATAATCGTTGTAAGACATTTGTTTTAGGTTTGTGTTGCTCCGATGAGAGAGACAACCGTAGAAGTTTTTTATCGAGAAGCTAAGGGCTGGTTAGGTTTTAGAGAATACCAAGTCCGAGATAAAAGAAGTTTACTTCGTCATTTTATTTTAGTCTTTTGTGCCTATACTTTTATCCTTTGGCATCAGTTAACGGGAGGACTACGAAGACGATGGGCCAATCAACCTTTGAACACATTTATTGAAGTTTGATTGGCTGACCGACAATAGAGACGTGTTTGCTGCTCACAAAGCGAGTTTAGGCTTTGTTTGGGCTTGAAATTTGTTTGAGTCCCACTAAAGAGTATTCGGGGGAGTTTACCTTCAGTATACAAAGAAATGACGAAGATAGCTATTATTGGAGCAGGTGTGGTAGGAGGAGCGATCGCCTACGAATTAAGTCGAATTCCTCAACTAAATATTACTCTCCTGGATCGGGATTCCCCCGCATCTGGTGCTACTGGTGCCGCTCTCGGAGTTTTGATGGGAGTTATGAGCATGAAAAAAAAGGGGAGAGCATGGGCACTGCGACATACAAGTACTGAGCGCTACAAAACTCTTATTCCAGAGTTAGAAGGTATTACTAAAATACATATACCATATACCAAAGGAATTCTCAAGCTCTTGTTTCCTGAAGATAATCTAGTTAAATGGAAACAACTGGCAGAAATGCGTCGTTCTCAAGGTTATCAATTGGAAATTTTGCAACCAGATCATGTAAAACACAATTATCCATACATACATATTAATAATATTATTTTGGCTGTTTATTCTCCCGGGGATGGTCAAGTTAATCCCACTATTCTAACTCAAGCTTTAATTGCTGGAGCGCAAATAAACGGGGTAAACTGTCAATTTGAGGTAAATGTTCATGGTATTATACCAAACTCTGATAAAATTAAACTTGAAACTACAGCAGACAGTTTAAATGTAGATTGGTTGGTAATAGCTGCTGGGTTAGGTTCTACTCCCCTGACTGCTTCTTTAAAAGAAACTATTGATATTAGTCCTGTACTGGGACAAGGATTAGAATTAAAGTTAGAAAAGAATTTAGGAGACTTTCAACCAGTAATAACTGGTGATGACGTTCATATTATACCCTTGGGTAAAGGTTCCTATTGGGTTGGGGCAACGGTAGAGTTTCCCCAGGAAAAAGGAGAACTGGTAGCAGATCCAGAAATGTTAGCCGAAGTGAAAAAGAAGGCGATCGCTCTTTGTCCCAGTTTAGCACATAGTACTATGGTTCGGACTTGGTGGGGATTGCGTCCCCGTCCCCAAGGGCGATCAGCTCCTATTATTGAAAAGTTACCCGGTTATGACCGGGTTCTTCTTGTTACAGGTCACTATCGTAACGGTATTTTACTCGCACCTGCCACTGCAATAGCAATTAGAAATTTGTTTCTTTCCTAGGGTGCGTTGTTAACGTACCGAACAACGCTATAAACCCAAACCAAAAATTGATTAATGGCGGGGGATCTCTTTGAGATCGCTACACTCCTACAAGCTAGATTATAATCTTCGGTTTTTGCATACTCTACCCCCAAAGAAAAGCAGCTCCTCTTTTTTCCTCTCTCTTCTCTGTGCACTCTGCGTCTCTGTGGTTTATTAAATCCAAATTCATGAAGGAAACCTGATACCAACCACCTACCCCCTTTGTGCCGCGATACTTTTATAACGATCGCTCCAATTTACTCTATTATTATGGAGAATCAAAGTATTTGTTGGATAATATAGTTAGCCTGAGAGCCATAGCCACCACCAAAGAGATTAAAATGATTGAGAATATGGTAGAGGTTATAAAGGCTTTTGCGCTGTTGATAACCCTCATTTAATTGCCAAACCTGATGATAACCGCGATAAAAAGCAGGAGGAAAACTACCGAAGAGTTCCGTCATAGCTAAATCTACCTCGCGATCGCCATAATAAGTAGCTGGATCAAAAATAACCGGTTCCCCCCCTGAAGTAACCCCAGCATTTCCTCTCCATAAATCCCCGTGAACCAGAGCAGGTTGAGGAGATATACCAGCCAAAGATTGCTTTACAGCTGCTACTACCTTAGCAGTATCAGGGAAATTTCTTCCTCTGCGTTTGGCTAATTTTAATTGGTAACCAATGCGATGTTCAGCAAAAAAATCCCCCCAGTTAGCAGTCCAAGTATTGATTTGGGGAGTGGAACCGATAGTATTATTCCGTTCCCAGCCAAACCTATCAGCCCTTCCCCTTTGGTGCATTGCTGCTAACTGACGTCCCATTTCCTCCCAGGGTTTATCCCCCCCACTACCTCCTAACTCTAACCATTCTAAGACAAGATAGGAGGAATTAGCAGCAGTTCCCCAGCAAATGGGTTGCGGTACCCGAATAGTTTTGGTGGCGAACATTTGTTCCAAACCCTTCGCTTCAGCGACAAACATAGACTCCTGAGAAGCATTATTCAGCTTGACAAAATAAGTAGTGTCATTTCCCGACACTTGATAACCTTGATTAATACAGCCCCCACTCACAGAACGGCGATGTTCAATTTGGAATGGTTTTCCGGTAACCCGAGCAATTTCTGCCGCAATCTTCGTCCAATTATCCATAATATAAATATATTCAGATATGTTAGGTGTTAAATTTAAGATTGTTTACCCTATATTTGGTTTCATTACCACAATACCATAGGCTTCCGGGGAAAGATAGCGGGAGGCGGCAGCTTGCACGTCAGTCTTCTGTACTGCTTGAATAGCAGCAGGATAATTGAGAGCAGGTTCTAAATCTCCCAACTGAGAATAATAGTAACCGTAGAGATTAGCCCGATCGCTCGGGCGTTCGTTGCTAAAGATAAAGTGATTAGCTACCTTAGTGCGGATACGCTCTAGCTCCTCTGAGGTAATGGGTTCCGTTTGGAGACGACGCAAGTGTTCCGCGATCGCCCTTTCCACCTCCTCGACATTCTCTGTTGGTAACTTTGCTGTAATATAAAAAGCCCCCTGAACCCCTTGAGTCATATTATTAGCGGCGATTTGAGATACAAGGGAACGCTCTTCCCGCAAAGAGCGAAACAGTCGAGAAGTTCTACCTTGTCCTAAAATTGCTGCCACAACGTCGAGAGCATAGGTTTGGGACAGTTGCCTTATTCCCGGTACTCGCCAAAGCATCATCAATCGTGCTTGCTGCAAATGGGGATCCCTATATTCCCGACGCACTATGTTCCTAAAAGAAGGTTCCGGGGACAAAGATTGAGTTTGGGTAACGTTCTCCACAGAAGAGGTGCCTTTATCTGCTGGTTGAACTTGCTCCCAACCTTCTGCCACAATCTGGATTAATCGTTCCACAGGAAGATTCCCCACTACCGCAGCAGTCATAGATGAAGGTTGATACCATTGAGCGTGAAAATCCCGCATTTGCTGAGGCTTCAACTGTTCGATTACAGCAGCGGGACCGAGTACTGGACGACGATAGGGCAAGTTTTCAAAACAAGTCTCCATAGCGCGGGCAAAAGTGCGACGCCGGGGATTATCTTCAGAACGGCGAATCTCTTCCAAAACCACAAATCGCTCCCGCTCAAAAGCATCTTCGGGAATACTAGGATTGCAAACTACATCTAGTTGCAAAGGAGCTAAAGTGACAAAATCTTCAGGAGCAGTAGTAATATAATAGTGGGTGTATTCTTGGCTAGTAGCCGCATTAGTCACGGCACCTCGTTCTTCAATCTTGCGCTCGAAGTCCCCACTTTGCAAACTATTGGTGCCTTTAAAGACCATATGTTCCAGGAAATGAGCCATGCCGTTAATTTCGTCTGCTTCCCATGCAGAACCCACATGGAGCCACACATTTAAATTTACCGCTTCCACAGGCATTTGCTCTGCTACGATAGTCAAACCATTGGGGAGGTTATGAACTGTTGGTGATTGCAATTGGGTTGATGTCATTAGTAGTGTGTTTCGCCAGTACCTTTACCATGATGAACCGTTTCCCCTGAGTTTGCCACTATATTAAATGAACCGCATCCCCCCTTTTTTTTGTTCCGAAAATAGCCCAAACCTCCTACTGCTACTAGAAAAACCATTGCTGGAAATTTACTAAACTCGAAGGGTACTTCTTCAAAAGCTACTTCCGAGAGGCCTACCACAACAGGATTACCATGATTGTTGAGAATATTTAAATGAACATATCTTGTTGAAATCTGACGGTTGAATTCAAATATCTGAGCTGGAACAACTGGGGTAACTATGGTACTTACTCCTTCCTCAACTATATCATTATTTGCCGTAAATGTTCCTATTAATTCTCCTAATCCGTCATTTCTATTATCATTAGTATCGGCGTGTAACTCAAACTGCCTTATAGCATTTTATCCGTCGCTATTCCACAAAGCTAATGCTGAGATTAAGGCGTTCTCACTACCTAAAGTAAAAGTTATAGTTGCTGCTGTACCTCTTCCTACCCATAATAATTCTTCCCCTTCTTCTCCTTCGCCGTTATTATAATTTAACTCAGAGATTCTGCTAAACTGATTGCCAATTGATGCGTACCCCCCCCCCTGAAAACCTCTTTCATTGAATAAATTATTAACACTAAAACTTGCTGCTAAACTATCTACATTAGCAGTTGCAGAAACTGGCTTGATAATTCTGTTAGTGACAGCAAAAGCAGAACAGGGAGAGAAAAGTACCCCTGCAACAAAAGCGGTAGAGAGAAATAACTTCTTCATAGGAAACTCCAACTTTTTACAAAATAACATGATATCCCTTGTATGAAAACAATGCAAATCTTCCTTTTCGCACGACTCGGTGCTTATCATCCGAAACTGCTCCCTCCTATTATACTTGTTTTTCCGTTTATATTGTATCATCATTTTAAAACACTACTTTAGGAATCAGTAAATTGCCAGAAGACAAATTTGTAACCTTACCCATCCCTAAAAACCGTCCATCTTCATCACAAACCTTGAGACTATCCGATAACTGTTTCCAGGAAATAGCAATTTTTTGACCTTGACACCATCGTCGAGCATCTTCATCCTTTAAAGTAACCACATTTAGATGTTGTAAAGCCATATTGGGAGTAATGAGAGAATGACTTCCTAACTGCTCAAAAGTCAAACTATCAGCCAACTTCATCCCGCAACTTTCAGTACGAGTCAAAGCCGCTAAAGTGCCACCAACCCCCGCTGCTGCCCCTAAATCCCGAGCGATCGCCCGAATATAAGTTCCTGAACCGCAGGCGATCGCCACAGATATTTCTGGAAACTCCCCTGGGTACCAAGCCAAAACCTCTATCTTACTCACCTGCACAGTTCGCACCTCCACCTCCACCGACTCTCCCGCCCGCGCCAACTCATAGAGCCTTTTACCCCCTCGCTGAATGGCACTGTAAACGGGAGGAACCTGCTCTATAGTCCCTTCAAACTGACTCAAGAGAGTTTTTACCATCTCGCAAGTCAACTCCCCTGCTGGAGACGTAGCAATAATCTCCCCTTCCAAATCGTCAGTAGTAGTCCTCACTCCGAAGCGAATTCTAGCCTCATAAGTCTTATTTTCCGGCAGAAATTGCAACAGTCGAGTAGCTTTCCCCACCGCAATAGGTAAAACCCCCGTTGCCGCCGGATCCAGAGTCCCCCCATGTCCAACTCGCTTCAGCTGCAAAATCCGCCGCACCTTAGCAACACAATCATGAGAGGTCATTCCCCCAGGTTTGTTTAAATTGAGAAAACCAAACATTTTACTCCTCCCTCCGCGCCTCTGCCGCCGCCATTGATTAATGCCGGCGGTGAAACCCTAATAAAGCTCCATTACATCTGTAACAGACATTCGAGATTTTACCCCCAGAGTGAGATTGGATCTATGTCCCCGGTTGAAATGGTCCGCAGCAGCACAGCCAATCATAGCGGCGTTGTCAGTGCAAAATTTGAGGGGGGGAAAATGAACTATAAAACCATGAACAGCAGCAGCAGCCTTTAAGTGCTTTCTCAGGCAGCTATTTGCCGCCACCCCACCACCCACAACAATAGTTTTGAGACTAAAATCCGTAGCGCAGGCGATCGCCCTTTTGGTTAGGGATCGAGCCACTGTCTCCTGAAAACTTGCTGCTATATCCTCCACCGGCAAATCTCCGTTTCCCTGCTGTTGTAATTTCTCCACCAACCGCAGCACCGCCGTTTTTAAACCGCTGAAACTACAATCGTAGGGATGATAGCCCCCTTCTGGCAGTCCAATTTTACCCTCCGGTAGGGCAAACCTTTGAGGATTACCAGTTTTGGCTACCCTATCTATTTCCGGTCCTCCCGGATATCCCAGGTGCAGCAGCCGGGCTACTTTATCAAAGGCTTCTCCCGCAGCGTCATCCCGGGTTCTTCCTAGCACCTCATAGTTACCACAATCTTTCACATAAATCCAGCTTGTGTGCCCCCCAGAAACCAAGAGACATAAAAAAGGAGGTTCCAGCTGGGGTTCGCTCAAATAACTGGCGTAAATGTGACCTTCTAAGTGATGGATACCCAGAAAAGGCTTTTGGTGTAAGGATGCCAGGGTTTTGGCTGCCGTTACCCCCACCAAAAGCGCCCCCACCAAACCAGGGGCACATGTAGCTGCAACGCCATCAATATCCTGCCAATCTAAATTGGTCTCACTCAAAGCTTGGGCGATGCAATGGTCGATATTTTCTAAATGCTGGCGGGAAGCTACTTCCGGCACTACCCCGCCATAATTACGGTGGACGGCAATTTGAGAAGCAACAATACTACTATAAACTTCACGATTCTTTACAATTGCCACGGCTGTTTCGTCACAACTTGTTTCGATTGCCAAAATCGTTGCCATTATCTGATAAATTGATCCAAAAGAATATTTTTTGCCCTTTTTACTTTACCTTGATTAACAACTCACGGTAAGATTGCCTCGGTGTACTAAAGGATATTTTCATCATTTTGGACCAACCTACTTCATCTTTTGTTACAAAAGGAAATCAATCTATGAAACGATTGTTTGCATTCATTCTAGTCTTAGCTCTCTGGTTTAACCTGGCACCAGCTGCT
The DNA here is from genome assembly GCA_018141785.1 of Candidatus Paraprochloron terpiosi LD05. Lineage (GTDB taxonomy): Bacteria > Cyanobacteriota > Cyanobacteriia > Cyanobacteriales > Prochloraceae > Prochloron > Prochloron terpiosi. The sequence goes on along the minus strand of CP073341.1, from coordinate 1,948,517 downwards.
TCCGCTGAATCCGTAGCTGGACTGGTTCCTTGCAGCGAGTCTCCTGCTTATCAAGCGCGAGCAGCCAGCTTTTTGAACACTACTGCCGATCCCCAGTCCGGACAAAAGCGAGCCGAACGCTACGCAGAAGCCCTTTGCGGTGAAGAGGGTTTGCCCCACTTAATCGTAGATGGTCGTTTCTCTCACGCTGGTGACTTCCTCATTCCCGCCATCCTCTTCCTTTATATTGCCGGTTGGATTGGTTGGGCAGGTCGTTCCTATTTGATTGCTGTAAGGGGCGGAAAGAATCCGGAAATGAAAGAGGTCGTCATCGACGTTCCTCTGGCATTTAGCAAGATGATAGCTGCTTCTACTTGGCCTCTGATAGCATTTAAGGACTACACCTCTGGCAATCTGATTGCTAAGGATAGCGAAGTTCCCATTTCCCCCCGCTAATTGTTGGCTACTATATTCTTTGGAGAATAACTGATGAAAGATTTACAAGGATTTCTTTCCACTGCTCCCGTTTTGCTCACCCTACTGATGACATTTACCGCTGGCCTTTTGATTGAATTCAATCGCTTTTTCCCCGACCTACTTTTCCATCCTTTGGGTTAAAAAAGTAGAAGGAATTTGACCATTTTAAATTGTAAGGGCACGGCATTGTCGTGTCCCTACTACTGTCAGCTAACAGTTACCAGTTAGTCAGTAATCAGTTACCAGCTTCATCGGGGTGTGGGGTGTGGGGTTTGCGCCGGACCCCAAATGAAAGATGAGAAACTTCTCAATCCCTTGGATCCAGATAGTTTGAGCATCCTGAGCGTTATTTAAGATGGTTTGTCGAGTTAAATGTTCTTCTTAGGGTCTGAGCCACCCACCAAATTAACGATAACTGAATATTAAAAACTGTTAACTGTTAACTGGTCACTGGTCACTGGTTACTGGAGGTTTTTGCCAGAACAATCAAGGGGGAAGCGTTAGCATCTGGGCTAGTTCCCAGTGCAGAAAAAGCACCTTCGGGGAGTTCTATCATTAGCTGGACTGGCATGTTCATGTTACTAGCTAGAGTCACTTCTTGGGTGTTCAGCGTAGCATTGGTTCACACACTGCTGACACACTAATTTCCTTTCCCGTAATCAGGTTGACAGGCGATCGCGCAACTCATAGCTTCCAAACCCCGGATTAAACTAGAGGTAGTCATTTTGTCCCTAACTACCATGACCTTTACTCAAAATTCAGAAGCTGCGGCAAATTTAACCATGCCCGCCGAAGTAGAAGATATAATTATTCCACCCTGGGATTTATGGAGTGATGAACCACCTTTGGAAAGCGACCTGCATCGGGAGCAAATAGAGCTGTTGCTGGCTTGTCTCAAGTGGTGGTGGCGAGAGCGCACCGATTTCTATGCCACTGGGAACCTCACGATTTTTTTCAGTCCCGAACACATTACCACCCGGGACTTTCGCGGACCAGATTTTTTTGTGGTTTTAGGTACGGAAAATAAACCACGCAAAAGCTGGGTACTGTGGGCTGAACAGGGGAAATATCCTCATGTGATTGTGGAACTGCTCTCTAAAAGCACTGCTAAAGTTGATAAAGGGTTGAAGAAACAGCTTTACCAAGACACCTTTCGCACGCCAGAATATTTCTGGTTTCACCCCGATACTTTGGAGTTCAAAGGATTCAGCCTCCTACGAGGAAAGTACCAGCCCCTAGAGCCAAATGAGCAAGAGTGGTTGTGGAGTGAGCAGTTAGAGTTGTTTTTGGGAGTGTATGAGTCAAAACTGCGGTTTTTTAGTCCCCAGGGACAATTGATTCGGACTCCACAAGAGAGAGCTGAACAAGAAAAACAGGAAAAAGAACTAGCACAGCAACAAGCTCAAGAAGAACGACAACAAAAAGAACTGGCGCAACAACGAGTGGAGGAGTTGCTGGCTAGGCTTAAGCAGTTAGGTGTTGAGCCAGATACGCAATAGTCTTCTTTACCAGGCAACTCAAATTTTAAATCTTTCTAATATGCCTAGCTATCCTCAAATAGAGAAGTCGTGGGCAGGGGGAAGAGAGGGAGAGGATGAATATAAGGAGGAAATATGAACTCGGTATTACCCATGGAACAGATAGAATTAGGATTGGTTGTGGAAAAATGGCGCAGAAAAGCTAACCAGCGATATATTCAATATTGCCGTCTTTAAAGGATAGAGTTTTGAAGTTACCGGCAAGATTACAACAAGAGCACCCTTGCCAGGTAAATTACCTTCTGGTACAACGAGGGAAAACAGAATTAGGACGACAATACGTAAAACAAAGAAAAAAATTACACCTTATCCCCCCTTTTTTTGTTCCGAAAATAGCCCAAACCTCCTACTGCTACTAGAAAAACCATTGCTGGAAATTTACTAAACTCGAAGGGTACTTCTTCAAAAGCTATTTCCGCGAAGCCTGCAAAATCTTCATTACCATGATTGCTGGTAATATTTAGGTGAACATATTGAGTTGAAATCTCCTCGTTGAACTCAAATATCTGAGCTGGTGCTAATATAGGATCGCGCGGATCGATTAGAGTCGAGGGGGATGTTACCACCCCGCCCCTCTCCTACGAACTGTACGTGAGACTTTCACCTCATACAGCTCAGGTGCTTCTACACCTTTACGGCGCGTTTTACGAGTCCGTCTTTAATGCGCTTGCGGTATATCGCTTGCGCCTGATGACATTCCCGATGGAGGGCAACTAGATTCTTACGTTTCCAGTTGTTATGGTTACCGTCAATGTGGTGCAACTCCACGGCACCGTCTATCTCCATGAACTTACGGTTGCAATGCGGACATATGCCTTTCTGTCGCTTAATTGCTTCAGCAGTTGGCCCATTATATAATTTGGAATTTCGACCAACCCAGTAGGGAATGTTCCCATTGTAGGGTGAGGCATCACCTTTAACCATCACGTGGTTATTGACTTTCCAGGGAACTTCTGGGAAAGCTTTCTCTATCTGCTTTGATGTAAACTGGCGTTTAGCCGCTCCTAAGGGTTTACCCTTGATAGCCAGACGTCGTCAGCCCTCCGGCCAATCTTCCCCGCTAGCAGGAATGCTGCTAAGTGGAGCCTCAAGGCTTTTAAACTGCGGTATTCGATTGAAGTCGGGTTAGTGATATTCACAATTTTGACCTCATTTAGTCGCTCTGATAATTACATTGGGTCTCTTCTCTGTAGAAACCATCAGGCAGTTACGCCTTCTCTTACCCTCGCCCTTCCGTTAAGCCGTTAATCAGCGGTGCGACCCACCTCTCGGCATCGCGGATGGCGAGAGGTGGAAAGCGCACCAAGACGGCGACCCCACCACTTCACATGCCTGCTCCTGCGCACACGGCAGTCAGGTTGGGCTTGGAATCCCCTGTTTCTGTGGAAGTTGAGCGAGTTTTTACTCGTTCCGAACGAACTATTGTTACGAACCCTTGGGACTCATCCATTGACCTATTACCAACTCAGGAATGCAAGTGCAAGCAATTGGCCTTGCGAGTTTCTTTCGGTATCTTTTCTGCAATACGCGATTTGGCAGTGTCTTACCTTAAGTCTTTTCGTAGATGATTCACTTTAAGTTATCCCGGTGTTCTCCTTGTTAGCGGTGTTACCATCGAACCGCTCGATAGCTTCAGTTCCGCCCTGTTGCCAGCTTCTGCCTGGTGATTAACCTCACAGTGGCCAGATAAAGATTCACGTGATTCCTTCACGGGAGGGGCTTTCACCCTCATAGTTCATTCAGTTGTCAAGGTTCGGTCATCCCCTTAGATTATCGGAGACGGTGTCCCGGAAACCCCTGCTCCTGTGCAGCCGCACCTGAGCAGGCTCTTGCTTATGTTTGGCTTACGCCGCGACTTTCACAAGAAACGAGCCGCACACTGCTTGATTATTTGCCTCAAATCTTCCTAATGATTGTCCTAGTCCGTCATTTCGATTCTCATTAGTATCGGCGAATAACTCAAACTCTCTTATACTGGCATTATTTGTAAGATTCCACAAAGCTAATCTTCCGATTAAGGCGTTCCTACCTAGGTTAAAAGTTAAGGTTGGTGTTGCACTATTCCCCACCCATACTCTTGCATTAACTACATTTGAGTCCCTAAAATGCGTACGTACTCAATTATGTATTCTTACATAAGCATTACTAATTGTTGCATATCCCCCCATCAATCCAATTTCGTTAAATAAATTACTTAGATCAGTAGTTGAAAAATCATCTACATTAGCGGTTGCAGACATTGGCTTTAGAATTGTACCAGTAACAGCATAAGCGGGAGAGGGAGTGAAAAGTGCCGCTGCAACAAAGGCGGTAGAGAAAATTAGTTTGTTCATAGGTAACTTCAACCTTTTACATAACAATATGATATCTTTTCTATGAAGTTAATCGAATTGTTACTTTAAGCATGATTGGGTTCTTAGCACTCGAAACTGCTCCTATTATACCTGCCTTTCTGCTTGATTGAGCATTTATACAGCCTCCGGGATGAAAATCTGTATATCATCAAGCTTTGGAATAGGAAGATGATTCGCCAGACTGAACATTAGCCAATCCCCTAAAAAAGACACCGTTGTCCTCACTGTAAAGATAATCGGCATTGGCTTTGGCAGTCGTAAGTCATGACGTTGATGCCATCAAGACCAGCGTCAAAGAGATTGGAAATATTGGATTTTGCCATTTTATCTGGAACACCTGAGGCAGCGATGTTGATTTTCTTGTCACTCATTCCGTTATTATTCAGATACTGACGCAATTCTCCGATTAACAAGGCATAGTTTTCACCATCACAGCGCCTGCAAGCGCACCCCCGGCATTGATTAATGCCCGGGGTCACTTCGTGAGCGCACTCTCATAGCTTCCAAAGGGCGACCACTTGCCAAAACCACCTAAACTAGAGGTAGCCATTTTGCCCCCTAACCACCATGACCTTGACTCAAAATTCAGAAGCTGCGGCAAATTTAACCATGCCCGCCGAAGTAGAAGATATAATTATTCCACCCTGGGATTTATGGAGTGATGAACCACCTTTGGAAAGCGACCTGCATCGGGAGCAAATAGAGCTGTTGCTGGCTTGTCTCAAGTGGTGGTGGCGAGAGCGCACCGATTTCTATGCCACTGGGAACCTCACGATTTTTTTCAGTCCCGAACACATTACCACCCGGGACTTTCGTGGGCCAGATTTTTTTGTGGTTTTAGGTACGGAAAATAAACCACGCAAAAGCTGGGTACTGTGGGCTGAACAGGGGAAATATCCTCATGTGATTGTGGAACTGCTCTCTAAAAGCACTGCTAAAGTTGATAAAGGGTTGAAGAAACAGCTTTACCAAGACACCTTTCGCACGCCAGAATATTTCTGGTTTCACCCCGATACTTTGGAGTTCAAAGGATTCAGCCTCCTACGAGGAAAGTACCAGCCCCTAGAGCCAAATGAGCAAGAGTGGTTGTGGAGTGAGCAGTTAGAGTTGTTTTTGGGAGTGTATGAGTCAAAACTGCGGTTTTTTAGTCCCCAGGGGCAATTGATTCGGACTCCACAAGAGAGAGCTGAACAAGAAAAACAACAAAAAGAACTGGCGCAACAACGGGTGGAGGAGTTGCTGGCTAGGCTTAAGCAGTTAGGTGTTGAGCCAGATACGCAATAAATAGCAGTAGTGCTTCTCACAGGGGTGCGCACAAAACCAGTTGGTAATATTTCACACACTTATGGGGTTTCATATATTAGCCCGCAAATCAATGCTTTCCATACATATTCATAGAAAAGTTACAAGTCAGTCGAGTTAACCATGCTTTGGGGTTAGCAATTTCCTCAGAGTAGTCTTGCCATTTCTCCCATGCTTTGATGCATGCTCGACTGAGTGCTTCTTCAGCATCCAATAATCACAAGTTTAGCGCTTTAGGTGTTATTCGTAATTTAGTTTACCTAATTTTACTAAAATAAAGTAACAATGCAATATATAAATACGCCAACGCTTATGATGATTACATGGAGGTTATTTTGTCCAAAAACCGCAGACTAAACCCCTTAGCCAAGTGGCTGGCATTAGATTGGGATAAACCTGAGCGTTCCTACAACCCAGATCTGCGGGATTTTTTAGCAGGTTTACTAGACTATCCCAAGAAGCAAGTAGTCACTGAAGATAAAAGTGGGGGAGGCTATCCAGACATTAAACTTCTCACTCCTGATGCTATTGCTTGGGTAGTAGGGGATTTGAAAAAGGATGACGTGTTCCTAACTACTGAGGCAGGGCGCACCAAACTGTGGCATGAGAAGCGCAAATATATTGAAGGATTAACTCGCTACCTTTTATTTTTAACTCCTCATTACCTTTGGATTGTTTGGCCCACAGGAGAACCTGTAGCCGGATTTGAAGTACCCTTAGATTTAGCCACAGCAACATTTGAGGCATTAAAAGAACAACTAAAATTTATATCTGGCGAGCAAGCAGAACACAGCAATCAATGGGAGACATTTATTAAAGGAAAGCTGCCTTATATCTACCTAAAGCTTGATTCCCCCGAAACCCTAGACAGGCTAAAGCAAGACTTATTTCATAGTTTTGCCCAATTGAGTCAAGCTGGGGAAAAAGCCATGGATAAGATACAAAAGGAATACGCAGACTATCAGCAAGAGGAACAAAATATTGAACGGAATTTAGCTGGTGCGGGAGACACACAACGTCGTGCCCTACTGCGTCTGAGAAGTAAATTTGATTTTCATCGACATTTATTGGAAGACATTTTGCCTCGATTTGAAGACCAATATGGGCGAGAAGTGAGCGCCAAAGGGAAACAAGTAAGAGCGCGAATTCGGGAGGCATTTGTAGCAGATTCTGTGGCAGTACTCATTGCTCGTGTTCTTTTTCTCAGACTGGTTGAGGATTTGCAATTAACCAAGAAACGAAGGCTTTCTAACGGTGGTCCTGGGGATTGGGCAGCCTTTGTGGAGCACCTCACCGGGGATGCCCGTATTTTGGTTAAATTAGTAGGGACAGACCTAGGCAAGTTATACCAAGAACCCTTTCAATCCAATGTTTTTGACTGGATCTATGGCACCAATGGGATGTTAGATAAACCATTGCAGCGATTGATTTTGCGATTTAATGCCTATGACTTTTCCGGTTTGTCGGAAGAAATTTTAGGAGATATCTATCAAGCTTTTTTACCCACAGCCAAAAGGAAACGACTGGGAGAATATTATACACCGATTTCAATTGTAGATTGGTTGCTGGATCACACCGTCTTTAGTCATGAAGAAGGTAAACTACTGGATCCTGCTTGTGGTAGCGGTTCCTTTTTGGTGCGGTACGTTCACCGATGTCTGTCAGACGCCAAAGATAGAGGATTAGCTCCTGAGGAGGTATGTCACTCACTACAAATCAATGTTTGGGGGTTCGATCTGAACCCATTTGCTGCTTTTATCAGCCATTTTCAGTTGATGTGGGCTATGGTGCGCCTCCAACCTTCCGCTAAACCCCCCAAGATTCATGTCTACAACTTGAACAGCTTGCTGCGAGATGACGATCTTATGGGGATTCTGGGAAAAGGCTATTTACCTCCTGGTTCCGAAGAAAGGGATAGGGAGCAATGGCAATATATCCTGGGGAACCCCCCCTATATCCGAGCGGAACGGGTGAAATATGGTTCCGAGATGAAGGGATTGTGGCAAGAGGTTTGGGGACAAAATGCCGATACAGGTTTGGTCTTTCTCTATCGCGCCATAACCTCATTCCTGGCTGATGGCGGTTTTCTGGGGATGGTGGTTAGCGGTGGTTACGCCAATTCTAAAGCAGCTGCCAAAGTCTGGAAACTGCTTTATCCCCGCAGGGAAGCCGCTTTGCGCAAGTTAGTCTGGTTAGAGTTTACAGATAAACCTGTTTGGGATGTCAGTAGAATTCCCATGTTGTTAGTCATTGAGAAAACCCCCGCTCAAGAAGAGGATGAGATTGAGTTATATGTTCCTAGCTCTTGGGGGAGCGAGGAAATACCGACAAAAGTAACCTATGGTGATTTCTTTGCTGCTTCCGTCAGTCCTCGAGTTACACATCCCAGTAATTCACGAGAAGGGATGTGGGGAGATTATCTGCTGCCTTTGTTACATTCTGAAGATGTGCCAATTCTGCGGAAGTTATATCCTAACGGGAATGGTACCAATATAGTAGAATTAAAGGAAGTAGTTGCTCAACAACTCAGCCGCAATAATCGTCCTTTTTGGTGGACCTATGGCATTCAGCGGGGGGGAGTAGAAGTTACCCCAGAACCCATAGGAACTCAACCTATTCAAGTGATTGCTGGACGTAGTGTAGCTGTGGGATACCATGGAGATCCAGCAGGATGGGTTGATTTGGATGCTGTGAGAGCAAGACCTAATGGCAAACTTAGTCTGTGGGGAGGGGAAGAAGTACCAAACAGATTTATCGCAGTTGCCAAAATTGTCCAATTACCGACAGCTGCTGTTGTTGATAATAATTATTCCATAGCAGCCCTCGATAGTGTCCTTGTTGCGCTCCAGAAGCCAGGAGGACCAGCATTAGAGGCTATCGCCAGCTACTTTAACAGTAAGGTTATTCGTTTTCTAGCATCAGTGAGGTTTCGTTCCACTGTAATCCAGGGAAGGTTCAGCAATTATTATCCTAGAATCCTTGAGTCTTTACCTTGGACGGGAATTGAGCTGCCTGATCTAGAAGAACGATTAGTAGATAGCTATCATAATTTAGCCCAATTAGGGAAAACTGCTAAGAATAATCCCGATGAATGGTTGCTATCTGAAGTGGAAACTCGGATTCAAAAAAGTCGGTATATATTGAGGGAACGTCATTTAGGACTTAATTTTACTCATTGGACTCCTGAAGACGTGGAAGTTGAAGCATTAAGTTGGGAGGGAAATCTACTCAAAGCTGGGGTATTTTCCTTTGAGCTGGGGGATGCTGATTTAGGAGAGCTGGTATATAAACTGCTCACACTCAATGCTGAAAATAATGCTTCTATTTCCCGAGGGACGATCCAAAAATTATTGATTCCCCAAGACTATACAGCATTGATGCAAGAATATCGAAAGCGACGGTCGAACTTTCAGGAAGTAGAGGCAGATTTTATGGCCACTCTAGCTGAAATTGATGAAACCATTTACGAAATGTTTGGACTCACTGAGGAGGAAAGAGCTACCATTGAGAAGCGTTTGAGCAGTTTTCCCTTGAACCAGCTTCAGCCCCGCTATCCTTGGCAGACAGTTAAACCCAGACCTATCAAAACCTACACCGAGGACCGATTTGCATGAGAATTCTTCTTGGGATATGCTAGACTTGGTATCATCTAGTTAGGAAAGTTTATAGCCATGGCCAAGTCTAGTAAAATTAGAAGGAATGTCAACAGCCAAGATCCTTCTGTAATCAGTGTCACTAATATAAAGTGATGCTATTGTCGTGAAAGGCGATTTTGTATCGCTTTGCACCGCATAAATGTATCAGGTGATCAAGATATCTCCCAGTCGGGAAAGCTACCATCGATTACCCAATCCCAAGCAACTTGGCGCTCAAATCCCACATACGCTTTGCTTTTTCATCATCCCGTGCTTGAGGAGAAACCTTTTGCACAAAGGACTTGCGACCTTTCTTTTGTCTGTTACCCCAGCTCCAATAGGCACCAGATTGGCTATATTCAGGATCCGCCACCACAGCAGCAACCCTCTCCCCAGCTAACTCCTGAGAGACGTACCCCCCGGTGATGTTCTTTTGGAACCAGGGAAAAAGTTTTTGAAACAGGGGATAGTGGTGGCGGAATAGGGGGGTATCAGCCACACATCCGGGATAAAGGGAATTGAAGGTGATACCAGTTGATTCGTGATAGCGCCGATGGAGTTCCCTCATAGTCAGCACGTTGCACACCTTGCTATCCTTATAGGCTTTTACCGGTTCAAACTTCTTACCGTCAATCATGGATATGGGGGGTTTAAAGCCCTCTGCAAAGCCCTTCAACTCGCCGAGATCCGGACGGGGCGGAATTTTACCCCCAAGTTCGTCGGGATTATGAGTGACGGTTCCCAAAATCACCAGCCTCTTTTCTGCTGCTGTTGAGTTCTTTAGATCCTCCAGCATGAGGTTACAGAGGAGAAAATGACCAAGATGATTAGTGGTAACGGTCAACTCATAGCCTTCAGGGGTTCGCAACGGCTCCTTTAATAAAGGCATGTAGATAGCAGCGTTACAAACTAAAGCATCCAGAGACCTGCCTGTTGCCCTAAAGGCATTGACAAACTGTCTCACACTCGCTAAACTCGCCAAGTCTAGATACAATATTGTGTAGCTATCGGAGGGCATTCCCACTTCCATAGCAACTTTTGCGGCCTTGTCTAAATTACGACAGGCCATCACCACATGCCAGTTTCCCCTTTCAGCAAGAGCTTTGGCAGCATATAAGCCCACTCCGGAAGAAGCACCCGTAATTGCCACTGTTCGCTTTCGTTCTTGTGCCATCTTTATAAATTACCATTATAGGGGCGGGACTATCCCGCCCCTATAGTTACCCAAAATATATGAGAGCATTGTACAGTAGGATGGTTATTTATCTTTTTTTGGCAATCTGCAAAACTGAGAGATAGGAAGTCTGGATCTGACTGCCACAGTTTCTCTCTAGGGTTTCTTTTAATCCGGCAAACAAAGAATGTCGCTGCTGCGGATCTAGCATGATGTAGGGGGACAAGGTACTCAAAAGCGCTAAATAATCATCAATGCTATAGGTCACTTCACAAACCAACTGTTCCGACAGTAAGTCCTGGAAATAACCGGAGTCAATCACCTTTTCTCCTAACCTGCTCAGGTTTTCTTCATGAGTTCTCATCTCTTCATAGGGTGCAAGAGAGGGAGCATGAGTCTGATAGACTTGATCCAACAGTGGGTAAAGTTCATCCTTCGGTTGTGGGGGAGTGTTCCAGAGCAAAATCAACCTTCCATGCTCTTCCAGGGCATCAGCAGCTTTTGGACAGCCAATCTCGATCCCAATCCAATGAAAAGAACTGGCAGCCAGAACCCCATGGAATCTTGTCCTCTCTAGCTCCCACTCTTCAAAAGTAGTGTTGAGAATCTCTACATTTGGATACTGCTGGCAGTTTTGTCGCCCTAGCTGGTAAGATTCCCAACAAGGCTCCAAGCAAACCATAGAGAAGCCTAAGGTAGCAAAGGCTGTGGTAGCAGTCCCCGGACCACATCCTATTTCCAGCAAGTTCCCTCCAGGGGGCAGTCGGACTAACTTAACGGCGCGATTAATCAGTTCTATGGGATAGGGCGGTCTTGTCTGATTGTAGGCATCTGCCACGGCAGAATACCAAGTTTTTTTCGCTTCTAGGTCTTTGGAATAGATACTTTTGAGTTGTTCTTCAAAGTCTTTCATCTCCGGTTAAATGCCACCAATAAGTAATAACGACTGCAATACTTGAGCTATTTAATCATATTAATATCCTATAACAAGAATAGGCTTGTAATGTGAAAGGAATGGAGTATTGGGTTTTGCGTGGTGGAGAAAAGCTAATTCGCCTACCACTTGCCCACAATATTTATTGCTGTACATGGCAAGGAAAATAACTTGAGGGTGCTTCAACTTCTTCAAGATTGGGGATATGAAGTTTCAATGATAGGAAATGGAACTGATGCGAAATAGTGCTACGTAAATTTAAATCACCTTAGTGGGTGTGGAGGATGGTAGATGGAAGTTGTCAAAGGGTAGCAATTTTCCCTGATAATGTAGTAAACTTGCTCATTGAACCCGTTCAATAAGAGGAAAAATCAACATGACACTGTCAAAACTGATTGCTACCCAAATCAAGCAATGGTTTCCAGCCCCACCTGTACATGCTCATTGCGACGGACCCTGTGGCGTTTATGACCCCGCATCCGCTCGCATTGCAGCGGAAGCAGTTCTTTCCATGACGAAAAAAATCTTAGACCTGCAACCGCCTATAGGTAATGATGCCCAGGTAATGGCAGCCTACCAGAATACCATGAGCCGGTATATCCAGATTAAGGAAGAACAGGCACAAATTACGAAAAAGGAACTGTTGATTTTATGGACAGATTATTTCAAGCCCGTTCATTTAGAACAGTTCCCTGATTTGCATGACAAATTTTGGAAAGCTGCTAAACTTTGCTCTGCTTGTAAGGTAGAAGTGAGCCTATCCCATGCTAATGAGCTAATGGCAGCTATAAAGGAAATTCAGGAAATCTTCTGGACAACGAAAAACCGCACCGATGTAAGTTGGTACACCGCTAGTTGAACCGGGGTACATGGAATTCGAGAGTGTAATCTAGCTGATATATTGCTCTGGTTGCTGGGGTGGCGGAAGCGATTCCGGGTTTTAGGTGTATCCATGAAGCCGCTATTGCAGCCCGGAGATGAACTATTAGTTGATGTTCGGGCATATCGGCAATCGTCCCCTAATGTAGGGGATATTGTCGTGCTCCAGCATCCCCAAGAGCAAAATCTACAAATAGTCAAGGGTGTGACTGCCGTGACAACCGCAGGAGACTGCTTTGTACAAGGAAATAATCCTTCAGCCAGTACCGATAGTCGTACCTTTGGTTATGTCGAAGGGAGGTTTATTCTAGGACAAGTTGTTTGTCGGTTTTTTTGATGGCGTATAGTGGGTGATTGTTGTTACTCATCACCCATCACATAACTAAATACAAAATTTATGCAAACTGAGTCACTACCGAATGAGAAAACCCTTTCAGGGTTTCAATTTTAGGCTTGGGTTAAAACCTTACCCTGTGAATTAAATTACCTTTAGTAATACTAATTAAGTGTATGTAACTGTTACATACACTTAATTAGTACACAATTAACATAACATTTACCATGCGTATGATGGGGAGATGGGGAGATGGGGAGTTGGGGTGCTGGAGCGCTGGGGAAAACGGTTTACTCTACATTTCCCCCTACCCCCTACCCACCCACCCCCGGCATTGATTAATGGCGGGGGGATAGGGGGATAGGGCGATCCAGGAGAAACTTTTTAACGAAAGCGCTTCTTACGTCGCGCAATTGCTTTCCGCTTTTTCTTTTCAATTGGCGTCTCAAAGTGACGGCGACGCTTAATATCGGCAAAAATACCTGCTTTTGATACTTGGCGCTTAAATCGACGTAAAGCTGATTCTATATTTTCATTTTGTCCCACAACCACTTGGGTCATTCTGTTGTTTCCTCCTTATAAATTTCGGTAATTTGGGTAACTTTGGTTGTTTCCAGCTTGTATCTCTATCTATTAGAATACAAAACAAGCGAATTCCCCTCCTCACCTTAACTAGGAAGGAGGGGGTTCATTAATGGGAAAATGCACGAACTATGGAAGTTTTCCTGCTTATCGACGGGGACGACCGGAATTTTCCTTGCGAGGTTTAGCTTTGTTCACCCTTAATTCCCTTCCCATCCACTCTGCACCATCTAATTCATTAATTGCGTTTTCTTCTTCTGCGTCACTGTCCATTTCGACAAAACCAAAGCCCCGCATTTCTCCGGTTTCTTTATCGGTGGGAATATGAACCCGCTTCACCTTCCCATAGTCTTTGAATACTTCCCTTAAGTCATCTTGGCTGACTTCGTAAGGGAGATTACCGACAAATACTGACATTCAATCACTCCAATCTTTTTTTCGACAATTGAGGAACCTCGCACCCCAGAAATGTCCCTCAACAATACGGTTTTAAGTTCGCTTGCTTGCAGACTGCTCTTTGGTTGGGTCGCTCAGTACCCCTAATTCATAATAGCACGGTTTTTCCCATAGGGACAACTTTAATGTAAAAAGTGGCGCATGGCTGTAAATATCATGACCATCCCCAATTGATTGGCTGCGGCGATGGAGTCTTTGTCTCTTTTGGAACCTCCCGGTTGGATAATGGCTGTAATTCCCGCCGCTGCTGCTGTTCGTACTGAGTCATCAAAAGGAAAGAAGCCATCAGAAGCTAATACTGCTCCTTTTGCCGAAGAGAACGCTTGCTCTAGAGCTATTTTCGCCGCCCCTACTCGATTCATTTGTCCTGCCCCTATCCCCAGGGTAGCTCCATTTTTCGTGACTACGATCCCATTGGATTTCACGTGTTTTACTATTTTCCAAGCAAAGGATAACTCTGCTATCTGCTCGGGAGTAGGTTGTTTTTCCGTGACAACTTGCCAGTTGGCTGTATTATCGACCCCTGCATCGGTTTCTTGCACCAGAAAGCCTCCGGCGATCGCCTTGACTGTCTCTTTCGGTCCCTCTGCCAAGTCTGGCAATAATAATATTCTCAGGTTAGATTTGGCGGCCAGAATCTCCCGGGCATCCTCATCACACCCCTGGGCTACCACGCATTCGAGAAAAGTTGGCTTCAGCGCCGTAGCGGTAGCTCTATCAATGGGTTGGTTTAAAGCGACAATACCCCCAAAAGCTGAGACTGGGTCCCCATTAAATGCCCGTTGGTAGGCAGCTGCCAGAGTAATGCCTACTGCTGCACCGCAGGGATTGGTATGTTTTAGCACTACCGCTGCTGGTTCTGTTGTGGGAAATTCAGCAATAATGCGCCGGGCTGCTTCTAAATCCACTAAGTTGTTGTAGCTCAATTCTTTCCCCTGGAGTTTAGTTGCCCCGCTCCATCCCTTGTCTGAGCTGCCAGTTCCATACCAACTAGCTTTTTGGTGGGGATTTTCCCCGTAACGAAGAGTTTGCAATTTCCTTCCCACCAGGGTGTAGGTTGGCTCTACTTCTGGAGTGAGGGGATTTAAATAATCTGCGATCGCCTTATCATAAGCATTGGTAAGAGCAAAGGCTTCAGTAGCTCTCGTCAGCCTAAATTCCCTGGTTACTTCCCCCTGGCGCAATTGGTCTAAATAGGCTCCATACTTGTCGGGATGGCACAAAACTGTCACGTGGGCAAAATTTTTCGCCGCAGAACGCAGCAGGGTTGGACCCCCAATGTCAATTTGCTCAATGGCTTGGGAGAGAGTACAATCTGGTTGGGCAATGGTTTGGGCAAAAGGATAGAGGTTGACGACTACCAAATCTAGGGTAGGAATTTGATTCGCTGCCAACTCTTCTAAATCTGAGTTTAAATTTCTCCTGGCAAGAATTCCTCCATGAATGCGGGGATGGAGGGTTTTAACCCTGCCCCCTAGTATTTCCGGGCTGCCAGTATAATCACTTACCTTTGTTACTGGTAAGTTTGCTTCTTTCAGGGTTTTGGCTGTTCCCCCACTGCTAATTAACTCAAAGTTAAATTCCTCGACTAAGTGACGAGCTAAATCTACTATTCCTTTTTTATCGTATACACTTAGTAGTGCCAGACGTGCCATTATTGTTTGTTGGTGTTTTTCCTTATTTTTCTATTATAACTTTTAATGCCATAATAGATTTTCATTTTCGCGGTGCGGGAAAAACGGACAGATCCTGCACGGGCGCTCGCGTAGCCCAGCTGTGCTCTCGCTTTCTATGGATAGGTCAAAACAGATGTTTAAAGTTGTTCATATTATGCAGTACCAGCCGTTTGGTTACGCTCTTTATTATAGAGCGCCGTAACGCACCAGCCACGATTCAGTCGTATAATTTTCTGGAGAGTGACCAGTAATTAGTTTTGTTGAGAATTCCTATTATCAAATCTCATGGCATACCCCGACCTCAAACCCCTTTCCCCTGAACTCCAATCCCGGAAGCACACTCTGCAAGAGCAGGGAGTGAAATATGCCATGGCTAGCTTTGTTGACCTCCATGGCATGTGCAAGGGCAAGGTGGTGCCAATCGGCCACTTCGACCGCATGATGCAGGGGTCAGAACTATTCACTGGGGCTGCCCTAGATGGAGTACCCCAAGAAATCAATGATGACGAAGTGGCCACTATGCCGGACCCAGACAGCGCCACCGTGCTGCCCTGGAACTCAGAAGTGGTCTGGTTTGCCAGTGACCTGTACCTCTCCGGTCAACCCTTTGAAGCCTGCTGCCGCACCATTCTCAAAAATGCGCTGAAGCAGGCGGCAGAGATGGGATATCGGTTCAACCTGGGGATTGAGACCGAATTTTTTATCTTCAAAGATACTGAAACTGGATTTGCACCTGTGAGCGATCGCGACATCCTACCCAAAGCCGCCTATGCCCTACCCACGGTCCTAGACAACTACAAAATTCTGGACAGCATCGTTAGTGCCATGAACGGTTTGGGCTGGGATGTGTATTCCTTTGACCATGAAGATGCCCAGGGTCAGTTTGAGACGGATTTCACCTATTGCGATGCCCTCACCATGGCGGATCGCCTCACCTTCTTCCGGTTTATGGTAAAGGAGTTAGCCCGTGAGCAAGGGTACTTTGCCAGTTTTATGCCCAAACCCTACGGAAACCAAACCGGCAGTGGTGCCCACTACAACATGTCTTTGGCAGATTTAAAGACGGGTAAAAACTTGTTTGAAGATCCTACAGATCCTTGTGGACTCTCAAAGCTGGGCTATCAGTTCATTGCAGGAATCCTGAAACATGCCAAGGCGATCGTGTCGGTCACCTGCCCAACGGTGAACAGCTATAAGCGCCTGGTGCGTAAGGGCAGCATGTCTGGGTTTACCTGGGCTCCCGTATACGTGTGTTACGGTAATAATAATCGGACGAATATGCTGCGGATTCCCATGCTCGGAGGGCGTGTGGAATGTCGGGCTGCTGATATTTCCACCAACCTGTACTTAGGGGCAGCTATGATTCTGGCGGCTGGGTTAGAAGGGATTCGGGAGAGCCTCGATCCCGGAGAAATCCACCGGGAGAACATGTATAACTACACTCTTGATGAGCTGAAAGCCCTGGGGATTGAGACTTTGCCGAAAACCCTGGGAGAGGCGATCGCTGGCTTTGCCGCAGATCCCCTTAGTAAAGCTGTTATGGGGCCACTGATGTACCAGACCTATGTGGACTTCAAAACTCAAGAATGGGAAGACTATCACTGTCATGTGTCAGATTGGGAAATTCAGCGCTACTTGAAATTTTTCTAGCACCCTTCCTTTCTGTCAAAATTGGCTGTTCAATGCAAACAATTTTTTCATCTAAAATAATGAACCATAGAAAAAAGCTTGAAACATTCATAGGGATATATACTAGATCTTTATAACTAAAAAAATATCTCGTTGCGAGATAACAGCTTAATTTATTTTCTTAGTTCAATTTTTAATTAACAAGGTTTTCTCTGGTAGCTCTTTATCCCATCCCTAAAAAAGGAGGTTATCTTTTGATAGATAAGTCTTCAACCCTACTGCTAAGTGATCCTCCCCAGGAGGCTAGCCGAGAACAACAGGCAGTAAGCAAGTTGTACATCAGTCAGGTCTGTAAGAATTTTCAGCTCAAAGGCCACAAAACCCTGTGTGCTGTCTCTTCTGTCTCCTTTGAGGTTCAACAGAGCGAAATTTGTATCTTGCTGGGCCCCTCTGGATGTGGAAAATCGACCATTCTCAGGATGGTGGCAGGTTTAGAGTCCATTTCAGCAGGCAGGATTTTGCTCGACCGTCAACCGATTACGGGCCCCGGACGCGATCGCGGCATGGTCTTCCAGAGCTATACCTCCTTCCCTTGGCTAACCGTTAAGCAAAATGTAGAGTATGGCCTCCGGGTTAACGGTCATTCTCGGGCCGAACGCCAGGATATTACCAACCATTTTATTGATCGTGTCCGGCTCACCCCCTTCAAAGACGCTTACCCAGACCAGCTTTCAGGAGGAATGCGGCAGCGAGTTGCCATCGCAAGAGCCTTAGCCAATGGTCCAGAAATTCTCCTCATGGATGAACCCTTTGGAGCCTTAGACCCTGAAACCCGTTGGCAGATGCAGGAACTGCTATTAGATATTGTCCGCATGGAGAATATGACCGTGTTGATGGTGACCCATGATGTGGATGAAGCTCTGTTTCTTGCCGATAAAATCCTGTTCTTATCGAGTCATCCTGGCACCGTAAGAGAGAGGATTCCGGCTCCCCTGCAAAACTCGGCAAAGCCCACCACCAAGGAAAGCATGTACGAAATTCCGGAGTACATCAACCTGCAAAAGAAGATCATGCACCTGATGAGGGAAGTCACCTATGACCCAACTAGCTGAACCTGCTATCCTGGCTAACTTTGAGATCAAAAAACAGGTTCCCAAACGAGTACAGGTTTTGCTGGGCTTCGCCAGTTGGGTGCTGTTTTTTCTGGGTTGGCACCTATTGGCTACCAATAGCCAAATCAACCAGCAGTTGTTTCCTCCCCCGCTCAAAGTCTTCACAGCCCTGTGGATGCTCTTTGCTGAGGAAAACTTTCTCGCAGATGTATTGCAGAGTGTCTTTCGCATTCTCGCTAGCTATGGAATTGCCATCGCCATAGCTCTCCCCCTGGGATTATTAATGGGGACCTTCCCCATGGTGGAAGCATTCCTCAATCCCCTAGTTTCCCCCTTCCGTTATTTACCTGCGCCCTCTTTTATTCCTTTGCTACTCATGTGGTTAGGGACCGGCGATGAACAGAAAATCGCCTTCTTGGTGCTGGGGGTGATCTGGTTTCTGATCACCCTGATTATGGACAATACCCAAGCAGTGCCTATGGAATTGGTAGAAACCGCTAAAACTCTGGGTGCAGGCAAAGGAAGCATTTTGAGAACTATCATTTTTCCAGCAGCGCTCCCTAATATTGTCGATACCTTTCGGCAAATGTTGGCGGTAAGTTGGACCTATCTCGTAATAGCTGAAATTGTGGCGGCCACCAATGGCATTGGAGCCATGATGATGCGGGCTAAACGGTTTGTCCATGTGGATGAAATTATGGCAGGCATCCTGGTGATTGGATTTTTGGGCCTGCTCTTTGATACAGCCCTACGGCTCCTGCACTGGCAGTTGTTCCCTTATCTGCATCGAAGCCAACAAAAAAACTTGTATGCTTATTAAAGTAATGTTAAAAAAACTTGTATGCCTAATGGTGATCGCCCTGACGTTGGTCGCCTGTGGCCCAAAAACCTCTGAAGACTCAGGGACGGACAAAGAAACCGTGAAGGTCTCTCTGTTTTCCTGGCCGGGTTACGGCTTTTGGTTTATTGCCAAGGAAAAAAACCTCGTGCCGGAGCTGGATATCGAGATTAGTATTATTGAAGATCCCTACGAGAGCTTTAACCTCATGAGTGCGGGCCAGCTAGATGCCACCTCCAGCACCGTGGAGTACGGTCCTATTGCTGTCGATAAAGGCGTGCCGGTGAAATTGGTGACTTATACCAACCCCTCCTACGGTACTGATCGCATCATTCTTAGTCCCGAGATTAAGGACCCTTCAGAGTTAAAGGGCAAAAAGGTTGCAGTGCTAGAAGGGGGTCTGACTCAGATTTACATGGGAATTTGGCTGGAGAACAATGGGGTAGATTTCAAGGACGTACAGTTTACCAATCTGATCATGGATGATGCAGTCTCGGCCATGCTCTCTGGGGAAGTAGCTGCTGGTGAGTTTTGGGAACCCTTCGGCACTCAAGTCATGGAAGGGCTAAAAGGGGCACGGGCCGTGACCACCTCCAGCGAAGACTATTGGATTAAAACCGCCTTGCTGGGGGACGGGATGTATATGAGTGATTCGTTTCTCACTGAGCGCCCCGAGGCAGCCAAACTGTTAATGAAAGCCTATTTTGAGGCAGTTGCCTATTGGAAAGAGAATCCCCAGGAGGCCAATGAAATTATTGCTCGGGGCTTACAGTTTGACGTTAAGGACGTGGAGAAGGTCATTGGTACAGATGGCAAGATCTTTAAAGGGGGAATTGTGGTTTTCGATCTGGAGCAAGCCTCAAGGTTTATGGGGTTAGCCGAAGGTGAGCCGCCCCTCGGGATGAAGACCGGACAAATCCGCGATCACTGGGATCTCACCAGTGAATGGTGGATTAAATTTGGGCTAGTGACAGAGAAAGCTGAACCAGAGTCTGGCATTGCCTTTGAACCTATGAAAAACCTGCTCGCTGACACCGAGTAAAATCATCGCGTAGTGTCATGACACACCTAAAAATGCTGTGCCAAGCCAGTAGGGTGCGTTAGGCGCGGTGTTTAATGAACTGTCAATAGTTAGGTGCGGCTCGAAAGTCGCAGTAGTTAGTGGGTAAAACCCCATGGGGAGTGTCTTCCCCGGTTCCCGCCCGAAGGAGCCCCAGCAGCAATGAGGGGGTTTCACAGCTAGAGGGTTAAATGGCTAAGTTTTCTATTAGTCCGATAATGGTAACGGCCTAGGGAAAGTCTGATATGGTGAGCATAAAGCGAAGCTTGCAGCCTCGTTAAGCAGGAAGAGTGAAAGCGGTACTGTTACACTCTAACCAAAACGGTAAGCGACAAATGTGAAAGATGGAATTTAACTGTCATCGCGTAGACACCACGCCGCCGGGGTATGGAGCAGCCCGCCGTCAGACGTATCTAATTACTGTGGAACGAGTAAACCTCCACTGGGTCTGAGAAATCAGTAGGGAAGCTGTAAAGCGAACCAATTCCCAGGGGAGACAGGACTCTCCTAAGAAGCGAACGCTGCTAGGACGAAAGTTCAGGGGAATCAATAACCCGGCAGATAGGCAAATGTCTACTCGAAAGGGGAGCTGACGTAGGAGAGGGTGAAACGTAACGGTAAAATCCCTTACCACTTGCGATTTTGCAATCTAAAAGTTGGAACTTGAAACTCAAAGCTCCTCATAAGTTAGAGGCGTCGGGCAAACGTCAATGGCGAGGAGGTTGGAATTTAAGGACTCAAAGCCCAATCTGAATGAGACCTGAAAGCCGATACAAGTAATGAGGAGTAAACGCGCCAGTTGAGTAGATGATACACCAGGAGCCGGGTGCTTGGAAACTTGCACGCCCGGTACTGTGAGGGGGAAAACCTGTAAGGGTCTACCTATCTCGACATTTTAGCCAAAAGCGCCATAACGCACCAGCCAGGATTTAGTGATTTAAGTTTCTGAACTTCACAACAGACAATGACCCCAACCAGATGGAACTCGGAACGGTTAGAGCAGATCCAGCGCGGTATTTTGGAGACTGCCCATCGTCCCTTAGAACAGGCCACTGCCCTACCGGCAGGGGCTTACACTGACTCAGATTTTTATAGATGGGAGGTGGAGCAGGTCTTGAAGAAGCAATGGCTTTGCGTCGGGCATACCTCCCAGATCCCAGCAGTGGGAGACTACTTGAATGTGGATCTCCTGGGTGAGGGATTAGTGATAACCCGCGATGGAGAGCATGTTGTTAATGTCCTCTCCCGCGTGTGTCTGCATCGAGCCATGGACTTAATGCCAGAAGCCTATGGTCATTCTCGCCAGGGGAATCGGCGCAATTTTGTTTGCCCTTACCATCATTGGAGCTACGACTTAAATGGCAGCTTAATCGGCGCTCCAGAAATGGATAAGCATACGGAGTTTGATAAGCAAGGATTTTGTCTGCCGCGCTTTCGTTCTGAGGTGTGGGAGGGGTTTATCTTTCTCACCTTTGACCCTGACCTAGACCCGGTTCAGACCTACTATTCAGGGCTATTGCCATTTCTCGAACATCGGCAGATGGCTGATATGGAAATGGTAGTTAATCTCAAGTGGGACTGTCCATTTAACTGGAAGATCCTGGTGGAAAATTTTATGGAACCCTACCATCATTTAGGCGCTCACCATAAAACTTTTGAACCAATCATGCCCGCCTGGTCGGCTTGGACTGAGGCAGAAACTGCCCATTACATAGTGTGCCATTTGCCCTTTGGCAAGCGGATTGCCGACAACCCAGAAGAGCGCCAAAAACTGATGGAATTTAGCCTCAGTCCCTTGCTCAAGCCTCAAGATTTTCAGGAGTATGCGGTCTATTTGGGCGAACCGAGTTTCCTATTGTTTATCGGTCCTGATCGGGTTTACTGGTACGGACTCCAACCAGAAGGACCCAATCAAATGACCTTGCATACCACATTGCTAGTGAGGTCTGACAGCAAACAAGCTGACAACTATGAGCAGACGCTGCACAAAGCAACTGAAGATTTAAAGCGTTTTCACTTAGAAGATATGGAAGTTTGCTCTGCACAGCAAGCTGGGCTACAATCTTTTCGTTATCGCCCCGGTCCACTCAGTCATTTAGAAATGCCGATCTGGTTGTTTCAGCGGTATTTAGCCAAGCAAATTTTAGCGGCATCAACAAGTTGAGGTAGTGCTGCATTGTAATGATGGTAGCCGGCTGAAACCTTACTGTGATGAGGGTTTGAGTGCGAATATACCATTACTGTGCATCACTACCCCCTTTTAAATCTGTAAATACGCCAGGGCGCACTGCTATAGTTTTCAATAATAATTACTGAGTTTTGGAGATTAGTTCAATGTAAAGATATTGGTCTAATAGATGAAAATAATATTAGTTATACTATAACTTTGTTAGGTTTAAAAATAGTTATGTAATAAGGCTCATTGCAGCATTTGGCAAAAACCGATGATTTTATCTAGGCGATCCCTCGCTCCTTGCTGTTTTCGCCCAAAACGATCCAATTGTAAAAACATCAGCTCTGTTGACAAGAGCCTCATTTCTCGATGGATCTCTGTTTGCACTGACTGCCAGGAAGAGAAAGTTAGGGTATCTAAATCCTCGCCACAGAGAGGCATAACTTGATTTTGAAAGGTTGCTTGTACCCGTTGCCAAGTTCGCTGTAGTTCAGGCAATTTTAGTTCCTCGGCAGTTAAGACGGAGCGCAATTTTTCCAGTTCTTCTTGGAATGTGACATATACTTGGCAATAATCATCTATTCTTGGTTCCATTTGCTGCTATACTAATAATACGAAGTTGCACTCATAGTACAATTTTATCTTCTCCCTATCTCCCTATCTCCCTAGGTATGAGTATGAAGGAATTTAAAGTCCAGCTTCCTGACTGGCTGCAAACATGTCTATTGTCTGAAGAGAGCCAAGCTAATGAAGAGAATAACCTAGTTTGCCAGTCTTTTAATTTTGCCTATCAACTTCACGAAGGGCAAACCCGTAAATCGGGAGAACCCTATATCGCTCACCCAGTGGCGGTGGCGGGGTTACTGCGGGGCCTAGGGGGAGACAGCGCCATGATTGCAGCGGGTTTTCTCCATGACGTGGTAGAAGATACGGCGGTAACCCCAGAAGAAATTGAAGCCAAGTTTGGTGAGGGTGTGCGTCACCTAGTGGAAGGGGTAACCAAACTGTCCAAGTTTAACTTCTCTAGTAAAACGGAACAGCAAGCGGAGAATTTTCGCCGTATGTTCTTGGCTATGGCGACTGATATTCGGGTGATTGTGGTTAAACTGGCAGATAGGCTCCATAATATGCGCACTTTGGAACATCTCAGGGTTGACAAACAGCAGCGCATCGCTCGGGAAACCAGGGACATATTTGCTCCTTTAGCCCACCGTCTCGGTATAGGGTGCTTAAAGTGGGAGTTAGAAGATTTGTGCTTTAAATACCTAGAACCGGAAGCTTATCAAGAAATTAAAACCTTGGTAGCTGAAAAACGTAGGGATCGGGAAACTCAATTAGAAGAGGCGATCGCCCTGCTGCGGACTCGTCTGGAGGAGATGGATCTGAAAATTAGGGAACTGAAAGGACGCCCTAAGCACCTCTACAGCATTTACAATAAAATGCGGCGGCAGAACAAGGAATTTAACGAAATCTACGATTTAGCCGCCCTAAGGATTATCCTCCATGAGAAAAATGACTGTTATCGGGCTTGGGGGGTGGTCCACGATGTCTTGAAACCGATTCCGGGGCGATTTAAAGATTATATCGCTTTGCCCAAAACTAACGGTTACCAATCATTACACACTACTGTTATCGGTCTGAATGGGCGTCCCTTAGAAGTACAAATCCGTACTGAGGAAATGCATCAAGTGGCGGAATATGGTATTGCTGCTCATTGGAAATATAAAGAAAGGGGTTCTGATAATACCCAGTTTACACGCGATGTCGAAAAATATACCTGGCTCAGACAACTGCTGGAATGGCAGAATGACCTTAAGGAAGTCCAGGACCATGAGGAATATTTGGACGGAGTGAAAGATAATCTCTTTGGGGAGGATATCTACGTTTTTACCCCCAAAGGAGAGGTGATTGCCTTAAAACGGGGGGCGACACCAGTAGACTTTGCCTATCGCATTCATACGGAAGTAGGCCATCATATGAAAGGGGCAAGGGTAAACGGGCAGTGGTCCGTGCTAGACAGAGAGCTACACAATGGAGATAGAGTAGAAATTATCACTGCCAACAATAGCCACCCAAGCTTGGATTGGTTGAACTTTGCTGTCACTCCTTCCGCCCGCAACCGCATTCGCCAGTGGTTCAAGCGCTCTCACCGGGAAGAAAATATCGCCAGAGGAAGGGAACTGCTGGAGAAAGAGCTGGGTAAAAGGGGTTTCCATGGGCTGTTGAAGTCAAAACGAATGGAAACTGTAGCCTCCCGGTGCAATTATCAACATGGGGAAGACTTATTGGCGGGTCTGGGTTACGGAGAAGTGACTTTAAATCAAGTGATAAACCGCTTCCGAGATTTAGTTAAAGCAGAACAAGCAATTGACACATCTTCAGCAATAGCAGCGGATTTATCTTCTTTAACTATTAAGCCAGAACCCAATCCTAATGGCAATTCTAAATGTCCTATATTAGGAGTGGAAGGGCTGCTCCATTATATTGCCGGTTGTTGTAAACCTGTTCCGGGGGAGGCGATTATGGGCTATGTTACCCGCTCCTCTAGGGGTATTGCTATTCACAGTCAAGGTTGTCCCAATATGGATAAGGTACCTGGGGAACAGTTAGTTCCGGTGGGTTGGAATCCCTGTAACGGTAATAATAATGGACGAACCCAGACTTATCCGGTAGATATGGAAATCGAAGCTATCGATCGCACTGGGGTTATGGCAGATATCTTAGTCCGGTTGAAGGATGAGAAGATTAACGTGCGCAAAGCAGATGTTAAAACTAGCACGGGTAAACCAGCATTTATTTCCCTGCGAATTGATATTGAGCATCTCGAACAACTCCATCGCATTACTAATAAAATAAAACAGATGAGTGATATCCTCAATATCCGTCGGGTTAGTACTTCTAGGTAGCGTATGCATAATATCTTTATTAATTAATAAACCGCAGAGGCGCAGAGGACACAGAGGAAGAGAGAAGAGAGAAGAGAGAAGAGAGAAGAGAGAAGAGAGAAGAGAGAAGAGAGAAGAGAGAAGAGAGAAGAGAGAAGAGAGAAGAAGACCATCTTATTTACTTTTAGGCGCTACTTTCCTGATTTCTGAGTAAAATGAAGTTGCAGTTACATTATTGTTATGTTTAATTAAGCTAGTACGCAACCGCAAATTCTCGCTGGCAAACCAAAGCCTTTCTTGCCAATAAGTATTCCCCTCCTCTATCATTAACGTTAGGGATTCATCCTCGTCTAGAAGATAATGACCCACACCCACATTAATATCTTTTCTATCTATAACAGTGAGTAACTTACCAGACTGGGGATTATCTCTATCACTAACTAATATAATGATACTAGAACCTTTTTCCTTGGGTTTGCCCCAATCCACTGAGTTATCCCAAGAAACTTTCAAACAGCTACAGATATCATTGGGGTTAATCTGGT
Organism: Candidatus Paraprochloron terpiosi LD05; assembly: GCA_018141785.1. Taxonomy (GTDB): domain Bacteria; phylum Cyanobacteriota; class Cyanobacteriia; order Cyanobacteriales; family Prochloraceae; genus Prochloron; species Prochloron terpiosi. The sequence goes on along the minus strand of CP073341.1, from coordinate 1,922,955 downwards.
TTTTTTTACATAGTTGAACTAGATCCGGTAAATCTGACGGGAGCGTTTCTACCGTAATTTCTGCTTTGTTATTCTCTGTTTTATCTTCGTCCAAATGGTGAATACTTCGCTGGGAAAACCATTTCCCCGCACTAAGCTGAATAAATTCTTTAATATCCATTGGCATTATTTTGGATTTTGCTGGGGGACATTTGTAAACGTTCCAGGGAAATATTAGCAGCTTGACGTACCTGGGGGTGACTGTCTTTAGCCAAAAATCTCAGGGCTGCTATACTCTTGTCGCAATGGAGATTGCCTAAAGCTTCTGCTAACCGCTGGCGAATCAGCCAATCATCGGAAGCAGCGAAACGGAGAATAGCCTCCAGAGCATTCATGGCTTTAATTTCTCCCAAAGCTCCGATGGCTGCCTGTTGCAATACCACTTCCTGGCTATCTAAAGCCTCTAATAAGACTTCCTGGGCGCGAATATCCCCTAAATTGCCCAAAGAAACCGCTGCACTAAAACGCACTAACCATTCCGTGTCTTCATAGAAAGCTCGCACCAAGGGTTCAAAGGCGCGCAAATCCTCTAAATAGCCTAAAGCACCCGCCGCATCGGCGCGAATGCCATAGTCTTCATCCTCCGAGAGCAATTTTACCAAAATGGGGTAGGATTCAGAGGTGGGTTTTACTCCCAAAGCGGAAACTGCCATGGAGCGCACTGGGAGTATTTTATCATATAGTACTTTTTTAATTAGGGGTACTGCCTCCTCTGGGGGAACCTCCTGCAAGGAAACCAGGGCTAACAGGCGATCGCGGGAGTTAGGACTTTCCAGTTGGGTTGCTATTTCCTTTAAATTTGGCTGACTCATATATTTTTACATATTTCTTTACATTATAATGCAATTTGATTCAATAATCAGAGTGAGTAGGGGCAAAAAATTACTTCCGCTCTTGGAATCGGCATTAATCGTCACCAAATTGCTCCGATAGCATTATTAAAAAATCCTCTGGTAGCATTGCGGGAACGGAAGAAGCTCCAAAATCAGATGTATTTCGTGTGACAATGATTTCTACGTCAGCAGCATTTGCGGCTTCACTTGTCACCGCATCTTCAAAATCTGTAATAGCGCTTTGCTTTGAGCCTGAATTACCTCATTGGTTACGCTGGCAACTTGAATACGCTGCAATAATCTCGATAGAAGTTCTCGCGCTGCTGTATTGCCAATTTGACGACGTAAAATGACATGAAGTGTATCCCTGCACAGGTAATTGCGGTTTTGTCACTGTATTTAAAGCTTGTGCAGAAGCTACAATGAATTGCTGCCGTTTGGCTAAGACATCCAGCAAAACATCACTATCAAACAACACTCGCTTCAACGGTATTTCTCCTCCAAATAATCCACGTAAGATTCTGTAGGTTCTTCGACCTTGAGTTGAATGACACCAATTAAGCTTTGAGTCCAGGGATCCAGGTTCGTAAGTTGAATCGTTTTAGGCTGTTTTTGTTCTTTGGGTAATACGCTTTCATCATTCACCGTCACGTCCCCAACTGGAATCTCTTGCTGCTCCTCCTCTAACGTAATGCTGATTTTCTGTCTCACGATTTGAGCTACTCCACAATTCTCTCTTAGGATTATACTATCATATTATACAACAATTTTACTGATAACCCGGATAATTCTCTTTACCCCTCTGGGCCTCTGGGCCTCGGCGTTGTACCTCATACAGCAGTTAGTGAGTATTTTCCCATTCAATTCCCAAGGTGTTAAGCTGCTGATTCATCCAGGCTCGCGCTCTCTCTTCATTCTCCTCTATCGCCCTTTCTACTCCAGTTTTAGCGATTTCCAGGAGTTGTTTGGATTGCTGTTTTAATTGCTTATATTTTTGCAGCTTTGCCACGATTGAGATTTGTATTTTCTCTGAAACAACAGGAATATATATATTGCGAATAGTCGGTAAGTCTGTATTTTGTCTGACGCTAGCTTGAGCGATGTTACGCATTAGATAATAAGGTTTCGCAACTTTCTCGATGTAAAAAGCAACAAAATGAGGATTGAACAGTTTTTGATTCTTAATCCTTATCCTGATTGTAAAAGAAGCAAATATCCAGCCTACTTGTTCATCTCCAACCACACCACAATTTCCTACTGTTCCCATTTGAGAAATAATAATATCTCCCTTCTTTGTGAAAAATTTAGATGATAATTTCTCCGTGTTAACGATTCTGTCTAGCGAATCAGTTAAAATTTCAGTTTTTTTAATATTTAGACCTTTAATATAGGGAATGCCTTCCCCATTTTCTGAGTATGGACTTGTGGGTACAGAACCATAGTTGATATGAGAGCAAATGTCTTGGACAAGGACAAATTCTCTTGATTTAATTTTTTGCTCAACTTCCTCATAAAAGGGTTGATAATATTCAGCGTCTAACCGCCCGCTCATCCCAAAGGAAGCAGAAAAACTCTTGATGGCAATGTTTTCATCCGTCGGTTGCCAGTTTTTCAAACCAAGTTCTGATAATAGCAAATCCTCGGCTTGTTGGTAAATCTGAATTGCCTTTAATCTATCTTGATGTGCTTGTTCAAATAGTTCCTTTAGTCTTGACTGAAATTTCAAGCTAAGTAAGGGTATTTTTACTGCTGCTAGTTCTTGAGCATTAACATTTGATTGGTTGATTGAAATCCTAGCTCGCCTTTTGATATCCCAAATTCCTAAGCTAGAATTCAGGAAAGCGACCAAATATTCCGGTAAAATCTTTGACTCGTCAGTTCTGACTCTGACTAAGTAGGATGCAAAAACAAAACTTTCATTTGAGAAGCTCCTAAATAATCCTGTTCTTCCAACAAAATCAAAGGAATTTGTCCTATTAAATAAAATGTCTCTGTCTGTGAGCTTAAAGGCTTTTATCTCTGTAGAGGAAATATCTGCGAACTTAGAAACCTCGATATCACAAAGCATATTATGTATCTCGTTCATCCTATAAATCTTTGTACCTTCACCTTCTTCATTCATGCCTATTGATATTCCATACTGAACTAGAGTGAGATGATCACCAACGTCAACATAGTTGTAATTCGGATTTTGAACAGGCGGTTTGTGATGGAATTCACTATCAATTCTGAAATCCTTATTCTCTAAAGTTTCGCTAAACAAAACTTCAACTGCTTCCAGCCCATCCATTAACCCCTTATACCTCTGGGCATCAAAGGGCGCAACAGACAGGCTCAATTCAAAAAAACTCAACTCTTCCTTCTTAGCAAACTCAATAAACGCCTCAGCGATACCATCTTCCGTCAATCCATCGTGGTTATACAAATCATGATCCACAATCAAATGCCCATGGTTATCCAGCAAAAACTCCCCATCTTTTTCCTCCCTACCATGGCGATAAATCTTTTCCCCAGAGTTATCCTTCCCCGACTTCCTCATGGTAGCAAAAAAGATGTTATAATCATCTTGGCGGGGGCAGAGGGGACCGATTTTCAGGTCATCATTCCATTTCTGCACAAACAACACCGAGGTTTTTGTACCCGTGTGGGGCTTAAAAGTATTGCCATGTAACCCCACCACTGCCAAAATGCGGCACCGTTGGGCAATATAATCCCGAATGTATTTATCGGAGGAATTATTAAACCGCCCTTGGGGCAAAATAATAGCCATTCTGCCCCCCGGTTGCAAAAAGTCCAGGTTCCGCTCAATAAACAAAATGTCCCGCCCCACCTTGGTTTGCCATTTACCATTAGGCTTTTTCCCCAAGTTATAACGGGCAATGAGACGGCTTTCCTTGATATCTCCAGCAAAAGGGGGATTTGCCATCAACACATCAAACCGAAATTCTTTGTTGCTATCTTTCTCCCCTCGGAGCTTTTTCAGCCCCTTGAACCCCTCATTATAAGTATCGTTCCACTCTTCCTGTTTAGTGATTTCATCCCAAAGGTCAAAATCCAGGGTGTTCAAGTGCAGTACATTGGTTTGTCCATCCCCTGCAATCAGATTCAAAGTTCGCGCCACCCGCACTGAGCGTTCATCAAAATCCATGGCAAACACTCGCTTTTGCACATACTCATAGCAACGGTGGGGCTTATTTTCCATGGTGAATAAATGGCTTGCTGTCAGCCCTTCTTCTTCTAATATCTGCTTCCAGACATGAAAAATGGTGTGAACGGGAAACCCGGAAGAACCCGCTGCTGTGTCTATCATATACTCATGCTCCTTGGGATTGAGCATCTTTACACACATATCAATCACATAGCGGGGGGTGAAATATTGCCCCTTCTCTCCCTTACTGCTCTGGTTCACCAGATATTCAAAAGCTTCATCAATCACATCCAGATTGGAGTTAAACAGCTTCACATTTTCCAAGGAGCGCACACACACTGCCAAATGAGAGGGGGTAAGGGAAATCTTAGACTCCGAGTCAAACACTCCCTCCCATTTTTCCTTAGCCCTATCAAACAACTTTTGAATCTTGCTCTTGAGAGCACCTTCCGTTTGTCCCGTGTTGCGAAACTCCAGAATGCGACCCACCCCCATCCCCTCCCAGGAGGGGAGAAGAGGGGTGGGTTCCTGTCCCGAAAGCCACTCATCATAGAGTTTGGTGAAAATTAGCTTAAACACTTCCTCAAAAACATCTACCCCTGCATTGGCTAATACCTCATCCTCCATTTCTTCGATGAGGGAGCGGAGGGATTTCTTCTCCTGTACTAAACGGTCATTCTCAATCAAGTCCTCCAAGGTAAACTTGATTTGGAGAATGTCTTCTAAGGTTTGGGTTGCACCTGGAATATCCGTAATCCGTTCAAAATAGTTCGGATCCATGCGGTGCCAGCGAGAAATTCCATCCCCGTTTGTCCAAACGCCAATGGGAGCACCGGTAGCATTGCAATAGGATTTAAGCTGCTCCTTACCGTCTTTTTCCTTGGGTTTCTTCAACTCCACAATAATATAGGGAACCTGGGGACGCTCCCTATCCATAATAGCGATGTCTGCTTTTTTGGTTTCTCGTCCAAACTTCACCGGATATTCCACAATCATCCGGTCTACCGGATAACCATAGCGATCGCACAACACCTTGAAGTAAAGCTGTCGAATTGCCTCCTCTGGCTTCAGCTGAATATCTTTATTTCGCACCAGACACTTAATGTAAGCTGTGTCTCCTTTTTTCGTCTTTTTCAGGAAAATTGATTCTTTTAGCCAGTTAATCTCTTCTGGCTCAAATTGCGACAATTTATAATTGGAGTCTTTGAGAATATTAGCTAAATTCATTACTTATCTTGTCTTAATTTACATTAAGGGGGAGTCACAATCAGGCGGTTAGAGCGGTTCGTTATTCTGGATTCTCTCTATTATCCTCTATGTTGGTGAGCAATGCAAGATAAATATACCGTAGGGCATTTTACCCAATTTTGGCTATGGATACCGTAAACCTTGCCTGGCTCCATTCTCTCTATTTTCCCCTCTGTTGGTGGACAATGGAAGATAAAGACACCAAGGAAAGAAAAACCATTGCCACCCCTACATTTATACTTTTGTTTTGCGGTTACAAGTCTCCAGGCTTTAGTCCCGTTCGTTTGGTAATTTTAGCTAACATACGTGGACCAATTTCCTCCCTATCTTTAAATGGGAAAACAACATCTTCCCACCCAGAGCGCTCCATAATTTTATGGGAACCTGTTTGACGCTTGATAGACCAACCAATCCGGATCAATGCTACCAAAACTTGCCTTGCTTTTGTACTGCAACCTTGACTCATACTGCTACAAAAGATAGATTTAGCATATCGACAGGAGCTTCGTTGCACTCCAGACGATCTGCTAGAACACGCAATGCCAAAGATTTAACTTTGGTTAAGGCTTCTTCCTTGGTATCGACCTAGGCTAAAACTCCAGGTAGGTTGATTACTTCTGCAATCCACCTACCATCATCTTCTAATTCAAACTCTATATCTAGATTTAGATTCACAATATGCTCCCATATTATATCGTTATTTTTATAATGGTAGCTTAAGTTACTCTGGCGATTCTTCTTGACCGCTTAAAGCTTGAATAACAACAGTACCACCCTCCACTGTCTGGATTCTCAAGTCATAGCCGTAAAGTAGACCCATCCCTACTAATGGCTCTGCTTCTGATGCTACCACATCAATGGTTTTAACTTGACCATCCCAGATAATGCTTGCAGTATACATCTCAAAGACAACCTCACTCCCATCCCCCAAAGTACCAAAATCACGGCAACTCCAAGGTAGTCCAAGAGATACTATGATAGATGAGGGGAGGGACAAAAAACTTGTGAAGCCTGTATCAATGACAGCATCAACCATTATCTTGGGTAAGTTACCATGACCAACCGCCACCTTGATGATAGCCTCACAGCTATCATTGACTACACCGAACATCATAGGGTTTTCTTTAGACTTCGGCTGCCAAAACGGAATACTGAGGGATGTCCAATGCGAATCGCCCAAGGTTGAGCATCAGGGTATCTCTCAAATAGTCGCTCTGTGGCATTCACAATATTATCAGCAACCTCAAAGGATCCAGTTTCAATATCAATGGCTACAATCTTACCGTAGTTGCCCAACTCCACTTGAGAACGTATTTTCCTCTCGTAGAGTTCATTGCCCCGTTGGGCAAATTCTTCTTTACTATAGCGCGGTTGCCTTACTGTCATTGGTTTCACCTCTCCTATTAAAACATTTATCAGTGGTTGTTAATTTAGTATTATAGCACATGGTTATTACTGTTAATATGGCGTCCCTTGCCCACCGACAGCAACCAGGGAAGCGCCCTTAACCTGAAAAGTGAATTGCGGGCTAATTTGTAAAACCCCTACAGGGTTTCAACCTACGATTATTTTTGTTAATTATTCGGATGTGAGATTAACCTCTGTTGGTGGGCAATGGAAGATAAAAATACCAAGTCAGGGATAGAATAATGGTAGCATGGCCCACCCTACATTTTCCGCAATTTGACCGGAAGATAATAATATCATCTTAGAAAACAATTCAGTTCAAAAGACGATCACCTTTCCCTCTATTGCAATCAATACAAAGAGTTTGCAAATTGCTCAAGTCATTGCTGCCACCCTTAGAAAAAGGAATAATATGGTCTATTTCTAGCTCAATTTGCTTTGCAGTGCGACCGCAAAAAACGCATTTGTTACCATCTCGATGCAATACAGAGACTCTTACCGAAGGGGAAATATAACGGGACCGCGAAACCGTAACCAGCGCAGTCTTCGCCTTTTCCTACATTCTACACTTTCCCCCTCCTTTTGAAGTAAGCAATAGCTACTACTCCTTCTATTACTAGGATAACTGGTAGGTTAGTTGTTTCTAAGGGAACTAGAGTAAAGGTAACATCATTTAATCTGTTTACTCTATATGATTCGTCACGAAATGGTGTGCCTGTCATTCCGTCACGATTCCAATCGTGATAAAACGCTACAACGCCTGAGGTGAATATCAGAGTTTCTTCGCTCTCATTCATCTCGAGAATAATATTAAAATTAGCATCAACTATACTTCTATTCATCACTGTGAAAGTATCCCTACCTGGTGTAATATTGAAACCTGGTATATCAAGCCAGTTTCTACCTATTATTGCTAAAAAACTATTGAGTTATGCTTGGTTTCTAGTTACTATTGAGTTAACAAAAATACCAGTTGGCGTACTTTCAGCATTGTTTATCAGCCCTGTAATCCGTCCTCTAACTGTCCTTTCCGAATTCCGTAAATCTCTGAAAAAGAAAAAGAAATCTAAGAGTTCATTGCTTTGTGTACCTGTTGCCCCAGCCAATAATTTTTGTCTATTGTAACCTGATAAGATAGGGGAATCCTCTGGGATGATATTAGAGTCATTACTAGAGGAATCCTCTGGGATAATATTAGAGTCATTACTAGGAGAATCCTCTGGGTTTGAATCTTTGTAACGATTTACCTGATTTAAGAAATAATACCATCTTAATTGGTTAAAGTACAATTCCTCGTTTAGGTATTGATTGTTGTAGAACACAGCTTGTGATGAAGTATTCAACAAACTGTCCCTGGAATCTACAGCAGTTGCTGAATTGATGGGTTTCAAGTGGAGGGCTAAAGCTAAGAGGAGTATTTTACTCCTCTCTGAAAATCGAAACGGAAACAAAAATGCAAGTAGTTTTAATTTTCGGTAATACATGATTTTCTCTTGTGGATAGTTATTGATGAAGCCAACGAAATATCCACCACAATGATAGCATAAAGCAACGCAGTAGTGGAGTAATTTGCCCGCACCAGTTTTTGCAATGGATTGAACTGTTTTCTCCCCATTATTTACCCCATAGCTTCTTCAAACCGTAACCAGCCAGCCCCAGCACCTGCTGCCGTTCCCCCGGCAATTAATGCTGCATGCTTGGGCTTTTTCTTTTAAATCTTTCTTATGTTGGGTCATTTTTAACCTTTCTAGTGATTTCAGCCTCTATCATAACATATATAAAAAAAAGGCTCCTACTCCGAAGAGCAAAAGCCTTTTAATAATTTAATCGAAAAACTGTGGAAACAGTGGAATTAATCCAAGTCATCCATAGACAGAACTGGTTCCGTCTCCCGGTCAATACCTTTCTCAAACCCAGCAGAAGCTGCCCGAGCGCGACCAGCGTGCCACAGGTGTCCTACCAGGAAGAAGAAACCTAAGAAGAAGTGAGAAGTGGCTAACCAAGCGCGAGGAGACACATAGTTAAAGGAGTTAGCGTCGGTAATAACTCCACCCACAGAGTTCAAAGAACCCAGAGGAGCGTGAGTCATGTACTCCGCACCGCGACGAACTTGCCAAGGCTGAACATCATTTCTGATTTTGTCCAGATCCAAACCATTCGGACCCCGTAGAGGTTCTAACCAAGGACCACGGAAGTCCCAGAAGCGCATGGTTTCCCCACCGAAGATGATTTCCCCAGTAGGAGAACGCATTAGGTATTTACCCAGCCCGGTAGGACCTTGAGCAGAACCTACGTTTGCACCCAACCGTTGGTCCCGCACTAAGAAGGTGAAAGCTTGGGACTGAGATGCTTCCATACCAGTGGGTCCAAAAAACTCGCTGGGATAAACAGTGTTGTTGAACCAAACCATGGTGGAAGCAATGAAGCCCATCATGGAGAGAGCACCTAGGCTATAGGAAAGATAAGCTTCCCCAGACCAGATCAAGGCGCGACGTGCCCAGCCAAAGGGCTTGGTGAGAATATGCCAAACTCCCCCGGAGATGCAAATCAAACCAACCCAAATGTGACCACCAATGACGTCTTCCATGTTGTTGACGCCGACGATCCAACCTTCTCCACCAAAGGGAGCTTTGATGAGATAGCCGAAGATAATGGCAGGATTGAGGGTAGGATTGGTGATAACCCGCACGTCTCCACCACCGGGTGCCCAGGTATCATAAACACCACCAAAGAACATGGCTTTAGCTACCAGGAGCAAAGCACCGCCCCCTAACATGAGCAGGTGGAAGCCGATAATGCTGGTCATTTTGTCTTTATCAGCCCAGTCGTAACCGAAGAAGTCGGAATACTCTTCCAAAGTATCGGGACCACGAACTGCGTGATAAATACCCCCCAAACCGAGAACAGCAGAGGAAATGAGGTGAACCACACCCACGACGAAAAAGGGGAAGGTATCCACTATTTCTCCACCGGGACCAACACCCCAACCTAGGGTGGCAATGTGAGAAAGAAGAATAATGCCCTGTTCGTACATGGGCTTTTCGGGAATCAAGTGGGATAACTCAAAGAGAGTCATAGCCCCAGCCCAGAAGACGATTAAGCCTGCGTGGGCGACGTGAGCACCCAGCAGTTTACCGGAAAGATTAATCAGACGGGCGTTTCCAGACCACCAGGCAAAACCGGTGGATTCTATGTCGCGACCGCCTCCAACACTAGAGAGCGTTACCACGTGGTAGTACCTCCTCAGGGAAGACAAAGTTTTCGTGAGGCTGGTCTTGGCTAGACATCCAAGCCCGCAGCCCTTCATTTAAGAGAATGTTTTTAGTGTAGAATGTCTCGAATTCAGGGTCTTCAGCTGCCCGTAATTCTTGGGAGACAAAATCGTAAGCCCGCAGGTTCAAAGCTAAACCCACAATACCTACAGAACTCATCCATAAGCCTGTCACAGGGACAAACAGCATGAAGAAGTGGAGCCAACGCTTGTTGGAGAAGGCAATACCGAAGATTTGGGACCAGAAACGGTTCGCTGTCACCATGGAATAGGTTTCTTCAGCTTGGGTAGGAGTGAAAGCCCGGAAAGTATTAGCCTCTTCCCCGTCTTGGAACAAGGTATTCTCCACCGTTGCTCCATGGATGGCGCACAACAGGGCACCTCCCAGAACCCCTGCTACTCCCATCATGTGGAAGGGGTTCAGAGTCCAGTTGTGGAATCCTTGTAAGAAGAGGATGAAGCGGAAAATCCCTGCTACTCCGAAGCTGGGGGCAAAGAACCAGCTGGACTGTCCCAAGGGATACATGAGGAAGACGCTCACAAATACCGCAATGGGAGCGCTGAAGGCAATAGCGTTATAGGGGCGAATCCCTACCAGACGGGCGATTTCAAATTGCCGCAGCATGAAACCGATTAAAGCGAAGGCACCGTGGAGAGCCACGAAGCTCCAGAGACCGCCGATTTGGCACCAGCGGGTGAAGTTCCACTGGGCTTCTGGTCCCCAGAGGAAGAGCAGGGAATGTCCCATGACGTCCGCAGGACTGGAAACCGCTACGGTTAAGAAGTTCGCCCCTTCTAGGTAGGAGGAGGCGAGACCGTGGGTGTACCAAGAAGTGACGAAAGTTGTGCCCGTGAGCCAACCCCCCAGGGCTAAGTAAGCGCAGGGGAAGAGCAGAATACCGGACCAACCAACAAATACAAAGCGATCGCGCTTGAGCCAGTCGTCTAGGACGTCAAACCATCCTCTCTGAGCTGGGGCGCGGGATATTACAGCTGTCATAATTAAATCACCTTGCTTAAATGAGAATTGGCAAGATTTTGTGGGTTCGATTATCCCACCACCACTGCCAGTTGACCTGGTTTGTGGTTGTTAACATTTCTTAAAATACCACAAGTTGACCATTTGTCCCTTGTGGCCATGGAACTGTTAACTGTATCTTTAATACCTATAGCAGAAATTTAACAAAATGACATCGTCATATTCACAAATATTAATATTAGGTTGTATAATTAGCCTAAAAAGCCTAAAATGCTCTAGTTTCAGCTCATTTAATTCTTGCTCATCTTGGCAGGTGTCAGAAATATTTTGTTGCGCAATTAATTTTAATGTGGTATAATGGGGCAAAAGAATGACAGCAAAGACAACGACAATAAAAGACAGCCTCCTCCATCAAGAGGTTTTAGGCTCTCGTAGATTCAGTAATTTAGCCTGGGCAATAATAGCTGCCAGCGGGGGTTTGGGCTTCCTCTTAGCAGGGCTGTCCAGTTACTCAAAAGTGAATTTGTTGCTGGTGAGCGACACTACCCACCTTCAGTTTATACCTCAAGGAGCAGCACTGACATTTTACGGTGTGGCAGGGTGCCTCGTCAGTTTGTATTTATCCCTGCTGCTCGTTTGGGATGTGGGGGGAGGTTACAATAAGTTCGACAAGGAAAAAGGCTCTTTGACAATTTTCCGCTCCGGGTTTCCTGGAAAAAACCGCCACATTGAAATAAATTGCCTCTTAGAAGAGGTGCAATCAGTGCGCGCAGAAATTAAAGAAGGCTTAAACCCCAAGCGAGCTATCTATTTACGGGTGAAAAACCGCCGTGACATTCCTCTCACTAAAGTGGGACAACCCATCTCCTTAGCAGTGCTGGAAAATGAAGCTGCTAATTTAGCTCGCTTTTTAGAAGTACCATTGGAAGGATTGTAGATTGAAACAGTTAACAGTTTTCACGTACCGAGGGATGATAAATGACAACTGGTCAACTGTCATCTCCAGGTACTCTCATATGTTAATGCTCTCAAAACAAACAAATGAACATTAAAATCCAGCGCTGGGACGCTAAAGACGGTTGCCGCGCAATAGCAGGGTTACTTTTTATTATCTTGATTAGCACTGTTGGAGTGGGATGCACCACTTTTGCTACTGATACACCACAATCACCTATCGCTGCTGAACCGAGCAGTCAGAAAATGACATTACCTAGACTGGAAGGAAAAGCTACCGTTGAAATATTCGTCAACGGATCCCCCATAATCATTGAATTAAATGGGGAAGAAGCTCCCATTACGGCAGGAAATTTTGCCGATTTGGTGCAGCGAGGATTCTATAATGGTCTCACCTTCCACCGGGTGGTTAAACAACCCAATCCTTTCGTGGCTCAAGGTGGGGATCCTAAAGGTGATGGTACGGGGGGTTTTATCAACCCTGAAACTAAGCAACGCCGTTATATTCCCTTGGAAATAAAGCTGGAAGGAGATGCAGAACCCACCTACAGCACAGCTTTGGCAATGCAAGCTGGTAAATCTGCGCCCCCAGTGGTTCTTAAACATACTCGGGGTGCCATCGCCATGGCTCGCTCACAAGCACCTGACTCCGCTTCCTCTCAGTTTTATTTCGCTTTGAGCGATGTGGCATTTTTAGATGGAGACTATGCGGTTTTCGGCTATGTCACCAGCGGCATGAAGGTAGTAGATGGGATTAATATGGGGGATACCATTGAGTCGGCGAAGATAATCGCAGGAGAGGAAAATCTCAAAAAATAACCATGTAGTAGTCACCGGTATGGGTTTACTCTCCTGTCTCGGTTCAAAGTCCCAAACCTGGGAGAGGCTGCTTAGGGGGGAGTCTGGGATTGATATCCATCAACCTTTTCCGGAATTCCCCTCCCTTCCTTTAGGGTTAATTGGAGCCAAACCCATAGATTTCAGCCATCTTACTGAGATAGTAGTAAGAGCAGCCATAGAAGATGCCGGGCTGACGACTCCCATCCCAGACTGCGGTGTGGTTATTGGCTCTTCCCGGGCCTGTCAAGGTTCTTGGGAAAAGTTACTAGCTCATGAACCTAGGGGGGGTGGTTGGTTGGAGACATTACCCAATCGAGGTGCTCTAGTTGCTGCTCACCTCCTGGGAACTACAGCACCAGTGTTAGCCCCCATGGCTGCTTGTGCTACGGGGATTTGGGCGATCGCCAGAGCAAAAACATTAATTGAACAGGGTTATTGCTCCCGTTGTGTGGCTGGGGGGGTGGAAGCTCCCGTAACTCCCCTCACTATAGCAGGGTTTGAGCGTATTGGTGCCCTAGCTAAAACGGGTTGCTATCCTTTTGATAAGTATCGGGAAGGGTTAGTTTTGGGGGAGGGAGGGGCTGTTTTGGTTTTGGAGTCAGCCGAGTTGGCGGTTTCCCGGGGGGCGCCCATTTACGGTCAATTGTTGGGTTTTGGCTTGACTTGCGACGGTTATCATGTTACTACTCCAGAACCCACAGGGAAGATGGCTATGGGGGCGATTAAAACTGCTCTCCATCGTAGTCATCTTAAGTTTTGTGATGTTAGTTTGATTCATACTCATGGCACAGGAACAAAGTTAGGTGATGAGCGAGAGGCATACATTATCGAGGAGCTTTTTCCCTTTGGTGTCCCTGTGAGTTCCACTAAAGGAGCTACGGGACATACTTTAGGAGCCAGTGGAGCCATGGGAGCTGTTTTTTCCTTGTTGGCTTTACAGCACCAGGTCTTACCTCCTTGTGTTGGGTTACATAAACCTAAGTTTAAGTTAAATTTACTAAATAAAGTTTTTCAACGTAATATTAGTACCGTGCTTTCTTGGTGTTTTGGGTTTGGCGGCCAAAATGCAGTTATGGCTTTAGGTAAAATTTAGAAGTATAGTAGGGCTAGGTAGGTTAGAGCATTATTCCTTTGTAGGGGCGCAAGGCTTGCGCCCTAGTAGTAGCAACGTATGTCCCAAGGCCAAAATGTATCGTCTAATTTTAGTACGTACACAGCATAAAAAAGCTCCTCTGAGCCAGCTAGCATATCTACTCCCCATTCAGATAATCGGCGCCAAGAAGTAGATGGAAATTCAAAACCATGTCCATCTTCAATTACATTTTCTCTAATAAAACCAATACCAATTGGTAAATCCTTGAGAGTCTTCTTAGAAGAGTAGAATAATAAAATATCTTGCTCTGAAAGCAATGTCGAGCGAATTTGTCCTACGAGGTAATCACAATTGTCATAGGATCCTATAAAATTACCTATCTCTGCCATGGAACCAACCAGTTTTGAATCGATAGGATGGGGAGTTTGGCTGAGATTGCTCTGAAGTTGTGAGAGTTCAGAATCGTGAAGCAGATTGTGTAAGAAAGTTGACACCAGGAAAGATAGTATAATAATGGGAACCAAAACAAATTTACATTTTGGCAAGTTCTGGATGAGCCAAAAACATGAAATAGAGATACCAGTAAATATTAAGATGCAAATCATTCATTATTGCCTAATTTACTATTGATAAATTATAATTTCAGAATGATTAGTTCAAATTCAAAATATCTTCCATCCTTGGCATTCTCTCTATTTTCTCAATTCCGTTGCTAAGATTCTCATCAATTGTTCCACTTCCAACATAATAACCTGCGTTATAGTAATTTCAAGATTGTTTGCAACGTTTACCCCACTATCACTGCTAATTATGTCAATCAAATATTGCAAATTCGCCGCAACTGCTACAGGTGCTGTAGTTGGGTCTAAAAGATACTTAACCGATGCAGCAAAATAGTCCTGATCCCAGCCCGGAATATCCTGGGAATCTAAGTCTTCGGAGCTTCTTTAATCCTTCAACGCTTATTTGACCAATTCCTAGAGTGGTTCTCTCATCATCATTACCCTCATATTTTATCTCATATATAACTTCTACAAATTTCTCTATCAAAACATTTTGATTAATCTGTAGGGGAGATTCATAATCTTGAGCATCATCAAAATAGTCTCTATGATAAATCTCATCATAAATTATGGCAGCCACTAAGCTTGCAGGAATGCTTGGAAACCGACTTGCTGCTTGCTTGATATGGTTTCTATACGTATAAATAATAAGCTCGACTTCATTAAATTGCTTAATGAGAACATATTCAAACTTAAAGGTGAATTGGACGTTAACAGTTTGGCGAATAGGACCCTCATTGAAGGAGGTAAAATGAGTAACTTCAAAGAGATCTTGATAGATAACTTCTGATCTATAAGGGATATAGTAAGTATAGGTAAATGTGGACTGATCGTCATAAGTAGGATCTTCCTCATAAATTTCAACCCTGAGAATAACCTTATACGAATCAGGAGGTGAGCCAAAAGTTGCCCCAGTGGTTGAAATTGGCTCTACAGACAAGATAAACAGTTCAATATCTCGTTGACCATATTCTATAATTGCATCAGTGTCTGGCAATTTTTTGCTAAAAAGAACTGGAAAATATGGAAGAGTTCCAGGTGTTAATGGATTGCCATGGGTATAGGGAGGATGTTGTTCAGCCACAGCATTAAACATATCAAAACCAACCCCTCTAATCTTCAAAGTCATTTGCTGACCGATGCCAATTCCATCTGAGGTTGATATTTCAAGGTCTTTGAGCTTTAAGATGACAACATCTGTTTGGGAAAAAATTAATGGCAATGTAATATTTTAACCGAGAAATTCAATGGCATCTTTTATTACATTAGCCCCAAAGTTTCTGAGTTTTCCTAACAAGTTACTCATGACTTTACCTTGTTGAAAAGTAAGTTGATATTTTATTGCATACGGATTTTTGCTGAGAACCGCTGACTTCTGAATAATCGTGAGGGCGGGTGGCGCCCTCCCTGCTGGTGCTGGGGTGACACCATTAAGCCTATGGTAACGAATTGTCCTCAATCTCTCAAGAGGGCCCGATACAAAACGCAGCATTTCAACTTAACCCTTGCTGAAATAGCCTTCTGGCAAAGCTATCTCGTATTCCGATAGGATTAAAACGGCGTTAATTCTCGTAGGCGTTCGGAAGCAGCACGCTGTTGCCGAATTTTCAGGTAATTATCTACCTCAGCCTTATGGCGAAGATAGTATCCGATGACCGAACTGATTTCTGACCAGCTCGCACCAACATTATCGATTCAGTTGTCTAGGTTCATTACCTGGAAACCAGGTTATCTGTTTTTCAGCCCCTAAGATGGCTTGGATTGAACGGGGCTAAATTCCCCGGAGCGTAGGTTGGTTTCCCCCCAAGGGGGTAAAAAGCGGTGCGACTTATGGGGAAGCCGAAGCCGTCCGGTCCAACTCAAGCAAGGATAGCACAACGAAGCCCAGTTTGATACAATGTAAGAGCAGTGAAACTGCTTATATCTATGAATCTACAGGTTGTGCTTGAACCGAGCGAAGAAGGAGGATACAATGTGTTTGTGCCTTATTCTTTAAGTTACTTGCAGATAGCTGTTTGGCATCTTTTTGATTTTGCTTGGTATAGACTAGTCTCCAAGTCACCAATCTAACACCTCACTGCACTCTTCGATTGGTGTTTTAAGGCCAGACTTGATTGATTCTCTCATTCCTGGAATTGACAATAAGTAGAGAGTTTCCTGGATCGCCGACCAATCTTCTGAAGCGAGGAGAATAGCATTGCTGCGCTCCCCCGTAATTAAAACTGGTTCATGGCTTCAAGTTCAAGTTATTTTGAACTTCATTTATTGGCAGAGTGGACATTGGTAAGATGTCTGATACGGTAGCAAATGGTTGTCAATCTGTCAAGATTTGCTAAAATGTCATTGAAAGAGCGAAAGTGTCAAATGAGGAAGAGGATGAGTACTAAAATTGCCAAGAGTCTTTATGAACATGATTACAATCTTTGGTTAGAACAGATTCTTCAGCAGTTGCGCCATTGTGCTGCTTCTGGGGATGGGGCTTTTGAAGGGATTGATCTGAAAAACTTAATCGAAGAATTGGAGAGTATGGGAAGGAGCGAAAAGCGAGCAGTTTATAGCAATTTGAAAATTCTGCTGATGCACTTGCTCAAGTATAGATATCAACCTGAAAAGCGCTCTAATAGTTGGCGGAGCACTATCCGAGAACATCGACAAAGACTGGAAGAAGCTTTTGGAGATAGTCCTAGTTTAAGAAACTACTTCAATGAGGTATTCCATTCATGCTATCAAGCTGCACGGGAGTTAGCAGCAGAGGAGACAGGATTAGCATTGGATGCTTTCCCTACTGAAGTTTTTTTTTCTGAAGAAGCAGTTTTGAATCCTGATTATTTACCGGAATGAGGAGAAATGTGAGTTTCATTCTTCAATTAACTCTCTTTCAACAACTTTACCTGCTTGCGCTGATTGAATTGAACCAAAAAGATGAGCTGCATTAGCAGGATTTGACAATAGATAGAGTGTTTCTTGCCATGCTGTAAATTCGTCCAAAGACATTAAAACAGCTCTGCTACCCAAATCAAGGCAAAGAATCGTAGGTTGCATATTTGTAATGACTCTTTCAATCAAGTCATCTAAATTCTCTCTTGCTTGTTTCGTTGTCATTGCATCCATTCTAGTCTCCTTTTGAACTGCCATTCTCTGAATTTTCCCTATTCCCTATTTTTCGCCAGCGGGGAAGGGTTGCATGTTTGCTTCATTTGCAGGTGTTGTAAAGACTCTGCTATATTTTCCCTGTTTTTGCTATAATTGTATCTTAGTGGTATCGTAGGTGGAGGGTATTGCATGGTAAACACCCCATTGAGCGCGAGTACACCCAACTCCGCTAAGATTCTGATTTTGACGGCTATTCGACGTTCAATTCAGCGCGATCGCTTTACAATTGTAGTTGGAACAGAAGAATAACCCCAAATTGTTCATTTCTGCGGACATGGAACCAGTGATATTAACTATAGTATCGGTATGAATCGAGCGGTTAAGGATAATACAGCGATCACCTTTGCGGAGGCTTTTTATGATGTTCTTGGCTATGATAATATAGAGGAAGGGGAAAGGTTTCAGAGGGCTTTTGACGAAGGAATTGTAGCTATTAAGTTAGAGGGTTTATCTGGGGATGATACACCTGTAGTGAATCTGTGGTCAATTTTCAGAATACCCAACAAATCCAACACTTACAAGAACAACTGGCTCAAGATTATGAGTTACTAAAAGAGCTAGAGGAGCGACGCCGTTGTGAGAGTTATCCTCTCGATAAGAGAAAGCTGGACAAGGATATAGTAGACTTGAAAAAAACAATTGCTGATCGTCGGAAGGAATTGTTTTTTTTTGAACCACCGGTCAACTAAGGAGGTAAGATACCAGCGTTTAGGACTTTTATCCGTACCTCCGCCTACTGACATTCCTAGGAATCTCCTCTACAGTGGCGCATCGAAATACTTTGTTGGTCACTGGTAGAGTCTTGTGCTATCCAAACTGAAGATGAGGAGGAAGAACAAGAAGACTTGGAAGGGATACGCGATCGCTTGGTGAATCTTCATCTTTTGCGACTGACGAAAGAGAAAAACTATCAACTGCATTCCCTAATTCGAGAATTTTTTCGAGCCAAACTGAGTGAATCGCCTTTTGCGGATACATATTTGATGAACCGCAGAGTACGCAGAGTACGCAGAGGGAGAGAAGAGAGAGATGGCGATCTAGGTGGGGCACTAAATCTCGGATACCCCTCCCTATTTCCCCGGGTTCTAGGTTATCATCTTTGAGTCAAGGCGATCTGTGGTAACAGATCTGGCGGGCGGGGCACTAAGGTGCCCCGCCCCCAGATCGCCTCCTCAAAACTAATCTTGTCCTTGTTCATCGGCGTTTATCTGCGGTTACTAATAAGTGCGGTCAAAAATACACTGCTTTTGGCTTAAATTGGGAATATTTTGGAACGAACGTTAGGTTTTGTTAAGGAATCTACCACTGTTAAAGAACCTCACTGCACTATTGGAAAACTTTCTGCATCAGTGATTGCTTCAACAGAAAGGGGTTGTCTTGAAACATAGGCGGTTCCTGCACCTACTTGTATCAATAGGGAGCGCCCTGTGGAGTTTTTGAATGGGCGAATATACTTAATTTCGACTCCAGCACGAATAAGCGTTAGTGCAACCAGTTTAACATCTTCAATGGGAACCTTATCGCCAAAGAAAATTGCATTGGTTCCAACGTCAGGTATACCAGGTTGACCTTCGGTAAACTTGAAGTCTAATTCTAGAAGAGCGGATTTTACTATGTCCCCATCGACATCTTTTGGGTAATATCTCACTGTTATCTGCTGTCGTGATTCAGAACTTGTTGAGCGAGCAATTTGAGTACGTGCTGTATCTGCTGCTAGGCTCTGCTGAATGTTTTCCTTTGTGGGGTTGGGGTTTTGGTAGCCTAAGGACTTAAGTAATTGGTAAGTCTCATTAATTTCACTTCGGCTCTCAATAATTTCACTTTTGAGCTCAATATTACTTTTTTGGAGCTTATTATTATTTTTTTTGCTCTCAATATTACTTAGGAGCTCGAAAACACACCCAAGTAGTAAAAGAAATATCAACCCAGCCGCTAGGGGTTTGCCTCTGGGTTTTTCAAAATCTAATGACTCCCACGAAAAATGTAATTAACGGAAGAATAGTTTCTGGCATGATTCTCTCCGGGTGTGGTCAAAACCAGTTGGTAATATTTAAACCCCTACGGGGTTTCATGTGTAGGGGCGCATGGCTTGGGCGGTTTAGGAGATCAACTACTTTTGACCGCACCCTGATTCTCTCCTTATCTAGATACCTTAACTTTGTCGGCGCATTAGCAACCCACCCTGCTGAAATTTTTCTGATAGCCAGGCGCTGACTCTACTGTGATTGCTTTGTCGGGTGCGTCTGAGAGCTTCTTCTAAGATAGCAATTTCTAAGTTGGGTAAAACAACCGATGTTCTAATTCTTCGACTTCCTTCTTTATTCTATCTTGCTGAGGATAATAACGGTGGAGAGGGGAATAGCGCACGCATAACCATTACCTGCCGACAGTAGCAGTCTTCGCCGGCCAGCAAGAAACAGGAAGCTATAGCCTCCCCTGGCGAGAAGCATCTGCATCAGAGGTTCTCCGAGTACAAGCAGATGGATTATTGCAGCAAGGAGCTCGCCAATATCAAACCAGTCAGTTTCCGGAAGCTTTGCAGTCTTGGCAAGAAGTCTACTATGAAAACTCATCCTAACCCCAAAGATTGGGCTGCATTTACTCTTATTGGTGAAGCACAATAGCGCTCTATCCAGTAATTATTGTTAAATATAATTTAATTGTGATAAACTAAGCTATCGCTCAATGACTCAATTCACTATAGAACTGCCGGATCGACTGGCTGAAGAATTAAAAGCCTATCTGCAAGCAAATCCCAGAGAAACCTTAGCGGGGCTTATTGATGAAGCCTTACAAGCCAAGCCGATCCCAAAAGATACTTCTAAATTATTAGAGCTGGCTGGTATCGTTACCGAAGCACCCCTCGGAGCGGCAGACCATGGGGAGGATTTTCAAGATTGAAACGGCTTGTCTTGGATGCTGGTCCATTAATTGCCCTGTTCCGCGCCGAAGATACTCGCCATCAAGATTCTATAAATGGATTTCAGCAATTGGCTCAACAAAATACAATTTTATTAACGCCAATACCTATAATTTTTGAAGTTTACAAGTGGTTACTGCGGCGAACGAGACCGGAAATAGCCCAAAATACTCTCAAGGTTATGCAGGAGAGTTTGCATCCTTTCCCATTGGGACAGTCTGACTTTTCTTCAACTACCTCAGTGGCAAGGTTCATTGGAAGATGGAACTGTAGTGGCTCGGATGCAAGCAGCAAATATCATCCATTTAGCCACTCACGGCATTTTCAACGATGTACGGGGGATGGAAAGCTCCATCGCTTTAACTCCTTCTCCAGAGGATAACGGTTATCTCACAGCAGCAGAACTGTTCCAGATGAAGTTAAATGCAGAACTGGTGGTATTGAGTGCTTGCAATACCGGAAGAGGAGGGAGCAGTGGGATTGTCGTGATCGCTCATTTCTACTGGTGTTCCCAGTGTTATTGTCTCGCTATGGTCTGTTCCCGACGCACCAACAGCGGAGTTGATGAGCCAATTTTATCGCAATTTAGAACAATCTGGAATGGATAAAGCGCAAGCACTCAGAGAAGCAATGTTAGCTACTATGAAGACTCATCCTAACCCCAAAGATTGGGCTGCTTTTACTTTGATAGGAGAAGCTGATTGACACTTTTATTGGTGGGCGATGCCCATTTTACTGGAACTGTTCTAATAACCAGGCGCTCACTCTACTGTGATTAGTTTGTCGGGTGCGTTTGAGGGCTTCTTCTAAGAGGGCAATTTCTAAATTGGGTAAAACAACCGATGTTCTAATCCTTCGACTTCCTTCTTTTTCTATTGTAAAGGCAATGATTTGCACATTTTTTACATCTACAATCCAATATTCTCTAACTTCTACGTCTTCATAAAGAATCCGTTTTGCTCCTAAATCATCCGCTAAAGAAGTATGGGCAATTTCTATCACTAAGGTTGGGGGAGGATAGGTATCTAGTTCAATGATACCAGTTCCATAGGGAACAGCATTGGCTGTTTTACCGATATAGAAGGATAGATCTGGTTGAAAACTTTTTTGGTTGTGTTTATGATAGCTACAATTATCCCTACCATTTAAGTCAATATTATTTAGTGAGGCATAAAGATGAAGGGCATGGTTAACAATAGAATGATCGCAAGCGTGGTCGTTTCCAAGAGGTGACATTTCTATTCTGAGTTTTCCGTTGTTGTAATAGAATTTAGCCTTTGTGTAATCGGGATTTTCCGCCGCTTGGAGATATTCGTCCCAAGTTGCTTTTATCCAAGTCTCTGTGGGAATTTTTGTAGTAATTGTAATCATAGTAAGTGTTGATTCAATATTTTTGGAACAGTAAAATTAAATTGGCTCACCTCAGCAATATTATACTATAATTTATAAATCTAGCGGTGCGTTAACAACTATCAATGAAACGTCGTCACTTGTTCCTAACGGTACTGGGACTGCAAATTAAACGGCAACTGGCACAAACCACTCCCCGTAAACTCGCCCTCCTAGTGGGTATCAACCAATACCCCAACAGCTTTCGTTTTACCAAACTGGAGGGTAGGTTACCTAATAGTGGCTACTGAAATTTTTCTAATAACCAGGCGCTGACTCTACTGTGATTGCTTTGTCGGGCGCGTCTGAGGGCTTCTTCTAAGAGAGCAATTTCTAAATTGGGTAAAACAACCGATGTTCTAATTCTTCGACTTCCTTCTTTTTCTACTGTAAAGGCAATAATTTCAACATTTTTGACATCTACAATCCAATATTCTGTAACTTCTAAGTCTTC
Organism: Candidatus Paraprochloron terpiosi LD05; assembly: GCA_018141785.1. Classification (GTDB taxonomy): domain Bacteria; phylum Cyanobacteriota; class Cyanobacteriia; order Cyanobacteriales; family Prochloraceae; genus Prochloron; species Prochloron terpiosi. The sequence goes on along the minus strand of CP073341.1, from coordinate 1,900,664 downwards.
ATAAAGAAGCCGTTTTGCTCCTAAATCATCCGCTAAAGAAGTATTGGCAATTTCTATCACTAAGGTTGGGGGAGGATAGGTATCTAGTTCAATGATACTGGTTCCATAGGGAACAGCATTGGCTGTTTTACCGATATAGAAGGATAGATCTGGTTGAGAGCTTTTATGTCCTGTTTTATGGTAAGTACAGTTATCATGACCATTTAATTCAATTTTATTAAAGGCTGCATAAAGATGTATTGCCAAGGTAATAATAGAATGGTCGCAAGCGTGATCGTGTCCAAGAGGTGACATTTCTATTCTGAGTTTTCCGTTGTTGTAGTAGAATTTAGCTTTTGTGTAATCGGGATTTTCTGTCGCTTGGAGATATTCGTTCCAAGTTGCTTTTATCCAAGTATCTGTGGTGGGTTCGAGGGAAATGGCCATTTATATTACCTCCTTTGTTGCTATTCCTTTGTACATGTAGCCGAGAAATTTTGGGATCTTGGGAGCGTAAAACTTAGTCATGGTTAGGTGGTTGAATTTTGTCTCTATTAATTGTTGCATATTGCGGTTGTAAGGGGGTTAAACGATGCTGCCAAACTTGCACTTTCCTTTCCTCACTCAGCCCGTGTTCGATTCCTCTACTTTCTGAATGCTGCACAATGTCCAAGTACAAATAACGTTATCAAAACTGTTATCTTCCCAGGGTAAGTTTTCCCTATTGAGCACCTAACTATCTATTTTTATTGTAGCAGCTCTAATCCGTTTTTGGGCTAATTTGTTCATCCCTTTATTACCATCGATGGCTGTCAACTTAGCTACAGTAGAGGGATAATGGGGTATGTTTAATCCTGTCCCCAAGCCAATTTCTAGCACTTTTCCAGAGAGTGAAAAGGGGCTGGGACATTGCCCAGTCTAAACTTCGAGGGAAAATTACTTCTCTATAGAATCCCATGCTAATAATATGATAGCAGCTGTTCTAAACTGGATACTTTAATCCCTTTCCCAATGGCAGCCATTTTCCACTCGTCGTTATCTCGATAAATTTCCGCCATAATCATCCCTGTTTGATTTGCATATTCCCTTCCCGATAAGTTGTATCGAGCGATTTCCCGATTATTCCCCCTATTCACCAAACGAACAAAGGCATTTTCCACCAGGGAGAAATCTTGTTTCCGTTGCACACAGTTATAAATGTTTACCAAAAACACCAGCTTGGCAATTTCTGGGGGAATATTAGCTAAATGAACGATAATCTGTTCATCATCTCCTTCTCCTTTCCCAGTGAGATTATCTCCACAATGGTTTATTGCTCCAGAGCTGTGACGGAGATTCCCGAAATAAACCAAATTTTCCTTTTTCCCAATTTTACCCTGGGTATCTAAACAGAGAACAGAAGCATCCAAGTCCAAATCAGGAGTTGAAGTAAACATCCCCAAAAGTCCTCCTTTAGAGGGTTTAGCTACATCCCAACCTAAACCACACATGACGTTGGTTAACCCTGGTGCTTCTTTCTTCAGGGAAATACGTTGTCCTTTTTTGAGATTAATCCCCATTTTCCTAACTATACCTATTTAAGAGAGCTTGCAAACCACCTTGATAACCAGAACCCACCGCATTTACGCGCCACTCCCCATTTTTGCGGTATAATTCTGTCATAATCAATGCTGTCTCGATGGAATAATCCTCCTGTAAGTCATAACGGAGCACTTCCTTCTTGCTCTGCACGTCTACAAGACGGACATAAGCATTTTCTACTTGACCAAAATTTTGTCCCCGTTTATCTGCTTCGTGAATAGTAACGGTAATGGCGATTTTTTGGACTTCTGCTGGTACTTTACGCAGATCCACGACGATTACTTCGTCATCTCCGTCTCCTTCCCCAGTGAGGTTATCCCCCATGTGCTGCACGGACTTATCTGGATCTGGTGAGGTGAGGTTATTGTAAAAAACAAAATGGTTGTCGGAAATTAACTTCTCATTGGCGCCCAAGAGAAATGCGGATGCGTCCAAATCGAAATCGTAACCTGTATCCGTAGATTTAACGTCCCAACCAAGTCCAATAAATCCTGCCACCAAACCTGGTGCTACTTTTTCCAGGGAGACTCTTTGTCCTTTTTGTAGGGAAACTGCCATTTATACTTTACCTCCTGAGTTATACTAAGCACTATAACATTGTACCAGCTCTTTCAAAGAAGATACTTGAAACCCTTTCCCAATGGCAGCCATTTTCCACTCATCATTATGGCGATAAATTTCCGCCATAATCATCCCTGTCTGATTTGCATATTCCCTTCCCGATAAGTTGTATCGAGCGATTTCCCGATTATTACCCATATTAACGAGACGAACAAAGGCATTTTCCACCAGGGAGAAATCTTGTTTCCGTTGCACACAGTTATAAATATTCACCAAAAACACCAGCTTGGCAATTTCTGGGGGAATATTAGCTAAATGAACGATAATCTGTTCATCATCTCCTTCTCCTTCCCCAGTGAGATTATCTCCACAATGGTTTATTGCTCCAGAGCTGTGACGGAGATTCCCGAAATAAACCAAATTTTCCTTTTTCCCAATTTTACCCTGGGTATCTAAACAGAGAACAGAAGCATCCAAGTCCAAATCAGGAGTTGAAGTAAACATCCCCAAAAGTCCTCCTTTAGAGGGTTTAGCTACATCCCAACCTAAACCACACATGACGTTGGTTAACCCAGGTGCTTCTTTTTTCAGGGAGATACGTTGTCCTTTTTTAAGATTAATCCCCATTTTCCTAACTATACCTATTTAAGAGAGCTTGCAAACCACCTTGATAACCAGAACCCACCGCATTTACGCGCCACTCCCCATTTTTGCGGTATAATTCTGTCATAATCAATGCAGTTTCCACAGAAAAATCCTCTTCTAAGTCATAACGGAGCACTTCCTTTTTACTCTGCACATCCACAAGACGCACGTAAGCATTCCGCACTTGACCAAAATTTTGTCCCCGTTTATCTGCTTCGTGAATAGTGACACAAATGACGATTTTCTCCACTTCTGCTGGTATTTTACGTAGATCCACGACGATTACTTCATCATCTCCTTCTCCTTCCCCAGTGCGGTTATCCCCCATTAACTGCACTGATTTATCTGGATCTGGACTGGTGGAGTTATTGTAAAAAATAAAGTGGTTGTCAGAAATTAACTTCTCATTGGCGCCCAAGAGAAATGCGGATGCGTCCAAATCGAAATCGTAACCTGTATCCGTAGATTTAACGTCCCAACCAAGTCCAATAAACCCTGCCACCAAACCTGGTGCTACTTTTTCCAGGGAGACTCTTTGTCCTTTTTGTAGAGAAACTGCCATTTATACTTTACCTCCTGAGCTATACTAAGAATAGTGACAGTTAGAGCAGAGTTTCGAGCTAGGAAACCAATTTTTCCCTCTGCCTCCCCCAAACTCCCACCATTAGTTAACCCCTAATTATACTTTTGTAGGAGAGCTTCCAAACCACCTTGATAACCGGAACCCACCGCATTTACGCGCCACTCCCCATTTTTGCGGTATAATTCTGCCATAATCAATGCAGTTTCCACAGAAAAATCCTCTTCTAAGTCATAGCGCAGCACTTCCTTCTTGCTCTGCACATCCACTAGACGCACGTAAGCATTCCCCACTTGACCAAAATTTTGTCCCCGTTTATCCGCTTCATAGATAGTGACACAAATAACGATTTTCTCCACTTCTGCTGGTATTTTACGCAGATCCACGATAACTACTTCGTCGTCTCCTTCTCCTTCCCCAGTGCGGTTATCCCCCATTAGCTGCACGGACTTATCTGGATCTGGTGAGGTGAGGTTATTGTAAAAAATAAAGTGTTTGTCAGAAACCTTTTTTTCATCAGCACCCAAGAGAAAAACAGATGCATCCAAATCGAAATCACTCCCGGTATCCGTAGCTTTCACATCCCAACCTAAACCGATAAATCCTGCCACCAGACCAGGTGCTACTTTTTCCAAGGAGACTCTTTCTCCTTTCTTCAGTGAAATTGTCATCTTCAAGTACCTCCTACGAGCATGAAATTTAGCGAACTTTTGGAAAAATTAGGGAACCCAGAGTGTAATAGTCTCCCCCTCGCTCCCCATTGTAACCCAACTATTACGGGAGTTGCAGCCATTGATCAAGCAGTCTCGGGCCGACTCAGCTACATTGAGGGAGCAAAATATGCCAAGTTCCTGACTCAAACTGCTGCTACTGCTTTGATTTTACCCCTGGATGAAACGCTCCAGACTACTGCTTTGGATCTGGGTATTGCTTGGATTGCTACCTCCGAACCCCGCAAACTATTTGCCCAGACTATAAGTCTATTCTATCAACCTTTCCACCCCGAGCCAGGAATCCATCCTACTTGCTATATAGCAGACTCTGCGGTGGTGGGGAAAAATGTTTATCTCGGCGCGAATGTGGTGATTCAAGAAAGAGTGAAAATAGACGATCGCGCTTGTATTCATCCCAATGTAGTAGTGTATCCCGATGTAGAAATCGGCCACAGTACTATCCTCCACGCCAATTGTACTATCCATGAACGCACTCGTATTGGTGCTCATTGCGTCATTCATAGTGGTGCAGTCATCGGTGCGGAAGGTTTTGGCTTCGTCCCCACTTCTGAAGGGTGGGTGAAAATGGAACAATCTGGCTGTACTGTGCTGGAAGATGGGGTGGAAGTTGGCTGCAACAGCAATATCGATCGCCCCGCCGTGGGGGAAACCCGCATCGGCAGCCATACTAAAATAGATAACTTAGTTCAGATAGGTCATGGCTGTCAGGTAGGTTCCTATTGTGCTTTTGCTGCCCAAGTAGGTTTAGCTGGTAGGGTAACAATTAATAATAAAGTTATGTTAAGCGGTCAAGTAGGGATAGCCAATGAGGCTAAAATTGGAGATGGGGCCATCGCTACAGGCCAAACTGGCATTCTTCACGATGTTCCAGCGGGGGAGATTGTGTCTGGTACTCCCGCAGTGCCTCACAAATTATATCTCAAAGCTTCCGCCATTTATAAGCGCCTCCCGGAGATATATCAATTATTAAAACATATTAATAAATTTATATGTAAAGTTTTGTAACAGTAACAGTCTTAAACATTTGTGGGTAAAAATCAACGTAATAGTAGAAACCCAACACCCACAAAGTAAATTTTTATTAGGTTTTGCTTGCGCTCTACCCAACCTAATCTACCGTATTAGCGATCGCAATTAAAACTAGCTCACCAAAGATTCTTTTAATGATAATTTTGGATGAACGTAATCGCAGATAGTAGTGGGGAGAGGAATTGATTCATTATCTAAAGCTAATCCCTCGAAATGAAATTCTAGCGCTTCTTGTATCTGTTGCTTCACCTCTTCAATAGTGGCTCCTGTAGCAATACATCCAGGAACATCAGGAGCGTAAGCAGCATAATTGTGCTGGGCTTTTTCGATTATAATAGCGTAGCGCATTTACTTTTCTCCTTTAAAATTGACTTGTTTCCAGATGTTATTGATAGTACCAGGTGGTACTTCATCGGATAATTTACCAGCAACGGTTACTTTTCCTGGTTTAGTGGGATGTTTATATTGTCTGTGACTACCTCTCGTTCGGATAAAAGTCCAGCCGTCTGCTTCTAGCTTTTGAATAACTTGTCTGACTTTCATCCTAGCACTAGCAGTAGAGAGATTCTCAAATCTCAATGTAGATTTTAGCCCATCGTAGCACTACAAACTAATCTTCGGAAAGATGCAAACCTGCCTGTTGTGCTGATGTTTTAGGTAATTATAGTCTATTATAGCACAGGGAGGTTAAATTAGGATATAATGCTCAGTGACGGTAATTTGTGGTTAACGAGAAGGGTAAAAGATGGCTGTTCTGAATATTCCCAAGACTTCAAATTTATATGAAAAAGACTATTATCTTTGGTTGCAACAAACCACCTTGTTGCTACGGAATGGTGAGTTGTCAGCTCTAGATATTCCCAATTTAATCGAAGAACTAGAAGATATGGATAAAAAAGAGAAAAGAAGTGTTTATAGCAACCTCAAAATTTTATTGTTTCATTTACTCAAATACAAATATCAACCTGAGAAACGCTCTCATAGTTGGAAGTATACCATAGAAGAACATCGACAGAGAATAAAGGAAGCATTTGAAGATAGTCCTAGTTTGCAAAATTACTGTATCGTGACGCTAAAAAACTAGCAGTTCATGAAACAGGGTTCCCAGAAAATACCTTTCCGTCTCAGTGTCCTTTTAGTTTAGAGGAAGTTTTGGCTGAAGACTATTTTACCTGAGGTGGTACGTATTCGCCGGCGATCGCCGCTGGTTTTTCATCCCCAATAATTCCTTTACCCATATCTTATCTTTTTCTGCTAAAGCGGGCACAACTTCCCGAGAGTAATCAATCCGATAATCGTAACCAGCTCTGTCATAAACCTGATTCAATAGCACTTGTAAATCAATAATAGGTTCCTTATCTTCAGAACGTAAAGGAAGAGGAAAACTAGGCAGCCTATTTTCCAGGTTAAAGGAGTATAATTCGGCTTCGGGGCGAAGAGTTTCCCGACTCACCAAAACTCGATAATCGCTCTCTATATCATTATCTAATGTGGGCATAGGTTTCTCCCCCCCGCAGCAAATCAATTTCTACCAAATTTGTTAAACTTACCAAAATGCCCTGGCGTTTTTGCAAATAACTCATTCTTCCTTCCCCAGAACGTTTATTTACGGGAGAAAGAATTTCAATTGCTGTCACAACCCAACCAGTTTCCATATCTCTTACTTCTAAATATACATGTTTGATTCGCGTCGGTACGGGAATCATTGCGTCAGGAATACCTATTAAGAGAGAACGCTTCCCATTAGTGTCATTAGTGTCATTTACCTCATATATTCGCTTTTCAATTCTTACCTCATATTTAGGACGTATTTGAGGCATTAAGGTTTCCGCAATGAGGCTAATTAGCCAATGATGTACTTCTGGCCAAAAATTCGGATGTTCTAAATAAGGATCCATTCCCGGAAAAATATAAGTCATCAGCTTTCGTCCCTTTGCGTCTTTGCGGCTTTGCGCGAGGTATTACGACAGTACAGGTGGGCATTGCCCACCCTACCAATCACAGTTTTGCTCTAATGGCTTCAATACGTTTGCGGTTAACCCCTAGGTCAGATTTACCCAAACGGGAAGCAGAACGGACGTGGATGACATTAGCATTGGGATCCAGATAGAATTCCACATCATCTACATAGCCCATGAATTGACTCTTAAATTCAGCATAGAGATAATTGTCTGTTTCCTTGATAATTGTGGTTCCCCCCATGTTTTTAATGATTTTTTTCACCTGGGATATCTTCACACCAGGAAGAGGAGCTATTTTAAATCTTGAATCTTCAGTTTGACTGCTAACGCAGTTAGGAGTACCAGGACAGGGTGCCAGTTTTCCCTCCTTAACTCCTAAATTATTGGGTCTTTTGCCTGCAAAATTAAACATTTTTTACTTTTAGAGCATAGTATTGGTTAACAATTGTACTGCTGTTTGATATTGTTGATCTGCTTCCGTACCTATTTGGTCTAAAAAAATTGGTTTTTGAGCAACCAGGCGATCGGGAGTAATGCCTAATTTATTGATATCTTTGTGGTTAGGAGTTTCGTACTTAGCCACCGTCACAGCTAAACCTGCCCCATCTACCAGTTCAAACAAGGACTGAATCAAACCTTTGCCAAAAGTAGTTGCTCCCACCAGTAAGCCTCTCCCATTATCCTGTAGAGCACCAGCGAGAATTTCTCCCGCACTGGCAGTTCCCTCATTAACCAACACTACGAGAGGGTCTTGAGTGAGAGCAGTACCATTTGCCTCAAAACTGCCCATGGTTCCTTCACGATTGACAGTGTAGACGATTTTTCCCTCACTCAACCAAAGACGGGCAATCTCAATTCCCGCTTCCAGCAGTCCTCCAGGGTTATTGCGCAGATCTAAGATATAACCCTCAGCTCCAAGTTGCTCCAACTCCTCAATGGCTGTAGCAACTTCCTGGGCAGCATTAGCACTAAATTGACTCAGACGGACATAACCAATAGGGAAGTTATCCAACCGTTCATCCAGAGTGGCGTAGACAGGGCTCAGGGAAATGACATCCCGCACTAAATCCACAGTGACAGGTGTTTCTTCTCCTCGGGGCAAAATAGTTAAAGAGACGGTGGTGCCAACTTTTCCCCGCATTCTCCCAGCAGACTCGTCTAGGGTTAGGATAGAAGTACTAATCCCGTCAATAGCGAGAATACGGTCCCGGGGTGCAATACCTGCTGTTGCAGCGGGGGAACCAGCGATAGGGGCAACAACTTCCAACTCCCCAGCAGCATTGATATTAATTTGCAGTCCCACTCCCTCCAGTTCCCCAGAAGTATTGATTTGCAAGCTGGAATACTGTTCTGGTCGCAGTAACCTGGTATAAGGATCATCCAGGGTGGCTAGCATTTCCTCAATGGCAGTATAAGTCTCCTCAGAATTATCCAGCTGCCCTTTGAGAAACTTACGCCGCAATAACCACCAGTTCTGATTATTAAAGGTTTCATCTATATAAGCTTGGTTGACAATGCGCCAGGATTGGAGTAATTCCTTTTGTCCTTCCGTAAAGGCAGCAGCAGGTTGAATCTGCCAGCAAAAGAATAAAGCAAATAAGATTGTCAGCCACAATCCGCTTCTTTTCACCATGAGTATATTTTTGATTTCTTCTCTTAAAGATATGTTACATTTTTGTAAACAGTTCTCATCCCAAAGTACTCCCCCATGGTGGGGAGAGCAAGGGTGGCACTACCATAATCCTTCATATCTATCTCTACCCTTATGTTTTCCAAAGAAGTTACCGAATCCAAAGCATTTAAGTGGTTTGACGAGCGCCTAGATGTTCAGGCGATCTCAGACGACATCACCAGCAAATACGTGCCGCCCCATGTCAATATCTTCTATTGTCTGGGGGGCATAACCCTGGTTTGCTTCCTGATCCAGTTTGCCACTGGATTCGCCATGACTTTCTACTACAAGCCCACAGTTGCGGAGGCTTTCACCTCGGTACAGTACATCATGACCGATGTGAACTTCGGCTGGCTAATCCGCTCTATCCATCGTTGGTCTGCCAGTATGATGGTGCTGATGATGATTTTGCATATCTTCCGGGTTTATCTCACTGGAGGTTTCAAAAAGCCTCGGGAACTGACCTGGGTAACAGGGGTAGTTCTAGCAGTCATCACCGTTTCCTTTGGTGTCACCGGTTATTCCCTTCCTTGGGATCAGGTGGGTTACTGGGCGGTTAAAATCGTCTCTGGTGTTCCCGCTGCTATTCCCGTAGTTGGGGACCAAATCGTGGAACTGATGCGGGGTAGTGCTAGTGTGGGACAAGCAACTCTGACTCGTTTCTACAGCCTCCACACCTTCGTTCTGCCTTGGTTCATTGCCGTGTTCATGTTACTGCACTTCCTGATGATTCGCAAGCAGGGCATTTCTGGTCCTTTGTAAACTACAAACAGTGAAATAAGAAGAAAACTACTGCTATGTCAACTTTAAAAAAGCCCGATCTGAGCGATCCTAAATTGCGTGCCAAGCTGGCTCAAGGCATGGGTCATAATTACTATGGGGAACCGGCTTGGCCCAACGATCTAGTTTACACCTTCCCCGTGGTGATTCTCGGTACCATTGGCTTGTGCGTGGCTCTCGCTGTACTGGAGCCAGCTATGATAGGAGAACCTGCGGATCCTTTCGCTACTCCCCTGGAGATTCTGCCGGAATGGTATTTTTATCCCGTATTCCAAATCCTGCGGGTCATTCCGAATAAATTATTGGGCATCGCCTGCATGGCGGGAATTCCTTTGGGTTTAATGCTGATTCCCTTTATCGAAAGCGTCAACAAGTTCCAAAACCCCTTCCGCCGTCCAGTAGCAACGGCGGTTTTCTTGTTTGGGACTCTCGTCACCCTCTGGTTGGGTGCTGGCGCCACCTTCCCCATTGACCAATCTTTAACTTTGGGTCTGTTCTAAAAGGATAATTACGCCATTTGTGGGTAGTGGGTAATTGGTAATTTATGGTTTAATTGAATCATACAATTACCTTTTTTCTTCTCGCGCAAAGGCGCTGCATACCCATAAAGATAGGTAGTCGTGGATGTTTTTATCCTGTTATCTTCCCAGCCCAATGGCAGTTGTTAATTAAACAGGTATCCAAGTATAATAGAAGAGAGGATGAATAAACTATCTGGATTTCTTATGTTACTACCAGCAATCGCCCTGATTCACAATTATCCAAGTCCAATCATCGCCCAAAATATTCCCCCAGTAGCAGTCATGACCAAGTCTAGTGAACCTTTTAACTATGATAACTATACCGCAGTCTTAAGAACTTACGTCAGCGATCGCGGTTTAGTTAACTACCAACAATTACAAACAAACCGCCAACAATTAGATGCTTTCAACGCTTCTGTTGGTGCAGTTACCCCCCAGACTTATTCTTCTTGGACTGAAAAGGAAAAAATTGCCTTTTTAATCAATGCTTACAACGCTTTTACTCTCCAATCAATTATTGACCAAAATCCCATTAAAAAGAGTATTCGGGATATTCCCGGAGTCTGGAAGGGGAAAAAATGGCTCATTGCAGGAGAAAGGAAGACTTTAGATGATATCGAACACCGAACTCTGCGGCAAGACTTTAACGAACCTCGCATTCACGTTGCTTTAGTTTGTGCAGCTATGAGTTGTCCAATACTGCGAAATGAACCCTATACAGCAGCAGAATTGGATACCCAATTGGAAGAACAAATGAGGAAGTTTATCCGCAGTTCCCAGGGTTTCCGCATTGAGAAGGGTGAGGGAAGGGTTTATCTTTCTGCTATCTTTAAATGGTATGGCAAAGATTGGCAGCCAAGTTACATCGTAGAAGATAAATTTACTGGTACTAGGAGTCAACGAGCAGTGTTACATTTCTTAAGCAAATACCTCCTTCCATCGTCGCGGCAGTATCTGGAACAGGATGGTTATAAGATTAGCTATCTGAATTACGATTGGTCTCTAAATCGTCAATAGACTTAAGGTAAAGCTTCGCTTAATGTCACAAATTGAATCCCACGGTTTTTTAAGCCCATAATGATTCTTTCCAAACCAGCAGATCCATGGTCGTGGAAGAGAATGATATCTTGTCCTTGAGACTGAAGTGCCTTATTTACCACATAGTCAGCATTGTTGCGATAGCGCCAATCCAAGGTATCGATGGTCCAGAGAGCTGTATTCAGCCCCACACTGTGAGCTACCTTTAAGGTAGTACTATTTTGAGCGCCGTAGGGAGAACGAAACCAAAATGGCAGGTGTTTCGTACCAACGCACTTTTGGATTGCCTTTTGGGTTTTCTCCATTTCTGCTTTTTGGAACTGGGGACTCAATTTGGGCAGGGAATTATGGCTGTAAGTGTGATTAGCAACTTCGTGTCCTTCCCGAACAATCCGCTGGAGAGTGGGGCAGAAATTATCTACATTGCGACCCACCACGAAGAAAGTCCCCTTGACCCCGTGTTTTTTCAAAATGTCCAGGACTTTATTTGTGTGTTGGGGTACAGGACCGTCATCGAAGGTTAAGGCAACGGACTTTTCTGGCATTTTAGCCATCCAGTGGTCTTGGTTAGACCAATAGATATGGATTAAATTGGCCCTCATTTGGGCAATTTGACCTTCAATAGTTTTAATTCTGGTTTGGTATTCTGCTTTTAGGGGCTGAACTTGGGAGGTGATGATGCTATCTGCTGGAATTTGCTCTAATTTGGCTTTTGCTTTTTCCAAGTCAGCTTTAGCACTTTGATAGTGACCGATGGTTTTAGCTATCTCTACCTCATTACTTGCAAACTCAGCCAGCTTTTGCCCTGCGGTGAAATTTGCGGATGCTTGTTTTTCTATCTCCAAGCGCTTATCTACCTCTTGGAGTTTGTTGCGATATTCTCCTAAAACTTGTTCTGCTTTGGGGTAAATGTTAACATCCTCGGGTATAGTGGCTAGTTGGTCTATGGCACTCATGAGGCGATCGCGACTTTCCTTCAATTCTAACAGGTTTTGATACTGCCCTGTCAGTTCCAGAGCTGAATTTGCTGTTCTCACAGCAGTATGGTAGAGTTTGTCAAACTGCTTATCTCTAGCGCAGTTGTTCAGAGTTGGACACAGAGAAGGAATGTGAGGAATTACCACTTCATAAGCAGCACCACTAAGAAGTAAAACTGCCAAAGACCCCAGCGCTATTACTTTCCCCCGTTCCTCTAACATATATTGAATGGCACTTCCATAAAAAAGCTATTATACAGTATCTTTCTACTCCCTCTCTCCCTCTCCCCCTCTCCGCGACTCTGCGACTCTGCGTGAAACCCTAACCCTACATCATCTCTCTTTTCCAGGTACAGGATCGTAACCCCCTGGATGAAAAGGATGACAGCGTAATAATCGCTTTATGGTCAACCAGCCACCTCTCACAGCCCCAAATCTTCCTATGGCTAAAAGAGCATATTGGGAACAAGTAGGAGCAAAGCGACAAGTGGGAGGAAACAAAGGAGAAATCAAGCTGCGATAACCTTTAATTAGCCAGATTAATAATATTTTCATTATTCTCTCTTGGTGGGCAATGCCCACCCTGCGTAACGCTATAATAGCATTAAAGCAACTTCTTTAGCAAAATAGGTCAAAATTAAATCTGCTCCTGCTCGTTTCATGGAGGTGAGAGTTTCTAAGACAACTTTCTTTTCATCAATCCAACCCTTTTCGGCTGCTGCTTTAATCATAGCGTACTCCCCGCTCACATTATAAGCAGCTACGGGGAGTTGAGTGTGTTCCCGAATTAGATGGATAATATCCAGATAAGCTAAAGCAGGCTTAACCATTACCAGATCAGCTCCTTCGGCAATATCCAAACCCACTTCTTTTAAGCTCTCCCGAGTATTAGCTGGATCCATTTGATAAGTCTTTTTATCCCCAAATTGAGGGGCGGAGGACAAAGCATCCCGGAAAGGTCCATAATAGGCGGAGGCGTATTTAGCAGAGTAGGCGAGAATGGCTACATCAAGATAACCTGCTTCATCTAATGCCTGGCGAATCGCCCCTACCCTACCATCCATCATATCGGAAGGGGCTACCACATCAGCTCCTGCTGCTGCTTGGGAGACTGCCATTTTGGCTAAGACAGCCACGGTTTCGTCATTGAGAATCTTGCCATCCTCCACAATACCATCGTGACCGTAAGTAGAGAAGGGATCCAGAGCAACATCAGTGATAATGGTAATGTCTGGGACTTCTTTTTTGATAGCTTTAACGGTTTGCTGCACTAAACCATCTGCATTATAGCCCTCCGTACCCTGATTATCCTTCTTCTCATCCGGGACTAGGGGAAAAAGAGCGATCGCCTTGATTCCCAAACCAAATGCCTCTACTATCTCTTTCAGGAGCAAATCCAAGGAATAGCGATAAGAACCTGGCATGGAGACAATCTCTTCCTGTTTATTTTCCCCTTCCATGACAAACAGTGGATAAATTAAGTCATTCACCGTCAAATGGTTCTCCTGTACCAGGGAGCGTAAAGCTGCGGTGCGACGTAAGCGACGAGGACGATGGATTAGGGAGAGGGGTTTAGTTTTTGGCATAGGTTTAGGAGAGACAATGTTCAATCAGGGATTATTATAGTGATTTGTGAAGCCAAAATTAAGAAGTTTCGTTAAGCGTGGGATAAAAATTACGAAGATGTTCAAACCAGGTACATTGTGGACTCTTGTCCAAGATACAAGCGATCGCGCCCGTAAATGCGGCGCTCTGGAGTCCATAGCAACAGAGGAGGAGTTTGTCCAACAGTGGGGAATGAGTTTCCTGGTGCGGATCTTATTCAAGATATCCCCTAAGGTGAAAGCGAAACAAGAACGAGGTGCAGAATTTAATCCTTTCCTTCCCTACGAGGAAGACTTATTTGTGGCTGACATTTCCCCCACTCACTTGTGTATCCTCAATAAATATAATGTGGTGGATAATCATTTGTTAATTATCACCCGTGATTTCCAAGAACAGGAAACTTGGCTTACCTTAGAAGATATGGTGGCTCTAAGTCGGTGCATGGCAGAATATGAAGCCTTGGCATTTTATAATGGGGGGAGGATAGCAGGTGCAAGTCAGCGTCACAAGCATTTGCAACTAATTCCCTATCAAAAGGAGCTTCTTATCTCTACTATAGTCCAGAAAGCTGAATTTACCAACTCTATCGGTACTATACCTCATTTTCCCTTCCGTCATGCTATAGCTAAACTAGACCAAAGTTTGTTAGAATCTCCCGTAGCTTTCCTCAATACCTATTATGAACTGTTACAAAAAGTTGGCTTACTGAAACTCATTCCTCCCACGGATACTCACCAAACTGGAGCTTACAATTTCCTCGCTACCCGGGAATACATGTTAATTATTCCCCGCTCTCAAGAGCGTTGTCAATCCATTTCTGTCAATTCCTTAGGCTTCGCTGGTGCTCTCCTGGTACACAACCAGCAGCAAAGGTCGTTACTTAAACAATTAGGTCCGATTAATTTGCTTAAAACTGTTGCCTTTCCTGAACCGCCCCCTATGAGTTGTTGTTAACGGAAGCAATTCTAATCCTACCAAAAGTCTAACTACTAATGAACAAGCTAATTTACAGAGAGGGATTTACTATCTTTTTTGGGCGGGTAAAATCAAGTCGGGATAATGAAAGACGTTCAAAAAATAACCTACAGGGGTTGCTTCAACTAGGAATAGATGAGGAGTTGGGGGGTAGGGAAAGCTGCAAATCTTTCTATTTGTATCGGGATAACAATCTAGACTCAATCCCCGAAATCACTACCTTAATTACAAAGATATATCCCCAGAAGGAGACATTATGAGAATTCAATCCATTAGTGAATCAGAATTCAAGCAAATAGACGGAGCACGACGTGTTATAGTTCACGACTACCCTCAGAAATTTGGTCTTTTAGATTTAGGGGAGTCTTTAGGATGTTACGGACTTTCCTGTAACTACAATATCACAAGATAAGCATATTCTCTGGATTGGAGTAGAACAAAGGTTAGCTGGGATTAACCTGCAACAGGGTAACATTTGTCTGTCTATGTCGTTACATACACCAGTTTTCCAAATCCTAGCTTTGGATGAGTGTACCGTTGTCTTGACTGAAATGGATGTTTTATTGTTCAACAATTCCGATGCTTCAATTCGGTGTCTGGAAGGTTTACCAGAAATTGCAGCAGATATTACAGTAGATGGAGCTGAATTAGTGATTCATTTGCTAGATGAAAATCGTTTAATCCTCAATCTCCAAACTTTACAATTAAAGGAAGCAAGTCCATCCAAATAAGGCGGATATTACATGGCGATCGCTATAATATTCGTTGTTTGCTATATAGGTCATATAATTCTCCATTAATATAAGCTCAGATTATGTTAAGCATAGAAACATTAATCACTCAAATCCAACAAGAAGCCCAGAGAGGGGAGTTTCCCATTGATATCCCCGTTTATCAGAGTGCAGGTTTAGAACCCACCTATCCCATCCTCTATGCAGGAAACCTGAAAAGTCAACTCTGCTTTTTTGGTAGAGATCTAGGTCAAGATGAAGTTTATCGTCGCCAACCATTATACGGTGCTGCGGGGACTTTAGTACGTCAGGGTGTCTATCGAACCATATACCAAACTGATACCCAGAACAAAAAAGAACTGGAAAAAGTCTGCGATCGCCTTCTCCTCACCAACACCGTTCCCTATAAACCCCCCGGAAATAAAGCTTACTCCGCAGCAGTCAAAAAACGCTTCCGCCCTTTTATAGAACAGTTATTGGTTTTATACTGGGAAGGGGATAAGATTATTACCCTGGGAACGGAAGCTTTTAAATGGTTTGCTCCCTATGGTGGAAAAAAGGAAGTAGATGATTTTTGGAGGAAGAGAGATCGCTACAGTGCTGAACTCAATATTAGCCTCAAAGCAACGGATAATAAAGGGTTAACCCATGAAAAACCAGTCACCCTCTGTCCTCTCCCACACCCTTCACCCCTGAATCGAACCTATTATGCCCAATTTCCCACCATGCTGCAAGAGCGTCTAGACTCTAAATAAATAGCATCATCCCATCCATCTGCGGTTCATAAACCAAAATAATGAGAATAGCGGGAGGTGGATTTGAACCACCGATCTTCGGGTTATGAGCCCGACGAGCTACCAAACTGCTCTATCCCGCGTTGTCTTCTTTTATTATAACCACAAGGATTTCAAAATGTCAACCTTTTTGGAAAAAATTTTCAAATTTCCTGAAACCCTCTCCCAGAGTGGCTTACGACAAATGCTTGTCCAAGTCTAGTGCAGAAGAAGCTAGAATGAGTATAATAGTCAGCACCCCGCCCGGGCAGATAGGAGTTATTCATGAAAAAACAGGTAAGCTATGGACTTGATGAAAAAACCCTAAGTGCAATTAGCTATTTAAGTCATGAGATGGATATTTCTGCTACCGCTATCATTGAGGAAGCTAGAGACAGATTCTTATCCCAGAAACATCCCTTACTTAAATATGCTGGAATCTTAGAGGAAAAGGAGAGTGATAACATCCTGGAATCGATAAAATCCAACCGAGTTGATAAGGATATTGCTGCTTGATGATGTATTGTCTGGATACCGACATAATCAGTTATTTCTTCCGAGGAGAAAAAAGGGTAGTATCAAAGATAGCTACAATTCCTTTGGATGAAATAAACACAACCATTATCAATTATTCCGAGTTAAAATTTGGTGCTTATCTAAATTTGAGTAAGAGAGAAATTATCCTAGGCAAAATCCAGCAATTTTTTGCAGATATTACCATCTTAGAATATGACATAGAATCAGCGGATATTTTTGCCAAGCAGAAAGCAGAGCTAAAAAGAAAAGGAATGCTTATAGCGGATATGGATTTGATGATTGGGTGCATATGTATTGCCAAAAATATTCCTTTGGTTACAAATAATCAAAAGCACTTCTCAAGAATAAAAGCACTGAAGCTTGTTAATTGGATGAATTAAATCCAATCTCCCTAAATTTTTTGCTCTATCATAGCGGAAAAAATGCCCAGCACTTTTTCCGGTTTATCTTCCAGGTTGTAATCCTTCAAGTCAATAAAAAGTGTATCATTTTGCAGTTTCAAAAATTTCCAAGCCACACCTGATGTGACAGCACCATAACTACAATCAATTGAATTACCTTCTTTTTCATTAAAACTTTTTGCAGCAACCATTGTAGCAGTACATTGCCCTAAGCCACTCATGATATTCTCATTTTTAGCTTCCACAATGGCAATCACTGGAGACTTGATGAATAACTGCTCAGGTGATAGACTCACAATAAAGTCACAGAAACCATTCAAATCTTTCTCTTTGTCTACATTGAACTCGATACCGGAAAAGAAACTTATTTGGCGATCGAATTGTTTTCGTACTTCTAAAATAACTTGTGAAACAATCAGTTCGGAGCGGGCTTTTTCTGTGTTAATTGCTACTGCTAAAGGGATATTCTCTTGTAATGTCATGGAAAAATCTTCACTTATTTCACAATCTGGTGCTTTTGAGAATAAACCACTTTTTTCCACAATCTCTAGGTGAAAGTCTGCTTGGACTCTTTTGAGGCTAAAATCTTTGTATGACATTTCTCCCTTTAGCTCACAGTTTGGTATTTGTTTGGTTTCAGCACCTTTTTTTAATCTACGATAATATAGGAATGGCGGGAGGCGGATTTGAACCACCGACCTTCGGGTTATGAGCCCGACGAGCTACCAGACTGCTCTATCCCGCGTTGTCCTCTTTATTATAACCACAAAAATTTCAAAATTTCAACCTTTTTGGAAAAAAATTTTTGATTCCCTGAAACCCTCTTCCCAAGTTACAACATGGATAATTCCCCAATTACCTCCAAGCGCTTCCAGTCAGACAGAATCATAAACCTATCCGAGAGAGTTTCCGCCACAGTGGGACTAATCCAACCCATTTGCTTCAGGAGCTGAATCGCCACAGCATATTTAGCTCGTTTAGATCCATCCATCACTTTAAGGGCTAATCCCATCCCTTCACCAACCCTCCCTATACATTGGATTCCTTCAGCACCAGTTTTACTCACCACTTCCCCTTCTGTCAAAGTCATGATTTCTGTATCGAATAACCCAGAACCGGCTATCAGCTGAGAATGACGGGTCATGGCGCGCACAATCCGTTCTAAATCCAAGTTAGCGCCGGAAGACAAGCGAGCGTATAACCAAGCCATTTGTCTTAGCTCCATGAAGTAAGTAGGAACACCGCAGTCATCCCTGGCTACAATTAACTCTTCCCCAGGCATTTCCAGCAATTCGGCTATTTTGCTCAAAATCAATTTTTGGATGGGACTATGGCGCTGCATATAGGTATTGAGGGGCCAGTGGCGCTGCTGACAGACAGCGAGCATTCCTGCGTGCTTCCCGGAACAGTTGTGTTCCAGGGGACTTTCTTTGCCTTCGGGAATGGGGCATTGCAGTGCCATGGGTTCCAAGTCTGCTCGCCACAAGATATTAAATGCCTGTCGGGCTTGGGCTACCGTACCTTGGTGAGAACTGCACATAATGGCCAAATCTTTATCCGTCAGGTCGTACCGCTCCAGGGTAGCGGTACTGGTGACTGCTAGAGCTTGAAAAGGTTTGAGAGAGGAACGGATAAAAGTACTGGTTTCCGGACTGCCTGCTAAGGAAAGAAGACGTCCCCGATCATCGCAGATGACTGCTTCAACTTGATGGACTGATTCTACAATCCCTTCTCGCAGCAAATGAACTTCTAATTTTGGCGCTGATGTGCGTTTTCCCCTTGTCATTCGATTTTGTTGAATTGATGTTTGTCACAGAAATAGCCAAGTTAAACTGCTAATTGCCCCACAAACCGCCAGAATAAGAGCAGTTCGTCTCAGACGAGATAGAATCGGCTCAATTTGATAGGAGACAATGAGGCGATCCCGGTTAAGTAGTTCGGTGGGTTTAACCCAGATTTGACCATCATACCAGCCTGACTCTTCATACTGTATTTTTCCTTGCCTCAGGCGATCCCCCACGTAGGACCAGCCGCCATAAAGTTGCACTAGGACCAATACTACCAATAAACCAGCCCCTAACCCACCACTGACAAGGAACTGGATTGGTTGCTTCAGGGGCGGGAAACTACCGCTGGCTATGGGACCGGATATAATCCACCCCCACAGCCAAACCATGACCAGCTTTTGCCCATATTTCCTCACCTCCAGAGTAGCAATACGAAAAAACCAGGAATCTTTTAACTCCTCGTACTCTTTAATGGGTTGTTGTTCTTCAGGAATAGGGCATTCCATAATTATTTCTCCTCTCTTGGAAGTTCTATCCGTTCTGCGTGACCCCAAAATCCTTCTAAATGATAAAATTCCCTCGCTTGAGGCAAAAAGATGTGAACGATGACATCTCCATAATCTTGCACAATCCAACTAGCTTCTGCTTTTCCCTCTATTCGCAATGGATCTTTGTTCCATTCTTGCTTCACTTTGGCTTCAATGGAATCGGCGATCGCCCGCAATTGAGCTTTGGAAAACCCAGTCACAATGACAAAGTAATCTGTCAGGTAACAAGTCTCTGTCACTTTCAATAATAGGATATCCTCTCCTTTTTTGTCCTCAGCCCCGAGGGCAATTGTCCGAGCTAACTGTTCGCTGGCTGTTTCTGGTAAGATATCGATTGCCGTCATAGTGCCATTTAATTTCTCTTTAGACTACAATTATAATACAATTTTTCCTAGATCACATTATAACTCTATTTGAGCTACTCTCCCCCTCTCCGTGCCTCTGCGCCTCTGCGTGAAACTTTTAATATCACAGTAATGACGTTGCGGGCGCTAGATTTTGTTGTTCCTGGAGAGTGGAACAACACCCTAGGGTTCGTCAATACCATTCGAGAAGTTAGTGAAAAAGAAGATGAAGATATTATTCAACAAATAGGCGATCGCGCTATTTGGTTATATAATGATAAGTCCCAAGGATACCAACGAGCAATGTGGTTGTACGAAACTGTGGATAACGCCGATAGTGCTCTGGGTGCTGCTGCTTTAGCTAATAAGGTAGGGGAAAAAATTGCTCTGTTGGGTTTCTTAAACTGTCTCACTCCCAACCCAGACAAAGCTCAGTCTATAGATCTGACTTTAAAATTGGTGGTGGAAGTCCTGGCTTTCTGCCAAATTAATGGTATTCCTGGGGATAGTATTGGGGATTTTGCCGCTGCTCTAGGTGAGGAGTATAAGGGTGATTCTTTAATGCGTATGGCGGCCCTAATTTGCCTTGATGGTTTAATTCCCCTTGGTCCCGATTTTCTCGGTCAGGTTCAATCGACTATTAGCAACCTGAGTGGGGGTGACTTAGAAAGAAATGGAACCTTCAGGGGTATTAGTAGTTTAATTCCCGGGGACAGTACTGGGGGCAAATTGGACTTTATAGGGAATGCTTTGGAGGGGGTAATGGGTTGGATCGGTAGCTTTGTGGGAGATCGGGGTTTGAGTCCGGCAGCCATTTTTGACCATTTACAAGGTTTTGTAGAGTTCTCCGATGATAAGTTGGATTACGTGGCTGCTTTTCTGGACATGACTACTAACTATTACGAACATACCGGAACTCAAACTATCGCCAGGAGTATAATTGAGAGAGCAGTTGGAGAAATTTAAACACGTACCATGACAGTAGGGTGGACATTGCCAGCCCTGGGTGATTTAATATGAATGTTTATAAATTAGCTCTG
This sequence comes from Candidatus Paraprochloron terpiosi LD05, assembly GCA_018141785.1. Taxonomy (GTDB): domain Bacteria; phylum Cyanobacteriota; class Cyanobacteriia; order Cyanobacteriales; family Prochloraceae; genus Prochloron; species Prochloron terpiosi. The sequence continues at coordinate 1,879,865 of CP073341.1, read as the reverse complement.
ATAAATTACCCGATAGTGCGTTACCAACGCACCCACACTACTGTTCTAGAGACTGGAACCAGTCGGATAAATCAGCTTCCTCTCTAAAATTTAGCAAAGCTTCCCCCAACTGTTCTAGTTTATCTAAAGGTAGGGTCTCAACTTGAGAGATTAATTCTGAGGATACTGCCCCAAGACGACGGTTGAGCTGCCTTTTAAGGAGCGATCGCTCCCCCCGCTCCATTCCCCGCTCCATTCCTCGCTCCATTCCTCGCTCCATTCCCTGTAGAATTCCCCGCTCCATTCCCTGTAAAACTCCCTCTTGGAAACCTTCTGCCTTTATTGCTTGATACATGGTCGATTCTTTCATAATATCTTGCCTCAATATCTGTGTAATCACGTCCTTGGAATATAATAACCCAGCGAGAAGACTTGTGGAGGCAGCTATATTACCTCGTTTTCTCTCTTCGGGTATGGCCTCAATTTTCCTTGCAACAGTAGTAAGTGTTTCCTTAGGGTTTTCTGTCCGACTCAGCACTGCAAAAGGCAATAACCCTGGTAAGTTGAGAAATTTTTCTACGTCACACTCCCACAATCTTATCACAGAATAGCGATGGTGCATTCTCCCTATCTGGAAGCTATCCTGATATACTAGGGGTGAATTAGATTTTCTGAGGTAGACCACGACCTGACGCACTGACTTTTCAGGAGAACGTCGATGGAGTCGCAGGCGATAGTCCGCTTCTCTAAAGGGGACATCAGGTTTTGGCCCTACCTGAAATTCTACATGTAATATGTCTTCTTTTGACTCTAGCAAGATTAAGGAATCTGCTCGAATCGGTTCTACAGAGAGTTCTGAGGGTTCTATCTTACTTAAAGCAACGGGTTTTCCCAGCAACCAGGTAGCTATATCCCCAGAAAAGTTTTCGGCAATGAATTTGCACGTCGTGTCAAAGGGCATGATATGTTATATTTTATAGATATCAGACTGAACCTAGCCAGGATTGTCCAGATTGAACTATCCATAAGACTTAGCTCTTATTTCCGGATCTGGAATGTTTGGCTCTCTCTTCATGATGGTAAACTCCAATGTTATAGCTCTATCTGGTGGGCAATGCCCACCTTACGAAATATATCTATCCTCTACTTATTCTAAATAAACAATCGTAACTCCTGCACCCCCATCTTTTTGACTAGCTAATTCAAAACTGGAACTTGGGGAATGATGTTGCAAGAACTCATGTATTCCCTGACGCAATTTTCCGGTTCCCTTACCGTGAATAATCCATAATACCCCCAAACCCTCTGCACTACCTTGAGCGATCGCCCGATCTAATTCAATTTCAGCATCAGCAACTCGACTCCCGCGCAAATCAATGGTATTCTGAGAAGTACGCACTGTAGGAATGGTTTTCTTCTCAACCGGTGTAGGGGTTGGAGATGATTTCTGTTTTGGTGTTACTGCTACCTTTTCCCCTTGCAAAGACTCAATATCTGTCAAAGGAACATTCATTTTCATCAACCCAAAGCGCACCGTTAATTGCCCTTCTGCACCCCCAATACTGATAATTTCTGCTGTTTGATTTAATCGAGGAATCCGCACTTTTTCCCCTACTTGAGGTTGATAGTTGGGAGGTAGGGGTTTAGGTGAAGTAGGGGCAGGTAAGTGGTGTTGGGCAATTTGATTGAGCTTCTGATGCGCTTTTTGACTATTTCTCACAGCTTTTGTTTCTTCTCTCCATTCCTTCATTACCTGAGAAACTTCCCCTTTTGCTGCTAAAACAGCCTCAATAACTGCTTGTTGCTGAGATAATTTCAATTCCCGCTCTCGTTCCCGTAAATAAGAGGCTTTCTCGGATATTTCCCTATATAAACGCTCCGTTTCTGTCAGCAATTTTCCCGCTGCTTCCGCTTTCCTTTCCTGTTCCCGTCGCTGCAATTCCAATTGTGCTATAATCTCATTTACATCTTCTACTTCTTCTCCTACCAATTTTTGCGCTTCCTCTACAATAGTACTCTCCAAACCTAACTTTTGGGCTATAGTGAGGGCATTAGAACAACCCGGAATACCCCAGAGAAGACGGTAGGTAGGTTTCAGAGTGTCATTATCGAACTCCACAGAGGCATTTTCAAAGCGAGGATCTTCATATTTCAAAGCCTTTAATTCCCCATAATGGGTGGTAGCAATAGTTAGTTGAGCTTTGGAAGCTAAATATTGCAGTAAAGCGATGGCTAAAGCACTCCCTTCTTTAGGATCGGTTCCTGCCCCCACTTCATCTAACAGCACTAAAGATGTTCCACCCCTATCTATAGCTTCGATAATGCGGATAATGCGGCGAATATGACCTGAGAAAGTAGATAAACTAGCCTCCAAAGACTGCTCGTCTCCTATATCTGCCAAAACCAGATCAAACCAAGGTAATTCCACAGGTTCTGCTGCTGGGACAAAAATACCTGCTTTCCCCATTAAAGCTGCTAAACCGAGAGTTTTGAGGGTAACAGTTTTTCCCCCAGTATTCGGTCCAGTAATGGCTACCACCCGAATCTTAGGGTCGATAGATAGGTTAATAGGTACTACTTCAATTCCTTGTTCCTGGTATTGTTGCCAAACTAAGAGAGGGTGACGCAACTGACGCAGGGAAATGGTTTCCCCCTCAATAAATCTGGGTTTATTTCCTTTCAACCACCAGCTATATCTAGCTCTCGCCGTAGCTAAATCCAAAGCTGTTGCAACCGCTAAGAGTCGTTCTAAATCCGGTTGTACTGCTTCTATTTGCCCCGTTAACCTTCGTAAAATAGCCTCTTCTTCTGTTTGTTCTTGACGACGGTATTGACGGAGCCGATTGCCCAATTCTACAATGGCATTGGGTTCTATATATAAAGTAGCTCCTGTACTAGAGGTATCGTGGAGTATACCGGGAACTTCCCCTCTCTGAGGTGCTTTCACGGGAAGAACAAAGCGATCGCCCCTTTGGGTAATCATCATTTCTTGCAGAGCTCCCCCTTTTCGTTGGATAATCCCCTGTAGAGTTTGGTTAATTTTCTGCCGCAATTCTTTCATGCCACTGCGAATTTGGACCAGTTTCTCACTCGCTCTGTCTGCTACTTCTCCGTCTGGTTCAATACAATGGTGAATTGACTTTTCTAGATCAGGATAAGTCCGCACATAGCTTACCATTTCCTGGAGGGTAGGAAGATTTTCTCTCTCTTCAATCACCCGACGTAAACCCCTTACCCCAGCTAGGGTAGTGGCGATATGCAACAATTCCAGCCCGGAAAGCATTCCTCCCCGTTGTGTTCTTTCCAGGGAAGGTTCAATATCTTCAATCCCTGTAAATGACCAGCCCTCCTCTAATGTGGCTTCCAGGTTATAAATTTCCTCGGTTTGCGCCAGCAGTTGACAACTTTCCTCTTTTGTGGTGGGGATTTTGAGCTGACGAGAGGCGATCGCCCCCAGTTTCGTGGCTGCGAAGGTAGATAGATGCTGGCACAGGCGCTGCCATTCCAGTAATGTTAAGGTTTCCGATTGAATCACGAATAAATTTCTTCGTTGGAAGCCCCGCATCTTTAGATCGGGGATGAAAACGGGTAAAGAAAGCTCACAGAGCCTCAGAGGCGCAGAGATATAACTAATCTAACTGCGGCTAAAATCTTGTTTATTAATCCAGAGTGCCGGAGCGCCTTAACCACCAGGTTCTAGCACTTCAGTACCTGTATAGCTAACCTAAATTAATTTGACACCCGGGAGGGCGCAAGCCTTGCTATATTTTTTTGTTGGTTATTTAGCAAACGTTCGGTTAGCTCTCTCCGTTGCTCTCTAGTGGCATAGAAGTGAGCCTTTCTAAATTGGCTTTCCTCTCTGACAAAAGCAAGATCCACTTGGGACATTGCTCCATCCAGTGGTCGATATGACAAATCAAACATATCATAACACACAAATCCACGCTCTTTCATGAATTTGACACAATCATAAAATTGCGGTCCCCCAGCAAAAAACTGAAAGAAGACAACCTCCATAATCACAAACTCTGTCTCTTGAATTACTTTCTCAGCCCCCCTGAGAACATCTAATTCTGGTCCTTGAGTATCAAGTTTAATCAAATATGGACCCTTAGTGCGTTTTTCCTGACAAATTTGATCCAAGGTAATGGCGGGAACTGTTCGCCCAAAGCCATTTACATTAGAGTCTTCGTTTTCTAGGTAGAGAGAGGAACCCACCAAATCTGGATGGACATTAATAACTACTTCCCCTGGGATGCTATTAGCAGCAGCCATGAGATACTCTGCTTCTTTTAGCTGACTCTTCCAATGCTCCAGCTCTGGAATATTCTCGGATAGGGGTTCAATGAGGAGATGTTTTGCGTCGGGAAAGAACTCATATAAACTTGGAGTTCCCCTAGCAGCACCAACATCAATAACGGTTTCTGGCTGAAGTCCAATTTCAATTGCTTGCTGGAGACACCCTCTCATAGAAGCTCTAGGAGTTACCTGCTTGCGGCGAATTTCCAGCCCGAAGTTATTGAGAAATTTCTGAATTAGCCTTTTGGGAATGGTAGTACTACTCATTTGCTCTGATTTAATATTTGACTATACAACTCAATGTAACGCTGGACTTGAAGTTCAAGGGGATATTCTGAAGTTGCGACCCGCGCTACGCGCGGGTCCGGTGTTTCACTCCGGATCGCCCTTCCTTTTTTCCCCATAGACTCCCTTCTATGATAGTACGCTTGTAGTGGACTATCAAAAAATTTTTAAAAATGTTGCCATCTGTTAAATTATTTGTTACATTATATAACAAATGCTTGACAACAGGAGAAAATCATGGAGGGACAAGAGCAAGAAGGAAAATTTGGTTTCACCAACTTTGCGGAAACCTGGAATGGTCGTCTCGCTATGCTAGGATTCTTAATCGGTATCCTAACAGAGTTAATGACAGGCCAAGGTATTCTTAGCCAATTAGGCATAATGTAATCCGTAGCCAGCTCATATTCGGTATTGTATAATACTGCGGTTTAGCATAACAAAGCATACTTTTGCAGTAAGTTTTATATAGGTTACATGCATAGATTAGATGATTTGTTTGCCATAGGAGAAGCTGCAAAATTAAAAGGAGTCAGCGTTGATACTTTGCGACGCTGGGAGAAAAGGGGAAAAATTAAAGCCTATTCTCAATCTGACTAAACCACAAACTGTGCGGTAGATTAGCTAACTTCAAACATAATTCCTAAACCTGGGGTGGCAGCTATATCATCCTTCTGAATGAGCTTATTGTAGAGTTGGCTCAATCCAAGTGCAACCCCATCCCAGCTAAACTTCTTCTCAACCCGCTTTCTCCCATTGATCCCCAACTCCACCCCCCATGACGGATGATTCAGAATGCGGTCAATTGCCCCAGCAAAAGCCGCCACATTTTGGGGTGGCACCAATAAACCAGTTTCTTCATCTATCACAGTAAACTGCAACCCCCCTACATCACTAGCTACTACTGGAGTCCTGCTAGCCATGGCTTCGATAGCTACTAAACCAAAAGGTTCGTAATGACTCGGTACCACACAAACATTCGCAGCAGCATAATAAAGAGGTAAATCTTCTCGCTCAATTCTACCAGGAAAATAAGTTCGCTCTGATATTCCCAGTTCGGCAACTATCCCCTCAATTCGCTCTCGCTCCAACCCGTCACTCTGTCCTGGACGAGAACCTCCCCCAATAATAACTTTTAAACGAGGATCTTCTCGCCACTGGGACTGATTAACTGCCCTCACGAGAGTTTCGATACCCTTGCGTTTGTCAAAGCGTCCCACATAGATTACCACTTTAGCATCCTGTTCCATCCCCAACCTTTCTCGTGCTTCAGAACGATTCACCTTACCAAAGAGGTGAATATCCGTACCGCAGGGAATAATAGCAATCTTCCCAAACCTGGAAACCAATTTATGCATGTGTTCTTTTTCTTGAGGACTGGTGGCTACCACCCTATCTGCCTTTTCCAAACAAGCTTTTTCCACTCGCAAGCGAGTCCGAGCTACCATGGGAATAGTAGACACAGACTTGTATTTCACCGCACCCAGGGAATGATAAGTGTGAACCATGGGTAGGGACAACTTTTCTTGAAGTTGTAGCCCCACCCAGCCAGAAATCCAGTAATTAGTATGAACCAGGGAATATTCAATCCCTTCCCTCCTTTGAAACTTGAGCAGTGTACCGACAAAATCTTCCCTATAGGTAAAAATATTGTCCCTCGTTATGAAATCTTCTGGTCCTGCATGTATGCGAATAGTACGACATTTAGGAGCATGTTGAACTATTTGGGATTGTTGGGGGTCGCTAGCGCGAGTAAACATATCCACCCTCCAGCCCCGTGCAGCTAAAGCTTCCCCCACTTTTTGCACATATACATTCTGTCCTCCAGCTTCTTCTTTACCTATTTCTACTGCTGGATCGCCGTGAACAGAAATTATAGCGATGGACTTTTGCTGTTGATTATACATCTTGTTTTCTACCCTCCGTTAATTTTTACCTGCTGTTGCATCACGACAGAGTTAAGCTTTGATAGATCCCCACCCCCCATAGTTACTATTGCGTCTATGAGCATTATATCACCACTTGACTCTAAAATAATAAAGAATCCAAATAACCTTGAAACCTTTGCTGTCAATAGCTTTGAGAGATTGAAAAAAAAACGGAAATAACCTTGACAAATTTGTAACCAACCGTTTATAATTATTTGGTGTGGCCATGGAGAGGTGGCTGAGTGGTCGAAAGCGGCACACTGCTAATGTGTTAGTCCTCTTGCGGGGGCTCGAGGGTTCGAATCCCTCCCTCTCCGTTCAATCAATACCCCTATGCATAATTTACTTTACAAACATTGGCATAATTTCAGCAGCAGTAAATAGACCGTAAATACGGCGACGATGCCAAGAAATGCCAGCTTTGAGATAGCCAAAGGCAGGACCACAAACATTAGCAGCCATGCTAGTTTCATCCCCCAAAGTAAAGGTATGAGTAGAAATTTTCCCTTCAAAAGTACGTCCTGTTACCTTAACATTAGTACTCAGAGGCTTTTGAGGATTGCGGGTATCCACCACACCCCCGACGGTGACGCGATCCCTCGAACAAACCCCAGCCATTTCCAACATCAAGTCATCAGCGTGTTCCATATTCTCCAGGCTAATAATACCGTTAGTCTTATCTAACAAATCCTCCACCTCAGCATCGCTCATACCCCTGGCTTTTTCCACATCATATCCAGGCATGTGGGCGATATCTTCCCGAATCGTAGCCCGGTAAGCTTCCCAGTTGGCAATACCCACCCCAAAGGTAATCTTAACACTGTGGATTTCGGCGTAACTTTGAGCTGCGATCGCCGCTGCAGCTGTTAAAAGTCCCGGAGTAGCCCCACAACCAGTCATGTAAGTAATCCCCGCTTTTGCCAAGGAGCTAGATAACTGTCTCATTTGTTCCACTGCACTGGTTCGTTTTAGGGCATCCACTAACACTCCCCGCCAACCAGATTTAATAAACTCTTTAGCTACATTTGCCATGAATGTATTGGGTAAATTGGGCAAAGCGAGAAAATAACCTTCCACTCCTGTTGCTTTCCCAATTAAATCTGGAATGCTTTGGTGGCTGAGAGTGCCTTCCGGTTCTAGATAGCCCAGGGAACCTTGCTGGTTTGAGGTAGCAATAGCCCGATCCGGATCTAAACCACCAGGGTTATAAGCATAGCCTTGAGCATCTGCTGCTGCTGTTAACACCATCTCCTGCTTCGGCGCAAGAACTCTAGCTGCTGCTTGTCCTAAACCGCCAAAACCTAATACTCCCACCTGAATTCTAGTTGTCACTTGCTCTTTACTCCTCCTGAGGAACTAAACCAATATTTTCATCTATAGCAGTACGCGCCGGGGCATTTACAGATTAAACAAGGATAACATCTGCAAGAAATTTCCTCAATGAACGTATTACAAAACTTTTGGAACATTGCTATGACCTTGACGAAGTGCCAAGGTTAAGGAAAACTTACAATCAGCTAGAGTTACCACACCTGTTTATATTAACTTTTGCTAAGATATGTCTAGAATTGATATAATTACTCAAATTTTATCTTAGACTATGAGCTTAGAAACCTTAGAATTCACGATTTATCCCGATGGCAGGGTACGAGAGAAGGTCACAGGCATTGTCGGAGCTTCTTGTCAAGAGGTGACAGCGGCAATCGAGTCTCAGCTGGGACAAGTGATTTCTCAAACCACAACATCCGATTACTTCGCACAAAACCAAGTGAGTCCTTCAACAACAGCCCAGAACCAAGCATCAGTCAGCAATTGGTAAGAATTCTCATTAAAATCCGTTTTGAACATCAGCGTCCAATTTAACAAGGAAGAATATGTCTCATTTCAGCAATATCAAAACCAAAATCCGCAACCTCTCCTCTTTAAAAGAAGCTTTAACGGATATGGAAGTGGATTGGAAATCCGGTCCCGTTCCTGTCAGAGGTTATCAAGGTCAAACCCGCACAGCAGAAGTGGCGATCGCCCAAGAGAACGATTACGACATCGGCTTTTCCTGGAACGGGAAAGAATACGAATTGGTAGCAGATTTGCAATATTGGCAGCAACCTTTATCTGTAGACGGTTTCCTGAAGCGCTTAACCCAAAGATACGCTTACCGTACAGTGCTTTCGGAAACTGCTAACCAAGGATTTGCAGTAGCCGAAGAAGCAAATAATGAAGACGGATCCATTCGTTTAGTAGTTCAACGCTGGAGTGCGTAATGTCCCACTCTAACCCAACAACAGAACGCTCTTGTTTAGAACCAGAGTTGGGAGGTCTCTTTCGCCATGGTTCGGAACGTTCCGGTTTAGAACCGGAGTTAGGGGGTTCACTGCGGCAAAAAGGCGTTTACGTGGATGAAGTAACTTGTATCGGTTGCAAGCACTGCGCTCACGTGGCTTCTAACACCTTTTTTATCGAACCAGACTATGGACGCTCTCGGGTAATTCGTCAAGACGGGGATAGCTCCAATTTGGTTCAAGAGGCAATTGACACCTGTCCGGTAGATTGCATTCACTGGGTTCATTACACCGAACTGAAGGAATTAGAAGAACAGCGAAAGTATCAACAGATTAAACACCTTGGGTTTCCCCAAACTCATTCTGCTATCAAAAAACGGAAGCAAGTTAGGAAATAATCAAAACCTGTCTTTAATCTGGTGCTTTGTTTGATTGCGAAGCTTTGCTACCGCAACCGCATAAGCGTCCCGCCGTGTACGCAGATAAATACAAATAATTTGTTTGAACCAGCACAAGGTAAAGGGCGATCTATTTAATGGATCGCCCTTTCCTATATTCCCGGGCACCATCTATGCCTACTTTTTGCTATTGTACCATATTTTCCTTACTTTGTTAAGGTAAAATAACTATTTTACTAAACTTGCCATAATATTAAAAAGTATAACAAAACAATTAATGGTGTTTTTGAGTGCTAAATTAGGTGATGGTGGTTGACAAAGCTTATCGATATTTCGATTAAAGACCTTGTCAGGCTAATTACTCTAGTCTTGGGACTAAAATTACCATGAACAAAATTCTACGAGGGATAAAGGCTTGTGCCTTATATTTCCTAATCGCCATATTTATGGCCAGCAGTATCTTGCCTGCTCCAGCACTGGCAAATCTTCAACTGCTTCCCGATACAGATAAACCCTTGAAAGGTCAAATTGACCTCACCTGCGAAACTGCTGACGGGGATGGTCAAAATCCCTTGGGGCAAATTGGTTTGAACTGCGAAGTTTCTAAGAAAACAATCCAGTACACGGATCAGCCTTGGAATGGAACCATCGACAAGACCATTGCCGATTCTACCCCAGATTATTTTGAAGCTCCAGAACCCTTGGAAGGTGCTCCCAATATCCTCACTATTGTTATTGATGATGCTGGTTTTGCTGGGTTTGGTTCCTATGGGGGTCGCATTGCAACACCCCATATAGATCACCTGGCTTACAATGGTTTGCGTTACAACAATTTCCATGTCTTTCCAGTGTGTTCTCCCACCCGTGCAGCTTTATTGACGGGACGGAATCCTCACACAGTAGGTATGGCAGGTATTCCTGAGGTTTCCAATGGCTATCCTAACAAAAGTGGTTCTATTCCTTCCAGTGCAGCTATGTTGCCAGCGGTATTGAAACCCTACGGATACACTACTTTTGCTCTGGGTAAATGGCATATGACCCCCACCTGGGCGATGACTCCTGCTACGGGACACTTTGACCAATGGCCTACAGGGAAAGGATTTGACCATTTCTATGGCTTTCTTGGGGGTGAAACCAATCAGTATTATCCTGAACTATACCGAGACACCACCCGAGTCCAAGCACCTGGGTTCCCAGAAGAAGGCTATCACTTGAGCGAAGACTTGGTGGATAACGCCATTAACTATATCAAAGACTTGGATTCTACTGATCCAGATCGCCCCTATTTCATGTATCTGTCCTTTGGTGCGGTTCACGCTCCTCATCACACTCCCGAATTTTATCGGGACATGTATAAGTACCACTTCGATGAAGGGTATGATGTGGAACGGGAGACAATTCTCGCTGAACAGCAAGACTTGGGTATTGTTCCCGAAGGGACTGTACTCTCCCCCCGCAATGCTGAAAATCCAGAGTGGGATAGCTTAGAACCAGACCAAAAAGAGTTGTTTTCTACCTTTATGGAAAACTACGCTGGTTTCATGACCCACGTGGATGCTCAGATTGGTCGCTTAATGGACTATCTGGACTCTATGGGTCAGCTAGATGACACCTTGATTATGGTGATTTCCGACAATGGTGCTAGTGCTGAAGGCAGCGAAAACGGCACTCTCAACGAAATGACCTACTTCAATGGCATTACCCCTGACCTGGAGTACAACATAGCCCACGAAGATGATATCGGTACTACCAGGAGCGAACCTCACATTCCTTGGGGTTGGTCTTTAGCTTACGATACTCCCTTCCAGTGGGCAAAACGCTTTACCCATGAAGGAGGAATTCACACTCCCTTTATCGTTCATTGGCCCGCCAAAATTCAAAATAAAGGTGCCATTCGTACTCAATGGCAATATGTTACAGATATCGTGCCTACAGTACTGGATCTTCTCAATATTGAGATGCCAGAAACTGTTAACGAGGCACTACAGCAGCCTCTTCATGGCAACAGCTTTTTAGAATCTTTCAACCACTCTGATGCTCCTAGTACTCATACGGTTCAGTATTGGGAAAACAAAGGAAACCGCGCCGTGTATCAAGACGGCTGGAAAGCGGTTACGGAACATACCCAGCTTATTGGCACTGTAGAACCTGACAAGAAAGGAGATTTTGACGCGGATACTTGGGAGCTTTACTATTTGCCAGATGATTTCTCCGAAGCTAACGATCTAGCTAGCGAAAATCCAGAGAAGTTGCAAGATATGCAAAACTTATTTGACGAGCAAGCGCAACTATACAACGTCTATCCTTTAGATGACCGGGAAAGCTACGAACTCATTGCTGCCAAGAATGAAGCCTTAGGGGAAGGTGCATCTGAATTTACCTTCTATCAAGGAATGTCTCCTCTCCACCAAGACCTGGCTCCCAATACCTTCGACAATTCTTACACCATCGATGTTTATTTGGATCGTGACAATGCCGATTCTGAAGGTGTTTTGGTTGCTCAAGGAGGAACGGGAGGAGGTTACACTCTCTACATCAAAGACAATAAGTTGATGTACGAATACAACTACTTGGGCTTTGATCGCTACACTATCGATACCAATGCCACTGTTCCTGTAGGAAAATCTCAGATTACTTACAAGTTCAGCAAATTCACTCAAGTTGTTCTCGATCACATTCAGGAGCACATGACTCTGGATCAGTTCCTGTCCATGATTCCAGATATAAATACTGGGGAGCTCTTGGGTGAAAATGGAGATGTAGATCCAGACTTGGTTAAGATGATGCTCAAGCGTGTAGGAGCGGGACTTGGACAGGTATTTATTGACAACAAATTAGTTGCAGAGCAAATAATTCCTAAGACTGTCCCCACCTCCTTTGGAATTGAGTTTTTCGATGTGGGTCAAGATAGCCAGTCACCGGTATCCCTGACTTACAAACCCCCATTTACCTTCAATGATTTCATTGACAAGGTAACTGTCAAAATCGGGCTCACGGATGAGTAAGTTCTCCCTAGGGTGGGCAATGCCCACCTTGCCTAAATCTTAGGTGTATCCATTTGGAAATACCCTTTTTCAGCCGAGTTAATTAGTAATATCGCACAATCTCCTTTGATGAAAAAAAGAACTGTTTTCCTAACCCTCTCTCTTGTCTTATCTATCTTCTGTCTGGGAATTTTTTTTCCATCTCCCAGAGCTGAAGCATTAGAAATTACCCCTCTATCCTTACTGGAACGACGGTGACACCAAACAAGAGATTATAGACTTCGTGCAAGACGTTACCAACTCTGAAAGTCCCAACTTTGTCGAACCTTCAGATCGGGTTGCAGTTTTCGATAACGATGGCACTCTCTGGCCAGAAAAACCTTGCTTTTTTGAAGAAGCTTTAATTGTTCATCAGCAAGAAAGTTTAGAAGCTGACGACAATGGCTGTCTTAAGGACAAAATAACAGAAGATATTGCCCTTAAGAATATTGAAGTCAATAGCGGCATTGAAACAGAGAAATACAAGACAAACGCCCGTAATTTTCTCGACACTGAGTTACACCCACGCTTTGGAGTTCCCTATATCCAACTCACCTACCAACCTATGGTGCAGTTATTGGATTATCTCCGGGGATATGACTTCCAAATCTATATCAGTTCAGGAGGAGAAATTGACTTCATTCGTTCTTTCGCGGAAGATGCTTATAAGGTTCCCCCACCAAATGTCATCGGTACCAGTTTTCTATCTAAGTTTGAAATTACCGAGGAAGGAGAACCGGTTCTAATTCGATTGCGCGTTCCTGTATTACCTATTAACAATTACGACGGTAAAGCCATCGGAATTGAGCGATATATCAGCAAAAAACCCATCATGGCGGTGGGTAATTATGATGGGGATGTAGCCATGCTTCAGTATACTGATGATGGAAAAGGTCGAGATTTGATGATGTTAGTTCACCATGATGATAGTAAACGGGAATATGATTATAATGAAGGAGCAGAATATGCTCTTGCTGAGGCTGAACAAAACGGTTGGACTGTAATTAGTATCAAAAATGACTTTAAAAAGGTCTTTTCTCTGGGCGCAAAGCGGTAGTTTGAAACACTTACCTTGATGGGGCGCAAGCCTTGCGCCCCTACATTTAAATTTAATTATGAATATCCAATGAAAACTTATCTTATCTCTCTCCTTGCCCATTTAATTATTGAATGTTCTGGGTCTCCCAAAGGACTGGAGATGGCTTTACAAATGGTTCGGAAAGCTGGTTTGGTTTGTATTTATGGCGTTCCTTGACCCGAAACTGTTTTCCCCATTTCTCCCCAAGAGTTATTCCAGCGAGAAATTACGGTCATTGCTTCTATGGCGGGTGTCACCAATGAAATTATCTCCGAGGCGCGCCGCGTAGCGGATCCCTTCGGGATCGCTCTAATCCAGCAAGATGAAGCATTTTTTACCCATCTATTAGGTCGTCAAGTTTCTCTGGAGCAAGTGCCAGAGGAGTTATTAACTTGGAGACCTCGACCGGGAACTCGTACCTTTGTTAGTTTGGAGAGTAACCATGAAAACCTTTAGTGATCGAGTTGCTTTAATTACCGGTGGTACTTCGGGCATCGGTAAAGCAACAGCCTTGGCTTTTGCCAGAGAAGGGGCTAAAGTCGCGATTGCTGGACGACGACAGCTAGAAGGGGAAGAAACCGTCCGAATCATTCAGGATCAGGGTGGTGATGCTGTCTTTATACAAACCGATGTAGCTAAAGCAATAGAGGTTGAAGCATTGGTAAGCTCAACCGTAGCCCATTATGGTGCTTTAGATATAGCCTTTAATAATGCCGGAATTCAAGGTCCTTTGAAAAGGCTAATCGATTGTACAGAAGAAGAATTTTATTCGGTTATTAGTATTAACTTAAAAGGGCTTTGGCTCTCCATGAAATACGAGATTATCCAAATGCTTAAACAAGGGCATGGTGTTATTGTTAACACTTCCTCTAGTTTTGGATTACTGGGCGCACCAACAGCCTCTTTTTATGCCATGGCAAAACATGGAATTGAAGGCTTAACCAAATCTGCTGCTTTAGAATATGCCGAATCGGGAATACGAGTGAATTCTGTGTCTCCCGGTTCAATTGAAACCCCAATGCTCGATCGTTATTTTGCTAATATTTTACTGTTTGAAAATGCAGAAGAAGCTAGAAATCAAGATAAACTTTTGCATCCTTTAGGGCGTTTTGGTAAACCTGAAGAAGTGGCGAATGCTGTTCTCTGGTTATGCTCAAATCAATCTTCTTTTGTTACAGGACATTCCCTAGCAGTAGATGGGGGATATATTGTACAGTAACATTTCAAATTATCAAGCTTAAAATTATCAAGCAAAGGAGACATGGTGATGTACAAAATTGATCACGTATCATTACTGGTGCAAGATATAGATAGAGCAATCGATTTCTATACCAAAAAATTGGGTCTCACTATCTTAATACCCAAGGAATACAATGATGAGGAAAAGGCAGAATATGTTTTTTTACGCTTAGGTGGTGGCAATTTGGAGTTAGTTAAGTTGCACAATCAGCCCCCCTATAAAGCGGAAGCCAGCGATAGTATCTGTCCCCATTTGGCATTATCCACTGATGACTTTGAGAAAACTTTGGTTAATTTGAAGGATCTGGATATCCCGATTTTTCAAGGTCCATTTGAAACTGAAAATGTTTCAAAATGGCTCTATATTAAGGATTCTGAGGGAAATGTTTTAGAGTTCACTCAATGGTTTAATGATTCACACTGAACCGATGTTTCCGAGAGAATTCCCGTTTATTTGACATTCTCCACGTCGTTCTACGGTGTGGATTCAAAACCCCCTAAAGGAAAGCGTGAACTGATTCATGGGGATATCTCTCGTTTTGACCTTAAACGGCAGTTGGATTTTGCTTTCTTATCAGGAGAAGTTTTAAGTATGGTAACTATCAGCCTGAGGAATTGCTTCCTTCATCTCCAAGAGCTATTTATATCCTAGAAAAGTCTTGACTTGAATCATGTGTATCTACACTCGTGCGAGCAATCTTGAGATCAATCATGAAGATTATCAGAAAAGTAACCTTTGATAAGGTTCTCGAACACTTTCGTTTGGAGCATCCTGTTGATGCCGTATACGATGAAAACACGAATCAGGAGGCTGAAGGACTCTTGATGATGGCGGAGCAACTCTTTCATGAATGGAATAGTGTTCTGTTGGAACGGCAAGATATTTTGCGCACTATATTACCTTGGCATCTGGGTTGCAATGGTAAGTTTACCCTCCTAAATCTGGATTGACTGTAGAACAAACTGTCAAGAAACTCATCAAAATACAGGATGCCTATCGTCAAGGGAATCCAGTGTGCTGTCACAAAATCGCAAGAATGGGACATTCGGAATTTACTCCTTTATTCTTGTATACTCAAGCCATTCCCCATGAAGACTATTCAGATATTGACGTCCCAGGAAATCTTGTCCATCTTGATGGTTTACACCTAATGGTGTCCTGGGAGTTTCATGGCATGCTGAACGATGGTGTTCAGGTGGAAGCTTATGTAGCGGGAAGATTATAGCTAGGGAATTTAAGAATTATGATGATCAATTCTAAACCTGCCGCTCTGACTAAAGATCGCCTTAAGGATCTACCTTGGGATATTATCTGCGACTTTGACGGCACCATCTCTCTGGTGGATGTTACAGACACTTGATTAGAGCGGTTTGCTGATCCTGAGTGGCAAGATATTGAACGAGCCTGGAAAGATGGACTAATTAATTCTCGTCAGTGTCTTGATGAGCAGATTCCTCTGTTAGATATGTCACTGGTTGAGTTAAACTCCCATCTTGATAAAATTGAAATCGATCCGGATTTCCCTGCTTTTGTGGCTGAGGTTAAACAGCACGGTCATAGAATCACTGTTGTCAGTGACGGGTTAGATTATGTTATTGAGCGTATTCTAGGGCGTTATGGCTTAACTTCTCTAGAAATTAAGGCTAATAAATTAGTGCAGCAGGGTAGCCGAAGCTGGAAAGTGACTTTTCCCAACTCCCATATGGATTGTCAAGTTTCATCAGGGAACTGTAAATGTTCTGTTGTTGAACAGCATCAGCATCAGACTATCAAAGGCTATCGATCTTTATTGATTGGTGACGGCACTTCGGACTTCTGCGCTGCGGGTAAAGTTGATTTTGTCTTCGCCAAGAATGCTTTAGTTAACCACTGTGTTGAGCAGAGAATACCACACTATCAGATTGAGAGCTTTGCTGATGTACGGTCTCTACTCAATGCGGATCGCTAGCTATCTCTTAATTACTAGAGACTGTTATCCAAATTCAAATAATAAGGAGATCTTCTCTAAATGTGTGGAATCTTTGGTTATGTTGGCACCCAAGCAGCCACAGAAATCTTGCTAGCAGGGTTAGAAAAACTGGAATACCGAGGCTATGATTCTGGTGGAATCGCCACTGTTTCCTCCGGTAATCTTGAGTGTGTCCGCGCTAAGGGGCGACTCCGTCAGCTACGAGCAAAACTGGTGGGGACAAACAACTCAGCCCAGATTGGGATTGGACATACTCGCTGGGCAACTCATGGCAAACCAGAGAAACACAACGCCCATCCCCATACGGATCAGGCAATGCAAATAGCAGTTGTTCAAAATGGCATTATTGAGAACTATCGGGAATTAAAGGATCAATTACAGCATCGAGGCATCTCTTTCCGCTCTGACACTGATACAGAAGTTATCCCCCACCTAATCGCTCAGTTGTTGCAGGATCAACTCTCTGTGAAGAAGTCTGAAGAAAAAATTCTTTCAATGTCAGGTGCATGGTCTGGTGGGATGGAATTTAATCAGGTTAAATCCTCCAACAACGGGTATGCAACATCCTTATTAGAAGTTCCTGAAACTGTTGATAGGGTTTTTTCCTCATCTTCGGTCAATCCTTTTTTAGAAGCTGTACGGCAAGCTGTGAACATTCTCAAAGGATCATTTGCGATCTCGAAGAGATCCGCTACGCGGTGCGCAGTTGTCTGTGCCGATTATCCCAACGAAATAATTATTGCTCGGCAACAAGCCCCTCTAGCAATTGGATTTGGTCAGGGAGAATCTCGTTCCCCATACACAAGTTGTACTGAGTTTAGAAAACGGTGAACTGGCAAAACTTACACCCTTGGGAGTTGAGGTTTATAATTTTGCAGGTGTCCCCTTAAACAAATACCCTCGCACCCTCAGTTGGAATCCTGTGTTAATTGAGAAGCAGGGATTTAAGCACTTCATGCTTAAGGAAATTCACGAGCAACCAAGGCTGATACGGGCTAGTTTAGACACCTATCTCAATTATGACTGGTACCCAACTAACTCATCCGAAATGCCCATCAAGCTAGGTTTACCTGCTGGATTGTTAGAGGATTTAGAACAAATCCAAATTGTTGCCTGTGGCAGTAGTTGGCACGCTGGATTGGTAGGGAAATACCTGCTAGAACAGATTGCTGGCATCCCCACAATGGTGCAGTATGCCTCAGAATTTCGCTATGCGCCGCCGCCGTTAACTGCCAACACACTGACAATTGGCGTTACTCAGTCTGGGGAAACTGCCGATACCCTAGCGGCTTTGGCAATGGAACAGCAGCGTCTCACAAATCAGCAATCAAGGTTTCAGCTGCGCCTTTTGGGCATTACCAATCGTACTGAAAGTTCACTTGCAGCACTGACAGAAAACATTATTGATATTCATGCTGGAATTGAGATTGGTGTTGCTGCTACTAAAACATATACTGCTCAGTTATTAGCTTTTTATTGCTTGGCGCTAGATATGAGTTATCGTCGTCAAGTCTTGCCACTGATGCGGCTGGAGACAATTCTCAATGGGTTACGACAACTGCCAGCGCTAATGGAATCGGTTTTAGAAGTCCAAGAGGATTCGATTCAAAAACTCGCTGATCAATTTACAGATACTCAGGACGTTATCTTCATAGGACGGGGCATCAACTTCCCTGTTGCTCTGGAGGGGGCATTGAAACTCAAGGAAATCAGCTACATTCATGGGGAAGGCTACCCATCTGGGGAACTGAAACATGGACCTATCGCGCTGTTGGATGCCAAGGTGCCAGTGGTGACGATTGCCCAACCTGGTAGTGTCTATGAAAAAGTCCTCTCCAATGCCCAAGAAGCTAAAGCTCGTGATGCTCATCTGATCGGCATCACTCCTAGAAACAACTCAGAGACGGCAGAAGCATTTGACCAGCTAATTCCCATCCCAGAGGTTGAAGAGCTACTTTCGCCCATGCTCACAGTAATTCCCTTACAGCTTTTAGCGTATTACGCCGCAGCATATCGGGGTTTGGACATTGACCAGCCCCGTAACTTAGCTAAATCGGTAACGGTAGAGTAGATAGATCCCATTTACGGGTATCAACTTCGTGAATTGCAATGATTTTCGTGAACGACTGCTAGCCTATCTCTCTGATTAGAAACAGTTATCATAATCCTAACGGGAGAGCCAATTTCTTGGCATTTCTTCACTCAATAGTTCATCATGCAAGAAGATTTAAAATTAGAGAGGTTTCAGGGTATTTCCCCAGAACAAATTATCCCATTAATCGCATTGCTAGTGAGTGCTTTCGCACATGCCACTACTCCTATATTGATAACTATTTCTGTACATGAAATGAGCGTCAATTCCACGATGTTTAATCGTTTGTAAATTTCTAGCGTCATTTTTATTGTCTTGAATTTATTCAAAAAAAAAATCGGGAAAGATTGAAGCAAGAATCTGTTCAAGAGCCTGTTGAAGAATCAGATTGTCAAAGGATTGACACAGTGCTGTTAGCGATCGTGTCAGTTGTTTATATTGCCGGAAGATTTTTGTGGACTTTTGCCCTCACTAAGACAACTGTTGCGAATGGGGCAATTATAAGCAGTTTAGAGCCCTTATTCACAACCATGGGAGGCTGGCTATTCTTTAATCAGACTTTTGGTGCCAAATCTGCGATCGGTCTAGCAATTGCCCTCCTTGGAAGTTTTACATTAGAGCTGACTGAGTTAGAGAAAGTGAATATCAATCTAATTGGTGATTCAACCGCTCTCTTGTCTTGTCTCTGTTATGCAGCGGGTCTTTTACTCATCAAGAAGATCAGTGATAAGTTTTCATCATCTAAGATTCTTTTATGGCGATGCTTAGTAGGAACAATTTCATTGTTGCCGATTGTGCTTTGGTTTGAAGAAGATATTTTCCCTACCTCTTGGTTAGGATGGGTTGCTGTCATTGGAATGGCACTCGTTGGAGAAATGCTGGGTCATGGATTTTTGGTGTATAGCCTTAAGTATTTTTCAGCTAGTTTTGTTTCCCTATCCACGCTCCTTACCCCCATCAGCACGGTTATCCTGGCATGGATCATTCTTGCAGAGCGATTATATAGCTTAACTTGGTTAGCACTAGCGTTAGTCCTTGTAGGGGTATATATCTCTAAAGAGACTACCCCAAAATCCCATCTTGATCATTAAGGTGGAGCGTCGAAAGTGTCATTCCCTCGTTAAGAGAAGACGTCGGGTAGCCTTGTTCGACCTTAAAAAAGGAGACATCATCCCACAGGGGGAGAAAAAGGCTACATCCTCGAAATCTTTAATGCTCTCGGTGAATCCATGGACACCATCATCGTGCCCCAATCTGCGGTTTCCCCGCTCCGCTGAGGGTGGGAACTGCAGCGTATTCCTTCATAGATACTAAGGAATGCAACCTAGTTTGTAATCTTATAGCGCTTTGCTATATAGTCCACTTTCAGTGGACTTGCCGTATGAGCCAGCAATTCATTCCCGTGCCCGACAGCAGCAGAGCCCTCGGACTTGATATCACCCCATATTTCAGTTTTTCTTGAGGCGGAAATTGCGAAGGATCTGTTCGGTTCTACTAGTTAAGGAAAAATCCATGATTGGGCTACTATGAAATAAATAAGAGGGACGGCGCTCTAACGGAGTTAATTGTGGGGCAAAATTGGTTATTGCAAACATTAAGCGACGTTTTCAATCAGCAGGAACAGAATAGGGTTGAAAGTTCCACCGTGAGGGTTCGGCGTTATTCGGTGTCGAAATTAATAAAAGCGCGACGGAAAGCCCAAAGGGAATGGTGCGGTGCCATCGCTGCTTTAGAAAGCTTACTTTTAATTTTAGATAATCAGTGTGGAGGACTCATTTTATCCGCCCCAGGCACCGTCTTGAGTACTGATACCCTACTGTCGCGCTTTGAGACAGGAATTTTTACCCCCAAAGCATTTAATCCTCTTGCCTTAATGCCTGTATCCCCAACCAAACAAACGGAAACCTCCACTATAACCCAACTGCCTTTACTGCCTAATGACCCCATTGCTGAAGAACTATTTTGTCTCGCTTTTACTTCGAGCTTTAGTTTGACCATGGTTTTGGGACAAGACTGTCAAGGTATTCCCGCTTTTCAGTTTTCCTTCTGTCCAGAAACTAATCAGCAGATTTGGAAAACCCTCCGATCCCGATTGCTGGTCACCAACCATTCCCAACTCAGTCACTTAGATGAGGTAGTAGCCCAATATTTGCCCACAACTCCAGACTATGCCTTAGTCACCCACTTCAGTCGTCAGTTGCTCAAGCATTTACCAGATCCCCCAGCCCCACCAGGAGTAACGGAACCTCCACCAGAATTAGATATTCCTCAAGAACCCCCAGAAGTAGAACTGCTGGAAGCTCTCAGCCACGAAATTCGCACCCCTCTCACCACTATTCGCACTTTAACCCGATTGCTGCTGAAAAAGCGTTGTCAGTTGACAGAAAAAGCGATTCAGCGTCTAGAATCTATTGATGGAGAATGCAGCGAACAAATTGACCGTATGGAACTGATTTTGCGGGCGGCAGCATTGAGCAAACAAGAACAGCAAGTTCCCCTGGTTCCCATATCTCTCGAACAAGTATTCTACCAGAGTATCCCTTGCTGGCGAGAACGGGCGCGACGGCGGAATGTTATCCTGGATGTAGTTTTGCCCCCCAAATTACCTACTGTAGTCACAGATCCTGCTATGCTCCACCAGGTACTAACTGGGGTAATGGAGAATTTTACCCGCAGTTTACCCCATGGGGGAGAAATTCAAGTGCAAGTACAAACAGCGGGCGATCGCCTCAAGTTAGAACTGCAAAGCCAATCAAGTCATGAGAGCAATTCCTTCAAATCTCTCGGTCAACTCCTCATGTTCGGGCGGTCTACTGGTTGTCTCCGTCTCAATCTGGACGCAACCAAAAATCTCTTTCATGCTTTGGGAGGTAAACTAATCGTGCGTCAGAAACCTCAACAGGGAGAGGTTTTCACTATTTTCTTGCCTCTGGATCTCCCATAGAAGGCCCAATTTCAATCAATTCTCAGCAAAATATTAACTAGGGCGTGTCTACAAGCTGTTGTATCTGGCGATCGCTAACAGAGAGGATTTTCTACAAAAGTTCATATCAGAGCGGAAGGATAACGAGAACGCTCTAACCGAGGTTTGCACAGAGATCCAACTTGAGTCAAAATTTTCTTTCTTCTGCTCCAGTGATGGAAATCACATTTTCACAGCGATCGCTGGAGTTGGCAAATATGCTTTAGAGTGTCTATGATATAAAGTAGATTGTTCAAGATTTGAATTCAAGGAGTTACCAATTATGATTTTAGACAACGTTAGTACCATAAACTCACAACAGAGCACAAATTTAAACGATCTCTTGAACTCCTAAGGCTAAATAAGTGACCAGGGGGATTCCTCGCCAACGGGAGCCAACGGGAAACGAAACCGTTAACTCCCAAGACTCAGGAAATGAACAGGAGGATTTCTTCCTAACGGTGAACTATGTTCTAGAATTGAAGCTTCCTCAATTATTTGAGACTGGCAACTTTCCAATAGATTTCCTAGAGATAGAGAAAAAACTCGTTTTAACAAAAGCCATAGGAAATTACTCCGGCACTGTTGATACCTCGATAGACATAAATCAAAATCCCAACAATAACCCCGTCTATCAAGACCTCTTCCTCTCCACCGGCAATAATGCTGCTTGGGTTGAAGACATCGAAGAATCAAATCAGATAGAGGGCCTGAATTTCGACGAGTTAACCGGTCAGGGATACAATGCCGAGGAAGGTACCGTCTTTCAATTTAAAATTGAGTTAGAGACGTCAGCAGAATTATCCTTCGATTGGAAATTTTTCACCAACGAAGACCATAACGAATATGGCGGTACAAAAGACAATTATAATTTTAACGATTTTGCCTTTGTGGCCATCGATTCAGATGTAAATGTCTTCACATCTTACCGAAAGGCAGACTTGGTGGAAGCTCAAGACTCTGATTATGTGTACAGCACAGCAGATTTTCAAACCTATAGTAAGAGTTTGGGAGCTGGTATTCACACAATCGCTATTGGCATATTTGATGGAGGGGACTGGGTGGTTGATTCAGGGTTGGAGGTTCTGAATGTTGAGTTGATCCTTCTGTAGCCATAATTTTTAACTGATACCACAGCCTAACTGCTAAAGACTGTGGTTTTTTTTGACTCCGACGCCTGGTTCAATCTAGTCCAGCAGGTTGAGTTTCATTTTATTCGACCCAACGTTGAGGCACGAAACCCAACCTACAATTGAGCCAAATCAAGCATGGTGAACCTCCTTACCCTTGTTAAAGAGACCTTTGCAACCGCTGTACTAACTGAGGTGCTTGTAGAACACCCTCGATCCGGTCCACAGACTGACCATTTTTCAAGAGTACCAATGTAGGTAAAGCCTCAATTCCATATTCAGACGCCAAACCGGGATACTTATCCGTATCTATTTTAACCACTTGCAGCCTATTAGAGATTTGAGGATTTACTTGTTCGATAATTTGTGCCATTATCTGACAGGGACCGCACCAAGTAGCATAGAAGTCAACTAACACAGGTACTGGAGTGCTGGCGAGAAGTTCTTGGAAACTGGAAAATTTCTTTTTAACTGCCATAATAATTGCAAAAACTAATCACAAATGATAGAACTATTACCGGAAACTGTACAATACTTACAAAATCGCGTCTCTCTCGTTACTGGTGCTTCTCGCGGTATCGGGCGCGCCACTGCCTTGGCTTTAGCTGCTGCTGGATCTAAAGTAGTGGTAAACTACGCCAATTCTAGCACTGCTGCGGAAGAAGTAGTCCAGGAAATTACCGCTGTTGGAGGGGAGGCGATCGCCCTTAGGGCTAATGTCTCCCAACCAGGGGAAGTAGATAACCTCATTAGTGAAACTCTCCAGAAATTTGGTCGCATTGACGTTGTTATCAACAATGCAGGTATCACCAAAGATACCCTCCTGCTGCGAATGAAACCCCAAGACTGGCAGGCTGTAATTGACCTGAACCTCACGGGAGTCTTTCTCGTCACCAAAGCCGTGAGCAAACCTATGTTGAAGCAACGGAGTGGACGCATTATCAATATAGCGTCTGTGACGGGACAAATGGGTAATCCGGGGCAAGCCAATTATAGCGCAGCCAAAGCCGGAGTCATCGGCTTTACCAAAACCGTGGCTAAAGAAATGGCTAGTCGCGGGGTAACCGTCAATGCAGTGGCTCCGGGGTTTATAGCAACAGACATGACTAAAGATTTAGAGTCCTCTGAAATCCTCAAATTTATTCCCCTCAATCGCTACGGAAAACCAGAAGAAGTGGCAGGCACCATCCGCTTCCTGGCAGCAGACCCCGCCGCAGCCTACATTACCGGACAGGTATTTAATGTGGATGGGGGCATGGTAATGGCTTGAAACAGTTATCTCGTAACATGACAGTTACCAGCAGCTTGATATTGCTGGAGTTGATCTAAATTGGTAGAAATACGCCAAAAAAACTCCTTGACAAATAACCCAAAATATGCATTACTCCACGTAAATCCGATGAAATCATGACTTTCTGGCTTTTGACAGAGTTTCGGTAAACTTCCCTTAGCACTCGACCTGGTAGAGTGCTAAATTGACACATGGAGACATAGGGAGCAGAAGACATCTATGGCAAAAATTGTTTCGTTTAAAGAAGAATCCAGAAGGTCTTTAGAGAAGGGTGTAAACGCTCTTGCCAATGCAGTCCGCGTTACCCTGGGACCTAAAGGTCGCAATGTCCTGTTGGAAAAGAAATTTGGCGTACCCCAAATTGTTAAAGACGGTATCACCGTCGCCAAAGACATCGAACTAGAAGATCCCTTAGAAAATACTGGCGCTAGTCTCATTCAAGAGGTGGCCTCCAAAACCAAAGATAATGCGGGGGACGGCACCACCACTGCTACAGTTATGGCCCAAGCCTTGATTCAGGAAGGGATGAAAAACGTGGCCGCAGGGGCTAATCCTGTGGGATTGCGTCGGGGCATGGAAAAAACCATCGCCTATTTAATCGACGAAATCACCGCTGTTGCCAAACCAGTGGCAGGGGAAGCCATCGCTCAAGTTGCTACCGTATCCGCAGGTAACGACGAGGAAGTGGGTCAAATGATTGCCCAAGCCATGGAAAAGGTGACCAAAGACGGAGTCATCACTGTGGAAGAGTCCAAATCCTTAGCCACGGAATTGGATGTTGTGGAAGGGATGCAAATTGACCGGGGCTATATTTCTCCCTACTTCATCACGGATCAAGAACGACAAGTAGTAGAATTCGAGAACCCCCTCCTGCTGATTACGGACAAAAAAATTAGCGCCATCGCCGACTTAGTCCCCATCCTAGAAAAGGTGTCTCGCGCCAGCCAACCCCTCCTCATCATTGCAGAAGACTTAGAAGGAGAAGCCTTAGCTACCCTAGTGGTGAATAAAGCTCGGGGTGTCTTGAATGCAGCAGCAGTGAAAGCTCCCGGTTTTGGCGATCGCCGCAAGCAAATGCTGGAAGACATCGCTATTCTCACTGATGGGCGGGTCATTTCCGAAGATATAGGCTTGAGTCTGGAAACCGTCTCCCTAGAAATGCTGGGCAAAGCAGTTAAAGTAAGCATTGACAAGGAAAATACCACCATTGTCGCCAGTGGATCCAGCAGTAAAGATGTGCAAAAACGCATCGCTCAACTGCGCCAACAACTACAAGAAACCGATTCGGACTATGATAAAGAGAAACTGGAAGAAAGGATTGCCAAACTGGCAGGTGGAGTAGCTGTCATTAAGGTAGGTGCGGCAACAGAAACGGAACTGAAAGACCGCAAACTGCGCATTGAAGATGCTCTCAACGCCACCAAAGCAGCAGTAGAAGAGGGTATCGTTCCCGGTGGGGGCACTACTCTCATTCACCTGGCTCAGAAAATAGGGGATTTTCAAGCCAGCCTCAGCACTGATGAAGAAAAGGTGGCAGCAGCAATAGTTGCCAAAGCTCTAGAAGGGCCTCTCCGTCAATTAGCCAATAATGCCGGGGTAGAAGGAAGTGTAATTGTGGAAAAAGTCCGGTCCACCGAGTTTAACGTCGGTTACAATGCTGCCACCGACAAGTTTGAAGACTTGATTGAGGCAGGCATCATCGATCCGGCTAAGGTAGTCCGTTCTGCTCTGCAAAATGCCGGTTCCATCGCCGGAATGGTCTTAACTACTGAAGCTTTAGTAGTCGAAAAGCCGGAACCGCCAGCTCCTGCTGCTCCCGATATGGGTGGCATGGGTGGCATGGGTGGCATGGGTGGTATGGGTGGTATGGGCGGCATGGGCGGCATGATGTAACACTTTTGTAACAAAAAACAATTACTTAAAATACAAAAGTAATGCCACAATCTTAGTGATGTTGGGTTTCGTGCCTCAACCCAACCTACGGCTGTCTGGGCGGGAAAACTCCGCCCCTACCAACGTTCAATTGCCCACCCTACAAACTTTAGTCTTTAGGGAATATAAAACCGAGACCGAAGTACAGTCCCGCATTTGTCTTACCATCAATGAAAACCTGCATTTATGCCTCCATTGACCACAAATTCATTTCCTCAGGGCACTTCCACCCCGCCAGTAAGGAGCAACCCGTCCTTAGGACCGAACATCACACCACCACCTACAAAAGGAACTAGTGGTTGAGTTTGGCTGAACGAAAAGTCAAAAGTCACTGGGATAAGGTAGGATGTATCATCAGCAAAAATAACAGCAGGTCGTAATGACAAATTGGGAATAATGGAAATTTTAGTGTTGATGAGAAAGCCGAAATCCTCAAGGGAGGTATTATCGTCCTCTGTAAAACCAATATTGCCATTGACACCAAAGTAACTGTAGTCGGAAACTGTAATTTGAGCCACTGCTGCAACGGGATAGAATAAGGCAAAGGTAGTGAGACCTAATAATATAATTTTGAAATTCAATAGCGTAATTGCTTTCATTCGGCTTATTGATTATCAGAACAATAACAGGGTGATTCCGCTAAGAATATAGCAGAACCCCCATACAAATAAATCAGAACATGTAGCCGAGATTGAAACTCAATCCTACCTCCGTTCCTTGTTCTAGGAAACCGACATTCAGACCTGCGTGAGCGACAAATTGCTTCGAGAAGAGGTAATCTAGTCCCCCAGAGAGCAGGAAACCCAAATTGTTGTTATTCTCGGTGGTTAAAATCAAGCCTCCACCGACGTAAGGGATGAAGGGAACCGGTTCAAAAGGATCGGAACCCCGGAGGGTAAAATCGTAGGTGACGGGGAAGAGGAATGCCGTGTCATCAGCGAAAACAATGGCTGGTCGCAATGAAAGGTTCTGATTTAAGGCTATTTTACCGTTAATAACAAAGCCAGTATCCCCCACTGTTGTATCTTGGTTGTCACCCAAACCAAGGTTAAAACCAACTCCAATGTAGCTGTAGTTAAAACGAGTCCTAGACCACGGATTGATATCTCTTTGGGCGAGGGGATCAGAAGAGGAAAGAGCGCTGGCAGAAGTAGATACCTCGATTGGTGGGGTTTGGGCCTTAGCTGTCAGGGGGTTGACGCAGAAGGTCAAAGCAGTACACACAAGCAAACTAATCTTGTTCAAAATCTCTCCTCACAAATAAACTTGAATTTCACTCTCTATTGTGTCCTAGATTATCCATTACAGCAGCAAAAGCTTTTCCCAGGAAAGGGAGAAGGGCTGGGTTTTGGCTGTTCTCTTTCCCTTCGGTAAAAACAACTAGTAAGTAGGAGGGCACTTGGGGAATTTCAATGTAAGCTGCGTCGTGACGTACTTGGCTTGTCCAGCCTGCTTTTGACCACAATTTAGCCACCTTCGGTAAACCTTGCCCGAGAAAGCCACTGATTTGTTTTTCCTCGGAACCCTTACCCGCTAAATCTTCAGGGGTAAGATGGCGTCGTAACAAGCTCATCATTTCTTGCGATCGCTTTCCGGAAACGGCCACTCTCCTCACAATACTATAAAGTAGCCTTGCTACTCCATCTGTAGTGAGCATATTGCGGTTTGAGCCATCCGAACCCACAAATGCTCGTTCTCGACCGTAATATCCATCACCCCAAGTCTTTTGATTCACGTTTATACCATCTAACTCAGCCCAACCTAAAGATTGGAAGTAGCGATTGACCATATTCCTTTGGTACTGCCAGGTTTGAAACGCATCAGGGGCTAATTCCGGTCCGCTGGTGGTTTCCGTTAACATATCTACTATTAAACTGGTAGCATCGTTACTAGAAATGGTGATAGCGTCATGAATTGCTCTGTCCAATTCCGCCGAAGCGATAATCTTCCCAGACTCTAGCCATTGGTGGATAGCAACTAGATAGAAAAGTTTCACCACGCTAGCAGGATAAATCAGCTCCCTCCCTCGATAGCTAAAACTCCGTACCGGGTTGTCATCAACCATCCAGGTAAGTGCGATTTGATTCTTACCTAAGGTTGGAAATTCTTCCCAGGTTGACTGGAGAATTGATTTAGCCTGTTCTGCTAATTTTGGCGACTGATGAAAAAAAGTCATTGTTTGTTATATAGCATCGCGCAGGTATAGTTACAATATCCCCTATGAACCGAACCACCGATCTTGAATATTGCTGCCACCTGGACCTGGATCTTTACGATGCTCCTAAGTGTGAGCGATTAGCTACCCAAGCTGCTGCTGGACGTCATTTGCGTCTTTTATCGACCACCCCTACTGGAAAGGCAATGTTGATTTGCTCCTGCGAGGATGGTTATGAAAGTTGGTTACCTGTGGAGAAAGTTTCCCTTCTGGAACCCGTCTCCACAGTTTATCACCCCAGAACCATTTCCCGTTCCGAAATCGAAAAGCAAATAAGAGCAATTATTGCTTTTACCCAGGAGAAGATGAAACAACCGAACCATTATCTCTGGGGTGGCAATATTGGTCCCAATTTCGACTGTTCTGGATTGGTTCAAGCTGCTTTTGCTCATAGTAATATCTGGTTACCACGAGATTCTTATCAACAAGAAGCTTTTACTGCTACAATTACTGTGGAGGAACTTCAGGTGGGAGATTTAATCTTCTTTGGTACCAAGGAAAAGGTGAACCACGTTGCTCTTCATTTGGGGGATTTATTCTATATTCATAGTTCTGGAAAAGAAAAGGGACGGAATGGCATCGGTATTGACCGACTCGATCCGTTTTATAATAAAGTGAGTCAGTCTTATTATCATCAATTTTGGGGATGTGGCAGAGTAATGTCTAATTATATACCTTAACGAGGGAGGAGGAAGTGGTAATTTCGCCTATTGCAGTCCAGCAGGAGCCAATGGTTCCCGTTAGCACCCCATCTGTATCCGCAGTAGTACCTATTTATAACGAAGTAGAGAGTTTGCCCCATTTAATTGAGGCTATCTCTAATATACTGACATTAAATTGCATAACATACAAAATAATTTGCGTTGATGATGGTTCTACTGATGGATCCACAGAACTATTGCGGCAGATAGCTGCCACTCGCAGGGATGTTGTGGCTATCCTGCTGCGACGCAATTATGGTCAAACCCCAGCCATGGCCGCTGGGTTTAAATATGCTCAAGGGGAGGTTATTGTTTCCCTAGATGCAGACTTGCAGAATGACCCGGCAGATATTCCTATACTAATAAATAAACTCTATGAAGGTTATGATTTGGTAAGCGGTTGGCGGAAAAATAGACAGGATGCTGCTCTGAGCAGGTTGCTTCCTTCTAAAATAGCTAATTGGCTCATTGGACAAGTTACGGGGGTCAAATTGCACGACTACGGCTGTTCTCTGAAAGCTTACCGGGCGGAATTAGCGGCGGATCTCAATCTCTACGGGGATTTGCACCGTTTTTTACCCGCTTTGGCATTTATTGAAGGAGCAAAGATTGCTGAATTACCCGTCAGACACCATGCTCGCCGTTTTGGTAGCAGTAAGTACGGTTTGGGACGGACATTGCGAGTGTTGATGGATTTATTGACTATCTGGTTTATGAAGAAATTCCTCACCCGCCCTATGCACGTTTTTGGTGGCTTGGGGATGATTTTAATGCTGGGGGGAATAGTCATCGGTGGTTATCTTACTTGGATAAAACTGGGGTTGGGGGAAAGTATTGGCGATCGCCCTTTATTAATTTTGGTGGTGATTCTCCTTCTTACAGGGTTGCAGCTTTTTTGCTTCGGGTTGTTGGGGGAATTGCTAATGCGCACTTACCACGAATCTCAGAATCGTCCCATTTATCGGGTACGGGAAATAATTGGCACAAATTTAAATAGTGTTTAACAAAAATTTGCTCATTTTATTTGCTGCGGGTCTTTTATTTTGGATTAGCATGACTTCTCTGCTACCGGTTCTTCCAGCTTATATCGCCGATATCGGAGGAAGTACCCAGCAGGTAGGGTGGGTTATGGGCTGTTTTGCCATTGGGCTGTTGTTTTCCCGCACTTGGGTAGGTTCATTAGCCGATGAACACAGTAGGAAGATAGTATTATTAATCGGAACCGCTGTAGCAGGAATTGCTCCTGTGGGTTATTACTTCGTGTCCTCTATTCCCTTATTAATGGTATTGAGAGCATTTCACGGTATTAGTATAGCTAGTTTTACGACAGGATATAGTACTTTGGTAATTGATTTTGCTCCGGATAAGCAGCGAGGGAAACTCATTGGTTATATGAGTTTAGCAGTACCCATAGGGATGTCTGTTGGACCTGCTTTGGGGGGATTATTGCCAGAAACTTCCGGTTACGGAACTTTATTTTTAGTATCCTCTGGTTGCGGTTTTCTCGCTTTGAGTTTAGGAAGTCTGGTGGGAGAGAAAAGACGGGATGGTTTGGAGACGGATACTGCTGTGGAACCTCATCGCAGTTTTACTGAAATGCTCCAAAGTCCTTCTTTAATGGTACCCACTGGTATTCTTTTATCTATCGGTTTATTGTTTGGCACTTTGATTGCGTTCTTACCTTTATTTTTGCGGGAGAGTGGGGTAGATTTTAATGCTGGTTTGTTTTATACCGCAGCAGCTCTTGCCAGTTTTTCCCTTCGTATCTTTGTGGGGAAGATTTCAGATAAAATTGGTCGGGGTTTGTTTATTACCGGGAGTTTGGTTTGCTATGGTATATCTATGGTAATCTTGGCGTCAACACAGACTTCTAATGGGTTCCTTCTGGCTGCAATTCTGGAAGGAATGGGTTCGGGTTTGTTAATTCCCATGATGTTAGCTCTAATGTCCGATCGCTCCTATACTAATGAGAGGGGTAGAGTTACTTCTTTCTGTATTGGGGGCTTTGAATTAGGTATTGCTTTAGGTGGTCCTATCTTGGGTTCCATCACCTTTTTGACCTATCGCCATCGCTTCTACATTGCTGCTGGTTTTGCTCTGATAGGTTTAGTGTTGTTTTTAACTCGCTCTGGTAAAAGTTTAGGTCGTTCTCTACGTTTTGCTCTTGGTCGCGGCAAGGACAGTTATCAGTTACCAGTGACCAGTGACCAGTTCTTTCACAATCTTCGACCTCACTACTAACTTTCTCTCTTATCTTTCTCTGTGTCCTCTGTGTCTCTGCGGTTTTTAATCAAGTTCGTAGTAACCAGGACGCGATCACTCCAAAATACCGTTACTAATAATATAATTCAAACTCAACCACTATAAGTAGCACCCCCCGCCTGCCAGCGTCCCTTTCAGGAATAAAATAGGGAGAATTCTGATATTACGTGTTATTATAAAAAGAGAATAAGGAACCTCCTATGACACCAGAATATGCATATCAGGAAGCAGAACGAAAAATTGAAGAGGCAGGGCGATCGCGTTCGACTGAGCTAGATCTGGAATATATGCATTTGACTGAGTTACCGGAGTCTATAGGAAACCTGTCTCAGTTACAGATGCTTTCCCTCAACAACAACCCCTTAGAACCAGAACTAGCAGCAGCGTACCGAAAAGGAGTAAAGAGACTAAAAGCATACCTAAAAGAAAAGCAGAAAAAGCTACCATAGGAGACAAGTTCCCTCAGACAACCTTTAAGCAACAACCATGGAAATTACTCTAGAAGTACCTGACAGGTTAAATGCTTCAAACTGCATAATGAGCTATGTTTCTAAAGTTTTACGCCAATTTGTAATTCAACGGGCAAAGCGACGGTGTGAATATTGTTTGTTTCTTCAACATATTGCCTTGTTCACTTTTGAAATGGAACATGTAATTGCCCAAAAACATGGCGGAAAAACCGTCCCAGAAAATCTAGCCCTGGCTTGTCCATACTGTAATTGTGCCATTCACAGCCCGGGGACGAGTGACTGTAACTATCTTACAATTCAACAACTGGGAACGTTTACAAGAAAGGCGAAAATTAATCGCAGTGGGTCAATATCCCTTTAATGGTACCAGCTAACTATAACGGGCGAGAAGGGATTCGAACCCCTGACACCGTGGTCCGTAGCCACGTGCTCTAGTCCACTGAGCTACACGCCCTAACTGTTTGGAATAATAACACAGAGAAATGGAAAAAAGCAAGTGGTTGAGGAAAAAAAATTTTTATCCCATGTAAATAATACCGGAAAAGTGCGTATGGTGGACGTTTCATCGAAAAAAATAACTGTTAGAGAAGCGGTGGCTGGGGGGCAAGTACGAATGTCCGCAGCAACAATGGAAGCCATCGCCTCTGCTAATGCCCCCAAAGGAGACGTTTTAGGGACCGCTAAACTAGCGGGTATTATGGCAGCGAAGCAAACAGCCAATTTGATTCCTTTGTGTCATTCTTTACCATTACAGAAGATAGAAGTGGAGCTGATACCGGATCTCTCCTTGCCCGGCTATGAAATTCGAGCCACCGTGAAGACGAAAGCAGAAACCGGGGTGGAAATGGAAGCCTTAACCGCCGTCTCCGTAGCCGCCCTCACCTTGTACGATATGGCTAAAGGGTTGGAAAAGTCTATAGAAATCCAGTCTATTCAGCTATTGAGGAAAACCGGCGGCAAATCCGGGGATTATATTCGTGAGTAGGTTTGCTATATTATATTGATGAAAACTCCATTATAGATTCCTTATGCCCCCTCGTTGGCCCCGTAAACCCGATCGCCTGGATCCTGAATATCGTCGCTTAGACGACAGGATGAATTTTGCTTTCCATGTGGCTATTTTTGCTGCTTCTAATTCCGGTTTGTGGTTTGTGCGCACTATTAAAGCTGCTGACTGGACTTGGAGTATCTGGGTGAGTGGGGTTTGGGTAGCAGTGTTATTATTACATCTAATTTATATTGTGGCGATTGCCGATTATTCTACTCCAAAAATCAATGGCTAATTACACTACCCGAGATATTGAAGCCCTGGCTGGGGAAATAGGTGAGCAAATTTATATTGATGTAGCTAAGTGGCATCTTTATTTAGCCGATGCTCATCTTCATCTCACTGTAGCACAAAAAGTCTATCCTTTATTAGCGGATGATGCTCTTAATGAAAGGGAGCTGGTGCAAATTTTGCAGGATATTCCCGTAAAATTAGGTGGTGGAAAGCTGGAACTGCCCGTTCTTGACCTCATACCAGACAAGTGTTTGCAAAATCTCCTGGCTTTGCTGTTAGAATATCAACAAAACATCTAATATATAGCAACCGCTTTCAAAGTTTATCATCTTTTTTGGGTGACGGACCTTCATTGTGAAAGAACTGGTCACTGTCATGGTACTCGCTCACTGCTTCTAGATCCACCGGGCGCTGGTCCACCAACAAGCGAATAGTTTCTACCTCTTTGAGGGAAAAAGTTTGGATCCGGACAGGTTGCGACTTCGTTGGTTTCCCCCAAGTCAACAAATCTCCTTTGAGCAACAAAACTGCATAAATATCGTACTTTCCCCGGTCAAACTGCCTCTCCCAACGACGATAGGCCTTAACTTTTTGATACTCGTTCCAACCAGCCCAAGTTAACCAGCAAAAGGCGAATAAAAGGGGTAACCACAGAAGTCCCACAGGAGCAATTTTCCAATCCAACACTATACTATAGTAGTGGAATGTGTAGTAATTATATCTAGGCAAATTTATGACGACTTATACAACTTCTTCTGCTAAAGCTGAAATGAATGAACTGCGGCGGTTGAAAGGTTTGCTCCCCCCAGAGTTGCAAAGCTGGGTAATAGTAGAAGGAAGCACGGAAGTTAACCCACCCCTGACTCGGTGCGAAGAACTGGGTAAAGACGAGGTGGAAATTCAAATTGATCTAGCTAAATGGGAGAACCTCGCTATTGACCAGCGCAATTTGCTATTTTGGCACGAAGTTGCTCGCATTCAAAATGATACCATACCCAAAGAAGGCTGGGAAATGGCAGCCCTAGCTATTGGTTTGGGAGGTGCTGTGGGGGAACTCTGGGTGCAGGACGGCTTACTGCTGCTCCTCGCTCTCGGTTTGTGCAGCGTTTCCGGCTATCGACTCTGGCAAAAGAACAACAGTGATCGCACTCTGACAGAAGCTATGGAAGCAGACGAAAAGGCGATCGCCCTGGCTACTCGTTTCGGCTATTCTGTTCCCAATGCTTACAAAAGTTTAGGTAGTGCATTAAAAACTTTAATAGACCTAACCCCTAACCGTCGCGCTAAGAAGAAATACGAGACTCGCTTACAATCCCTCCGACGCAGCGCTAACAAGGCAAAAGCGAAAATGGAAAAGGAAAAAAGATAACACATCCCTCCACAATCATTATTAATGGATGCATTTTGATTTTAAGTAGTGATTGTGGAATTTTTAATAAATATATTGAAAATATTAGATCATATCAAATCTGACTTGATAACCTCCTGAACCACTTTCTAGACTCATGACCACCACAGATTTTCCTGTTTCTTCGAGGCTCACCAAAACTTACCCCCCACTACCCCTATTGATTTGGAAGTAAAATTAGACAACAAAATGTTAGAAATCAAGATTTGGGATTTTGGGGAACCATTTGATTTAGCCACCAACGTGAAATCACTGCGTCACAACCAAGAATTTCCCCTCCAAAGAGATAAGCAGTGGGGTTTGAAATTGATGGACCAAATAACCGACGAGTTGCGCTATTTTTGAGTGAAAGAGTATGGTAGCATAGAAAAAATCAACGATGGAGGTAAAAATGGCTTTCACTTCTTATAAAAATCTGGAAATGCTTGTGAAGGTGTTTCAGTTAACTTATCAAGAAAATGACTTTATTATCGAATCAAAGTTGCCCCTAAACGATTACTTCAAACAACGGTTTGAAATCCTTCTCTTAGAAGGAATAGTCGATAACTCAGAAGCGGCTATTTGTGAAAACTTAATCGTACCAATTTTAACCGAAACTTGGTATAGCTATAAAAACAACTTTTTGCTTTGGAGTCATCAAACATTGACTTATAATGAAGACTTATCGGGAGTTCCAGATTATCTGCTAGCCCGAAAGTCACCTTTAGGCAAGATAGTTTTTGAGCAACCTTTTTTTGTAGCGGTGGAGGCTAAGAAAGATGATTTTACTGCTGGTTGGGGGCAATGCGGAGCGGAAATGGTAGCCTGCCAAAAAATTAACCAGCTTGAAGGGGCAACCATTTTTGGCATCGTCTCTAATGGCAAAATGTGGGAGTTTGCTAAGTTGAGGGATCGCTTGTTTACTAAAAATATTAAACCTTATAGAATTTACGATTTAGACGAGTTATTTGGGGCAGTTAATTACTTTTTCGAGCAATGCAAATTACAATTAGTCGAGGGAAGGGAAAAGCACTGAGGAAGCTAGAGTATTATAACGCTACGCCCTATATCAGTCCGTAGGGTGGGAAATGCCCACCCACCCAGCTCTTGAGCCCTTAGTGAATTGTAGAAATTGCCCACTTATGAGTGGACACTTCAGAAAGTGTTACTCTCTCAATGCTCGTCTCCGGTAAGGAAAGATAAAGAGGTAAAAGTACAATGACAAAACAGATAAATCACCAAAATCACAGTAGCGCTTGGGTAATTCAAACCTGGATCTCCTTTATTGTTTCCATTTCTGCCACCTCAATTGGCATTATTTACCTACCTGTAGGTCTTTGGATTAAAGCTTTTATGGGCATGGGTTTAACCTTCACTGTTGGCTCTACCATTAGCCTAACCAAAACCCAAAGAGACTTGGATGAAGCAAAAAAACTCATTTCTAAGGTTGAGGAAGCTAGAGTTGAGAAAATTCTAGCCGAACACAATACTTTATCCTAAGGATTAACTACTAACTAATCGAAACCCAATATGAGTCGCACCTGTATCAGGGGCTTGAGATTCTCGCGCTCCCGGACGGTAGCGACTACAATAATTTTTAGCACAAAGATAGGAACCACCTTTAATAACGTGCAAAGCCCCTTCATTAGGTTTCTTTGGGTCGAAGCTCCTCTCTTGACTCGGTCCTGTGGGATTGACAGTTTTAGCTTTACCCAAGTGACCGGGGCTGAACCAATCTGATGTCCATTCCCAAACATTACCAGTCATGTCATAAAGTCCGTAGCCATTGGGGGGGAAGGACTCCACGGAGGCAGTGTCTAAATAGCCGTCTTCTTTGGTGTTAAAAAAGGGGAAGAAACCTTGCCAAGTATTTGCTTTCTGGGCAGAATACTCATTCCCCCAACTAAAGATTTTGTTCTTCAGTCCCCCCCGGGCTGCATATTCCCATTGAGCTTCTGTGGGGAGCATTTTTCCCACCCAGTTACCATAGGCTAAAGCATCCTCATAAGCAATATGAACCACAGGATAATTCTCCTTTCCTTCAATATTACTATCTGCTCCGTAGGGGTGCTGCCAGTTTGCCCCTGGAACCCAATGCCACCAACTCAAATAGGCAATTTGTTCTATTCCTTCCGAAGGGGGTAGAAAGACTAGAGAACCAGCAGCCCTCTCCTCTTCAGATAAAGAGGGAAATTGTTCCTGGGATAGGGGTTGTTCTGCTACTGTTTTATAGCCAGTAGCTTGAACAAACTGGGCAAATTCTCCATTGGTGACTTCGTGGCGATCCATGCAGAAGCTGTCAACAGTAACGTTATTGGCGGAACGTTCTTCAAAAAATTCCTTATTCTCGGAACCTATGGTGAAAGTACCTCCAGGAATAAAGACCATTTCCTTTGAACAGGAAGATTGATTAACTGCTGCTTTGGCTGAAGCAGGGTGGGAAACAATAATTATTCCGAAAAGAAGAATAAGGAGAGAGATAAGATAAGTTTTCATATGTTGGATATTCATGATTAAATTGAAATATAGGGGCGCAAGGCTTGCGCCCAGAAGGTTGTGCGCCCCGGAACCGTCATTATGGAGTTTGAGACTCTACTGCAAACCCTGATTAATCAGTGAATCGAGAGGATTGGCAATATCGTGGATGGCGTCCCAGATCTTTTGATCCTCGATTTGATCGGCGGTATCTTCAATCAAATTTGACAAATCGAAGGATTTTCCACTTTGTACAGGTGGATATTCAATCAAGCTTTGAATGTGTTCGCCTAACTGTTCGCTGATAGGTGCCAAAAGCCAGGAAACTTTTTGCGCAAGGTGTCCTTCAGAGTCTTTGTTGTCATAGCTCTCAAAGGGATCCATCCGCAGGTTGAATACTAGGGGCATAGTACGGGGAACCAGATTAGCGTAGTAGTCCTCCTTGGTGGAAAAGTGGAACTTCCACGGTCCTATTCGCACTCCGGTCAGGGTGCTTTCGTAATAGTTGAAAAGTAAGTTGCGGTTCGACTCCTTCGTCTTGCCAGTCCAGTAATCAAGATTGTTAATCCCATCAATGTACTGATTTTTTTCAGTCTTCATCTGTTCTACCACATCCGGTACACCAGCAGCAGCAGCAAGGGAAGTAAACATATCTTGGTGAGCCTGGATGCCATTGAGTATCTGACCAGGCTGGATGTGCCCAGGCCATCGGAGCATGGAAATGAGGCGAATCCCGCCTTCGTAGGTGGTCATTTTTTCACCCCGGAAAGGCGTGGTTGCACCGTGAGGCCAAGAGGAATGTTCAGGACCATTGTCTGTGGAATACCAAACGATGGTGTTCTCATCCAAACCCATGTCTTTAAGGGCATCCAATACAAGGCCAATGTCGTGGTCGTGCTGGAGCATACCGCTACCGTGGTAATCGGCTTCGCTGGTATATTCTTCCGCTGCGTAACGCCAATCGCGGTTCAGCCGAGTGTAAAGGTGCATACGGCTGGTGTTAAGCCAGACAAAAAACGGTTGGTTAGCATCCTTGGAGTTTTCCATGAACTCAATCGCTCTTGGGATCACCTCCCCTGCATCAAAATTCTTCATCCGCTGTCGGTGAAGAGGACCGGTATCCTCAATGGTTTGACAACCAACGACGCCAAAACGAGGGTCTTTGGTCTCATCACAGATATCTGTCGCAAAGGAGTGGATCACGCCCCGCGTACCAAACTTATTTTCGTACTCATCTAGGCTACCAGAATACTCCTGAGCGAAGTTCTTATAGTCGCGCTGTTGATCTTCTTCTTGTGTATTGAGGTGGTAGAGATTGCCGAAAAATTCGTCGAAACCGTGGACGGTGGGCAGATTTTCATTTTGGTCACCCAGGTGGTTTTTACCAAAATGACCAGTTCTGTAGCCCTGCTCCTTGAGCACT
This sequence comes from Candidatus Paraprochloron terpiosi LD05, assembly GCA_018141785.1. Taxonomy (GTDB): domain Bacteria; phylum Cyanobacteriota; class Cyanobacteriia; order Cyanobacteriales; family Prochloraceae; genus Prochloron; species Prochloron terpiosi. The sequence continues at coordinate 1,841,768 of CP073341.1, read as the reverse complement.
TCGGCAAGGGATGGGGAGGCAGCTTGCAGACCCAGAGTGTCCCCTGGTTGTCCCACCGTGGTCATACCGGAGCGGATGGGGTACTGACCAGTGATAAATGCCGCACGTCCCGCTGTGCAGCTGGGCTGCCCGTAGTGATCCGTGAAGCGAATACCCTCGTTACCAATGCTATTTATAGCAGTTAGCAGTTAGCAGGACGCCAAGGGCGGGACGCTTACGCGGTTGCTTACGCAAAGCTTCGCAATAACAGTTATCAGTACTAATTACTAGTTATAGCAAAAGCTTTGTACCACAGTAATTGAGTCAATTTATTGTTGAGTATATCTGGCGTAAAATTTGTAAATATACCGGCGCTCACTGCTATATTCCGAAAAGAAGAATAAGGAGAGAGATAAGATAAGTTTTCATTGGATATTCATAATTAAATTTAAATGTAGGGGCGCAAGCCTTGCGCCCCGTAATCGTATCAAGGTAAGTGTTTCAAACTACCGCTTTGCGCTCAGAGAAAAGACCTTTTTAAAGTCATTAACGTCTTGCACGAAGTCGAGAATCTCTTCCTTGGTGTCACCGTCGTTCCAGAAGGATAGAGACAAGGCATTCCGTCGGTATAGACGATGAGTCATCCAGAGTAATAGTGAGCTTCTTCAGGTTACCGGTGAACTCAAACGGCATGTCGTAGGGATCCTCTTGGACAATTGGTGTTCCTGTGTCAAAGCCCACCACAAAATTCTCATCCTGAGTCATGCGGTAGGGGATACTCTCGTCCACTTTTCCCGCTCCAATCTGTTCCAGATTATCTTCGTCAGCACCAGCAGAGAGGGTCACTATTGCAGCCGCACCGGGGGTACTAGGATCGCAACTCTGGTAGACTGCCTTGAGAATTTTTGGGGATTGGGAAGGCCAAAGGTCGGATTCAGAGGCAATGGAATACTGGTCCAGCCCTACCCGATTGTAGTGGTAGACCAATTGGGGTTGAGAGGTATTGTCGGGGTCTTGCTGAAGGAACAGACCGAAGCCACCAAAGCGTCCCCCTTCAGTCACCAGCATTCCGTCATCGTCCCCATCCAGTTCCACTTCGATTAGAGTCGAGGGAGACGTTGCCGCCTCGCCCCTCTCCTACGAACTGCACGTGAGACTTTCACCTCATACAGCTCAGGTGCTCCTAACGGCGCTTCGCGAGTCCGTCTTTTATGCGCTTGCGATGTATTGCTTGCGCCTGGTGACATTCTCGGTGGAGAGCAACTAGATTCTTAGGTTTCCAGTTGTTATGGTTGCCGTCAATGTGGTGCAATTCCACGGCATCATCCAACTCCATGAACTTACGATTGCAATGCGGACATATATTCTTCTGTCGCCTGAGGGCTTCAGCGGTTGGGCCACTATATAGTTTAGAGTTGCGACCGACCCAATAGGAAATATTCCCATTGTAGGGTGAGGCATCACCTTTGACCATCACGTGGTCATTGACTTTCCAGGAAACTGCTGGAAAAGCTTTCTTAATCTGCTCTGTTGTAAGCTGGCGTTTAGCCGCCCCTAAGGGTTTACCCTTGATAGCCAGACGTCTTGCTTTCTCGGCTTCCTTAATTGCCATCCTGCGTTTTTCAGCCCTCAACTTACGCCAGACCCAGTGATTGAGTGACCATAGCGAGTGCTTGTTCATATCGCAGTTTTTGTGGTACTGCCTCCAACCTCGGACTTGTGACTCAATCCTTTTCAGGCGAGCCTCCGTGGATGCGCCATTCTTCCAAGTGGCCTTTACCTTGGCCTTGATGTCCGCATAATTCTCCCAGCTCGGTGTGGATTTGAAGACTCCACGGGAGTTGACACGGAAGCGCCATCCCAGGAAGTCGAACCCCTCCGTAGCTCTACTCACCTTAGTCTTAGTTTCGTTAATTCTTAGCCCTCTGGTCTTTAGAAATTCGTCTATATCTTCCCGTAGCTTCTTGGTGTCGGCTCCGGGTTTACAGATAAAGACCGCGTCGTCTGCGTAACGTATACCCCTTATGAGTGCGTTGGTGCGCCTTTTCTTCCATTGGTCTGACCCTAGGTTCTCAAATCCATCTAGGGCGATATTAGCCAATAGAGGTGAGATAACTCCGCCTTGGGGTGTGCCCTTTATACGGTCGGGGTATTCACCACGGACGCCTGCTTTTACAGCTTTCTTTAACCCTTTTAAAGCTTCGATTGGTAGGACTACTCCATCGAGCATGACCTTGTGGTCAATTTCGTCAAAGCATTTACTGATATCTGTTTCCAGTATCAGCTTGTCTTTGCCGTTACACGTCTTCTTAAGTTGGTCAAAGATGAGCTTTTGTGCGTCCGCAGTACAGCGACCGGGTCTGAAGCCATAGCTTCTTTCTCCGGCGGTTGCCTCATAGGCTGGTTCGGCTGCTAATTTGAGCAGTGCTTGCCATGCCCTGTCGGCTATTGTCGGGATGCCTAATCCCCTTGTCTTACCGTTAGGCTTGGGGATGTTTACCCTTCTCAGTTGTTGGTGTTTCCAGTGGTACCAGTGCTTGTTCAGCCTTTGGCACAACACTAGACGCTCTTTGGGGGAAAGCGCTGTTTTGCCATCAACTCCGGGGGACTTACGCCCAAGGTGTTAGCTGCGTTACTTGTTTGACGGCCAGAGCTTGGGCTGCACGACTTTGTAATAAAAGCCGTTGTAAACGTTTGACCTTGGCTTTTGCTTGTTCTTTTTGCGCTTTGAAGATACTCCGCTGTAACCGAAATACATGTTGCCGGAATTTCTTCCATGGCAGGTCTTTCCAGACATCGTCAGCCCTCCGGCCAATCTTCTCCGCCATTAGCAGAACTGCTAGGTGGAGCCTCAGGGCTTTTAAACTGCGGTATTCGGTTGAAGTCTGGTTAGTGATATTCACAATTTTGACCTTGTCAGTCGCTCTGATAATTACGTTGGGTGTCTTCTCTGTAGAAACCATCAGGCAGTTACGCCTTCTCTTACCCTCGCTCTTCCGTTGGGTCGTTAATCAGGCGACCCCACCATCTCACATGTCTGGGTTTGGAACCCCTTGTTTTGATGGAAGTTGAGCGAGTTTTTACTCGTTCCGAATGAACTATTGTTACGAACCCTTGGGACTCATCCCTTGACCTATCACCAACTCAGGAATGTAAGTGCTTATTGTTTGCCTTACGAGTTTCTTTCGGTGTCTTTTCTGCAATACACGGCTTGGCAGTTTCTACGATTAGGTCTTTTTTCAGATGATTCACGCTAAGTTATCCCGGTGTTCTCCCTATTAGCGGCGTTACCATCGAACCGTTCGATAGCTCCGGTTCCGCCCTGCTGCCAGCTTCAGCCTGATGATTAATCTCACTGTGGCCAGGTAAGGATTCACATGATTCCTTCATGGGAGAGGCTTGGTTGCACAATTTCTGGCTGTGTCCTCACTCTCATATTTCATTCAGTTATCAAGGTTCGGTAACCCCCGACATCGCGGATGACGAGGGAACGTATCCGTTTTCAGCCCCTTTCAGTGCTTATATGTTCGGAGACGCTGTCCCTAGAACCCTGCTCCTGCTTATGTTTGGCTTACGCCGCGACTTTTACAGGAAACGAGCCGCACGCAATAATCGTATGATTGACATTCTTGAGGTCGGGGGTTGCTCCTTCTGGGGCTTGGAAACCTGCAGGATAGACGAAGGTGTCCCTTCCTTCCGTGAGGCTGGGTCGATGGGAAGGATCCTGGCGCTCCGTCTGGCGATCGTCCAGGGGTAGAACGTTATACCGACCCGCTTCGGCGAAGAAGCGTTCCTTCATTTCTTCTAGTTTTTCTGGAAATTCCTTAGCTAGATCGTGGGCCTGACTGAAGTCGGTGGTAATGTCGTACAGCTCCCAGTTCATATCCGTCAGAGTACCAGGTTCCGGCTCCGTGAGCCAGGGAGCCCGTCGCAAGGCACTGGCCATCCAGCCGTCGTGATAGAGACCTTGGTTGCCCAACATTTCAAAATACTGGGTGGTATGGTGGCTCTTGGCATCCACCGCACTGAGCTCATCTTTGTCAGCAAAGGTATAAACCAGACTCTTGCCTTCAAGAGGTTTTTGGGTCACTCCGTCCACCGTAGTTGGGGCGGGAATGCCGATGGCCTCATAAAGCGTGGGAGCAATATCGGTGACGTGGCTGAACTGATAGCGCACATCCCCAGTATCTTTGATCTGTGCGGGCCAGGAAATGGCCATGCCGTTGCGGGTGCCGCCAAAGTGGGAGGCTATTTGCTTGGTCCACTGGAAGGGGGTGTCCATGGCCCAGGCCCAGGCTGCGGGGAAGTGGTTGTAGTAGTTGGGACCGCCTAGATCTTCCTTTTCAACTGCTGCTTCCTTATCTGCAAACGGTTCCTCGATCTGGTTAAAGAAGGTGAGTTCGTTCAATAGACCTTCCAAACCACCTTCAGCGCTAGAGCCGTTGTCGCCAGCAATGTAGATAATCAGAGTATTTTTTAGTTCATCTTCTCCCAAATCGGCGATGGCATCGATTACCCGCTTCACTTGCTGGTCAGTATGGGCGGTAAAGCCTGCAAACACCTCCATCATGTTGGCATAGACTTTTTGGTGTTCTTCGTCTAAGTCGTCCCAAGGAGACAATCCACCAGTGTCGAGATAGGTAGACCCTTACAGGTTTTCCCCCTCGCAGTACCGGGCGTGCAGGTTTCCAAGCACCCGGCTCCTGGTGTATCATCCTACTCGCTGGCGCGTTTACTCCTCATTACTTGTATCGGCTTTCAGGTCTCATTCAGATTGGGCTTTGAGTCCTTAAATTCCAATCTCCTCGCCATTGACGTTTGCCCGACGCCTCTAACTTCTGAGGAGCTTTGAGTTTCAAGTTCCAGCTAATGGACAGGCAAAATCGCAAGTGGTAAGGGATTTTACCGTTACGTTTCACCCTCTCCTACGTCAGCTCCCCCCGGCATCGCGGATGGCGGGGGTAGACATTTGCCTATCTGCCGGGTTATTGATTCCCCTGAACTTTCGTCCTAGCAGCGTTCGCTTCTTAGGAGAGTCCTGTCTCCCCTGGGAATTGGTTCGCTTTACAGCTATCCTACTGATTTCTCAGACCCAGTGGAGGTTTACTCGTTCCACAGTAGTTAGATACGTCTGACGGCGGGCTGCTCCATACCCCGGCGGCGTGGTGTCTACGCGATGACGATGACATTCCATCTTTCACATATGCCGCATACCGTTTTGGTTAGAGTGTAACAGTACCGCTTTCACTCTTCCTACGTAACGAGGCTGCAAGCTTCGCTTTATGCTCACCATATCAGACTTTCCCTAGGCCGCTACCACCATCGGACTGATAGTAGCTTGGCCATTTAACCCTCTAGCTGTGAAACTCCGGCATTACTGCCAAAGCTCCTTCGGGCTGGAACCGGGGAAGACACTCCCCATGGGGCTTTCACCCACTAACTACTGCGACTTTCGAGCCGCACACCATCATCATAGCTATTATCCGGCATGGGGGTGAGAGTGGTAAGCTTTGGAACTACACCCAGCTCTTTTTGCTGCTCGAGGGTGGTTTCCCGGTAATTATCCCAGCCATCATCGAACATGCCTTGATAGGGCTCGATGTACTCGGAGGGCACCTGGTGAGGGGAGTGAGTTGCCCCCGGAGCAAAGTAGACGAAGAAGGGCTTATCGGGCTGGGCAGCTTTCACCTGATGGATATAGTCAATGGCATGGTCTGCCATGGCGGTAGTCAGGTGGTAGGTAGAGCCATCAGCATTGGTGGGGGGAACTTCAATCCGAGTAGTGTTTTCCACCAGAGCTGGGGTGTACTGGTCTGTGTCGCTGCCAACGAAGCCATAGAAGTAGTCAAAGCCCATATGGGTGGGCCATTGGTCGTAGGGACCTGCGATGCTGGTTTCCCAGTCGGGCACGTTATGGGTTTTGCCAAACCAGGCGGTGCCATAGCCGTAATCCTGGAGGGTTTTGGCAAAAGGAGCCTTATTGGAGGTGATCAGGCTGTTGTAGCCGGGGAAGCCGGTGCCGAGTCTGGTAATGACCCCTGTGCCGGCGGAGTGGTGGTTGTGCCCGGTGAGCAGGGCGGCGCGGGTGGGGGCGCAGAGGGCGGTGGTATGGAATTTGGTGTACTTGAGACCGTTCTGGACAACGTAGTCCAGGCCAGGGGTTTCAACCCGACCACCAAAAGTGCCTAACTGGCTGTAACCCACGTCGTCCAGCATCACCAACAAAATGTTGGGGGCGTTTTCGATGCCGAAGGTGGAGGGTATCTTCAGTTTGGGCACTACTTCCTCGGAGGTTTCGTAGGTGAGATCGATAGTGCCGGTGAAGGGTTGGTCGGGATTGGGCATGATTTGCTGCGCCAATGCTGGAGCAGGCAAGATACTGCTGGCCATAAATATGGTGATGAGGAAATATAAGGCACAAGTCTTTATCCCTCGTACAATTCTATTCATGGTAATTTTAGTCCCAAGACTAGAGTAATTAGGCTGACAAGGTCTTTAATCGAAATATGGATAAGTTTGGTCAATCGTTTCACCTAATTTAGCACTCAAAGACACCATTATTTGTTTTGTTATATTTCTTAATATTCTGGCAAATTTAGGAAAAATAGTGATTTTAACCTTGACAAAATAAGTCAAATATGGTTAGCAAAAAGTAGGAAAGGGCGATCACTAAGAGTGCGGCTTCGCCGATTGCATTCAATAAATACTTGTCCAAGTCCTGCTCCTACACGCTTGAGCCTTAGCTTAACCAGGTCTTTGATGTGATCGAGATCCCCAGTATCTATGTCTGGCATTATGCTCTTGACCATGTCAAGGTGAATTTGCTGAACTTGTAAGTAATCTGAGATTTTCCTACAGGAACAGTAGCATTGGTATCGATAGTGTAGCGATCGAAGCCCAAGTAGTTGTCTTCGTAGATCAACTAGTACGCCCTCAGAATCGTAATTATCACGATCCAAATAAACATCAATAGTATAGGAAGTATTGCTCCTTGTTGCTTAACCAGCTGAAACAGATTTTCCCCCGGAATAAAGTCCATGACCAAGCAATAAATTTCCCCTTTTTGGCTTTATAAGTAATGCCAAAACCGTCCTTTCCCAGGACTTCTCCTATCTCATATCTTCCCAACTGTAGTTTTGTTTTCTTAATTCCAAACCATAGGTAATCATTCCTATCCTTATTCATCGGGGTTTATAGACGTTGAACTGGGGTTAACCTCACCTCCTTGGTCCGTACCTGAATTATTATGCTCCATGTCCCACAAATTCGGAAACCCTAGACCTGCTAATAAAGCGATTATAGCAGCGATCGCCGCCCAAACTAAAGCCCAATTAATTTTCTTTTTCCCCTGAGAAATCTTATTCTCAAACTGAAGGGAATACAACCATTCCTCAATGGACTGAGGGCGTTTTTCTGCTTTCAATTCCATTGCCCAAAGAATAGCCTTATTCACCTTCTTACTTATTCCCCAATTAACTTTGCGCGGCGATTTTAAACGAACTTTATTCAAACTTCTTTCTATAGCAGAAGCAGGAGTTTCCCCGGTCAAGAGCGCGTATAAAGTAGCTCCGAGAGCATAAATATCTGTATATGGACCTCGTTTTCCCTCTCTCGAATATAGCTCCGGGGGAGCAAAACCCTCAGCAACCTCCGACCTGCGAATCTGAGTTAGTTCCTCATCAAAATCCAAAGCGAGACCGAAATCAATTAACACCACTTCCCCTTTACCGGATCGCACCATGATATTTTCTGGACGTATATCTCGATGCAATAATCCTTAACGATGAACTTCACTCAAAGCTTCCCTAACCTGGCGAATATATTCTAAAGCTTCTTCTTCTGGCAAAATCGGGTTTTCTCTTTTGGCCAAATCAACTCCAGCAATATATTCCATGGGCATACACCAAATCTCCCCCTCTTTAAATGGTGTCTCTACCTTGACAATATGAGGATGGTTGCATTTAGCCAGTTTAACAGCTTCTCCGAAAAACATTGTCTCTAACCTCTCATAATCCTTATGAAGTCGCAACTCCTCATTAAGAGCTTTCAAGGCTACAATCTTCCCTTCTCGACGTCGAGCGCGGTAAGTAATACCAAGAACTCCCCGTCCTAGTTCCCCCTCAATAATATACTTCCCATCCCGCAATTGCTGTCCTTTTTCCCAAACCATTGTTATCTCCTTTTCTAGGATTCAATAATGCCTCCTCCCAGTAATACTTCCCCATTATACAAAACAGCGGCTTGACCGGGAGTAATACTAAATTGAGGTTTTGCAAAGATTAACTTAACTCTATCCTTCCCTAAAGGAATGACATTCACCTCCACTGCTTTACTCCGATACCGCACTTGTACTTCCACCTTAATTGGTGCAGTAGGTTGGGCGATGGAAACCCAATTCATCCGCCCCACAGTACATTCGGACCCCGCCGCACTAGAGCGCTCCCCCACCACAACTCGATTCTTTGCCTCATCCAAACCAATTACATACAAAGGTTGTGCAGCAGCTATTCCTAGTCCTCGCCGCTGACCAAAAGTATAGTTATGAATACCTTGATGATGTCCTAAAATATTTTCCTTACTATCTACAATTTCCCCTTCCTTTGGGCCCAAATACTTATCTAAAAATGCTCCCATAGAACCGTGAGCCTCAATCAAACACAAATCCTGACTTTCTGGTTTATCCGCCGTCTTGAGATGGTATTCAGCCCCAATTCGTCGGGTATCTGCCTTAGTTTGCTCCCCTAAAGGGAAGAGGGAACCTGCTAGCAAATCTTGGGTCAGGTCGTACAAAAAATAAGACTGGTCCTTATTTTTATCTGTTGCTCGTAATAACTGATAGCGATCCAGTCCCTCATCATACCTAATCCGAGCGTAATGACCTGTAGCGATCTGGTCAATACCCAACTTTTCTCGGGCATATTCTAACATGGGGCCAAATTTCACCGTCCGATTACACCGAGAACAAGGTAAAGGAGTCACCCCCTGAGCGTAACCGGAAACCAAGTAGTCCACTATTTGAGTTTGGAACAACTGGCGACTATCCACAATATGATGAGGAATACCCAATTGTTCGCAGACTGTCGCTGCGTCTACCATACCCTCAGAACAGCATTGCCCCTTCCCCTTCATCAACCAGAGGGTTAAACCAATGACTTCATATCCTTGATGATGGAGAGTAGCAGCAGCAACGGAACTATCCACTCCCCCAGACATACCCACAACAACTTTGTTCATCGAACTCGTTAAATTTTCTGACTCAATTTCTTATACTATACTCACCAATGCTTTCATTGTAGCAAAATGACCAAGTTAAAAAATCGCCAGTCTCTACTCCTCCTTGGGTTAAGTCTGCTCCTCCTGGGGGGGACTGCAACCAGAGCTGAGAACATTCCCTGTTCTACCAATAACTCTAGAGTACTGGAATTCCGTTCTCCAAGAGCGTTACCTCGCCAAACTCCCACCCCACCTCAACCCACTCCCCAAGTCACCAATAGGAGAAATAAAAACAAAAGAACTTATCGGGTGGAAGTGCGTGGCGATAGCGCCCTCACCCTAGCACAGGTACAAAGAATAGAACCCCAAGCCTTTGTGCGATCGGGAGAGGGTAAGATCCAAGCGGGATTATTCCAGGAAAAAAAGAATGCGCGAAAGCTAGTGGAAGAATTAGAAGCCTACGGCTTACAAGCTAGAGTGGTGAGGGTTAAACCAAAAGCCTAGGATAGCACTACCATTATTACTTATGAGAGAACAGATAGAGTCAATAGTAGTCACGGCGAAACAAATGCGCCAAATTGAAGGGCGGATTTTCGCAGCGGGCATGCCTGTAGCTGCTTTAATGGAAAAGGCAGCAGGTAAGGTTGCTGCTCGCATACAACAACTCTATCCTCCTTCTCGGTTTGGGAAAGTGGGTATTTTAGTAGGTCCGGGTCATAATGGAGGAGATGCTTTAGTAGTTGGGAGGGAGTTGCATCTCGCTGGTTTTCAGGTAGCAGTTTATCGTCCTCTTTTGCAGCTGAAGACATTAACTGAACAACATGGGAACTATGCTGCTAGTTTGGGCATTCCTTTCTATGAAGACATAGAACCATTGCTCAATTGTGATGTCATTATCGATGGGTTATTTGGTTTTGGCTTGACTCGTCACCTATCCGGTAAAATTGCCGCAGCTGTGAATCAACTAAACGAAACATCTCTACCTATAGTCAGTATAGATATTCCTTCAGGACTCCATACGGATACGGGAGAAGTTTTGGGAACTGCTATCAGGGCTACCCACACCCTCTGTTTGGGTTTGTGGAAGTTAGCATTCTTTCAAGATTCAGCTTTAGAATATCTGGGGAAGACAGAATTAATTTATTTTGGTATTCCCCCCTCTTTCCTTTCCCCCCAAACCCCAACCATACAGCAGATAACTCCAACTCTTGCTCGTGAATATTTGCCCCTACCCCGTAGCAGTACAACTCATAAATATCAGCAAGGACATTTGCTGGTGATTTGCGGTTCCCGTCCCTATGCTGGCAGTGCTATTTTAACTGGTTTGGGAGCGAGAGCTTCTGGGGTAGGAATGGTATCTATTGCTGTACCTGGATCTTTAAAACCTCTCTTAGTTGGTCATTTACCAGAAGCATTAATTATAGAATGTTCCGAAACAGAAACGGGGGCTATCGCCCAATTACCCAATCTAGACTTGACTCAATTTAACATCATTGCCTGCGGTCCTGGTTTAACTCTAGATGCTGTTGAAGTTGTCAAAAAAGTTTTAACCGCTACTTGTCCCCTCATATTAGATGCAGATGGTTTAAATATCCTAGCTGAATTGGGTACTATAGCCCCTTTATCCCTAAGAAAAAATACCACAGTTCTGACACCTCATTTGGGAGAGTTTAGACGGTTATTTCCGCAAATAAGCAATCCTCATCAAAACCGAATTAGGGCAGTTCAAGAAGCAGCAGCACAGAGTGGAGCAATTGTTTTATTCAAAGGAGCGAGGACGGCGGTCGCCCATCCAAAAGGCTCTGTATGGCTGGTTCCTTCCAGTACACCAGCCCTCGCTAGGGGTGGGAGTGGGGATGTACTGACTGGTTTAATGGGTGGCTTAATGGCTCAAATAAGGGGTACTTATCCACCTGAAGAAGCCATAGTAGCTACTGCTGCTTGGTGGCACGCTACTGCTGGAATTATAGCAGCAAAAGAGCGAACAGAATTGGGAGTAGATGCCTATACCTTATCTCAATATTTATCCCGTGTTTTGGTGATGGGGTACCCCACAGCCGCGCAAAGCGCTATAATCCAATCAAGACTACCCAACTGAAATGATGACACCAATTAAGGCAGTACAAGCTCCCTATTACGCCGGAGACGCATACTACCGGACACCACCCCCAGATTTACAATCCCTCTTGCTCAAAGAGCGCATTGTCTACTTGGGAATGCCCCTCTTTTCATCAGACGAGGTCAAAAGGAACGTAGGTATAGATGTAACAGAGCTAATTATTGCTCAACTGCTCTACTTGCAATTTGACGACGCCGAAAAGCCCATCTTTTTTTATATCAACTCCACAGGTACGTCTTGGTATACAGGAGACGCTATTGGCTTTGAAACGGAAGCTTTTGCTATCTGCGATACCCTGAGCTACATCAAACCTCCAGTTCATACCATTTGTATTGGTCAGGCTATGGGAACGGCAGCCATGATTCTTTCTGCTGGAACCAAAGGTTGTCGCGCCAGTTTGCCCCACGGTACCATCGTTCTCAACCAAGCCCGCAGCGGTGCTCAGGGGCAAGCAACGGACATTCAGATCCGCGCTAAAGAGGTGCTCACCAATAAGCAAACCATGCTGGAGATTTTAGCCCAAAATACAGGTCAAACCCGGTCGAAAATTGCTAAAGATACAGACCGAACTTTTTATCTCACCCCCCAGGAAGCCAAAGAATACGGCTTAATCGATCGCATCTTGGAAAGTACCAAAGAACTGCCTCAAACTCCCTTACCAGGATAATATCAACAATAAGAAAAGTAGATTGCTATGCCTATTGGTGTCCCGAAAGTTCCATACCGCTTCCCCGGTAGTCAATATGAACAATGGATCTCTATTTACAACCGCCTTGCTCTGGAAAGAATTCTCTTTCTCGGTCAAGAAGTAACCGACGGGCTGGCTAATGCTATTGTAGCCCAACTATTATATCTGGATTCCGACGATCCCAACAAGCCCATTTATCTTTATATCAACTCCCCCGGCGGTTCCGTCACTGCTGGTATGGCTATTTTTGACACCATGCAGTATATCAAATCGGAGGTGGTCACCATTTGTGTGGGCTTGGCTGCTTCTATGGGGTCTTTCTTGTTAGCAGCAGGAAGTCCAGGTAAACGACTGGCCCTGACTCACGCCCGGATCATGATTCACCAACCTATGGGAGGAACGGGGCGCAGACAAGCTACCGATATCCAGATAGAAGCCAAGGAAATTCTGCGCATTCGCAGTTTGCTCAACGATCTCCTCGCCCAACGAACAGGTCAAAATCTGGAGAAGATTCAAAAAGATACGGACCGGGATTATTTTATGTCTGCCGAAGAAGCTAAGGAATACGGCTTAATCGACAAAGTAATCGATGAGCGCCCCGTGTAATAAATATCACATCCGGTAACCAGACCAAAATAATCGTAGGTTGGGTTTACTGTGGTACCCAATAAGTTGACGCTGTTGGGTTTCGTCCCTCAACCCAACCTACATCTACATCCATCAATCAAGGGTGCTATATTTATTAAGTTCCTGCCACACCCTAGGATAAATGGATCTGGTTAATTGCTATAACTTGTTGGGTTTACATTCTGGAGCTAAACTAGAGGATGTCAAAGCTTCCTATCGCCGTCTAGCACGACTTTATCATCCCGATACTAATGGGGGAAACCGGGAAGCAACAGCTCACTTCATTCACGTGACAAATGCTTATAAATTCCTCCTGAGTGTCTTGGAGCGAAATGAAAAAACCCAGTTGTCAGATATACCCAATGTCCGTAAGGTTACTAAAGTTACGGTTACTAAAGTTACGGCAGATCCAGAAGTGCGAAATGAAAAAACCCAGTTGTCAGATATACCCAATGTCCGCAAGGTTACTAAAGTTACGGCAGATCCAGAAGTAAAGTCTCCCCCAAGCTCCCCCTACGAGTACAAGTTGAAGTGGGATGCTTATAAGCAACTACAGCAGTTACTCAAAGAACGAAGATTTGCTCGTAGTATCTCCCTACTGGAAGGTTTAGCCCAAAGACGTCCCGAAGATCCAGAGGTACGTGAGTGGCTGGCGATCGCCTATCAGTTGCGTTCCAGAGAGCTAATACAAACCCAACAATTCCACAAGGCTAAAATATACTTAAGGAAAGCAATAACAACAGATCCTCACAACCGTTCCCTTGCTGCTGAAGTGGAGCGAAATTTTCAACTAATTGAGAAAATGAGTTAGATATGCAACAGCTAAACTTCCTCATCTTGCTGCTGGGCATTTTTGCTCCCTAGGATAAAACGTCGTTCCACCTTGAGGAGAGCATTTTCCAGGCGAAGTTGTAGTTTTTCTACCTCATGGCTCATGTTGTCCCGATCTCGTTGAACAGCTTGTACTAGATCCGTGACAACTACGGTTAACTCGTGAACCTTTTGCTGCAAATCCTTGATATCCGATGTATTTTGCTCGGTTTGACTCTTAAGATTAAAGAGCTGTTTCCCAAACTCAACTAGCTTTAGCCACATAAGTTCCTCAACATTGCCTGTAAATCAGCTAAAAGAGCGTTGTTCTCCTTCTTGAGTCTTTGGATCTCGGCTTGATCCTTCTCGATTCTAGCATCTGCACACCGAAGCTGGACGAAAATTTCTTCGATTTCTGCTTCTTCGGGAGTCTGAGCAGTTTCTACGTTGGTCGCTTCAAAGTCTTTCAGAAACGCCCCAGCCACCTCGCCGGTCACTTTAGAGCCTTCTTCAACCGCTTGCGCTTGAGTTTGAGCCATCACGTTTGACATATTTGTCCCTCTAAATTCAACTAATTTCCATAATAGCACCTTTTTGCAAAAGTGAGTGGGTATAGGTCAAAGCCATGTTGAACAAGGCATCAATGTTGATTAACTATTTTACCAATTGCTCTAATTTAGTGTAGACTAAATACAAACTCAACTAATCTAACTATTTCATGTTTAAGCAGCATAATAAATATTTGGCCACTTTTTTAATCTCTGTGCTGGCAACACTCACTATAACCCTAGTTATTCATCATCCTGCTGACGCACAGGTAAACTGCCCTGCCCTACGTCACTGGTCTTCCTCCAATCCCCCTGTAAATCTTCGCCATATTTTCTGTGGGGAATGGCGCAATGGGAGGGCAAAGGGATTCACTCCCGTCCCAATGGTCAAAATCCAGTAACTATCGCCCAGGTCGTTGTCACCCAGCCGAAAAACAGCCAAGGAATTTATGGTGGGCGTTGGAGTTATCGGGGGTATTCTCACAAAGATAAGTTTTCCACCTTCTTTCCCGACGGTTGCACCTATAGTCAAGTGGTACACTCGATTCTCTATGCAGCAAACCATCCCACCTTCTGTCCAGAAGAGGCACCTAATTGGGCAAATTGTGGCCCCAACCATCCCCAAGGGAGCGGTGTAGACTATTGTCAAGCAAAGGATGATAGTATTTTTACCGTCGCCCTCGGATTGCTCAATAATGGGAATGTCAACACGGCATTTCCCTTGAGGCAATAATGACTGAGAATCAATTCTCCTGGCCCAATCGCCGCCCCGAAGATCCAGCCCACGAGAGACTGCTGGCATTTCTGGTGCTGGATATCCAGCACAGTCCGGTGTGGGCCCAGGAATTGGCGGAGAAAGTGGCAGCAGTGCGAGCTGGGAAGCTACGGGAATGGGAGCGCAGTGGTAATGCATTTTGTTTGACACTCTCTGCAACGTCTGCGCGGTTAGAAGATGAGTTTGATGAGAATAGTCCCGTTTATACGGTGTCCTTAGAGGAGTTTGAAACAGCGGTTTTAGCTTGGATTAAACATATCCAGTGAACAGAAATGTTGATAAGCAATGGGAATTATAATTCCAACAATTGGTTATAACTTTTCTACTCAATTGTCCATCCTACTACTCTAGGTTGCTGGCTGTTGGGTTTCGTGCCTCAACCCAACCTACACTTAAAACATTTATTTATTCTAAACTATCAGGAGTAGGGGTAGGTTTCGGGGGAGGAATAGTAACAGGAATATTAGTAGGAGTACCTTCTAGGGGCACAGTCTCAGTGGTGCTTTCCTCTGGTTTGGGTTCTTCCGGTTGAGGTACTTCGGGAACAGGGAAGAAGACGAAGGCGATCGCCGCTAGGACAAAACTACCAATGCCCAAAATCGGTGGAGTAGCGCGCTGTAGGAGCGGTTCTTCTCTCTGACGATAGCGCTTACTCACTGACTGCAACTGCAAAGTCAAATCTGGTAAAGTTTGGGTATCTGCAAACAACTGATCCACTGCTTCCAGCAAGTCGAATAACTGCACTGTTGTCAGCTCAACTTCCACCTTCTGTTCCTCTGAGGGGGATTCCCAAGTTAAGCGATGTAAATATTTACCGGGGACAGGTTCTATAGATACTTTCTCCTCCTCTTCCTTTCCATGCTCCCTTTGAGGGGAATATAGTCCACTCAAACACCCCTGTCCATAAGCACTCACCGTCTCTACTAGATTGGTTAAAAACACCTTACCACCGCTGAGTACTTGGTTCACACCAAGAAAATGGCATTCTGCATTGAGCAAAATGGACATCTTCTGGGTACTATCCTCGCTCAAACCATCTAAAACCAACATGCAATTAGGTAAACTGTATTGGCGTCGAATCGTCATGCTATCTCCCCATCAAACAAACTAAACCAAAACCGCGACTTCCCTTGGATTCCCGTACAAAACAATAGCTTATTTAACAGCTCCAGAGCGAGGGCGTTCAATTTTTCCTCTGAAGAGAGATACATCTCTACCTTAGCACGGCGGGGATTCATCCTGGCTTTATAGTGAGAACGAAACCTTTCCAGATACTCCGAGAGCTGAAAATGGTGTCCCAGGGGCAACCCCTTCTGGAGCATTTGCTGTTCTGCTAAGAGTAGCTGGCGAATTAAAGTTGACCGTTGTCTGGCTAAATCTCCTGCGATAATTACTAAGACTTTAGCTTGTTCCAGGGTAAGGGGTTGGCGGTGGTAAGAACGACGCCAGGGATTAGTACAGCGCAAACGCCAGACTACCACTCTGTTTTTAATTATATTCTCTAATTGTAACCTTTTAGCAGCGGCCAGCATTCGTTCTGCTCCTCCTATTGCCAAGGCTTCCAGAGCTAGCAGCATTAGATCCAGTCGTTGTGCAGTTCGCACGGAACATTGGGTTACAGAGGGAATGTCCGCGAGACTGGATAAAATTGGGAGTTGGGACATTAAGGTAGGTTCATCACTCATCTTATTTTGTATCTTAATCTTTCCGGCAATAGCGGAAAATCTCTCTTTGGTGCCATAATGCCATAATCAAGTGGTAACTGTTATAAAGATGGATCTCAAATCTCTCATTCGCGATATACCCGACTTTCCTAAACCGTCTATTCTCTTTCGGGATATTACCACTCTGCTCAAGGATGCTGAGGGGTTGCGCTACACTATGGACAGTCTGTCTGCTAAGTTTACCACCGCTGGTTTATTTCCCGATTATATTGTGGGAATGGAGTCCCGAGGCTTTATTTTCGCCCCAACCCTAGCTTATAAGCTCAATGCGGGATTTATTCCTGTGCGCAAACCTGGGAAACTGCCTGCTGCGGTTCATAGGGTAGAGTATGACTTGGAATATGGTACCGATCGCCTGGAAATTCATCAAGATGCTGTCTCAGGGGGAGCTAAAGTAGCGATTGTAGACGATTTGATTGCCACTGGGGGTACGGCTAAGGCTACAGCAGACTTGTTGAGGAAATTGGACTGCGAAATCTTGTGTTTTGCCTTTATCATGGAGTTAAAAGATTTGGGTGGGCGACAAAAACTGCCAGAAGTACCAATTATTACTCTGGTTGAATACTAATAAATTTATACTTAATAAAATACTTAGGTGATGAATGAAACATTGCTCTATGTTCTCAAGCGACTGGGACAGGCGATTTTGACTTTATTTTTAGCATCCGCCCTCTGTTTTGCCATAATTCAATTAGCACCTGGTGACTATTTGGATACTTTGCGCCTTAATCCGCAAATTTCCCCGGAGAGACTGGAAGAACTGATAAAACAATTTGGTTTAGACAAATCCCCCTTGGTTCAGTATGGGCGCTGGTTGGGGCGGGTAGTGACTCACTTTGACTTCGGTACCAGCTTCCTCTATTGGCGTCCCGTCTCCTCCTTGCTGTTGGAAAGAATACCAGCTACCCTGTTGTTAGCAATTGCTTCCATTATAGTAACATGGGCGATCGCCATTCCTTTAGGGATAATCAGTGCGGTAAAGCAAAACAGCACCCTAGACAAATTATTGCGGGTTCTGAGTTATTTCGGACAGGGATTTCCCAGTTTTATCACAGCCCTATTATTATTATTTGTGGCTCAGAATCTTTCCCCTCTGTTTCCCATAGGAGGAATGACTAGTATCAATTATAACTATTTATCCCCCTTAGGGAAAGTGTTGGATATTGGTTGGCACATGATATTACCTACTATAGCTCTAAGTATCACCAGTTTTGCTGGGCTGCAACGGTTGACGAGGGGACAGTTATTAGATGTGTTGCGTCAAGATTACATTCAAACTGCCCGGGCAAAAGGATTACCAGAAGATAGGGTTATTTACGTTCACGCTTTGCGCAATGCTGTTAACCCCTTAATTACCCTCTTGGGTTTTGAATTTGCTAGTTTGTTGGGTGGTGCCTTTATTGCGGAGTTTTTCTTCAATTGGCCAGGTTTAGGGCGTTTGATTTTGCAAGCAGTGCAAGGGCAAGATATCTATTTAGTCATGGGAAGTTTGATGATGGGTGCTACTATGTTAATTGTGGGGAATTTGCTGGCGGACTTGTTGCTGAAAGCAGTGGATCCTCGCATTAAATTGGCTGAGTTGAAATAAGAAAGTTTCACGCCGAGGCCCAGAGGCGCAGAGAGGAAATTCTCTGCGTACTCTGCGTCTCTGTGGTTTATAAAATCACCAATCATAGCGCGTCCCAATCAGCTCGTATAGAGCTTCATTATGGGGCCGAAAATAGCTGTTTAGATACTCATAGATATCTGGGTGTACCTTACTCTTGTTGTATCCTTTGTTACAGGGTTGCAAATCTTGAATCTTAAATTCTTGGTTCACTTCTACAAATTCAAACACCTGTCTAAGAGTATTTTGCGGTTGGGCAAAAAACTTCTCACTGTTGATAACAAAAATATGCTGCCTAGGGAAGTATTTGAAATATCTTTCCAATTGCTCTTTGTACAGCCCCCGGCTTTTGTAGGAGTTCATTTTAAAAATGGGGTTGTTGTAGTCTTGCTTTTGAATTATTGGTTTTAATCTTTTCTCCTCTGCCAGCAGGGCTTCTTTAAGAGATAATTCTTCATTATTGTATCTTTTTGACATGAAATAATGAGATATGGCTCTGTCTGTTGGATTTCTCAAGAGAACAATCATCTTTAGATTAGGGAGAACCGTAACAATACGTTTTGGAGCCAAAGGATGGAAAAGATAACGAGGTGTTGCTTCAAAGAGCTTTAGATTCAAAAAAAGATTTGGCGACCGAAACTGAGCACGATACCAGGCTGTTCCTAGTTCAAAATAGTCATCGAAAAAATGGATTTCTTTAATCCGTGACGGCAAAAGCTGAGAGTGTTGAATCAAATAGTAATATAAGCTTGTAGTGCCAGATTTCTGTGATCCAATGATAATGAAATCTGGTAGATTATCGCCATGAAAAGTTGCTTGATAATATAATCTCTTTAAAGGTACTTTTACCCAATGTGGTATCATTTGCTTTAAAAAATGCATGACGTTTGCTTTTTTGTTGTCTAACCTCGTGAAATTATTTTACAGAAAAATTTCCTAACGGGCTATCATACTGTTATCATAGTAGCAAGTCAATCCAAGATTATTATAGATGTTTGCCCAAGTCCACTATCTAATTCGGTCTAAACTGGACGGGAAGTATTTGGTTGCTCGTCCGAAAACAACTGAGGTGGAGTATTTATTGACTTTTCAGGAGCAGTATCAAGCTCTGACCTATCTCAATACTCACGGAGGGGGAGTCACAGACAGTTTTGGGGTGGAATCCCTGTCCGGTGACCAGTTGAAAGGGGTGCTGCAACGGTGGCAATATGGGGGTATCGGTTTAGTAAAAGACCCCCTCTTGCCTCAAATTCAATTTTTGTCTATCATATAAACACCCAACACCCATCATTTACCCTATGTCCTTCGTTAATTTGCACGTTCACAGTGATTATAGCCTCTTAGATGGGGCTTCTCAACTAAACCCACTGGTAGCTAAAGCGGTAGAGTTAGGTATGTCCGCCATCGCCCTGACGGATCACGGTGTTATGTACGGGGCAATTAGTTTAACTAAAGTATGTATAAATAATAATATTAAGCCAATAATTGGCAATGAAATGTATGTAATTAACGGGGATATTCAGGTCAAACACCGTCGCTGTCGCAAATATCATCAAGTTGTGTTGGCCAAGAATACCCAAGGATATAGAAATTTGGTGAAACTCACTACCCTTTCTCACCTCCAAGGGATGCAAGGAAAAGGGATTTTTGCCCGTCCTTGTATTAATAAGGAATTACTGGAACAGTATCATGAAGGATTAATTGTCACCAGTGCTTGTTTGGGAGGAGAAATTCCCCAAGCAATTCTGAAGAGAGATTTAGAGCTGGCCCGGGAAACTGCCTCCTGGTATAAAGAAGTATTTGGGGAAGATTTTTATTTAGAAATTCAAGACCATGGTTTTAAAGAAGATAGGGTTGTTAATGTAGAAATTGTTAATATCGCCCGTGAATTAGAAATAAAAATTATCGCTACCAACGACTCCCATTTTACCTCCTGCAACGACGTGGAAGCTCATGACGCTTTATTGTGCATTCAAACCAACAAATTAATTACAGAAGAGAAACGTCTGCGCTACAGTGGTACTGAGTATTTGAAATCAGAGGAAGAGATGAAACAACTCTTCCGGGACCACTTAGAAGATGAAGTTATTGCTGAGGCGATCGCCACTACCCAAGAAGTGGCTGATAAAGTTCAACCCTACAAAATCATGGGGGAACCTCGCATTCCCCAATATCCCGTTCCCAGTGGTTATACTCCTGATGCCTACCTGGAAGAAAGGGCTTGGTTAGGATTGATAGATAGGCTTAAATGTCGTCATAATGATGAAATTGAACTCACCTACAAAGAAAGATTAGCCTATGAACTGAAAATGCTTCAGCAGATGGGTTTTTCCACCTACTTCTTGGTGGTGTGGGACTATATAAAATACGCT
Source organism: Candidatus Paraprochloron terpiosi LD05 (assembly GCA_018141785.1). GTDB lineage: Bacteria > Cyanobacteriota > Cyanobacteriia > Cyanobacteriales > Prochloraceae > Prochloron > Prochloron terpiosi. Next base: position 1,821,307 of record CP073341.1, on the reverse strand, counting down.
CGGGAGCAGGATATTCCCGTGGGACCAGGTCGTGGTTCCGCAGCCGGTTCTCTGGTAGCCTATGCTCTTAGAATTACCAACATCGATCCAGTACATCACGGTCTTTTATTTGAGCGTTTTCTCAATCCAGAACGGAAATCTATGCCGGATATCGATACAGATTTCTGCATTGACAGAAGGGATGAAATGCTCCAATACGTAACGAAGAAATATGGAGAAGAGAATGTCGCCCAAATCATTACCTTTAACCGCATGACTTCCAAAGCAGTATTGCGAGATGTGGGCAGAGTCTTAAATATCCCCCTGAGTAAAGTAAATACCATGGCGAAAATGATTCCCGTGGCTAGAGGAAAACCTGCTAAACTGAAAGTGATGATTTCTGAAGAAACTCCCGCACCGGAGTTTAAAAAAAGATATGAGCATGACCCCGAAGTGCAATCCTGGGTAGATATGGCTCGACGCATTGAAGGAACCAATAAAACCTTCGGTGTTCATGCAGCAGGAGTGGTCATTTCCTCGGAACCCTTAGATGAAATCGTTCCCCTACAAAAAAATAATGATGGAGCTGTCATTACCCAGTATTTCATGGAAGACTTGGAATTCCTGGGACTGCTGAAAATGGATTTCTTGGGTTTGAAGAACCTCACCACCATTCAAAAAACAGCAGAATTAATTCAACACCATAAAGGGAAAGCAGTAGATGTAGACGATTTCCCCTTAGGGGATATCAAAGCATGGAAAAATATGGCCAAAGGGGAAGTGAAGAAATTGCCAGAAGATGTGAAGAAAACCTATAAACTCTTGGCAGCAGGGGATTTAGAAGGTGTCTTTCAATTAGAATCTGAAGGTATGCGCCAAATTGTGCGGGATTTAAAGCCTTCGGGCATTGAAGATATCTCCTCCATTTTAGCTCTCTATCGCCCTGGACCTTTAGATGCAGGTTTGATTCCCAAATTTATTGAACGGAAACACGATCGCCATAAAATTGAGTATCAAGATAAATTATTAGAGCCAATCCTCAACGAAACCTATGGCATACTGTGTTATCAAGAACAAATCATGAAGATGGCGCAGGACTTGGCTGGGTATTCCTTAGGACAAGCAGATTTACTGCGACGAGCCATGGGTAAAAAGAAGGTGGCTGAAATGGAAAAGCAGCGAGAGACTTTTATCGATGGAGCCTCCAAAAACGGTGTCAAACCAGAAATTGCTCAAGAATTATTCCAACAGATGATTCAGTTTGCCGAATATTGCTTAAGCTACGATACGGAAATCCTCACAGTAGAATATGGTCCCCTTCCCATTGGCAAGATTGTGGAGCAAAAAATTGATTGTACCGTATATAGTGTAGACAAGAATGGGTTAGTCTATACTCAGCCCATAGCTCAATGGCATAATCGAGGAGAACAGGAAGTATTTGCCTATACTTTAGCAGATGGTTCAGTGATTCGCGCTACCATGGACCACAAATTCATGACCACCGACGGTGAAATGCTCCCCATTGAGGAAATATTTCAACGGCAACTAGAACTGAAACAGTTACCAGTGAGCAGTAACCAGTTACCAAAATTGTAGATTGGGTTAAGACAACGAAACCCAACAGCCCAGGAGATTTTTGTTGGGTAACGCTTACGCTCTACCCAACCTACTACCTACCATTAAATACCTTTGCGCGAAACATTCTACTATGACTCTCGACATGAAGAAATACGGTCTTGCTCTCCATACTACCAGCCCTCAATTGGGTATTGCTCTGAGCAACTTTGCTGGGGATACTTCCACGGAAGTGTGGGATTTAGGACGAGACTTATCCACCCATTTACATCAATATTTGGTGGAGTTTCTGGGAGCAAAAAATTGGTCTAATTTGGGCTTTATTGCTGTTGCTAAAGGTCCGGGGGGCTTTACTGGTACTCGCATTGGTGTAGTTACGGCGCGAATTATAGCCCAACAGTTAGATCTTCCTCTCTTTCCTATCTCTACCCTAGCAGCTATAGCTTGGTCTGAAAAGAAACAAGAAAGGGCGATGGCTGTCCAAATGGAAGCCAGAAGGGGTCAATTATTTGGGGCTATCTATAGGGTAGCTTCTGACGGCGTTGGTTTGCAAGAGCATTTACCAGATATTACCATGAAACCCCCTACTTGGGAGCAAACTTTAGCTAATTTAGAAATGCCGTACCAATTAATTCATGCTCCAGTTAATTTAGGGGCTACCGTAAGTAGTATCCTAGAATTAGCATATCTGGATTGGCAACAAGGAAAGCGCCCCCACTGGTCTTCAGCACTGCCATTTTACGGACAACACCCGACAGTTATATGATTGTATAGTGGAAACACATGGCTATATCAGAAGTTGAACAGGAGAAAACCATGACTGACTCAAATTTTGCCAGATTGGAACAATTAATTGTCAACTTAACCAATGAAGTTGGGAATGTCAAGAATGACATTGGGGATTTAGATAAGAAAGTTGATGTAGGTTTTGCCAGGGTTGATACTCGTTTTGCGGAGGTTAAAGGAGAAATAAAAGTCCTGGAAGAAAAAATCAAGGCTATGGATGAAAAAATCAATGGTGTGGACAAAAAAATAGACGAGAAAATAAATGGTGTGGAAGAAAAAATCAAGGCTATGGACAAAAAAATGGATGAAAAAATCAATGGTGTGGAAGAAAAAATCAAGGCTATGGACAAAAAAATGGATGAAAAAATCAATGGTTGGGAAAAACGACTAGAAACATCAGAGTTTGTCAGTAAAGCTAGTGTGACAGCTATATTTATCGGTTTTGTCAGCGGTGTTGTCAAACTTCTGTTCTTTAACAAATAAACCATCTGTGTTATAATATGATAGTGTATAATAAAAGAGGAAAAACATGGCGGCGCCAGTAAAACCACAGTCTCACCCTGACTTAACCCAAACAAAAGAGAAGGAGAAAACCATGACTGACTCAAATTTTGCCAAATTGGAACAATTAATTGTCAATTTAACTAATGAAATTGGGGATATAAAGAATGAAATTGGGGAGATCAAGAATGACATTAAAGATTTAGATAAGAAAGTTGATGTAGGTTTTGCGAAAGTTGATACTCGTTTTGCGGAGGTTAAAGGAGAGATGAAACTCATGGATGAAAAAATCAAGGGTATAGACAAAAAAATGGATGAAAAAATCAATGGTGTGGAAGAAAAAATCAAGGGTATAGACAAAAAAATAGACGAGAAAATCAATGGTGTGGAAGAAAAAATCAAGGGTATAGACAAAAAAATGGATGAAAAAATCAATGGTTGGGAAAAACGAATAGAAACATCAGAGTTTGTCAGTAAAGCTAGTGTAACAGCTATATTTATCGGTTTTGTCAGTGGTGTTGTCAAACTTCTGTTCTTTAACAAATAAACCAACTCAGTTTCAGACTCTCTCATAATCTTATCTCTGCGTTCTCTGCGTCTCTGTGGTTTATTATATTAAGCAAAAACAACGGTACGATTATCGTAAACCAAGACCCGGTTTTGCAAATGCAACCGCACTGCCCTAGCTAATACCAATCTTTCTAAATCCTTCTCTTTTCTGATAAAATCGGCAATAGTATCCCGATGACTGACTTGGACTACCTCCTGAGCCACAATTGGTCCTGCGTCTAGTTCTGGGGTGACGTAATGGGCAGTTGCCCCAATAATTTTCACTCCCCGTTCGTAAGCTCTGTGATAGGGTTTAGATCCAGCAAAAGCGGGGAGGAAGGAATGATGAATGTTGAGAGTTTGGGGAAATTGGGCGATAAATTCTGGACTGAGAATTTGCATATATTTCGCCAACACCACTAAATCGATCTCGTATTGCTTTAAGAGGGCTAACTGTTGCTCTTCTCCTTGGTTCTTGCTCTCAGTGGTGATGGGAATGTGGTGAAAATCAATGGCAAACTGATCTGCTATGGGTTTTAAATCCTTGTGATTGCTAATAATTAGGGGGATTTGCGCTCTAATTTCCCCAGCTTGTTGTCGCCACAGTAAGTCTAGTAGACAATGGTCTTGTTTTGTTGCCTAAATAGCAATGCGGGGAGTGGAATCAGAAAAATGGAGTTGCCATTTTGCCTCCAGGGGTTTGGCGAACGCCTCAAAAGCAGGGGAGATTACTTCTTTCGGAAGATTAAACCCAGCCAATTGCCATTCTATCCTGGTGAGAAACAATTCGGTGGTAAAGTCCGTATGATGATCGGCGTGAATAATATTGCCCCCATTAGCATAGATGAAGTTAGCAATTTTGGCAACTAATCCCTGGCGATCGGGACAGGATACGAGCAGAATTCCAGTTGGACCATTCATATTTGTTTCTCCCATAGCACGATTAGTGTTAAGATTCTATCATGATGATAAAATTTAAACACGGAATCAATCTTCACAAAGGGCTGACGTTTATTTTGGTCTTCGCCCTCATGGTAGGATATAAAAATTATACCATCGCTCCTTGGGTTTATCTAGCTCTCCACGGTAGTTACGGTATCATGTGGTTATTGAAAGACCGCATTTATCCAGACAAGCAGTGGGAAGAAAAAATACCCCTATCCATGGGCATTGTTCTTTTCATCACCTTAGGTTTATACTGGGTAGCCCCCTTTATTCTCATTAGCAGTGGCACTGAACCTCCCTATCCCTTAATTGCTGCTGCCATTGTCATGAATCTGTTTGGTGTTTTCTTCCATTATAGCAGCGATGCTCAAAAATATTATACCCTCAAATATCAACCAGGATTAATTACTGAGGGATTTTTTGCCCGAGTCAGGAATACAAACTACCTGGGAGAAATATTGATTTATTTCAGCTTTGCGCTCCTAACCACACACTGGTTGCCTTTCCTTATTTTAGCAGGGTTTGTGGGGGGGATATTTATTCCCAATATGCTCAAAAAAGATAAATCTCTTTCCCGTTATCCCAATTTTGAGGAGTATAAAGCTAACTCAGGATTACTTTTCCCCTTTATCTCGCGCCAAGACGCCAAGACGCCAAGGGAAATATAACCTCTGGGCGCCCTCTGCGTGAAACTATAATTATCCAACAACAAAACAAACCCCCATGTCACAATCAACCATAGAATCAGTACTACAAGAGAAACGCCTATTTAACCCCCCCAGAGACTTTTCCTCACGAGCTACCATTGGAAGTAGCCAACACTATGAGGAACTCTATCAGAAAGCTAGTTCCAACCCGGAGCAGTTTTGGGCAGAATTAGCCCAACAGGAACTACATTGGTTCAAACCATGGGATAAAATACTAGACTGGAAACCTCCCTTTGCCCAATGGTTCGTCAACGGTAAGATTAACATTACCTATAATTGCCTAGACAGACATCTTACCACCGAGCGACGGAATAAAGCAGCCTTAATTTGGGAAGGAGAACCGGGAGACAGTCGCACCCTTACCTACGCTCAACTCCATCGGGAAGTTTGTCAAATGGCTAACGCTATGAAGCAGTTGGGAGTGTGTAAAGGGGATCGGGTGGGTATTTATATGCCCATGATACCAGAAGCAGCCATCGCCATGTTAGCCTGTGCAAGGATTGGTGCTCCTCATACGGTAGTATTTGGTGGTTTTAGTGCCCAAGCCCTGCAAGACAGACTCCTAGACGCCGAAGCTAAATTAGTGGTCACTGCTGACTCCGGCTATCGTAAGGATAAAATTGTCCCTTTAAAGGCTCAAGTAGATAGAGCACTGGCTGACAACGGGGTCCCTAGTGTAACTAATGTGCTGGTAGTGCAACGGACCAAAGAAAAGGTGAGTATGGAACCGGGAAGAGACCATTGGTGGCACGAGGTGCAACCAGAAATGTCTGGACACTGTCCTGCTGAACCCATGGATAGTGAGGATATGCTCTTCATCCTCTATACTAGCGGTACCACGGGAAAGCCTAAAGGAGTGGTTCACACTACGGGAGGCTATAATTTATACACCCACATGACCACCAAGTGGATCTTCGACCTTCAGGAGACTGACGTCTATTGGTGTACTGCGGACGTAGGTTGGATTACGGGACACAGTTATATTGTCTATGGTCCCCTTTCCAACGGTGCCACCAGTTTAATGTACGAAGGAGTACCTCGTCCTTCTAACCCCGGCTGTTTCTGGGATATAGTGGAGAAATATGGGGTAAATATCTTCTATACTGCCCCCACAGCCATTCGGGCTTTTATTAAAATGGGAGAACACCTCCCCAAAGCACGAGATTTATCTTCCCTACGACTCTTGGGAACTGTAGGGGAGCCTATTAACCCGTCCGCTTGGATGTGGTACCATGAAGTTATTGGTGGAGGGCGGTGTCCTATTGTCGATACCTGGTGGCAGACGGAAACGGGAGGCATCATGATAAGCCCTTTACCCGGTGTCACCCCCACCAAACCAGGTTCCGCTACACGTCCTTTTCCTGGTATTATAGTGGATGTGGTGGACTTAGATGGGAACCCGGTGGAAGATAATGAAGGGGGTTATTTAATAATAAAGCATCCTTGGCCCAGTATGATGCGGACAGTGCACAAGGATCCTGACCGCTTCCGTCGCACTTATTGGGAACCTATTTCTCCCCGAGACAACCAACATTTCTACTTTGCTGGAGACGGAGCCAAGCGAGATGAAGACGGTTATTACTGGGTTATGGGTCGAGTAGACGACGTGATTAACGTTTCTGGCCATCGTCTGGGTACCATGGAGGTAGAATCTGCCTTAGTATCTCATCCGGCAGTAGCAGAAGCTGCGGTAGTGGGGCGACCAGATGAAGTGAAGGGAGAAGATATCTTTGCCTTTGTCACCTTAGAAGGGAATTATACTGGTTCTGAGTCATTGGTGCAAGAACTGAAACAACATGTGGTGCAGGAAATAGGGGCGATCGCCCGTCCTGGAGAAATTCGCTTCACCGACGCTATGCCCAAAACTCGTTCTGGGAAGATTATGCGACGCTTATTGCGTAATCTAGCTGCTGGAGAAGAAATAGGAGGAGATACTTCTACTTTAGAAGACCGCAGTGTTTTGGATAAATTGCGCAGTTAACAGTAGGGTGGGCATTGTTGAGCGATAAACCGCCCGCCCGCGCCGCCCACAGAGGAAAAATAGGCTATAATAAATCTAAGTGCTAATAAGGGAGTATAAAATGACTTTTGAAGAAATGCAGACAATAATTGCAGGGATTTTGGAGTCTCAGGGACAGTTGAGTGAGGGACAAGACAAATTTAGTGAGCAACAAGAGCAATTCGAGCAACGCAAACAATGGTTTGAGAAAGAAAATGAACTCTTCTGGGCTCGTCAGCGTAAGTCGAAAGAGATGGAGTTGCTTTTTGAAGCCAAATTAGATGAAGTCTCAAAAGGTATTCAGAGTTTATTAAAAGTCTCAGAACGGTTGATGACTAATATTGATGATTTTTATAATTTAACCACAGAGGAAAAATAGGTTATAATAAATCTAAGTGCTAATAAGGAGGGAGTGGGAAATGACTTTTGAAGAAATGCAGACAATAATTGCAGGGATTTTGGAGTCCCAGCGACAGTTGAGTGAGCGAGAGCAGTGGTTCGAGAAAGAAATGGAGCGGTTCATGGCTTGTCAGCGAGAGTTACAAGAGAGTGATTTGCGTCGTCAGTCAGAACTAGCTAGAGTGTCAGAACAAATAACTGGAGTGTCAGAACGAATGGCTGAAGTCTCAGAACAAATTAAGGGTTTAATGCTCATCGCAGAACGGTTGGTGACTAATGCGGAAATTGGGGATCGCATTCAAGCAGATCATGAAGAACGGATTCGTCGTTTAGAAGAGGATTGATTTTGAACCACAGAGGAAAAATAGGCTATAATAAATCTAAGTGCTAATAAGGAGGGAGTGGGAAATGACTTTTGAAGAAATGCAGACAGTTATCGCAGGGATTTTGGAGTCTCAGCGACAGTTGAGTGAGCGAGAGCAGTGGTTCGAGAAAGAAATGGAGCGGTTCATGGCTTGTCAGCGAGAGTTGCAAGAGAGTGATTTGCGTCGTCAGTCAGAACTAGCTAGAGTGTCAGAACAAATAACTGGAATCTCAGAACATATTAAGGGTTTAATGCTCATCGCAGAACGGTTGGTGACTAATGCGGAGATTAGCGATCGCATTCAAGCAGATCATGAAGAACGAATTCGTCGTTTAGAAGAGGATTGATTATTATTATAATTTATTTGTAGGGTGGGCAATTGCCACCAAAAGAGCATCAGAACATTAGGGTAAACATTGCCCACCAACCCACAATTATAAATAATAATACCGCTTTAAACCCTGAAGGGGTTTGATAAGTAGCCCGCAATATATAAAGTCCACGAAGGTGGACTAATGTACAACCCTACGGCTGGTTATTTATCATTGCTTTTAATTCCTCCTCTGTTATACCGCAAATGGACGCTGCTTGCACTATTATACTCTCGTCTTGGGTTGTTTTATATAAGCGAACAAGATTAGATAAAACCATATCTAAATCACGTCCTACAAAACCTTAGGTAGGCTGAGAGAACCGATACTGACTACCCGGAGAAGTATAATATTCTTCCTCCCCCCCTCTCTGCGCCTCTGCGCCTCTGCGTGAAACCTCCTTCCCCGTGGAAATTTATCCGGCGATTATTGCCCACCCCGGCAAGATGAACAATTTGTGTCAGAATCTAGTCAGCCGCTCAATAGTATCAAACGCCCTAGGAGCGTATCTTCGAGCAATTGCTGCTCGACAGCGGCAACAGTAAACAGGTGAGAGGAGTAGATTGTGGAAGTTATTCAAGAATACGTTGGGCTGCTTCACAAAAGCGGCCTTTATCCAGACGAGTATATCTGTCATCGCAAAGAGGGCAATATCGTCGAAATCGAAGAAGAAAAAACCGGGGTGAGACATCGGGTTCTCACCTTCTGTACCAATGACGTTCTCGGTTTAATTCAATCAGAAGCAGTCAAACAAGCGGCTATCGATGCCATTCTCCAGTACGGCACTTCCAATAGTTCCTGTCCCACATTAAGCGGGCGCATTGAACTTCATCGCCAGTTAGAAAGAGAAATCTCCGCCTTCAAGCACTTGCCCCACACCCACTTATTTTTAAATGCTTGGATGGCAATGCAAGGCTTGATGGATGCTTTTTGTCACTTAGCTATCCAAGTGCCCGGGTTTCGCAACACCAGAGAAACCCTGATTATGACGGACATCCTCAACCACGGCTGTATTCTCTCTGCTGTGACTAATGCGGGGAACCGTTCCGGCAAAGTATTCAGTCACAGCCCAGAAGTTAGAGTCAAACCCTATCGTCACTGCGATGTGGATGACTTAGCCAGGAAGCTACGGCGCTATGCTGGCCCTGACGACAGGATTATGGTGGTATCCGATGCCGTCTTCTCCATGGATGGAGATATAGCTCCCTTACCCCAAATGGTAGACGTGCTGGCCAATTATCCCGGCAGCGTTATTCTCATGGACGAAGCCCATGCCAGCGGCTCAATTGGTGCCACGGGCAGAGGTATCTACGAACACTTCGGCATAACGCCCCAGGAAGTAATGGATCGAGGTGTCGCCCCCCTAATTATGACAACCTTCTCCAAGTTTGCCGCTTCCGCCGGGGCTGCAATTAGTAGCTATTCTGCCGAGTTAATTGACTTGTTAGATACCTCTCCTACTTCCATCGGCACCATTTCTCTACCCCCGCCCACCACCGCAGCTGCCTTGGAAAGCATTCGCATTGTGCGGCGCAATCCTCAGTTAGTCCAAAAACTTCAGGGAAATAGCCGTTACCTGCGAGCTCTCTTAATCGAACACGAATTTGCCCCTATTGGCGAAACTAACGTGATTCCGGTGATGTTACCGACAGAGATGAATCCCAAAGACTTTGCCCGTCACCTGTTGGAAAACCACGGTATTTGGATCTCCCCCATCTGGTTTATTGCCAAACCCCGCCTCCGGATCGTCACTAATGCCCTCCACACCCAAAGGGAGATGGATCGGCTGGTAACGGCAATGGTAGCCACTAGGGATGCTTTGTATCAGCCCAAAACCATGGTTAGTGCTTGAAACAGTTACCAGTTACCAGTTACCAGTTAAAAGAACAATTTTCGACCTCGCAAAAAAAAGATGAGAAACTTTTAAATCCCTAATAAAACAAGATAACAGTCCCTCGAAGGGTGGACTTGACCTATTAGCCCGCAATTTATGAGCGGGCGGGTTAAGAAAGAAGCCGTTAATATCATTACGGCGTTGTGCTATAATTGTAATGGTATAGTACTGGCGAGGAAAGATGACTAAATTTAAAATTAAACCCACCATTAGTGCTGAAGAGAGGGAAACTTTTCTCAACTTACCAGCCTTAGTATATCAAAAAGACCCCAACTGGGTACCACCCCTACGCAGCAGTATTAAAAAGCAATTAGCCCCAGACAATCCCTTTACTCAATACGGTGAATCCCAACCATTTATCGCTGTCAGCAGTACAGGAGAACCCTTGGGACGAATTGTTGCAGCAGTGAATAAACGACTCATAGAAAAGGAAAATCAGTCAGTAGGTTTGTTTGGTTATTTTGAATGTGTCCAAGACTTTGAAGTAGCCCAAGCATTGCTCAATACTGCTTGTGATTGGTTGATAGAGCGGGGTATGAAGGTAGCCAGAGGTCCAATTGATTTATCCACCCACAATAATTGCCTCTTCCTGGTGGATGGTTTTCACACCCCCCCTGCCTTCATGATGCCCTATAATCCACCTTATTATCCTCAATTTATAGAACAGGTTGGCTGGGAGAAAGCCAAAGACGCCTACGCCTACGATTTTCCCGTCCACAATCATCAACTCACTGCTAAATTTAAGAAAGGATATAACATTGCCCTTAAATCAGGCATTACTTTCCGTTCCATCCGCCTCAAAGGGAAAGGGTTTGAAGAAGATTGTGATATTATCTATCATCTCTTTACTACCGCTTTTGTCAATAATTGGAGTTCTACTCCTCGCAGCGAAGCAGAATTTGTCGCCGAAGCCAAAGATTTGCAGCAACTAATAGATCCGGATATTTTGATTATTGCTGAAGATAAAAACAAAGCCATCGGTTTTTTCATGGCATTGCCCGATTATAATATACCATTAAAACAAGTCAATGGCAAGTTAGATTTATGGGGAACTCTCAAATTTCTCTGGTATCGCCGTCAAATCTATCACTCCCGAGTATTAGCTATTTGTTCCCTCCCAGAATACCGTCGCAAAATGGTACCTATCGCTTTAATTTATCTAGGAATGGCGGGAGGAACAAAAAAGGGGAAACCCTATCAAACAGCAGAACTTTCTTGGGTTTGGGAAGATAATTTACCCTCTCGGAAATTAATTGAAGCTTCCGGTGGTACAATTAGTAAAACTTACCGCATTTACGAAAAAGAATTATCATGAAAACATTAGTTACAGGAGCCAATGGTTTTACTGGTTCTCATTTAGTCAAAGCCTTGAAAAAAAAAGGTCATACTGTCAAAGGTTTGGTGCGCAAAAGCAGTAACTTATCTCGTCTTACTAACTGTAATATAGAATTAGTTTACGGAGATATTACAGATCCACAAGCTTTAGAGAAGGCGATCGCCAATGTAGATACTGTCTTTCACGTCGCTGCTTATGTAGAATTAGGATTAGTAAACGAAGGGGAAATGGAACGGGTAAACGTCCAAGGAACCCGTAACGTCTTGGAAGTAGCAAAAGCAGCCAACATATCTAAATTAGTCTATTGCAGTACCATTGGTGTCTATGGAGATACAAAAGGAAAAACCATAGACGAAACCTTCCAACGTCAGCAACAAAACTTCTCCTCAGCTTATGACCGCACTAAATATGAAGCACAACAACTAGTAGATAAATTTGCTCAAGAAGGTTTACCCGCAGTCAGCATAATGCCTTCCGGTATTTTCGGAGCCGACGACCCTCATTTCGGTCCCATTATCCAGCTATTTGGACAAGATAAACTGAAGTTTTGGGTAGGAGGCGATCGCATTACTGGAATTGTTCACGTAGAAGATTTAGTGGAAGCCATGATTTTGGCAGCAACAAAAGGAAAACCCGGAGAACATTACATTATCTCCGCTGGAGACTTGACAACGAGAGAAATGTTTGCTATTTTGGGTAAAAATATACATATATCTCAGCCAGTGGAAGTTCCCCAACCCTTAGTGAGAATTGCAGGAAATATATTGGAGGGAATTGGAAAACTCTTCTCTTGGAATCCTCCTATTAGCAGGGAGCGGGTGCATTATATTTACGATCGCTGTGTTCGCGTCAATGCTAGTAAAGCCCGTCGAGAACTAGGTTGGCAACCCCGTTCACTAGAAGAAACTTTGCAGGATATCTTGCAAGAATCTAATTTCTATTGATAATTTTTGTTTCGCGCCAAGGAAAAATAAAATTTTACTCCCGACTAATGATGCTACAAATTATCAAATACATTGTAGTCACCGATAATCGGGATGAGGTATTTGAACTGGATTTAGTGCAGAAACAGTGACCATTTCTCCCCTCTATTTGATATTTATTGAACGAAAGCGAGTTAGGATACGCATTAGTGCCGAAAAAATCTCTCTAACCAACGAATTATGGGGACGTTCACTGAATAATAATCTTTCCGAGTTAAAACTATCTTATAGTCAGTAGGAGCGGAGGCTAATAATTCAAGCAGGGAAGCACAAATATGAGCTGAATAAGATAACTCCACTTACTTGAGCAGAAGTAGATTGGCTAGCTTGTGAGCTTAGGGATTGGCTAACACAATCGTCGAACTCGCCCCCCCTGTACGGGCGCACCCCTACCCCAGACCGGCGCAAAGCGCTATACCACGTAATTTGTACGGAGTACCATCGGGGGAGTTTTTTGCTAGACTATGATGGAAGAAATTGGGGCTAACCATAGGATAAGGCTGTGAATGATAATAACTCTGGTTTGGGTTGTTTCCTGACTCTCTTGCTAATAGGTTTATTGCTCGGGTCAGTAGGTCTGGGTGGGTTGGTCAAAGGTTTCTTTATTTTGCTGGCTTTGCTGCTGCTGACCCCGGTCATCGCCATTTTTGTCTTTCGCTGGTGGTTGCAAAGAAAACTAGTTCAAGACCAATGTCCAGCCTGCGGCTACGAATTTACTGGTTTTGCTGGGACGAACTTTGAATGTCCTAACTGTGGTGAACGGCTGACTGATTCAGGGGGACATTTTACTCCCAAGACCAGTCCAGGAACCATCGATGTAGACGCAGTAGAAGTTTCGGTACAACAGTTAGAGGAATGTAACGATGGATAATCAAGGAAAGAAAGACTGGAAACAAAGACTTCAAGATTTGGAAGCAGAAATCAATCAAACTATACCAGAAAAAGCTCCCCAAATGCCAATTGCCCTTTCGGAACGAATCAGAAAATTATTGGTCTCTGCTAGAGAATGGTTTAATGCTCTTCCCACCCCAGGAAAAGCAGTAGTAGTCATAGGAGGAGGACTCGCGGGACTTTCTTTGTTGAACACTGTTTTGCATTTGGTTACTTCCTTGCTGACTATCGGTGCCCTAGGGATGGTAATTTACCTTTTGTACAAGTTCTTTGTGGCGAATGTACCCGAGAATAAATAAGAATATGGTCCAAACAAGGGGAGTTAATCTTTGGGAATGGCTGCGGCAAAATAAGGTCATAGCTCTCCCTCTAGCTGTATTTGCTGGTATGAGTTTGATGATGGCAACATTTGTCGGCACTCAACTTTATATTCAAAGAACCAAACATCAGCACCAGTTACAAGAACGCCAAGATAAACTATTCTTGACCCTGGTACAGCAGTTAAGTTCCACAGAAGGGGAGCGTGAGACAGCAATTTTGGCCATGGCACGACTGGACGACCCCGGGGCTGTAACGACCTTAGTGGATTTACTCTCTCAGGAAACGAATCCTTCTTTGATGAGTACGATTCATCGGGCTTTGATTAATAAAGGCACCACTGCATTGGAACCCTTAACCATTCTCAATAAATCTCTATCTAACGATTATTTGGCTTTGCAGCAGTCTGGTGACCTGTCAGAAAAACCAAAAATAGCCAGACGACTGCGGTTCACTAAGGAGGCGTGCCGCGAAGCGGATCCCTGCGGGATCGCCAAAATCCTGACCTTCTACAGCGGTAAACTCCACTCTGCTAATCTGGAAGGTGCGGACTTAGGAACGGACGGTAATGAGATAGCACAATTTGCTTTAGTTTTAGAGGGAGTTGACTTGTCCGGGATTAATTTGCCCAAGGCGATTCTGGATAGAGCTAATTTGAAGAATAGCATTTTCTCTAGTGCCGGGAAAGATGGGCGTGTTGGTACATTAGACGATGAGATTGCAAATCTGAGGGGTGCAAATCTCACTAATGCTCACTTGACTGGTGCTCTAATGAGCTACGTCTCCTTGGAAGGTAGTAACCTCATGGGTGCTAGTCTGGATCGGGCCAATTTAGCCAACGCTCAACTAAATAATAGCAACCTCAGCAGCGCCCGACTAATTGGCGCCCAGTTGCAGCAAGCAATGTTAGCAGGTGCTAGTCTGACAGGAGCAAATTTAGGGGTGGTTCAATTGTCCCAGTCTAATTTAGTCGGTGCTAACTTGGGGCAGGTGAAAGCAGTGAGTGCAGATTTGAAGGATCCGACCTTGCCGGATCTACTTGGTATGGAGCAGACATAAGGGAAGCTAATTTGAGCAATACCAATCTTACACTGGCCAATCTCAGTTCTGCTCAACTGCAAGGAGCGAATTTGAGTGGAGCTATACTGACAAATGCAAATTTGGAAAATGCCAATCTCAGTGCTGCTGATTTAACGGGAGCCAATCTCGCCGGGGCTAATTTTCAGGGAGTCTCCTTTTTTCTCAGACCGTTCCTCAAAGAAGAGCAATTTCTTGCTGCACGACCAATTGCCGATTCAGTCGCCAAGATTAAAGGTGTTGACTTTGCTCAAGTCAGAAATTTAACCTCCACCCAAATTGACTTTATCTGTGCCCACGACGGAATTCATCCTCAATGTAATAATTAGAGCAGTTACCAGTACTAATGCTGTTGGGAAATACAGTTATAAATCGCTGAAACCTTTACACAGATAAGACTTAAGCTATTTTAGCAAAATATAGCGCTTCGCTCTGGTGTGGGGTGTGGGGTCTCATATTGCCTCAACCGCCCTGGTGGTTGCTAAAACCTTTGTCTACTAAAGCTTTTCTCTTCCCCGACTCCCAACTCCCGACGGACGTAGACCCTGGGTAGCGCTATAACTAAAATGCTTACTGTTATTGAGTTTAAAGTATTTTTCAGCTTATGTTATCTTTGTTTAATCTGTAAATATCCCAGCGCCCATTGCTATATATTTTAGTCGGAATTTTGATTTTAGATAAGACAATTATATTACTTAGGTAATAGCATATTTAAGGAGATAATCTAATTTTCTTAACATTTGTTTAAATTTTGCTTAATATTAAAAAATATTTGTTTTAGGGGTTGACAGCCTCAGGGAAAATTGATATTATAGAAAAGTGGTACAGGAATAAAATCGTAAAAAAAGGTAGTGCAGTGAAAAAGATTATTTTTGTCGTGTCTGAGTGGGGTTACTGGGGGGAAGAACTGGTTGGTCCCCTGGAAGCATGTGATGAAGCGGGATATGAAATAACTTTTGTAACTCCCACAGGCAAGAAGCCCACACCGCTGGCAGTTAGTATGCAGCCTGGTTTCACCGATCCCCCCTTGGGTCGCTCCGTTACCTCAAAGGAATATGATGAAAAGACCCGCAAGTTAGATAAGTCGAGGCGACTAAATAATCCCAAAAGCCTTGCTGACTGGTTTCCCGTCCGGGCTTACCCTAGTTCTAACACCTATCTGAGGGATATGGAAGCCTATTACAAAGAACTGGATCGCCTAGTATCAGAAGAACTGGTAAATTACGATGCCCTTACCATTGTTGGCGGCAGTGGTGCCATGGTGGATCTGGCAAATAACCAGCGGTTGCACGATTTGATTCTCGGCTTTTACAAGCTAGACAAACCTATTGCTGCTGAGTGCTATGGGGTTGCCTGCTTGGCTTTTGCTCGGGACTTCCGGGAGAAGAAGAGCATTATTTGGGGTAAGCATGTTACGGGACACCCCACTGACTATGACTACCTAGATGGCACTGGATTTGAAGGCAACCACGCCCTAGATGGTTCCAACAAAGGATTTGGGGATGGTTTTATCAACTTCGGTCCTCCCTTCTACCCTCTAGAACACATTCTCCGGGATGCTGTGGGACCGGATGGAGAATTCATCGGCAGAGTGGGTCACGTGACTTCCGTTTTGGTGGATTATCCCTTTATCACCAGTCGTTCCACCGCCTCTTCTTATGAGTGTGGCCAAAAATTAATCGAAGTTCTGGAAAAGGGACTAACTCGCTATAACTGGTAACTCTGGGAAAAATATTATCTATAAAGAAGATGAGTAAGAATACTGGGCGCTTTGCCATTCTGGAGCAATTCCTGGCAGATGGAATCGACCACATGTTCGGCAACCCTGGGACGTCGGAAGAAGGATTTCTGGATGCCCTCTGGGATTACCCGAACCTGAAATATATCTTGACATTGCAAGAATCCATCGCTGTGATGACAGCGGATGGTTACGCTCGGGCAACTCAAAAGCCAGCCTTAGTGCAAATTCACAGTACCCCAGGTTTGGGCAATGCTATTGGCGCCCTTTATCAGGCAAAGCGGGGTCATTCCCCCTTAGTAGTAATTGGTGGAGATGCGGGCATTAAATATCAGGCTATGGATGCTCAAATGGCCGGAGATTTGGTGGCCATGGCGGAACCCGTCACCAAGTGGTCTACTTTGGTCATGGAGCCATCCTCCCTGTTGCGGATTGTGCGTCGAGCCATCAAAATTGCCACCACACCTCCTATGGGACCAGTATATGTTTGTGTGCCCGTGGATATTTTGGATGCTCCCGTAGTTGAATCCGTAAGGCCCACCTCTTTCCCATCCACTAAAGTGGTGCCCGATGAAGCATTGCTGCAAGAGGCAGCGCAAATGCTGGTAGCTGCCCAAAAGCCCATGATTTTTGTCGGAGATGGCATCGCTTTTTCTGGCGCTCAGGAAGAGTTGGCTCAGGTTGCGGAACTATTGGGGGCAGAGGTTTGGTCAGCGGATTCTGGGGAGTTGAACATGAGTTACAACCATCCCCTTTATCAGGGTTCCACAGGACATATGTTTGGCTATTCCAGTTTGCCCATCACTTCTAAGGGGGATGCCAACTTAGTCTGCGGCACCTATATGTTGCCCGAGGTATTCCCGGAACTGGGGGATATCTTTAAACCCGGTGCTAAGGTGATTCACATTGATTTGGACGCCTATGAGATAGCCAAAAATCATCCCGTGGATCTGGGTATGGTGAGCGATCCCAAACTGTCTCTGGGGAAATTGGCTACTATCTTAGAAGGGATGATGACACCGCAGCAGAAAGAAGCTGCAAAAGCTCGCACTGCGGAAATTGGCAAGGCAAAACAAGCACAGCACGAAAGTGAATTGGCAGCAGATTTGAAGGTGGAAAATGCAGTTCCTCTCCATTTCTCTCGCTTTGCTAAGGAACTTGTGGCTCAATTACCAGAAGATGCTGTTATCTTCGATGAAGGTCTCACCAGTTCTCCCCACCTGACTCGCTACCTACAGCCAAGCCAACCAGGTCATTATTTCGTGACCAGGGGGGGTTCCCTGGGAGTAGGGCTTCCCGGCGCAATTGGCGCTAAATTGGCTAATCCTGATAAGACAGTAATTGGGGTTGCGGGAGATGGGGGTAGTATGTATACAATCCAAGCTCTCTGGTCTGCTGCCCGTCACAACGTAGATGCCAAGTTTATCATTTGTAATAACAGTTCTTACAAGCTGCTGCAAATCAATATTGAGGCTTACTGGCAGGAACGAGGCATACCTGCTCGGGATTATCCCCTCAGTTTCGATTTGTCCAAGCCACCAATTCGCTTTGATGAAATTGCTAAATCTATGGGAGTGGAAAGCGTCCGGGTTGAGAAACCAGAGGAAATAGGGGAGGCGATCGCTAAAGCATTAGCTCACAACGGACCATTTCTCATTGATGTAGTTTTGGAAGCTAATGTTAATCCTGAAATGATTGGGATTAGGTGCGGACAGTAGGCAGAAAGGTTAAATATACTCCGTAGGGCCCCACAGTTGTGCGCCCAATTGAAAGTTGCTATAGATAGGAGCTTGTTCATGATCCATCAATTGATATTTGCCAGTCCTAAACCAGGAATGAGCGAACAAGATTTCCTGGACTATTGGAAAAACGTTCATGCTATTAAATACGCCAGCAAAATTCCCCAAATTAGGCGTTATATGATTGATTCGAGAATTCCTTTGGGCGAGGAACAGGAAGACCCTCTTTTTAGCGGTGTTGCTGAAATCTGGATGAAGGAAAAAGATAAAATTGCCTCTCTTCAAAGTGAAGAATTTGTAAAAGGAGCTAAACGCGATGAACCGAACTGGGCAGCATACTGGCGCACTATTGTATTAGATACCAATGCTCATGTGTTGCTGGAAGGAGAACCCCTCAGAAAAGACTCCAACAGAGTAAAACTGTTAATTATGGTCAAAAGAAAGGGTGGCCTGCCATTAGCCGAGTTCCGCCAGGAGATGTTAGATAGTCATAGTGCTAAGGTACTCAAGATTCCTGGTCTGCGTCGTTATCTTCAATGTCACGTTATAGATGGTTTCTATACCGTGGGAGAATCAGTGCTCGATTGCGTTTCTCAGCTTTGGTTTGACGATGTTGAATCTCTGGAACAAGCTTGTAATTCCCCCGAATATAAAGATGGAGTACAAGGAGATTATGAAAAACTCTTTGAATCTAAATACATCCACACTATGGTTACGGATGAAACCTGGATTATTGGACCAGAAAGTCGCTAAGAATTTTGTACTAACATATGGGCAAAAATGTGTTTGTAGTCTAAAATTAAATTAGATAATCAAAAATTGACCAAAAAATTAGGATTGAACTATGAGCGAAAAACAAACGTATGAAGTAGCGCACAAATGGTTTACTGCTCTAACAGGAGGCGATCCTGCAACTGCATTCAGTTGTGTTGATGAGAATGTAGAATGGATTAATTACACCATAGTTCCTGGTGTTAATGACATCATGCCCTGGATTGGCACTTATCATGGTGTTGAAGCAGTAAGAAAATCATTCCAAGTTTTTACTGGTCTAGTTGAAGTACAATTAGAAGAGCTGGTAAAAATGATTGTTGAAGGAGAGGAAGCTGCCGGAGTCATTCATGAACGTTCTCGAGTTAAAGAGACAGGTCTTGAATTTGAAATAGAATTCATCCAGTGGCTGACAATTCGGAACGGTAAAATTGTCAGGTGGAAGTCCTACACCGATCCTTCCCCAATAATTGTGGCTTTGAAAGGAAATTAGGCAAGACCAAATTTTTCCTAGTAAGGGTTTCTTCGATGGAAACAATGAAAACGTTGAAGAAGCTCAAGAGCGATCGCAAGTTAAAAACATGGATTCACAACTGATAAAAGCTGTTCAAGATAACGATCTGACTGCTGTTAAAGGTCTTCTTGATAGAGGTGCTGAGCCCAATGCAAGAGATACTGAGAGCGGTCTAACTGTTCTGATGATTGCTGCTGGTCAAGCCAATGCAGAAATGGTCAAAACCTTGTTAGACGCTGGTGCTGACTTATTCGTTGTAGATAGTGGTGCAGGTGCTTCAGCCTTGCACAAAGCATGCCAAGGAGGCAGCTTAGAAGTAGTCAAACTACTGGTGGAAGCAGGAGCCTATGTTGACTGGGTAGCCCCTACTACGGGACATACGGCTCTCATGGATGCTTTGTGGTTTAAGTATCCCGATATCGTTCAGTATTTGCTGGATCATGGTGCCGGCTTGAATCTGAGTACTCATTATGGCTTCTCCTTGATGGAGCATTTTGAATACGAATTAAATGTCAATACCATCGGCAAGGAAAAGTTGCTGGAAGCAGAAAAAATGCTTCATAGTCGTCAGGAGTCAGATCAACAAAAAATTGAGAGCCAAAAGCTCATGGCAGCCGTCAATGACAATGACATCGCAACAGTCCAACAACTGATTCAATCCGGTGTCAATGTGGATGAGCGGTATCCCATGGTGAACAGCTTTAACGACGACCACACACCTTTATTGGTGGCTTGCCGAGATGGCCATACAGAAATCGTCACCGAGCTGCTGAAAGCTGGTGCAGATGTCAATGCTGTAGAACCAACTTTCGTGGCTGTTCCTTTGCACAAATCTGTTTACAACGGCCATGCTGATATTACCCAGATGCTGGTGGAACAGCCCGGTATCGATCTCAACTTCCAAGGAGCAACTAACGGCTATACTCCCCTCCACGACTCCCTTTGGCATGGATATGCCGATTGCGCTCGCATTCTGATTGAAGCTGGGGCGAGGCTGGATCTGAAGGGACATGATGGCAAAACTCCATTGGATATTGCCACAGAAGTCTTTGGTTCGGAAGATGACATGGTCAAACTAATCCAGTCAAAACTGGAGACTGCTTAAATATCGAACTGAAGTGTACACGGGCAAAGTGGCAACGCCGCTTTGTTTAAAACTTGAATAAGGAGATTTGCAATTATGCTGTTTTACATTCAAATGCGCTGGAAAATTGAAGGAAGGTTGACTTTTGACGAGCTTTGGGACTTAGAAGCCCAGGAAATGGATAATGCCCAGGCTCTAGATGAATCAGGTACCGTAAAAGCTCAACTATATAAAGTTGCTGCCCAACAGCGAATTATCGGCATTATTGATGTAGAGTCCATCGATGAGTTAGACAGGACAGCTATGGGACGCTTACCAATGCGGGAATATCTGGAGTTTGAAGTAGTTTGGCCTTTAAGGGACTATGAGAGCTTTGGTGAAGACGTGAGGAAGCATTTCAAGGTGTAATCAATTACTGAACCTGACTACAACTCCCCTTTAACGGCACTGCTTTAATAAGGGGAGTAGAAAGCAGGTTAGGTTAGTGGTTAAATCAGAAAAGGCAAATTATGAAATATACCCAACTAGGAAATTCAGGCTTAGTGGTTTCGAGACTCTCTTTTGGAGCCATGACATTCGGGGAAGGCCAATTGGTTCCTGGTGTCACCAATCGCATCGGACAGAATCAAGCTAATGAAATGGTAGCCAAGATTTTGGATGCAGGGGTGAACTTATTTGATACTGCTGATGCTTATACTGGCGGACAGTCAGAAATTATTTTAGGCAAGGCGTTGTCAAAAAAGCGAGATGATGTTATTATTGCTACGAAGTGCGGTTTTCGTAGTGGTGACAACCTAATCCAGACTGGCTTATCCTATCGACATATTATTGCCTCGGTTCAAGGAAGCCTGAAGCGTTTAGGTACGGATTACATCGACCTTTATCAGATTCATATTGCCGACCCTTTAACACCATACGAAGAAACCTTGCGAGCATTGGAAGATGTGGTGCGGTTAGGTTACGTGCGCTATGTTGGCTTTTGCAATTTGCCTGCTTGGAAAGCGGCTAAAGCCATTGGCATTCAGGAAAAGTTAGGGTATACTGCTTTTATTAGCGCCCAAATGTACTATTCCCTGTTGGGTAGGGATTTAGAACATGAAATCGTACCTTTTGCCCAAGACCAAGGATTGGGAATTCTCACCTGGAGTCCTTTAGCAAGTGGTTTCTTGACTGGGAAGTATACCAAAGACAATCCTGCACCGAAAGATGCACGGCGAAAAAAGTTTCAGTTTCCACCAATCGATCTGGAACAAGGTTACACTGTGGTGGAGCGATTGAAGGCCATGGCTGCTAAATATCAGGTTTCCATCCCCCAAATTGCCCTCTCTTGGATTCTCACTAAGCCTTTCATCAGCTCTATTATCATTGGAGCTAATAAAATGAGTCAATTAGAAGACAATTTGAAGGCTATTGAGGTGAATCTCACTCCAGAAGATATCGCCAGTCTTGATGAAATAACCGCACCTGTTTCTCTCTATCCAGGGTGGATGCAAGGGATGGGCAATGACCCCAAAATCACTGAAGCTTTAGGTTAAATTCCAGTCCAATAATGCTGCACTGGATGCAGATATGAGATTTCAGTAAGGAGACGAAGAATGAAAAAAAACGTGCGTCGCATAGTAACTCGTCGCACTCGGGATGGAACCTCCGTAGTGGTGAGTGATTGTTCCCCACCCCGCGTTATGAAAGTGGAATCTCTTCCTTATTTAGAAGTAACCGATCTTTGGGCTACTGATGATATTCCCACGCTCCCAGAAGAGCAAACTGACCCAACCGTAGGAATGTCATCTTTATTGCCCGGTTTGGGAGGGACGCGCTTCCGTATCATTCGCATTTCCCCGGCTGATATTCATCAGTTTGAGGATAAAGGACTGCATAGCTCCGACACCATGGAATATCTAGTCATTGTTTCTGGCGAGGTTTGGTTGCAGTTGGAGGACGGGACGGAAATTCACTTGCACCAGGGTGATTGTGTAGTGCAACACGGAACTCGGCATACCTGGTCCAATCGGAGTTCTACTGACTGCCTAATGGCTGCTGTAGTAGTGGGCCTCAATCATTAGAGTTGTTGGGTAATAAGCTCAAAAATCCTTAAAGTTATCTCTGGGTAAAAGTTTCAGTAGCATAACAAAAATTTAACCAAAAATAAATTGTATAATTTATTTTGGTTAGCTATAATAGTGGGAGTCAGGTCTGAATAGGCTTGAGGCTTCTAACACCAATACAACCATCCTTTTTTTGGAGACAATCTAACATGGCAAACGCTCTTAATTTTTCTTTCTCAGACCTCATTGCAGGTTATGTCACCAGCTATGACAAAAACCAAAATACCTGCAAGGTCAAAACATCAGACGCTCGGGAATACACCATCCATCTAACGGAGCTCACTAATGCCGAATTAGTACACAACCTAGGAGAAGGCTATCAGGGAGTATCAGACCTGCCGGGGATGCTCGTTCCCGGACGCTTCATGTTAGCCTATGGGATTTTCTGCCCAACCGAAGATGGAGAAAACCCCTTTGAGGCCAAAAGCATTGTTTTCCTCGGACGTACCCCTGACAAGTACTCCTTTGAAAAGCAAGACTGGTGGTTACAACAGATTAAGGAATTAGCTGATTTCTACCTCAACGCGGAGTTTGGCGTGGATCATGGTGGTAAGATTAACTACCGCAAATACCGCACCAGCCTAACTATAGAAGGGAACAAGCAGAAAACTGGTCGGCAAGAAACCGATACCATCTCTCGCCTAGTCTATGGTTTCGCTTCTGCCTATTTAGTCACGGGAGAAGATAGCTACCTGGAAGCTGCTGAGAAAGGTACTGAATACTTGCGGCAGCACATGCGCTTTAAAGATAAGAGCGAGGGTATTAGCTACTGGTATCACGCCGTCGATATTAACGAGAATGATGTGGAGGAGAAAATCTTAGCCTCGGAATTTGGGGATGACTATAATGCTATCCCTTGCTACGAGCAGATTTACGCTCTGGCAGGTCCGGTACAAACTTACCGCATTACGGGAGATCCCCGGATTTTGGAGGATGCCAAAACAACGGTAGAACTGTTCCACCGCTACTTCCACGACGATACGGACAAGGGGGGCTACTATTCCCATATCGACCCCATTACCTTCAGCCCCCACAGCGAGTCCTTGGGAGATAATAAGGCGAAGAAGAATTGGAACTCCGTGGGAGACCACGCTCCTGCCTATTTAATCAATCTCTGGTTGGCCACTGGGAAGGAAGAATACGCCAATTTCCTCGAATATACTTTCGATACCATCGTCAAACATTTTCCCGACTACGATGAAAGTCCCTTTGTCCAAGAGAAGTTTTTCGATGACTGGTCCAAAGACCAAACTTGGGGTTGGCAGCAAAATCGGGCAGTGGTAGGACACAACCTGAAAATCGCCTGGAACTTGACCCGCATGTTTGGACTGAAAAACAAGCAGGAATACAAGGAACTGGCAGAAAAAATTGGTACTGTTATTGCCGATGCAGGATGCGATCGCCAGCGAGGCGGTTGGTATGATGTAGTGGAACGGGTGAAGAAGTTCGGTAAATTCCACAAATATGCTTGGCACGATCGCAAAGCTTGGTGGCAACAAGAGCAAGGCATTCTCGCTTACTACATCATGGCTGGAGTCTATGAGGGTAAACTTGAGGATGAGTTTCTCCGCTATGCTCGGGAAGGTACTTCCTTCTACAATGCCTATTTCCTCGACCACTACGCTGGTGGCGTCTACTTCAATGTTTTGGCTAATGGACTGCCCTACGCTCTAGGTACGGAACGGGATAAAGGCAGTCACTCCATGGCGGGCTACCACTCCTTTGAGCTGTGCTACTTAGCAGCAATTTATACTAACTTGCTGGTTATTAAGGAGCCCATGGACTTCTACTTCAAGCCCCAACCCGATGGCTTCCCTGGTAATATTCTGCGGGTAGCACCGGATATTCTGCCACCAGACAGCATTCGCATTAAGCAAGTTTGGATTGATGGTCATGACTATAAGGATTTTGATGCCAAAGCTCTCACTGTCAAACTACCAGATAACTATCCTGCTGGTACGAAGGTGAAAGTACGGATTTATCCCACTGCCATTGATTTTGAAGTTGCTTTGCTGGAAGCTGTTAATGGCACTGTTAAGATTGATTTCAGTGGCAAGCTAGAAGGTCAAGGTGCCTTAAATGAACTGGATGATGAATTTGACCGCATGGAAATTCAGCAAGCAACAAACCTGGTGTTTGTGATGAATGACTTGGAATCAATTTCCTCCCAGGCTTTACGTTATTTGGCCTTCTTTATTCAAGGCAAGCAACGTGAGGGTAACAAAACCCTCAAAGCTGTCAAAGCTGTTGGTGCTAACGCAAAGGTTAAAAAAGCCCTCCAGCAAAGTCAATTAGATGACCAAATCATTGTAGAATAGAGGTTAACCGCACCAAAAACAGAGATAAGCGCAGAGGAAGTCTGCGCCCTCTGCGTCTCTGCGGTTCAAACAAATAATTTATCGGCTGTTAGGACCTCTGGTATGGTTAAAATGAATAATTTATCAGCTGTTAGAAAATAGAAAGATGACCAACAAAACTTACGGAGCCGCAATCCCAGTACTTCCCAATCCAGAAATTTCTGAATTTACTGCTAGTGCCCAGTTATTAGGAACCGTCAACAATAACCGGGGTCGTTGGAATCCGTTTTTGCCGGAAAATGACATGACTAAAGATGGTGCACAATACTCTAAAGAAGTAGAATTAAGAGCTAATGGTGGTCGTCACAGGGACGGTATCTACGCCTTTCGTTTTACTACTAATCATAGCTTATTTGAGTCTTTTAAAGCTAATCACTACAAGACGAATAAGAAAGGAAAACCAAAATTAGTAACGGGCGAGCGCGCGAATAAAGCACAGAATATTATAATTAAAATTGAAGAAGACGGTGTTTATACCATATCTTTCAATCCCACAGAATTTAGATTTAATATTTCGCCCCAACCAACTTATCTCACTGAAATCGAATCGGTACAACTAAATGGCTTTATCTGGGACGAGGAAGATATGTTCCAGAAATTTGACGAAACTCGTCCCAATCATGAAATGACAAAAAATGGGGATTGGTGGGAGAAGACTTTACCGCTGAAAACAGACGGAGGTATCGATTTTCGCGCCGATGGAGTATATCAGTTTCTCTTCTCTGCTAACCACAACGAGGACTGGGGTTTTGCTGCTTATAATGACGGCAAAGGTACTCTTGTTGGAGGTACAGGTTTTGGCAGTAGTGGGGGACAAAGCAAGCATTCGGGCATTACTATTCAAGTATTTGCTAATGCTGATTATACTATTCGGATGAATCCCAAGAAATATAAATTTGAAGTCAAGTCTCCTGAAGGGGTGGAATCAGTTACAATTTTAAATGAGATAACATCTTTCCAACTGCTCGGAACTTTTCATACAGACGACGACAAATTCGACCCTACTAACCCAAAGCGTAATATGGCCAATAGTGAGGGCAATATTTGGCAAAGAACTCTAGAATTACAGCCAGGAATTTATAGCGCTAATTTTGCTATTAGTCACGAGCTGTTTTTGGATACAATGGCTCTGGGCGCTTGGCTAGAGTCAGATAAATCCAACAAATTGATGGGTTTAGGTTGGCACGGCAAGCCTAATGAATCCAATGTTTTCTTTCAAATAGAAACCAGTGGGGATTACCAATTTACCTATGATGGGAATAAAGATGAGTTTGCCATTGAGTGTGTGAGCGATAACAAGGTTGTATTAAAGCCTTTAACCACCATTGATACCCTGCAATTAGTTGGCAATTTTGATGCTCCACTCCAAGCTTGGGATCCAACTAGTGCTGCTAATAATATGGAAAGAGTGGGGAATAGTATCTTCACCAAAGATGTAGAATTGCAAGCTAATAACACTTACGAATACAAATATACAGCCAATAATTGGGATTGGTTGTGGGTATTTGCTGATTACGAATTAGATGGTTACGGCACAGATTTCGCAGGACGGAACCCAGATGTTGTAAATTCGAGGATAGAAGACTTAAAACTGTACGGACAGTTAACTACTCACGGCGATCCTCCCACATTGAAGTTCACACCGGAAGTGAATGGTTGGTATACTTTTACTGTGAATTTGGAAACAGGCGCTTACTCGGTACAACCCAAGTAAGAACTCGCCAAGGGACCAAATCATTGTAATAGAGGTTAACCGCACCAAAAACAGAGATGAGCGCCGACGGATCTAGATAGAGCAATTTCTCTCGACTTCCTCTGCGCCCTCTGCGCCTCTGTGGTTTAAACAAATCATTATATGAAATCTGAAAATATTTGCTACAATAGTCCAAAAGAAGTTACTAGATCTAAACTATCAAGGGGTGATCCGAAACTTTAAAGATAAAGAAACTCAAAAAGTTTTTGAGCGCCAGCGTTCACGTAAATTGCCATCAGACATTCAACAAGTGGCATTAAGAAAATTGCGGCTGATTAATCGTGCAGAAACTCTTCAAGACCTTCGTGTCCCACCCGCTAATCGTTTGGAGCGTCTGGTTGGCAACAGAGAAGGTCAATATAGCATTCGAGTGAACGATCAATGGCGGATTTGCTTTGAATGGCAAGACGGTGATGCCTTAGACGTGGAGATAGTTGATTATCATTGAGGGAGGTGGCAAAATGAAGGAAGATAAGCTAATGCCAGTTCATCCGGGTGAGATACTCTCAGAAGAATTTCTAAAGCCAATGGATCTCAGTGAAAATGACATTGCTTTGGCTTTACGAGTGCCAGCACGACAGATTAAGGAAATAATTCATGGTAAACGACAGATTACCGCAGATACAGCCCTTCGTTTAGCTCGTTATTTTAATGTGTCGCCACGATTTTGGCTGGGATTGCAAATGGATTATGATTTGGATGTGGCTGAGGATGCAGTGGGAGATCAATTGAAAAAGGAGGTAGCTGTTTTAGTTCGTGAAGGAGGATAAACCCCGCCGATGCAATACTTAACCTTCTAAGTAAGAACTCGCCAATAGTATATAGGCGAATGATGGGCAATGCCCACTACATATAGAACTTTTGAGGATTGTGAATGACTTCAATAAAAATACCAGAAACAATACTGTAGCCATCAAAAGGGATCAAGATTTTGATTTCCAGCAGAATGCCATTACTATCATTGACCAATTAGACTTGCAACCCTTGCAAAAGCAGTTTATAAAAGGCCGCTGGCTGAGGGAAGTAATTGAGTTAGAACGGCTCTGGCAGGGTTATCGTTGGCGATACAATATAACCCGGATCATTACTATTGTCGGCGGGGTAATCGTTCCCGCCTTAATCAGTCTCAATATTAACGGCAATCACATGGCAGCCATCTTCGGTTGGCTCACTTTTGGTTTGAGTCAAATTGTGGCTATTTGCGCTGCTCTGGAAGAGTTTTTTCATTATGGCGAACTCTATCGTCAATATCGCAATTCCGCAGAGCTAATGAAGATGGAAGCCTGGTATTTCCTACAGTTGAGCGGCCCATATCTGAAATTTCCTAAGCATCAATTGGCCTTTAGAACTTTTGCTGGTCGAGTGGAAAAAATTATCGAGCAAGATTTACAAGTCTTGATTCAGATAGGACAAGAACAAGAAAAACAGGAAGAACAATTAATGGACTTAGGCAAAAAGGATGATACTCTTCCCGTTCCTAGCCCAAAAATTGATAAATAAGTTAGTTATGCATAATTAGATTGATCCAACACCCGCGTTATGGACGCAACTGGAGTCGAACCAGTGACCCCCACGATGTCAACGTGGTACTCTAACCAACTGAGCTATGCGTCCTTGGATAAAATCAATATAACACAAATAGGAGAAATAATGCAAGGGGGGAGAAAAAAATTTTTTCCATATTTGCTAGAATAGCCTGGTCATTCCATTTAGTCAGAGTCTTTGAGTCAATCCCTAGAGATTCCCAAACTGGATACCTTAGCACAAGAACTAGCGGCAATCCAGCAAACCAGTTCTAAAAAGATTGCTTTATTAGGTTCCCGTCACGTCCCCATTACTCATCAGCACTTGATCGAGATGATGAGTTACGCTCTTGTCTTAGTTGGCCATCGTCTGATAACTTCTGGTGCCACGGGGACGAATTCAGCCGCCATCAAAGGGGCTATGAGGGCTGATTCCAGTCTTGTGACCGTTATTTTACCCCAAAGTCTGTCTCGTCAGCCACGGGAGTCCCGCAATCAGCTAGAACAGGTGATTCACCTGGTGGAAAGTCCGGAAAACGACAATTTATCTTTAGCAGAAGCTAGTGCTTTGTGCAACCGAGAGATTGTTTCCCGCTGTCAGCAGCTCATTTGCTTTGCTTTTCACGACAGTCACACTCTCCTGCAAACCTGTAGGGAAGCAGAGGAACAACACAAGTTGGTAACTCTGTTTTATTTCGATTAGTTGCTGTGGGGTGATGGGGTTCCTCGAAGGTTACAATATAACCAACTCCCCCTATCTCCCTATCTCCTTATTACTTTCCAGGAGAACATTATGACTTTATCCAGACCAGTTATGCAGAATAATCCGATCCTAACCATTCGTTGGGTTGATACAAAGATGCAGGGCTATATTGGTCCCGATATAAGGCTTACACTAAGAGTTTCGCCTGAAAATGGGGTCCGAGGAACTGAAAAGACCAGGAATAAGTGCCTCTATCAAAGGTCATGAGGGGGTTTTGTTCCCGGTCAGATCTATAACCGCAAAATCGAAATTACCGTTGAAGAAGAAGATCCGGCCAAACCTTATGGTCCTGTCACATTTGAACACTCCTTCCAGATCCAAGCACAGCCTTCTACTGAAAAGAATCCATTTCCCATACCCAAAGACCAGCAAATTGGTCCCATAGACCATGAAGCCACAGATGATGACGGTCCATGCACTACGGCTACATCGGCAGAGTAGTGGGCTTTAGTGAACAGGAATTATATGTTGGCGCAGCCATAGCGCAAGCTGTTGATGACTTGGCTCAGCCTATTAGAGACCAGTTCAACTGAGTTAAATTGGGGAATTACTTCTTCAGAACCACTTGTGATTTGGTTTGATTTACCTAACACTTTTTATTCGTTTATATGGTATGCAGAGACAGAAGAATCTGTGGAATATATACTTTCTCTCCAGGAAGTAAAGGACGGGGAACTAGATGCGGACCAACTTGACGAGCATTGGTTTTTGATGGTAAGAGATTGGTAGTTCTGTAGATGTGGTGATTTCGCGGAAGGCACAATCAGGGTTGAAGGTGCCAAAATCACGAATTGTATACCACTACCCACAAATTTAGTCCTCTTTTAGGTGGGCACTGCCCACCAATGATTAAAATTACAGGCTAGACAGCACTTCTTTGGCTGCTGCTAAAGTCCCCTCAATGTCTTCTTCTGTATGAGCTAAAGAAGTAAATCCTGCTTCAAACTGAGAGGGAGCTAGATAAATACCCTGCTCTAACATACCACGGTGGAAGCGGGCAAATTTTGCCTTGTCTGATTTTTTGGCATCATCGTAATTGCGAACCTGTTCCCCCATAAAGAACATGCCGAACATGGCGCTAATATTGCCGCCGTATACCTTATGACCCCCTTCTTTGGCGATCGCCAACAACCCATTAATCAGTTTCTGGGTAATACCAGCCAGTTTTTCGTAAGTTCCCGGCTTTTGCAATAACTCTAAGGTTTTAATCCCAGCAGTCATGGCTAGGGGGTTCCCGGAGAGGGTTCCCGCTTGATACATGGGGCCTGCTGGGGCGACGAGAGCCATGATGTCTTTCCGCCCACCGTAAGCCCCTACAGGTAAGCCGCCACCAATTACTTTCCCCAAGGTGGTTAGGTCTGGGGTGACCCCAAACTTGGCTTGAGCACCACCGTAGGCAATGCGGAACCCGGTCATTACTTCGTCAAATACTAGCAAAGCATCGTTTTCTTGGGTTAAGATGCGCAAGCCTTCTAAGAAACCTGTATCGGGGGGTATAAAGCCGGAATTTCCTACTACTGGTTCCAGAATTACCCCAGCAATTTGGTCGGGATTTTCCTCGAATAAGGCTTTGACTGCTTCTAAGTCGTTGTAGGGAGCTGTTAGGGTATTGCTGGTGGTGGACTTGGGTACCCCAGGGGAGTCAGGAAGCCCCAGAGTAGCTACTCCTGAACCCGCCTTAACTAAAAACATATCGCCGTGTCCATGATAGCAGCCTTCAAATTTGATTACCTTATCTCGTTTGGTGAAAGCACGCATGAGGCGTAAGATGGACATGCACGCTTCCGTACCAGAATTGACAAACCTGACCATTTCTATACTGGGAACTGCCTCGATTACCATTTCTGCCAGGATATTTTCCTGGAGGGAGGGAGCACCAAAACTGGTTCCTTTGACTAAGACCTCCTGAAGGGCGGCGATTACTTTTGGGTGGGCATGTCCGCAAATGGCTGGTCCCCAGGTGCCCACGTAGTCAATATATTTATTGCCGTCTACGTCCCAAATATAGGCTCCTTCTACTTTATCGAAAACAATAGGCTGTCCGCCGACGGACTTGAAAGCTCGGACGGGGGAACTCACTCCTCCGGGCATCAGTTTCTGGGCGGCGGCGAAGATTTCTTCCGATTTGGTTGTTTTTAATGCCATAGTCTCTCCTTGGTGGCAATTATTCGGCGTCTTTCTCAGAATAAGGCTTAACTTGGAGGTTATCCGTTACAAGTTGTTGAGATAATAAAAGCACCATTTATTTACCTCAAAGCCTAAGGAAAAGAAAAAATGTCTTCTGAGCAATCCACAGCCCATCACCTGTCTATCCCTATTGAGGCTATCCGTTACAACGATCGCGGTTTAGTTCCGGCCATCGCCCAGGATTATCTTGATGGTACCGTCTTAATGATGGCTTGGATGAATGCTGAGTCTCTGGAAAAAACTCTCGCTACAGGGGAAACTTGGTACTGGAGTCGCAAGAGGAAGGAATTATGGCATAAGGGAGCTACTTCTGGTCATATTCAAAAGGTGCGATGGGTTCGCTATGACTGCGATAGTGATACTCTCCTCTTTGGGGTGGAACAGGTGGGGGATATTGCCTGTCATAAGGGGGAACGAAGTTGTTTTCATCAAGTTAAGGAGAAAAAAGTATCCACACCAGGGGATACTTTATCTCAGGTATTTGAGGTAATCTGCCATCGCCGAGATAACCCAGTGGAAAGCTCTTATACTAGGAAGTTGTTGGCTGGGGGGAATAATAAAATTCTTAAGAAGATCGGGGAAGAAGGGGCGGAAGTAGTTATGGCTTGTAAGGATGAGGACCCAGAGGCGATCGCTGGTGAAGTGGCTGATTTATTCTATCATGCTCTGGTGGCTTTGGCTCACCATAAGGTTCCACTTCGGGATGTCTATCGTGTTTTACAAGAACGACGGGGCTAAGAAATAATTTTTTTTGAAGAAAGGGTTGACAAAAGTATAATTAGGGATCATGATGCAATTATCGAAACCTAGACAACTGAATTGAGAATGTTGGTCAGCACCCCCGGCTGAAGCACGGTTGCTCTCATGCCTCCAGCTTCAGGTAGCTGACCAACCTAAGACAATCCTTATATTTGGTTAAAAGCACCGCAAGAATGGCGATCGCAACAGTTATTTAAATATTTATTATCTACCATTGGTGTTGTAGGTATACTGGGTAATTTCTTTGGCTCTCAAGGAGAAGGATTTCTTCGTTTGACTACTTGAGGTAATCGAGATGAGATTGAGGAAGTTGTTGAAAATTTGAGTAAATTGAGGCTATTCGCTACAACGATCGCGGTTTGGTTCCGGCGATCGCTGCTGAAGTGGTTGATTTATTCTATCACGCTCTGGTGGCTTTGGCTCACCATAAGGTTCCTCTTCGGGATGTCTATCATATATTACAAGAAAAACATGGTTAAGAAATAATTTTGGCGTTGGTGGACGTTGGTGAATTAAAAGATGATTCGAGGGGGAACAGGTACATCCCAAAACTTGAGGTAGTGAATTAGCAAACGAATCGATTGGAATAGCACAATGTCTTGCGGTGCAATCTTGCCAGATAATGTCTGAGGCGCGTATTCTCACCTTCCACTCTCGTCATGTAAGTCTTGCTGACAATCTGATCCCCATCTGGGATGTATTGAGAATAAACCTTGTATCCATCGGTGACGTAAAAGAAGCACTCCCAGACACTGACCAGTCTCCATAACGGCTCGAAGGTGCAAGGCATCTGCGCGCCCGAAGGGATCCGGCAAAGCCGGGTCGCCTACCACCCAGCCTAAAAGTCCGGGTTTGAAGTGATCCACTGCAGTCCAAATCCAGAGCTTGTTTTCTCGGTGTCCGTTTTTATGAATATGAGTGGACTGGCATCTTGGGCATTCGAGCATTGGCTTGTCTTTATCTTGAATTTATCTATTCTAGACCCATCTTCTAATTCACCAACGCCGGGAGAAGTAACTGCAGATGAACGTTGAAGTAGAATAAACACAGATGAAGACGGATGAAAAGATAGTAGAACTGGTAAACCGGGGCGATCGCTCTCATCTATAATAAGGATAACCCCTCATAGTCAGTAGCTAATTGTGGACTTATCAAAATTACCTCGAAGACAACTGGAAAGTCTTTACCTCGCAAGTCACTGGATAACGATACGTTTACATCTGCGAATTACCCTTGTTAATTATGTCAAGATGAATAAGCGCATCTACATTCAGGCTATTAACCCAAACAATTCAGAAGATCGTAGAGGTTGGTACGTCATGTCAGACGGAAGCAGTAAAATAATTTAGGACTAAACAAATGTCAAAAACCAAACCTAACTTCCAAGCAATGACCCGTCAGCAGTTGATGGAGTATCTGGAACAAGATTTTGATGAGGAGGTGCTGCTGGAGTTGGAAAAACGACCTATTCCACAAGAAGTCATAGATTCTCATGAACAGTTTCTCAAAGAAAACCCACCACCTTTCGGTAAGCAAGTACCATGAGTGGGAAATAATTATTGAAGAAGGGGGGAGTCGCCTTTCCCCTTTGTGACTTTGCGCCTCGGCGAGTCTTTCGAGCGGCTACTTTGCGCGAAACTTTACCCCAAAATCAAAATCCCCAAACCCACACTAGCAACACTAGCTAACCAGAAGGGGTGATCTAAAGCCCAACCTCCTAAGAGAGGAGCAATAAAATAACCCATAGCCCAACATTGGGAGTTAATGGAGAAGTACACTCCTCTCAGGTTTGGGGGGGATAAGTTTACAATCAGGGTAGAAGCTGCTGGAATATATATTACTACAGCTATGGCCATTATTGCTAAGGCAAGGACTGCCCAGGTTAAATTGTGGGTTGGAGATGTTCCAGCTCGGAAGAGTGACACAAAGCCTAAACCCCAGAAGAGGAAGGAGAGCTTTAAGGCAGTTTTGGGGGAGAAAAAATTTAGCCAACGAGCTATGGGGAGTTGTAAAATGGCACCTAAGAAGACGTTGAAGCTGAATAAACTGCCCATAGTTTGTTCGGAAAAGGGGAGGAAATTTTTGAAGTATAGGGGGATAGCACTATGTTGGAGGGCAATATAGGTGGTAAGGAGAGTGTTAGCAAGGATGTAAATTATTAGAGGGCGGTTTTTCAGGGCAACTGCCCAAACTTTATATCCGGAAGGGTTGGTTTCCTTTTGGGGTACCTGAGTTTCTTGGATAGTTAGGTAAATTAGGAGGAAAAAGATTCCCCAAGTTAAAGATTCAAATATAAATAGGGGACGATAGTCGTTCCATT
This sequence comes from Candidatus Paraprochloron terpiosi LD05, assembly GCA_018141785.1. Lineage (GTDB taxonomy): Bacteria > Cyanobacteriota > Cyanobacteriia > Cyanobacteriales > Prochloraceae > Prochloron > Prochloron terpiosi. The sequence continues at coordinate 1,787,020 of CP073341.1, read as the reverse complement.
TTTCAATCCACACTCCTCCTAAGATAGTTCCTACTCCTATACCCAGGTTATCTGCTAGTCTGGTGAGGGCAAAAGCTTCGTTACGCTGTTTTGCGGTGGTGAGGTCGGCAATTATTGCGTCTATGGGGGGCCAATATATACCCATTCCCAGTCCTTTCAGGAGGTTTGCCACTAGGAAGAAGGGGAAATTGGTAGTGAGAGGGAAGATAAGGTTAGCCAAAATGGACACTGCTGCTGCAAGTAAGATAGTTGGTTTCCTTCCCCACTGGTCCGTGAGGGAACCTCCTTGGAAACGTCCGAACACTCCTGATATTGATGCACTACTGAGGATGATACCTACCAGGGCGTTGGGTAGGTTTAGTTGGAGGAAAATGGGGGTGTAAAAGATAGTGCAGCCCCACCCTATATTGGCAATTAATCGACTTACTGTTAAAATCCAGATTTGAGGATTCAAGTTGGGTAACCAGGAAAGTAGCTTTTTTGCCACCATGGGGATAAATAATACTATAATAAGGGTAATCGCACTCTGTGTCTCTGGGTGAAACTAATTTTCTAAAAAGGGGTTGACAGGGGGAAATTTTGGAGTTATAGTGTAATCATGGTAAAACATGCGCCCTTGTGTGTAGAGTATTTTAGCTCTAGTTTGAAGCTCCTTGTAATAACACTTTTTCCAACAAACCCTTCAAGAGTTGGAGTTGATAGGTTGAGTCTGGTTCAGAATCACTAAGAGCAGTTACTTCATACTCACTCAAAGCAGAAAGAGTGGTAGTATGAAAACGAGTCAAGTATTCTGTTGCTATGTCTCGATAGTTGCTTCCCTGCATTTTTAAACCAAGGTTTTCCACTCCTAACTCCCCAGAGTAACTCTTCCCTACCCACTCTTCACACTCTTGCTTATATTTTAAAACTTCCCGTCCCAACTCTTCCTGATACCACTCTTGGAACTTATTCTGTTGTAAAGCGAGAGTTAACCCTTCCCCATAGTTACAGAAGAGGTGGGGTAAGGACAACCAGTTACGAAAGTTGGCTACACTTTGACGAAACCCTCGTTTAAGTAACTGTTTTAGTTCCAACTCTTTATCTCGTAATACCTCTAGTTCCCTCACCTTCCTGAACCCCACCTCCTGAAGACGGGAAATAATTTTGGTTACTCGTTCTTCCTGTTTCCCCTTCCCTTGAGAGACTATGGTGGTTAAAGCTTCAAGAAAAGCAGTTAACCCGGAACTCTCAACTCTGGAACTATCCCCTTTTAGTTGTCCTCGTAAAGCAGGTAAAGCATTTACTGGATAAACATTACTCACTCCTGGAGGTAAGTAACCACGAAACAGGGAGGCAAATATTGCTAAACGTTCTTGAACTTCTTCCTGTTCTTCTTCTTCTAAAAAGTTGAGAAAGTTGAGAACAAAAACAACGGTTTTCACTCCCCTTCCCCACAACCAGTCTTGTAAGTGGTTCTTTTCTTCTAAAGTCATTAATTTTCGTGCGTCTAGGACTTGAATTACTAAGTCTGCGGTTAAAAGTTGCTGAATTACTAAGTTATCTCGAATTTGTTGATCGTTGGTTCCGGGTAGATCCAGCAGTTCTACTCCGGTTTTCAAAAAAGGGTGGGGAAGATAAATTTTTATAGTAGCCACACTCTCTTCCTTTATATGTCCTATTTCATCTAATTTACCATAGGATTGGAGTAAACCTGTACCTTCTTCCTGAATAATCCTCCCGTCGGTGAAGGTAACAACTGTTTTCACTGTTGCACTATAGTTAATTGATACAACTGTACTCGTAGTGGGAATAAGGTCCATAGGCAGGATATTTTCTCCCAGTACAGCATTGAGCAAAGTGGACTTACCATGGTTAAAGGGAGCAAAAACAGCAATAGAAAATTGGGGAGATCCTAAATAATCACACACAGAGAGGGTATTTTGTTTGAGAGAGTCTTCTGAATCTAATTCTAGCATACCTAAGATAGATTGGAGGGTAGTGATGAGTTGCTGGTTACTTATCATACAGTTGTATTACATAGAGAAACTTCCACAGTGTATTTAAATTATACCAGAGTTGTCAACTTAAGAAAAAGGAGAACAAGACGGATGAAAAGATAGTAAAACTAGGGCGATCCGGGGTGAAACACCGGATCTGCGGTAGCAGATCGCTCCTTTTCTCCTCTCTGTGACTCTGTGTCTCTGCGTGAAACTAATTTTCCGCAAACCTTCGCAACTTTGCGACTAGTCTTGCTTTACTTTAGCTTAAAACTTGATTTTATCCCAAATTAACTTTAACCCCATCTTCTTAATTCTAGTATTAGATAAACGAACATTATAAGAAGGCACAGTACCATTCAAACCATCCCAAAATAATGGGGTTAAACCATGAACCTGAAACAAACAGTCAAAAAATTCCCGACGCACCATAGGAACATCACAACTTAAATGATAAATCCCTTCCAACTCCTGCTTTCGTACCAACTCAATACCTGCCACAATATCATCTAAATGAACCCAATTAGTATAATTCTCCCCGGTCCCCGGTCGAGTAGTTCCCGACCAAGAGCGAAAAATATTAATCAACTCCCGTCCTGGACCGTAGATACCTGCTAAACGGAGAACACAAACCTTAAGCTTATCTGTTGCAGCCCCCAACAAAACCTCCTCCATCTCCACCAAAACCCTGCCGTTCTCATTAATCGGTGCCACAGGGGTAGTTTCGTCAACCCAAGCACCTTGCTTATCCCCCAAAACCCCATGACTACTAGTATAAATTAACTGTCTAACCCTACCAGTCTCCTGTAAAGCAGCTACCAAATTTTGTGCTGTACCCAAATAGGTTTCCCGGTAAATATCAAAATTTCGCGTTCGCGCCCCAACAGACAATAGCACTACATCTGCATTTTTGACCACCCCTAGCATTTGCTCTCGATCGCCTCCTTTCATAACTACCACCCGTGAAGCTATTTGAGATAACTGCTCCACTCTGTCGGGAGTCGTGGTGGTTACGGTTAAAACATGGGACTGGACCTTCAAAAAACGAGCCACAGCAGTCCCTACGTAACCACAACCAATAATTGTTAAATTCATAAGTATTTTTTTTGATTTAACCACAGAGACGCAGAGGGCGCAGAGAGAAGAGGAAGAGTGAGCAGATTTGCCCACCCAACCTCTATCATGGTAGGTGATTTAACCTTTAACACAAACCACCTGTTTAAGTCTAGCAACAACTTCCACCAAATCCGACTGTTGGTTCATCACCTCCTCAATAGATTTATAAGCACCGGGAATCTCATCCAAAACCCCTGGATCTTTGCGACACTCAACCCCTTTAGTTTGCTGAACCAAATCGTCCAAGCTAAAATTCTTTTTCGCTTTACTACGAGACATCAAACGTCCAGCCCCGTGGGAACAGGAGCAGAAGCTCTCATGACTTCCCTTCCCTTTCACAATATAAGATTGCGCTCCCATGGAACCAGGAATAATGCCATAATCCTCCTTTCTTGCTCTCACAGCCCCTTTCCGAGTCACATAGACATCTTCGCCAAAATGGACTTCCTTTTCAGCGTAATTGTGATGGCAATTCACCGACAACAAAGGTTTAGTAGGTTTTCCCCCGGCAACATGCTTTTCTACAACTCTTTTAAACCGAGCCATCATAATCTCCCGGTTGTAACGAGCGTAATTTTGTGCCCACTGTAAATCTCGCCAATAGGCAGCAAATTCAGCAGTTCCGGCGACAAAAAAAGCCAAATCCCGATCTGGTAGAGAAGTATCAGCCAATTTTGCCAATTCCTTGGCAGTAGCAATATGGCACTGAGCCAACTTATTACCAATATGACGGGATCCAGAGTGGAGCATTAACCAAACCTGCTCCTCACTATCCAGACAAACTTCGATAAAATGATTACCACCACCGAGAGAACCAAGTTGCTTCATCGCTTTTGATTCTAGACGTTGCACTCCTGAATGCAATTCTTTAAAGTCTTCCCAACCCTGCCAGTTGCTAACAGCCTTTTCCACTTCCTTATTAGCCTCAAAACCAACGGGAATGACTGCTTCAATATCTTGACGAATCTGCTTCAGCTTACTTTCCAACTGACTAGCTTGGAAAGGAGTTTTGATGGCGCACATACCACAACCAATATCCACCCCCACAGCAGCGGGCATAACAGCATCTTTAGTAGCAATAACGGACCCCACTAATGCTCCTTTCCCGAGATGAACATCGGGCATTAAGGCAACGTGCTTGAAGACAAAGGGCAGAGATGCTACATTCTTGGCCATTTTCGTCTCTTCATGTCCCAAAGCATGATTAGCCCAAGACAAGACTGGCGCTGGCGTGGATAATTTTAACTGTTCGCAGGGCATGGATCTCAATCTCAATTACGTTTACTACATATATAATACACTAACATGCAGGAATTTTTAATAATTTTGTTTCACGCAGAGGCGCTCGAACGCAGGGGAGGTTTTCAGCTATTATACTTAATATACATTATTAATGCATTGCTAATGTGATGTTTTGGTACGTGTTTCCGGAATAGGAGTTGCCGCTCCCGTCATAGACCAACCTCGTGCTGTTGCTATTGTTTTCAACTCGTCGATCCTATCTTGGGTAATGGAGTGAGTAGAGGGGCGAGTCGTTAGAGGCTAAAGCCGCCTAGTAATAGGCATTAAGGCATATAAACCTCTGCTTGGTATTAGTAGCTCCTGGATAATCTAAGCACTGAAAGGAGCTGAAAACCAGGTGACCTCGTGAGAGGTACTGTACCTTGATAACTAAATCCAGATTGCTGGTGAGAGGGGAACCTCAAATCCAGCCCCCGCCATTAATCAATGCCGGGGGGAAATCAGAATCTCTAACTGGCCACACCACGGTCGTGAATTCAAGCGGTCTACCGTCTTGCTAACAGGTGGTGAAGCTGGCAACAGGGCGCAATCAGGGACTACGGTCACACTGGCGCTAACGAGGAGAGTACAAGGTTAATGGAAGCCCCCGCCATTAATCAATGCCGGGGGTGATAAGTGAACCGCCGTAAAAAGTGTCTTGCTCTCAGGTGGGGTCGAAAGACTCAGCACACAGTGACAAACAAGAAGAAATCCCCGCTCGGTTCTCTCTATGACACGAGCATCCCTGGGGTGTGGAAACGCAGGCAAATTGGTGGAACCTAAATACTCAATCAATTCTGGATTTGGAACGACGAAAAACGTCGGTAACCACCTTGGGATGGTATCCAAGGAGGGAGATTAGCAAACTCTAACAAAAACGACGGATAGGACGTGGGAACGAAACGAAAACTGGTAACAGCTGAAACGATTGCCCACAATGAGCGAGAACGAAAAGTACTTGAAAATGTGCGAATAAACCTTGTAACCCGAAAGGGTATTAAATACCGCATTCGATTGCATGACGAAGAAGGGAAGTACTAAGTAAAGGAAATGGGGGAAGACTGCGGAAATTACCTAACCCAGATGGAACCAAAATTGGTGAGGAACGTAGTCAATGGCTAGAGTGATTAAACATCACGTGGGGCCAAAACTCATAGGAGCCGTGTGCGATGAAAGTTGCTTGCACGGTTTTGAATCGGGGCTGAGGTAGAGTAATCTACTTCTTCTACCGTACCAAATATTCATCCAACTTTCCCCTAGTATCCTTAGCCTTAATCCGCGCGAAGAAATCGAGACTATAACCCCCATGTTGATAGCGACGGATAATTGCCTCTAAAGCATACAAATCAGCAGCAGACTCTTGAGTTCTACTGTAATGCAAATTGGTCAATTGTCCGGTGGTGAAAACTACTCCTGAAGAACTTCCTTGATTACTGATCGCCGTAGAAACAAAGACAAAAACCAGGGATCGCCCTAAAGCTCTAAGAGTATCCCGAGCAGCAAAATGCCCCAACTCATGAGCAAGAACAAAAGCTAACTCATTTTCCGTTTCCACCCTGACGATGAAAAACTTGAGATAAGTCGAGAGTTTCGGTAAAATCCGTAAAAGGTTCCACCAAACCACCTGCTGCGATTGTTCCCAATACCTGTATTCCCTTAGATTCTGGGGGGTGAAGTATCCTAATAGTACGAGCTTTACCTTCTATCCAGTCGATATAGCCTTTTTTCTTCAATATGTCTTATTCATCGCAGTCATCATTTGTCTGACTGAAGGAGCGTGCTGGGCGCTGCGAATATATTCTACGATCCAATCGTACAGTTTTTGTTGAACTGTTGTGAGGGTTTCCATCATCTTTTACTCCTAAATCTAGATAGCTTTATTTGATTGATTATCAAACATAAGTATTATTTAATTGAAGCAAAAACTAAACCCCTAACAAACTAACCAGCAAAGCTTTTTGGGCGTGGAGCCGATTTTCTGCCTGGTCCCACACTCGCGATCGCGCTCCTTCCAAAACTGCCGAACTTATTTCTTCACCTCGATGAGCAGGTAAACAGTGAAGGACGATAGCCTCACTATCGGCATGATTTAAAAGTTCGGACCCAACCTGATAAGGTATAAAGAGAGGAATGCGCTCTAAGCTTTCATCTTCTTGTCCCATACTGGCCCAAACATCGGTATAGATAACCTGCGCGAATTTCACTGCTGCAACAGGGTCTTCTGTGATAATAATTTTAACCCCAATGCTAGCAAGCTTTTGAGCTGTCTTAACAATCTCCCTATCTGGTTCATATCCATTAGGGGTAGCAACACGAATATTCATCCCCATCATTGCTGCTCCCAGGAGGAGAGAATGAGCTACATTATTACCATCCCCCAGATATGTAACCGTAAGACCCTCCAAAAAACCAAAACATTCCTGAATGGTCAATAAATCTGCTAAAATTTGGCAGGGATGTTCCCAGTCAGTGAGAGCATTAATAATTGGTATCCGGGCATAATCAGCAAAAATTTGCAGATCCTGATGGGAGAAAGTACGAATAGCGAGAACATCCAAATACCGATCCAAAACCCTAGCCGTATCTTCAATAGACTCCCCCCTACCCACTTGGGTGACATTAGGATTGAGGTCAATTACCTGTCCTCCCAATTGGTACATAGCCACACTAAAAGAAACGCGAGTGCGAGTAGATGCCTTATCAAATAGTAGTCCCAATACCTTATTACTTGCAAGGGGCCACATGTTCCCAGTTTTCAATTCTGTTGCCAGCTGCAACAACCCTTTAATTTCCTGCCCATTAAGGTCTGCTACACTCAGAAAATCTCTTCCCTTTAAATTCTTCATCCCTAATGATCATTCCAGAAAACTCCCATTATAAGTGATAGCTCTTGAAACAGTTACCTCGTACCATGACAGTGGATAAATACTCATCCTCTTACCTTCTGCTCTTGGACTGATTCTATAAGGCTACGCACCTCTTCAGTGCCCTCAGAAGGCAGGAAGGAAAAAGGAAACTTTCCTGACGCGAGCATTTTCAATCCCAAAGGAAAGATGGACAGCAAACCAACCCAGTCGCGAAAATAATTCCCCATTACCATTAGACCAAACTTGCGCTCGTCAATCCAACCACCAAGTTTGACCAAAGACACCAATACTTTGCGATGGCGAATAGAGCGACCAGCCCCCCCATTTTGACCTTGGAGAATTTCCCGTTTAATTTCCCCAATCCGCTCCATGGGAGCAACTTCCATGGGACAAACTGCATTACACATATAGCAGCGGGTACAGCCCCAAACCCAATCCGTTCCTCGGTTATATAGGTCCAAGCGCCAAGACTTAACTGAATCGCGAGAATCAGCTACCATTCGTTGAGACTTAGCGAGAGCGTGGGGTCCGACAAAATCTGGATTTACTTCCCGAACATTGCATTCCGAATAACAAGCGCCGCACATGATACAGTTACCGCTTCGTTCCAAGGCGGCTCGCTCTTCAGGGGTCTGCAAGAATTCCCGTTCCGGAATGTTCCTAGCAGCAGTACTCACGTAAGGGGACACTGCTTCTAGGTTATCCCAGAAACCCTTCATATCTACCACCAAATCTTTAATTACTGGCATATTACCCAAAGGTGCTATGGTAATTTCTGGTAATTGGTAGCGCGATTGAGACAAAATTGCCAATTCCCCAGCAATACTTTGCTTGCAAGCCAAAATCGAACGACCGTTGATTCTCATACCACAGCTAAGAGGATTGCGACAATTTTTGCGAAAGGCTAAACTTCCATCCAGTTCCCACTTGATTCGATTCAGACATTCCAGAACCGTCGCTTTTGGTTGGACATCTAGAATATAAGTCTGAAGCGATTGAGCAATATTTTGCTGCTGTCGAATCACCCTAAAAATAACTTGCATGTTTGATAAACTCTTAAATTTGTTTTTGGTTCTTGGTTCTTGGTTGTTTTCACCCATGACCCCCAAAGTAAATGTAAAATCTACAAAGAATTTGAATTTTTTTTCAAAATATACTAATTTAAGGTATATTTCTAAATAGGTTAATTTTGGCACCAATTTACTTTACAATGGCAACAAAATAAAGGAAAATTCGGACAGATATGAGTGAACAAGCACCTAACCCCTTAACGGGAAAAGCTTTACTACAAAAAATAAAAGAGCTAGCCCACTTACCTCGGCGAGAAACAGCAAAACGCTGCGGGTATTACACAATCACGAAGAATAAGCTGACCAGGGTCAATTTAACTGATTTTTATGACGCAGTATTAGCGGCTAAAGGAGTTCCCCTGGATCCCTCGTCCGCCAAAGACGGTCGGGGTCGGGAACCGACTTATCGCGTCAGCGTTCACCAAAATCTTCAAATTGTGATTGGTTCTACTTACACTAAGGCCATGGGATTGAACAAAGGAGATCAGTTTGAAATCAAATTGGGCTACAAGCACATCCATTTGAAACAGATAGATATGCAGCGCTCAGAGGTCGAAGCAGAAGCAGAAGCAGAAGCAGAAGAAGCAGCCGCAACAGTCTAATTGAAGACATTTATTGCAGAGCAGCTTCAGCAGGAGCCGCTAGTGGGTGCGTTATCCTCTCCTTAACTATAATGAGCTTCCAGCTTCAAGCTGATGGCTGTAATAGCTTGGAAATTAGCAGGAACGCACCATCAATAGCAATCTGATTATGAGCATAATCCTCTAGTCATGCCTATGGACGGATGTTAAATATCCTCCATAGGAGGAGAAGGCGCCCAAATCAAACATCTAGTAAGAATCGCGGATATACTCTTTCAAAATACTGTTGCGATTAGGATGACGCAGTTTGCGCAGAGCCTTGGTTTCAATCTGCCGGATTCTTTCCCGAGTGACGTTAAATATTTGACCGATTTCTGAGAGGGTTTTCATCCTGCCATCATCTAGGCCATATCGCAATCGCAGTACATCTCGTTCCCGAGGATAGAGAGTATCCAGAACATTTTCTAAGTCCTCCCGGAGCAGATTTTTCGATACTTGGTCATCTGGGGTTTCTCCATCGGCCTCGATAAAGTCACCCAAGCGGGAGTCTTCTTCCTTGCCAATCGGGGTCTCGAAAGAAATAGTCAATTGGGCTGATTTAGCGATAAATCGCAGCTTCTCAATAGTCATTTCCATGTGAGTGGCGATTTCTTCTTCCGTTGGTTTGCGTCCCGTTTCCTGGGAGAGGATTTTTGTCGTTTTTTGGATCCTGGAGATAGTTTCGTACAGATGAACTGGCAAGCGAATCGTGCGGGATTGATCAGCGATCGCCCTCGTAATTGCCTGTCGAATCCACCAAGTAGCATAAGTCGAAAACTTATAACCCTTCGAGTGGTCGAACTTTTCTGCCGCCCGAATTAAACCGAGGGAACCTTCCTGAATCAAGTCTTGAAAAGACAAGCCTCGATTCATATATTTTTTGGCAATAGAGACTACTAGGCGCAGGTTAGACTGTACCATTTTGTCTTTTGCCCGCCTGCCCATATAGAGGCGACGGCGAAAGGACCGTAAGTCCATCTTTACCTCAGTTGCCCATTCATGGTCCTGCGGTTCTCGCTCTAAGCTTTCGGATAGCTCTTCTCGTATTCGCTCCAATTGCAGTAAGTCAGCAATTTTGCGGGCGAGTTCGATTTCTTCTTCTGCTCGCAGGAGTCGAATGCGACCTATTTCTTGCAAGTAAATGCGAATTGAGTCCTCCGTATAAGGCTTTTTTGAAGTTTGAGCGCGACGACGAGTACTATTGGTCAGTTTGCGGGTTTTTTCCACTACGGATTTTTCTACTACAGTGGTCTGAACTTCCTTTGTAGTTGAGACCATCGTTTGTCCGTCGATTAAAAATTGCAACTCAGTGGGTTTGTTGCTCTTTTTGATCGTTGCGAGTACGTTCGAGTCCTGCGTCATCCCTTTTCCTTTTGCTCCTTCATGCAAAACTATTAACCGTTTTCCTGGTAATTCTTCTTTTACTTCCATAAGACGAGGCAGCATTATAGATTTCCTCACACCTAAAATCAGTCATTCATTTGCTTCTAAGGAATTCCTCGCTTTGAAGATTTAATACTTTTGAGATGGTAGCAACTTTGGCCCATTTTGCCTGTTAGATCCCTCCTTAATTTCTTGCCCCTGGGATTTTAACCCCAGGTATATATTTTAATTAATTTTAAAGAACAATGACAGCCATAACTGAGCAATAATTAATGAAATTTATTATTATATTATTTATGATAGTACATATGTTCTAGATAGTGGGCCGGTACAGGCGTCGCCTGACCACTGTATTTGGAGACAGATTTAACGCCCGAATTCGATAATAGGAAAGCAAAAAAGCGTCTCGGTTAGGCGAGCTGCAGACTTTCTTGATAGCCAAAACCCGCTCACTTTACTTATAATCCATGGAAATCCAATTGATTGAAACTATGTCAGCAGCAGAAAAACTTTACGAAGGGAAAGCCAAAATTGTCTACCATACCGAAGATACTGAGATTCTTCAGGTCGTGTTTAAAGATTCTGCAACCGCTTTTAACGGCTCCCACAAAGGCAAGATAGAGGGTAAAGGAGAAATAAACTGCACCGTCTCGGCTGCTCTGTTTAAATGGTTGTCGAACAAAGGTGTTCCTAACCACTATATCGATCGCCCTCAGAAAAATCAAATGCGAGTGCGGGCAGTGAAAATTATCCCCCTAGAGGTAGTAGTCCGAAATATTGCTGCGGGTAGTCTAGTACGCCAGACTGGTTTGCCAGAAGGAAAAGTCTTACAATCGCCCCTAGTAGAATTTTATTTAAAGAATGACTCCCTATCAGACCCCTTATTGACCCGCGATCGTCTCTTACTATTAGACTTGACCAGCCCGGAACGGCTAGAACAAATCGAGAAAATGGCTCGCAACATCAATCAATACCTAACGGATTTTTTCCAACGTTGCCGCATAATTTTGGTAGACTTCAAACTGGAATTCGGTCTTGATTCTCAAGCACGATTACTTTTAGCAGATGAAATTAGCCCCGATACTTGCCGTCTCTGGGACGCTACCACAACAGATCCGACCCGGCGCATAATGGATAAGGATAGATTCCGTCGCCATCTCCCCCAGGTAGAATCAGCCTATCAGGAAGTGTTAGAGAGAGTGTTGGCTCAAAAGAAGATGGAATTCCTCGACCCAAGATTACCATAATAATCAAATCAACATCTATCAGTTCGCGCAGAGGCGCGGAGGCACGGAGGATTAATAAACAAGCGTTTGAAGCGCTCATTTATACCGTGCTATTCTCTGCGCCTCTGTGCCTCTGTGAGCTTTCAGTTAAGAATTTGTGGTGTGTGGAAGTGCAAAACAAAATCAAACATATCTTAGTGGCAATCCTTGCTACCTCAACAACTCTGTGTTTATCCAACCGGGCTGAATCGTCTACACCAGAGAGTAGGGGCGGGATTATCTTTGCCCCTACCAGTAGTCAGCTAGTCCAGAGAGAGCCAGAACCGGAAGATACAGAGACGCGAGTGCTAGTAGCAGAAGTGGCAGTCAAGGGGGTAGAAGGAAAACTGCAAGATTTAGTTTACGAGCAGATAAGTACCAAACCAGGACTGCCAACAACTCGCTCTCGCTTGACTGATGACGTAAGTGCTATCTATGGCACTGGCTTTTTTGCTAATGTAACTGTGACCCCCGAAGATACTCCTTTAGGGGTGCGGATCTCTTTTACAGTGGAACCTAACCCAGTCCTGAAAAAGGTAGTGGTGCAAACTGCGGGAGCAGGGGAAGGAAAGGGCGTGCTGCCAGACGTTGAGGTCCAGAGGATTTTTAGCGGGGCCTTTGATGAAATTCTCAATCTAGGGCAATTACAAGCAGATATCCAAGAATTAAATGCCTGGTATAAAAGTAATGGTTATGACTTAGCTCAGGTTGTGGGAGCGCCGACTATAGCACAAGACGGTACTGTGACTCTCCTGGTAGCAGAAGGTGTGATTGAAGATATTCAAGTGAGATTTTTTTCTGATGAAGGAGACGAACTCGAAAAAGGGAAAACTCGTCCTTTTATCATCCGACGTGAGGTTCAACTACAACCGGGAGATGTCTTTAACCGTCAGACAGCACAAAGAGACTTAAACCGAGTCTTCGGTCTCGGTATTTTTCAAGACATCAAGTTCTCCTTTGCTCCAGGCCAAGATCCAAGCAAAGTAGTAGTCAATGTAGACGTTGTGGAAAGCAATACCGGTTCCATTGCTGCTGGTGCTGGGGTTAGCTCCGCTAGCGGTCTCTTTGGCACCATTAGCTATCAAGAGCAAAATCTGGGGGGCAATCACCAAACTATAGGAGGAGAAATTCAGCTCGGAACCCGGGCATTGCTCTTCGATGCCCGTTTTACCGACCCCTGGATCGCTGGTGATCCTAACCGCACTTCCTATACGGTCAACGGTTTCCGCCGCCGTTCTATTTCTTTGATTTTCGATAATGGGGAAACTGATGTAAACCTGCCCAACGGCGATCGCCCTCGGGTGGTGCGGACAGGGGGTGGAGTTAGTTTTTCCCGTCCCTTGGTGCGGGATGTTTTTAGCAGACCGGATTGGCGTCTCTCTCTGGGGTTGCAGTACCAGCGGGTGGCAATTGAGGATAGGGATGGGGAGGTCAGTCCGTTAGATGAGTTGGGTAATCAGCTGGCTTTTAACACTGACGGTACGGATGACCTTTTTCTGCTTCAGTTTGGTGCTAGCCTCGATCGCCGCAATAATCCCCGACAACCCACCAGCGGCTACTTGCTGCGCTTCGGAGTGGACCAATCCTTACCCATTGGGGACGGCAGTATCTTGCTCAATCGCTTGCGAGGTAGCTACAGTTACTACATTCCCGTGCAATTAATTAATTTTAACGACGGTCCCCAGGCTCTTGCCTTTAATATCCAAGCAGGTAATGTTTTTGGCGATTTGCCTCCCTATGAAGCCTTTTCCATCGGCGGAAGTAATTCGGTACGAGGTTATGACGAAGGTGAGGTGGGAGCTGGTCGTCGTTATTTGCAGGCAACTGCGGAGTATCGCCTGCCAATTTTTTCTTTTCTCGGTGCCGCCTTTTTTGTAGACTACGCTACGGATTTCGGTTCCGGTGATGCGGTTCCCGGAAATCCCGCTGGAGTGAGGGGTAAACAGGGCAATGGTTTGGGTTACGGTATCGGTGTGCGGATCCAATCCCCTCTCGGTCCAATTCGAGTCGATTGGGGGTTCAATGACCAGGGGGATAATCGCATTCATTTTGGCATTGGCGAGCGATTTTAACTTTGCATCCTACGTATATGTTGACAAAATTGCAATTTTATGGTAATGAATACGATTGCAAATTCCTTTACAGTTTCTGGCATAGGACTGCACTCAGGAATAACTACGAATGTGCGGGTCTGTCCAGAAAAAAGGGCTACTGGGCGTTACTTCGTAAGGGTAGATTTGCCAGAAAAACCGACCATACCCGCTCATGTTGAAGCGGTGAGTCAGACGACTCTTTCCACGGAATTAGCGGCAGGAGAAGCAAGAGTGCGGACGGTAGAACATTTATTAGCAGCATGTGCTGGTAGCGGTGTAGACAATGCGAGAATTGAAATTGACGGAGAGGAAGTGCCAATAATGGACGGATCCGCTTTATCCTGGGTAGAAGGGATCGCTCAGGCTGGACTACAGCAGTGTTCGGACGGGGGGAAGTCAAAAGATGCCCCTACATTAGAAGAGCCGATCTGGATTAGGGAAGGCGATGCTTTTGTCGCTGCTCTGCCCGCAGCGGGAACTCGCTTTACTTATGGCATTGATTTTGATTATCCAGCTATTGGCAATCAATGGTATAGTTGGTCCCCGGCAGCGGAAAGTTTTGCCGAGGCTATCGCTCCTGCTCGTACTTTTGGTTTTGCAGACGTTATCGAAAAACTACGAGATCTTGGTTTAATTAAAGGTGGTAGCTTGGACAATGCTTTGGTTTGCAGCCGGATGGGCTGGCTCAATCCTCCTTTAAGATTTGCCAATGAGCCAGTTCGTCATAAACTTTTAGACTTAGTGGGGGATTTGAGTTTACTGCCAGATCCAATATCTGCTCATTTCCTCGCTTACAAAGCCAGCCACAAGCTGCACGTCCAATTGACAAAGGCACTAATGTATCATATTTCTAATTCGTAATTATACTAGTGCCTCCAGGCTTATTTACAGATTAAAAAAACATTAATAACTCTAAAAAAACAGATAAAGCTAATATCTAAGATAAAAAAGATGGTTGATCAAATAGTATTTACAGCAGAAGAAATTTCCCAACTATTACCTCACCGCTATCCTTTTGCTTTGGTAGACCGTATTATTGAATACTGCCCGGGGGAAAAGGCGGTAGGAATTAAAAATGTCACAATAGGCGAACCTTATTTTCAAGGACATATTCCCAATCGTCCCATTATGCCTGGGGTTTTAATTGTGGAGGCAATGGCCCAAGTAGGGGGGATTGTTTTAATTCAACTGCCTCAAGTACCTGAAGGCAGTTTCTTTGCTTTTGCGGGACTGGATAAAGTGCGCTTTCGTCGTCCAGTGGTACCGGGAGATCGGTTGGTTATGACTATGGAGCTTCTATCTTTGAAGAGTAATCGTTTTGCTAAAATAAAAGGACGAGCATTAGTTGATGATCAGTTAGCCGCAGAAGGTGAAATGCTGTTTTCTTTAATGGATTAAGGATCGGTTGCAACTGAGGGAGATTTCCGTTGGATAGGTTATTACCGCTCATTCATCCCACTGCTGTCATTGATGGGGAGGCCAAACTGCACCCGACAGTACAAGTAGGGCCTCATGCGTTTATTGGGGCAGGAGTGAAGATTGGAGCGGATACTACTGTTGCCGCCCATGCTGTCATCGAAGGCCCGACGGAAATTGGTGCGTCCAATCGCATTTTTCCGGGGGCGGTTATCGGTACGGAACCCCAAGACCTGAAATATAAAGGAGCAGTTAGCGCCGGAGTTAAAATTGGCGATCGCAATGTGATTCGGGAGTATGTTACCATTAATCGGGCCACGGGGGAAGAGGAGGTCACGAGGGTGGGTGATGATAATCTGCTCATGGCTTACGTTCACGTCGCTCATAATTGCGAGCTGGAAGATGGGGTGATTATTGCTAATAATGTAGCTTTGGCAGGTCATGTTCGCATCGAGTCCAAGGCAGTTATTGGGGGGGTTTTGGGAGTGCATCAATTCGTCCACATTGGAAGAATGGCTATGTTGGGAGGTATGAGTAGAATTGACCGGGATGTTCCACCTTATATGCTGGTGGAGGGAAATCCTGCTCGGGTACGAGGTCTAAATTTGGTGGGTCTGAAACGAATGGGTTGGACAAAGGCTGATTTGGGGACGCTCAAAAAAGCTTTCTCCATTCTCTATCGTTCTGGTTTCTCCCTGGAGCGGGGGATAGCTGAATTGCAATTACTATCCCCAGCATCATCCATGGTAGGGTCACATTTACAGCACTTGAGTAATTTTATGCGCCAGAGTACTGCTCCAGGACGACGGGGACTAATTCCTGGCGCACTCCGGCGCTGAGGCACTCCGGATTAATAAACAGGCGTATTTGCCGCAACTAAATTAATCGTATCTCTGTGCCTCTGAGACTCTGTGAAGCTCCTTCTGGTAAGATTGTGACGAGCCGTCACAATTACGGGACGCTACCTGCAAGCGGGGCGCAATAGGTTTAACTATGGCCATCTTTATTAGTACGGGGGAAGTTTCTGGGGATTTGCAAGGAGCGTTGTTAATTGCAGCCCTGAAACGCTTGGATCAGAATTTAGAAATAGTGGCTCTGGGGGGCGATCGCATGGCTGCAGCAGGTGCTCTTCTTTTGGGGAATACGTCTCAAATTGGTTCCGTGGGACTGATAGAAGCTTTACCTTTTATTTGGCCTACTTTTCTGCTTCAACGTCGCGCTCAGGAATATTTACGGCAAAACCCACCGGATGTTTTAGTACTTATTGATTATGCCGGACCCAATTTGAGTCTTGGTAGTTATGTGCGTCAATATTTGCCCCAAGTACCCATAGTTTATTATATTGCGCCGCAAAATTGGGTCTGGTCTCCTTCTAATAGGACGACGAAACAGGTGGTTAAAATTTGCGATCGCCTCTTGGCTATTTTTCCAGAGGAGGCTCGTTATTTTAGCGCTCATGGCGCGAATGTTTGTTGGGTAGGACATCCTTTAGTAGATAGTACGATTTCGGCGCCAACGCGGGAAAGAGCGCGGGTGAAATTGGGGATAGAACCTGATGAGGTGGTCATCACTCTTTTACCTGCTTCCCGCTACCAGGAAATTAAGTATCTCCTTCCTGTTATCTGCGCTGCGGCAAAACAAATACAAACAAAGTTAACTAAAACTAAGTTATTAATACCTATATCATTGTATCAATATTATAAAAAAATTAGCAATGCAGTAGAAAACTATGGATTAAAAGCAACCCTGTTGAGGGTGAAGACAAAGGAGGCGATTGCAGCTGCGGATTTGGCTATTGCTAAGTCAGGAACGGTTAATTTAGAAATTGCTTTGCTGAATGTTCCTCAGGTAGTTTTATATCGGGTTAATCCCCTGACGATGTGGGTTGCCAGGAAGGTATTAAAGTTTTCCATTCCTTTTATGTCTCCACCTAATTTAGTTTTGATGAAATCCATTGTACCAGAATTTTTGCAGGAAAAAGCAACGCCGGAAAATATTGTGGCTGAATCGATGGAATTGTTATTGAATAAGGAAAGAAGGGAGCAAATGTTAGGAGGTTATGAAGAGATGAGGGAGAGTTTGGGAGAGGTGGGGGTGTGCGATCGGGCTGCTCGGGAAATTCTTCGATTAGCTGGGGGATATTATTAAGACTGCAAATCTCGAAAATTAAGTTTTCCCATGCTTATCAGGGCAGAACTTTCTTGTGGATTGTTACTCCTAGCGCTAGTACCAACTGGTTAAATAGTTTGGGCGCCCAACCTAGAGAATCTTGGCCAGCTAGGTTTAACTTTGGGGTGGGAGTGTTAAGAACTGGAACTGTTGGGGCGTCAACCGTTGTCAAGTTAATTTCAATAAAAGGAAAAATCACCATGTGTAAACTAAACCTCTTGACTATAGTCACAACTGGTTTGATATTAATGAATGCCGCTGTTGCCTTGGCGGGGAAAAAAATTATCAGAATGAATTTAACAGATGCAGCAGGAATTGGTGAAGAGGTTGGTACTGTAACCCTAGAAGAGTGCGGCTCGTTTCCTGTGATGGTCGCGGCGTAAGCCAAACATAAGCAGGAACAAGGTTTCCGGGACAACGTCCCCGATAATCTAAGCCACCGAAAGGGGCTGAAAACGGATAAACGTTCCCCCGCCATCCGCGATGCCGGGGGTTACCGAACCTTGATAACTGAATGAACTATGAGAGTGAGGACACAGTCAGAAATTGTGCAACCAAGCCTCTCCCATGAAGGAATCATGTGAATCCCCACCTGTCCACTGTGAGGTTAATCACCAGGCAGAAGCTGGAAACAGAGCGGAACCGGAGCTATCGAGCGGTTTGATGGTAACGCCGCTAACAGGGAGAACACCGGGATAACTTAACGTGAATCATCTGAGAAAAGACCTAAGGGTTAACACTGCCAAGCCGCGCATTGCAGAAGAGACACCGAAAGAAACTCGTAAGGCCGAATTTCTGACACTTACATTCCTGAGTTGGTGATAGGTCAAAGGATGAGTCCCAAGGGTTCGTAACAATAGTTCGTTCGGAACGAGTAAAAACTCGCTCAACTTCCACTGAAACAAGGGGTTCCAAACCCGACACGCAATGTGGTGGGGTCGCTTGATTAACGGCCTAACGGAAGAGCGAGGGTAAGAGAAGGCGTAACTGCCTGACGGTTTCTACAGAAAAGATACCCAATGTAATTATCAGAGCGACTAATGAAGGTCAAAACTGTGAATATCACTAACCAGACCCCAATCGAATACCGCAGTTTAAAAGCCCTGAGACTTCATTTAGCAGCATTCCTGCTAACGGGGAAGATTGGCCGGAGGACTGACGATGTCTGGAAAGACCTGCCATGGAAGAAATTCCGGCAACATGTATTTCGGTTACAGCGGAGTATCTTCAAAGCGCAAAAGAACAAGCAAAAAAAAACCAAAGTCAGACGTTTACAACGGCTTTTATTACAAAGTCGTGCAGCTCAAGCTCTGGCCGTCAAACAAGTAACGCAGCTGAACACAGGGCGTAAGTCCCCCGGAGTTGATGGCAAAACAGCACTTTCCCCCAAAGAGCGTCTAGTGTTGTGCCAAAAGCTGAACAAGCACTGGTACCACTGGAAACACCAACAACTAAGAAGGGTAAATATCCCGAAGCCAAATGGCAAAACTCGTGGATTAGGCATCCCTACAATGGCCGACCGGGCGTGGCAGGCACTACTAAAGTTAGCAGCCGAAGCCCGCCTACGAAGCAACTGCCGGAGAAAGGAGCTACGGCTTCCGACCCGGACGCTGTACTGCGGACGCACAAATACTGATTTTCAATAATCTCAGCAGCCAAACTAACGGTAAGGATAAGCTAATTTTGGAAACAGACATTAGCAAATGCTTTGACGAAATAGACCATCAAGTCATGTTAAACGGAGTAGTCTTACCCAAGGAAGCACTTAAAGGATTAAGGAAAGCGGTGAAAGCAGGTGTCCGTGGTGAATATCCCGACCGTATTAAGGGCACGCCCCAAGGCGGGGTTATCTCACCCCTACTGGCCAATATCGCCCTAGATGGATTTGAAAACCTAGGGTCTGACCAATGGAAGAGAAGACGGTCAAGGCCGCTAATAAGGGGTATTCGTTACGCGGATGACGCGGTCTTTATCTATAAACCCGAAGCTGATACCAAGAAGCTACGGGAAGATATCGACGAATTTCTAAAGTCCAGAGGGCTACGAATTAACGAAACCAAGACTAAGGTGAGTAAAGCTACGGAAGGATTCGATTTCCTGGGGTGGCGCTTTCGTGTCAATTCCCGTGGAGTCTTTAAGTCCACACCGAGCTCCGAGAATTATGCGGACATAAAGGCCAAGGTTAAAGCTACTTGGAGAAATGGCGCAACCACGGAGGCTCGCCTGAAAAGGATAGAGTCACAAATCCGAGGTTGGAGGCAATATCACAAAAACTGCGACATGAGCAAGCACTCGCTATGGTCGCTCAATCACTGGGTATGGCGTAAGCTGAGGGTGGAAAAACGCAGGAAGGCAATTAAGGAAGCGGAGAAAGCAAGACGTCTGGCTATCAAGGGTAAACCCTTAGGAGCGGCTAAGCGCCAGCTCACATCAGAGCAGATTAAGAAAGCTTTCCCAACAGTTCCCTGGAAAGTCAATGACCACGTAATGGTCAAAGGTGATGCCTCACCCTTCAATGGGAATACTTCCTACTGGGTCGGTCGCAACTCTAAACTATATAGGGGCCCAACCGCTGAAGCCCTCAGGCGACAGAAGAATATATGTCCGCATTGCAATCGTAAGTTCATGGAGTTGGATGGTGCCGTGGAATTGCACCACATTGACGGCAACCATAACAACTGGAAACCTAAGAATCTAGTTGCTCTCCACCGAGAATGTCACCAGGCGCAAGCAATACATTGCAAGCGTATTAAAGACGGACTCGCGAAGCGCGTCGTAAAGACATAGGAGCACCTGAGCTGTATGAGGTGAAAGTCTCACGTACAGTTCGTAGGAGAGGGGCGAGGTGGCAACATCTCCCTCGACTCTAATTACTGAATATGGCTTACTGATCACCCCTAATTTGGATGGACTAACCCCTGGACTTCACGGGTTTCATATTCATGAAAATGCTGCTTGTGGACCTGGTAAAAAGGAGGGGCGTATAATACCAGGTCTAGCAGCAGGGGGACATTTCGATCCATGGTTAACAGGGCGTCACGAAGGCCCTTACGGTGAAGGACATCTAGGTGATCTACCTCCACTATATGTTGATAGGGAAGGGAGAGCAGAAATACCAGTGTTAGCGCCCCGCCTGAAAGTTGAATATGTGACTCAACGCTCTTTGATGATTCACATGCATGGAGATAACTTTTCCGATAACCCTGCACCACTAGGTGGTGGTGGCCCTCGTCTAGCTTGTGGCGTTATTTGGTAGTATTAAACGGAGAGGGGGGGATTCGAACCCCCGTCACCCCTGAAGGTGAAGCGGTTTTCGAGACCGCCGCATTCAACCACTCTGCCACCTCTCCAGTTTGGGTCTGTTCTTATCTTACATCATAGAGGCGTCTTCCGCTACCCTTTCTAAAGTAGTCTGCCACCCAACAGCTGGCCTCCACTGAATCGCTCCATCTCTACCAGTCCAATATAGCTGGATATCTTGCTGCTCTAGCTGCTTTTGGGTTTCTGGTTTCATGGTTAAGCCAGGGGCGATCGCTACTTTTGGCTTTTGTCCTGACCACCAGGGAGAGGAGAAACTCTTACCTGAGGCAAATAACACGTCAGGACTGTATTTTAACTCATCAGTTACTAAAGATTTCAGCCCTGCCCGCTCAGTTCTCCCCAAAGGGCGATCCCTAGCCAACAACCACCAAGTCTGCTCCCCTATTTCCAACTGCAACAGGGGGGGGTCTTCACTCAGGGACTTAATGGGAAGGTGGCAGGGTGGCAGGTTTTCCGACTGTCCGGAAAGGTGGAACCAGCTTTTAATGGGGATAGTAGTTTGGATCTCTGACCAACTATTTTTTAGGTCAACTTCTGGTTGGAGAGCAATAGCACAATCTATTTTATTAATTCCCTCAGCAGCGAGAAAAGGAAGGATAGTGTATCTACCAGTATCACTATCCCCACTATTGATTAATGTTACTGTGCCCTGGTCTTGAATGACTGCAACAGTGCTCTGTTTTGCTGCTAACACCGTCACTTGAAATAAGGTAGACTGCTTGTGCCAGAGGGGGATCACTACTATACTAATGGCAAAGAGAGCTACTAGCCACCAACGACGCTGCCACCATTTACCCCACCAAATTAGGCAAAAGAGGGCGTAAATAACCAGCATTTGCTTCGGAGAAATGGTGCCCACGGCCAATAAACTGCCCGGTCCGGCGGTGCAAAATTCCACTATCTTTAGGAGCAAATGGGTGGGATAATATAGCAACCAGGCTATGGCACTCCCTGCCAGGGGGTAAATAAGAGCACCTAAGGCACTTATCATACCTCCGAAAGCAATGACTGCAATTAATGGAGTAAGAATAATATTGTTTATTATGCCATAAACCCTAATAGTATTAAAGCTGTAACTAAGTAAAGGAAGAGTCCAAATGGAAGCGGCAATGGGAATGGCGATGAACTGGGCAATAGTGGGTGGTAGCCAATCCAATTTGGCAACTACTGCTGGTACGGTAACAATCAATCCCAAAGTGGCCAGAAAACTGAGTTGAAAGCCTAAGTCCCAGAGCCAGAGGGGATTGACTAGTAATAATATTGTTCCAGCGAAGACCAAGGAACCAAAACGCCTTACTTTACGTCTCGTCACTAAAGCCACCAATGCTCCCACCCCCATAATTGCAGCTCGCATCACGGAGGGATGGAGGCCAGTTAAACAGCTGTATACAGTTAAGGTGCAGAGTCCCAGAATTAACTGCCATCTCTCTGATAAACCCCTGGTTAAGGTGAGCACTACTCCCAGGAGCAAAGCAACATGAAAGCCAGAAGCCGCCAAGACGTGAGCCAAGCCAGCCCGGATGAATTGGTCGCGGATATCATAAGGTAAATCTACCGCTCTGCGACCTAATACCATGGAACTGACTAAGGGACCTGCTGGCACCTTCAACTTGTGTACTTGCGCCCGGATAATTCTTTGGCGCAACTGCCAGAGTCCTACTGGGCGCAAGCCCAGCGCCCCTACAACTTGGCCCTTCAAAGTGGCAAAACAGCCTTGACGCTGAAGATAGGCGGCAAAATCAAAAGCTCCCGGATTGACTTGAGGTTTGGGTTGGGATAAAATTCCTGTTACTTGAGCTTCCTGTCCGGGAGACAAACCTGTTCCTTGCAATAAAGGCACGGTTACGTATAATTTCCCGGTGACTGCTTCCACTCCTGCCCTGCCTAAGGAGCTACCTTGAATTTCATTTACCTGTTTAGCCCAAAACCAGAATTGGATTGTTTGCTTTCTGTTCAGACGAGGTTGGCTGAGGATTTTCCCACTTACTTGAACTAATTGACTGTTGACATAGCTAATATCATTTTCTCCTGGTTGCGGTACCCGAAGCTGAACGTAAGCGGTGGCGAGAATAGCTACCAGGGCTGCTATTAACCACACCCTATAGTTTGGTCCTGTGAGCCACAATCTAGGCATAATAAGGGCTGCCAGAAAGCCAGATATGGCCCAGCAGAGGGCGATGACCCCCCATTCTTGCAATTCAAGTTCCGGGGGAAACCCAAATACTGCTGCTGAGAATAGGGCGATGATATAAGCTAAACAGATAATAGTGCCGCTGTAGGGGTTCATTAAATCTTAAGACCAAGTTGCAAACCGAAGGCAGCGTGGAGAAATAAGAGACCAAGTGCTATAGTTCCTAAATAAGCATGAACTGTACGCAACCTGGCTTTATTCCCCCAAAAACCAGTCAAGGAAATAGTAGCATTAATGGCTAACAAAGTTAAAACTACCGAACCAGTCCAGAAATGGGGACTTTCTAGCAGGGGTTGATGCTGCATTACCAGGGATAAAACCCCTCCCGTATAGCCTGCTGCCAGGAAAAATAACATTAAAGGAGCAACCTGCCTATGTTTGGCCTTACTTATCTTAGCTGCCTCATCATCTCCTTTTAGTCTACCACGCCATCCCGCCCAGGCGACAAAACTGCCCATCACGAAAATGACAATAGCCATCATTGCTGGATGTCCCCAATGTACCAGGGGTTCCGGGGTGCCTAGGGTGCGAAATCAAGCGGCAATAGGCTCTAATAGTTCACTCAAATTACTGCCCATCTACTTTACCTTTTTTAACGGTATGAATTATTATAACAGTTTCCCAATAGACTTCTTGTCAAATAGTTTTTGTGCTATGATGGATATCCTGCCGAAATAAAAATCGGTGCGTTACGCCACCGCAATTTTGCCCATGTACACCCGCGCAAACTGCTATAAGATGTACTTGGAGAACTTACACCTGCGTTCATTTCGTAACTACCTGGATACTCGGGTAGATTTTGAGACTCAAAAGACCATTTTGGTGGGGAATAATGCTCAGGGGAAGTCCAACCTCCTGGAAGCAGTGGAGTTGCTGTCTACCTTAAAAAGTCGTCGAGCAAACCGGGATAGGGAATTAGTTTTGGAAGGGGAAAATACAGGTCAAGTTATTGCTAAAATCAACCGTGCTTATAGTAAAGCAGAGTTAGTTTTAACCTTCAGAAAAAAAGGAAGGCGCACAGTTACTTTAAACGGGGAATCCTTACGTCGTCACCTTGACTTTCTCGGAGCGCTTAATACAGTTCAATTCTCCAGTTTAGATTTAGAATTAGTGCGAGGAGCGCCAGAATGTCGTCGTCATTGGCTAGATGCTCTGGTAATACAATTAGAACCCATCTATGCCCATATTTTACATCAATATTCCCAAGTTTTGCGCCAGCGGAATGCTTTGTTAAAGAAAATACGCCAGTCTGAGTCCCCCACAGAGATTGGTGACAGTGAAATGGCACAACTGAAGCTGTGGGATGAGCAATTAGCCACCACTGGTTCTCGGGTGACTAGGAGAAGAGCAAGGGTAGTAGCCAGACTTGCTCCTCTTTGTAGAACATGGCACAGTGGTATTAGTGGCAAAACGGAAGTATTGGAGATTAAATATGCTCCCAATGTGGTTTGGGGCGAAGATGATCCAGCTCATGTGCAGCAAGCTTTTTTAGGGAAAATAGAGGAGCGTCGGGTAGCAGAAGTTCACCAGGGGAGAACGGTAGTGGGTCCTCATCGAGATGAAGTAGAATTGACTATTAATGATACCCCAGCTCGGTCTTATGGTTCCCAGGGACAGCAGCGTACTCTGGTGCTAGCATTAAAATTAGCGGAGTTAAATTTAATTGAAGAAGTGGTGGGAGAACCCCCTTTACTCCTGTTAGACGATGTTTTGGCAGAATTGGATCCCCACCGTCAGCAGCAACTTTTGGCTACCATAGGCGATCGCTTTCAGACTTTGATTACTACTACTCATTTGCATTCTTTCGACTCCCAGTGGTTGTCCAATTCTCAAATTATTTCTATTGAGGGTGGAAAGATTAAACCAGTTATCGGTTATCAGTAACCAGTTACCACCGGATCTGCATAGTTATCTTCCATTATTGACTCAAAATGACAAACTATGTTATAGTGATATACCATAGGTAACAAACCATCAGGATTATGACTGACAAAAACACGACCCGCGAGAACGAGTATGTTGAAATCGTTGAATATTATGATAATTTACTAACAAGCGGATACTATGACTTTGAATCCCTTGCCAAGAATTTGTCCAACCTACTTGGTGCTCGAAGGAAAGTTTTAGATATTGGTATAGGAAGTGGATTGCTTTCTGAACAAATGCTTACTTTAGCAGATTACGAGATTGTGGGTGTAGACTTCTCCTCAAAAATGCTAGAAATCGCTCAAAAAAGGTTAGCTAATACCAATGTCAAGTTAATTTGCGAAGATATTACAAAATTTGAGACTGACGTTAAGTTTGAAGCTGCCATTTCAACCGGTGGTGCTATTTCTGCGACGAAAGAAGATGATGAGATTCGACTTTACAGCCATATAACTGAGGCGGGCCAAAATGAACAGTTGCTTGCAAAGCTTAACAGTCAGTTAAGTGAAAACGGTTTATTGGCATTGGCAATTCAAGGACCACACAGTAACTACCGCAAGAAAATTTAAGGGGGTATTTTTTATGAGCAGAAGATTGAGAAGGAACCCTCTTATATGAACAAGTTCTATATCTTCTCTAAAGCTGACGGTGAAGTTTTAAGTGAGCAATTTTGCCGTTTATCCTTTTATAATGGTGGGCAAACTAATAAGGTTTTGGCTGATGCTGGATTCAAAAATTATCAGATTGTTGATGACAACTTTTTAGTATCCTATAAATAGGATGAAGGGAGCCTATTGACGGTTCCCCAATTCTATTATATCATGTCCGCATGCATATATCCTAACTATATAAACGTGATATGATGCGTTACGCTATCGCCCATGCTCCATTCTATCCTAAAACGAAAATAGCCTAATGTCAATACTTCCTATGTAAACTTTTGTTACAATTATCTCTGGCAATGTCAACTGCCAAATCTTAAGCTAAAATTAATATAGCTATTGCCTACCCTACCTGGTATAATGTCCGTGGGTGTAAGGTCGAAAAATTTCTCCCCGCCTCTCTGCGCCTCTGCGACTCTGCGTGAAACGAATTACTATAACTGGTGGAGGTGTATTAGTCAAAGTAACTACAAGATAAACATGGCAATTAAAAGATTATCCCAAGACAAGGGTTCTCCTTCCCCAGGAAAAAAGCGCAAAAGTAGGGGGAAGCGGGGTAACACCAAAACTGAAACCACAGTAGAAGAACAGTTGCTCTTGGCGTGTGCAACCCAAGAAGAAACAGACAGCAACGAAGATAATATACGACCTCATCGTCTAGGGGATTATATTGGTCAAAAAGACTTAAAAGGAGTCCTAGAAATTGCTATTGCTGCGGCTAAAGGAAGGAAGGATCCCCTGGATCACCTGCTTTTATATGGTCCCCCGGGACTAGGGAAAACTACCATGTCCCTCATTTTAGCCGCAGAAATGGGGGTAAATTGCAAAATTACCGCCGCCCCAGCTTTAGAACGTCCCCGAGACATTACCGGATTATTAATTAACCTCAAACCAGGAGATATTCTCTTCATCGACGAAATTCATCGTCTCAACCGAGTCACAGAAGAATTACTCTATCCTGCTATGGAAGACTGCCGTTTAGATATTACCATGGGTAAAGGAACTGCTGCGCGAATTCGCAGTATTCCCCTACCCCCTTTTACCTTAGTAGGAGCGACGACTAAAGTAGGTTCCCTCACTTCCCCTTTACGGGATCGCTTCGGTTTAATTCAACGGTTGCGCTTTTATGAAGTGGACGAACTAACTTTAATTGTCCAGCGCACCGGGGAAGTTTTGCAAATAGCCATTACTGAAGAGGGGGCTACAGAAATAGCCCGACGGAGTCGAGGTACCCCCCGTATCGCTAACCGCTTGTTGCGTCGAGTGAGGGACTACGTTCAGGTGAAGGGTGAGCAATGTATCAGTCAGGAATTGGCAGCAGAAGCTTTGGACATATATAATGTAGACTCCCTGGGATTAGATTGGACAGATAGGTTAGTATTAAAGACAGCTATCGAGCAGTTTAAAGGTGGACCAGTGGGTTTGGAGTCAGTTGCAGCAGCCACAGGAGAGGATGCCAAGACGATTGAGGAAGTTTACGAACCTTATTTGCTGCAAATTGGCTTTATTAACCGTACTAATAGAGGGAGGGTGGTGACGGAAGCTGCTTATCAGCATTTAGGTTATAATCTTGGATGAATGCTGTAATGTGGACGGTAGTCAAATGCTGGAAATTCAGAAAAATTACGTTCTTGATTCTCATCAAGAAAAAGTTGCTGTGCAAATTCCCCTGAATGAGTTTGAAAAGATTGAGGAAATCTTGGAAAACTTTGGCTTGGCAAAACTTGATGAAAGACTCTCGGGAGAGGAAGCAAAAAATTATTATCAATCCTTAAAAAAGACGAATGTGGACGGTTGAATACAGTAAGGGATTCTTCAAATGTCAACGTGTCGCTCATCGCAGCCATATCTACAGAATTTTTCCTTAGTTATTTTGGCAAGAGGTATCTTAAAATGTTTCCTTCGCGCCTTTGCGCCTTTGCGCGAGACTTCAATATTAAACTTTAGTCATAGGATTGTAATGTTGTATAAATATGAAAAATTAGTCTTAGGAAAGTTAGTCAAGAGGTATAAGCGCTTTTTGGCGGATATTGAGTTAGATTCTGGGGAGGTTATTACTGCTCATTGTCCCAATACTGGACCTATGATAGGGGTTTGTACTCCTGGAAGTTGGGTTGGGGTGTCTCGGAGCAATAATCCCAAGCGCAAGTTAGCTTATACTTGGGAAATGATTCAGGTAGGAGATACTTGGGTTGGAGTTAATACTGGACTTCCCAACAAAATTGTGAAGTTGGGGTTGGAATTGAGAATATTTCCCGAGTTGCAGGAGTATAATAAGATTAGGACGGAGGTACCCTATGGAGATACAAACAAGAGCAGGGTGGATTTTCTTTTGGGTGCTAAGGGGAAATTACCCCTTTATTTAGAAGTGAAGAACGTGACTTTAGCTGAAGGAAAGGTGGCTTTATTTCCTGATACAGTAACGGAGAGGGGACAGAAACATTTGCGGGAATTAACCGCTATCTTACCTAGGGCTAGGGGGGCTATGCTCTACTTTATCAATCGAGGGGATTGTGTGAGTTTTGCTCCGGGAGATAGTAAAGATATG
Organism: Candidatus Paraprochloron terpiosi LD05; assembly: GCA_018141785.1. Taxonomy (GTDB): domain Bacteria; phylum Cyanobacteriota; class Cyanobacteriia; order Cyanobacteriales; family Prochloraceae; genus Prochloron; species Prochloron terpiosi. The sequence goes on along the minus strand of CP073341.1, from coordinate 1,759,116 downwards.
GTATATGGATCCCTCTTGCGGGAAGCAGTGAAAGCGGGATTAGAAGTCTTTCCCTATCGCTTTGCAGTAACACCAGAAGGGATTGAGTATTTAGGACTAGTTGATTTTCTCCCCAGAGAACCTCAGTCTGTACTATAATAGTATCCAGTATTGTCAAGGAACTAACAAGGAGACAGGAAATGTTATTCGACGAATTGAAACCTATTTTTCAAGAACTAATCCAGCAACCAGCAGCTTTTATGGGAGGCTTTTTTTCTGGAGTACTCCACCTCAACCTTAGGGAAGAGCCATGGAAAAGTTGGCTGGAGCAAAACGGGGTTGACTTCAATAAAGATACCGATGACAAAGATGGTCCTCAGTCTATTAACATAGAGTAGCATTCCTTCTTAAATCACCGTAACGAAATGAAACCCAAGGTCGCCAAGAAAAGAAGGTGGGCAATGCCCACCTACTAAGGATCTATTCCCGCTTTTCGCAAACGCTCTAACAACTCCTGTACTTGTTGTTGGGCTAATTCTTTAGCCATACGCTCTCTGTCCCTTTCCTGTTGGGCTAATTCTTTAGCCATTTGCTCCTTTTCTTCTTTCGTAGGAATCAAATTTCCTTCGGCGTCATACCACCGTAACCACTGTCTCTGACAACCCTCATACTCTCCTTCCCAAAATCCCAAGCCTATGTTCAGAGTGGGTATCCACACTTTAGAGGAGTTTATTTCTAGGGGACGATAACCATTTTTTGTTAAATGAAAGGGAAACAGTTCATTGGTTATCCCGTCAAAGACTATATAATAGGGAATGCGCAAAATTTTCTCGTACACTTCCCATTTTGTCGGTTGTTTCCCTTTTGGCTTACTCCTTCCTAAATCTTCATTTCTGGTACTGGGAGACAGGAATTCTATAACGATACATGGGGCTACTTTGCGCGGCCTGAACTGGTCGTTTAGTACGGGACATCGAGTCCCCTAGGGAGTTCCACCCCTAGCCCTCACGGAAAAGACTCTATGAGTCCGGTCACGGCGGGAGTAAGTAATAAAACCGTTGGAATGCAGACCCCGAAAGTAACCGAAGCCCTAGAGATTAAGGGTCAGGAGCAAGAGGGAAATAGCTGGAAGGCTGAACGAAAGTGAAGTAAAAGGATTCGCCTTCAACGAATCCCTCCGTATAAACCTCGTGACCCATGAAAGGCGAAATTATCTCTGATACGCCTTAGCCAAAATGGCAAGTAGACAGGAACTGACACTATATGGTTATCAGTTCGGGAAGAATTGATACTGGAGTATTATCAATTCGGGGAACCAGAGCGCTACCGGGGGAAAGGAACCAGCCTAACCAGTTAAGAAAACTAAGCGAAACAACAGGATAAGCCCTACAGAGTCTAACGGAGGGTCGAGTCCGTTAGTAAGCCAAAGGTAACGGAGGCAGAATTCTCTGGAGGGTAAAGGATGAGTGAAAAAGCGAATGCTCCCTTGTAATGAGGGAGATAGGGGTTCAAAATTTGCCCTTGACCGAAAGGAATAGCAGACTTCACTTGGGTCTCATACGAAAATTGAAGACAACTAGAAACCAAACGAACGGAAAAGTTAGATGACGGAAGAAATTCCCGAAAATGGACTGAACGGACAATTAACTGAGTGGGGCGACATTAACTGGCGTCGCACAAAAAAGATTGTTAGGAATTTACGCGGTCGGATATTTCGTGCCCAAAAGCTTGGACTGTGGAGACGATTACTGTCTTTACAGAAACTGATGAAAAGATGTCGGTCGAACCTATTACTGAGCATCAGACAAATCACACAGGTAAATACCGGAAAACGAACAGCGGGGGTAGATAAGGAGGTCATAGACACCCCAGCACAGCGTGTGAAACTTGCCAATAACTGGGAAATGCCCAAGGCAAAACCTGCCAGACGGGTATACATTCCTAAAGCGAATGGTAAGAAACGTCCTCTTGGAATCCCAACCATCAGAGATAGAGTCGCTCAGGCAATAGTCAAAAATGCACTGGAACCCGAATGGGAGGCCAAGTTTGAAGCTAACTCCTATGGCTTCAGACCCGGTCGAAGTTGCCTAGATGCTATTGGACAATGTTTCAGTAGACTACGCGGCGACTATAAAACGAAGACCGGAACATGGCGAAAGCACGATAAATGGGTTTTGGACGCTGATATCAAAGGCTTCTTTGACAACATTGACCATAAATCCATCCAGACAGCAGTCAGGGAAAATACCTTGGTTGATGGATGGTTAAAAGCTGGATCTATCGAGAGTAAGAAGGGATATAGCCCAACTGAAAAAGGAACTCCACAGGGTGGCGTAATAAGTCCTTTGTTAGCAAATATCGGACTCCACGGGTTAGAAACATATATCAAAGAATGTAACCCAAAGGTAGGCGTCATCAGGTACGCAGATGATTTCGTAGTCACTGCAAAGGACAAGGAATCCTTGGAGGAATTGAAAATCCAGATAAATCAATGGCTGTCAGAACGAGGTCTTGAGATTAGTGATGAGAAGACGCGGATAGTACATTTAAGAGACGGATTTGATTTCCTGGGGTTTAACTTGAGACACTATGAGGTGAAAGGAGAAGATAAAATCCTACGGGATAAACTAATCATTGAGCCACAGAAGTCAAAGGTATTAGAACTCTGCAAGAAAGTCGGTGCAACCATCGACAGCATGAAAACAAAAACCCCAGAACAGGTCATCCGCAAGATAGAACCGCTTCTCAGAGGTTTTGCGAATTACTACAGAGGAGTATGCAGCAAAGAAACCTTTTCATATATACACAACCGAGTATGGTGGTACCTCTGGCGTTGGGCAAAAAGACGACACCCCAAAAAATCACGAAAATGGGTAAAAGAAAAGTACTTCCGAACAACGGGCGAAAGAAATTGGGTGTTTTTCTACGAAGGTAATGACCGGAGGGGCAAAAGAATAGTACATAACTTGTACAATATAAAAACTGTCCCGATTGAAAGACATATCAAAGTTAAGGGAGCTTATTCCCCAGACGACCCCGAACAGGTGGAATATTGGTCAAAGCGGCGAACGAAGTCGGGCAAGATTATATGGTCTAAAGGCTCAAAATACGAAAACGTTGGAAAGTCGCAAGATTGGAAATGCCCAATCTGCCACGACCACCTCTTCAACGGGGAGGAAATCGAAACCCATCACATAGTACCTATAAGGGATGGAGGTTCTGACGATATCGACAACCTTCAACACCTACATAAAACGTGTCATAAGCAGGTACATTCAAGAAAATTCCAAGCAGGGCTTGAAGTGAGGCTTGAGCCGGATGATAGGAAACTGTCACGTCCGGTTCTTAGGGGAGGGGATGGAAGCGATTCCTGAACCTTACCCGACTTCTTGCCAGATAACATAGCTTAACCGCAGTGATTGTCTTTGATAGAGTCTATCCACTCCCACTACGGCAAACCAATCAGGACGTTTGTACCACTGAGTATGATTGCTATCATAGTAAAGATTTAAATCGGTAGCTACAAAAACTTGATCTGGGGAAATAGAAGGTAAAAATGTATCCCTGCACAATTGTGCTTGTAACACGTGATATTCATCGGGCAAACCAGATTCCTCCTCACTGGGTAAGTCGTACATAGTGGGCAGGTTTTCCCTCTCAGAAAAATTTAATTTAACCTGCTTTTCAATGGTAGATTTGACTATAGACATAGTATCTGTATTCATCAGCGGACGCCTTCGGCGGTTGCAACGCATACGCGCGGTAAAAAAAAACCTCTGGTTAAATTATAGTCTATTTTCTAGATAATTACAATGATTAATTTTTTCTTTAGAGAATAGTTTTGTACCATTATGTATCCAAAAATGTAGAATATGGGGTGAAATATGAAATTGGTATAAAATTCCCAGCCATTGACGAAATAGCTTCCTAAGATAAAGAGGAGAGGAGGGTGAATTGTCCTTACTCGTAGTAGAGGTTAAAAATCATGACCAACCCCGAGCAACCTGTCATCCCAGAATATAGCCTAGATCGGGATTGCACCACCTTATCTCGTCACGCCCTGCAACAACTCCATAGCTTTTCTGCCGAAGCGCAAGACTTGAGTGCCATTCTGAATCGCATTGCTCTGGCAGCAAAACTGATTGCCCGCCGTCTCAGCAGGGCTGGCTTAATGGCTGGAACTCTTGGGTTTACAGGGGAGATGAATGTCCAGGGGGAAAACGTCAAAAAGATGGATGTCTATGCTAATGACGTTTTCATCTCCGTTTTCAAGCAAAGCGGTTTGGTTTGCCGTTTAGCTTCCGAGGAAATGGAAAAACCTTTCTATATTCCGGAGAACTGTCCTATTGGACGCTATACTCTGCTCTACGATCCCATTGATGGTTCCTCTAATGTGGATATCAATTTAAATGTGGGTTCCATTTTCTCTATTCGTCAGCAGGAAGGAAATGATCTGGACGGGGAAGCGAAAGACTTACTCCAAAACGGACGGAAGCAAATTGCAGCGGGCTATGTGCTTTATGGACCTTCCACGGAGTTGGTTTATTCCCTCGGGAAAGGGGTTCACTCCTTCATTCTGGATCCCAGTTTGGGAGAGTTTATCCTTTCTCAGGAAAATATCCGCATTCCCGAACACGGACCCATTTACAGCACTAATGAAGGTAATTTCTGGCAGTGGGACGAAGCACTTCGGGATTTTACTCGCTATGTCCATCGTCATGAAGGCTATACTTCTCGTTATAGCGGTGCTTTGGTGGGAGATATTCATCGCATTCTCATGCAGGGGGGTGTTTTCCTCTACCCGGGAACCATGAAGAAACCAGAAGGGAAGTTGCGTCTCCTCTACGAAACCGCTCCTCTTGCTTTTTTAATGGAACAGGCGGGGGGATGTGCTACTATAGGAAAGAAAGACCTTTTAGATGTGGTTCCCGATAAACTTCACGCTCGCACTCCTTTAATTATCGGCAGTAAGGAGGATGTGAGACTGGTACAGTCTTTCATTGAAAAACGAGAAAGTACAAACTAACACCTATAAAAGAGGGAAAAATGACAGGAGCAAATCCAATTTTAGAGATTGAGAACAAATACAAACAAAGTATTTGGATGGATAATTTGAGCCGAGACTTAATTGAGTCTGGGGAACTGAAAGAATTAATTGCCAGTCGAGGTATTCACGGTATTACTTCTAACCCAGCTATTTTTGAGAAGGCGATCGCCGGCAATAAAATCTATGATGCAGATATCGAAGCTGGGATTAAAGCAGGAAAATCTGTCAACGAGATTTACGAATCTTTGGTATTTGCCGATATTGGCAATGCTTGCGACATTTTCAAGCCAGTTTATGAAGAAACTAAGGGGGTAGATGGTTACGTCAGCATTGAAGTACCTCCTACTATAGCTAAAGATACAGCTACCACTATCAGTGAAGCTCGCCGCTATTATAAAGCTATCGGGCGGGAAAATTTGATGATTAAGATTCCCGGTACCCCGGAAGGATTACCCGCTGTAGAACAGGTAATTGCCGATGGTATCAACGTCAATGTTACCCTCCTCTTCTCCATCGAAAGCTATGTAAATACCGCTTGGGCTTATATTAGCGGTTTGGAAAAAAGAGCCGCAGCGGGAGAAGATATTAGTAACATTGCTTCCGTGGCTAGTTTCTTCCTCAGCCGTATCGATACGAATATAGATAACCGCATTGATGCTAAACTGAAATCAGGCATTAATGGGGATATAGGAGCAAAATTAATTGCTATCAAAGGGAAAGTTGCTATCGCCAATGCTAAAATAGCCTATCAGAAATATAAAGAGATTTTTGGGAGTGAGCGCTGGAAAGCTCTCGCCGCCAAGGGCGCTCAAGTGCAACGGTTACTTTGGGCCAGTACCAGTACCAAAAATCCCGAATATAGCGATGTCATGTACGTGGATGAATTAGTAGGTGCCCACACTGTTAATACCCTCCCTCCCAACACTATAGAAGCATGTGCCGATCATTGCGATCCCGCCAATCGCATTGAAAGCAACATCGAAAGAGCCTACCAAATAATTGACAGTCTCAAAGACGCCAACATCAAGATTGACATCGACGAAGTCATGGCGGAACTTCTCGAAGAAGGAATTGATAAATTCATCAAACCCTTCGAGTCTTTAATGAAATCCCTGGAAGATAAAGTCAATCAATTAACACCAGTCTAATTCTAGGACTCTCATTTGTATTATGTTATATCAACACACCTCCTTTTTCTTACAATTCTTAGTTTGAGCTTCACTCTATTGCGTTGGCAGGCCCGCTCATGCTGTCAATACTATCCTACAGCCAAGTTCTGTTAGTTCAAATGTAGGTTCTTTCGGAACCTTTTCCGTTAATAACTTAATTAACCAATCTGGGTTAACACCAAATTACGTAAGTGAAATGACAGACTTTAGTGAGATTGACACACTTATACATGCAGATGGTGGGGCAAATACTGGGAGTTGGCAAAGCCAAAATGAGGTTAGCACAGGCATCTTAACTTTTAGCTTTGCTAATATAGCCATCATCGAATCATTGGCGCTTTGGAATGATAGGAGCACGAGAGCCATAAGGCAATTTGAGTTATTCGCCGATGATGATGATAATTTTACTAATGACCGTGGAAATTTATTAGGCACTTTTACGGCAAATCGAGAAGAGAGAAGCTTTATTACCGCTCAGACATTTTCTTTCGAATCCACTCGAACTCAATATGTTCACCTAAGGATTCTCAATAATCATGGTGGGAATTTTCTAGAAGCTAGGGAAGTAGCCTTTGAAAGAACACTAGTACCTTTTGAAATTAGTCCCATACCAGGAATTACTTTCATACTGGGAGCAGGATATATCAACTACTTCCAGAGGAAAGGAAAAAAGGGCCAAAGAAGTCATGGCGGAACTTCTCGAAGAAGGAATTGATAAATTCATCAAACCCTTCAAAGACAAAGTCAATCAATTAACACCAGTCTAATTCTTGCCCACAGCTGTAGGGAGTTTGGGGCTGATATCTAAATTGCAGCAACAAATTCCCTAACAGTTAGTCCAGCAGTGCGGATGAGACTGCGCAAAGTCCCCTTTGCTACCTCGCGGTGATTTGGAGCGGACAATGTAACTGGTTCTCCTTCTTTGACCAAAATGATATGACTTCCAGTTTGACGCACCATTTTCCAATCAAATGATACAAATACACGGACAACTTCAGCCCCGCTGAGAACAGGAAGAGCAGATCCCATATTACGCCACAACCTCTACTTGCTCTACTTGACGAGTCTCTATGGTAAGTGGTAAACCAAGCTCTGCGCGGACTTGTAAGCAAGCAGCAATGGCATCCTTAATATTATCTAAAGCTTCTGGCTTTGTCTGGCCCTGACTAACACAACCGGGGATACTAGGACATTCCACAATCCAGACACCATCTTCATCCCTATCTATCGTTACATTTAACTTCATTTTAGATCCAGTTTGAGTAAAACTAGGCAAAAGTGACACTTCTACACTATATTCCCTCAGTGTGGGTAGTTTACATTTAGAATTGTGTTAAATTTTTTTTTGAACAAGCCCGTGGGTTTTGCGCAGTAGATCTAGAAAAAAATGAAAAATCTCTTAGAAAATCCCCTCAGAGTGGGACTGCGACAGGAACGGACTCCCGAACCCCTCATTATGGTGATTTTCGGCGCTTCTGGAGACCTCACCCAGCGCAAACTGGTTCCCGCACTCTATCACTTGAAACGAGAACGGAGACTCCCTCCAGAAATCACAATTGTGGGTGTAGCTCGTCGAGAATGGACTCACCAATACTTTCGAGACCATATGCGCAAAGGGATTGAAGAATTTAGCGATGGTATTGATAAGGAAGAAATTTGGTCAGATTTCGCCGAAGGGTTATTCTATTGCTCCGGGAACATGGATGAACCGGAAAGCTATCAGAAACTGAAAGCCTTTCTGGAAGAATTAGATGGACGTCGGGGAACCAGAGGGAACCGAGTCTTTTATTTGGCAGTTTCCCCCAAATTCTTCCCCCCCGCCATTAAGCAATTGGGCGGGGCTGGAATGCTGTCGGATCCCATTAAACACCGATTAGTAATTGAAAAGCCCTTCGGTAAAGATTTGAGTTCCGCTCAAACCCTCAACCAAGTGGTGCAAAAAGTCTGTAAAGAAGAGCAGGTATATCGCATTGACCACTATTTAGGGAAAGAAACAGTTCAGAATCTCCTCGTCTTCCGTTTCGCCAACGCTATTTTTGAGCCTCTCTGGAATCGCCAATTTGTGGACCACGTGCAAATTACCGTAGGGGAAAGCGTGGGAGTGGAAGAGAGAGCAGGTTACTACGACACCGCCGGCGCTTTGAGGGACATGGTGCAAAACCACCTGATCCAGCTCTTGTGTCTCACTGCGATGGAAGCTCCTAACTCCCTCGATGCTGATAGTATCCGCACGGAAAAGGTAAAAGTACTGCAAGCAACCCACTTGGCAGATTTGAAAAATCTAGATCACTGCGCTATTAGGGGGCAATATGGAGCAGGTTGGATGAAAGGTAAGCCTGTTCCCGGCTATCGAGAGGAACCAGGAGTAAACCCAGAATCCACCACTCCTACCTATGTTGCCCTGAAATTAGCCATCGACAACTGGCGTTGGCAAGGAGTACCTTTTTACCTCCGCACTGGCAAACGGTTGCCTAAGAAAATATCGGAAATAGCAATTGAATTCCGGCAGGTTCCTCTACTAATATTTAAATCAGCAGCCCAACAAGCCAGCCCTAACGTTCTCACTATGCGAATCCAACCCAATGAAGGTATATCCCTGCGGTTTGAAGCCAAAATGCCTGGTTCCGAACTGCGCACTCGCACTGTAGATATGGACTTTAGTTACGGCTCTTCCTTTGGTATGGCCACTGCTGACGCTTATACCAGACTGTTGCTGGACTGTATGTTAGGAGACCAAACCCTATTCACCCGTGCAGACGAAGTAGAGGAAGCATGGCGAGTCATCACCCCAGCCTTAGCAGCATGGGATGCTCCCGCCGACCCCGCATCTATTCCCCAATACGAAGCCGGTACCTGGGAACCTACGGAAGCGGAATTCTTAGTTAACCGAGATAATCGCCGCTGGCGCAGACTTTAGTTATTATGTTATGTTGACACCTACAATTATTATTGCAGCTTCACTCTTCCCTTTCCTCCTTGGGAGGCCCGCTCATGCTGTCACTACCATCCTACAGCCAAGTTCTTTAAGTTCTCTTGAAGGTAGTTTCCGGCCTACTTTGATTGACGCTAATGACTTAATTAACCAAGTTGGGTTATCACCAAATTACGTAAGTGGAGTGACAGATTTTAGTACGGTTGACTCAATTACACATACAGATAGTGCTGGCAGTTAGATAAGCGCAACTGAGAATGGCAGGGACACCATAACTTTTACCTTTAGTAATGAGGTTCTCATCTCAGGATTGGCGCTTTGGAATAATTGGAACACATCAGGCATAAGGGAATTTGAGTTATTCGCCGATGATGATGATGATTTTACTAATGGCCGTGGAAATAGATTAGGAGGACAAACTTTTGAGGCAGAGCAACCAGAAAGAGAAGGAATGGAAGGAGCAGTAAGACAAATTCCCGTTCAGACATTTTCTTTTGAATCCACTCGAACTCAATATATTCACCTAAATGTTCTCAATACTCATGGTTCAAATTCATTGGTCGTTAGGGAAGTAGCCTTTGAACAAGTACCTTTTGAAATTAGTCCCATACCAGGAATTGCTTTCATACTGGGAGCAGGAGGTATCAACTACTTCCTGAGGAAAGGAAAAAAGGGCCAAAAATGATGATGGACTGCAAGAGCACTAATCTAATAAGAAAATGACAATTGTTTCCTTACAAGCACTAAAAGATGTCTCCATTGATGAAATTGAGGCAGAACTACGAGCCATCTGACAAGGTTATCAGAATAGGGATGAAGATGGACCCCTTGCTACCAGAGCAAGCACCTTTAGCTTTATCGTTTACGAACCAGATGGAACCCAGCAACTGATGGCCGCCTTGGGCTATTATACTGGGCCCATTGATGGTATTGCTGGGCCAAGAACTATCGCCGCCATTAAAGCAGCGCAAAAAAAATACCAATTAGAAGTAACGGGGAAATCAGACGATAAACTGCGGTCCTTATTGGAAGCAGAATTGAAGCAAAGAAAAGAAGGTGGAGAACGGAAGCGGAATTATTGGTTAACCGAGATGGTCGTCGTTGGCGCAGACTTTAACTTTGTAGGGTGGGCAGATAATCATCACTCACAAATGAATTGCGGGCTACATTATCTTTAAAAAGTCTCGCCCTCGGCATCCGCGATGGCGAGAGCAAAGGCGCAAAGGAATGAAACAAACACCTCAACGTCGGTTAATTACTGCTTTGACTCTGGGATTCATTACTCTCACTCCTTCTTTTGGTTTGGCGATTACTATCCCCTCCTATTCCCCAATTGAGTTAGCACAAGCCTTGAGTAGGGAGAGTTCTAGCCTTCGGGGTAGCTCAAATGGTAATAATAGTATTAGGGCTGAGGGTAGATATTTAAATCTCCATCCTTTTGAAGGGAGAGCAGGAGAGCAAGTTACTATACAAGTTAGTGGGGAGTTAGAATTATTCCTTGTTTTGCTTGACTCTAACGATAATCCAATTGCCAGAGATAATAGTAGCGGTAAGGATAAGGCTCAGATTACAATTACTTTACCCGCCACTGACACTTATACGATTGGGGTTTTATCTTTTGAAGCAGGGGGAACAGGTAACTATACCCTCAGTTGGCGGGAAGCAACTGCTGACGACTTAAAATTAGCAGAAGCGCAACGGTTAAATGAACAGGTATTACAGCTTCTACAACAAGGTGAGTATGCTACTGCTATTCCTCTAGCACAGCAAGCTCTGGAAATCTTGGAGAAAGTATTTGGAGAAGAACATCCTAATGTAGCCCAAAGCCTCAATAACCTGGGTTTGCTGTACAATAATCAAGGAGAATACGCCAAAGCAGAACCTCTCTATCTCCGTTCCCTGGAAATCTTGGAGAAAGTATTTGGAGAAGAACATCCTAATGTAGCCCAAAGCCTCAATAACCTGGGTTTGCTGTACAATAATCAAGGAGAATACGCCAAAGTAAGCTCTCTCTCAACGTTTACAGGTAATTGTGCAAAAGTGTCGTTAAATTATGATACAAAAAAAGTCTCACCTCCAAGCAGCCAATTTAGCCCTCACCAGTATCCTCCGGCGGAAAGGACGAGTTTTGGACGCCCTCACCAAAAATCCGTAGGGTAGGCAATTTGGATAACGGTTGCTATTATATAATGAGAATTAGATTATTGCCCACCAAACCAGAAAGTTTCATCCAGGGGTTGACAAAATGAGATTTTTGGTTTATCCTAGACAAACAACTATTATCCTTACAATAACTAAAGCACAATGCAATTTATTAGTGTAGAGAAAAACAGAGGCGCGCCCAAGAAGCTCAAATTTGACAAACTGGCCAAACAGTGGTACACAGAAGTTTCAGGTTCATCCTTTGTGGCAGAAAAAATCAATCATCCCGCCTATCAACAAATTATTGAGATGGGACCAGCAGTAGTTCCTTTTCTACTGCGAGAACTGGAACAAAAACCTACACACTGGTTCCATGCCCTACAAACTATTACAGGGATAAATCCTATTAAACCAGAACAAAGAGGAAGAGTCAAGCACATGGCTCAAGCGTGGCTTCAGTGGGGTAAAAACAATGGATATCAATGGTAACAGGAAAATTTAATGTCTACAGTAGATGTCTGGTTAGCAAATCATTGTCCCAATTTATCTCCTGGGCAGTATCAAATCATTAGCCCAAAAACATCAGATTACAATTGTATCGCTTGGGCTGCCGAAGAAGATGACCGTTGGTGGGATCCAACAGATCCCTATGGCTATTGGCTGGATGAAGTTCCAAGAGAGTTAACTCTACCAGCCTTCATTAAACTATATCAAATGCTTGGTTATGAACCTTGCGACAGTGCTAAACTTGAACCTGGATGGCAAAGAGTGGCAATCTATACCAGAAATAATGGCGAACCTGATGATGCACAACCAACTCATGTAGCTAGACAGTTACCCAATGGTAGATGGACGAGCAAAATAGGCGAATTAGAAGATATTGAGCATGAACTGAATGCTCTGAGAGGGTTTTACTATGGAAAAGTGACACAAATTTTCAAACGATCTATCAATACATAATCAACAAAAATAGGGGTTGACAAAACTGGATTTGTGGTTTATTCTAGATAATGGGGAGGTAGTTGTCAAAAAAAATTGGTTTCCGTGGGCGATTCCCATCCTAATATTTGGCAAGAGGTATAATCACAAAATGACAATTGTTTCCTTACAAGCACCAAAAGATGTCTCCATTGATGAAATTGAGGCAGAACTACGAGCCATCTGGCAAGGTTATCAGAATAGGGATGAAGATGGACCCCTTGCTACCAGAGCAAGCACCTTTAGCTTTATCGTTTACGAACCAGATGGAACCCAGCAACTGATGGCTGCCTTGGGCTATTATACTGGACCCATTGATGGTATTGCTGGGCCAAGAACTATCGCCGCCATTAAAGCAGCGCAAAAAAAATACCAATTAGAAGTAACGGGGAAATCAGACGATAAACTGCGGTCCTTATTGGAAGCAGAATTGAAGCAAGGAAAAGAAGGTGGAGACAAGGAACAGTATGGGACAGACATAGAAGGAGTGGGTATTGCAGATGCCATCGCCGCTTCTAACCCCTGTCGCATTATCACCCTTTGTCCCACTCTGGGAGAAGATAAAGGGGTAACAGCCCAAGTATCCGCCTATTGTCCCATCCAAAAACGCAGCAAGAATACTTTAATCTGCTGCGAGTATATTACCTTGCGAGGAACCGCTGCTGCTTTAGAAAGAATTGGCGGAATTATCTCGGAACTGACTATTAACGAACTGCCCAAATTTGTTTGGTGGAAAGGAACCCCAGATCCCAATTACAGTCTGTTTAAGCGACTGGTAAAAGATAGCAATAGCGTTATTGTAGACTCCAGCAGCTTTAAGGAACCAGAGGGAGAATTACAGAACCTAGGAGAACTGCTGAAAACAGGTATTCCTCTTGTAGACCTCAACTGGGGACGCATTGGTGCATGGCAAGAATTAGCAGCAGAAGCCTTCGACCCCCCGGAACGCCGTTCTGCTATTTGGGAAGTGGATCGGGTTACCATCGATTACGAAAAAGGCAACTCGACACAAGCATTAATGTACTTAGGTTGGTTAGCAAGTCGCTTGCAATGGCGACCCCTTTCCTATGAGCAAAAAGGAGGGGATTACGACATCAGGCGAGTTAAATTTACCACGGAAAATCAACGGGGTATCGAAGCAGAATTAGCAGCCATTCCTATTACTGATGTGGGAGAAATTCCCGGAGATTTAATTAGCTTGCGTCTCTCTTCTACTAACTTAGAAGCTGATTGTTGTACGGTTTTGTGTTCCGAAACAGCAGGTTGCATGCGCATGGAAGCAGGTGGTGGAGCCCAAGCTTGTCGCATTCAGCAGGTGACCCCTTTATTCGACCAAAAAACAGACCAATTACTCGGTCAGCAATTACAGCGCTGGGGCCGGGATATGCTGTTTGAAGAGAGCATGAAGGTAACCCATCAAATTCTCAATTTAAAAGAATAACCTCCGGGGCGGGGTCTTCCCGCCCTACCCCGGAGCAGTTCCTGATGTATAATATAGGTGTGCGGCTCGAAAGTCGCAGTAATTAGTGGGTGAAAGCCCCATGGGGAGTGTCTTCCCCGGTTCCAGCCCGAAGGAGCTTTGGCAGTAATGCCGGAGTTTCACAGCTAGAGGGTTAAATGGCCAAGCTACTATCAGTCCGATGGTGGTAGCGGCCTAGGGAAAGTCTGATATGGTGAGCATAAAGCGAAGCTTGCAGCCTCGTAATATACGAAGAGTGAAAGCGGTACTGTTACACTCTAACCAAAACGGTATGCGACAAATGGGAAAGATGACTTGCTTATGTCATCATGTAGACACCTCGTGCAACATTTAACCTGCTCAAACTTATACATTGCTGGACAAATCTGAGAGAAGTATGGCATCACCTGTAACAGTGAAGGCAGTTGCCTGCAAAGCGCGCAACATGATATTGCGCGCGCCATTAGCATCCCGCTCGGCAGTATAACCGCACTTGGGACAACGGAAAGTAGAGTTCCCCCCCAAACGCTCATGAATATGCCCGCAGTTCGGGCAAGTTTTAGATGTATAGGATTCGTTACAACGAACTACTAACACACCAGCTCGAGCTGCCATTTGCTGTAGGTTTTGAGCAAATTTATAGTGGCACCAGGTGAGCATATTCCGAGCTGCTTTGGAATTGAGTTTACGCTTAGATTTTAGAACCATTTCCGAGGTGGAAAAGGTTGGTAAGAATATGATTTTGTAATGCCGTACCAAGAAGGAAGCAGCTTTGTTGTGCAAATCAAGGACGATATCTTGCAACCTTCCTCTCATGCGGGAAGCAGCCTTCCGCATCTTATATCGTTGACGTTTGATTTTGCACTTGCTTATTTTACTCATTAATTGGTCAAGATGCGCACAGAATCGATTGATTCTTCCGATATCTTTCTTGCCAATTTCCAAGATATTTTCCCCGTCATAACCCGTCAAGAATGTGCGATTACCAGGGTCGAGAGCAATTACTGAAGTATTCCCTGAACTTGTTTCCTCTCTATACTCAGGAAAGCAGGAAAACCATTTACCTCTTTGATAAACCAATTGAGTAGCATAAGGGCACTGTTTCGGCACTTCTTGATTCGTTGTAAAGGATAACCCTTTGGTCAACCGAGGGTACCAAGTTCCATTGTTGAAATTTCCTACTTTAAACTTGATAACCTGGGAAGAAGCACGACAAGATTTAAATTTGGCAAACCCTTGATTTACCTTAGCTTGCTTAGTGGCATCCACCGCCTCAGCAACTGCTTCTTGCAATTGATGTCCTGGTAGCTCTTTAACCCAATCAGGACGTTCTGTTTTTCTGGCGATTTTCTGTAACGTGAAAGCGGTTACAAGTTGCTCTTTTTTTAGGTAGGCAATCGCCCAATTGTAAATCCAGCGATATGCAGCGAGCCATTGTTTCCACTTCTGGTGAAGTTCTTTAGATGGATACACCCGTATCTTCCCAATTGCATTCGGGGTCTGCTTCTCGGTTTTGTGCCTGGGTTTTTTCTTGTAACGTTTTTTGCACTTGCTTTTTGTACTTTCTGAGTCCGTATAGCCGTGCAGAGAAACAATGGAGGATGGACAGGATATCCTCAACAAGTTCTTGCTCTGGAGAGAGGTTGCGCTCATTGAGAACCACGAGTTTGCATCTTGTTGTTTTGCATATCCACTCAACAAGTGGGAATCCGAATCGGACGAGACGATCGGGATAGGCACAGACAAGGCATCCGACATCGCCTTTGTAAATTCGTTCCAGAATAGAGAAGAATTTTTGCCGTTTAAAATTGAGTCCGGATCCAATTTCTTTAACCAGTTCCCCTTCTGGGTATGCTTTGAGTAAAAACTCAGCTTGTCTCGCGAGGTCATTTTTTTGGGAATAAGTAGAGACTCTTGCATACAGCACAGTGGGCTTATTTTCCTGGCGATACTGTTCATTAGAGTCGAGGGAGATGTTGCCACCTCGCCCCTCTCCTACGAACTGTACGTGAGACTTTCACCTCATACAGCTCAGGTACTGTCTATGCCTTTACGGCGCGCTTCGCGAGTCCGTCTTTAATGCGTTTCCGGTGTACCGTTTGCGCCTGATGACATTCTCGGTGGAGAGCAACCAGATTCTTGCGTTTCCAATTGTTATGGTTGCCGTCAATGTGGTGCAACTCCACGACACCATCCATCTCCATGAACTTACGGTTGCAATGCGGACACTTACCCTTCTGTCGCTTAATTGCTTCAGCGGTTGGCCCACTATATAATTTGGAATTCCGGTCAACCCAATAGGAGATGTTTCCATCGTAGGGTGAGGCATCTTCTTTGACCATCACGTGGCTATTGACCTTCCAGGGAATTGAGGGAAAGGCTTTCTCTATCTGGGCTATTGTAAGTTGGCGTTTTGCTGCTCCTACTAAGGGTTTCCCTTTGATAGCCAGACGTCTTGCTTTCTCCGCTTCCTTTTGAGCCATCCTGCGTTTTTCAGCCCTTAGTTTGCGCCATAACCATATCCGCAGTGACCATAGAGCGTGTTTACTCATATCGCAGTTTTGATGATATTGCCTCCAACCTCGGACTTGTGACTCTATCCTTTTCAGACGAGTTTCCGTGGTTGCACCACAATTCCTGAGTTGCTTTAACCTTAGCCTTTATGTCTGCATAATTCTCGGAACTCGGTGTAGATTTGAAGATTCCATGGGAATTGACACGAAAGCGCCACCCTAAGAAGTCGAACCCATCCGTAGTTTTACTCACCTTAGTCTTAGCTTCGTTGATTCTTAGCCCTTTGGACTTTAAGAATTCGTCGATATCCTTCCTTAGCCTTTTGGTGTTGGCTTCGGGTTTACAGATAAAGACCGCGTCATCCGCGTAACGAATACCCCTTATTAGCGGCCTTGACCGTTTTCTCTTCCATTGGTCAGACCCTAGATTTTCAAATCCATCTAGGGCGATATTGGCCAAGTTTGGTGAGATAACCCCGCCTTGGGGTGTGCCCTTAATACTGGAGGGATATTCACCACGGACACCTGCTTTCACCGCTCTCCTTAATCCTTTAAGTGCTTCCTTGGGTAAGACTACTCCGTTTAGCATGACCTGATGGTCTATTTCGTCAAAGCATTTGCTAATGTCTGTTTCCAGAATTAGCTTATTCTTACCGTTAGTACGGCTGCTGAGATTATTGAAAATCAGTATTTGTGCGTCCGCAGTACAGCGACCGGGTCTGAAGCCGTAGCTTCTTTCTCCGGCTGTTGCCTCGTAGGCAGGCTCGGCTGCTAACTTGAGCAATGCTTGCCATGCCCGGTCGGCTATTGTAGGGATGCCTAATCCACGAGTTTTGCCATTTGGCTTCGGGATATTTACCCTTCTCAGTTGTTGGTGTTTCCATTGGTACCAGTGTTTATTCAACCTCTGGCACAGTGTTAGACGCTCCCGTGTAGAAAGCGCGGTTTTGCCATCAACTCCGGGGGACTTACGCCCTGTGTTTAACTGTGTTACTTGTTTGACGGCTCCCGGCATCCTCGATGGCGGGAGGCTGCACGACTCTGTAATAGGAGCCGTTGTAAACGTTTGACCTTAGCTTTTTGCTCGTTATGCATGCGCTTTAAAGATACTCCGTTGTAACCGAAAGACTTGTTGCCGGAATCGCTTCCATGGCAGGTCTTTCCAGACATCGTCAGCCCTCCGGCCAATCTTCCCCGTCAGCAGGAGTACTGCTAGGTGGAGTCTCAAGGCTTTTAAACTGCGGTATTCGATTGAAGTCGGGTTAGTGATGTTCACAGTTTTGACCTCATTAGTCGCTCTGATAATTACATTGGGTCTCTTCTCTGTAGAAACCATCGGGCAGTTACGCCCTCTCTTACCCTCACCCTTCCGTTAGGTCGTTAATCAAGCGACCCCACCACTCCTGCTCCTGCGCAGCCGCGCCTGAGCAGGCATTGTTGGGTTTGGAACCCCTTGTTTCCGTGGAAGTTGAGCGAGTTTTTACTCGTTCCAAATGAACTATTGTTCTGAACCTTTGGGACTCATCCATTGACCTATCACCAACTCTGGAATGTAAGTGCTTGCATCTGGCCTTACGAGTTTCTATCGGTGTCTTTTCTGTTCTAAAGCGGCTAGACAGTGTCAGATATTAGTTCTTTTCGTAGATGATTCACATTAAGTTATCCCGGTGTTCTCCCTGTTAGCGGCGTTACCATCGAACCGCTCGATAGCTCCGGTTCCGCCCTGTTGCCAGCTTCCGCCTGGTGATTAACCTCACGGTGGCCAGGTAAAGATTCACGTGATTCCCTCACGGGAGAGGCTTGGTTGCACAATTTCTGACTGTGTCCTCACTCTCATAGTTCATTCAGTTGTCAAGGTTCGGTAATCCTGGATAGGAATCGTTTATCCGTTTTCAGCCCCTTTCGGATGGCTTAGGTTATCGGAGGCGATGTCCCGGAAACCCTGCTCCTGCTTGTGTTTGGCTTACGCCGCGACTTTCACAGGAAACGAGCCGCACGATGCAGTACCTTCTTTGCCCTCCTGGGGTTCTAATGGCTCCGATTTTCCCGTCTGCTTCCCATCGTCTAAGGGTGGCGAGACAGACACCGAGTTGTTTTGCGGCTTTTCTGGGGGTAACATATTTCCCTTGATTCATCTCGCTGGAGCTATTTCTTCTACTATAGCAAAGGTTTTCCATTTTTGTCTAAAGATATCAAGATTTTTTTCCACTAGCAACTACCTCGCCGGGGTATGGAGCAGCCTAAGTCAGACGTATCTAATTACTGTGGAACGAGTTAACCTCCACAGGGTCTGGTCTCGACCAGTAGGAAAGGAGTAATCTGTACCAATTCCCTGGGGAGAAAGGACTCTCTTAAGAAGCGAAGGTCGTCATAGGCGAAAGTCCGAGGGAAAACACGACTGTATAACCTGACTCATAGACAAATGTCTACTCGAAAGGGGAGCTGACGTAGGAGAGGGTGAAACGTAATCCGAAAGTTGGAACTTGAAACTCAAAGCTCCTCAGAAGTTAGAGGCGTCGGGCAAACGTCAATGGCGAGGAGGTTGGAATCTAAGGACTCAAAGCCCAATTTGGATGAGACCTGAAAGCCGACACAAGTAATGAGGAGTAAACGCGCTACTCTTGTAAGATGACACACCAGGAGCCGGGTGCTTTGAAAGTGTACGCCCGGCGGTACTGTGAGGGGGAAAACCTGTAAGGGTCTACCTATCTCGACATATAAGCGAGAAACAGCAAGGAGAAGATGTTATCATGGCGTGCGGCTCGAAAGGCGCAGTAATTAGTGGGTGAAAGCCCCACGGAGAGTGTCTCTCCAGTTCCCGCCCGAAGGAGCTTTGGCAGTAATGCCGGAGTTTCACAGCTAGAGGGTTAAGTGGCCAAGCTACTATCAGTCCGACGGTGGTAGCGGCCTAGGGAAAGTCTGATATGGCTCGCTATCAGCGAAGCTTGCAGTCCCGTCAAATATGAAGAGTGAAAGCGGAACTGAAACACTCTAACCAAAACGGTATGCGGTACACGTGAAGGATGAACTTGTCGGGGTCATCTCGTAGACACCACGCCGCCGGGATATGGAGCAGCCTAAGTCAGACGTATCTAATTATTGTGAAACGAGTTAACCTCCACAGGGTCTGGTCTCTACCAGTAGGAAAGGAGTAATCTGTACCAATTCCCTGGGGAGAAAGGACTCTCTTAAGAAGCGAAGGTCGTCATAGGCGAAAGTCCGAGGGAAAAACACGACTGTATAACCTGACTCATAGACAAATGTCTACTCGAAAGGGGAGCTGACGTAGGAGAGGGTGAAACGTAATCCGAAAGTTGGAACTTGAAACTCAAAGCTCCTCAGAAGTTAGAGGCGTCGGGCAAACGTCAATGGCGAGGAGGTTGGAATCTAAGGACTCAAAGCCCAATTTGGATGAGACCTGAAAGCCGACACAAGTAATGAGGAGTAAACGCGCTACTCTTGTAAGATGACACACCAGGAGCCGGGTGCTTTGAAAGTGTACGCCCGGCGGTACTGTGAGGGGGAAAACCTGTAAGGGTCTACCTATCTCGACAACTCAGCGTTGGACAGATGAAATGCTTGATACCTTGGCATCAAGCGTCAGCGAAGTAAAGGAAAGCGTCAGTGAAGTAAAGGAAACTGTCACTGAACTTCGGGAAAGCGTCAGGGAGGTAAAAGACACCGTCACTGAAATGCGAAAAGGCATGGATATTTTGAATGTGACCATGCAAGGACTCTTAGAGGTGGTGGCAAAACAGGAGCGGCGGATGAATCGATTTGAGAAAGAAATGGAGGAACGAAAAGAAGAGATTGATAAAGAAATGGCAGAACGAAAAGAAGAGATTGATAAAGAAATGGCAGAACGAAAAGAAGAGGCAAAAAGGTGGAAAAGAGAACAAGCTGAAACCAATAAGCGTTTCAATGTTTTACTGGGAGAAATTCGATATTTAATCCGAAATATTCGTCCAGAGGACAAAAGTGAGAATTAAGTGAGTTGCTGAACATGGCTTTAGTTATTGCTGGAGAAAGGAGTGGAGTAGGAAAAACCACAGTTACCCTGGCTCTGCTTGCTTATTTATCTCGAGAAAATCGAGTACAATCCTTTAAAGTAGGACCGGATTATATCGACCCCATGTTTCATCGAGCAGTGACGGATCGCCCCTGTCGCAACCTCGACCCCGTACTGACTTCTGAAGCGTATGTCCAATCCTGTTTTACTCGTCATTGTCAGGGGGTAGATTATGCTCTCATAGAAGGAGTAATGGGACTATTCGACGGTGTTATATCTCCCAACAACCACCAAGAACAAATAACAGATTTTGCCAGTACAGCCCACATTGCCCGGTTACTTGATGTACCAGTATTGTTAGTATTAGATTGTAGTAAATTGTCCGGTTCTGTAGCGGCGATCGCCCACGGATATAGTTCCTTCGACCCCTCGGTTAAAATTGCCGGATTAGTATTGAATCGAGTAGGGAGCGATCGCCACTTAGAACTACTCCAAAATGCTCTTCAACCTCCAATTTTGGGCATTTTACGTCGCCAGGACAATATTACCATCCCAGACAGGCATTTAGGCTTAGTTCCTACAGCCGAAATAGAACAGTTTGATGCTCTTATAGATAGGTTAGCAGAGTTAGGAAAAACCTGTTTCAATTGGAAACGTTTATTACCACTATTAGAAATAGAACCAAGAAAAAAAATTAGTTATAAGTTACCACCTAAAAAGTGTAAAATAGCTATAGCTAAGGATCGGGCTTTTAATTTTTATTACCAAGATAACTTAGATATTCTGGAAGAGCTAGGAGCAGAATTAATTCCTTGGAGTCCCCTTCGAGACTCTCACTTACCACGAGTAGGTGGACTTTACATAGGTGGTGGTTTTCCCGAAGTATTCGCTCAAGAATTAGCAGCAAACCAACAAGCAAGAGATGCAGTACGTTATGCTATTAAGCGGGGAATGCCCACATATGCAGAATGCGGTGGTTTGATGTACTTGTGTCAGCAACTGGTAGATTTTGCTTGTAAAAGTTGGCCCATGGTAGGAGTATTACCAGCAACTGTTATCATGGGGAAAAAACTCACCCTAGGATACCGTCAAGCAACAGCATTAGAAAACAGTCCCTTTCTGGAGCCAGGAGAAACAGTCTGGGGACATGAGTTTCATCGTTCTCAACTTAATATAACACAACCCTCCCCCTTATTTACCACCAAGACACTCCAAACCCTAAGTCCAGTATCCACCGAAGGAATGACAATACATCAAGTTCATGCATCTTACATCCATTTACACTTTGGCGAAGATAAACGGATTGCTCATAGACTAGTTAAGATGGCGTGTAGTGCTAGTCCTGTGTCTATCGTCTGAGTCTAATCTACAAGCTAACGTCATGCATCCCAAAGTGCAGTAATCCATTTGGTTCAATCAGCGATCACCCCGCCATCATACTTCAAAGGTTCAGTAATACCGTCTTTCGCTTCCCCTGCCCGTAGCGCTATATTCCAGAGACTGATACCATGACCTATACTCGCTCAATAACCTCATTCAGAAAACAGGAGAGAGCTATACATGGGAACAGAGTTTGAGAGGCAACCACTTGATACAGACTTTCCGGAAACAGCACCAGCAGCTCAGGCGGTATTTTTTCGCACCTACAGTCGTCACGGAACATCAGGACGGGAAACCTGGCATCAGGTATGCGATCGCACCATTGGTGGCTTGAAAAAACTGGGGCAGCTGAAGGAGGAAGAAACTGCACTGCTAGTCAAAATGATGCGCCAACTCAAAAGTCTCCCTTCGGGAAGATGGCTGTGGGTAGGAGGTGTAGAGTGGCTGGAACAACAAGAGAATTTTTCCGGGGCATATAATTGTACTAGCACCAATGTAGTGGATTGGCGTGCCTTCGGGCTGATGATGGATTTAGCTATGATGGGCTGCGGTACCGGAGCAGTTATCGCGATTGACTACATCAATCAACTACCCCCCATTCGCAATCGCCTTCAGGTAAAGTTAGAGAGGGAATTGGGCTATACCCCAGCCGGACAGAGGCGAGAACTAACAGAAGTTAAAATAGAGGGTAACCAAGTATATCTATATGTAGGGGATAGTCGCCAGGGTTGGGTTAAATCCTATCAAACCCTGCTGGAACTGGCTGCGGATGAAAAGTTTGCAGGAATTGTGGAGGTAATTGTCAACCTGGCAGATATTCGCCCAGAAGGAGAAGTACTCAAAGGCTTTGGTGGGGTAGCTAATCCGGTGAAATTGCCCGGACTCTATCAACGCTGTGCTAACATTCTCAACAAGGCAGTGGGACGGCAGCTAAATTCCGTAGAATGCTGTTTATTGATTGATGAAGCTGCTGTAACCATTGTCAGCGGCAATATTCGTCGTTGTTTACCGGAAGATGCCTTGGTACATACGGCTCAGGGATTAGTACCCATTAAGGATGTCCAAATCGGGGATTTGGTGCAGACACCTATGGGGTTTCGCCCAGTGGTGAACAAGTTTTACCAGGGCTATCAGGACGTATATGAGTTAGAAACCAACTCTACCACACCTCGCGCTACCCTCAACCACCGTCAAGGGGTTTTGTCTTCCTCGGGAAGCTCAGGAAAGGTGTCTTGGAAATTAGTGGGTAATTTGGAACCTGGCGATCGCCTGATCCATAATAGCCAAATCCTGCCGGGAACCCGTACCGTGCTCCCCCAGAGTCCGCTATTGACCATTCCTGAACTGACGCCAGAAGTAGCTTGGTTAATCGGTTTTACCTATGGGTGTGGCGATGTGGTTGCAAGGGAGAATAAGGAATTCAACGAGTATGTCAATGTAACATGGAGTGGTCATTGGCATAATCAAGATTATGCTAACTTATGTAAAAAAATAGATAGAGTACTGGCTAAGTTTGGGGTAACGGCTGACCAGGAGGTTTCGGGAGAAAATATCCACCGGACAGTTTGTTCTTCAATAGGATTAGTAGAGTATTTTCATAAATTTATTCAGTTCTCCAGTGTGCCCCTTTCAGTACCTAATTTTATCCTCAGAGGCACCGCTGATATCCGAGCAGCTTATTTAGGGGGTTTGATAGACAGTAAGGTCAGTGTTGACAATCATCTTTTAATAACCACAGTTTATCCTAGCTTTGCCCGTCAGGTTGGGGTTGTGCTGTCGAGCTTAGGAATTGCTGGACAGATAACAATTGAGCGCCTTAAATATAATCTCACCGTTCCCGGTGACTTCCGACGGTACAATGATATCTTAGTGCTCTATTCGGTTAAAACAAGCAATGCTAAGGTTGCCGTAAACGCTGGTGTAGACGGAGACCCAGAAATGGCTTCCTTATACGTTCATGTTCCGTTACAGGAAGAAGCTCACAGAGGCACAGAGGCACAGAGTTCGACGCACTCTTCCAGTTTTGATTTAAATATTGGACAGATTGCCATAGCCAATAATCCTCCGCGCCTACAGGAAGTAGAGGAGCGGTGCGACCCTGCCCGAATCAGATTCAGGCTGCTTAGCGCACCAAGACAGACGGTTACCTTTAAAGGGTTGGGAAGCTACGACCACGTTCGGACCTATGACATTGAGGTAGAAGAGAGCCATTGTTTCTATTGCGATGGTTACTTGACCCATAATAGTGCAGGAATGCGCCAAGGGGGAAGTGAAGATCAACTGTTTGCCACCGCCAAAGAAAATCTCTGGCAACAAGATGAAAAAGGCAACTGGCGCATCGATCCGGAACGAGATTCTCTGCGTATGGCTAACCATTCCCGGGTTTTCCACCACAAACCAACTCTCACGGAATGTATTGAAGCAGTGCGCAAGCAGTATTATTCCGGGGAAGGGGCAATTCAATGGGCTGGAGAAGCTATAGCCAGAGCTAATTGCGATCTGATTACCACACCCGTCCAGCGTACAGCTTTCCTGAAAGCTTACGCAGCAGGAGAAGGAAAACAGTGGTTCCAGTCTCAATATCGGTCAATGCCCCCTGCCGAATTAGACCATCGCCTCGCCCGTTTTGGGTTAAACCCGTGTGGAGAAATCATTGGTTCTAATTTTCATTGCGTTTCTGGAGATACATTGCTGATTACGCGCGATGGTATGCACCATATTCGTTCCCTTGTGGGTGAAAGCGTGGAAATTTGGAATGGTAAACGATGGAGTCCTGTTGTACCCATACTCACGGGCAAAAACCGCAAACTCTACCGCGTCTCATTCTCCGATGGCACATTCTTAGACGTGACAGAAAAGCATCGTTTCTTCGTTCGGAATCGGTTTGGTAAAGCTTACATGGAAATGACTGCTGGGGAACTACGCCATCGCCTTGCTGACTGCAAATATGCTCTACATACAGAACCGTTTAAGATTGATTATCTCGATGGCAAATTTGTAGATTCCATTTGGGCTTATACTCTCGGACAACTAGTGGGTGATGGAGCTATCTGTCAGTCTAATGGTAAACCACAATTGCAACTGCGGTTGTACGGAGCCAAAAGCTACCAGGAATTAGCTATCGCCGGTCGTACTTCTGGGCAACTGCGCTACTATGCCGAAAATCCTGAGACTCCTTGCTGGCTTGATACTGGTTTTCAGGAACAATTTGATGCCAACTATGTTCGGAATTTAAAAAAAGATGCCCAGTTGCTTGAAGATTTTGCAGGGTGGAGCCGGGAAGGCATTTTGCACTTTGTGGCGGGCTTGATTGACGCTGACGGGGCAGCAACCAAATCAGGTGGTGTGCGACTCTACATCTCTGGCTACGATCGCGCTTATCGCATCTACTTATTGCTGCTAAAATGCGGCATTCGTTCATCAATTAATTTATTTGCCCGTAGGGGTACAGCAACCAATCTTGAGATATGCCAGAAAGATTTGTGGTACATCCAAATCACTGACTGCGCTGCGATTCCCTGTCAGAGAGTTGACACCTCAGGGGGTCATGAACCTAAATTCAAAGGTAAGTGGCAGATTATTCGCTCAGTGGAACCTCTGAAAAGAGAACAGGACACCTTCTGCTTTAACGAGGTAGAGTTTCACAAAGGAGTCTTTGGGGGTACACTCACGGGTCAGTGCAATTTGTCCGAGATACACCTGAATCAAATTGACCCAAAAAACTACCGAGAACAGGAAGAAGCCTTTACTGCGGGTGCTCTTGCAGTGGCTAGTCTACTCAACCACAAGTTTGTTGAAGAACGTTATCGTTACAGTCGGGAAATAGACCCCATTGTGGGGGTATCTTTTACCGGTTTATTCGATTTCTTCGTCCATGCTTTTGGTGTGGATTGGTTGCGCTGGTGGGAACAAGGACGACCTGATACTGTAGCAGGAAGGGATTTTCAGCACACTGAGCAAGTATATTTGAATCGCTGGCGTGAGATAGTAGAAGCAGTAGTATGGGATTATTGCGATCGCCACGGCTTAAAACGTCCCAACCGCTGTACTACCGTTCAGCCTGCGGGGACGAAATCCTTACTCACAGGGGCTTCTCCCGGTTGGCACCCCCCCAAAGCTCAAAGGTTTATCCGCCGCATTACCTTCCGCAAAAACGACCCCGTCGCCTTGGCTTGTTTGGATTATGGCTACAAGGTGGTACCTTCCCAGTCTGATAAGGATGAAAAAGGAAACCTACTCAATGATCCTTTTGCTCCTCGCTGTACGGAATGGTTGGTGGAAATTCCTACAGAGGTATCTTGGGTGAATATTCCTGGGGCTGATACCATCCATATCAGCAAGTTTTCCGCCCTGGCTCAGATGGACTTTTATATGAACGTCCAGCGCTACTATACCCGCCATAACAGCAGCGCTACCATTGAGCTGCGGGAACATGAAATCGAAGCTTTGGGAACCCGGATTTACGAAGCGATCCGAGACGATGAAGGGTACATATCTGCTGCTCTGTTGGCACGATTTGACGACCATCAAACCTTCCCTCGCTTACCCTTTGAACCCATTGACAAGGAGACTTATATCCATATGGTAGAAGAGGTGAAGTTGCGCAGGCAAACAGAGGATTTTCATCGTGCCTTGAGTCGCTATGATTCCGGTGATTGGCAGGAAGCTGGTCCTGCTGGTTGCGATTCAGACCTTTGCTTGTTACCAGAACAAAAACCTTAAAACATTTATCAGTAGGGTGGGCAATGCCCACCTTATTCAATTGGAAATTATAAATCCAGCCTCTCCCTTAAAGAACAATCCCACCCTTCGGAGAACCGTACTTTTTAGCGATCCGCTACGCGGATCCGTCCCGGTGCGCCGTCACTGCTTCTTCTTTGTGACGCACCATATCACGATATTCATTTGTTCCTTCAATGGAGCGAACAAAATCTGGATCGAGATTAATATCGAAACAACAAGTTGGCAGGACAGTGCCAACTGTTTCCAAACACTCTGCCATGGCTAACATCATGTTGGTTAAACTAGGAAACCATAGCTCACTATATTCATATTACCGTAGAAATACAGGAGCAGTATCAACCTGGGTTTCCGAACCTTGAATACATAGAGGACCGTCTTTCAAATGTTCCCTATAAGAAACAAAAAGAAATAACTTGCGATCTTCTAATGTTGGTGGGTATATACCTGGAGGATATCCTAACTCAGCTAGCTCTATTGATTGAAACTCAATAAAATCACATGCATTCCCTAGTATCCTCTCTAATGGGCAATCATATGTAAAATCACAAGGATCTCCATCCCTATGACCTGTAGGCGCACCTGCCCGTTGATAGAACTCATAAGCTTCACGAGGTAGTCGGAATGGGAAAAAACTAAGCTTTTTTTCTATCTCTTCTGCGCTCATACCCGGTGTGGTTAATCCACAGGGACAAGCTGCTTGTATTCTTTCTAGTGCAGCAGTCATGTCTGACATTACTTTGTATACCTCCTAAGCTGAAATATAATTATTGCTGGAGCTGTGGATTTAAAATTGTTTATTGTATAATAAGACTTGATTTAAGTTGTCTTGAGTGACCAGTGGGTGTTTTAACTGCCGACTTATGCACGAAATTTACTCAATGACTGTTGTAAAAAGCTTTCGGGAGATTGCTATAACTAGTGATTAGTACTGGTAACTCTCATGGTGCGTGCTAACTGCTATAAAACCTTATTGATCAGCCCTGATGAAAGAACCTCAAATGCCTATTGTAACACCCCGTTGGTTTGTTCGTCGCGACCTTGATGGCTTTTTTGGCCTTGCCCTGGATAATCTGATTCAGATCTTGGTTATCGTCAGTCTGACTCAAGGTGTACTTCAGTTCCCAGCCACCCTAGTCTATGGGCGAATTTTGCCAGGTATTGCCCTCAGCTTAATTATGGGTAATTTTTACTACAGTTGGCTCGCCTATCGCCAGGGTCAAAAAGATAATCGAGACGACATTACAGCACTTCCCTACGGTATCAATACAGTTAGTTTATTTGCCTATATTTTTCTCGTAATGCTCCCCGTTCGTTTAGAGGTACTGGCGGCAGGAGCCACATCAGAACAAGCTGCTGAGGCTGCCTGGAGAGCGGGTCTCGTAGCCTGTTTAGGCTCAGGATTAATCGAGTTGGGGGGGTCTTGGGTTGCAGATCGCCTCCGTCAGTTTACACCTCGTGCTGCCCTGCTCTCAACCCTAGGGGGAATTGCTCTCACATTCATTTCTCTCGGCTTTCTGCTGCGAACCTATGCTCACCCTGTGGTTGCAATCGTGCCCCTGGGCATTATTTTGCTCACCTACTATGGCAAAGTTAATTTTCCTCTTCCCGGAGGTTTGCTCGCAGTGTTACTGGGAACCATTCTAGCCTGGGGAACTGGCTTATTAACCTGGGATGCGGGACAATTTGCGATCGCCCTAGAACCTGTACACTTTTACATTCCTCGTCCCTGGGTTGGAAGTCTGTGGCAAGAACGCACCACTCTTGTGAGTTTCTTTAGTGTCATTTTACCCATGGGACTCTTTAATCTAATTGGCAGTTTGCAAAATCTAGAAAGTGCCGAAGCGGCGGGGGATCCCTTTCCAGCAGCTCCCTGTCTGGCTGCAAATGGCATTGGAACCATCATTGCTGCTATTTTTGGCTCAGTCTTTCCCACTACTATCTATATTGGTCATCCTGGCTGGAAGGAAATGGGAGCTAGAATTGGTTACTCTTGGCTCAATGGTGTCATTATGGGACTTTTGTGTCTCAGCGGGATGATTGGTTTATTGTCCTATTTCATTCCCATTGATAGTGGTATGGCCATCGTCCTCTGGATCGGGATTGTCATGGTGAGCCAAAGTTTTACCGCTACTGGGACGAACCATGCTCCTGCTGTGGTGATTGGCCTTTTACCTGGTATTGCAGGGTGGGGCGCTCTGGTTGCTAAAAATGCACTCCGAGCGGCGGGGGTAGGGACTACCGAGTTCCCCTTCAGCCCTGATTTAATCCCTGCTTTTGAAGCCAGTGATACGTTTATTACTGGGGCATTTGCCCTAGAACAAGGTCTCATTTTCTCAGCTATGATTTTGGCAGCCATGACCGTGCATATCATTGAACGTGAGTTCGGGAAGGCGGGACTTTGGACCTTAGTTGCAGCCATTTTGGCCTGGTTTGGCTTAATTCACAGTTATCGCTGGACCCCTGTGGATACTGTACTTAACTTAGGCTGGGGAACCGGTGCTGCTTGGTCAACTAGCTATATACTGCTGACTATCCTCTTATTCTACGCCCAATGGCTCCATAGGGGTGATAAATAAAATTGATATATCTTGAACGTTTAAAAAAGGAAAAACTATGAATATTGACACAGAAATTTTGCAAAAGGTTACGACAATGCCAAAATCTCTTAAACAAGAACTTCGACCCCATGCTAAATATCTGATGGAAAACTACTCCAAGGATATTTCCCTAGAGCAAAATTCGGGTAAAAAACGTCGTTCAGGTATCTTAAAAGGAACCTTCGTTCTCCCATTGCCTGATGATTTCGATAATACACCATCCCAGGAAAAGATGAAAACCGAGCATGGTTATGGAAATTGGGCAGGACAAATTATCATGTCCAATGATTTTGATGAACCATTAGAAGATTTAGCTGAATATATGTAATATGAAAGTTATTTTAGATACTCATGCTTTTCTTTGGTATTTACTAGGAGATCCCAATCTATCGATTAAAGCCAAGGGTATTATTGATACCAAACAAAACTTATATTTTAGTATTGTTAGTATTTGGGAAATTGCTATCAAAATTAATATAGGCAAGTTGGTAATTCATCGACCTATTGGAGATTTATTTAAAGAATTGCAATTTATAAATATTAAAATTTTACACATTATGGATAAAGATATTAAATTATATTCAGCACTTACTTTTACGTCAAATCATCGCGATCCATTTGATAGAATGTTAATTGTAAAAGCTATTAATCACTCTCTTATTGTGATTAGTAGAGACGTCAAATTTGATGCTTATCCCATTCAAAGATTATGGTATTAAAATTCATAAAAGTAATGTTGCGTTTCTAAGGCTCAACCTCCAAACCCAATTTTGGAATTTTTCGAGTTAGCGCCCATTTTTATCTCTCCATTCACCCCATTTAAACAGACTTAAAAGCCCAAAACCCTTTGGCAGCAGCCGTTTCACTGCCTAAATACTCAAGAGTGATCGCTTTATATAGCAACCGCCAAGGCACGATAGACTACTAACCCGACTCCCGACTCCCGACTCCCCCGCGTAGCGCTATAAAAAAAATAGGTGATAAGCACAAGTTAGATTATCATTAGCAGCTCGATTTGCCCGAATCAGCACCAATAATTGCAGTACTACCGAGTTTAGTTATCATGCCAACGAAAAGCCAGTCCAAGTCTCCCTTTGTCCGGGGATTATGCTGGGGGATAGTTTTTAGTTTCACCGCCATTATTTCCGCTATAGTCGGGGCCAGCTTAGTAGTCTATAGTCCAATACTTAGACAGATTTTTCACCCACTCAAACCAGACAGAGCAAGAGTGCAAAATACTACTCTCAGAGCTGATAATAGCTGGCGGAGTAGCTCTAAATCTACTCTCAATAGACCTGTAAACATACTTGTGATGGGTATAGATCCGGTTCTGGAGGAAAACGAGGAAAAGGAAGTTTTTTCTGGTGCCAACGATACCCTACTCCTCTTGCGCTTCGATCCTGTTGAGAATCAACTGCGAGTACTTTCCATTCCTGGGGATACCAGAGTCAGAAATACCTTGCTGAAAATACCTAAAATCAATTAGGCTAACCTTAAAGGAAGGGCAGAACTGGCAGTAGAAATAGGGAGTCAAACTTTAAATAACCTACCCATTGACCGCTACCAGCGCCTAACTACTCGTGCTTTCAGGGAATTAGTGTATTTGCTGGGTCCGATTAAGATATTCGTACCGCAGCGAATGTATTATCGGGATCGAACCCAGAATTTTACTGTGGATTTACAACCGGGGTGGCAAACACTCAATGGGCAGCAAGCAGAACAGTCGGCACTGCGTCCGAAGAATATGGGGATTTAGGCCGAGTACAGAGGCAACAAGCACTGCTGAAAGCCTTGTATCATCGCCTCCATCATCCCACAGTGCTGTCTAAACTGCCCCGAACCATTGAAATACTGCGGCAATATATAGATACGGATCTCACTAGGGAAGAAATCTTCACCTTGATTGGTTTTGCTTTCCTCCAAAGAGCACAGGATTTGCAAATGGTACTGCTCCCAGGTCGAGAAAGCCGCACTTACAAATATAAATATAGCTATTGGCTGCCCAATAGAAATGGACGAGATCGCATTCTGAAAGACTATTTCGCTTGCGTTGAAACTTGGCGTTCTCTCAAACCCCGTCCCCCCATTCATCGTCTGGGCATTGCCATTCACAACACTACTGAGGAAGGGGAATTGGCAGCGATCGTTCTGAATTATTTACAAGGAAAGGGTTTTTATAATGCCTATCTTACTAACTATTCTCCCCCACAACTGCGCCAGACGGAGATTATCGTTCAATCCGGCGACTTAAAAGCAGCTGAGGCGCTGAAAAAAGTCTTGGGTTTGGGTACAGTACAGATATCGTCTCTGGGGGATTTAGATTCTGACTTGACAGTTCGAGTTGGCAAAGATTGGCATCGTAGGCAAGATTGGGTGAATTTTGAGGAGTTAAAGAAATAATGTTCAAAACCCTAGTTTGGCGTTTCCTGGGATTAATTTTCGTTCTTGCATTGGCAGTAATGTTGGTACTTTGGGACGCTCATCCTGCTTTAGCGCAGACAAAAACAGTGGACTATAGTTTTATCGACCTACTTTTATAGAGATTTTTTCCATCAGGATTTAGAGTACGCTGTATTTGCTGTTTCAGAGCTGCGAGGGTCAAATTTCGTAGATAAAATTGGTTATTTGTGCTAAAACTAATCGGGGTTGCACTATCTACAGTGCCCCTAATTACTCAAAATAGAGAGAGACACTAATGCCAAGGAGAAATTCTTTTGATTCATCCCAAATTATGTATCGTGTAGATCAGCTGATGAAGGTTGCCGAAAATCGCTATCAAATTACGGTTAAAGTTGCCCGTCGCGCTAAACTTATTCGCGATGAGGAGGATTTTGAGGACTGGGACGCTCCGACGACGAAACCAGTGATTCGCTCAATTGTTGAGGTGTCTGACGAGTTGACTCAACCGGAAATTCTCAGCGACTCCCGTGTTTGAAACGGTGAACCTAATAAAATTAGGATTTGGAATTATAGGGCAATGGAGCGGTTGCTGAAAACCGGTAAGGGTTGGCGCATCGGCTGGAACCCAACAGCGTCAGAATATAAGGGCTTAGTGGGCACGTCAGAATGGGCCATGGAATTGACAGAAGCAGAGTTAAATGACTTTTGCCGCTTATTGGGACAATTGGTGCAGACTATGAGTCAAATGGCAGGGGAATTAATGGATCAAGAAAGAATTACCTGTGAAGCAGAGAGCGAATTACTCTGGATGGAAGTGGAGGGTTTTCCCCATTCCTACGAGCTGCGCT
The DNA here is from genome assembly GCA_018141785.1 of Candidatus Paraprochloron terpiosi LD05. Taxonomy (GTDB): domain Bacteria; phylum Cyanobacteriota; class Cyanobacteriia; order Cyanobacteriales; family Prochloraceae; genus Prochloron; species Prochloron terpiosi. Next base: position 1,726,920 of record CP073341.1, on the reverse strand, counting down.
TGATTCTCAACCGGGGGCGCCGCTGCGAAGGCTATTGGTCTGAGGGAGCCGCAGTCCAGTTAGCCCAGGCAACTCAAATATTAAAATTATTTTAGCTTGACAATTGCCCCAAAGAGAGTATATGATATTAAATATGGATATCGGGGCGTAGCGCAGCTTGGTAGCGCGCCACTTTGGGGTAGTGGAGGTCGTGGGTTCAAATCCCGCCGCTCCGATTAATGTAGGGGCACCCCAATGCCTTGCCCCTCTTGACAAGAGTAAAACCAATGCTTATTTTCAGCCGTGGGAGTGTCAATAAAGGGTTCACATTATTGGAAACCCTCGTAGTTGTCATGATAATGGGAATTATGGCGGCTATAGCTACTCCTAGTTGGCTAAGATTTGTAGAGGATCAGCGTCTCCTCGCTGCCCAGAGTAAAATCTATAGGCTTATGAAACAAGCCCAAAATAAAGCGCTCCGGAGTAAAACGACTTGGCAAACTAGTTTCCGGGAAGAAAATGGTATCCTGCAATGGTCTGTACATAAAGCTGAAAGGGGTTCTTTTGTTCCAGCGGGTATTGTCTGGAATGATTCGGGGTTTGAGAATATCCAGATCTACAATCAAAAAAACGACAGGAATAAGTGCGAGACGACTTTAGACCAATCTGGTGACAGTTGTGAGGAAAATGGTCCTTGGCGAGTACGATTTAATTACTTGGGTCACGTGAATGGTAGTTTGGGACAAATTACGATTGTCACCAAGAACAATAACCAAAACCAGCGTTGCGTTTATGTATCGACTCTCCTGGGAGCATTGCGCAAAGGGGAAAAACACGAAAGTCCTAATGGGAGTGACAAATATTGTTATTGAGGCACTATAGGATTATCTTACTTTGCGCCTTTGCGTCTTTGCGCGAAATCCAATCAAAAGAACAATGAACTCTACTCAACGTTTAGCAATCCCTGAAAACGTGTGGCTCCCAACCCTGGAAAATGTGACCCACTTCGATATTGACACCAACATCCTTCTTAAACAGCCCCTGTAAGGCGGACGCCAAGGGCGTGCAACGCATACGCTTCGCAATTATCTGCATTTATCTGCGGTTATAATTAATCATCCCAAAAATGAGACAAAAGGCAAATAATGCCACCGTGAGTAACAAAACTGTCAACAACCCGAACTGATAAATGAGAGTAGGAGCGATCGCCGTAAACAAACCTCCCCCCATAATAGGTTCAAAGAATAATTGTTTATAGGCAAAACTCTCAAATGCTCCGGAACGGTTATCTGGATCCACCATCCGTAGCAATAAAATACCCGTCGCTGTTACCCCCATAGACTGTCCTAGATCCGCCATACCTCGGGGAAACCAATAGTTAGGTAAGAGACGGGGCGCTAAATAAAGAAAAGCGAACACATTCCAAAGAATTCCGGTGACAGATAGGAGGAGAAAAGGTGCTAAATTAGAACCCAAGAGGGTTAAATTAATAGAAGCAATGGCTGTCACCACTACTACATCTAAAGCTACCCCAGCAATGCGTTGCTGTAACTCACGACTGACTAGATTTTCCCAACCAAAACGGGACAGAAATAGTTGAACTATAATTCCTCCCATTAAAGCGAAAGGAAAGAGGGGAATAGCTGCTACCAACTCTAAACCTATTCTACCCCAAGTAAGGGCTTCAAGTTCAGCGAAACCTTGTAACATTAACCAGGCGATCGCCACTGCTAAACCAGTCAAACCAAAGTTTAAAGAAAGAGGATCTATCAACAACACTTTTCCTTCCTCCTCTCCCTTGAACTCCAAACCCCGAACCTCGAACCCCTTCTCTCCTTCTATTGCCAAATATCCCTGACTACGTCCCCAATTAGCTAAAATAGTACCAATAACCATACCGGAGATAATGCCTACTGTAGCCAAACCCAAACCCAAATCTCCTCCTTCGGGAAAGTTCAATTTACTCAAAGTATCAGCCATACCAGCAGCGGTTCCATGTCCCCCTTCAAAGGCAATTTCAATTAATGTTCCAGCTACTGGAGCCAAATGAAAGAAAGAAACCAAAACTAACATGGTAAGCAAGATACCCACTACATATTGTCCCCAGGCAAGACAATAACTGAATGCTAATTGTGGAGCTGTTTTGCGCCATATCTCTCTGGGTTTTGGAATAGTTTGCCCTAAGAATAAAGCGGCGAAGACTATATTAATAAATACCCCAGGAGTTTGTTGCCAGATATTATTCACCGTCTCGGGAAATAAGCCTCCAGCTAAGTAAGAGTCTGGTGCTACTCCTGCTCCTAATACTTCCCTACCGAGGAACAAAGCTAGGGTTCCTGCAATAATTGATTCGGGGATATATAAGTCTTGTAATAGTTTGACTTGCTGTTTGACAAACCGAGCAACCAGGAGTAAAATACCGATGAGGATAAAGGCACAAAAAACATTCATCTTTGTTAAGTTAAACATCTGAGTGGGGAGATGGGGAGATGGAGAGATTGGGTGATTGGAAAATCGTCCAATCCTGTTTTTGAGATAGTATCTCACAAATTCCTCCTATCCCCCTATTTCTGATCTGGATCTACTCCCATATCCCGTAGTAAAGCCTTAAGTCGTTCCGCTTCCTGTTTAGCCTCAGCAGCACTCCTTTTAGCCTCAACAGCACTCCTTTTAGCCTCAACAGCACTCCTTTTAGCCTCAGCAGCACTCCTTTTAGCCTCAGCAGCTTCCTCACTAGGAATAGGAATACGAGTACCATCAAGATTCAGCCATCGCAACCAAAGTCTCTCAATGTCGCAATAGCTACCTTCCCACAAACCTAAACTCAATTCCAATTCAGGAATTTGTAAACGTCCCTGGGTTAATGGGGCGGGTTGGTAGCGATTATTAACCAGATGAAAAGCCTGAATTTCCCCAGTATAGCGACTAAAAACCACATAGTAGGGAACTTTCAGAATCTGTTCGTAGACTTCCCATTTAGTTGGTGGTTTTTCCGGTTCTCTCTCCTTCTTACCTAAATCTTCTTTTTCTGTACCCGGAGATAATAATTCTACCACCACAAAGGGACTGACTTTTTCTTGCCAAATAACATAGCTTAAACGCAAGTCTCGCTCTTCATATAATCTAGGTACCCCCACAACACCAAACCAGTCGGGGCGTTTATACCAAAGGCGATGGTTCACATCATAGTAAAGATAAAGATCCATGGCACTGAAAACCATCTCCCTGTTCCAATTGGGAGGAAGAAAGGTTAACATTAGCAACATAGATTGCAAAGGGTGAAATTCATCGGGCAAAGCAGGTTCTCCTACATATTCACTTGGTAAATCATACATGGTAGGCAAAGACTGGTTCTTAGCCGGAGAGGGATTGGATTGAATAGTCTGGGTAATCATATTTATAGCGCGATCGCTTGGGGTGTGGGGTGTGTTCGCCAAGATTGCCTTATTGAACTTGGGTTTTAGGATTTGTTATTCGCGGTTGCTATATATTTATAGCATAACGCTGCGAGTGTATTTACAAAAGTCATAAACCTGCAAACGTTGTCATACAGGTTAAAAATTCACCTATACTGAAAATTGGATATAAAGCGTACTACCTGACAAGAGAGGAAAGTATGAAATTCGGAAAATGGTTAATCGCTCTGGCGATCGTTGGTATAAGTCTATTTTTGTTGCTTAAACCCAAGATCGACGGCTTCACAAAAATGTTGGGTCAGTTGGAAGGGGTTCCCTAGGAACAAGTGAGCGTAACCTGGTCCGACCAAAATTGGACCCAGGATGAATGGGACTGGTGGTATCACGTTAGTCAAGGTTCGGCTCTAGAATCTATTATTCCCTACGATTGGTTCGTAGCCATGGAGAAACCGAGCCTCTCTCCTCGCTTTGCTGGGGATTTCATTGATCAAGACTATCTGGGGCAGTTTGGCTTTTTGGCCGATGGATCAGGGGATTATTACAATCCCAAATATAATCCTGATAACCTCCCTGTCGGTTTCAGCAAAGCCGATAACTATTTTGATCCCGTATCTGGGCAAACGGGCAGTGTTATTGGATTTACCTGCGGGGCCTGTCACACTGGCCAAATCAACTATAAAGGTCAAGGACTCCGCATTGAAGGGGGACCCAATATGATCGATGTGGGTAAGTTTAAAACTGCCACTGGGGTTTCCCTATTACTCACTGATAAATTACCCTGGCGCTTTAATCGATTCGCCAATCGGGTTTTAGGTGAAGACCACACCAAAGAAGCTAAGGCTGAACTAAAGGAACGTCTTGATGCTCTGATTGCCGAAGCTAGTCGAGTTAAGGATGAAACGGAACAATATTATCCCGTGGAAGAAGGATTTGGCCGTTTGGATGCCCTCGATCGCATTGGTAACTTTGTGTTTGGGGTAGAAATTGATCTGGATAACTTCCATGCCGTAGATGCTCCCGTTAATTATCCCCATCTGTGGACGGCTCCCTGGTTTGATTGGGTGCAATATAACGGTTCCATCATGCAACCCATGACCCGAAATGCTGGGGAAGCCATGGGGGTATTTGCACGGGTTAACTTTGATCCTGATAATCCCCGCTATCCTCTCTATGATTCCAATGTGGATGTGAAAAACCTCCACAAAATTGAGGAATTATTGGCTGGTGATCCCCTCTACAATGTCCTGAGTGGGGAACCCGATACTAAGATGGGTTTGACGGAACCAAAATGGCCAGAAGAGCTATTGGGGGCGATAGATCAAGAGAAGGCAGCCAAGGGTAAGATTCTCTATGAGAACAAATGCCAAAGTTGTCACCTGGCACCCATCGGATCTGAAGCCTTTTTAGTGGAGGATAATTGGGTAACCCTAAATGACAAGTATCCCAATCGCAAATATCTCAAGGTGACCATGAAGAACCTCTATGATATTGGCACTGATCCCATGGTGGCAACCAACTGGTTACAGCGAATCGTTAACCTGAAGCACTTGGCATCAGACTATGAGCCTACCAAACCCAATGAACCTAAGGAACCCTTCAACTACGATGGTATGGTTACCGCTGGCTTTGCCCTGCCCTTTACGGTAGATAAGGTGGTGCAGTACCAGTACGACAAATTGGGTTTAACCCCGGAACAACGGGAAGAATATAACGGCTTCCGTCCTGATTTGGCTCGTGGGCTCCTGGGCTACAAGGCTCGTCCCCTCAATGGTATCTGGGCAACAGCACCTTTCCTCCACAATGGTTCTGTGCCTAACCTCTATGAGATGTTCCCGCCGAGCAACGGACTGAAAAGTTCTACCTCGGCAGTCGGGAATTTGATCCCAAGTTGGTTGGTTTTAACACCGATCCAATCAAAGGAGGTTTCCTCTTAGATACAACCCAGAAGGGTAATGCCAACACGGGTCATGAATTTAAGGGAGATGATACCGGACCTGGGGTTGTTGGTGCTGAATTAATGGAAGATGAACGTTGGGCTTTGATTGAATATCTCAAAACCCTATAATTGACCAAAATAGCCGTAGGTTGGGGCAGTTGGGTTTCGTTCTTCAACCCAACCTACAAAGAACCGCCAATCATTCCTGCTAGTAAAATAAATCCCAGCCAAACGTTCTCCCGGAAAATAGCACCGTAAACTGATTTGAGAATGTCATCAGTACGTAGACGAGTATATTGCCAACACCAACCTAGAACTGCTATACTCCAAGCAAGCCAAAATCCTAGGTTTAACTCCCTAAAGATACCCAAATAGGCAAGTATGGCAGCGGTAGCGCTAAAAAATACCCCTACTGCATCTGCTGCATATTTACCGAAGAAGATAGCGCTGGAATTAACTCCTATTTTGAGGTCATCTTCCCGATCGCTCATAGCATAAACCGTATCAAATCCTAAAGTCCAGAGTACGGTAGCCCCCCAGAGGAGCCAAGTTTCCTGGGCTAAGTTCCCGGTTACTGCACTCCATGAGATGAGAACTGCAAAACCCCAAGCTATAGAAAGCACCAGTTGGGGAACGGGAAAGAAGCGCTTGGCTCCCGGATAGCAAATAATTACGGGCACTGCGGCGACGCACAAAGAAAAGCTGAGGGGGTTGAGATAGAATGCTGCTATGGCAGCGCAAGCTAGGGCAATGAAGGCTATCCCTAGGGCTAGTTTAACTGAAAGTGCCCGGGAGGCAAGAGGGCGATCGCTGGTTCTTTCTACAAGGGGATCTATGTCCCTGTCCCAGAGGTCGTTGATGACGCAGCCAGCGGCACTGGTTGCTATACTGCCTAAAATAATCACCACCACTAAGGGTAATGGGGGTGTGCCGGATGCCGCTAGAAATACTGCCCACAAAGCTGGAATCATGAGGATTAGTCTTCCTGCGGGTTTATCCCAGCGCAGCAGTTTAATGACGGTAAGCCAAGTTTGTTTCATCAAATATTTTAATTTCGCGCAAAGTAGCCGCTCGAAAGACTCGCAGAGGCGCAAAGTCGCAAAGGTAAGAGGGAAGGATTACATGAAATGGGTTTTTATTTTATTATAGAGGTACGAAGTCAAATAAAAGGCATTGCATAATTGAGACATGAATGAGCAAGAACTAGCTCTCTCTTTTTCCTCTGTGTCCTCTGCGCCGGAGCGGTTTATTATTATTTCATATCAAGATTGCAGCAACGCCAAATAAAAAAGACCCATACAGAAGGGATACTCCTCTCCTATGGTAAAACCCTAACTCTAAAACTTAATATTGTCAACCCCTTTTTGAATAAATATTTTTGGTGTAAAATGTTATCATGGTCATGGCTCTACCTTCGTTTCTTTAATGATGATTGACTCTGACGACTGCATTCTCGCTGCCATTGATATGGGTACTAACTCGATCCATATGGTGGTGGTGCGCATTAATAAGTCCCGAGCTGCTTTTACTATTATTGCCCGCCAGAAGGATACGGTGCGGTTGGGGGATCGGGATCCCGTTACGGGGAATCTTACAGAAGAGGCGATGGCAAGGTCTCTAGCCGCTTTACAACGGTGCAAGGATTTAGCTGTCAGTTTCAATGCAGAACATATTATTGCCGTGGCTACCTCCGCTACCCGTGAGAGCGAAAACGGACAGGCATTTTTAGATCGGATCTATGATAAATTGGGCTTGGTTGTGAATCTCATCTCTGGTCAAGAAGAAGCCCGCCGGATCTATCTGGGGGTTCTTTCCTGTATGAACTTCTATAACCAACCCCATATTATTATCGATATTGGGGGGGGTTCCACAGAATTGATTCTCGCAGACACCATGGACGCCCGTTTTTTGAGCAGTACTAAGGTGGGAGCAGTGCGCTTGACCCGGGAATTTATCACTACGGATCCCGTGAGTCAGAAAGAGTTACAGTCTCTTCAGGCTTACATTAGGGGGATGTTAGAACGTCCAGTTGAGGAGTTGCAGGGTAACCTAAAAAGGGGGGAAATACCTCGTTTGGTGGGGACTTCGGGTACGATTGAGACTTTAGCTATTATTCACGCTCTGGAGAAGTTAAATACTCAACCCAACCCTCTCAATGGCTATTCCATGAGCTATGGAGACATTAAGGGAATAGTTAAGAAGTTGGCTGCTATGAATTGTCGCCAGCGGGTTGCCATTCCTGGGGTATCCCAGAGACGAGGAGAAATCATTCTAGCTGGGGCAATGATTTTGCAAGAAGCCATGAATATGTTGTCCTGTGATGAAATAATTATCTGTGAGCGGGCGTTGCGGGAAGGGATAATTGTAGACTGGATGCTAAACCAGGGCTTAATTTCCAGTCACTTACGCTACCAAAGCGAAATTAGAAAGCGCAGCGTGATGAAAATAGCAGACAAATATGGAGTGGATCTGGATTATGGTGAGAGGGTGGCTGATTTTGCTCTCAGTATCTTTGACCAAACCCAAGGATATCTCCATGACTGGGGTGCTGAAGAACGACAACTGCTCTGGGTGGGAGCCATTTTGCATAACTGCGGTATCTATATTAGTCACGGTGCCCACCATAAGCATTCTTATTATTTGATTCGCCATGGGGAATTATTGGGCTTTACTGAGATAGAGTTGGAAACTATTGCCAATATTGCTCGCTATCATCGTAAGAACAAGCCGAAGAAAAAGCACTCAGCCTATAATAACTTGCCTCCCAAGCAGCGCCAGATAGTGGAGCAGTTGAGTGCTATTTTACGTTTGGCTGTGGCTTTGGATCGGCGGCCAATTGGGGCGATCGCCAGGGTAAAATGTGATTATAATGCCAAGAAGGGGGTGTTGTATTTACATTTAATTCCCAGGATATCTGATGATGATTGCGCTTTGGAATTGTGGAGTTTGGATTATAAAAAAGAGGTGTTTGAAATTGTGTATGGGGTTGAGGTATTTGTTAGTTTAGCTATATAGGGTTTTGTTTCACGCAGAGGCACAGCGGGCTATGAGAGGAGTGTAGGTTGGGTTGAGGCACGAAACCCAACAAAATCATTGAAGGATAGATTGTAGAATTGTTAAATTATGTTAAAATATCACTAAGTCATTCAAATATCTTGTATACTAGGATTGGAGAGGGAGGTAGTTGATGAGTAAACTATACCAAACACCAAATGAATGGTATTCAGATAATAAAAAAGAATTAAAAAAATATCGGGGGGAGTGGATTGCTTTTTCTAAAGATGGGATTATAGCCCACAATCGCCAATATCGGCAATTAAGGGAAAGTATTCACCTAGATCCATCGGCATATATCATCGATCGCATCTTTGAGAATGAGTTTTGCGAGCCGATTAAATTTAGGACAATTAGGTTAAAAACGGTCAAGTATCACGAGTGGCAACCTAAATACGATGTTAGTCTCAAATTTAATCAATCTTCTCCTCTTCAGGTTAAAATGCTAGTTGATTCCGGGGCTGATTTTAGTTTAATAACCAAACAATTGGGTATTGACTTGGGTTATAGTCAAGCTCCTGGGGAAGTTACAAGCAAAGCTGAAGGAATAGGAGGAAGTATTAATTACCTCTTAAGAAATATAGAAATCACATTAGATTCCCATACCCTGACTGTTCCAGTGGCTTGGGTGCAAACAGATGAATGTGAAGAAATAATTTTGGGCAGAGAGGTGGTATTTGACCAATTCAATATTGAATTTAGGCAGGCTGACGAGGAAATTATTTTTACCTGGCGTTCAGATAATTGACAAAATGAACTGTAGGTTGGCGCTGTTGGGTAACGCTTGCGCTCTACCCAACCTACAATTAATGAACCCTACGGAGCCAATTATTTTTGTGGCAGTCCCAGCATTTGGTCATTGCTCTTACCAGGAGCAACCATGGGGTAACAGTTTTCGTCCTTCTTCACCCGTACATCCATCAACACCGGACCATCATGGGCTAACATAGCAGCAATACCATCCGATAATTGTGCCCGCTCCCTAATAACCATCCCTTTGATACCGTAAGCTTTGGCTAACAACTCAAAATCAGGCATTCCCAATTCTAAATTGGAAGCCACATAACGCTCACCGTAGAAAGTTTGCTGCCATTGGCGCACCATACCCTGCCAGCCATTATTAATAATAACCGTCTTGACGTTAATATTATACTGATAAAGCGTTCCCAACTCCTGCAAATTCATCTGGAAACTGCCATCTCCGCTGATACAGATAACTTCTTCATGGGGTAATGCTACCTTTACCCCCAGAGCAGCGGGAAGACCGTAACCCATCGTTCCCAACCCAGAACTGGAAATCCAGCGACGGGGACCATTTTTCAGGAACTGAGCCGCCCACATTTGGTGTTGACCCACATCGGTAGAATAATAAGCATGAGGAGCTTGACGCCCTATCTCTACAATAACTTCTTGGGGAAACAAATTATCCTTATGGTTCGGTACCATTAAAGGATAATCTTTGCGCCAGCCATCAATGCGGGACCACCACTTAGCTGTCCGTTTAACATCAGTAGGAAACCCTAATTCTCGCGCCCGGGACAGCATCTGCTCTAATACCTGCCTTACGTCCCCTACAATACCCACCTCCGGGGCGCGGTTTTTCCCCACTTCTGCGGAATCGATGTCGATGTGAATTACCTGAGCACGGGAGGCAAATTCATCTAACTTACCTGTTACTCGGTCATCAAATCGAGCACCCACAGCAATAAGCAAATCACACTCACTGACGGCGAAGTTAGCATAAGCGGTGCCATGCATTCCCAACATAGACACGGAGAGAGGATGGTTTTCATCAAAGGCTCCTAACCCCATGAGAGTAGTGGTTACAGGGATTTGAAACCGTTCTGCCAGTTCCTTTACTTGAAGATGAGCATTAGCAGAAATTGCCCCACCCCCCACGTAGAGGAGAGGTTGTTTCGCCACCTCCATGAGGCGCAAAGCAGCATCGATTTTACTGATATCACCCTTGAGGATAGGTTTATAGCCTGTTAAATGCACTGCACCCGGTTCCACAGGTACATAGTCCACTTCTTTTAAGGCCACATCCTTGGGCACATCGATTAAAACCGGTCCCGGACGACCTGTACTGGCGATATGGAAGGCTTCGGCAACGATGCGGGCCATATCCTTGCCATCCCTTACCAGGTAGGAATGTTTCACAATAGGTAGGGTAATACCGAAGATATCCGTTTCTTGGAAAGCATCGGTACCGATGGCCCCTAGAGGCACCTGCCCTGTAACCGCCACCATAGCAATAGAATCCATGTGAGCCGTAGCGATGCCCGTTACCAGGTTCGTAGCACCGGGACCAGAAGTTGCGAAACACACCCCTACTTTACCCGTGGCGCGGGTATAGCCGTCTGCTGCATGAACTGCTCCTTGTTCGTGACGGACGAGAATATGCTGAATGTCTCCCCGAGATTCTGCCCGATATACCTCATCATATATGGGCAGGATCGCGCCACCGGGATAGCCGAAAATATGCTTGACTCCGTGACGCACTAAGCTGTCAATGAGGGCAAATGCCCCTGTTTGACGAGTAACGGATATTTTTGGGGGAAGGATAGTTGAGGAAACCACCAGTTATCAGTTATCAGTTATCAGTTACCAGTGAGCAGTTAGCACGTACTATGACACTTATCAGTACTAATGGTACCTGCTGTCTTTATTATTATAATATAGATTGCGTCATCTGGGGTATTTGTTACATTTCTTTATATTGTTTTAATATAACTTTCAAGAAAGCCGCTGCGGAACATTTTACCTTGCAGCCGGGGGATTTTACCCACCAACCCCAAGCTTGATGAGGCGATCGCCACAAGGACAGGTGTTCTACCCCCGGTTCGCAATAGAAACCCACCCCCCAACCCCCTCCCAGGAGAGCGGAACTCCAATGAGTAAAATAGTCGTGACTCACCCTGTAAATGGGAAAATTGCCCCATAAAGCCATGCCCCAACCATCTATAGCAATGAAAGCTTTCACCTTACCCCCTTGCATTTGCCATAGTGGGGCAGCTCCCATGGCCCCAACTACTCCAGCACTAAAACAAATTAATAAAACCTCTTCTAAGGTAACATTCTTTTTGAGAAACGTCAACACCGCAAGAGGAGAATAAGGAGGATATTCGGTCGCGGGAAAAACGAGCCAATTATTAAATAAATCTTGAGTTTGAGATTGGGCTAAACTAGCTAAAAAATCCTGGGTTAGTTGAGGGCTATGGATTCCAGGACATAGGACAACAACCATTTATTTACTGATGAGTTCTACCTATACCCCTAAGAGGGATAATATATTGTATATTAGCATTACGTGGTGACAAGAATATTGTATTGGAGCGTCAATGGTTGCTACCTCAGAAAAAACAACACAACTATCCCAAACAGCTAAGACAGATACCGTAGCGGTTTTGTTAATGGGATACGGGGAAGTAGAAAGCTACGAAGACTTTGCTAACTACAACGAACAAGCATTGAATCTCCTCACAGCTAAATTTGCCCCAGTACCTACTTGGATCTATCCACCCCTAGCCAAACTCCTAGCTGTGTTTGACCTCCACGAGTGGAGTCACCAGCACGGCAATTTTATCTCCCCCCACAATAAAATATTTGAAGCTCAACGGGCGGGGATTGAAAAAGAATTGCAGTATCAATGGGGGGAAAGGGTTAAAGTTTTCAAAGCCTTTAACTTTTGCGCTCCTTTTCTCCCGGAACAAGTGCTAGCAGAAATTAAAGAACAGGGATATGATAAAATTTTAATCTATCCCCTGTTAGTGGTAGATTCCATCTTCACCAGCGGTATTGCTGTAGAGCAAGTAAATAACGCTCTGAGTAAATTAAATGATGGGGAAGAACATTGGCTCCAAGGTACTCGTTATATTCCCTCCTTTTACAAGGAACCAGCTTATATTAAATTGCTGGCGAAAATGGTAGAGGAGAAAATAGCCACAGATTTAGCGAAAACCCATTTACCATCCCAAATTGGCATTGTGCTAATGAACCACGGTTGTCCCCACAAAGCGAAAGGATTTACTTCCGGGATTGAGGAAAGTCAAGCACTGTACGAATTAGTCCGGGAAGAACTAATTTATAAATATCCCTTAATTTCCATTGGCTGGCTGAATCACGATACCCCCCTGATTGAATGGACCCAACCCAATGTAGAGTTAGCAGCCAAAAATGTCATGGATTTAGGAGCCACTGCTATAGTAATGATGCCCATTGGTTTTGCCACGGAAAATCACGAAACCCTACTAGACGTGGATCATATCATTCATCACTTGCAGCATCGCAATTCCCAGGTGAAATTCCTCAGGATGCCTTGTGTTAACGATCGCCTTGAGTTTCTCCAAATGGCAGCAGCATGGGCAAATCCCCAAATTGAAGCATTATTATCCTCAGAAGGGGTGACGGTGAATGGTCAAGTGCTAAATGGGAGTAATGGCCATCATCATCATTCTCATTCTCACCACCATCATCACCATTAAGATTTAATTCCTAGGGGCGCAGGTTGTGCGCCCAGCAGGTTTTGCCCCCTCGTAATGCACCAACGAGGGTATTGTTTTTATTTAACCGCAGAGGCGCAGAGGACGCAGAGAGAGGAAGTTGTAGAGAATGTGCAGATTTGAGGTAAAATAGTGGTATTCAAGATGGAAAGAGGTTTACAAGATGCTTACCTGTCACGACATCGCCCAATACTTCATCTGGCTAGCTCACGAAACCGGGTCTTTTATTAGTAACCTCAAGCTGCAAAAGCTGGTTTACTACGCTCAAGCGTGGTACCTAGCTATCTACGGAGAACAACTCTTTGAAGAAGATTTTGAGGCGTGGATTCACGGACCAGTTATTCCACAACTCTATGACCGTTATAAGCACTATCAGTGGAAGCCCATCGAAGAAGAGGTAAAGCAGCCCAACTTTTCTGAAGAGGTCGGAGAGTTTCTAGAAGAGGTTGTTGAAGTTTACTTCTCAGTAGATGCTTACGATTTAGAACGGATGACTCATTTAGAAGATCCTTGGATTAAAGCTAGGGGTAACCTTGCCCAAGATGAGCCTTCTCAGGAGATTATCACTAAAGAATCTATGAAGAATTACTTTGGAGCACGTGTCGAAACGGAAGAAGCGGCTTAAGAAAACTTCAACTGATAGAAAGCCAGATAATCTTAAACCTACAGAATTAAGCCAACTACAAAAAGGGATTGCCTTCTCTTATAAATACCTGCAAGAAGAGCACCCTAAGTTTTCCATCCGCCAACGAGATATTCAGTACTTAATTGCCTTGTTGAGTAGACTGAAAGACTTATCTTCTTTATCCGTACAGGAACTCAAGGGGAATAGTAGCAAAACATTGCGCTGTCATCCCATCGATTGGAAAGATACCAGCGAGAATAGTTTTGGTATTCCTAATGAAGAGCAATTAGTAGATGGTCCCTATCAATTTTCTCTTTCTGCCAATAAGCATGGTAGAGTACATGGATTTTTCATTGAGCAAGTCTTTTATATAGTTTGGCTAGACCCCGAGCATCAACTTTATCCTTCCAGGAAGTAATAATATCACATCCTGTAACCAGAACCAACACAATCTTCGGTGATGAACTCATTGATATCCTCTACCCAAGAAGGTAAACCGGGAGCAACAACGGGTTTACCTTGTGCTTCTCGTGTTGCTACATCTTTGTTACGAGCCAACAAAAACTTAAGAGGATCTTCTTTCCCTTTCATCTTATAAGCTTTTCTGACAGCATTATCTAGTTCCTTCTGTGCTCTACGAAGAGGATTATCTCCAGGTAAATCTAGGGTGCGATATAGTTCTCGTAAACTCCACTGATTTTCTGCCATTACCTTCCGTCGTAACTGGCGCAATTTTACCGCTGCTGCTGCAACTTTTTGAATCTCTGCTAGTGTGGGAGATTGGGGGAAGGGAAAAGAATTGAAAACGGTGTTAGAAGTATAGCGAAAATCACCTTTTAGGGTTGAACAACGGGCAGTAAACCAAGCCCAATGAATACCTGATTGCAAAATGCCAAATGAGTAATCATCAGGTAAGGGAAAAACAATTAGAGCTGCATTTGGGCGAATGTCAGTCTGAATAAATTCAAAGATAGGTCTTTTTGTAACTTGGCTGCAAACTATATATCTAGGTAGGGAGGCAATTTTTTCAATTAACTCAGGACGTGGACGAGAAAGCAGCCACCACTTGGCTAAAAAATTCTGATGATCTCGGTTTACTTTTGCTCCTGGATTATCCTTCAAAGCTTCCTCGTTGCGCTGTCTTTCTTTCTCAGCAGCAGCTTCACGATGTGGCAAAACCAGCTCCTTTATTCTGGTGAATAGTTCAGTATATTTACTAGCTTTCAGGACATCAAGAGGATGAAAATCAATGATATATCTTTGGGGAGCATTTCTAGAAAGCAAGTCATCCCCAGTTAAGTAGGAGAAAATAACCTCCACATTGCTTTGACATTGTTCAATCATAACAGCCGCTTCATCAGGAGTCAGTAGAAATCCTTTATGACCATGAGTTTGACCCTGATAGCAAGTCCCGGAGCCAGCATTAACAATTAGTTTTTTTGCTTGTGTGACATCAAACTCAGGTGACAGAGCAGAATTAATTTCCTCTAATTCCACCACTTCCCAAGGGCTATCTTTAGCATCTCCCACTTGAGTATAAAGTTTCTTTCTCCCTGTTTGTTTACCCTTAGTCCAATTCACAATAGAGACATGAACTGCTGCTTCCCCTGACCAAACTTGAGTAGACACAGCTTCAGTAATGGTGCCGCCGTTGTGGAGGATATAATCCAAACCTCCTTCACGGGAATAGTTCTGACGGATAGTATTGGTACCCACCAAACCAGCTCTTGCTTCCGGTTTCAGTTCATCGTGAGTGCGTCGGAACCAGTAAACGCAGTAATCAGCTCTTCCCGGGACTTCAGGGTATTTTCCTCGCACCCGTCTTACATAGGCAGCCCCATATTCCTGCTGCATCTTATTTTTACTTTGGTAAGGAGGATTGCCGATAATAGCGTCTACTGAATCCCAATCACAAAATAAAGCATCCTCACAGCGGATATTCCTGTCCAAATTATCCAAAGGCAAAGCTGGCTCCAGTTCCAATGGCAGGTTCATTTGGACGCTGTTGAGCAACGGGTTTTCTTCATCTAGTGCCAGCTTTTTCGCCAGCATTAGGGTAACTTTTGCTAGTTCCACTGCAAAGGGTTTGATGTCTAAACCGTAAAATTGGGTAGTTTTCAACATAGACAGGGTACCGATGGGATCGGCAACTTTGCTGCTAAAATTTTGCTGAATTTTGGCCAGGAGTTTAGCTTCTAATCGTTTCAGTTCCCGATAAGCCACATAGAGAAAATTGCCACTACCACAAGCTGGATCAAGCACTTTGAAGCTAATTAACTCTTTCCGTAGAGCATGCAAATCTTTCAAAGTCTTAGCAGCTTCAATTCGCTTTTGCCAAGGTATGACAATAGTGGGCAACACCACTTTCTGAATATCCGCCTCGCTAGTATAGTGCGCTCCCAAAGCATGACGTTCTTTTTTGCCCATACTAGACTGAAATAACGTCCCAAAAATAGCAGGTTCTACTTTTGACCATTTCTCTGAAGCCGCTGACAGGAGAAGTTTAATTTCTCCTTGAGTTAGAGAAATTGATTCAATGATTGAAAACAAACCACCGTTAAAATAAGGTACATCTCCATAACGGCTGTCTGGGGGAGCAGGGCGAAGGTTGCCCATTTGTCGGAATAGTCCACCGATTAAATCATAGGAACTTGCCTTTACCCTACAATCATCTAGCAGTTGAGTAAATAGCCCAGGGGGCAAAAGGTCAATATCTTCTGCAAATAAGGCAACAACACACTGAAGAATGAACCTTTGAGCAATTTTAGCATCCTCACCTTTTGCTATCAAAGAGTTAAAGACTTGAGCTACATTATCTGCTGCTTTGCGAGTAACATTCACCAAATCGTTCTGAAATTGGGGTTTGCGCTCCTCGGGAAAAAGAAAATTTAAAGCTGTGCAACGTTGTGGTAAGTCTTCTAGTTTTACTTTATCCACTGGTTCTCGCAGTTGACTATTGAAGTCATAAATCCAGAACTCATCAAAGTTGCAAAGAATCACATATTTAGGACGCTGGGGAACCAACTCCAGCCAATATTCAAACACCTGTTGGTAGTGTTTCTCTAACTTTTCCCCACGCTTTTTCATCTCCAGCAGCAACCGGTTTCCCCAGAGTAAATCAGCAAATTTAGTGGATTGTCCCTTCGTCTTGACTCGATATTCTAGTTCTGCTCCTGCTTCTTTGTAACCAGCATGATTGAAGGCTTGAAAGAGGCGCTCGCAAAATACTTGAGCTTCTCCTTTTTCGTCCCCTTTCAATTTTCGTGTATACTCAATAAAACTCTTAATTTTAAGATTGGTATCTGTCATAATTGAAATTATATCTTCTTCAAAAGTGCTGAAACCCTGCTTCCAAATTTAACATTTGCTCAGGATAAACCCCTTTTGCATCTACTAGCTTAACCTCAACTCCGGCAGTTATTTTCCCAATAACTGCTGCTCCTTCTCCTAACTGCCTTACCAAAGATATCGCCTCTTTCTCAGGAAGACACAGCACCAATTCAAAGTCCTCACCCCCATAGAGAGCATAGTCTAATGCTGTGCAACCAAATTTTTGCCAACCAGGAAATAAAGGAATAGCATTGCAATCAATTTCTGCCCCCACCCCACTACAACGACAAATTTGCATCACAGCATCCGCCAAACCATCGCTGCTATCCATGCCCCCAACGGGCCAATTATCCTTGACAATTTCGTTTATTTGTGCTATAATGTCTAACCTGGGTATAGGTCGCCTGTGGTTCTCAATCAAGGACTGCCTCAGAGCAACTTCCAGATGGTTGTTTTGTTCTGGGTGCAAAAGTAATTCCAGCCCTGCCCGAGAACCGCCGTGGGGTCCAGTAACGACAATGGCATCTCCCGGACGGGCAGCAGAACGGCGAATCGCACGGTGGGGCGCAACTTGACCACAAGCGGTAATAGCTACTGTAATGACCGAAGAACGACATACATCGCCACCAATAATTTTGGTATTAAATTTATTTAAGCATAAGTTTAAGCCACGATAGAGACCCTCCACCCAATCCAAGGTCACATCAGGGGGAAGACTTAAACCGACAGTAATACCCAGGGGAGCCGCTCCCATGGCAGCTAGATCGGATAAATTAGCCGCAGCAGCACGCCAACCAATATCTTCTGCACTGGTGGTGCGATCGCTAAAATGCACTCCATCCACCAGCACATCGGTTGTCACCACTAAAGATTGACCGATCCCGATGGCCAATAAAGCGCCATCGTCCCCCACTATGTTAGTGGCGCAAAAGGGCAGCAGTCTTTGTAAAAGACCCTGCTCGCCAACATCACCAACAGTTTGTGGGGGAAGATTCATGCTAATCGCGTTGAGGTTGAACTAAATTTTCGATTCCCTTAACTACTTGAGCAGTAATAACCTTGTCCTGATCTGTCAGTTGTTGGAGAACCTCTTTTCCTTGGACTAAATAACCAAAAACAGAGTAACGCCCGTCCATCAAATTGTAACCAGGAGGCGTTAATTCAGTATCGAACTTAAAGAAAAAGAACTGAGAAGAACCACCATTAGGTTCTTCACCAGGGCGAGCCATAGCTACAGCTCCATAAGCGTTGAAGGGAAGGGCAGGTTGTTCCAAGTAAAAACCTGCATCTTCCAGGGTAATGCCGTAAATAGGCTCCGAGTCACCTTGAATTAGCACTTCCAAAGGAACAGCCCGATATTCCCCAGTGTCCGGGTCAATAAACCCTTGTTCCTTCCCTGGGGGTTTCCCTGTTTGTAAAACGAAGGATTCTTCAATGTCGATAAATGGTAAACCGTCATAGAAACCTCGCTGCACCAGATCCACAAAATTACCCCCATTCACAGGAGCGCTATAACCATCGACGACAATTTTCAGATCCCCTTTAGTGGTAGTCATGACTACCTTAGCGCGACCTAGCAATTGAGGCAAATGAGCATATTCCTCGGGTACTGCAAAGGGAAATCCGGGAACCATCAATTCTTCTAAGTCTGTCACCTGGTGGAGAATTCCATCTTTAAGAGAGGTTATTTGTTCTGGATCCTTAGCATCTACTGCCTCTTTCAAAGTTACCATCTCCTGGGACATCTGCTGGAGGTGCTCTCTAGCTAGAGATTGGCGCTCTTCGGGAACCGTGGCGAGCAATTTTTCCGCGCTGATGTTCAAAATTCTCGAAGCAGTTCTCACATCTCGGTTCACCGAACTCCACAGTTTTTTGCGCAGGTGATAGGAAATGTCCTCTAAACTTCCTTGTAGTTCCCGCACTGTAGGGTTATCAATGGGCAGAGAGTATCTTAAAATAGCTTCTGGGTCTGTAATGGCAGCTCCCTGAGCTAAGATGCTTTTCCTTGCAGGAGTACTGCTACCGCCCCCCAAGAAATCCCACCAAGCCCCGCTTAAGCCTACTGACAGGGTAAAAAGCAGCACAGCTAGAACTGAAGTACGCAATAAACGTTGACCCCATCCCAGTCTCTTCGGAGTTTTTCCTGGTTTCATCAATTTATCTTTTCCTTTTAACCACGCAGCAGTACCGATTTTACCTGTTGGCGTTGCATAATTGAGACATGAATGAGTAAGAAGGAGCTGCTCTCTTTTTCCTCTGCTCCAACTGCGCCGGAGCGGTTTATTATTATTTCATATCAAGATTGCAGCAACGCCGAAAATTGCAGTCAGAAAGAGGGTTAGAACATTTGGAGCCTAAACTTTATCGCCCGTTGCTGTGCTATAGTATTAACTTAAAATCGGATGAAGTGATGCTATACTAGGTCGGAATTGTCCTTTCTGTGCGTTTTCGGACGGTTAAAACAGTAATGATTTCTTCTAATGACTTTCGCAGTGGTGTTACCATAGAATTGGACGGCTCTGTTTGGCGAGTTGTAGAGTTTCTCCATGTCAAACCAGGTAAAGGTTCGGCTTTTGTGCGCACCAAGCTCAAAAACGTACAAAGCGGTAATGTGGTGGAACGAACTTTCCGAGCTGGGGAGACGGTTAAACAAGCGAATCTGGACAAACGGACCATGCAATATACCTATAAAGACTCCGACCAGTTTGTCTTGATGGATATGGAAACTTTTGAAGAAACTCGTCTCGCCCCCGAGCAAATTAGCGATGGCGTCAAGTATCTCAAGGAAGGGATGGAGGTAAACGCCATTTTCTGGGAAGACCAGGTGTTGGAAGTGGAACTCCCCACATCAGTTGTCCTGGAAGTTGTCCAGACAGATCCGGAAGTAAAAGGGGATACTGCTACTGGTGGCACTAAACCTGCTATCTTGGAAACTGGTGCTCAGGTGATGGTACCTTTATTTATTGACCTAGGAGAAAAAATAAAAATCGACACCCGCAATGATTCTTACCAGGGACGGGAATCAGAAATTGTAAAGTAACGGTAGCACCCACGTTTTCTGGAATGCAATTCCAGGTGGAAAGCGCACCAAGACAAAAAAATAAATAGGACTGTATAATTCGTGTCGATAGATTTTAATCAACTCAGAGAACTTTTAGCGGCGATCGCTCAAACCGACATCACCGAGTTTATGCTCAAAAGCGAAGAGTTTGAACTCACGGTTCGTAAGGATCCTACCCGTACCTCGACAGCTTCAATGGAGTTGCTTCCCCCAACCAAAACTCCACCCCAGCCTAAAACTGATGTGCCCGTTACCCCTACCGCACCAGAGGTTTCAGTACCTTCTCCCGGATATAAAAAATGGCTCGAAATTACATCTCCCATGGTAGGTACTTTCTATCGCGCTCCTGCACCTGGAGAACCTCCCTTTGTAGAGGTAGGGGATAAAATCAGCCTTGGTGGCACTGTGTGCATTATTGAAGCAATGAAACTGATGAATGAAATAGAAGCGGAAATTTCTGGTACTTTGATGGAAATTACCGTAGAAAATGGTCAACCAGTTGAGTTTGGCCAAACTTTGATGAGGCTCGATCCGAACTAGATGTTTTTCTGTAGTGGTCGCCTTCGGTATGCCCTACCGAAGATCGACTACCCACCAATTAAGGCAGAAAATTGGCTTCAAAGTATTCCCGGGTCATGGGTTGTTGTAGTACAATTCCTTCACCACCCAAAACCGGAAGTGCTTCTCCTTCAACATCAAGCCAAACGGGAGCGGAGGGGTTTAAACTGGTAGCGGTGTAAATAATCTGGCCCAAACGACCAACCATGGAAGTACTACCGCCACCTTCTTTGAATTTGGCGGATAAATTGACATGAACCCCGTCTGTCTCTACAGTGACTCCTAGTAATTTCGTGCTTTGGGGAATGGTGGTATTATAATCTCCATTCGGATCTGCCAAGAGACGCTGAAATGCACTGGCGAGAATTTCTTTTTTGTCAGCAGACTTTTCAATTGTGACTGGACTGGCAATTAGTTTAACATCGCTGGCATTGGGATCGAGCCAATAAATCAAAGCTCGTACTTTCTCTGACTCTTGTTTCCCAGGCCCTTTTCCTTCAGGTAATGTTACGATAACATTGTTAAAGAGGGATTTAAAAGCCCACCAAGTCATTCCGCCGCCAGCAGCTACCACTACTACGGCGGTAGCGGCGATGGTGAACCCCAGAGAACCACTACGTATTTTGGGTCTGTCTTGCATAATATTCCTCCTTAAAACTGTAATTAACTTTCTGGTAGAGCTACCCCGCGTTAAAACGGCGGTGCTCTTCGCCCTTCGCCGTTAGCGATATGTTTTAGTAGCCCTAAATCATCTCGATTGAGTTCACAACTGAGAATCTCCGAACCTCGGAGGAGGCTTACAACCCCTCCAATAATTAACAAGACATAGCTTGCATTTTCATCAGCGTCACCATGCCAACCACAGTCACTATTAGTACACCTAAATCTTTTCCCACTTCTCGGCAAGTTTGACTGCTATACCTTGGCGTAACGGGGATAACTTGAACCCCGTTAATCAATCCTTTGTACTCAAGAAAAGTCCAAAGCTGAAAAAATGCCCAAGAATTAGAGCGTCTTCTTTCGGTCTTACTTCTAGGTTGCTGGTTAGTTCTATCTCTGATGCCTGTCAAATCCTCAATAGCCACCAGACTATTAGATTTTTTGGCATTTTTGATTATGGTTTTGCTGATGACGTGGTTAACATGGCGTTGAAATCTTCTCTCGCGCCCAGACAACCGTTTCAAAATCTGACGGCATCTCCGCCGACTAAACCTTGTGCCTTTCGAGGCTCTTTTTTGTCCAGAAGCACGAACGCAAAAGTATTTGTCTCTTACGTCTCTAATTTCTTTTCCCGACCATTTCTTTCCATCAGACGTTACCGCCAAATCGGTACGTCCAAAATCAACACCAATTACGTTATCCGAGTTGAGCGGTTTTGGCGCATCATCCTTAATTTGAATATGAATATAGTAGTTGCCATCTCTATGTTTACAAAGCTGTGCCGATGTTGGCTTAAATTCTTTGACTGTACGTTTCTTTTGTTTGGCAGTTTTTCTGTTAGCACCAACCCTCGCGCAAGCCCTAACAGCTAAATTAGCAGACAAACTATATATCTCTCTAATGGTTTGATAAACCTGAGATTGAATAGTTGTTTTGCTAGTTATTGATGGCTTTACGTTCTGATTGGCGTAATTACAAGCATTAGAAAAAGCCTCCAAGGTAGACTCAATTTTTTGAGTCACTTTTTTAGAAGGGTTGAGCTTGCAAACCAATGTCAGAACTTGTTTCATAAGCTTGATTATACCACAAGTAACTATTGCGGGGTAATTTATTATTCCGCGTCGTCGTTCCTCCCCTGGATCAATCAGAGGGGCTTTCCGACTCCCGTGAGGAGGCTGGATCAAAGCGAATGAAAGCTGCCAAATCGACTCGGTCGCCAACTATATCGAATTGTAGGAGCCGAGCTGTAATACCCTCGTCTTCAAGCTGACGCAAATCGAAGCGCTGGGTAAGACCATTAGTAAGGCTTGCAACTAGACGGGAACTAATTTGTCTCCCATTCACGGATACCTTTGGGTTCTGCAACTGGAGACTTCTGCCTGCTACCACTTTTACCCCTGACTCTAACATCAGATCCAGCTGTTCAGATTGTGGATCTCCGGATTGGGATAATCCTACTTGGAAACTCAGACGATTATTATCCAGCAATTGAAGGCGCAGGTTTAACAATTCGTAACCACGAGTCGAGGAATTACCTCTGGTAGGTATTAACCCATTAAGTAACTCTTCGAGTTTTGCCTTTATTTGTTGCGATTGTAGCGCAAGGTTTATATCCTCTTCAGTTAAAACCAAACGCATTGCCCCTTGTAATGGTTGTCGGACCCCTAGATTTTCAGGAGCAGTTCCGGCGGATAAACTGCTCAAGTCAGCAATGGGGTCCATTTCTAATTCGAGAGTATGGATTTTCACATTGGGGGCTAGCTTGACTCCCCGACTGGCAATTCTGACTCGCTCTACTTTTCCCTGTAGAATTCTATAACTGGGGGCATTGTCAACCCTGACTGCCAATTGATCCACTGCTGTAACACTCTCCCGTACTGCTTTGGCTAGGGTGCGGTCAAGAATCAAGCCTACAGGAGAAACTAAAGTTATTAAACCGGAGAGAATGATAGCGAGGAGTTCCATGGAAGCAAGAAGATTGAGAACTTCCTGGGGTTAAAACCACCAGGATATCTCCATTCTACCATAGGAGGGGAGAAAGTAGGGTCCACTGGTATATAGTTCCTCCTTTTCTTCTTAGTACGGGTAATTCTTCTATAACCACTGCTTTAAGGTAGAGACAACTTCATCAAGAGGTATGGCGTGAGATTTTTTTGTTGCTCGTTCTACCACTTCCACTTGGCCAGATTTGAGACTGCGTCCCGTTACCACTCGATAGGGAATGCCAATTAAATCTGCATCTTTAAACTTAACTCCTGCTCTTTCAGGACGGTCATCTAATAAAGTGTCCACACCAGCAACTTTGAAGTCATGGTAAAGTTTTTCAGCAGCTTCTACTTGTTTGGCATCAGAGATATTGGGAATCACGATAATAACATGATAAGGAGCGATCGCCACGGGCCAGATAATGCCATCCTTATCGTAGGACTGCTCCACTGCTGCTTGAGCTAATCGAGAAACCCCCAGACCATAGCAACCCATTACCAAGGGCACTTCTTCCCCTTCCTCGTTAGTATAGGTTGCCCCCATTACTTGGGAATACTTGGTCCCTAACTGGAAGATATGTCCTACTTCTATCCCTCTTGCACTTTGGAGAATTTGGCTGGTATCGTGAAGTGCGCGATCGCCAGCTTTGGCTTTCTGCACGTCTACCGTCAGTTCGGGTAACTGGAATTGCGCCCCCCAATTGGCTCCCACCACGTGATCACCTAACTCATTACTGCCAGTAATAAAATTAGTTAAGCCGACTACAGTAGTATCCGCCAAAGAGAGGAACTGAGGAGAACGAAGATAATCTTTTGGAAGGTTAGGGGCGATATAACCCAAGGGTAAAGGCTGTGTTGTCCATTCCTGTAATTCCTTTGCAGACGGTACTTTCAGCGCCAGGACTGTCTTAGCTTGATAACGCCCGGCCAACTTTACTAATTCATTTTGTAGCTTCACCTCATTCACGTCGCGATCGCCCCGGATACTAACTACCACCAGCACTTTTTTCCCATTATCATACATTGCTTCGTAGAGAACATTCTTTACTATTACAGTAGGGGAACAATTCAAGATTTGACATAACTTAGAGATGGTTTCGGTTCCTGGGGTTTCTTTTTTGTCATAGCTGGTAAAAGGGGAAGCTTCCACAACAGGTGGTCTAGATACAGCCTTTTCCACATTAGCAGCGTACTTGCCATCGGAAGTGTAGAGAATCTCATCCTCCCCTGCATCCGCCAAGATCATAAACTCCTGAGAACCGGCCCCTCCAATTGCCCCGGAGTCAGCCTCTACTGCTCTAAAAGCTAAACCGCAGCGACCCAGTATCTGGCGATAGGCTCGATCCATCTGGCGATAAGTTTCCTTCAGGCTTTCTTCATCGCTATGAAAGGAATAACCATCCTTCATAATAAATTCCCGTCCTCGCATCAAGCCAAATCGGGGGCGTATTTCATCGCGGAATTTGGTTTGGATTTGATAAAGGTGGACTGGAAGTTGGCGGTAGGAATTGATTGTCTTCTTGGCAATAGTGGTGATGACCTCCTCATGGGTGGGACCAAGTCCCAAATCCCGTTCTTGTCTGTCCCTGAGGGCAAACATGATGCCTTCCGCTTTTGTGTAGGTGTCCCAACGACCTGATTCTTGCCACAGCTGGGCAGGTTGTAGCTGGGGTAGCAGGCACTCCAAAGCTCCCGTAGCATTCATTTCTTCCCTGACAATTTGAGAGATTTTTTGCAAGACACGCCACATTAGAGGTAAATAGGCGTAAATCCCGCTGCCGATGCGACGGATATAACCGGCACGCAAGAGTAATTTATGGCTGGGAATTTCTGCTTCGGCTGGGTCTTGCCGCAGCGTCATCAAAAGCATTTGAGACAATCGCATTATTTCTGACCATTGATTGCTATTTGACACTCCCACGGCTCCGCTACGCGCTTTGCCGTGGGATTCTTGGGACGCCTTGGGCGGCACCTTCGGTGACAACGACCGAGCTTAACTGAGCAGGACTACCCCAACACAGCTAGAGGTTCAATCTCCCCAAGCGTATGACTTTCGGTGTGCCCCACCGTAGTTAATCTTTTTTTGCAAGATGTTTTTTGCCCCATTTACATCCCTATCTTCGACATATCCGCAATGGGGGCAAATATGTGTTCTGGTTGATAGAGATTTCTTGACGGTTTTGCCGCAATTAGAGCAATTTTGAGAAATGTAATGAGGAGCAACAGCAACTGTTACCTTCCCATATTTCTTGCCAAAATACTCTAGCCGCGTGCGAAATATATACCACCCCGCATCACTTATCGACTTGGCAAGTTTCCGATTTTTAACTAGCCCTTTTACATTCAAGTCTTCCCTGAGAATTTAGTTCTTTGGCAAAAGCAAACTCTTCAGCCAATACTTTGCAATATTTATTGAGGTTCTACCTCCCTACTCCACGGTTATCTATCCAGTAACGCAAGCACTTATTCTGGATGAACTCGGAGGTGCAAATCGCCTCGTCAATGGCTCTGTATTGCTCCTGCTTCCCTTTTGCTTTGAACTCGTAAACTATCATGGCTCAACGATCTATACCCTATGCTTAAAACTGTAGCACAACTCTTGAAATTATGTCAAGCTTTTTTTTGGCGGCGGATAAATCCGCCCGCGCTGCATCCCACGGAGTGTTTCACGTAGGTTTTGCGCAGTGACTCTCTAACAACATAAATAAGCTGAGTTGGTTACTGGACTTAGCTTTTAGCTATTTTACTAATCAAAATACTGGTATGGGCGACCTGAACTAGTCATCTAAGCTTGAAATATTACCAACTGGTTTTGACCACACCCATGTTCAACGGAGGAAAGTGCCGTTGGTAAAGCACCCTACAGTATAATTAAAAGAAAGCAATTTCAGCCATAATGCAGGATAATTAACCTCCAACCAAGGTTGTAACTTCTCCAACAACTTAGGAAACCATCCCATGAGGATAAAACCGATGAACGCATCCCAAGTAAAAGCCAAATAAGACCCAACCCAACGAAGCATATCCTTCGTACCAGCCATTTCCCAAATCCACCCAATCAGAGCGGGATTTTGCCATGCTGCTTTCAGTGCTAAACGGTTAAACATAAGCCAATTTGTCCTATCTTTAATAAAGGTATCCCCTACTTCTAGGGGTTCATCAGCAAGGACACCAAAGAAAGTGTTCAACATAGCATTAATGCGTTGGGGAGGCAAAGTTTTCCCTGTAGGTACCATCATTCCCTTAGAGAACAACCAGGTAACAGCAATATTGCTTTGATAAGCGCGAATTTGATTTAAATGTTCTGCTTCCAGAAGGTCATGTTTGAGAGCAATATCTAATAAAGTAGTTAAACGAGCTAAATTTCTCACCAAAGAACCAAACCCGGTAAAAACCAAAGGAGATTGAAGGGAAGCAGCATCCCCAATAGCAAGAAGTCGGTCAAAAGCAACAGTGCGATCGCCACTCCCCACACTATAATAACCGGGAATATAACCAAAAGTAGCCTTCCCCCACACCAACTTATCCATGTCACAACGCCTATACTCTGGTAAAATGGTAAAGAAGTCCTCATACATTTCTAATAAAGAACCAGGGTTATCGAGATGAACTTGGTGGTAGTGAAAGAGATAAACAGTTAATTCTCCATCCTTACCAGGAAATAACTCCCAAATCAACTGTCTCCCCCGAGAGATATCCCCGTGGGAATTGAGTACATCCCCATAACGAGAATCCCAAACTTCTGGGGCAAAACCCTCCTTAATTATACCTCCTACCGTGGGACAAACACTATCAAAAGTCCGTTCACCATTTAATTGCCAAGCAATGGGAGAAGCAGTTCCCATGGCATCCATCAACAACCTTCCCGTAGCCTGTCTTGGTTCTCTAGTGAACAAATTAACCATCTGTACCCTCACTCCCTCAGAACCAATATCAGCCCGCACAAACTCCGTCTGATCCCAGATTTCCCCCCCAGCCTCACACAACTTCTTAGCGCACAAATCAAGTAACTTTTGGGTATCGATAGCCACATTGAGAACAGTGGGAGTATGTAAAACAGGTGCCTTCAAATGAGGAGGATTATTTCCATCAAAGAACTTACTGAAACCATCTAAATACTCAGCGGCGATAACACTAGCAAATTCTGCTTCCGTAAACAAACCCAAATCAATTAAACTTTGAAATTCAGAACGAGAAATATTCCACTCCCGGTTCATTCTCCCAAAACTCAACCGTTCCACCAATAGTACCCGATAACCTCTCAGGGACATCACTGCTCCGTGGATCGCCCCCAGAGCGCCACCGATATAAATAAGGTCATAATCAGAACTAAAATTTTCCCCTTCTTCTTGCTTATATACTACCTGTTTCGGTTGTTGAGGATTACGAACACTTTCCCGCCAACGCTTTTCCCACCAATAGACTCGGTTCAGATCGTATTCCCCCTGGGGCATTTTCTGAAAGTAACGGACAGTTTTTGGGTAATAGGGAGCGAGTGCATCAAAAATAGACTGCTGGGACAAATCTATCTCAGGAGGTTCGGGATATTCCTGAGGAAAACGATTCCGAATTTCAGTAGTCAACCCTTGACAGATTTTATCAGTACCAGGAATAGACTTTTCACACCATTGAAAGACTTTCAGGTAGGTAGTGCGCTGTAAAGACCAGACAAAGAGGGAAAGTTCTCCCTGGGAAAATTGGAGAAGAATACCGTCCGGTGTCACCACTTTCTGCCCCCGATCCGGTGTCCATTCTGCTTGTAACCAGTTGCAAACAGCCGGGGTATCAGGGGTAGGGACTTCGAGATAGAGAATTTCTTTCATGTCTGTATTCTATATTTACCAAAGTGTGCTAATATTCCCCACACTAAATTATGAGAAGGGTTAACAAAAGTTAACAGACCATGGATTATACCATTCCTACCACAGTTGAAGAAATCCTCGCGTTACGGAAACACCCTGTAAACGCAGAATTGCTTGCAGCAGCCATGGCGGGTGTGGTGGAAATGGCGCGTCGATCCGGTAAATCTCTAGAGGAGCTGACAGCTGAGGTGTTAGAGGAGGATGAGATTTTAGATCCGGTAGAAAGACACTGGTTAGGGAAGATGGTAGCACAAGCTTGGACAATTTTATCTTAGGCAACGCCCACCAACCCCCGCGATTTATTGTATCATGCCCAATTTATCTCAATTGAGCCATCATAGTAACTTCATCCCAATAAGAACGAACTTGTTGAATTTTACCAGCTTCATTAATGGTAAATAAACTAATTCCTTCAGCAGTAGCAGTTTTGCCATTTTTAGCAACTACTTTCATGGTCCATTTAGCTGCTGCTTCATTATTGGCAATAAAGAGATAATCTTGGGAAAGCTTTAACTTAGTAAAGAAACGAGACATTATGGCAAAAAATTCTTGGGCAGTCTCATGGATTTTTTTACCAGGGCTGTCCACTGGATCGTAAATGATGGCATCCAGGGCAAAAATTGCCAACCAACTCTCAGCATTCATGGCTTCCATGTTTGCAAAATAAGTCTGGACAAGGTTTAAAATTATTTTTTTTGACATTGTTTGACAAATTAGTTCCTAAAAAAAAACTATTACACCAGATGACAGGTGGTGGGCAATGCCCACCCTACACTATGGCAGTAGACTATCTACCACCATACCCGTACACAATAACATCATGTAGAGAATGGAATACTTAAACAGAGAGCGGGCCAATTCTTTATCAGAGGGTTCCTGTTTCAATTGCCATGCTTTGCGCAGAAAAATACCTCCCAAAAACAAAGCAATTAGGCCATAAACTACCCCGGAAGCTGCCAAAGGATACACCAATAATAAGGTAAAAGGAACAGTCAAGAGGGTATATAGCCAAATTTGATTGGCAGTAGATTCTTCCCCAGCTACTACAGGGAGCATGGGTACTCCTACTTGAGCGTAATCTTCTTTAATGATTAAAGATAAGGCCCAGAAATGAGGTGGAGTCCAGAGGAAAACTATCCCAAACAGCACCCAGGGAGTCCAACTCAAGTTCCCAGTCACCGCAGCCCAACCTACTAAGGGGGGAATAGCACCAGCAGCACCACCAATAACGATGTTTTGCACGGTATGACGTTTGAGTAGGTGGGTATAGATTACCATGTAAAAAACAATGCCAGAGATAGCTAAGAGGGCAGCCAAGAGATTGACAAAGACTGTTAGAATGGTAAAGGAAAGAACACCTAAAATAATGGCAAAAATGAGAGCGTGACTGGGCTGCACTTGACCGTCAGGAATGGGACGAGACCTAGTGCGCAGCATTTCATAGTCTATGTCTTGGTCGTAAATGCAGTTGAAAGTTTGGGCTGAAGCTGAAGCTAAAGTTCCCCCTAGGAGGGTAAAGAAGAGAAGTAGAGGATCTACACTTCCTGAGGAAGCTATCCACATAGCTGCTGCTGTAGTAATGAGCAACAGGGGAATAATGCGGGGTTTGGTCAATTGATAGTAGCTTTGTACCACTTCCAGGAGGTTTGTATTCCGGCGAGCAACAGTTGTCCCAATCATTGATTGTACCTTATTTCCTTATTAAAATTCATATCTGCTGGCTTCTATTGGCTAAAACTGTAAAAGCCACTAGGGTACCGAGCAAGACTGCTCCCACGGTTTGGTGGGAAACCGTCAGCAGTTCTACTTGTAAATGGAAGCGAAAAGTGGCAATACCCAGGAGAATTTGCCCCAGAACTAAACCAGCCCCCAGGTTAGCTAACTGCCTTAAAATTGGGTGTGCGACAGCTTTACGTCGCCCTAGGAAGAAGAGGGTTAAGGTGGCTAGGGTGGGGGGTAATACTCCAAAGAGGTGACTATTCATCACAGTACAGAGTCCAGCACCACCGAGACATTGATGTAAAGCCCAACGGGAGGCCACTAAACCCCCAACTAAACTCTGCCCGTAGACAAGGATAGCAGCCGTTAAACCCACCCAGGAGAGGTGTCTTGGTATTTTTGCATCTATGGGCGTTAGCATAGCTCCTATAGCCACTAAGGTACTGAAGAATAACAGTGCTGTGCCCAAATGAGCGGTGACAATATCGAACCGCAGCATTTCCGTTACTGTCAGTCCACCGAGAATACCTTGGAAAACCACCAGGAATAAAGCAAAGAGGGACGCCCAAGGCAGCCATGAGGGCAAGTCCCGCCGCCACCACCAGCTCAGGGACACCAGTCCAATGGTGCTTAAGCCAATAAGGGAGGCGTCCAGGCGATGAAACCACTCCAGGAATACCTGGAAATTCATCTGCTGGCTGGGTATGAGTTGGCCGTAACACAGGGGCCAGTCGGGACAGGCAAGACCTGCATTCATCACTCGGGTGGCACTACCGATAGCCATGAGCAACAAAGTGGCGATCCCTATCTTCCACACTAAGCTGCGAATCCATTTTTCTGGCGAACGTGTTTCCTGCTGATGATGAAGGACTGATTCTGTCATGAAACAAAGGAAAGGGTTAAGCTATCTTAGAGCATAATTACTCTATATGGGAATTCCTGGATTACTTTAGCTATTCTTCAGATTTAGATTAGGATGTGGCAGCTCCCTGGTATCGCTTGATCCCCTCCCCTGGGGATCCAATCAATTAGTTTGGGTAATTGCGTACTTAATGTCATTGGTAATACTTCGCTAATTCAATATCTTTTGGGTTATACTATTAATGGCGGTAAGTCGATTAAATTCTGAAAACAGATTCCCTATTTTACCGCATTTTCCAGAGTGGACCGGAAATTTTCTTTGAACTCATTGGACAACCGTACCAAGCAGGGTATCATTTTCGCTCTATAGAAGTCAAACAAACAGCTTTCAGGATTGATGGAGTATTTCTACCCCCTCCCGACGCAGTGGATGAACCGGTTTTTTTTGTAGAAGTCCAATTCCAAAAAGATGAATTACTCTATCATCGCTTGTTTGGGGAGCTATTCATGTTTTTGGCTCTTTCATCCCCATATTTCAGATTGGCAGGCAGTTGTTATCTTTCCTCGACGCACCCGGTCACCTGACAAGAGAAAACTCTATGAAGCATTATTGTCGAGTGAGCAGGTTCAACGTTTTTATCTCAATGAACTGCTGTCTGAGACAGGTAAGTTTTCCCCTACCATAGGGCTGATGGAATTAATTGTCAAACCAGAGAAGCAAGTACCTAAACTAGCAAGAACATTATGGCAACAAGTCAACCAAACCGAGGATACAAAAATTGCCAAGGAAAAAATCTTGGAGTTGATTGAGACTACAATGGTTTATAAATTTCCCCAATTAAGTCGTAAGGAGATTGCAGCAATGTTAGGATTAGCAGAAAGTGTGAAGCACACCAGAGTCTATCAGGAAGGTCTACAAGAAGGACTTCAAGAGGGACGAATTGAAGGACTTCAAGAGGGACGAGTTGAGGGGCGTTGGGAAGGAGAGCAGAGGTTAATTATAAGGCTGCTGCGCCATCGTGTTGGCTCCCTTTCCCCAGCCCAACAGTCTCAAGTTGAAGCCTTACCCTTGGAGCGGTTAGAAGCATTAGGTGAAGCGCTGTTGGATTTTGACCAGGTGGCAGATTTAATGCGGTGGTTGGAGACAAATACCTAAAGAACCGATATTTGAGTTTCGCGCCCACCGAGTAGGCGCAAAGGGTTTAGGGGCGAGCATTTTGGTGGTTTGGGAAAAAATTTTATTTAAATGGAACATAGGAATGATTCATGATACATGTGACTTTATCTTTACCGGAAGAGACAGCTTTAGCGCTCAAGGTTACTCCCGAACAACTTGGTGGGGAAATGCACCCAGCAGCAGCGGTCAAACTATATGGATTTGGGAAACTATCTACCTGCAAGGGATGTAGAAGTGATCAAGTCTTTAATTTGGGGGCGCGAGCCTATTTACAGATATTGCTAGAATATATTCTGTATCAACTATTCCCCTCACCCCTCAGGAGCTGGTAACTGATAACTGGTCACTGTTAAGGTGATCCCGAAAAAAAACAAAAGATTCACAGAGACAGGTCCAATCAATTATTTTTCGTTATCCTTATATACATAGGCAATTAAGGGAAGCTATAATCGTGAAGATTCCAAGTAACATTCTCACTCTCATAGCCGGAATCGCCCTAACCCTGATTTGCCTGTGGTACGGACAAAATCACGGTCTGATGCCCATAGCAGCTTCAGCAGAGGCGAGGACGGTTGACGAACTCTTCAATTTCATGATGACCATAGCCACGGGTCTCTTTTTACTCATTGAAGGGGTGCTCATCATCTCCATCTTTAAATTTCGCAGACGTAAAGGGGATCTAACGGACGGTCCCCCCATTGAAGGCAATATTCCTCTGGAAATTGTTTGGACTGCGATTCCTGCTGTTATTGTCTTTATCCTAGCCATCTACAGTTTTGAGGTCTATAACAAAATGGGGGGTCTGGATCCCATGGCTTCCCACGATATGGGAACCCAAATGGCTCATCACCATCATAATGACAACCTGGTGGCTTTAGACCTAGAAGGGCAAGAAATGGCTCTCGGATTGGGTGCTTCCCCTGGAAATAAAGATGAAGAAAGTTTAGTTGTGGACGTGAATGGACTTCAGTACGCTTGGCTTTTTACCTATCCCGACACTGGTGTTGTCTCTGGAGAACTCCACGTTCCCGTGAATCGCCAAGTGACCCTAAATATCTCAGCAGCGGACGTAATTCACGCTTTCTGGGTGCCTCAACTGCGTTTGAAACAAGATGCAGTTCCCGGGCGAGAGGCTCAGTTGACCTTTGTTCCTGACCGAGTGGGAGAGTATCCTATCATTTGCGCTGAGTTATGCGGTGCATACCATGGCGCTATGAAAACCACCTTGTTTATAGAGACGGAGGCAGAGTACAATCAGTGGGTACAAAACAATACTTTTGCCCAAGAATCATTCTTAGATGAAGCAGTTGCCAATTATCACGTACCATGACAATAATCCTCACATCTGATGTTGTCCGTCACCAAAAAAAGATAAGAAACACGATAACAGTCCTCCGAAGGGTGGACTTGATCTGTGAGCCAGCAATTTATTCGCGGGCGAGTTAGGAACGAAACCGTTAACTCAATAACTAAACCAAACCTAAACTAACCAGCAATCATAACCTATGTCCACAGCAACAGAAACGAAAGAAAATCCTGTCAGTCAAAACGGACACGGTTCCTCCCACAAGCAAAGGAAATGGCAGGATTATTTTACCTTCAGCACCGATCACAAAGTAATCGGCATTCAATACCTAGTCACCTCATTTTTCTTCTACTTCATCGGGGGTTTCTTAGCGGAAATAGTGCGCACAGAATTAGCCACTCCCGATCCGGACTTGGTGCAACCGGAAATGTACAATCAAATGTTTACCATGCACGGCACCATAATGCTGTTCCTGTGGATTATTCCAGCGGGTGCTGCCTTTGCTAACTATCTCATTCCCCTGATGATCGGTGCAGAGGATATGGCATTTCCCCGGTTAAATGCGGTGGCATTTTGGATGATTCCTGTAGGGGGTGTGCTGTTAATAAGTAGCTTTTTTGTGGGCGCTCCTCAAGCAGGTTGGACTTCTTACCCCCCTTTAAGCTTAATGTCGGGGAAATGGGGAGAGGAAATTTGGATTATGAGCCTGTTAATTTTAGGCACATCTTCCATTTTGGGTGCCCTCAATTTTGGCATTACCATCCTAACAATGCGCATTCCAGAGATGGATCTCAACAGTATGCCCCTGTTTTGCTGGTCCATGTTGGCTACTTCCGCTCTGGTGTTAATCGGTACCCCTGTTTTAGCAGCAGCTTTAATTCTCCTTTCCTTTGACTTAATCGCCGGAACTAGCTTTTTTAATCCGGTAGGGGGAGGAGATCCCATTATTTACCAGCATATGTTCTGGTTCTACTCCCACCCAGCGGTATACATTATGGTGATGCCCTTTTTTGGGGTCATTTCCGAAGTAATACCAGTCCATGCCCGCAAGCCCATTTTTGGCTATCGGGCCATCGCCTATTCCAGTTTGGCGATCGCCTTTTTGGGACTAATTGTTTGGGCACACCACATGTTTACGAGTGGTACTCCCGGTTGGTTGCGGATGTTTTTCATGGCCACCACCATGCTTATTGCAGTACCCACAGGGATTAAAATATTTAGTTGGTGTGCCACCATTTGGGGTGGTAAAATCGAACTCAACAGCGCTATGCTCTTTGGGATCGGCTTTATTTCCTCCTTCTTAATTGGGGGATTGAGTGGAGTAATGGTAGCAGCCGTACCCTTTGACATTCATGTTCACGACACCTACTTCATTGTAGCTCATTTCCACTACGTTCTCTTCGGAGGTTCTGTTTTTGCTCTCTTTGCGGGACTGTATCATTGGTTTGGCAAAATGACAGGACGAATGCTCAATGAAACTTGGGGGAGAATTCACTTTGCCCTCACCTTTATTGGCTTCAACATGACCTTTTTGCCCATGCACCAATTGGGTTTATTAGGGATGAATCGTCGCATTGCCCTTTATGACCCCCAATTTCAATCCTTGAACCAAGTTTGTACTATCGGTTCTTATATCTTAGCTGTTTCTACTCTGCCCTTAGTAATTAACGTTTTGTGGAGTTTAATAAAAGGAAAAAAAGCAGGTCGGAATCCCTGGCGTGCCCTAACCTTAGAGTGGCAAACCACTTCACCTCCCGCCATAGAAAACTTTGAGTCAGAACCAGTTTTGTGGGCTGGCCCCTACGAATACGGCATTGACAGTGAAAATGAGGATGAAGAAGACGTAGAAGACATGTTAACAGAAGTGAGCGCCCAATCTTAATTTATCTGCGTTCATCTGTGTTCATCTGCGGTTTCTATAACAACCACCAACAACAAGATGCAAAGTTCAACTGTAGAAGATCCAAAACTAGCCCTCAACTATCACAAAGAGCTGAAAAATGAAGGTACTCACGGGGAACATCCTGACCATCGCATGTTAGGTGTCATCGTCTTTCTCGTGGCCGAAAGCATGATTTTCCTCGGTCTCTTTGGTGCCTTCTTAATCTATCGGAGCATGATGCCAGTTTGGCCTCCAGAAGGAACCCCCGAGTTGGAACTTTTGATACCGGGAATCAATAGTATTATCCTGATTTCGAGCAGCTTCGTCATGCACAAAGGTCAAAGTGCCATTCAGAAAAATGATGTTCCTGGGTTGCAGCTTTGGTTTGCTATTACTGCGGCTATGGGAGCAATTTTTCTCCTGGGACAGCTATATGAATATAGCCACGCCGAATTTGGTTTAACCCTGAATGTCTTTACCAGTTGCTTCTACGTTCTCACTGGATTTCACGGTTTACATGTTACCCTAGGGCTGTTGCTCATTTTAGCCGTTTTGTGGCGATCCCGCCAACCAGAACACTATTCCGAAAACAGTCATTTTGGAGTAGAAGCAGCCGAACTTTACTGGCACTTTGTGGACGTAGTCTGGGTTATTCTCTTCGTTCTCGTTTATCTCCTCTAACTCTCCGCGCCGGAGCGCCGGAGCGTGAAACCAAAAATTCTATGTCTCGCGCAAAGACGCAAAGGCGCAAAGGAATAAGTTTGTTATATAATAAGAAGGGAAATACAATGATTTAAGAAAATGTTGACTACGCTGTATTGAAGGGAAACCACCTAGAGTGGACTGATGATGTTCCTCTCAGCGATCGCCCTAGGGCGGTTCGGCTCTTGAGCAATTAACTCAAAGTAAAGCCTACTCTGACGTAGATCCCATGACATGGCAGCGAAAGTTGCGCCAAGACCGTTCCCTTCCCCAGAGAAACTAAGAATGCTCCTGGATAGCAATATTATCATTTATGCAGCTAGACCAGAAAATTCTGAGCTGAGACGTTTCATAGCCCAATGTACGCCAGCCGTCTCAGCCTTGAGTTATGTAGAAGTACTAGGTTATCATCGGTTCAGTTAAATAGTTAATCACAATTTTATTGAACTGAAATTATTTAGCTGACAGAGTAATGATTCATGAAAAGTAGATGTTCGGGTCGAAGGAGTGGTCACCCACCCCAGCTCCCTTTCAGAACCGTGCGTGAAACTTTCGCCTCACACGGCTCCTATGACCTGTGGATTGAAACCTACCGCAAAAGATAGAAAATCCATTGATTGCCTCTATCTAGTTATGGAAGTCAGATTGTGGCAATCTTCGCCTTAAATACTGTCCAGTCTCAGTTTTGCTGGTTCCTACTCGGATTTAACGGGAGCCTAAAATTCGGATTATATTCCTACTCGGCGTCATCTTACCCCGACCTAAAATTCGGAACTAGAGTTATCCCTTCTGCTATATGGCGTATATGTGGCATATTTTCAGCCTGTGGGCGTCTCCTAACTGGTTGGTAATTAGCTCCAACACATTGCGGGCAATTGTTTAGCATCGTGGCTTTCGTTCCCGCGTCCTATCCGAATGGCCTCGATAGAAGTATGCCTGCCTTCCCACTCCGGGTACCACCCCTAGGAGAAAGAACCATCCGTTTTTCCTCGTTCCAAAATCAGAAATTGTTTGTCGAGATAGGTGAGACCTTACAGGTTTTCCCCCTCACAGTACCGGGCGTGCAAGTTTCTAAGCACCCGGCTCCTGGTGTATCATCCTACTCGCTGGCGCGTTTACTCCTCATTACTTGTGTCGGCTTTCAGGTCTCATTCAGATTGGGCTTTGAGTCCTTAAATTCCAACCTCCTCGCCATTGACGTTTGCCCGACGCCTCTAACTTCTGAGGAGCTTTGAGTTTCAAGTTCCAGCTAATGGAAAGGCAAAATCGCAAGTGATAAGGGATTTTACCGTTACGTTTCACCCTCTCCTACGTCAGCTCCCCTTTCGAGTAGACATTTGCCTATCTGCCGGGTTATTGATTCCCCTGAACTTTCGTCCTGGCAGCGTTCGCTTTTTAGGAGAGTCCTTTCTCCCCAGGGAGTTGGTTCGCTTTACAGCTTCCCTACTGATTTCTCAGACCCTGTGGAGGTTAACTCGTTCCACAATAGTTAGATACGTCTGACGGCGGGCTGCTCCATCCCCCGGCGGCGTGGTGTCTACGCGATGACGATTCCAGTCCATCTTTCACATATGCCGCATACCGTTTTGGTTAGAGTGTAACAGTACCGCTTTCACTCATTACCTATGACGAGGTTGCAAGCTTTGCTTTATGCTCACCATATCAGACTTTCCCTAGGCCGCTACCATCATCGGACTGATAGTAGCTTGGCCATTTAACCCTCTAGCTGTGAAACTCCGGCATTACTGCCAAAGCTTCTTCGGGCGGGAACCGGGGAAGA
Source organism: Candidatus Paraprochloron terpiosi LD05 (assembly GCA_018141785.1). Classification (GTDB taxonomy): domain Bacteria; phylum Cyanobacteriota; class Cyanobacteriia; order Cyanobacteriales; family Prochloraceae; genus Prochloron; species Prochloron terpiosi. The sequence continues at coordinate 1,689,525 of CP073341.1, read as the reverse complement.
CACTTCCCATGGGGTTTTACCCACTAACTACTGCGACTTTCGAGCCGCACTGAACCTTTAGGTCTCACCAATTCGCCTATCGACCCCCAGAGATGCTCTTGTCGAGGAAAAGACAGAGCGGGATTTGTATGCCGATACGAAAGCCCAACGAGGTTGTGCTTCGGTATATTAGACGCTTTTTCCGGTGAGTGCGTACCTATTTCTAGGATACCTGTTAACCATGGATTCTCCCCATTAGCGCCAGTGCGCCTTTCGGCTCTGATTGCGCCCTGTCCCCAGCTTCACGCCCCGGAGGCTAACCCGGCGAGCCTGCTTGAATTCACAGTCGCGTGTGGGCAGATAGAGATTCGCTTATCCCTTAAGCGGTTGGACTTGGAAGACTGATTGCTGACCAGCTCCTCACCAACATTCCTGATTTAGTTGTCAAGGTGTAGTGCACCTAGCCTGAGATTATAGTTTTGGCCTATTAAGCCGCGACTTTTTCGCTCAGAACGAGTCGCCCTCCCTCTTCTACCGTATTTTCCAGAGTGTGCCGGAGATTTTCTTTGAACTCATTGGACAACCCTACCGAGCAAGGTATCATTTTCGTTCCATAGAAGTCAAACAAACAGCTTTCAGGATTGATGGAGTATTTCTACCCCCTCCCGACGCAGTGGATGAACCGGTTTTTTTGTAGAAGTTCAATTCCAAAAAGATGAATTACTCTATCATCGCTTGTTTGGGGAACTATTTATGTTTTTAGCTCTTTCATCCCAATATCTCGGATTAGCAGGCAGTTGTTATTTTTCCTCGGCGCTCCTTGGAACCTGACTCCCCGAAACTCTGAACAGGTTCAACGTTTTTATCTCAATGAACTGCTGTCTTCAACAGGTGAGTTTTCCCCTACCCTAGGGCTGATGGAATTAATTGTCAAACCTGACAAGCAAGTACCTAAACTCGCAAGAACATTATGGGCGCAAGTCAACCAAACCGAGGATACAAAAATTCCCAAGGAAAAAATCTTGGAGTTGATTGAGACTACAATGGTATACAAGTTTCCCCAATTAAGTCGTAAGGAGATTGCAGCAATGTTGGGATTAGCAGAAAGCGTCAAGCACACCAGGGTTTATCAGGAAGGACTACAAGAAGGCTTACAAGAAGGACGAATTGAAGGACTCCAAGAGGGACGAGTTGAAGGACGTTGGGAAGGAGAACGGAGGTTAATTATAAGGCTGCTGCGCCATCGTGTTGGCTCCCTTTCCCCAGCCCAACAGTCTCAAGTTGAAATCTTACCCTTGGAGCGGTTAGAAACATTAGGTGAAGCGGTGTTGGATTTTGACCAAGTGGCAGATTTAATTCGGTGGTTGGAGACAAATACCTAAAGAACCGATATTTGAGTTTCGCGCCAAGACGCAAAGGCGCAAAGGGTTATGGGAATGGTATTTTGATGTACTATAGGGGGAATGAGAAAATTATGAAATTCTCAACTAGAAAATTTGTCCCCCTAGAATTTATTCCTATAACCCTACCACCACAGGATGGAAATAAAACGCTAAACCCAAGACAGTGTAAGTAGCTAACAGCAAACCTCCTTCCAACCAGTTAGATTTCCCGTCCGCACTGATAGAATTGATAATTAACACTGCTACTGCAACTGCAACTAACTCAAAGGGGTTGAAATTCAGATCCATAGGTTGACCCATCGCCCACCCAGTAATAACTAACACAGGAGCAACAAATAAGGCAATTTGTAAACTAGAACCAATAGCTACAGAAACAGACAGATCCATCTTATCCTTCATGGCTACCGTCACAGCAGTAGCATGTTCAGCAGCATTGCCGATAATAGGTAGCAAAATCACCCCAGTAAACAATGCAGTTAGTCCCAAACTAGAAGTAGCTTCTTCTAAAGAGTCTACCAACAATTCCGATTCCACTGCTACCCCGATAGTGACAGCTAAGAGCACTATAACCCAAAACCAAATCTTAGGAGGTTCTGTATCCTGTTCCTCTTCCTGTTCTAAGTCAGCTACCCCCACCTCATAGAGATAGGAGTGGGTTTTCATAGAGAACAAAAGACTCAATCCATAGACTAAAATAAGCACAACCGCAACAGCAACGGAAAGTGTTTGGATAGTTTCTTCCCCAATACCAGTAGAAGTATATTCCACTGCGGTGGGTACTAACAAGGCAATTACTGCTAAATTCATGAGGGAAGAGTTAGTCTGAGCAACTGCTGTCTGAAATTCTTGCTCCTTATAACGGAGTCCCCCCAAAACCATAGCAAAACCCATTACCAACAGGATATTACTGATAATCGAGCCTGTAAGAGTAGCTTTAACTACCTCAATTAGCCCTGCTTTCAGAGCGAAAAAAGCCAAAATCAGTTCCGTAGCATTACCAAAGGTAGCATTTAACAGCCCCCCTAAATTTGGTCCCACTACCACAGCGATTTCTTCCGTGGCTTCTCCCATAAAGGCAGCTAGGGGTACAATACCTAAACCAGCAGTAATGAATACTACCACTGATCCCCACTCCAGAAAGTTACCGATGATGGAAACTGGGATAAAAAGGAGTAAAATGAGAAAAATAACGTTCTTGTTCATGGTAGATTATTTGAACCGCACCAAAGACGCGGATGAATGAATTTTACATCTGAGAGGGCGCAAGCCTTGCGCCCCTACAGCAGCACAGTTTAACCTGGATACCTTGAGAATTTCAAGCAACATCAGCTAAAATACAAAATGATTCAAACTTACACCGCCAAATACACTAAAATTGATGCTGGTTATATGGGGCAACTAGTGGAGTGGCCAGAAGTAGTTACAGAAGGAAAAGACCTGGAAGAATGCCGTCGAATGTTGCGAGATGCAGCCCAGGAAATGGTATTAGCCTACTGTCAGCAAAACCAAGAGATCCCCTTAGGTAATAGTCTGATAGAACAAGTGCCCGTTGAGGTTAATTATGTCGGTCAAACGCCGTGAACTATTGTCCTATTTGAAAGAAAATGGCTTTTATCTTTTAAGAGAAGGTGGTAATCACTCAATCTACACAAATGACAGCAAAAAGATACCCGTCAAACGACATAAAACATTTGATAGAATTACAGCAAATCAAATTTGTAAGCAGGCAGGATTATATCCGAAATTTTGAGCTATGTATTTATGAATAATAAGTTGCGATCGCTGTAGTTAAACCTTCTAAAGTATATTCCTGGGCTTCAATATCCACCCTGCCGAAAATTTGCTCACAGGTTTTGGAAGTTTGAGGACCGATAGAAGCGATAGTCACTTTTTCCCATAGTGATTGCAATTTACCTTCCTCATTCTTCCTCACTGCTGCTACAATGAGTTGATAAAAGTTTCGCACTGTCTTAGAACTAGCAAAAGTAACCACATCTATTTTACCCTGTTCTAAAGCAGACCAAGCAGCAGGAGTAATTGCAGCAGGACACCCCGACTCATAGGCAGCCACTTCCACAACCTCAGCACCGCCATCGCCTAATTCCGTAACTAACACTTCTCTCCCCCCAGTTTCTACCCGAGGAAAGAGAATCTTTTTCCCCAGAAGAGGTTCGGGAAAATGTTCTACCAGGGAGTCGGCAACAAAGTTGGGGGGGATAAAATCTGGTTTTAGTTGACGCTGTTGCAAGTAAGTAGCAGTTTTCTTACCCACTACAGCTATTTTTATTTTCCCTAAAGCGCGAGCATCTTTACCCAAAGTTGCTAAACGGTTGCAAAAATATTCTACCCCATTAGCAGAAGTGAGGATCAACCAGTCAAAATACTCCAAATTAGTTATTGCTCTATCTAAACCCTCCCAACTAGAAGGAGGACGAATTTCCAGCGCTGCCATTTCAATTACCGTTGCTCCTTGCTCTTGCAACAGATTCGTAAACTTAGTGGACTGTTGCGCAGCGCGAGTCACTAGGACAGTTTTTCCCCTTAATGGCAAAACTAAGTGCATAAAATTATTATTTAAGTTAACTACTTCACCAATAACAATAACTGTAGGCGAGAGCATTTCCCCAGCAGTAGCAGCTACAATATTACCTAAATTACCTTTGAATATTTTTTGTTCTACCCTGCCACCATGACGAATTATGGCCACGGGACAGTCAGAATGGCGTCCTTGTTCCTGGAGGAGATGGACAATTTGCCCCAGAGTTCCTCCCCCCATTAAGATTACTAAAGTATCAAGTCGCGCCAGTGCTTCCCAATCTAAAACCGCCGGATTATGACCATCCACCACCCCAAAACAGCTACTCAATACCTTATCCGTGAGGGGGATACCAGCAAATAAAGGGGCTGCGAGAGCAGAAGAAATACCTGAAACCACCTCAAATGGACAACCGACTGCCTGCAAAGCTGCCATTTCCTCCTGAGAGCGACCGAAAATAAAAGGATCCCCCCCTTTGAGTCGCACCACTTGTTTCCCCTGAAGACAATAAGCTACCAGGTATTGGTTAATTCGTTCTTGGGGGGTACTGACCCCTCCCCCTCGTTTACCTACATCTAATTTCAGGCAACTGCTGGGGACTAATTGTAATAATTGGGAGTCTATCAGAGCATCGTACACCAATACCTCCGCTTGAGCAAGCAATTCTTGTCCTCTCAGGGTGAGATAAGCGCTCCCACCAGGACCAGCACCGACGAGATAGACTTTACCTCCTTTTGTTTTCCCTGGGTTGATTAACATCTAGTTTCCGCTAAATCCCGAATCAGGGGCATTTTGCTGCGGATATAATCCGTGACAATATCCGCCTGATGACGATCTAGAGATTGGCGATCACCCAGTCGATTCAGCAGCCACTGGATTAAAGTGGCATCATCTTCTTTGAGCAGCACATTGGGCTGAGTGTTTTCAATCAAAGCCCATAACTGACGTAGCATTTTCGGGGTCATTTCTTCTCCTATTGGCTGACAGAAAATTGAGGAAGAAGTAAAAATACTCTCTTATTCTACTCATTATTTCCTCTAATATTCCCACCATAGCCGATTTGTAACTGGTCAGCTGGAGTGTATATAATTCGCAACAATAGTTTACCAAACCGCAACAATAGTCATTATTTCACAAATTCTTCTCATCATGAGGTAATTTTGCGCGCTCCGGCGCAGAGTCGCAGAGAGTGGAAAGAAGGAGAAATATCTGTACCCATCTGCGTTTATCTGCGTCTTTGGTGCGGTTCAGATTCCTGTCAATCACCATGAAGAATTAGTTACTTTTACTTATAAAATGTATCAAATATAACATTTGGCCGATCTAGTACTAATGTACACAAAGAAGATAAGAAGACCAATATGGGCAGAAAGCAAATTGACTTTAAGCTTCCAGAAGATTTACTTCAAGCAGTTCAAGCAAAAGCCTCCGAAGAGCAAACTTCAGCTACAGAAATTGTCCCCCAAGCTTTAACATCTTATTTGAGCAAGGCGACGGATATTCTTCAAACAGAAGAGCTACTTAAATTCCAAGAACTAGAACAAGATGTAGCTAATAACACAGAATTTTACGGGAGGTTGGTAGCCCCGTCAATTTATTGCCGGCGGTTTTAACCGCCGGCAAAAATGATGAGGGTTGTTAATGTATTTCATTATTTTAGAAGTACTAACCTTGCCAGTAGTATCATAAAAATAACTTTGAGTCCATAAGCTGGGCTAGCTCAGACAGATGGGGAAATTCCTGTGGGAGCAACCTAGATGAACGTCATGCAAAAAGCTTTAACAATTTTGTGGATTGCAACTTGAGAACCTGACTTTTATCTCTGCTGCCCAACAGATTTGCAATGGTGTTAATGTAGATCAATTCTAACAGCATCAAAAAAAAAACGCCCCCCAAAATTGGAGGACGCTTTTTTAAGCATTCCAGTCACCCGGTAACTGATTATTACCCGTGGATAGCAGGAGCAGTGAGAGCTACAGGAGCAGCCTCACCAGCAGCCAAATCTAAGGGGAAGTTGTGAGCATTCCGCTCGTGCATTACTTCAAAACCCAGGTTAGCCCGGTTCAGAACGTCAGCCCAGGTACCGATTACATGACCTTGTGAGTCAAGAATAGACTGGTTGAAGTTGAAACCGTTCAGGTTGAAAGCCATGGTGCTGATACCCATAGCAGTGAACCAAATACCAACTACTGGCCATGCACCCAAGAAGAAGTGCAAGGAACGGCTGTTGTTGAAGGAAGCATATTGGAAGATAAGACGACCGAAGTAGCCGTGAGCGGCAACGATATTGTAGGTCTCTTCTTCTTGACCAAACTTATAGCCGTAGTTCTGAGATTCGGTTTCGGTGGTTTCCCGCACTAAGGAGGAAGTTACCAAAGAACCGTGCATTGCGCTGAACAGAGAACCACCAAATACACCAGCTACTCCCAACATATGGAAGGGGTGCATGAGGATGTTGTGCTCTGCTTGGAACACGAACATGAAGTTGAAGGTGCCGCTGATTCCCAAAGGCATTCCATCAGAGAAGGAACCTTGTCCGATGGGGTAGATGAGGAATACAGAGGTGGCAGCAGCTACAGGAGCGCTGTAAGCCACGCAAATCCAAGGACGCATTCCCAAGCGGTAGCTCAGTTCCCACTGACGACCCATGTAGCAGAATACGCCAATGAGGAAGTGGAAAACAACGAGCTGGTAAGGACCGCCGTTGTAGAGCCACTCATCCAAGGAGGCTGCTTCCCAAATGGGATAGAAGTGCAGACCAATAGCGTTGGAGGAGGGCACAACTGCACCGGAGATGATGTTGTTGCCGTAGAGCAAGGAACCGGCTACAGGCTCGCGGATACCATCAATGTCCACAGGGGGAGCAGCGATGAAAGCGATGATGAAGCAGGTGGTTGCAGTGAGCAGGCAGGGAATCATGAGGACACCAAACCAGCCTACATAGAGACGGTTGTCGGTGCTGGTGATCCACTGGCAGAACTGCTCCCATGCTGAGGCGCTCTCGCGCTGTTGCAGGGTAGTTGTCATGTTCTTATGATTGCTATTGAATTATCAAGGTACTGAATCTATATTTCTAATATAAAGGGTTTTTTTTTCTTTGTCAAGGGATATCCAGAAAAATTTACTCATGGAAAGTATAAGTAATACTTATCATTCACCATAACAACCGAGTCTAATTTTGAGTCCTCACCATTAGGAAGCCAATACCAATGACAACCAGCAAGCCACTATTTGATATGTGGATAGCCTGGTGATTGATTGTCTCATGACTCGGTCTAGTTTTGTGGTATCTGATCAAGATGAGTTAACCCAATTTATGTTAACCTGGTTTGACATAATGGATGCCGTGGAAAACCAACCAGAGGAAGTATTTGCCGTAGTGGCCAACCAACTGGTCCAAAGTCAGGAATTTTTGGCTCAGGATTACTCTGGACTGTAAAAAACGCGACATTCCCTTGAATCAAAGGATGTTACAACCAGAAGGACGATTACGACCAGCGTCATAGTCGTATTATTCGACAAGACGTGGAAATCAACCCAGAAGCAGTAACAGCAGCAATAGATGCATGGAAACCATGAAGAAAGGAATATTTAAGGGCAGTCTGTCTCGGCAACTCCTAACTGGCTTCGGTATATCCCTGGTAACGGTGGGAGCCACTACCCTCGGTATCAATTACCTTTTGATTCGCTCCGACTTAGAGGAGCAAGTTCGCCAAAGGGCTCATTCCATTACCCAAGGTTTAATATTTGCTACAGAAGGAGCCATTGAGATCCAGATAGTTCAGGAGGGAGGGTATACCCCTTTCATACTGCGACGGGTGGTGCAAAATTATGCCAATCTGCCAGCCATCGAGGAAGTAGCAATTGTAACACCCACAGGGAAGACATTAGCTTATGGTAAGGGGGTGAGGCAACAAGAAAAAGGTCCCTATAGGCTGGTTTATCCGGAATTGACCACCGCCATGGATCAAGCCGCTAGCACCGGGGTTGAAGCTTATTGGCAGGGAATTCTGGACGGTCAATCAGTTTGGGTGGAAGTATTTCCCTTCTTTAGCAGTGTTCTGTTTGGTCCGGCAGCCGAAAGTCGCGGGATAGCCATCGTGATGGTGGATCTTGAGGAAATGGAACGTTCGGCGTGGCAAACTTTTTCCACTTCCACCGTAACCATGGTCACAGGAATAGTGGTAATCCTGGTGTTCATGGGAATACTCATTAATATTACTGTTCTGAGACCATTGGAAAAACTGAATTTAGCAGTTGAAGTCAGTAATGAGAAGGGAATTTTTGAGCCTCCCGATCCACCTCAAAATGAGATCGGATTTTTGACGACTACTTTTGACAAGGTTTTTGCACAAGCCAAGGAGTACGAACAATCCCTGTTGCAGTTAAACGCAGAATTAGACCATCGGGTTCAAGTCCGTACCTCTGAGTTATTAGAAGCGAACAAAGAATTAGCCTCCGAAATCTCCGAGCGGAAAAAAGTAGAACAGGATTTGCGGGAATTTACCTCTAAACTAGAACAGAGTAACCGGGAGTTACAGGACTTTGCCTCTGTAGCTTCCCATGACTTGCAGGAACCCCTGCGTAAAATCCAAACTTTTGGCGATCGCCTGAAAGCTAAATTTGCTGATGGGCTCCCCGATAAGGGGAAAGATTACCTGGAAAGAATGCAGAGTGCTGCTTCTAGGGCCCAAACCCTCATTAATGACCTCCTGGCTTTCTCCCGGGTAACCACCAAAGCTCAACCCTTTGTCAAGGCAGATCTGAACAGGGTCTTACAAGGGGTTTTGTCCGATTTGGAAGTGCGCATTGAGGAAACAAAAGCTGAAATAGAACTGGGAGATTTACCCACTATTCAAGCTGACCGACTGCAAATGCGACAATTACTCCAAAATCTCATTGGGAATGCTCTCAAGTATCGCCGAGAAGAAGTCACCCCTCAAATCCAGATTCAAGCAGATTTATATGAGGAGAAAGTTGAAAACCCTGATGAAGAACCCATTAGCAAGGAAATGTGTCGCCTCACTGTCACCGATAACGGTATCGGTTTCGAGGAAAAATATGTGGAGAAAATCTTTACCGTTTTCCAACGTCTCCATGGGCGCAATACTTATGAAGGCACTGGGGTTGGTTTAGCTATTTGCCGCAAGATTGTGGAAAGACACGGTGGGGAAATCACAGCCAAGAGTATTCCTGGTGAAGGTTCCACCTTTATTGTGACAATTCCTGCCAAACAAACTACAGATGAAAATAGATGATGAGAAAGGAAGGACAGCCAACCGTAATCCTGGTGGCAGAGGATGATGAAGACGATCGCTTCTTGATGGAGGAAGCCTTCGAAGAAAACGATTTGGGAGACTTTTATTTCGTTGAGGATGGAGAGGAACTAATGGATTTTTTGTACCATCGGGGTCCATATAGGGATCCTGATTCCTCCCCCCGTCCCAGTCTGATTCTCCTGGATCTGAATATGCCCAGAAAAGACGGAAGGGAAGCCCTGAAGGAGATTAAAGAGAACCCAGAACTGAAGAAAATCCCCGTTGTGGTTCTGACAACCTCCAAAGCAGAAGAAGACATCTTTCGGACTTATGACTTAGGGGTAAATTCCTTCATTGCTAAACCAGTGACATTTGAGTCCATGGTAGCCATCATGAAAATGTTAGATCACTACTGGTTTGGACTTGTCGAGTTACCCAGGGCGTAATTTAGGGAGTTATTCATGAAAAATAGCTACTTGAAAGTTTTATTGGTCGATGACGATGAGGATGATTATATTGTCACGGAAGAATTACTGGAGACTGCTGAAATAGGCTTGTTTGAGCTCGACTGGATCGATACCTACTCAGAAGCCCTTGAGGTAATTGGGGAAAAGCGCCATGATATTTATCTTTTAGACTACCGTCTCGGTCCAGAAACTGGTTTAGAACTTCTCAAAGAAGCTATCAACCGGGGCGTTAGTGCTCCGATTATTTTACTCACTGGGTTGGGAGACAATCAAATAGATCAAGAAGCTATGAAGATAGGGGCGGCAGACTATCTCATGAAGGATCAGATGGATACGGCTATACTGGAAAGGTCCATCCTCCACGCCCTTGAACGGAAGCAGAGAGACGCAAAACAAGACCAGCTTTTAGCTGAATTGGAAGAAGCAAATCGAGAGTTGAAGAACTTTACTTATTTTATTTCCCAAGATTTACAGGTTCCTATGCGAGCCCTTGGCTCTCTAGCTGAATTTATGATAACTTATTATGAGGATAAGTTGGACGAGAAGGGTAAAAATATGTTATTGTTAATCAAAAAAAACGTCGGGCGCATGAAGGAAAAAATTGATAATTTTATGAATGATTCTCGATTTAAAAACCTAGTAGAAGAAAAAACAGAGGATTAACAGTCAAAGATATCCAAGTTTTTGGAATTAATGCTTTGATAAAATATCGCATAAAGCGATGTTAAAAGGAGTAGTTCTGCCCAAAAAGGACAAAAAGACAAAAGAAAGTAGACAAAAAAAAATGGATAACCACGTACAGGTAGTGGAAATACTAGTTGCAGACGACGATGAAGATGACCGTTTCCTGATGGAAGAAGCCCTAGAAGAGAAGGATTTTAGAGCGGTATATTTTGTTGAAGATGGGGAGGAATTAATGGATTATCTCTATCATCGCGGTCAATATAGCTCCTTGAGTTCTTCCCCCCGTCCTAACCTGATCCTACTAGACTTGAATATGCCTAGAAAAGATGGAAGGGAGGCACTTAAGGAAATTAAAGCGGACCATAAACTACACAGAATACCAGTTGTGGTGATGACAACATCCAAAGCAGATCTCAAAGAAATTTTAGCAGGAGCCGGATGGGAATTAGTTCCTCGTTTACCCGTTTATCCTCAATATTACCATTGCTTACCACCCCACTTGCAGACTGCTGTTCAGAGATATGGTAAAATTGACTATAATTAAAGCCATATCCAGAAAGCGGTTTCACCCAACCAACTGTGTTTACAACTGCCTTAGCCCAACAAACCAGAACCAGAGACGACTTGCTGCCCAAGGATCTATTTGCAGCCATTGAAGTGCTCAAACAGGAACTAAATGCCGTCATTCTCGCTCACTATTACCAAGATCCGGATATTCAAGATATTGCAGACTATATCGGCGATTCTCTTGGTCTGGCACAAAAAGCAGCAGCAACCAATGCGGATACCATTGTCTTTGCTGGAGTTCACTTCATGGCAGAAACGGCGAAAATCCTCAATCCCGACAAACTTGTGTTGTTACCGGATTTAAACGCTGGTTGTTCCCTGGCTGATAGTTGTCCACCGGAAGAATTTGCCCCTTTCAAAGCAGCTCATCCCCATCACGTGGTAGTATCCTATATAAATTGCTCTGCTGCAATCAAAGCCATGAGCGATATTATTTGTACCAGTTCTAACGCTGTTAAGATTGTCAATCAAATTCCGGAAGAACAGGGGATTATCTTTGCCCCAGACAGAAACTTGGGTCGCTATGTGATGGAGCAAACGGGGCGGGACTTGTTATTGTGGGAAGGTAGCTGTATTGTCCATGAGATATTTTCGGAAAAGAAAATTGTGCAGCTACAAGTAGAATACCCAGAAGCGGAAATTATCGCTCACCCAGAATGCGAACCTAACCTACTGCGCCACGCCAGCTATATTGGTTCTACTACCGCCCTGTTAAAATATTGCCAAACCAGCCCAAGGGAGGTATTTATTATCGCTACAGAGCCGGGAATTATTCACCAAATGCAAAAGGAAGCGCCTTCCAAATGCTTTATTCCTGCTCCGCCCATTAATAATTGTGCCTGTAACGAGTGTCCCCATATGCGGCTGAATACTTTAGAGAAATTGTATTTAGCCATGAAGCACCGAGCACCAGAGATTGTTCTTTCCCAGGAGATACGCATTGCAGCGAAAAGACCTATTGAGCGTATGCTAGAGTGTTATTAACACTGTTATGTATAAATTAATAACAGCAGTTTAAGATAGCTCGAAGATAAAAGTAACCTTGTCTTCTTTTCCTAGAGCTATGCGATCGCCTGGCCGAAGTCGATGGCGATTGCCAGGAACCAGGTTGTTATGGTTAACATAAGTACCATTTGAGCTACCTAAATCCTCAATAAAAAAAGTATCTCCTTCTAAGCGAATATCAGCATGAACTCGAGAAACAATCTCTGAATTGGGAAAACCTGCCACATCTATATCTGGGGGAATATGGTCATTAGGTTTACCGATATGAATAATCGGCAGATTCGACGGTATTTCAATAGTTGTATTGGTTTGCAGATGTACTAATTGAGCTGCTCGAATTTGGAGCAAAGTGGGAGCGGGACAGGGTGGAGCCGTTTTTTCTTCCGATTCTGGCTTGCTCATCACCAATTCTGAGTTCTCTATAGATTGAATTACAGGAGTTACTACAGGATCTGGGTTCTGGTTTTCAACTGATCCGGGAAGGTCGGAAGTATTCACCATGGTTTCTCTCAATTGTTCGGCATTTTCGGCTGGTGGTAAATTTAAACCACATTGACCGCAGAAGGTGGCATCTAGTTGTATGGTAGCGCCGCAATGAGGGCAGCTACTGGTAGTGGGTAAAGGAGTATAGCAAGCTTCGCAGGCAAGTGCTGCTTCCGGATTTTGGTGATTGCAGTTGGGACAGACAATCATTTTTTGTTCTTCGTTTCTGCTATGAGGGAGTCTCAGGGGTAATGATTTCAGCTAAAGATTCATGGGCCGGAGCATAAATCCTCATTACATGGAAGCCGCTTGATCTAATAACCACCAAAGTTCCCCTTGGGGCATAATTAAGCGGCTGGGGTAGGTCATGGGATCGGCGGATGATGCGAAAACTTGTTCTAAAGCAAGACGCTTATTAGCACCAGCAACAAGAAATAGCACACAGCTGGCGTGGTTAATGAGAGAAGCGGTGAAAGTGAGACGGGGTTGCCCGTCTTTGTTGCCCACAGTCACTAGGCGATCCTTGACTGAAAGTGCTTCAGTGTGAGGAAAGAGGGAGGCTGTGTGTCCATCATCTCCCATTCCTAATAAAATAAGATCGAAAATGGGAAATTCTCCGGCGGGAATTTGAAAAAATGCCAACAGTTCCTTTTCGTAGGTTTGGGCGTCTACCGTTGGATTTCCAGCCCCTGTAGGCATGGCATGGAGATTACCTTGGGGGAAATCAACCCTATCCAGCCAAGCCTTGCGAACCATCCTTTGATTGCTGTCGGGATGTTCTGGGGGAACGTAACGCTCATCACTCCAGAACAGGTGGATTTTGTCTGTTGGTAAGTTCTGAGTGGCAATGCTCTCGTAGAGGGGTTTGGGAGTACTGCCACCGGCTAGAGCGATGGTGCATTTCTCCTTCTCTTGGATTGCTGCTTGGATTTGGGAGGTGACAATAACAAGGGCGCGTGCTAGGAGGGCTTGCTTATCTGGGAATACTTCCACAAATTTTTTCATGAATAACTCCGATCTGGGAAACCCCGCGCGCGGGGCGCGCTGGTATGGTATAATATGATACAGGCACTCCCTTCTAAGGGTATTGATGCTTCAGACAGAGCCTGCTGTTGAACTTTGACCAACAGCAGGGTCGATTTATCATTCAGTCGTAAGGAGAGTCCCATTGGTGCTCCAAAGTTTAAAACAAGATTTAAAAAATGACCTGATCGCCGGCCTTCTGGTAGTAATACCCCTAGCTACTACCATTTGGTTGACCATTAACATTGCCAAGTGGGCGATCGAGTTTCTCACTCGGATTCCCCAACAGCTCAACCCATTTGATGGTCTTCACCCGCTCCTGACAAATCTACTCAATTTTGTGGTGGGTTTAGCGGTACCGTTGACCTTCATTTTGCTCATTGGCTTAATGGCACGGAATATTGTCGGGCGCTGGCTATTAGATTTTGGCGAGAAGTTTTTGCAAGCAATTCCTTTGGCAGGTTCCGTATATAAAACTCTCAAACAGATATTAGAAACCCTATTGAAAGATTCTAAGAGCAAGTTTCGCAGAGTGGTGATGGTAGAATATCCTCGGCAGGGTGTTTGGACTTTGGGGTTTGTGACGGGAACTCTCAGCAGCAACTTCCAGTGCCATTTATCTAAACCAATGCTGAGTATTTTCATTCCCACCACTCCTAATCCCACCTCTGGCTGGTATGCTATGGTGCCAGAGGATGAGGTAATCAATGTGTCAATCTCTATTGAAGACGCTTTTAAAGTTCTCATCTCTGGGGGTATAGTCAGTCCCAGTAAAAATGACCATGAGAATGTGCCGATTGATCTGGACTTACCTTATAAAAAAGTACCACTTCAGCCTATAGAGTTAGAAAAACGACAAGTATTACCTGATTTAGAAGAAAGTCCCTCCCACTAAACTAAAATCGCCAACTTGAGACTTTTATGCAACGCCAAAAACCACGCCGCATTGCTCGTGAATTAGCCCTCTTAGCTCTGAGTATAATCAAGGGAAAAGAGGAAAAAATCGAACAAAATGATTTACAAGATTTAGTGTTAGCATCAATTCGGACTCTCACGTCTGAAATTCAAGATACTCTAGAAACTGCTGGAGCAGAAGTTCAAAGAGGGAGGGAGCGCCTCTCTAATATATCTCAAGGCGCTACCAATGTCCAGAGTGCGAAAGCAATGGTAGCTGATGCTCTCCAATTAACTCGAACGGCCATCGAACGTCTCGGGACAGCAGTAGAATTGCCAGAATTTATTCAGCTTTCTAATCATATAGATGTCAGAGAATATGCTCTGGATTTAATTAGCACTGTCCGCCGCAAAAACAAAGAAATTACCGAGCTGCTGTCAGAATCCCTTGTGGATTGGCAATTAGAACGGTTACCTCGCATTGACAGGGATATTCTCCGTATCGCGGTGGCAGAAATTTTGTTTCTCGATCTGGAAGAGCAAGTAGCAATTAATGAAGCTGTGGAATTGGCAAAACGATACTCAGACGAGGATGGATATAAATTTATTAACGGAGTATTGCGGCGAGTGACTGACCGAATGAAAGCTTTGAAATAGTTTCACCAAATCAATTTATAAATTGTAGCATATGTTTAATTGGTTCCGCCGCAAGTCTAAGGATACAGCAGAAAAGCAAAAATCAACAACCGTTGAGCAGGAGAGTAAACCGAAAGAAGAAGAAGTAGCTTCACAATCTGCTCCTTCTACTCAGGAAGACTATCTTAACTGGGCTAAAGCGGCTTATCAAAATATTCAAAAGCAAAAAACAGCAGCAGTTACTACACCAGAGGTAGAAGCAACTCCAGAGACAGACGCAACTCCAGAAACGGGAACTACTACTCAAGAGACAGAAACAGCAGTAGAAGAAGGAGTCACTGAGGAGACTAGTGAAGAGACTAGGAGAGCGATTCCTGCTTGGATGAAGAAGTCAGAGGGGTTGGAACGTCTGAAAGAAACTGCTATCGAAACCCCAGAGGCGCAAGAGAGTGAGATTGCTTTTGATGAAGATTTTGTTTGGGGAGCTAAAGTACTCGCTCTTGAAGGGCGATCACCCGATGAAGTTTCTATTGCAGAAATTAACTGGCTGAAGCGACTGCGGGAAGGACTGGGAAAAACTCGTCGCTCCTTAATCAATAATCTCAGAGGGATTGTTGGTCAAGGACCCCTAAATGAAGATGCAGTGATGGAAATCGAAGCCCTGCTCTTGCAGGCTGATGTAGGCATCAAGGCAACGGATTATATTATTAATGCTTTGGAGAATAAATTACGAGAGGAAAAATTACCTCCTGAGGAGGCGATCGCTTATCTGAAAGCTATTCTCAGGGAATTACTGGATAAACCTCTTGAAAAGTTGGCAAATGAGGAATTTTTACCTCTCAAAGATAAACTCAATATCTGGTTGCTGACGGGAGTTAATGGTGCGGGTAAAACTACTACCATAGGCAAAATTGCCCACCTCGCCCAGGAATCTGGTTATAGCTGTCTGATTGCTGCTGCTGATACTTTCCGGGCTGCTGCTGTGGAACAGGTGAAAATTTGGGGTGATCGCAGCAACACAGATGTAATTGCTAACCCAGGGCAAAATACGGATCCAGCAGCGGTGGTTTTTGATGGTATTACTGCTGCTATGGCTCGGAATGTGGAATTATTGTTGGTAGATACAGCAGGACGTTTGCAAAACAAAAAAAATCTCATGGCGGAGTTAGCTAAAATGAGGAGGATAATTGATAAAAAAGCTCCCTATGCTCAGGTAGAATCTCTCTTAGTATTAGATGCTACTCTGGGTCAAAATAGCTTGCGTCAAGCACAGGTATTCTCCGAAGCTGCTAAACTGAGCGGTGTGGTTTTAACTAAGCTGGATAGTACTGCCAAAGGTGGAGTTGCTCTTGCGGTTGCTCAACAATTAAATTTGCCTATCCGCTTTGTGGGGGCTGGGGAAGGAATCGATGATTTACGTCCTTTTTCTAGTTATGAGTTTGTGGAAGCTTTATTAGGATAAATCGCGCAAAGGCGCAAAGGCGCAAAGGTTTTTGGAAACTTCTCCTCTTGCCCTCTCTTCTCTTCTCTTTTCTTCTCTTCTCTGTGTCCTCTGCGTCTCTGCGGTTCAATAAAAAATAATTATTAAGTTTTGTAACAAGGCTTGACAAATCATGAGATGGACGTTATTATCAAAGTAGATGAGATCATGGGTATATAATGTATCCAAGAGGGTATGAGTTACAAGGAAAATACCGCATTGAGAGACAGTTGAAGGAAGCCAAAACCACCCATCAATAGGGTTCTGAAGAGGTTTTATAAGGTAGCCCGCAATTCATTCGCGGGCGACAGTTTTCTCCCCTACTCTGTTTCCATTGCTGGTTTTTCCACTGGAGATTTCTTTTCTAAAGCTCGCTCTTGTTGTTTTTTCTTATCTGCTTGGAGAGTATCTTCTATAACTTGGAGCACTTGCTTCATTTTTTTCAAATTACTCCCATAGAGTTCCAAATCTTTTTGTAACTTCTCCAAGGGTAAGTGCAAAGCTTCTGAGAGCTGCTTGAGAGCGTTATTCCACCCTTCTTCCTCTTGCACCAACTCAGGATCTGCTTCTTCCAGGAGAGTATATAGGCCAATAGCAAACAGACGAGTATATTTAAACCGAGTATTTTTGGCTATAGCCTCCAAAGAAACTAATAGACTTTCGCCCCCCGTCCCAGGAGTAGGAGTACAGAGCATAGGAATTAATTCTTTGCCCTTGCTCTTCGCGAAAGTTGTCAGTTCTTCTGCAACCTTTCTATACTCCCCAGCATCCCCCCCTACGGACCCGCAAAGAGCTGCAAAAATAGACTCCTTATCCCGTTCCGGTGAATAGCCCTCCATAAAACGGTCGAAAGAAGTTACTACACCCAAATAATAAATTGGGTCAGTGCGAAAGTCCACATTAACAGAGAGCAAGTGCATTTCCACCAACAACTCTTCTACTACTCGTCTATATACAGAATTAATCGGGCGGGTGTGACGGGCGTAGAAATTACGCTTGGTATCTGATACTGTGGGAACGTTATTCACAAGAATTATTATAATTTACTGTTATTGATGATTTTAATATACCACAGATGAGGACGGGAAAACCGCGCTCCTACTTTTGCGCGAACCAGAAATGTTAATTTGTCCTATTCGTCTGGGTTAATACCCATTTCTAGCAAACGCAAGGCTAATTTTTCAGCTCGTTGGCGTTCGGTTTCAGCTCGTTGGCTTTCCTTTTCAGCTCGTTGGCGTTCGGTTTCAGCCCGTTGACTTTCCTTTTCAGCCCGTTGGCGTTCAGTTTCAGCTCGTTGGCGCTCCTTTTCTGCAAGTTGTTGGGAGGTTGCAGCCCGTTGGCGTTCGGTTTCAGCTCGTTGGTGCTCCTTTTGAGCATTTTGTTCCAAGGTTTTGAGCGTGGTTTGTTCTTCTTTAATTAATTCCTCCACTATGGGAGGAGTCAGCAATTCTTTCACTGATAAAGCTAGGTTCTGAAACTGACTGGAAACAATTGTCATCTCTTCAGTAAAATCTACCGAACTATATCCTTCTTCATGGTTAGGATGAGTCAAAACCCTCACTAGTTTCTTTTTTGGATCTACTATCCAATATTCAGCAATTTGCGCCATTTCGTATTCATTCCGTTTAATTACATAATCATCTTTGCGATTGCTGCTGACAACTTCCACTACCAAAATCGGTTTGTCTTCAAAATTCAAAACCCCTGCTCCAAGACGATGACGAACTTTTTGCCAAATAGTTTGGCTAAAAACTACCACATCGGGAATTCTGGATGTATTTTCTTCCGTTCGCACACCGGTTGCTAAAGCGTTAGCCACTAAATCTAAGTTTTGGGAGGCAAAGTAGCGCTGGAATTTATAAATCAAAAACTTGCAAATATTGGTGTGTAAGTGGGTTGATGCTCCCATAGGTATTAGTTGTCCTTTAACTAATTCATATCGAACACCTGGTTCTCCTTCATATTCGAGATATTCTTGGAAGGTTAACAGACGTTCAATTTCCCGAGGTTTATCTTTAGTTATTTTGGTGGCGGGTCGGATGGCTTGAGTCATAATTAAACCTCTCTTATTTTCCCTAACTTGACTATTTTAGTCTCTAATATTGCAAGTTTCATCCTTAATTATCAATAGTGAGCCATATTCGTAATAACATGGCAATCATTATTATTATAGTGCGCTTACCCTGTGTGAAGAAGAAGGTGGGCAATACCCACCCTACCTTATCACGACGGTTGCCAATTTACCCAATCTTGCGGTTTGAGGAATGTTTCATAGAGTTTTGCTTCCGGGGTGTTGGGTTCCGGTTGATAACCGTACTCCCAACGAACCAGAGGAGGTAGGGACATCAAAATGGATTCCGTCCGTCCGTTGGTTTGGAGACCGAAAATAGTGCCTCGGTCATAAACTAAGTTAAATTCAACGTAGCGTCCCCGACGATAGAGCTGAAAATTACGTTCTCGCTCCCCATATTGGGTTGGGTGCCGTTTTTCTGCTATAGGTAAATAAGCGGGTAAAAATGTTTGACCGCAATCTTTTATAAAAGCAAATAAATCCTCCCAACTGCGAGGTGGTATCTCCCCTATTTTATCACTATAAATTGCTGCTGGTCCTTCCTGATGGGGACCGCGATATAAAGCACCCCTACCGTCTTGATAGTCCAGGAAAAGTCCCCCTACTCCTCGCATTTCTCCTCGATGTTTTAAATAAAAATACTCATCACACCACCTTTTAAATACCGGATAATATTCTTCGTGATGACTATCACAAGTTTGTTTCAGAGTGCGGTGAAAATTAACTGCATCTTCTGCAAAAGGGTAGTAAGGAGTTAAATCTATTCCTCCCCCAAACCACCAAACCGGACCTGCCTCGAAATAGCGATAATTGAGGTGAACTGTGGGAACAAAAGGGTTGCGAGGATGAAGTACCATAGAGGTTCCCGTGGCATAGAAACCATGACCCGCAGCTTCCGGGCGTTGCTGTAAGATAGAGGGAGGAAGTTTTTCACCCCAAACCTCAGAAAAATTAACCCCTCCTTGTTCTAAAACATTTCCCTCTTGGAGTACCCGAGAACGTCCTCCTCCACCTTCCGGTCTGGACCAACTATCTTCCCGAAATGTTTCCTTGCCGTCCAACTTTTCTAGACCGTTACAGATTTCATCTTGCAGGTCCTGCATGAATTGCTTGACCCTTTCTCTGGAGTCAGCTGGGGGTACGTTATCTGTCTGAGTAACTGTCATAGGAGTAAATTAGTTGACAAAAATTATCTTTTATGCTATTTGAATTATATCCTGATAAACTGGGGAGAAACAAGCAATCGCCATTATGCTCGATCAATCATCCATTTTAGAAGTTTTGCGACCAGTACAAGACCCAGAATTACAAAAAAGTTTAGTGGACTTGAACATGATTCGCAATATATCCGTCGAGGATGGCTTAGTCAAATTTAATTTAGTCCTCACTACCCCTGCTTGTCCTCTACGGGAACTAATTGTGGCAGATTGCGAAAAGGCTGTCAAGCAGTTACCGGGAGTTAAAGCAGTAGAGGTAAAAGTAACAGCGGACACTCCCTCACAACAACCCCAACCCAATAAACAGTCTATTCCTGGAGTCAAAAATATTCTGGCCATTTCCAGTGGGAAGGGAGGTGTAGGGAAAAGCACGGTAGCAGTTAATTGCGCTGTAGCCCTGGCCCTAAAAGGCGCTAAAGTGGGTTTACTAGATGCAGATATCTACGGCCCCAATGTCCCTACTATGTTGGGATTGGAAGATATCCCAATCATGGTACGAAAGGGAGATTCAGGGGAAGAAATTTTAGAGACCACCTTTAATTATGGGGTGAAAATGGTCTCCATGGGCTGTTTAATCGACCCAGATCAGCCAGTGATTTGGCGCGGTCCCATGTTAAACGGTATTATCCGCAAATTTCTCTATCAGGTAGACTGGGGGGAATTAGACTATCTGATTGTGGATATGCCCCCGGGAACTGGAGATGCTCAATTAACCCTAGGACAAGCAGTATCTATGGCAGGAGCAGTAATTGTTACTACCCCTCAGAATGTCTCTCTCTTAGACTCTCGTCGGGGTTTGAAGATGTTCCAGCAAATGTCTGTGAAGGTATTGGGGATAGTGGAGAATATGAGCTATTTTATCCCCCCAGACCAACCTGACCGTTCTTACGATTTATTTGGTTCCGGAGGTGGAGAAAAAACATCCCGTGAACTAAAAGTGCCTTTATTGGGTTGTGTCCCCCTGGAAATTGCCTTGCGAGAGGGAGGAGATGAAGGGGTACCTATCACTATATCAGCTCCGGAATCAGCTTCAGCAAAAGCCTTGACGGCGATCGCCCAACAAATAGCTGCTCAAGTTTCCCTGGCTGCTTTAATGTAGTATAATTGAGTCCGATACATTGATTTAAAGAGAGAAAATCGTGATTCTACCAGGAACAACAGTTTGCGTTACTAATCCAGAGGATACCTACTACCATTTTCAAGGACTGGTACAACGGGTGAGCGACGGTAAAGCAGCAGTATTATTTGAAGATGGTAACTGGGACAAACTCGTCACCTTCAGACTCTCAGAACTAGAAGCGGTACAACTCAAACCAGAACGATAGTAGGGCACTGTCGATGACGCTGCCGTCCCAGCAGTGCCGCCCTACATGACTATTATGAAAGATTTAAATCTTTCCCTAAAACAACCTGCTGCTAATATAATGACTAAGGCTCATGCCCTGTTCTGTTGCCTTAATAGCAAGGTTAGGATATTTATTGGGTGGTATGTTTATTTGAAAATTGCCGCTATATTTTTTTCTGCAAGCGGTATAGGGATAAACTCACCATTAGCCTTCATATCAGCAACAACTTCCTCCACCAAATTAACCATATTTTTTAGTGCATCTGTAGGGTCGTCTGATAGGTAAGAAAGACTGGGGAATTCAGGACAAAGGGCTACATATTCCCCGTCCTCTTCTGACCATGTTACTCGATATGTATAATGTTTTTGTTCAGCCATTGTTTTTATCTTTCAGTTTGTAAATTGCCGCTAATACTTGTTTGACTTGATAAGTTTTTGTTTTTCCATCTTTACCTTTTTGGATGTTAACACGGGGGGTCTCTAAGCCAGGGTGTTTTATAGACATGGTCTTGTTACGAGGTTTTCCAAAATAGTGAGTGCATAACTTATCAAGGTCAGAAAAACGAACATCTTTGGGATTGGCGGCAATCGCTTTTAGTAACTTTTCTATACTACTCATAGAGTTATTATATCATATATTGACTACCAAAAGCTTCCGTAATAGTACTCCTAGAGTAAACAAAGATAAACTTTACTAATTTTCTGCCTATGGATCCCCAAACCTTGTCCACCGAGAGCAACCAGGACGAATTTTACAGATTTAGTGCCCCAAACCGCCAATCTTTCTACTACCAGCTGTTGGTGGGCAATGCCCACCCTACATGACATTGATGATGCCTCGGGCGGGGGGATCCACCCATCAAATATAACCTCCTTAAAGAAAATATGCGCCTTCCTTTACCCCAGTTTACAGACGAAAATCGCCACCCCGACCATATCGCCGAGGTAATAGAAACGGCGACAACCACCTTTTTGGCCCAATGTTTAGAACCGGATTCCTTGAGCTTCCCCACAATGCCTACTTTTGGTAGTTGGGTAAAATCTATGGATGAAGAAGAATATTGCAAAATATATGCAATAGTAAGTTATGCAAGTTCGTCTCCTATTGATTCTGTCCATCGAGCCAGAGCTTTGGGTTTATCCTTAAGGGATTTGCGAGAACAGCAACCCCAGATTTTTGCCATGCTCGTCACTGAATTTCGCGCCACAATCGTGGGCTTCGAGAAATATAATAATAAAGTTAACTATACTTTAAATAAGTTAGGTAATGTACATCAATATTTACCTCCTCATCCCCCCCAAATTCATCAAGGAGTTTACCGTTGCGAACCATCAGAAGTGATTCACTTTAGCGAACAGCTGGATTTTTTACCGATTCTCTTGCAAACAAATGAAACGCCCCCAGAAGCTTTAATTGCAGCTACAATGAGGGAGATTTATCGTTTGCGCAATGCTGACAGAAATTGGTTAATTCAAGCAGGGAAGAAATTGTCCATCTTACTCAAAGACGATTATGATCGCCTCCGTGACATTCTCCGTCAAATACATTATTGACTCCGATTCTTCCTCCCTTTGCGCCTTTGCCCTCCTTCGGCATCCCTTCGCCATCCGCGATGCCGAAGGAAGGGATGCCGAGGGCGAGACAAAACCCCAATCTAAAAGTTAAAATAAATTTACCCTAATTGTACCAAAATAATGAAATCCTCAAAATTTATTCGACAATTCAGTACCCATTTCGTCGCCCTGGTGCTGGGAGTGGCTCTCGCCTTTAGCAGTCTGCGGATGCTATCTTCCCAAGCTAAACCAACAGAGGTATTGGAGCCACCCCAAGAACCTACCACCACAGTAGCCCTAAAACCAGGCGTCACCAGTGGTGATAACTTCGTCGCCGCAGCAGTAGCGAATACTGGTCCAGCGGTGGTGCGGTTGGATACTACCAAAATCGTCACCAGTCGCTCTAATCTGGACCCCTTTTTTGATGACCCCTTTTTCCGGGATTTTTTTGGCGATCGCTTGAGAGGAACACCCCGGGAAAGAGAAGTGCGAGGTCAGGGTTCAGGCTTTATTACCGATAACAGCGGTATCATTCTCACCAATGCTCATGTAGTTAGCGGAGCGGACACAGTCACCGTCACCCTCAAAGACGGGCGTCAATTTGAAGGAGAAGTGAAAGGTAGCGATCCAGTCACGGATTTAGCAGTAGTGAAAATCGAGCCTCAGGGAGCAGACTTACCTATAGCTCCCTTGGGAAATTCTCGTGAAGTACAGGTAGGAGATTGGGCGATCGCCGTGGGAAATCCCCTAGGTTTGAACAATACCGTCACCTTGGGCATTATCAGCACTCTAGATCGTTCTTCTGCCCAGGTAGGGGTTCCTGATAAGCGAGTGGACTTCCTCCAAACCGACGCAGCCATCAATCCCGGTAATTCTGGTGGCCCCTTATTAAACGACCGTGGGGAAGTAATCGGGATCAATACCGCTATTCGCCCCAATGCCACAGGTATCGGCTTTGCCATTCCTATTAATAAGGCAAAAGCCCTGAAAGACACTCTCGCTGCGGGTAAAGAAGTGCCCCACCCCTATGTGGGCATTCAAATGATTACCCTGAACCCAGCATTAGCCCAACAATACAATCAAAACCCCAATTCTCCTTTCTTTGTACCGGAAGAAGAAGGGGTTTTGGTAGTTGGAGTTCTACCAGATACCCCTGCTGCTAGTTCTGGTATTCGTCGGGGAGATGTTATTCTCAAAGTAGCGGGGCAAAAGATTACCAATGCGGAGGAATTACAGTCCATTGTGGAAAAAAGCGGCGTGGGGGAAACTCTCCGCTTTGAAATCAAACGAGGAGATAATACTTTGTCTCTGAATGTACGAACAGCTCAACTAGAAAGTATCTCTTAGTTGTAGGTTGGGTAAAGCGCAAGCGTTACCCACACCTACAGAAATCAAAATGAAAAAATATTCAATAATAATAATTGCAATTTTTCAATTCTTACTGGCGCAACCCGCTACTGCTATATCTCATGTTTTGAGATTTCGTTGGCGAAGCGATGCTGATGGGTTGACTGTTAGAGCAGGACCGGAAAGAGTTCATATGGCGACAGGAATAATCCAGATAGATAGCGAACGTGATAGTTTTTTTGGTATAGAAGATATTTCTAGATTCGATATCACCATCAGTGATGGCATGGATACTGTCCGATACAGCAGAGAACATTTAGTGGCTATTGACGGCTTTCTAGATCGAAGAAGAGGAGGAATTATTCGTGATTTACATTTTGGTATGAATGGAATTACACTTTTTGCCTGTCCACAATTTCGATGTGGTGACCTTCGTTTTGAAATAAGATATGTAAAGTTTGAACCCTTTGAAGTTCAAAGGTTTGTTTAAATAGATGCAGACCTCTTATCTTCCGTCAGGAACTCTTTCATCCTAGAAGAAGTGCCTTTTGGTATACATAATACATTCGTGTACATATTTTTCTTTGTTTTATGTGTAGTAGTGAAAATGAAACGTTCTAGAATCTGTCTATTCCACATCCATCTTCTAATTCACCAACGCCATGTCAGCGATAGGTTAAAGAAAGCCATCATCGCTGGAATGGAACCATATCCAGAAAATCGCCCCCAATCGGTGAAAGCGTGGTTAGACTTGCTTCCTACTGTAACTGTTTCCTCTCCTCCTTCTCCTGCTCCTCAAAACCTAGCTTCTACTATTCCTAACACTCCAACACAAACTTCTTCTCCCAAGAATACCTCTCTAAGTGCAAAAGATTGGTTGAAACGGGGTCTTGAGAAAAGGGGAAAAGGAGACTGGAAGGGGGCGATAGAAGATTATACCAAAGCAATTCGTTTGGAGCCAAACGATGCTGTAGCCTACATTAACAGGGGCATTGCACGGAATGGGTTGAAAGATTATCAGGGGGCGATCGCCGATTACAGGTCAGCTATCCGTTTGGATCCTAAGTTAGCTGCCACCTACTATAACAGGGGTATTGCACGCAAATCCTTGAACGATTATAAAGGGGCGATCGCCGATCACACGAAAGCTATCCGTTTGGATCCTAACTTAGCTTGCGCCTACTATAATAGGGGTTTAGCACGGAATGAGTTGAAGGATTATAAGAAGGCGATCACCGATTACACGAAAGCTATCTATTTGGATCCTAACTTAGCTCTGGCCTATTATAATAGGGGTATTGCACGGAATGAGTTGGAAGATTATAAAGAAGCGATCGCTGATTTCACCGAAGCTATCCGTTTGGAGCCTAACGATGCTACCACCTACAATAATAGGGGTTTAGCACGGAATGAGTTGAAGGATTATAAGAGGGCGATCGCTGATTTCACCGAAGCTATCCGTTTGGAGCCTAACTTAGCTGCTGCCTACAATAACAGAGGTTTTGCACGGCGGAGAGGGTTGAAGGATTATAAGGGAGCGATGGCTGATTACAACGAAGCTATCCGTTTGGAGCCTAACTTAGCTCACGCCTACATTAACAGGGGTTTAGCTTACAAACAACAAGAAAAAAAACGAGAAGCTATGGAGGATTTAAAAAATGCTGCCAAACTCTATAAGCAACAAGGATATAGACGAGATTACAGGAGCGCCCTGAAGCGGATCAAAGAACTAGGGAAATAATACCCCCCCTATAATGAAACAAACTAACAATCATGAACTGTACAAAGTAGCGGATATGTATCGCGATCGCCGCACTATATATCCTATAGTAGTATATATTATACCCAAACCTGACCAATATTGGTTTAGTCCTTTGTTCTGTCCCTAACACCCCGAACAATCCGTGAAAGTTCAGACTTTTCGTCCACAGAAATGCGACTGGGAGAACCGCTAATAATCCGTTCGTAGTTACTGAAGGAATTCTTGATTTCCGGACCTTCCTCACTAATACTGTACTCCCGAATGCCCGTATCATGCCAAGAACCACGCATTTTAAATACATTAATTGCCCGGGACATTTCTCCCCTAATTTCCACATATTGGAGCATGATAATGGTGTCCGTAATGGTGGAAATATGGGACTCTGTAATGGAATGAGCACCCATAAACTGATCCGTAGTGTTGGTAAAGAAACCGGTAATTTCTTCTTGTTTTGCATAACCAGTCACCCCAATGACAAACTGGCGGAAAGCATTGTTAGTAACCCCCCGAGCCAAAGCTGAGAGAGAATCAATGGCGATGCGAGAGGGTTTGAATTCCGAAATCTCCGATTTAATCATTTGCAAATGGTCTTCCAAACCCGCTGATTCTGGATAGCAACAAAGCAGTTTCAGCAAGCCTTTTTGCTCCATTTCCTCAAAATCAATGCCCCAAGATGAAGCATTGCGGGATAATTGGGGTCTAGATTCTTCGTAAGCAAAAAGAATTGCCCTTTCCCCTCGCCGACAACCTTCTTCTAAAAACTTACTCACCAACAGGGTTTTTCCGGTTCCCGTAGCACCAGTTGCCAAAATAATGGAATCTTTGAAGAAACCCCCGCCACACATGGAGTCCAAGGTTTTGATACCAGAAGAAATCCTCACATTGGAGGAACGCTGAGTCAGTCGCATAGCACCCAATGGGAAAATATTAATGCCATCATTAGTAATGGTAAAGGGATACTCCCCTTTCATATGGGTGGTACCCCGCAACTTGAGAATTTCCACCGTGCGACGACGCCGTTCCCCTTCCAAGACGTTGCGCACAATCACCACATTGTCGGAAACAAATTCCTCCACCCCAAACCGAGCAACAGGACCGTATTCCTCTACCCTTTCTGTAGTCATAATTGAGGTGACTTTCAGTTGTTTGAGACGAGCAACGAGACGAAAGATTTCCCGTCTAACGACTGAAGCACCATCGTACTGTTGAAATACCGCCGTAACCGAGTCAATGGAAACTAATTTGGCTTGATATTTGCTAATGGCATACTGAATCCGTTCGATTAAAGCAGAAAGGTCAAAATTCCCCACCACTTCCTGTCCTTCTGGATCCGGAGAGGCGTCGAGAATGAATAATTTACCCTTATCAATTAAGTCTGCCAAATTCCAGCCAAAACTATAGGCATTTTGGATAATATCCGTAGGCGATTCTTCAAAAGTAACAAATAAGCCGGGATAATCGAAATATTTGATGCCATGATAGAGAAACTGAATCGCTAGCAAGGTTTTGCCTGTACCGGAGGTGCCGCTTACCAGAGTTGTTCTCCCCATAGGGAGACCACCATGAGTGATTTCATCAAATCCTTCAATTGTTGTCAGTATTTTCTGGACTCCTTTCAGAATTAATTTGTCTTTGTTTTGTGCATTGAGATTCAATTGATTCATGTTAGTTCTCGGAAGTTACCCATATTTATAGTTTATATCCCAGAGGTCAAAAAATCTCCACTTACAGGTCTGAGTCTCTGTCTCTGATTTCCTCGTACAGAAGATCTAAGCCAATTAATACTTTTTCCCGATCGGAAAGATCGCCGATAATCTTGCGCACTGGAGGAGGCAAAACTTTCGATAGAGTTGGGGTGGCTAAGATTTTATCTTCCTCAGCTAGTTGGGGATTTTTGAGCACATCAATCACTTTGAGTGCGTAGACACCTTGAAAATCTTCTTCCAGGATATTTTTCAGGGTTTTTAGAGCACGAACAGAGTTGGAAGTATTCCCGGCAACATAAAGCTTTAAAATATAAGCTTTTTTGAACATAGTCCTAAATCTTAATATCTAGTTAAATAATTAGTTGGCAAACTGAGAGAGAAGAATTTATTTTAGTCTACTTCGAAGTGGCTTGACAAAGGAATATCTTCCCTGGGAATAGAACGACGATACATTTCGCACAAGTGAGCAATCATATCAATCAAAGTTAGACGGTAGTCAAGGATAATTTCATCGCTTCTTCCTTCCAATTTAAGCTGTTGCGAGAATTCATCTATTAATTCCATATGGATTTCCAAAACTTGCTCAACAGAAACATCAGCAAAGAAAGCACGATTAACATATTGGTCGATGGCTGTATTTATATTAATTTCTTTAGCAAAGTAATTGAGAAGAATTTGACGATATTCTTCCCTTAATTGCTCGGTAAGTTCTGTTTTTTCTTTTGGGGATAGATTCCGATAAAAAAACTTGGGATTTCTTTTATAATATAATCCTAAGTATCCCAGTCTTTCCTTGAGCTTTTGGGACAACCGACGCTGTTGGAGTAGGAGAAAGTTCTCGGTATTTTCGTTGGGAACTAATTCTATCTTAGGGGGACGTTCCGAGAGAGCACAACTGGGAGTGAGGTGGAGAAACTGAGCGATCGCTTGGTCGATAAAAGAGGCAGGGTCTGGGATTTGATTGACCGCCAGTCGAATTTCCCCACTGTGGTAAAGATAGGTTTGATTTTCTCCTTCTGTACTATGGTCTGTGGGAAGTGTTATGGTATTATCCTCATCAATGATGATGGCTGGTAGCAGGGTACCTTGTTCATATAGCTGTTTGAGGAGAGGTTCCGAAGCAGGGTTATTAACAAAGACTAAGCAATCGATTTGTTCCTTGTGCTGGGTGACAAAATTCTCGAACTCCTTGTGGGTATGGAGTGCATTCAAGCGATAGCGTCCAACCTTCAGTACTTGAGTCAAGGACTGAGTGAGCTGTTCAGAATCGGCAAAAATACAGATCGATAATTGCAAGGGTCAAAAATTAGGCTAAAATTAAGTGTTTATTAATTAATTGTAATCTTTCACTTTATCCTATCACCCTAGGGGGATAATAGCAAAAAGGAGAAGGATTTTCCCCTGACACCCAGCGGTAATTTTTCATGTCTAGCTCAGATCTCACTCTAGCCCATTTTCTTCAACCCATTCCAGTTTGCTCCGAGAAAGCTAATAAGACAGCAGTGCTGGCCATTTTTCAGTCCGGTGAGCATGAGCAGTTGGTTGTAGTCAATGAAGAGCAATCTCCAAGAGGTGTGATTCGCTGTTGTCGCTTAATACCCTATCTGGTGTCAGGGGACCATGGTCCGGAGACCATTGGGAATTGGATCGAGCCAATTCCTACATTACTAGCACAGATGCTAGTGGGGGAATTCAGAAGAGCTATTCAATTTAATTTCCACGGGGATAAATCCTTTGCTTTAGTAGACTCGGAAGGAAAATTCCTGGGACTCTTAGATACCTACACTTTACTCCAAAATACAGTGGAGTTGACAAAAGCCAAAATTCCCGCTAGTAATTGCAAGGACACATTTTGTCAGTCTCTATCCCATTTGCTGGAACCTCTGCCCCTACCAGTGATGTTGCAAACAGGAGAAGGGCAGATTATCAGTCGTAATCTTAGCTGGTGTCAACGGATTGGATTCCTCCCTCAACTCCATGATGACAGTGCTGTCAAAGTAGCAGCTGGACAAAATGTCCCCTGTAGACAAGGGGAATTTCAAGCATACTGCTGGACAGAAAATTCATTGCCTCTTGCTGAAAGTCCCTCCAGAGGGCTGCAAGAGCCAAACAGGGATCAGGGAGAGGAAGTCTGGCAGTTTATCAAACTTCCCCTCAATTTCCCCAGTCTGACTAAGCCAATCTGGCTCATACTGGCAACAGATATCACGGAAGAAAAACGACTGTGTCAAGAACTAGCAGCGAAAAATGCTGAAAGTGTGCAGTTGAATCGTCTGAAAGATGAATTTTTAGCTTGTATCAGTCACGAACTGAAATCTCCTCTCACCGCAGTGATGGGATTATCTAGCCTGCTCAAAGAGCAAAAACTGGGATCACTCAACTCTCGTCAGAGTAAGTATGCCAAACAAATATATCAAAGTGGACGTCAGCTCCTGACATTGGTCAATGATATCCTGGATTTGACCCGTTTAGAAACGGGACAGCTTAAATTGACACCAACACCAGTGACAATTAAAAAGGCATGTCAGAGAGCATACGAAGAAGCAAAAAAAGGGAAGACTTCTGTAGAGGAACACCAATTTAGCCTCGAAATCGACCCGGATTTGGAGATAATTGTGGCTGATGAACTGCGTCTGGGGCAAATGCTAGTTCACCTCTTGAACAATGCTCTCAAGTTTACCGCCTCGGGGGGTAAAATTGGTCTGAGGGTCAGGAGTTGGTTTAGTTGGATTGCTTTTACTGTGTGGGATACGGGAATTGGTATTGCCGAAGAATCTCAGCATCTAATCTTTCAGAAATTCCAACAGCTAGAAAATCCTCTCACTCGGGAGTTTAACGGAAGCGGTTTGGGGTTGGTTTTAACTCAGCATCTTGCTCGCACTCACGGAGGAGATGTTTCCTTTATTTCCCAAGTGGGTAAAGGTAGTCAGTTTACTCTTTTACTTCCTCCTTTTCCTCGTCAAAGTTCACCTACCAGACCTAGAGACCCTTTGATTTTAATTATTGAGGCTGTTCCTAAGTATATTGAAAATTTGACGGTGCACCTAGTGGATCTGGGCTATCGGTTTGTCATTGCTCGTACTGGCACTGAAGCAGTGGAGAAAGCCCGTCAGTTACAGCCTTGTCTAATTTTACTCAACCCCGTCTTACCCTTGCTTTCTGGCTGGGATGTTTTGACGCTGCTAAAATCAGACTCTACCACCAAGAGTATTCCGGTGATTTTGATGACCACTGGGACTGCTCAAAGGAGGTCCGAGGGGGATGGCTTTTTAGCTTTACCTCCTCAGAAGGAGGCTTTGCAGAAGCTACTCAATCATTTTCAGGTTCAACCATCTGCTCCAACTCGTCGTTTGACAATTTTACACCTCTATGAGCTAGGAGGATTTCTCCGGAACGCTGAATTTGCTCTTGCTCTGAGTAATTACGTATCTCGCTTCAATCACCGTGTTTTAGAAGTGGATTGTTTAGAGCAAGCAGAGATTCTGGCGCGAGTTTGGCAACCAGATGTAATTTTACTCGGTAAGGAATTGACTGAACCTCTTGCTTATTTGCAAAGCTTGAGCCAATTGGATGGCCTCGCATCTTTACCTCTTGTTACTCTAGATGCTAGTATAACTGAGATGGCAAATCAGGTCAAGAATCTTTCCGTTTTTCCCTGTTTGGTTCCCGTACCCCCAAACCTGGAAGACTTATTAGCAGTGATTCAAATTGCAGCAGAGAATGTTATAGCATAACTTAGGCTTACATAGTTTATTAAACATTTTTTGTCTGGTTGTTCGAGGCTGGTGGCTAAATCCGGTTACACTCTCGGGAACGGCGATAGAGGGGTTCTGCTTTGGCGTTTTCTCCTTGGTTCGAGTACAGCAAAGCTAGGTTGTTGAGGCTTTGGGCTAAATCGGGATGAGACTCTGGCAATACTTTCTCGTTGATAGCCAGGGAACGGAGATAGAGGGGTTCTGCTTTGCCGTAGTCTCCTTGGTTCGAGTACAACTCAGCCAGGTTGTTAAGAGCGGTGGCTACATTGGGATGAGACTCTGGCAATATTTTCTCGTTGATAGCCAGAGAACGGAGATAGAGGGTTTCTGCTTTGCCGTAGTCTCCTTGGTTCGAGTACAACTCAGCCAGGTTGTTAAGGCTTTGGGCTACATCAGGATGTTGCTCTGGCAATACCTTCTCCCTGATAGCCAGGGAACGGCGATAGAGGAGTTCTGCTTTGCTGTAGTCTCCTTGGACATGGTACAATTGAGCTAAGTTGTTGAGGCTTTGGGCTACATCGGGATGTTGCTCTGGCAATACTTTCTCCCTGATAGCCAGGGCTTGTTCTGCTAGAGGAACAGCAGCAGCATACTCACCTTGTTCGTAAAGCTGTGTTACCTGTTGATTTAACCTTTTCGCTTCTGCTAATTCTCGGTTATCCCGAACTTGTGCCAACTCTACTGATAAAGAATCAGCACTAATATCTAAATTCTCGGTGCGCACCCCCTCATTCAACATCAATTGAGGAGTACTAGCTGCTAAACTAACACTGGGGGTTAGGGTAATCAATGCCGTCCCTAAAGCAGTCATTCCCCCCTTGCTGGTGAATCCCTTTATCTTCTGAAGCAAAAACCGACCCCGAGAGAACGTCCCAGGCTTGAACTCAAAGGATTTATCTTGCACCAACAAATGACAACCAGACTTGATTTTTTTCATGGATCACTCCCGCACTTAATTCCTATTAGATCATATTTACTACGAACTGTCAAGATGAATTTTCACAGTATATAGCGCTCAATGATTGAGAATAATTTAGGAAAGGTTTATAGAGTCGAGAGATGTGTTACCACCTCGTCCCTCTCCTACGACACTGAAGGTGCCGCCTTTGGCGTCCCGGACGTACAAGTTTCCCCCCCCCCGCCATTAATCAATGCCGGGGGCTCAGGTGTTTCTATGCCTTTACGGCGCGCTTCCGTAGTCCATCCTTATTTTTTGTTTATCAACTCTCAGTAGTTGATAAGGTCCAAAAGCCCCCAAAATTTGGTAATCTGACCTATCTAAGGCAGTTCTTTGAATATATTTAGGTCGCGCTACAATCAAAAGGGAGATTGAATTGGCTTCAATATCAGTAGTTTCCGTGAGGTAGGCGATCGCACTGCTAGTGTTGGTGAAAAACTTCACTCGACGCTGGGTATAAAAGGCTAAACTGGGCTTTTTGAAGCCAATCATCACTATCTCTTCCCCGGGTTTTTGCCTCTGTACAACAATAGCAGATAGTTCTCTCAGGGACAGTTGACGGGATCCATCTATTAAAAAGGCAGTAGGAAGAAGGGTGAAAACCAGAAAAGCGATAAAAGCAATCAGATTGGCGGTTAATATCCACTTACAATTATACCTTAGCCACAACACAAGAGCAATTGCGATCGCCGTTGCTCCCCAGATAATTGCAGTTCTCAGTGGTATTTTTGATAATGCTACCAACTCAGCTAAATTTGGTGCTGCTGGGTCGTAACCGATAAAATTGGGACTCTTAAGGAAGAAAATAGCAAGAATGACTAAAACTATAATATTAATAACACAACTAATCCATAAACCCCTCTTCATAGATCCCTTTCCTGTAGATATTGCTTCACTCCAAAAAAGTGCTACCAGAATAGCTGAAGCAGGAAGGAGGGGTAAAGTATAGCTAGGTAGTTTAGTTACAGCAATGGTAAAAAAGATAAAAATGCCGCTAAACCAGAAAAAGGCAAAGAGACTTAATTGACTACCACGGGGTTGTTGACACCACCAAGAACGGTGCCAAAATTTAACCCTCAAAATAGCAATTGGTAGATATATAGACCAAGGTATAAACCCAACCAGCACAACTAAAAAGTAAAAATACCACGGCGCATCATGACCATTCACTACTTCGGTGAACCGCTGGAAATTGTGATAGCCAAAGAAGGAGTTTATGTAGTCCCAACCGTGCTGTCTAATGACTAAGATATACCAGGGCAAAGTCATGACCATGAAGATTATCACGCCCTTAATAATCTCCATTTCTTTTATTACTTTGGTCAAGTTGCCTGTATAAAGTAAGAAACTAATAATAATTAATCCTGGCAAAGCAATGCCTACTGGTCCTTTTGTTAATACACTCAAGGCAAGGAAGACGTAACAAGCAAGATACCAGGGGCGCGCTCCCAAGGTATTTTTTGTGATGTTATCCTGAGAAGTGTATCCTAAGAAAAAGGACAGCAGTGACATACCCATACAACTACTTAAGAGCATGTCTGAGACTCCCGTGCGTGCCCAGACAATGGTTTGGGAATTAAGAGCAATTAGTGCCGCACCGATGCAAGGCAATGAAAAAAACTTAGGCTTACTTTTATTATCCTGAGTTGCAAGCAAAGTATAAAAGCCAAAGGACATGAGGGCGATGGCCCCTATTGCGGAAGGTAATCGTACCGCCCATTCATTCACACCAAAAAGCTGATAGGCGATCGCCATCAACCAATAAATCAAAGGTGGCTTATCAAAGCGGGTTTCGCCATTAAAATAGGGGGTAACCCAATCTCCCGTCACCGTCATTTGGCGAGCCGCTTCAGCAAAGAGAGGTTCCGTTTCATCCACCAATCCCGTACTACCTAAATGCCACAAAAAAGCCAGCCAGCCAATGAGTAGCAACCAAAGAATAGAGAATATCCAGGTAGTTTTTTGCTTCATCTATGGTAATTTACTCATTTTTTCCAAGTCCAGCACTTTAGCTAATGCCTCTTCTGTCATTAAACCTTGTCCTAAAACAACTTCCCTGATAGATTTTCCTGTTTCTAGGGACTTTTTAGCTACAGCAGCAGCTTTAAGATAACCAATGTGGGGATTGAGAGCCGTTACTAAAGCTAGACTTCCTTCGGCGTAGTCTCGACAGCGCTCTTCAATTGCCACAATATCCGCCAGACAGCGCTTACCCATTTGCTGAATAGTATTGCCCAGAATTTCGATACTGTGGATGAGGTTATAAGCAATTAAAGGCATCATCACGTTCAGTTCTAATTGTCCTGCTTGAGCGCACATGGCGATAGCTGTATCGTACCCCATTACCTGAAAACAAACCATAGACATCATCTCACAAATCACCGGATTATATTTTCCGGGCATAATTGAGGATCCAGGTTGTACAGGGGGTAATTGGATTTCTTTGAAGCCAGTTTTTGGTCCGGAGTCCAGCAAGCGCAAGTCATGGGAGATTTTAATACAATCCGTGGCGAGATTGCGCAAGGTTCCGCTTACAGCCACAAAAGGAGCCATACTTTGCATTGCTGCCATCAAATGGGAAGCGGGTTGGAGGGGTTGTTGAATTAATTCTGATAAAATAGCAATAACTTGGTGGCGATATTCAGGATGGGTATTTAAACCAGTTCCCGCAGCACTACCTCCCAAACCTAACACCATTAAATCCTCAGTTGCTGTTTCAATTCTACTCAGATGGTCCATGAGAATTTGTCCCCAACCACGGAAAGTCTCCCCCAGTCTCACGGGTACAGCGTCTTGGAGGTGAGTTCTCCCGGAACGGACGATATGTTGAAATTCCTCACCTTTGTTATCTAAAATGGCGATCGCCTCAGACATAGCGGGATAAAGAGAATGTTCTAACGCTAGCAATGCTCCAATGCGAATTGCCGTAGGAATGACGTCATTGGTAGACTGACCGTAATTAACATGGTCGTTGGGACTGAGACGCTGATAATTGCCCTTTTTATCCCCTAAAATCTCCAATGCTCGATTAGCCAGCACCTCATTCACATTCATGTGGTGGGAAGTACCTGCACCTGCTTGGTAAATATCCACCACAAATTGCTCTCTCAACTTTCCTTGGACTACTTCATCTGCTGCTTGTACAATTGCTTGTGAGATGTCTTTCGGAATACAACCCAGTTTGCCATTAACTATAGCAGTAGCTTTTTTAATCAATACACAAGCATCTACGTAGATAGGAAGGGGTTTTATACCGCTAATAGGGAAGTTTTCCACGGCTCGCACAGTTTGGATCCCGTAGTAAACTTCCCCTGGAATTTGTCGTTCTCCCATGGAATCTCGCTCCATGCGGTAATTTGAGTTGATTGCTTCCTTCATCGGTATCAGTTAATGGTTTGATTGTGTTTCACGCCGAGGCACAGAGGCGCAGATCTTAAGATACCCATCTCCCTGACTCTCAGCATTCTTTCATCAGCTCATCCCAGTCATTAGGAGGATTTCCGTTGTTGAGTCTCTTAACAAAGACTACATATGGGTCTGACTTGGCTCCTGCCTTTCGCAATGTATTTTCATCGTTAATCCAGGCGTAAACGATCGCCTTATGGGAGCTATTGTACCTAAAAAATAAGCGAAAGCGACGGAAAAACTTAGCTCGATGCCAATGGCGATAACTTTTCCCAAGTGTATTTCCTTGGCGAAACTGCTTTGCTCTTGGATTAGATGGAATCTCAACTAGGATTAAATCAACAATCCTCAAGAGAAGGCGGTTAAACACTTCTTTAAATGCAGGATGCTGGTACAATTTCCAGCCGTTACTTTCGTTCCAACTACTCACAGTCCCATATCATCTGGAAATTCATCTTCATCAATCCATACCCCTTCTGTGAGCTTTGATGCTTGTGCAATTCTGGTTTCAGAAAGTGGCTTAATCTGTTCTGGGTGACTTTTTAGATCATTTTCTAGAAAATCTAAGAATTTTACTACGATAGTATCGTCGCCGTAACCGGGAGCAACTACTGGTGCTTTTACTTGTTGAAATTCTGGATTTTTCCGAAAAAGCTGATCAAGTGGGATCGCTTCCGACTTCCCTGTCTCCGTTATGGCAACATTATACCTCATGATAATCCTGATAATAAATAGAAACTATAATTCCTACTATAACACGTATCGAGAGATGTAAATTACAAAATTTAATATTTGCTGCGCTTCCCCACTCCCCCACTCTCTCACTCCCAATCTCTGCGGGTCTCTAATTGCGTTAAGTCTTTGCAAAATCATGGTTTGAAGCAATTGTAAAGAAATGTAAATCGTCTGCATAAAGCTCTTCTAATCCACATTCCGCCCTTCGTGTTATAATATGGAGTGCAGAATGTGGATTAAAGGAAGAGTTGAAAATAGGTAGACAGATGTTATTATTGTTTAATCTGTAAATACGCCAGCGCCCACTGTTATAAAATAAAAATATTGAAAGGAGGATGTATGAGCGACGTTAAGAATTCGATTTCTGAGGCGACTTCCTATCAAGAGATGGGGGAGTTCTGGGATTCACATGATTTAGGATATTTGTGGGATAAAACTGAATCTGTGGAGTTTGAGGTGGTGCTGGATGCTTCGTTCCTAACTCAACCTTCATGCGCGGGCGAGATAATAGGGAGGGAATCATGGATCTGAACATTAATAAACAGGAAAACTCACTAAGTGTCATCATTCCAAAAGAAATGGCTACTAGCATGAGTGTTGATGATGGAGACACTATTTTTGTGACCAAAACTCCTTTAGGGTACAAAATTTCAGCAGATGACCCTAGTTTTGCGAAAAAAATCGAAGCGGCTCGACGAGGAATGAAAAAGTATCGGAATGCTTTGATTGAGTTAGCCAAATGACAGAACCGATTTGGCTCGATTTGGACGAGGTTTGTGTCATTCAAGCTGAAATCTTGGCAGAGTCGGGGGGCGCTCCAGGAGTTTTGAATCAGGGCGCTCTTGAATCAACCTTGAACAAGCCCAGAAACCTGTATCACTACTGTGATAAGGAAGGGTTGAAAATAGGTAGGCTCTGTTGGGTTTCGTCCCTCAACCCAACCTACGCTAATACACCATTTTAGTCGTGTCATTCCACTACAATAGTGCAATAGATTTTGGGTTATGTAGTTCTGTCCCCTCTTCCCTCTCTTCCCCACAGGAGGGATGCTGTTAAGCAGGATAGATACGTAGACGTCGGTTAGGATCGGAGCCAAAACTATCGGAGTGGAGGCGATAATGTTCCACTAACTCGTGTTGCATTTTCCTTATCTTGGGGGATCGGGGTAATAATTCCACTGGTTGTCCTTTAGGAATGACAATTTGTTCTACTGCTAGTCTAGCTTCTTCCAGGGCTTCAATTTCGTCATCGCTCCCAGTGTAAGCAAACAAGCGCAAATCTATCTCTTCGGGCGTTTTGGGGTCATCCATACCCAACAACCGCTTTAAGGCGCTGGCAATATGGGTAATAGTGTTAGACTTGACTCCATGAATAGGCACTTGACGAGTAATGGACATTTGTCGCAGTTTAGAATTGTTTTTAGCGTGGGAGCGCAGTGCCAAAATAGCATCCGCATTGTTCATCTCCTTCGTCACCACTACAGGTAGATTCAGCACGTCAATTACTTGTTCCAACTGACTGCGACTGATACCATAGGAATAGACATAGACAGGCCATTCTTCCCCATTTGGTCCTGGAGTCCGAACTTTCTGAAAAGACTCTTCTTGTCCATATAAAGCTTTATTCAGCATTTCCTCGAAATCCTGATCCACTGCTGGCAAACCGAAAGAACGCTCTGTCCCCTCAGATTGGTCATAGCTTTTGGAGGGTGCAGTTTTCTTGGCAATACTTACCTCCCCATCATCGCTCACAGTTCTGATTTCTGAGAATGAATCTTTTCCTCGCAATAAATTGTCCACCGTCTTAGCCACATCTTTGTGAACAACCCACTGCTGTCGCTCCAACATTTCCACAGCCATGGCAAAAGTGGGGGGTGCTTTCCGCTCCAAGACAGTCTTCTGAGAACCGCGACGGCGGGCTTCTTCATCTCCTAAAATAACAGCTTGTATCCCCCCCACCAAATCGGAGAGAGTGGGGTTTTTAATCAGGTTATCAATGCGATTTCCGTGGGCTGTTCCCACCAATTGCACACCCCGTTCCGCGATAGTTCGAGCCGCCAGCGCCTCTAATTCCGTACCTATTTCGTCGATGACAATTACTTCTGGCATGTGGTTTTCCACAGCCTCAATCATCACCTGATGCTGCAATTCTGGGCGAGCCACTTGCATCCTTCGAGCACGCCCGATAGCAGGATGGGGAATATCTCCATCCCCAGCAATTTCATTTCCGGTATCGATAATTACCACCCTTTTGTGTAAATCATCTGCTAAGACTCGGGCAATTTCCCTCAAAGCCGTGGTTTTCCCCACTCCAGGACGTCCCAAAAGCAGGATCGAGCCTCCGGTTTCCACTAAGTCCCGAATCATGACGATGGTACCGAACACAGCGCGACCTATACGACAGGTTAAACCGATAATCTCCCCGGTACGATTGCGAATAGCACTAATGCGGTGGAGTGTGCTACCAATCCCAGCCCGGTTATCGCTGCTAAAGCTACCCACTTGTTGGATACAATTGTGTAAATCGGTTTTGGACACTGGTTCATTCCCCAGATAGCAAACTTCTTGCGGGAACCGTGCTTCGGGAAGTCGTCCCAAATCCATGACCACTTCAATTAAGCTATTCTGTTGTGGATGTTCATCTATTGCAGAACGAATCTCTGGGGGGAAAATTTTGAGTAATTTATCCAGATCGTCCGTAATTTGCATCCGGTGAGATGGTATTTTGTCCTGCATTAAAGCCATAGGTTGATTTCAGTGGTACAATCAAGTTACGAGCTAATTCAACCGCCCGAGAGAGCAAATCGGGAGCATCTTCCAATTGCAAGGGGGAGATAGAATTTCTTAAATTTTCATTGACTTGACTATTAACTGTTTCTAATTGATCTATAATAGGAGAAAGGAGATGGCGAGCATAGCTCCCATAAGCAATTCCTGAAATACGTAGTTGGGTTCCAGATGGTTGGAGTAATCCAGCCCCTTTTAGTTTATCTACAGTAGTATTATTGGTACCACCAGCTAGTTGAACGTATCCCGGTAATTGAGCTGCCAGCACCTTTTGTGCTAATTTAATAGTAGCCCGGGTAGTACCGGGTCCAATATCCCCACTCATAGGACGACCATCAGTTTGCCAAATTAGGGGACAGGGTAAAGGAGCAATAGTTTGATACAAAGATTGAAGATAGTCAATAAGATCCGGACCATCCTGACAACTAATTGCTAGCAGTTTGAGTTTTTCGCAATAGGGGGAAATATCCTGCCAAAGTTTGTGAAAAAGCGCCCCATGTCCCACCTGAGTGTGAATTTCCATAGCGTCAATGGTCATATCTTCAATTAAGGGGGTTATCATAGATGGGGTGCTGACATAGGACCGAGTATAAATTAGTTCCGAGGGACAAACAGGTAAACAACGTCCACATCCGTAACAGCGTTCATTTATCACCCCAGAGAAGGAGGATATTGCTTTTGCGGGACAAATCTGTTGGCAAGGACGGGGACAGTCAGGGGGACATTGAGTCTCCTCAAAAGCTGCTTTACGAAAATGGGGGTCTTCTCCATCATTTACACTGACCATTAACCAAGGTTTACCTACCGCTCTCATCGAAGCAGCAGCTTCTATTCCTTCAATTGCTGCCGTAATCACAGCAGGATCCGCAGCAACATCGATACAGTCAGCACCCGCAAGGGTATAGGCTAAGGCAAGACTGCGAATTGCAGGAAGGTTTTGGTAGCTGGCTCCGCAGATGAGCTTGAACCAGTGACCGGACTTTAAGGAATGGAAAGGGTAGTTAAAATTGCTCACTCTCACATGGTAACTCTTGAAGATGACAAATTTACTCCTCCTTATATTACATAATACTACACATGGGTGGATAATGATTTGCGTTTATCTGCGGTTCTTATTTTGTTTCACGCAGAGGCTCAGCGGGCTCAGAGAGGTTTTTGTAGGGTTGGCAATTAAGTTACAATATTAATGTTAAGGTTTTATAAGATAATCTGTCTAGCTTCAGCGATCGCATCAATAGCTTTATGCCAAACATCTACTTTAGATGTTATTTCTTTAATATAAGCCAAACCCTTTTTATCTTGGGAAGGGAGACGCATTTAACGTGCCTTTAGCATTTCCTCTACTGTTAAGTTAATATCACGGGTAATCTTCCGTAGCAAAGGCGAAAAAATATCACGACTTTTATGAAATGGAACGGTTGTTCCTCGGCCATCTTTATGACGAAACTGCTGATGACTTCCTTTTTGTCGCACTTTGACAAATCCAGGTTTAAGAACAGGAATCTTGCTCATGGTGTCTTTAGCACAATCTGTTGTGTACCAACAAACTCCGTGTCTAACACTGGCAGACTATCTTCTAGGAGCATTTCAATTACTTCACGCAAGTTTTGCTGTAGTTCATCTAAAGTTTCTCCTTGAGAATGAGCACCAGGAAAACCAGGCACGTAGCCCACATATAACTGTGTCTCAGAATCTCTCTCGATAATGGCTGTAAAAGTTCTCATATATCAATAGACTTTTTGTAGAAGGAAGTTGGAAGGGAAAAGGGTAGGGGCACCGTCTATAACGCTGCCCCGAGGGGTTACTGAGCGGTCCATTCGGTGTGGAAGAATTCTCCTCTGGGTTTATCCACCCGTTCGTAAGTATGGGCACCGAAGTAGTCTCGCTGGGCTTGAGTGAGATTTTGGGGTAGGCGATGACGCCGATAGCTGTCAAAATAATCCAAAGATGCGCTAAATGCAGGCACGGGAATGCCTAACTTATTAGCTACCGCTAACACTGAGCGCCACGCTTCCTGACGTTCTAAAATGGTCTGTTTGAACTCAGCCGCCAAGAGCAAGTTAGGCAAATGAGAATCAGACTGGAATGCTGATTTAATTTTATCCAAAAAGCCAGCCCGAATAATACAGCCTCCTTTCCAAATGCGGGCAATTTCCCCTAAGTTCAAATTGTAATTGTATTCCGTAGATGCTTTGCCTAATAAAGCCATTCCTTGAGCGTAGGAACACATCTTGGAGCAATAGAGAGCATCGCGCACCTGATTAATAAATGTGTTCCGATCCCCATCATACTTGGTCTGAGGACCAGTTAATTGGGACATTGCTGCTACCCGTTCCTCTTTATAGGAGGACATGACCCG
This sequence comes from Candidatus Paraprochloron terpiosi LD05, assembly GCA_018141785.1. GTDB lineage: Bacteria > Cyanobacteriota > Cyanobacteriia > Cyanobacteriales > Prochloraceae > Prochloron > Prochloron terpiosi. Next base: position 1,648,110 of record CP073341.1, on the reverse strand, counting down.
AGCATTCACTGCTGCGTACATAGTGGGGATAGGTACTCCCAACTCTAAAGAGCTGACAATGGTCCATCTTCCAGTTCCCTTTTGTCCCGCAGAGTCCAGAATTAAGTCTACTAGGGGACGATTGGTTTCCTTATCTATATATTTAAAGATATCTGCTGTAATTTCAATTAGGAACGAGTTCAATTCATCTGTCCTATTCCATTCACTAAATACCTGGTGCAACTCCAAGTGGTCCAGCCCCAAACCATGTTGGAGGATATCATAGGCTTCAGCAATGAGTTGCATATCCCCATATTCGATGCCGTTGTGAACCATTTTTACGTAGTGTCCCGCACCACCGGGACCGATATAAGTAACGCAAGGACCATCGTCTACTTGGGCAGCGATTTTAGTCAGAATTGGTTCTAAGTAATTATAAGAGGTTTTTGTCCCTCCAGGCATTAAACTGGGTCCGTTGAGGGCACCTTCTTCTCCACCGCTCACTCCCATACCTACAAAACCCAGTCCAGTAGCTTCCAAGTCTTGGGTACGTCGCTCTGTATCGCCGTAGAGGGAGTTACCACCGTCGATAATGGTGTCACCTTCTTCTAGGAGAGGTTTCAGTTGTTCGATAACTGCGTCTACAGGTTTTCCTGCTTTCACCATTACCAGGATTTTTCGGGGACGATCCAGAATTTGGACGAATTCTGCTAGGGAGTAGGCAGCTTGAACGTCCTTGTCTTTAGCGCGAGAGGCCATAAATTGCTGGGTTTTGGCCGCTGTGCGGTTGTACACAGCAATGGGAAAACCGCGACTCTCTACGTTCAGAGCGAGATTTTCTCCCATTACTGCTAAACCGATAACGCCGAAAGTTCTTGCTGTCATTGCTTAAAATAGTTGACTCCATTTTTTACACTAGCTCTCCTGGGAGTATTATGATATAAAGAAGATATTAAGTATTCTTCCTTTGCGCCTTTGCGGCTTTGCGCCAGATATAATATTCTCATAGAGTTGCCGATAATAGCTATGGATTCAATTTCCCTGGAACTTCAGAAATTAAAAGGGCAGTCTTCTAAGGAAACTGCTCCCGTGGATGATATCTTAAATGATGTTAAGACTAAGTTCCAACAGCAAAAACCAAAACCTAAAACTGGGGCAAAAACAGATTTTATATTAAACAGTTTAAAGTCTCAGTATGAGCAGAAAGGGCAAGTTGAAGGAAAGGAGAGACAAAAGCAGCAGTTAGAAGAAATACAGCAGAAAGAATTGCTCAGACAGCGAAAAAGAAAGGCGATTGCTCGCAAAGCTAGAGAGTGGTTGAATAATCTGGATCCTATGTCTGAGGAAGGTTTTTGGTTCGAGGAGTTTTCTTCTGCTTATGATTCTAAATTAGAAGCGGCAATAGACTATTTGCAAGCTCTAGATAACAGTTAAAACATTTAGTTATGTATTTATGTGCTATCCATTCCCGGTTCCCCGTTCCCGGTTCCATCAAAAAGAGATTATTAAGAATTGGGTTGCCTCGGGGAAGAAATGGTACAAATAACACTACCCAATGTATAATAGAGGAGTAGAAGGAACTCGTGCAAACCGCAAATAGTAAGATAACCTGCGCCCCCACCATTAAAGTTGAAGACGATCGCACTGGGATGAGTAAAGCAGCTCTCAAGCGCGCCTTTGCCGATCACCTTTTCTATACTCAGGGCAAATATGAGTCCTTAGCCACCCCTAAAGATTATTACATGGCTTTAGCTTATACAGTGCGCGATCGCCTGCTGCACCGTTGGAATAAGACGGTGAAGACCTATTTTGAACAGGATGTGAAGGTGGTTTGCTACCTGTCAGCGGAGTTTCTTATGGGTCGTCATTTGAGCAATAACCTCATTAGCTTGGGGATCTACGACCTCATGAAAGAGGTGGTTCAGGAGTCGGGATTGGAGCTGTCTGATTTAATCGAACAAGAACCGGATCCGGGTCTGGGAAATGGGGGTTTAGGACGGTTAGCAGCTTGTTTCCTGGATTCTTTGGCTACTTTGGAGATTCCTGCTATTGGTTACGGCATTCGCTATGAGTTTGGCATTTTTCACCAGGGAATAAAGGATGGCTGGCAGGTTGAAATGCCGGATAATTGGTTACGGTATGGTAATCCTTGGGAAATTCGCCGTCCAGAAGCCACTGTGGAGGTAAAATTTGGGGGTCATACTGAAATCTACCACGATTATAAGGGGAATTCTCGCATGGCTTGGATTCCCGGTCGAACGGTAACTGCTGTACCTTATGATACCCCTGTACCAGGATACAACACTAATACGGTGAATTTCTTGCGTCTCTGGAAGGCAGTAGCTAGTGAAGAAGAGGATTTTGACTTTGCGGCATTCAACGCGGGGAACTATGACGATGCAGTGGCTCAGAAGATGACTTCCGAGACTATTTCTAAGGTACTGTATCCCAATGATAATACTCCTCAGGGACGACAATTGCGCTTGGAACAACAGTTTTTCTTCGTTTCCGCGTCTTTGCAGGATATGATTCGCACTCACCTGCGCAAACACCCCACTTTAGATAACTTCTGGGAAAAATTCGCCATTCAACTCAATGATACTCATCCGGCGATCGCCATTGCTGAGTTGATGCGACTACTGTTAGATGAACATGATATGGACTGGGATAAGGCTTGGCAAATTACTCAAAAGACTTTTGCCTATACTAATCATACCCTCATGCCGGAAGCCTTGGAAAGGTGGCCCGTGGATCTGTTGGGTTATCTTTTACCCAGACATTTGGATATTATCTATCGCATTAACCATTTCTTCCTGGAAGACGTGCGCACTTGGTATCCAGATCGGGCAGATTTACCGGACTTCCTCTCGAAACTGTCCATTATTCAGGAGTTTCCAGAGAAAGCAGTGCGCATGGCTCATTTAGCCTGTGTGGGGAGTCATGCTATTAATGGGGTAGCAGCACTCCATACCCAATTGCTTCAACAAGAAACTCTCAAGGAGATTGCCCAAATTTGGCCAGAAAAATTCTACAATAAGACTAATGGAGTGACTCCCCGACGCTGGATGTTACAGTGTAACCAGAAATTGGCTCAGTTGATTACCTCGAAAATTGGGGATGGTTGGGTGAAAGATTTGTCTCAGCTGGAAAAATTAGAAGCTTTTGTGGAAGACAAGGAATTTTGCCAAAGCTGGGATAAGATTAAGCAAGAGAATAAGCAGCAACTAGCTGACTATATCCAACACCACAACTCTATTGAAGTGGATCCCCATTCTATCTTCGATATCCAAGTAAAGCGGATTCACGAGTATAAGCGTCAACTTCTGGATGTTCTCCATATTATCGCTCTGTACAATCGTCTGAAAGCAAATCCAGAAATGGATCTGGTTCCTCGCACCTTTATCTTTGGTGGCAAGGCAGCACCGGGTTACTTTATGGCAAAATTGATTATCAAGCTCATTAATGCTGTTGGGGAAGTAGTGAATAAGGATCCTGAAGTGCGGGGACGTATCAAAGTGGTTTTCCTGGCTAACTTTAATGTCTCCTTAGGGGAGCGCATTTATCCTGCTGCCGATCTCTCAGAGCAAATTTCCACTGCTGGTAAGGAAGCTTCCGGTACTGGAAATATGAAGTTTGCCATGAATGGTGCTTTAACTGTAGGTACTCTTGACGGTGCTAATATCGAGATTCGAGAGGAAGTGGGAGCGGAAAACTTCTTCTTGTTTGGTTTAACCGCTCAAGAAGTAGGAGAATTAAAAGAGAAGGGATATAATCCCTGGGACTACTATAACAGCAATGCTGAATTAAAACAAGTCATCGATCGCATTGCTCATGGTTGCTTCTCCCATGGGGATGAGAATTTATTTCAACCCATTGTCTACTCTCTGCTCCAGAAGGACAAGTACATGCTTCTAGCTGACTACCAACCATATGCTGACTGTCAAGACAAGATTAGCCAAGCTTATTTAGATCGGGAAAATTGGATCCGCATGTCTATTCTCAATGCAGCACGGATGGGTAAATTCTCCTCCGATCGCACTATTCGCGAGTACATAGAGGAAATTTGGCGGGCCAACCCCGTTAAGATTGAAGTAGAAGAATATCATCAAGCATATGCTAACTTGAAAATTCTGAAATAGTATATTACAATGTAGTTAACACCCCGCTCTAAAGAGACGGGGCTTCCAACTATAAGGAGTTGTCATGCAAGGTTTATTAAAAAAAACCTCAAGTTTTTTTTTTGACCACGGTACAACCAGCCTGGGCGATTACCTACCGATTTAGTTGGAGAAGCGACGCTCCGGGGCTAAGTGTTACCGGAAGAACAGGCCCCCATATAGCAACGGGAACGTTAGAAATAGTCCCAGAAGCAGATAACACTTTTACTTGGAGGAATGTTTCTAATATAAATATCACGGTAACAGATACGACAGATCCAACTTTGACTTTGAGATTAAACACTAATCCTCAAAGAACAAATGCTTTCAGCGGAGACGAATGGAGTGGAACTATTACAGGAAATCGTGCAAACTTAACAAATATATTCCAAATTGGTTCTATATTTGGTTGTCGTAATGCCCAATGTGCTGTAAGAACAGGTGCAGATTTTCAAATAATTTATCCGCTTAACGATGGGAGCACACAGGGTATTAACATAAACGCCGCCTCCCAACAACAACTCCGAGATTCCTTCGTCCTAACAGAAGTACCTTTTGGCTATAAAGGATACCTGCCTATCGGTTTCTTAGATTTAGTTTTCGGAGTGAAAAGCCTAAAGAAATGGAATAGCTCAAAAAACGGAGCGGCAGAAAAAGATTAACAACCTAGAGTAGGCAAGAAGTAATGGCAAAACCCCCTTCCCCTGAATGGGGTACTTGCCATTCTCACTCATACCTCCGTAGTAACATTTACCTCGTGATTTGTTGAACAATGTTACAAAACTTAATATTAGATTCAACCTACCGTCCACGCTTCAAATCGTAGATCACCTTATCCAAATACCAATGCTCCGATTTTCCCGGATGTTTAGCCCTTTCCGAAGCAATTAATCTCTCAGCTGTTTCTGGAGATACTCGTCGCAATAATTCCCTTTTAAGAGGAGAGGAACGGAAACCACCTAAAGGTTTTCCAGAGTTGCCTTTTAAATAGAACCAAAAAGCAAAGCTTACTGCCATAATAAGGATTAAGACAATTATTTGTAACATTGGCAATAGATTATAAATACTTTTTATTAAACCGCTGAACGCCGGTAACACAGAGAAGAGAGGGGAGGAGGAGAAGTTTCCAAGGTGGGCAATGCCCACCCTACCAATTAAAGTAATTCAGTTGCTCGTTTTGCCAAAGCTTCCGCCGTCAAACCATTATAAACCATTATTTCCCCAGCACTAGCAGCAGTTTCTCCTCGTCGCCAAGCAAAAACATCCCGCTTTACAGTACTTCGGAGCATAATGGGTTCCAACATGCCACTAGCACCCCCAGTAACACCAATAAGAACATCTCCTCCAAATAACCTTTCAAACCCAGCATCATCCAAAAAATGACCATCTGATTCTGTACAACTTTGCCACCCTATATCATCGGGACGATACAAGCGCCGAGGACTGAGAACGGAAACAATGCGAGTCCCTATTCCTTGCTCTTCTAATTGAGCAGCCCCAGCAAAAACAGGAATTAAGGTAATATCTCCAATAACCGCAAAAGTAACCATCTTCTTCCCAGGGGTTTCCTGCAATACCACAGCCCCATCCTCCAATGCTTGCTGAGTTTGGGAAAAGGTGGTACGGATAGGTAAAGGTGACTTACTGGCGGTAATAATAATACCCTGGTTTTTCCTTGACAACGCCCATTGATAACAGACTTGAATAGCATTAGCATCACAGGGAAACAGGGGGAAAATGTTTCCATTGCGCATCATGGAGCCAAAGTAATTCTCAATCTCAGGGCGCTGATGAGTCCAGCCATTTCGTCCTTGTTCCAATGCCCCCGCAGTAAATAAAGTAATAGTAGCAGGAGTTACATGGCGTAATTCTGCCATAGCTTGAGTAACAGTCTGCCAAATAGGCACACCATTGATAGCAAAGGACTCGTAGGAACACCACAAAGTCCGGGCACCAAATAAGGATAGAGCAGCAGCTAACCCAGCGCAAGCGTCTTCTGATAATGGTTCATATACTTGTCCTTTCGGCCCTTGAAAATAGATATCATCGGGTGTGGGGTGGAGGATTTTCAGAGCCATATTGATATTATTAATGCCGGAAGCAGCATTCCCGTCGGCGTTAGTAATGACGAAATTAGGGTCTTGCTTACCTACATGAGCCACCAATTCTCCCATAGCAGTGGTAGCAACTTGCTTTGCTTCCCCTACTGGAAACTCTTGTAAAGGTAATGGTCCCAGTTCCGGTAAAGGCAATTCCTTCTCCGTCACCACCGTATCAACCGCTGAACCTCCCCCAGCCCGTTCAAAGTTGGTCCGTACTAATTCCCAAGCTGCGGGAGACAAAGCGCGAGCTTTTAAAGCACTGACAATGTAATCTTTCTCCAAAGTATCCCCAGGATAAAGATTGTGAGACTGTGCTCCCCGTTTGTGTACCCCAGCCCCTTTCAGTTGTTTGACTATCAGGACAGTGAGTTTTCCCCCCAAGGCAGACTTTGCCGCTTTATCCGTAGCTTCCAACACTGCTTGTGTGAATGCTAGTCGTTGGGGAAAGGAGAACTGAGTGCTATCCACATAAGCACCAGATTGGTTAGTATCATCGTAATCTTTGGCATTAACTAAAATAACTTGTTCAAAGCCATGGGACTGCCAGTAGGCAATCATTTCCTCATTAGACTTGGTAGACACCATACTGTGGTGTTCCTGGGAATAGCCATTCCAAACTAAAATGGGGAGGAAGTTGGTAACTTGGGGGTAGGCAGTGTGGAAGTGACCGAAACTGCTCATGACGTAGGGTTCTCCCAAACCTCCGTCCCCAATAGTGACCGGAAACAAGATACCCGGATGGAGTTTTGCCCCAGCCATGGCGAAATGCTGTCCTTGTCCTAGAGGTCCTGCGGGATTCAGCAGTCCGGGAATTTGACCGGAAAGATGTCCCAGGAGTCCGTGCATTTCCCGGAACCTTTCTGCCATGTCCGCTACGGTTTTGATCCCCATGGTTTCTAGGGAGCGATCTAGGAACATATTGCTGTAAAACCCAGGAGCATGGTGTCCCACTTCTGTGATAATATGTTTATAACCCAGCATAACCAAAGCCGCAATCGTGTCGGCAATACTAGCAAAGCCCCCAGGGTGTCCCGAAGCTTTACTAGCAGTTATCTGCAAGGTTAGATAACGCAAAGCATCTGCAGCCAGGAGGGTTTGGAAAACAGCAGCAGGGGAAGAAGGGGAGGAAATGGATTTGGTATTGGGGGCGACCCGGATCGCAGCATTAGTGCCATATTCCCTCATACCCGGCAATTCCTGACCAAAATAAGATATTCCTTGACAAAATGCTGGTATTGTGGTATCTGCGGTCATAGGGTATTGTACCTCTTATAACAATTAGGATGATTAAATAAATCTTACAATTTTATTGGTCCTGGGGTATAGGTTTAGTTGATAAATTATAAAATTACTACTGTAAATACTGAAGTGATGCAGCTCTGATGGAATAAAATACCCGAAATTGGGATTAAAAGGTGAAAAGCTGTGAAGATATTTTAAGGCTTTCCAAAAAAGCGATTCACCCAGAAAGACACGTTATGATGGGTTTGCCATATCCAAATTAATATCATCTGATGGCTTTCTAAGATGAGCTATTGCCTTAATCCCGACTGTCCCAAACCGGAAAGTTCCCAAATCACAAACAAGTTTTGCTCCCTTTGTGGGGCGCTTTTATTGCTAAAAGAGCGTTACCGCTGTTTAAAAAAGATTGGTCAAGGGGGATTTGGCAAAACCTTGTTAGCATGGGATGAGTCCAAACCTACCAAACCTTATTGCCTCATCAAGCAATTTCTTCCCTCAGCAAAAGGTACGAAAAGAGTCGAAAAAGCTGCTAAATTATTTAAAGCAGAAGCAATGTGTCTGGATCAGTTGGGGCAGCACGAGCAAATTCCAGAACTTTTAGCTCATTTTGAAAGTGACGGTGAACTCTATTTAGTTCAAGAATTTATCCAGGGACACAATTTAGCCCAAGAACTAAAAGAGAAAGGTGCATTTAACGAAATAAAGGTGCGGCAATTCCTGGAGAATATACTGCCCGTGCTACAATTCATTCATCAGCATCGGGTAATTCACCGGGACATCAAACCAGAAAATATCATTCGGCAGCAGGGATCAGAGCAGTTAGTGTTAGTGGATTTCGGTGCGGCTAAGTTTGTGAGAGGAACGGAAGATAGAACATCGGGAACGGAGATCGGCACTCCCGGTTATGCAGCACCAGAGCAGTTATTGGGTAAAATAGATTTTCGCAGCGATATTTACAGTCTGGGAGTCACTTCGATCCATCTTTTGACTGGTGTAGAACCCTATGATTTGTTCGACAATGGAGACGATCGCTGGAGATGGTGGGATTACCTCAGAACCTCAATTACAGAAAGTCTGGGAGAAATCTTAGATAAAATGATTCAGAAAGGAACTAATCATCGCTACCACTCAGTAGGGACAATAAGTGAGGATCTCAAGACTCTACCACCACCAAATCCTTCTGTCAGTATAGGGTGTTCCCCAGAACCGGTAGGCGATTCTGTCTCCTTACCCCGAGGGCTGAATAGTAGTCAGCAGGCTAACACTCTCATTGAAATATCCTCCGAACAAGATAACTCTTTTTGGAGTTCTCAGGAAGATTTGTTCGTCAGAGAGCAAAGAAGCACTTCTTCTATCCCCATATCCCAGACTCTACCACCTTCAGACTTACCCCCACCAGAACCAGTTGCTATCGGTACTAAATGGGGTTACGCAGACAAGGAAGGAAAAGTCGTAACTAGACTTATCTTCGATGCAGCGGATAAATTCTCAGAAGGGCTGGGAAAGGTTAAAATCGATAACCAGTGGGGTTACATTCAAGTAAACGGAAAACTATTTATTCAGCCTCAGTTCGATGATGCAGAGAGGTTTTGCCAAGGACTGGCTAAAGTCGGCAAATGGGGCTATATTGATAGAATGGGGCGGATAGTCATCGCACCTCAGTTCGATTATGCTGGACACTTTGCCCAAGGACTGGCAGCAGTGGTAATCTCCCAGGAGTGGGGTTATATCAATACTCAAGGACACATGGTCATTAAGCCTCAGTTTAGGCATGGTTCCAGGTTTCATAATGGACGGACAGAAGTGATGCTAAAAAGCAAGTCCAATGAGGGATTGAATATTGACAAAATTCACTATATCGATAAACATGGTAATTTTCTTACAAAGTAAATTGCTATAATAGTATTGTATTAGATTATGTTATATTAAAAAATGAGCTATTGTCTTAATCCTAACTGCCACAAACCGGAAAATCCTAAGCACAATAAGTTTTGTCAGTATTGTGGTTCCAAGTTGCTGTTGCGAGAGCGTTACCGCGCTTTAAAACAAATCGGTCAAGGTGGTTTTGGCAAAACTTTCTTAGCAGTGGATGAAGATAAACCCTCCAAACCTCCCTGCGTCATTAAGCAATTTCTACCTCAGACAAAAGGGACGAAAACCTTGGAGAAAGCAGCCCAATTATTTCAGCAAGAAGCAATTAGATTGGATGAGTTGGGTAAACACGACCAAATTCCCGAGTTGTTGGCATATTTCCAGCATAACGGTAGGTTATATTTAATCCAAGAGTTCGTGGATGGGCAAAATTTAACCGAGGAACTAGCAATAGAGGGTTCCTTCTCCCAAACCCAGATTCGCCAATTGCTCAATAGTTTACTCCCCGTACTGCAATTTGTCCACGACCATAGGGTAATTCACCGGGATATCAAACCGGAAAACATCATTCGCCGTCGCTCCGATGAACAGCTAGTTTTAGTTGATTTTGGCGCTGCTAAGTTCGCTACGGGAACAGGGTTATTAAAAACAGGAACAGTCATCGGTACTCCTCAGTATACAGCACCAGAACAAGGATTGGGTAAAGCAGATTTTCCTAGCGATATCTATAGTTTGGGGGTAACTTGCATTCATTTACTCACAGAAGTTGACCCTTTTGAGTTATTTAGCACTAGTGAAAATAACTGGGCCTGGCGGCATTATTTAAAGACCCCTGTCAGCAATAAGTTGGGACAAATTCTGGACAAGATGGTGCAAATGGCCACCAGACACCGCTATCAGTCAGCAAGGCAGATATTAGCAGACCTGAAGGTGGAAAGCGGGGTAAGAAAGACAAAGAGAAAATCAGCCACTGCTACTACCTCTCTCAGACCCGTGGTAATTGATGGCAAATATGGTTATATCAATCAAATGGGCAAAATGGCCATCGGGTTACAATTTGATGGAGCGAGAGAGTTTTCAGACACCGGATTAGCAGCAATTCAAATGGGCAAAAAATGGGGTTATATCAATCAGAAAGGTTTTATAACTATCCATCCTCAGTTTAAGGTTGCCCTGAACTTTGCCCAAGGACTAGCAGCAGTCAAAATCGGTAAGTGGTTGGGAATAATTCAAAAATGGGGTTATATTGATGAGACAGGAGAAATGGTTATTCCACCTCAGTTTCATGAAGCATTCACCTTTGCTGAAGGGTTAGCACTGGTAAGAATTAGCGATAAGTGGGGGTATATCGACCAAACCGGAACCACTGTCATTCCCCCTCAGTTTGATGGTGCAGCCAGCTTTTCTCAGGGGTTAGCAAGGGTGATGACCGGTTCCAAATGGGGCTACATTGACCAAACGGGACAAATAGTTATTCCTCCCCGAGATAATGGTCGAGACTTTGCAGAAAATCTCGCCGCAGTGCAGATTAATAATAAGTGGGGCTATATTAATTCTCAAGGAACTTTAGTTATTCAACCCCAGTTTAATGAAGCTTTGAACTTTGCTGAAGGATTAGCACCTGTTCTCATGCCGATTAAATTTTTGAGATTTATTACTAGGGGACAAAAATGGGGTTTCATTGACAAGACTGGTTTAACTATCATCGAACCTAAATTTGATGCCACTTTGGGATTTACTCAAGGACTGGCTGCGGTGAAAATAAATCAAAAGTGGGGCTATATTAATAAGGTAGGACAGTGGGTGATTGAACCTCAATTCGATTTAGCCAGTAACTTTTTTTCTGGTATGGCAGAAGTGACAATTGAGGAGCAATATCGTTATATTAACAGAAAGGGAAAGTTTATTTATTAAAGGAATCTTGGATTACAAACTTTTATAATATAGTCTCATAGCCCACTACACCTTACACTTAAATAGAAGACCATATTTCTTGGATCCTCTTGCGCACTTGCTCCCAATCATCAGATTCGAGTTTTCCTAAGCTGCGCTCTATTAAACGCTTTTCTATGGCGTACACTTTGTGCAGTCTAACTATTGACTGTCGCAATAATCCGGCTTTTTTCCATTCTACAATTTGAAAATCGAAAATAGTCCTAGTCATTTTGCTGGTAATCCTTGCAAGTACTAAATCTTCATCGTTCAAATCTCGTCATAAATAGCATCTGCATCCCCGTAATCAGCGAAAAAATGCTCCGCAGCAAGGCGATTCCAATTGGATTTTTCTTCCTCTGACTTATCCGTTGATTCATGGACCAAAATAATTACTCTCACATCCGTATTGCTCCGCAATGATTTTAATAGTGCGTTAGGAAAATCTAGTTTTCCTTCTGGGGTAACTGTGGCAGGAAATTCGTAGGCTTTCATTGCTGTTTTGGAACTAAATATATAAATATTATATCATAACACTGTAGGGAGCGCTATATGTTGCCCAGCAAATTACTCATTCACCGTTACAATGGAGAGACAATTGTACCGAAAAAATTATCCCTGGAGGAGGGAGCGATCGCCCTTGCTAGGTCACAAATTGCCTGTTTTCAAGATTATCAGGGCAAAACCCAGGGAGAACTACTGCAAAAACTCCAAGAACTAGAAGGAGATACCCCTGACTACCGGGTGAAACGAGGACTGGCTCACCTGCTGAAAAATAGCTTTTCTACCTTTGAAATTGTTAGTCCCCTTGAACCCCAACTGCTCAGACGTAGGGTTTTTAGAGCAGCAGCTCATATGGCTACCACACCTGGTAATCGTCATAGCACCCTGGAAACCTTAGCCAGCAATCTTAGTAAGGAACTGAATCGGGAAGTTTTGCCCGTTGATATTATGACAGGACTTTACGCAGATTTACAAGAAAATCGCATCCTCACCCTATTCGAGCCCCCCACCCCAGAAGCTCTGATCCACCGCTATAACCTCTCCCAAGTCCAAGGTATCTTCTACCGTGCTACTCATATTATTATCAATGCTCATCGCAATGTTCCGGGACAATATAAACTGCTTTTTCGCTATCTCAAATTATTTCAACTCATGGCTTATATTGAAGGGGATGCAGATACGGGTTTTACCATCACTATCGATGGACCTAGTAGCTTATTTAAACCCAGCACTCGTTACGGTTTAGCCATGGCTAAACTTTTACCTGCTCTCCTCCACGTCAGCAAATGGAGTCTGAAAGCGAAACTACAAAGTCGGGATTCTTATAGTGGTAATCTGAAAACCAAACGCTTTAGCCTCAATAATAAATGTGGTTTGAGGAGTCACTACCCTCCCGGGAAACCCTATGATAGCATGTTAGAAGCTTCTTTTGTCCAACGCTGGGAGAAAACCAAAACCCAGTGGCAGTTGGAAAGGGAAGTAGACTTGATTCCCATCCCGGGTAGTGTGATGATACCGGATTTTCGCCTGATTCATCCCGATGGACGGGATTTCTTACTGGAAATTGTCGGTTATTGGCGACCAGAATATCTAAAAAAGAAATTCGCCCAAGTGAGTCGCGCTGAAGGTTCCAATCTGATTCTAGCAATTTCTGAACGGCTGAATCTGGAGAAAGCGGGGGTCAAATTTACCCAACTACCCGTCAGGATTGTCTGGTTCAAAGATAAATTATTACCGAAAACAGTATTGGAGGTTTTAGAGGAAAATTAGGCAGGCGCTAGGATTAAAGACACCTGCCAAAAAGTTGCTCCAAGAGGAGTCTAGTACAGTTCTTCTTCTTTGTGAGTCTCGATGACGCAATCGGAGGTAGGATATGCTATGCAGGTGAGAACGTAACCCGCTTCCATCTGGTCGTCATCCAGGAAAGACTGGTCAGACTGGTCAACGGTACCGGATACAAGCTTACCAGCACAGGTGGAGCAAGCACCAGCACGGCAGGAGTAAGGTAAGTCAACACCTTGCTCTTCAGCTATATCCAGAATATACTCGTCATCGGGTACTTGGATGGTGTTGTCACCGTCTGGAGTCTTTAAAGTAACGTTGTAACTTGCCATGGTGTGTTCTTCTTCTCAAGTGATTCAGCAGTCGCTACTTACCGCAAAGCGAGTTTGGGAAGTGCCATATCTGATAGTAGGGGAAAAATGGCAATAGTTGACAGGGCATTAGTAATGAGATTCTGAATCGGATTTTCGATAAGTTTTACTTATATGATAAGGGAAAGCTAATCTGGGTATAGTTTTGGGGTATATTGTATAGCTGGCGATGCTTTTAACCCAATTCCATGTATTCATAGCGGTTGCTATAGGCTATAAATGATAGTTATGAATGGGAGTTTTTCATGAAAGTGGGATTGGTGGGCACTGGATATGCGGCTAAACGCAGGGCAGAAGCCTTGCAAGGGGACCAGCGAGCCCAGTTATTTGCCGTTTCTGGCCATACCCCAGAAGCAACAGCAGCATTCTGCCAAACCTATTCTGTCTCCTCTTTTGAGGATTGGGAGCAGTTGGTTCAGTCCCCTCAAATAGATTTAGTTATCATTGCTACTGTAAATAAAAATCATGGGGTCATCGCCCGGGCCGCCTTAGAAGCGGGTAAGCACGTGGTGGTGGAATATCCCCTTTCCCTCAACCTGACAGAAGCAGAAGAAATTATTCACCTAGCTGAAAAGTCGGGGAAACTCCTGCACGTGGAACATATGGAACTCCTCGGGGGACTACACCAAGCTATCCGTCAATTCTTACCAGAAATTGGCAATGTGTTCTTTGCTCGCTACACTACCATTAATTCCAAGCGTCCTGCACCTCGTCGCTGGACTTATAACCATGATTTATACGGTTTTCCCCTCACTGGTGCCCTCTCCCGGATCCATCGCTTCACGGATTTATTTGGTACTGTTGCTTCTGTTATCTGTCAGTCTCGCTTTTGGGAGATACCAGAAACCAATTATTACCGCGCTTGTCTCTGTAATGCTCAGTTGCGCTTTCAAAATGGAGTCATTGGATCTATTACTTACGGTAAAGGAGACACTTTCTGCCGTTCAGTTCGTACCTTTGAGTTGCTAGGAGATAAGGGAACCCTGATTTTTGAGGGGGAAGGGGGCATGTTAGTGCGGGGAGAGGAAAAAACACCCATTGAAGTTGCGAGTCGTCGCGGTTTATTTGCCAAAGATACCACTATGGTTTTAGACCATTTGCTCGAAGGTAAACCTCTATATGTATCTCCCCATGGTAGTTATTATGCCCTGAAAGTTGCCGATGCTGCCCGTCAATCAGGGAAAGGAGGCTATGATAGTCTTTGAAGCCGGATTTATGCTCCAAAGCCCCTGGAGTGGTTCAATTAAATATTAATTTTTGTACCAGGGGTTGGTAAAATTGTAAAAGATGTAGCTTTCCACATATATATTGTATTCGTAATCTTATTAAGTAAGTGAATTAGTCCATGAGTAGGATGGGCATTGCCCACCCTAAGAACTAATATTAGCAATTGCTGCTCAATAACCTACAGAAAGGCAACATCAGTATCAGCAACTGTAGTCAAATCCCACCCAAACACTCCATCTTGGAGTAATTGGAAATCATTGGTATTGAAGGAGGTATGAGAACCCTGTGCCAGAGAAATTTCCCAGCCTTCTTTCCCACTACGTTCATAGAACAGTGCTTCTAGGGTTGTGGAGACGTTTTCGCTCACCGTAAACACCCCTAGGGTTGTTCCAAAAACGCGCTTCCTGTTATAACGAATTTCGTTGGTGCCCTGGCCGGTATGGCCATTTTCATTGGTAGTACTAGAAAAAGTGACCCCATCGCTGAACCGGAGGAATCCCCCATCATCGCTACCAAAAGCTATGGTATAGGTGCCTGTGGGAATGGTTACATCCACCGCTGCCCCTAATATGACATCGGTACTATCGCCACTGAAGCTTTGATTATTGTCAAAGCTGCCCCTTGCACCAAAGTTAATGACGTCAGTGGTGGACGTGCTGTCCATAGGTCCGGTTGTTAACCGTGAGGGTTCCAGTACCATTGGCAGCGGTGATAACGGCTTCTGCTTTTGTCGCCGAGTTGATCCGATTGCCTGACACATCGACTTCTCGCACTGTCCAAGGTGTTAAAAACTCATAGGCTCCAATATCAATGCCGCTACCGGAAGTCCGAAGAAACCCCTCTCCTCGTTGGTCCGTGGTAAGAGAGTCCGGATTACTGCCAGCGTTTATGGCTGGGGAACCCCGTAGGAGGGCGATGGTTTGGGTTGGGCCGCCATTATCTTGCAAGCCGTTGGAATCTAATAGAGGATCTTGTCCTGTTATATTATTACCCAAGTCCTTGGTAATGGTACCGTCTTCTATGAGGCTGTAACTGGCGGTGACGGTGCTTGAGCTTCCGTCGTTAAAGATGTCAGGGTTGTCGGAGCCGGCTGTGTTGTCGGCGACGATGGTACTGACAAGGCTTACGTTGCTAAATATGTTGTCGTTAATAATGCCGTTAGTGATGGATAAGGTCTTTCTATTAAAAACTCCGCCGCCGAAATATGCTGAGTTGCCGCTTATAGTGCTGTTAGTGATGGATATGGTCCCACTAGAATTATGAACTCCGCCGCCGTAATAAGCCGAGTTGCCGCTCACAGTGCTGTTAGTGATGGTTAAGGGACCTGTGTTGTAAATCCCGCCGCCGTATTCAGCCGAGTTGTCGCTCACAGTGCTGTTGGTGATGGTTAAGGTACCTCTGTTGCTAATCCCGCCGCCGCTCAAATATGCTGAGTTGCCGCTCACCGTGCTATTGGTGATAGTCAAGGACTCACTGTTGTGAATCCCACCACCACTTGAAGTAGTTGTGCCACCAGTTATAGTTAAACCATCTAGAAAGACGTTGCTACTGTTATTACCATTTCCATCGTTGATATTCAATACCCGGCTTTGACTATTACCATCAATAGTAATATCTCCAACCCCATCGTCATTGAGATCCCCATCAATGGTCAAACTCTTGGTAATCTCTAGCTGAGAGCCTCCTAAGGTAATGGTCTTCTTGCTCAAACTATTGGCAAAAGTGATGGTATCCCCACTCACCGCACTTGCCAGGGCTTCTCGCAAACTAGTCAGCCCATCGTCAGCATCCACCACATCTGTCAGGGTATTTACCGTCAGGGTGTTGGCTTCCGCTGTCAAGGTTTGGCCGTCAATCATCAGCTCAACCTTATCATCCTCCTGCTGCAATACTTCCAAAGCAGCAGTGTCCAGCTTTACACGCCGCACCAAAGCTGAGAATATTGCCCCTTCATCCCCTGCACTATTGGTGGTGTTGATGCGAGCATCTATGGCATGGCCAATCTCTTCCAGGAGTACCTCCACAATATCTTGGGACGTAGCCTGCTCTAAAAAGCCCTGTGCCAGATAAATCTTATTCGTCTCTATGACATAAGCTCCTCGTGCTCTCCCTAACTCGGCACCCGAGAGAATCTCAATTTCTGGCCAACTGCTAAAGTCTCCTTGGAAAAACTGCAGCTCCAGGCGCTGCAACTCTTCGGTATTCACATCGGAACCAAAAGCATCTGCTCTCTGAGTTTTTCAGCCACAATCGCGAACACAGAACCCCAATCATTAGGTTCCGGTTGACGAAACAAACTCATAGTGGGATACCAGCTCGAATCGGCCCCCTCCAATCCCCAGCGCCAGTCAGGATTGTAGCAGAGCAAAGTCCACACCGGTTTTCCTAAAGCTCCCGCTAAGTGAGCCACCGACGTATCCACTGTAATCACCAAATCTAACTGGGCAACTACCACTGCAGTGTCACCATAGTCCTGGAGGAAACCGCTCAAGTCCTCTACCCAGATTTCTGCCGGCAACTGGGTAATGTCTTCAGCCCGAGGCCCCACTTGTAAGCTATAAAAGGTCACATGGGGTACCCGCAATACAGGAAGGAAATCCGAGATACAGCAAGAGCGATTCCTATCGTTGCCATGGGTTGAACTCCCAGCCCAGACAATGCCTACCTGTAAGGAACCCGGACGTTTCTGTTGCTGGAGTAAAGATTTCAGACCAGAGGGCCCTTTGGTGGGCACCTTCAGGTAGGGCACTTGATTGGGAATAGTATCTCTCCCAGTTTGGAACACATAGGGGAGACTCATTAAAGCAATGTAGGTGTCAAAGGAATCTAAGGCAAATTCCCCCGCCGTGCGAATCTCCGTTATGCCCTCTATGCCAGCCAAAATGGGGATTAAATTGGCAGTACACACCAGGATGATTTTG
Organism: Candidatus Paraprochloron terpiosi LD05; assembly: GCA_018141785.1. GTDB lineage: Bacteria > Cyanobacteriota > Cyanobacteriia > Cyanobacteriales > Prochloraceae > Prochloron > Prochloron terpiosi. Next base: position 1,630,522 of record CP073341.1, on the reverse strand, counting down.
CCACAGCGTTGAGCCACCATAGGTAAATAGCGACTAAACTGAATGGCGTCTCCAGCCCCCTGTTCCGTATGAACCAACAGGGTTTTGTTAGGAATAGGTTCCCCTTCCCAACGTGGTTGGGGAGCATTAAAAGGAGTGAATTTTTCCGTTTTCCACCGCCATTCACATTCAGCCCAACCCCTCTCAAACTCCGACTTTTGTAACAGGGACATGCCCAGGTTGTGGTGGGCTTTGGCAAAATCAGGTTTAATTTTAATCGCCATGGAATAATAGGTAATGGCTTCTTCCAGGTTTCGTTGTTTGCTGTAAACAAACCCCAAACTGTTGCAAGCGTCGGCATGACGTGCTTCTGCTGCAATTAGCTGTTTCAGTTCCCTCTCCGCTTCTGGGTACTGCTCCAAGTCTCCTAAAGTGACTCCCAGGTTATACCGGGCTGGAAGATAGGTGGGTTCCAACTCCAAGCATTTGCGATATGCAGCAATCGCCTCCTCTAATTTACCTTGTTCATGAAGTTTATTCCCTTTGTTAAAATAGGTTTCGGCAAATTCCCAATCTGGGGAAGGAGTGACTACACTAGCTAAAGCTTCGTCGGGCAATACATAGGAGGTGCCCATTAACTTTTCATCCCAGTTAATCACTTCTGGGAAGCGAATTCCCGGTAACACTGCTACGGCAAAGATTTCTTCTATCCCACTTTCAAAGCGCAAAAATGCAACGGTCTCCCCCGTGCCAATATCCACCACCCAGACTCCACAAATCCGTTCTGTAAGAGTTTGAGTGAGGGTTAAACCACTGAACACAGCGGATTCTCTTATTTGAAACAGACCAATAAAGGCCAAGTTACCCCAGAAATCCAACCCTCGTGTAAACCCCGGCAGTTGGGCCACCCTCACCAGTTTATTTGTGTTATTATCTAAATAAGCTAAACTCCCAAAACCTGACTCCAACACCCAGAGGCGATTATCATACCACCTAGGAGAGTGAGGCATAGATAACCCTTTTAAGAGAATTTCATTGTTTTCTATATCTATTAAAATACCGCCGTTAACTTTATTCTTTCGCCACCCTCCTGGAGTGTCTGTTTCCCCCAAGGCAGTCACATATTTAGGTTTTCCCTCCACTATACTTAAGCCGTTGAGGTGACAGCGATCCTGCAAGTCGTAGGCACTGATAAAAGGGGGTCGCCACCTCGGCACAAAACTATGGTTTTTATCTAGGGTACACAAACAGGAAAATCGGGTGTTAATAAACCAAAGTTCTTCCCCGGCCCAGGCCATTTCATGAATGTCAATATCTCCAGTAATGTGAACATTTAGGGGTAAATAACAGGCATCATGTTTCCCTTTCGGTTCGATGCGTTTGGCTACGTCAGGAATATTGCGCAGTTCCCAAATAGCCCCTCCTGTACCAATAGCAAGACGCTCCCGGGTGGCCGCTAGTCCCATGGGCTTTTGGAAGGTGCGGAAATGAGTATTGACTGTCTCTTTATCCGCTCGTACCACAATTAGTTTTTGGGCTTGATAGGTAGATACTACTAAGGAAATCCCCAGGCGGGACAGCACAGGAACAAAGGTGTTGGTGTGAACGCTCTTTAGGAGGGTATTCTGGTCCGCAGGTGTGGTAGGATTTTGAGGCATTATGTAATGGTTTTATAATTCTAGGAGCTGGATATTATCTAAGACAATGAAGGAGCTTTAGGTCATAATTTATGTTATGCTTGGGTTACATAGTTAGAACACATTGCACCATCATCTGATAATGCAACGGCTCCTCATTAATCTTAGAGAAATTTACATAAAGTGCTCCTCCGTGAGAAAAACATTACTTCCCGTAGCATTATTTTGGTAAACTAATACAGAACCAGCAGGAGAATAAAACAAGTTGTAAGTCTGTCCTGGATCAGTAGTTACCCCATGGCCAAAATCGACTCCAACTGAAACCCCCGTGCTCCCCCTAACTCTGCCCGGTCGCGAATCTCCATTTCTGGCAAACTGCTCAGATCTCCCTAGCTAAACTCCTCAGCCAGCAGTCCCAACTCTTCGGTATTTATATCAGTACCCAAAGCAGGAGCTAGTATCTCAGGGCTGAAAACCCCACTCTCAGCAAAGGATTGCAGCAGTTCAAGAACTGTCTGCTGAACTTGGTCGAATTTCACGGAAATAGGATTAGACATTTGTAAAATTAAGCTTCAACTGAAGCTATTCTCATTTTAATGCTAAATATAGCATTTTTCAAGGGGTAGGGTTAAAAAAATTTTTAATTAGAGAGAGATGAGACTCTCTCCTGCTTATATTTATTGATATTCTCACTTTCTGAGATTTAGAACCCCAGTCGTAGGTCGAATCGGCCCCCTCCACTCCCCAGCGCCAGTCAGGGTTGTAGCAGAGCAAAGTCCACACAGGTTTTCCTAAAGCACCTCCTAAGTGAGCTACGACGTATCCACTGTAATCACCAAATCTAACTGGGCAACTACCACTGCCGTGTCACCATAGTCCTGGAGTTTGCCGCTCAAATCCTGAACCTGAATTTCTGATAGTCCACTTTCAGTGAACTTCCCATATGGCGATCGCTCTCTCCTAGTAACCTTAGTAGGATACCAAATGTTTCCAAAATTGCCCACCCTACGAACTACGAACTTATATTCGCGTTTATCCGCGGACGCCAAGGGCGGTTGCTTCGCAATTATCTGCGTTTCCTAAAATTTCCACAACACCCTTCTTCCCATCAATCCTAACTCTCTGCCCATCTTCCAACACCAAAGTAGCATTATCCACATCCATGACAGCAGGAATACCATATTCCCGAGCCACGATGGCTCCATGAGATAAACGTCCTCCAACTTCAGCTATGATACCCCCAGCACGAGCTAACATGGGTGCCCAACCGGAATCAGTATAGGGGACTACAAGAATGGTGTTTTGGTCAATTTCTCCCACATCTGTAAAACTGAGCAATATCTTCACCTTTCCCTCCACTACCCCGGGACTTGCACCAATACCTTGTAACCGTTTAGAAGGAGATAAAGGTGTGGTTGTGGGGAGGAAAACTTCAGCAGGAGCATTTCCATAGATTATAGTTGGTACACTAGTTATTTTCCTGCTTTCTGAGCGTTGTAATCTTCTTTGTTGCAGTATTTTTGTCATTGACAACTCAGAACCGTTAATTAAATCCCGAATTTCCTCTAACTGCAACAAAAATATATCTCCTTCTAAGCCTATTATACCCTCCAAAGCTACAAAAGTCCAGCGAAGATGAGCCAATAATTGAGAGTAAACCTCCGTTACCCTCCCTTTCAAATCAAGACGTCTCTGAACCAGCTTTCTGAACCTACTGTTACTTCGGACTTGTTGTGGTTCTGCTTTGGGTTGTAAGATATATTGAGCAAATAATTCTCTCACAACTGTGGGGTCATCCTGCCAACGGGGAACCGCAATATCTGTAGCTGCTTCACTCAGATAACCGTACTCTTGTAACCAGGATGCAAACTGGGCTAAAATACTATCTCCATCGGTCATTTCTGCAATTTGAGCAAAGAGAGAACTAGAGTCGGTAAACTGTAACTGTTCCTTGGAAAGGAGATGGCGGGTATCTTTAGCAAGATGAGCAAGTGTACGCAAAGATTTTACTTCCGGTGTCTTGCTATAATCTAATTCTGCATCGGGAACTTGGAAAATTCCCTGTCTGAGTGCTAAACTTAAAGGGGCGAGAATACTATAATAAGTGGCTTTTCTCAGCACTGTTAAAATTTTTTCTACCCTCACTAATAACTCCTGTCGGGATAATTCTGTGAGGGGTATAGCTTCAAGTTCCTGTAACATAGGAGTAAAATGAGCCTTATTATCCCGAATAAAGTCCTGTTCCAAACTCAATTCTCTCCCCAACAACCGCAATAAACCGGGGATATTTCTCAAGGTAGACTTGAGGGGAGGTTTGCTAAACTTAGCACCTCGGGTGAGAAAGTCTAAACTTTCTGGAGGTAAACCCATCCGTCGGAAAATATTTCCCAGTAAGGTAGCATTAAAATAAGCCCGATGATAATGAAGAGTAGCAGTCTGAGAAAAATCTAACCCTTGAGCCCGTTTTCCCAACACAAGGGTAAAAATATCTCCCCAAACTCCGCAGGTGAGGGGACGATTAATGGACCAAGTTAGAGGATGAATTAATCCCGGAATCACCTCAGCAGCTATTTTTCGGGTCCAAATGGGTTGTAAGGTAGTAATAGGTCTAGTTTGCAACAACCACAACTGTTCTCCGTCGTAAGTCCATTCTATATCTTGTGGCATACCGTGGTAAAGCTGTTCAATTTCTCGACTCACCAATGCTATTTCTTTCAGTAATGGTGCTGGCATATCCCCCTCACCTTCTACTTTTGGTTCTGGGTGCAAATAAACCCGATACTCTTGGGGAGTAACCCTTCCAGAAACTACTTGTATCCCCTCTCCTGGTAAAGCTTCAATCACTACTGCACTATGCAATTGATTGATGGGATCTCGACTAAAAGCAACCCCGGAAAACATCCCAGGGACTTGCTTTTGAATTAAAACTGCCATTTTGTGAGTTCCCTTTTCAGGGTGCTGTTTATCTCGACGATAGCGAACAGCAGTACTATTATTATAGGAGGCTAAACAATCCATAATGGCTTGTTCTAGTTGTTCCGATGTGGTAATATTTAAAACAGTCAGGTATTGTCCAGCAGCAGAAGCAAATTGAGAGTCTTCTCCTAAAGCTGAGGATCTGACTGCTAGGGGTTGGGTTCCAGAAGGTTCTAGAAATTGAATCAAGGGCTGAAAATCATCTCCTGGGCACAATACCCAGCCCTCTGGAACCGGATAACCCAGACGTTTCAGTTGGGACAAGTTAGCTGCTTTATTCCCTACTTGAGCACTATCTAGTTCCTCACAAAGAGAGAGAATGCCTTGATCTCCCCGAAAAAACCGAAATATCTGGTCTGATTTTGCTTTTGGGGGCATATCTAAGTCATCGGGTATTTTTTGGTAGATCCAACCTATTAAACTAGATAGAACTATGGCGACTACAATATAATCTGTTTCTTGGGGATGGCGCAATGCTAAAATTAATGAGAGCAGGATTAAGATGATTAACCGTCCCGAACGACGATGGCGAAAAATAGTGAAGCTAACACCGCCAATGAGGAAAACCAACCCCGCAGCAATGGGATCGTGGACTACAATACCCCAGACAACATTAGTGGTGCCTGCTCCTTTTCCCATCCAATAACGTCCCATGACTAAAGCAATAAGGGCAAGCAACTCCCAAAGGGAGCCTCCTGGAAAGAATGCACGAGCGAGGAAAACGGCTCCTATACCTTTTGCTGCTTCCGATAAGACTGCTAGTATACCTATTAAGGTGCCACCGTGGTAAAATGCAGCTGATACGGAGATGTTCCCCGTACCTAACTTCTTCAAATCTTTTCCTGTTAAACCGTCGGTTAACCAATTAATGAGAGGAAGTCCTCCCAACAGGGGACAAAGGGAAAAGATGAGTAAGGAACCCCAAATTTGAGTTGGTGTCATGTTGTTACGTTGGTAAGGTTTCGCGCAGAGACGCAGAGTAGCCGCTCGAAAGACTCGCAGAGAGCGCAGAGGAGGGAGTTTAGGAGGTACTGCGAGGATCTAGGGCGTCTCGTAAACCATCTCCTAGGAGATTAAAGGATAACACTGTGAGAATAATTAGGATGGCTGGGGGCCATATTAACCAGGGTTGGAGTACCATAATGGAAGCATTGGTGGCGAGGGAAAGTAAATTGCCCCAACTGGGATCTGGTTGTTGAATTCCTAAACCAATTAAACTTAATACTGACTCGGCTACAATAAATCCGGGTACGGCTAAGGTGGCTGAGATGATAATATAACTGGCAGTTTGGGGCAGCACATGACGTATAATAATATAGAGAGGTTTTCCTCCCATGGCACGAGCTGCTTGGACGAATTCTTGCTCCTTTAGGGACAATACTTGGCCTCGAATTACCCGGGCAAGTCCTGACCAACTTATAAAGGAGGTAATGAGAACGATGAGCAAAAACCGCTGGGCACTGGTGAGAGAGGGAGGTAAAACGGCAGCGAGGGCTACTAAAAGATAGATGCCGGGAATGGTCATTAAGACTTCTACTAAACGCATTAAAATAACATCTAGCCAACCCCCAAAATAGCCAGAAATCCCTCCCACAATCATTCCCAGGGGAAAAGAAACGGAAATCCCTACTAAACCTATAAATAGGCTAATTCTACCCCCATGGAGGAGACGGCTAAACTGGTCTCGACCTTGTTCGTCTGTACCCAAGAGGTTAATTCTCCCGGTCCCGGTAGCACCGAAAAGGTGACGGTTTAGGGTAAGTCCTAAGAATTTATATTGGTCCCCTTTCACAAACAAACCTAAAGCACAAGGTTTTTCCCTGTCTTCCTTTAATTCCCGTTCTCCGGTGTCTAAATTAGTCGGTCCTTGAGTGGTAGGATAAACATGGGGTCCGATCCACTTCCCGTGGTTGCGCCAATAAATAGGGGTTGGTGGCAGGAGAGAACCATCGGTTTGGGCAGAATAAGCATTGTAGGGAGCAAAAAAATCCGCTCCCATGACTGCAATATAGAAAATGAGCAGTAATGTTGCCCCTACACGGGCTAGAGGATTATTTTTAATATTTTTCCACCATTTCATGATAGTTTGCTATAATTATAATTAATAGAGGAGATTGGACATGCCCGAAGCAGTTGGTGTTATCCAGACCTTGGGTTTTCCAGCAGTATTAGCCGCAGCAGACGCCATGGTTAAAGGGGGGAGGGTTACTCTGGTATCTTTTGATAAAGCGGAAAAAGGTGATTTCTTCGTGGCTATTCGGGGGACTGTCTCAGAGGTAAAACAAGCCATGGCAGCAGGTAGGGAAGCGGCGGAAAATACTTACGGTGGAAAGGTTCAGACTCATTATACCGTCCCCAACCCACCAGAAAATATTGTGGCTGTTTTACCCATAGCTTATTCTGACCAGGTGGAAGAATTTCGCGTCTGACAAATACTCGCCTTTTTGGGGAATATTGCTTTATAATCTATGGTGGTTAAGGTTGAGGAGATAATTTATGCCAGCTCAGTCAGCAGTTGGATCCATTGAAACAAAAGGCTTCCCAGGTATATTAGCAGCAGCAGATGCCATGGTAAAAGCGGGTCGAGTTACCCTAGTGGGTTACATTAGAGTGGGAAGCGCTCGTTTTAACATCAACATTCGCGGGGATGTTTCGGAAGTTAAAACTGCTATGGACGCCGGGATTGAAGCGGTGAAAGGAACTGAGGGGGCTACCTTGGAATCTTGGGTCATTATTCCTCGCCCCCATGAAAATGTGGTGACCGTCCTCCCCATCGACTATAACGAAAAAGTGGAACCCTACCGGGACGCTGTGGAAAGAGGGGTTTTACCTGGTCTTCTTCGTCGTTAATTCTTCTTTTTTGAGCCTGCCTGTGGGGCAATCGCTAAACGGCAAATGAGTCTCCAGGTAAAGAGCAGCAGAGAACCTATCTTGAAGATGGAAAATGAGAAAAGGATGGTAATTTACACTTTTGGGCACTCTCTTAACTCCTATAATCGTTCCAGTATTCCTTAGTTTTACGAATATCTGTTGTTCGTTAAGCTATATTGGTATTTTGAACTCTATTTTTCTGGGCGAATTCTTCTAACTTACTTCTAATGGCATTTTGCAAATCTAGACGACTAATTTCCGCCCCTTGGTCTACATTATCTGGGGTAATCATAAAGATAATGCTATCTACTTGCTGGGTGGCAAACAGTTGAAATAAAATATGAGTAACGAACATGGGTATGGGAGTTGCTTCATTTTCTGAAGTTTTGCTAAAAGAGAGAGCATCCTGTATATTGGCAAAAGCGTAAATCACTTTTTTCTGTAACTCAGGTTGGGTGCGTTTGCTCAGGGTATTTACAACCCAATTTCCTTCCTGGGTTTGGAGAACGTGATATTCTGGATGTCGCAATTTTAACCCATACTCTTTTAAGATAGGGTTAACTGCTTGGGACATCACTAGTTCAGGAACTCCGTACTTGGGAGCGTCGGACTTGAGTATTTTGAGTTGATAATCTAAATTCATAATATAAATAAATTTTTAATAATTATGCAAAAACTCATCTAACCTTTGCGCGAACCTCAAAATGGGCCTTTCCCTATTGGCAGAGGGGAACAAAAGTCTGGAAACTACAGCAAGCAGTGGTTCCCGTGGCTTTTTTTCCTTCTTGCTATTGCGTTTTCTGCGTGTCAGTCATCAGCAATTCACAAACTGAGGAATTTTATTGCTACCATCCAGATTAACACACAAATGGATCTCACAAAACCTAATGCTTCACTTCAAGGTTACCAGAAAGTAATAGATAGTTTTGACAAAGGAATCGCTCTCAAGCCAGAGGACCATGAAGCTTGGTATAATAGAGGTTTTGTTTTATATAATCTGGGACAGTACCAGGAAGCACTTGGGAACGTCTCCAAGGCGATCGCTCTAAAACCAGACTACCATTTAGCTTGGTTGGGTAAAGGTTTTCTCTTCTATCATCTCGAACGGTACGAAGAAGCAATTTAGAGCTATAATCAGGCTATGGCTCTGGAACTACCAGAGGACCCTGAGGCTTGGTATAATAGAGGTGACGTGCTCTCTAATCTGGGACGGTACGAAGAAGCACTTGATAGCTACGATAAGGGGATCGCTCAGGAACCAGACTACTATGAAGCTTGGTTTCATCGAAATTTTGTCCTAGATGATCTCGGACGATACCAGGAAGCACTTTCCAGTTATAATAACGCCATCGCTATCAAACCAGACTACCATCAAGCTTTGTATAATAGAGGTGTAGTGCTAGAAAATCTCGGACGGTACACTGATGCAATAGAGAGCTTAGAAAAGGCGATCGCTATCGAACCAGACTACTATCGAGCCCTGTATAATAGAGGCGTTATCCCTTATAGTGTGGGACGGCGCGCTGATGCAATAGAGAGCTCAAAGAAGGCTATAGAAATTAATCCAGACTTGGTCAAACGTCTACTTAATGAGTTATTAACTATGATAAAGCAATAGCATATTAATGCTACTGTAAACAAGAATCAAAACGAGAGAAGAGCAAAACAATATCATCGATCGCCCTTCTTAAATCCCTAACAGAGGAGGGAGAATGATTAACCATAATACTAAACACCAAAGTTTCCCCGGATGGGATAGTCAAATAGCCCGAAAGAGCAGAGACTCCCGTCAATGTACCCGTCTTAGCCTGCATACTAATTTTTTTATCCATAAATCTATTTTTCAAAGTGCCACTCACTCCAGCCACTGCTAAAGATTTCCTAAAAACATGCCCTTGGGTAGTTTTCGCCATTAACCTCAAAGTAGCCACAATGGCTTCTGGGGTAACCAAATTATGACGAGATAACCCGGAACCATCAACTAAAGAATAACTATGAGACTCAACTCCCAAAATAGTGAGAACCTCCTCTACTCCTTCTTCCCCTCCCAAAAGTTGAAACAAAGTTTCCGCATATAAATTGTTGCTTTCAGCATTAGTCTTCTGTAACAATAAAGATAGGGGAGGAGAAGTAATTGACCTAAAAGGTACCCCATAGTCAATTTCCCCTGTATCATGAACAACAACCCCAGATCCAACTTCAATTCCTATTTCTGACAACAAAAAACGGAAAGTGTCCAAAAAATAACCAGCAGGATCCGGCACTGCCAAACCCCAAATATCCTGTTCCAGATCTATTCCTAACTCCCCCGTAATACGCAAAACATTCTCTCCCAAACGAGTATCTATCCGTATCCCATAGGGAGTACCTTCCTGATCTGTCACAGTGTTATTTTCAACTTCCCACTGTTTTCCAGCAAGAATATCCCCCCACTGTAACCTAACCGGCTCTCCCAAATATCCCGGTAAGAGAGTGAGAGTGACAGCATTTTCATTCAAATTCAAACTAGTAACAGTTGTTCCCCAATAACTATACACATCTTCCCACTCCCAAGTAGCATTAATTCCCCCATCGGGAAAATAACTATCCTCTACAATCAACTCATCAATCCTTGTAACTCCCATTTCTCGCAATTCTTCAGCTAAATCCTGTAATTTAGCAGTATTCAAACTGGGATCCCCCCTCCCTACTATTCTCAGAGAAGTTAAATGAGGTACATTCCCAGTAGCATAAACCGGGGTAATAACTTGAAAATGGGAACCAAACTTCAATAAAGCAGCAGCAGTAGTGAGAATTTTAGCATTAGAAGCTGGGAGGAAGTATTGTTTAGCTAACCTAGAGTAGAGAATCTCCTCAGAATCTAGATTTTGGACTAAAATACCCCAGGGGGAGCGATCCAACCCCCTTTCCTGGAGAATTTTTTCAATTTTTACCCCCATATCAGCCTCACACTGGGGCACCTCAGCTCTAGTGGGTGAGAGAAAATGAAGTTGTAATCCCAGAAATAAGAAAACAGCGATGGGTTGTCTGAACATATTTTCCCTTTGCGTCTTTGCGACTTTGCGCGATACCATCATGCTATCATGACTATGATGGTAAGTAGGAACTAATTATGAGCTATGATTTCGATTTGTTTGTCATTGGTGGGGGATCTGGGGGTATTGCTACCGCTAGAAGGGCTGCAAGCTACGGTGCTAAAGCAGGAATAGCGGAATCAGGACGTTTAGGAGGCACTTGTGTCAATCGGGGCTGTATTCCCAAAAAACTCATGGTCTATGCTTCCCGGTTTCCTGGGCAATTTACAGAAGCAGCGGGCTATGGTTGGTCTCCCGTGTCCAGTAAGCTAGACTGGTTAAAAATGATGTTAGCGGTTAATCAGGAAGTAGAACGGCTGAACGGTATTTATGAGACCATGTTAAAGAAATCCGGGGTTGAAATCATCCTTGGATATGGCAAATTTATAGACCCTCATACTATAGCTGTTGGAGAGAGAAAAATCACAGCGGCGAAAATCCTAATTGCTGTGGGGGGACGTCCTGTGAAACCGGATAATATCCCGGGGATAGAACAAGCAATCGTTTCCGACGATATTTTCCGACTTCCCTTTCAACCCAAAAAGATGGTAATTTTGGGAGGAGGATATATTGGCGTAGAATTCGCCTGTATTATGCAGGGTTTGGGCACAGAAGTCACCCTCATGATTCGCTCAGACAAGATTTTGCGCGGTTTTGATGAGGATCTGCGCACGGAAATTCAAACAGCCATGGAAAACCACGGTATCCGCATCCTCACCAATATTACCTCCTTAGAGATTACCCAGTCAAGAGGAGGTTTAGAGGTAAAAACAGGCTCCCAAATAGTAGCAACGGATACAGTTAGTTTAGCAGCTACGGGTAGAATCCCCAACCTAGAAGGTTTAGCTTTAGAAAATGGGGGAGTTTTGGTGCAAAATGGGGCTATTGTGGTAGATAAATACAGTCGCACCAATCAAGAGCATATCTTTGCCGTAGGGGATTGTACAGACAGAATCAATCTTACTCCCGTAGCCATTAACGAAGGTCGTGCTTTAGCAGATACCCAATTTGGGGGGAAATCCCGTACTATGGTTTATGATAACATTCCCTCCGCCATCTTTACCACCCCAGAAGGAGCCACAGTAGGGTTGACAGAAGCCGAGGCTCGGAACCAATATGGGGAAGTTAAAGTGTATAAATCTCAATTTCGCCCCCTGTATCACACCCTTACGGGTAGAGATGAAAAAACCATGATGAAGTTAATTGTAGATAGCAAGACAGATAAAGTACTGGGTGCTCATATGGTAGGGGAACACGCAGCAGAAATCATTCAAGGAGTAGCTATCGTGCTGAAAATGGGAGGGAAAAAAGCAGACTTCGATGCTACAGTAGGTATTCATCCTACCTCAGCAGAAGAATTTGTCACCATGAGGTAGGGGCGTAGGGTGGGCATTGCCCACCAACCCGTCTTTCAATTTTTTAATAATAAATTTATTAATGCTTAATATCAACAAGGTTAAACCATCTTGGACAGGAGGCGACTTACTCTCCCGATTCGTGAATCTTTTAATTCAAACCAAACCCCTGTATAAGGTGATGAAACACCAAGCAAGACAGGTAATAATAAAAACCGCCAGCCAAAACGGAGTTGACTGGCGGCAAAATGTTCAAAAATTGGAGTCTTCCCAAGTTAAGGAACTACTGACTGAGGTTAAAAACCCTAACCTAACCTATCCATCATACTACAATGTGCCTTTCCATGGTTACGAAAAAGGAAATCTTTCCTGGAAACCCGCTTTTGAAGCAGAATCTGCTACCCAGGCTATAGCTTTGAGAATTTGGCCCAAAGAAAATCTCACCTGGGAGGAAGCACAACAACGACTGCGGGGCAGCTTCCACCAAGTCCTAGGGGAATATGGTCCCGATAAGGTGGAGGATATCCTAGATATTGGCTGCTCCGTGGGCATATCTACTTTCGCCCTGCACCACTATTATAAGCAAAAACACAACCCTGTACGCACTGTAGGTTTAGACTTATCCCCCTATATGTTAGCAGTGGCGAAACTTAGAGATGAGGGAAAAGAAATAGCAGGGTGGGTACATGGGAAAGGAGAAGAGACGGAATTCCCGGACGACTCCTTTGACTTAGTCACCCTCCAGTTTGTCCTCCACGAACTTCCCCGGAAAGCCACAAAAGCCATCTTTCAAGAAGCACATCGTCTTCTCCGTCCTGGGGGTTGTATCGCCATAGTGGATAATAACCCCCTTTCCCCAGTAATTCAAAATCTGCCCCCAGCACTTTTTGTCCTCATGAAAAGCACGGAACCCTGGAGCGATGACTACTACACCTTTGACGTAGAAGCTGCTTTGAAAGAAGTGGGTTTTGAGTGTAAAATAACTATGGCGAGCGATCCTCGTCATCGTACTATCATCGGGATTCGGGGTTCGTAGTATGATAAACCGCAGAGGCGCAGAGGGCGCAGAGGAAGATAAGAGAGTTCCGTGGGGTGGGCAATTTTGACAACCTTTATTGTTCACTAAAACAATACACAACATTACCGAAGCAATTATGAGTACAATTACAACCAAAATTCCCCCGGATACTTGGATAAAGGCGACTTGGGACGAATATCTCCAAGAGACAGAAAATCCTGATTACACAAAAGCTAAATTCTACTACAACAACGGAAGACTCAGAATTGAAATGTCACCTCTTGGACACGACCACGCCTGCGATCATGCTCTTATTAATCATGCCATTTATCTTTACGCAGCATTTAAAAGCATTGAATTAAATGGTAAAAATAACTGTACTTACCATAAAACAGGCTGGAAAAGTGTCCAACCGGATCTATCTTTTTATATCGGACAAACAGCTAATGCCGTTCCCTATGGAACCAGCATCATTGAACTAAATACCTATCCTCCCCCAACCTTAGTTATAGAAGTTGCCAATACTTCCCTTGGGGATGATTTGGGAGAAAAACGGCTTCTTTATGAAGAGTTAGATGTTACAGAATATTGGATTGTGGATGTCAAAAATGTGCAAATCATTGCTTTTACAGTGGAAAAAGAAGGAAGTCGAAGGATTAAACAATCAGCAGTTTTACCAGATTTGGAAATTGCCGTCTTAGAAGAAGCTCTCAGACGCAGCCGACAAACCAATCACGGTAGAGTTAGCGCCTGGTTATTAGAAGAATTTGTATAATAAACCGCAGAGGCGCAGAGGGCGCAGAGGAAGATAAGAGAGAATGAGTGTCAATTATTGCTTATTAAACTAGGTACATTCAAAGAAAAAAAGTCATCATGTCTATCAAAAAAGTACTTTTAACTGGTGCAACCGGTAGAACCGGATCCCTCGTTTTGAAGAAACTTCGCCAACGCACCGCTGAATTTGCTCCCATTGGTTTTGCTCGTTCCCAATCTAAAGCTCAAGAAATATTTGGATCCAGTTCAGGATTTGTCTTTGGGGATATTTTGGATAAACCCACCCTGAAACAAGCAATGAAAGGATGTGGAGCATTAATCATTCTCACCAGTGCAGTGCCCAGAATGAAAGGCACTCCTACCCCAGGAAACCCACCGGAATTCGATTTTGAACCAGGGGGTACACCGGAAGAGGTGGATTACCACGGTCAAAAGAATCAAATCGATGCTGCTAAAGAAGCGGGGGTGGAGCAGATTGTTTTAGTGGGTTCCATGGGAGGTACTGATGAAAATCATCCCCTCAACCGACTTGGGAATGGTAATATTTTGATTTGGAAGAGGAAAGGGGAACAATATTTAATGGATTCTGGCATTGATTATACCATCATTCACCCTGGGGGATTGGTGGATGAACCCGAAGGGATGAGACAATTTGTGGTGAATAAAGAGGATCGACTGCTAAAATCTAGAGAATCCTGCACAATCCCTAGAGGAGATTTAGCAGAATTGGTAGTACAGGCTTTAATCCATCCACAGGCCAAAAATAAGGTGTTTGATGTGATTTGCTTACCTCAAGAGGATAATACAGGGGTGGTTAATACCGACTTTGCTGCTTTATTTGCCCAACTTACGGCTATCCTATAATCGGTATTGTTGTAGATTCTTAAGAAGATAGCTAATGACTGTAACATAAATGAATCAAATAGATATACCCGTATGGGTACTAAACCTAGAGAGATATAAAGAGCGGCGCCAGTTTATGGAGGAACAACTGTCCAAATTAGGCATTGCCCACGAGATTATCCCCGCAGTTGATGGATCAGCCCTCACAGCCCAGCAGTTAAAGCTATATTCTGAAAAAGACGCCAAAAGAGTTTGGGGGAGAGGGCTCATTAACAACGAGATCGGCGGCTGCTATCTATCCCATATCAATATGTGGAAGCGCATAGTTGAAGAGCAGCATGAAGAGGTGCTCATTTTTGAAGACGATATTAATATTGGTAGTGCTTTCTTAGGGGTAATGAAAAATCGACACAAGTTCCCCAAGGATTACGAATTGATAAATTTTCGTACCGATGCCCACCTAATACCCAGGGGAGGATTTGTTTATGATATACATAAAATAGCAATCTTGGGTTCCATAGCAAATCGAACATGTGCTTATCTTCTTAAGCGTCGTGGAGCAGAAAAATTATTGCGTAAAGCATATCCCATCTACCAACCAATTGATGATCTAATGGCAAGAGTGGAATTGACGAATTTGATGTCTTATGGAATTTATCCTGAAGTTGTTGTTACGGGGGAGTTTGATAGCGCTATTGGGGATGACAAACGGGGATATGGTAAATCCAGAACCCTATTAACAAAAAAGCGAGTGCAATTTAGATAAATGTTATCCTATGCTAAGGCTTTCTTTTTCATAGGTTGGCGTTAGCTGTTAACCTACGGTATGATTAAACCGCAGAGGCGCAGAGGGCGCAGAGGGAGATAAGAGAGAATTTATTATGTTATTGTTCCTGTGAGGGGAGAACTGGCGCTTGCATAACTTTTTATAGGTATGCGTCCCGCCAGATAAGCCAATCGCCCTGCTGTGGTCGCCATACCCATGGCACGCCCCATAGCTACTGGGTTCTGAGCCAGGGCGATGGCGCTATTTATCAACAAGGCATCGGCCCCTATTTCCATACCATAAGTTGCTTCGCTGGGAGTACCAATCCCTGCATCAATAACAACAGGTACATGGGCTTCTTCAATAATAATTTTAATATTGCTCTCGTTTTGGATTCCTTGCCCGGAACCAATGGGAGAACCTAAGGGCATCACCGTAACACATCCTACCTCTTCTAACCGCTTTGCTAACAAAGGATCCGCATTCATATAGGGTAAGACAGCAAACCCCTCTTGCACCAACTGTTCCGCTGCTTCTAAAGTACCTATGGGGTCTGGTAATAAATACTTACTGTCGGGAATCACTTCTAACTTGACAAAATTATTCTCTTCCTGTCCCAATAATTTAGCCATTTCCCGTCCCAAACGAGCCACTCGCACTGCTTCTTCAGCAGTCTTGCACCCCGCAGTGTTGGGTAACATCCAGATTTTACTCCAATCCAAAGCTTCAGCCAATCCCACATGTCCCGGTGCTTTGGTTTGCACTCGTCGCACTGCTACAGTGACAATAGTACTGCCACTAGCGGCAATACTCTGCTGCATTTGTTCTATATTGCTATATTTCCCAGTTCCTGTCATTAAACGGGAGGAAAAAGTGCGTCCAGCAATAATTAATTCATCTTGCTGTTCTGTGGGAACTAGAGAAGAATTGTTCGTAGGGGTGAGCATGTTTAAAGGTTGGAATGGAAGACTGGTAGTGAAGCGATGGTAACGAAAATGAGCCAACAGAGGGTTCTCCTTGTTCTGGAGAATTAAATCTGTCAATAAAGCAGCAGTTATAGGAGCCAGCAGGATACCATTGCGATAATGTCCCGTTGCCAGGATTAAATTCTCCCAAGGACTAGTGCCCAGAATAGGTAATTCATCGGGGGTGCCGGGGCGAAAACCCCACCAAAACTCCTCTATTTTCCAGTTTCCTAGTGCAGGGTAGAGGTTAATGGCCCGTTGCAACAAATTATTTATCCCGGAAGGAGTATTATAGGGGGTCCAACCCACTTCTTCAGTCGTCGCACCCACAATTAAACGACCGTCCCTTCTCGGTACCAGATAAGTTTGGGGACCAAAGATAACTCTTGTCAAGGGTAAAGGTTCATGGTTGGAGTTTGGCATACCCAGGGAGAGCATTTGTCCTTTCACCGGACGCACTGGTAAGGGTAATAACTGATTGCACCAAGAACCAGTAGCGAGAACATATTTATCACCCTGGAATTTCCCTTGGGCTGTTCTGAGGCAGGTAACTTTCCCCTTTTGTACTTGAATTGATTCTACTGCAACCCCTTCCTTTAAGTTTACTCCCAGAGCGCGGGCTGCTGATACCAAGGATTTTAAGAGGGCGCGGTTGTCCACTTGACCATCTTCCGGGTACCACCAACCACCAATTACATCTTTACTTAGTCCTGGTTGATGGCATTGAATTGCTGCTTTATCTAACCACATGGCTGTGGAGTCGGTTTTGGGAGAAGGGGGAGCTTCATATTGGGGTGCGAGAATACCGCAGGGCCAATAACCCGTCTCTACCCCTGTGAGCAGTTCCAGTTTATCGATCCATTCAGGGTATAATTGACGGGATTGAAGACACAAGTCCAACATGGGGCCGTCCGGAATAGCTTCCGCTTGTGGAGCAAGCATCCCTGCTGCCGCGTGACCTGCTGCTTCTTGAAAGTCCCGACTGAGCACCGTCACGGAAGCACCACGGAATTTTAGCTCTAGGGCGATCGCCAAACCCACTATACCGCCACCAATAATGATAATCTCACTCATGAAGTCTTGTTTGCCATTAACCAATGAAACTATTCCCCCCGAAAACAGCTGTTCTTGCTTCCCTGAGCTTTACTCTAAGTCTTACGTTAGTCAGTTGTGCTCCTTCTAAAGTATACCAGTGTGAGCAAATTATGGCTCTGGCTAATAAAATGTCTGAAGAAGGTAAAAAGAACAGTAAAACGAAAGATGAGGAAAAGGTGCTGGGGGTAGCAGATACTTTTGAGGCAGTTGCCCTAGAAATGGAGCAACTGAAAATAAAGGATGAACAATTGCAAGAGTATCGCTCTGGTTTTGTTCAATTCTATCGCGATCACGCTCAAGCAACTCGCACCTTTGTCACTGCTTTTCGGGAGAAAGATGCTGAAACAGTTAAGTCTATAATAGCAGAGTTACAAGAAATCGGCAGTAGGGAAGGAGAGTTAGTCATGGGCATTAATAGTTATTGTATGGGTTTCACGCAGAGGCGCAGAGGCGCAGAGAGGTGAGGAAGAGAGCCGTAGGTTGGGTTGAGGCACTTTCCCCAACATTGATTGCTGCTATGTTTCTTGCTTATCTAATAACTTACAGCAGCAGGTGAGTTCTTCGGCTAAAATAATAGCTTCCCGGAAGTTTGACTGACAGATTGAATTGGGTGGAACCGCAATCCCAGTCTGTGTTTTGTAGGGGCGCGCGCCTTGAGATTACCAGAAGATTTGGACAATTTTAAATTAATTTAAGATTTTTTTGATAATTTCCCTTGACATTGTCATCTCATCCTGTTATAGTGATTTTATAGAACTACGGAGGTTCGCTCATGAAAATTGAACGACTAGAATATTGGGATAAAAGTATCAACTGGGGTTTTGGACCCATTACCTTCCACAAGTTTAATCTATTGGTGGGGGTGTCTGGTGTTGGAAAAACGAAAATTATTGAATCAATTTATAATTTACGCCAAATCACACTGGGTGAATCTCTCAATGGAGTAAAATGGGATATTACTTTTGCCAGAGATGATGGGACTAAATATCGCTGGCAAGGAGAGTTTGAAACCCAAAAAGTTAGTCAATTTCTTGACTGGCAACAAGAAGAGGATTATGGATACAAGATTAGTCGTGAAGTTTTAGAAATTGGTGGGAAAGTTATTGTAGAAAGGAATCAAGATGAAATTCGTTTCAAAGGTAATATAACTCCCAAGCTATCTCCTTACCAGAGTCTAGTAGAAATTTTTAGTCTCGAAGATGATATAGCTGCTATACAACAAGAGTGGCGAAAGATTATTTTTAGTGACACAAAAAATTTATTTGATATTCCTGTGTACAAGTATCATGATTCTTCTAATTCAAATGAAAACAAAGATTATGATGATTTTTTGACCTTACAGCACCCCTCTAATTTTGTGGAACTAAAAAAGCAGCCTTGGCCTTTGTTAATGAAGCTAGAATTTTTAAATCAAAATTTTACCAAAGAATTTGACACTCTCAAAAGCTGGTTTAGTGATATATTCATTCAGGTAGAGGATATTAAGCTAGACTCTGTACTTATTGAGCCAAATAAAAGTTTTGTTACTCTTTTAATCAAAGAAAAAGGAGTGGAGCATTGGATACGTGAACGGAATCTTTCATCTGGGATGCGCAAAACACTGAACTTTATCTGTGAATTATATCTATCGCCCTCCGGTAGTGTGATGATTATCGATGAATTTGAAAACAGCTTGGGAGTAAACTGTATTGATATTATCGCCGAAGACTTCCTAGGAGAGGAGCGGGACTTTCAATTCATCATTACCAGTCATCACCCTTATATTATCAACAACATTCCCAGCTCACACTGGAAAATAGTGACTCGCAAAGGGGGAGTCGTCACAGTTAAAGACGCGCAAGACTTGAAGTTGGGTAAATCCAAACACGAAGCTTTTATCCAACTAATTAATAACGAAAACTTTAGTGAAGGTATTGCGGTAGAATGAATCTATACTTTCTCGTGGAAGGAAAAACCGAAGCAAAAGTGTATCCCGCTTGGCTAAGTCATCTTCTCCCAACCCTCACAAGAGTCAAGAGTTACGATGAAGTGGAACGAAATAACTACTTTCTCATTAGCGCTCAAGGATATCCTTGCATTATCGATAAAATTTTTCCCAAGGCAATTGAGGACATCAGGAATAATGGCAAGTATAATTACTTGGTACTTTGTTTAGACGCCGACGAAGACACCGTTTCCAAGCGCCAAGATGAGATTCATAAATGTATCCGTGAGAAAAAATTAGAGCTAGGGAACACAGAATTGGTTATAATAGTCCAAAATAGGTGTATTGAGACTTGGTTTTTAGGCAATCGCAAAGTTTTCTTGCGCCATCCTCAAACTCAACCCTTATTAGATTATACTCGTTATTACGATGTTGCCGACAAAGATCCAGAAAACATGGGTAAGTATAAGGGTTTTGCCACTCATGCTAAGTTTCATCAAGCTTATCTGAAAGCAATATTCCGTGCGAGAAGGATAAGCTATACTAAAAGAAATCCTGGAGACGTATTAAAGGAGGAGTATTTAGAGCAATTACGGCAACGGCTCCGAGACAAACCAGGACAATTACCCACTTTGGGACAATTCCTCCAATTGTGTGATAAGATTTAATTCCTACTCCCCCTTTGCGCCTTTGCGCCTTTGCGCGATAAGATAAAATGAAGACAGTATTTGATTCCGAGGGCCTCCTTTTTACCCCTTCTATCCCCAAATCCGATGCTATACCGACTATTTTCGCATTTCCCAACGAATATAGTGTGGGTATTACCAGTTTAGGCTATCAGATTGTGTGGGGAACCTTAGCTATGCGTTCTGATATTCAAGTGAGTCGTCTCTTTACCGATATAAGGGAACCTTTACCCCCCTACCCGGAAATCCTCGGTTTCTCTCTCTCCTGGGAATTAGATTATATCAATATTCTCAACCTCCTAGAGTCTCTAGATATTCCCTTCCACAGCAGTAAACGAAACGAAAACCATCCCTTAGTCTTCGGTGGTGGTTCCGTTTTAACAGCCAACCCGGAACCTTTTGCTCCTTTCTTTGATGTTATTTTACTGGGAGACGGTGAAAACTTGCTGGATAATTTCATCAATGCTTATAAGGAAGTGCGCCATGAAGAGCGCTCCACTCAACTACGTCATCTCGCTCACATTCCTGGTATTTACATTCCCAGTCTCTACACTGTATCTTATCAGAGTATAGATGGAGCCATCCAGTCTATCCAACCCATAGCTCAGGATATTCCTGCAAAAGTTCAAAAGCAAACCTATGGAGGTAACACCCTTTCTACCTCCACAGTAGTTACACCAAAAGCTGCGTGGGAAAACATTTACATGGTAGAAGTAGTGCGGAGTTGCCCAGAAATGTGTCGCTTCTGTTTAGCTAGTTACCTAACTTTACCTTTCCGCACTGCTAGTTTAACAGATTCTTTAATTCCTGCCATAGAAAAAGGACTACAAGTAACGGATCGCCTTGGTTTATTAGGAGCATCCGTTACTCAACATCCCCAGTTTGAGGCTTTATTAGATTATATGGCCCAACCGCAATATGAGCAAGTGCGTTTAAGTATTGCTTCCGTGCGCACCAATACGGTGACGGAGAAGTTAGCCAAAACCTTAGCCAAACGGGATACTCGCTCCCTTACCATCGCTGTGGAAAGTGGTTCGGAAAGGCTGAGAAAGATTATTAATAAAAAATTAACCAACGCGGAAATTATCCAAGCAGCAGTTAATGCTAAGAGAGGAGGGTTACGGGGGCTAAAATTTTACGGTATGGTGGGTATTCCTGGGGAAGAATTAACCGACTTAGAAGCCACAGTGGATATGATAAAAGCAGTGCAAAAGGCTGCCCCAGGTTTACGATTAACTCTAGGTTGTAGTACTTTTGTACCTAAAGCTCATACACCTTTTCAATGGTTGGGAGTAAAGAAAGAAAGTAAAAAGCGCATCCAGTGGTTCCAAAAGCAACTAAAGGGAATTGATTTTCGTCCAGAAAGCTATAATTGGTCCGTGATACAAGCTGTAATTTCTCGAGGCGATCGCCGTCTTGCTCCCCTATTAGAATTAACCAGAGAATATGGAGCCACTCTTGGCAGTTACAAGCGGGCTTTTAAACAACTAAAAGGACAACTCCCAGAACTAGCCTACTACGTTCATGAAGACTGGGAAATTGGGCAAACATTGCCTTGGAGTCATCTTCAAGGCCCTCTCCCAGAGGCTACCTTAATCAAGCATAAACAATATGCTCACAGTTACTTTTAATACTCAATTTCCGAAAATAAACTCATACAATAGTACCAATATGATACCAACTAAAAACCAGAGCACAATAGCTCGACAGAAATTAACAAAACTGGGTTTACCCTTCCCACGGGCAATAACAATGATGGTAATAAGATTAACAATTGGAATTGCGAAGAGCAGCACCAACCAAAACCATTCCCAAACACCTACTGGTGACCTAGTCTTCTCCTATTTCTAAATGCGGTTAAATTATACTATACTTTAATTATATTAATAAAGAGAACTTGAGATAACACCCATGACTAGCCAGCAACCGCCAGCTTCCACACCTCCAAAGGTTGGGATTTATTACGTAGCCAGTGAATATAGTATAGACGGTAAACGCTTGTTAGGGCGTCATTCTGCCACTGCTGGTTTTTTGAAAGCCTGGGCAACACACAGTCGAGGAAATACCTTGTACGCCTATGCCAGCAATGAGAGAGAGTTCCAGGATTTTAGGCAGAAAGTGCAGCCTTGAAGTTCTCCCCCGAAGGCTTGTAAATTCATTCCCATGCAAACCCCCCAGTCTCTGCAACACATAGATGTACTCTATCGCCCAGATCCAGCTCTTTCTCAACTGGCTTGGGAGCGTCGCACCTATGGTGAGGCAAGCTATAGTTTATGTGGAATAACCCATACCGTAGCCAGTAAGGAAACCATGGCGATGATTGGGAATTTACTCATTTCTCCCTTGAATCCTTGGGATGCATTAATTTGTACCTCCCAAGGGGGGAAGGCGATGATAAATGGACTGTTAGAGGATTACTCTGAATATTTAGCCCAACGTTGGGGAACAAAGCCTGAAGCCAAAATTCACCTACCCGTGATTCCTTTGGGAGTAGACTGTGACTCCTTTGAACAAAATCAGCAGCGGCAAGGAGCAGGCTATAACCTCAAGAAAAAGCTGAATATTGGTGAGGGTGACTTGGTGGTGATTTTTGTAGGCCGTTTGATTTTCCATGCCAAAGCCCATCCAGTGCCCATGTATCAAGCTTTAGAACGGGCAGCTGGGCAGGTAGAACAGAAAGTTCATCTCATCCAGGCAGGGTGGTTTGAAGGTGAAGGGCAGGAACGAGAGTTTAAAGAATCGGCTCGGGAGTTTTGTCCGTCGGTGCAGGTTCATTTTCTAAATGGCCGTGCCCCTGGGGTGTGGCAGGATATTTGGTGCATTGGCGATATTTTCATTTCCTTGGCAGATAACATTCAGGAAACCTTTGGGCTGACACCCATTGAAGCCATGGCGTCAGGATTACCTGTCATTGTCACAGATTGGAATGGCTATAAGGAGTCAGTGCGAGATGAAGTGGATGGATTTCGGATTCCCACCATGATGGCTCCCTTGGGTTGTGGAAAGCCTATAGCTGAGATTTATAGTTCGGATCGGATCAATTACAGTACCTATATTGGTCATGTTGCCATGATAACCTCCGTGGATATTGAGGCTTGTTCCCAAGCCCTGGTGCGTTTATTCTCAAATCCCGAATTGCGGCAGAGAATGGGTGAGAATGGTCGTTCCCGAGCCAGACAGGTGTATGACTGGAGTGTAGTAATTAAAGCCTATGAAGAGCTGTGGCAGTATCAGTCAGATTTACGGTTATTTGAACAATCCCGTTCTGGGGTTCAAGCGCCCACCGTTCCCAATCCCCTTTGTGATAATCCTTGTCGGCGGTTTGCCCACTATCCCACTGGGTTTTTAGAGGGGGAAGATAGGTTGGCATTGGGGGTACTTGGTAATGAAGAAGGGCTGAGGTTACTTGGGAAGTACAAGATGACTGGGTTTGGGGGAAACATGCGTTCGCCTACTGATGTGATACCCACCATTATTCGTCTTTTGTCCGAGGAAAAGTCCCTATCGGTTGCCCAACTTGCCGCTCGGTGTATTCAGCTGCACCCATCCTCTTATCCTGCCGTTTGCCGCACGTTGGTGTATTTGATTAAGTTTGATGTTGTGAAACGGCTTTAGACTTTAGTAGGTTGGGTTGAGGCAACGAAACCCAACAACGTAGCCACGTTTGGCAAGAAACCACCCTCTATAGCAGTTACCTCGTACATGACAGTTACCAGCTTTTTGAAAGACTTGATAACAGTAACAGTTAAAGAGATTTGTGTGGGGTAACGCACACGCTCTACCCAACCTACTATTGCTATAATTTAAATGAAATTACCCAGCCAAAAAATTAGGATAAAAGACGCTTAAAAAAACAGGGAGACGAAGAAATAAAAATTATGTCGAACTCAATTACTATAGAGGATTTTTACAAACTATTCCAGTCCAGTGAGCGCCAACGCCAGGAAACAGAAAGAATTCTTCGGGAATCTTTCCAACGTTCCCAGGAGGAAGCAGAGCGTCGTGCTGCTGAAGCAGAGCGTCGTGGAGCCGAAATAGATCGTCGTTTTGCTGAACTTGCAGAAGAGAATAAGCGCCGCGAGACAGAAGCAGCTAGCCGAGCAGAAGAAATAGATCGCCGTTTTGCAGAACTTGCAGAAGAAGACAAGCGTCGCCGAGCAGAAGAAGACGCTCGCCGGGCAGAAGAAGAAGCTCGCCGAGCAGAAGAAGACAAGCGTCGCCGAGCAGAAGAAGAAGCTCGCCGAGCAGAAGCAGAGCGCAGAGCAGCAGAATTAGATCGTATTTTTGCAGAACTTGCAGAAGAGAATAAGCGAGGTATGCAAGAGCTGAAAAAAGTAGTAGCCAACACCAGTCGTGAAGTGGGGAAACTGACAAGTCGCTGGGGGCAATTTGTGGAAGACTATGTGGAACCAGGAGTGGTGCGGATTTTTCAGGAACGAGGTATTGCTGTAAAAGAAACTCATCCTCGCATTCAAGCGGAGCGGGAGAATGTAGCAATGGAAATAGATATTCTCGCTGTGGATGACAACGTTGCCGTTGCAATAGAAGTAAAATCTCGTCTGTCTACAACAGATGTAAATGAATTTAAAGAAAAACTAGGCAAATTCAAAGAAGCTTTTCCAGCTTATAAAAACTACAAGATACACGGAGCAGTAGCAGCAATAGGAGTTACGAAAGAGGTGGCTCGCTATGCTTATCGCCAAGGCTTATTTGTCATTGTGCAGTCAGGGGAAACTGTGGAAATTGCCAATGATGAAGCCTTTCAACCCAAGAGCTGGTGAAATAGAGCAAATTCTCTGATAAAACGCTCTCCAAAAAAAACAAGGGATATGATAAGATTGGTCATATCCCTATTGCGAAAAAAACATGTCAGAGTCTATTACTATAGAGGATTTTTACAAAATATTCCAGGAGAGCGAGCGCCAACGCCAAGAAACAGAAAGGATTCTCCGGGAATCTTTCCAACGTTCCCAAGAAGAAGCAGAGCGCCGCCGAGCAGAAGATGAGCGTCGCCAAGCAGAAGATGAGCGTCGCCGGGCAGAAGATGAGCGTCGCCGGACAGAAGAAGACGCTCGCCGAGCAGAAGAAGACAAGCGTCGCCGGGCAGAAGAAGACAAGCGTCGCCGGGCAGAAGCAGAGCGCAGAGCAGCAGAATTAGATCGTATTTTTGCAGAACTTGCAGAAGAGAATAAGCGAAGTATGCAAGAGTTGAAAAAAGTAGTAGCCAACACCAGTCGTGAAGTGGGGAAACTGACAAGTCGCTGGGGGCAATTTGTGGAAGACTATGTGGAACCAGGAGTGGTGCGGATTTTTCAGGAACGAGGTATTGCTGTAAAAGAAACTCATCCTCGCATTCAAGCGGAGCGGGAGAATGTAGCAATGGAAATAGATATTCTCGCTGTGGATGACAACGTTGCCGTTGCAATAGAAGTAAAATCTCGTCTGTCTACAACAGATGTAAATGAATTTAAAGAAAAACTAGGCAAATTCAAAGAAGCTTTTCCAGCTTATAAAAACTACAAGATACACGGAGCAGTAGCAGCAATAGGAGTTACGAAAGAGGTGGCTCGCTATGCTTATCGCCAAGGCTTATTTGTCATTGTGCAGTCAGGGGAAACTGTAGAAATTGCCAATGATGAAGCCTTTCAACCCAAGAACTGGTGAAATACACCAGCGCTCACTTCTGTTTAGCTGCTCTTGCTCTTTTTTTTGCAGCAGCAACAGCCTTTTCTGAAGGTATAAATCTAATATAACGCTCAAACTCTTCGGAGTTTATAAAATCATGATGCAACTCAAAAGAGGATGAATATTTCTTACCATGTTTAATGTACAAATTACGCCTTCTGCCAACATCTAAGAAAGCAACAAGCTGTGCTATGGTATCTTTAGGTAAATTGAAACCTATGGATAAAATAATTTTATCTTTAGGAAGTTTTCCCCATGTAAATATAGATAAAAAACATAGCTTTCTCATTAGAAAAGTTGACCGCAGAATGTCATCAAATGGTGTTCCACAATCTCCCTCATACCAAAAGCTCCAAAAATATGAGCTGTTAGAATTCACACACTTTTTCTCTATTGTTATAAACTGTTTCCCAATCGAGGGTGTAGCATTCTCCAAAATTCTCAATAATCCACCGTCTGTTGGTTGCTGTATTTGCACTTTTGCCAAGCCACTAAACAACGCATTTCTGTAATTCTTCTGTAGTTATAGATGAAAGTTGCACTTCATGAACAACCAACCAACCGTTGGGAAATTGAAAAGCTATATCCGCTATTCTTTTTGCTTCAGGAATAGGATATTCTAATATTGGCTCCGCATTTAGATATTCACTAGATTCTTGTGATAACTTTTCAGATAATAGCTTTTTAAAGAATAAATGCTCATAACTCTCTGGATGTCTCCCATAATCACTCTTACAGGGAGAATTTTGCCTGTGCCTAAAGTGTTTCATCCGAACAAATCCAGCAACAATAATTAGTTCGCCGTCACAGAAAAGACAGACCAAATCACCTTTTTGGAACTCTTCTCTAGGGTTTTGGTATTCTAATATATTAACCCTATCACCAGTTTGCTTGTTTTTAGCAATAAAAGGCATAGGTTTTTACCTCCCTTATAATTTTGAGTATTTTTACTGAGCACTTTTAGAAATCTTGTTATCCAAATCCGTTATAATTTAGATGGGATTACCCAGCTGCAAATAATGATATATTTATTGTAAGGTATATCTCTGTCTTTGTCAAGGTCAAATTTTATCTATTATCTAGGAAGAAGCTCCAAAAAAAACCAGAGATATGGTACCATAGTCCATATCCCTTGATAAAAAGCGAAAAATCATGTCTAACTCAATTACTATAGAGGATTTTTACAAAATATTCCAGGAAAGCGATCGCCAACGCGAGGAAACAGAAAGAATTCTCCGGGAATCCTTCCAACGTTCCCAAGAGGAAGCAGATCGCCGTGCAGCGAAAGCAGATCGCACTATGGAAGAACTGAAAAAAGTTGTTGCCAACACCAGTCGTGAAGTGGGTAACCTTACCAGTCGCTGGGGGCAATTTGTGGAAAACTTGGTTGAACCAGGTGTTGTGCGTCTCTTTCAGTCACGAGGTATCGCAGTGAAAGAAACTCACCCTCGCATTAAAGCGAAGCGCTCTACTGTAGCAATGGAAATAGATATTCTAGCAGTGGATGACAACGTTGCAGTTGCCGTAGAAGTAAAATCTCGTCTCTCCATAACAGATGTGGATGAATTTAGGGAAAAACTCAGCAAATTCAAACAAGCCTTTCCCGCCTATAAAAACTATAATATACACGGCGCTGTAGCAGGAATAGAAATTGATGAAGGTGTGGATCGCTACGCTTACCGCCAAGGATTATTTGTCATCAAACAGTCAGGGGAAACTGTAGAAATTGCCAATGATGAAGCCTTTAAACCCAAGAGGTGGTAAACTATCGACACGCTTGCTTGCCCTATAGTGTTGGTGATGGAGCCATAGTCAGCTACACTGGAGAATAGTCCAATCAATCTGATTATCTTGAGAGTGGGAATGGAAATCGGCCAAAAAGTTAAAGTTTATCGTCTTCGAGACCGGGTATCTGCTGACATCGCCAAGAAACTGGGCCAAGTCGGTACAGTGAAAGAGTTCAAAATGACCGATGGTAGCGGTGTGGGGGTTGTAGTGCAATTCGAGGATCGCACCGCTACCTGGTTCTTTGAAGACGAAATAAAAGCTGTTTAATCATAATTGCAAGGCGAGAGGCAGAAGGCAAGAAGAAATAAAATGGCCAAATTATTAACATTTTTGGGCAAAGGCGGCACCGGTCGCACAACCGTAGCCATAGCAGCCGCTAAACAACTCGCAAACCTTGGGTCTCGCGTCCTTTTGGTAGGAGGAGACCCTAGCCCCGCCTTTGGCTTGCAGCTGGGTCTGACTCCTGACGGGGAACCCCAGGAAATAGCCGCCAATCTCTCTGTGGTACAATTACAGGAAACGGCGCTGCTGGAGCAAGGCTGGGAAGATTTAAAAAAATTCGAGGCACAATACCTGAAAAGCCCCACATTAAAGAATGTGTACGGTCAAGAATTGGGCATTTTACCAGGAATGGATAGTGCTCTTGCTCTCTATGCAATTCGGGAATACAGGGAGGGAGGCAAATACGATATTATTATCTATGATGGCTCCGGCGACTTTGCTACCTTAAGAATGCTAGGGACGCCGGAAATTTTCAGTTGGTACATCCGTCGCTTCCGTCAAATCTTCCAAGAATCGGATTTAGGGAAAGCTATCTCGCCTTTTATTCAACCTGTTACCTCCGCTATCTTCAATACTTCCTGGACTGCTGATGATTACGTCCCCGAACCCACCAACGGAAGCAATAATATGTTGGAAGAGGCTAAAGAAGCCATGGCAGATCCCAAGCAAGTGGCAGCTTATTTAGTAACTGATAGCTCCTCCACAGCCATCGCAACGGCTAAATATCTCTGGGGTAGTGCTCAACAAGTAGGTCTCACAGTAGGGGGAGTACTACTTAATCGCTCTAACCTCCAAGAGGACATTAAGCAAGAGTTTACGCCCCTCCCGGTAACCTCCCTCCCCACCCTTGCCAACAACAACTGGCAACCCTTAATAGACGCTTTACCCAACTTCCGTCAAGGAGACACAGCACCCAAACCCATAACCGTAGATATTGCTAAAAGCCAAGTAAAAGTATTTCTGCCAGGGTTTGCTAAAAAAGATGTGAAACTGACCCAATATGGTCCAGAAATCACCGTAGAAGCAGGAAATCAGCGGCGCAATATCTTGCTGCCAACTCAGTTACGGGGGAGAAGTGTTAAAGGGGCCAAATTTTCAGAAGGCTACTTAATTATCACCTTATAGTCCTAGGTCAGAAAATGACAGAACAACAGAATGGCACAGCCAAAGCAAGGCAACTCCTAGGTATGAAAGGAGCTGCCGAGGGAGAAACATCAATTTGGAAAATCCGGCTACAATTAATGAAGCCCGTCACCTGGATCCCCTTAATGTGGGGGGTAGTGTGCGGTGCCGCCTCCTCAGGGGGCTATACTTGGACTGGAGATAATATCCTCAAAGCAGCCGCCTGCATGTTACTCTCCGGTCCCTTAATGGCAGGTTATACCCAAACCCTGAACGACTTCTACGACCGGGAAATAGATGCCATCAACGAACCCTATCGCCCTATTCCTTCCGGGGCAATTTCCGTACCCCAGGTGGCAACTCAAATTATCATACTTTTATTATTAGGATTAATATTAGGGTATGGATTAGATGTGTGGGCGGGTCATGAACAAGCCAGCCTCTTATACCTCACCCTCGGGGGAGCATTCTTAGCATACATTTATTCAGCACCACCCTTAAAGTTAAAACAGAACGGCTGGTTGGGGAACTATGCCCTTGGTGCCAGTTATATAGCCTTGCCTTGGTGGGCGGGTCACGCTTTATTCGGCCAACTGGACTGGAAGGTAGCCATTCTTACCCTGATTTATAGTTTAGCAGGGTTGGGGATTGCAGTAATTAATGACTTTAAAAGCGTGGAAGGCGATCGCCAGTTAGGGTTAAAATCCTTACCCGTCATGTTTGGTGTTACCGCAGCAGCGTGGATTTGTGTCTTAGCCATTGACATTTTCCAAGCGGGAATGGCGGGGTATTTAGTAACAATTCACGAGAATATCTACGCCATTGTTTTAGTCTTATTAATTATACCCCAGATCGCCTTGCAGAACATCTACTTCCTTCGAGATCCCTTAGAAAACGACGTCAAATACCAAGCTAGCGCCCAACCATTTTTAGTATTGGGCATGTTAGTGGTGGGTTTAGCATTAGGTCACGCTGGAATTTGAACTATTAAATTAAGAGGTAGTCTTGTAGATGTAGTGATTTTGCTACTCCACTATAGTCGAAACTTGCGGACTCTTGAGGGGTATCGCAAAGACAAGCATATTTGCTCCAGCTATATCGTTATCGGGTAAACTTTGTTGCTGTATTTTATCAATAAGCATTTATTGCTCTAGAGCAGAACGTCCTTGTTTTCCGAGCCGAACGACAATAAAATATCCGAAGTACAACCCGTAAAACACTAATCCTACTATACCCAAAAAACCCAAGAATCCTGGTGTTGAATCGGGATGAAAAATACCCTTGAACGTTAGAGGAGCCTCTAGCCAAACCTTACAGGCAGCAGTTGCCATTGTCTCAGGGGACAATGCACAGGATCCGAAGTGAAAGTTGGCAATTACCCCCAAACTACAGTAAACTGTCATTGCCCAACGCCAGGAAGTAAGTAGTGTTTTCAGGGCACTGTGAGATAAGTCCCTAATTTCTTCATTCAAATCGACCCAAAACCAAAGGGAAATGGGAATGAGAATTCTGGCGGACATTCCCGAGATAAAACCAATCGGCCAACCGGGAATCATCAAGTACACTGCAATCATCAGCAGGCTGGCAACTCGCCAGTAGATTATCATCAGACGTCCAACAGCATCTTTTTTCTCCACCAACGCCCAAACCAGTAGCACCAGAGGCAAGAGAACCGTAAATAATACTGCCAGTCTGTAGTCTGTCCAAGCGAGTAATTGCCACCAGTTTTCTTTCATAATAGTCACTATAAGTTTTACGGGCAGCAGTGGGACTTTCTGAGCCACGCCACAAAGCGAGCGGGGTAAGTGACAGTCATTCCCACTGCATGTATGCTCCTTATATTACTTTTATTGCCATCAGAGTTCTGCTGTTAATCTTCGTAGACTCGGCACTCAGCCGCTTCTGGATTGTCTTCGCAGTACTGTTGGAGGGAATTTTTCTTGGGCTGATTCTGCAGTTGATGGGCTGCCTCCGCCTGCAATTCTTCGACGGCATCCCAAGCAGCAGCGCATTCTTGAGATGCGCCCCCTTCAGTACCGCAGACTTCTCTGGCATTAGTGCGCTCTTGGTCAATTTTTTCTTGTAGGTTGCTCACGTTTTATCCCTTTCGATTTTTGTACTATAGACGTTTGTTTTCTATCCTAGCTATTTTTGGACTTCATGAGGAGGGGTTTTTCCCCCTTGACTGCTCTTCCCCCCTTTGCCCTGATTTCCCAGGATAATAAAGAAAGTAAATAATTGTGATAAATGCTGAAAAATATCTTCCGGTCCACTCAGAACAAATGGAAACCAATAATCAAAGAAATGATAGCAGTGGTAGGTAAAGATGGAGTTATCCAGCGCAAAGAAGAACTCCTCACCTACGAATGCGATGGTTTAGCCCAAATTAGACAACGTCCTGCCATCGTTGTCCTGCCGCGCACCACAGAACATGTAGCCGGAATAGTTAAAATTTGCCACCAGAAGGAAATACCCTGGATTGCCAGAGGTGCGGGAACTGGCTTGTCTGGCGGCGCGCTACCCCTACCAGATTCCGTCCTCATCGTCACTGCTAGGATGAACCAAATTTTAGATACGGATTTCTCTAACCAGCGCATTGTCGTCCAACCGGGAGTCATCAACAACTGGGTTACTACTGCTATCAGCGGTGGGGGATTTTACTACGCCCCCGATCCCTCCAGCCAAATTGTCTGTTCTATTGGTGGTAACGTGGCGGAAAACTCTGGTGGTGTCCACTGTCTCAAGTACGGCGTCACAGTTAATCATGTCATGGGTTTAAAATTAGTACTGCCAGACGGTTCCATCGTAGATGTGGGTTCCCCCGTACAAGAAATGCCCGGATATGACTTGACGGGCTTATTTGTGGGTTCTGAAGGCACTCTTGGTATTGCTACGGAAGTCACCTTGCGTATCCTCAAAACCCCGGAATCTATTTGTGTCCAGATAGCAGATTTTACAAGCATCGAAGCGGCTGCTGCCTCCGTCGCGGATATTATCGCCGCTGGGGTTATTCCGGCAGGGATGGAAATCATGGACAATCTGACCATCAATGCGGTAGAAGATGTGGTGAAAACTAATTGCTATCCTAGGGATGCAGCAGCCATTCTCTTGATAGAATTAGATGGGTTAAAAGTAGAAGTGGCGGGCAATTTAGAGACCGTTGCTGCTATCTGTACTAAAAATGGTGCCCGGAGTATTACTAGCGCGGAGGATATAGCAACTCGCAGCAAATTATGGCAAGGGCGAAAAGCTGCTTTTGCTGCTGCTGGGCATATTAGTCCCAATTATTTCGTCCAAGATGGGGTGATTCCCCGCACTCAGTTGGCAGCAGTGCTGCAAGAAATTAATGCTTTAGGGGAAGAGTACGGTTATCGCATTGCCAATGTGTTTCATGCTGGGGATGGCAATTTACACCCATTGATTCTTTACGATAACTCCACTCCTGGAGCATTTGCTAAAGTGGAAGAGTTAGGTGGCCAGATTCTCAAACTCTGCGTCGCAAAGGGAGGCAGTCTTTCTGGGGAACATGGTATCGGTGCCGATAAGAATTGTTACATGCCTTATATGTTCTCAGAGATAGATTTGGAGGTGATGCAATACGTGCGCCAGGCTTTTAATCCGAAAGGTTTGGCTAATCCAGAGAAGATATTCCCCACCCCCCGCACCTGTGGCGAAGCTGCTAATGCTCTCGACAGGTCAACGTTTAAGGATTTAGAGGCTTTTTAATTAAGATTCATCACCTTTGTCCTTCTCCTTCTTTGAGACCTCTTGGGCGGTTGTTTTGCAATCATTGACTGCTGTCTTCACAGTGGTTCTCATGCGTTTGGGAGGCTTAGTAGCTCCGGCAATAGTACGGACCCAGCCCAAACAACCTCGTCTGGAGATAAGTCGGGCCTCGATCTGGTAAAACTGGGGACGAGCGTCAGAATCTTTTCTAAACCGAAAAGGTCGTTCCTCTTGCCAAATCAGAGGTAGGTGCTGGTTTCTAACCCGTTCATCAGGGTAGCGGAGCTGGTTGCGGTAGACGGTAAATACTGGACGTCTGTTCTGGGGGATAAATTGCCAAATACCTCGCAGAATAAAGATTCCCGGTCGGACGTCTTCGTCTTCTGGTTTTTCTTTGCTAAAATATAGGGCCTTGAAGTACAAAAGCTGCTCTTGGACGCGATATTGAGGATAGCAACGAATCCAAAGAGGTTGGCTAGATTCCCGCTCAAACTGTTTGGCAAGAGCGTACATGACATGGCGATCCGCTGTGAGAATGAAGCTGGTGCCGTCTCTGAGGGTAATCTGGAATTTACCTTCTTCTGTTATTAGAGTCGAGGGAGGTGTTGCCACCTCGCCCCTCTCCTACGAACCGGACGTGCGAGTTTTCCCGCATCCGGCTCAGGTGCTTCTATGCCTTTACGGCGCGCTGACATTGACCGTCCTTAATACGCAAGCGATGTATCGCTTGCGCCTGGTGACACTCTCGGTGGAGGGCAACTAGATTCTTACGTTTCCAGTTGTTATGGTTGCCATCGATGTGGTGCAATTCCACGGCTCCATCTACCTCCATGAACAATCGATTGCAATGCGAACATTTACCCTTCTGTCGCTTTATAGCTTCAGCGGTTGGCCCACTATATAATTTGGAGTTCCGACCAACCCCCGCCATTAATCAATGCCGGGGGCCATTGACTTCCCAGGGAATTGCAGGGAAAGCTTTCCTTATTTGCTCTGATGTGAGCTGACGCTTCGCTGACCCCTGTGGCTTTTTGCCAAAAGTTGCCATCCGTCGTGCTTTCTCTGCTTCCATAGTCGCCATCCTACGTTTTTCAGCTCTCAACTTCCGCCATACCCAATTATTGAGCGACCATAGCGAGTGCTTACTCATATCGCAGTTTGAGTGATATTGCCTCCAGCCTCGGACTTGTGACTCAATCCTTTCCAGACGAGCTTCCGTGGTTGCACCACTTTCCCAAGTTGCTTTTACCTTGGCCTTTAAATCCGCGTAATTCTCTGTGCTCGGTGTGGATTTGAACACTCCACGGGAGTTGACGCGGAAGCGCCATCCCAAGAAATCGAATCCATCCGTTGCCTTACTCTCCTTAGTCTTAGCTTCATTAATTCTTAGCCCTCTGGACTCCAAGAATTTGTCGATATCTTCCCTTAGCCGCGTGGTGTCGGCTTCTGGTTTACAGATAAAGACCGCGTCGTCCGCGTAACGAATACCCCTTATGAGAGTGCCATTTGTGCGACATCTTTTCCATTGGTCTGACCCTAGGTTCTCAAATCCATCTAGGGCGATATTGGCCAGTAATGGTGATATGACACCACCTTGGGGAGTCCCCTTAATACTGGAAGGATATTCACCACGAACGCCAACTTTTACCGCAGCTTTGAGGCCTTTGAGAGCCTCTTTTGGTAAAACTACTCCTCTGAGCATAACCTCATGGCTTATCTCATCGAAACATTTGCTGATGTCTGTTTCTAAGACCAGCTTGTTCTTACCATTTGCATGGCTGCTAAGATTGTTGTAAATCAGCCTTTGTGCGTCCGCAGTACAGCGACCGGGTCTGAAGCGGTAGCTTCTTTCCCCGGCAGTGGCCTCATAGGCTGGCTCCGCTGCTAACTTGAGCAACGCTTGCCACGCCCCGTCGGCTATTGTTGGAATGCCTAGTCCCCGTATTTTGCCGTTAGGCTTGGGGATGTTTACCCTTCTCAGTGATTGGTGTTTCCAGGTGTACCAGTGCTTATTCAGCCTCTGGCACAGCTGTAGGCGCTCTTTGGTGGAAAGCGCTGTTTTCCCATCCACTCCGCCGGGGGTCTTACGCCCTTGATTGAGCTGTGTTACTTGTTTGACGGCCAGAGCTTGGGCTGCACGGCTTTGTAATAGAAGCCGTTGTAAGCGTTTGACTTTGGATTTTTGATTGTCCTTTTGCGCTTTGAAGATACACCGCTGTAACCGAAATACATGTTGCCGGAATTTCTTCCATGGCAGGTCTTTCCAGACATCGTCAGCCTTCCGGCCAATCTTCCCCGCCAGCAGGAATACTGCTAAGTGGAGCCTCAAGGCTTTTAGACAGCGGTATTCGATTGTGGTCTGGTTAGTGATATTCACAGTTTTGACCTCATTAGTCGCTCTACTAGTTACATTGGGTCTCTTCTCTGTAGAAACCTTCGGGTAGTTACACCCTTCTTACCCTCGCTTTTCCGATAGGCCGTTAATCAAGCGACCCCACCACATCACATTGTTGAGCTTGGAATCCCCTGCTTCAGTGGAAGTCGAGCGAGTTTTTTCTCGTTCCGAATGAACTATTGTTCCGAACCCTTGGGACTCATCCATTGACCCATCACCAACTCAGGAATGTAAGTGTTCGGCAATTGCCTTACGAGTTTCTTTCGGTGTCTTTTCTGCTCAGGACGGTTGGGCAGTGTTTCTAATTAGGTCTTTTCTCAGATGATTCACGTTAAGTTATCCCGGTATTCTCCCTGTTAGCGGTGTTACCGACGAACCGCTCGTCAGCTCCAGTCCCGCCCTGCTGCCAGCTTCCGCCTGGTGATTAACCTCACGGTGGCCAGATAAGGATTCACGTGATTCCTTCACGGGAGAGGCTTGGTTGCACGATTTCTGACCGTGCCCTCACTCTCATAGTTCATTCAGTTGTCAAGGTTCGGTAATCACTACCTTAGAGGTTCGGTAATCCTATTTGAATCACCTAATTCCTCTCGCGTTTCCCTTATGGGTCTCGCGTTCAGGTAGGAGTCGTTTGTCCGTTTTCAGCCCCTTTCGGTGGCTTAGATTATCGGAGACGATGTCCCGGAAACCAGGCTCCTGCTTATGTTTTGGCTTACGCCGCGACCTTCACAGGAAACGAGCCGCACTTACCGATTAGACCAAATAACCAGCCCAGACCTTGGTAATAATGGCCAGCTTCCTCCTCGGAATCTTCTTCTTCGGTTGACTGAGAAGAATCCTGGGGCGAAGAATCTTCTGTTTTGAGGGGGCGGGGAGGGACGCTTACGCGGTAGTGATCGCAATGAGCCTTGAGTTCTTCTTTTTCTTTTTCAGCAGGAGGTTCAGCTACCTTATCTTCGGGGGCTTGTGTTTTATTAATTTTCATAATTTCCATGGGAAGCGTTGGATGACGGTAGTGGGAGCGATGTCCGTTAAAATAACATAATATACCTATCAGCTATCACCAATCATAGGTTGTCTGTGTGCGGCTCGTTTCCTGTGAAGGTCGCGGCGTAAGCCAAACATAAGCAGGAGCATGGTTTCCGGGACAGCGTCTCCGATAATCTAGGCTATCCGATTGCGTGCCGAAAACGGATAAGCGCTTCCTACCCAGGATTACCGAACCATGACAACTGAATGAACTATGAGAGTGAGGACACGGTCAGAAATCGTGCAACCAAGCCTCTCCCGCCTGCTCAGGCGCGGCTGCGCAGGAGCAGGGGAATCACGTGAATCCTTACCTGGCCACTGTGAGGTTAATCACCAGGCAGAAGCTGGCAGCAGAGCGGGACAGGAGCTGACAAACGACTTGTCGGTAACACCGCTAACAGGGAGAACACCGGGATAACTTAACGTGAATCATCTGAAAAAAGACCTAACTCTAGACACTGCCAAGTCGTTAAAGGCAGAAAAGACACCGATAGAAACTCGCAAGACTAATAGACGGCACTTGCATTCCTGAGTTGGTGATAGGTCAAAAGATGAGTCCCAAGGGTTCGTAGCAATAGTTCATTCGGAACGAGTAAAAACTCGCTCAACCTCCACGGAAACAGGGGATTCCAAGCCCAACCCCCGCCATCGCGGATGCCGGGGGCGCGGCTGCGCAGGAGCAGGCATGTGAAGTGGTGGGGTCGCCTGATTAACGGCCTATCGGAAGAGTGAGGGTAAGAGAGGGCGTAACTGCCCGACGGTTTCTACAGAGAAGAGACCCAATGTAATTATCAGAGCGACTAATGAGGTCAAAACTGTGAATATCACTAACCAGACCACAATCGAATACCGCTGTCTAAAAGCCTTGAGGCTCCACTTAGCAGTATTCCTGCTGGCGGGGAAGATTGGCCGGAAGGCTGACGATGTCTGGAAAGACCTGCCATGGAAGAAATTCCGGCAACATGTATTTCGGTTACAGCGGGAAATCTTTAAAGCGCAAAAGAACGGTCAAAAAGCCAAGGTCAAACGTTTACAACGACTTCTACTTCGGAGTCGTGCAGCCCAAGCACTGGCCGTCAAACAAGTAACACAGCGAAATCTTGGACGTAAGTCCCCTGGAGTTGATGGCAAAACCGCACTCTCCACTAGGGAGCGTCTAGTGTTATGTCAGAGGCTGAACAAGCACTGGTACCACTGGAAACACCAACAACTAAGAAGGGTAAATATCCCCAAGCCAAACGGCAAAACAAGGGGATTAGGCATTCCAACGATAGCCGACCGGGCATGGCAAGCACTGCTCAAATCAGCAGCCGAGCCTGCCTATGAGGCAACTGCCGGAGAAAGGAGCTACGGCTTCCGACCCGGACGCTGTACTGCGGACGCACAAAAGCTCATCTTTGATAACCTAAACAAGAGCAATAATGGCAAAGATAAGCAGATTTTGGAAACTGATATCAGCAAATGCTTTGACGAGATAAACCACGAGGTAATGCTCGAAAAAGTGGTCTTGCCAAAAGAAGCCCTCAAGGGTCTCAAAAGCGCTGTAAAAGCAGGCGTTCGCGGTGAATATCCCTCCAGTATAAAGGGCACACCCCAGGGTGGAGTGATTTCACCCCTACTGGCCAATATCGCCCTAGATGGATTTGAGAACCTAGGGTCAGACCAATGAGAAAAACAGCGGTCAAAACCGTTAATAAGGGGTATTCGTTACGCAGATGACGCGGTCTTTATCTGTAAACCCAAAGCCGACACCAAGAAGCTACGGGAAGATATCGACAAATTCCTAAAGACCAGAGGGCTAAGAATTAACGAAACTAAGACTAAGGTAAGTAAAGCCACGGATGGGTTCGATTTTCTGGGGTGGCGCTTCCGCGTTAATTCCCGTGGAGTCTTCAAATCCACACCGAGTTGGGAGAATTATGCAGACATAAAGGCTAAGGTAAAAGCTACTTGGAGAAGTGGTGCAACCACGGAAGCTCGCCTGAAAAGGATAGAGTCACAAGTCCGAGGTGGTCGCCAGAATCACAAAAACTGCGATATGAGCAAGCACTCGCTATGGTCGCTCAATAACTGGGTATGGCGTAAGTTGAGGGCGGAAAAACGCAGGATGGCGATTAAGGAAGCCGAGAAAGCAAGACGTCTGGCAATTAAGGGTAAACCCTCAGGAGCGGCTAAACGCCAGCTCACATCAGAGCAGACTAAGAAAGCTTTCTCAGCAATTCCCTGGAAAGTCAATAGCCACGTGATGGTTAAAGAGAATGCCTCACCCTTCGATGGGAATATTTCCTACTGGGTCGGTCGAAACTCCAAATTATATGATGGGCTAACCGCCAAAGCCATTAAACGACAGGATGGCAAATGTCAGCATTGCAAACGATTGTTCATGGAGATAGATGGAGCCGTGGAATTGCACCACATCGATGGCAACCATAACAACTGGAAACGTAAGAACCTAGTTGCTCTCCATCGGGAATGTCACCAAGCGCAAGCAATACATCGCAAGCGCGTTAAAGACGGACTCGCAAAGCGCGCCGTTAAGGTATAGGAGCACCTGAGCTGTATGAGGTGAAAGTCTCACGTACAGTTCGTAGGAGAGGGGCGGGGTGGTAACATCCCCCTCGACTCTAATTTCACTGCTTCATAATTAGCATTCAATTTGGGCTGCTGCAATAAAATGGCAGCGATCCGCCGTGCCATATCCTGAACTTCACGGACTTCTTCAGGTTTCAGAGGACGACCCAGCACACCATCTTCTTCGCGATAACTGAGCCATTTTTTGATGACTTGATAGCCGCCAATGGTATAGTCCCAAACCCCTGTAGGAATATTTTTCCAGTAGGCAACATCATTTAGGTAGATATCATGGGTTTCTTTACCTAACAACTCCATCGCCTCTTGATCCAATCTAAGGAGTTCATCATGGGTGTAGGGGCGATGGCTGATTTTGCCTTTTCCTGGCATGGTAACGCCTTTTGCTCCAGCATAGCCCCAGTTGGCGTTGAGTGCTAAATCTGTATCCGGGTTGAGTTGCCCACCACCGAGGCGAGAGATAACGGCGATTTCCTTGAGTTCAGCTCGAATTTTGCCGGATGTCACCCCAGAGACGGGAGTTTCGGTATCCAATAATGCAGCGATTTGTTGTCCCAGGTTGGCAGAGTCCATTAGGAGTTGGCGAGTGGACGGTAAAGGAATGCGAGGGAAGTCTTGACGAATACCGTCGGCGTTTTCCTTAAGGTAGTCGGGGGAATAACCTATAGCCAAAGCATGCATCCAAATCAGCCAAGCTGTTTCCCTGTCTTCATCGGGATTAGGCAACTCCAATTGAGCTAAATAGTCACGGGCTGCTTGTGAGAGATTGGCAAAAGGTCGATCTACCTCTGGCTTTTCTGGCAACAAATCCAGTAAACTCAATTGTTCTTTTGGGCGCAATCGTGCCCCATTCATCAGTTGCAGCGGAAAATAATAGGCATTACCCCGTAAAAAACCATTGTCTCCCAACAGGCGAGTGAAGAAAAATGGACAACCTTCAGGACTCGCAACTCCGGTGGGGCGGGTCATCAAAAATGAATTTCCTGGCCAACATTGCTTCCAAAGAGAAGGGCGAGATCGATTCCAAACCCCACTTACTTGTGTGTAGTAGCACCAACGAATATCAAATGGTCTCAAAGCATAACGAACTAAGCTAGAAGGATTAAATTGACTTTTTGACGCCTTTTCCCGCACAATTTTAGGCTCAAAACTTGCTTGAGGTTTGACCAAGCCATAATTCAATGCTACGTAACTATCCCAGCTTAACTCTGGATCAAGATAAGCTCTCATCCGTTGTTCTAGAGCATTTCTATCAATATCAATCAAGGCTCCTCCTCGCTTTTCCATTAAGCCGTTGCTAGGAGCGATGGCACAAAACTCTGTTAACTTTGGCCATTCATAATAATGCTTTTCAACTTCTGAGAACCGGAAGGAATAACGATTTTCAAAGGTAGGATTACATGTATCATAAGTAGCATTAAATTCATCTGCCTTTAAACTCTGAACCAACTCTTCCTTTTTATTTACTCCCCAAAACTGCCGAAAATAAATATTAGGTTCAGCCAAACGTTCATCTTTACGAACTAATAAACTAATAGCTGTACCTACGCGAATTCCTGTTGTATTATACTGAGTTACAAATACACTTGGGTCTGGTTTTCCCTCTGGTGTCAGCTTTCCCGTTTCCCGACTATCCCCATTCATACAGTCAAACCAAAGTCCATCGAACTCCTGGAAAAATCGCTGACGCATGACCACATAAGAGGGAGCTGCTAAATAAGAATAATTAGAAATATAACAAACAACGCCCTTTTTGGTTTGTTCAGAAATACACCTTTCTGCTAATCGGAAAAACCGCACGTAAAGGTCATCTAAATTAAACTTTTTAATTCCCCATTCCTGAATCAAACCCTGCTTATAGACCTCAACTAACCCCTCCTCTTCTATCGGAGAAGTTCCCGCATAAGCATTATAAGGGGGATTTCCCAAAACCACTAAAATCGGTTTTCCTTGTTTTACCTCTTCTGCTGCCTCTCTTTCTTGATTTAATTCTGGGAAATTTAACTCCAACTGTTTTATCTTCTTCTTCCCTTCATCATCGGGAGGTTGCCACCCTGTCAAAGCATTGGTTAGATAAACCCCCACTCGTTCCTTTTCTTCAACTAAAGGCACGCCCAAATTTTGCAATAATAACCCTAACTGCAAATGGGCTACTACAAAAGGAGCCGTGAGAATTTCAAAACCAAACACCCGCTCTATTGCTGCTTTCTTCAAATCTGACCCCCCCAGGGCGTCAGCTCCATTTGCCTTGAGTGTTTCATCAATTTTCCGCAGTACCTCCACTAAATAGGCACCTGTCCCACAGCAGGGGTCAAGAATATAGACATTTGGATCTGCCAAGCCATCAGCAATGTCTAACTCTTCTCGCAACACCGTATCTACCCGTGCCACCATGTATTTCACAATCTCCGGTGGTGTGTACCACACACCTAACTCTTTGCGAAGCTGGGGATCGAACGCTTGGAGAAACGGCTCATAGAAATATTGAACCGCTTGTCCCTCGTCAAACTTTGAGAAAAAAGAGTCCCGATCTACTCTATTAAGGGCATCTCCTGCCCAGTCTAGCACCTCTACCAAATCCAACTTTCCCAGATTCATGGGGGTTGCCACTTTAGAAAACAATACCTGAATCATGTGTACGTGCATATACCAAACCGCAGTTCTCCAATCAAAGCGCCCCTGCTCC
The DNA here is from genome assembly GCA_018141785.1 of Candidatus Paraprochloron terpiosi LD05. GTDB lineage: Bacteria > Cyanobacteriota > Cyanobacteriia > Cyanobacteriales > Prochloraceae > Prochloron > Prochloron terpiosi. Next base: position 1,589,257 of record CP073341.1, on the reverse strand, counting down.
CCTTGTCGATGCCACAGCACCCAAGCGGAAAAAATGCCGTAAAACAAGGTTTGGATTAGGGTTGACTTGAAAAAACGTTGGCCTTTTTCAGGATCTTTCTTATCTCCCTGAAAAGAAACACCTAATGCTTTTTCCAATGCTTCTTGAATTTGAATTAGGTTGGGTAAATCGGTTTTCTCGATCCGTGCCTTTGCATCTTTAGCATAGGACGCTAAAAACCAAGCCAAATCTTGCGCCGTGGCAATTACGGCTAACTGTTGCATTACCCGCTTCAAATATTCAGCTAACTGCTCTTCATGCACTGCCGCAAACTCACGGGGATGCTGTACTTTCTGCCAAAATTCCTTTTCACTGTTGGCAAGGCGATAGGTTTCTAGCTTAACTGGTTGCCCATGAGCATCCTTACCGAGCAGCACAAAATCTCGATAGTTCGTCACCAATACCTGACCATATTTATCCCAATATTTCGAGACTTGCTTGGTGTCAGCAACTACCCAAGCATCATCCCCCGTCCCCTTAACTTCAATCACACCTCGCTCAGGATTTTGGGCAGCCTTTGGTTCATCCTCCGTTGGACGGGAAAATTGACGAGCCGTAAATAATCCTCCATCTGGCATTCCCGCACCACGATTTTTAAGCTGCATTACACAGTCGAGATAGGTAGACCCTTACAGGTTTTCCCCCTCGCAGTACCGGGCGTGCAGGTTTCCAAGCACCCGGCTCCTGGTGTATCATCTTACTCGCTGGCGCGTTTACTCCTCATTACTTGTATCGGCTTTCAGGTCTCATTCAGATTGGGCTTTGAGTCCTTAGATTCCAACCTCCTCGCCATTGACGTTTGCCCGACGCCTCTAACTTCTGAGGAGCTTTGAGTTTCAAGTTCCAGCTTTTGGATTGCAAAATCCTTGTGGAAGGGATTTTACCGTTACGTTTCACCCTCTCCTACGTCAGCTCCCCTTTCGAGTAGACATATGCCTATCTGCCGGGTTATTAATTCCCCTGAACTTTCGTCCTGGCAGCGTTCGCTTTTTAGGAGAGTCCTTTCTCCCCAGGGAGTTGGTTCGCTTTACAGCTTCCCTACTGATTTCTCAGACCCTGTGGAGGTTTACTCGTTCCACAATAGTTAGATACGTCTGACTTAGGCTGCTCCTTACCCCGGCGGCGTGGTGTCTGCGCGATGAAGTTCGCAATTCATCTTTCACATATGCCGCGTACCCTTTTGGTTAGAGTGTATCAGTACCGCTTTCACTCATTGCCTATAACGGGGCTGCAAGCTTCGCTTTATGCTCACCATATCAGACTTTCCCTAGGCCGCTACCACCATCGGACTGATAGTAGCTTGGCCATTTAACCCTCTAGCTGTGAAACCCCCTCATTGCTGCTGGGGCTCCTTCGGGCGGAAACCAGGGAAGACACTCCCCATGGGGTTTTACCCACTAACTATTGCGGCTTCGAGCCGCACACGAACTTTAGGCTTCAAAGTTTTGCCCAGTTCATTGAGTAAAGTTTCTAACGCCCCGTAATAGGAGGTTTCCTTCACGGCTGCTCCTGTGGCATGGATGTCACGACATCGGCGGATATAAGTTTCTAATGGACTCATCGTTATCTCCCTATAAAGGCAAGCAGCAAACAAGCTTCACTATTCTCACTTAATTTAGATACCAACAAATAGGCTTTTGTCTTAGCTCATAATGGCTTCACTGCTAGGCGTAGTCTGTGAAACTTTCCCATCTTGTCTATTGCTTCCCTGTTACGTCCCCACCGATGAATTGTGGTTCGGTTAAATCTTTATCCAAAGATAGGGGCTAATTACTAATATCATATCTGGTAACCAGACCAAAATAATCGTACAGTTGCTGATTTTTTGTTATGGGCATTAAACAGGATTTGATATAAGCATTTTCTTTTTAACGCATTTTGTCCGTACTGTCAAGTGATAATCAAAAAATTTTCATTTGAGACATTTTTTGGTATCTATGGACATGGGAGCGCAGTTTTCCTCTTTCTACCTCTGAGGGCGCTCGCGAGCTCTCGCTAACACTTATAATGCCACCAGTGCGGCAACCAGCCTCATTACCACCCTCCAACTCACAAAAAGGTGTTAAGATTGGATAATCAGATAAGCACCCACAAGGGCAGAACCAATGGCTAAAATCAAGGTCCAGATGGGATAGCCAGCCCGAATAATTTTGCCTGAGGAGGTTTCCAGGGTGTCAATATCGAGCCAGGGAGTGCTGCTACGACGAAACCAACCCGATACAGTAACATTCTCCCCTACAAACTGATGGGGATGGGGAGCGAAAGGGAAAAGATTGCCCAGGGGACCGAACCAGGAAAAGAAGTGCAGTTTAATTAAGCCGTTACTGGTTTCCAAGATTAAATCCTGCACCAGTAAGTTAGCAATACCTTTGCGTCCTAACAGTTTACCGCTCAAACGAACTCCCTCTCCCGACGGCGGCAGGGCATTTTCATCCTTTAAGAGGTCTTGTAAGGGAGGTTCTTGGCGAGTAGGGGCAATTTGGATATCTGGGAAATAGCCGTTGATCCAGATAATGATACTGAAGCTAAAAGCAAATAAGATACAAGGGTTCAGAAAAGAGTCAGCATGCACGAGCCAGTCTAATTGCCAAATACCCACTGCATTGCAAAGTATACCTATAAAGCGCAGCAAGTTGCGGCTAATAATGCCAAACAATAAACCGGAGAGAAAAGCGCTTTGAAGAATGGGTAAAGCTTGGTAGCAGTTGAGCATTTTAATTAGTTTTGCCCGATTGTCTTGGGGTGCTCGTCTGAGGGCGGGTAAATCTATTTCCGGTTCCAGACGCCAGAAATAGGCATAACGTCCCAGGAGATAGAGGCGGTCGCCCAATAAAGGATGGGAGTTTACCTGTTCCAACCACTTGCGATAGGGATTGGTACATTCCCAAGCGAGAACTTTTTCATAGGGAGTATAATCGGGAATTGCACCCAAACTAATTGCCTGTCTTTGTCCCACTGGTTCCAGGAGGTCAAACCCTTCTAAAAGCCAGTTAGTATGACCTTGGAACTTGACTTGTTCGGCCATGGCTATGGTAATTTTTAGCAATGCACGAATGAGGGCATTGGGGTTACCTGTATATTGGGCAGCAAAGCGATCGCTATAATAACAGCGCCGTCGGGATAACCACAAAACTGGCACTCGCCAGAGCCAATAAATACCGTAAAATAAGGCGGGAATGATTGCTATGATGTTTTTAAGCTTGTCAGGAGCTAATTTTTCTCCCAGTTTGGCTGTTTGTCTATAAAGAGTATAGGGTATTTGTAGCAGGACCATTATCCCAGACATCCACCTATAATCCCCATTAATAATATGTCCCAATTGGGTAAGATATATTGTGGCTAGTTCTTCGTCGGAGAGTGTTTCTAATAATCCCTGGCTAATGACAATCCGAGCAGTAGGTTTAATATTGCCGTAAGACATAGCAATGGGGGTATAGGTGGGGAGAATACCTAGTTTGGGCAGGGGTATTCTTTTTTTGACACAAGTACGTTGCAATAACCTAGCTGTTTCTATCCTTTGGCATGCTAATTCAGATAAGGAAAAATGTTTTTTACCATAAAATAATTTTAGTATTGTGTCTAATAACCAGGGAGAGAGAATGAATAGGAGAAGGAGAAAACCTCCGAGAATATAATCTAGATTATGGGAATTGTTAAATAATTGGGGTAAATAAATATTAAATATATTTGTTAAGGCAATACTAATAATGTTAATGGTTGAGCGGAGGGTGAAGCGCAAGAGCCAAAACAGGGCCATAATAGTAGCAACCTCTACTAACCACAAGCGGCTCAATTTCAGCGGTTTTATTGCTTTCCAATTCTTCGCCCGTTCCCCATTGCGCCACCGACGACCGGGGACAAAAACGTCTGCTTCCTTGGGGGAAGGAGCCGAAGCCACTGGGAGTAAGTTCTCCGAGTCCAATTGTATTTTTGGCTCAGTATATTCTGGATCTAAAGCTTCTGGGTGACGGGCGATTAAATCTGCTAGGGTTTGAGTAGCCCAGTCGGAGTCTGGAGGACAATAGACGAGAGATTGACACAGAGCGATAGCTTTTTTGATTTGTCCACTTTGAGTGTAAGCGACGGCGAGGGCTCTGTGGGCACGGGAAACTAAGGTTTCGTCTAGTTCCGTGGTAGTAATGGCGGTGAAATGGGCGATCGCCGTTTCGTAGTCTTTTTCCTTTAAAGCCTCTTCACCTGCTGCAAAGGCAGGATCGGTAACGAATGTCATAGATTTTTTTACGGTCTCCATTCGTATATTATGTCCTCAGTCGTCCAAACCATGGCATGTATACTCTTTCTAACTCTAACCTACTCGTAATTCTTGCTGCTGGCTTGTTGCTGGTGCTTCTGTGGCAACTCAGAGGTTTGTTGCTACTGTTGATGATTGCCGTTATCTTAGCTTCTACTTTAGCCCCGATTATCAATGCTGCCCAAAAGTTGAAGATTCCCCGTTGGTTGGCGGTTATTCTCGTCTATCTGGCTCTAATTGCTATTGTAACTGGGGCTGGTTTATTCATTGGTCCCACGGTGTTCGAGCAAATTAAACTCCTGGCGGGTAAGTTGCCTTCCTATTTGGATGTTTTACAATCCCTGGCAGAAAAATTGGTGGTGCGTTTGGGCATGACGGAACCGGAAATCTTCGATTTAATCAATCAAATATTCGATATTCACGCCCTCACTGCTTGGGGATTTCGTTCTTCTCGGGAACTATTATTGCGCTCCTATGGGGTGACTTTGGATATTATTGGGGGAGTGCTGGGTGTATTATTGGTTTTGTTGTTCTCTGGCTATATGCTATCTGCTTCAGATAAATTAATCAAGGGTTTGGTTAGTTTGTTTCCCCAACCTTGGGAAGATCGCCTTGCTGCTCAAGTAATTCCAGTTAGTCAGAGAATGGGGGGTTATATTCAGGGGAGAATTTTGGTTTCAACTATCCTGAGTATCGTCATTACTCTCGGTTTAAAACTATTGGGTATCTCGGAATTAGCTGTTGGTTTGGGGGTTATTGCGGGGGTTACTAATTTGATTCCTTTCTTTGGACCCGTTTTGGGAAGCTCACCTGCTTTAATTGTGGCGATCGCTCAAGGAGGTTGGACTTTCCTCTGGGTATTTCTTTTGTTTGTGATTATCCAAAATGTGGAAACCTATGTGCTGGATCCCTTGCTGGTTGGTAATTCCGTTAAAGTTCCTCCCTTATATCAGTTATTAGCTGTTTTAGGTGGTGCCAAGGTTTTGGGGATTATCGGTGCTTTAATTGTTCCTCCCTGGGTAGCGGGTGCTTCTGTACTTTTGAAGAATCTCTATCTCAAACCCAAGTTGCTGGCTGAAGAAACTGCTGATAAAAACTAATAAATATAGTAGTAATGTGATGTTATACTAAAATAGTATTGCAGCTGTTCCAAAGAATTACAGAACCCAAAAAAAAAGGTTTTATCCCTTGAAACAAAAATTTTCAAGGGGTAAGATTAGGCATGGTAAATAGAAAAAGGAAACTGAAATGCCTACGGATGACTTTGGTAGTACAGTGCAAAATCATGGAACTGTGGCTGTAGGAGGCACGGTAACAGGGACAATAGAGTCCCGGGGCGATCGGGATTGGTTTGCTGTCCAATTGATAGCAGGCACCACCTACCGATTCGACCTAGAAGGTAGTCCAACACAGGGTTTCGGTCGCTTCATCCTTCGCCTCCGTGATAGCAACGGGAACTTCATGGGGAGCAATCACGATGGAGAGGATAACCCGAATTCTCAATTCTCTTTCACAGCTGGAGAGACGGGAACCTACTACGTTTCTGCTGCTGCTGGCCGTCGCGATAGACTCACAGGAACCTACAACCTCGGTATGGTAGCAGACGACGACTTCGGCAATAACTCTGAGACTTCGGGGCTCATGGAAGTAGGAGGAAGTGTCACAGGGAAAATAGAGTCCCGGGGCGATCGGGATTGGTTCGCTGTCCAATTGATAGCAGGCACCACCTACCGATTCGACCTAGAAGGTAGTCCAACACAGGGTTTCGGTCGCTTCATCCTTCGCCTCCGTGATAGCAACGGGAACTTCATGGGGAGCAATCACGATGGAGAGGATAACCCGAATTCTCAATTCTCTTTCACAGCTGGAGAGACGGGAACCTACTACGTTTCTGCTGCTGCTGGCCGTCGCGATAGACTTACAGGAACCTACAACCTCAGTATGGTAGCAGACGACTTCGCCAATAACTCTGAGACTTCGGGGCTCATGGAAGTAGGAGGCACGGTAACAGGGACAATAGAGTCCCGGGGCGATCGGGATTGGTTCGCTGTCCAATTAACAGCAGGCACTTCCTACCAATTTAACCTAGAAGGTACCCCAACACAGGGTTTCGGTCGCTTCATCCTTCGCCTTCGTGATAGGAATGGGAACTTAATGGGGAATAATCACGATGGAAAGAATAACCCGAATTCTCAATTCTCTTTCACAGCTGGAGAGACCGAAACCTACTACATTTCTGCTGCTGCTGGCCGTCGCGATAGACTTACAGGAACCTACAACCTCGGTATGGTAGCAGACGACGACTTCGGCAATAACCCTGAGACTTTGGGGCGTCTACAGGTAGGAGGAAGTGTCACAGGGACAATAGAGTCCCGGGGCGATCAAGATTGGTTCGCTGTCCAATTGATAGCAGGCACCACCTACCGATTCGATTTAGGAGGTAGTTCAACAGGACAGGGAACTTTATCGGATCCCTACTTCCGCCTCTATGACAGCAACGGGAACTTAGTTGGGGAAAATAACAATGGAGGGGATAACTCGAATTCTCAATTCTCTTTCACAGCTCGAGAGACGGGAACCTACTACGCTTCTGCTGCTGGCCATGGAGATACACTCACAGGAACCTACAACCTCGGTATGGTAGCAACAGACGACTTCGGCAATAACTCTGAGACTTCGGGGCTCCTAGAAGTAGGAGGAAGTGTCAGAGGGAAAATAGATTTCCAGGGCGATCGGGATTGGTTCGCTGTCCAATTGATAGCAGGCACCACCTACCGATTCGACCTAAAAAATCCTGGGGGAACTTTTATTACTTGTTTTTTAACTTCAATATGTTTATTGGATCCCTACTTCCGCCTCTATGACAGCAACGGGAACTTAGTTGGGTATACTAACAATGGAGGGCATCACCGTGATTCTCGATACCCTTTCACACCTGAAGACACGGGAACCTACTACGCTTCTGCTAGTAGCAAATACAATTCGGACAAAGGAGACTACACTCTCAGTGTGGTAGAAGTACCAGTAGTAGCAGACGACTTCGGCAATAACTCTAATACTTTGGGACGTGTAGAGGTAGGAGGAAGTGTCACAGGGACAATAGAGTACGATAGCGATCCGGATTGGTTTGCTGTCCAATTGATAGCAGGCACCACCTACCGATTCGATTTAGGAGGTAGTCCAACAGGACAGGGAACTTTATCGGATCCCTACTTCCGCTTATATAACAGCCTGGGGTACATAATTAATGACAATGACGATGGAGGCTCTGGGTACAACTCTCGATTCTCCTTCACAGCTCCAGAGACGGGAACCTACTACGCTGCTGCTGGTGGCTATGGACGTCGCACAGGAACCTACACTCTCAGTGTGAAAGTAACAGACGACTTCGGCAATAACTCTGATACTTTGGGGCGTGTAGAGGTAGGAGGAAGTGTCACTGGGACAATAGAGTCCCAGGGCGATCAGGATTGGTTCGCTGTCCAATTGACAGCAGGCACCACCTACCGATTCGACCTAGAAGGTACTGACACAGCACCCGAAACTTTATCGGATCCCTACTTCCGCCTCTATGACAGCAACTCGAACTTAGTTGGGGAAAATAACAATGGAGAGGATGGCTTGAATTCTCAATTCTCTTTCACAGCTCCTTCTACGGGAACCTACTACGCTTCTGCTGGTGCCGATGGTATTTCGACAGGAACCTACAACCTCGGTGTGGTAGAAGTAGCAGACGACTTCATCTAGTGTGAGTAGGGGCGTACTCGCCAGGCCAATATAAAACCCTGAAAGAGAACGCCTCTACTCCCTCACAACCGATACATTTTAGCTAGTAAATACCAACAAAAGCTAGTAATCACCCCGCTAATGCAGTCTTGACTTTGTCGAGACAGGGGGTATCTCCCAATGCCTTGAGGAAAATCCCCAAGGCTCCATTAATATCCCGATCCATCCAGGTGCCAGTAATTTTAGACCGGATTTTCTTCTTTCCACCTAGCTTCTGGTCTATCTCTCCAGTCCAATTCACTGTTTTGCTGGTGTACTCTTCAGTTACCAGTAGAACGGTTTTTCCACGTTCCTGTGCCTTGTGCAGAAGAAATTGCTGAAATTGGTAGTGGGACCATGTAAGCATTGCTCTGACAGTCTTGGAACGGAGTTTTCGACCCGTGATAGAAGCCATTTGAGAAGTCTCGAAGGTAGGTAGTAAAATGACTTGGAAATTCTTGGTTAACCAGTTGGCTGCCTGATGGTGCATCTCTTTGACTAAATTTGAGATTTTATTTCTCATCTTTTCAGCAGCTTTTTTCAACCGTCTTTTTATGCCACCTTTTGTGAGGGCTATTTTTGAAACCAAACCATCAAGGTAAAAGCATAGCCTGTGAATCCGGCCAAAGTCTTTATCCCCAAGTTTTCCAGCACATTCCGGAGAGTAAAAAGAAAGGAAAGTTCTTATTCCAGGATCTAGCGCGCAGATATAGCCACTTTGGTTCTCGGTGGCCACTACCTGTATTTTTGTTGAAACACATAGGAAATACTGCCCACGGTGCAGAATTAATCTCGAATCCTTGATTTTTTCAGGCAAGTCTTGGGATAGCTTTAGTTCTCCCAATATCGTGTGATACACGCCTTTAGGCTTAATAGCTGTAGATGGAATAAAGACTGACTGAACTCTATCTTTGCGAGCTCTGAATTTTACGAACGAAGGTTCTCCTTTTTTGGTTTTTTTCTTAGCATCTCTAACGGCAAAACAAGCATCGCGAATTGCAATATTCTTAATCTGGTAAGGGACAGGACCTGCCCATTCCGGCAGTTCTGACTTTATAATTGAAGCTACTTTCATCCACGAAGCTGTGGTGCCCAGTTGTTTGAGGTGCTCTATCGTTCTGTTGAATACGAATCTGGAGGTTCCGAACCAGCGCCTCAATACATCTCTCTGTTGAACTGTTGGGTAGATACGAATTTTCAGACACTTTACTAGTTCTTTTGGAGTAACTTCGTTGCCCATGCATACGGCAGGAGAAGACGTGGAGGATGGAGAGTAAGTCTTCCATAAGTTCGGATTCCGGGAACTGATTTTTATTGTTGAGAACCACGACTTCGCCACCGGATTGCTCAACGATAAATTTGATGAGTTCAAATCCAAATCTACAAAGTCTATCCCTGTGGGCAACCACAAGTTTGAGCTTATGGCCTTGCAGACATCGTTCCAATATGGTTTTAAGTCCTTTTTTTTTTGTAGTTGAGCCCTGAGCCAATATCTTTGATGACTTCTGCTCCTGGATATCGTTCTTGGAGATATTCAGCTTGTCTGTCAAGGTCTGGCTTTTGTTTTGAGCTAGAGACTCTACAGTACAAGAGTGTTTGCTTTTTACCTTTTTCTCTACTGTATGAGTCAATATCGTAAAGTCTTTGTCCAGCCTCATTGCGAATAAATTTGATTTTTCCTTTGTCTGCGTATTTTCTAAGAGTGGTGGCACAGATTCCCAACTGCAATGGAAGGCGACATCGCGAGGTACATAAGTCATTGCGTTACATTTTAGACTATTTTATAATCTATTATAACAAATCCGCCACTGTGTGTCAACCCCCCTTGGGCCCTATTGATTCAATGCTTTGAATAATCGTCCTAAATTGCCCAAAATACCTCTTTTTGGCCTTTGGGCTATCCCCTCTTCCTCTTGACTACCTCGGGTGGCACTGGCTATAATTAAATCTAGGTCATCTCCTACGGGTTTTTCCCTTTCTTCAGCAATTAATTTAAACTCTTCTCCTTTTTCTAACCAAACTTGCCAAGGTTGGGGATAGGAACGAAATAATACTCCCGATTCTAGGGGTCTGATATAATAACAAGACTCTAGGGTGCTGAGAAATCTGTCCCTTAACTGACGGGCTGCATAACCAATACCAACGATGGATACGTCTTCCAATTGGGGCAGGAGAAGAATTACTGGCCTGTCCCCTGCTAAATTACAAAGTTCCTCAATCTTACTTACTTCTACGGCTGTGGGACAAACAATTAAGAAAATTTCATCTGCATCATTAATTTTAGTATCTACACTAGTAAGGCGACTCCCAAGGTCCGTGACTTGAAAGGGCACTTCCCCCCAATCTCTCCGGGCAAGGGCTGCGGCCCCTGTATCGGAAAAAATTACCTTTAAGCCTGAACTATAGTAAGTAAAGAATTGGGCAAATTCGGCGGCGATCGCCTGGGCTTGCAGGGCTATTTCTGGATAAACTAATTCTACTTGCAGACGGATGCAACCTGCTTCTAAGGCTGTTTTGGTGGCTTCTTTCCCCTGCTCGATGGCTTCTGATAGTGTCTTTGGTAACATATATAGTAGGTTGGCGCTGTTGGGTAACGCTTGCGCTCTACCCAACCTACAGCCTTTATTGGCATAAAAGTTAATAATTGTCAAGAAACTCAATCGGTAAAACAGAATCCCGTCCCAAAGTAAAGCGAATTCCTCTGGTAGCTTCACTTTCGCTATAACCCATAGCTAGGAGAACGGAACTGGGCATTAGTTTACCACTATGGCAAGCAGAACCAGCACTAATGCCAATTCCCGCTTCATTTAATTTCCGTACTAAAGCATTTCCTGTCATGTCCCCAGTAGTGCACAATAAAGATAATAAACCTGTTTCGTTATTGGTGCTGGGTGTTCTCCCTTCAGCAAGACAGAAACTGAGGTGGTGGGGTAAGCGGTGGGTTCTGTCTCCCGTGGGGATAAGGTGGGGACAGTTAGAGAGGAGGTGGAAAAGGCGATCGCGCAATGTTATTAATCGAGGAGTTTCCATAGACATTTCAGCCCCAGCCAATGCAGCAGCCACTCCAAAACCAGCGATAACTGGCACTGCTTGGGTTCCAGAACGCAAACCTCTCTCTTGTCCTCCACCTAAAAGCAAGGGTATTAACTTCACTCCCTTTCCTACATATAAAGCACCTGCACCAAGGGGTCCATAGATTTTGTGACTGGAGAGGGAAAGTAAATCTACAGGCAACTTCTGCACGTCTATAGGCAACTTCCCTGCTACTTGTACCGCGTCCGTATGGAATAAAACGCCGTGGTTGCGGGCTATTGCTCCCAGTTTATCAATGGGTTGGAGGGTTCCTACCTCGCTTTGACCGTAAATTATAGACACCAAAACCGTATTTGGTCTCAATGCCTTTTGTAAATCTAAGGGATTGACTCTACCTTGAGCATTGACGGGTAAGCGAGTTATTTCCCAACCCCAAAGTTCCAGCAGTTTGACTGGTTCGGCAATAGCCGGGTGTTCCACTTGGGAGATGATGATATGCTGTGGAGTAGGATAACGTCGCGCTACACCCATAATAGCCAAATTGTCCGCTTCCGTACCCCCGGAGGTAAATATCAGGTTGTCAGGGTGGAAAGCATTAATGAGACTAGCAACTTCTATTCTAGCTGTTTCTAAAATAGTTGCCGCCCTAGTACCCCAACGGTGTAAGCTGGAAGGGTTCCCCCACTGAGTAGTGAGAACTTCTTCCATTTTGGCAATTACCTCGTCCCGAGGGGGAGTGGTGGCGCCGTAATCCAGGTAAATTTCCATGAGTTATAGGGAGTAACACAGAGTGGTGGGCAATACTTTCAAGAATGGTCAACAAAATGTTTTCATTGTTAAGAGGTCCGGCGATCAGCCATTAAATTTTACCCAAAAACACTTTCTCCAGTTTAGCACAAAGTCCAAAAATAGTAGAAAAATGAGCTTTTTAAATATGTATAACAGTCATAATTTATAAGATTATAAAAACTATGAAATTATCCTAAAGTCCCAGTAACAGCAAGCCCCCCATAGGAAAAATACTACCTCATCTCTTTCTCTTTCTTTTTATTCTATCATAAAACCTAAGGTTGACTGGTTATCAACAAGCTGTTACTTTATTGTTCATAATTAACTCCTGGTTAAAGAAACAGGTCGTCTCTATATAATCCTTGTTTAATTTATTTTACAAGGGCGATCCCGCAGAGTGACAAGCTCTTATTATCGCAAAATTTTGCGCTTGAGTTACGGAATGCGATCCCAGGTGTCTCTATTTCTGGTTGCATGACCACAAATGAAATAGGCATCAAGATGTTTTGAGAAGTCCGGTGGACCGTCTATTTTGATGTTTCTGAGGCCAGCTAGTAAAGGAGTGTTGCCGGGTTTTTGTTCGACAGCCAGTTGGGCTTGATAGTCTTCTAAAACAACGACCCAAATGGCTTTCCAGCACACGCAATGGCAGGCTTTGCCCAGAATTACCTTTCGCCCAACTGGTCACTGGTTACTGGTAACTGATAACTGTTTAAGAGCCTCCTGGTTTACACACATTATACTCTTCGTGAGAAACAACTTCTTCTGGAATGATCCAACTGCCGTAGTCCCGGCATAGGAGCCTATAATTGCGAGTCACGGGAATGCTGATGACGAAGCGATTGTGTCTCAACCGCTTACCGTGGAACTCCCGATAATTAGTCCTTCTCTCCAAACTCCTAATAATTGTTCTCGCTTTAAGTACCACATTCTTAGGTAACTCCCGCAAATTAATGGTATCCTCAGTAAAAGTCGCTTCCCACTGATGTTTGAGCTGTCTTTTCTCTTGTTTGTCAGCTTCTTTTTGGGCGCATCTATGGCAAACTTGGCCGTAACCTCTATGACCACAGGGAAATAGCTTTTTTCTTCTGGACATACTATAATCTACCGCAGGTCATGACCTACAGTCTCCAAAATGTACATGGTAGAGGGAAGAATCCCCCTTAAATACAAATTAACCTAAATGGGGATCAAGGGCAAAGAGGTTTACAAAAAGTCAAAAACACTGGTTAAAATACATGAATTATTATTTCGATTCAGAAGATAACAGTCGCAATTCCTTTGAGTTACCGGGAGCAAAACCCCACTACAACCCTCATCGTCCAGGACAAGTAGAACATATTTTCCTGGATTTAGCCCTGGATATTCCCGGACTTTGCTTCCAGGGGACTTGTGCTATTACCCTCACTCCTATCCGCAGGGGAATAACTCAACTAACTTTGGATGCAGTGGATTTACTCATCCAGTCCGTGTTAGTAGATGGGGTAGTTCAACCTTTTGATTACGATACTCATCAGTTAATGATTCATCTGTTGACACCTACCGGGACAGAAACCATTACCATTGAGATTGCCTATAAAGTCAATCATCCCCAACGAGGTCTCTATTTCGTCCTCCCCGATGAACACTATCCCCACAAACAGACTCAAATTTGGACTCAGGGAGAAGATGAAGACTCTCGTTTCTGGTTTCCCTGTTTCGATTATCCCGGTCAATTGGCTACTTCCGAAATACGGGTACGGGTTCCCCAGAATTTAGTGGCTATCTCCAATGGGAAATTAATTGTCACAGAAGAAGAAGGGTCCGAAAAAATTTACCACTGGAAGCAAGAACAGGTTCATCCCACCTATTTAATGACTTTAGCAGTGGGAGATTTTGCCGTGATTGAAGATAAGTGGCAAGATATATCTGTTACTTATTATACAGCCAAGGGTCGGGAAGACGATGCACGGCGGACCATGGGTAAAACCCCCAGAATGATGGCGTTTCTGAGTCAGAAATATGGCTATCCTTACCCCTATGACAAATATGCTCAAGTCTGTGTGGAGGATTTTATCTTCGGGGGTATGGAGAATACCAATTGTACCCTCTTAACAGACCGTTGCTTGCTGGACGAACGGGCTACCATTGATAATCGCAATGGGGAAAGTTTAGTCTTGCACGAATTAGCCCATCAATGGTTTGGGGATTTGGTGGTCATTAAGCATTGGTCCCATGCTTGGATTAAAGAAGGAATGGCTTCCTATACTGAGGTATTGTGGACGGAAGAGGAATATGGAAAGGACGATAGTGCTTATTACTTGTTAAAGGAAGCTCGGAATTATTTAACTGAGGACTCTTCTCGCTATCGTCGTCCCATTGTAACTAATGTTTATCGGGAAGCAATCGAACTTTATGACCGTCATTTATATGAAAAAGGGGCTTGTGTTTATCACATGATTCGTGCTATTCTTGGAGATGAGTTATTCTTCCTAGCAATTCAGACTTTTGTCCAAGATAATGCCCATCAAACCGTAGAGACTATCGATTTATTGCGGGCAATTGATAAAGGAACAGGCTATAATCTGGCTGGTCTTTTTGACCAATATGTGTTCCGAGGCGGTCATCCAGATTTTAAGGTAAATTATAGTTGGGATGGGGAAGATAACATTGCTAAGTTAACCGTCACCCAAACTCAGGTTAAGGCTAAAGATGAGGAAAAGGGCAGTAAGAGTGGTTTGTTCGACTTAAAAATACCCTTGGGGTTTGGTTATGTTCATAAAAATCGTTATGTTAATATAACTAATTTAAAGTTAGCCATTAAAGAAAGGCAACAGTCTTTCTACTTTCCTTTAGCCAACAAACCCGACTTTGTCAGTTTTGATGTAGGCAATAATTTCCTTAAAACTGTTACCCTAGAATATCCCCTAAGGGAACTAAAAGCCCAATTACAATTCGACCCCGACCCCATTTCCCGTATTTACGCCGCCATTGCTTTAGGAAAGAAAGGAGGGCTGGAAGTCCTTAAAGCCTTAGAAAATGCTTTGAAAAACGACCAGTTTTGGGGGGTGCGAGTAGAAGTAGCCAAGCAGTTGGGGCAGTTAAAATTAAAACAGGCTATGACAGCTTTAATTGAGGGGTTAGAAACAGAAGAACCACGGGTGCGTCGCGCAGTTATAGAAGCTTTGAGTAACTATAAGCAAGTTGACAGTTACGCAGCAATTAAAAAGGTTGCCCAACAGGGAGATGCTAGTTATTATGTAGAAGCAAGCGCCCTTCGCTGTTTAGGAGCCATGATTCGGGGTAACTTAAAGGAGAAAGAAAGTGAGGTTTTGGAGTTATTAGAGCAAGTCTTGCAGGAGCGCAGCGGTTGGAATGAAGTAGTCCGGTGTGCAGCTATTGGGGGTTTGAGCCAGATGAAAACTGTAGCCACAGCAGTAGATATGATTGCTCTTTATACTAAGCTAGGAGTACCTCAACCCTTACGTTTAGCTGCAATACGCGCCTTAGGAGCTGTTTCCACCGGGCAAACCCCAGCTAAGGTAGAAGAAATATTAGAAATTTTGGCAGCCATTTCCGGGGAGAGTTTGTTCTTGACCCAAACAGCAGTAGTGGGAGGGTTAAAGCAAATGGAAACAGCCAAAGCTATATCTATTTTAAATGCTTTGGCAGCCCAAACTCCCGATGGGCGAGTAAGACGCATGGCTGAGGAAGCTGTCAGGAAAGTGCAAAAGAATATTGGTGCAGATAAAGCAGTGAAAGAGTTGCGTCAGGAAGTGGAGCAGTTGAAACAAAATAATCAAGAACTGCAAAGTCGTTTAGCTAAGTTGGAAGCTAAGTAGTGTCGTGGCAGAGCACAAATGGTGCTATAGTAGATGAGTATTCCTCCCTTGTCTACTTTCCTACCTTATCTTCTTGGTTTTGCCTACTCCTTTAGAGAGCGTATATTAATTATCTCAATTGTAACTATACCAGCGCGAACTGTTATATATAATGAGGCTAAATCATTTGTACAAATCGTAAGTCGCGGTAGTTAGTAGACTGGCTGTCCAGTCTCATCACGACAGCAAGCGCCAAGGCGTTTAGGATACGTTCAGATGACGAACAACTCCATAAAACAAGGCTTTTCACGAATCTAGACCAGCGCTGAAACCTAAGTATAACCAAAATTTAACTAAAAATTAATTGTACAATTCATTTAAGTCAGCCACAATCAAAGGTAAAATTATATTGAAAGATAAATGGCAGCTCAAATTCAACTCGAAGCAATTGGCACTTTTGCAACTGGTGTGTTGGGCGAAAGTGCAGCGGAAATTCCGGCTTACGATTCCATTAGTCAACGTTTATTTGTAGTCAATGCTAACAGCGCTACTCTTGACGTACTTAATCTGAGCGATCCTACTAATCCCAATCTTCTCTTTTCTATTTCCCCCACTGAAGACGAAGTTTCTCTAGAAGAATCAGGGGTTATTGGGGGGATAAATAGTGTTACTGTCAGCAATGGTATTGTAGCTACTGCTGTAGAAGTGGTGGACTCAGAAAACGATGATATCCAACTTCCCGGACAAGTGTTTTTCTATGATACCGAGGGAAATTTCCTCAACTCCGTCACTGTGGGGGCGCTTCCAGATCAGATTACCTTCACCCCCGACGGAACCAGAGTTATTGTAGCTAACGAAGGGGAACCAGGAGGGGAAGTTGATCCAGAAGGTTCTATCAGTATTATTGATATCTCTGGTGGAGTGGAAAATTTAACTGATGATAATGTCTCTACTGCCGATTTTACCGCTTTTAACGGTCGGGAAGAAGAACTGCGGGCTCAGGGTGTGCGCATCTTCCCAAACAAAACTGTGGCGGAGGATTTGGAACCAGAATATATTGCCGTTTCTCCCGATGGTTCTACGGCTTTTGTAACTCTACAAGAAAACAATGCTTTTGCTGTGGTAGATATTGCGACTAGAACGGTTACAGATGTTATTCCCCTGGGTGTCAAAAATCATAATTTGGCAGATAATGGCTTAGATGGGAGTGATCGGGATAATGCTATCAACATCCAAAATTACCCCATATTTGGTTTATATCAACCAGACGGTATCACTTCCTTTGAAGCAAATGGAAATACCTATTACATTACTGCTAATGAAGGGGACTCTCGGGATGAAGACGAGCGCATCGGGAATTTAACCCTGGATCTTGATGCTTTCCCTAATGCAGAAGAATTGCAGTCAGAAGAACAACTTGGTCGTCTGGAAGCCTCTACTATTGATGGAGACTTAGATGGAGATGGAGATTACGACCAACTCTTTGTCTACGGCGCTCGTTCCTTCTCCATTTGGGATGGTTCTGGCAATTTAGTCTTTGACTCCGGAGACGATTTCGAGCAGATTATTGCCGCCCAAGCACCTCTGATTTTTAATTCCAACGGTTCTCCTGATAGTTTCGACAGTCGTAGCGATAATAAGGGACCAGAACCAGAAAATGTCGTAACTGGGGTTATAGGCGATCGCACTTACGCATTTATTGGTTTGGAACGAGTTGGCGGCATCATGGTCTATGATGTCACAAACCCTGCTAATGCCTCTTGAGTCCAGTATGTGCGCTCTCCAGCGGGAGATATTGGTCCAGAAGGGTTGGCTTTTATCGCTTCTGAAGATAGTCCCAATAACAAACCCTTATTGGTGGTTGCCAACGAGGTTAGCGGTACAACCACCATTTTTGCCATCAATCCCCTCGTAGAGATTGAATTTGAGGCTGATAGTGCCGGTTATATTACCAATACCTTTGCCTTAAACATAACTTCCGCAGGAGACTCTACCCAAGTTACCACTCAACTCACCAATGATGTTCTGGAGCTGGGAACTGACGCCGCATTTGATAACCTAGTTGGTTTCTACGAAGTTGCAGATGCCAATGGTGACATTGATATTGATGGGAATGGTACAGTAGATTTGCTGCCAGGGGATGATGGCTATGCTCGCGCCGCCATCGTCGGTCGGGTGGATAACTTTGAGATTCAAGCTGGCTCCTCTGGTGACAGATTCCGCAACACAAGCGTCGGATCATTCGGGGATGTCATCCTAAATGGTGGCAGGCTCTATGCTCCCTTTATGTTGGCAAACGCTGGTAGCCTTGGCTTTGACGGATTTGTCAGCGCCGAAGATGCCGAAACAGATGGACAGTTTAATGATGCAGCTGATTTCATCGAAGATCAAGTTGCCTACTTTGCCTTCCAAGGAGCTAACCCTGATGGCGTAAGTCACCTACAGTCTCGTGGCAACAATATCTTTGGGTTTGAGGATTTGCCCGCTAACCTTGGGGTAAGTGACAACGACTTTAACGATGCCATTTTCCAATTTGGGTTCAGCATTTAAGAAATAGCTAGGAAGTTGCACTTTCACTATGAGTTGGATTGGAGGTGGAGGCATACTCCCCACCACCTCCTTGTGATCAACCCCACACCCCACACCCTACACCCTACACCCCATATCGAGCAACCAATCTTTAAGTAAATGCAAGAGATTAACCCCACCGTAGATAATACCGAAAGAGACAACCCCACCCAGGAGACAGACAAATAAACCCCCTAAACTAATCATCCCATCTTCTTCTTGCAAACCAAAAGCAGTGATGAAAATCCCAATGGCTGGTAGAGTATTAGTACCAGGAATAGGAATCATCATGGAAATAGACATGAGGGCGATCGCCACTCCTATAAATACTCTTCCCAGTAAACTGGTACAAATATAACTAAGTCGAGGACGAGCTACTGCTTCAATTTTCTTTAACCAAGGAATACCCGCTCTAATAATAGACTGCGCTCTTTCCAGTTTAATGGAACCAGTTGACATCCTCCTCGGTAACCAGGGACGTTTGGCGCCTAAAATCATCTGCCCTGCTAATAAAAGCATCAAGACGCCAAAAGGAATGGAGAAAATGGGAGCGGGAAGGGGTAAAGCAGAAGGAAGGGAAAGAATGACGAATAAAAAACCAAAAACTCGTTCCCCTGCTAGACTGAGAATATTGGCTAAAGTGACTTCTGGAGTCCGTTTTTCCTCAAAAAAATAGCGCTCTAATTCTTGAGATAATTTAGCCATAGAGTATATTCTAGATTTTTTATCCTTAATTAAACTGTATTCTTATATTTGTATGATAATACATGTTTTCAAGAAATTTATGTATTAAAAGCTTGTTTCTGTCTCTGATTTGGTTTCTGAAGTTAATTTTTCGCTGTCTTGGTTGTAATTGCTACGTCCAAAACGTTTATTGCGGGAGGAATATCGAGAAGTTTTCTTCCGAAACTGACGAGCATAAGCTTTGTTCCGAGCAGCCTTCTCTTTTTTCAAATTGCGACGTTTAGCCATGAATACCTCATGAAAACATTAAAAAGCTTGTGGGAAGTCTCTCTGAGATTAACTCTCATGGCTTCCACAAGCCCACGAAAGAATTAATTCTCCTTCAATAGGTTGAGAGCGAATGGTAAGGGGAGATAACCTATTCGCAAATACTTGAGTGCTTGAAGCTTAGTAGTTTCCAGAAAAGTTGTCGTTTCTTCTCCCACCACCAAATGAACCTCCTCTTCGTTCACGAGGTTTAGCTTTACTAACCTTCATTTCCCGATCCATCCACTCAGACCCGTCCAGGGCTTCGATCGCCGCCGCTTCTTCCTCCTCTGAACTCAATTCGACAAAAGCGAAACCACGCACGCGACCTGTTTCGCGATCGGTAGGAATATTAATATTTTTCACCGTTCCATATTCGGCAAAAACTTCGCTGAGGTCTTCTTTCGTTACTTCATAGGATAAGTTACCCACGTAAATCGACATAAATTGTCTCTCCGGTTAAAAAGTGTGTAGAGATTTAGATTTCGGAGAGAAGCTTGCTAGTACTTTCCGAGGATTTACCTGTCAATGCTAAAAACAAACCTTACTACCGATCTTTATTTCTCAAAGATTATCATAGCACGACTGGACTGTGATTGTCCCTAAAATCTCCCTTTCCCTTGTTAAATTTCTCGAATCGCCCTCTGAGCCTGTATCTTAGAGATATCTTCATGTGGGGAAACTTTATTCTTTCAGCTACAGTCGGATTAAGTAACCGAATCCTATTTAAATTGTCATGTTCAGATGGAAAATTTTCCCTTACCTCCTCCTAACCCTAACAGTAGCCCTAGGTACGGTTGCGGGTACGTCCCATCCGAGTTTAGCCTTTGACTGGAGGGATTTGATTCGTCCGGGAATACAGGTAATTGAGCTATCCAGGTTATCGGATAAGCAAGAAATAGAGTTGGGAAGTGAGATTAATCAGCAAATAGTTTCCCAGGTAAAACTGTCTACCAATCGCTCCATCAACAAATACGTGCGAGACATTGGCGATCACTTAGTACCTCATAGTACAAGACCGAATCTGAAGTTCCAATTTCAGGTGGTAGAAGACGACGCTATCAATGCTTTTGCCACCATGGGAGGTTTTGTCTATGTCAATACAGGGTTGTTGAAAGCAGCAGATAACGAAGCCCAAGTAGCGGGAGTGATGGCTCATGAAATCGGTCACATTACAGGCAAACATGCCATTAAACAGATCCGCCAGCAAATTATAGCTCAAGGCTTGGCAGATGCAGCGGGAGTGGAGCGCAACCAGATAGTTCAGTTGGGGGTACAAGTGGGTCTCAACCTACCCCGGAGTCGCAGCCACGAATACAATGCTGATGCTCAAGGATTGGATAATCTAGTTAGTGCCGGTTACGCTCCCTTGGGGATGGTTCAATTTTTCGAAAAGCTAGTTAATGACAAAGGGAGGGTACCGACTATTTTGAGTACCCACCCTGCTACGGAAAATCGCATTGGCAACCTTCAAAATATGATTAACAAAAAATACCCGGGTCAAGAAAAGGTTGGTTATGGCTTGAACAGCGCTGCTTACCGTCGGCGAATTGCTAGTTTAAAGTGAATAAGTTATTCAAATTTTCCTCAAGCTGTTTAATTAATTGATCCAGAGTTGCTGTAGCTTGCTCGAAACAAAGTGGTGGCGGTAATTCGGGTTTAAAATTAATTAACTTAATTTCCCCTGACCCAATAGCGATCGCTGCTATCTCTTCTTCTCGTTTCAAACCGTCCAAAATACCCAAAACTTCCTGAAGATTGCAGTTCACATTCTCATTCAGCTCTTCAATTGCTTGGCGAGAACAACGGACGAAATGAGGCTTGGGTTTCAGGTCGATACCCAAAATATCATTACTTTTGTCCCATTCTAAAAATAGACCCCAAACCAATGCAGCCAAGTCTTGCTTGTTTTCCTGAACAAATTTATCTATTTTGTAACCCCAGTCATTCTTTCTATAATTGGGGTTAAGACTTGTCTTGCTGAACATCACTATTATTATTTATATTGACTTTCGGTATAATATTGGGATGCTCGCTCCCTTCCCAACCAGCCGGACGCTTAGAATTATACCAGGCGATGGAGCCAATAGTTACAGCAGCGATAAAACCCACTACATAGACGGCAACGAATAGAGTGGGGAATTTGCCCCCTGTGTTAATAGCAGCTTCCATTAATAGATACATAGACCGTTGATTCTCAAATTTAACTTTACATATCTTATCATATATTTCAGTTCAAAGGGAAACCCGCTCGCACTTAAAACCTTTTTGACGCCAAGTGGGCAAATTCACATCTACCAAAGGAATTACGCTGGAACATTGAGGTTGGAGCACCTGAGACATTAATGCCCATAATAGGCTGCGAGAAACATCTAAACCCGTCTTGAGGGGATGCTCCCGATTACCAGGAATGCCCTTTTCTTCAACTATTTCAAAATCTACCCAAATACCGTGAGCACCGAAGATAATTGGCGCCATCCACTGGTATCGCGGTAGGTGAGTAGGAGAAGTAACCAACGTAAAAATTATCAAAAGTGCTCTGAGCACATCTTTCCAACCAAACTCTTTCCTTAGGAGCACGCTGCAGTTGAAAAACTAACCAGGTGCAGGGTTCTGCTCCGCCCCGAGAAATTAAAGTTGGCAGGGATGGCGAAAGTCTGGCAAACTTTGCAGCAGTAATTTTCCGAGGTTAGCTGCCACCGAGAACAAACAAAGCATCTACTGGTTTTGATGCTGCTGCTTACAATCTCATCCCATTAAAGTAGAGTATGGCAGTGAAAAGGCAGGTTAAACAAGATATAATGGCAAAGAAGAAAAATCGCCAACGGCGTCGATTTAATCTCATTTTCCCTAAGTTTGTGGTCCAGCAGATCAGTAGATGGTAATATCTACCTCAGCATTCCTTGTATTCTTTCTTTAATGGAAACTGCCATCAGCACTGATATGACCGTGACTACGACCCCACCTCCAAAAAATAATCGTATCGTTTTTCCCTTCACGGCAATTGTGGGTCAGGAAGAAATGAAACTAGCCCTGTTGCTGAACGTCATCGATCCGAAAATAGGCGGAGTGATGATTATGGGCGATCGGGGCACTGGTAAATCAACTACAATTCGCGCCCTAGCAGATCTGCTGCCAGAAATTGAGATTGTTGCCAACGATCCCTTCAATTCCCACCCTTCAGACCCAGATTTGATGAGCGACGAAGTGCAACAAAAGTTGCAAAACAAAGTTGGGCTTCAAATTGTGACCCAAAAAGTGCAGATGATTGACCTACCTTTGGGGGCGACAGAAGACCGAGTCTGCGGCACTATCGATATTGAAAAGGCTCTCTCTGAAGGGGTAAAAGCTTTTGAACCGGGACTGCTAGCTAAAGCAAATAGAGGTATCCTCTACGTAGATGAAGTTAACTTACTGGACGACCATTTAGTAGACATACTATTAGACTCCGCAGCCTCGGGTTGGAATACTGTGGAAAGAGAGGGTATTTCCATTCGGCACCCAGCCCGCTTCGTCCTGGTGGGTTCCGGGAACCCAGAAGAAGGAGAATTGCGCCCCCAATTACTGGATCGCTTCGGGATGCACGCAGAAATTCGTACCGTGAAAGAACCTGATTTGCGGGTCCAAATTGTGGAGCAAAGAACAGCATTCGACCGAGCACCCCAGGAATTTCGCAGCAAATATCAGGAAGAAGAAGTAACTTTACAGGATAAACTGATAGCAGCCCAGCAGTTATTGCCCAACGTGACCATTGACTATGACCTGCGGGTGAAAATCTCGGAAGTCTGTTCAGAATTAGATGTAGATGGTTTGCGGGGAGATATCGTTACCAATCGCGCTGCGAAAGCATTGACAGCTTTTGAGGGACGTCAGGAGGTAGAACCCTCTGATATCGGTCGAGTAATCGTTCTCTGTCTGCGACACAGACTGCGGAAAGACCCCTTGGAATCCATCGACTCCGGCTACAAGGTGGAAAAAGCCTTTAGTCGCGTATTTGGGATGGAAATGTCTGAATAGGTTAAAGTCAAACCATGACAAAATACAGAGAACCCCTGGTAGAATTAAAGGGAATTAGCAAGTCCTTTGGCAACAAAGTCATTCTCGATAACATCGATCTGACTATTTATCGGGGGGAAGCCCTGGTTATTATCGGTCCTTCGGGAACAGGCAAATCGACAGTTTTGCGACTAATTGCCGGTTTTATGGCTCCCGATGAAGGGGAGGTGTATATAAAAGGGCAACTGCGTCAAGGCTTAATTGAAGATGGAGCTGATCCTATTGGTATTGGGATGGTATTCCAGCAGGCGGCATTATTCGATTCTCTCACCATAGATGAGAATGTGGGCTTTTCCCTGTATGAAAACTCTAAGCTGCCAAGGGAGAGGATAAAGGAATTAGTGGCAGAAAAGTTGGAGATGGTAGGGTTAAAAGGTACTGAGGATAGTTACCCATCTCAATTATCTGGGGGAATGCGCAAGCGGGTCAGTTTTGCCCGGGCGATTATGTCAAATCCAGAAAATACCGAATATAATACAGAAATTATCCTTTATGATGAACCTACCGCAGGTTTGGACCCCATCGCTTCTACGGTGATTGAAGATTTAGTGCGTCAGTTACAAGGAGCGTCTGGAGTTGGCGTTACATATGTTATGGTAAGTCATCAAAACAGTACTATTCGTCGCACTGCTGATAATGTAATATTTCTTTATGAAGGTAAGGTGCAGTGGGAGGGAACTGTGGGGGAAATCGACACCACCCATAACCCTTTGGTACGTCAATTTTTTAGTGGAAGAGTGGATGGACCGATTCAGGTCATTGATTGAAACAGTTATCAGTTATCAGTTACCAGTGGTAGTTATAATACAAGGTTGCTATGGTTTTGATGGTAGCAGGAGACTAGAAATTTAGCAAAGTGTAAAATTTCCAGTTGTAGGGGTTTGGGGAGTTGACTGAGGAGTTCCAACAAGGTGGTTTCGAGGTTTGTTTTGGTTTGAGGGTGTTTTTTGGAAGCAGGAGCTGCTTTTCTACCAAGTTCGAGGGGTAAAATTGGTATCACTACTAATGTAAACACTATCCCCCGATTGCTCAATTAAAAATAGTCCCTGATGGTCGGCATAGGTATCCACATCCCTGTCAATTTCAATAGCCGCCATGGCTCCATAAATGCGATAGTTCCCGTAGTGAGGAAAAGCAGTTTTAAAGCGGGATAGGTTGCGAAGAAAACGACGGACATAATCCTGGGTAAGGCGGGATTTTACCTCCACTACCACGGCTACATCATCATTCACCGCCAGGATATCAATTTCTAGGTTCTGGGAGCCCCGTGCAGACTTGACCCGCTGATACATTTCCTGCACTGGAATGCCCCGTTCTTGAAACAGACGTAACACCGCAGGAGCTACGAGATTTTCCACAAAGTGTCCCCAGCGACTACTCAAGCTATTGACGGCTTGGTTGGTTTGGGCAGCGATGGCTTCAGTTCGGGCAAGGCGTTGTTCAGCTTCAGCGGCACGGCGATCTGCCTCGGCTTTTGACTCAGCTAAGCGGCGATCGAACTCTGCTTTTGATTCAGCAGCACGGCGATCTGCCTCAGTCAAGCGGCGATCGAATTCTTGGCGGGAAAACTCTAACGATTCCCGCAGGATGCGTTCCGTCTCTTGGCGCTGACGTTCGCTTTCTTGGAAGAGTTTGTAAAAGTCTTCTAGGGTGATGGCGTTGGACATGGGTTAAAGTTGGGATGAATGGATACGGACGATCGTACCACGATCAGTTGTTTTATATTATTTAGTATTAATATAAATGCGCATTAGTATATCTACACACATACGTTTAATTTTTATACATAACTAAATTATTACATTCCCGCGCTATACATAGAGACGTTGCAGGCAACATCTCTACTGGAGACTCGGTTGTTTCTAAGCGATCGGGTATTTATCGTTCATCATCTGGACAACATAACTCTTCAGGCCGCCGGATGCCATATCTTCGCTGTCAGTGTCGTCATCAACGCTCCATGTTCCTTCGATCAGTAAAGTCCATCCTACTCCTGCACCAACGATTTGGGTAGCTGCCCAGGCACCATTCATGCTTCGCTTAACAATACTGTTGGTGCTGTTGGCAGCATCACTGAACGCATCAAAATCTGCCCCCGTTGTAGTACTGATAAATGATTTGCCGATGCGTTTGCTTGTACTTTCAGAGTTGTCCGCTGCTTCTAGCGCTTTTTTGTAATAAGTCGTTCCCATTTTACTACTCTCCTCTGCCTGATTCTTCAGATATGTTCTCTTGGAACTATCCCTAGGTCGATCAGGAATTCGGGCCAATTTGTCCCGATACTGTTCTGCACTTTTAAAGGCTCGAGATGCTTCTTTGCCATAGGATTTCGCAGTGGATTCTATGGATGTAACTACACCTGCGCCCAAGTCAGCGACCATGGCAATAGCACCAAAGGAACTTGAGGCTATTCCGAGACGTGAAATGGTTTGGCTACGATCAGTACCCTTTTTCTGATCCTGAATGCTCATAGAGTCGGCAGCTATGCCCAAAGTGTCGGAAGTCAACCCAAAAGTACTAGCTATAACTCCGGCGGCGAGGGCCGTGGTTGACCCGGCAGTAGCAATCGTCACCCCCAAGGCGATGGCATCTACGATAAAGGCAAAGATGTTAAGCCCCAAATCAACTCCTGTTGCTAAATGGCCAGAAGGATCGATCAGGTTGATGGGATCACCACTACAGTAAAGGTAAGGGTTAATGCCACCCCCGGCAAAAGGTGATAGGGAATCTATTGTTGAAAAAAGACCATATTGCGGTAAGTAGAGACGTGTACCATTTCCTGGCAAGTAAAATGGCGCACTTGAGTGCTTGATTTCACCAGTAAAGCCGGTACGGGATGTGATATTGGCACTGCCATAGGGAGCATAGGTCTGGTGCTGAAGTTGCTCTGAATTATGAACCAGAACAGCAGATAAGAATTGATCTGATCCTATAAATTGGGTAGATGCTGCCGATTTTTCCGCAACAATGGGTTTGCCGCTACGGACAAATTCGACATACTCTCCATTGCTGCCCTGCTCTTTGATTAGGTTGTTGCCTAAATAGTATTTGATGCTGTCGAACGATGTCAGGATGCGCTCAAACACGTCATATTCAAATGCTTGATCCAATCCCTTCATGTTCCAATAGCGCAAAAGACGGCCTGTAACACTGTAGGTCAACTGAAGATCTTCAGTATTGGAATGGGTGCGGCTCGATCAAGCGCGAAAGTAGCCGCTCGGAGACTCGCAGAGAGCGCGGTGTAAGCCAAGCATAAGCTAGGGCTAGGTTTCCGGGACATCGGACCGAGGGAAATTAGGAAGACCAGTGTGGAATACCGAAACCCTAAGGTAATGATTACCGAACCTAGACAACTGAGTGAACTATGAGAGTGAGGGCAGGGCCAGAAATCGTGTTACCAAGTCTCTCCCGTGAAGGAATCACGTGAATCCTTATCTGGCCACCGTGAGGTTAATCACCAGGCGGAAGCTGGCAACAGGGCGGTAAAGTACGGCTGAACGGTTAGGCAGAGATACTTCCGCTAATAGGGAGAACACCGGGATAACTTAACGTGAATCGTCTAAAAAAAAGACCTAAGATACGACACTGTCGGAAGGCCGTTATAAACGACAGAAGAAACTCCGAAAAAGGCTCGTAAGGGTACCATTTGCCACTTACATTCCTGAGCTGGGGATGGGTCAATAGATGAGTCCCAAGGGTTCAAAACAATAGTTCGTTCGGAACGAGTAAAAACTCGCTCAACTTCCTCTGAAGACGGGGGTCCAATCTCATAGTCCAGGAGGTGGGGTCGCCTGATTAACGGCCTATCGGAAGAGCGAAGGTAAGAAGGGCGTAACTGCCCGATGGTTTCTACAGAGAAGAAACTCAATGTAACTAGTAGAGCGAAAGAAGGAGCTTAAACAGTGCAAGCCACTAAACTAGCCCCAATCGAATACCGCAGTCTAATAGACTTAGGACTCCACCTGACAGTATTCGTGCAGGCACGAGAAATAAGCCTGAGGGCTGACGATGTCTGGAAAGACCTACCGTGGAAGCGATTCCACGGAAAGCCTTGCCCAGCATTCCCTGGAAAGTCAATAGCCACGTGATGGTTAAAGGTGACGCCTCACCTTACAATGGGAACATTTCCTATTGGGTAGGCCGGAATTCTAAGCTGTACAGCGGGCCTACCGCTAACGCTATTAAGCGACTATTGGAAAATGCCTTCATTGCAACCGATTGTTCATGGAGATAGATGGTCCTGTGGAGTTGCACCACTGGGTTAACTTTCCAGGCGTGCGCGCCTGGAAAGCCTTTCGGGCGCGCACGCCCGAAAGGTCAATAAAATAGATGGAAACCACAACAACTGGAGACGTGAGAATCTAGTTGCTCTCCACCGATACTGCCACCAATTGCAGAAGGTTCACCAGAAGCGTATAGTGGAAGGTATCGTTAAAGCGCGCCTCCCATTGGCATAGAAGCACCTGAGCCCCCGGCATTGATTAATGGCGGGGGGGAAACTTGCACGTCCGGGACGCCAAAGGCGGCACCTTCGGTGTCGTAGGAGAGGGACGAGGTGGTAACACCTCTCTCGACTCTAATATATAAGTCAGGTTTCCATCTTGGTCGTAATCAAAACTGACTTCCGGTGGAAAATAGCTGGTAAGGGAATGGCTGATTTTAGAGGGACGCCGATGTTGAGCTTCTTCATACTGGAAAGTCGCTGTGTCAACTTCACCACCGTCAAATTCGGTAATTATGCTGATGATATTATAAAAGAGATCAAAGCTAAACTCCTGCTTTTTAATCCCCAGTCCCTGCTCATTCTGGGGCAGGAAGGCTGCATCATAGCCATCTGCTACCTGATATCCTGTGAGCCGATTACACAGGTCATAGGTAAATTGCTCCTTCAGTTTTAATGCACCATCAAGGGTTGTGGAACGCTCAGTCAGTTTGTTTTCGGAGTCGTAGCTGAAATCCAGTTGACACACCTGCTGCATTGATGCCAGATATGCGGTGATCTTCCGGGTTTGCTCCCGGTTCAGATCATCCCAAGTCACTTCTGTCAGTTGCTGTGTCGTACCATTCTCAGTTATTTTCTCTGTTGCAATACGACCAAACTCATCGTATGTAATCTCCACAACGATGTTGTTTTGGGTTGTGGTGAGCAAGCGCCCAAAGGAATCATAGGTATAGCTGAATTTAGTTTCTTCATCACCAATCTTAAGGGTGGCGGCAAGGGTCTTGCCTTGCAGGGTTTGCTCATCAGAGGTTGTGGTGGCTGTTTGTCCATTGTCAACATTTTGTGTCACCTGGCCAATTTTACCTGAAGGTGAGTATTCAAAACTGTAGCTACCCTTGGTGCCCTGAGCAGCAGTCAAGTTGCCACAAGGGGTTGCATCTGATTTGGTGGCATAGGTGAAGGTGTTAGAGGTTTCGGCAACCTCCGGCGAGAAGCTATCTGTACCGCGCCAGGATACAATAGAGGTCGGTAGGTTGTTAAGGGCGCTCTCGAACTCAAACTGGATGCTGTTTCCTGCCTGGGTCACAATTTGATGAGGGAGTTTATTGCCACCCTGATAGCTATATAGGGTCTTAACCCCAGCAAATCCTTTGCTGGTCACCCTTTCTATGCCGTCAAATTCCTGTTCACCAAGGGAGGTCAGGTTTCCACCCTCATCTATTTCCAACCCAGTGATTAGCTTTTTCAGTGAAAATTCTGCATACAGCAGGTCGTAGATCTGGCCATCTGGACTTTTCGCCTTTTGAATCCGATTGAAAATGTCATAGACTTCTACTGATGTTTCATGGCCAAGGGGAGTAATCACCTTTTGTTTCCTGCCCAGACCGTCGTAATGCATTTGGGTTTGTATGTTGCCCCCAGCAGCACTTCCTAGCTCTATTAATTCCGGTGCTTTGAATAAGTTGTAGGTTGTGGTTTCACTGGCTAAACTAGCGGTGACTTGTTTTGAGTTGTCCCGTATGACTAGCTGCTTTGTCTGTTTTAACTGGAAAGGATCATTAGTGATGACTTCCACAACTCCGTCATTGGTCTGATTAGAGTCGAGGGAGATGTTGCCATCTCGCCCCTCTCCTACGAACTGTACGTGAGACTTTCACCTCATACAGCTCAGGTGCTTCTATACCTTTATGGCGCGCTTTACGAGCCCGTCTTTAATGCGCTTGCGGTGTATCGCATGCGCCTGGTGACATTCCCGATGGAGAGCAACTAAATTCTTACGTTTCCAGTTGTTATGGTTGCCGTCAATGTGGTGCAACTCCACGGCACCATCCATCTCCATGAACAGTCGGTTGCAATGCTGACACTTACCCTTCTGTCGCTTAATGGCGTCAGCGGTTGGGCCACTGTATAATTTGGAGTTCCGACCAACCCAATAGGAAACATTCCCATCGTAGGGTGAGGCATTATTTTTGACCATTACGTGGTTATTGACTTTCCAGGGAATTGCTGGGAAAGCTTTCCTTATCTGCTCTGATGTGAGCGCGCGAGGCGCGCTCCTAAGGGATTACCCTTAATTGCCAGACGTCTTGCTTTTTCCGCTTCCTTTCGAGCCATCCTGCGTTTTTCTGCTCTCAACTTCCGCCATACCCAATTTTTGAGTGACCATAGCGAGTGCTTGCTCATATCGCAGTTTTTGTGATATTGCCTCCAACCTCGGATTTGTGACTCTATCCTTTTCAGGCGAGCATCCGTGGTTGCGCCATTTTTCCAAGTAGCCTTTACCTTAGCCTTTATGTCTGCATAATTCTCCCAACTCGGTGTGGATTTAAAGACTCCACGGGAGTTGACACGAAAGTGCCATCCCAGGAAATCGAACCCATCCGTGGCTTTACTCACCTTAGTCTTAGTTTCGTTGATTTTTAGCCCGGAAGACTCCAGGAATTTGTCGATATCCTCCCGTAGCCTCTTGGTATCAGCTCCGGGTTTACAGATAAAGACCGCGTCATCTGCGTAACGAATACCCCTTATGAGAGTCCCATCTCTGCGACTCCCTTTCCATTGGTCTAACCCTAGGTTCTCGAATCCATCTAGGGCGATATTGGCCAGTAGGGGTGATATGACACCGCCCTGGGGCGTACCCTTAATACTGGAGGGGTATTCACCACGAACGCCAGCTATAAGAGCCGTCTTTAACCCTTTTAATGCTTCGATTGGCAGGACAACTTCTCTGAGTATGACCTTATGGTCAATTTCGTCAAAGCATTTGCTGATATCTGTTTCCAGTACCAGTTTCTCCTTGCTTTTCGTATCGCTTTTTAGGTTGTTAAAGATGAGTTTTTGTGCGTTCGCAGTACAGCGTCCGGGTCTGAAGCCATAACTCCTTTCTCCGGCGGTTGCCTCGTAGGCTGGTTCTGCTGCTAACTTGAGCAGTGCTTGCCATGCCCGGTCGGCTATTGTGGGGATGCCTAATCCACGAGTTTTGCCGTTTGGCTTCGGGATATTTACCCTTCTCAGTTGTTGGTGTTTCCAGTGGTACCAATGCTTGTTCAGCCTTTGACACAACACTAGACGCTCTCTGGTAGAAAGCGCTGTTTTCCCGTCAACTCCGGGGGACTTACGCCCTGTGTTTAGCTGTGTTACTTGTTTGACGGCCAGTGCTTGGGCTGCACGACTCCGAAGTAGGAGCCGTTGTAAACGTTTGACCTTGGCTTTTGACTGTTCTTTCTGCGCTTTAAAGATTGCCCGCTGTAATCGAAATACCTGCTGCCGGAATTTCTTCCATGGTAGGTCTTTCCAGACGTCGTCAGCCCTCCGGCCAATCTTCCCCGCCAGCAGGAATGCTGCCAAGTGGAGCCTCAAGGCTTTTAAACTGCGGTATTCGATTGAAGTCTGGTTAGTGATGTTCACAGTTTTGACCTCATTAGTCGCTCTGATAGTTACATTGGGTATCTTCTCTGTAGAAACCGTCGGGCAGTTACGCCCTCTCTTACCCTCGCTCTTCCGGTAGGCCGTTAATCAGGCGACCCCACCACTCCTGCTCCTGCGCAGCCGCGCCTGAGCAGGCATTGTTGGGTTTGGAACCCCCTGTTTCCGTGGAAGTTGGGCGAGTTTTTACTCGTTGGGAATGAACTATTGTTTTGAACCCTTGGGACTCATCCCTTGACCTATCACCAGCTCAGGAATGCAAATGCTGAACCATTGCTTTGCGAGTTTCTTTCGGTGTCTTTTCTGCAATACGCGGCTTGGCAGTGTTGTTGGTTAGGTCTTTTCTCAGATGATTCACGTTAAGTTATCCCGGTGTTCTCCCTGTTAGCGGCGTTGCCATCGAACCGCTCGATAGCTCCGGTTCCGCCCTGTTGCCAGCTTCAGCCTGATGATTAATCTCACTGTGGCCAGATAAGGATTCACGTGATTCCCCTGCTCCTGCGCAGCCGCGCCTGAGCAGGCGGGAGGGGCTTTCACCCTCATAATTCATTCAGTTATCAAGATTCTACTGAACCTTGCCCTAGCTTCGTTCGCCCGGCATCCTCGATGGCGGGCGCGACTTTACTTACTAGGAACGAGCCGCACAGATTCACACAACTGACCCCAGCCATCATAGCCCATTGTGGTTGCGTGTGATGAAAACACATCGCCATTGGGATGGTAATCAGTTTTAGTCTCTGAAATTGTCTGGCCAAGGTTATCATACTCCTGGGTCAGAACACGGCGATAGGTGCGATTTTCGTCCTGTTTATCAGCCCCAACCATTCGACCGCTGCCATCATAAATGAGACGACTTTTAAACCCGGTGTCGTCAGTTTGGATCGCTTGAGGTGATTGGGTTGCATCATTAAAGGTTTCGTATTCGTAACTGACTACCTATTCATAATCACTGCCCACCGCCGATTTATTGGTAACAATCCGACCACGAATATCGTATACCGCCTCATTGACCACACCATAGCGGTTGACTTGTTGGACCACTAGATCCCTATAGACTGATCGGGTTTCGCTGGTGCTGAAGGTGGTAGCATCATGTCCAGTGAGGGTTTTTTCTACCGTCAGCAAACCGCTATGGTAGGTATAATTGACATCCTCCCCCGCTAACTGCTACGCAGACTTTGCAAGTTGCTCCTCATCAGTTTACTCTAACATATAACCCCCGGCGTCGTCATTCATCTCACGCCAAATCAAAGATTATGGCGTGAGCCTTCTGCCGACTTTAGGTAAATCTCGTAAATCTGAAGAAAATATAAAATTTGTAAGAGTTGCCGTAAGAAAGAAGACATAGTCAGTTTTGGTGTAGGGGTAGGGACAAATAGGGGTCGAAACAAATTTAGTTTATCTTTGAAACCCAATGCTTATAATGGTTTAGGTAAAATCGCGATCTTGCCAAGGTTCCCATCACCGATACGGAGGAGCAAAGGGTGCCAGATTTTGGTGCAAAGGTTCCGAAATTGGGGGCGCTATAAAGTCTTTTTTTTGTAGTTTTCGTGGGAGGGGGGTACAATAGACAGTACGTGCATGGTACGTGTTAATTTAATGGGGAGGGAGGAAAAAAATGCAGTCGCGAACCATTAAAGAAGGCTCAGTTGGCTTACTAATCTTAGTGGGGCTGGGTTTGTTCGGCACTTTAGCCGTCTGGCTGAAGGGAATCGATTTTAACAGAAAACCCTACGTCATTAATGTCAAGTTTGCCAACGCTAATGGTATCCAAGAGGGGGCTAGCGTTCGCTATCGTGGTTTTGTGGTGGGTAAAATTAAGACAATTTCCCCGGAACCTAATGGAGTGGACACGGAAATCGAAATTGAATCCTCCGACTTGCGCATCCCTAAGGATATTATTATTGAAGCCAATCAATCGGGACTGATTGGGGAAACTTCCATTGATATTACACCCAAGACGGAACTACCACAGTCCGCGAATAGCACGAGTCCTATGGCTGAAGACTGTAATAGAGAGTTAATTGTCTGCGAGGGAGACGAGCTGAAAGGAGAAATTGGCATCAGCTTCGATACTCTGCTGCGGAGTACAGAGCGTTTAAGCAAACTCTACACCAATCCTGAGTTCTTTAACAATCTCAACTCTACAGCCAAAAATGCCAGCATTGCAGCAGCTGAAATTGCCAAACTTTCTAGCGAGCTGACCTTATTATCTCAGGCAGTTCGGCAAGAAATCACCAATTTCTCTACAGTAGCTAATTCTATTACCGTAGCCGCTAAGGAAACTACTAAGCAAATCGGTGAGAGTGCGGCTAAAATTAGCAGGACAGCAGAGCAATTTACCGCAACTGCTGCTGAAATAGGTGAGCTAACCAGTAATGTCAATGGTTTGGTAAATGAAAATCGAGGTAATATTCGCCGAACCATCCATAACCTAGAAGATAGTACCGGACAGCTCAATAACATGTTAGTTAGTTTGGGTACGACGGTGGAGACAATTAATGGGACTTTGGAGGCTGCTAAAATAGAAGAACTGGCTCAGAATTTAGGAATTATCGCTGCCAACACTGCGGCTGCATCGGCTAATTTGCGAGAACTATCTCAGAATTTAAACGATCCTACTAATATCGTCCTCTTGCAAGAAACCTTGGATTCAGCAAGAGCCACTTTTGCTAATGCTCAGAAGATTACAGCAGATCTAGACGAACTCACAGGTAGTCCAGAATTCCGTCGCAACCTGCTTGATTTAGTCAATGGACTGAGCAATTTAGTATCATCTATGGATGAGTTGGAAGAAGAAATTCAAACTGCTGAAGCTTTAGCTCCAACAGTTACCAGTGAGCAGTAACCAGTTACCAATTCTTTCACACCCTTTAAGGTAGGGTGGGCATCGCCCACCGTAAACCATCTTATCGCCCGCGAATGAATTGCAGACTACGTTATCAAGTTATTAGGGTGGGCAATAACGAACAATACTATTGATTTAGACTGTCAATTCACACAAACTAATTGCTGTTTTTGAGTGGGTTTTTCAGGTTTTTTCTCGGTGTTCCCTGTCTCTATCTCCGGGGTAATATTAATTTCGCCAAAGATAGTTTTATAGACGCGGATATCCTCACAGGGTATAGTATCAGAGAGAATAGCAGTTGCCATCATGCAGCAGTGGATTTCTAACAAAGCCTCTGGGAAAGCCTTAAATACTAATCGTTGTCCTGGAAAGACAACTCGCTCGAAGTACCAGTGAGGTATGTTAGTAATGCGGATAATTTGCATTTGGCTGGTAGCGTTGACGTAACAGCACAAGAAGCTATCACTGTTAGCTGATAATGGGATGGGGTCGAGAATTTGAGTCATGATAATTGTTGCTCTTTTAAAATGGGATTTATTATTGATTATATCTCTTCTTAATCTAGCACAGATAATCTGGATTGGTATGTAAATATAAATACAAATTGCTCTGGACCAGATTCCCAAGCTATTCAAATTAATTATTAGAGTTATAAGCTAACCTTATATCACGAGTGTAAATAATCCGTGGAGACTATTGATTTTGATGGAAAATATTGTTAAAGTAAAGATATAGCAAGATTAGGGCGATCGCAAAATACAGTGGCTTTCGCTATATTAACCATTATTAAATTTTCAGATGAAACAGCGCATACTCTATGTTCGTCTCCCGTGCAACCCGATCTTCCCTATCGGTGTTGTTTATTTATCGGATCACGTTCATAAACTCTTCCCGGAAATAGAGCAAAAAATCTTTGACTTGGGAACCGTACCACCTTTAGACTATAGCAAAGCATTAGTTGATGCTATAGATTGCTTTCAACCCACACTGTTGGTATTTTCCTGGCGGGATATTCAGATTTATGCTCCAGTAGGGGGTAGAGGAGGGAACCCTCTGCAACATGCTTTTGAATTTTACTATGGCGCCAATCCCCTGATTAGAATGCGGGGCGCTCTGGGGGGTTTAAAGGTTACCACAGCTTACTATGGGGAACTGTGGCGCAATTTGAGATTGATTCGACGGGGACTAAAAAGAGCGAAAAAATACCACCCAAATGCAAGGCTAGTTGTGGGTGGGGGTGCTGTGAGCGTGTTTTACGAACAACTCCAGACTCAGTTGCCTAAGGGAACTGTGGTTTCGGTGGGGGAAGGAGAAACCCTATTAACCAAACTGCTCACTGGAGAGGATTTACTCCAGGAACGCTGCTATATAGTGGGAGAGACAGAACCACGAGAGGGCATGATTCATGAGTGGCCCACTCCCATAGAAAAAAGCGCTTGTAATTACGATTATATTGCCAGTATCTGGCCGGAATTTGACTATTACCTCACTGATGACGACTTTTACATCGGTGTCCAAACTAAGCGGGGTTGCCCTCACAATTGCTGCTACTGTATCTATACGGTAGTAGAAGGGAAACAGGTCAGGATTAATCCAGCGGCAGAAGTAGTAGCAGAAATGCGTCAACTGTATGAGAGGGGTATCCGTAATTTCTGGTTTACCGATGCTCAATTTATCCCTGCTCGTAAATTCATTCCCGATACTATCCAACTATTGGAGGAAATTATCAACTCGGGGATGAAAGATATTCACTGGGCGGCATATATTCGCGCCGATAACCTGACCCCTCAATTGTGCCATCTCATGGTGCAGACGGGAATGAATTATTTTGAAATTGGTATCACCAGCGGTTCCCAAGAATTGGTGCGAAAAATGCGCATGGGTTATAATTTGCGGACTGTATTGCAAAACTGTCGGGATTTGAAAGCGGCTGGTTTCCAGGATTTGGTTTCTGTTAACTACTCTTTTAATGTTATCGATGAACGGTACGAAACCATTCGCCAAACTATAGCCTATCATCGGGAATTAGAAAGGATTTTTGGCGCAGATAAAGTGGAACCAGCAATTTTCTTCATCGGTTTGCAACCCCATACCCATTTAGAAGAGTACGCTTTCGGGCAGAATATCCTCAAAAAGGGATATAATCCTATGAGTTTGATGCCTTGGACTGCTAAGAAACTACTGTGGAACCCGGAACCTCTGGGTTCTTTCTTCGGTGCAGTTTGTCTTCAGGCTTGGCGGCAAAATCCCAATGATTTTGGCAGAACTGTGATGAATATTCTGGAGGAAAGGCTGGGTTGTGCGAATCTGGAAGAAGCTCTGACTGCGAAGATGTCTAATAATGGTAAGAAAGAGTTGGTGACAGTTTAAAGGTACAATCCGTAAATGTCCATAGCCCGCAGGAAACCTTCGTGTCACAGGCATCGTTTTGGCGCAAGCAACTAAATTACCTAATTCGGGGCGCT
The DNA here is from genome assembly GCA_018141785.1 of Candidatus Paraprochloron terpiosi LD05. Classification (GTDB taxonomy): domain Bacteria; phylum Cyanobacteriota; class Cyanobacteriia; order Cyanobacteriales; family Prochloraceae; genus Prochloron; species Prochloron terpiosi. The sequence continues at coordinate 1,552,785 of CP073341.1, read as the reverse complement.
AGAGGAACTAAGTTCCAGAGTCGATTTTTCCAATCTGTTGCCCCCTATCGCTTTTTGCTGCTTAGTCTGACAGGTATCGTAACAATGATACTTTGGAACTGGAAGCTGGTATTGGCAACAGTTGCTGGAGTAGGCTTAATGGTGTTGGTATACTTGATGCAGGGATGGAACTGGCAAGTATATTGGTATCATTGGCGACGATTTTTGACTGGTTCTAATAGACAGTTAGGTATAGCAGTAGGTAGTGGGGGTATTGGCGCGTTAAGTACCTATATAGCAGCTTCTATTTGGGCGGATTCGGAGAATCGCTGGCTCGCTACCAGTACGATTCTTCAAGGTTTTGGCACTTTGATAATCATCCTGCTTTTACTTTGGCACATTTTTACTATTAGAGCTAATCGAGATGAATATCAGTTTGAAGAGCTGTTACAAGATTTAACTGCTCAGGAACCTTTGAAGCGTTTAATTGCAGTGCGTCAGCTCACGCACCTAGTGAATAATAGTGGTTTAAGTCGCCACGAGTTATTGGAATATTTCCGCCTCATGCTTTCCCAAGAGCAAGAACCAGTTGTTAGGGAGGCTGTTCTTCATAGTTTACAGACTTGGACAGACGTTAAACTTCGCTCCTAAGAGGGCGACCACCTCAAAGAAAAAGATATCAGATGAAAGATATTGTTAGATAATTAATAATTGTAGATTTGAGGTTATTCATGACTAAAATGAGTTATAAAATTGCTGCATTTTGGGATGCAGATGCTGAGGTATGGACTGCTAGTAGCGAAGATGTTCCAGGTTTAGCAACTGAGGCTGACACTCTAGAAGCTTTGACAGCAAGGCTAAGGATATTAGTTCCTGAACTATTGCAGTTAAACCATATTATTCCAGAAAACAAAGCTAGTATAGTTGCAATTGAGATAACAAGCCATTGGCACGAACTTATTCAGGTAGCTGCGTAAATGTCGAAATCCTTTACTCCCGCACTCAAGGAAATTCTGATAAAAGCTAGTTGCCATTTTGAACGTCAGGGGAAGGGGGACCATGAAATCTGGTATAGCCAAATAACCCAGCGTCGTTTTGTAGTTGATATGTCTATCAAGTCTCGTCATACAGCCAATGCAGTACTAAAACAAGCTGGATTGCCAAAATCCTTTTAGCCCAATTGTAGACTATCACTCGGGGGTGTTGCGCGATCGCCCCGGCATTCTCGCCAAAGTGTATAAGCAGGAACCGAACTCTCTCCAAATCTATCAATTAAAAGTTCTCATCAATGCGCGGGAGACCCTACCCTCAGCAAAGCGGGGTAGGGATGGATAGCGCGCCCAAGGACGAAGGGTAAACATCCCCAAACCAAACGGAAAAGTACGGGGATTCGGGCATGGCAGGCACTATTAAAACTAGCCGCTGAACCAGCCTATGAGGCAACTGCCCTCCGCGCCTACAGGTATAGGTTCTATCCCGATGCAGAGCAAGAGCAACTCTTGCGCCGCTCCTTCGGGGGTGCGTTCGTCTGGTTTTCAACAAAGCACTGGCAGCGAGAACAGAAGGTTGGTATTCCAGGCAGGAACGGATTGGATACGCGCAAACGTCGGAGATGCTGACTAGTTGGAAGAAACAAGAAGAGTTGGCTTTTTTAAATGAAGTTAGCGCTGTGGCGCTCCAACAAGCTCTACGCCATCTGCAAACTGCGTTTACTAACTTCTGGGCAAAGCGGGCTAAATACCCGCGATTTAAAAAGAAGAGGAATGGAGGTTGTGCAGAGTTCACGCGCTCAGCATTTAGATGGAAAGATGGACAACTAAAATTGGCTAAATGCAAACAACCTCTCAACATAATCTGGAGTAGACAAATTCCTCCTGAGTGTGAACCGTCCATTTTTTGGGTCAGAAAGCAAACCGTTGTCTTTGTCATTAGAGTCGAGGGGTGTGTTGCCACACCCTGCTTTTGAATGTTAGAGAATGGGAGTGTCCACTTGGTTTGCCCTTAGGGGCCTTCAGACCCATAGGGCCTGAAGGCAAACCTTAATGCAACACTACCCATGACCGTGACATAAATGCAGCTCAAAATATTTTGGCGGCAGGACTTGCCGTGTCAGTCTGTGGAGCGAACGTAAGACCTGATAGACTTTGCTCTAAAGGGCAGTTGCGAAACTCTCGAAAGGGAAAGAAGCAGAAACCTAAGTAGTGATGCTTAGGAATCCCCACCCGGTGGGGAGGATGTCAATAGTAAACCTCCGACAGATCCTAATCTGCATTTTGGGCACATCTCCTTTGCTTGGCCAACCTCTCTTCTGGAGAATGATTGTCGTGAGATTGTGGGTTTTAGGATGCCAGCGATCAAAAATGGGCGTCAGCTACTCACAATTTGTAGTCCTAAAGAGCGACGCAAAAATCACTTAGGAATTACTTGGTATTTCTTACATACAGTATCTGGCGGTTGCGGTAACTGTTTCGTGAGCCAATTTCCTAGCTTATCGTATCGCTACGACTTAAACCGAGAACAACGATTAAAATCAAACAACCGAGAAAAGTAACACCAAGGATAAAGAGGACGAAAATTTCTCCCCCTGAGAGGGGGCGCTCGATGGGATCCAAATAAGCTGAATTAGAAGAAGGATATTTTTCTTCATCGGCGGGCGCTTCTATGACATTAAAGGGAGAATAGCCTATTTTTAAGTCATACAGAGAACGCCGTTTTGGGTTACTGAGGGTAGCATAAGCTTCATTAAGTTCCTGGAACTTTCCTTTAGCCACATCAAGAGGTAATTCGGTGGTGTCGGGATGATAGCGCTTACTCAATTCTCGGTATTGGCGTCTAATTTCAATCTCTGAAGCCCAAGGAGTTACTCCCAGTCTAGTATAGTGATTGGTTCGATGTTGATTCACAAAACTTTCTGGTAATAGTGTTATATAGTAGAATAATAGTTGGTAACTGATTGTTACGGCAAACGGCATAGGCATAAATTGAAGAGTAAAAAGTGAATAAGTCCCTTCTTGTCAAGATATTTGGTTTTCCTGCAACTTTAATTCATGGTGATTTATTAGTTATGGATCGTTGGCAATGGCTAAAGAAGCGACTTCCAGTAACGAGGAATGGCGAAACCCTGATAGACATAGGTTGTGGTAGTGGTGCTTTTACTATTGGTTCTGCTCTTAGAGGATACAAATCACTAGGATTAAGTTGGGATGAGCGTAATCAACGAGTCGCTGAAGAGCGAACAAAATTGTGTAGTAGGAAAATTGGGTATGATATTACCTCTATTTTTGAAGTCTTAGATGTCAGACACCTTGATGTAAGAAAGGAGCTATATCAAATTGTTGATATAGCAATATGTTGTGAAAACATAGAGCATATTTTAGATGAAAAAAAACTCATGTTAGACATTTATAGATGTTTGAAACCCGGTGCTCGGTTGCTATTGACGACTCCTTACTATCATTATAATGCCATTACAGCTTCTGATAATGGCCCTTTTTCCAAAGTTGAAACAGGATGGCATATTAGAAGAGGATATACTAAAGCTATGCTGCAAGAGCTTTGTAATATATCAGATTTCATTCTAGAATATTTTTCCTTTTGCAGTGGAATTTTAAGCCAGAAAATTACTTATATTCAAAGACTTGTGTCGCGTATTTTTCCCTTGCTAGGTTGGGCTGTAGTATTACCCTTGCGACCACTCCCACTTATTTTCGATCCAATAATTACGAGCCTTCTGCAATATCCACATTATTCAATTTGTATGGAAGCTTATAAGCCTCGATTTTGAGTATAGCTAAGTGTACAATATATAGCACAGCCATCGGCGATTCAAACAAATGACCATTAATTATCCGCACACCAAAAAACTCTTCCTTGTCATCACCTTCCTAGTGACTCTGCTCCTAACCCAAATAGCCTTCAGCCAAGAACCAGTAGTCCAACTCCAAGTCTTAATGGGGCCTTCCGGCGCCGCCCGGTGGCAGCCCTTCATCACCGAATTCCAGGAACAAAACCCCAATATAAGAGTCAAAATCACCGAAGGACCAAACGCTACCAACGTCCTAGAAGACCTCTACACCGGCTCCTTCCTCCTGGGTAACTCTCCCTACGATTTAGTCTACATGGACATCGTCTGGGTGCCTAAATTTGCCGCTGCTGGTTGGTTATTACCCCTGGACAATTTCCTGACTCCAGGAGAAGTGGCAGAATTTCTCCCGGGAGATGTGAATGGAGGGAGGTACCAAGGCCAACTCTACCGCATGCCCTTGCGTTCCGATGCTGGTATGCTATACTACCGTAAAGACTTATTAGCAGCCGAGGGATACGAACCCCCAGAAACCTTCTCGGAACTGCTGGAAATTGCTCAAGCTTTGCAGTCAGAGGAAGTACCCTGGGGCTATGTTTGGCAGGGGAAGCAGTATGAAGGTCTAGCGGCTATGTTTGTGGAGATTTTACAAGGTTATGGTGCCTTTTGGGTGAATCCGGGAACTCTAGAAGTAGGACTGGATCGCCCTGAAGCAATTAAAGCCGTCAACTTCCTTCGTCAAACTGTCCAAGAAGGCATTTCTCCTCCCGGGGTCACCACCTACCAGGAAGAAGAAACTCGCCTCTTATTCCAAAATGGGAAAGCAGTTTTCCTGCGAAATTGGCCTTATGTTTTTTCCCTAGCCTCCCAAGACAACTCACCTATTCAAGGTAAATTCGCCATTAAACCCATGCCTAGCGCTCCAGGACAACCCAGCGGCGCTTGTCAGGGGGGGTGGGGAATGGGTATTGCAGCCACCTCCAAACACCCGGACGCTGCCTGGAAATTAATTCAATTTATGAGTAGCGAGGAAGTTCAGCGGCGGTTTATTCTGGATAATGGTTACGTTCCCAGTCGTAAGTCTTTATTCAATGATCCGGAAATTGTGGCTAAATATAACCATTACCCGGAACTGTTAAAAGTAGTGCAAAGTTCTGCCCTCCGTCCTCCTATTCCTCAATACGCTCAAGCTTCTGATATCTTACAACGCTATCTCTCCGCTGCCCTCACGGACAGAATGAGTCCGGAAAAAGCCATGGCAGCAGCAGCAAATGAAACCCGCAGGCTCTTAGGAGTGAGCAAACCGCAAGGAGCTGAGAAAATATGACTGAGCTACACCAAGAAACTGATGCACAAAACAAAGTATTAGCACAATTAATCAACGTTTTTCCACTGCTTCCTTTTGAATCCCTCAATATTACTAAACGTTGGTTTAAGAACCATCCAGGGATATCTTGGACTACTTTGGCAACATTACTGAACAGTGGGGACGTGAAGCTGAAGAATGGCAGTTTCCATGACATTCTCCCAGACATAGATGACTTAGTGGACCAAATGCGCGGTCCATTGGGCTTAAAAATCAAAGACCGTAGGTATCGCCTGAGAATGTATCCCCAGTGCTTCGTTGGTTCTGAAGCGGTAAATTGGTTGGTCCAAACCCAAAATACGACTAAAGATAAAGCTCTCTGGTTGGGACAAATTCTCGTCAATAGGGGTATAATTCATCATGTCCTTGATGAACATCACTTTGAAGATGGATATTTCTTTTATCGTTTCTATAAAGACGAGCCACAATTACCCGTAAGCTAAATCAAAATGTCACTAGATACCATTCGCCAACGAGAACAAACCACAGGCTGGCTGCTCGTAATGCCAGCTTTGCTAATATTAGCACTAGTATTTATCTACCCCATTGGACGTGCTTTCTGGTTATCTCTAGGTCGCCAAAACCTGGGCACCCAACTACAGCCAGTTTTCGCTGGACTTGCCAATTACACTCGCATGGTGGGGGACGGCAGGTTCTGGCAAACCATTACTAATACCACCATCTTTACCATTGCTAGCGTCTCCCTAGAATTAGTTTTGGGTATGACCATTGCCCTAGTCTTAAATCAATCCTTTCCCGGCAGGGGTATGGTGAGAACCATTGCCATTATTCCTTGGGCTTTACCTACGGCAGTCATGGGGTTAGCTTGGACTTGGATTTTTAACGACCAATATGGTGTCCTCAACGATATTTTACTGCGATTGGGATTGATTGAGCAGGGTATCAGTTGGTTAGGAGAGCCTACCCTAGCTATGGTTGCTTTAATTATAGCAGATGTTTGGAAAACTACCCCATTTATGAGTATTATCTTATTGGCAGGGTTGCAATCAATTCCCCCGGAACTCTATGAAGCACATACCATTGACGGGGCAAAACCTTGGCAAAGCTTTACCCAAATTACTTTGCCCTTGATTATGCCTCAAATTCTGATTGCTTTGCTCTTCCGTTTTGCCCAAGCATTTGGTATGTTTGACTTAGTACAAGTAATGACTGGTGGAGGACCTGCTGGGGCGACGGAAACTGTTTCCATTTATATCTATTCTACTGTAATGCGCTACCTGGATTTTGGTTACGGTTCTGCCTTAGTGGTGGTGACATTTTTGCTCTTAATTACAGCAGTAGCAATAACAGCTTTCTTCCTCAAACAAGCCCAAAAACAACTATGACAATAACCGCAGAACGAGAAACAAAAGCATTGAAAATTAACCTGGGGTTAATTATTCTGGGGGTGAGTGTATTTTTGATTATCATTTTCTTCCTCGCCCCAATTATCTGGCAAGTCCTCACTTCTATTAAAGTCAATGAAGATATTACCGCAGTCCCCAATGTTTATATTCCCAGCAAAATAACTTGGGAACACTATATCGAGTTGTTTCAACGGAAACCATTTGCTAACTATATCCTGAATAGTGCCTTGGTGTCAATTATTTCCACCCTGCTATGTTTGGGTTTGGGTGCTCCTGCTGCTTATGTGTTGGCTAGGTTAAAATTGCCCTTCGAGAAAATTATCCTCGTCGCCATTCTCATTATCACCCTCTTCCCTTACGTGCTATTATTCTTAGGACTGTTGGAAATCATCAAAGCTATTGGTTTGGGGAACAATTACTTCGCTTTAATCATTCCCTATACAGCCATGAACTTACCCCTGACTATTCTCGTCATGCGCAGTTTCTTCCAACAACTCCCAAAAGACTTAGAAGACGCAGCGAAGGTGGACGGGTATGAAACCATTCCCATGTTACTGAAGATAGTGTTACCTATGACAGTACCCGCTTTGGTGACCACGGGAATTTTGACCTTTATCTTTGCTTGGAACGAATATATCTTTGCTCTGACATTTATCACGGAGGAGACCATGAAAACTATTCCTGTAGCTACAGCTCAATTAGGGGGAGCAACAGTGTTTGAAATTCCCTACGGTGCCATTGCTGCGGCGACAATTTTGGCAACTTTCCCTTTAGTCTTGCTAGTGCTATTATTTCAGCGTCGCATTGTTCAAGGTTTGACTGCTGGAGCGGTTAAGGGTTAGAGGGGATGTTTCGCGCAAAGCCGCAAAGGCGCAAAGTATAGCAACCTCATCTAGGTTTTTCTCTAAATAAATCATATTGCTCAATAATCACACGCTGTCGGGCAATAATAGCTGGATTCACTTCCACATAATGTCTTTGGGGATTCGCCGAATAGGTTTGCTGTTCGCTCTCCACCATTTGGACATCTTGATCGAGAAACTTTTTAAAGAGAAACCGCCAAATTAGATTGGCTAACTGGGGTTTAATGAATTTTAACAGCCATTTTGGCAAGGGCAGCTTCAGAAACAAATAAGAAAAAGACTTGGTTTCTGTTTTCCCTATGGGCAAACGCATTAGATAGAGAGAAGATACTCCTTCCAGGGAACTATGATAGTGAGGATACTGGTATCGAATCGAGACGGTTCGCGTCGTAACTTGGTCACCCCCATGGCCAATTCCTAGCCACTTGGTCATCCAGCCTTGATAAGAAACCCGATAGTCCGCACTCACGAAACCATCCCCTGTACTGAGATGAAGGAGTACGGGATCAAACCAACCTTGTAAACCTCGATGGAGAAAACCATGAAACACGTCCATTGTGTTTTCATTGCAAATGGAAAAATGAGCCTGAAAATGAGCGGGAATCGGCACCCTTAACCAATCGGGATTCTCGTACTCTGGAACCTTTGGCAGGGGTGTGCTATCTGCTAAATTGGGTTCCCCTGGAAAAATCCATATTAAATTATATTTCTCTTGAACCGGATAGCTGCGCGCCTTAGCCAAGGGGAGTTTTTGTTCTGGTGGAAAGTAAGGAATTTTGACGCATTCTCCCCACCCATTAAATTCCCAGCCATGATAGGGGCACAATAGGTGGCATCCTTGAACTTCTCCCTTGTGAAGGGCTACCCCTTTATGAGGACAAGCATCTTCTAAGGCATGAAGTTGACCGTGGGCATCCCGGTAAAGGGCGATCTTCTGGTGCCAAATGACCACAGGGATAACTTGAGCGGGTTTGACTCCATCAGCCCAACTGACGGGATACCAGTAATTTGGATTAATTCCTACTTCTCGAATTCGATGTTGGAATGTTTGACCTTTCAATGTTGTTGCCAGTTCCATTAGCGCCTCGGGGAATGTCTAAAAACAAAATAACACGATACCCATCTGTATTGTTTTGAACTTCATGATAGAAGGTATCATCAAAAATCCAACTTTTCCCTTCTTCCCAATAGGTAGTTTTATCAGCAATTTTAATCCAACAATCTTCTTTAGGTTCGGGAATCATTAAGCCAAGATGATACCGAATGACTCCTTTATGTTTGCCCCGATGTTTTGGGATGTGTTTATGAGGACTGAGGATGGAGAAAAAAGCAGCCTTTAGACCTGGCACTTGTTGGAGCAATCGGGTTGTTTGAGGACATCGTTCGCAATTCTTCCGTGCTTGGTAACCATAGGCATAAAACCAATATGTTTTCCAATGCTCATCATTGGTAATGTTACCTTGGCGTTCTGAGATGTCTTGATAATTAGGTAGTTGTTCAACAATTTACAAAATCGGCTCTAGTTCGTGACGAATCGTCTTCCAGTTGCTTTCTAATACCTTTAATGAGGGGAACTGATCTATCTCAAAGAAGGGTGTGTTCCCAACCAAGGAATACTGTCCCACCAAATCTTCCAGCCAAGCAGTCTTCACGAACAAATTTTCTAGGTTTTTAACAATTTTATTGATTAGCCAGCTCATTTCGATTCTCGCCATGGTACATTTTCATTATAGGGTTGAGAGTGCTAAAATCTCAAGGTATCCCTGCTTAACCGTTTTTATGGAAATTAAATCTAAACCACACAGATCCTACCCCCTTTATCCCGAGGGGTCAGTGTCACGAGTTTCCATCGCCAATTTAACATCATCAGACTTCTTTGAACGGTACCAAAAACCAGGCCAGCCTGTGATTTTGACCGACTTACTGGAGGATAATTGCGCAGCAACTTGGAATTTAGAGTATCTGTGTCAGCACCTAAACAATCACAAATTTTTGCTGCGGCGCTACGGCAAAGACCGTTATAGCCAGGATAAAAGGGAATGGACTGACATTGGCAGTGGTGTTTCCACAGAATATCGAACCTTTGCTGAGTATGCAGCTATGGTGAGGAGTCGAGAGAGCTTTGAACAGGACATTTACTTGGGAAAGTGCGCCATTAACCACACACCTCTATATAAAACAGACACCATCGGTTTAATCCAGCAAAAATTGCAAGGTTTGGGTCTCACGAAGCCCATTAGCCCATTTAATATTTGGGTTGGGCCGGCAGGACACAATGAGTGTTTGCATTATGACCCTATGGACGGAACCCTAATTCAACTTTACGGTACCAAGAAAATTATTTTATTTCCTCCGTCTCAGACTAGTAACCTTTATCCGTTCCCGATTTATACTCATCTGTTCCATGGCATGAAGTTGCGCACCTGGTTTAGTCAGCTATACCCAGAAAATCCTGATTTTGATGCATTCCCACGATTTAAAGAAGCCCTTAAGGATAAAAAAGAAATTATTTTACACCCAGGAGAAGCACTCTATATCCCAACGGGTTGGTGGCATGAGCTTACTGACTTAGGAGATGAGATGGTTTGCTCCATCAATCGTTTTTGGCGGGTTTATCCCACAAAGCGGGCAGTGTTTACCTGGTGTCGCTGGCGGAGCCATCTTGGTAGCCTGTGTGCAGTCCCCTATCTTGTGTTAAGCTTCCTTACTGCAATGTTTAGCAAAAATCGCCAAGAAAAGATTCAAGCCATTCGGCAAATGCTCTAAATGGGATATATGTGGCGCGATAGGAAACTCTTGACACTGCTGGGGACAGGCTCACTCATTGTAATGACGGGGGCGGTTATGGCCCCAATTTTGCCTCAAATGGTTCAGCAGTTGGATCTGGACCAGGCTCTGGCAGGTTATTTGGTGAGCACCCATTATTTGACTGTTGCCATCTTCAGTCCATTACTGGGTATCCTGGCGGATCGCACGGGTAAGGTGCGTGTTTTGGCCATTTCCTTGCTGCTCTACGCCATTTTTGGTGCAGCGGGTGGGGTGATGCATGGTTTTGTGCCAATTCTGGTCACCCGGGCACTTGTGGGAGCTGCCAGTTCCGGCATCGCCGCTCCTAGTCTAGGGCTGTTGGTGAGAAGGTATGAGTCTGAAGAGGCACGATCCCAGGCCATCGCCTACGTTGCCAGCGCCCTTAGCCTCGCGAATATTGTTTACCCGCTCTTGGCAGGTTTAATTGGAGGGTGGCATTGGCGCTGGGCTTTTGGTCTTTATGGATTAGGGATTCCACTGGCGCTGATAGTGACCCTAAACTTCAAACAATCCGACTTGGACAAACGGTGGCCTCAAGCTGGGTCAACTGGGTTGGGTAAGGATTCGCAGAAGCTGAAAACACTGATTCAAAATCCTCGTCTCTTACAGCTCTATGGCACCCAATGTTTAACCGCTGCCATTGCCTATGGGACCATTATCTACCTGCCCCTCTACCTCAAAGCAACCGTTAATGCAGATACGTTCTTGATTGGCATTATCTTAGCCTCACAAGCAGTGGGAGCAGCAGCTGTTTCTGCCTTTGGGGTGCGTCTCTTAGTAAAACGGTTTAGCCTGGTGGGAGTCGCTTCCTTAGGGTTTGGATTAATGGCTGTGACTCTCATAGCAATCCCCCAACTACAGCATTTGTCATCGCTTTTTTTGGTCGTGATTCTGTTTGGGATGGGACTTGGTTTAGTAATGCCAAGTCTTTACAACTTGGTCTCTAAGGTCGCAGCACCGGGGTTGCAGTCCAGCGTGTTAGCGGTTGGTGTGGGGGTTAATTTTTTAGGACAGTTCCTCTCCCCCAGCCTCTTTGGCTTGGTTTTGAATTTGAAGGGACTACCCGGTGTGTTTTACATGGCTGCCAGTCTAGCTCTCACTCTGGGCCTATTATTAATGGTCTTCAGCGCTAATAATATCCAAAACCTGATTAGACATCTCCATAAAAGGTTGTAAAACTCTTATATATCAAGATTGCACCCCTAGTTTTAGGAGATGTCTATTGTTTCAGGCTGCTATATATTCTATTCCATGGGATCCTCTCCTAGCTCCCTTAATCGCGCTGCTAGACGTTCAGCTCGTTCCCGTTCAGCTTCAGCCCGTTCCCGTTCAGCTTCAGCCCGTTCCCGTTCAGCTTCAGCCCGTTGCTTTTCTATGTAAGCCCGTTGCTGTTCTACTTCCTCTGGTAACAGGAGGAGATTGAAGTTTGAGTCGTAAAAGCGTAACCAAGGAGCAGTTTCTCTGTCGATGGTTCCGGACCACGTTCCCAACCAAAAGCCCAAAACTGAGCACCACAACCAACCCCTCGCGCTCCTTTCTATTTCTTGATAACTTTGGTTGTGATCCAAACACCAGCCTCGTAAAGAACTTGAATCAAAAGGATCGTAAACGAAGTAGTTTTTGGTGCGGAAAGTCTGTTCATAGAGGTCTTTTTTGGTAGTTATATCTATTTTAGCCGTACTGGAAGACATTAACTCCACAATTACATCAGGATAACGACCTCTTTCCTCCCAAACCACCCAAGCTTGACGGGGATGACTCCCATCTATGTTTAAGAAGACAAAAAAATCTGGACCCCGAAAGTCTTTATTCTTGACTTGGTGACTACTATAATAAACGAACATGTTCCCCCCGGCAAAAAAGTCATTGCGGGGAGCATAAGCTTGATTCAGGGAACGAATAAGGACATTCATTCCAACGCGGTGACGATTACTTTCCAAAGGTTCTCCATCATCGTAAATTAAATCTACGGGGGGCATTTTGAGTTTTTCTAACCCCGTTTCAGTGGCGATAACTGGCATTTTACACAAACCCTTTTACTTTATTTTATCTTATCTTATCCTAAATTGATATGTTTCCATATATATATGGCAGCACATTTTCCCACTCTTAAAGGATAACATCAAAAAAAAACAGGATTCTGGCTCCTCTGGGCCCTCTGGGCCTCTGCGGTTCAATAAAAACCCGTCTTTGCGTGAGACTTTCTAAGTTAAAATTATCCTACAGATCATCCTATTTCTTCTAAAACTGTAAATCCTTGCAGAAAATTGCGCTCCTCACTAATATGGGGAAACTTGAGCTGAGAATCTGACATCCCTCGCTCTTTTTGTCGCTCACGTACAAGGGTAAAGCTACCTGGTTCTAAAATCCGTAACCGTGGTGGTGGTATCTGATCAATCCGCACGGTTCCGTAGGGATTGTTAAACTCTGCCAGCCAGTAATCAAAACGCTTCAGGAAGGCTTTAGGAGCCACCAACTTTTGCCCCTGAGCTAACTCAATATTGACCAGGTAACTGGCAGGTATTTCATCCCCAGATAGGGTAATACAAAAATCCTCCAGTTTCACCCCAAATTCACCGGTAAGGGTTTCCATAGTCTGGGTGACATGAAACTCAGTTGTCTTCTCCGTGGTGGATGAAAGTAATCCTCCTTGACGATGGCGAAACACAATAATTGGGGTCTGCTCATAAAAGCCAAGTACTTCAACTACATCCCCAATATCATAACGATAAAACCCACTATAGCTGGTCACAATCAGACGATACCGATGCCCCACCTTCACATCCCTAGGAAGGACGGTTAATGGTTGTTCTTCGTCCCATTGATCCACAGGTAAAAACTCATAGAAGCCGCTTTCAATCGCCAGGATACTGCCTTCATAATTGAGGTCGTAATAAACTCCGAAGGTTCCTTCTGCCGTCCCATAAACACCACCAAAAATAGGGGTATCGCCAAAGTAATCGGGAAAACGACTGAAATAAAAGTCTGAGGTACCCCCCATGGCCGTCACAATTAGAGACAGATTAGGCCAAGCCAGTTTTGGGGTCAGGCGACCTTCTGATTTCACCAGGCGGCTAAGGCGATTTGCGGTTGGGGGATCAGCTCTCAAACGCCGCTCTAATTGCGCCCGTAATTGAGGTTCTAGCTTAACCCAGGGAGCGATGGTTCCTCCTCTCAAGTCTTGAATTAAATCATTGGCATACTGTTCTAAATAGTTGCAAGTCCGTAACACTAACATGGGAAAGTTGGTAATCATTCCCTGGGTGCGTGGGTTGGCAAGGGCAAATAATAAGCAGATGTAATGACGGGCCAAACTATCCCCAATGCTTAGGGTAGGGTAGGGATTGGCCAACACAAATTGATAGAGTAAACGACTATTGCGAATGCTACCCACTGTGACGGGACCGTAGTTAATGCCTCCACTGGTTTTGCCTTGCAAGGTACTGGAATTGGTGCTTAACAACTGGAATTGCAACTTTTGTAAAGCTTGGTTATCTGGGGCATAGGTCTTAAATGTATCCAATAAAAAGCCCAAGGAGGCAAGATTTGCTCCTCCTAAGGATTGCTGAAATCTCCTAGTCACTGGCACCTTTTTTTGCTTCCCTGTGGAGCCACTTGTGAGGCTGATATAGGTGACGGCATCGGGGGTTAAAACATTCTTTTCTCCGACGGCAATGCGTTCAGTGAAAGGTTCGTACCAACTATAGGGTAGAATTGGAACTTGAGATCTAAATTGATCCAAAGTCTTAATGTCACCTAAGCCAAACTTGCGACCGAGTTCCGTGTCCTGATGATGGCGGAGTAGTTGAAATAAGAACTTCTCCTGAGTTGCCTCAATCTGGCGCGTTTTTTGCACAAACTTAGACTTCGCTTGTCGAGCGATGGCGCTCAGGCCCTTGAGGATTAATGAAGACATATTTTATTGTATAAGTATATTATGGACAAGAGAATAATGATTTAAGTTTATTTCGCGCAAAGACGCAAAGGCGCAAAGTATATAATATAATATTATATATGGCTAAAAAGGGGTCCGTAATGACAGATGAACAGTTAAAGGCGATGGCAGAATCCAATGCTCGCTCTATCCAAGCGTTAACAGATTCAGTTAGAGAATTGCGAGAAGGAATAGCAGAATCGCGGCAAGAATACCTACGAGATCGTGCTCAACTCTATAGCTTGATGGCAGATTTAACTCAAAACCAGTCCCGCATTTATCGGGTATTAGAAAATCTGGATCGCCGTCAAGGAGAGATTGTAGAAGTTGTGAAATTGGTAACGCAACGACTCGATGAGAAAAAACAGTAAAAGTTATTCTGATCTACTTGTAACTGGTAACTGTTATTGGGACGCTTACGCGGTTGCTTACGCATTGGTGCAAGCTAATTAATTGAGCTAAAGTACGCTTTAATTGGGTACGGGGTACGATAGCATCCACAAAACCATGCTCCAGTAAATATTCAGAAGTCTGAAACCCTTCTGGTAGCTTTTCCCTTAGGGTTTGCTCAATCACCCTTCTTCCTGCAAACCCAATAGTTGCTTTCGGTTCTGCGATAATAATATCTCCCAGCATAGCAAAACTAGCAGTTACGCCTCCGGTGGTGGGATGGGTTAAAATGGGGATGTAGAGTAATTTAGCATCAGTATGACGATGGAGAGCGCCAGATATTTTGGCCATCTGCATCAAGCTTAACATGCCTTCCTGCATTCTCGCCCCACCGGAAGCGCAGACAATAATTACAGGTATACCTTCCTGGGTGGCATGTTCTACTAGGAGACAGAGTTTTTCCCCTACCACCGAACCCATGCTACCCCCCATAAAGCGGAAGTCCATCACCCCTAAAGCTACAGGTAAACCGTCCAGGAGACCACTGCCAACTTGAATCGCGTCTGCTAACCCAGTTTTCTCTTGGTAGTCCACCAGGCGATCGCTATAGGCTTTGCGATCGCAAAACTTAAGAGGATCGGCAGGACGTAAATGCTCGAACTTAGGTTGCCAAGTTTTTTTATCAATGAGCTGACGGATCCGTTCATCACTATTGACAGTCATGTGATGGTCACATTCTAAGCATACCAGTTGATTCGATAGTAAGTCTTTAGTATAAGCTAGGACACCACACACTGGGCATTTGGTCCAAAGTCCATCGGCTATTTCTCGTTCTGGCTGTTTTTGAATGTGGGGTCTGGACTTTTGTCGGTTGGCAAACCAATCAAATAGGGTACTCATCTAAAATGTCCTTATATATAATTGTTATTGGTTTAAGGGAAAGAATAATTGCATATAAATATATAGTATTCTCTCTCCCCAAAAGATTGTCAAGATTGCTCCTAGAGCTAAAAAGGGACCGAAAGGCATAGGTTGGCGTCGGGAGAGTAACCCTACAGCCATGGCTCCCCCACCTACAAAGGCACCCATTGCACAACCGAGAAAGCCAGAGAGGAGCATATACTTCCATCCTAACCAGGCACCGATGGCTGCCATCAACTTCCCATCTCCCCCACCTAATGCTGCTTGGGAGAAAACAACCGAACCCAAAAACGCAATTATCTCACAGATCCAAATGCCCAAAACCAATCCCCCTATACCTACCATCAACTGATTTGCCACTCCCGATCCTGTTGCCATCCCCCTCACCCCCTGAAATGCCAAACCTGCTAACAAACAGGACTGAGTCAAGGGATTGGGTAAAGTCATGGTATCGCAATCGATTAAAGATAAAGCCAGCAACCAACTGATGAAAGCACAGTAGCCGAAAGTTAAGATACTGAGATGGAAAGACCAATATACCGCCAAAAACAGCAACCCCGTGAGGACTTCTACCAGGGGATAGCGAGGGGAAATGGGAACGGCACACCAGCGACAGCGACCTTTTAACCACAGCCAGCCTAAAACAGGCACATTTTCTGTCCCGGACAGTTTATGGGAGCAGTGAGAGCAGCGAGAAGGGGGCCAAATAATTGATATCCCGGCGGGCAAGCGATAGACTACCACGTTGAGAAAGCTGCCAATACAAGTGCCGAAGGCAAAGACAATCAGACTATCCACTGGATATTACAGTTGATTGAAAGGCACAAAGCATTCTCCAGGTAGGAGAATTGGTCTTGGACGGCGGCTGCAAACTTCACCCCGGTAATTTTCCGGGTTGATGGCTACACCGATAGGAGTCTTCTCTGGATTTCGATGAGCTTGGGTATAAAGGCGATAAAGATATTGAGCAGCTTGGACAACTCCTGGATCTTTGATTACCCGAATATTTAACTCTTCTTGCTGATCTAGTAATTCCTTTCTTGATTCCACTGTGATTACCCCAAATTGTCTGCTGGACTTTCAATTTAACTTGATATTACCCTAAGATTCTAAAATCTGGATCAAAGCCTCTCCCATACCGCGACAGCCCACCTGTCTAGTTCCCGGAGACATTATATCTCCCGTGCGATACCCGACTTCCAGAACTGCTGAAACTGCTTGCTCTATTTTATCTGCTGCTGCACTTTGCTTCAAGCCATAGCGCAACATCATGGCTCCACTCAATACTTGGGCTAGGGGATTAGCTTTATCTTGGCCAGCAATATCGGGAGCGGAACCGTGAACTGGTTCAAACACTCCCGTCCCGTCAGCCCCTAAACTAGCTGATGGTAACATCCCAATACTACCAGTTAACATAGCTGCTGCATCGGAGAGGATATCCCCAAACATATTACTGGTAACAATAGTATCAAACTGTTTGGGAGCACGGACCAGCTGCATAGCTGCATTATCCACATAGAGGTGGGACAGCTCCACATCTGGATATTCTGAACCCATAGCGGTGACGCGATCGCGCCACAATTGGGATACATCCAGTACATTAGCTTTATCTACTGAACATAACTTACCTTGACGTTTTTGCGCAGTCTCAAATCCCACCTTGGCGATGCGATCGATTTCTCCTTCTGTATAAGCCATGGTATTTACCCCCCGCTTGACCCCGGTCTCGGCAGCAAAAATTCCCTTGGGTTGGCCAAAATAAATCCCTCCAGTTAATTCCCGCACCACCATAATATCCACCCCCTCCACCACTTCCCGTTTCAAGGTGGAAGCATCTATTAATTGGGGTAAAATAGTGGCAGGACGCAAATTGGCAAATAAGCCCAAACCCGCTCTGAGAGCCAACAATCCCGTTTCTGGTCGTTGGTGTCGGGGTAGGTTATCCCATTTGTAGCCCCCAATAGCGGCGAGCAATACTCCATCACTGTTGCGGCACTTTTCCAGGGTTGCTTCCGGGAGGGGTTCTCCCGTAGCGTCGATGGCTGCACCTCCCACCAGTGCATCAGTAAAATCGAATTCTAGGGCAAATTGCCTAGCTATGACTTGCAGCACCTCTACTGTGACTGCCATGATTTCTGGACCAATGCCGTCTCCTGGAAGGAGGGTGATGTGATACTTTTGGGTCATAGTTGTTTTTCTTTGGATTGCCAATTTACTATCTTATACGCCAAGGGTAATTTAGTAGGGTGGGCATTGCCCACCACGCAGCAGTTTTGCTATAATATTCGTGATTTGACACCCAGATGGGTACAGATTATTATATAATCACATGTAGAGACCCCAAGCCTCTTTGTCTATTTCAATAAAACTCTCTGGTGACTCCAGTTTAAGCAACTCAGAAAAGGAGAAAAACCCCGTGAAATTTTTTGGTATTGATATGGGCCATAATGCTCCTCCTGATACAGGGGAGAGCAAGAGTCTTTAGAAAATATCCGTTCACCATCATCATTCAGGATTTAAAGGCAGAAACATGTATAACTCACAACCACCAACTCAAGATAGATCCAGGGGCTAAAACCACAGGTTTAGCCATTGTCCAAGGCCATCGGGTTGTCTGGGGAGCTGAACTGACTCATAGAGGATCTTTAATCAGAAATGCTTTAACCTCTAGGAGGCAGGTTAGACATTCTCGTCGGAACCGGAAAACTCGGTATCGCCAGCCTAGATTTCTAAACAGAAGGAAGCCCAAGGGTTGGCTTGCCCCCAGTCTCATGTCACGAGTCCACAACATCTTGACATGGGTTAGGAGGCTGATTCGATTCTGCCCTATAGCTGGCATTTCCCAGGAATTGGTAAAATTTGATACCCAGAAGATGCTAAACCTTGAAATTTCGGGGGCTGAGTATCAACAGGGGCCTCAGCCGATGGTAGCATCAGTTGGAAATTACATCGTCTTTTCTTCCCTTTTTTTTGTTCCGAAAGTAGTTGATACCTCCTACTGTTACTATCAAGACAGCTACCGGTATGTTACCATACTCAAAAGGCACTTCAATTGTTGATCTTCCAAAAGCTACTTCCGATATGAAAGTAGATCTTCGTTGGGGCCCCGGTATAGTAAACCCGGCATAATGATTATCGATAATATTTAGGTGCACATATTTAGTAAGAACGGGGTCGAAAAAAAATGGTTGAGCTACAATATTTGCAAAGATATTACTTCCCGCTCTTACATGTGCCGAATAACTTCCTAATAAATTTCCTCCATTGTTAAAATTACTGTCGTTATCAGCGAATAACTGAAAGTTTCGTACACCATTTGAGAAAGTATGATTCCAAATCACTATTGCGGCGATAGAGTACGACTGACCTAGATCAAAAGTTAAGGTACTTCTGGGATCTCCATTTGCTGATTGCCAAAAATTTTGACTTCCATGGTTAATTGCTAGAACATCCCTAAACATAGTGCTATTGGAGATATACCTATACGGCTCACCCCGCTTCGCTGAGGGTGGGGACTGCCGCGCATTCGTTCAAGAAAGGTGCCTTCATAAAGGCGATCGCTTTCTGCGTTCTTAGATGTACGGAAAATATCTGCAATTTTCGGCAATAGTACTTTTTGAAACCACAACATATGTTCAAACAAATAAAAATCTCTTTTATTGTCCCAATTTACAACGTGGAGCGTATTGCAAAACTATTTGATGACTGTATACAGTCGTTACGGCAACAGACTTACAAAAATCTAGAAATTATTTTGGTGGATGATGGTTCCACAGACGACACGCCAAATCGGCTGCAAGCATTACAAGCTCAAGATGACCGCATCAAAGTCATCACTCACACCCATAATAAAGGGGCGGGAGGCGCACGTAATACCGGTGTCGAATCAGCCCAAGGCGATTATATCTGGTTTATAGATACAGATGACTGTGTCTCATTCTCGGGGTGTGAGATTATTGCTGATAGTGCTCGAGAACACAATTATCCTGATCTCATTCAATTTAATTACACTGTCTCCAATTCACCGGAATCGTTGCTTGATAGACAACAAAGGTTGACCGGTGCAAACTGGAACCCACAGAACATCCGTGTTTATCCTTACCGCTCATGGATTAAAGAGTTATTATGGGAATCAAGAAAGCATTTCCTGTGGCTATATGCAGTCAAGGCAGAAGTTGCAAGAGTTGCGCAGTCCCCACTATTTAATCCTGAGGATCTATCGCATTCACTTGAAGTTCACGCTTTGTCGCAAAGCGCAATTTTGCTGGATGCAAAACTATATAATTATACCCGTTATCACCAGTCCATATTTCCCACAAGACATGGCGAACTAAATTTTGAAGGTCATGTGCAAGCGGTACATGAAATAGATACTATCATCTCCAAGTACAGCCTTGATAAGGAGTTTCCACGAGCCAGTCACTACTTCCAATCCTTTTGGCGTCTTGTCACATTAGCTTTTTTTCTCAAGGATCCCCACTACCTAGGTAAGCAGAAGCTTTGGCAGAGCATATATGGTGTTGCTGGATTTTGCTTAAGAGACTTTTTGGGGGTGTATATCTTTAAGAGAGATTGGCGCAAAATGAAACAAGGTTTTAAAGGTTTTATTAGATCTGTTGTGAACCTATTCAAAATTATCACAGTGCTCACCCTACTCGAATTGAGCCCTAAACTTGCTCGCCGTTTTTTTCCTCTGTTAAAGATAGACACATATAGCACATGGCGTCTGTGATTATAACTGTGGGCTTGTCCAGGTGGGCAATGGTGATATGATACTATAAACTCTCTGCGTCTCTGTGTCTCTGCGTGAAATTATCCATATTATGACCCTAACAACAGCACCAACCCTACTCAAAGAAGACCAAGCCCTTTCTCTGATAGAATCAGTGATTAAGCAATCCACAGCAGAAGGGGTTTTTGTCAGTCTGAATAACAGCTCCTCTGCTCTCAGTCGCTTCTCAGAAAACCAAATTAGCCAGAATATCAGCAAAAATCGCTTTCAACTCACTATCACCAGCTATTTTGGTAAACGCTGTGCTTCCGCTTCCACCACCCAAAACTCCCCGGAAGCTATCATGGAAACCATTCAGCGCTCTGAAAACTTGGCTCGCTTTGCTCCAGAAGATCCAGAGTGGGTACCCTTACTCCCTCCTCAAACCTACGAATCCCGTACCCCCGCTTTTGACTCTGAAACTGCCAGTCTTTCTCCCCTCTCTCGTGGGGAAATGGTGCGTCAGGTGTGTACCCTCTCTCGAAATGCAGGGGTTAACGGTTCTGGTGCTCTCAGCACCAGCGCTTCAGTGACAGCAGTGGGGAATAGTTTAGGGCTGATAGCTCATAATCGCGCTACAGAGGCTGATTTTAGCTTTACAGCTCGTATTAATAGTGGTTCCAATTGGACTCATCGCACTGCTTTTGCTAACTCTCAGTTACCATTAATAGAGATGACAACCCAAGTCATTGAAAGAGCAAAAATGTCAGTTAACCCCCAGAAGATTCCTCCAGGAACCTATCCTGTTGTCTTCGATGCTGCTGCTGTGAGCAGTCTTATTCCTTGGGTAATCTGGAATTTAGATGCTAGAGCAGCGGATGAAGGACGTTCTTTCATGTCCCGGATGAACGAAAAAAGACAACCCATGGGAAATAGGGTGGGAGAATCTATGTTTTATACCCTGGTAGAAGTAGTTATAAATGCGGCTCATCCCCTGTTGCAATCCGGTACTTTTTTCCGGGATGGGATGAAGAATGAATATTTAGAAGTGATTAAAAAAGGTATTCCTCAAACCCTCTCTTATAGTCGTTACTGGGCACAAAACCAGGGAAAAGAAGCAACTGGAGCTATGTATCCTATTGTCATGAGAGGTTCTGAGGAAAGTTTAGAAGATTTGATTAAGGGAACAGAACGGGGTATTCTGGTAAGTCGAGCTTGGTATGTAAATTGTGTCAATCCTCGTACTTTGGAAGTGACAGGAATGACACGGGATGGCACTTTTTGGCTTGAGGATGGGAAGATTGCTTATCCCATTAAGAATTTGCGTTTTAATCAGAGTTTACCGGAGATGCTCAAAAATGTGGAAGCTGTGAGTCAAGTGCAGCGTTTTGGTAGTACTTTGGTCCCCGGAATGAGGGTGAGTGCTTTTAATTTTAGCAGTGTGAGTGATAGTATTTAATAAACATTAACCACACCTCTGGGCGCCATCTGCGCCTTCATTGTCCTCCACTACTGTACCACTCAAAGAGAAGATACCCCGTTTTGGAAAGCCAACAAATATCACCCAGCTATTCCCGAAAACTTACAAGAAAACCTAGAACTGTTTAAAGCCATGTTACCCAATTTTGACTTGTTAGAACGTCATCCTTTATTTGGGGACTATTCCTACGCTTGCATTTTATTGGGAATGAAATACTTACCGGAAACCAGTCTCCCTCGGTTAGACTATCTGGAACCGGAGGAGATAGAGAAAGGACTAGACTTAATCCAAAATCAAGCTATAAAGCTAAAACAGAATCTTCCCAGTCACTCTCAATATCTCCAAGATTTACATGGAGCTAACTTAACCAACTCCAAGTAACCCCTCCGCGCCTCTGCGCCTCTGCGTGAAACCCTACCCTCAAAAAGTACTATTATTCCAACCCCACATATGGCGTTCACTATCAGCAAACTCGATATAGGTTCGGTTCTCCGGTACCTCTAGTTTTTCCTTCACGCATTGACAAAAATCTTGACTCATGGCTTTAGTTACGGCTGGGGACATTTTGCCAATACTTTTGATTTCAATATAGCACACTGGCTCGTCAGTGCCTGCAAAAGTCATGATTTCGACAGGTTCAAAAGCTGTCATAATATAGGATTCTGGTTTACCTAAATGGCTGGATAGTTTGCTGGAAAGATTTTTCAGCAGGTCTTTAACGACGGCAGTATCGGGGGCGGGTACGGATGATTGAACTTTAATTAAAGGCATATTTGGTTCTTTTTGGTTTTTCTTATTATAGTCGCGCAAAGGCGCAGAGAGGTTATTGTAACCATTGGCGGGTACCGAAGAATTGACAGGAGTGGGAGGCAATTTTCGCTGCTGCCCTTAGAGCGGGTATAAAGTCTTGGTGACAGATACAATGGCAAAAGGCACCGTGAAAGATATCTCCAGCCCCCAGGGTATCTACGGGTTGTATTTGTGGAACCCCTAACTCTCCTCTTTCACTG
The DNA here is from genome assembly GCA_018141785.1 of Candidatus Paraprochloron terpiosi LD05. Lineage (GTDB taxonomy): Bacteria > Cyanobacteriota > Cyanobacteriia > Cyanobacteriales > Prochloraceae > Prochloron > Prochloron terpiosi. The sequence continues at coordinate 1,530,154 of CP073341.1, read as the reverse complement.
TTAGTTAAATATTGAATCGGTTTTTCTCCTTGGGTAATGGCAATATGGGGTATACCAATTTGGGAGAGGTAGGTAAAAACATCTCCTTTGGGAGGCTGAAAATTGGCAGAACAAATGGCATAATTCACAAAGGGTAACACTTCCTCTAATCCCGGTTTCCAGCTCCCTCCGTCCAAAACTACTGGTATTTGACTTCTTTTGGCTTTTTGAGCCATCGCCCTACTCACTGCCATTTGATGTCCGTCAATTAGTATTATGGTAATATCCTTTAATATATCAGGAGGCAGTAGATGAGCAGGTGCTTGAGACTTCAAGGCATTGATGGAAATAACAGCCCGCTCCCCTGTAGTTTGGGTAACCATAATGGAAGAAACAGGGGGTGCTTCATGTCTCTCTGGGTTTAAATCTAGAATTTCTATCTCATGACTCTCTAAATCTGCTCTGATAATTTGACTAACGGGATGATTTCCTACTACTCCTACCAGTATAGCTTTATTCCCCAGGTGGCTAAAGGTTACTGCTGCATTTGTTGCTGGTCCCCCAGAGGTTATCGCCTGATCAACTGCCACAATTTTGGCGTTCTGAGCTGGTATGGTGGGGGTTAAATAAATAATATCTAAGGTTGTCAAACCCACGAATAATCCTCTTTTTGTCATGGAATCACAAAATAACAATCAGTGCAAACAGGAAATCCAAGCGGGAACTTTATATTTAGTAGGAACTCCTATTGGTAATCTAGAGGATATCACTTTTCGGGCTGTAAGAATTTTACAACAGGTAGATTTAATCGCTGCTGAAGATACTCGTCACACAGGGAAACTGTTACAGCATTTTCAAATTAAGACACCACAGATAAGTTATCACGAACACAATCGTGCAGCAAGAGAGGGAGAATTAGTGGGTTATCTTCAGGAAGGGAAGGCGATCGCCCTCGTAACCGATGCAGGTATGCCCACCATCTCCGATCCAGGCTATCATTTAGTTAAAGCTTGTGGGTCTTTGGGATTATCTGTAGTACCCATACCGGGAGTAACTGCTGCTATAACTGCTTTAGTTGGGTCCGGGCTATCAGGCGATCGCTTTGTCTTTGAAGGTTTTCTCCCCACAAAAAATAAACCCCGCTCCTTGCGTCTGGAAAGTCTACAAGAAGAAACTCGTACTATGATATTATATGAAGCCCCCCACCGCTTACTGTCAACTCTCAAAGATTTAGCAGAAGTTTTAAACCAGGATAGAGCTATAGTACTAGGGCGGGAATTAACTAAACTCCACGAAGAATTCTGGCGTGGTACTCTAGGGGAAGCTATTGCTCTCTATGAGGGAGAGCGGATTCCTAAAGGAGAATTTACTCTCGTACTTTCTGGAGCAAGCTACAAACCACTTCCCACCTTATCAACAGCTGAAATTCAGATCCTTTTACAAGAATTATATCACCAGGGCATGAATAAATCCCAAGCTAGTCGTCACTTGGCTCAAATAACCTCTCTGGAGCGTCGTGAAATTTATCAAATTGCGGTAAGATGATTTAACACTCACCTCTCTGCGCTGGAGCGAGTCTTTCGAGCGGCTACTCTGCGACTCTGCGTGAAACTTTAGATAAGTTTCAATTGTTTACCAAAACTATAATGAACCAACTCCTCTTTTAGACTAGCAGAAGGCCCATCCCCATCCATATAAATATAAGGATCCCCCCAGAGAGGATAAGCGTGCATTCTATTAACACTAACTACTTCACCGTCAACATTCAACAGCGGTCCCCCACTCATCCCCTTTTGGATATTATTAGTGTAGCCAATTTGATAGCCTCCTTCTAAAGGCTTCTCAAGTATGAGTCCAACTTCCCCCTTTTCAAAAACAAACTCTGATTGAGCATTAAAAGGAAACCCAGCGGCAAAAACTTTATCTCCTGGTAGGAGGAAACTCCCAATAGTTGCTACAGTATATTCTTTTCCCTGACTATCAAAGCGCAACACAGCTAAATCATTCCCAGCCAAGTCTATAGGTAACATTTCTGCGTCGTAAACTTCACTGTCGGGAGTTTCTATTTGATAAGGAGGTGCAGCAGAACGCACCACATGGTCATTAGTAACCACAGTATAAACCCCTTCATCAGCGGCAATGATAAATCCTGAACCAAGCACTGTTCCTGACCTAACTTTAACAGTAATAGATTTCGCTTGCTTTTCAACCCTCTGGGCAATTTGTGCTGGGTATCTTTGAGGTACTGATTGTACATCATCACCCCCGAAATATGCAACCCCCACCTCGAAAGCTAGGGAACATGCTACCAAACCTGGAATTAATAATTTCCTCATGAATAGCTCCTTAACACTCCAACATTATTATAGCACATTACCTTCCTGACTCCTCCCCTCTCTTCTCTGCGCACTCTGTGTCCTCTGCGGGACGCAAGCGGGACGCAAGCGGTTGCTACGCAAAGCTACGCAATAAAAAAATGGATTTTGGCAACGAAGCAAAGGTTGACAAAAAATGATATTGCTGTTACTATAAAGGTACAAGGTCAAAATAGGCAATTCCTTAATGGATAGGTCAAATAACCACCAACCAACAAACCTAGACAGAATTCCCCCAGAACCGGGAGTTTATTTCATGTACAATAGTCAGGGAGAAGTTCTGTATATTGGCAAATCCAAAAAACTAAGCACCCGAGTCCGTTCCTATTTTCGTCCTTCCCAACCCCTAACCCCTCGTCTAGGGATAATGGTATCCCTTGTCACCTCAATTGAATTCATCGTTACGGATACAGAAGCAGAAGCTTTAGCATTAGAAGCCAACCTTATTCAGGAACATCAACCTTATTATAACATTCTCCTTAAAGATGACAAAAAATATCCCTATGTCTGCATTACCTGGTCGGAAGAATATCCTCGCATTTTTATGACCCGTAAACGAAGACAGGGAAATAAGGAAGATAAATATTACGGTCCCTATGTAGATAATCGTTCCCTAAGAGCTACCCTAGATCTAATCAAAAGTATTTTTCCTCTCCGTCAGCGACAGCGCCCTTTATTTAAAGACCGTCCTTGTCTCAATTATGACATAGGGAGCTGTCCTGGAGTTTGTCAAGAGTTAATTTCCCCCACAGCATATCGCCAAACCGTAGCTAAAGTAGCTATGGTGTTCCAAGGAAGGACCGGGGAATTACTGAATTTATTACAAACCCAGATGGAAACAGCTGCAACAGAGTTAAACTTTGAAAAAGCAGCTCTCATTAGAGATAGAATTGCCGCTTTAAAGACATTGAATCAATCCCAAAAAGTCTGCTTACCCAAGGATACCATTTCCCGAGATGCTATTGCTTTAGCAGCGGATGAACAACACTGCTGTATTCAATTATTTCAGATTCGCGGTGGTCGTTTAGTGGGACGTTTGGGCTTTTTCGCTCAAATATTACCTCACCAAGATACACAACCAGGGGAAATTTTGCAACGAGTTCTGACAGAACATTACAGTAGAGCAGATCCCATGGAAATACCTTCAGAAATTCTCCTTCAGTATTCATTACCAGATGCAGAAATCATAGCTCAATGGTTGAGAGAGCGCAAGGGTCGCCAAGTAAAACTCCTTACCCCCCAGCGACAAGAGAAAGCAGAATTGATTGAAATGGTAGCTCGCAATGCCCGACACGAGTTAGAAAGTACCCAACGCAACGTCCAACGGGATCGGGACGCATTAGAGGATTTAAAAGCAATTTTACATTTAACCCATTTACCACGACGGATTGAAGGTTACGACATTTCTCATATCCAGGGCTCTAATGCAGTGGGATCTATGGTAGTATTTATAGATGGAGTTCCTGCTAAACAATATTATCGCCATTACAAAATCAAAAATCCTGGAGTTTATAGTTCTCACTCCGATGATTTTGCCAGTTTAGCGGAGGTAATGAGTCGTCGCTTCCGAAAATGGGATGAGGAGAAGGAAAATAAACCAGATGTTGTGATGATAGATGGAGGAAAAGGACAACTGGGAGCAGCAATGGCTGTTTTAGAAACTTTGAATGTGTTAAAAGATGTGCAGATAGTCAGTTTAGCCAAACAGCGAGAAGAGATATTTGTACCTGGTTCATCTCACCCCTTACCCACAGATGCAGAACAACCGGGAGTGCAACTATTGCGCCGAGTGAGGGATGAAGCTCATCGATTTGCAGTCAGTTTCCACCGTCAGCAGAGATTAAAGCAAGGAAGGCGATCTGTTTTAGATGAAATTTCTGGTTTGGGTTGGCAACGCCAGAAACAATTATTAGCCCATTTCCACTCTGTTGATTATATCAGACAAGCGTCGGTGGAACAATTAACAGAGGTTCCTGGTATTGGTCAGAGTTTGGCTCGGACAATCTACAATTATTTCAATAAACACATACATTAAATAATTATATAAAGTTTAATTTATTTAATGGATTGTTGCAAATCTTTTCCAGCTCTTGGGTCCATTTTAGTAAGAGTATCTTCCAGAACCTCCCCTTGAATCAGGCGATCGGCGGCATTGAGCAATACATTTTCCACATAAGGTTTAGTAAAGTAGGCTTTTGCACCTCGTTCGGCAGCAATGCTACGATGGCGTTGTGCGCCGCGAGAAGTCAGCATTGCTACGGGAATTTGACTCAGTTGTGGGTCTTGTTGCAACCGGGACAGCAAGTCCAAACCATTCAGACGGGGCATTTCGATATCGCAGAAGATAACATTAACATCATATCGGGCAGAATTGAGTTTTTTCCAGGCATCCTCACCATCTCGGGCTTGTTCGACCACATAACCGGCACCGTTAAAAGTCATGGATAGGAGTTCTCGTACTGTCACCGAGTCATCAATAATCAGCACCTTCCGGACGCCTAATATAGGTTCTGATGTGGTCCTCTTAGGCGGTTCTATTATTTCCGGTTCTTCTGGTTCTGATTCCACTGACTTCCTAATGCTCTCAGGAAGAAGAACTTCTCCTTTCATCATCCGCCGGGCGTCATCGAGCAATACTTCTTCCAGATATGGTTTGGTAAAGTAACCGCTAGCTCCTAACTTAGCGGCCATTTGCTGATGTCGTTCTGCACCGCGAGAAGTGAGCATAGCTACGGGTAAGAGAGAGTGTGTGTCGTCTTCTCGAATCCGGGAGAGCAATTCTAAACCGTCCATGCGGGGCATTTCAATATCGCACAAGACGATGTCACAGGGTAAACCGGAACGAAGTTTATTCCAGGCTTCCTGACCGTCTCGGGCTGTTTCGACCCGGTAACCTGCTTTGGTAAAGGTCATGGTCAGAAGTTCCCGCACCGTAATGGAGTCGTCCACGATTAGCACCATGGATTCTGTCTTGGTAGGTATTAGTTCTGATTGTACTCCGTACAAATTACGCTGTAGTTCAAAGGGGGCGAAATCCTTGCGCATTCCTCCTTGAGCTATCTCTATCAATTCCAGGACGTCGGCAATAGGCATGACTCGACCGTCCACGAGAATCGTGGCGCCGGCAATGCCTGCCGGTTTAGGGATCGGTCCTTCAATTTGCTTGATGACGATTTCCTGTTCTCCCTCAATTTTATCTAACTGCACTGCTAAATAGGTGCCGGCGCTGCGAAGGACCACAATGGAGACCATTTCTTCTTCTCTTTGAGCGCCATAGACTGTCCCCCGATTGATTTTGCGATTGTAGGTGAGGAGATTGGTCAGGGGGTGGAAAGGCAGAGTTTGATTCCGCCAGGGAATGCATTTTTCCCCTTTACTATTTTCGATGATCTCATGAGGGGAGTATTCTTGCATGTCTTCTACCCTGTCCAGAGGGAAAGCAATGCGAGCCTGATCCGATACACAGCAGAGAACTTTACAAATACTCAGGGTGAGGGGGAGGCGAATGGTAAAGGTTGTTCCGTAGCCCATTTCCGAATCGATAGAGATTGTGCCCCGAATGGCGCTCAAACTAGTGAGCACTAAGTCCATACCCACCCCCCGACCGGCAAATTGGTCTGCCTCATCTTTGGTAGTGAAACCAGGGTGGAAAATTAGGTCGTAGACTTGGTGAGGAGACATATTCTCTGCTTCTTCTTTGGTAATCAGTCTCTTCTCCATCGCCTTCGATTTCACTTTGTCCTTGTTGATTCCCTCTCCATCGTCAGACACAGAAATTACCGTCTGGTTACCTTGAATGAAGGCTTTAATGGTCACGTTGCCTTTGGAGGGCTTGCCCCTCTGCTCCCGTCTTTCTGGAATTTCAATGCCGTGAATTATGGCATTGTTCACCAGCTGGGTCATGGGATCATAAAGGGACTCCAAAATCATCTTGTCTACCAAGACATCCCGACCTTCTACGTGCAATTCGGCTTGTTTGTTCAATTTTAGAGATATCTCCCGCACTGCCCGACGGAGGCGATTGCCGGTTTGACCGAAGGGAACCATGCGGGCATTGGTCAATTCTTCTTGCAACTGGGTGGTTAGTTGGCGAAAGTTTCTCGCTACTTGCTCCGTTTTATCTACTAAAAATTCAATGTCTTCGGATGCCTCTTTTACCCTCACGATCAGCTCGATCATTTCCTGAGAGAGCAAGTGGAAATTGCTAAAACGATCCATTTCCAAGGGATCGTAGTCATCCCCTGAAAACTTGGTTTGGCTCGATAACCTCTGTTTTTCCTTGGGCTGGAATTTATTGCTACTTGCTAGCAGAGCTTTTTCCAGAAGCGATCGCTCGTACAAATCTTGCATTCGCGCCCCCAGGTCACTCAAATTCTGCACCTGGATGAGCAAATTATCCAGAAATTGCCGCAGCCTTTTTTGGTCTTGTTCCAGGCTATTGCGGTTGACTACCAATTCTCCCATCCAGTTGTTGAGGTTGTCCAGTTGTTTGACAGGAACCCTCATTGTTTGTTCAAAGCCTTTGGATTTTAAGAGGCGGGGTCTTTTAGACCGGGGTTCTGCGGCTTTCACCGCTGCTGGCACCCCCATAGTCAGGTTTGCTTCTTCTAATAATTCTTCTAAATCGCCGAACTCCGGATCCGTTACCACCAAATTGGCTGCGGTCGGTTTCGCTATGTTTCCTTTTTCTCCCTCACGACCCAGGTTAATTGCGGTGGAAGTTAGGTCAATGTTGCTTTGGGCTGGAGAGTCGATCTCTGCTTCTAACTGTTGGTAGTCTTTTTCTGACCACTTGGGATCTGGCAGTTGGTCGATTAAGTCATCTAATTCGGCAAACTGCTCGTATACTAAGAGCGTTAGGGCTGCTTCTGAAGATATTTCCTCTCCTTTTGGCGGCGCTGTTAACTCTTCAAACAGGTCATCAATGTCCAAATCTTCTTCTGCTACCGACGTCGTTTCTTCTGTAAATAGATCCGTCAACTCCAAATCTTCTTCAACCTCAGTGCTCTTGTGGTCTGACACTGGTTCTCCTATTTCCTGGAAAGAGAAACTTTCACCAAACAACACCTGAGTATCTTTATTTACCACCGATTTGCTGCTCTTGCTTTTAGTGACCTTCTCTTTTTGTGCTGATGAGTCTGGACCCAACAGGTCATCCAATGCCAAGTCCTGATTTAATTCCTCCCTCTCTTCATCTAATACTAGTTCTTCTTCAAAAGAGAAGTCTTCGGTAAATAAGTTGTTCAGATCTGATTCTAGGTCTGAGGTGGTGACTACTTCTGCGGTTTCGGATTCTTCAAAAGAGAAGCCTTCGCCAAATAAGATTAAGGTATCTTTGGCTGTTTCTTGTTTTAATGAATCTGAATTATCTTCCCAGGAAGCTTTTTCCACTTCTGAGGACCTCTCAGCCCCAGCTTCTTCCTCTAGGAAGTCATCAGTACCCTTTGCTTCTGGAACCTTCACCTCTAGTGCAGGGGATCGAGGAGAGAGTTCTTGCAGTTGGTCGCTGACTCTAATTTCATCCAGACGACCCGCTCTAACTAATTCCCCTGCTTGTTTTATTTCTTTAATCATAAGCTTTACTGAGGGGCGATAGGGGTTTTTGGGGTTGGCGATCGCGGTTGCTGCAGTTGATACCAATTCGATCCAACTCTGGATTTTACGCGGTTTTCCCAGTTCGGCTAACTGTTGCAAATGCTCCTCTAGCTGCTTGCGAGTGTCATTCCCAGAGCTCTGTTTAGATATCTCCCTGATCTCCCCTAGGGAAGTTAGGATTTTTTCATGAAATTCTTGACGCCATGGGATATTGTTGAGATTTGTATTAGACTTATTTGTGTATGCTTTAGTGTTCACAGCTGGGTAATCCGTGTCATTTAAGTGTTTTTACTTTAATCGGTAGCTTCCCACAGCCATTGCGCGGGGCTTTGCGGGGCACCTTCTCTTCATATATTCTTATTATAGCAAATCTTGCATTCGTCAGGGATTGATTCTCTCTAGCTTAACTCTTTTATTTTTAATTTTATCAGTCCGCTTTAATTTTCTAAGTTATAGCCGAACTCAGCTAATCGCTGTGGCGATTGTCGCCATTTAGGCGTTACTTTAACAAATAATTTCAGGTAAACTTTTCCCACAATTAACTTTTCCATTTCCTGTCGCGCCGATGTACCAATTGTTTTCAGCATTTTTCCTGCTTTCCCAATTAAAATACCTTTTTGCGAGTCGCGCTCTACATTAATTGCTGCTATAATCCTAGTTATTGACTTAACTTCTTCTATTTTTTTGATGGCGATCATTACTGAGTGGGGAATTTCCTGCCGGGTGTGGAGTAATATTTGCTCTCGAATCAATTCCCCCATGATAAAGCGTTCGGGTTGGTCTGTGATTAAATCCGGCGAATAATAGTAAGGGCCACTATCTAGTTTAGAAATTAAGTTATACTGTAAAGTATTTAAGCATTGTTTAGTTGATGCAGAAAATTTAACGAAAGACCAACCTTGCTCTTCGGCTATTTTGGCATAACTTGCATCTAGTTCCCCAGGATTGATTGGTTGGAGATCGGATTTATTTAGTCCTAAGATTATTGGGTTTTTGGTCTGTTGGAGGAGTTGGACAATGAAACGATCGCCTTTTCCTAATTTTACGGAACTATCCACGACGAATAGTACTATATCTACTGCATTAATTGCCCTAAGGGCATTTTCTACCAATACTTTACCCAGTTGGTGATGGGGTTTGTGGATCCCTGGGGTATCCACAAAAATTAACTGCGCTTCTTTGGTAGTGAGAATACCCCGTAAGCGGTTGCGGGTTGTTTGGGGGACGGGGGAAGTAATGGCGATTTTTTCCCCTACCAGTTGATTCATTATGGTGGATTTGCCGACATTTGGTCTACCGATAATACCGACAAATCCAGATCTGAATCCTTCTGGTGCTTCAGGAATTGATTGTTGGTTATTTCCCACTTTGCTTCTCTGACTTGCTCCCTACTATTATAGGGTAAGGAGATAAAATCTAGAGTGCTGACTTCTCATGGTACACGGTACGTGTTATGGAAACCCCTTTACCCCTTTCCCTCACTCTCATTATTATCTTCCTAGTGGTGATTGTAGCGATCGCCGAAAGACTGAATCAACTCATTACAGACGATCAAGAGCTAACCAGGAAAGTGGTACACATCGGGGCTGGCAATGTTATCTTATTAGCATGGTGGCTAAATATTCCTGGTTGGGTAGGTGTAGGGGCAGCGATTATTACGGGAACGATAGCTCTCACCTCTTATTTTATCCCCATTCTCCCTTCAATCAATAGTGTGGGACGGAAAAGCCTAGGGACTCTATTCTATGCTATCAGTTTTGGTGTCTTAGTGGCTTGGTTTTGGTCTGAACATCTACCCCAATACGCAGTTATAGGCATTTTAGTCATGGCTTGGGGAGATGGTATGGCTGCTATTATCGGTCAACGTTACGGCAAACACCCCTACCAAGTCCTGGGAATGACCAAAAGCTGGGAAGGTTCTGGAACAATGGCTATAGTAAGTCATTTCATCTCCTGTCTCATTCTCCTCCCTGGGGCTGAAAATATCTGGCACAGTTGGTTAATATGCCTCATAGTAGCAGTAGTAGCGGCTTCCTTGGAAACTATCTCTAAGTTAGGTGTGGACAATCTTACTGTACCTATTGGCAGCGCTGCGATCGCTTTTTACTTATCTCAACTTTGTGACGCTCCCTTTTCTCCACTCTAGTCTTCTGGACCGTCAAAGGCAAAGATTACGTTTGTCTCGAACCTTGGAGCGCCCCCCGCAATGCCCTCAATAGTGGTGAACAACTGACTCGCTTGGAGCCTGAAACCTCATTGGAGACTTGGATAGAGCTAACGGCAAACTTTTTTTTGATTTTTTTGGCTTTTTTCCTTGACAAGGGTGAAAATCAGTGTTACATTAGCAAATAGTGTGGAGAAAATGTAGTCTCCTTACGGGTCGCTAACTCAATGGTAGAGTATCCGGCTTTTAACCGGCAAGTTCTGGGTTCGAATCCCAGGCGACCCATTAAACAGTGACCAGTAAGCAGTTATTAGTGGGCTTATGAAGTTAAATGTAACGATAGATCGGGATGAAGATGGTGTATGGATTGTGGAATGTCCTAGTATCCCTGGTTGTGTTAGTCAGGGTCAGACAAAGTCAGAAGCTTTAGATAATATTAAGGATGCTATTGCTGCTTGTTTACAAGTCCGCGCACCGCTCTTGTTACCACTTACCATAGAGACTCGTCAAGTAGATATCTCATCCGCACTGCTGGACTAACTGTTAGGGAATTTGTTGCTGCAATTTAGATATTAGCCCCAAACCCCAAACCTCAAACCCCACACCCTACACCCACACTACAAACCTGTGCCAATACCGAGATTTACTGATAAACTGGGACTTAAAGGAATCAGAATTGCCAGCATCAAAAAGAGAGCTAAAAGAGCTAAACCTGCCCTAGTATCGTCCGGTTCTGTTAATTCATTCAGACAAGGTTTTTCTAAATCTCGCTGCAAGAAAATAATGAAAATTCCCCAATATAAAGGAATGGGATTAGCAGGATTAAAGAAAGCCACAATACCTAAAATAACGAGAGTGGTGATAGTGGCCCTTCTGGCAATTGGTCGTCCGTAAATGCTTTGTACTATTCTACCTCCATCTAATTGTCCCGCAGGTATAAGATTTAAGGCAGTAATAGTTAAGCCCAACCAACCCACCATAGTCAAGGGGTTGACCCCCACTACCTCACCTTGCAAAGCCGAACCCAAAACCACTCGTCCCAAGATTCCCACTAAAATAGAATTATGGAAAAATGGGGTGGGAATTTGAAAAGCACTCCCGGGGTGGGAAAGAATCAAGCCTAGTATGAAGATGAATAGAGATACAATCCCCCCCAGTGCTGGTCCTGCTAAGGCAATCTCGAAGAGGGCAGTGCGGTTAGGGATAACAGACTGGAAACGGGTAATGGCACCAAAAGAACCGATTTGCCAACTAGGGATGAAAAAGGGCAAACCCATAATAATATTATATCTCCTCCCCCAAATTCGATGACCGATTTCATGAGCAGCTAATACGGTCCACAGTCCCAAAGCTAAGGGAAGAGCTTCTCCAAATCGACCCAGTTCGTTGAAGAAATCGAAACCTTGCAACAGGGAACTTGCTTCCAAACTGGTAGCAATAGTAGCAACGAAGAGAACTAAGGCTAAATTTTTCTGTCCTAGGGTAGCAGGTTGAGGATCATTGCTACTGGGGAGGACAACCACCACTGGTTTATCTTCCGGACCTTCCACGAGGAACAGGCGGTATTTTTCCCCCAAACTCTCTTTTAACTTCTCTGAGAGACGAGTATGAACGAACTCTGTTTCCCCCCGCAGATTACCTTTAAAGATAGCTCCTTCTAGATAGGGAATGGTTTCTGTGGCGAAGAAGGTGTCGATCCCAAAAATACCTTGGATGATTTTCAGCTCTTCAGGGTCTATGGGTAAGCCCGACGGTGCTATATTATCTTGCTCCTTGGGGGTTGTTTCCCTTTCTAGGGGAGTTATAGCTGGTTGTTGCCGCATCATATCTTGACCCTCAGCTCTGAGACTCCTGCCTAAACAGATATAGGCTATTACTGAAGCAACTAAAAGCAGGAGAAAAGCGGCAATATTGAGGTAGATACCCAGGATAAAGAAACCGACAAAGAGAAGGGACGCCATGAGGACCACGGACTGCAACCAGGTGAGAATGCCAAATTTACCGTAGGGTTGCGCTCTTTTGTAGCCCCAAAAGAGTAAGCCCAGAGCGACGAGGAAAATTAATACTATTGGTGTAGTCTGCATTATTTGGTATAGCGCCCAAGCGCGGGTCTATGGTGTTCGGTGTGGGGTGTGGGGTGTGAAGAAGAAGAATTGAGGATTTATTCGTCATCTGAATGTGTTCTAACCGCCCGCAAGTCCGGCTAAATTAACAACTACTGGCAACTTTCATGGTACGTGTTAAAGCGGTGCGAAGGTCCCCTTGGTTTTCGGTTAAGAGGCGATCGCCCGTTGCCTCATCCACTCCTGTCCAGTGCATCAATAAGCATAACTTAACTTTATTGTTGCTGCGTTCCAGCAAATCTCCCGCCTCTTCCCTACTCAAGTCCGTCAGGTCGCTAATAATACGCAAAGCCCTATCCCGGAGCTTGTTGTTGGTGACGGACACATCTACCATGCGATTGCCGTAAACCTTACCAAGTTTTATCATAACACCAGTAGAAATAATATTTAAGGCCATTTTTGTCACCGTTCCTGCTTTCAGTCGGGTGGAACCAGCCAATATTTCTGCACCCACCAGCAAGCGCAGATCCACATCCACAGGAATACTCACTTGGTCTACAGGGACGCAACTGAGATAAATAGTAGTGGCACCCCGTTCAATGGCTGCCTGGATCGCCCCTTGCACATAGGGTGTGGTCCCCCCTGCACTAATACCCATCACCACGTCCAACTGGGAGATTTCTCTTTGAGCAATAGCTGAGGCTCCATCTGACCTGTTATCTTCCAAGTTTTCTGAACTGCGCACCAAAGCACCGGATCCCCCAGCGATAATGCCCTGTACAAGTTCCTCTGGAGTACAAAAGGTGGGGGGACATTCCGCAGCATCTAATACCCCTAAGCGTCCGCTAGTACCAGCTCCTACGTATAAAAGCCTACCACCGCCACGGAGAGCTTCGGCAGTGAGATCGATGGCTCTAGCTAACTCCTGACGAGCATTGGCTATGGCTTCTAGGGTTTTAGCGTCTTCTTTATTAAACAAATCCACTATTTCCAGAGAAGTCAGCTGATCTAAGTTCTGACTATTGGGGTTTAGCTGCTCTGTCAGCAAATGACCTCTGTTCTCCATTATTATAACAAACCTTCTAATCGCTTACGAATTTCATTTAATTCCGGGTTGGACGTCTCATATTCTGTTTTTGGTGGAGACTCGGGGTTCCAGTCTGTCTCCTCAAGATTGTTTTCTGGTGGAATAGCTAATTCTCCTTTCCTCACAATTTTACCCTCGTAACCCGCGCTGCGGCAAAAATCCTCAATTTCCTCAGAATCGAACGCTTCCACATCGGGGTAGGGAAAATCTTGAGCTTCCAACATTAAAGCATAGCGAATGGCGTCGTCCTCTTCTGTGAACATTAGCACTTTATTGACGTCCCCCATTTGAACTGTGTGGATCCCTTCGTTTTCCGTCCTGGCATTGTACAGTAGAATATATACCTGCATGGTTTGATCGCTGTTTTTTCCTTTCTCACTATGCTATCATTAATTGACGGTACAGTAGGATTGCTCAAGTAGAAAGACCCATGAATCCCTGATGGAACCGACAGAAGCTCAATATCTGATCCTCAATGCACTGGAAACCTTAGACTTTCTGATCCAGCAGACTTTTAATTCCGATACTGGAAATTGGTATATTCGCACTTCTAGCTCAGTTCTCCCTAAGCGCAATAGTTTTACCCAGTGGTGAGGTTGCTAGAGTCAATTTATCCCAAAACCAGCCCCGAGAAAAAGATGCTCAATTGTTAATTATTGCGGCTTTGGAAACTTTGGCATTATTAGAACAGCGAATTTTAGAGCCGGATACAGGAATTTATTACATTTTTACTCCCAGTGAGCTTCTGCCTCTTGCTATAATCTTAACCAATGGGGATATTTTACCCACTTATTGGAGTAAATAGAAATGAAAGAACATACAAACTTGGAAAAGCAGCAATATCAAAGAATGATAGAACTTTCAGATTTAGCAAGACAAAGATATTTAGAGTCTGGAGGCGATCCTCACCATTCTGCCGATGATAAATATCTCACAGCAGCAGAAAAGAAGGAATTTTTTGCCTTGGGACGGCTTGTCTTTGGTGTTACAATTAAAGATAATCAAATAACTTGTCAAGGACGGTCTTGGAAGTTACCAATAAAACCTCAACTTCATGTAAATTAACCATGACTGCTACCTTAATGGCAAATCTCCAACTGAATACTTGGACTTGGCAAGGCTACGAAATTCCCTATACAGTTATGGGAAGGGGACAGCCTTTGCTCTTAATTCACGGTTTCGGCGCTTCTATCGGACACTGGCGCAAAAACATCCCGGTCCTCGCAGACCAGGGCTACAAAGTATTTGCTATGGACTTGTTGGGATTTGGCGGTGCGGCAAAACCAGCCGCAAACTATAGTTTAGAATTATGGCAAAAGCAAATTAAAGACTTCTGGGAAGCTCAGATCCAAGAACCCACTGTATTTATCGGCAACTCTATCGGTGGATTGCTAACTTTAATGGTGATGAGTGATTATCCAGAAATTACTAGAGGTGGAGTACTAATTAATTGTGCTGGAGGACTTAATCACCGTCCTAATGAGCTAAATTTACCTCTCAGATTTATCATGGGAGCTTTTACCAAGTTAGTCAGTTCCCCCATAACGGGGAAGTTCATTTTCAATAATATTCGGAAAAAACAGCGTATACGTAAGACTCTCTATCAAGTTTACCGCAACCGAGAAGCAGTGACGGAGGAATTAGTAGATATTTTGTACCAACCTTCCTGCGATCCTGGAGCGCAAGAGGTGTTTGCTTCCGTATTAACGGCACCACCAGGACCGACTCCCCAGGAATTATTGCCCAAATTGCAACATCCTTTGTTAGTATTGTGGGGGGAAGAGGATCCTTGGACACCGATTAAGGTGGCTGGAATTTATAAAGAACTACCCAATAGTGCATTTTACTCTATTCCTTATGCAGGTCATTGTCCTCACGATGAAAAACCCAAGCTAGTTAATGAGCTAATTTTAAATTGGCTGAGTCAATTTTAGTGTAATCGCCCCTACCACTGTCATGGTACGTGCTAATTTCGTGCCAACCATTTTTGACCATTTAACCGTTGCAAGGTGTACAATACTATTAAATCTAAAGTAACCCGGCGCTCGTCAATCATAAAAGATTCTATAGTGCTCGGTTTACCTCCATTAGTAGCACAAGAAAAGGCTTTTTTCCCCTGAATACTTTCCTCCAGAAAATAAAGATTGAATTGGCGGTCGCCCTTTGGCCAATTCCCCATAACCTGCCAGCATTCTTCCTCTCCTAGCTTCTCCTGGCTAAAAGCTAACTTCATATCCCCAATACCCTGACTGGTAAAGGCTTTCTGCAACCCAGGGATGAAATGCTCTTGTATAAATTCAACAAAAGGCTTATCCTCCAGCTTGGGTTTCTTAGCTTTCGCTGTCTTTGCTTTCGCCTTAGGTTTGGTTTCTTCTGCCATAATTAAAAATTATATCTAATTTCCTCTAACTCATACTACCCCAAATATAGCACTCAAAGCAAGAATTGGGTTGTGGGTTTGGTTTAATTATACTATAATAGTGCTGAATTTTGAACGATTATGGAAACTCCACGTTATCCTCTTGAAGAAATCGCCCGACGGGGAGACGAGATCTACGAGCAGAAAATTCGTGTAAGAGTGGAAAATACCCATTAAGGCAAAGTAGTAGCCAATACCCTCTAGCTCAGGTTTGGGACGCTTCGCGGTTGCTTCGCAATTATTAGAGTTTGCGATCGCCCCTGGCAGTATGGCTAAAATTGAGGATATCTGGTTGCAAGAAAGAACCTGTGAGGAAAGAAGAAAGGGCGATGGCCACTAAAACCGTCATCAGAATTTCTTCTGAAGTGGCAGAACCTTCCATTTCTTCCACTGAGTTTGCTGCCATAATAGCTAGAATTGCCGTGGGAGCAGTGAGTGGGGTAGCAATGATTTCTGGTAGGGCGCTGGTTAAGGCTACCATCAGACTCACCACAGCAGTGCTGAAAGAGGCTGGGTAACAGTTTTTCCTGGCTCAATTCTGCTAGTAGGGAAAATATAGTTTGTCTGGTGTCAGGCTGGAGGATGGTTGGTTGGCTCATGTTGGAGTTGGGGATGGAAAAATTATAATATTATAACAGTGTGCCCTAGTTGCCAAATTTACTTGCTTTAGTTATAATATATTGAAGTCATACTCTCAAGATATAAATAACACTCAAAAAATATGTCAGTAAATTCACACCTCACAAGTTTAGCAAGCGACCTTGTCCTATCAGATTCAGAAAAATCAAGTATTTCTACTTCCATCAAAACACTTTCATCTAGGTTGAATTTGTACTTTGGCAATCAAGTGATCGGTCACTTTCAATTTTGCTCTAGCACTCGTGGTACAATTCTTCCGCGCAAAGCAGACGGTAATTCAGATATTGATTACATGGTCATTTTTGATACATCTGATGGTAAGAAAAAACCGCAAACTTACCTTAATCATCTCAAGAATTTTGTAACGGAAAAATATTCGACGTCAGAAATATACCAATCCCACCCCACAATTGTTCTTTCTTTGAATCATATCAACTTTGAGCTAGTTCCCGCAATCAACAATTACGGTTACTATATTCCCTCGCCTGCCTCATCTTACAGTGAATGGATAAGCACTGATCCATCCGGGATTAATCAATCGCTTCAGAACAAGAATAAGGAGAACAACTATCTAATCAAACCATTAGTTCGTTTGGTGAAATATTGGAATGCTCGCAACAAGCACCCGTTCCCATCATTCTCAATGGAACAATACATTATTAATACGTCGTTTTGGGGATGCTCGGCTCTGAAAGACTACTTTTACTTGTTTTGGTCAGTATTTAGTTGTGGATATGATACTCCTGAGTATATCAAAACTATGGTTGATAGGGCAAAGAGATACGCAAAACAAGCGAAGGAATATGAAGAAAGTAATATGATTGACAGAGCCAAGTCCGAAATACAAAAAATCGTACCTTCACTATGAATGATACAGATACAACAAAGGTTGATGAAATCTCGCAGTATTATGCTCCGATCGAAAAAATTGGGTCAATTATAAATAGACTCTTCTGGACCAATGTAGCCTTGTCGTTCGTTATGCCCTACTCGACACTAATCCTTGGAAAGTCAGGGTCAGGTGTTTTGCGGGCAATTTTTCTTGTCTTGGTCTTGATACAATTCGCCCTTTCTCAGGCATCTAGCTTGTACCTACTACCACGAGCAGAACAAAAGAGAAGAAAACAGTTGCTTTCAGATTCATTTGGGGTAGCGCTTTCTCTAGATCGAACATTTCTCTACTATAACAATGAATATTCTCCATCGGTGCAACGCCTTGGAGCAAATACCATGGAGAATGCGTTCTTCAGTCATAAAATCGCTGCAAGAATGCTGAATCGAAAGCGAATCATCATTTTAGTATATCTTGTGGCTTGGATCTTAGTTTTTTCTATTCCTCACGATAATTTGGAGCTGCTTACGTGGATAACACTGTTAGTTTTCTCCCAGAATATTATTGGTGAATGGCTGAGACTGGAAATTTTGCGGTCTCGCTCTGAGCATATATTTAATGAGCTTCATTCCCATTTTTTACGTAAATCAGATCAAGATACTTCCGATGCTATTGCAACTGTACTTGATGCGTTTGTTGAATATGAGGCTGCGAAGTCTAGTGCCGGAATCCTGCTTTCAAAAACTGACTTTGATAAGTTAAATCCAACTCTGAAAAAAGAGTGGGAGCAAATTTGTCAAAAACTTAATATGAAGGATAACACTAATTAACTAAATACTACTATAGAATTTTTGTTTTAACCACAGAGGGCACAGAGTACACAGAGAAACAGAGAAAGGAGAGAAAAGGTAAATGTTACCCTTTCTCCCCACAGGTAACTATTTCAAAGTGCCTTAGTAGCGGCGGCTGTTGCTGGGCTTATGAACGATAAAGCTCACCATTTGGCATTGCTTAATATTGTCAAAACCAATCACCCGAATGTAAGAATTAGAGTACTCGGAACGACACTCCCGTACTTCATTTAAAACGTCCTGAGCGCTACGGGCTTGAAAGAGAGGCAACTTCCACAGTGTCCAGTGGTGATCGGTAGGTTTGGGGTCTTCTTCAAACTCAACTGCGGGAATAAACCCTTGGTCGATCATGTACTCGATCTGCTTAGCGATCTGCTGGTCCGTTAAGGGGGGCAAATAGGAGAGAGTTTCGTAACGGCGCTCTTTAGATAAAGTTTTCATGGGCTGCTTCCTTGAGGATAAACTAACAATTATTCGTTTTCAGGCGGATCAACATCCGAGTTGGAGTTATTCGCCTTGGGGTTGAGGTCAGGGTCGGGGGACTGGGTCAGACGTTCCAAAAGCCGACGGCGGTGTTCCAAGTTAGCCTGCTTAATGCCAGTAATCACCATCTCCGGTAGAAACTCCAGCACTTGTTCACCTAAGTGTTCCCGTACTTTCATTATCCGCATAACTAACTCTTTGTCTTCTGACATAAGTTTTTCGAGATATGCTTCTCCATCCTGAATCTTATTGACGTCAGAATATTGTCGCAACCAAATAGCTTTACCAGGATTAGTTTCAGTTAGTTGGTTTATGATAGTGCATACCGCCTGATAGGTAAGGTAACTTTGTAGAACCTTAGCCGTATCTTGAGCAACTTTTTTAGGATACATTATTCTTTCCCGTCTCCCTAGAGACCCCTGAGCAGAATTGTTAGTAATTAGGTATTAACTCCTAAAAACTAACAGCTAACCTTGGATTAGAGTGTATCCATGGCTTCAAACTCGAACTTAATTTCCTTCCATAGTTCGCAAGCAGCAGCCAATTCTGGAGACCAGCGACAAGCTTCCCGGATAACGTCATTACCTTCCCGCGCTAAGCTGCGACCTTCGTTACGAGCTTGAATACAAGCTTCCAAAGCAACCCGATTAGCAGTTGCACCGGGAGCATTACCCCAGGGGTGACCGAGAGTACCACCACCAAACTGTAAGCAGGAGTCATCGCCGAAGATTTCTACCAGAGCGGGCATGTGCCAAACGTGGATCCCACCGGAAGCTACAGGCATTACCCCTGGCATAGAAGCCCAATCTTGGGTGAAGAAAATACCGCGAGAACGATCTTCCTCGATATAGTCTTCCCGCATTAGGTCAACGAAGCCCATGGTGATGCCCCGCTCACCTTCCAGCTTACCCACAACGGTACCGGAGTGAAGGTGATCGCCCCCAGACATGCGCAAGCACTTAGCTAAGACTCGGAAGTGCATACCGTGGTTTTTCTGACGGTCAATCACGGCGTGCATAGCGCGGTGAATGTGGAGCAGAAGGCCGTTGCTTCGACACCAGCGAGCTAGGGTGGTGTTGGCAGTGAAACCCCCAGTGAGATAGTCGTGCATAATGATGGGGGTGCCGATTTCCTTGGCGAATTCAGCTCGCTCCATCATTTGCTCCAGGGTGGGAGCGGTGACGTTCAAGTAGTGACCTTTAATTTCGTTGGTTTCAGCTTGAGCTTTTTCAATGGCTTCTTGAACAAAGAGGAAGCGATCGCGCCAACGCATGAAGGGTTGGGAGTTAATGTTCTCGTCGTCTTTGGTGAAGTCTAAACCACCCCGGAGACACTCATAAACTGCCCGACCATAGTTTTTAGCGGACAGACCCAACTTGGGCTTAATGGTACAACCCAGCAGGGGACGACCGTACTTGTTCAACTTATCCCGCTCAACGGTAATACCGTGGGGAGGGCCTTGGAAGGTCTTCAGGTAAGCCACAGGAACCCTCAAGTCTTCCAGACGCAGAGCGCGCAGGGCTTTGAAACCAAAGACATTACCCACAATGGAGGTGAGCATGTTGGTGACGGAGCCTTCTTCAAATAAGTCTAGGGGATAGGCAATGAAGGCAAAAAATTGATTATCCTCTCCGGGGATCGGCTCGATATCGTAACAACGACCTTTATAGCGATCCAGATCCGTCAGTCCGTCTGTCCAAACCGTTGTCCAAGTTCCAGTAGAAGATTCTGCTGCTACAGCAGCTCCAGCTTCTTCAGGAGGTACCCCCGGTTGAGCCGTGACGCGGAATGCTGCCAGAAGATCCGTATCTTTTGGTGTATAGTCGGGGGTGTAGTAGGTTAGGCGGTAGTCCTGTACTCCAGCCTTAAACCCGGCGCTTGATTTGGTTTGTACCATGTAGTCTTTCCTCCATCAATCAAAGGCTTTGTTTTGTCTTCCGAACAGTGCACTTATAGTGCGTGGTTTCGGGTAGAAACATTTTTAAGCTTGTTATCTAGCTTCGCGAAAACTATGATAACAAGTCCATTAGACTATTTCTTATTTCGATTTCTCATCGTAACACGAGTTGTGTATTTTATAAATATTTTTTTAATATTTATATTTTTTTCCTCCTAGATTAATTTTACTAATCACAACTTCATCAACCTTTATCAACGTATCAAAATCTTTACATTAAGCAACATGTTGCACTCAAGCATGAGTTTACTTGAGTTTAATTACCTATGATTAGTTTGATCGTGACCATCTAGCATGAAAGTACAATAGGTATTTATTACTGGGTTTTCGTGCTGGACTAAATTAACAACCATTGATAACTGTCATGGTACCTGTTTTTGGCGATTGTTTAAATTTTGTCCTTGAGGAAAAAGAGTAAGTAGCAGTTGGTTAATATAAACTTTACCTACCACTGGTGCATTTGGCTGCTGCTGCTCAGAAGAAGATGGTTCCGCTTTATCTTTAGACACTTCAATATTAACTTCCGGTTCTGCTGACGCTTCATTATCGATAACTTCTGGTTCTGGGGATACCGCGTTCTCATCTTCTTTCCCTTCTGAGGTTCCCTCAGACTCCTCTTTTACTTCATCTTGATCTGTTTTTGTCTCCCTTGACTCGGTAATGGAACGAGATGGATCGCCAATGAGGGAACCCTGAGCTAATGTTGCCCCCTGAGGAATGTCTCCATTAAAAATGGTGGTGGCGGTGCCAATACAGGCATTAGCACCGATTTTTCCCGCACCTACTATCAAAACCCCAGCTCCCAAGACTGCACCGCTTTCGATTTCCAGAGCGCCGTCATAAGCATTTAAGACTGCTCCCATACCGACTATTGCTCCAGCCCCAATGACAATTTTACTATTAGGAGCAGCTTGGAGGACTGCTCCAGAAGCTACTGCGGCAGAAGGATGAATTGTCACATCGCCACTCACGTAAATGCGATTATGATTAATAGGTAGAATTTGTGGCAGTTTATTAACTTTTCCTGCATGATAAAAGTTATAAAAAATTTTATCATGTAATATAGTATGCATTGCTTGTTTTTGGCAGCATAGGTGGTTTCCTGTTGACTATTGCTCCAGCACCAATGACAATTTTACTGTTAGGAGCAGCTTGGAGGACTGCTCCAGAAGCTACTGCGGCAGAAGGATGAATTGTCACATCGCCACTCACGTAAATGCGATTATTACTAATAGGTAGGATTGGTGGCAAATAATAAACTTTTACAGCATTAGTAAAGTTATCTGTGACCATTATCTTTCATTGGGGTATGCTTCGCGTGCTTTTGGCAGCATAGATGGTTTCCTTGTAGGTTGGGTTGAGGGAACGAAACCCAACACCCAAGGAGATTTATGTTGGGTTACGCCATCGCTAACCCAACCTACTATTGCCAAAACTAATAGGTAGGATTGGTTTAAAAAATTACAGCATTACTTAATCATTTTTGGTTACAGGACGCGGTTTAAGGTCTTTGGATAATGGTTTCCGACACCCGCCGCTTGGCTTTTGAGTCAATACCAATCAAACGGACATACTCTCCTTGGTGTTCCTGCAAGCAAGCTTCCAATGCTGCAATTACATCTGATTCCCGGTTACTTTCAATGGGGGAACAGCTTTGCCAAGAACTGGTTTTGAAACGACGCTTGTTGGCGTGTTCTGTACCAATTTTGTACCCTTGAGACAGGAGAGAGCGTACCTGTTGGACTGCATCGCTACTCAAGCTACTGCTAGTTTCAACCCCAACACTGCCATTATTACTAGGAACTGTCGCAGTGTAACTTGTTGCTGTTGCTCTCTCCTGGATCACAGTGCCATTATCAGAAGGACGTTGGATAATCTTCTCTAACACCCGTCGCTTGGCTTTTGAGTCAATACCTAGGAGGCGGACATACTCTCCTTGGTGTTCCTGCAAGCAAGCTTCCAATGCGGCAATTACTTCCGACTCTCGGTTACTATCAATAGGGGAACAGCTTTGCCAAGAACTGGTTTTGAAGCGTCGCTTATTGGCGTGTTCCGTACCAATTTTGTAT
This sequence comes from Candidatus Paraprochloron terpiosi LD05, assembly GCA_018141785.1. Taxonomy (GTDB): domain Bacteria; phylum Cyanobacteriota; class Cyanobacteriia; order Cyanobacteriales; family Prochloraceae; genus Prochloron; species Prochloron terpiosi. Next base: position 1,507,641 of record CP073341.1, on the reverse strand, counting down.
CCTTGAGATAGGAGGGAGCGTACCTGTTGGACTGTTTCTGCACTCAAACCACCTTGTGCTGTATTTCCCTGGTTGTAACTGCTATAATTGGAAGTTGTGGTGGAACCATTACCTAAACTTTGGCTTTCTCCTGGTCTTTGAATTACTTGCTCTAATACCCGTCGCTTGGATTTCGGGTCAATGCCCAGCAAGCGGACGTATTCTCCTGAATATTCTGCCAAAATCCCTTCTAAATCTCTGAGTACTTGACTATTTTGACCTTGCAGCACTGGTCCACTAAGCCAAGAACTGGTTTTGAAACGACGTTTATTGGCGTGTTCGATGCCGATTTTGTATCCTTGAGCGAGAAGATTAGATACTTGCTCTGGTATGCCCCCATTTAAACTGCCATTATTGCTGGCAGCCACACTGCTATAATTAACTGTAGGTGCGGAAAGTCCATTAAAACTTTGAACTTCACCATCCCCAGGTCGTTGAATAATCATTTCCAGAACCCGCCGCTTCCCTTTTGGGTCTATTCCCAGCAAACGGACATATTCTCCTGGGTGTTCTCCAGCAGCTCTTTGTAACTCAGCCATGACTTGGTCTTCCCGAGAACCGATAATACTGGGACCAGATAACCAAGAACTGGTTTTAAACCGACGTTTATTAGCATGTTCCGTACTGATTTTATATCCTGATTGGAGGAGATTTCTTACCTGTTGCTTGATTTCGACCTGTAAACTGTTCATAGAATCCATCGAATTTATATAGTTAGTACCATTTTGGCGGGGGTTAGAACTATTCAGTTCATTGCGAATCGGAGCAATACAAGCGGTATCTTTGGCACACTGATAGCCTGCTCGCAAAGCTTCATTAATTTCCACCACATGACTGGCAAAACCGCGATCAGCATCAGTCACGTCCGGTAACCGATCCGCTTGCTGCTGATTCGTAATCACAGCCCCAGAGGGGATGTATTTCCCTGGGGGAATTTCCACATCCTGAATGAGGGCGTGCATCATCACAATACAGCCATGTCCCAATTTGGCGTTAAATACCGTGGAACGAAAGCCAACAAAGCAGTTATCCCCAACATAAGCTGGACCATGAATCAGAGCCATGTGGGTAATGCAGGTCTCCTTGCCTATCCAGACGGAGTAATCCTGACCATCATCCCCCTGGCACCGACCTTGCTCCAGTCCGTGAATCACCACTCCGTCCTGAATATTGGTCCCATTGCCAATATGGAAGGGAGTGCCTTCATCAGCCCTAATAGAAGTTCCCGGGGCAATTAGCACCCCGCTTCCTACTTTCACATCTCCAAGAACAAGGGAGAAGGAATGAACGTAGGCACTCTCATCTATTTTAGGTTCCGCTAAACTTCTCGACCAAGGAGTCGGGGGAGCCGCCGTTTTGCGGACTACCATCTCTCAATTCCTCCAACAAAAAAACTTATCAAACCTACTTATAATTCGACAAAGCTATAGCAATAGCCATCTTGGCGATGAACCGGCTGAATGTGGTTGCGAGATGCGCTGACCACGCCGTACCCAACCCGTAGATCAAAATTACCTTTCGCTCGCACGGTTTTAATTCTTACCCCTTGTAATCCAACATTTTTGCCTGCTACCACATTAACGATATCTCCGGTTTTCCAACCTTTGACAGGTTGCTTAGGTTTGTATCCTTTACGAGGAAAGCCATATTTATCCATCTGGATAACCTGACGGCACCCGTGCCCCATGGCTTTGATTTGAAGAGATTGATTTGTTAAAACCTTTAATTTCGTTATCTCCTCTACACAAGCGGCATCAAGCCAGTGAGACTTGGGCAAGTCCAGCCTCATCCTGTTGTACTTAGTTCTGGAGCCAGTACCTACCGCTACGGGCAATCCAGTTTCTTTCAGACTTCGATAAAGTTTCCAACGGGTAGTGTTGACAGCCGCAGCATCTTTTAACGTGCCTGCGGTGAGGCCTAAAATCCGCTTGCACAAATCCGGTTTTCCTGATAAAAAATCCCGAATATCAAGATTCCCTTTAGCCTGGTTACAGGGATTGCACGCTAAGGTGAGATTGGATACTCTATCGGTTCCACCTTTGGATTTGGGAACGATGTGTTCTATTTCGAGTGGAACAGAAGATGTTCCACAGTAAGCACATTGGCGGCCCCATTTCTCCAACAGATACTCCCGAACTTCATAGCCCATTAACTCCCCTTGTTGATACAGAGTGCCTGAGATTTCCGGGTTTTGCATCCTTTGCGTATCAAACCGAACCAACTCTTGCGAAATAGAACTAATGGGAGTCAAATTCATCAGCCGTCTCACCCAAGTCATGGTGGTTTCTACTCGGTGCTGTAAGCTTGGGGCCAACCAACCTGGAGGACGGCGGCGATTTAAAAAACGTGCTTTTCGGTAACGGGTTTTTCGGTGTCGGCGATTCCTGCGAACAGCGCGACGAGAATCCAAAGCAGATTTTATTCGACTCCCACGGTGTTCTAATTGGGCTCCCCATATCACTTGGGAGCCCATAAGTAAAGCTAAACCAGTGGTTTTAGAGCCAGGATCTATCTTTAGCTCCATTGGTTTGTTCGAGCTCTGTACGGACTTTTTGAGAATGATGGTGAAAGGGTAGCGACGGTAGACAGCCGCCTTCCCTGCCGTCAGCAGTTTCCTAGCGGTAACAGGGCGACAGGAATTAAGAGGTTTTTGATTGGTATCTAAAACAAAAACGTAATTACACATGGTTTTGTGTGAACTCCGGTTTTGGGTAACGTGGGCATCCTACGGCTATCAAAGCTCTGTTAGGCTACTGAACTTTTCAACTGATTCATCACCTGTTTAATCAGTAGCGATAGCAGCCCAGAGCTGGCGCGCACTCCAGGGTATCGTGACCAAGAATTTACCAATGCCGGGGGTGAAGCTCCACCAATCTGAATGCTCTGGTTTTATCATCTTTGATGAGATTTGTCCAGGTTTAGTAATTGGTCCTAAATTCATCCTTTTTGCTATAAAGCAGGCGATTCTCCACCGTCACCGTATCGATAATCCCTACTACCATGGCATCCAGGGGACATTCTTCCTTACCCCTGTCTTTGCGGGCTGCACCACCTCTAGTGACTAGCACCCACTCATTAACCCCCGCTCCTACCGTATCTCCTGCTACTTCGTATTTTGGTACTGGTTGTCCATCTACATTCATAAATTGCAAGAGGAGCAGTTTCACTCCCGTGAGATTGGGAGTTTTGTGGGTGCTAACAACGGTACCCCGCACTTTGGCAATTTGCATGGTTTACACTCTTCTCAGAGGTTGTGGATTGACGCTTTCCCGGAATTGTTCTACTGCTTCGGTGTAGCGAATGGGCAGGACGTATTCTAGGTTTTCGTGGGGACGGGCAATAATGTGGTTGGAGAGGACTTGACCTCCATTGACCCGTTTGACGTTGTCAATGCCTGCTGATACGGAAGCTTGTACTTCTGATACGTCCCCTCGGACGATTACCGTCACCCTCCCGGTGCCGATTTTTTCATATCCTACTAGGGTTACCCGAGCTGCTTTGACCATGGCATCTGCCGCTTCCACTACTGCTGGGAAGCCCAGGGTTTCAATCATTCCTACTGCAATTGACACGAATTTCTCCTCAGAATTGTACGGTTGTGACTGTAATTGAATTACTGGGTTAATAGGTTCGGAACTGCTCTACTTCTTCGGTGTAGCGAATGGGCAGTACGTACTCCAAGTTTTCGTGGGGACGTGCGATGATATGAGTGGAGAGGACTTCTCCTCCATTGACTCGGTTAGCGTTATCTACTCCTGCAGATACGGAAGCTTGTACCTCGGAAACATCCCCCCGTACAATGACAGTTACACGCCCGCTACCTATTTTTTCATATCCCACTAAGGTCACGCGAGCTGCTTTGACCATGGCATCTGCTGCTTCCACCACTGCTGGGAAGCCCAAAGTTTCGATCATTCCTACTGCAATTGGCATTTTTTTTTATTTCCTCTAAATCATTAGAAAATTGACAAGCTGCTGCCAGTTTATCAGTCTCAATAATCACTCTAGGATAGATTGGCACCTTTGACAAGATAATCTATCTTGATTATTATTAATAGATTAGTTCACAAAACTTAATGATTGAGGTGAATGCTCCTAATCAATACTATAATAGACTCTCGCTTCCTGGGAGAGGTGTTCTGTTTTATAATTTCTTCATACTAAGTCTTACAATAGGGAGGCTGAGGAAGAAAACCCTTATCGTGAGAGTTATCCTAGGCGATCCGGGCTTTGCCCGGATCTGCGCGAAGCGCAGCACGCGAGAGAGGTTCTTGACGGTAAGATAAACTGTCCTTATACCGGGGATCAGCTTCCTTGGGCAAACGCAATAAGACTAGGTAAAAATACTTGACAAATACTAAAAGGACAAGAAAATATGACTCCAGGATTCCTTGACTTAAGGTCGCTAATGTTGTAAAAATAAGGGCATTTATAGATGAGTGATTTTCTCCTCCAGACCTGTTGGTTTGTACCTTTCTATGGCTTGATGGGCGCTCTTTTTACCATCCCTTGGTCTATAGGGATAGTGCGGCGAACAGGTCCGCGACCGGCGGCTTACTTTAACCTCTTCATGACTCTTGTGGGCTTCGTCCACGGTTCCATCGCTTTTACCCAGATTTGGAACCAAGCACCTCAACAGTTAATCTTCCCTTGGCTAAAAGTTGCATTTTTGGAGTTACCCCTAGCCATCGAAATCTCCCCAGTGAACCTAGGAGCCTTGGAATTAGTCACTGGTATCAGTCTGCTGGCTCAAATCTACGCCCTGGGGTACATGGAAAAAGACTGGTCATTGGCACGATTCTACATACTCATGGGCTTTTTCGAGGCTGCTTTGGGAGGAATTGCCATCAGTGATTCTCTGGTTTTGAGTTACATGCTCCTGGAAATACTCACTTTCTCCACTTATTTGCTCGTGGGATTTTGGTACGCTCAACCCTTGGTGGTATCCGCAGCCAGAGATGCTTTTTTAACCAAGCGGGTGGGAGATATATTGTTGCTGATGGGTATTGTCACCCTCTCCAGTCACGGAGCAGGATTTACCTTCAGCGAGTTAGAAACTTGGGCTGCTGAGTCCCCCTTACCACCCCTGGGAGCAACTTTATTGGGCTTATCCTTAATTGCTGGCCCCACAGGTAAATGTGCTCAATTTCCCCTCAACCTTTGGCTGGACGAAGCTATGGAAGCCCCCAACCCTGCTTCCCTGATGCGGAATTCCGTGGTAGTATCAGTGGGAGCTTACGTTTTGATTAAACTGGAACCGGTTTTCACCCTCTCCCCAGTATCCAGCGATGCTTTGATTATTATCGGTACGGTGACTGCCATCGGTGCTTCTTTAGTGGCTGTAGCTCAAATCGACATTAAACGGGCTCTCTCCCATTCCACCAGCGCTTTCTTGGGGTTAGTCTTCATTGCCGTGGGACTACAGCAAATAGATATCGCCCTCTTATTGCTCCTAACCCATGCCATTGCCAAAACCCTCTTATTTACCAGCGTGGGTTCCATTATTCTGGCTACCAATAATCAGAATATTACGGAAATGGGCGGTTTGTGGTCCCGAATGCCCGCTACTTCCACAGCTTTTATTGTGGGTTCAGCGGGTTTAGTTGCCCTACTGCCCCTAGGTACCTTTTGGACTATGAACCGCTGGGTGAATGGGTTTTGGGACGTAAGTTCCTGGCTGGTGCTGATTTTGCTGGCGGTGAACGCTCTCACAGCCCTGAATTTAACCCGGGTTTTTCGCCTAGTTTTTCTCGGAGAACCACAAGCCAAAACCCGCAGGGCAGTGGAGGCTCCTTGGCCTATGGCAGTGCCCATGGTAGCTTTAATAGTCATTACCTTGCTCTTACCATTGGTTGTACACCGATGGCAATTTTGGCTACTCCCAACTGAGTTTACCCAAGAAAGTGGCGCTTTGCTGGGTAAGTTCGCCCTGCCCTTAATTGTCACCAGCAGCTTTGTGGGTTTCATAGTGGGAGCAACCATGAAGTTGAGAAAGCTCTGGGCAAGACCGACTCAATTTTACTTGCGCTTTTTACAAGATTTACTGGCTTATGACTTCTATATAGACAAAGTCTATAACTTTACCGTTGTCTGGGCCGTCGCTACTTTATCCAAATTGACCTCTTGGTTCGACCGTTATGGAGTGGACGCAGTGGTGAATTTGGCAGGACTCGCAACAATTTTTAGCGGTCAGAGCCTGAAGTATAATGTTTCCGGTCAGGGACAATTTTATGTCCTGACCATTCTCCTAGGGTTGAGTTTACTCTTGGTTTGGTCTGTGGCTACAGGTCATTGGTCTGTAGTAATTGACTATTGGTCTAACATAATTACTTAATTTGTAGGGTGGGTATCTCCCACCAACAGCGTAGGGCAATCAAGGCAATCAATATTAAAGTTATTATTCATGTATTACAACTAAATGATTTGAACAAAACACACGGGTAACGAGGGTGTAGCTGCCGTTAGCGCTTGCACAAATGATTTAGGCTTGCTATACAATAATAATATACGTATAATATAGTCAACAAATTTCTTAATGAGTTTTTTCAAAAATATCCAAATGACGAAGCGGGCTATGAACAGCTTGTGCAATGGCTAGATGATCTCATCGATGAAGTCGGTGAAAATGAAGAACACCCACTAGCTTCCCTTATGGAAGTAATAAGTGTCCTTATCGAGCGCTATGAGAGTGAGAATGTTCCTGAACTATAGGAGAGAATAAGCCTTTTGGCGATCGCATCCCCCTCCGCTTCTGCAAGATGTCCTAATCTGGGGGCGTAGTGTCATAATAGATGGGATGCTGTTTTTATTGTGATAGACATGACTGAGTTACTTGAACGTGCGATCGCCAGGTTGAAGACTTGGCCAGCAAGTGAACAGAATGCAATTGCTTCCATTATTCTGGAAGAACTTGAAGATGAATTACGTTGGGATGAAGCATTCTCTCATTCTGAGAATGTTCTTTTGCCAAACTTGCAGCTTCAGCCATGGCTGAGTACCACTCAGATAAAACCCAAGAGCTGGACCAGAACGGGTTCAAAAGCGGACACGGGCTGCCTATCGCCAGTTTATCAGCGGTATTTTAGTTAGCTGGATTAGATTATTGCGAAAAAATCCTTGAAAGACTTGACATTTCACAAATAAGCCCGTTATAATAACAAAGTAGCAAATTCACATACTGACTTGGGCTAGTAAAATGAAAGAAGAGACTATACAGGTGCTAGGAATACCTTTGACGCTTAAGGTGAGCGAATCTGGCACAAGCAATGTTATAAATATCTTCGGTGTTAACGTAGATGGCGAAGCCAGTCATTTGTAAATTTACAGCTTAGAAATGGATGCTTTCCAACCAAACAAAAAAGAGATTGATGAACTGGTGAGTGAATATGAGCGACGAACCGGTAGATTCTTGAAAGCCCTTATCTTGATCTCCGATGGTGTGGTTTGGGTCGTTGAGACATTCATGGGAATTGTCTCTGGTATATTTGGCAACATTTGGGGAGCAGGGCTTATAGGTATTGTTATAGTATTGGCCATTCTATTTGCTCTTCTTGTTGTCTGGGTATACGCACTTTTCATCATAGTTCCATTAATTAATGGCTATCTCATATGGAATTAGGCTTTGGTTGGAGCGTATGAAGAAGGGGGCTGTTAGAAAGTTATCCAGAGACGCTCGGGAAGTTGCAAGGAGACTTGTTGGTGAGGGATCACCTGCATTAGCATCTGGTGAGTCTAGTTCTGAATTTCAGCTTCCCACTGGGACCCATATGTCAACTGCTATCAATGAAGAATCTGATTCTTGATGAGTTACATGGGGCTAGACAAAAACTCCTTGCAGATGTAGACGAGGATCTTCATCGATATGTAGAAGAAGCCCGTCAGCGATCGCTCACTTCAGGACGACTGTAAAGTATTCAGAGAAACAATCGTAGGCTAGAATGGCGATAAAATCTCGCTTAGCAACGTCAGATATAAATCTCAGGTGCGCCAGCAAAGTTAAGGATATGGTGGAAGTCAAAATGACGAAAATCCGGCAACCTCGCCTCCGTAAAGAAGAATTTGCCCAACGAGGCGATCACTTGTATGAGACTCAAGTACGTCCACAAGTTGAAGCAGGAAACAAAGGCAAAATTGTCGCCATAGACATCGAAACTGGAGCTTTTGAAGTCGCCGATGATATTGTGAATGCGGAGGAGCGGCTGTTTGAGCAATACCCAGATGCTCAACCTTGGGTCATTCGGATTGGACATAGGGAGGTATTTCGTTTTGGCAGCCGCAGTCTGAGGAAATCTCTATGATGTTTATCGCCTAATATAATGTATTGAAAAGTTTGAGTTGATTTCACATTAACCAACGAGCAACTGTCCAGGTTAAAATAGAAGTGTCAAGTCGCAATGAAGGTAAACCTATGAAAGTTCAGCCACTGCGCTATAGTAAAGAGGAATTTGCAAGGCTCGGCAATGAGATTTATGAATCTCAGGTGCGCCCCCAAATCGAGCAGGGTAATCATGGGAAAATTGTCGCCATCGATATCGATTCCTTAGCCTTTGAACTTGCTGAGGATACGATGACTGCTTCGGATCGATTGCTAGAGCGGTACCCAGATGCTCAAATCTGGTGCGTTCGCATTGGACATAAGGGAGTTCATCGCTTTGGTGTAGGTCGTCTGCTGTAACGCTATGATGTATGGAATTGTTGATAAAAACTGCGAGGCGACAATTCGACTGGTGGTAGGCAATGCAGGTTCACAAAGGCAAAGAATTGATGCTGTCATTGATACAGGATTCACAGGATTTTTGACTTTGCCTTTTTCAGTGCTGATGAACCTCAACCTAAGTGCTTATAGACGTGAACAGGGAACATTAGGGGATGGAAGCACCTGTATTTTTGATGTGTACCGTGGCTTTGTCATCTGGGACGGAGAATTACAGCAAATTGATATTAATGTAATGAATCGGAGACATCTCCCTTGGTGGGTATGAGTTTGCTCTATGGCTATCGGATCCAACTTGATGCGATTGAGGGCGGTACGGTTGCAATCCAATCATTGAAAAGTTTGAGTTGATCTCACATTCTTGAGTTATATCAAAAGATGAAGAATCTCAAGCAAGGTAATGATGGTAAAATTGTCGCCATCGATATCGATACCTGTTGCGTGTTGATATAAAAAAGTAAAATAAGATGAAAATATGCTTAGTGCCTTTATCTGGGTGCCCATATTAGGTGCAGTTGTGATTGGATTTTGGCCATGGTCGATAAAACCGGCTCGTTCCCGCACATTAGCTTTAATCATCGCCTTGAGCGTAGTGATTTGGAATGGGTTCTTGGCCATAGAATTTGACCCCATGGTCAACCAAATGCAGTTCCCTGAATTCATTCCCTGGATTGAATTCCTGGGGTTGAACTATCATCTCGGTTTAGATGGACTGTCTCTGTCCTTACTCTTTTTAAATAGCCTGCTAACGGCGATCGCCATTGGAGCCAGCGATAAATCCATTTCCAGACCCCGATTTTACTATGCCATGCTCTTGCTCCTTTCTGCTGGAGCTGCTGGAGCTTTTCTGGCGCAAAATTTGCTGCTGTTTTTCCTGTTTTACGAACTGGAAATCATTCCCTTGTATTTTTTAATCGCCATTTGGGGGGGAACACGTCGGGGGTATGCAGCCATGAAGTTTCTCCTTTATACGGCTCTTTCCGGCATTTTAGTGCTAGCATCTTTCTTAGGACTGGTTTGGTTTAGCGGCGCCAACAGCTTTGATTACGAACTTTTACGCAATCACAACCTGCCTTTAACCCTGCAAATAGTGCTACTGGGGACACTGTTGGTGGGTTTATTCATTAAAATTCCCATTTTTCCCTTTCATACCTGGTTACCAGACGCTCACGTGGAAGCTTCCACCCCCATTTCCGTACTGTTGGCTGGGGTACTTTTGAAATTGGGAACTTACGGTTTAGTGCGGTTTGGTGTGGGCTTGTTCCTTAATGCATGGGTTGTATTTGCACCTTGGTTAGCTACCTTAGCAGCAGTTAGTGCTTTGTACGGAGCCTCTTGCGCTATTGCTCAACAAGACATGAAACGGGTAGTAGCCTACTCTTCCATTGCTCACATGGCCTATATTCTTTTAGCCACTGCTGCTACTACTCGTCTGAGTATCCTGGCATCCATCTTCCAAATGATTGGCCACGGTTTGATTTCTGCTCTCCTTTTTCTGGTGGTGGGTTTGGTCTATAAAAAAACAGGCTCTCGAGACGTGAATGTGTTGCGAGGACTGCTGAACCCAGAACGGGGTTTGCCTATAACCGGTAGTTTAACCATTCTCGGAGTCATGGCTAGTGCTGGGATACCGGGAATGGTGGGCTTTGTGGCGGAGTTTCTCGTTTTTCGCGCCAGTTTCCCCATCTATCCAGTGCAAACTCTTTTCTGTTTGGTGGGAACCGGTTTAACCGCTGTCTATTTCTTATTGATGGTGAACAAGGTCTTTTTCGGTCGGCTGACGGTGCAGTTAGGTAAATTGCCTCGGGTATTGTGGTCCGAACATATCCCTGCTTTTGTCTTAGTGGCATTTATTCTATTTTTGGGCATTCAACCGATTTGGATGGTGCGTTGGACCGAACCGGAGGCACCTTTCTTATTAACTGGAGACTGGGAAATGGCGTACTCTATTCCTAACCAGTTAGCAGGACGCCAAGGGCGGTTGCTTCGCAATAGCAGTTATCAGTTACCAGTTACCAGCTCATTATAGTGATAAGTAGGGTGGGCAATGCCCACCAAGGATATTGGTAGTGGTATACAAATAGTGATTTGGGCACATTCAACCCTGATAGTGCCCTATGAAAATTACTACATTTAAAGTAATAGCTACATATTATCATCTCTATGAGAATATAGACTTGTTGAGAGCGAGTAAATTGCTTGAAATCAGGAATAATTAAAATGGTAAGTATCAAAGAAAATCTTGACCAACACCCGTTAGAAGAGTATATCCAACGCTTAGAAACTGGGGCAGCCTTGTTAAAGGATTCCCCGGAGAATGTCCTGGAAGTGGTGGGGATTCTCAAAAGTTACGGCATTGTTTTAGATGCTTATTCTCGCAATTTAATTTACATTGCTGAAAATCAATTTTTAGTTCTCTTTCCCTTTTTTAAATATTTCAATGGGGAAGTAAATTTATCCAAGTTACTGCGGCACTGGTGGCACGAACGCATCAATTTTGAATACGCGGAATATTGCATGAAAGGCATGTTTTGGCACGGAGGTGGTGGTTTAGATGCTTATTTAGATACACCAACATTTAAAGCAGCAGCAAATCGGGCGATTCTTGCTAAATGGAAAGGTAATTTGTTCATGTTGGGGCTGCACAAAATCTTTAAAGAATTTTTGCCAGAACAAGTGCGACAGATGGCTTACTATAAGGGTTTAGGACAATTTTGGCGAGTGATGAGCGATATTTTCATCTCCTTGTCTGATAGGTACGACAGAGGGGAAATTAAATCCATTCCTCAAGTAGTGCAGCATATACTAGATGGTTTGGTAGCGGGTGCTAATTTACCCATTACCTATGAAGTTCAAATTAGGGGAGAGGTTTACGATCTAATTCCTAAAGCAGCGGGATTGACATTTCTTCCTGATACAGCAGTACCTTATGTAGAAGCTATTTTCTTCCGAGGTACCCCTTTTCCGGGGACAATTTCCTATAATGCTCAAGCATATCAAATTCCCTTTGATCCCTCCTTGTTTAACTATGGTGCTCTATATGCTGATCCCTTACCTATTGGGGGTTCCGGTATTCCCCCAACCTTATTAATGCAGGATATGCGCCATTATTTACCAAAGTATCTGGAAGAAATATATGAGAAAAGTGAGCGGGAGGAAGATGACTTGCGGGTGCAAATTTGTCAGAGTTTCCAGAAGTCCATGTTTTGCGTCACTACTGCTGCAATAAAGGGATTAGCTCCCTATCCTTTAGATACTACTGAGGAGGAACAGCAGCAAGCTAATCGGGCTTATTTAAAACAGTGGATGAATCGTTTCATCCCATCTCGTCTGCTTACTGTTAATGAATAAAATGTTGGTAGTGCTCCATGACGAAGCGCGATATGAACAGCTTGTGCAATTGTAGCGATCGCGTCAGCGCCACTCTTAGTGATCTCTGAGCACTTCAACCTCGCAGTGAGTGAAGGAAATCGCTATGCTAGAGTATTGAAATCAATCACCACAAAAATCCTTCACCTTATAGTCACCCCATGCAAATCATTCTCAATCTTGACGAATCCCTTTTGAATGAAGCCTTTCAACTCACCAACCTTACCACCCAGAAGGAACTTATTACCTTAGCATTGCAAGAGCTTGTACGATCTCGTCGCAAGAAAAACCTGCTTGACCTTGCTGGACAAATTCAGTTTGCCTCAGACTTCGACTATAAAGCCTTGCGGCAAATTGGTTATGTTGTTGATTGATACATCTGTTTGGATTAGTGTCTTTCGCGATAGCAGCGGTCAAGTCCGCCAACAACTTGAAACCCTCATTTCTAATCGTGAAGTCTTACTTACCCGATTTACTCAGCTTGAGTTGCTTCAGGGCAGCAAAAACTACCAAGAATGGACTCTTCTTTCTACCTACCTTGCAACACAAGATTACATTGAACTCACAAGCAATTCCTGGGAAGCGGCTGCACGAATTTACTATGATCTACGTCGCCAAGGACTAACTGTTCGTAGCCCAATTGATTGCTGTATCGCTTAGGTCGCACTTGAAAATAACTTACTTTTGATTCATAACGATCGCGACTTTGAAACAATTGCTCAAGTGCGAGCACTTCAACACCTACGCTTTCAAGTGTAATGAAATCAACAAAGGGCGCCCGCGATAGCGGCACTCTTTGTGATTGTCTGATCTTGTAAATCTCGTAGTGCGATATAGTGAATAAATAATTATAATTAATGGAAGGGTCAAGTCGCAACGAGGGTAAATCTATGGCAGCTCGCCAACGACGTTATAGTAAAGAAGACAGGGTAAACGAGGGCAAATACTCTATAACGACCGCATTCGGCAGCAACGTGATCGCCGGAAACAAGGGAAAAATTGTAGCGATCGACATCAAGACTGGAGCCTTTGAAGTTGATAACAACGTTTTACCTGCTACAATTGTGAAACAACCGTTCTTAGCGTCCCGATTGTTCGAGCGAAATCCCGATGCTCAACCCTGGGTTATCCGCATTGCCCACCGTGCCGTTTATCACTTTGGGGCACTGATGTTTAGCGAAAAAGTAATGATACAGGGAGTTGAAAGATGGTGACGCACTGCCAGCCTCAAGGCCGTTAGACTTCGTTTCGAGGATTCCAGATTTTCACGCAAATTTAGAGAACTGAGCACTTAATCAACAATTGTTAGGAGGAAGCCGATGACTGATATCGAAACTCTAGAATTATTTAATGAGAAAGCTGCTGAAATTATCGATTTACTTCAGTCAGAGCTGTCTGTTACTATAGAAACGGATGCTAATGGAATGAAAAAAACAGAAAAGTTGCCTGATGAAAAGTCCTTGAAGGCAGATATTTTGAACATCAGGATGTTCATTCAGAAGAAGGATGCTATTTCATTCGACAAAATGTCAGAGTTGTACTCTAGAATAAATGTTCCACAAGATTTGAAAAACAGGTTTAATAAGCTAAGGTATGCACTTAATTACTACCTTGACAAGAGTTCCAATGTTACTATTAGTGACACTTCACTGGGATATAGAACATCTAAAATCTTAGAATCAGAATCGGGTCAAAAGCAACTTACCAATAGAGAATTAATGGATATTTACATTTATGGGGACGCTGCACATTGCGATAAGAGTAAACGTAAAGATTTTAAGAAAATAGATTCAAATCCTATCTTTAGGTCTATGGGAAAGTTTCATTTCACATCGATCCTTAAAGAAATTATACGGTTTATCAATGAGACAACGAGTGTAAATCAAGAAGCTATTCAATATTTATTCTGGCAGCAAGTCAGCCAAGAATCATTAAATAAAGTGTGGGATAATACCGAGGATGATGTGTATGCCGAGTTGCTCTAAACACGACATTGTTTTAGTTCGTTATCCATTCTCTAACTTGTCAAACTCCAAAGTTAGACCTGCAATTGTAGTGAATGCCCCACATTCTTCCCAAGATATTCTGATCGTGCCACTAACAAGCAGAACAAAATCGCTACTTGAAGGAGAGTTTGTGCTGTCCGAATGGTCAGCAGCAGGACTGAATGTGGCTACGGCTGTTAAGCGAGGATTGTATACGGTGCATGAAACCTTAGTCATAAAGGTGATTGGTAGGTTGGCCCAAGAAGACGCCAAACAGCTTGAGCAGTCTCTGCGAGGTTGGCTAGGTATATAGTGATTTAGACAGCTATCCCTCTAAAGTACTTCTGTTTAAGCTTGAAGGTTTGTTTTTTCAGTCTCATCTGCTAGGGTTGAGGGGCTTGAAACCTAGATGAAGGGATCGCCTCCTCCACCTGGCTACAAAACCGGACGTGAGAGTTTCCCCTCATCCGGCTCCTCAACATCCTGGTGCTTGACAATCACACCAAACCCCGGTCATCCTTTAGCTAAAGTAAACCTTTCCTCCTGTAGCTCAGTATACTCAGAAACAAGCTTACGGAAGTCATCACCTTCTATAACTTCCTGTTGGATTAATACATCTACCAACATATCTATAACGGAGCGATTTTCCCGGATAATCTTTTTAGCCTGTCCGTAACAGTCAAAAACTATTTTGCGCATTTGATTATCAATTCGCGCCCCTATTTCTTCGGAATATTCCACACGGTTCGTCCAATCGTTGCCTAAAAATACCTGGTTATTCATGTTTTCTAGAGCAATTGGTCCCAGAGCGGACATTCCTAACCGTGTCACCATATTCCTGGCTCGCTCCGTCACCTTTTCCAAGTCATCGCTAGCACCATCAGTAACTTCAGACCAACCAAAAATAACTTCTTCTGCTGCTCTACCTCCCAGAATGCCAGCAATTTGAGCGATAATTTGTGCTCTGGTAGTTAAACCCATTTCTTCATTGGGAGTGTACCAGGTCAACCCCAAAGCTTGTCCTCTGGGAATGAGGGTGACTTTCTCCACTGGATCGTGATGGGGTATTAATGTACTTACGATAGCATGACCAATTTCGTGATAGGCAATCAACCGCTTATTCTTGCTATCCACCAAGGGAGTTCCTTCCATTCCCGCTATGACCCGATCAATGGCGTCGTTTACTTCAGAGATGGTGATGGCTTCTTTGCGCCTCCTGGCGGTAAAGATAGCAGCTTCGTTGAGTAGGTTAGCTAGATCGGCGCCGCTAAAACCGGGAGTACGGCGGGCAATCTTTTTTAAAGAGACTTCTGGAGCAATTTTTTTGTTGCGAGCGTGGACTTCTAAAATTTTCTCCCTTGCTTGGTAGTCGGGGTAATCTACCATGACTTGGCGATCGAACCTTCCGGGACGCAAAAGGGCTGAATCTAGGACATCGGGACGGTTGGTGGCGGCAATAATAATGATGCCAGCATTATCTTTAAACCCGTCCATTTCCGTGAGCAATTGGTTGAGAGTTTGTTCCCGTTCGTCGTTCCCACCGCCGATACCGGCACCCCGCTGCCGCCCCACAGCGTCAATTTCATCAATGAACACAAGAGTTGGGGCATTTTCTTTCGCTTTGTGGAACAAATCTCTGACCCGAGAGGCTCCCACCCCCACAAACATCTCTACGAATTCTGACCCAGAGACGCTGAAAAAAGGTACTCCTGCTTCCCCAGCAATTGCTTTAGCCAGGAGGGTTTTTCCCGTTCCTGGGGGACCAACTAGCAACACTCCCTTGGGAATTCTGGCTCCAATGGCGGTGAATTTTTCCGGTTCTTTCAGAAAGGTGACCACTTCTGCCAATTCTTCTTTGGCTTCCTCAATTCCCGCTACGTCTTGGAAGGTAATACCTGTTGTGGCTTCCATTTCAAACCTTGCTTTGGATTTGCCGAAGCTAAAGGCTTGCCCAGAAACACTGACAGCACGGCGGATTATCATTCCTAATCCCAAGATTAACCCTAAGACTAACAGCAAATTAATCCCGATACCAATGGCTGCGGAGTTATCAGGAGAGTCTTTAATCTCAAATTCTATATTAGCAGCGTTAATACTTTCGATTAGTTCCGGGTTGCGGTCTAATAAATCTACTTCTACGAGATTTTCTTGACCTTGGAAAGTTACTTTTGCTTTCTTCCCTCGCCGATCCAGTTCTACTCTCGTTACTTCCCCTGTCTCGATTTTCTCCAGTAATTGGTTATAGGGTAATGTGCTCTCCGCTTCTTCTTGAGGTTTGGTTAAAGCTGGGGTTCCTAATATTACAGCTTGCACTACCAGCAAACTAGCGGCAACTTTACTGAGGTGTTGCCAAATTGGTGGTCTTTTTTTTCCTCTTTTATTTATCATAAGTCTAAGTTGCTAATTAATTGTCTTGTTTGCTATTTTTTATTGTTTTGCTATCTTGTAAACTGCTCCCAATGCCTTGCAGGATACCGCGACCAATTAAACCGATACCCTTCCCAATAACTTGGGTAAGAAGATAAACCAAACCACTGCCTACAAATGCGATTATTGACTTGATTCGGGGTGCCATTGCGTCTATTAGTTCTAGGGCAATGGTTACCCCCCAGGGAATGCCTTTTAGTTGCTCCAATTCTTCCTGACGGGAACTGTAGATAAAAACAGTTTTGATTTTGTTCTCCTGAAAGCTAAATAATCGATATTTACTCTCAAAAATTTGCTTGGGTTCCCAGTAGTATTTGTCTTGTCCATAGCGCCAGGCAATATTATTACGAAACCTGGCTATTTCTCGCGATGCCCTGAAGTTATTCTGTAATAAACTGTATTTAATCTCTTCCACTGCCACCAAGCTATTCAGAATTTCTTGCATTACTCCGTTTGCGATTTGCAGGAGTAAATTATCCAACAGGATAGCTGCTCTTTCTTTCGCTTCAGGGGCTTCGCAGCGATAGGGTACATTATCTATTACTAAGGGTTCGGAGAACAGGAAATAGGCAAATATTTCCCTCACAAAGGGTATTTTATCCAGAATTTCCTCCTTGACAATCCTAGCATCTTGAAGTATAGTATCTGTGATAGCCACATTATTGGCATTATTTTCTTCTGTCGGGTAGTTTTTGCTCAAAAATTGAATGGTTCCATTTTGCCACAAGTTGCGTAAAATGCCGGGTATCCTTTCCTCTAATTCCGACGGTGTAACTTCAAGGTAGCGCAATTCAGCGAGAGTATCCCTCACTAAATTGACGACTAAATAAAGCAATTCCCGTTGCTTGGACTCCTTGAGAATATCGATTTCTAAAGCAATACTGCTGTGATTTTCTAGTCCGGAGCGAATTTGAGCCAAGGTCTCAGTCCAGAGGTCTCCTTGAAGGAGCGGGGCAGGTACAGAGGAGTCTGAAGGTACTAACTGAACCGGATCTACTACTTCCTCCTGCTTTTGAATCACTATTATCCCTTCTACGGGTAAAAGTCGTTGAACTAACCAACGAGCAGCCAGGAGTTCTCGCTTCCTTCCGCGACAAAAGAGTCGCTCCCAGGGTGAGACAGCATTTTTTAACTCCTGCTTCACCTCCACAAGACTCTCTTCAATTTGCCGAATACCCGACTGGCGCCAGCGCACTAGCCAAGTACTAGGGCGTTGCGATTGTAACAGTTTTAGTCCAGGAAGGAACCAATAAGTTTTGCCCATTGCAACTTGGCGCAAAGCTTTAATTAAAAGGGGGATCTCTGTTCCTTTGGGGCAATAACCTTCAAACCCGGCTATTTTCGCAGCCAGCAGTTCCGGGGCTGAGCATGGAGCGGCTAGCAATAAAATGGGCAAGTTGGGATATTCTCTCTTGAATGCCTCGGAACCGGATAAACCTAGCTCTAACACTGCTAAATCGGGCATTTCTCGCCCTAGTTGCTCCCGGGCCATGGCCAGGGTATCTGCTTGGGCTATTACCTGGAAATCCCCTTCCCGCTCCAAGGCAGCACAAATACCGAGGCGAAAGATGGGGTCAGAATCAATTAGCAGTAATTTAAACGGGGGACTCACTGGAATCAATTATAGGGCCCCCGAGGGGCGGGTACTTTGACCATTGTAACGTGTGCTATAGCACTCACCATAGATAGGTTGTTGCCAACTCGACTCCTCTTCCGAGCGAGAACTCTCCCAAATACCGGAAGTGCGACTCTGGGCCTTTTCTCAGAAAATTGAGATGTAAATTTTTGTAAACTCTAACATAAAATGACAAATTTATGTCAAAAAATCAATTATACTGGAAATATGATGTTGAAAGCAAAGAGAAAAAATGAGCTTAATTCAAAAACCCACACCTGAAGTATCCACCATCGGCAAAGTATTGACAACAGATGGATATGTAATCTCCAACGCAGCTGGTTCCGCAGATATAACGAAAGTGGACGATTTTGTCGACGAAAACTTTAAGTTCTTCCTATCGATAATAGGACAGGGTTTCGCTGAAGGCTCGGCTCTGAAAATCGAGGGAATTACAGTTTCAGCAGGAAGTACTTTCAGCTTTGACTTTGATTTCCTCACCGTTGAAGGGTCAAAGGGCAGTAACGTGGTTAGCAACGATAGTTTTCTTTTGTATGTGGAAAGAGAAGATGGTACGTCTGAGACTATTACCGTTGCTAGTGTTGTGAAAAATTCAGCTGATTTTGAAAAAAACAATGCAGACGGCTTGAAAGCCCGTGTATCATCTTTAAATAATCAAAATTTCTCCTATACTTTCGATACAGCAGGCACTTACGAGGTTACCCTGCTTGTCTTAGACCACAAAGCCTTCGGCGGAAATACAATTGTGTCGGTTGATAACTTCCAGGTAGATGGAGAGGCTCTCTTGCCAGAGGAGTCATCGCCCAACGGAGGAGACCCTCTCTTGCCAGAAGAGCCATCGCCTATCACTATAGTGGACGAGGGTATCTTGCCAAAAGAGCCATCGCCCAACGGTATAGGAGACCCTCTCTTGCCAGAAGAGCCATCGCCTATCACTATAGTGGACGAGGGTATCTTGCCAGAAGAGCCATCGCCCAACGGTATAGGAGACCCTCTCTTGCCAGAAGAGCCATCGCCTATCACTATAGTGGACGAGGGTATCTTGCCAGAGGAGCCATCGCTCATCGGTATAGGAGACGCTTCTTGGTATGGAGAGTTTGATGAGATTAGTCCCACGGAAGGAGATTCCCAGTATCTAATCACCAATGGATTAGGATCCGTTTCAGCACAAGAGCTTAAAGCTTTTGCCCCTGGGATTGACTTGACGGTAACTGGAGAAGACGCTAAGGAATTTCTAGGAGGATCGGCAGTCTCATTGGATCTGATTGTGACGGAAACCAACCAGGAATTAATCTTTGACTATAATTTCCTCGTCATGTGGGATTGGCCAGATTATCTAGGTTATACTTTTCAGTTGAATGACCACTTTGTCATGCACGTGGAATCAGCGGATGGTACTGTATCTGAAACTGTTACCCTCTTTAGTCGATTTGAAAATAATGAGGATTTAGTAGCAAAGCCGACAAAAAATGCAGCAATGCAAGGAGGAAATTTTCACTTCCATACTGGTTATCAAGAAGGTTCCTATACTTTCTCCACAGCAGGTACTTACGACATTACTTTTGCTGTTCTCACTAACCATAACATGTTGGAGTATGAGTCAGGGGTGTTAATTGACAACATTCGGATAGGAGACGCTATTTCGCCAGAGCAATTACCGCCTGTTGCTGAAGAAGAAGAATGGACATGGACGCCTATCGGTATAGGAGATGCTTCTTTCTATGGAGAGTTTGATGGGATTAGTCCCGCGAAAGGAGACTCCCAGTATGCAATCACCACTTACTTAGGATCCAAAACTGCATCGGAGGTTAAAAATTTTTCAATAAAGGATAATATAGTTGCTGGTACTGGGATTGACTTGACGCCAACTGAAGAATACGCTAAGGAATTCATAAACGGATCGGGAGTCTCATTCGATATTGTGGTTGAAGCCAATCAGCAATTAATCTTTGACTATAATTTCCTTACCAATGAGTATCCGGGTGAGTTGTTTTATAATGACAGTCTTCTCTTGCACGTGGAATCAGCGGATGGTACCATATTTGAGACTGTTACCCTCGCTAGTGTTGTTCAAAATGGGGAGGATTTAGTAGCAAAGCAAACAGGAGATTTTCAGTGCCATACTGGTTATCAACAAGGTTCCTATACTTTCTCCACAGCAGGTACTTACGACATTACTTTTGCTGTTTTCAATGCTGGGGATGAGATTTTAGATTCAGCGGCGTTGCTTGACAACATCCAGCTAATCTAATAGATTGTGTCCTTCAAAGTCTCTAGCCTCCCACCTCATCCTCATTATAATGAACGATGATTATTAGAGTTACTACAGACCAAATTCACAATCTGGACTTATCTGCTGCTAAAATAGAGATTGAAGAGCTGTCTAGGAAGGAGCAGATGAATGCTCAATTCGGGCAGCTCCAATTTAAAATCGACTTTGCCAGAGACTCCTCCGATCCGCGAGAACTATCCCAAATACCGGAAGTGAGGCTCTGGTTTGTTTATTTGGACGCTCGCTATCCTTGGTTACCCTTGCTGCTAGATTGGAAAACAGGGGAATTAGGTCGTTATGTTGCTATGGTTGTTCCTCATGAGTTCAGTCCCACTGACGGTATCCAGTATAACCCAGAAGCCCTGGAAATTTTCGTCATGCAAAAAATCTTTTTCCTCACCCACTGGTTGGAAGAACAAGGTATTCCTAGCCAACACCGTCTCCAGTCTCTGGCACAAATGTTTGGTTACGAACTAGATAATAGTTTCTTCGATTTGTTAGCTAATTGACACGACTACGGTTCCGCTAGGCTCAAACCGTGTTTGTCTCCAACCACAGAATTAAATCTGCCACCTGGTCAAAATCCAACAGAGCTTCACCCAATGCTTCTAACTGCTGTAAGGACAAGGCTTCAACTTGAGACTTCTGGACTGGGGGGAGGGATCCAACTCGATGGAGCAGCTGTTTTATAATTAACTTCTGCTCTCCTTGCCTAAGTCCTTCTTGTAAGCCTTCAACTCGTCCTTCTTGTAAGCCTTCAACTCGTCCTTCTTGTAAGCCTTCTTGATAAACCCTGGTGTGTTTCACACTTTCTGCTAATCCTAACATTGCTGCAATCTCCTTCCGACTTAATTGGGGAAACTTATATACCATTGTAGTCTCAATTAGTTCTAAGATTGTCTCCTTGGGAATTTTTGTTGCCTCGGTTTGGTTTACTTGTTGCCATAATGTTCTAGCCAGTTGGGGGACTTGTTTATCTGGTTTAACAATTAATTCCATCAGCCCCTTTGTGGGGGAAAACTCACCTATTGGAGACAGCAGCTCATTGAGATAAAACCTTTGAACTTGTGGACTGGACAATAATGGTTCATAGAGTTTAGTCTCCTCAGGTTCCAAGGAGCGTCGAGGAAAGATAACCACAGCGTACCAACCTGAAATATGGGGATTTTGAGCCAAAAACATAAATAACTCCCCAAACAAGCGATGATAGAGCAATTCATCTTTTTGAAACTGGACTTCCACGAAAAAAACTGGTTGCGAGACTGCGTCTTCTGGGGGTAAAAATACTCCATCAATGCGGAAAGCTGTTTGTTTCACTTCTATGGAGCGAAAATCATACCCGGAGCGATCCGGTTGTCCAATGAGTTCAAAGAAAATCTCCGGTACACTCTGAAAGATGCGATAAAATAAAGAATCTGTTTTCACAAATCAAATTTAGGGTGGTTTAACGCTCCGGCGCTCCGGCGCGGAGAGTTAAACTAAGTCGGGAAACACTTCCTGCACGGCGGG
Organism: Candidatus Paraprochloron terpiosi LD05; assembly: GCA_018141785.1. GTDB lineage: Bacteria > Cyanobacteriota > Cyanobacteriia > Cyanobacteriales > Prochloraceae > Prochloron > Prochloron terpiosi. The sequence continues at coordinate 1,485,691 of CP073341.1, read as the reverse complement.
GTGAACTAGTTGATGATTACGGATATTTAAACCTTGGGCCAAGGCAGGATTATTTTCTAGGGCTGAAGTACCTTCCTTAGCTAATTGCAGCACATAGGGCAGAATGCTGTGATTGAGGGCTTGGGTAGCTGTCCAAGGAACCGCTCCGGGCATATTGGGAATACCAACGTGAACCACTCCCTCTTCTATATAGGTGGGATGACTGTGAGATGTGGGTCTCATGGTTTCGATACAACCCCCCTGATCTACGGCTACGTCCACTATCACTGAACCAGGAACCATTTGAGCCACTAAACTGCGAGGAACTAGGAGGGGGGGACGTTTTCCGGGGAGGAGAACTGCACCGATTAATAAATCCGCTTCCCGCACTGCCCTTTCAATATAAGGGGGACAGCTGTAGAGTAGTTCTACCCCGGAACCTAGCACAGTTTCTAGGATAGCTAATCGCTCCAGGTTGATATCCAAAATTTGCACCTTGGCTCCCATCCCCAGAGCAATTTTAGCGGCTTCTGTACCCACAACGCCACCCCCCAAAATGACCACCCGACCCGCTGGCACTCCCGGTATGCCCCCCAAAAGCACCCCTCGTCCCGATTGGGATTTCTCCAAATAGTGGGCACCAAACTGCACAGACAACCTGCCTGCAATCATACTCATGGGCATAAGTAGGGGCAGCTTACCATCTACAATTACAGTTTCGTAGGCGATTGCCGTTACGCCGCTCTGGAGCAAGTTTTCTGTCAAAACCCTATCTGCTGCTAAGTGAAGGTAGGTCAATAGTGTATGCTTGGTGTTAAGGTATTTGTATTCAGTGGGTAAAGGTTCTTTAACCTTAACTATAAGTTCTCTTTGCCAAGCTGCGGCGGCACTTTCCACAATGGTAGCCCCTGCCAGTTCGTAATAAGCATCCGTAAATCCAGCCCCAACCCCCGCATTAGTCTGGACAAACACTGAATGATTGTTTTCTGTAAGTACTTGGACGCTGTCTGGACTCAAGCCCACCCGATATTCTTTGTCCTTAATTTCTTTTGGTACGCCTATTTCCATTTTCTTACCTATATGTTATTGCGTAGCTTTGCGTAAGCAACCGCCTTTGGCGTCCCGCAGTGTACGCAGATAAACGCGGATGAACCCTTGATTGCTATAGAATAATAACAAAAGATAATGATTCGGGAAGATTGCTGAATGCGGGTAGCGATTGTTGGAGCAGGGCTAGCGGGGATGGCTACAGCGGTAGAATTAGTGGATGCTGGTGCTACTGTTGAAATATTTGAATCTCGTCCCTTTGTGGGGGGAAAAGTTGGCAGTTGGGTGGATAAAAACGGCAACCATATCGAAATGGGCTTGCACGTTTTCTTCGGCTGCTACTACAATCTCTTTGACTTAATGAGAAAAGTGGGGGCTATTGACAATCTCCGTCTCAAGGAACATAGCCACACCTTTATCAATGAAGGGGGAAGGATTGGTCAACTGGACTTTCGCTTTCTTACTGGTGCTCCTTTTAACGGTTTAAAAGCTTTCTTTACTACCTCTCAGTTAGCTCCTGGAGATAAAATAGCCAACTCCATCGCTCTGGGAACCAGCCCCTTAGTCAGGGGTTTGCTGGACTTTGAGGGGGCGATGAAAACCATTCGGGGTTTAGATGGGGTTAGTTTTGCGGACTGGTTTCGTGGTCACGGAGGGAATCAAGGTAGCTTGGAAAAAATGTGGAACCCTATTGCCTATGCTTTGGGTTTTATCGATACGGAAAACATTTCCGCCCGCTGCATGCTCACTATTTTCATGTTTTTTGCCGCCAAAACCGAAGCATCGGTGCTGCGGATGTTGGCAGGTTCTCCCGCAGAATACCTCCACAAACCCATTATGACTTATTTAGAAGCTAAAGGTGCTAAGATTCATACTAGATGTCAAGTGCGGGAAATTCTCTTTACCGAGGGGGAGAAAACCCAGGTTACAGGAATTGTCGTCTCTTCGGGAGGAGGGGAGCAGGAAACTATTGTAGCTGATGCCTATGTCTGTGCCTGCGACGTGCCGGGAATAAAGCGACTGCTCCCTGAATCCTGGCGCAAGTGGTCCGAGTTTGATAATATCTATAAATTAGATACGGTGCCAGTGGCAACAGTACAGCTGCGGTTCGATGGTTGGGTGACGGAACTGAAAGACCCGGAAAAACGAAAGCAGTTAACTGATGCAGCAGGATTGGATAATTTGTTATATACTCCTGATGCAGATTTCTCCTGTTTTGCGGATTTGGCTTTAACCAGTCCAGAGGATTATTATCGTCAGGGACAGGGTTCCCTCTTGCAGTTAGTTTTGACTCCAGGAGATCCCTTTATTAAAGAAAAGAACGAGGCGATCGCCCAACACGTACTTGAACAAGTCCGCCAACTCTTCCCTTCGGCACGGGAATTGAACATGACTTGGTATAGTGTAGTAAAGTTGGCTCAGTCCCTCTATCGAGAAGCTCCAGGGATGGATCCCTATCGTCCAAAGCAAAAAACTCCTGTGTCTAACTTCTTTTTAGCTGGTAGCTATACCCAACAAGATTATATCGATAGTATGGAAGGAGCCACCATTTCCGGGCGTGCTGCTGCTAAAGCTCTTTTAACTAATAAATGATTGGGTCATGAAAACTTTAGCTAAATGGTCCGTAGCTGATTATAATCGCTTAATAGAAACTGGTTTCTTGGGCCATCGCAATGTAGAATTAGTAGCAGGAGAAATCATTGAAATGAGTCCAGAAGGACCGTTACACTACTCCTTAGCGTCGGGTATGGCAGATTATCTCCAAAAGTTATTGAGAGGTTCCGCCCACGTTCGTTTCAATGGACCTATTTCTCTTGCTACTTCCCAACCTCAACCAGATATTGCCATCGTCAAACTACCAAAACGACAATATCGCCATAGCCATCCTACCCCAGCTCAAATTTTTTGGCTCATTGAAGTTTCCCACACTACCCTAGACTATGATATCAATGAAAAGAAGCTAGTTTACGCTCAAGCAGGAATTCAGGAATACTGGGTTGTGGATGTAAATCAACAGCAGCTCAACTTATTCCGTCAGCCTGTGGAAAATGACTATCAAATCCAGTCAATAGTTAGAGAGGGTAACATTACTCCCTTATCATTCCCCAAAATCCAAATTTCAGTCCAGATTCTCTTGGAAGAATTATAATTCATTAATAATACTGGTAACTGATAACTGCGGTTCCAGTCGCAGATATTGCCAGAAACGAACCTCAACAAACTGTGATTGCCCTAGAACCTGACCTGACTAGAAAATCTTAGTAGTTGACGACTCATATTGCCATCGCCAACTCTTAAATGAACTACTCCAACCTCTTGGTTTTCAAATCAAAGCAGTTAGTAACGGTGAAGAAGCGATCAACCTTTGGTCCCAATGGCAACCCCATCTTATTTGGATGGATATGCCCATGCCCGTGATGAACGGATAAGAAGCAACCCAAAGGATTAAAGTTACTACTCAAGGTCAAGCTACGGCGATTATAGCTCTTACTGTTAGCGTTTTAGAAGCTGGCTGCGATGATTTTGTCCGCAAGCCTTTCCGGGAAGAGGAGATTTTTGATATAATGAAAAAACACCTGGGAGTTCGTTATCTTTATGGCGATAGCAGTGAGATGACAGGAGTCAGCCCGTCAGAAGTTAAAATCAATTCTAAATGAAGAGTAATCAAGATAAAGAGATAATAGGTAATATATTAATTGTAGATAATTTATGGCAAAATATGCGTATTTTTAGCCAACTGTTGCATCGTCAAGGTTACAAAGTTCCCAGTGTAACTAATGGCAAAATGACTTTTAAAACCGTTAGCATTCAACCAAGAAAAATGCCTAAAATGGATGAATATAAAGTATGCGAAGCCTTAAAAGCAGATGATAAAACGAGGTATATTTACGGAATTTTTCTAAGTGTTTTAGATGAAGTATTTGATAATATTAAGGCATTTCAATATCGCGATAATCGAAAATCAACTGACCATTCAAAGACAAAAACTCTTGCTGGAAAAAAAATTAAACAACGGCAAAAAGCAGAAGCAATCCTTTCTCAATCTCGGAATCTCTTAGAGAGCGTGTTGAATAGTTCCCGAGATGGAATTTCAGCCTGGAAAGCAGTTAGAGATGTGAATGAAACCATCACCGACTTTCGCTGTTTGTTAGTTAATCCGGTGGTGGCTGAAGCTTTAGGAAAAAAGAGAGAAGACTGCAACAGTAATCTAATGCTGAAAAAATTGCTCACTCGATTAGATGTAAAACTGTTCGATATATTTGTAGCAGTGGTGGAAACGGGAGAAACTTTGGACCGAGATTTTTCTTACCAACAAGACAATCGTCAGAGTTGGTATAATGTGACAGCAGTGAAGCTGGGGGATGGCTTTTCCGTTACGGTTCGGGATATAACACAACGCAAACGTTGGGAATTAGAATTAAATCGTCTCGCTAACCTGGACGGTTTGACTCAAGTAGCTAACCGTCACTGTTTTAATCATACTCTCACGGTGGAATGGCGACGCTGTAATTGTGAGAAAGAATCTTTGTCTTTAATTCTCTACGATGTGGATTATTTTAAACGGTACAACGATCGCTACTCCCATCAAATAGGAGATGATTGTTTGGTGCGAGTGGCTAAAACTCTCAGTCTTGCTACAAAGCGTCCTCGAGATTTAGTCGCTCGTTATGGAGGAGAAGAGTTTGCGGTGATTTTGCCTGACACGGATAAGGATGGGGCTATCATAGTCGCAGAATTGATTTGCCAAGAAGTGAAAAAACTGCAAATTCCCCATCTTGACTCTGATGTGAGAGAATGGGTTACTCTCAGCTTGGGTATTGCTACCATTTTTCCTCATGACAATATTGTACCCAAAACTTTGATTGCTGCTGCTGACAAAGCTCTTTATCAAGCAAAAGCACAAGGAAGAGATTGTTTTGTTGTCGCTTCTCAATCCCCAGTGACATGAACCACAATTTCCCGGGAATAACTACGTTGGCGGTGTTCCCAGAGATAAATACCTTGCCAAGTTCCCAATACCAATCTTCCCTGAGCGATGGGAATTTGCTCTGAGGTATGAGTGAGGGCTGAACGAATGTGAGCGGGCATATCGTCCGGTCCTTCCGCACTGTGAATATAGCCCATGGGGTCTTCTGGCACCAGTTTAGCAAAGAAATTAGCGAAATCCCTCAGTACGTCGGGGTCGGCATTTTCTTGAATGAGCAAGGATGCGGAAGTATGACGAACGAAAAGAGTACAAAGTCCCGTTGTAATACCTGATTCGGCGACGATACTCTCTACTTTGTCGGTTATTTTGTGGAAAGACTTGCCTGTTGTTTGCAGTTTGATTAGTTTTTGGTAATGACTCATTATTTATTAATTATCATAGATTTGCTCTTGGACTTCATCAGAGGAGACTTCATCTGCAACTTCTTCCCTTTCTCCTTCTTCCCAGGGAGAATCATAGTGATTCCAGGGTAGAATGGGTTTATTGGGCAGATTCTCGGTTAGAACGGTAATATTGTCCTGATCTGGGTCCGGTATCTGAACAGGCTTTTTGGAGGATTCTTGATTGTGGGTTTGTTTGGTATTCATAATTATAACTGATCTATAAGCAATGCCGGGATAAAATAAATGGCTAAGACGTGTAGCATTATTATAAAGGCTACCATCCAAGTAACGTAAGCTGTATAGGTAAGGGATTGAGAAACATCATCGAGCCGCTGTTTATTGGTATTATAAGTCTGAATCAGATTGACCATCATTTTTAATTGATATTCTTCTGGCAGCAAGTCCAAATACCCTTCTAAGAATTTATTGTCTGTCAAATTGGGAGTCACCGCTATCTGACGGGGAAGAAAAGCGTTGATTAGTAATGTAAAATTCATTAAAAATCCCAGGATTTCTGCTACACTAAAAATGCTGGGTATATACATTAGACGAGAAATTGTCAAACTTGTGAATAGGGCACCGTTAACCACAAATAGAATATTAAGTTTGGTGGTCAATGTTTTACTTTGTTCTCTTTGCTGTTCTAAGACAGAACGGACGTCGTCCTGGGCGATTAAATCAATGGTAGGTGAGGTATGAACTGCTGTCATAATTCAAACAAACTGTTCATGATTTATAAGTTCGGAAATATTCAACCACAGTTTGGGCGATAAATTCCGTTCCATTGGATGGAAAAGGAACTGTTTTACGGGGTGGGCATAAGGGTTGGTTGAGAAAATCCCAATCTCCTTGATAAAACTCCTCAGAGGTGATAATTTGATGGTAAGCTATGTCCCGAATCCCTTCTATTAATAAGGAAGATTCGGCAAAACCTTCTCGCAGGAGGGAAACAATGGGAACCCCTAAACGCAAGCTTTCAGCAAAGGTACTGTACCCTGGCTTAGAAACTACCCGACAGCAGTAAGGCATAAAATCCACTGGTCGATATTTACGGTCCGTCACTTTCACTAAATTAGCTAAATCCGGTGCTCTGTCATCAAAAGTAATAAATTGCCAAGTCGGAAATTTGGCAAGATTTTCATAGGGAATTTCCGCTAATCCAAAACCCCCAAAAGTGAGCAAAACAGTCTTTTCCTTAGGTGCAGTGAGGTTAAAATCAGCCCGCAATTGTGCTTCTTTATATTTAGGAGTACTCCCAGTTAATCCTGTATCAATAATCTGAGGAAAAGCCTTCATGGTCTCGTGCATAGGTAGACGAAAGAGACGATGACATTGTCCATAACAGGAGGCAATCCAATTAGCCATTTCCTCCCATTCTTCGCCCCAGTCTCCATAGATAAAATCCCAGCCAAAGTTGCTCATCATCCAACATGGTACCCCAGCAGCTCTTGCAATAGGAGGAGCTAAAGGAGGAATATCCGCCAAAACTAACCCTACATCGTTGGTAAGGATAAAGTCAGCTTCCGAGGCAATAATCTGTTCCTGTCGTTCACGAATTTCCGACATTGCAGCTAATGTAGCAGCTTTATCCATGGTTAAGCTATCTTTTTGGATTACCCCCACATCAAAAGCACGGGGACGATGGATAAAATCTGCTTCAATATAAGACTCTAGTAGCCAACGAGGGGCAGTTGTAATCAGAATAAGTAGTAGATCCGGATTCAGCTCCTTAATAGCTTGAGCAACAGAAGCAGCGCGAACAGCATGTCCAAATCCATGGTTAGTAATAGCAATATATACAGTATCTCTCTTCATCTGCGTTTATCCGCGTTCATCTGCGGTTACTAAATAACTTGAAATAGGTAGAGACAAAAAATTCCTTCAAAGGAAAGGCGATCGCTGTGAAGGGATTAACTGTCACAATGATATTACGCACGTCTCTCACTGCTAAATTAACTATTTGCTTTGCTACCCAGTCCGGGGACATAATGCCAATGGGGTTGAGATTGCTTTTAAAAGGACCGAGAATTAGTTTTCTAACTACACAAGGAGCGTCCAGACGACGTAAAGTAATTAAATCCCCTAAAGTTCTTTTACTCAATTCGTACAGAGGGCTGAAAGCGGGATTTACTTCCGCTTCCGAGGTATTGACCCAAACTTCCTTGCAGGCCATATCTTCGTTGGTGCGCACTGTCTTGAGGAATAGTTCTAGTAAGCGCCAGCTAGAGAAAGTATTTACTTCGTAGGAACGGGCGATGGCCTCCTCTGTCCTTTCTCCGTGGACGTTAATACCGTGGTTGATTACCAGAATATCTATTTTAGCTAATTCTCCCTCTAATGCGGACTCTTTCCCGGGTTGCCAAACAATGGTTTCCACTGGTTTATCTTTAATCTTAATCTCCTGCTGTTTAGAAGTGAGAGCAATGATTTTAGCGCCCCTGCTCTCCAGACATGCTAGGAGAGAGCTACCCAGACTTCCAGAGGCTCCTGTGACGGCGATTCTTTTCCCCCGTAAAGAGAGAGCAGTACCCATAACCTTGTCCAATAAAGATATTGTCCCACAATAATAAGCATTTTGATTATCAAAGTGATGGCGCCAGTGATAGGGTCGATTTACCAACCAAGTAGCGGGTGGGGTGGTAAACTCACCGGGACGATGGGTTATATCAGTCAACTGATCTGCATAGAGTAACCCACTACCTCTCGCAATGGCGGCTAGAAGAAAAAAACCTGTGTAAAAGCAGCCTAACCCTGCTCCCCAGTGTCCTGGAACTGTTAAACTAAAAACAGCCCCCCAAAGTAGGAGGCATGCAGATAGCATAATGGAAGCTTCTGGTACATCATTATACCAGTGTGCCCGACGATAGATGGTTTCGTTAACAGGAGTTAAATCTCGACGAAAGACCCGATGGTGCCAAGCGTGGAGACGATAGAGGGGTTGCCAATGATGGGAAAGAGCGTGGTAACAGTCTCGTACCAGTTCCGCCCAGAGGAGAGAAACTAGGGCTATGGCGGTGGGGGCGATTACTGTCATGATAAAGTGTATATTAGATATGGCTTTTGATTTATTAGTTTTTTAAAATTATACTTTAAAAAGTGTTACATTTGAATAATAAAATTTATTTATTAGGATATAAGATAAAGGAGGAGCACAGTGCCAAATAATTCTTGGCAGTCAAGGGAGTCGGAGCCAGAATTGGACTCTATCGGTTCTCTCTTGTCTGAACTAGCTGATCCAGAAGAGGAAAAAGAAGAATTTAAAAGGGATTTTTTCATCGGTTCTTCGGGAAGAAGAAAGAAAGCTGCTTTTGTCCTCATGACTATCTGGAGTGTTATCATAGGACTGCATTTTTTCACTTGGGGTAGTTTAGCAGTAGTTAGTTGTACAGGACTGATTTTTATCCATCTCATCCGTTTGGTAGTGGCTAAACCATCCTCAGCCCCAGAATTATTAACAGACGATACTACTGCACCCTCAGTATCCTTGCTGGTGGCGGCGAAAAATGAGGAAGCTGTCATTGGGAACTTGGTGCAAATGCTCTGTAGTCTCGACTATCCAGGGGATAAATATGAAGTTTGGATTATTGATGATAACAGTAGGGATAATACGGGAGTAATTTTAGATCAACTGGCTACTTCTTATCCCCAGCTGAAAGTATTACATCGTCAGAGGGGGGCGGTTGGAGGCAAATCCGGTGCTCTGAATCAAGTATTACCCTTGACGAAAGGAGAGATTATCGGCGTATTTGACGCTGACGCTACTGTGGAGGCGGATCTATTGCGACGGGTAGTACCCATGTTTGAGGAGGCTCAAATGGGGGCTGTACAGGTTAGAAAGGGGATCGCCAATGCCTCCTGCAATTTCTGGACCCAGGGACAAAAGGCGGAAATGGCTCTGGACAGCTATTTTCAACAGCAACGCATCACCATCGGTGGTTTGGGAGAACTGCGAGGTAATGGACAGTTTGTCCGCCGTTCTGCCCTAAATAGCTGCGGCGGTTGGAACGAAGAAACCATCACCGACGACTTAGATTTAACCATTCGCCTACACTTGGATCGCTGGAAGATTGGGTTTTTAGCTATCCCCCCTGTCGAAGAAGAAGGAGTCACCAGGGCCATGGCTCTTTGGCATCAGCGTAACCGCTGGGCAGAAGGGGGTTATCAGCGCTACCTGGACTATTGGCGGTCTTTTCGGTGTCACCCTTTTGGTTGGAGCAAAACCTGGGATTTGCTTTCCTTTTTTACCATTCAGTATGTCTTACCTGTCGCCGCCCTGCCGGACCTATTTATGGCCATCGCTCGTCATCGCTATCCCTTACTAGCCCCCATGAGTGGTTTGATGTTTTCCATTTCTGCTTGGGGCATGTTTGTGGGACTGTTTAGGACTCGTATTGAATCGAAATTCAGCTTTGCTACTTTGTTGAGTATAGGCTGGCAAACTCTGAGGGGGATGATTTACATGGTCCATTGGTTGGTAGTTATGCCTTCCGTTACTGCTCGCGTCTCTGTGCGCCCGAAGCGACTAAAATGGGTTAAAACAGTTCATGGAGGGGGAAATTCAGTAATCATTAGTAAAAAAGTTGTTAAATTATAATATGGAAGCATATTTAGCTTGTTTTTTTTGTTATAATTATGTCAGATGCTGTAACTATTCAAGATATTTACAATCTGTTCCAAGCTTCTCAAGCTGAAGCGGATCGTCGTTTCGCTGAAGCAGATCGCCGTTTAGCAGAACTAGATCGTATTGTAGCAGAATTTGCAGCAGAAGCAGATCGTCGTGCAGCAGAACGAGCAGCAGAATCGGATCGTATTGCAGCAGAAGCAGAAAAACGACTTGCTAAAGTAGAAGCTATTGCAGCCAATACTAACAAAGCTGTGAGTGCTCTCACAAGCCGTTGGGGACAGTTTTTAGAAAACCTGGTAGAACCTGCTGCTGTAAATCTTTTTCAAGCACGAGGTATTCCAGTTACACAAACCCTCCGTCGGATGAAAACCAAACGTGCAGGTTTAGCAATGGAAATTGATATTTTAGCCATTGATGATGATGTTGCAGTTGCAGTAGAAGTTAAATCTCATTTATCCAAAGCAGATGTGGATTATTTTTTAGAAAAGTTGGCTCGTTTTAAACAAGCATTTACCCGCTATGCTGATGTCAAGCTACATGGTGCTGTTGCGGGAATTGATATTGATGAAGGAATCGAGCGCTATGCTTATCGTCGAGGTTTATTCCTGATTCAACAGTCGGGTGAGGTGGTAGAAATTGCTAATGACGAATATTTTCGACCTGGAGAGTGGTAGGGTTGGCAATATGGGATAAATTAGCAGATGCAGTTGAAGCCAAAGCTAAACAAAACTTTAAATTTAAGCAATGCTGTAATGACTTTGAGCATCTAATATAGAATCTGTTGTGGTTCAATCAAAAAAATGTCATCAACGCACCCTACGGTTACAAGACTTCGATTTGTTTAGCTTCTTCCGGGAGTTTACTTTCTCTTTCTCCTGCACTTCTAGCTTGAAAACAGCGGACAGTTGAGAACGATGACGATGGCGATGACAAATAATAGCAAGGGGAGCCGATTTAATCTGGAGTTGGGTTTGTTGCAGGATCCCTTGATAAACGCTCTCGCAGAATCAATTGGGCGATTTCTAAATCCACTGGGGTAGTTATTTTAATATTTGTCTCTTCCCCTGGAACTACCCGCACTGTCAAATGACACTTTTCAAACAAAGCAGCATCGTCTGTTACTTCCCATTCTAACTCCTTTCCCTGTTTGTGACAATACTTTAACAATTCTACCTCAAATCCTTGGGGAGTTTGAGCTGCCCAGAGATTGCTCCGAGGGGGGGTATTTTTGATAATATTTTTATCATTTACTATTTTAATTGTATCTTTAACAGGTACAGCAGCAATCAATCCCTGACAATTATCGAGCTTCTCAGCACAGCGATCGAATAAATTTGGAGTAGCTAAACACCTGGCTCCGTCGTGAATTAAGACTCTTTCTGCCGATTGAGGCAATGCTTCGAGACCATTGTAAACCGATTCCTGGCGTGTTGCTCCCCCTTGAATTAATTTTATAGGTTTGCTGAAACCGAATTCAGCGATAATAGCTTGGAAGGAGGACAAGTCAAGGGGTTGTCCCATAATACCGATCCAGCTAATCTGACTGGCAGCCTCAGCAGCTTGGAGAGTCCAAGCCAGCAAAGGTTTGCCCAGTAAGGTTAGGAGGAGTTTATTGCGATCAGCTCCCATGCGCCGTCCCATGCCTGCTGCTGGAATTAATAAATACATCTTCAAGAATTTATCTTTTCTGATAATATATAAGCACCTGTCATGGTACGTGTAATCGAGAATGCGAATTTTAGCCCTTGTCCCTGGGGGAATAGGGGATCAACTCTTATTCTTCCCCACCCTGTTTGACTTAAAAGAGTCCTACCCCCAAGCTACTATTGACGTGTTGGTGGAACCGAGAGCCAAAAGTGCTTACCGAGTTTGCCCTCATGTCAATGAGGTCCTCCTTTTCGACTACAAAGATCGGAATAGTTTAGCCGACTATCTCAACCTCTTGGGAATGATCCGCGATCGGGAATATGATATCGCTCTCTCTTTAGGTCGTCGTTGGACGGTAGGTTTTCTCCTGTGGCTGAATGGTATTCCTGTTCGCATTGGTTACCAAACCCCAAATTCTTGGTTCCTATCTCACCCTGTTCCCCTGAAAACTGAGCAGTATGCTGCCCACATGTATCGAGACTTGCTCCAAGGTTTAGGAATAACCTCTCCCTGTTCCCCTTTAAAGGTGAGTGTACCTAAATCTGATATTGAGTGGACTCTGGAGGAACAAAAACGGTTACAGATAAATTCGGGTTATATCCTGATCCACGCCTCTTCCAGTCAGTTGGCTTTGAGTAAAGGCATTGATAAAATCTATCCTCCCCAACAATGGCAGGAAATTATCCAGGATATCCAGACGAAACAGCCGGAATTGCCTATAGTTATAATTCAAGGTCCAGAAGATGAGGATATTGTGACCCAGATGAAAAAAGCTTGTCCCGGTCTGAAGGTTATCTCACCTCCTGATATAGGTAAATTGGCTGCTATTATTGCTGGTGCCAACTTATTTCTCTGTACCGATAGCGCTCCCATGCATTTAGCCGTGGCTGTTGATACCTATACTATAGCCCTATTTGGTCCCACTGACTCCCAGAAATTATTGCCTCCTGGGAGTGATAAATGTATCGGTATTCAATCTCCAACAGGTAAAATGGCGGATATTAAACCAGAACGAGTTTTGGCAGAAATTTGGCGTGGCTAAAGCAGCAGTATTTTTGGATCGAGATGGGGTGCTGAATGTGGAAGCGGGATACATTCGCAAAGTCGAAGATTTGCAGTTAATACCCGGTGCTGCTGGTGCTGTGAAGCGCCTAAATGACTTGCAAATCCCCACAATTCTCGTTTCTAATCAATCTGGTGCTGCCCGCAATTATTACCCTAGGGAACATATTGATGCTTTGCATGAGCGTTTGCAGGAACTGTTAGCCTCCGAAGGGGGAGCAAAACTGGATGCTCTTTATTACTGTCCCTACCTCAGCCCTGGTGCTGGAGGAATTAACCCGGAGTTTACCCGTTGGAGTACTTGGCGTAAACCCAATACTGGTATGCTGGTAGCTGCTGCTTGGGAATGGGATCTGGATCTGAAGCAAAGTTTTGTGATGGGGGACAAAGCTACAGATATAGATATGGCTCACAATGCTGGAGCCACAGGGATTTTAGTTCAAACTGGCTATGGAACGAAGGTTCTCAGGGGAGACTACCAACACCGGGTATTACCGGATTATATTGCTACTGATTTAGGAGAGGCTGTGACTTGGATTCTTTCCCGTAGGGTACGTTGGTGATATCATGTTTACAACTAATTTAACTTCCTCTCATGTCTAACTCTCTTTATGTCCAATATGGATGTGGTTTTTGTGCTCCTGAAAGCTGGTTGAACTTTGATTCAGCTCTTACCGTCTGGATAGAAAGATTACCATTAATAGGTCGCTTTTATAGCAGTCCTAAAGCAATTGGTGAAAGTCAGCAGGTTAAACGATGTAGATTTCCTGAACATATTCGTTATGGTGATATAGTTCGGGGATTACCTGTTAGTGAAAACTCCTGTTCTGGTGTTTATGCATGCCATATTTTAGAACATCTGAGTTTGGAAGAATTTCGACTAGCTTTATTGAATACCTTCAAGGTTTTGAAGCCAGGAGGAATTTTTCGCTTAATTGTACCCGACTTAGAGATTGCTGCTAAAAATTATTTATCATCTGACTCACCAACAGCGTCTATTGAATTCCTAAAATCTACAATATTAGGTACAACAAAAAAGCGTTCAATAGGACTGAAATCATTTTTAAAGAATGCTTTGGGGTCAAATTATGTTCCCCATTTGTGGATGTGGGATTACAAGGCTCTCAGGCAAGAGTTGTTAACAGTAGGATTTTCTGATATAAGACCTGCTCACTTCAATGATTCAGAAGACAAAAGGTTTTCTGAAGTTGAAGAGAAATATCGTTTTGTAGATGCAGTTGCCATTCAAGCAAAGAAAAGTGTCTAGCTTAGTTGTAGGGTGAGCAAGATAGATTTTATCAATTCTCAGCTCCAAACCCCTAAACCTTGCCCACCCTACGAGTCTTCAATGCAACTATTGTCCCGTTTAAGATAAATCTTCGCCAAGAATAGATAGCTAAAGCACTTGAGCAAGCAATAAACCAAACCATTGCTGGGGATCAGCCCAGACCTGAAGGGGTTTTAAACCCACCTCTTGTAAATATTGCTGTATCTGTTGGAGGTTAAATTTGCGGGAAATTTCCGTGGGGATAGTTTCTCCTGCTGCAAATTCTACCGTTAACTCCAGAGCATTTAAACGGACTGAGTGGGAAACCTCACTAATTAAATGCATCTCTATTTGACTGGACGACTCATTATAAAAAGCGTGGTGTTGGAACAGATTTAAATCGAAATTGCCGCCAAAACGCCAGTTGAGATGAGTTAGCATATTCAGATTAAATGCTGCTGTTACTCCCTGACTGTCATTATAGGCAGCTTCCAAAATATCCTTGGGCTTTTGTAAATCAATTCCCAGTAAAAAATACTCACCCGTTTCCAGAGCAGCAAGTACCTGAGCAAAAAAGCGATGGCACTCTTGAGGAGTAAAATTCCCCAAGGTACTCACCAAACCGCGAACCTGCAATTGGGGATAATCTGTCAATAAATCCCTGGCACTCTCCTTCAGAATACCCGCACTCACATCTATCGGTAGGTACACCAGGGGCAACACATCACCCATCCCGAAAAAAGATACTTCCTCAAGTAGTCAAATAGGGAGTAATACAACTAACAACAAGTTGTAACTCTGTTTAGCATCATAGAAGAGAGGAAGTCAACCTAAGAGTAGGGCATGGGTGATGTTGTTTAAAAAGAGCAATGCACGCCGTTACCCTACCCCAAAACCATAATATTTTAGTTAAGTAACAATGGTATGAAAAATGCTAAAACAAGAGAACCGATGCCCACTACAAGAGACCAGAAACGATGATAACTTTGAACAGCAGTGTGGTTATACTTTTGTAATTGAATTAAGTCGAACCAAGGGGCGATTCCCCGACGAAACCAACCAATAGCCTTTACTTCAGAGTCAATTAACTGCTGTACCTGGGTCAAACCGAAGAAGAAATTACCCAAACTACCAAAACGAGAAGCGTAACGAGTATAAATCATCCCCGTCTTATCCTGCAACTTCAAATCGGAGCCAACTCTAGAACCAGCGTCACCGCGACCGATTAAAGTTCCTTCTAATTTAACAGGACGACCCTGTAAAGGACTGGCATAGGGATCGGTCATTAAGGTAAAAACATCCGTAACTGCACTCCGCTTGTAATCTGGATACATGACCCCAGTTTTAATGAGAGTTCCCAATCCGAAACCAAAGAGGGGAAAGGTGATAAATTCCATGAAATTTCCCCCTCTAGCATAGAGAGCACCAGCAGCGATTAAACCCAAAACTAAACCTAGGGTTGGAGCGTTAAAGATGAAGACATCGAAGATAAAATTGCCGTAGAGTTTGCGCTTATTCAGCCTATTCCCCTCCCGCACTATCTTAGCCATATCAAATTCAGTATCCAAACCCATTTGTTCAGCATAGGTGGTTAAAGCACGGATTCGCTTCCCAGTGAGGGGGTGAGTCGAATTTAACTCCATCCACCAACCCCAGGGGTTGAATATATCCCAGAGAAATACTCGTCCTACCTTCTGTGAAGTCTCGGCGATACGATAAGCGGTTCCTGAGGAAACGGCTGCTTTCGGGTCGTAAATACCGAGAGCGCGAGTCCCTTCAATTAACCTACTCGGTTCTTTGCTCCGTTCTCCCTCTTGGACAATACCATAGGCGATTTTAACCAAAGCCCTGGATAAACCGTTGGGGTTCCCCGTAGTTTCGGCGGCAAAATGGTCCGCATAGTATTCCCTGGTTCGGGATAGATAGAGCAATAAATAGGTGCCGATGATATAAAATGCATAAGCCACCAATGCAGCAGATTGAGCTTGCCTAATCTTCTCTCCACCCCGTTGTGCCAGCCTTCTGGCAAAGGTATAAATCAGGTAGGTAATTTGCACTAGGGTAGAGGCAAAGGTCATGACGGCAAAGTCCCAATGGACGATATGTCCCAATTCGTGGGCATAAACCGTCGCCACTTCGTCCTTTGCCAGATAAGTAAATAAACCCTGACTCACTACCAAACGGGCGCTATTAGGGAAGGAACCGTAGGTAAAAGCAGTGGGGTTTTGGTCGGAGATAATCCCCAAACGGGGTTCTTTGATTTTTTTGCTACGACAGACTCGCTGAATGACTTCTGCTGCTTCCGGCGAATGGCGCTCTACTTCTCCTAGAGTAACCCAACGGGTTTGATAGAGCCATCTTTGACTTAAGTCCATGATCCAGGGAGAAATAAAGAAGGCAGCAGTATTGAAAAGGAGGGTGATGATAACTGATACAATTAGCCCCAAGCCGGGATTATCGCTATTCAGAATTAAAATTAAACTGAGGCACAAGACCAAAACCATGCCTAAGAGCAGGGAAATAGTCACCCCAGAAGCGAGGACGAGACTCCCTGCCATACCCTGCATAGCTAATTTAACGCCAGTTTGAGCAACTCTACCAGCTTGAGAGAATTGTCGTTCTGGTTGGCTGGTTGCTTTTGGACTCTGACGGTCAGCACTCAATAAGGAAGGAAGAGTTTGTTCAGCCCAGGACTTAATCAGAGGGTCAGCGCTATTAGTAAGTTCCTGACAGAGGGAGATGGCTTTTTGCCATTGTCGATCCCCCCGATAAGCTTTGATTAGTCCAATTTGGGCTTGGCCATATTCTTCAGTGTCCCGTTGGCTAGAATTTTGGCAATATTCTTCCAACAAGAAAATCCCTTCTGAGTAACGTTTTTGTTTGACAGCCTTTAATCCATTTTTTAGTGACATAGGCTTTTTTTTACAAGATTTATAAAAAAATGGTTCTATAGGCAACCAAGGTGCCTGGTAACAGTCATGTTCTTCTTTTAATCTACCCACCTGCCTAAGTAAATATAGCACAATTGGTAAATAGATTTATTATTTAATGATTAACAAATGATGAGATATGTTAAAATAATTACTGTGATCCTGGGAGATGATGATAAAATACCAAAAACTGGACGTTGCATAGTTGTGTAAGATTTAGTAAAAAAATCTTTCCCTGCATTCTCAAACAACTCAGAACTATGACTTTAGTAAACATTGCCGAAAACACCCGCACAGCAGCCCGTCAGTTAGCAGTACTATCTTCAACAGAACGAGATCGAGCAATAGAGGCGATCGCGGCTGCTTTAGAAACTGCAGCTCCTGAAATAATTGCCGCCAACGAAGCAGACTTAAGGGTTGCGGCAGCAAAAGGGATACCCAAACCTTTGTACGGGCGATTAAAATTGGGAGAAACCAAACTGAAAAGAGCGATCGCAGGGGTAAGAGATGTAGCTAAATTACCCAACCCAGTGGGTGCGGTGCAAATTCATCGGGAACTAGATACAGGATTGATTCTGAAGCGAGTTACCTGTCCCCTCGGAGTATTGGGAGTGATTTTTGAAGCCCGTCCAGAAGCTTTAATTCAAATTACCAGTTTAGCCCTGAAATCCGGAAATGGGGTGATTCTGAAAGGGGGGAAAGAAGCTACTCGTTCTTGTCAAACTTTAGTTAAAGTCATTCATGAAGCATTGGGGAAGACTCAGGTTAATCCCGAAGCAGTACAATTACTAACAACAAGAGCAGAAATTCAGGCCTTATTAGCCTTGGATGAATATGTAGACTTGATTATTCCTCGGGGTTCTAATGCTTTTGTAGCCTATGTCCAGGATAATACCCGGATTCCTGTATTAGGACATGCAGATGGAATTTGTCACCTTTATATCGATAAAGCTGCGGATATTGAGAAAGGAGTTGCTATTGCCGTGGATGCTAAAACAGACTATCCAGCAGCTTGTAATGCCATCGAAACTATGTTAGTTCATGAAGCCATCGCTCCCACATTTCTACCTCAAGTAGCAACTACTTTACAGAATAACCAGGTAAAGTTATTAGGAGATGAGAAAACTTGCCAGATATTACCGATTGCAGCAGCCACAGAAGAAGACTGGATCACGGAATATTCCGATTTAATCTTAGCCATTAAAGTAGTGACAGATATAGAAGAGGCGATCGCCCATATCAATACCTATGGTTCCAAACATACCGATGCTATTGTAACTGAAGATGAAACTGCAGCAGCAACTTTTCTCAACCAAGTAGATACTGCGGGAGTTTATCACAATTGTTCCACCCGCTTCGCCGATGGTTTTCGTTACGGTTTCGGTGCAGAAGTAGGAATTAGTACCCAACAGATGCCTCCTCGTGGTCCTGTAGGATTGGAAGGTTTGGTAACCTATAAATATCAACTAATAGGTAATGGTCATCTAGCGGCTACCTATAGCGGTGCTCATGCAAAATCTTTTACCCATCGAGACCTTTAGACCTTTAGTAGGTGGGCAATGGGTTATAATAGTTAAAAGCTGAAGTGGGAGTCAATATTCCCGTTGCCCACCAGCTAAATAAGTTAAAACCAATATTTTCAATAATATCAGCATTACCCACCCTACATAATTTCTCTGAGCGTCGATTATTAATTTTGCGTTTCTGCTTGCAATCGTTGCTTCAATTTATCCATTTTCATAGCTTTTTCTTTCGGCGTTGGTAATAGGACGAGGGTCAATCAATCGAATAACATAAACCACGTACAATAAGCGCCAAATTGAGGTCATGCCAATGAGGACTTCTCTGAGTTAATTATCAACGATTTGCAAGAAGGGAGCTTCAAAAACTTCACAGGCTGTTTCAAAGGAAACCCCATGTTTTCGCAGCTTTGTTGGTGTCCCACTCAAAGGGTATGTCGTTAAACTGATAATTTATCTTCATATTCAAAGACCTGAAGACTGACCCATAAACCCTAACTCAAGTCATCTCAATCAGTCATCTGCAATCCAAAAATATATATTCTGAAAAAAGTAAACCAAAGTTCGTTATGACTGTGTGAAAACCTCACAACACTGCTAAAGTCTAGGAAATTGCTCCCTTACTGACAATGGAATTGAAAATAGGCTGGCTGTATCCAAACTTGATGAGTACTTATGGCGATCGCGGTAATGTCATTTGTCTATCCCGTCGCTGTGGCTGGCGAGAGATTGAAGTAACAACCATTCCCCTAGACAGGGAAACAGAGGCAGAAGCATTCAACCATGTAGATATCATCGTGGGAGGAGGTGCCCAAGATCGGCAGCAGGAAATCGTCATGCGGGACTTAAAAGGAGCAAAAGCCGATGCTCTACGGCATAAAATAGAAGCAGGGACTCCCGGAGTCTTTACTTGCGGCTCCCCTCAGCTCCTAGGTCATTATTACGAACCAGCCTTGGGACAAAGGATAGAGGGTTTGGGTTTGTTAGATTTAGTCAGCAAACACCCGGGACCAGATGCTCCTCGCTGTATTGGCAATGTGGTATTTGAGTTGACCGCATCTCCCTTAGCAGAAGAGGTAAAATCTATATTGGGAACAAATCCAGTAGTAATTGGCTTTGAAAATCACGGTGGGAGGACTTATTTAAATACCGCCCAACCCTTAGGGAAAGTTATCATTGGCTCTGGTAATAATGGGGAAGATGGAATGGAAGGAGCATTTTACCATCATGCCATCGCCACCTACTCCCACGGTCCCCTCCTCCCGAAAAATCCTTTTCTGGCTGATTGGTTGATTAAAACAGCATTGCAACAAAAATACCAAAGGTCGATTTCCTTAACCAAACTTGATGATAGTCTGGTGGTTGCCGCCCGAGCTGCAATGTTTAAGCGTCTGAATGTAACTAACTTGCTAAAATATTGATTTAAAATAAATTTTACTGCAAGATGACTGGAAAAGTACAAGAATTTAATAGTAATCCTGCTCGCGGCGCACTGCTTATCATTTTCCCCATCGCCCTAGTCATAGTAGTGATTATCCACACTTGGCGGTGGATTGTATTGTTCACGGGACTCATGATTGGCTGGAAACTCTGGCAAAATTACCAATGGCAAAATTTAACCACAGCAGTCAATCCCTTCTTCAAGCAATTGATTAAAGAGAACCAAGGTTGTCTCACAGCCCTGGATCTGTCCTTGAAAACTAATATGACAGCTAAAACGGCGCGACGTTTTCTGGAAGGTAAGGCAGAAGAATATGGCGCTCAACGGGAAGTCTACGAAGATAAACGCCGCATTGTCTATTATTTTCTCACTGCTAGTGCTCTTGGCAGCATTTTTGATGATAGCGACCCCATTTTAGAACCAGAAGCAGTAAGGGAAAAATTACCAGCCCAACCCTCCTCTGTGGAACCCTCTCCCCAAGAGATTCCCCAAGTGCTAGAATTAGAAGATAGAGAGTCTGATAACCTACTAGCTAAAGAGGGTGAGGAAAAATTAGAACCGTCACTGGTGGTAGGAGAACTGGTAGAATTAGAGGATGAGGAGGAAGATCCCGAAGAAGAAGTACAAGCACATAGTATATCCCCCCTGATCCAAGCTGAACTTGCCAAACGGCTGAACCTTCATGCTAGTACAATAGGTAAGCACAAATCTTGGCCAGATTTTCCTCAGTGGAGTCGGAGTCACGATCCAGAAGGGGTTAGCTGGAAATACTTACCAGAAACAAAGATGTTTGTACCTGTTACAAATCAATAAGGAAGAGAAAATGGGAGATCCGGGAACGGGGATTAAAATAGTGAGCGATAACCGCCAAGCGCGCTATCTCTATGAGATTCTAGAAACTTATGAAGCGGGAGTCGAACTAAAAGGGACAGAGGTTAAGTCGATCCGAGCCGGAAGAGTAAACCTGCGAGACGGCTATGCTTTAATTCGCAACGGAGAAGCTTGGTTGCTCAATGTCCATATTTCTCCTTACCAAGCTAGTGGACAATATTTTAATCACGATCCCAGTCGTACCAGGAAACTGCTGCTTCACCGCAAGGAAATCAACAAACTGATTGGTAAAGTGGAACAAAAAGGATTAACTTTAGTACCATTAAAAATGTACTTTAAAAATAGCTTTGTTAAAGTAGTTATAGGATTAGGTAAAGGTAAAAAGATTCATGATAAACGGGAAACTGTTAAGCGTCGTCAGGACCAAAGGGAGATGGCGAGGGCGATGAAGCGCTATTAACTGTCCAAAAACTTAAATTTTCTCTTTAATTTGATTAGATCACGGTGGGAGGGTAAATGTAAAGGGTTTTTGAGAGTTTTTTTGAGCAATACCCCCCAGTTTTTAGTAGAGCGCTCCCTATCAACACTCCCTTACCGTGCTGGTTGTTATTTCAAAAGCTGGTAACTGCTATAGTGCTTCAGGGTTAACTCCCATTTCTCGTAAAAGCTGTGCTAACTTTTCAGCTCGTTGTTGGGAGATTTCAGCTCTTTGACGTTCAGTTTCAGCCCGTTGACGTTCAGTTTCAGCTCGTTGTTGGGAGATTTCAGCTCTTTGACGTTCAGTTTCAGCCTGTTGTTGGAAAGTTTGGATTTTAGACTGTTCCTCCTTCATTAATTGCTCAACCAGAGGGGGAGCGAGAAGTTCTTTCACCGATAAAACCAGCTCAGGAAACCGAGGAGAAACAATGGAAGTGTCTCCCTTGAAGTCTACCCAATCGTATCCTCCTTCATTCCCAGGTTTAGTAAACACCCTTACTAGTTTGTCTTTCGGATCTACTATCCAATATTCCGAAATTTTCGCCCATTCATATTCATTGCGTTTAATCACATAATCATCCCGGCGATTGCTACTGACAACTTCTACCACCAAAATGGGTTTTTCCGGAAAATCTAAAACCCCAGCTCCAGGACGATAAAGAACTTGCTCCCAAACAGTCTGGCTACATACTACCAAATCAGGAATTCTCGATGTATTTTCCTCCGTTCGCACACCCGTCACTGAGGAGTTCACAACCAAATCCAAGTTTCCAGTAGCAAAATAACGCTGGAACTTGTAGAGCAGAAACCTGCAAATATTTGTATGTAAGTGGGTAGATGCTGGCATTAGTAAGAGTTTCCCCCTGACTAATTCATAGCGAATATCCGGTTCTCCCTCATATTCCAGATACTCTTGGAAAGTGTACAGACGTTCAATTTCAGAAGCTTCATTTATAATGGTTGTTGAGACGACAGCTTGAGTCATAGTTAGACCTCTCTGGCTCGGTGCGCGGGGACTATTTTATCTTATATCATACCAGCTCCCCACTTTGTTTCTCCGGTTCCTACCAAAAATAACTGGTGACTGGTAACTGCTGATTGCTATAGCAACCATCAACCACCAGAGAGTATTAATTTGAGGGCGATACCAGACAGTATCGGCGATACCGTGAGCCAGCATTCCAGCCATAGCAGCCAACGCCCCTATGGTCCACAATCCACGACTGTCCCTTTGAGTGCGCAAATACTGTAGTTTACCTATGGACTGCTTAATAATGACAGTAATCAACCCCAAAAAACAACTCAAACCAATAATACCAGTTTCCACTGCTATTTCCAGATAGATAGAATAAGCACTCAAAGCGGAATAGTTGGGACGCATATAGAGGGGATAAATTTTGTTGAAGACATCATTACCCGGTCCGATCCCGATTAAAGGGCGATCGCGGATCATCTGCCAAACCGCCCACCAAACATTGATGCGAAAATTATTACTACTATCCCCTCTACCTGCAAAAATACTCACCACTCTCAGACGCAAAGGTTCTACAAATAGCACTGCTACCAATAACAATCCAGCTAAACTCCCCCCAACGATGGGTAGCAACCAAGTGCGCCAGAAATCAGGGAGCACGGATCCGAACCAAAAGCGCAGCAAAAGCAGGAAAGTCAGGATTACCACCACCATACCAATCCAACCGCCGCGACTATCAGTAAAATACAAACAAGCAGAGTTAACCACAACCATTGTCAGTGCTAAAGCTTTCGGCAGCAACCCCCGCCAAACAAAAACAGCAGCTAAGGAGAGGGCGATCGCCCCTAGCAAATATCCAGCCAAGAGATTCGGATTGCCCAAATAGCTGTAAACCCGAGTATCTTGAGCTAAAGGAGAGTTGGGATCATTCCAAGTAGCTAATTGTTCAACCCCAAAAAATTCCTGTCGCACTCCATAGACACTCACCACCAAAGCCACATGGAGCAGAATTGTAATGATAATCCCCATCATGGGAGCAGAACGGAAAACCTTGGTACCCAGAGCAAATAAGACTAAATAAAGGGTTAGCTTTACCCAACCAGAAAAAGCGGCTCCCTTGACTGGGGAGAAAGCCATAGCAATTGTAGCGATGCACCAATACAATAGCACAATGAGGTGAATCGGATTGCCTTCTGTTCTATCCACCTCCGATACCGTCAGCAATACCCAGTAACCAGCGCCAGCTAACAACAACAAGCCGATTAAACTAGTAGATGTAAAAGGAGCGAAAACCACCACTAGGCTAATCAATAGAGCGCCCAGAAGTTCTGACTGCTGAAGCAACCAGCTACTTTGACGCCAAGATTGGAGAAAACCAACCAATCTATAGATAGAGCTACCACTTCGCCACTTCTTAAAGTTGACTGTTTTATGCATAAAAACTAAATATACTAAAAGCCGTTAATAGTAAATGTATTGAAAAAAATATAGCAATGCGCGCGAGGGTATTCATCTCCCAACCAGGGGTGAGAAACCCAGACTGCAATGTTTAAAGTCTTGCTTTTTTGGGAGACATGAAGGGGCACCTCACGGTCGGGGTGGGCCGATTGCAAGATATTCATCACCAAATAATAGAGAGATTGACCTATTTTATCTTTATCCACTAACCAGGCCAACACCTGGATCTACTGATAAACGAAGCTCCTGCTTTTGCTGTTTGACAATAGGTATGAGAGTATTAACCGTTTGCTGACAGAGTATTTCTATATCCACAGGAGCGTCGGCATTATCATTTAAACCGCCAAAATTGACAATTTCCATTGTTGTGAACCCATAAAGCTATTTGAGTAGCTTCATCAAATACTGAAACAATTGACCCGTCTAGGAGACCCAATTTTGTTAAAGCAGTAATGCGTTTTTCTTCCCGAGCTGCTGGGGTTAGACCATCTAAAGGGTAACTTATAGTGTGTTGTTTTGCTTCCGTCAGGTTACATGCTGCTTGCACTTGCATTCTTGATAACTCTCCACCTTTTTCTTTACTTAGAGTTCCCCAACCGAGTCTTGAATTCATCGTGGAACTCCCTAGGGGACTCGGTGTCTCGTACTAAACGACCAGGACGCTTCGCGGTTGCTTCGCAATCAGGTCGCGCCTCATTTTTGATTCTCAGACCAAACCTGATGAGAGAATAGGGATGTAATCACTTTGGCACCCCGAAGCTGATTGGATGTGGGAAGATGACCGGGAGGAGCAGAGAGATTCCAAGTAAATTCATTGGGATAGCGAGTCCAGTTTTTACCAGACTTCCAGCCGATTCTCGGCCATAGTTTCGTTAAATCTTTACCTAAGGACAGCCAAATTTTCCGCTGAGCTATGAAGCCAAATTTTCCTGTAGAGTGCAACCACCAAAGGCGATCAATTGTCTGTAAATCAACACTAGGGAAGTTATCTACTTCCGTAAAGTACAACCACTTTCTCTTTATTGCCGCCGGACCAGCTAATTCGCACAGCTTTTCCAAGGTGAGAACATCCGCACGTTGAAAGTCAGCGCTCACGAGGGACCGTTCTAATGGTAGGTAGTCTATGTTTCGTTCCGATTCCAGGGAAAGGAGGCCATGGGGAAAATAAGCTTGTAGAAATGCTTGAGTTTCGGCAGTATTGACCTGACAAAGAGCCTGGTAAGCTCCCGCCATAGCCAAATTAACTGAGCCAGACTGACAAGATTGTAAAAATTCCATCAATACTTCCCAACCTGGATCCCCCATACTGACGAGTTTGGGAATCAGTTGAAGTTGGTTTTTTTCGGAGCCGGATTTAAATTGAGAAAGCAGATCTAAAGGATCTTCCATAAGTTAGACGATAGTATAAGGATAATATGGGGCGATCGCCCACAAAGACGGGCAATTGTTACTTCCACTGCTCCATTACGCTCAATCAATAGAAGAGTCGTTGTTTAATAGTTCATCTAAGATTAGGGAGTGCTCTTCTGCTTTGTAACAGGTTTCATTCTTCTTCTTGCATTTTTCCAGTATTTCC
This sequence comes from Candidatus Paraprochloron terpiosi LD05, assembly GCA_018141785.1. Classification (GTDB taxonomy): domain Bacteria; phylum Cyanobacteriota; class Cyanobacteriia; order Cyanobacteriales; family Prochloraceae; genus Prochloron; species Prochloron terpiosi. The sequence continues at coordinate 1,460,488 of CP073341.1, read as the reverse complement.
ATTAAGATTCTTCCTTCGCTCCAACTTGCTTGAGGCTCCCATTCTCCTAACACATCTCTCTCACTAGCTTCGACATATGTCCTTGCTATTGCGATTAAATTTCCCGCGTACTTCAGCTTCTGAGAGGCAGGGTCTCTTTGAAATTTATCTAACTCGATTTGGATCTCTTGAGCGGTGACTGTGTAATCTATGTAGTTAATGCCTACTTTCGTCCGGGATTGGACTTCTTGGATCTTTTCCAAAAGAATCTCGCCTTGAGAAGTGGTTTTTGGAGCGCAGCTAGTTAATGTGACTGTGGTAGTAAATCCGGCTATAATTAAGCCTAGAACAAGCTTTGAAGGTCTCATCTTTTTCTGTTTTATAATCCTATCTCGCCCCAGTAATTCTTTGGAGCGTTTTTATCTTAGAGCTTCAATGGGAGCTTATCAATTAGGCGGTAGAGACTAATATCTCTTTATTTTAGAGGCTAGGAGGATACTCTTGACGATGGCTGTAGTTGAAGTAGGAATTTCCACTTGCACCAATTCTATTTTACCTCCATAGGCTTGTACCGCACTGGCTTCTGGTAAACTAGAAATACTGTAATCCCCCCCTTTGACGTAGATTTCCGGTTGGAGCGTTTTAATGAGACTGATCGCCGTAGTTGTATCAAAAATAACCACCCCATCCACTGGTTTGAGACAGGCTAGCACCTCTGCCCTTTCAGATTGCCCAATGAGGGGACGGGGAGGAAAACCCGGTTGCTGGGGCTTGATTTGTGCCACAGATTCATCGCTGTTTAAACCCACTACAAGGCTCTTTCCCAGTCCCTTGGCCACTTTTAAATGGCGAACATGACCAGCATGAAGTAGATCGAAGCAGCCATTGGTAAATATCAGAGGACGCCACTTTTCGGGCGCGGTGGCGATGGCTGTTCTTAGTTCTTCGAGTTGATAAATGTTTTCCCTCATGAATACTCCACCCGCTCATATCCTTTTTCATCTTTCGGCGGTAATGTTAGCCTCGCCTGTCTTGGTGCGCCTCTACAGTTATATCGCATTCTGCGAGGGTGCGACCGCAATAGTTTAGGTTCTAGCAGCAGCTCAGGGCTGGCTACGCACCCCATGCAATTTGCGTTCGCTCTCGGCGCTTGGATATAGTCGATAGGTTATTTTGCTCCTTGGCATACAGTCGCACGAGTCATTATACTTTAACTATAGCGGTTTTTGTCAAGCTATAGCAAGATTGATGAATTCGAGAAATTGCGGCACTATATTAATTCCCAAAACGCACCCAAAGCGTAGTTGGCCATAAAGATAGGCATCACCCAAGAAATTGACACGAAGCTGATGTGGGGGCACAAGTTGAGAGCAATGCACGGCGGAATCATGTCCTAACCAACAAGCGTAGTGCTATATACTCAGAAAAAAAAGTCATGAAACATAAATTAGTCAGAAAAAACAACGAATGGTTTTGTACTGTTTGCGAACGTTCTTTTAATTCCAAGTCACGTAGTTTTTGCCCTGGACACAAATGTTACACAGATAAAAACGAAATCCCTGCCCATTTGAAAAGTGAATGGGAACTAGAGAGACTCAATTTACGTCCGACGGGGAACCCTCAAGCCACCCTTTATAAGCCAACAACAGGAGCTAACTATCATAGCTTATACGATATTCGAGAATCCGAGATAAAAGACCAAACGCTTCCCCCAGTCATAACTTGGGAAGAAGCAAAAGAGAATGGTTTTCTCACCGAAGGAAAGCTAAAGCAACAAAACCTGTCACCAGGGGCAACAAAACCTATGGTTTGGGACAAAGACAACGAAGAGCATATTCCTATTAATTTATATATACCTGATGAATGCCAATGGTCACCACGAGACCATTACATTACAAAAACACAACTAAAAGAGACATATCTGTTGTCTAATAAATGGATAGAACGACTGGGGAAAGAAGACGAAATTGTTCCCTTGGGTGGTCCCCGTTACGCCTTGCTATATAGCAGGCAAAGAGTCGAGAAATTTTTAGCAGACAATGCCAAAGAATATGCAGAGTAGATCACCCGTCGTGATAAACTCAGAGAGACTGGAATCAAAGTTTTTCAAGAAAACAGGGAAAAAATAAAAGCAGCAAGACTAATTAATCAACGAATCAAGAAAGCTGGGTTGGAAGTTCCAACTGGTGATAATAAAGAGGCAAAAAAAGGCAACTCGTAAAATGTTTAGAATGCGCATCTAGTTGTGTTTTTCAAAAAGGACTGTTTTGTGTTATACATCCCTTAGGGTTGGAAGATTGGCAAATTCCTTGTTCTGATTATACGAAAAAATAAATGGCAATTAATCCAATAACTTTACTAGTTGGTTTCGCTGAAAATCAACTCATTTCCTGGCTTACCCCAGACCAAGAAGTAGATAGATTGTTAAAACAAACAATTGCTGAAACCTTTACAGAACATGGCTTTCCTCTTACCCCACCCACCTCCTTCGCCCCCTCCCAGGAGGGGGTTGGGGGTGGGTACCCCACACCCGCGCGCAGCGCTATATCATGAATTGTACAATTAGCGGTTCGTCTGAACATGTCCCGGGAAAGGGCACAACCACAATTTAGGCTCACTATAGTTTACCTATGTACGATAAAATCTCTCCTCCTGATACTGGTGCTGCAATTATCTTCCAAAACGGCAAACCAATCGTTCCCGACAACCCCATTATCCCTTTTATTCGGGGAGATGGCACGGGAGTGGATATTTGGCCAGCTACCCAAAAAGTAATTGATGAAGCAGTAGCCACAGCCTATGGGGACAAGCGCAAAATCCACTGGTTCAAAATCTATGCTGGTGACGAAGCCTGCGATCGCTACGGCACCTTCCAATATTTGCCCCAAGATACCCTCAAAGCCATTGAAACCTACGGCATTGCCATCAAAGGTCCCCTCACCACTCCTGTAGGGGGGGGTATTCGGTCCCTCAATGTTGCCTTGCGCCAAATTAATGACCTCTACGCCTGTGTGCGACCATGTCGCTATTATCCCGGCACCCCTTCCCCCCACAAATATCCAGAAAAGGTAGATGCCATCGTTTATCGGGAAAATACGGAAGATATCTATTTGGGCATTGAATGGCCCCAAGGAAGTGAAATTGCCCAGCAGCTCATTCAGTTTCTCAACTCAGAACTAATTCCGGCGACCCCAGAACACGGGAAGAAGCAAATTCGCCTCGACTCCGGTATTGGGATAAAACCCATTAGTAAAACTGGATCCCAACGTTTAGTGCGTCGCGCTATCCAACACGCCCTTTCCTTACCCCAAGAGAAGCAAAAAGTTACTTTGGTTCATAAGGGGAATATTATGAAATATACCGAAGGAGCTTTTCGAGATTGGGGCTATGAACTGGCAACTACAGAGTTTCGCCCTGATTGCGTTACGGAACGGGAATCTTGGATTTTGACCAACGTAGAAAACAATCCAGAGATAACTTGCGAGGAAAATGCTCGTTTAATGGAGCCAGGATACGATACTCTACCCCCTGATAAGCAAGAGAAAATCTGTCGGGAAGTAGAAAGGGTTCTCCATGAGATTGGTTCCAGTCACGGTGAGGGAAAATGGAAGAGTAAAGTGATGGTTAACGATCGCATTGCTGACAGTATTTTCCAACAAATTCAAACTCGACCAGATGAATATTCAATTCTGGCTACCATGAATTTGAATGGGGATTACCTCTCCGACGCTTTAACCGCTCTTGTGGGTGGTTTGGGAATGGGACCAGGAGCAAATATTGGCGACAATTGCGCTATTTTTGAAGCTACTCACGGCACAGCACCCAAACACGCAGGTTTAGATCGGATTAATCCCGGCTCTTTGATTCTTTCTGGAGTCATGATGTTAGAATTCATGGGCTGGAACAAAGCAGCTGATTTGATTAATAAGGGGATTGGTAAGGCGATCACAGCCAGACTTGTCACCTACGACTTAGCTCGTCTCATGACTCCCCCTGTAGAACCACCTTTGAAGTGTTCCGAGTTTGCACAAAAAATCATTGACAATTTTCAATAATTTGTTGTTACTTGTTGGTAATTAGTGTTATTGTTCTTGGAAATTATGGAATTGATTTTGATTTAAATTGGGCTGAATCAGCCCTTGTTGCTGTCCTTGAAAAGTAGGTAATTAGTTATTGAAATTAAACCGATTTGCCCCTTAGTTGTTGTCCTTGAAAGGGTTGTAATCTAGGATTGCTTCCTAGAATCTTTGGAGAGAAGGTTGTGCTAAACTACTGTTCTTGTTATTTATTGGCTCCTGTGACAATCATCGTGTAGGGTGTAGGGTGCCGGGTTATAATAATTCTAGCACAGCGAAGTCATTTAGCTGACTGCATTAAGAGAGAAGCTCCCGTTCCCAAACCGATTAAATTAGGTAACCACGCAGCCATAAAGGGAGTCAACACCCCAGAAACACCCAGAGAGGAGCTAATAAATCCCAGTAAATAGGAAAAGAAAACCACCAATACGCAGATACCGAAACTGGTTGCTTTGCCTGTATTTTGCGGTCTGACACCTAAAGCAGCACCCACTAAGCCAAAGACGAGACAGATAAAGGGGAGAGCTAATTTCTCTTGGACCCGAACTTTGAGTTTACGAATTTTCTTTTCATTACCGCTCAACCGCAGATTTTCTAAGCATTTCCTTGCCTGGAAAATGTTCATCTCACCATAGTCGTTACATTTTTTCGCAACATCTATAGGTGCTTTAGGTAGTGCTAGTTGTTTGTGTTGAAAGCGAAGAATGTTACGATAGGAGCCGTCCGGGGCAATGAGATAAATGGTACCATTGAAAAAATCCCAAAGCCTATCTTCTACGTTCCAAACTGCGGATTGAGAGGTAATAATCTGGTCTACCCCATCAGTAGAACGGTCCAAAATAGTCAAACCCTTCAGCTCTTCCCCATTGTACTCTTCAGCGTAAAACAACCGACTCATGACTTTGTCTTTATTATATTCCGGATAAATGATATTTCTTTCAAAGAAAGGGAGTTGGTTTTTACCTAAGGCTTGTTTTAAAGTTAGAGATGCTTGATAATTGGCAGCAGGGGCGACAAAATCGTTAAATAAAAAAGTTAATCCGGTAACGAAAATACAAAAAATCAACCCAGGAAGAACGATTCGGTAGATGCTAACACCAATGCTTTGCAGAGCAATTGTTTCACTGTCGTTAGCTAGACGACTGTATGCCATTAAACAGGCTAAAAGTACAGACATGGGAAATGCCAAGACGAGAAAATCTGGCATTTTCAAAATTAACACTTTGATAGCAACGTCCACCAGCAAACCTGATTCCGTTATTTTGCGCACTAAGTCAAAGAGAGTACCGATCGCTACCCCCAAAGAGGTAAATAAACCTAACCCGAATAAAAAAGGCATTAACAGTTCTAGGGCAATGTACCGATCCATGACCGATAAGTACGGAATTCTTAACCCGATTATTGGCAATTTAGCTATTTTCATTAAAATTAAACTTTAAATCCTTCACCGAGATAATACTTTCGCACTAAAGAGTTATTGTAAAGTTTTTCACTGTTACCCTCTGCGAGAATTTCTCCATCTCTCATAATATAGGCGCGATCCGTAATGGCCAGGGTTTCCCGCACGTTATGATCCGTAATGAGAATACCCATCTGGCGATCCCGCAGACCTGATATAATGGTTTGAATTTCCTCCACCGTAATAGGATCCACCCCAGCAAAGGGTTCATCTAATAGTAAAAATTCCGGCCCGGACACTCCTACCGCTAGAGCGCGTGCCAACTCCGTCCGGCGCCTTTCTCCACCAGAGATTACCGAACCCTTGATACCAGCAACTTTTTCCAGGCGAAACTCCTGGAGCAATGTATTTAAACGCATCCGCCAATTCCTAGCTGGCATTCCGGTTTGCTCTAAGACAAGCTGGATATTTTCCGACACGGTCAGATTGCGAAAAATGCTAGCCTGCTGGGTTAGATAGCCAATACCCAAGTTAGCCCGTTTATCCAGAGATAAGGTCGTTATGTCTTTATTATCGAGCCACACTTTACCAAGACTTGGTTTGATTAAACCCGTAGCCATATAAAATGTTGTGGTCTTTCCTGCTCCATTGGGACCGAGCAAACCCACAATTTCTCCCTGGGAAACTCTGATATTTGCCCCCTTGACTACCAATCGCTTATCATAGTATTTCTGGACGTTTTCTAAGATGATAGTCAAGATTTACTCATCCGGAATTTCTTAATTTGGTGTTGCTCCCACTGACTCCCCAGGTTGAGATGACTCTGGTACAATATATACTGATTCTACCTGTTGATTTGGTTTGGGAGTAGCCACAAAGCGTCCTTCATCAATGGCATAAACCATTGTCTCTGCTCTAATACTGTTACCGTCTTGAAGAACGTAAACATTGCCACTGAGGATCAGGCGATTCTCCCTAGTGTAGTATTCAGCTTGAGCTGCTGTTGCTTGAAGCTTTCTGGCTGGATAATTTACTTTTACGTTACCCCGTGCTGTAATTACTCCAGTTTCCTCATTTGCTTCTTGGACATCGGCAAGAACCACAATTCTATTATCCTGGACAGGGCTTTGAGCTTGAACTTCTCTCAGTAGAGGTGGTGTTAGGGCAAGGAAGCTGACAATTGCCACTGTGGAACCGAAAAATAACCCTAAATAATGTTTGAGGTGAATGGGTCGAGTAAAGGAGCGCATGATGATTTATCGTAAAAATATCACAATAGTCTTAAATATTGTAATCTCTATTTAGAGTGACGTTTTTCGCAGCCCTAAAGTTTCCCCTCGGTGCGTATTTTCGGCCAACCCGGAGTTGGAAATTCCTTTATCTTGTCATGGAAGGACTGTTGTAGTGCTTCCAAAAGTGCAATGCTTTCTGTGAGGAAGGTGCTGACGTCAACACCTTCGTAGAAAGGCTGATAGTCTTTTAGCTTTCTGGTTCCTTCTCCCAACAAAATCGCTGCCCCACGTTTGTTATCGTTACTAAGATGATAGCAGCCCACTGCAATTTGAATAATTCCTTGATAAAATGCTCTTTCTGGTTCAGCTGCTTCCATCCAGAGGGCTTCTAGGGTATCATGACAGGGGTAAAATTGTTGTTGGTTGAATTCTTCGACACCCTGCCAAAATGATTGTGTTAGCATAATTTACAGTTACCAGGTACTAAGATGACTATAAACTATAGAGGTTAATTTGGTAACTGGTTTATGTGGCGGTACTTTTTTGGTTAAGACGCCATATTGTCTCTTACTTCTTCAATATATTCCAGGGAAATTTCCTGCTGTTCCCCTGCAAAATCGTTATCCGGGGTGAGGAACAACATGCAGTGACACTCTTTGCGCTCTCGCATTGGTACACAGGGGCAGTTCCAGAAAGTATTCTTTACTTCTGCTTCTTTGTCTTCATAATGACGACAGGGACACAATGGCGCTCCCAACTCTTCTTTATGCTTTGCTAGTCCTTCAATTACTACTGCTGTAACGGAGGTGTCCAGGCAAAAGTATGTGTCTGTACGTTGAGCGTACTTTTCGGCAAAATTTTTCATTGCCACTAAGGCTTTATCGCTGTTTGTTTTCTCGGTGTTTGCTGAAGTCATAGATTTAATTAGCTTAATTGTCAATTTTTTACAAAAGAAATAGGAAAAGTCATCTAAATTCCCTGGTTATGCTATGCTTGTTATAACTGGACGGTTATTTCCTGGATCCTAAAATTATCATATTTTAAGAATTATTTCTACTCCATGCACAACTTTTGATTATATAGCCCACCGTGTACCACCCAATCTTAAAAAGCTTGCTATCTCTCCTGCTCAAGGAGAATTGTCCTCTGTGTTACCGTTCGGCGGACGATACTCTCTGTGCTGATTGTCAGGCACAACTCCAGGACTGTAAAGTAGAAAACTGTAGTCAATTTTGGCAAGGAGATTTACCTTTGTTTGCTTGGGGTACCTATGGGGGTCAACTGAGAAGGGCGATCACTTCTCTGAAATACCACAACCACCCTGAGTTAGCACAACCCCTGGGATATTGGCTGGGTAAGGCTTGGAGAGAGGCAAATCTCCTGGGAAAGAGAAAAAAATTCACTGTAGTTCCGATCCCAATTCACCCCCAAAGAAGGAAAGAACGGGGTTTTAATCAAGCAGAACTGCTAGCACGGAGTTTTTGTCGCTACACGGGCTACCCTTTGGCTGCCAAAGCTTTAAAGCGGGTCAAAGCAACTGAGGCTTTCTTTAATTTAAACCTGCAAGAAAGGAAAGAACAACTGAAAGAAGCTTTTGCCAAAGGAAACGGTATCCGGCGCTGCAAACAGTCGTCGCCAGTATTAATATTAGACGATATCCATACTACCGGGCAAACTGCCCGCCAAGCTGCTCAAGTGCTGTACCAGGAAGGAATTGATGTTGTGGGAGTGGTGGCCATAGCTGCTGCAGACAGAAAAGCCAATCAGACTTACGTCCAACCCAAAGTATAAGATGGAATTGGAACAAAATCTTCACCCTCCTGAATATGATCACAGTCTCTCAATCTACTTATACGAAGGACCAAATTATCGCCTGGCTGCGAGGCTTACTGGCTATTGCCTGGGCAGACGGACATTTCGATCCGGAAGAAAAGGAATTAATCACCCAGTTAACTGAAAATGAATTAGCTCTGGATGGGGATCTGGAAACTTTGACTCCTATTACCCCAGTAGAATTAGCAGTGGCTTTGGGTGAGGATAAAACAACGGCGGAAAATTTCTTGCGCACGGGGGTATTAGTCGCAATTGCTGATGGGGTTTACTCGGAACCGGAAGCGATACTGCTACAAGCTTTTAGCGATGCTCTCGGGTTAAAAGTAGAAGCGCTCAAGTCCTTGGAGCATACTCTGTACAAACCGGAAATAACCACCGCCGAAACTAAAAAGACGGAAAGCATTGCTCATCCTCATCCAGATCTCTTGCAACCAGTAAGAGTCTGGTTAGACGGGATGGACGTTAAGGAACCCCGGGTGGCGAAATTCATCTGCAAAATGGTTCCCTCTCAATGCCCTTTCGAGCGGGATGTTAAGCTTTTCGGTCGCAAAATCGTCCATATTCCCCCTTTGTGCAAGCTGAATCCTCTTTATGAGCAGTTAGTTGGTTTGCGGTTCCGGGCCTTGTCTTATTTGGCTGATGATTGCGGCGAAGATATTTCCGAATATATATGAAATAATGATAAACCGCTCCGGCGCAGAGGACACCGAGGGAAGAGGGAGAGATTCTTACAATAAATGCAATTTATCGATTTAGCTGAAATTGAGGTAGAAGCAGGTCAAGGTGGGGACGGTATGGTGGCTTTTCGGCGAGAAAAATACGTGCCAGCTGGGGGACCTGCTGGGGGTAATGGGGGGAGGGGCGGTTCTATTTTTTTGCAGGGAGCCCAACATCTGCAAACTTTGCTAGATTTTAAATATACCCGTCACTTCAAAGCGGAAAATGGGAAAAGGGGCGGTCCTAATAATTGCACTGGGGCAGCGGGAAGGGATCGCACCATCGAACTCCCCTGCGGTACTGTAATTTATGATGCTGACACAAATGAATTATTGGGGGATTTGGTAGAGGCAGGGCAGCGGATTTGTATTGCCCAAGGAGGTAAGGGAGGCTTGGGTAACAAGCATTTTCTGAGCAATCGCAACCGTGCCCCGGAATTGGCTCTACCCGGACTCCCAGGAGAGGTGCGCCGCTTGCGCTTGGAGTTGAAGTTATTAGCAGAAGTAGGCATCATAGGTTTGCCTAATGCAGGTAAGTCTACTTTAATTACATCCCTTTCTTCAGCCCGCCCTAAGGTAGCTAATTATCCTTTTACTACCTTAGTTCCCAATTTAGGGGTAGTGCGCAAACCCACTGGGGACGGTACTGTCTTTGCGGACATTCCAGGACTGATCGCTGGTGCCCATGCTGGTGTGGGTTTGGGGCACGATTTTCTCCGCCATATCGAACGCACTCGTCTTCTAGTCCATTTAATTGATCTGACGGGGGTTGACCCCATTGCTGATTATCACACCATTCAAGCTGAGTTAGGAGCTTACGGGCAGGATTTGCTTTCTCGGCCCCAAATTATTGCGCTGAATAAAGTGGATGCTGCTGCCGTGGAAATAAGGGAAATGGCGATCGCCGAACTTACTCACCTTACCTCAGCCCCCATTTTTCCCATTTCAGCTGTTGCTCATAGGGGACTAGAGCCCTTTTTGCAAGCCGTCTGGGACGCTTTGGATCGAGTTAGGGACTCTTCAACAAGGGTTTAACTGGATTGGGGACACGACGAGAGCGGGGTCTTGTTCTCCTCCCTTTACCATTGGTGTCATTATCTCGTTTCGACTGATCTTTATAAATATCCAAATAGAAGGATTGTCCACAGGTTTTGGCTGCTACTTCCAGCACTTTCCGAATTGCTTGAATGTTGCGTCCCCCACGACCAAAAACTCTTCCCTGATCTGCTTCTTCAAATGCCACCCGCAGCCACACTTGCTGGTTATTCTTGCACTGCTCGCAGTCTATGCTCAGGGACTGGGGGTATTTTAACAAGGGCTGGAGGAGAAATTCTGCCAGTTGAATATAGTTGGGGCTGGTTTTTACTGATTGAGTAGTCAAGACTGTTGTCTTAAGCATTTATTTGTTCAAACACTTTCGCTTTTTCCAGAATGCTCCGAACCGTATCTGTGGGCTGTGCTCCATCTTTAAGCCGCTTAACAATGGCGGGGACGTTCAAACGAGTCTCATCAGTTCTGGGATTGTAGAAACCCAGTTCTTCCAAGGGACGACCATCGCGACGGGTGCTACTAGTCATGGCGACTATTCTGTAGCTCACTTCTCGTTTTTTGCCGAATCTCTTTAAACGCAGTTTAACCATGATAGTTTAGAATTCTCCTTGCCAATTTTACCTTCTTTTTTATAAGGTTCCAAAACCTTTCTTCTTTTTCCCTTTTTTCTTTTTCTTCTGAGCATTACCGCGATAACCTCGAAAACCTGCTTGAGGAGCTTTACCACCCATGCCAAGCATCCCTCCGAGACCTGACATGCCAGGCATTCCAGCCATCCCTCCTTGACCCATTTGCTGCATCATAGTGCCCATGCGGGTAAAATCCTTGACCAATTTGCCAATATCCCGTTCCTCATGACCCGAACCTCTAGCAATGCGACGGCGACGACTGGGAGATTGGGCGAGTAATTCTGGATTTTGTCGTTCCTCTTTCGTCATAGAGTTTATCATGGCTTCCGTGTGCTTAAGCTGAATTTCTCCTCTTTCTAGATCCCCACTACCCAGTTTATTCATTCCTGGAATCAGCTTCATCAGTCCACCCAAGGATCCCATATTCTTAAGCAGTCGCATTTGCTTGATGAAGTCGTCGAAGTCAAACTTGGCGGACATGATTTTCGACTGCATTTTCTCTACGTCGGCCATATCTATCTCTTCTTGGGCTTTTTCTACCAGGGTGACGATATCCCCCATATTGAGAATTCTGGATGCCATGCGATCAGGATAAAATGGGTCTAGGGCTTCCACTTTTTCCCCCACACCGACGAATTTAATCGGTTGACCGGAAACTTGGCGCACGGAAAGGGCTGCTCCACCCCGACTGTCTCCGTCTAGTTTGGTGAGAATAGCTCCCGTAATGCCAATTTGTTGGTGAAAGGTGTCCGTTAGGGTAGCCGCTTCTTGTCCAGTCATGGCGTCTACCACCAATAAAGTCTCCTGAGGCTGGACTGTTTCTTTAATAGTCGCCAGTTCCCCCATCATCTCAGCGTCAATTTGCAGCCTTCCAGCAGTGTCGATGATGACTGTATCTACTCCCATTTCCTTAGCTTTAGCCACACCCAGCCTGGCAATTTCCACTGGGTTAGCATCGGTTCCCATTTCAAATACTGGGACATCAATTTGCTGGGAAAGAGTAATTAATTGGTCGATGGCTGCTGGGCGATAAACGTCCGTTGCCACCATCAGACAGCTGCGTTTTTGCTTCTTCAGGTAGAGGGCTAACTTAGCTGTAGCAGTGGTTTTACCCGTTCCCTGTAATCCTGCCATGAGGATAATTGTGGGAGGAGTGTCAGCATTAGCCAGGGGAACGTTACTTTCCCCCATTATCTGGACTAATTCGTCATAGACAATTTTGATAAATTGTTCACCGGGGTTGACACCGGAAATAACTTCTGCTCCCAGTGCTCTAGTTTGGACTTGGGCAATAAAATTTTTGACTACGCCTAGATTCACGTCAGCAGACAACAGGGCGCGACGCACCTCTTTCAGGCTCTCCTTGATATTAGCCTCTGTTATTTTGTCCTGGGAGCGCAGTTTTTTCCAAGCGTCTTCTAGGCGATCGGCAAGAGCATCAAACATCAAACAATTTTTAAACCTTTTGGACTAGTTTCTTTACTTCTTCCACAATAACCCAAATGTGACTTTTTTGCTCCATATGCTGATTTGTTTGGTAGGGGCAATGCTATCATAAAAAATGACCCAAAATCGAGATTGAGCTATGACCATTTCGGCAGCTCCAGTTATTATATACCCCGAATCGGATGGAAAACCCTTGGCTGATAATACCCTCCAATTTCGTTATATTACCACTATACAAGGGGGAATCGATGCCCTATTTGCTGATAACCCCAATGTTTTTGTGGCTGGGGACTTGTTTTGGTATGCTGTAAAAGGGGAACCGGACGCAAAACAGGCTCCTGACGTCATGGTAGTATTTGGGAGACCAAAAGGGGACCGCCGTTCCTACAAACAATGGGAAGAAGAGAGCATCCCGCCCCAGGTAGTATTTGAAATTGCTTCTGTCAGTAATACAAGAAAGGAGCTAGAAGGGAAAAAATTTGAATTCTATGAGCGTCACGGGGTAGAAGAATACTATATCTTCGATCCAGATAGAGGTTCATTGAAGAGTTGGTTGCGCAGGTTCTCTTATTTACAGCCTATTTCACAAATGTCTGGTTGGATAAGTCCTCGTTTAAAGGTTCGTTTTGAAGTATCAGACGGCCAACTCCAATTGTATCGTCCCGACGGAGAAGTCTTTGGGAGTTATCAGGAGATAATGGCTCAAAAGCATAACCTCCAACAAGAACGAGATACTTTAGCCTTTCAACAGCGACAATCAGTTATCCGTTTATTGGCAATGGGTTTGAGTGATGAGCAAGTTGCAGCAGCTTTGGGGTTATCTATAGAAGGAGTCAGGGAGATAGCTAATGATTGTGAGCCTAATTAGCCTAGGTATCCCCATTTGGAGGGAGTGTTTCCCCCATTGTCGAGATTATGAGTGGCGTTGACGCACCAACGTGGACTGCGAGTAATAGATTAGCTGGATCATATAACATTGCAAAAATGCCACCTGCCAAGGCGATGAAGGTGCGCACTACCCAAAAGCCTATTTTACTGTAACGTTTTGGGAACCCGTCCGGTTTTTGGTAATATCGAAGGATTTTGAGAGCCTCTACAATGACGCTACCGAAAACACCACAAAGAAAAACACGAGTGGAAGGATTGGCGAGGAAGTCATTCATTAATGATGTACCTTTTCATCCGCTGCCAAAACGTGAGACTATCCAAATCGTCAGGCTCAGGCTTTGATTTGCCAAGAGCCCACAACAACTGGCGATAAGCATTTTTATCGTTTGTTGGGGCAACTGCCTGACGATCCCTAATCATCTCAGGAATGTCATCAAAGTCCGCCTCCTCAGTGAGGACAGGAATTACGGTTTTTTCTTGCTCAAGTGCAGCTTTAAGCTCTTTTTCCAACATTCTTGAGCCTTTGGACTTCCCCACGATTGCTAGTACAGTGTTAGCTTCTTGTAATGCGGACTCCATAGCAGATTTCCACATCTGTCCTGGCTTAACTTCCCACTGATCCATCCATACAGGAAGACCATCACGTCGCAGTCGCGCTGCAAGTTCTGTAGCTGCACGGCGACTTTTTGGTTCGTGGGCATATGAGATAAAAATTGTATTAGCCATGAGCGATACAAAGCTTTGTCTAGAACTCCAATTATAGCACTACGCAAGCACTTTAGGACATATAAATTTTCGCAGGGCGCACGCCGTGATCCCCTACATAGCTTGGTGTCCTAACCCTTTTTTGTATTGCTATATAGCAGAATGCAGTTGCACATGACTCCTCCTGATTTTCAAGTACAATTATATTACACTATCGTAAAACTTTGTGTCTTTGCGGCTTGGCGCGAAACAATGCTATCATAAAAAATGACCCAAAATCGAGATTGAGCTATGACCATTTCGGCAGCTCCAGTTATTATATACCCCGAATCGGATGGAAAACCCTTGGCTGATAATACCCTCCAATTTCGTTATATTACCACTATACAAGGGGGAATCGATGCCCTATTTGCTGATAACCCCAATGTTTTTGTGGCTGGGGACTTGTTTTGGTATGCTGTAGAAGGGGAACCGGACGCAAAACAGGCTCCTGACGTCATGGTAGTATTTGGGAGACCAAAAGGGGACCGCCGTTCCTACAAACAATGGGAAGAGGAGAACATTCCACCCCAAGTAGTCTTTGAAATTGCTTCTATCAGTAATACCAGAAAGGAGCTAGAAGGGAAAAAACTTGAATTCTACGAACGTTACGGGGTAGAAGAATACTATATCTTCGATCCAGATAGAGGTTCATTGAAGGGTTGGTTGCGTCGGTTCGACTTTTTACAGCCTATTTCGGAAATGTCCGGGTGGATAAGTCCCCGTTTAAAGATTCGTTTTGAAGTATCAGACGGTGAATTGCAATTATATGGTCCCGACGGGGAAGTATTTGGGAGTTATGTGGAGATAATTTCCCAATCGCACCGAGAAAGAGAACGGGCTGAACTTGAAAGAGAACGGGCTGAACAGGAAAGAGAACGAGCTGAACAAGCTGAACGAGAAAAGTATCTAATCCAACAAGAACGAGATACTTTAGCGTCCCAACAGCGACAATCAGTTATCCGTTTATGGGAAATGGGTATGAGCTATGAGCAAATTGCAGCAGCTTTGGGGTTATCTGTAGAATCCGTTAGGGAGATAGCTTCAGTCTGATAAGAGGACTACCCTTTTTTTTATATACATGGAGTTATTCATGATTCACCGATTTAGTTCCTACGAACTGGAGATTCCTTTCTCGAATCTTCGCCCCAGCATCGTCGTACAAAAATGGTAAATAAGCATAGCGTACACCCTGAGTAACTGGGGTAGCCTCATGAAGAAGAGAACAAGAAAATACTACTGCACCACCTGCTGGAGCAGTGTAGGTTTGACCCCCGAACTCAGGGAAACGGAGCATTCCTCCCTCATATTCTCCCGTATTCAGGTTAACTGATACGGCAAACTTTCGGTGAGCCGTTCCCTTGGTGTTATTGTCTCGATGACGTCTTTACCTTAAGGGCCTTCTAGCCCTTAAGGACTAGAAGGCAAAGAAAAGAATTGAAAAAACCCCCAATGGTGCTGTCATAGCAGGCTACAATATGTCGCTCAATGCGAGTCGCATCAAACTGAAAAGCTTTTTTTATCTCTGGGGCTAGGCGATCGTGGATCCTGAACATAGCTGCACGGCGGAGACTTTCATCCTCAATTGCATGTATTTGCCTTCTGGGCCCAAAAATCTGATCTCGGCGACGCTTAAAATTGTGGTCAACAATGCCAACAGTACGTCCTTGGACTTCCCGCATAAAACCGGAGTCCTTTCCGAGATGGTGATTATAATAGGCAATCAAAACCTGACACAGCTCTGGTTCAAAGATACGGGGTACCACTAAGATGGGGGCTTGCACCGAGGCTTTTCCCCCCGGTAAGTTGGGTAAGGTAGATAGGATGGATATCAATTGAGAAACATGAGTTTCTGGCAGGTTCCCAAAAGGCAGAACACCCAAAACCTGTAGACGCTCATCCAAAATATAACTACCAATGATGATGTGCGGCTCGAAAGTCGCAGTAGTTAGTGGGTGAAAGCCCCATGGGGAGTGTCTTCCCCGGTTCCAGCCCGAAGGAGCTTTGGCAGTAATGCCGGAGTTTCACAGCTAGAGGGTTAAATGGCCAAGCTACTATCAGTCCGATGGTGGTAGCGGCCTAGGGAAAGTCTGATATGGTGAGCATAAAGCGAAGCTTGCAGCCTCGTTACGTAGGAAGAGTGAAAGCGGTACTGTTACACTCTAACCAAAACGGTATGCGGCATATGTGAAAGATGGAATGTCATCGTCATCGCGTAGACACCACGCCGCCGGGGTATGGAGCAGCCCGCCGTCAGACGTATCTAACTACTGTGGAACGAGTAAACCTCCACTGGGTCTGAGAAATCAGTAGGATAGCTGTAAAGCGAACCAATTCCCAGGGGAGACAGGACTCTCCTAAGAAGCGAACGCTGCTAGGACGAAAGTTCAGGGGAATCAATAACCCGGCAGATAGGCAAATGTCTACCCCCGCCATCCGCGATGCCGGGGGGAGCTGACGTAGGAGAGGGTGAAACGTAACGGTAAAATCCCTTACCACTTGCGATTTTGCCTGTCCATTAGCTGGAACTTGAAACTCAAAGCTCCTCAGAAGTTAGAGGCGTCGGGCAAACGTCAATGGCGAGGAGATTGGAATTTAAGGACTCAAAGCCCAATCTGAATGAGACCTGAAAGCCGATACAAGTAATGAGGAGTAAACGCGCCAGCGAGTAGGATGATACACCAGGAGCCGGGTGCTTGGAAACCTGCACGCCCGGTACTGCGAGGGGGAAAACCTGTAAGGGTCTACCTATCTCGACAAGTATCAGCCTCATCAATAACTCTATATTGGCGACTGATGTTTTTGTCAAAATCCCAGAAAAAGCGAATACCGGGCAACTGCTGTTGCACACGAGATAATGCCACATCCTCTGGCTCCGTACTCACCCCAAAGAAGCAGCTCTTTTCGTCGTCAAATATTCCTCCATGTCGTCTCACCTCTTCTAACACTTTTTGACTTCCTTTGTCTCCTGCTGATCCGAAAAAGCAGAGCATCACATATCTTCCGGCTACGGTATGAAACCGAAATTTTGGATTAGTTAGGGAAGGAGCTATAAACCAAGGGGCAGGTTCTCCTACTGTTAGAAATTTGGCTGACATGAACTTCCGTTGTTTGGTAGTGTAAGTAAATATGAAACGCCGGAGGGCTTTTAAAAACCAATCCAGATCTAGACTAAAATTGAATTATAAAGCAATGGTCCTCACGGTTAGGATATAAATTACATTATAGAAAATAATATCCCATGTTACTCTTATTAAAGTAATTGACTATTTTAAAATCGTTAATTTCCCTATTTCCGCTTTGTGGGTATTGGGAAGCCAAGGAAGGTGGGCAATGCCCACCCTACGGACAAGGTAGTCTGCAATTTATTCCCAGGCGATCGCTCTTTTTATTTTTAGATTATGCATGATTTACCGCCACAAAATATTGATGCTGAAGAATCCATTCTTGGGGGCATTCTAATGGATCCGAGGGCTATGGAACGAGTAGTAGACCTGCTCGTCTCCGATGCATTTTATGTTCAGGCTCATCAAGAAATCTACCTAAGTGCCCTAAAACTGCACCTAAAAGGGGAACCCACGGACTTAATGACAGTAACCTCCTGGCTTTCAGACCATAAGTTACTGGAGAAAGTGGGAGGTACTTCTAGGTTAGCTCAATTATTAGACCGTACCGTCTCAGCGGTGAACATCGATCGCTATGCAGCTTTAGTGATGGATAAGTACATGCGGCGCCAATTAATTGCTGCGGGGGGGGAAATTGTGGAGTTGGGTTACGATACGACCCAAGAGTTAGAAGCAGTACTGGACTCCTCAGAGCAAAAAATTTTTCGCCTCACCCAAGAACGTCCTCAAGAAGGTTTGGTTCCCATCGCTGATTTTATCTCCCTAGCATATAATCAAATTGAAAAGCTCCATCAAGAGGTTGCTCTCCCCGGTATTACCTCGGGCTTTTACGACCTTGATGCCATGACCAGCGGTTTTCAGCGTTCCGACCTGATTATCCTCGCAGGAAGACCGTCCATGGGTAAAACTGCACTCGCATTGGGTATTGGAGCCAATATCGCTCGGGAACATAAACTGCCAGTTGCTATTTTTAGCCTGGAAATGTCCAAGGAACAACTAGCTTTGCGACTATTAGCGGGGGTATCGGGCATTCCCAGTAACCGTCTCCGTTCCGGACGGCTGAGTCAAACCGACTTTGACCCTTTAGCTCGCGCTATGGGTAATATTCTCGAATTACCCATCTATATCGACGATAACGCCAACCTCACTATCATGCAAATACGTTCCCAAGTCCGCCGTCTCCAAGCGCAACAAAAGGGCAAATTGGGCTTAGTATTAGTAGATTATTTGCAATTAATGGAAGAAGGGGGACAGAATCGGGTGCAAGAATTATCTCGGATTACCCGATCTATGAAAGGTTTAGCCCGAGAAATGAATGTCCCGATTGTCGCCCTCTCTCAGCTCAGTCGCAGTGTGGAACAGAGAAATCCTAAGCGTCCCATGATGTCGGATTTGCGCGAATCCGGTTCCATTGAGCAGGATGCAGATTTAGTCATCATGTTATATCGCGACAGCTATTATAATCCCGATTCTCCCGATCGCAATGTTACCGAAGTTATTATTTGCAAACACCGCAATGGTCCCACGGGAACGGTTAAACTGCTCTTCCAACCGGAGTTGACCAAATTTGAAAATCTAGCCAACCCTAAAAATTATTAGTTGGTTTTGCGAAAAGTACCGTCAGCATCAAGTTCAATCTGATTTCCGTAGTGCAGTAGAATCCGGATCTGTGGCTCCTTTACCATCAGCTCTGTATTCCCTAGTTTCCAGTTGGGAAAAATACTAACGGTCTCATCAGCAGCAGACAAGTTAACATCAGGAGAAAAATTCAACATACCAACTAAGATAGAAGAGTCAAGGGGTGGTTTGGCGGGAACTTGCTGCATGGAACCGAACAAAGAACCAGCTACCCTCTGTGCTTCTTGACTTTGTGCCTGCTTGAAGATTTCATCGTAGATAGAGCTGCCATTACCTTTGTTCCTGTTCGACCTGCTCGGTTGAACCAGTTCGTGGACTGTTTTTCCTTGCAACTCTTCTTCCCAGTGAACGGTGATGAAAGTTTCTTCAACCCATTCCGAGGGATAGACAGGGGGAATACGGACAGGAGTAGAACCGGCGAGGATAAGCCAACGATCCTCCTCGCAACGGTAGCCGATCTCTACCATATAGTCGTGATCGCTCACTGGTATAGGCAGATACAACTCTAGTGCTAGTTCCCCGCAGAGATATTCTTGAACATGATGGGGACTATTCATATCCGTGACATCGTAAAGACGCAGAGCTAACTGCTGTCCTCCTTGACGACGCAGTTTTTCTTGATCCTCCTTGGCAATATCCCAATAAGCATAAGCCCATTGAGGTTCTCGCGCCATCAGCACGATCCGACTTTCTTCGTATCCCTTTGGTAAATCCCCCAACTCTTCGTCAACCGATGCTAGAAGTATTTCGTCAGCCACATCTTGTTGAGGACGTTCAAATGTTGCCGCTTCTACTGGTTGTGCTTCCATAACAGCTAGACTTGAGGTAAGTCTTTCTGTTTCTGCTTTTTTAACTTCAGCTAGTAGTTTGGCTTTACGCATCCGACTGTAACGGGAGACATTAAATTCGCTGGCAACTCTGCGCAGCTGACGCAATGTCATCTCTTGTCGCGATAGGTAGACCCTTACGGGTTTTCCCCCGCGCAGTACCGGACGTGCAAGATTTCCAAGCATCCGGCTCCTGGTGTATCATCCTACTCCTGGCGCGTTAATTCCCACTTCTAGGATTGGTTTTTCAAGACTATTCCTACCATCAGGCAGTTAAATGGCTTTATTAGTCTTTAGATTCGACCAATCATCCCCGACCTTAGCGATTAGCCATAACGCTCTCAAACTTATGGGGAACATTGGGACTCAAGTTCCAGTTTCAGATTACAAATCCTATACGAACGGATTTATAGTTACGTTTCACCCTACACCACGTCAGCTCTCCTTTCGGATAGGTATTTACCTATGAGTCAGGTTATACAATCGTGTTTTTCCCTCGGACTTTCGTCCTTGACCCCATTCGCTTTTTAGTGTAGTCCTGTCTCCCCTGGGAATTGGTAAACTTTACAGCTTCCCTACTGAATGCTCAGACCCAGTGGAGGTTTACTCGTTCCGCAGTAATTAGATACATCTGACTTAGGCTGCTCAATACAACGGCGGCGTGGTAGTTTTCTCAGACAACTCTAGAATTGCCTTTTCACATGTGCCGCATACCATTTTGGTTAGAGTTCTTCAGGTTGCTTAAACTCCTCACTCTATAACGTTGCTGTAAGCTTTGCTTTATGCTCGCCATATCAGACTTCCCTTAGACTGTACCCGCTTACAACCTAGCAGGTCTTTAGCCACTTAACCCTCTAGCTGTGAAACACCCCCATTGCTGTTGATGCTCCTTCGGGCAGGGACTGGGGAAACTACTCCCCGTGGGACTTTCGTCCACTAATTACTGCGACTTCCGAGTCGCACCTAGAGGTAAGAGTTCTTTTGACCTGGGATAGTTTCTGCAAATAGCTTCTGGCATAGTTAAAAACTCTACAGGATCTGATTGTTAAGTATGTGTCAAATTAGACAATTTTATTGATGCTATTACTTGGGTTTATTGTTAGGTTCAACTGCCACCTCGCCAGTCACGTTTTTGAGTGGGGGTAGATAGCTTGTGACCCTATTATATCAACCGTTATTTCATCGTCAAGTAATTTTTACCGCAATTATAAGGATATGTAAGAGTTTATTAGCAATTCGGGGATCGCCTTCTTATTATTATATAACAGAAAGTTACCCTTGGGGATCAAGGTAAACAAGTAATATCACATCTTTATATAAATAAACATACCTTTATAACCTACTTAAGTAAAGTAAAGTAAACCGCACTATCAGCACGGCAATGCCGTGCCCCTAAATTTTAGTGCTCCAAGAGGCAACAGTCCCCACTTTATATCAGTGACCACATACCATTCCCACAACGTTTTAATTAGATAAAAGAATCATTCTGCTTAACTGTGGGCCAATCTTCATTTACCCCCCCCACAATCAAGCGCTGAATCGTAACATATTCCCGATTCAGTTGTATCAAAGCATTAATTAGGACATCCAGAGCAATAGGATCGCTAGTCCCCAGATCTAACCAACACCTTCCCCAAGTACCAAGATATTCTAAATTCCCCATATTATGCATCGGTGCCATCATCGCATCCTCAGCAATAGCTGAATCGTAGTCCATGTAGCTAATATTCACTCCCTCATCTTGCACTTGCAGGTTTTCGGCATTAAATCCCCCTAACTTACCCAAATAATACCAAGAATTAAACAATTCCTCTATATAGTGAGTTTCCTGGGGTGCAGGAACGGTCTCAAACTCCAGCCAAATCCAGAGGTCAAAAGGATTGAATTCGCGGAACTCTACTTTCATACAAATAAGTTTATGTGAAACTATTCATTTTACAATTGAAAAGGCGCATTGAAATCCGCTTCTTTGAGAGGAAAGAAGCGGATAGGATTTAGTAGGTTAGTTGTTAGTTGTTAGTTTTGGACCCTTCACCCTCTTCACCCCTTGCTCGGAAATTGCTCAATGCGAGCAGTACCGTAAAAGATAATTTGTTGATTCCGCTGTCGCACCCGATCTATGCGCAGTTGAGAGCCCTGGAAGGCAAACTTATCCAAATCCAGGAGGTTGTTGACGTGGTGGATTAAAGCTTTACCCAACTCTATATCCCCATCATAAACCGCATCCACAAATTGGAGCTTGCGCCGTTCCCTAACTTCCAAAAAGGCGGTAAGATCTACCTGCCTCGGTTCAGAATCATCTCCTACTCTTATCTGGGTGCTAATTCCCAGAGATTTATCTGGGTTCAGACGCATCTGAGTTTTCTCAAAATGGAGAGACTGACCTTGATATTTTAATCGTTGCAGCTTCTGGACCACAAAAGGGGTGTTAAAAGAGGTCGTCAAGTCCTCTTCCGTCAGGACAACCCGCATCGTTGCTTGAGTAGGTTGTCTCAACTTGACCATGGAGCGGAAAATCGCGCCGAAATCAATGGATACTGCTTCCAGGTACAATTCCATTGCTTCGATTCGCAGGCCATTATACATCAACATGCCATTGCTGATGAAGTCAAAGCCATCGATACTGCCTTGGACCAGTTTCGCCACCGGTTCCGCCCGCACGTTGGCGGACAGCTTTCCCGTCTGTTTGAATAAAGCTGCGATCGCCGTGGTGACGACTTTGCTGATAATTTTATCCCCGCTCTGACCGGGAAATGGTAGGCTGGCAAACATGATTGATCCGGTCCTTTTGCTCAGGAGCAATTCTATTTTAACATTACGAAATATATCTTAACATTACGAAATATTAAATGCAACCTTTTCGGTGATCGCATTTATTGGTAATTTTTAATAGATAGATAAGTATTGGTTAACCAGATTTCAGTCTTTGCGGGAATTATCACTCCAATTCTTCTTTTAGTATCTGCCGATAAATGGTAGGCAAATGACGACTCATGGAATTAGTTTCAATACCGTAGCCCAAACTAGTCCAAGTCCCAGAGAGCAAGCGCAATACTTTCTCAATCTTGCCTTGACGCAATAATGCGGGTATATCAGCACCCCAAGCGCCAGCATCACTCAGCCAATCATGAACCACCCGATCTTGATATTGAGGCTCGAAGCTATAGTATTGCCATCGCCAAAAACCCGAGGGTTTGGGATGATACTGTTCTGCTTTTTCGGACCAAGTAGTATTGAGAAATTGATACCTTCCCGCAGCAGTAGTGCAGTTACCGATGTTGGGACCCCTAATAATAGGTACGCAGCGCTCGGGGTGGCGACTGAGATTGCTGACGTATTTGCCGCCGTAGATGACGTTATATGGTTTAGTTACATTTGCTTCCGAAGCTGTAATGGTGCGCATTAAGGCGCGAATATAGGGATCGCCTCCTTCCATTACTAGAGGTTGGGTGCCCTTTCTAGTTGTAGAATGAGAACCGGATGGCCCCAAATCCCTACCCTGGAAGTTGATCAGCAAGAAGAACAAGCCCATAACCATCGCCCCCATTGCCAAATTGCGCCCATAGGTTAGATTTTTCAGCACCCCCAGCCACGACTGAGAATTTTTCCCTCTCTCTTCCATGAATATTATTCCTCTTGCCCCTCGACAGCGCCATATTAACTGATTCTGACTACTGGTAACTCATCTACAGCAGCAATATAAGGAGCAGGTATAGCGCTACGCGCGGGTGTGGGGAAGATAAAAGCCTTGTATAACAATACTTTTAAGGCTAGATTTTTTGAGCCTCATCTTCGATGATATGGATGTTATTTTAAGCGTGAGGGTAAGGTTTATTTATTATGGTGTAATCCTAATATTGGTGTTGTTGAAGCTATTCCTCGTCATTGGGAGGTACCCAATCGGTTAGCAAAAAAGATTTGCCGTGCCCTGTCAGTTCCAGGGATTGATGGCTTATACTTGCCATACATTTATTATCCATTAAACAGATGGTCGCCACCTTCGGGAGAAACCAACAAACTACCGAATAATTTGCTGCTCCAAAAGATATTGAAGCGCCTCAATCGCACGATAAGCAGAAACTCGGCCCTCAGTGCGGGCCCTATATTGGGCCACCACATCGCTAGCTTGTTTGCCACCGACGCACAACTCGCACAACATTTGCAAGTCTCGAAGAGGTAAATACATCTTCAGTCGCCTCAAAACGCTAGCACAATGATGCGATCGCTCGAAGCAGAGCAGTTTTGACGGGGAAAGGGAGATGTTAAATCGGCGTCGCTGCCAAAACTCAGAATCAGGCCAGCGCTTTTCTAAGCTATAATACTGGCGTCGGTCTTCCAAATACAATTCAAACTGACGCAGGGTTTGAGATTCGTACTTCGCAAGGGCTTGGGCATCAGAGTGAAAATAGCCAGCAATCGCCTCCGCAGCCAGAATACCCGATCGCAACGCCTTGTAAATACCTGCTGAAGAAAGCGGATCGAAAGTACAAGCCGCATCCCCAACCGCTAGCCAGCCATCCCCTGCCATCTGGTCTAAATACTGGGAAAAGGCCGGTTGAATCAGAAGCTCTGACGATTGAGTTGCTCCGGCAACCAATTCCCGAACGTAGCGGGTTTTCGCAAGATTTGCCATCCAGTTTTCCCAGCGCGAGAACTGATGCTGTCGCCACTCTTGGCGATCGCTCATCAAAGTGACAATGGCGCGGTCGTTGGGCAAGGGAGCCCCATACCACCAACCCAACTCCGTCGCCTCTACCAAAGTGTAACAATCCTTGGCTGCTCCCTCCTCAAACTCAAACACTGCTGCAATCCCCAGCAGATTATCCATCCGCACCGGATTGGCACCTTGTTTAGTTGCAAAGACACTCCGGCGTCCGGTGGCATCCACAACAAAGGAGGTTTTTAACTGGAATTGAGAACCGTCTCCATCCAGAAGCACTAAGCTCCATTTACCATCCGCAAGGCGATCCCATCCCACCACCCTCATACCTCGCTGTAAAATCGCCCCCCGTTCCGCCGCTGCCTCAGCCAGGGAAGCATCAAACTGAGTCCGGTTTAAATGCCAACCGTTTCCTTGCAAAGAAAAAAAGAAATCCTGGAAACCTAACTCGGAGCTACCCCATGCCGAGCGGTTGCCCAGGGAGGGAAGATGTTTTCCTGATTCCAGGATTTTTAATATTCCTAATTGTGTCAGGGGCGATCGGATGTTAGGGGGAACGGTTTCCCCGATGCGAAAGTCATTCTGACGAGACCTTATAGGTCCTCAGCAATGACCTCAAGAGACATTGGCAAATAACTCCTCCCAGTCCAGAGAACTTGCCCCTGGCCGGGCAACTACTTCGACGATTTTATTGGCTGCTGCTGCTTGTAATAGGGCTTCGACGCAAACCCGGGCTACCTTAGTCCGAGGAATACTGCCCTCAAACAAACTATCTGCCCCTTTCATCACTACCGGATCGGAATTATCTTCATTTTTCAATCCCCCGGGTCGAACGATAGTATAGGTCAAACCGCTTCCTTGTAGATATGCTTCCCCTTGTTTTTTCCAAGCTAAAATGAGCCAAAAGAGATTGAGAGGATGGAAAAATCGGGAGACGCAGAGGGAGGAAACCAGAACAAAATGCTTTACTCCCATAGTTTTAGCTGCATCGACCAAGTTTTTCGTACCTAGGCAATCTATTCGATAGGGTGCCGTAAAATCGAAAGTGGGACTAGCACCAGTAGCGCAGATTAAAGCAGTACAGTCGGCGATCGCTTCAGGGAGACTCTTCGGTTTCAGCACATCCCCCACAACTAATTCCACTTTATCTGCGGGTAAAATTGCTTGCCCTTTCTCTAAATTTCTAACCAGAGCGCGAACGGTAATATTGCCCTTGACCAATTCTGCTACAATTCTCTGCCCTGTTTGTCCCGTTGCTCCTGCTACCAATACTTTCATTCCAATCTCTGACTATGTTTGTTAAGAACTACTGCTTTTGTGCTGTTAGCTGCTGTACAAACCCTTGATGTTCTGAAGATTGCACCCCTACTTGCAATACCTCTAACACTGGTACCATATCTTTTGCTAACAGGCTATTGACTGCCAACCACAACCCCGGAAACACCTCACTGCGAATAATACCTCTTTCATCGGGTATTAACAACTGGTAATCGCCTTCTACTAATTGAAACCAAGCCAACTGATTTTCATAGGATTGCCAAACAATGTATTCTCGAACACCATTGCGTCGATAGACTTGTTTTTTACTGCCCATATCTATGGCGACACTACTGGCGGCAATTTCAACAATTAACTCTGGTGTTCCTTCAATATACCCATCTTCACTCAACTGGATTTGTCCGCCTGCTTCCGGTTCAATAAAAAATACAACATCGGGTTGAGGCTCGTTATCCAAATCCAGCCGCACAGTTGGTTCGACGCTTAAGTCAACTCCAGGGGTAAGGGCTTGATAAACTCCCAACCAAGTCATGACTCGACTGTGAGGTAACCCGTGCTGGTGGTGCCGTAATGGAGATGCCACGTAGACGACTCCTTCAATCAATTCTGCTTTTTTAATCTGAGTTGCTGCCCCATAGCGTCGCTCAAATTCATGGCGCGTTAGGCGATCCGGCGGATAAGCCGGATCTGCGCTACCGCACAGATCGCCACTTTCCAGCGGTGGCGTTCGTCGGGGTTGCGACTCTAAACTGGTTCTATCTGTGAGTGGAGGATAGACGCTCATAACTGCTTTTTTTTCGGTGTACCGTTTCCCCTTTCCCCCAAAAAATGATGTGAAGACTTCGTTAACCAGCCGGACCCCTATCAATTGGTGGGGTGCTGGGGTGATGCCAACAAGAAGAAAGACTTTCACTCCCATTTCCATCTCCCCATACCCAACGCTAATAGCCGGAAATGGAAGAAGAACAAGGTACCCTTGACATCCTCCCCACCCTTGCTGTCGCAGAGGGTGGGGATTCCTAAGCATCACTACTTAGGTTTCTGCTTCTTTCCCTTTCGAGAGTTTCGCAACTGCCCTTTAGAGCAAAGTCTATCAGGTCTTACGTTCGCTCCACAGACTGACACGGCGAGCCCCGCCGCCAAAATATTCTTAGCCGCATTGATGTCACGGTCATGGGTTGTCTTGCATTGTGGACACTCCCATTCTCGGATATTCAATGGCAACTTGTCTAATATAAAGCCACAGTTTCCACACCTTTTACTTGATGGAAAGAAGCGGTCAATTTTGATTAATTCTCGCCCGTACCATTCACTCTTGTACTGGAGTTGCCGCACGAATTCCCCCCAACTCGCATCGCTAATACTACGAGCTAAGGAGCGGTTTTTGACCATGTTCCTGACGGCTAAATCCTCTACCACTATCGTTTGGTTTTCACGAATCAGATTGGTAGTTAACTTGTGGAGAAAATCTCTCCTGGCATCTGCAATCTTTGCGTGTGCCTTCGCTACTTTGAGTCTAGCCCTCCGCCTATTATTTGACTTTAATTTCTTCCTGGACAAACTCTTTTGGGCGGCTTTGAGTCTTTTGAATTTCTGGTTAAAATGGCGTGGATTAGCAATTTTCTCTCCATTGCTAGTGGTAACCAAAATACTCAAACCCATATCTAGCCCCACTTTATTTTGACTGGGAGGCAAGTGCACTACAGTAGAGTCGTCTACTAAGAAGGTTACAAACCATCTATTAGATGGTTCTAACTTGAGAGTAACGGTAGTTGGAACACATCCCTGGGGAATAGGGCGACTCCACACAATATTGAGTGGATTTTTGGTCTTAGCTAATTTGAGCTGTCCGTTTGCCCATTTGAAGGCAGAACGGGTAAACTCTGCACTCCCACCATTGCTTTTCTTTTTAAACCTGGGATACCGACTACGGTTTGCCCAAAAGTTAACAAAAGCTCTATGTAGATGCCTCAGAGCCTGCTGGAGAGCAACGCTACTCACCTCATTCAGGAATTTTAAACCTTCTTGTTTTTTCCATTGGGTTAGCATAGAGGATGTTTGGGTGTAACCTATCCGCTCCTTCCTTTCATACCACCCCTCAGTTCTGGCTGCCAGCGCTTTGTTGTATACCAATCGGGTACAGCCCAAGGTGCGGCGTAAGAGTTGCTCTTGCTCTGCATCCGGGTAGAATCTGTACCGATAGGCGCGTTGTACCATCTCTTTAGGGTGTTTTGAAGTACTTTTACATATTAGCGCGTATTTTGTGAGAAGTCAAGGGGAAGTTTAAAATAATGGCGCGCTATCCCTCCCCACCCCGTAAAACGCTTTCATATCGCGTTTTACTGAGGGTGGGGTCTCCCGCGCGTTTGATGAAAAACAAAGGTGTGAGAATTTCATGGGAGCCCGACCACGACCTTCAGCCGTGGGATGAGGGAAAGATTAGAAATTAGTGAGAATTTTTTGGACAATATCCATTCCCGTCAGTACCTGCCAGCCAAATAGACCCACGAGACTCGCGTTCAGGGCAATATGAGCATAACGAGCGACATCGGAACCTTGTTGATATAGGTAACGGCCATACCGCCGATAGTACCCAATACCACCAAGGCTAGCAGGATCGAACCCAGCTGATAATGCTTGACATGGAATTGTTTTGGCACCAATTCCTTTCTGGTCTCCTTATCTGCGGTGCGAGTCCGCCGCACTTGAAGGCCGAGATATCCAGCATATAATATCAAGTCCGGTTATATCGTCATTGTATCATAAGGGTGCGGTCGCCGATATTCTAGGATATCACGTTTATATAGGTAGGATATATGCGGACATGATATAAGTTGACACTCCCACTCCTGGGCTACGCAGTCATCCGTGGGATTCTTAACTCAGGGAGTTCACTTCTAGATTCCTTTCGCCCGCGCAAAGACGCTTTCGACGTTGAGATTTATTTTCCAAAGCCACTTACAGGCGAGCATAGCCGCTACGCGGGTCGCTGCTGTAGCTAGGAAGATAAAAATCAATGTTTTCAGAGCTTCTCCCACCCTGCTCTACTTCAACAATTGCTTCAATTATAGCACAGCAACGGGGGATTGCGACAAGTACCGATTCCGAACAAATCCTAAAACCCTTGTTTGATAAGGCTTTCTTCTTCGCGCAGAGGCAACTCTTTGCCTTTTGGGCTCTCTGGCCCAAAAGGACCAGAAAGTAAAGACATTGCCTCTGTGAGCTTTTTACCCCACACGGGTGGCGCCACCCCACACCCCACACCCGCGCTTCGCGCTATATGTTACAAATTCAAACATTGCTCCTTTAAGGTAATTGGCTAATTGCTTGGATCAAACACATAGCAACGGAAAGAGTCACAACTGCTTGTAGTGTATAAGTTACTGTCCATTTCAATGTTTTAGCAATTTCCATGATTTGTTCTCCCAGAAGATCGAAGGTATTCAGCGATTAATCGGGACATCATCATCTCAAAGAGGGATGACCCTATTTTGGGAGCGAACAAATTTGATTATAACACAGTATCGAGATAAGTTGTTTTCGAGCCTATTTCAAGTTTGATGAATCAAATCGGTGTGGGGTGTGGGGTGTGGGGTGTAGGGTTTAAGAAAAAACCCAAAATCCCGGATACCATGGAATAGATTAACTGCCGCGTACCCCACACCCTACTACACCCTACCCCCTACACCCCATTCATATCTCTGGCTTTGTGTGACTGCAATCACAATTGCCCCCCTCCTCTATTAGCTTAGATTATCTATCTAGCTTATTTCTCTCTTTGAATTCATCAGCAATATCACTGAATTTTTTAAGGATTCAGGGTAATTCTAAGGCAATCGCCCCCATCAATCCTTTGCGAAAATCATTTAATAGCTGACGGGCTGCCCTTTCTCGATCGCCACGATAGCGAATCTTACCCAGATTGTCAAGGTATTCCTCGCAAGTCATAGAAATAGGATCTAGTTGATAGCGAGATTGTAATATCTTGTCACAATTTAATTCTCCCAAAAGTTCTATTAAAGCTGCTGCTAGTCTTTGATTGTCGTAAGCAGCATCGCCAATATCGTCGCAAATGGCTAATTTGACGGCATTTTCTTGATTGTCTAATTTCCAAGGAATCACTCCCGGAGCATCCAGCATTTCTATTTCCTTAGATATGCGCACCCATTGAAGTTGCTTTGTTACCCCGGGTTTCCGGGCACTAGCTACCGCTTTGCGCCCCACCAAACGGTTAATCAAGGCAGATTTACCCACATTGGGCAAGCCCATGACCACCCCACGCACAGGACGGGGACGCATCCCCCGCCGGAGCCTCCTTCGGTTCATTTCGACCCCGGCAGCAGTAGCTGCTTTTTTTAGTGCTTTGATGCCCTTTCCTTCTTTGGCATTGGTAAAATAAGGCTGCTCTCCTTGTCCCTGGAACCAAACCAACCACTGCTGGCGTAATTCAAGGGGAATCATATCCATGCGGTTGACTACTAATATTCGAGGTTTGCTGCCGATCCAAGCAGGTACTTGGGGATGGTGGGAGGCGATCGCAACTCTAGCATCTAACACCTCCAGCACTACGTCTACGCTCTTGAGTTTCTCTTTCAGTTGCCGTTCTGCTTTGGCAATATGTCCGGGATACCATTGAATGGGAGGATTTGTCATGAGAATTTATATTCGAGCGATTCAAAGCTGGAGAAGTTCAATCATCATTATTTTTGGGAGCAAGAACCACACTGATGCCAAGGCCGCCAAATCCTCCTACAACAGCAGCAACAATAATTTGCGCCAAACTTGCATCCCTTGTGAGTGCGGCATAGATAAAAGCCATCCCAACAACTCCTACAACAGCTCCAATTCCTATTCTGGTTGTAGCTTCACGGGCTAATCTCTGTTGGTGTCGATTGCCTTCCATTTTCATATAGAACTCGAATTGTCTGCGATCGTTAGATTCAGCCAAATCGAGGACTTTTTCGGGCGCTTTTTGAGCTAATGCTTGGATGGCTGTTGGATTGACCATCATTGCTATAGATACCGATCTAGCAGCATTTTCTGCTCCTAAAGCTGTTAAAGAAGAGTACTCCTCCTCTGACTTGACCAATTCATTTTGGCAATAAGCGAGTTGATTGTTGCTTTTCCTTATCAATATCTTGCTCTGTCACCATACCCTCCTCGATAGCTAGGGGCTAAGAAGGCTTTGCCTAAAGATGCAGCAATTTTATAACTAGCGTAAGTAGCTACTTCTTGTTCTCCTGATGGCACGACAATGAATGCTTGTTTTTCTCCTGTTTGCGGCCAATCAGGATAAATGGACCAACCTGTGTTCCCTTGCCTGAAAGCAGCAACATTTTGCTCAAATATTTTTCTTTGACTTCTTCCTGCTCCTTCCGGCAATACCATCCTATAGATAGCTTTTTGTGTTTGACTCATGATTCCCCTATAAATGCGACCCGCTACGGGGCGCGCTCCTCTTAATCAAAATTATATCTTAAGGGACGATCAGAACCGGACAGGGAGAAAGATTAATGACCCGGCTCGTCACACTTTCGGCAGCGCCTTGCCCCGTCAAGCCATTACCCCGACAGCCCATGATGATTAAATTGGCATCTATTTCGTCCGCTACGTCGCAAATTATAAAGGAAGGCTTTCCTTCTCGCTCAATAATTTCTGCTTCAATACCTTGTTGGGCAAATAGGGTTTGCGCCCCTTTGAGCAGTTTAGCTACTGCTTCTGGGGAATTCATCCCCCCAGGTTTCGGTTCTTTTTCCCCCCCGGCATTGATGGATGGCGGGGGTGGTTGCACTACCGATAGTAACACCAAGCGACTGTCATAGGTTTTGACGAGCTTGGCAACAGTACTGGCTGCGAAGAGGGCATCTGGACTTCCATCCACGGGAAACAAAACGTTTTTGAACATTCTTAGTTACCTCTCAGGTACTTCGGACGGTACAATCTGCATTTAGAGATATTGTGTTCAAGGTCTAATTTACCACGGTGCGAGCACAAGCAAGCAGTTGACAAATCAAGATAACATTAGGAGGAAATAGTCTGTGTCCAAGAAAACTGTAGCAAATTTAGCAGCAGCAGATATAACTGGCAAGCGAGTTTTGGTCAGGGCAGATTTTAATGTGCCGTTGGATGATACCGGCAATATTACTGACGATACCCGCATTCGGGCAGCTATGCCGACAATTAAAGATTTAATTAACAAAGGGGCGAAGGTTATCCTCTGTAGCCATATGGGGCGTCCCAAGGGACAGGTTAAAGATAATCTCCGCCTCACGACCGTAGCAGCCCGTCTCGGGGGATTGTTAGGACAAGATGTGACCATGTGCGACGACTGCGTGGGAGAGTCTGTGGCCCCTGTCATCTCGAAAATGGAAAACGGTCAGGTGGCGTTGTTGGAAAATCTCCGCTTCCATTGGGAAGAGGAAAAGAACGATCCGGAATTCGCCAAGCAATTAGCCGCGAATGCTGATTTATACGTCAATGATGCTTTTGGTACCGCTCACCGCGCCCATGCTTCCACTGAGGGGGTTACCCACTATCTCAGTCCCAGCGTGGCGGGGTATTTGATTGAGAAGGAACTGAATTATCTTCAATCTTGCATCGAAAATCCCCAGCGTCCTCTGGCGGCAATTATTGGCGGTTCTAAGGTATCCAGTAAAATTGGGGTGATTGAAACCCTGTTGTCCAAGTGCGATAAGCTGCTCATTGGCGGTGGCATGATTTTCACTTTTTATAAAGCTCGTGGCTTGAGCGTGGGGAATTCTTTGGTGGAAGACGATAAACTGGAGTTAGCTAAGTCCTTAGAAGCAAAGGCGAAGGAAAAAGGTGTCGATTTCTTATTGCCTACCGATGTGGTGGTAGCGGATAAGTTCGCCTCGGATGCCAATTCCAAAACCACAAGCATTGAGAGCATTCCTGACGGTTGGATGGGTTTGGATATCGGTCCGGAGTCGATAAAGGCTTTCCAACTTGCTCTAGCCGATTGTAAAACGGTTATTTGGAATGGTCCTATGGGGGTGTTCGAGTTCGATAAATTTGCTGTGGGTACGGAGGCGATCGCCCGTTCTCTCGCCGATCTGACTGGAACTGGGGCGACAACGATTATCGGCGGAGGTGACTCGGTAGCTGCTGTAGAGAAGGTAGGTGTTGCTTCGTTGATGAGCCACATTTCAACTGGGGGCGGCGCCAGTCTAGAGTTGCTGGAAGGGAAGGAATTACCCGGAATTGTTGCTCTGGATGAAGCTTAAATCAGTTAACTGATAATCCTCATCTTTCCCTAGATGGGGGTTTTTTTTAACATTTATGCTTTTGTATTGCTATATTAGAATATAAGTATATCAAAATAGTTTGTAATTATAATACTACAACAATGAAACTATCGAAATAGTTGCCGAAATGTTTGACCTAGAGCTTAGAGGATTTGGTTATCAATTTGGAGATTAATCTTGTCCTAAGTGCCTTGGGTTGTAAGGTGTGTTAGCTTCACGTAGTCAAGCGTAACGCATCGAGAAATTTGGCGCAATAAGGACCTAGTATCATACAAAGCATGACGAAGTCCAGCTACCGTGTAAACCGTAAGGAATGTGATGTTTGAGATGGATACGGGAAATAGGGCTTTGATTCAAATCTTGAGGGTCTAAAATAACTATATCCGAGCGATGATGCAAAGCGTCGTAAACCAGGGTCAACAACCAACCCTCATCTTCCTTCTTAGCATGGGGGTGAGGAACGAAAATAGGTTCGCCAACATAGCCTTGGGGAGCAAAAGAGTAAAGTTGACGCTCTTCACTTTCTAAGTCTAGTTTCCCAATGGCTTGGAGGGGTGCATTATCAGTGGGATGGTGAGCGGCGCCGATAAACAAATAACGGTAGGGGCGCCCTACTTTATCGGGATTAACTGTGGGAAAATCACAAGAGCGAGAATCTAACATTTTCTTTTTTACGGTAGAACTAGCTAAATTGAGGGTAAATCGCCACAACTGTCCTGGTGCTAAAGCGTCAAAATCTACCTCTTTATAAGAGGAGTCTGATTTAATCTGATATAAAGACTGATAGCAAATTGAATCAACGCAAATTTCGTTCTCTGAGGTTTCAAATGCATTTCCATGGTGAAATATAAAGCCAGACTCTACCTCCAGTATTTTCATTCTATCATCTTTTAACTCTGGGGTACGGGGAATGACTACAACACGGGTTGGTCGATTGGGCTGAAACTGGACGCATTCCCCGGCACCACGCAATCCAAAAACGAAAGGTAGGGGATTAAATCGCACCGGATTTTGAAAGAAAATGCAATAGTTGGGGGTGATGGCAAAATCGTGGATAAAAGCAAAACCGGGAATATTATGGCTGTGACGGCGTTTTAGCTGACCATTAGGATTAAATTCATAAATGGTAATCTTGCTGGAAAGGGAGGGTTTAATGGAGAAATTGACCAAACTGGGGGCTCCTCCATCCATAATACAGCTAGGATCCACCCAGGGATGGGCTGCAAAAGCATCTCCCGGTTTTAAAACATCGTCCAGGTAATCTATTCCGATAGTTTCCAGATTCTGGGGATCTAAGCGGTAGGGTTCTGCTGCTTCCCAGAGGGCTAGTAATTTGCCACCCCAGTAAATAATATTAGTATTGGCAATGTTTTTGAGCCGCAAGTCAAAAGCATTTTTCAGCCAGCCTCCTGGTTTTTGGGTACCGAAGACACCGCGATAGAGCATTTTTCCTGCGGACTTTTCTTCCACAAATCCTTTGGTGCGGACGAAGCGGTTACGGAAATGGACTTTCCCCTCCTTAAAAGATATTGCACATACCATACCATCTCCATCAAAAGGATGACGAATAGGAGTACCGTGAATATCTAGTAAACCAGGTCCGTTGCGAAAGAGGGTTCCTTTGAGTTCCTTGGGAATATCTCCTTCTATATCTTCGACCCAATAGTCATATTCGTTTGGTTGGGATTGATGGCCTTTTTGCCAGTCTTGAAGGTTGTAGGATTTGCTTCTCATATTGAGGTAGAATGTTTGTTAGGGTGAGGTTTGTAACAATTGTAAATATTATTGAAGATTTATTGCTTTTGATGCCTGCATTGGAGGAGAAGATTAATGCTGGGTAAGCTGGGGCAGCAGTTTCGCAGTTTTTTGTCCAGTCTGAACAGGGCTAATTTCATGGCGATGGCCATTTTCTGACCGGGTTTATGCCCAAGTTTTGAGTAGATTGCAGTCCTATAGACCAAAAGCCATTGGACTGGACATATATCGGGATTTGCCGATGGCACCAGGTCATGCAGAATTTGTCCAACAGCTGCGGCAACCCAATTTGTTCGGCATTCGCAGTATCAACACCCTGGGGGGTACTCCAGCACCGCCGGTCACGGGAAAAAGGGGTTGACACCAGTTATTAGTTATGAATGCTTTTGTATTTACTTTGTGTATGTTATGTTATAAAATAACCCAAAATTGTTGAAAACCTTGTGTGTAGGCAAGGCGGTGCCCCTACTCTAGACGAGCGTGCGTAGCGCTATAAATTTGTAATAAGTCGTTAAATTTAGCAGTTGCTTTGGGCAGTATCTTTAAGGAAAACGATAAAACACTGATTGCAATATGCTCAAGAAGATTTTATATGCCGATGCTGGAGTCGGTAATTCCCAAGAAATGTTCCAGGTGCTGATGGATTTGCCTGTTATCCAAAGCGCTAGTATTACTATTTTGCATGTTGTCTCTGAGCAAATTAGCGCCGATGCAGTAGCGACTAAGTGGGAAGAAGGGGGCAAAATGTTGGCAGGGCTGATTGAGAAATTAGACTTGGACACCCATCGGGTGACTACTATGCTGCGTCAAGGAGAACCGAAAGATACTGTACGTCAGGTAGCGGCAGAAATAGATGCGGACTTGATTATTATGGGTTCGAGAGGATTGAAGCGTTTGGAAGCGATCCTGGGAAATTCTGTCAGTCAATATGTCTTTCAACTAACAAACCGCCCTATGTTGTTGGTTAAGGACGATAATTACGTCAAAAAAATAAAGCGGATCATGGTGGCTATGGATAAATCCCCGGCTGCCCAATATGCTTTAGAATTAGCTATTTATTTGCTGCGAGGTTATCCAGAAGGGGAACTGGTGCTGAGTCGGGTTAACCCGGATCTAAAACCAGAATTACTGCCCCTGTCTCGGAGCGAAATCGACAACAATCCTATCTTAGCTCCTGCTGCTGCTCAGGCGAAAAGGCAAGGGGTTAAATGCCGCTCCATTGTCACTGGGGGACGTCCTGCGGCAGAAATCTGTAATTTGGCATCGGAGTATAATATTGATTTATTATTGATCGGTTCTCCAGAACGCCGTCCTTCCATTGCCAGAAGCTTACCGGATCTGGATCGATTGTTGGGAACTTCCCTGTCTGACTACGTCCGAGTTAACTCTCCCTGTCCAGTTTTGTTAGCCCGGACTGATCGGTAACTGTTGTAGTTGAGGGGCGCAAGGTTTACGCCCCTACAAGCAATTACTCGCTTTGCTGATTTCCGGTTTGAATATAGAGAATCAGCAGAAAAACAGTGGGGACTAGCACGAAAAGAATGCTAGCAATAAATCCCAGATCGTTAACTTGCATTAAAGAACAGCCTCCCTGTAAGGTTATTTTATAATGAAGATATCATGGTTTCGTCTTGACTGTGACTGCTCCATTGACTAAGGTTTGGCACGCTAAGCGGTAATTATCTGGTTTTCTCTTTAATTTTCGCTCTTCAAAGGGAGTAGGTTGGGAAAGATTTTCCATTCCTGCCACAATCTCCACAATACAAGTACCGCATTGACCGTACCCGCCGCAATTAGTCAGTTTTCCTCTGAAGGTGTACAGATCTACCCCATTCTGTACCGCTTTCTCCCTCAAATTAGCACCATCAGCAGCAAATACTACTTTATCTTCTTTGACGAAAGTGATGTTAGCCATTTACTAATAGATTTTAGTTAAGTTAAGATTAATAATTGCTAACTAATGCATAATCGGAAATAATCCAGTTCCGGTGGCTCTCTCCCAATACAATTACTTAACAAGTAACGCTCCTTGTTTTATTTTATTAGCAAGGTTTACGCTATATTTCCAAGATTTTAGTAATAAGTATTTATTACTAATTTCAGGTAATGGAAGAAATATGCTCATCTGTATTGGTCGAATAGCCTATTGTCTGGTAGGTTGCTTACTGCTCGTTGGAGAGCTGCCAGTCCTTGATTGTAGTTGATAATGGAGGTGAGGAGGTTACCGCGAGCCGTAGTCAGTTCCGTCTGGGCTTCAATTACATCTGTTTGGGTTCCTACACCAGCTTGAAAGCGCAAACGAGCTAGTCGCAGACTTTCTAGGGCTAATTCCACCGCTATTTTAGCAGTGTCGATGTTCTTCCTGTTGGCGTCTAAGTTGAAATAAGCTTGTTCCACCTCGAAACGAATTTCATTGCGCTGGTTAGCAAACTGGGTTTCGGCGATGGCTACATCAACTCTTTCCTGATTTCTCCCAGCTCGTGCTGCTCCTCCATCAAATAAGGTCCATTGTATCTGAGCTCCTATAGTTAAGCCGTCGGTAGGACTCACATTATCAGCTAATTGCTCCAAAACATCGTATTGGGCAAATACACTAATTTGAGGTCTGATTGCTGCTAGTTGAACTTTCTGCTGTTCTTCGTCAATTTTCCTCTGTAACAAAAATTGCTCCAGTTCTGCTCGATTTTTGTAAGCGAGGATAATTGTCTCTTCTAGGGAGCGGTTCCACTCTCCAGCTACTTGAATGGAGTCGGCGGTAGTTAGATCGACTTGTTGTCCTAAACTCAACCTTTCTACCAGTTGTCTTTGGGCTGTCCTTTCGTTTCCTCGGGCCAGAGTGAGTCTTTGTTGGGCATTGGCTAGATCTACTTGAGCACGCAAGACGTCGAATTTGGTACCTAAGCCTGCTCTTTCTAGTAATTCCGCGTCCCGCAAACTGAGCTGTGCTTCTTCTACGGCTGCTAGTTCGATACCTACCTGAGCGCTAGCATTTTGCAAGTTGTAGTAGTCTGTGGAAATGTCTAAGGTGGTTTGTTCCGTAAGTCTTTCTACGTCTAAGAGGTTGACTCGGACTTGTGCTTGGGAAGCTCTAATTTGGGCGCTGCGGCTGCCTCCTGTGTAGATGTTATAATTTAAGCGCAGGTTTCCAGTTATTTGGGTGTTAACGCTGTCTGGATCTATGAGAAATTGCGATATAGCTAAAGCTCTTTCTTGGGCAGCGGAATCGGCTCGGTTGAAGTTGAATTGGGTGGTGAGGGTGGGATATCTGGCGCTGAGAGCTTGGGCTAATACTTCCCGAGAGCGATCCAGGTTCAGTTTGGCTAGTTCTAAGTCCCGATTCTGGCGCAATCCTATTTCGATGGCTTCTTTGAGGGTAATTGCTTGGGTTTGGCTGGTTTGGACTTCCTCTGGTTCGGTGGGGAAGAGTAAGGGGTTGGGGTTGGGGGTCAGATTTTCGGGGGTTGCTCTAATGGTATTTTGGCTTTGTGGTTGGGAGGTTTCTCCCAATAATTCTGCTATGGTGGATTGAGCTTTGGCTGGGTTTGGGGATGCTAGGATGAGGATTGCTCCTGCACTGGATAGGAGCAGTTGACGAAATTCTACCATTGGTTGGGTTGTTTATTGTTTGACATTCCTATATCCTAACATGGGATTTCGGGTTATTATACGTATATAATGTTATTGGGATGCTCTCTAGAGCTGCGTTATTGTTACATAATGCTACACTGTGCACTATATTCACGAACAAAAAAAAATTACTATGAATAAAGTAAATTGCCTCTTGGGATTAATTTTTTCCCTTGCTCTTACTTCTCCAGCACAAGCAATAAGTGACTTGACTTATGCTCGTTTTATAGATCTACCAGACGACGTTTTTGGAGATATGTTTTCCTTAACAGCAGGAAGCCATACCATCAACTATTCAAGTTAGGAAACTGAATGGACACTTTACAGGTTACTTTCTCTGCCCGAGGATGAGGATTTTTCTGGAGATGACGACACCCCTATACTAAGACCTCGTGATGATTTCAGGTTGACATTTGACCAACCAATTTATGATTTCCACCTTCACTTTCTAAACATATTCAACGCAGGTGCGGAGGGGGTTGAAATAGTTTATCGATTTGACAAACCCTTTACAATTGTGAGCGGTTTTGAATCGGTTAACCAAGCCCGCTTGAATGAGAACCTTCTAGATTTCAGATTTAGAGTAGGCGGTAGTGGAAGGGAAGAGGGAATTCTTAGATTTGACGGTCCGATTTCGTCCCTAACGCTGGATGTTGGCACAATCAATAGAATTAACGACGAATTTATATCAGATATTGTTGGAAGTAGATTTCATGTGGCCATTGCTGTTCCTTTCGGCTTCAATAACGGAGTTGTCACTGTGGTGGGAATCGCTCTGTTTGCGGGGCTGAAAGGGTTGGAACATCTCCGGAAGGGGAGGAATAGGAATAAGGGTGGTTGATTTTGGGGGGCGGGAAACCTGGGCACTCCTACAAGTATTGTCCTGTATAGGAACGGAGATTATTTGGTAATTCTTCCGGGGTTCCCACAGCGATGATTTCCCCTCCTTTATCTCCCCCTTCCGGTCCCAAATCAATGATCCAGTCTGCTCCTCGAATTATATCTAAATTATGCTCGATAACTACCATGGAATTGCCCTTATCCACTAACCTTTGCAGTACGTTTAAGAGTTGGTGGACGTCGTAAAAGGATAACCCAGTGGTGGGTTCGTCGATTAAATAGAGGGTTTTCCCCGTGGGACGACGACTTAATTCTGTGGCTAATTTCACCCTTTGTGCTTCCCCTCCTGATAAGGTAGGAGCTGGTTGTCCCAATTTTAGGTATCCTAACCCTACGTCTACTAAGGTTTGCAGTCTTTTTGCTGCTTTGGGGACATTTGTAAATACTTCTAAGGCTTCCGTAACGGTTAAATTGAGAATTTGGGTAATATTATAACCCTTATACTGCACTTGTAGGGTTTCCCGATTATACCGCGCTCCCTTACAGACGTCACACTGAACGTAAACGTCTGGGAGGAAGTTCATGGTAATGATATTAACTCCCTGTCCCCCACAAGCTTCACATCGTCCTCCTTTTACGTTAAAGGAAAAGCGTCCCTGTTGGTAACCCCGTGCTTTTGCTTCCATAGTGAGGGCAAAGAGTTGGCGAATAATGTCGAAGGTTCCTGTATAGGTAGCGGCGTTGGAACGAGGGGTTTTTCCGATAGGGGATTGATCAATGACAATTACCTTATCTATTGCTTCTAACCCCTGAATAGCTCCCAAACCTTTGGGAAAGGGAACCGTACCCCTTAGGTGGTGTTGGAGGGCCCCATGTAATAATTCCATTAAGGTAGATTTCCCGGAACCAGACACTCCTGTAATAGTTACCAACTTTCCCAAGGGGATTTGCACATCCAGATGTTTTAGGTTATTCTGGTGACATTTCTTGAGGACCAACAACTTCCCGTTTCCCGGACGTCGTTCTTGGGGAACCGGAATTTTTTTCCTTCCCGATAAATAGGCTGCTGTGAGGGATTTTTCACTGTGTAATAATGCTTCTAGGTTCCCTTGAGCTACGATTTCTCCCCCCTGTATTCCTGCTTTCGGACCAATATCCACAATATGGTCTGCTGTGCGAATGGTTTCTTCGTCGTGTTCCACTACTATTAAGGTATTGCCTAAGTCTCGCAATTTTTGGAGAGTGAGTAATAAACGACGATTATCTCTTTGGTGTAAACCTATACTGGGTTCGTCTAAGACGTATAATACTCCTGTTAACCCAGAACCAATTTGGGTGGCCAGACGGATCCGCTGGGCTTCTCCTCCGGAAAGGGTCATGGCAGGGCGATCGAGGGTAAGATAGTCTAAACCTACGTCTAATAAGAACTGTAATCGTGCTCTTATTTCCTTCAGAGCTAACTTTCCAATTGTAGCTTGACGCTGGGTAAGTTGCAAGTGATTAATTTTAGCGAGACATTCTTGAATAGATACTTCTGTTAAATCGTTCAGATAATATTGTCCCAGTTTTACGGAAAGAACTTCCGGTTTCAGCCTTTTTCCCTGACAAACAGAACAGGTTCTCGGAACCCGATAGGTTTCCAACCGCTGTTTTACTGCTTCCGAATTAGTTTCTTCATACTGCTTCTGGAAACTAGGTATAATCATATCATAGAGGAGGGTATCTTGTAACTCCTGGGGAAGTTCATTCCAAGGAGTTTTCATGTCCAGGTGATACTCTTTCTTCAGGGTATAAAGGAAGGAGTTATAACGGAGACTAGGTTTTGCCCAAGGTACCACAACTTCCTCTAGGGGTTTGGTGGGATCCGGGATAATTAACTCTGGAGAAAAAGCCGATAAATAACCCAAACCATGACAGTGAGAACAAGCACCATAGGGGGAGTTAAAGGAGAATAAACGGGGTGAGAGTTCCTCCAAAACTGCTCCGTGTTCGGGACAGGCAAAGTTGGCCGACAAAATAATTTCTTCTTCAGGCAGTTTAACTATAACAAGTCCTTCCCCAACAGCCAAACAGGTAGAGAGAGAGTCTGTCAGACGTTCTTGGATCCCCTCCTTTTTAATTAACCGATCTACTACTATCTCAAGATTATGAGTCTGGTTCTTCTTTAATTCAATCTTATCAGTTAATTCCCTAATTTCCCCGTTAACTCTTACCCGCACAAACCCCTGACTTGCTAAACTAGAGAGGAGTTGCTTATGAGTCCCCTTTTTTCCCCGCACTACAGGAGCTAGGAGCTGAAATTTAGTCCCCTCAGGGAGTTTCATGACCTGATCACACATTTGGTCAATAGTTTGAGGAGCAATAGAACGTCCACAGGTGGGACAAAGAGGTTCTCCCGCTCTCCCATATAATAACCGAAGATAATCGTATATTTCCGTCACTGTTCCCACAGTGGAACGAGGGTTATGACTTCGAGACTTTTGGTCGATAGAAATAGCAGGGCTAAGTCCTTCAATACTGTCTACCTCTGGTTTAGTTAATTGTCCCAAAAATTGCCGCGCGTAAGCACTCAGGGACTCTACGTAGCGTCTTTGTCCTTCGGCGAAAATGGTATCGAAAGCAAGGGAGGACTTCCCGGAACCGGATACTCCAGTAAAGACAATCAATTTGTTGCGGGGCAGTTCCAGGTTTAGGTTTTTCAGGTTGTGCTGTCTTGCACCGCGAATGGAAATTGTGCTATACATATTAGTAACCGCAGATAATTGCGAAGCAACCGCCCTTGGCGTCCGCAGATAAACGCTGATGAATAAGGATAAGATTAGTTTTGAGGAGGCGATCGCCTACACTCAATCTCTATTTAGAGATGATAACCTACAGGAAGAGGAAATAGCAAGAGGTATCCGAGATTTAGTGGCAACGGAAAATGGCGCTCGAGGCTTTTTTGTTACCTACCTCACCCAAGAAAATCTCCCAGATAACCATCCACCTTATGTTATTATAGCATTAAAGTCCTCTCCAGAGATAGTGAGTGAATTATTGGTGAAAAATCTAGCCATGTCCACTGCCATGACTATTACTCATAGGCGCCAAAATAATGAGCAAATGGCTCAAAGCTCCCTTGATGTAATACAACGTACTACTCAATTAATTCAATTACTGGAACTGGAGCAAATTACTACTAAATTAACCCAAATGAGAGAAAGTGCAGCCACAAACCAAGGAAATTATAGCACATTTTTACACCGTTGGGGCTATGATAAAGAGCAGAAACAAGTTATTGAAGAAAAAATGACTCAACTACTCAATTAGAATCTAATTTCTGGGCAATTTTCCTAATTAACCAACTCAAAATTGCCCCCAACATCAAAATACCGATGGCGGGAGTAAAGACCGGTTCCCAAAGTTTATACCACAAATCGAACCCAAGAGGCAGATTAAAGGAGCGCCCCACTAGAGAAACAACAAACCAAAAAAAGGCAAACAACACTAAGAATACATTTATAACCAATAATCGATTTAACCAATTAACCAACTTTTCCTTCATCTTTTTATCTAAAGGGTAGTTTTCCTGTAGGCATTGCCCACCTACCAATCTATAATATGATAGAGTAGCAACTGTAGGTTGGGTTGAGGCAGTCAGCCCAACAGCACCAATCCATATTGGGTTTCTACGGTAATGAGGGCGATCGCTACACTGGAAACGAACATGTTCGCCTCCCAAAAGCTGAGGCGCACCCTACAGGAAAATGTCATGGAATTTTGACTTCATGTTGACAATTCTGGATTGGAGCCTGTACAATAAGAAATGTAACAAAAATCGTTCATCTCCCCACCTTGATTTTACAGTGGAGGGACGGAAGTAGGTTCAACAGACCGAAGGAACGCACTGCATCTAAAAATGAGGATATTCCGTGATGCTTGTGTCTTCTATAATCTCTCTAGGGGTTGCTTCTGTAGCAACTTGCGTCAGCCTCAACACAAAAGAAGAAGTTGTTAAAATAGTAACAGCATGTACAGCTGTTCTGGCTTTCCTCTTAACCTTGATTTTCGTTCCTTGGGAACTTAAACTGCTGGTAATAGCTCTTCCTTTCCTCTGGGAACGGTTCCGTTACAACTCCTCTGGTAATTAAACAGTTATTTTTGCAGAATAAGTTCAATCTCAAATAATTGAGGCCATAATTTGCCGGTGACAAAAAGCCGATCTCCTACCTTATCATAGGCGATCCCGTTGAGTACGTCTGGTGTGTGTCCTGAGTCGAGGACTTTTTCGCGATCCAATAGTCCTGCCAGGTCAATCCAACCCAAGACCTGTCCAGTTTCAGGAGAAATGCGGACAATTAAATCTGTTTGCCAAATATTGGCGAATATTTCCCCATTAATATATTCTAATTCATTTAATCTCACTATAGGAGTACCCCGATCTCTCACTTTGACTCTGCCAGTTTCTGTCAGGGTTTCGGGGTCTAAAAAGTAAAGGGTATCACTCCCGTCGCTCATAATCAACTGTTCACCGTCAGATGTTATGCCCCAGCCTTCTGTAGGATAGGTAAAGCTACCCAACACCTGGAAACTATCTTGATTATAAACGAAACCTACTCTGGAAGTCCAAGTCAGTTGGATAATTTTATCCTGCCAAAGAGTAATACCTTCCCCGAAGTGGGAGGGGTTTAAGCTGTGGGTTTGGAGAACTTTCCCGGTAGCTAACTCCACTCGACGCAACTCAGACTTACCCCGCAACCCCGTGCCTTCATAGAGAACCCCATGGTGATAAACTAAACCTTGGGTAAAGGCTTGGGGATCATGGGGATAAACTTTGATAACTCGGTAACTGCTAACAGTTGCCTGTCGTTGGGGAATGAAAAGCTCTTCGGATCTATTGCAAGCTTCTTTTGTTTCGTCGCTTTCAATACGAGCTGCATTATAGTGAAAACCATAATGCACCGACAGCATAGAAAACATCACATGGATTCGGAATAGGTTGAAGGAGTAGTCATATTTTTCCGAGTTATCTTGAAAC
The DNA here is from genome assembly GCA_018141785.1 of Candidatus Paraprochloron terpiosi LD05. Taxonomy (GTDB): domain Bacteria; phylum Cyanobacteriota; class Cyanobacteriia; order Cyanobacteriales; family Prochloraceae; genus Prochloron; species Prochloron terpiosi. Next base: position 1,416,464 of record CP073341.1, on the reverse strand, counting down.
CACGGACAACGCTCGGTTACTTCATGAATTCGTTCAGCCCATCGATCTAGGATTTTCAGACAATCTTGAACGTTAAGATTTTCGGTTCCTGGCAGTCCGATGGCACAAGCTAAATTCAGGGCAGCGATGTCACACCGAGCTAACTCCTCGTCGGAACATGTTATCAAATCGCGCCAATGAAGTTGTGATGATGAGGTTTGGCAGACCATAGCTCACAATAACCATTAATAATGAAGTAAAAGTCTAACTGATTTTGCCTAAACCAGTTAGTTTGTCGGGATGGGGAGATAGGGCGCCCCGCCCGCCAGATCTGTTACCACAGATCGCTCCGTTCCCACAATACTACCAGAGCAAGTTGGCAAGTTCTAGAATTGTATCCAAGCTATGGGCTTTCATCTTTTAAAATTGGAGAAAGGAGCACCCTAGGCGAATAGGAGAGGGCGGTGAGTTACGAACACACTAAGAATAATTTCCTGGTTTGGTTAGTTCTGTTGGGTTGTGAGACGAAACCCAACCTACGTGATCACAACTTATTCTGTCATCCCAAAAACTTCAGCAACTTTGAAATTGAGATCTGCTTTAAATTGAGGAGATACAACTAAATCATCACCAGCAAAGTTTCCCACTTCTATATATGTATCTCCCTTAAGTTCTAACACTAGGATAGATTGAGTTTTTGGCTCAACAATCCAGTATTCAGGTATACCACAATCTTGGTATTGTAGTCTTTTGGCGATGTAGTCTCTATCTCTTTGTATTTCTCCGGGACTAACTATTTCAACCACTAATAGAGGCGGTGCCATAGAAAGGCGAATAGTGTTGCGTTTTGATAATTGTTGAATATGTTCTGCTCCGATAATGGTTAGATCGGGATAGCGATTTTTAGGTTCGCCTCTGACTTCTAATTCTAGTCCATGTCCCCGCACTCTCCGATAACCTACAACCAGGGCAAACTTAAGCAACAGAAAATTAGCAATTTCAACATTCCAACCTGATTCTGGTGGCACTTCAATCAATTCTCCATTAAATAGTTCATAGAGTTTTTCTGAATTGTCATCATATGACATATACTCTTCAAAGGTTTCAAATCGAGGTAGAAGTGTTAACATCATATTTATTCAATATATTTTTTGTAGGAGAGTCATGTTTGGAATTTTCATGAATTCTCTCATAGTTCTTATTTTAGCTTTTTCACCCCCCTCATGTCAAGTATTTTAATGTAAATTTTTGTTATAGCAGTTACCCTCGGTGTATTTACAGATTTTTAAAATTAACTGTTACTCAAACCTTTACATAGCCTTTGCCAATCTGCTTCCCTACACCCACACTCCACGCTATAGAAACCGCCAAGACGATTGAGACACTAAAGTGAGTTGGATATAGTTTGCGAGAAATGTTATAATTCTCATCGATCAGCAATTCATTTGCATATTACCTGTTACCTCATAACTGGTAACTGTCAAGGTACTTGTCAAGGTACTTGCTATATATGGATTTAATTTTGTGCCATCAAACGGCGGATTTTGACGCTCTGGGTGCAGCGGTGGGGTTAACGAGACTCTCTGTTGGCTCACGAATCTTACTTACAGGGGGCGCGCACCCCACAGTGGGGGATTTTTTGGCTTTATATCGCAATGAGTTTACCCTGATTGAAACTCGCAGCGTCAACCCATCCCAAATTCGCCGCCTCACAGTGGTAGATACCCAACAGCGCCATCGTTTGGGTAAGTGCGCTAACTGGCTCGATTTACCCACCATAACAGAAATTCAAGTTTACGACCACCATAGGGACATAGACTCGAATATTAAAGCTACTTATAGTCAAATTGAAGCAGTAGGGGCAACTACTACTTTAATTGTGGAGTTGCTGCGACAAGAAAATATCCAACTAACTGCTGCTGAAGCAACAGTAATGGCGCTGGGAATACACGTAGACACAGGTTCTTTAACCTATGAGCAAACAACCCCGCGAGACGCTCACGCTTTAGCTTGGCTTATGGAGCAATCTGCTAACTTAAAGACTATCCCTGAATACGTTCACCCTGGATTATCCCCTCAATTACAGCAATTATTAACCAATGCTGTGGAAAACCTTCATAAAGAGACGGTGAGAGGCTGTACTGTTGCTGCTGTAATGCTTACCACTGATGATTTCGTTCCTGGATTATCCAGTTTAGCAGGAAGGCTGATAGATTTAACCCAAAGCGATGCCTTGCTTTTGGGACACCAATATAGAGTAAAAGGTAAAAAGGAAAAGAAATTTACCGTTATCGGGCGCTCCTCTATTGAAGGAACTAATCTTCACTCACTTTTCGCCCCATGGGGAGGGGGTGGACACCCTAGCGCTGCTGCTGTCAGCATGAAAACAGCAGATCCAGACGCTATCCTCCATCAATTACTAGCTGCACTAAAAGAACAAATTCCCCACCCTCCCACTGCTAAGGATTTAATGTCCTCCCCAGTGCGGACAATTTTGCCAGAAACTACCATTGAGCAAGCTGAACGCATTCTCTTTCGTTACGGTCATTCTGGTGTTTCCATCGTAGATAAAGAAGGAAAGTTGGTGGGGATTATTTCCCGGCGAGATTTAGATTTAGCCCTGCACCATGGTTTTAGTCACGCTCCTGTAAAAGGTTATATGAGCAGAAATTTGAAAACTATTACTCCTCAAACCCCTCTGGGGGAAATAGAATCTCTGATGATAACTTACGATGTGGGTAGGCTGCCAGTTTTAGATTCCGGGCAATTAGTAGGTATTGTTACCCGTACCGATATTTTAAGGGAACTGTATCAGGAAAGAAGGGAGAGCATTGAGAAGGGAAAAGAAGAAGACAAAGAACTAAGAAGCGCTTGTCTATTACCTTTAATTCAAGATCGCCTTGATCCAAACCTCTGGCAGTTATTAGAATTAGCATCAGATTTAGCTCAAAAACAAGGTTGCCATCTTTATCTCGTTGGTGGTGCAGTTCGAGATTTGCTCCTGGCTGAAGAGGAGGAAACCTTATTGTTGCAAGACATTGACTTAGTGGTAGATGGCTTTCACAATGGTGAAGACGAGGGTGCTGGGGTTGAATTAGCCCAACAACTGCAACAAGTTTATCCCAACGCCCGTCTTTCAGTCCACGGTGCTTTTCAAACTGCTGCCCTGTTGTGGCATAAAGATCCGGACTTCGGCTCTTTGTGGGTGGATATTGCTACTGCGCGAACAGAATTCTATCCTTATCCAGCAGCTAACCCAGAAGTAGAAGCAAGTTCTATTCGTCAAGACCTTTATCGCCGAGACTTTACTATTAATGCTCTCGCTTTGAGACTAACATCTCCCCGCTCCGGAGAATTGCTGGATTTCTTTGGCGGGTTAATGGACTTGCGATCGCGGCAAATTAGAGTTCTTCACCCCAACAGCTTTATCGAAGATCCCACCCGTATTTATCGCGCCGTGCGCTTTGCCGTGCGCCTGGAAATGAATATTGAATCGGAAACAGAAGCTTATATTCATAATGCCATATCCAGCGGAGTTTACGAAAGATACTCCCAAGTCGCACCAGCACTCACTACCAGACTGAGAACGGAATTGCAATATATTCTCCAAGCTCCTTATTGGAAAGAGGCGGTAAGCTTACTTGCTTCCCTCAAAGCCCTCTGCTGTCTCCACCCCACCTTAGTATTAGACCAAAAATTGTGGTGGCGAATACGCTGTATTTCCCGTTGGTTGTGCTGGATCGATCCTGACAAGAATCTACCACACTGGTTAATGAGATTAGAAGTGTTAATTGCCGCTCTCGCTTCTACCTACCGAGGTAAAGTAGCAGAGAATCTCCAGTTACCCAAAGATAGTATAGAGCGGCTGCAACAATTAGAGTCAGTGGAAAGGGAAATTAGGGAAACCCTGCCGAATTGTAAACTGAACAGTGAAATGGCTACTTTCCTGCGCCAGTATAAATTACCCACTTTAATCTTAGTAGCCGCCAGAAGTGTAAAAAGTACGAGACGCACCATTTGGCAGTATGTCAACCACTGGTCCAAGATGGCAGCACCTTTAAATGGCAAAGATTTGCAAAAAATGGGTTATCCACCCGGACCTGCCTACAAAGACATTTTGGCCCAACTGTGGCGAGCAACCTTGGATGGAGAAATAACTGATCGCCATGTTGCTGAAGCTTTTGTCAGAAAAACATTTGACACTCCCACTCCTGAGCAAGCAAAACCTAATTTAGGACGCAAGCGACAGCGATGGTAAAATCAAAATGCTCTCTATGAAAGCAACTTGATGAACCCCGTAGACTCCACACAATCTTTTCCAGCTAGACTTCATCTATTAATTCCAAGAAACAGTAACAATGGAATTGTTATTCGCCGTGGTCCTTCCAAGCAAGTCTGTATTTTGAATTGGGATCGCATTAAGAATAAATTTACTGTAAGTCAATGGCTAAAGGGAAGAATTTATGAAAGAAGATCGGATATTTCTCCTTCTGGAAAGTATTGGATTTATTTTGCAATGAATGGCAAGTGGCAATCTGAAGCCAAAGGTTCGTGGACAGCGATCGCCAGAGTCCCTTGGTTAAAAGCCATTGAGTTATTAGCAAAGGGTGATTGTTGGCATGGTGGAGATTTATTTCTCGATGATCAAAACTATTGGTTAAATGATGGATATGGTCATTATTCGCTTTTTACCTCCAATAAAATTACTAGAAATAAATCCTATCAACCCCCAAATTATTATAATGGAGAATGCCTGAATGTATATTACAATCGGCTTCAGCGAGATGGATGGAATTTAAAGCATAGAAATAAAAAAGATAAAAATGATAATTCAGAAACTATTTTAGAAAAAAAGTTAACTCATGGCTGGAAAATTACAAAGATTTGCCATGAGCAACTTAATTCTCCCCCTGGAAAAGGATGCTATTGGGACGAACATGAACTATTCAACGAGAATGGGGATGTATTGACTAAACCAAAATGGCAATGGGCAGACTGGGTAGACAATGCTATCGTCTTGGCCGAGGATGGATGTCTCTACAAAATTACTATAAAAGAATGAAGCCAAATTACTTCATGTAAATTTGAAAATAGGCAAGCACCTTATTAAAGACTAATTCCTTACGGGAATACCAATCTGTTTCAACTTGAAAGTCATCGTAAGAATGATTATCCTTTTAATTAGCTAGCAACTAAATATGTAAAAAATCGCTGAAATGATTATCAGATTGCTCAACTCACTGCTGGTGTATCAAGATAAATAAGCAACAAAGCCTTAATGTAAGCCACCAAGTGTATACCATCACCCCACTCATAAATCCACCATCATTAATTAGACCATGCGCCATGCGGTTTCTTAAGTTACTGTCAGCACGTTCAACGAGTAAACATTTCAAGTCAAAGAGCGTATTTTTGTCAAAAATAGAAGTTATCTCTGAGCGGTAAAGAGTAGAGTTTAGATTATGTTCGTTCTGAATTCCTCTGTCGTCTAATCCGGAAGTAATGATGCCTCGCTGCGACATTATGTCACGGACAGAATTTTCGATTTGGGGGATTAGGATATGCGTGGATGTGAGAAAATCTCCAGTCAGTCCTGCATATAATCCCTTTGCATAGAGATACTCACGCCCAGGCGGAACAAACGGACGATGGGAAACAATTGCGAGAATATCGTTAAGCTCCACATTATACTCCAAATTGATTTTATATCTAGCAGGCTCAATATCTGCTTGAGCTTTTAGCTTATAATCGTCAATGGCTTGACGACACATTTCAGAATGAGTTGCCGCTTCCGCTTCTTTAGGGTTGCTGGATAGAATAGAACCAGGTTGACGATCCACAAATTTTCCCATCTCATTCACCATGTCAGTAGAAAAAAGATCAGACAACACAGAATCACGAGCCTGTTGTTGTACTTGCTGCCTCAATTGAGAGATGTCAGTAGGAGTAACTAAACGAGCCAAAGAAAAGAGCGCTTCTTGAAAATTTTTTCCTTTAACTACGAACTCGCTAATGTCTACTTCTTGAAAAATGGTCATCATTACCTTGGGAATTTTTTTCTGGTACTGAAGAAGAAGTTTATGAACCTCCTCGGCTCTTGCTTTATCATCTGAGTCTTCAATATTTCTAAAAGCTTTAACAGCATCTATTAGTAAGTGCGCTGCTCGTGGAGTTCCTTCAAGAGCAGACTTGGCTTCCTTAACATAAGTCTCGGCGGCTGACATCGAAGCAGCAACTTTTTTGGTGGAATCTTTCTCCCATTTGGCTTTAATATGCCAAAGTTCCCTTGCTCTGAGCCATTCAAAATGTGTTTCTGCTAGATTTGCTGCTTTTTCGGAAAGAGTTGCATATTTTGCTGGATCTCCTAATCGATTCTTCTGCAATAGCTCCATTAAACTTGTAGATAGCCCTAGAAGATCTTTCCCTTGAAAGTGATCAAGAACTTCTTCTATACGATTAAGGACAAGTTGTTTATTATTTTGGCAGTTAATTTCGCATGCCAACTGTAACGCCCGCTCTATTCTGATAAAACAATTAGTCAATTGATTTTGTCTATCCAAAAAATAAGTCCGCTGGTCAGGGCTTTCTAAAATTTTTGCTGATTCTAAGTAAGCAGGAATTGCTAACTGAGTCATTCGATAGTCCTTTTTCGCGACCCATAAAATATCTGCTACTCGTGCTTGAAGTTCAGGATCTGATATCTCAGGCGCAATTTCAGCCAGAAAGTCCAGTTGTTCGTCTGTAAGGTATTTTAAAATATCAGCAGAAAACTCTTCAGTTGATTCTGGCTCAATTGCATCACTAGTCACTGCTGCCAGAATTGCAAACACCTCTTGATCTCTAAGATTTCCTGCTTTTTTTGCCTCCTGGTATTTCTCCCGAAAAGCACTCTCATAAAAGAAGCAATCCTTCCGTTCACTGCTGTTAACTACGTTTTGCCAGCAGGCGTTATTAAGGTCATCTTTTGAAAGGGGTGGATTCAATGGCGACATAGTGTGGAAGAAAATGTAGCTGAATATGCCAAACAGGCTTTAAATAGAATATTTAGAGAAAAATTATAACAAATGGGGATTACATGAACTACTTAGGGCCCTACGCTGAGCGTTCCCCTCCTGGGAGGGGGTAGGGGTGGGTCTGCCCCCTAGCCCAAGTCAACATGACTTAAGCTGCGCAGAGTATGAGAACCCAGCTCCTTGTATTCTGGCCAAACTTTTTTAAATGCAGGTAAAGAGTTCTGCTGCTCAAAATAATCCACCGAATGTCCGAAGCGCTGGTATTGAGTTCGACGATTAGCCATAGCGGCGTTATACAGATCGCAATGCATCTTGCGCGCCCAGTGCAATTTACGTTCGCTCTTGGCGCTTGGATATAAACGGTAGGTTATTCGGCGAGTTTGCATACAGAAGGGACGAGTCGCGCTGATTAGATATCCTCACTCTAGCAGTTTAGGTGTAGGTTGTCAATATGAAACCAAGAAAAGGTTCTCATAAGCGTAGTTGGGAATTGAGGGGGCGTCACCCAGAAATTCCCGCGCTATCCGGCGCGCTGAGGCGCTGAGGCGCGGAGGATTTGCAAACAAGCGGCACAGCCGCAACAGGATCAGTCATATCTCTGTGCCTCTAGGGCTGCTGTGAGCTTTCTTCCACCCCGCTGCGCTGAGGGAGGGGACTGCCGCGCATTCGTTCAAGCGATCGTCCTAATGGTGAAACCAGTATTGTTTGTTGAGATAACGCCTTGCTCATCGGAAAATTAGGAGTGGAGCGAGTAATTTTTCCCAGTGCAGCAATCTTTATTCATCAAACTCAGACATTAATCGAATTTCATCATCTATAATGCCATCTCTGCCAACTAACTTATAGTGATGCTCATCAACAACTGACAAATGAAAAATGTCATTACTTTTATCAACCGCTAACTCAAGAATTGCCACATCATTTTCTGACAAAAACTGTAAAGCAATTGGTTTGCAGATTGCGTTGGGATATCTAGCCTTGCAAAACTCAATATCTTGCATAACTTGAACGATTCCGAATCTATCGCCAGGTGATTTTGCTTGGCAAGGTATTACAAAATGAGTACCTTTTTTGTTAATGCCAAGATATATTTCATCAATTTCAATTTGTCCCACATTCTGGATAGTTGTTCTAAGATGATTTTGAATCGAATAACACGTTAATCCCAAAAAAAGATCTACAAGACGATTATACCGAACCTTAGTGAGTAGTGCTTGTTCATCAGTTCCTGGGGCATACATTTTTACAATTTCAGGAGTAGCATCAGGCACTTTAATTTTTTGTCTATTATTTGTCGGCTCTATTTTTCCTGGGGATGCTAGTCTAAATTCATAAGAACCTATACCAGTCCCTATAATTATCCACTCATATTTATTCGGACATTTTTCTTTTATGCTGCTGGGAAGCTCTCTACGAAATCTATATGTGTAAGGAATGTCACCTAAATTTTTAATTCGTGCGAACCCAAGATCATCACATGCCTGGGCCAATTCATCTCTATCAAAAACAACCTTGATGGCTCCATCTCTGTAATTTCTTAAGAAAACTCTTTCAATTACATCATCATATTTGCTCATGCCACATCCTTGTTTAGTCTTTTTCTTTTAGGGATTACGTCATCAGGGATATCCCAATATTTTGATGCTTGCCCCATATTGTAATTCAGTAACTCTTCGTTTGCCGGTTCTAAGAGGTAGGTTTCTAAATCGTCAGTATTAATATCCATTGCTTTAATTATTTGACTTCCCAAAGATTTTGAAAGAAATGGTATTACTGCATTTCCAATCTCCCTGAACCCATGCCAAATTGTATTGTGAAAACGAAACCAATCAGGAAAAGTATGTAACCTAGCTGCCTCTCTAACAGTTATGCACCTAGGTACAGAATAATGTATTGGTCTAGGTGCCGTGTATGCACCTTTGTCGCTGGCGGTACCGGCTCTTAATGTATTACATTGTCCATCATCAGCTAACTTGAAAAATCTACTTGTCTTTTCTACTGTTCCAGGAGGAGTGCTTTGAAATCGATTAATCGATTTTTTAGTATGTTTCGAGCCTATATGACCATAAACTATATTAGAAACCTGTCTAGTGTGACAAAGTGAAAATTCACCACTAGGTTTTAAAGAATAACTTTTTCGGAACCCAGAATAGTCGAGATGTAATGAATCAATACCTTGATCACAACCTGTATATGCTTTATGAGCAACAAGGTCACTTATTGCATCAGCACATACTGATAACTGTTTTAATTTTACATCAAATGCTGATGGTTGCTTTTGCTTAAGTTCAATATGAGTTTGCTCAGGGTAAACTGCTTTTTTAACATCTAATCTTGAGCCAACAATAATCAGTCTTTTTCTTTTTTGTGGTGCACCATAGAGTGATGCGTCAAGAATAGAAATAGGCTTTTCTATAGAATATCCTATGTTTTCAAACTCTACAATCAATTCTTCTACAAATTTTTTATGCTTTCCTGAAGCTATACCAGGCACATTTTCAAATAAGAAATATTTAGGCTTAATTTCTTTGATGATACGAAGATATTCAAACACTAATGAATTTCGCGGATCATCAAGCTGTCTTTTTCCTATGTAAGAGAATCCTTGGCATGGTGGACCACCTGCTATTAAATCAATATTACAGGGAAAACCTTTCGCTTCGACAGACTGAAGAAGTTCTTCAGAAGTCAATTTTGAGATGTCTTTACAAATATTTGCGCCGTAAGGGAAGTTAAAATGGTGCACAAGTGTATGAATAGCATCGAACTCAACAGCTGCTGCAATGTCGAAACCAGCAGCTTCCAGTCCAAGAGACATGCCTCCACACCCTGAAAAAAGGTCTATCGCAATAGGTCGTTTCATTTTCTACCTAAAAATTGATTCATTGTATTCAATTATTCGAAATATTAGAGTATTAAAGGGATATAACAATACCGCGCTGCGCGCCCCTCCCTCTAGTCTATCGAGTTCCAATTCTCATTATCTATCATCCATTTCGTCCATCCGATAACGGTATCGTGCTTTCATGGACATAGTATACCATTTAGTCTGTGTAAATGTGAGTTTGCTCAGGGTAAACAACTGGAGAGACACTCCCCGTGGGACTTTCGTCCACTATTGCGAAGCAACCGCCCTTGGCGTCCTACTGCAACTTTCGAGTCGCGCTTATCGATATAGTTTTATTATAAGGGAAACGGGACCCGGTGTCAACCCCTATCCTTCCTTTATCCTACGTTCTAAATCAATCGGGTGTGGTCAAAAGCAGTTGATAGAGTAGAGAATAAATTTGATTGCGACCGGAACTATTGATAATTATTACCATTTTAGCCGCTCCGACAACAAAGTATCACAAGACAAAGGTATAAGATGTTAAAAGGCATGGACACTGCTGTTCCGAAAGCTCCGAGCTGCTGCGCCGCGCTCTTGTGTACTCTTAAAAGTCCCATCGCCGTCTTCTAACTGGAAGGAGCAGTTTAAACTAAGCTGGTATTTTAGCCCTTTCGGTAAATTGTTGCCAAAAATCCTCCCACCAATTATTCGCTTGTAGAATGAGTAATCCTAACATGGAATTAATATTATCAGGATGCCAAGTAGCTCCGGGAATCTTTAACCTTTTTTGAGGAATATAGCGATGAGCGCTTTCAATTTCTCCCGAACCGATGGGTAAACCTAACTCGATGAATCGGTTGTAATCAACGCAATCGGAAAACCGTTGAAGATAATTACACAAACGGGATAAACGAGCTGAACCTTTTGAGGTGATGTTAGCCGAACCGCGTCCCAAATATGTCCTGAGATTGAGCAACAGTTGTTGTACTTTTCCCCCATCAATTAGCTTAAGTTTGGCTTGCACCAATTTATTAACCCAATTGTGCTTTTTGTTTCTCTCAAGCCCTAAAGCTTCAGCGGTTTCATAAAGATGTTGTTTGAGATGGCAACGATCTAAGATAAATTGCAAATTTTTAAATTGAGATTGGAGTTCTGAGTATAGCCCATTGCCACCATCCGCCACTGCATAGATATTAGAACGCCGTGACATCCCTTGATCTATTGCTGCGCTTACCAATAGATTGACCACCTCTGGATACTTACTCATTAAAGCCACAAAGGTACGTTTTTCTTTGTTTTCAAGTGGACGAGCTAAACCAACTCTGACTTCACGCCACTCTATTGTTCGCTTTTTTTTCGGCAGTTGTCGTTTTTTCGTTAACTGTTGAGTTTGAGCTGATTGGAAGATGCCAGTACGAATATGACAACCATCAAGCTCCACCAAAATATTGTCGGCTCCTGGCCTGACATCAAGGGATATATTGTATTCTTTCCTTGAACTTTTTAGCCGTTGGGAAACATATTCCTGTGCCTGAGGAGCTATTTTTACTACTGAGCGTCTAATTCTCGAGCGATCAATACTCCACCCATAGTGTTGTTTAAATTGTTCAGCTGCTTGTGAATAAGATTGACAGATTCCTAAATCTATCAAAGCTTTTTCTAACGCTAGAGAACGCCCTCCATGAGTAATGCCTAATTGGTTTTTGACCGGACGAGTTCCCTGTTTTTTGTCGCGGTTCCACAGATAGGGCGATTCTACTTCTATGGGACCAAATAGCACGAGATATTTTACTCGTGGACGACGATGAACTTTATATCCTTTTTCCGAGTCATCTCTGGTTACCCGAGAACTTAAGTGGCTCAAAATCATCGACATTAACTGCAAGCCAATCTTGCGTAATAGTTTTAAAATTTCTCCGTCTAAGCTCTGTACCTTATCCTCTAAATTTGATTCTCTGGAGCAAATGGCATGGAACAACAATTCACAAACTTTTGTGATAACATCTGTGTAGTCTTTATTCATGGTAGTGAAGGCGTACAATTTATTTGTATTATCAGTAAGACCAGATTTTTTCCCAGAATGCAAATACCGATATTAAGAGAAAATATCCCGCTTACTTGACTGGGTTAACGTTCCAGGCGTGCGCGCCTGGAACGCCTTGAGGGCGCGCACGCCCGAAAGGTTAATAAATTGTATATAGCAATGGACAAGCTATATAAGACATCTTCAAGAGTCTGCTAACAGGAGAGTGGAGAGTATAGAGGGGCGAGTCGTTAGAGGCTAAAGCCGCCTAGTAATAGGCATTAAGGCATATAAACCTCTGCTTGGTATTAGTAGCTCCTGGATAATCTAAGCACTGAAAGGAGCTGAAAACCAGGTGACCTCGTGAGAGGTACTGTACCTTGATAACTAAATCCAGATTGCTGGTGAGAGGGGAACCTCAAGTCCAGCCCCCGCCATTAATCAATGCCGGGGGGAAATCAGAATCTCTATCTGGCCACACCATGGCCGTGAATTCAAGCGGTCCACCGTTTTGCTAACGGAGGGTGAAGCTGGCAGCAGGGCGCAATCAGAGACTAAGGTCACACTGGCGCTAAGGAGGAGAGTACAAGGTTAATGGAAGCCCCCGCCATTAATCAATGCCGGGGTGGTAAGTGAACCGCCGTAAAAAGTGTCTTATCTATAGGTGGGACCGAAGGACTCAGCACGCAGTGACAAACAAGAAGAAATACCCGCTCGGTTTCATTTCTACACGAGCATCCCTGGGGTGTGGAAACGCAGGCAAATTGGTGGAACCTAAATACTCAATCAATTCTGGATTTGGAACGACGAAAAACGTCGGTAACCACCTTGGGATGGTATCCAAGGAGGGAGATTAGCAAACTCTAACAAAAACGACGGATAGGACGTGGGAACGAAACGAAAACTGGTAACAGCTGAAACGATTGCCCACAATGAGCGAGAACGAAAAGTACTTGAAAATGTGCGAATAAACCTTGTAACCCGAAAGGGTATTAAATACCGCATTCGATTGCATGACGAAGAAGGGAAGTACTAAGTAAAGGAAATGGGGGAAGACTGCGGAAATTACCTAACCCAGATGGAACCAAAATTGGTGAGGAACGTAGTCAATGGCTAGAGTGATTAAACATCACGTGGGGCCAAAACTCATAGGAGCCGTGTGCGATGAAAGTTGCTTGCACGGTTTTGAATCGGGGCTGAGGTAGAGTAATCTACTTCTTCTACCGTACCAATCTTCAGAGTCGCTCTGTCCTGTCCTAATTGCCCTGGCCGCTGCTATATCTAATCATATATGTCAAGCGATACCTTGTTGCCGGGTAATCAAAAATGAGAAGACCTATCAATAGTTCGGGCCGCGATCAAACTTATTCTCTGCTCTATCAACTACTTTTGACCACACCCCCAAAATGAATCAACCTAATTGAATGAGATTAACATGTCTACTGTTCAAGAAGGAATCTTTGCTTTTTCATGTCTACATTTGAACAAGGAGATGCTGCTTACGCAGCAGGCGATTATGATACCGCATTCAAAATCCTGATGCCCTTAGCACAAAACGGGGATATAAGAGCGCAAATTTCAATTGCGGGAATGCATTTTACAGGTCATGGCGTACAGCAAGATCTTGCTCAGGCAGCTAGGTGGTATCGTCCGGCCGCTGAGAAGGGACATCCTCTTGCTCAAAATAATCTTGCAGGGATACTTTTTTCGAGCAACCCAGAAGAAGCAATTCAATGGTTCTTCTCTGCTGCTGAGAATGGTATTCCTTTTGCTCAATCCTTTCTAGGAGATATATTTACTGGTGCATATGAATTACCCAGTAATATCAGAGAAAAATTAAATAATAATTTTGAAGAAGCATTCAAGAGGTATCGGAAAGCTGGCGAAGGAGGCTTTTACTACGCTTATCATCGATTAGGTGAAATGTACGCTAATGGCGAGGGTGTCGAGAAAAGTGAAGTAGAAGCTGTTAGGTGGTATGAAAAAGCTGCCGAGCAAGATTACGAATCATCTCAAAAAGTTTTGGCACAAGCTTACCAACAGGGGTTACTCGGCTTAACTCCCGATCCAGAAAGAGCAAAGTATTGGTTAGACAAAGCACAGGCAAACGACTAAGGTGCAATAAACGTCTTTCCGTCAATTGCACCTCCAACTCCTGCTCCGAGGCCACTATTAATGTACAACCAGATGAAAAAGTCAAAATGCCTAATTTAATAAAACTGATGCAAGTTGTGGGTACATTTGAAGTATCTCCCATCTTTACAGTTAATCAAGATGATCCATGGGTGCGGCTCGTTTCCTGTGAAGGTCGCGGCGTGAGCCAAACATAAGCAGGAGCAGGGTTTCCGGGACAACGTCTCCGATAATCTAAACCACCGAAAGGGGCGAAAACGGACAAACGATACCGAACCTTGACAACTGAATGAACTATGAGGGTGAAAGCCCCTCCCGTGAGGGAATCACGTGAATCCTTATCTGGCCACTGTGAGGTTAATCACCAGGCAGAAGCTGGCAGCAGGGCGGTAAAGTGCGACCGAACGGTTAGGCAGAGACACTTCCGCTAACAGGGAGAACACCGGGATAACTTAACGTGAATCATCTGAAAAAAGACCTAACATCTGACACTGTCGGAAGACCGTTACCTACGACAGAAGAAACACCGAAAGAAACTCGTAAGGCAACCATGGAACACTTACATTCCTGAGTTGGTGATAGGTCAATGGATGAATCCCAAGGGTTCGCAACAATAGTTCATTCGGAACGAGTAAAAACTCGCTTAACTTCCACGGAAACTAGGGATTCCAAGCCCTGCTCAGGCGCGGCTGCGCAGGAGCAAGCAAGTGAAGGGGTGGGGTCGCTTGATTAACGGCCTAACGGAAGAGCGAGGGTAAGAGAAGGCGTAACTGCCTGATGGTTTCTACAGAAAAGATACCCAATGTAATTATCAGAGCGACTAATGAAGGTCAAAACTGTGAATATCACTAACCAGACTCCAATCGAATACCGCAGTTTAAAAGCCCTGAGACTTCATTTAGCAGCATTCCTGCTAACGGGGAAGATTGGCCGGAGGACTGACGATGTCTGGAAAGACCTGCCATGGAAGAAATTCCATCACCATGTTTTTCGATTACAGCGGAGTATCTTTAAAGCGCAAAAGAACGGTCATAAAACCAAGGTCAAACGTTTACAACGGCTCCTACTACAGAGTCGTGCAGCTCAAGCTCTGGCCGTCAAACAAGTAACACAGCTAACACCTTGGGCGTAAGTCCCCCGGAGTTGATGGCAAAACAGCGCTCTCCCCCAAAGAACGTCTAGTGCTGTGCCAAAAGCTGAACAAGCACTGGTACCACTGGAAACACCAACAACTGAGAAGGGTAAATATCCCCAAGCCGAATGGCAAAACACGGGGATTAGGCATCCCGACAATAGCCGACAGGGCATGGCAAGCGCTGCTCAAGTTAGCAGCAGAACCTGCCTATGAGGCAACCGCCGGAGAAAGAAGCTACGGCTTCCGACCCGGTCGCTGTACTGCGGACGCACAAAAGCTCATCTTTGACCAACTTAAGAAGACGTGTAACGGCAAGGACAAGCTGATTCTGGAAACAGATATCAGTAAATGCTTTGACGAAATTGACCACAAGGTCATGCTCAATGGAGTAGTCCTACCAATCGAAGCCTTAAAGGGATTAAAGAGAGCTGTAAAAGCAGGCGTTCGTGGTGAATATTCCTCCAGTATGAAGGGTACGCCTCAAGGTGGTGTCATATCACCCTTACTGGCCAACATAGCCCTAGATGGATTTGAGAACCTGGGGTTGAATCAGTGGAAAGTGAGTCGTAGAAATGGGACTCTCATAAGAGGTATACGTTACGCAGATGACGCGGTCTTTATCTGTAAACCCGGAGCTGACACCAAGAGGCTACGGGAAGATATCGACGAATTCTTAAAGTCCAGAGGGTTACGAATTAACGAAACTAAGACTAAGGTGAGTAAAGCTACGGATGGATTCGACTTTCTGGGGTGGCACTTCCGTGTCAACTCCCGTGGGGTCTTTAAGTCCACACCGAGTTCCGAGAACTATGCGGACATAAAGGCTAAGGTAAAGGCCACTTGGAAGAATGGCGCACCCACGGATACTCGCCTGAAAAGGATAGAGTCACAAGTCCGAGGATGGAGGCAATACCACAAAAACTGCGATATGGGCAAACACTCGCTATGGTCGCTCAGGCACTGGGTATGGCGTAAGCTGAGGGCTGAAAAACGCAGGATGGCAATCAAGGAAGCAGCTCGAGCAAGACGTCTGGCTATCAAGGGTAAACCCCCCGGCATCGCGGATGGCGGGGGCGGCTAAACGCCAGCTTACAACAGAACAGATAAAGAAAGCTTTTCCTACAGTTTCCTGGAAAGTCAATAACCACGTGATGGTTAAAGGTGATGCCTCACCCTACAACGGAAACATCACCTATTGGGTCAACCGGAATTCCAAACTATACAGTGGACCAACCGCTGAAGCCCTCAAACGACAGAAGGGTAAGTGTCCGCACTGCAACCGTAAGTTCATGGAGATGGATGGTGTCGTGGAGTTGCACCACATTGACGGCAACCATAACAACTGGAAACGTAAAAATTTAGTTGCTCTCCATCGGGAATGTCACCAAGCGCAAGCAATACATCGCAAGCGCATTAAGGACGGACTCGTAAAGCGCGTCGTGAAGACATAGAAATACCTAAGCCGGATGAGGTGAAAGTCTCACGTCCGGTTTATCGGAGAGGGGCGAGGCGGCAACGTCTCCCTCGACTCTAATAGGTTTCGTATAGAAATATTAAAAGAATATCCTTCTGGCAAGTATATTCCAAGAGTTTGTCGATGGGAATGCTTTAGAGTGCAACCAACTTTTCCACAGGATGAAAATGGAGAGAGCAGCAGTGAGTTAGCAGATCATGATTTTTTAATTCAAGATATAGGACTTGACTCTGATGATAACGATATTTCAGGTGATTCGATAGAAGAAGTTTTAAATAAAATGCAGCAAAGACTTGAAGAGACTTTTCTTATAGATAGGTCAGGAGCAGATGTGGTTTGAGGCTCCAGATGCAAATTTGGATCGATATGAGACCTAATTACGATACTGTGGGGTCCAAGAGCGATCCCTGGGGTGAGTAGAAAGAATGGTAAACTGGCGGAGCGCTTAAATACCAAATGGGTTCTATACTTCAGAAGTGTCAATTGACAGACACTGTATATTGCCCTATTCTTGATTTAGAGTCAGGTTGGAGGTATTCGGAGGTGCGGCTTACTGTGAAAGTGGCGGATCCTAAGCTCAATATAAACAGTTGCTCAATTTAACGCCCACTCTAATCTAGAAAAAATTTAAGCGTTTGCCATTTTAGGAGAAGTTAAAAATGTCTATTCTATTTCAAATATCACTGGCTGCTTTGGTATTCTTGTCTTTCGTGCTGGTTGTGGGGGTTCCAGTAGCCTATGCTTTACCCCAAAACTGGGATCAATCTAAATCCCTGCTCTGGGTTGGCTCTTTTGCTTGGATAGGTTTAGTATTAGTTGTAGCAGTTCTGAACTTTTTCGTCATCTAAGAACTGGCTCGTCCATTACCGGAAGAAGTCGGGAGTCGGAAGAGCAACGGAACTTTAGTGAGGGGATGAACGACGACACGGCGGTTTTAACCGCCGTCAACCATGTTATAAGCTAGCTCTAAAGTAACTGCAAGTGAGTTTGAGCAGCTAGAGGCATCTTGACTGTGCCCGTATGGTGTATCCTACGAATCCCCGTTGCTTTGGCGCGAGGAGAGTCAAATTAAGCTAAGAAAAAACGATTTAGGACTACCATGGCAGTTTTTGAGGGAACATTTACTCGCGATCCAGCTTCATTCCGTTTTGCCATCGTCATCGCTCGCTTTAACGATCTGGTGACGGAGAAGTTGTTGTCCGGGTGTCAAGATTGCCTAAAGCGCCACGGTGTCGATATTAATCCGGAAGGTACTCAAGTGGATTATATTTGGGTACCTGGATGTTTTGAAGTTCCTATGGTGGCTCGCCAAATGGCAATTTCCCATCGTTACCATGGGGTGATTTGCCTCGGCGCAGTCATTCGAGGACAAACTCCCCATTTTGATTATGTGGCTGCTGAAACTGCTAAAGGCATAGCAGCAGCAGCTTTTCAAACGGGAGTGCCAGTTATTTTCGGCATTTTGACGGCGGATACCATGACTCAAGCTTTGGAAAGGGCAGGAATTAAAAGCAATCACGGTTGGAATTACGCCCTGAATGCTTTGGAAATGGTCAATTTAATGCAACAGTTTGGTGAGAGCGGTTCAGCCTTTGCCTCTTCTGGCAACAAAAATGTTCTTCCCGTTTCTGCTCAAAACCTTGTACTGCAAGAGTTTGAGGATGTTACGGAAAAAAGTTGAAATTTTTTTTGCCAAAGGGGTAGACATTTGACTTTTATTTTGTCATACTTGATAAAAGAGAGATGCGGGTATAGCTCAGTGGTAGAGCGTCACCTTGCCAAGGTGAATGTCGCGCGTTCGAATCGCGTTACCCGCTTGAGGGGTCCAGTATACTTGTTGGCGTTAAAAATAATGGCAGTAGAGGATTATCAAAACTCCCCTTCCCCAATGCTTGTTTCGGTTAAGCGTGCTTACAATGCTTCTCTAGTATTAGAGAAGACGAAGGGCGTGGATCGCAGCCTTGGAATTGAGTACATGGCTCTTGGGCTGGAAAAGGCGAAGAGCGCAATTTTAGAAGCCAATACTCTGGATCTGGAAACCAGCCGGGAAATGGCAGTACCGGAACTAATTTTAGATTGGTTGAAGCTAACCTCAGAACGGTTGCAGAAGGCGATCTGTATTTTGCAAAGACTGGCGGAGTTATCCGATCCCATTGAGCGGTTGATGAATGCTCCCTATCAACTAAACCCCGGTCAAACTTATTGCCAAAGAATGCCTCTGGGTGTTATTGCTTTAATTTACGAAGCTTTTCCCGAATTAGCAGCCATCGCAGCAGGTTTGTGTCTCAAAACAGGAAATAGCTTGATTGTTCGGGGAGGAATGGAAGCGAGTCATTGCAATGGGGCGATCGCCAACACTTTGCAAAAAGCACTTCTGGAAGCTGGTTTGCCTTCAGGCTGTTTGGAATTCCTCTCAGCAGAAGAAGGGTCTTCAATTCGCGATTTAGTAAGTCTTGACCAGTATATTAATCTGGTGATTCCCTACGGTCGTCCCAGTCTGATCCAACACGCCATTGAATCTTCTACCGCTCCAGTTTTAAAATCCGCTATGGGGAACTGCTATCTTTATTGGGCACCGAGCGGGGATTTGGATTTAGTTCGGTGGATGATTCTGGATAGCCATGAAAGCGTTCCCGATCCGGTGAATGCCATTGAGAAAGTACTGATTAGCAGCGATCGGAAATCTTCTTCTAAAGTAAGTCTTTTTAATAGCCTTCAGGAAAAAGGATTTAAACTGCGAGGAGATAAGCAATTAGTTGAGGAATTTCCCGAACATTTAACTCCTGTAGAAGAGTTGGAATGGAGCACACCCTATTTGGACAAAATTATCGCATTTAAAGAAGTGGATAGCTTGTCAGAGGCGATCACTTGGATGAATCGATATAGCAGCAATCATGCGGATTGCTTAGTAAGCGAATCTTATCAGGAAAGCCGTCAGTTTGCCATGGGTATTGATAGTGCTTTAGTTTATATTAATTCATCGCCGCGCTTTTCTCGCCACCCCAAAGGAGGAGAGTCGGTATTTTTAGGTATGTCTAACCAGAAAGGAAATCGTCTCGGTTTGATTGGTTTGGAAACCTTTACTACTATGAAGCAAGTGGTTCAAGGAGACGGGAAATATTAACAGTGACCAGTTAGTTGTAGGGGCGCACCCGGCATTATCTGCAATATAGCAGTCCTAAATCATTGGTAAATTTTACCCAGCAGCGCTTATTACTAATCACGAAGGTTTAGGGCAACCCGCGTAGCGGATCCGCCATGCGGTGCGCCTCCAAACAATCCCGAAAATTGACTTTGCAGACATGCCCTAGTACTTAAAATGTACTGCCCTATCGCACCTGAGCGAAAACTGGTAACCCTCACTAGATAATTGATGCCATTTTCGGCGGTGAAACTCAACTGAGAGTTAATCCCTGGACCACCATCATCATCAGATGCGATCACATTCCCAGTATCTGCATTAATCAGTTGGAGATAAGCATCAAACTCATCATAACCTAAGTCCAGAGTAAAAAATTGCCCTAAGGATACATTTATGAGGGTGTAGTTATCCTTAAACCTCCCATTCCGAGTAGGATTGTTCACGTCTTCAATGCTCAAATTCCCGGTTATCGTTACATTCAGGGCAGAGATTGTAGTCCTTTTTTTTCCTTGGTTTGCTAACAATAACTAAAATAACTCATCTTACTTCTCCAGGTATATTAATTTTTTTCACTAATTGTAAACTTTTATCTCAAAATTCTCAATTACCCTTGACAGATTTGCCGTTAATTGCTATAATATTGCCATCCCAGGCATGGGTGGGCAACACTAGGCGACGACTTTAGATATCAGTTATATTTATCCTGTCTGACACACCCTACACCCTATGGAACCTTTACTAGGCAAATCTTTAACCCAGTTAACCCAGTGGGTTATTGAACAAGGACAACCCTCCTATCGAGGCAAGCAACTCCATCAATGGTTGTATCAAAAAGGGGTCCGCTTCCTTGACGACATCTCCGTATTCTCCAAAAAGTGGCGGCAAAACCTGACCCAGTATCCTATCGGTCGTTCCACCATAGATTATTGCACCCCAGCCACCGATGGCACCCGTAAATACCTACTCCGTCTCCGGGATGGTTTAACCATTGAAACCGTGGGTATCCCCACCAAAAAACGCCTCACCGTTTGCGTTTCCTCCCAAGTGGGGTGCCCCATGACTTGTGATTTTTGCGCTACAGGTAAAGGAAAATTCGCTCGTAATCTCAAATCCTACGAAATTGTGGATCAGGTTCTCACCGTCCAAGAAGACTTTGGCAGACGAGTCAGCCATGTAGTTTTCATGGGTATGGGAGAACCCCTCCTCAACATAGATGAAGTAGTAGCTGCTGTGAAAACCCTCAATGAAGATGTAGGAATTGGACAGCGCTCCCTAACTATTTCCACCGTGGGACTGCCAGGCAAAATTCGCCAACTAGCCAAGTCTCGCCTCCAAGTCACCCTTGCTGTCAGTCTCCATGCTCCCAACCAGCAATTGCGGCAAAAACTCATTCCCAGTGCCAAATCTTACCCCCTCCACGCCCTCTTCAAGGAATGTCAAGAATATGTTCGCATCACCAGAAGGCGCGTCACCTTTGAGTATATCCTGTTAGCGGAAGTGAACGATTTCCCAGAACACGCCCAACAACTGGCAACCCATCTGCACGGATTTCAGAGTCACATTAACCTAATACCTTACAATCCCATAAGCGAGGCCGATTATCAGCGTCCCAGCCAACAGCGCATACAAACTTTCACTCAATCCCTCCTGAGTTTGAGAAAGGCAGTTAGCGTCCGCTACTCTCGGGGGTTAGGAGCAGATGCTGCTTGTGGGCAACTGCGAGCATCTCGAACTTAGAGTGCTCCCGGCGGGGTGTTGTTCACCTTGACATAACATAATAAACATACTCTTAAACCCTCTCTCTTCTCTTCCTCTGCGCTACCGGCGTTCAGCGGTTCAATTTATACTAAACGAGAATCTCCAACAAAATCCATGAAAGAAGTAGAATGGCAAATAGCCAAAACCTACTCAGACATCCTCTATCACAAATGTGATGAAGGGATCGCCAAAATCACCATCAATCGTCCTCACAAACGAAATGCCTTTCGTCCGAAGACAGTATTTGAACTCTATGACGCCTTTGTAGATGTTCGGGAAGACAACCAAATTGGCGTTGTTCTCTTCACTGGTGCCGGTCCTCACACCGATGGAAAATATGCCTTTTGTTCCGGCGGCGATCAAAGCGTGCGGGGGAAAGCAGGCTATATCGGAGATGACGGGGTACCCCGCTTGAACGTCCTAGATCTGCAACGGTTAATTCGGTCCCTACCCAAAGTGGTCATTGCCCTGGTGGCAGGTTATGCCATTGGTGGCGGTCACGTCCTACACCTGATCTGCGACCTAACCATCGCAGCTGATAATGGCATTTTTGGCCAAACAGGACCTAAGGTGGGCAGTTTTGACGGCGGATTTGGAGCTAGTTATCTCGCTCGCATTGTGGGGCAAAAAAAGGCTAGGGAAATTTGGTTTCTCTGTCGTCAGTACACCGCAACGGAAGCCCAAGAAATGGGACTGGTTAATACTGTCGTCCCGGTGGAACAGTTGTCAGCAGAAGGAATTAAATGGGCCAGGGAAATTCTCCTTCATAGTCCCATTGCTATTCGTTGTTTAAAAGCTGCTTTTAATGCCGACTGTGATGGTCAAGTGGGTTTGCAGGAACTGGCGGGCAATGCCACCCAGCTCTATTATATGACTGAAGAAGGAGCAGAAGGACACAAGGCATTTCTAGAAAAACGTCCTCCCAATTTTCGCCAATATCCTTGGCTACCATAAACCTGAAATCGCACCCTGCCTGAGACAAGGTGCGATTCTAAATGAAAATTTTTTTGTTAAATTTGGTGTTTTATATGGGAAAATTGAGCTGCTAGGCAATAGCTACTTCTTTTTTTTCTCCTACTCCTGCCCTCTCAGCAGGCTCAATGCGAGAGTAATTTAATAAGAGTGAATTCTCTAAATGGACTATTTCTTCCAAACTATCCCAAGTAGGAGCAAAGGGAGGGGAAGCATAGGTGCAAGCTTTCCAGTTAGCTTTTACTGGTGCCCCCAGTAGCTTGCAGATTCCGCCTCGTCTCCCTTCCGGAGTATAGTTACGGCAGCATCGACAAGCAGAGGTTAAAAAATTTGCTTTTTTCATGAGATTTTTTTAAAAGAGCGTCAAAATCTGACTATTAATAGCGTCAAAATCTGACTATTAATATTTAATTTAGCAACAAGTCAAATCTTGAGATAATCGTTTCCAGTCATGATTCTATCTAGGTTTGACTGATCCCCAGCCCTATCTCATTCTTTATATTTATTTAATATTTGCTTTACATATATACAAGATAGCTTAACAAAACTAGACAATGGGCAAGATGAAGCAAATATGAAATATTAATTATCTTGCCATTGTTTTGCGGCGCAATGACAACAGAGCCGCCAACGCTGGAGTTCCCCGGGGGTCGTGGGAGCGTTACAGCTCGGACAAAGGGGAAGGGGCAGGTTCCTCTCTACCTTAGAGAGATGGTTTTCGAGGCGAGATTGAGAATGGTTTTTAATTGCTTGTAAAGTAGGAGAAAAACGGATATCAGAAAGGTTCTCCGGTAAAAGGGTATTCAGCTTTTTCAAGAGTTGATAGCGCTCGAAGGAAAGAGTTTGTGCCCAAACAGCGCTGGAAGTAGCAACGAAGAGAACCTTGCTGGCAATATAAAGGGGATGGGAGACTTGGGCAATTTTTGTGGAAACTACTTTCTCCCAACATTGAAGCAAATGGCAATATTGCTGTTGTCTTCTCCAACTTGGCTGCTTTTCAATTGCTGCTAAAATTTGTTGTATGGAATTGAAAGACATATAATCAACCTGCGCGCCGCAAAGCGGATCCGCTACGCGGGTCGCCCTAGATATTGCTATAACTGTTAACTATCATGGTACGTGCTATATGTAGTTACTAATTCTAGGATAGTATAACTCATGAGCAAAAATACCGAGGTTTATTTTACCCATCCCTTGACAGTCAATCCAGTTTTACTCAAGGCTTTGGGGAGTCTAGATTTGCAAGAAACAGCTGAATTATGTCGATATCGGCGTTTGAGAGGGGTCAAACAAGTCGCTTTGGCTAAACCTGCTAATATTCTCAGTGCTAGCTTAATTTGTCCGCCTCTTCGTCGAGCTAATTCTTCGAGCGCGGATGACTATCTCGAATCCTCCGCTCGACTGCTGGAGACTCCCGGAGTTGATGAAACATTAATCCCAACTTCGGCTCCATTACTCCCTGGGGGACTCACCCCCCTGAGTATTACTTCCATGTTAATGTTTCTGGTTGCCAGTGCCCTAGTAGGTTCTGCCTTTGTGAGTCCTTGGGTGCTAGAACAACTATCCTTCCATCAAAACCAGCCAAATGCTACCACATCAGGGCAACTAGAAAAGCGCCCTCCTATTGGCTATCCTAACCTAGCAGGAGATGAATTTGTGGATTTAGACTTGGCTAGTCTTACTACTCTTAAACCCAGTCCTGGTTCTGAGAGAGTAGGAGATAAATTGATACCACCTACCCCCAATCTTATTCACCATCAAGAACCAACTCCCACTCCCCCTCTAGCTCCAGTGGGTGCTGGTAATTTGACGGAGGCTCTACTTCCTCCTGCTTCGGGAGATAATTTCTATTACGTGCTGACTGTTTATACAGGATCCCGCTCCCTGGAATCGGCGAAGGCCATCGTCCCCGATGCTTATATACGCCAATTAGCTACTGAAAAGTGGATTCAGATGGGAGCCTTCAAAACAAGAGCGGATGCGACGCTTTTTGTGGCCCAACTCAAAGAAAAAGGTATTTTCGCCTCAGTTTATCCATGACCTATGATAAATAGAATAAGGATGGGAGTGTTAATATGGGCTGGCTAGAGCGTATTTCTAACATTAACAAGATTGTCGATGGCGGTGAGGATACCGAAAAAATCCTGGAACAAACTGTTCTAAATCTAGAGCAGCATTTAATTAACCGGCGTCAAGGTGTAGCAGGAGCGAGCGCCAGCCTTAAACGCACAGAGCGACAATTAAATCAAAATCAAGCTGCCGCCAACGGGTGGTATAGTCGTGCTCAGTTAGCTTTACGCAAAGGAGATGAAAGGTTAGCGCGGTCCGCTCTACACTACCGTCAACCTTATCTAAACATCGCTAAAACCCTACAAACCCAAATAGATCAGCAACTAGATATTATTAATAACCTCAGAAAGAACATAGGAGTCCTAGAAAGCAAAATCGCAACAGTGAAAATGAAAAAGAATATGTATATTGCCTCAGGGCGAGATTCAGTTACCGCCCTGAGGAGCCAGGGTTAGGCGGCTCCAAGGGTAGATACCAATCACCCACAAAAGACGGCAATTGTTTTAAACTAGAACATAAATATCCAGCTAGAATACATAGGGTCATGGGATTATTTGAACGTATTAGTAGAATTGTTCGCGGGAATGTTAACGATCTGATATCGAAGGCAGAAGATCCGGAAAAGATTCTGGAGCAGGCCATTATTGATATGCAATCCGATCTGATAGAGCTAAGGCAAGCAGTTGCCAGGGCCATCGCCACCCAAAAACGCACAGAACAACAACATCATAAAAACCAGACAGAGGCCAATAATTGGCAGCAAAGGGCCCAACTGGCTCTGAAAAAAGGGGATGAAAACCTGGCTCGGGAAGCTCTACTGCGGAAAAAAACCAGTGCAAACACGGCTAATACTCTCAAACAGCAGCTGGATCAGCAAAGCACTCAAGTAGAGACTCTCAAGCGCAATCTCATCACTTTAGAAAATAAGATTTCTGAAGCGAAGAACAAGAAGGAAATGCTCAAAGCGCGAGCTACTGCTGCCAGGGCTAACGAACAACTCCAAAGCACCATTGACAACCTCGGTACAGATAGCGCTATGGCTGCCTTCGAGCGCATGGAAGATAAGGTAATGGAAATGGAAGCTCGTTCTCAGGCAGTGGGAGAACTGGGTGGAGTAGGTATAGAACAACAATTTGCCCAGCTGGAAGGAGGTAGCGAGGTGGAAGATGAATTGGAAGCACTGAAGATGGCAATCGCCGGGACGGATCCCTCTCAGCAAGCATTGCCCGCCGCTGAATCATCCTCTGACTCCCCACCTCCTGAGGAACCGAAGTCTGAAGTGGATGCAAAACTGGATGCTCTGCGGGCCCAACTCAATAAAATTTAACCAGATTATCTCAGTAGAGTCCGCCGGTATAGGTGGATTCCCATGGTAAAATAACCAACAGAGCGTAAGAGTTTTGAGGAGCATTTTCGTGAACAGGGTCATTTCCATTACCGATGCGGAATTTAAGGATGAAGTTTTAAAATCTGACCAACCCGTATTAGCTTATTTCTGGGCTAACTGGTGTGGTCCCTGTCGTCTGGTATCTCCCTCCATTGACTGGGTGGCCCAAAATTATAGCCATGGTCTCAAGGTGGTTAAATTGGAAATTGACTCCAACCCCGACTCTGTTGCTCTGTGTAAGGTAGAAGGTGTTCCTGCCCTGAGATTATTTCAGAATGAAGTAATTATTGCCTCTCATGAGGGAGCAATTACCAAAGATAAATTAAAAACTTTACTAGATAATCATCTCAATTAGTAATTGGTTGTTAGTAATTAATTGAACAACTAAAAACCCACAACAAAAATGCAATTTGCCAAGCGGTTACAAGCATTTAAGACTAATGTGTTTGCCCATATGGATCGGGCAAAAGCTGCTGCGAGAGAGTCGGGTCAAGAGATAATTGACTTGTCTTTGGGTTCTTCTGACTTACCAGCATCAAACTTGGTTACAGATGCAATTGAATCGAATTTAAAAGACAGAAGTACTCACGGTTATTTACTCTATAATGGTACTGGTGCTTTTCGTCGCGCAGCAGCTCATTGGTATGAAAAAAAATTCGGCATTGAGGTAGATCCCACTTCGGAAGTACTGCAACTAATTGGTTCTCAGGAAGGAACTGCTCATTTACCTTTAGCCTTGCTCAACCCAGGAGATTATGCTCTTGTGCCAGATCCAGGCTATCCTTCCCATTATGGCGGAGTTTATTTAGCCAGCGGTCAGGTTTATCCTATGCCCCTATTAGCAGAAAATCAGTTTTTACCTGTTCTGGAACATATCCCAGAATCGATTTTGAATAACACTCGGCTGATGATTTTGAGCTATCCTCACAATCCTACCACGGCGATCGCTCCTTTATCTTTCTTCCAGAAGGCAGTATCTTTTTGTCGTCACCACAATTTAGTTTTAGTCCACGATTTTCCCTACGCTGATATCTTTTTTGCCCCCACTAAACCACCTCCTTCTATTTTTCAAGCAGACAGGAAGAAATCCCTGTCTATTGAGTTTTTTTCCTTATCTAAATCCTACAATATGGGAGGGTTTCGGGTGGGTTTGGCTATTGGCAATCGGGAGTTGATTATGGCTTTGCAACGGGTTAAAGCAGCGGTGGATTTCAATCAGTATGAGGGTATTTTAAATGGGGCCATCGCTGCTTTGTCTCGAGATAATTCTATAGTAGCAAATACTGTCGCTACTTATCTTCAGCGACGGAATGTCTTTGTTGAAGCTTTAAATCGCTTGGGTTGGCAAGTTCCTACTCCTAAAGCTACTATGTATGTCTGGGCTAAATTGCCTACTCCTTGGCCAAATAACTCAATCCAATTCTGTCAGGATTTGGTAGCAAAAACTGGCGTTGCAGCCTCCCCAGGAGCTGGATTTGGCACTACTGGAGAAGGATACATCAGGTTTGCTTTAGTAAAGTCTCCAGCAGTTCTGGTTCATGCAGCGACAAAAATAGTAGCATTTATAAAGCAATTTCAACCATGATTAAGGTGGTGATGGAGGTAAATAAAAATGAACCGCAGAGGCCCAGAGGACGCAGAGAAAGATAAGAGAGGAAGTTCGTAGGGTGGGGAATTGTGACCAAGTTTGGTAACCTTAATAGTGAGAGTAAATTACTTATATAGATACAATAAGATAATTATATTTCGGTATTATTAGGTATAATATTGTGAAAGAACGGGCTTACTGGTTAGCTTGGTCGAAAATTACTGGTGTGGGACCAGTACTGCTATTTCGAGTGCAGCAGCATTTTGGCACCTTAGCTGAAGCTTGGGCAGCCCCAGCAGTAGCTTTAGGGGAAGTAGAGGGGTTCGGGAGGAAGTTAGTCAGTGCAGTAGCCCAAGGGCGATCGCAAATTAATCCAGAAAGACTACTAGAGGAACACAGTCGCCAAAACCCCCATTTCTGGACCCCAGCAGATGAAAACTATCCCCGGTTGTTGCTGGAAATTCCCAGTCCCCCACCTGTTTTGTACTATCAAGGGGAGGTTAAACTTGAGGAAAATCAAGGTCTAACCCCCATAATAGGGATTGTGGGTACCCGTAACCCCACAGAACACGGACGACGCTGGACCCGGAGAATTAGCAGTATTTTAGCAAAGTCTGGGTTTACCATTGTTTCAGGGTTGGCAGCAGGAATTGATGGAGAAGCCCATGAAGGCTGTTTGGAGGTAGGAGGAAGGGCCATAGGGGTTTTGGGGACAGGGTTGGATCAGGTTTATCCTCGGTGCAATAAACAGCTTTATGAGGCAATCGCCCAACAGGGACTATTATTGAGCGAGTATCCCCAAGGGACAAGACCGGATCGGAGCAATTTTCCCGCTCGCAATCGTATTATTGCTGGTTTGAGTCGTGCGGTTTTGGTTATGGAAGCGCCAGAAAGGTCAGGTGCTTTAATTACTGCTCGCCATGCTAATGATTTTGGTCGAGATGTTTACGCTTTACCCCATTCTCCCGATAATGAGCAATATCGGGGCTGTTTGAAATTGTTGCACAACGGTGCAGGGATGATTGTGGAAGAAGAGGAGTTGTTGTCTATGTTGGGGGTAATACCTAATTTAGAAGCAAAAACTATTATCAAGAAAAAGGTTGAGCCAATGCCAGACCTCTCACCGGAATTAGCAAAGGTAATTAAGGCCATCGCCTACGAATCTACTCCTTTCGATTCTATCGTTCAGTCGGCGGGTTTGCCAGCTAGTTCTATTTCTGCTGCTCTGATACAATTGGAATTATTGGGGTTGGTGTCTCAGTTACCGGGAATGCGTTATCAAAGATGTTGAAACAGTTATAATGGACTACGCCAAGCCGCTACGCAGCAGCTCGGCGTTTCTAAGTCGGGCAAGGGACCCCCGCCATTAATCAATGCCGGGGGGGACGCCAAGGGCGGTTGCTTACGCAAAGCTTGCGCAATCAGGAATCACTCCCCTCCCCTAAGAACCGGACGTGATTGTCTCCAATCATCCGGCTCAAGCCTTACCTCAGTCTTTACTTGCTTGGATTTTCGAGAATGTACCTGCTTGTGACACGGTTTATGAAGATGCCTTAGAACGCTAGCACCACCGGGCAGATGTCCACCCACTCCACCCACATTACCAGCCTCATTTTTGGACGTTGTTGGGGACTCCTCGCCCCCGTCTTTGCCGACGTACCGCAAAGCGGAGCCCCCGCCATTAATCAATGCCGGGGGGTCGCAGCCAACTCTCCCAACTCGATCTCGCCCGTGCCATTGAACAAGCCGCCGAAAATGGCGCACAGGTCATTAACATCAGTGGCGGTTCTCTCACCGACTTGGGAGAAGCCGAAGACTGGCTCGATCTGGGGGCGCGCCCCGCCCGCCAGATCTGTTACCACAGATCGCGCCGTCCAGATGTGCCGCGACAGAAATATCCTTATGGTCGCCGCCGCCGGAAACGACGGTTGCGACTGCCTCCACGTACCCGCCGCCCTGCGAGCAGTTTTGGCAGTGGGTGCAACCGATGCCAGAGGTTATCCCCTCGACTTCAGCAACTGGGGGAAAACCTACCAAAGCCAAGGCATCCTTGCCCTCGGAGAAAACATCCTTGGGGCGAAACCTGGCGGCGGCACTGTGCAATTGAGACGCAGACGACCCGTTTCTTGCAACCAACTTGTTTCAGGCAAGTCGCGCTGGTATTAAGCCTGGAGATTACGTGCAGGGGGGCCGTCGATTGATATTGCCCAGAATATTCCGGGCGTAAAGATTGAGGGAATAACGATTTCTGTTGAGCTTGCACAGACAGCCCAGAAGCTCATAAGACAGGCAGGACTTGAAGATCGCGTTCGGATTCATGTAGGTGATTATCACAATCTGCCGTTTGACGATAATGTTTTCGACGTTGCTTATTTCTTTGAAAGTGTTTGCTATACTGATGATCCTTCCCGTCTCTTTGCTGAAATTTACCGAGTGCTGCGGGAGGGCGGAATGATTTACATGTTTCAGAACAAGAGCAAAAAGATTTGGCCCAATTCGAGCGAATTTATGCGCACCGCTACGCGGCGCGCACTCCCGTTACACTAGGAAAAGTGCGTTCTTGGGCTGTATCCAAATAGCTCCCTGTCAGGATTTTTGCTGATTTTGGAATAGCTTACAGCACTGCTAGCATCAAGCTCGTGTCATTAAAAACCGAGCATCTTCGAGTGTCCCTTCGGGAGCACAAAGAGCTAAGCTAAATCCCAAGGCGAAGGAAGTCGTTGAGGCATCGTCCGCGTGATTGAAGTTTCTGTCCAGTTACCATTATCAGTGATATGTTGTTAATATATTGACAATATTTCTTATTTAGCGAAGAAGAAACACAGATGTCAACAATCACCACAACTTATCTCAGAGATATGCCTGCGGGTACTACAGGGCGCTTAGTTGGCTACGATAAAGCTTTTGGCGGTTACCGGGGGAAATTAGTCTCCCTGGGGTTAACCCCAGGAACCGAATTTACCGTCATTCGCGTTGGGTTTGGAGGAGATCTAGTGGAAATTCAAGTTCGAGGCGTAAACTTGAGTCTTCCCAAGCAAGAAGCGGATGCCCTTGTTGTTGAAGAGGTTACAGCTGAGAAAAGTTTTATTTATACACAAACATCTTAGTTAACTTAATGTAGTTATGTAGAGATTGCCCACAGCTGTGGGCTCTCTCCTCGACTTTACTCTGCGCGCTCCGGCGCTCCGGCGCTCCGGTGTAATCAAACGGGTGGAAAGTACCGCAGTTGCATCTGATGATTCTCTGTGCCTCTAGGGCTGCTGTGAGCTTCTTTAAGAAATGGGTTCAAAATCCCGACAGTGGATTGCCTCTTCTGAAAGTGCTGTTAAAGGATGAACAGTACATTTCAGGCAATATTCTTTAGTAAAGAAGGCACAGCGACTACAGGGAATTTGATGCAGTCGTTTAACGTAAACGAAACCCTCTCTACTAACCCGACAAATACTCCCAACAAATAAACAGAGTAATGTCCAAGCGCAAACTAAACAGCATATTTGAACCATGATTTACTCTTCGATATGATGTAGTGCGGTGGCACACTTAAAAATGTAGAATAGATTGTAGGTTGGGAAGAGGTGCCGAAACCCAACAGCAAAAAAGAAGCGCGCGGATATTTGCGTTGGGTAACGCTTACGCTCTACCCAACCTAATAAAACACCATGTTAGCTGTTTAGATTGATAACTCATTTTTGAGTTGTGCGACCCATTCTTTAATCCGACTCTCAGTTAGTTCAGATTGATTATCATCATCTAGTGCCAAACCGACAAATTTACCGTTTTTGACCGCTTTAGAACTTTCAAAATCATAACCATCTGTGGGCCAATTTCCCACGGTCTGACCTCCTAACTCGGAAATTTTTTCTTCCAGAGTGCCCATAGCATCTTGGAAGTTTTCCCCGTAGCCAACAGCGTCACCCGTACCAAAGTAGGCAACTTTTTTGCCACTAAAATCAATATTGTCTAGGTCTTCAAAATAGCCATCCCAGTCTGCTTGCAATTGACCGATATCCCAGGTAGGGGATCCGATGATGATATTTTGATATTGGTCAAAATCACTATTTTGTACCTCTGAGATTTCATGGAGAGTGACGACACTTTCTCCGCCGAATTCCGCTTGGATCATTTCGGCTGCTGACTCTGTTTTACCGGTGGTGCTGCCGTAGAAAAGACCGATCTTGGACATGATATTACTCCTGATTTAGAATTGGTTGATAAATTTGCGCGGTGGAAGAGCGGCCTCCAGAATGGGCATTTCCTCTCTGCAATGGAGGCAAAACCAGAAAATACCCGTTCTTCTGATTTGGCGAATTAATCTTTCTGAGCAACAAGGACAAATATTCATGGCTAAGGAGACTGTTTAAACTGTAATTCAAAATTTTTATCAATAAAAAGAGGAGAGAACTCCCTTCCTTCCTCCTGTACCCACAAGGAGGGAGTACAAAGGAGTATCTCTCCAACACCATGGCAACTAAATGATTGAAAATAAGCTTGGGGCTAGAAATCACTTCGTCCCAGCCCCAGAACCTAGAGGAGGAGAACCACTAAATCTAATCTAACACTATTGAAAAAATATGTCAAGTATTTTGATAAATTTTTTTTTAGCACTTGCGCAGCCCACGCCATATAAGGGTTTTAGAGATTATTTTGGGCGGTTGGTGGGCAATGCTCACCCTACCTAGGGATAAATACTTATGGTAGGGTGTTGATTCAAATACTGCCGCTGGCTATTGCTTGAAGCAGGCTCAAGTTATCCAGAATGAGGTAAGCAAAAATAGCGCCCCCCACACCACCAACTAAAAAAGCTCCTGTAAACTGACTCCAGCCATCGCTAGTTTTGAGAGAATCGGGTACATTGGGTCCAGATGTAGCGTAAGTGGGTTTATCTTTTTGTAGTTCCTTCTTAAAGGAAACAGTACCGTAAATAGATAAGCAGATGGTCATAATCACCACCAAACCCACTGCTGCCAGCAAACCAACCAGGTTAGCCTGTTCTGAATCTCGCAATGGTCCTAAGGTGGCAAAGGGTCCAAGGATAAAGTATCCGTGAGCCATGCCAATTTCTAGACCCCTGGCGAGGGGAGAGAGACCCAAACGATAGATGGGCAAGTTTTTCAGCAATTTCAGGGTAAAATCGGAGGAGTTGACCGGAGTTTCCAGATTACCCACATAGGGGTTTCCTGAAACTTTGATAACTGTGTCCCCTTTTTGGAAATCAAACCCAGCCGCAGCACCTCTAGCGCGGATACCGTGCCAGATATGACCGAAAAGAAACAACAGGGCGAAGACAAAATGGAAAACAGCCAACCAACCGCGAACTGAGACAATACCTGTATCAGTTTCCAGTCCCCCCAAGGGTCCGTAGAAGACTTCGGGATAAACAGTGTTGTTGACACTGACAAAGTAGGTGGCGAGGAAGCCCATGTAGGCGATCGCTCCTAAACTATAGGATAGGTAAGCTTCCCCGGAGTAAATCAAAGCTCGACGTGCCCAGGGCAAAGGTTTAGTCCCCATATGCCATAACCCCCCTAAGATGCAAAGAGTGCCGATCCAAAAGTGACCGCCAACTACATCCTCCAGGTTATCTACTGCTGCCATGCCTTCTGGACCGGATGCTCCAAATAGGTAACCAAAAATTACCGCTGGATTAATGGTGGGATTGGCGATAACCCTCACCTCACCCACAGCAGGGTCAAACAATCCTCCCCAAAACATGGCCTTCAAAACCAGCAAAAAGGCTCCTACACCTAAAAAGACCAGATGAATGCCGATGATGCTGGTCATCTTATCCCCATCTTTCCAGTCATAGCCAAAAAAACCAGCAAAACTGCGATTTTCTTCTAAAACATCCGGTCCCAACAAAGCATGGTAAAGCCCTCCAGCCCCCAAAACGGCAGAAGATACCAAGTGCAAAAGGGCGATGGCGAAATAAGGATAGGTGTCGATAATTTGACCCCCACTACCAACCCCAAACCCTAAGGTGGCTAAATGGGGCAATAAAATTAACCCCTGTTCGTACATGGGCAGATCTGGATTGTAC
This sequence comes from Candidatus Paraprochloron terpiosi LD05, assembly GCA_018141785.1. Lineage (GTDB taxonomy): Bacteria > Cyanobacteriota > Cyanobacteriia > Cyanobacteriales > Prochloraceae > Prochloron > Prochloron terpiosi. The sequence goes on along the minus strand of CP073341.1, from coordinate 1,382,923 downwards.
TGAGATATTTCAAACAGGGTCATTGCCCCAGCCCACAAGACAATCAGACCCCCGTGAGCAATATGAGCGCCGAGCAATTTACCTGATAAATCGATGAAACGAGCATTGCCAGCCCACCAACCAACTTTGGGTATTTTTGACCGATAAGGATTCTCAGTAATTACGGCTGTCATCTCTAACCTCCTTGATAATATTTTGCATTTAGTAATCTGCGCCTCTGCGCCTCTGCGTGAAACTTTCATCATTGAATCGGTTCTCTCGCCGTCATCAACGGATCCACCCGACCCTTGCTAAAATCGAACCCAGCTGCTCGCAGGGCGTGCCAGATATGTCCTTGTAAGAAGAAGAAAGCTAACCAAAAATGGGCATTGGCGAGCCAAGTCCGAGGTGAGAGTAACTCCGGGTTAGAGGAGGAGAAACCAGGCACTATCCCCTGGGTAATAGACAGGGTGGGACCGTAGAATACCTCTGGATAAACAGTTCCATTCACGGCAACGAAGAAAGCAGCGATAAAGCCCATGAGAGCGAGAGCACCCAAACTGTAGGCTAAATAAGCTTCCCCAGACCAAACAAAGAGACGGTGGGTCCAATAAAAGGGCTTGGTTTTCATGTGCCAAATACCACCGCCAATGCAGAGCAAACCAACCCAGATATGACCTCCCACTACATCCTCCAGGTTGTCTACCCCAGCAATCCAATTTTTTCCTACCGCACCGAATAGATAGCCGAAAATAACTGCGGGATTGAGAGTGGGGTTGGCTATCCCCCGTACATTCCCTACTGCTGGATCGTATAAACCGCCGAAGAACATAGCTTTAGCCACTAGCAGGAAAGCACCGCACCCCAGCAGAATCAGGTGAATACCAATAATGGTGGTCATTTTGTCACTATCTTTCCAGTCGTAGCTGAAGAAAGAAAACTGGTTGTGCAGATACTCCGGACCGAAAATGGTGTGAAAAACGCCGCCAAAACCCAAAAAGGCTGATGAAATCAGGTGCAAGCCCCCAATGACAAAGTAGGGATAGGTATCCACTACAGTTCCTCCCGCGCCTACACCCCAGCCCAAAGTAGCCAGGTGGGGCAGCAGGATTAAACCTTGCTCGTACATGGGAATCGTTGGCGTTAAGCGAGATATTTCAAATAGGGTTATCGCTCCTGCCCAGAAAACGATTAGACCTGCATGAGCTACATGAGCACCAAGCAATCGGCCTGATATGTCTATGAGGCGAGCATTTCCAGCCCACCAAGGAATTATCTCTTGCGGACTCTCAGAAGCAGTTGTCACCATACATCCTCGGCTTATAGTTGCGAAATTAACTCAATAAACGTCTCATTTAGCTTACACCATCAATTTGCTTATTGCAAGAAATTGGCTTTTAGATAAGCAATCTTAATCGAATCCGGGCTATTGATAAAAAAAATTAATAATACTGGAGGTTGCTGGGAATTTTAGCGGCATATAAAAAGCTGTAAAGCTTATCCAGAGTGGAATATAGCAAATTTTGTCACCCTAGACTTGCATAAAATGTTGAGTTTTATTAAAATAAATTTGCAATAAATGTCCTTTCGAGGCACAATTGAGCAAGAGAACTGAGCCTTCAGCAAGAAGGCGTGTAAGAAATAGGAGGTTAAATTTTGCAAACCTACGGTAATCCAGAAGTCAAGTACGACTGGTGGGCGGGTAACGCCCGTTTAGCTAACTTGTCGGGGAAATTCGTGGCCGCTCATGTGGGTCAAGCAGCCCTAATCGTCTTTTGGGCGGGGGCATTTACTTTCTTTGAAATCTCCAACTATTCTCCCGATACGCCCCTGGGGGAACAGGGCTTAATTCTGCTGCCCCACTTGGCAACTCTAGGTTGGGGTGTAGGTGCGGGAGGACAAATAGTGGATACTTATCCCTATTTCGTCATTGGCGCTATCCACCTGATTTCATCTGCTGTTTTGGGTGCGGGTGCCTTGTATCATTCCCTGAAAGGGCCTGCCATTCTCAAAGATGGCACGGGTCGCACTCGGAAATTTCACTTTGATTGGGGGGATGCCAATAAGTTGGGCTTCATCTTAGGGCATCATCTGATTTTCTTGGGAGCCGGTGCTTTGCTCTTGGTGGCTAAAGCCATGTTCTTTGGGGGACTCTATGACTCCACCATTGAAGCGGTTCGGGTGGTGGCAGAGCCGAATCTGAATCCTTGGACAATTTATGGCTATCAAACCCATTTTGCCTCCGTTGACAACTTGGAAGATTTAGTGGGGGGTCACGTCTATGTGGGCTTCCTCCTTATCGGTGGCGGTATTTGGCACATCACCACCCCACCTTTGGGCTGGGCGAAGAAGCTGTTGAGCTTTGAAGGGGAAGCAATTCTTTCCTATTCTCTCGGCGGTATTGCTTTAGCGGGGTTTGTTGCTGCTTATTTTTGCGCTGTGAACACTTTGGCATATCCTGAGGAATTCTACGGTCCTGTCTTAGAGGTGAAGTTGGGAATAACTCCCTATTTTGTGGATACAGTCCAGTTGCCAGCAGGAGTCCATACTGCCCGGGCTTGGTTAGCTAATGCTCATTTCTTCTTGGCGTTCTTCTTCCTCCAAGGTCATCTCTGGCACGCATTGCGGGCAATGGGTTTTGACTTCCGGCGGATTTTTAATGCCTTAGATAATGCAGCCATTCCCCAGTCGGGTATGCCTGGAAGTAAACCAGCAGCAGCAAAGGCCACTGCTGAATAAGTTTCTTCACACTAATACTGAGTTAGCGCCTAAAGCACCCTACTGTCGTGACACCTCTTAAATTGTAGGTTAGGTTGAGGCAACGAAACCCAACAGCAAAAAAGAAGCTCACAGAGACACAGAGGCGCAGAGGATAGCACGGTTCTCTAGGGGTTTCAAGCGCTTGTAAAATCCGACCTGCCGGAGCGCCTCTGCGCGCGGAGATTTATGTTGGGTAACGCTTACGCTCTACCCAACCTACGCGCTTTTCACCATTTTAGCTGTGTCACGCCACTACGGGATGATTTACTGCTGTTATAGCAATAGGCACACGAACTGGCTGGTGCGTTACGGCGCAGGAGAATATCTCATTTATTGTAGGTTGGGTTGAGGCAACGAAACCCAACAACCCTAGGAGATTTGTGTTGAGGAAATGGTCCGATTGATCTGAACTTGGCTCCGGGGGAGTTGATTTTCATCGTTGGCGGCAATGGCAGTGGCAAATCCACTTTGGCAAAGCTGATTACGGGACTATATGTGCCGGAAGCGGGGGAAATTTATCTAGATCAGCAACCCATCGGGGCGGAAAATAGAGAATGGTATCGCCAGCATTTTTCCGTGATTTTTGCTGATTTTTATTTGTTTGATCGCCTTTTGGGGCTTGAGCGTCAAGATCTCGATGGCAGAACTTTGCATTACCTGCAACAACTCCGCCTGGATCATAAGGTAACCGTGAACCAGGGAAAGCTTTCTACCACAGCCCTATCCCAGGGGCAACGCAAACGTTTAAGTTTACTCACCGCTTATCTCGAAGATCGACCTATTTACCTGTTTGATGAATGGGCTTCGGATCAGGATCCTATCTTTAAGGACTTCTTTTACACAGAATTGTTGCAACAACTGAAAAATCAGGGCAAAACCATTTTGGTAATTAGCCATGACGATCACTATTTTCATCTAGCCGATCGGGTGATTAAGTTAGACTATGGTCAAATTGAATTCGATCAGGTTAACACCCCAACTTAATTTCTATCCAATTTCCCCGAACCAAATGACGTACCTAAATTCCCTCGCCCCCAGTTTTGCTATTCATAGCTGGGAACTTAACGTTTCTTGAATTTTGGTTTCTTTAATTTTGCTAGGGCGTTCTCAGCAGCTTGCTTTTCTGCCTCTTTCTTAGTTTTGCCTCTACCTTCCCCCAGGAATTTATTATTTACAGAAACTCTAGACGTAAACTCTGGCTTATTATCTGTTCCACCTGTTTGCATCGTTGAATATTTGGGTGGCTCCTTTGCATTGACAATATGAGCTTGAACAAATTCCTGCAATAGATTTTTTGAGTTTAAACGAACTCCAACAATGTCTTGAAGCACAGAGTCAAACAATTCTTCTACCAAGGGGCGAAGTGTTTCCATATCCCGATCATGATCTAAATAGTAAGCTCCCACAACTGCTTCAAAGGTACTGCTCAACAAATTTTTATTCTGGCGGCCATTTTGTTGAATTACACCTTGTCCTAAGCGCATTTTGGAGGGCAATCCGATTTGAATTGCGAATTGAGCCAGCTGTTTTTCATCAACCAGGGCTGCCCGGAGCTGTGTCATTTTACCCTCGTCCATTTCAGGCTCGAGTTGATATAAATAATCACCACTGATGAAATTGAGAATTCCATCGCCAAGAAACTCTAATCGTTCGTTATCTCCCCTTTCACGAGGATTCTCATTGACATAAGATCGGTGAGTTAAAGCACGACGCAATAATTCTTTGTCGTTGAAAATTAAAAGTTGATGCATTTTAGTCTTTACTTCTTCAATTTCGCCCCTAGAAATTATATCGTAGCAAGTGATCTACCGTGGTGAAACCCACCCCGACAGTGGGCCTTAGGCCCAACCTACAGTATTGGTTTAGCAGGGTACTGTTCCATCTTGCTGCATTTCTCACTTGTACTGTCATGGTACGTAATTCAAACCCAGGTTTTCTCTGATATCATATTGTAAGGGATAATTGGTGGCTCCGGATGTGATTAAATATCCCCCAGTAGTAATGATAGGAACTTCTTGTTGCTTGCGAAGCTGGTACAAATAGATTGCTTCCATCCATGCTAACTTAGCTTGGCGAAATTCCGACGGTTCCTCTTTGAGGGTTTCCCCGATCGCTCCACCAAAATCCAACTTTAAACTGGTATCTTCTGCCAAAGTTTGCTTTATGGCTTCAATTACCCGTAAGCGGTTCTGACGATAAGTCTGAGCAAAAGCTGGGCTTCCCTTTTCTGCTTCATTGGGCAATTCCCACACCAAATCGTTTACCATATTCTTGAGTACTTTTCTCGTCCCCTTAAAGTTGGCGATCGCCAAGTTCAATTTATCTGCTGGTAAAATGGTAGAAGCATAATTAACAGCATTTTCAATTTCTAACTGCTGCTCAATACTACTCTTCAGTTTCCCATAAGTTTGACCGTTGAGTTCGATAACTCCATCTGGTGTAAAGGCAAAGTTTTGTTGTTGATACCCTAAGATAGCGATCGCCCACTTTTCTCTAGCTTTGCGCAGTTGTTCCTCATTGCTTTCTTTACCCAGAATAGCACTACTATACTGCAAATTCAAAAGATTATCTGGATCCAGATTTTCTCTCAGAGTTTGTACTATCTTCAAACTGTCGCCAAAATTGCGATTCAACTCCGAGACCAACTCCTTAATAACTCCACTGGTAACGTCAAAACTGTTGACAGCAGCATCTAATTTTCCTGGCGTTACTGAGTTGAGCAGTTGATCTCGCTTTTCTTCGCTAGATATTTCCGTTACTTTAATTTCCTGGGGGATTACCGTTTTTCCTACCCCCTCCCTATTCCACCAAAAATAACCCCCAGCACCAGCTAAGATAATTAATGCTAAGAAAAAAGTCGTGCAACCTTTCATTCTACAAGTTCCAGATATTGACTCTCCATTAAGAAAGCACCCCGAGCAAAACGAACCCCCCAATAACCACCAGGACGACGATCTACTACCACTCCTTCTTCTCCTACTGGGATAATATCAGCAGGACGTAGCATGGGCATTGGTTCCGCTGTCTTCAAATACTTAGGCAATGCCACTACTTTCACTTTATCCCCAACAGCTAATTTTTGCTCACTCATGGTACTTGCCAGATTTTGTGATGATATTGTTCTATGTTCTCATAAGAGTCAGGGGTATGGTGGTGATGGTGATGATGGTGATGTCCGTGACCATTCTCAACTCCCGCCACCATCCGAAACTTACACATTTCGCAGTTCATTTGTACTTGTCCCAACTGGATTTCCATTTCTCGCTCCCGCAAAATATGCAGTAGTTGAGGCTGAATCCCCATTTCTGGTAAACATTTTATGTCTATGTTTGGATATTTTTGCTGCATCTCATTACATATTGAAACTACCTTATGTATTAGCACTCCTTTAAACAAGAAGTATGGCACAACAATAATGCGTCGGGGTTGGTAAAAGTTCGCCCGACGGAACCCCTCCTCTATTCTGGGATGAGTAATGCCGATAAAGCAAGTTTCTACGGTTTGATAGCCGCTCCCTTCCCAAAGAACCCGAGCCATTTTCGCCACATCCCCATTAGCATCCGGATCGCTAGAACCCCTCCCGACAAACAGTAACACTGTTTTGTCACGAGTAATGCCTTGTGGGTTATGTTCAGGTGTATCCAGTTGGTTCAGACGATGGTGCCACAGTTGGAGAATGCCGGGAGTAATGCCAAAATGACGACCGTAGTGGAATTTTACTTCGGGGTGCCGTTGTCTGGCTTTGTCCAATTCATTGGTGACGTCAAACTTATTGTGCCGCGCCGCAAACAAAAGTATCGGCAGTACTGATAGTTCCCTATATCCAGACTCCACGCAATGGTCAACTGCATCTTGAATAGTAGGAGTCGTCAATTCCAGAAAGCCACTCACTACGGGGCGGGAACTGTCCAACTTCCCATAAGCGGCGACAAAATCCAGGAAAGTTTGTCGCCCCTGGTTATCTCTCGTCCCGTGACCGATAGCCAACAAAGGGCGCGGTTGAGGTAAAGGAGGCCATTTTTCTGAATCCAGAATCTGCATTTCTTAGTTTGTTAGGAACAATCGTGCTTTCCTATGTTAGCTCATCTCCCCGTCATGTTATATTATTCCTGCAAGGAGGCGTATTTATGAGTGACGAGCGGGAAACCCAAGCCACCAGGGTACCTCCCTGGGGGAAAGTAACAGTCTTAGAAGAAGGGGAACACTACCGGATCAATCGCATTGAAGTGAAACCGGGACATCATATCAGTACCCAAATGCACTACCATCGCAGCGAACATTGGATCGTTGTTTCTGGTACCGCGAAAGTAATTTGCGATGGGAAAACCGCCCTTTTGACTCCCAAACAATCCACCTACGTTCCTATCAAAACCCCCCACAGAGTAGAAAATCCCGGAGTAATTCCTTTGGTAATTATTGAAGTGCAAAATGGGGAATATCTGGGGGATGAGGATATTATCCGTTTTCCAGAAGAAGATTAATGAGTCTGGGTATTTTCCCCAATCCAATTGAGATAGGAGGAAGTTCCGGCTACAATAGGCAAGGCGATAATTTCCGGTACTTCATAGGAATGGATTGCTTTAATTTTCGCCGCTATAGCCTCAAATAAACTTAAATTGGTTTTAATTGTCAGTTGCCATTCCCTGTCACAGTTCATTTTACCTTGCCAAACATAGAAAGACTCCACAGGAGTTATAGCTACACAAGCAGCTAATTTAGCTTCCAGCAAAGCTCGAGCGATGGTTTCTGCCTCTTTTTGGGAAGCAGCAGTTACCAATACTATACCATAATCAGCGTCAGTCATCATTTTAAATCCTATGCAAGCGATTTGGGAACTAGACTTTTACTCCCGCCCCCTCCGAGATGAAAACGAGAAGAAAGTGTGGGAAGTGTTAATCTGCGAAAGCCCCTTAAAGGTAAACCAAGATCCAGATAGTCTCTTTAAATACTCTCAGTTTTGCTCCCACAATACCGTCAACTCTCTCTTTTTACGAGAAGCGTTGGCAAAAGCCATAGCCACTGCACCTCAAGGGGCGCAAAAAATTCGCTTTTTCCGCCGACAGATGAATAATATGATAACCAAAGCCTGCAACGAGCTGGGTATCCTCCCGGTGCCCAGTCGCCGTACCTATGCTTTGGAGCGCTGGCTAGCACAAAGGTTGGAGCATTTCTATCCCCAGCAACCGGGATACGACCCCACTGCTGCTCATTCCGCTTCTGTTCAATATCCGGGGCTGAATGCCATTCCCTTACCAGAAGCTGTTAGAGGGGATAAGGGAGATAAATGGGCATTTGTCACCCTGGAAGGAGCAGCTTTTACAGAAATGAATCAGTGGGATATTGCTTTTGGGGAAGCATTTCCCCTGGAATTAGCTGGTTTAACCCCCGATGCCAAAATTCCCGGATTCCTTGTTTTCTCCAACCGCGCTCTTCCTTTAGCTGGTTGGATGTCGGGCTTAGAAATGGCTTACTTAGAATTTGAAGGAGGGAAACAACCTAAAGTACGTTTGGAAACAGGAGTCAGTGATAGCTGGATTTTAGCCAATCTAACGGATTCGGCTACCCTGAAGGAGGGGAAAGGATTCACTGATGCTAAGGAAAAAGCCAACCAAGTCCATTTCCTCGCCATCCAATCTACCCCAGAATCTACCTCCTTCGCCGGATTTTGGTTATTAAAAGGTTGAAACAGTTATTAGTTATCTCCCCTTTCCCCCTTCCCCCTTTTTTTATTCCGGAAGTAATTGATACCTCCTACTGCTACTATACCAATAATTCCTGGTATGGGACCAAACTCAAAAGGTACTTCAGCAAAAGCTACTTCCCCAGGGGCTATAAAACCCTCACGACCATGATTACTGTTAATCTGTAAATGAACATATTGAGCTTGGGTGGCCGCGAAACTAAATACCTGAGCTAAAGAGTTATTGGGAACCATATTTGCACTACTTCTTAATAATGAAGTTCCTCTTCCATTATCAAAATTATTATCGTTATCGGCGAATAACTCAAAGTTATTTATTGCGTCAGTACCATTCTCATTCCAAAGCGCAAATTTATTGATGCTGTAGGAATCGCCTAGGTCAAAAGTCAAGCTAACTGGGAGATTTGTAATGTTATTAGCCCATGAAGTGTTGTCACGGAATCGTCTACGGGAACTGAAAAAAACACCGTTATGTCTGGCAGTGTTAACTATACTTGTAAAATCATCAACCCCACTGGTATAACTTACTGACGTACCAGTTTCGTCAATTAGACCAGTTTGGTCAATTAAGCGCCTGAAACCCAATCTCACGGTTTCCAATAACGTTGAACTAACAGAAGTTGGCTGTAAAATAGTATTAGTGACAGCATGAGCAGAGTGCCCTTTTGTATTGGGGATGAGAGTGAGAAGTGTGGCAGCAATTGTAATTAACTTACTTATTTTTTTAGAACGAAAACCCCGCGCTATTGCTATGTCTGCAAGGTTGACTGCCTTCGGGTCAAATTCAGGTTCAGCCTGAACTACTTCTGATTGGTTGGTATCATTGGGAGCCTCAAATTTTTGACCCTCAAATACACAACCCCAAATGGGAAGGATGAATTTATCTTCAAAGGTATTATCAATGGTGTAGTCATCTATGCCTAATTCCTGCAATGCCTTCTTCACTTGTTCCAGGTTGCCCACAGCAAGGATAGTATCCCCTTGCACTGACACTGCTGGGCGGATGGTATCGCCTTCTTTCGACGTTACTGGTTTTACTTCCGGTTGGGCAGCTTCCATCGTGATAATTTTCTGAGCCACATAGATCGTCACCGGGGAGACATCGGATTGGGTCGTTCCCTGATTCTCTTCCTTCAGAACTTGAACGCCCTCTGCTTGGGCTTTCCCTAGCTGAGAACCACTTCCTGTTACGGCTGCTGCCAAGGGCTTCCCTAGCTGGTAACCACCTGTTATGGCTGCGGTAAAGGCTTTCGTACCCTGTAGAAACTTGCGACGGATGAGTTGGACGAGAAAATGATTAAAAATAGGATTGCAACAACTGCATGTGGGATAATTAACGTACATGGTTGTGAATTACTTAAATTCTATAAATCAATACATTAAATTTAACACAGAGTGTTAAATTTGCACAAATTTTACTAAAAATCATGTCACCCGCCCGCAGCGCTATATTATAAGAATCGTTCAAAGGTAATCTAATGGCAGATGAATCTCCTATCCCAGTAGTAGTAAACGGTGCTGGTGGTAAAATGGGTAAAGAAGTAATCAAAGCAGTATCCCAAGCTGAAGACTTGATGTTAGTGGGAGCAGTAGATAACAATCCTAATTACCAAGGTCAAGATATAGGGGAAATAGCAGGATGCGGAACTCTACAAATACCCGTTGTTAACGACCTGCAAAGCATCCTGGTGCTTGCTACCCAGGAAAAAGTCCAAGGAGTGATGGTGGATTTTACCCACCCAGATGGGGTTTATGAGAACGTGAGGAGCGCGATCGCCTATGGAGTACGTCCGGTAGTGGGAACCACGGGATTAGATTCCGAACAAATTCAAGACTTAGGAGAATTTGCTGCCAAAGCTAGCACAGGAGCGCTCATAATCCCCAATTTCTCCATTGGGATGGTTTTACTCCAACAAGCAGCAATTTCCGCTTCCAAATACTTCGAGCATGTGGAAATAATCGAACTGCACCACAACCAAAAAGCGGACGCTCCCTCAGGAACAGCCATTAAAACAGCTGAAATGTTAGCTGGTTTGGGGAAAACCTATAACCAGACGGTGGTTAAAGAAACAGAAAAACTCCCTGGTGCCAGAGGAAGCCTTGCTGAGGAGAATATTCGCATCCACAGTGTGCGCCTACCGGGTTTAATTGCTCATCAAGAAGTAATCTTCGGCGCTCCTGGACAAATTTATACCCTCCGCCACGATACCAGCGATCGCTCCTGTTATATGCCCGGAGTTTTGTTGGCTATTCGCAAAGTTACCCAACTCCAATCCCTTGTTTATGGGCTAGAAAAGATACTATAACGTGGGGTATGGGGTTAGTCTGGTGGGGTGTTCAGTCGAGGTGTTTATTGTGTTACAATGCAGAAAATAGAGTATTGCGAAACTTATTCTTATGTTAGCGACTGATTTGGAGAGAAGATTGGCAGCGGTAGAAGCTGAAGTTCAACAACTCAAGAGTTTAGTCCCTATGGCGGTACAAACACCGTGGTGGGAAAAAATTGTAGGATCGTTGGCAAATGATCCTGCTGCTGTGTTGCTTACACGAAATTTATTGGATTTTGGACAGATTGCTAACCTCAAAGTGGAAGATTGGATAAGTTAGCTAGTGATAGCAAGGCCCAAATCCAAATTACCAGCCACCTTAGCTAGTTCATCCAAATCAGTAGGATCCGCCAAATGGGGTATAATTCCTAAAACTGGCACATTAGTTAAAGATTGAATGAGCTGACTGGGTGCCCAATTAGCTAATTCTACTTCTGAAGACTTGGTCACGCAACTGAGGACTATACCTCGCAGCAGAATCTTGGACTGACGGGCTAAAGCTACATTCGCCACAGCTTGGGCGATCGCCCCCAACCGCACCGGAACCACCAAAACCACTGGTAAACGCCAATCTCCTGCTAAATCTGCCACCGTAAGTTCTTCACTCACAGGAGAACCCAGCCCTCCCAAGGCTTCCACCAAGACAAAACTACACTGTTGTTGTAGCTTCATGAAAGCCTGCCAAACCAGCCCTAAATCGATGTATTTTCCTTCAATAGCTGCTGCTAGAGGGGGAGCGACAGGAGTTTGGAAGCACAAGGGAGTCATTATCTCTATAGAAGGATTGTCCTTAAATAGCTGGTGGTATAACTCCTTATCCCCCTTTCCTGTTTGGAGCAGCTTCATCAGTCCTAAAGTTTTTTCAGTTCGATAAACCTGCCAATAAGCAGCCAAAGAGGTAGTTAATACGGTTTTACCCGCATTCGTATCAGATCCAGCAATCAGGAGTGCATTCATAAATTAGCTCTATATAATAGATAAGCTTGGCCATTTTGGCGAAATTTATCTCACAATCTTCATCCCTTGAGATTATAATAGTGCCGTGAATCGAAGTTTAAGAGTTTGCCGTGAGCCGTTCTGCCACTTTAACGCTTCAGTCAATGGTCCAGCCGCTGTCATACACTAATCGCCTGCGTTTATTTTCTGGTTCGGCGAATGTGGTCCTTGCTCGGGAAGTAGCTCGATATCTAGGTATAGACCTCGGACCGATGCTCCGCAAGAGTTTTGCCGATGGAGAGCTTTACATTCAAATCCAAGAATCTATCCGGGGCTGCGATGTTTATTTAATTCAACCCTGTTGCCGTCCCGTTAACGATCACTTGATGGAATTGCTGATTATAATCGATGCTTGTCGCCGAGCATCGGCAAGACAAATTACCGCCGTCATCCCCTATTATTGTTACGGGAGAGCAGATAGGAAAACAGCAGGGAGGGAGTCAATCGCTGCCAAGCTAGTGGCCAATATTATCACTGAAGCGGGAGCAGATCGAGTCTTAGCCATGGATCTCCATACGGATCAAATCCAGGGCTATTTTGATATTCCCTTCGATCACGTCTACGGTTCTCCCGTACTCCTCAGTTATCTGAGGAGTAAAAATTTAGCCGACATCGTGGTAGTTTCTCCCGACATCGGAGGTGTGGCCAGAGCGAGAGCATTTGCTAAGAAACTCAACGACGCACCATTGGCAATCATTGATAAACGTCGCAGAGCACATAATGAGGCTGAAGTAATGAATTTAATTGGGGACGTCCAAGGAAAAACCGCTGTCTTGGTGGATGATCTGATTGACACAGCGGGAACTATCCTGGAAGGAGGAAAGTTATTGCGAGAAAAAGGCGCTCAAAGGATTTATGCTTGTTCAACCCATCCGGTTTTCTCTGGAGATGCGGTTTCCCGGCTATCCAGTGGCATCTTTGAAGAAGTAATCGTCACCAATACGATCCCCATTCCAGAAGATAAACAGTTTAAGCAGTTGCGAGTGCTCTCAGTGGCTAATTTGCTGGGAGAAACTATCTGGCGCATTCACGAAGATAGTTCCGTCAGCAGCATGTTTCGCTAGGTAATCTGTCATGGTACCTGCTACTTGATTAAATCACAGAGGCACAGAGGACACAGAGAAAGATAACAGAGAAAGCTGGTACCTAGTACGTCGTCACTGGTCACTGATTACTGGTAAAGGGGTTTTTCATTCAAAGAACCTACCCTATTTAGGGGCCAAAAGCGAACAAAAGCTTTTCCAATAAGTTTCTGGCGAGGGACAAAACCCCAAGAATGAGAATCGTAGCTGTTGTTGCGGTTATCTCCCAATACTAAGTAACTATCTTCGGGTACTGTAACCGGACCGTAATCGTATTGAGGTTCTTCTGCTATATACTTTTCTTGTAAAGGTCGATCGTCCACGTACACTCGACCTCCTTTTACTTCTATCTTGTCCCCTGGAAGACCAATTATCCGCTTGATAAAAGCCGCCCTTTTATAGTTTTCTTCAATGAGACGAGCTGTGGGCTTAAAAACTACCACATCTCCTCGTTGCGGTTCTCGGAAACGATAACTGATTTTTTCGATAATCAGACGGTCATTAATTTCCAAAGTAGGCTCCATGGAAGCTGAAGGAATGTAACGGGCTTCCGCTACAAAAGTACGAATACCAAAAGCTAAAATAATCGCAGTCCCCAAGGTTTGAGCTACTTCGATCCAAGGATTTTCTTCATTTTCAGTTTGAAGTTTTTTCTCTGGTTCTTGATTGACTATCTCTGTCATAGTAAAATAAACTTAAAGAAAAGGTAAATTGCCAGTAATTAAAGGAGTCAATATAACTACAATTAGATCATGTCAAATCAGAATCAATTGTTAATTCGTTCTAGCCGCATTCTCTTGCCCAACGATGAGTTCCTAGTTGGGGACGTGCTGATCTCCTCAGGAAAAATCCTCTCTGTTGGGACTGAGTTAGAAGCTGCTGAGGACCATTATATCTTAGACGGAACCGGTTTAACTTTGTTACCCGGGGTTATCGATCCTCAAGTCCATTTTCGAGAACCAGGTTTAGAACATAAAGAAGACCTCTCTACCGCTACTCGCGCTTGTGCTAAGGGTGGAGTTACCTCTTTCTTAGAAATGCCCAATACTCGCCCCTCCACTACCACTCAAGCTGCTTTAGATGATAAACTCCGTCGATCAGCCCAAAAGTGCTTAGTTAATTATGGCTTTTTTATCGGCGCAACCGCAAATAATTTAGCGGAGTTGCTCACAGCCCAACCCGCTTGCGGGATAAAAATTTTCATGGGTTCTGCTCGTGGAGAGTTGCTAGTGGGGGAAGAAGGGGTACTAGACAGGATTTTTGCTCAGGGAGATCGTTTGATTGCGGTTCACGCAGAAGATCAGGCTAGAATTAATGCAAGGCGGCGAGAGTTTGCCGGAAATACTGATCCAGCAGTACATTCGGAAATACAAGATGAAGAAGCTGCTCTCAATGCTACTAAGTTAGCCCTGAAATTATCCCAAAAATATCGCCGTCGCTTGCATATACTTCATCTTTCTACTGGTGTGGAAGCAGAACTGCTGCGCCAAACTAAACCCAGTTGGGTGACAGCGGAAGTGACTCCTCAGCATTTACTTTTGAATACTAGCGCTTACGGGCAAATCGGCACTTTGGCGCAAATGAATCCACCTTTGCGATCGCCTGCCAACAATGATATCCTCTGGCAAGCTTTATTAGATGGGGTGATTGACTTCATTGCTACGGATCACGCTCCCCATACATTGGAAGAAAAAGGGAAAGGTTATCCCCATAGTCCTTCGGGAATGCCTGGGGTAGAAACCTCTCTCCCTCTCATGCTAACTCAAGCTATGGAAGGGCGTTGTACGGTGGGTCAAGTATCTCGCTGGATGTCAGCAGGTCCAGCTCAAGCTTATGGTATTGTTAATAAAGGGGCGATCGCTCCTGGTTGGGATGCTGACTTAGTTCTGGTAGATTTGGATACTTATCGTCCGGTATTGCTGCAGGAACTGGAAACTAAATGTGGTTGGAGTCCTTTTGAAGGCTGGAACCTCACTGGTTGGCCAGTAGTTACTATTGTTGGTGGGAAAGTTGTTTATGAAAAAGGGAAGATTAATAAGGAAGTTAGGGGGAATGCTTTGAATTTTAAAGCATTAAATCATGTATAATTAAATATATTTTATGTAGCATTGCCCACCAAGTACTATAGCGCAACGGGGCAGGTATAGCACACGTTTGATGTGCCGGTCAGGCGCACAACCCCGACAGTGGGCCTTAGGCCCTACATCGATTGGTTTGTTATCAAATAGCAATAATTGCTCAAAAAAGTTGACATCTTGGGTTGACAATTCCAAAAAGTCCATGTTATGCTAGTAGCAGCATCAAAAGCCAGGCGTGCAATACGGCGTAAACCTTGCCGAATCACCAAGTTTTGCTGAAGATATTGGAAATATGAGCGCAAACCTTGCTCAAAAATAAAACAATGCGCACCACTGGTTCTCTCAAACCTACTAAAAATTACCGGGTAGCCCATAACGCCAAAATTAGGTACCTCAATGAATTTCGCGCCTTTGTCGATGCCCACCCCGATTGGACTCTTAAACAATTCGGTGCTCACTGTTCTCGCCCATGGGTCCTAATATTGAGGTGAATGACTATAATTACCTCTTTCTCAACAAACTTTACTTTTTGCGATAAATAATTACAATAATTGTTCACCTCCTCCTAAATAACTATGAGTTCTACTTCGGCGCTAAAGACTGGTTTAATTGCCATTGCTAAAAACCCTCATCTTGTTTAAAAAATAAAGACGTTGCCTAACCTAACCTTTAAAACAGCAGGTGGACATTATTTTTGGGGCGCATTCAACGAAACTGGATTTTCGGGAATTGCAGGCTTCTTAATCCTAATAATGAAAGGGAAGGTTGGTGGTTAGATCAAGAAGCATTAACTTCGGCATTTCGAGATTTTGTCAAGAGCAGAACAAACGAATACCGCAGTTATCAGTCAGAAGAGATAAATGAAACTTATGACTTGCCTGATTACTGTTATCATGATCCCAGTATTGATGTTAGACAGGACGATTGGGATGATTACATTGACTATCGCCGTAATCATTAAGTTAAACTCGGTACTTAAAGTGCGTAGACCAGAAAAATTGCAATCCTTAGAGTCAAAACGTCAACTTTCTCGAAAGGGCTAATTCAGAAAAAAATATTACGGAACTGGTATAAAGCTTTTGTTAATAATTTACGATAAGTAAAGGTAGCTTTAGACACAGGAAAACCAGCTATTTTAGTAGGGTGGGCATCGCCCACCAAGTACTATAGCGCTACGCGCTGGGGAAAGGGGAAAGGGTAACGTTTTGTGAAAAGCTGCATAGCGACTTTGTTTTTAAGAACTCTTCATCACATTAATTCGTCCTAATCAAGAATGCGTAGTGTTATAAGTCCTTGCCAAATCATGGTTTGAAGCATTGTAACAAAATGTAAATCAAGGGGGTTGGGCGATCGCTGAAACCCTTATTATTTCGTTGACACCCTTGAAAAGCTTACCTAGCAACGGCTTGAAGCCTGTCTATTCTGTGATTTCTATTCTGTGATTATTGATAATAATTAGCAATTATTATAGGCATTTTCACCCCCCTACGGATTTTTGGTTCTGAAATGCTATCATGGTAAGACTTCCAGAAGGAGGCTCTTTGAACTTCCTCGGAAGTTGAATTAATGGTCGATCTCGGTATTTCTCCATCAATACCAACAAACGGCTGTAATCACTTTCCTGAATGTCGTAGACTATCAGCAGTTTGTCTAAAAGAAGCTGCCCTAACTGTTTTTGCATCTGCCAACCACCACGATGCAGGGCAAGATACATGGCTTCTGTCAAGCATGATCAGGTTGTAACGAGTAGTGTTGTCAAACGCAAAATCTCACTTTTGTAAGCACGGTGTTGAGGCTGAGTGCGATCAACAAGGCACAGCAATATTCCTGCATCGCACAGGATCATAGCTCTAACCCTTGTTGACGATACTTGTTTAATAGGAGTTGCTGATACTCGCTGGTTGGTTCTGCTGGAGTTTGGTTATCGCAATCAACAGACTCAAACCATTTTGCCCAAGTGTCAACAACATTACGTGGGGATTTGCCATCAGCAATCCTAGATTGATGCTTGTGGGCTAAAAAGTCGATAAAATCATCAACTTCCTGTAAAAGTGATTCGGGAAGCTGCTGTAATTTGGCAGTAGTGGTTGTACGAATAGTCATAATGAAAGCGGGTCGTTAAACACTTAGATTTTGCAGGGGCTAGATTTCCCTAGCGAGAGTTTATACAAGACATAGTGGTGATTCGCGGCTGATTCTCCTCACTCCCTTTCTCCCTTTCTTCTTATTTATCCAGTTAATTTCAACCAACCAAACAAATCCGCCACCGTTATTGACCAATCTCCCAGAACCCCGAGAACCGGTAAAGTATCTTCATCGCACTTCACGGACGGTAATTTTCCCGGTTGAAAAATCATCACCGATCTATCTTCTGGGTCGATAAACCAACCTAACTGAGTACCGTTGTTTAAACAAAGAAGAATTTTTTGGATTGTTCGATTGGGAGATTGGTTTGGGGAGAGAATTTCAATAATCCAGTCTGGAGGTATTGTAAATCGATTTGTCACTTCCCCCAACTCATCCACTGGGATGTGGTACCATTCAAAGACTGCTATATCTGAAACGATGGAACTTTCTGCAAAAGTACATCGTAACTCCACGATGCCATAAGCTAATTGCTGGGATACTCCCACTTGATTAATCGCAGCAGATAAACGGGTTTGAAGAATACTGTGTTTTCCCTGTGGCTCTGTGAGCTTCCTATAGTAAAGGTATAATATCCTGTCATCATGCTGGCACAAAGCCAGGATATTCGCTCCCTTCTCTCAAAAGATAGAATCTGACGAATATTGACAGAATTCTTCCCTGAAAAATAAATGAGAAAAGCTGCAAGAAAAAGTCGAGACCAGATAATAAAAAACGCATTTATCTCGCCAAGACTCTTGACAAAGATACCAGTTGTTGTCCACGCTAGGGAGGTTAGAATGCTTACCGTGATTGCTGGAACAAATATTGACGAATTCTGTTTATCTACCATTTTATATAGCGCTGCGCGCGGGTGTAGAGTCTAGGGGCGACGGTCATGGGAGGTCGCAGGGTCTAGGGAAGAGAACTTTATCTGGGTAGTCCTGTAGATGTAGTGATTTTGCTTAACTACCCTCTAGTTAGCCGGGTGCAGGATGATGCGTACCATGATAAGTATAACTAGAAAAATTGTGTGATATGCCACGGTTTTGCGATAGGTAGGCTGAAATTTGTCACTAGTTATTTTGTGCCTAAAAGCAATTTGAGCAATAGCTGCTCCTATCGTACCTCCACAACTTGCATGTTGATGTAAAATATCTTCTGGTATTCTTCTGAGCTTGAAAAAACGTTTAGGTGCTTCAGAAACTAGCTTATCCCAGCCATAGGAAAAAATGATAGACAGATTGATGGAACCAAAGTAAGCACAGACAGCAAAGCCAATAATATTATTATATAATGCATGTTCTGAAAGCAGCACTGTCATAAGAATCATTATTAAAGCGTTAATTATAACAGAAAAAATTCCAAAGGATATGTACGTCCATCTGTACCTCGATTTGCTCCTAGACACATTGCGTATAACTTTGAAATTGAACAATAAAAATATGCTAACTATAATAACTACGTGAAGTTGAGAAAAAGTTATTTTATCATTTCCTCCAAAGATAAAAGGCTGCAAAAATATATTGCTATCCATCAAAGGTTCAAACAAATAATGAATCATAAGATAAATAGCTACTAGTGTGACACCCAATGCACAATATAGTTTGAATACACATATACCAGCTTTTAAAAAAGCTGTCGTTGAAGCTTTAACTGCCATCTGCGCTAGTACTATAATTAATACTAAAGTGATTAGGGATAAAAAAACGACTAAATCTAATAATATGTCCAACATTTTTGACAACATTAAGTTAGGTTAAAGTAAGTTATTGGAGTGGCGCAGTGCCACTCGAAGTTACCCGCTTTTAGCGATCGCCCGATAAGCTAGGAAAGTTACTATGGGTGACGGTGGGCAAAAAATAGAGAAAAGCTACTACCTGCTGGGGTAATTAATTAAACATTGCTTACCCTACAGCTACAGAGCTAGATGTAGGGTGTGTAAGCGTAACGCACTCCTGAGAGTATTTGGGTGGGTTACCCATGGCTAACAGCTTGGAGATTCAGCTGAGAAAAGCACTAGCTTTCAGGTGGCGTAGGCTTTAAAACACCATTTTCATCACGGCGCAGTGGATAGGTTTGAACAGGTAAGGGAGCCCCAGGCGCGTCTAAAATAGATACCCCATAGGGCCAATCTGCCGGGCAAATGGCAATGTACCGCGCATATCCTCCGGTTCCTCCTTCAGGTTTAGCAAAACCGATCGCCACCAAGGCCCCAGCCTCGGGCACCCGATCTAAATAGGCCACCCCCTCTGCCTGGGTATAGTGGTTGTGCAACAGCCAGTACTCCCCTTCCAAGTTAGGAGTGGTGTCAGTATCTAGGGGTTCATGTCCATGAAAGAGGATATTGCGCTCTAAGTGGAGAAATTGCAATGCTTCCAGCGATACTCCGGGGAAAGGCTTTTGATTAAACCGCTCTATCTCTGCCCACTTCTTATACCAGTCTGACCGAATCATCACCACTGAGCCTTCAGTAATTCTGCCGTGCTTGGCTTCCCAGGCTTGAATATCGGCAACAGTAGCATGATAACCAGGGTCTTTAGCAATCTGTTCGTGGATATCGATCACGACGAGGGGGCGAATTGCATAAGTCGGAGGTAAATCGCTGATGGTTGCCCCATATTCGTCCCAATGGGCAGGTGGGTCTAACTGGGTTCCATACTGATCGGTGGGCAGGTCGTAGGCTGTAGCAATGAAGCCATGATCAGCATAGGTGTATTCTTTACCCGTGTTGATATAGTTGGGGATGTCTGCTCCAGCTGAAGTGGCATGAAAGGTGGCGTTACCAAAGCCTGGCCAAACTGGAATCGTGGGGCTAAAGGCATGGGTCAAGTCTACATACTTAGCTGACTTCAGCGCTGTGTCATAAATCTGCCAAAGGTCTGTACTTTGTGCTTTAACGGGATTTAACATCACGGATGCAAGCAGGATAATCGTCGTTACCCCTGCAAACAGTGTTAGAAATCGCCTAGTCATAGATAAAATATTAGTCTAGAAGTTGTTGTGAGTAACTGCTGGTAGCTACTATGGGTGACACAAATCAGCATCAGGCTATCATCTTTGTTGTAGCTCTAGCGAGTAAAATATGACAACTCTTGATACCTGCTGCACTATCCATCCTTATTTCAAGGTCAAAGAAGGGAAGATGTCAGCTTTCCGTGCTCTATGTGAGCGGTTTGTGGAAAAATCTGCGACGGAAGAAAAATGTCTATACTACGGCTTTAGTTTTCACGATCCAGAAGTCCATTGTCGTGAAGGTTATCAAGATGCTGAGGGATTACTGTTTCATCTTGAAAATGTGGGTGACTTGCTGACTGAAGCTCTCACCCTGGCTGAAATTACCCGCCTTGAGGTTCATGGTTCCCGTCAAGAGTTAGATAAGTTGCGTCAGCCATTGGAATCATTAAATCCCCAGTTTTTTACCCTGGAATATGGGTTCCGTAAGTGATATAATCACTATATGTACTGTCAAAGTTCTCCCCAAACATCTATCATTCAACCTCTACCTAGGGATGTAGTCAAGACCATCGCCGCTGGAGAGGTCATGGATTCTTTAGCAGCAGTGGTGCGAGAATTAGGGGAAAATTCCTTAGACGCTGGAGCCACGAGAATCACCATCGCTCTTGAACCAGACTTGTGGCGCATCCAAGTGGCTGATAATGGTACGGGGATGACCTTGACAGATTTGCGAGTTTGCGCTCAGGGACATAGTACCAGCAAAATTCGCAGTCAGGAAGATTTACACAACATCACCACTCTGGGGTTTCGGGGGGAAGCTCTCCATAGTTTAGCTCAAGTGGCAGATTTAGAGATTAAATCTCGTCCTAAGATAGGCAGTAACCCAGGTTGGGGTTTAGTTTATCACCAAGACTCAGTAATTAAAGAGGAACCAGTAGCCATCGCTCCCGGAACCATTGTCACCGTAGCCAACCTCTTTGGCAATTGGCCAGTACGACGCAAAGGCTTACCCTCAATCTCCCAACAGCTCAAAACCGTCCAAACTATCATCGGAAACATGGCTCTCTGCCATCCTCAGGTTACTTGGCTCGTTTTGCTCAAAGAGCGCCCTTGGTTGAAAATTAGTCCTGGTATGGCCGCCATAGATATTATACCCCAAATTCTCAAACAGGTGCGAGTAAGCGATTTACAACTGCTGCAAGAAGAAATAACTACATCTTCAGGATTATCCCACCTGGAATTAGTGATTGGTTTGCCCGATCGCTGCCATCGACCTAAGGCAGATTGGCTTACAATAGCAGTAAATGGGAGAGTAGTGCGATCGCCCCAATTAGAGCAAACTGCCATATCAGCATTTTCCAGGACATTACCTCGTCATCGCTATCCTATTTGTTTCCTTCATTTACACCTCCCTCCCAGTAAGATCGACTTTCATCGTCATCCAGCAAAAGTAGAAATCTATTTGCAAGAACTGGAATTATTGCAAGAGGGGGTAGGAAGAGCAATTGAGAAAGCTTTCAGAATCAGTCCAGGAAATTTTTCTGAAGCAGAAAATCCACGTTTAACCCAATTACTCAAAGCTTCCGAAAAGAAAGGAGCTTATCATCTCAATAAGGACTTGCAAACAGCACAGAGAAAAGAACTAGCCCCCAAAACAAACCCAAATATGGATGTTGTCCAATTGCGGGCAGTTGCCCAAGTGAGTAATACTTATATAGTAGCGGAACATGCTGGGGGTATTTGGTTAGTAGAGCAGCATATTGCCCACGAACGGGTTTTGTACGAGGAACTGCAAGATTCTTGGGAGTTAGTCACTTTAGAAAAACCCATAGTTCTGAGTCAGTTAAAAATAACCCAATTGGAACAGTTAGAAAGGTTGGGTTTGGAAGTGGAATGCTTTGGGGAGGATTTATGGGCTGTGCGAACAATTCCTGCTATGTTAAAAGAGCGGGATGATGTTGCAGCAGCTCTGATAGAATTGAGTTTGGGTGGAGACTTAGAAGCAGCACAAACGGCGATCGCCTGTCGCAGTGCTATTCGCAATGGTACTCCTTTGAATCTAACCCAAATGCAGAGGCTATTAGATGATTGGAAACATACCCGCAACCCTCGGACTTGTCCTCACGGACGACCAATTTATTTATCCCTAGAAGAATCAGCTCTAGCTCGTTTTTTCCGCCGTCATTGGGTAATTGGCAAAAGTCACGGCATTTAACAGTTACCAGTTACCAGTTACCAGTTATTAGTTTTCGTACCTCGACATTAATACAAACCCTCTCTCTTATTCTTCTCTCTGCGTCAAGAGCGTCTCTGCGGTTTTTATCAATAAATACTATAACATCTAAACCCTATGAAAATAGTTTTTTTCGGTACCTCCCAATTTGCTGTTCCTAGCTTAAAACGCTTGTTAACCGAGCCAGAATTTGAAATAATTGCCGTGGTTACTCAACCAGATAAACCGCGAGGTAGGGGCAAAAAACTCATCCCCACACCCGTAAAAACAGTAGCACTAGAACATCAGCTACCAGTTTGGCAACCCCAGAGCATCAAAAAAGACAGAGAAACTTTCCAACTACTTGAACAAAGTAGAGCAGATGCCTTTATTGTAGTTGCCTATGGGCAAATTTTTCCTCCTAAAATTCTGGCTTTACCAAAATTGGGTTGCATCAACCTTCACGGCTCTATTCTCCCCCAATATCGGGGTGCCGCCCCAATTCAATGGAGTCTTTATAACGGCGATCGCACAACCGGAATTACTACCATGGTAATGGATAAGGGAATGGATACGGGAGCAATGCTGCTGAAAACTGATACTCCCGTAGGGTTACTAGACAACGCCCAACAGGTAGGAACCAAACTAGCTACAATGGGAGCTGAGCTGATAGTAGAAACCCTGCTCAAGCTAAACCAGGGAGTCATTACCCCCCTTGCTCAAGATTCGGAAAAGGCAACTTACGCCAACCTGATTCAAAAATCAGATTATGCTCTAGATTTGTCTCGTACTGCTCTTGAACTTCACAATCAAATAAGAGCATTTTACCCCAATTGTCACGCATCATTGGGCCGCAAAAAACTCAAAATTCTCGCCACAGCACCTGTAGGATACCCTTACTTCTCTCAATTACCCCCAGAATTGAAAATATTGGAACAACAATGGGATAATTTATCTGCTCTTGTTGGAAGGAGCGGAGAAATAGTGAGTATCATCAAAAATATCGGTCCCATTCTCCAAACTGGTGAGGGACTATTGCTGTTGCGGGAAGTACAATTAGCTGGTAAGCGCCCTCAGTCTGGTTGGGATTTTGTCAATGGAATGCACCTCAAGGTGGGAGAGAGCATCCAAAGTGGTTAATATTTCTCTATAGGAACATAAAAACGACAGCCTTCACAAGGTCCTTCTGGATTGACAGCACAGCGCAGTATTTCTGAGCCAGCATTATAACTACAGCTACTATCCCCAATTACCAACCTTCCTTCAAAGTCGCTGGTTTCAATAGGTCTTTCTGTTAGTTGAACAATTAGGGAAATGTGCTCTAAACAATAGCCACCAACCTTATATTGATAATGGTGGTGGCGTTCTAACACTACATAGGTTTTCCCTTGGACATCGATATAATTCCCAGGTTGAGGTGTCCATTCCAGTTGAATTTTCCCTAGAGATCCACAAGGGTGGGTCAGAATTAGCTCTGTAGGTACCATAGAATCTATTGGCTCAATCTCTGTTTGTTTCTACAGAGGTATCATCAACAACTTCTCCGTGACTTACTGGTTCCATAGCATTGCCTTTTACGACCTTGTCATTAATTAGAGTTATAGCTTGCTCCAGAGCTTTAAGACGATTATTAATCCGGTTGTGGGGTGGCAATAAATTTAGAATTTGCAACCGTCGTAACCTCGCCTTTATTTTACCACTAGCACCCACAAGGAAAACTTCGCGACGTTTCTCACAAGCCTCCTTAACCATATTCTCGATGGCTAGAGAAGCAGTAACTCCTAACAGAGGTACGTCACTTAGATCCAAAATAAGAATATCGAAATTTTGGACAATTGTCATTTGCTGAGAAATAGCCTTGGCAGCACCAAAACTCATTGGTCCCCCGAGACGGAACAGCAAAATCCGACCTCCTGCGGACTTCAGTAGTTGTTTTTCTTCATGGCTCAATTGGGTTTCATCGCTAGGATCAGTAATAGCTTTAACCTTATCCATCTGTAAGTCGCTCAGACTCTTAACCGTCAAAAGATTAGCTACGAAAACCCCCACCGCCACCGCAATAATTAAATCCCAAAATACAGTCAGAAACAGTACTGCATACATCAATGCTGCTGCCTTCATTGATAAGCGATGGGCACGTTTCAGAAAACTCCAGTCAATAATATCAATCCCTACTTTGATTAAAATACCCGCCAATACTGCATTGGGAATCTGAGCGGTCAAATTTCCAGCCCCCAAGACGATAATGAGCAGTATGACTCCATGAATGATACCGGAAAGGGGAGTTTTCCCCCCAGCATTAACATTGACTACGGTGCGCATGGTGGCTCCTGCACCGGGTAGTCCGCCAAACAACCCAGCAATCATGTTGCCGATCCCCTGACCTATCAATTCCCGATCTGAGTCGTGCTGGGTGCGGGTAATGTTATCCGCCACGAGAGAGGTGAGCAAAGAGTCGATGGATCCCAAAGTTGCCAGCATCAGGCCATAAACAAGAATCTCCTTAATTTTATTTAACTGAAATACAGGCAAATGGAGTTCAGGCAGTCCCGTGGGAATTTCCCCAATCCTTATCAGCTCGCTATGGGGAAACAAATAAACCGAGATTAAAGTACAGACGATCAGAGCGAGTAAAGGGGATGGTATATAAGAATTAAGCTTGCGGGGCCACAAAAAAACAATCAACAAGGTCAAAATTCCCAAACCCAATGCAGAAACATTGACATTAGTCAAAAACTCAGGTAAACTTAAGAGAGACTCTACTACGCTTCCCGCTCCCTCCTTCCCTAGCAGGGGTCCGATCTGTAAGATAATAATAATCGCGCCGATACCGGACATGAAACCCGATATTACCGTATAAGGCATTAGGGTTATGTATTTACCCAGTCGCAACACCCCGAAGAGAATCTGAAATAATCCCCCGACCATGACAACGGTAAAGGCTATTGCCGGTCCGTTTTCCTGGTTTGTTGCTGTCATAGCAGTGAAAACCGACGCCATTACCACTGTCATGGGACCCGTCGGACCTGAAATTTGGGATGGAGTGCCACCAAAAAGAGCGGCAAACAAGCCCACAAATATAGCACCATAAAGACCAGTGATTGCTCCAGCACCAGAGGATACCCCAAAAGCAAGGGCTAAAGGTAAAGCGACAATGGCAGTAGTCAAGCCGCCAAAGAAATCGCCCCGCAGGTTATGGAATTTCAAACCATTAATAAGTCCCATGACTCGGTTAACTCATTAAATAACAAAGGAATAGGTTGAGGAAGCGGTAGCACCCACGTTTTCTGGAATCTGATTCCGGGTGGAAAGCGCACCAAGACGTCGCTCTTCCCTATTGCAAGAGGGTAGTGGTATACAATTCGTGTTTTTGGCACCTTCAACCCTGATTCTGCCTTCCACGAAGTCATTACGTCTACAGGACTACCCGATATTTTTTTATTTAAATACCAGTTTTTTCAAGGTACGTGGTAATTGATTACTGAAGAACCTCATCATCTGGAAGAGAGCCTTTTTCAGAGGATAGAGGATATGGTGTTGAAGAATAGTTCGTGACCGGAAGTCCATCGTCATCTTCTACCGCATAGAGCTTTGCTGAAAAGTCATCCAACACGACGTCTTCGTAACTCACTGATTCTTCAGTCCGAAGATCAAAATCAGCATAGCCTGGGGGCTGATAGCCTCCAGGAGACGGATTTGGGGGAACATACGTCAAATCATCACCATGATCGTATAGTTCTGCGCTATCCATTGACTCGGACCCACTACTACTATCATCAGAAGCATGGGCATTGAAACCAGTACCAGCAGGAATCAAACGGCCAATAATGACATTCTCCTTAAGACCTCGCAGCCAATCGGACTTACCCTCGATCGCAGCCTCCGTCAGCACCCGAGTTGTCTCTTGGAAAGAAGCCGCCGAAATAAAACTGTCTGTATTCAAACTAGCTTTAGTAATCCCCAACAACACTGGGGTATAAAGAGCAGGTGCCCCACCCGTAATCGCCATGGCCTCATTCACCTGCTCAATTTGGCGCAGCTCTACCAACTCTCCTGGTAGCATGGTAGTATCTCCTCCATCGTCTACTCGTACTTTGGCGGTCATCTGGCGCACGATGGTCTCGATATGCTTATCGGATATATCTATTCCCTGGCTTTGATACACTAACTGTATTTGATTCACAAGGAATTTCTGCGCTTGTTTCATCCCTAGGAGCGACGCCTCATAAACTCCGTGAGTCTCTTTGTAGTAATTAAAAAAGGTCTCTAAAATCTCGTGGGCATTGGCAATTCCATCGGTGAGCCTGTCTCCTACTTCCACGGGCTGACCATCTGATACGATGGCATTTTGCCACTGCCTCAAAGGATATTCGCTAATTGTTTCATCAGGAGAAATTATTTTTATCAGTTTGGATTCATCGGTGGTTTCTTCTACGGTACAAACTCCAGGTCGGCGATTCAGTATGCAAGCTTCTTTGGGTTTCCTGGCTTCTAATAGTTCTTCAATCCGGGGCAAACCTTGGATGATATCTCCAGTTTTTGAGCGCTCGAATACTAGCATTACCAAGTTGTCCCCTCGCTGCACTAAGTCTTCGTTATCAACGTGTAATATTGCTCCTGCTGATACTCGGTAAGGACGAGCTCGTCTGAAGGTTACCTGGGTGTGGTCGATTCCTACCACAAGACCGGACTCAGACGCCGAACAACCGGGGGCTATCTCGCTTCCTGCTACCACCAAATCGCCAACTCCCACTGTGGGGGGCTGGTCAACCTCCTGTATAAACTGATCAGCATCCCGCACAATCAAAATCCGACGACCGCCCTCACGAATCCCTCGCACCAAACCTGCTTCTTTGCACTTTATCTCTGTTCGAGCTACTACTGCTCCGGGGGGAATTTCCTCTCCATCTTCTACCAAAAGCCGGATATGAATATTATCCAAGCCTGTGCCGAAATCTCGACGCAATACCAAAGACTCCAAAATTACTAACTGCAAAGAATAGAACGGCTCTCCCGACTCGGACGTCCCCAAGGGGAGCAGTTCCACCTCCACAGGATGGGTAGAATTGTCTCTATCTGTTGACTGTACTCCCGCC
The DNA here is from genome assembly GCA_018141785.1 of Candidatus Paraprochloron terpiosi LD05. GTDB lineage: Bacteria > Cyanobacteriota > Cyanobacteriia > Cyanobacteriales > Prochloraceae > Prochloron > Prochloron terpiosi. Next base: position 1,355,610 of record CP073341.1, on the reverse strand, counting down.
ATCGCCCCGAGATACCCTACATCATCATGCAACTTTGTATCAACGGACAAAATTAATTGGCTAGTCAATAAAGAAACCCCGTCTCCGGAACTAACCTGCTCCCCATCTTTGTAAAATAGTCGCTGCACCGATTGCAACTCAAGTTGAATCGATGTTCTCCCTCTCTGATTAATGGAACATTGTTCTGGTTGGGCTAACCTATCTGCCACTGGATACTCTATAACTGGTCGCAATAAAAAGTGGAATCCCTGGTCTGTTTCTATTAAATCTCCATACTTAATTTTTGTTAAGGTTGAGCCATCGGGCAATTCGGTTCCCGGTTGCAACAATTTCCCAGACAATTGACTGAATTTGGACTTGACCAATTCTGAGAAGATGGGGTAAAGTTTCCCAGGCTTAATGGTTATAGAATGTAAAATATCATTCTTCTGTACTATTTGGGCATATCCTGCACTGGTTGAGTAAATATCCCTGAACACCTCCGTTCCTGCTTCTATGTACTCTCCCTGCCGGACGTACAGCAATCCAATATCCTTGTTGATATCATGAGTCTCTTCTGGAATCCAAAGTAAAGTTCCCCCTTTAGTTACTTCGTACAAAACCTCTTTTGACGAGGAGTTGCGGCGAACTTTTCTTGTTTCTACTCCAGCATATTTAATTATGCCCCCAGTGGAAGTCTGATAGCGATCGCTGATTAACTCTGCGATTACATCTCCATGGAACACTTTCGCTCCCGGAGTAGTAAGAAGCAAATAGTTATCGCCACCAGGGGTTGTCACGGTATATTGGGAGTGACCACCCACACTCGTTTGCACGAAGTGTTCCACGTCGGGAGTGCCCGAAAGCTTACCAAGAGAGCAATGCACAGAAGATCCTAAGGTTAGTGAAGCCGTAATAATCTCGATTTCCCCACTGGTACAAGAACGGACTACTCCTCCTGATCCTGTACAAAGCTGTGTGATTGCCAAAATATCACCACAGTCAAGGCGATCACCATTTTTGACTACTGATTCAGCTCCCGGTGGCAAATTATAAACTGATCCTGCCAATACCCACAACATTCCTGCCCGTTGGGCTATGGGAGTACTATTCCCAATACGTTCGGTTTTGGTCGGGGCAAGATCGGCTGTCCATACCTCTCCAGCTAAATCAGTGGCAACATCCTTCGCCGCTTTCTCGGTGGAACCTTTCTTGAAGATAGGCATCTCACACAGTAGCTGTCCAGACTCTACTTGCTCTCCCGGGGACACTAATAACATATGCCCTGCCTTCAGAGGATAAACCGACGACCTGCCTGTCGGATCTTCCCTTATGACTAAATTACCAGCTACTTCCACTCTGTCCAGTTCATCCCCATGACTAGTTCTTACTCTCTTGGTTTTGACTTCGCTAGCTATCTCAACTATACCCCTGTTGTTGGCTTTAATTTGCTGTGCTACTTCCCCGGTAAACACCCCTCCCGTATGGAAAGTTCGCATCGTTAACTGAGTACCCGGTTCCCCAATGGACTGAGCGGCAATAATCCCGATCGCCTCTCCTAAATCCACCATTTTGCGATGAGCTAAACTCCAGCCATAGCAACGCTGGCAAACAGAATGAGCTGCTTCACAAGTTAGGGGACTCCTCACAGACACTTCATCCACAGATCTACCAATTCTGACGGCAAGGTCCGAATCAATGATCTGATTACGCTTTGCTATAATCTCGTTGGTATTCGGATCCACGACGTCTTCTGCTAGCACTCGTCCCATGAGTCGATCTTTGAGGGGAATCAGCATGCGTCCAGTGTCACCACCCAAAGCATCGCTTTCATACATGGACCCTAACTTAATCGAACGCTGCGTCCCGCAGTCGAATTCTCGGACAATCACATCTTGGGATACATCTACCAACCGTCGCGTTAGATAACCAGAATCAGCGGTTCGCAGAGCGGTATCTACCAGCCCTTTCCGTGCGCCATAAGAAGAGATAATATACTCCGTTACTGTCAGACCTTCCCGGAAATTAGTCTTAATGGGTAAGTCGATAATTTCTCCTTGGGGATCCGCCATCAAACCACGCATTCCTACTAACTGTCGCACCTGAGATAAGTTACCCCTCGCACCACTAAAGGCCATCATATAGACAGAATTCAAAGGATTAGTTTCTTGAAAATTCCGAACTACTTCCTCTTTCAGTGCTTCTGAAGTACTATTCCAAGTATCGATAACTTTTTGGAACCGTTCTACCTCCGTTATCTCACCTTGAACATAACGCTTTTCTGTCCGGCGGATTTCAGTTTCAGCACTCTCAATCATCTCCCGTTTTGCCTTCGGGACTTGCAAATCATCAACACTAATACTTACACCTGCTTTTGTAGCATAGTTAAAGCCCAATTCTTTCAATTTATCTGCCACTTGAGCTGCTCGAGCAGAGCCATAGTTAGTAAAAACAAAAGCTATTAATTTTTTCAGTGCTTTCTTATCTACAATCCGGTTATAATACTGCATTTTTTCCTTCAATAACTATTAACTAATGGGGAGTTTGGGCACGGCCTGTTCTTTAAAAATCGCGCCTCTGCGCGGAGGCGCGAAGGAATATGGGCGAAGTTGATCAGCAATATTGGGAAGCGTGTGTAGGTCTCGGTGTCTCTGTGCCTCTGTGAGCTTAATTACCTACAAGAGCATCCTGAATTGCCAAATTAAAGATAATCCGACCTGGGGTAGTCTTGATATACTGAGCGATCGCCGTACCTGTTGCATCTTTACGCACAAATCTTTCCCGATAATACTCAATCTTAGTGCCGTCAGAAAAAACTAACTCATGCATAACCTTATTATCTTCTAATTCTGTCTCTACTTCCCCTCTATAGCGTACCCACACCTTCTCATGGATATTTACCAATCCCTGCTCATAAGCCTTGAACCCATCCGCAAGATTGGCGAAATATCTGTCTGACCTACTGGGAATCTCAAAGTCCGAGGAGGTGAAGTCGGGATTTTCGGCAGTTAGGTAATAGCAGCCCAAAACCATATCTTGAGAAGGGGCCACAATTGGGTGACCAGTAGCCGGCGAGAGTATATTGTGACAAGCTAGCATCAATAACCGTGCTTCTGCTTGAGCTTCTAAAGATAAGGGGACGTGAACTGCCATCTGGTCACCGTCAAAATCCGCATTGAAGGCGGGACAGACGAGGGGATGTAACTGGATCGCCCTTCCGGTAACTAGAATGGGTTCAAAAGCTTGTATTCCCAAACGATGTAGGGTAGGTGCTCTGTTCAATATCACGGGATGACCTGTAATTACTTCTTTCAGGACCTCCCAAACGATGCTATCCGAGTTGTAAATCAGCTTCTTAGCAGCTTTAATATTATTGACACTTCCATTTTTAATTAAGCGGTGAATAACGAAGGGTTGAAATAACTCGATCGCCATCTCTCTAGGGAGACCGCACTGATAGATTTTCAGCGTTGGCCCCACCACAATTACGGATCGCCCCGAATAATCAACCCGTTTCCCCAATAAATTCTGGCGAAAGCGACCCTGTTTCCCCTCAATAATATCCGACAGAGATTTCAGCGCCCGATTATTGGCTCCCACCACGGTTCGTCCACGTTTACCATTATCGATTAAGGCATCAACGGCTTCCTGCAACATCCGCTTTTCGTTGCGCACAATAATTTCCGGAGCCATAATTTCCTGTAATCGAGCAAGGCGATTATTGCGATTTATGACTCTGCGGTACAAATCATTTAAATCGGAAGTAGCAAACCGACCACCATCCAGTTGAACCATGGGGCGCAATTCCGGGGGAATTACCGGAATCACTGACAGCACCATCCATGAAGGGGACGATCCAGTGGCAATGAAATTATCAATTATCCGCAGCCGCTTAATTAATTTTGCTCGTTTCTGACCTTTAGAGGAGGCGATGGATTCGCGCAGTTCCTCAGCACAAGATTCTAAATTCACCTCTGAAAGTATTCGCTGTAATGCTTCTGCGCCAATACCTACTTCCACCCCTTCCAAATTAGAATCAACACGGCTTAGTTGCTCTTCTATATCCAACCATTGCTCTTCACTCAACAACTGCTTATACTTCAAGTTAGGAGCATTCCCTGGTTCTAGAACTACATAGGAGTTGAAGTACACGATTTGTTCCACATTCTGCAGAGGCATATCCAGGATAATGCTCATGTAACTAGGTATACCTTTCAAGTACCACACGTGGGTCACGGGAGCCGCCAGCTTGATGTAGCCCATCCGGTGTCGCCGAACCTTTGACTCTGTTATTTCTACTCCGCATCTTTCGCAGACGATACCTTTATACCTAACCCGCTTATATTTCCCACAATGGCACTCCCAATCCTTAGCCGGTCCAAAAATTCGCTCGCAAAACAAACCGTCCATTTCCGGTTTTAATGTTCTGTAATTGATGGTTTCCGGCTTGGTTACTTCTCCGACTACAGTTCCATTTGATAGGGTTCTTTCTCCCCATTGCCTTATTCTTTCTGGAGACGCAATTTCAATTTTTACATAATCAAAACGTTGTGGTCGCTGCCAATTCATTTTTTCCCCTTTTTCAATTTTATCGCGCAGAGGCGCTCCGGCACGAAGGAATGTAGACCGAGATATGAACTACGTCGTGCTCAGCGTAGCGGCACGACGTTTCTGACGCTTCATTGCCCCTAGTTGCTTCATACATGACGTGAGCTGCATTGATATCTCTATCCTCTTGATACCCGCAATGTTAACAAACATGAACACGGTCGCAATTTATTGACCTTTCGGGCGTGTCGCCCGAAAGGCTTTCCAGGCGCGCACGCCTGGAAAGTTAACCCAGTTTTTTTTGTAGTTTCCCAACATTTAGCGCATCTTTGGGTAGGTTTTAACTTTTGTGTTGGAGCCTCTAAATAAACCCCACCCGCCTCAATAACCTTGTATTTAATCGCATCTTTCGTCATGCCGATAGCTACATCTAAGAGGGACCGATTGAGGCCGGCCTTTGACCGTTTCCCCTTTCCCTTTCCCTTTCGCGTCATGCCCTTGAGGTTGAGTTTCTCAGTAGCAACCGCTGCGCTGAGGGTGGGGACTTCCGCGCATGCGTTAAAAATCTAATCAATAAAAAAATAAACACTGCGCCTCTGTGCCTCTGTGAGCTTCAATGGCGGAAACCATTCTTGCCGCCCTTACTTTCATCGAATTCATGGCCAGAGATAAAAGAGTAGATCTGGGATTTTGATTGCCCCGCAGGAGATGATGCCGGGGCTGCCATCAAATCCACCTCCAAGTAGGACGTACTGCCATCTTCACTCGTAGACACCTTATGAACGGCAATATCCAGACCCAGAGATTGCAACTCCCGCATCAGCACCTTAAAAGATTCTGGAATACCCGGTCGGGGAATCGGCTGACCTTTAACGATCGCATTCAACGCCTCATTCCTTCCCTGCATATCATCTGACTTCACCGTCAGCAACTCTTGGAGGGTATAAGCAGCCCCGTAAGCTTCCAAAGCCCACACTTCCATCTCACCAAAACGCTGACCTCCCTGCTGTGCTTTGCCCCCTAAAGGCTGTTGGGTCACTAAGGAATAAGGACCGGTAGAACGAGCGTGGATTTTTTCATCTACTAAATGCACCAATTTCAACATATAAGCCATCCCCACCGTCACTGGTTGGTCAAACGCCTCCCCAGTACGACCATCAAACAATTGAACTTTACCGGGATTATTTTCGTCAAAAATCCAATCCAAATTGGGGCGCTCGCTAGCAGACCTTAGCAAACCCTGAACGGTTTCCCTGGACGCCTCCGCTCCATACATTTCATCAAATGGAGTTACCTTAAACCGCATCCCTAATTTCTCTCCTGCCCAACTTAGCATACATTCAAAAACTTGACCTACGTTCATCCGGGAGGGTACTCCTAATGGATTTAGCACGATGTCTACAGGGGTTCCATCGGGCAAATAAGGCATATCCTCGATCGGCAAAATTCGGGAGATAATCCCCTTATTTCCGTGCCGACCTGCCATTTTATCTCCTACCTGAATCTTCCGTAAGATCGCCACATATACCCGCAGCACCATATTGGCTCCTGGGGGCAACTCATCTCCCTGTTCGCGAGTAAACACCCGTACATCCACTACTCGGCCCTTTTCCCCATTAGTAACTCGCAGGGAAGTATCTCGTACATCCCGAGCTTTTTCCCCAAAAATAGCCCGCAGCAATTTCTCTTCTGGTGGTTGCTCTGATTCTCCTTTAGGTGTTACCTTTCCTACTATAATATCTCCAGCTTCGACCCAGCTCCCTTTCCGGATAATGCCCAGCTCATCTAAGTTGCGAAGAGAATCTTCCCCTACATTGGGAATTTCCCGAGTAATTTCTTCCGGTCCTAATTTAGTGTTCCGTGCCTCAATCTCATACTTCTCTATATGGATACTAGTATAAACGTCCTCATAGACCAACCTTTCGCTAATCAGGAAAGCATCCTCATAGTTATATCCCTCCCAAGGCATATAAGCCACCAGAATATTCTGTCCCAAAGCTAGTTCCCCTCCTTCTGTAGAAGAACCATCTGCCAGAACCTGACCCCTTACTACGTGTTCTCCCACATAGACCAAAGGACGTTGATTCAAACAAGTATCCTGGTTAGAACGCTCATATTTCTGCAAAGAATATTCAATTTCAACACTGGATTCATTTGAGCGAACTCTAATCAATTTGGCATCTACATAGCTGACAGTCCCTTCGGTGCGGTTGACTACTACCATTCCAGAGTCGCGAGCTGCCTGTGCTTCTAATCCGGTTCCCACTAAGGGTCGCTCTGGGCGAAGTAAGGGGACGGCCTGCCGCTGCATATTCGACCCCATCAGCGCTCGGTTGGCGTCATCATGTTCCAAAAAAGGAATCATGGAGGTGGCTACGGAAACAATTTGTACGGGAGAAACAGCTACATAGTCCACAGCTGTGGGTACTGTGGTGGAAAATTCTTGACGATAGCGCACTGTTACTGTATCGGACAGAATATTGCCATGGTCATCAGTAGCCACATCCCCCGGAGCGACACGCAAATCGTCCTCTTCATCAGCAGTGAGATAAACTGGCTCTTCTTTCTTCAGCACCCGTCCGGATTCCACTCGGTAATAAGGTGTAGCGATAAAGCCATATTCATTGACTTTCGCTATTGTTGCCAGAGAGCCAATCAATCCGGCATTTGGTCCCTCAGGAGTTTCCACGGGACAAATACGACCATAATGACTGGGGTGAATATCTCGCACGGCAAAACCGGCCCTTTCCCTGGTTAGTCCTCCTGGACCGAGGGCTGAAATACGGCGCTTATGGGTCAACTCGGCCAGAGGATTAGTTTGGTCCATAAATTGGGAGAGTTGAGAGGAACCAAAGAACTCTTTAACTGCTGCTACCAATGGTTTGGGGTTAACGAGGCCCCCTGGGGTGAGATTATCGGCTTCACTGACGGTCATCCTTTCTTTGATAATTCTTTCCAGGCGATTCAGTCCTATCCGTATTTGGTTTTGGAGCAACTCACCTACAGAGCGCACCCGGCGATTTCCCAAATCGTCAATATCATCTACGCTACCCACATCGAAGGACAGATTAATCAAATAATCTACGACTGCCAAGATATCCGTGGGTGTCAGTACCCGCACTGTATCCGCCACCCTTAACCGCAGCTTTTTATTTAGCTTGTAGCGTCCCACTCGTCCCAAATCATAACGCTTATTATCAAAGAAACGAGCATGTAACAACTTTTTCCCCCCTCTTACGGTGGGCGGTTCACCCGGGCGCAGCTTTTTATAAAGTTCCAACAAGGCTTTGTCGCCAGATGGATTGCCCTCAATAGATAATGTTTTCTCGTAATAATCTGGGTGACGGAGAGCATTCATTATCTCATTATCGGTACATCCTGCTGCCTTAAGCAGGACTTGAGCGGACAGCTTCCGTGTTTTATCTATCCGCACCCACACTAGGTCATTTTTGTCTGTCTCAAACTTCAGCCATGCTCCTCTGTTGGGGATTAAACTAGCGGAATAAGTACGAGAATCATTTTTATCGGTTACTGCTTTGTAATATACCCCCGGAGAGCGGATGATTTGGTTGACGATTACCCGTTCTGCCCCGTTTATGATAAAGGTGCCTCGGTCCGTCATTAGAGGCAGGTCCCCAATAAACACCTGCTGTTCCTTGATTTCTCCCGTTTCCTTGTTAATGAGGCGAGTGGGAACGTACATGTGAACGGAGTACGTACTGTCCCTGCGCTTTGCTTGCGTTACATCGTACTTTGGTTCTTTGAGTTTATAGTCTTGGCCGATAAAGTGCAATTCCAGCTTTCCAGTGTAGTCAGTGATAGGTGAGAAGCTATTTAGTTCTTCGATTAGTCCTTTTTCTAGGAACCAGCGGAAGCTAGCGCGTTGAATTTCAATCAGGTCTGGTAGGAGTAATGTATTGCTCATGGGGTTGGTTTTAAATCAGGCGTTCCGAGGGGACATGGGGAGATAAGTTCAGAGCGATCAATTGTTTTCGTAATAGGAGAAGTTGAGCTGGAAAAGGGATCGAGCGTTTGCGGTAGTTTGAGCGGCTAGGGTTGTTAAGGGTACTGAGCGCAATCTACTCAAATGTTGGGCTACATGTAGCACATAAGCTGGTTCATTCCTGAAGCCTCGTTTTGGTACTGGGGCTAAAAAGGGACAATCTGTTTCTATTAGCAGGCGATCGCTTGGTACCATTTTAGCTGATGCTTGTATGTTCCTAGCATTCTTAAATGTTACTATACCACTAAAACTGATATAAAAACCAAGATCTAAAAACCATTTCGTTTCTTCTGGGGTTCCCCCCCAACAATGCATCACCCCCCTTACGGGGAATTCTGTCAACACCTCACGCATTAATGCTGCTGCACTACGACAGTGGATTATCACTGGTTTATCCAGAAGGCGGGCGATTTCTAGTTGAGCTAACAATACTTCTTTTTGAAGTAAGTGATTATCGGCCTTATAAAAATCCAAACCCATTTCGCCAATTGCTACCACTCTTGGATCAATTTTTGCCAGAGCAAGAATTTGCTCTTTTGTAGAGTCTGTCCATTTATCTACATCTAAGGGGTGTAAACCAACCGCAAAAGATAGGGTAGGGTAGAAGCGATCTGCTAGATGTCTAATGCTTTCAAATTCATTCGGGTGAACGCAAGAATGAACTAAATGGACTACTCCCGCTTCCCGCCAACGGTTCTCAAGGGAACCTAAATCCTGCTGAAATACCTCAAAGTTGAGATGAACGTGGGTATCGATTAATTGCATTTGTTGTTTGTTGTTTGTTGTTTGTTGTTTGTTCAATAACCAATAACCCACAACCCACAACCAATAACCCATGATCTGGTGGTCCGTTGGGAGTGTCTGCTTCCCTTGGTCAGGTTGTTCTGACGGCAGCATCGGCTGAAAGAGTAACTTGTTTGAAAGCCTTGGCTAGTTTGGCTTTCTTACGGTTGCCATTATTCTGATGCAGTATTCGCCGCTTTACCGCTTTGTCTATTTTACTGTAAGCGGCTGAGATGGCAAGGTTTACCTCCGATTTTGCATCCTCACTCGGGTTGTTTCTATATACTGCGATGGAAGCATGGCATTTTTTCATCAGAGTTTTCACCGCTGACTTATAGGCTTTGTTCCGGAGTCTGTTCCGCTCGGCTATCTTGACGCGCTTAATTGCAGATTTGATATTGGCCACAGTTTTATTGCCCGAAAGTGATTTTGATTGACATTCGTCTGAGACACTCAGAGATTAGGATTGTATCATTCTTCACCGCCTTTGACAAATCCAACATAGCTCAATTCTGTCATTCTAAATTAAGCGGTGTATAATAGAAATAGGGACTCATGGCGGATACTAGCTACTAGAGGTCATTCAGACTCTATGCTGCGAATTATAACTCAGCAGGCGATCGCTGAAACTGAACTGCGACGAATCTGCAACCAGATCCACAACGACCAGATTAGGCCAAAAGAGGCAACCGTAAGGACTCTGATCGAAACGGTGAAGAGCCAGGGCAATAAGGCACTCTTGGACTATACTAGAAAGTTCGATGGACTTACTCTTAGGGTTGAACAGCTAAGGGTGAGCGGTTCAGAACTGGACGCGGCTTATCAACAGATTTCACCAGAATTACTGGATGCTATTCAGGTAGCGCGGGGAAAAATAGAAGCATTTCACAGGAACCGTGTTCCTCAATCTTGGGTACAGTTTGGGGAAGATGAGGTAGTTTTGGGCAAACGCTACACTCCGGTAGATCGAGCCGGAATATATGTTACCGGAGGCAGGGCCTGTTATCCCAGTAAGGTGCTGATGAATGCTATTCCGGCAAAAGTGGCGAAAGTTCCACGGATTGTTATGGTGACGCCACCAGGGGAGAATCTGACAATAAATGCGGCTGTCTTGGTGGCAGCTCAAGAGGCGGGAGTGGAAGAAATTTACCGGGTTGGTGGAGCTCAGGCGATCGCTGCTTTGGCTTACGGAACCGAAACAATTCCCAAAGTGGATGTGATTGCAGGACCAGGGAATATCTATGTTACTCTGGCGAAAAAAATGGTTTACGGCACTGTGGGAATCGACTCCCTATCAGGTCCTGGCTCAGTTCTAATTATAGCAGATTCGGAGGCAAATCCTGTCTACGTCGCAGCAGATATGCTGGCACAAGCAGAACAAGACTCATCTGCTGCGGCAATTTTGTTGACCACTGATAGCTTATTGGCTCAAAAAGTTCGCGACTTTGTAAGCAAGCAACTGGAAAATCATCCGGGACGTATTTTGACGGAAAAGGCGATCGCTCACTACGGTCTCATTGTAGTTGTAGATTCTTTAGCAGTTGCTGCCGAACTGTCTAATTTGTTCGCACCGCAACACCTGGAGTTAGAAGTGGCTGATCCTTGGGCGATGCTGGAACTGATTCGTCACGCTGGATCAATATTTTTAGGCAATTCTACTCCCTTTGCTGTGTTGCTCAATCTGGCAGGTCTTAACCATACTTTGCCTGGTTCCGGCGCCCCACGCTATGCTTCTGCTTTGGGGGTGGAAACCTTTATGAAATATTCCAGTTTGATTCAATACTCTCCCCTCGCACTGAAAAAAATGTCCAATGCGATTCAAATTTTGGCAGCAGCGGAAGGTTTGCCTTATCACGGGGACTCTGTGAGACTCAGAACTAAACAGTAATAATTTAGATAAAAATTTTATGATAATATTTACAGACTTAGATGGAACTCTGCTAAATCAGGATGATTATAGCTATGAAGCAGCCATTCCCATGGTGAGAAAACTGCAAGAACAGCAAATTCCTGTTATTCCCGTGACGAGCAAAACTCGCTGTGAGGTTGAAGTATTGCTCGAAGAACTAGCTCTGAATGACCCTTTTGTGGTAGAGAATGGCAGTGGTGCGTTTATACCTCTGGGGGACGGAGTAGCCGGGGAGTATCACTTAGAACTTTTTGGCTGTACTTATGAGGAAGCGAAAGAAGGTAAAATGGCAATTGGGACTATTCTCGGAGAAGATTTGCGGGGTTTTGGGGATTTAACGGCGACGGAAATAGTTGAACTGACGGGATTGAAATTCCATGAAGCGCAACGGGCAAAAACCAGGGAGTTTACCGAACCCTTCCTTACTCCTCGGAATGTGTCGGTGGAAAAATTGCGCACTTGTGTCCAAATTCTAGGGTTTCGGGTGGTAGTAGGGGATCGCTTTTCCCATTTAATTGGGGGCTCGGCGGGGAAAGGCAAGGCCGTAAAATGGCTGATTGAACATTATAAGTCCTCAACAGGATCGGCCAAAATTTTAACTGTGGGTTTGGGGAATAGTCCCAATGATCTGGAAATGTTGGAAACTGTGGATTATCCCATTATAATTCCCGGTAAAAATGGACCTCACCCCGGTTTAAGCGGAAGGGGGTGGGAAGTAGCACCCTCTTTTGGTTGTCAAGGTTGGGCCCTCAAGGTTGCTAATTTGTTGGATAAATTCTGACTTTAATATAGCAATCAATAATGAGTTGTGTAAAAAATCGTGTAACAGGGTAGGGTAGGCAATGAGAGCGATAAGTGCTCCTTTAAAATAAATTAACTGTCCATTGCCCACCCTACCACTTTCTTTTGGTTGTCTAATTTAGTACTACTCTGCCGCTAAAATGTAAATTACTCACCATTCCCTATATTATTATTGATATATTCTCCCACCATGCTTGATCCATCCTCCAACATGGATATTTCTAGGATCATTATGAGTCCAGTGTATAAGACCGCCTTGAGGATTCCACACGTATTCACCATAGAACACAACTAAATCCCCTACAGAGAGGGAATTAATTCTTGGAGCTAAATCGATATTATGTGCAATCAACAAGGTTTGTCCAGAACTTAGTCTAACGATAAACCGTTGGTGTTTGCTTCCCGATAGGTCATCTGGAAGAATTTTAATTACCTTTCCTTTGCCTTCAACCTGAAAATTACTTCTTTGGTTCTCAAAGGCATTTCTTAAAAGTTGATCACTGTCATTAGTTTGCGAAGATTGAGCCTTAGCTTGTTCTGTAGCAGGTAGCTCAATTACAACATAGGAACATGATACAGCTGTAACTAAGGTAGCAAGAGCAGTTAAAATACCTAGAACGCTTGACCGAAAAGATTTTTTTGTTTCATCAGACATAAGCCATAATCCAAAACCTGCTGCTATTAAGTGCTATAACCCCGCCGCTGGCGCTGGTAACTGTTTCAAGCATGTTCTTAATTTACACCATCGCCCCGTAATAAATTAACTGAGCTAGCTTTTGGCGCAGTGTTCCCAACCCCTTGGTCTCACTGGCAGCAATAAACGCCGCTGCGGGAAATTCCTCTTTTGCTGCTGCCAAGGTTTCCACTTCTACCCTATCGATTTTATTAAAAACCATTAACATGGGTCCCGGTGTTAGGGGCATTTGGGTTAAAATTTCTTTGACAGAACTAATGTGACTGCGCCATGCGGGGTGGGATAAATCTACCACGTGCAAGAGGCCATCTGCTTCCGTTACTTCTTCTAAGGTGGCGCGAAATGCATCTACTAAGGGTGGGGGTAATGCTTGGATAAATCCCACTGTATCAACAAGTAAAATTGTCTGATACTCACCGGTGGTGACATTTTCTACTCCTAAACGGCGGGTTGTGGGGTCCAGAGTAGCAAATAATTGGTCCGCAGTATAGACTTCTGCATTAGTTAGAGCGTTGATGAGAGTGGATTTTCCCGCATTGGTATAGCCGATAATGGCAACTGTGGGGACTTCTTGCTTTTGTCGTTGTTGGCGTAAACGGGAACGGTGTTGCTGTAACTGGTTCACTTCTTGCTGTAGGCGAGCGATGCGCCGCTGAATTCCCCGTCGTTCCGTTTCTAGTTTCGTTTCCCCCGGTCCTCTGGTACCGATACCTCCTCCCAAACGGGACATATCTTTACCGGAGCCAATGAGGCGAGGTAGGGTATATTCTAGTTGTGCTAGTTCTACTTGCAATTTTCCTGCACGGGATCTGGCACGTTGGGCAAAAATATCTAAAATTACTTCCGTGCGGTCTACAACCCTGACGCCAATTGAAGATTCCAGGTTTCGCACTTGAGCAGAAGAGAGGTTTTGATTGAAGGCGACTAAGTTAGCGCCGAGGGTTTGAACTCTGAGGGCAATTTCTTCTACTTTACCAACACCGACTACAGTTTGGGGATGGGGACGGGAACGCTTTTGGCTTATAGTTTGCAAGACTTCCCCTCCCGCAGTATCTACTAACCGAACTACCTCCGTCACACTGTGGTCGAATTCTTGTTGGGTAGTCTTGTCGGTCATTAAACCCACTACCAGGACTCTATCCCTCTCCTGATCTACTTTTTGCCCAATGTACTCTCGCCGAAATTCGGTTTCTAATCCTTCTACCCAGTGGAGGAAATCCTGTTTGGTGAGGACGTCTAGACTCATAGGGGGAGAAACTGTCCAATAAGAAAAGTCTTCGGTATTGTCCTCTTGTTGGGGGAGTAGGTGAGCTAGATAAGCTTCTTGGACGTAGCCTGTGGCACCCCCACCCCGGCGTTCAAATCCAATCCCTGTAAGGGTTAGCACTACTAAAGCATCCAGCCTTTGCTGTACCATGGCCGTTAAACTGGCTGATTTCGGCGGTTCTGGTTTAAAGTTAGTGGCGATACAGCGAATGCCACAAAGTCTTTCCGCACCGTAACGGGGGAGTTCTAGAGGAGGTATTTTTGTTTGGCGGGGGGTACCCACACCGATACGGATTATTTGTCCCCGACGGTTAAGATAGGCACAGACTGGTTGATTGATTTCAGTGCTGATGGCTGCAAGTCTTTGAGCAAATTCTGGCGTGACGAAGGTTCCGCCCGGTAGACGTTGACGATACAACTTTTGGAGTTGCTTTAATTGGTTGGTTTTGAGACCTTTGAGGTCTCCATAAATGGTATCGATAGTTCTCTTGTCCTAGTTAAATAATCTAAAACAATAATCATGAATCTATTATAATTCACTTTAAGCCACTTTCGACACAGAAAGATTTAAGATTTTTTCTTGGGCTGACTCTACAATGGTATCTTGGATCAAAGAACTTGCATGAATAATTTCTATGCCAATCAATTTTCCCGCTTCATTTTATAAAAATCGAGAGGATTGCAACAACATCTAATAGTTTCATCGATAACGTAAAGCAGCACCTTTGCCTTGATTTTGGGAGTGATAGATGACCTTTTGTATTTTAGTAGTTCTCTTGTGTCATCTATGGAATACTCATCGATGATGATTTCATAGCTTCAATAATCTCCTCAATGGTTTCAACTTCGTTAAAACAGGGAATCACGACAGATAGCTTCATATCTTATATCAAGATAAATTTAACTGAACAGTGGGATATTCGCAGTCCACTGTACCACCGCCCGCAAGAGTAGGTGTATGATGCCAAAATTCAGGACCCTGGTAATAACTTAGATCTAAGTTTGGGTACATTTTTGCAAAACCTTGGCAAATTGCCAGAGTCCCGGCGGACGGCAAAAACATTCCCTTGGTACCCTTCGGTCACGAGGAAGGCACGGGAGTTGGGAAGCCGCCATCTTTTAAGTGGCGGGGGCGGGGTGCTGACATGCATCATAACCTACGCCACACCAAATCCCGCTTGAAAACCATGGTACATTAGGGTACCGCGAATGAGGGAAATAAATGAGGCAATCTGCCGCAATATTCCTCCTTTGGGTGAGAGAAGAATTCCGGGTAGTTGACCAATAACATCTTGTCATAAATCCCACTGTTGGATATAATCAAACAAATGGAGAGGTGGCAGAGTGGTCGATTGCGTCCGACTTGAAATCGGATGAGGCTCGAGGGAGTCTCCGGGAGTTCGAATCTCCCCCTCTCCGTCAAACAGTTACCAGTAACCGTAGGGTGCTCTCGCCTTGGGCGGGACGCCAAAGGCGGTTGCTTACGCTTTGCTTCGCAATGGCAAAGCACCAGCCCACGTAACCCGCCACCCCATATATAGCAAACAACGAAGATTATAACCCCCGTGTAGGGGTGTAGCCATCACCTAATCCTTTATTGTGGTGTTTATAGCGTTAGAAAAAAGTAACAAGAAGGACTTTTTCCGAGCGAACCGTTTTAAGATGGTAAAAGACTAGAATTTTTGACCATGACCCAGAGTAGAGGGCAAGAGCAAGCGATTTACCGCATCTTAGATGCTAATTTGGATCGAGCCAGAGAAGGACTACGCATTATTGAAGAATGGTGCCGATTCGGGCTTAATAATAGCCAATTCTCCAACCAATGCAAGCAATTGCGACAAGAGTTAGCCAAGTGGCATACCCCACCATTGCGGCAAGCAAGAGATACCCCCGGCGATCCAGGTACCCCACTCTCCCATCCTCAAGAAGAGGAACGGAGCAGCATCGAAGCATTATTGCAGGCTAATTCATGCCGCGTTCAAGAAGCCCTGCGGGTATTAGAAGAATATGGCAAACTATGTCAACCTCAGATGGGTTCTGCTTTTAAGCAGATGCGCTATCAAGTCTATACTCTGGAGAGCAAATTATTGAGCAATCACCGTCATCAGCAACTTGAGCAGTGTCTTCTTTATTTAGTAACCTCTCCCGGAACACAATTATTACCTACAGTAGAGGCAGCACTGCAAGGAGGATTGAAACTGGTTCAATATCGAGATAAGGAGGGCGACGATGCTCAGCGTCTCCTGAACGGGCAGGAACTCTGTCAGTTGTGTCATCGTTATGAAGCATTGTTTATTATGAACGATCGGGTAGATTTAGCTCTGGCAGTTAATGCAGATGGAGTTCATTTAGGGCAGCAAGATATCCCCATTTCCCTAGCAAGGCAGTTATTAGGTGGGCAAAAAATAATTGGTCGTTCCACTACAAACCCGGAAGAGATGGAACGAGCCATCGCAGAAGGAGCAGATTATATTGGCGTCGGTCCGGTATACGAAACCCCCACCAAGCAATCCAAACCAGCGGCAGGTTTGGAGTACGTCACCCTTGCCCAAAATTGCCCCATTCCCTGGTTTGCCATTGGGGGGATCGATCCGAATAATTTTCATGAAGTTCTTGGGGCGGGAGCGGAACGAATAGCTGTAGTTCGCGCTATCATGCAGGCAGAGCAACCGACTCTCGTCACTCAATATTTTATCTCCCAGCTAACCAGAAAGCACACTCTCCTGTGTCTGGAAGCAAGCCAAGTTTCTCAAGCTTATGTCTAATATTAGTATTCAAGTGAATGGGGAACAGTTTACCTGTTCTGCTAACACTACATTGCTCCAACTTCTAACACAACTCAAATTAAATCCCCGTTTAGTGGCTGTAGAATACAATGGAGAAATCCTACATCAACAATATTGGTCCCATACTCAGGTGGAAAAGGGCGATCGCCTGGAAATAGTTACAATTGTTGGCGGAGGATAAATATAACATAGTTGATCAAAAAAAACAATCCGAAAACCAATAATAAAATTTTTCACATCAGGCTTTAATTTATAGCGACTGGTAGAGCGACAGTAGACGGGATGATCTACCCAAGAACCCTCTCTTAGAGAGCGATCACGGTCATCAGACGTGTTTGAAAATCATTCCCCATGCAGTCCCGATCTTCTGCAATATAAGTGCGACCGAATGAACCTTGACCCAAGATCTTCAAAACCCGATAGCGATTGCGAAATATAGGTTTAGCTGACAATTCTAAGCCACAACTGTGACAAGATTTATTACCGTCAGGATTATCGGGACGAGGACAAGCAGGATTTCTACAGTAGCTCATATAGGGAGAGGTTCAGCAAATATATCATTATATTAATCTGCTTTTACTACTGTGTGTCGATTTTTCTACCACTAGAACCAAAAACAAGCGGTAGCTCCTGCTGCTGCGGTTCCCAACCCACATCAAACTCTTCCTTCCAAGCTAACTTCCGTGCGAGCCTAAATATTTCATAGCTGTCGGGACGCACGATAAAGGCTAGATATTTCTTTTCCGGGTCCAGTTGTGCCAAAATTTCTTGAAACCGAGAGTTTCCCTCGTTAATTTCTGATGCAGATTCCCCCCGACTTTCGTCCCTAGGCTCATAGACTGTACCCCCCGCTAAATCTACTTTGACATTGTAATGATTTGTTTGTATGGAAAAGTTAGCTAACGTTTCATAGTTTTGCTGTAGACAGCGTGTATACTCAGCAAAACGCTCAAGATAGTACTCGTATAAGTATATGGATGAAGGAAACGAAGGCTGGATGCATTTGGGAAGTGCAGCCACGGTCTCTTCTAATTCTGATTCTACTTCTTTCAAGCTCGAATTGAGGTCAATAATCTCATTCCCTCGTACTTCTAAAAAATAGGATTCTTTATCTGTCTTCCTAGTTAAAGGTGTGCGGATAATCGAACCTGCCTCCACTGCTACTAAACTAACAAATAGACCGATAAAGGTTAGGACACCCACCGTGTTAGTCAAAATGTCCAAAAATGAGTCCAAATTGTTTTCAGGTTGAGTGAAAGAATAGCGCGCCCTCCTGCGTCTCATAAACTTATCTCCTTTTTACTCTTAACTTCCAGCCTTCATCAATAGGTTCATAACCTAAATCGATACGCCGCTCTTCAACCAATTTACGAGCCTCATAAAAAATATCGTAGCCGTCTGGTTTAATAGCCAAGATGATATATTCTTGGTCTCGCCGGGTTTCAAGTTCCTCTAACAGTTTTCTAAAAGCAGAACCTTCAACATTTAAATCCGAAAGTGATACCTTTGTCTCATCGGGATAGATAATAACACCCTCTTGCCCACATTCAACATAACGAGGCACTTTTGTCTTGTTGCTTCCCTCCTCATCAATAATCTCAATTGTGACTGTTTTCTCATCGCTCAGAGTCTGACTTGTAATGACGACAATAAGCAAAATGAGGCTTCCTATCGTACATGCTAAGACAGAAAGAAAAGGGAATAAATCAATATTTGGAGCTTGGGGGCGCCTATAGGTTCTAGGAGTTGGCATTGATATTACCCTCCTGCTCCACCAGATGGATGTGACGCGGCTGTGCTAACCGCTCCAGTACTTTTTGGAGCTGTGCCAAAAAAGCTCCCATTCCTTCCAGAGTTGCTTGTTTGTTACGGTCGATCTGCTGCTGCGCTTCCAGCATTTGACTGACCTTTGCTGTTTCCTTTTGCAGAGCAATCACACTCTCTTGAAGGGTGGAGTTGGAGCTTTTGAGCTGCCCTATGCCTTGAGCCAAATAGGTGGTACCTTGGTGAGCCTTACCCAACTCTTGGTTGAAAGTCTGAATTTGTTGGATAAAATTACTCAATTGTTTTTGCTGTTGCCCCTGCTGCTCTTTAACTTGTTCGTGAACCTCTTGCAGTTGTTTTAGTACCTTGGATGTAATATCTCCTAAGGGAGTAACCTCGGACACGAATATTGTCCCTATCTCTTGAGCTGCCAGTTCGGCGTAAGTTTTCGCAGGCTCTATGAGCTGCTGGGCATCAGGCAACCCTTCTTTGAGAGTCTTTGTTATTGTATTTCTGATCGTCGATTCGTCCAGTCTCGCCTCTTCGGGTTTAACCATTTTTGAAAGCAAGTGACGATTAATTATCGTGTCTATTCTATTGAGAAGACGGGTCTCAGACCGCTCGCTCCAGAGCAAAGGCGGCATGACAATAACACTGAGTAGAAGTGCCAGAAATGTTGTGTCAAAAGCGACGGCCAAACCGGTTGTGACGTTGTTAATGCCTTCTTTTATTTGGTCAATTTCTCCCGTTTGCTCTAGGAATCCTGAAAATCCTGCGACAGAATTGCTAATACCAATAACTGTCCCGATAAAGCCCAGTAATGGAATCGCCCAAACTAACGATTTCGGAAAGGCATAGGAGGTACTCATCACTTCGTGATAAGAAGAAGACTCGTCATACGCCATGTCCATAGCATGTTGAGTATTGCCGGACTCCTTTAAGGCAAGGAGGACACGGCGACAACGATTGTGTAGCAGTCCAGGCTTTTTCTCTAAATCTTCCAACAGCTTATAAATTTCATTTTTATTCGCTAATTTCTTTTTTGATACTTTTGAGAGAATCGAGGGGCGAAGTGACCAAGACTCGATAATGAGCTTGAAGAGTTTCAGGATGACAAAAGTCAAAACTATCATGAAGAGGGCGATGACGCAATGTTGCGTTATTCCTCTTTCTGTCAATAATGTTTTGATATAGGTTTCTTCGGGAGCAGCCCCTAAGGTTACATATATCAACAAGGCTAGGACGAAACCGATGGGTAAAACCCACTTTAAGGGAACTTCTAGCTCGTTACGCTCCCCCAAATTCTTGGTATTTGCCATGAAGCATTAGTTGTATTTCGTCAACAATAAGAATATATTATAGTGCAGATCCCCCCCAAAATATCGGGGGGGGTGCCCTTCGGGCGGAGGGATCGGGCGAGTGCAATAGTAGGTTGGGTTAGCGATAGCGTAACCCAACATAAATCTCCTTGGGTGTTGGGTTTCGTGGCCTCAACCCAACCTACGATGTAATCAACTATAGGGTAGATCTCCCCAGCCCCCCAAAATATCGGGGGGTGCCCTTCGGGCGGGGGGATCGGGCGAGTGCAATAGTAGGTTGGGTTAGCGATAGCGTAACCCAACATAAATCTCCTTGGGTGTTGGGTTTCGTGGCCTCAACCCAACCTACGATGTAATCAACTATAGGGTAGATCTCCCCAGCCCCCCAAAATATCGGGGGGTGCCCTTCGGGCGGGAGGATCGGGCGAAGTCACCAATATACTACAATGCCGATAGATTTTAGCTAACAAATGCTAACACTTGCTAACCAATGCACTACCAATTTACATAGGGTGCTAGGGAGAGCGGGAAATGGGGGGAGCCCTGATCAACAGCTAATAGAGGGCGAACGAGCGGTTTCAAACCTAAAAAGAACGGCTAATAAAGGCTCACCCTACCTCCCAAGCACCCCAGCACCCAACCACCAGTAGAGGGGCTATCTCCCAATGCGCCCGCCGTGAAAGTAACCGCTCTTTGTTTAATTTGAGCAGCTCTGGTTTTCGCTGGGGGGTGGGTGCAAATCAGCCACTGTGTGTCAACCCTAGGCAGTAGCCCAGGGCGATGATTGAAATTTTTGGGGGTTTTGCTAGACTATGACACTAAGACTTTTTCTGTCGTAATCATGGGTTGGGCAGACTCTACCAACTTACTCAGGATAGCGGCAACGTTTTGCTTGGCATCCCCAAAGAGCATTTGGGTATTTTCTTTGTAGAACAGGGGATTGTCTACTCCAGCATAGCCACTGGCAAGACTGCGCTTCATGACTACTACATTGGCAGCGTTCCAAACTTCCAGCACTGGCATACCGGCGATTTGGCTGGTAGGATCTTCCAAGGCGCTGGGATTAACAGTATCGTTGGCACCAATGACTAACACTACATCAGTTTCGGAGAAATCCTCATTAATCTCTTCCATTTCCAAAACGATGTCGTAGGGCACATTTGCCTCAGCTAGGAGGACATTCATGTGTCCGGGCATGCGCCCGGCTACCGGATGGATGCCAAAACGAACGTTTTTCTTGCGCTCCCGGAGAAATTTGGTTATTTCTGACACTGGGTGTTGGGCTTGAGCTGCTGCCATTCCGTAGCCCGGTACAATAATAACGCTCTTGGCATCCAGCAACAATTCTGCCACTTCCTCTACATTTGTTGCTGTGGCTTCCCCAGCAGGTTTGGCTCCTGAGGAAGGGGTTCCTGTTCCTTCACCGAAGCCACCCAAAATCACGCTGATGAAGGAGCGGTTCATTGCTTTACACATAATGTAGCTGAGAATGGCTCCGCTGCTACCTACCAAGGCTCCAGTGATAATGAGTAAGTCGTTGGAGAGCATAAAACCAGCGGCTGCGGCTGCCCAACCGGAATAGCTGTTGAGCATGGAGATGACTACTGGCATATCTGCTCCACCAATGGCTGCTACTAAATGCACTCCTAAGACAAAGGCTATGGCAGTCATGATTAAGAGGGGTTGTAATCCTTCCTGGGTTAGGATTGCAACATAGTTTTGGGGGATTTGGATGTTTTCCCAAAAGGTTGCCCCCTCCATGAATTTAACTCCTAACCACACAGAGAGCACCAACATGGCTATATTGAGTAAGTGGCGGGCTGGGAGGATTAGGGGTTTGCTGCCGATTATGCCTCGCAGCTTCCCAAAGGCGATGACGGAACCTGTAAAGGTAATGGCACCGATAAATATGCCCACAAATATTTCTATTTCGTGAATTGTTGCCTCCACTCCCACTAATTCAGGATCGGGAGAGAGGTAATTGGCAAAGCCCACTAAAACCGCAGCAAGTCCCACAAAACTGTGCAAAATTGCCACTAATTCCGGCATGGAAGTCATGGCTACCCGAGCTGCAAGGATGGCTCCTACTATGGCTCCGGGTAAGATAACGGTTGCCAGCAATCCGTATCCAGTTACCTGGGAACTTAGGGCTGTGGCGATGAAGGCGATCGCCATACCGATAATGCCAAAGATATTCCCTTGGCGAGCAGTTTCTTGATTGGATAATCCTCCAAGGCTGAGGATGAATAAGGCGCTAGCCCCAATATAAGCGACTGTAAGGAGGTTGTTGGTCATATTTTTTGAACCGCAGATGAACGCAGATGGATAATGATGTTGGGTGTTTTAACATCATTAATTTATTTTTGGAACATTTTGAGCATTCTTTGGGTGACGAGGAAGCCGCCAGAAATGTTGATTGTCCCTACCAAAACAGCGATCGCTCCGAGGATAGTGGTGGGTGAAGTGGGTGCTCCTGAAATCTGAAGCATACCTCCTATAATTATGATACCACTGATGGCATTAGTGACACTCATTAATGGTGTATGGAGGGCTGGGGACACGTTCCAGATTACTTGCCAGCCCACAAAGCAGGCCAGGACAAACACGGTGAAGTGAGAGAGGAAGGAACTGGGCGCCCCTACTCCTAGAGCAAACAGAGCACTTCCTGCCAAAAGTATCCATAACAAACCTGTGTTGGCTTTGGATTTTGTGGTGGCGGACTCTTCCTTAGGTGTATGAACCTTGGGTTGGGAGGAGGCTACTGGTTGCGGTGCTGGCTGAGAAAGCTGGGGTGGGGGCCAGGTGATTTTCCCTTCGTGGAGTACTAAAGCGCCCCGAATCACCTCGTCTTCCAGGTCAATTTTGTAATTCTCTGAACCCCCCATCTCTGTGAGCAAATGGCAAAGATTGCTGCCGTAAAGTTGGCTGGCTTGAGTGGCCATGCGGGAAGGTAAATCAGTCAAACCAATGATGGTAACTCCTTTGTAGCGGTAGATTTCATTGGGTTTGGTAACAGCACAATTGCCTCCCTGTTCTGCGGCTAGATCTACAACCACAGAACCCTCTTTCATGCTGGACACCATTTCTTCGGTGATGAGCAGAGGTGCTCTTTTACCGGGAATGAGGGCTGTGGTGATGATGATATCTACTTCTTTGGCTTGTTGAGCAAATAAAGCGATTTCCGCTGCGATAAATTTCTTGCTCATCACCTTGGCATAGCCCCCCTGTCCGCTGCCGTCCTCTTGGAAATTCAATTCCAAGAATTCTGCTCCGAGACTTTCCACCTGCTCTTTCACTACAGGACGGGTATCGAAAGCACGGACAATGGCTCCTAAACTTCTAGCAGCGCCGATGGCAGCCAGTCCAGCAACACCAGCACCGATGACCATTACTTTCGCAGGGAGTACTTTTCCCGCAGCAGTAATTTGTCCGGTGAAGAAGCGACCAAAGTTGTTAGCAGCTTCAATTACAGCCCGATAGCCAGCAATATTGGCCATGGATGACAGAGCATCCAGCTTTTGGGCACGGCTTATTCGGGGTACCGCGTCCATAGCGAGAACTGATGCATTGGTGGCTGCCAGTTTGTCGAGCAATTCGGGATTTTGACTTGGCCAAATAAAACTGATTAGGGTGTGGTTGCTCTTCAGCAATTCTGCTTCGTGCTTCCCTAGAGTGGGGTGCATTTGAGGAGCACGGACTTTCAGCAGGATATCTGCATTAGCCCAGAGAGTTTCCGTGTCGGCAACGATACCACAGCCTGCTTCGGAGTAGGCATGGTTCTGAAAATTAGCTGCTTCTCCTGCACCGGATTCAATGAGCACTTCAAACCCCAGCTTCTGTAGCTTTTTCACTGTGTCTGGGGTGGCGGCTACCCGCCGTTCATCGGGGTAGATTTCTTTCGGGATGCCGATTTTTTTCGCTTTTTTGGGTTCCATTTTAGGTTCTTGACCTGTTTGGATCTCTTTAGCTACGGCTATTGTCATGGATTTTCCTCTGGTTTGATAGCTTGTAACAATAATCCTCGGTATTGTTTCGATATTATGTTGATCCCCGACTAAGCGGTCTTATCTTTAACTTCTCTTAGGAATGTGTCCTGAACCCTACGTCCGGGCGGGCGCCATCATCTCTTGCGCCTGCCACTACTTCGACGTTTAATGGTCTTGCAGGTAATTTAACAGGTCTTCATACCCATTAAACTCCAAAATTGCGTCTCCTAGAAGTTCCAAGTTTTCTGGGGACAATTTTTCTATCAAGGCGATCGCCTCCTCTTCAATTGTACCAAAACGTCGCTGTAGCTGACGGAAGATTATTTTCCTTTCCCCCTCAAGTAGTGCTTTTATTGCTACCCCCTTTTGGTCTTGAAAAAATACCTCTTGTTTGTGGAGTCGTTCCTCTTCTTGAAGACTTAATTGCGCCCGCTGTGCTATTTCCATAGCTTTTTTGAGAGGTGGTACGGTTTCCATGGTTTCCGGTATTATTTGCAAACTAGGGGCCTCTTTGAGAAAATATATCCACTTATCCGTTATACTTTCCAATTCTTCCAATTCTTTCTTAAATTTTGGCAGTTCCACGAACACCATTTTCATTTCTTCATCTCGATAAACAAACCCTTCCTCTTCATCTATAAAAGAAAACCGAGAAATGACTTTTTTTGTATTCTTGAACATATTGAAGTCAGTGATGGTTAAAGCAATGACGGGATTTAGTTGCAAATATCCCATTCCGGTTTCCAACTGGTTGCTGTAGGTTTTGCTTAAATTATAGGTTACCCGTTTGCGAAACCCTTCTACACTTTCTACCTGCATCTCAATAATAACCTTGGTTTTATCATTGAGCACTGCTTTCACGTCTAAGTAGCTATCCTTTAAGTCTACTATACTAGGTGCATTATAGGGATCTATGATGTCTAAATCCTGGATTTGATCTTCCTCCGAGTATATAATAGCATTCAGGAAGCTAATGAGGATATCTTTGCTTTGTTCCGAGCCAAAGATTTTTTTGAAAGCGAAGTCGGTTTTGGGACTAATGAATCTCATCTTTATTTCTACCTATTATCTTATAATATAACACCATATCCCCTTTGCGCCTTTGCCGCCGCCATTGATTAATGCCGGCGGCGAAACATTAGACAAATTAACCTCAATGTACGAATATACGAATAAGCCAACGAAGCGACGTTTCCCTAAAGTTCCCTATTCTAGGAGAATAGGTGCTTTTGCCATCGATTTTACCACCGTTTCCCTCTTTTCTGCCCTAGGTTTTGCCCCCTTCTGGTTGCTGTTTATCCTCGGTTGGCTGCTGTTACGAGTGGTGGTGGTGGAAAGAAATAAAGGTCAGAGTCTGGGGCGTTGGGCGTTAGATATGAAGGCGATTGATTCTCGGTTTAATCGGGTTCCTGGATTGGTATCTTTAGCTAAACGGGAGGGGATAGTGGGTTTTGCTGCTTTATTAGGGGCGATGGGTTTGAGGATCAATTTTCATAATGGGATGACGATGCTACTTTTGATTTCTCCTTTATTAGCTGA
This sequence comes from Candidatus Paraprochloron terpiosi LD05, assembly GCA_018141785.1. GTDB lineage: Bacteria > Cyanobacteriota > Cyanobacteriia > Cyanobacteriales > Prochloraceae > Prochloron > Prochloron terpiosi. Next base: position 1,330,233 of record CP073341.1, on the reverse strand, counting down.
TTGTGGCGTTGCTTTTACCGACGAGGAGCTGAACCAAGCTTTACACGATCGCATTGGGGAAACTATTGTAGTCCAAACTCGTCGCGGTTTTTCCCTGGATTTGCGTCTGAAACGGTTGTGGGGACAGTTTCAGGATAGAGTGAGAAGGTAAGTTTCACGCTCCGGGAGAGGAGGTAGACTTATTATGAAGGAGTGACTAATGGTGGATATGGGTGAAACATTATCTCAGTGGGAAAATCTGCAAGACTGGGTGAATAATTTGCTGGAACTGCTGGAGCGAGAACCATCTTTGAGAATGCAGCAGGATACTACTGCTATTGAAACGGCACTGCGGAAGGTGGTTTCTCCTAAATTTGAAATTGTCTTTGGGGGTGCTTTTAGTGCTGGGAAGTCTATGCTTATCAATGCGCTACTGGAGCGAGAGCTGCTTTATAGTGCAGAGGGACATGCTACGGGAACGGAATGTTATATTGAATATGCTTCCCAGGAAGAAGAAGAAAGGGTGGTGCTGACTTTCTTGAGTGAAGAGGAAGTGTTTGCAACCGCTGACGCCCTCTGTCAGCAGTTAGAACTAAAAATATTAGATAGTATCGCCAGTGAAGAAACTAAAACGCTGCTCCAGAACGCCTGTGATACCATTATTGAGATTCAAGGTGGTGAAAGCAAGTCGGAGAAAGCTAAACAAGCTAAAGCACTCCAGCTGCTTTTGAAGGGATATTACGAGAACAAGGATCGCCTTCACCCCACCATGAATAAAACCTATTCTATGGAGCAGTTGAACTTCTCCAACCTCTCTGAAGCAGCAAGTTATGCTCGTCGGGGGAGTAATAGTGCGATTCTGAAGCGGTTGCAATATTACTGTCATCATCCTTTATTAGAGGATGGCAATGTTTTCGTGGATTTACCAGGAATTGATGCTCCCGTGGAGAAGGATGCGGAATTAACCTATAGCAAAATCGAAGCTCCTGAAACTTCCGCAGTTATTTGTGTGCTCAAACCAGCTGCTGCGGGGGATATGACGAAAGAAGAAACGGAGTTGCTGGAAAAAATGCGCTCTAATGTGGGTATTGGCGAGCGAGTCTTTTATGTCTTTAACCGCATTGACGAAACTTGGTACAATGCTCAACTGCGTCAAAGATTGGAGCGTCTGATTCAAACTGAGTTTCGGGATACTCCTCGGTTGTATCAAACTAGCGGTTTGCTGGGTTTCTATGGCAGTCAGCTTAAATATACCAGCTCCGAAGATAGATTTGGTTTAGACTCTATTTTTGCTGAGAGTGTGAAAGGTTTAGGGGGAAAGGAGGAAACTCCTCAATTTGTGAGCGAGTTTAACAATTACTGTGCTAACTCCGGGAAACTGACTCGCACTAACTTTAAAGTTTCCGTCAATGGTTACCAAACTCCCAATGAGAACTATGTGAGGATTCTTCAAGAGTGGGGAACTCCTCTCCAGCAACAGTTAATTGCCGATAGTGGCATTGAAGAATTTCGCCAGGGGATCACTCGTTATCTGACGGAAGAAAAACGTCCCCAGCTATTTGCTAGTTTAGCCGATGAACTTCAACCTCTCTGTATTAGCTTACGGCAATATTACCAGGCTCAATACCGGGAATTAGATAGCCAACCTCGGGAAATAGAGCAAATGAAGGCTCAAGAGTTAGCCCGGATCAACCAGGAGTTACAAGGAGTGGGGGCTGCATTTTGCCACCATATTGAGGCTGAAGTTAATTCCGTAGTAGCGGGGGAGGATAAGGCATTTGAAGGGGACTTTCAGCAACTAAAAGGAAAGTTAGTCAATCGTCTGGATAAGTTAATTCAATCCTTCTCCGTTGCCCATGCTTATAGTCGCGCCACCAGCAGTCATCCTCGCAATGCTACCGCCCCTTTACTGGCTGTCTTAGTAGAAGCATTCTACTATCTCGCCAATGACTTAGAAGAAGTGTTGGTAGAGAGTACAACAGTTCTCGTTTCCAGCTTCTTTCAACGGTTAATACAGCGAGTGCGTCAATCGGAATATTACGGCAAATTATATCGCATGTTGGGGAATGAGGGGGGAATTGAACAGCAATTGGAACGGTTGGAAGAGCAAGTGAAATTTGCTTTAATGAGCGAAGCGCGAACAGAGTGCGACAGGTACGTGAGGGAAAGTCCTAGTTTTTACGATGAAGGAACCTTTTCCATTTATCAATTACGGCAAACTTTACAACAGACTTCCCAAGGTTACGATTGCGAAACCATGATAGAAGCGGAACCCGCCATTCGTCAATTATTAAAGCTGGATTTTGAACCCAAGATATCCGCTACTATTCGTCGCCATTTCCGCCAAACCATTAATCAAACCCTGAAAACTCACTTATTACCCATGGCGGAGGAACAAAAAGATGCTATCCTACAACAATATGCTCATGCTCGTGCTTATTTGGAGTCTACCTTGGAGGAAGAAGCTGAGGAAAAGATTCGGCGCAATGAACAGTTACAAGCTGATTTAACCGATAACATAGCCGCCTATAATAATGCGGTAGAGGGAATTAATCAGTCTTTACAAGCTCTGGAATTCTACCAACATCAATTACCAGCTGTGGATCTGTAGGGCCCAAAACAAGTCTGATATGTTAAAATTACCAACAGTAGTAAATAAAGGAGTTAACTATGAGCGATACCGAGGATAAGAAGACAAACCCGGGCTTTGACCTGTTAGAATGTGATGAAGACGACGTCATTTGTTTGGGAGAAAATACCTAGAAAATTATTAAATTGAAGAAAGCAGTACATGACGATAAATTATGCCAAAAAATTAGTGAAATGTTGTCAAGTAGAGGAATTAAAATAGACTATCAAATCCTCGAAAGCAATTATCTGAATTTGCTCGAAGGTTTCGATTGTGAAATCCTCCAGCAAAGTGGAGGAGGTTGGAAAAAAGGTAAATTTAAAATAAAACTAATCCTGGAAACATGGGATGATGAGGAAAAACCAGAAAAGTCAGAATCGCCTTTAGATGATATTCGTCGCTCCTTGTAATGGCGATCGCCCGTTCATGAATTGCGGGCTACAGCCTTCATTCCTCGTTTTGTAGAGCGATCGCCCTCCAAAACCAACCATAGTAAATAAAAGAGATAAAAATGAGCGATACTGAGGATAAGAAGACAGTGCAGCGCATTGAAACATTAATTTTAGAAGATGGAGACGTTATTTCTTTAAAAGGATATATTAACACAGTTAGGCAATTAAAGGAAGCCTTCAACAAACTATATGACAAAACCCTTTGGGAAGACGTGCGGGAATACTTTGGGAGCATAGGCGTTCCCCTGCATTTTGATACTAATTTGTTTGGCGAACCAGAATGTGAAGGACTTCAGCAAAGTGGAGGAGGTTGGAAAAAAGGGAAATTGAAAATACAATTTGTCATTGAAACATGCTATGATGAGGAAAAACGAGAAAAACAGGAATCCCCCTTAGATGATATTCGTCGCTCCCTGAATGAAAATGGTAGTTAAAAACCTGGAAACAAAGGATTTCTTGCGATTGTCGATATATGATAGTATATAATAAGATAAGAAACAATGGAGTCAAAAAATGGCCGGACCAGAAATTGCGCCGAAAGTAGAACACCAATCTCACCCTGAGGTTCTCAATAAGAAAGAAAAGGAGGAAACCATGACAGACTCTAACTTGGCAAGATTGGAACAATTAATTAACGCCGTAAATAATAACGTTAATCAGCTAAAAGGTGACGTTAAAGAAACCACTGAAAATCTAAGAAGTGAGCTAAAAGCTGAAATTCAAGAAACCACTGAAAATCTAAGAAGTGAGCTAAAAGCTGAAATTCAAGAAACCAGTGAGAAACTAAGAAGTGAGCTAAAAGCTGAAATTCAAGAAACCAGTGAAAATCTAAGAAGTGAGCTAAAAGCTGAAATTCAAGAAACCAGTGAGAAACTAAGAAGTGAGCTAAAAGCTGAAATTCAAGAAACCAGTGAGAAAGTCAATGATTTAGATAAAAAAATTATTAAGGTAGACGCTACTCTAACAGGTTTAGAAAAAAGACTTGGAGACTTAGTGTGGGTGAGTCGTGCTAGCTTCGTAGCTGTATGCACGGGTTTTTTCCTGGTTGTTTTAGGTGGAATTGCTAAATTTATTTTTGGCGAATAAAGCTGTGATTAGGGTTTGAGTAGTAATATACCATTACCGTGCATCACCACTTCCCACCCACTCCAACCGAAAATGGTAACTAAAACCCCCAGAATACCCATACCACAAGCGGTGAGAGAATATGTATTTGAGCGCAATAACTATAAATGTCGAAGTTGCGGTAAAACCAACCGACAAACAACCCTCACTGTGGATCATATTATCCCCTTAGCCAAAGGAGGAAGTAACGACATGAGCAACTTACAAACCCTTTGTGAAAACTGTAACAGACGGAAAAAAGACTATTACGATCCTCGCTTTAAGCGTTATTATAGCTGAGATGGGCAATGCCCACCCTACCTCTGTGCCTCTGGGCCTCGGAGTGAAACATTACTCAAAACAATGACTGAACCAAACTCCTTCTCCCAACAACTAGCTTCCTCAGCCCAGAGATTATTTCAACTCATAGATAGCTTCTCCTCAGCCAAAATATTAGTTATCGGCGATTTAACCTTAGATGAATTTCTCACAGGGGAAGTAGAGCGGATTTCCCGAGAAGCCCCCGTTTTAATTCTACGTCACGAAAAAACAGAACAAATACCGGGTGGTGGAGCAAATGCAGTTTATAATCTAGCTAAATTGGGAGGACAAGTCAAAGTAGCTGGTATAATAGGTAAAGATATCCCAGGAGAGGCATTACTGAATATTTTTGCAGCAGCCCGAATCGATACTAGGGGAATCATCATCGCTCCAAATCAACCAACAGTAACAAAAACGAGAATAGCAGCACATGCTCGCCAATCTGTAACGCAGCAAATCGTCAGAGTAGACAGAAAATCAGACGAAGTACCAGATTTAGACATCCAACAATCCTTAGAATCCTATATTAGGAGTGAATTAGCAACAGTAGATGCAGTGGTTTGCTCCGATTATGGAGACGGAGTGTTGACGGAACAAACGATTCGCGCCGGATTATCTCACCACAGAATCGTTGTAGACGCGCAAAAAGATTTGCAGCGCTATACTGGAGCCACCATATTTACCCCCAATCTCCCCGAAGCAGAACAAGCAGTAGGATATTCCATGAAAGATAATGAATCCTTGCTCCAAGGAGGAAGAGATTTACTCCAATTAACTCAAGCCCAGCACATTTTGATTACCAGAGGAGAGGAGGGAATGAGTTTATTTTCTCATGAATCTGGATCCATCCAACACTCCCACATTCCTGCCTTTAACCGCACAATCGTTTTTGACGTTACTGGAGCTGGGGATGCTGTAGTAGCAGGATTAACCTTAAGTTTATGTGCTGGAGCATCTTTTTGGGAAGCAACTGTCTTAGGCAATTTAGCTGCTAGCATTGTAGTGCGTAAGTTTGGTACAGCCACAACTACCAAAGAAGAAATGAAAGAAGCTTTACAAACTTTACTAAAATAAAGTTAATTATGTAAATAAATTAAGTATTATAAAGTATAATCTAGCAGTGGGCGCTCTATATGCAGTTTCGTCCAGGTAGCGGCAAAAAAAATTAAAACTTCCTTGATAATTCTTGAGAAAAAGAAAAATAATTTAAACGACGTGTTGCCAATTCCATCTTTGCCTATAGAATCCAAATTAGATTTGTCCCATGAAAATGAGCCATGACACAAATAATTAACCAATTGCCATTCATGTTGGCACAAGCACAAACAGAGAGTCGCACTAAACTTCTGGACAAAATGTTCCCCGCATGGGGTGAAAATCTCAGTAACTCCCTACTGGATTTAGGTAAAGCCCTCCTGATCCTCTTCATCGGTTGGCTCCTTGCAGTCATCGCCAAAAAGATTGCTCTCGGATTGCTGAAACGAACGGATATAGACAACAAAATCGCAGCTTGGATTACCGGTAATGATGGAGATGACACCATCCCCATTGAGCAATGGATTGGAGAGACAGTCTATTGGCTGATTCTTCTCTTTGCAGTAGTAGCCTTTTTAAACGCCTTGGAGCTGGATGCAGTTTACCACCCCATCGACTCCCTCCTCAACCAAGTCGCCAGCTTCCTACCCCAGATTGGCGGTGCAGCTATTCTCCTAGGAGTAGCTTGGTTGCTAGCAACCGTGACAAAAATGCTCTTGAAACGAGCTATGTCAGGGTTGCGAGTGGATGAGCGTTTAAACCAGCAAATGGGAGAAACTGGGGCAGAAAACAAGTTCCTTCTGAGCGAAACCATCGGCAACGCTCTCTACTGGTTCATCTTCCTCCTCTTCCTCCCCTCCATTCTGAGCACCTTACAGTTAGAAGGCACCTTAGAACCGCTCCAGAGTATGGTGGATGAGATTCTCTCTATCCTGCCCAATGTTTTAGGAGCCGTGATTATCGGTGCTGTTGGTTGGGTGGTGGCGCAAGTAGTCAAGCGCGTTGTCACCAACCTCTTAGCAGCTACAGGAGCCGATCAGATTGGAGAAAAATTCGGACTTACTGCCAGTGCTGGACGTCAATCCCTTTCCCAGATTCTCGGAGCCCTTGTCTATGTCTTGATTTTAATTCCCACCGCCATCACCGCCCTAAATCAATTGCAAATTGAGGCAATCTCAGAACCTGCCATTGACATGCTCAACCAGGTTTTGAACATCCTACCTAAGATTTTCGCCGCAACGGCAATCTTGATATTGGCCTATGTAGGGGGAAAATATCTAGGGGAATTAGTCACCAACATCCTCACCAGTATTGGCTTTAACAATATCTACCAATGGCTAGGGTTATCTAGTTCTGAAAGTGGAACTAAAGATGAAAGTGCAGTACCCACACGGACACCATCAGAAATGATTGGCCTGTTGGTTGTGACTGCCATTATGTTAATTGCATCCCTTGCAGCGGTAGATATCCTAGAAATCGAAGCCCTGACTACAGTGGTAGGGGTAATTCTCCAAATTTCCGGTCAAGTATTAATAGGATTAATCGTCTTTGCCATTGGTTTATACTTAGCCAATCGCGCATTCGAGCTGATTAAGAGTTCCGGTACTCGTCAGTCCAACATTCTCGCTCAAACTGCTCGCATTGCCATTATTACCTTCAGTTGTGCCATGGCATTGCAACGAATAGGTATTGCACCTAACATTGTCAACTTAGCCTTTGGCTTGCTTGTAGGAGCAATTGCTGTAGCCATCGCCATTGCCTTTGGTTGGGGAGGCAAAGAAATAGCCGCCCAACAGCTCAAAGAATGGCTCGATTCCTTCAAACAAAACTAACAATTAAATTGGTTTTTGCAACTCTCTTTCTAGAGATTGCTCCCCATTGATTACCAAACCAGCAGTATTGACAGTTGCCAAAAGCTGACAGTCAAATACTGCTCTTGGAAACAAAACCCAACGACTACCACCGGGTAAAGTATCAGGTTTAGGGAGATTTTGAGTTAACCAAATCAAAGGTAAAGAAGGTAAACTATTTCCCCTACTATCTTCTTCAGGACTTGTAGCTGCTAAAGCCTCTAAAACAACCCGATTGCCATGCAATAAACCAGTAGCTGCCGTCCAAAGTTGAACATTCAGCTGACAGCGAGCAGCATAAACATAGAGAGAGCCAGCAGCAACCACCGCCCGCTCAAAATCTTCTTCCTCCCAGCTTCCCCCACTATCCAAGCAAATAATAATTTCTTGACTCCCCGTAATAACTTCTAATTCTCGCACTTGCAATGCCCCCAAACGAGCGCTAGTGCGCCAGTGAATCAAACGAGTGGGGTCTCCTTGACGATAAAGACGCAGAGTCTTAGTTATCCCTTCCGTTGCTGCTTGATAGAGGCGTTCGCTCTGGAATCTAGTACTTTCATCTTTGCCCAAAGTATCCACCAAAGGGCAATTAGTGAGAGGCAAAACCCGAGGATAAACCACCGCCTTAGCCTTAACCTGGCGATCTCTTCGACACCAAAACAGTCCCAAGGGAGATCCCGTTCTCACCCCATCGGTAGACACCTCGTCGTTCTGCGGTAGCAGAGTAAACCCAGGAATGCACCCTGTGGGGTAGAATCACTTCTATCGGGGTCTCCTGGGGCGGGGCAAAAACGAAAGGGAGCATATCCCTGACTTGGAGCAGAGTTTGGGGTAAATTAGTGGGATTTTCGAATTCCAGTTCCACCGTCAACCTATCCCCTACAGATACAGTAGAGATAGGTTGGCGACGAATTTTTAACTGGTGCAGGGATCGGGTTGGTAAAACAGCTCCTAATCCTAACAAAGCTAAAATAATCCCGCTCAGAACGTAAAGCCATCCCGCCATCGTATTCGTCGCAGCGCCAAAAAAACTGAGGGCAACCCCCCCCAATACCCAACCACCATATGCAGGAGTAACCCACCGGGTTTCTAGCCACTCACTTATTTTCATAATTCAACTTGAACGAGGGTAAACTTTATCAATTTACCTCTGTTTGTATCAGTTGAAATTATATATGAATAATTCTGAACCCCATATTCGGTCAAATAAGACCAAAAAGACTATGTCTCCACCCATTCCGCCGCCGTCCATCGCCCAAATAGTAAAAAATGCTCATCACCTACGATATTCACATTACTCTTTGCGTCTTAGCGCCTTGGCGCGAGTTCTGCTAATTGCCCAGCATACCTGGTCGAGAAGTACTGCTGTTGAAATTGTTCCTCCTGAACTGCTTCTAGAAAAGCCGAGATCCTCTCATCAACCAAATCAGACAAAACATTATTAGACCCACTCCATTGCATTGACTCTTCATTGTGGGTGCAATTAAAACCTAGAGCAGTCAGAGCAAGCATCCCTAAATCTAAAGTGCGATCGCTCAATTGTAGTTTTGTTCTCAATTGCTCTCTTCTAGCTATTTGCCCAGTGCGGCTGAGATACTTGGCAATACCCACAAGCTTTCGCCAGATTTCCGAGGGAGGTAATTGCTGGGAGGGAGGATAGGGTAGGTGAAGTTTTCCCTCCTGCTCCCTCTCCTTTGGAAATTCTTCCATCCCTATCCCGGACTCCCTCACGGCAATCAACCGCACTTCATAGCGCTTTTGATAAGTATTAAAATCTAGTTCCACAATAGCATCCCATTCCTTATCTTCGGGCAATTCATCTTTATTTTTCCCCCACCAAATACCAGGAAAACCCTCTTCTACGCTATCATCCCATATCTGAAAGGTAGTTTTGAGATATGGCACCTTTTTACCCCGGAAGTCTTGGTCATTTTCATGCCAAACATGTTCAAACCAGCAGTTTTTAATTAATAATTTCGGCACCGGATTCCCCATACCGCAGGGTTCCAGTAATTTTAGTTCTCGAAACAGCTCCTGAGATAAATCAGATACCTTAATAGTTAAATCCGCTGTGATAATAGGCATCATATTACTAATATCGGCAATTTGCTGCCGCAGGTGCCGATCTATCCCTTCCCGCAACAGAGGAATATTATCTACAGGTAGACTCAAACCAGCAGCAAAAGGATGTCCTCCAAAGCGCTCAAGCAAATGAGCCTGAGACTGAACTAATTCATATAAATCAATATTATTTACCGAACGAGCAGAACCTCTGGCTAAGTTATCTTGACTACTCAATAAAATGGTCGGGCGACCATATTCTTGGGCAATTTGACCCGCTACTAATCCTAATACTCCCCCTTGCCATTCAGGATCTTCCAAAACTATAACACTGGTGGTAGATAAATCTATCTGTGCCAGCTTCTTTGTTACTTGCTCCGTAATTTCCCTTTGTAAAGACTTGCGACGAGTATTAGCTAATTCCGTTTGAGCAGCTAATTCCTTACAGCGTTCGGTATCCCTACTAGTGAGTAACTCCACACAAAAACTAGCATCTCCTTGAATGCGACTGACAGCGTTAATTCGCGGGGCGAGTCCAAAAGAAATATCCATCGGGCGATCGCCACTTCCTTTACACAATTTCAACAAATGGTCAACCCCCAGACGCTTTGTTTGCCGTAGCTTTTCAATCCCCAGTTGGGCCAAATAACGACAATCCCCACTTAACTGAACCAAATCCGCCACCAAACCGATCGCCACCAAATCCAACAAATCTTCCCGAGGTTGTTGGAAGATATCAGGAAAACTGACATATAAAGCTTCCACTAATTTATAAGCCACTGCCACCCCAGAAAGATGAAACAAAGGATGAGTCTGGGCAAAATAGCGAGGATTGATAATCGAAACCACAGGAGGACGTTCTGGCAGCAGAGTGTGGTGATCCGTGATAATAATATCTATCCCACTCCGAGTAGCATAATCAATTTCCTTGAGATTAGTGCTCCCAGTGTCGCAAGTGACAATGAGCTTCGTTCCCCATGCCACCAATTTATCAATTCCCCCTTCATTCAAACCGTGAGATTCTGTCAAGCGATTGGGAATGTAGTAAGTTAATTGTCCATGGTGGGGGAAAAATTCCCTGAGCACCTCCCAAAGAACGCTAGTAGAGGTGATGCCATCCACATCGAAGTCCCCCCAGATAGCAACTTTTTCCCCCTCTCTACGAGCCTGTTCCAAGCGTCTGACAGCCCATTTCATCTCCTGTTTAAAAGCAAAAGGACTGGTGGGTTCATAGGCATCCGGATCCAGAAAACTAGCTAATTGTTCCCTAGTCCTAATACCTCGCTGCCACAACAATTGAGCCACATAACCACCATGGGTAGCTTGAGGATAAGATTGGACAGCTTTGAGGAACCATTGGGGTACTTCCTCAAGTGGCTTTATTTGCCATAATATTCCCATATCGTAAACTCTGCCTTATTTGGTTATAATAAAAACGTCTAAGTTATGGAAACTGCAACAGCGAAGAAAATGGAAGCTATACCATTAACCATTCCCAGTCTAACACCAAAAGGATTTGTGGAACTATGCCTTGCCAATCAAGATATAAACTTAGAAAGAGATGCAGCAGGAAAAGTAATTCTGATGTCCCCCATCTTCCCTTGGACTGGTCAACAAAACTTTAGCTTATATGTTCAACTTGGAATTTGGATTAACAAAACAGGCTTAGGTATTGGCTTTGACTCTTCTACTGGCTTTACTCTACCAAATGGAGCGGTAAGATCCCCAGATGTTTCTTGGGTAAGTAATGAGCATTGGGAAAGTTTAACTGAAAGTCAAAAAAAGGAGGAGTTTTCACCCCTAGCTCCCGATTTTGTTGTAGAATTGCGCTCAAAGAGCGATTCTCTCCCAAAGCTCCAGTCCAAAATGGTAGAATATAGAGACAATGGAGTCAAGTTAGGTTGGTTAATCGATTCTGGTAATAAGCGGGTCGAAATATATCGTCCGAGTCAAGATGTAGAAGTTTTGACATCTCCAACAAACCTCTCTGGAGAGAATATATTGCCGGGCTTTGTGTTAAATTTAGAAAAGATTTGGTGAGAGGAGAGGCTCATATTAATTTATGCATTACTTAATAGCATAACATAAAAATTAATACAAAGATTGCGAAGATGGGGAGAAGTTTTGTAAAACAATCCCCCGTACGGTGTGTCAACCCCCAATCCTCCCATCAGACTTAATCTTCATGGTCTTCAAATGGATCGCTCAAAGAAGCGGAAGGAGGTCCGAAAGCAGTGTAGATAGAGATTGCAGTAATAGCGATGGTTAACACACCGATACAGATGGTCACAACTGTTGCAGGTTCCATAGACTTTTGCTATAATTAGGAGTCATATCAATCTATAATATTACGGAAGATTACAAAAACAAACTTAGATACTCATAGGTGAGATATGGCACAGCGTACTTGGTTGGGAGAAGTTCTCAGACCCCTAAACTCAGAATATGGCAAAGTTTCTCCCGGTTGGGGAACCACAGGACTCATGGGAGTGTTCATGCTCTTATTCTTCGTCTTCCTCCTAATCATTCTGCAAATTTACAACTCATCCCTGCTATTGGAAGGAGTTGAAGTAGATTGGTCAAGTCTAGCTCAGTAGAGAGCAGCCATTTCAAAGCAGGATTGAGAAAGATATTACCCGGCGCGTCCGGGTTTTTTCCACCAAAATACAACATTGACAGGCACGCGGGAGAACTTTTATGAATGTTTTTGGCATTGGTCTGCCAGAAATGGCTTTAATTATGGTCATAGCCCTCTTGGTATTCGGTCCGAAGAAGTTACCGGAAATCGGTCGCAGTTTGGGTAAAGCCATTCGCGGCTTTCAAGAAGCATCCAAAGAATTTGAGAACGAATTCAAGCGAGAAGCCCAACAGATAGAAGAATCGGTGAAAATGAATGCTCAGTTAGAATCTACTGTCCAAGGAAAAGAACTAGCAACAAAATTAGCGGAAACTACTTCTGCTACCACTACCGAAAAAAGTTAAAATTTATCTTTAAATTTATACCCCACTCCTCTCACAGTTTGAATCCAAGATGTCCCAGAAGCATCCACTTCGATTTTTTTGCGAATTTGACCAATATGAACGTCAACCACTCTCGGAGCGCCAACATAGTCGTAGTCCCAAACCCGTTCAAGCAGTTCCAAACGACTCCAAGCGCGACCGGGGCTGCTCGCCAAAAGATGTAGCAGCTATTCAAGAGCAGTCAAGGCAACCAGTTCGCCGTTGAGTTTCACTTCTCGACCCACTGGGTCAATGACCAAGTTATCAAAAGTAAGAATTTCTTTTTCCGAATCAGTAGCAACAGTTCGCTGTCTTCGCAAAATAGCTTGGACTCGATATTCCGGTTCTTGGAGATCGAAAGGCTTGGTCAGATAATCATCAGCTCCTTTCGAGAAACCTTCAATTTTGTCAGAAGCATCAATCCGACTGGTAAGCATGAGAACAAAAACATCGTTACGTCCCTGCATATCCTCGCAGAGGACATAACCATTGATATCTGGCAAATTGACATCCAGGATAACTAGGTCAGGCTTGAATTGCTCGAATGCTTCTAAAGCCAATTTGCCATTCTTCGCCTCAGACATTTGATAGTTTTTCTGTCCCAGAAAGCGGCAGATTAATTTCCGGATTGCCGGGTCATCGTCCACAACAAGAATCTTAGCAGCAGCTATAGTCATAAATTTTTCGTTCCCAAAACCAATTCAACGACAATTATCCTTTGTAATCTAGGGAGTTTTATTTACATGACCGTTCAAAGTCCTTATGAAAAGCTTGGGGTAAAGGAAACTGCTTCCTTTGAGGAGATCCAAGATGCAAAAAAACGCCTGAGTGATCGCTATCGTGAAGATAAAAAGATCGTCGAAAGTATTGAGGCTGCTTATGATGCTATTATCATGGATCGCCTCAGATTGCGAGCTGAGGGAAAAATCAAAGTGCCAGATCGGATTCGCTTTGCAGAACCAGCAGTGAAAACACCCTCCCCAACCACACCCTTGACTGAAAATAACTCTCCTAGTTGGGGACAAGATTTAATCTCCTCTCCAACTAGGGAGAATATTCTCTGGCCGGCTGGGGTCTTTTTAACCTTGGGAACCTGGACTTCAGTTGCTGGGGAAGATCCGGCTATGCTTTCCTTACCCATCGCTTTGGGTTTTATGGCCACTGTTTATTTCCTCAACCGCAAGGAAAACCGTTTTGGTCGCTCCTTGTTAATCGGATTTATTGGTTTGGTTGTGGCAATTGCATTAGGTAACGGACTGGGTAACTTGCTAGCTGCCCAAGGGTCTGGCAACTTATTAAGTGTGGAACAGTTTACCAGTCTTGTGATATTCTCCTTTTTCTGGCTGATTAGTAGCTTCCTGCGTTGAGAGTTAATCTGAACGCTCCTATTATATTAATAATCAGCCAACAAGTATGTCTGAACAATACTTTGTTTACCAATAAACTGGTAGATTAATCATCTACTTTTTTCACATTACCTGCCTTTACCCAAGCCTCTTGAGAGCTAGAAGGAATACGTACTTTTTGCCACTTTTGGTTATTACTATTTTTAAGGATAATAATTTTTGCATTGTAAGGGATGCCGCCAATACGGTTAGCATCGGCACTGGGGCGATCGCGCAAGCTCAGTCCTTCCGGCCAAGTTACCCTAGCGTAGTAAGCTCCAGGTTCTAACTGCTCTTTCTTAACAGGAACGGGCTGAGAGCTTTTCTGCTCCTCGGAAGGTTTTTGAGAAGCTGGTTTACTATTTTCTGCGGCTCTCTCAGGAGAAGATTCTTCCAATTCTGAGGAGAATACTGGTTTGGGTGGATTAACGGACATTTTTGTAAAAAAATAATAAGCGGCAGCAGCAGTTCCACCCGCTAAGAGCATGACACCGAGGAGAAAACCGAGAAGAAACTGAATCAGAGTTAGAATGTGCTTCATAACTGTACCTAACCATTAAGTTGACGGTGAATGCGGCTGCTCAAAGGAGTCTCCCTTGAGGCTAAACGAGCTTTACCAGCAGCAGCCCAATTCTGCAAAAACTCAATTTGCTCACTGGCAGTTCGAGCTAAAGGAACTAACTGACTAGCTGCTTCTAAAATATCATCGGTAGTAAAGTCTCGATTCTGACTAAAACCAATGTGCATCGCTTCGATGAGGGTTTGCTCGATTTCCGCTCCAGAAAAGTCTGGGGTTTCGTAAGCCAATCTTTTGATATCGTAATTTTTGAGATTGTGAGGGCGTAATCGGGATAAATGAACGGTAAAAATGGCTTCCCTTTCATCTTGAGTGGGCAACCCGACAAAAAATATTTCGTCAAACCTCCCTTTGCGGAGCATCTCTGGGGGTAAAGCTCGGATATTATTGGCGGTAGCAACTACAAAGACGGGAGATTTTTTCTCCGCCAGCCAATTAATAAAAGTACCGAAGACTCTACTTGCGGTACCAGAATCACCCTTACCATCAATACCAGCAAAACCTTTATCAATTTCATCGATCCAGAGGATGCAGGGAGCGAGAGCTTCAGCTAAACTGATGGTTTGTCTGGTGCGAGATTCCGATTCTCCCACTAATCCGCCGAACAAACGACCCACATCCAGACGGAGTAAAGGAAGGTGCCAGTGATGGGCGATCGCTTTAGCGGTGAGGGATTTGCCAGTTCCCTGAATTCCCACCAGCAGTAAACCTCGGGGATGGGGCAAACCATAAGTCCGCGCCCGTTCGCTAAAAGCACCCCCTCTGCGCAACAGCCAATCTTTCAAATTATCTAAACCGCCGATATCAGAAATTTGCTCTGTGGCGGGGTAGAAATCTAGAATTTTGGTTTGGCGGATGGATTGACGCTTTTCTTCCAGAATCAGTTGCACATCTTCCTGTTCTATTTTACCGTGAGAGGCTATAGCCCGAGTCAGAACCCGACGAATCCGCTCTAAAGAAAGACCTTGAGCTGAACGCACTAACTCTGCTATCAGTTTATCCCCGGTATCCTGACAATTGAGGAGACGCTGTACTTCAATTTTAATCTCTGCTGCTGTGGGAAGAGGAAAATCCACTACTGTAAATACTTCCGTCAACTCGTCTGGAATAGCAATTTGGGGGGAGACAATGACAATATTCTTGGGCTGGGATTTGAGCAACCGGGCGAGATTGCGAAGCTTTCGGGCAATGGAAACATCTTCTAGAAAGCGGTGAAAATCCCGCAATATGAACACTCCCAGTGCACTGATGGGTAATTTTTCCAGTAATTCTAATGCCTGTAAGGGATTGCGCTTTCCGAACCCTGCATAATTGGGATTATCCTGATAGCCATCGACAAAATCCCAAGTATAGACCATGCGATTAGCAGCCTTAGCACAGCGGGCGATCGCTGCTTCTACTCGCTCTTCTTCTAGGGTTGGAATGTAAATCAGGGGATAACAAGCCCTCAGCAGTAATTGAAATTCTTGAGCAAAACTCATTTAACTTTTATTTCTAGTTTCCCAACGGCTTTAATCAGTTACCATGTAACTTGACAGTTACCAAAAATAGGAACATGGAATCAACGCCGCTGAGCGAATTGAATCATTTTCGTTTACTGGGTGGAAGTGGGCTTCGAGTTTCGCCACTTTGCCTAGGAACTATGACTTTTGGTACCGACTGGAACTGGGGAGCCAACAAAGAAGAAAGTCGAAAGATATTCGATTTGTACCTTGAGCGGGGAGGTAACTTTATTGATACAGCCAATAATTACACCAATGGAACCAGCGAAACGTTTCTGGGAGAATTTATCGGTTCTCGTCGAGAACAGTTAGTGCTGTCTACCAAATATACCCTCAATACTCGCCCTGGAGATCCCAATGCCGGTGGAAATCATCGCAAAAATATAATCCAGTCTGTAGAAGCAAGTCTAAAACGTCTCCAAACAGACTATATCGATTTGTATTGGTTACACTGTTGGGAATTTCGTACTCCCATTGAAGAAGTGATGCGTGCTTTAGATGATTTAGTGCGCTCAGGAAAAGTCCTTTATCTGGCCATTTCTGATACCCCGGCTTGGAAGGTAGCTCAAGCCAATACCATTGCTGACTTTCGAGGTTGGACTCCTTTTATTGGTCTTCAAGCTGAATATAGCTTGATAGAACGCACCCCAGAAAAGGATTTAATCCCCATGGCGCAAGAGTTAAACATCGGCGTTCTTCCTTGGTCTCCTCTCGCCAGTGGATTACTAACGGGAAAGCACCGGGAAGCCCATCAAAAATATCTTCAGGAAACTACTTCCAAGTCAGGAGTGGAGGTCGAACGAGGGGAATTGGTTACCAACAGGTTTAATCAGCGGAATTTGACTGTTGCAGAAGCAGTGACCAAAATAGCGGATGAAATTGGTCGTTCCCCTGCACAAGTAGCCTTAAATTGGTTACTGCAAAAACCTGGGGTTGCCAGTATCATTCTCGGTGTTAGGACTGTCAAACAACTGGAAGATAATCTAGCATGTTTGGATTTTGTCCTCTCACCGGATGAGATGGAACATTTGGATCGAGTCAGCCAAATCGATTTAGGATTTCCACACGCTTTTATCTATAGCGATATGGTCAAGCAATTTATTAGCGGTGGCGCTAAAATCCAGGGGAGGTAAACAGCGCGGTCTTAGAAGCTGGTGGAGGACAAGCGGGACGGATTACTTCATTGGTAACTGGTTACTCCCGTGGTATGTGTTGAAAACAAGGAGGTCAGCGCAAGCGCACCACAAGTCTTCTATCCGGTTCTTGACCGCGACTTTCCGTTGCTAAATCTCCCGAATCTTTAAAAAAGGTATGGACTTGACGGCGCTCCGCTGAAGATAAAGATTTCATTTCCACCTCAAGACCTGTCTCTCGTACTTGTTGAGCCACTGTTTCAGCTACCCGCAGCAGTTCTGCTTGTAGGCGGGCACGGTAACCATTGAGTTCCACTGTAAACCCCCTTTGCTCTAATGATGCCACATCAATATTGAGCAGAGTATTAGCGAGATATTGGATCGCATCAATAGTTTCCCCATCTTTACCGATTAAGATATCCGTTTGTGCTGGGGTGAGGGTGGATTCATCAATGGTTAACCAACAGGCTGATTCTCGGTCTACATCACCAGAGTCCGTGGGGTGGATCTCCATTTTTACCTGAGCAGGAATGCCAATTAAATCTAAAAGTTGTTCTAACCACTGCTGAGGTGGCGCAAGTTGCTGCTCTATCATCTAAAAACCTCCATGGCCTAAAAAAACTTTTATTATAATATTATGCCTGCTTAACATGCCATAACTGTTTAATACAAAGTAAGTTTGAGTAACGAAACCCAACAGCACCCAACCTACGGCTAATAATAAATTTAATTAGTAGGGTTGGTAGTGTATGCGTCATAATCTACTACCAACCACCAACCACCAAAGCTACTATCCAGAAGTACTTCCTTTTTTCTTAGAACGCTTGCGCTCAAAGGGAAGTGCTTCTCGCTTTTGTACTGCTTTTTCCTGTTGCTCGACGAGTTTTTGCAGGTTTTCTGGCAATGGTTCCTGGGACAAAATAAAGGTTTGTGCCATCTGGAAAATATTGGCAATGACGATATACATCAAAACTCCAGCTGGTAGAGGGAAGAAGAGGAACATACCACTGAAAAGAACTGGGGTGAGTTTGTTAATTGTTTGCTGTTGCTGCTCGTTAGCACCCCCTCCTGGTTGACCAGAAATTTGCTGATTGACATACAGACTAATGCCAAAAAACAAAACCATTACAAGAATGTCCCAATTAATGGTTCCGTCGGCAGTAACAGCTCCTGTGCGCCCCAGGGCTTTAATGAAGAGAAATCCTTTATTGGCGGCAATTCCGGGAATTGTTCCCTGAATTGTTGCTGTGCCTACCTCTAAAGCTTCTAGAGTTCCATCTTCTTGGATTTGTAATCTTTCGGATCCTTTGGTTACTTCCCATCTCGGTAAAATGTCCCTATTGTCATATTCGGCGACTAACTTTTCTATGGGCTTTCCTTCAGTAGTTTGAAACTCAATCTTGCTCGACTCACCAACCCCTAATTTGTTGCCTCCTGGTAGCAAAGCAGCGATTTGATAATGAACACCGTCATTGATGTATATGTTTTGGGGTTTGGTGGCGAAAGGTGCTAGCTGAATGTTCTCTATCTGTTCTGGAGGGAAGATTTGCACATCCACTGTATAGTTGATGTCTGTAAAAGGTGAACCCCGCAAGGTAGCAAACAGGGCGAAAAGAATGGGCATTTGCAGGAGCAGGGGCAAGCATCCCGCTAGGGGATTGCCAAACTCTTGCATCAGTTTGCCCATTTCCTCCTGCTGTTTGGCAGCATCATCTTTGTAACGTTTTTTTATTTCTTCTTGCCGCTCCTTCATCAGGGGTTGAGTTATTTTCATTTTCCGCATATTGCGAATCTGTCCGGCGCTGAGAGGATAGACAGCAAAGCGAATTACCAGTGTCAGGGCGACGATGGCAAAGCCATAGCTAGGGACAATCCCGTAGAAAAAGTCCAGGATTGGCAGCATGACGTTGTTAGAAAGAAATCCGATCCCAAAATCCATTCGTCCTCAGTAGATGGCTAAAGTGTTGTTTTCTCTGTTTAATGTATCTAATCTTGACGTCGCAGTTATCGACTAGTTATCGATTCTAGAGGTTTGCCTGTTTTAGCAGCGACTTTTTGTGCCATGTAATCAGCTATTTCCCGAAACTGGGGCATAGCACGCAATTCCAAGCGACTCCTATCTTGGAGAGTAACAACGATATCCCCCCACAACCCAACTCCCCGGGGAAGTCTGGCAATCTTGGTAATTTCGGCGTAAATAATGTCAGTGCGATCCCTTCCCCTCCATCCTCCAGTAACGGAGATGCGACGGTCAGTAATTTTGTAGCGTAACCAAATCTTTCGCACGATTGCCCCCACTGTCAGAGGTAAGCAGATGACGGTAAACCCGAGTAAAATATTGAAGATTAAATCCCCAATATGAGGACCCCCTTCATAGAAAGTGTTTTCTTTAATACCCATTTATTAACTTTGATTTTTGCAACAACTCCTTTAATTCTCGCAAAAAATGTTCATATTTGCACTCAATGGCTCTCGGTCGCACCACCACCACAATCTTCCAACCCCTTTCCATGTAGGGGAGCAACTCTCGGAAAGCACTGCGAATTTGTCGCTTGATTCGATTGCGAATTACTGCTTTTTTGCTGGTTTTCTTGCTAATGGAGATCCCGATTTGAGTAGGAGGTTGCTCAATTTCCCTGGAATTGGATGTAAACAGCGATCGCAGGGTTAAATGGGGACTCTTACGGCTAATCCCATGTTGATAAACAGCTTGAAAATCCCGCCGCTCTCGCAGTCGATTAGCTTTAGGCAATCCCACAATAAATACCCAAAATTAAATCTATACTGCCAGACGATGCCTTCCTTTCCTTCTCCGCGCTCGAATTACGTTACGACCGGTGTGGGTACGCATTCTCGCTCGGAACCCAGAGGTTCTTTTTTGCTTGCGATTGGTACCACCCAGAGTGCGTTTAGTCACGAACTATCCCCTCCTCAATTTGTTCTCGAAGTCTATCATTGTATCATCTGTTGATGCTCAAAATCCAAGTTCCCAGGTAGCGAGGTTCGGGACTACCGCTGCTAGTTAAGACCTGACAATGGAAATAATAGGTGCCCCCAAAGTCCGGGTTTTTGACGTTAGACAATTTCAGCTGGACTTTCGTATCTGGTTCGATGGCTTCTTCCAGCTCAATGGAGAGGCGATAATTTTCTTGATCCCAATCTACTTGAGCAATGGTGGCTGATTTTTTGTACTTGTTCCCATAGTTTACCTGGATTTTGTCCGTGTCAAACTTGCCGTCGTAATAATCTGGGTAAGTAACAATGAATTTGTAGGCTCCCTGCTTCATTTTTTTGGCAGGAATGCGCAGTTTATAACGATCCCATTGGTTGGGACGACCGCCAAAATCGGTGTGGTACTGGAGGATATATTCCCGACGCACTCCACTCCAGAGAGTCAATCCGGAACCTGATTGGGCTAAAGTGGAAGGTACGCTAGCGAGCAAACAACCGGATAGGGCTAAAGCACTAAGAATTGGTTTGAATTTGAACATAGGATTTGAGAGAAAACTTGACATCATCCCTATTTTATACCAAAGAAATGGGCGATGGCTGGCAGCTGGGCAATTATTCCTCTCAGTTGGGTGCATACCTTATTTGCGTCTTCTTCATGGCCTAGAGGCGGATGCAAATTCATGGATACAATCTGCATCAAGTATGAACCAATTAAGAGTGTCCAAAACTGTACAAGCACCGATGGACTGCTTCAAAATAGGATTGATACCCTGTTTAAGGCTTGAGGCTGCATCATTAGCCATGGGCTGAAACTGGTTTAGCCATGAGTTTTCTGATATATAGGCATCAGTAAAAGCATTTTTATCTAATAGCCAAAAGTCAATGTCATAGGCCTGGATAAACCTTAATAGCGTTGATGGGTCATCAGAATATTGAGCACTAATGAGATCCTCAGCTCGTTGGCGAATCTGAGTATAATAACCCTTATGATAAGCAAGGCTATGCTCTCTGGAAACTAGGACGGAGCGAGCGGAAAAAGTCTGTAAATTATCCGCTTCCCCAGATAAGGAGGCGATCAGGATGTCCTTGGGCTGTGTTGCAAAAAACTCATAGATAGACTGGGCATTACTAAAGTTACCGTAACCTGCCTTGGGAAAATTTTTTATGAATAGGGGATAGTAGAAAAAAATTGTAACTAATAATACTATCGTTAAAGCTAAAGGGAGGATCTGGCTAAAAGTTGAGATTAATCTAAGGCTCACGGCCTTTCTCTTACTCCTCCAAATTTTACAAAACCTGAAAGTATCATCTAGAATAATTGTCCAAGAAATGCCCGATGTAATAGCACTGATAATGCGAATTGTATGACCTGGGTAGCGATTCGGAAGATGGAACTGAAACAGAAAAAGGTGAGCAAAACTATACAATATCAAAGAGGTGAGTAGCAATTGTAGAAGAATATAAATGCTCGAACTAACTTGCTTTCTTACCTTTGTTTTGACGGGTAGTCGCAGTAAAAGAGGGAGAGCAAGTCCAGCTGCCAAGGTTACAGGAGTAAAGGTTGTTCCATGAAATATACCACTACGACCCTCTAGCCAATAGTCAATTCCGGGTCGGAAAAAGGCATTTCGACCTCCAAGTTGGAACTCAGGCATGGTTACAGCCTCTGAGCGAGTTACAATGGGACCAAATTCTGACAGGCTTTTAGTATAGAGAACTAAGCCCAAGACTAGGCAAAATCCTCCAGCAAATAGCAGGTAATCTTTCCAGTTTTCAGACAGGAAAATTCTTCTATTTTTCCAATAAATGAGCCTGATGGCAACTAACCCTAGTGAAATTAGGGAAATCGCCGGATAAAATATGACTTGCAGGCCAATTAATATTAGACATATTAGTCGGCACTGACGCAGTAGGTAATAGAGAAAGGCTAGGAGAAGAGGATATAAAAATGCACGGGGGGTTCCGGATGAAAGCTCATCTGAACACCACAAACTCTGGCTGAAGAGAATTGATGAGATAAATGCTGACAGTGGGATAGGAAAAATTTCCAGGGAGAGAACAAAGCAATAGCCAGCGGTAATTAACCCTAAGAATAAGGGCAAA
This sequence comes from Candidatus Paraprochloron terpiosi LD05, assembly GCA_018141785.1. Lineage (GTDB taxonomy): Bacteria > Cyanobacteriota > Cyanobacteriia > Cyanobacteriales > Prochloraceae > Prochloron > Prochloron terpiosi. The sequence continues at coordinate 1,308,150 of CP073341.1, read as the reverse complement.
ATCTTACTAAAAAAGTCTGGAGCAACACCAAGAGTTGCCGTGACTTTGTAAAGTCCAGCATATCCCACGGGAGCAACGGCCTGGAAATAGTCTGCAATTAAATCTCCAGGGAATAAGTCTGGATCAAGGTATCGTTGCATCCAAAAAATATGCTGACGGGCGTCATCTTGCACAACGTAGTCGCTACTAAAAGCCTGTTGAATTGCTAAGAGACCGTAAATTGTTGCAAATACCAAGCTGAGGCTAAACCAGAAAGTTTTACTCTGTCTAGATTGCCCAGTAAAAAAAGTAACCACCTTTGATGTTGTATTGATAATTAGCATGGGATCTGTAGCTCTATGCAAGCTACTCGTGAATGGACAGACTTACCCAGTAGAGGTAGTATTTTTCATCCTGCCATGTATTAGTGAAAGACTGAATGGGCTGGATCGTTAATCCTGGCGTGGGGGTGGATAATTCTTTCGTTAAAATCAACAATATTTGAGGATGTTCCCTGAGGAGGTTGGTCACCTGCTGGAGAACTTCAAGTTGGGTGACTTCGCGGCGGTTTCCTTTGAAGAACAGGGTATAGCTGCCTAAGATTTGCCGTTCTGGATAGTAAAACTGACGATTAAGATAGCCGCTCAGGGAGGCCATTTGAGCATCACGGCTAGCTACGATAAAGGCATTTTGCAGGTTGGCTTCAACCATGTAGGCAGCCGCCGCTCGGCTGGCAGAATAGGGGAGAAACAAGTCTATGGTAAATCCAGCTAACCCCCCCAATAAATGAACCAATAAGACAATTGTCAACATGGCTTTGAACCATGGCAGTGATTGAGTTTGACCTTGCTCTATAACAGGTAAGCGGCAGGCAATAGTGGATGACACTCCGTAGTGGTAGGACAGCCAAAGGGCTGCAATTAGCACCAAATATAGGTTGCCAAAGTGACGGACGGCACTGGGCATGAATTTCACATAGGTAAACCATAAAATAGCACCGTTGCCTAGTAGATAGAATGCTAAAGCATAGGGCTTTTTTGCTAGATGTAGTACAACTAATCCAAAAGATGCTAGGGCGATGGTCGAACACAGGATGAGATCCAGATAGCGCTTTCCATTAGGAATAATCAGGTAGTATCCCCCAAACAGACGACCAATAGTTCTGAGCAGATGGCGAGGGTCGAAAGTGAGGACATACTCCCCCAATGCCTGAGTAGCAACATCAAAGGGAGGCAAAATGAAATACAGGGAAATGGCGCAACCCATAAGGATCAGTACCCCGCTGAAGGCAATATCTAGCCAGTTGTGGCGCAGTTTGGCATCAAACAGTAATTCTAGGGCCAGTGTAAAGGCCAGTGCCATGGCAATCAGCAGGCCATATACATTGCTATTGGCCAGCAACACCAGTAGCCCGGCGAGGGGCCAATAGGCTCGCTTTCGCGATGGCCATATTGCACAAGTGGCAAACAGCAGCAGCATTGCCACTCCATAGTTGCGGGCAATTAACAAATGCTCGTAAAATGGCAAATAGCCAAAGGTGAACAGCCACTTTTGGGCCTGAGTAAATGGACTAGAGCGCCAGATTAGAAGAGTTGAACCCATGGCTAGCAGCCAGTGAAAGACCTGCATGGCAATGGGGGAATGGAATAGAGCCTGGAGCAACGCTACTAACAGATGCCACAAGCCCGGATGAGCACGGTCATAGTGAATGTTTTCAATTAGTGCCTCAAACGAGGGACTATCGCGAGCGATAAGCCATACGTTCATCTCGTCGCGCCACATAGTGTGGTTTAATGTGCCAATCAGACCCACTACTGCTACAATTATCACAGCAGCCCAGGGAGAGTGATAGACCCTGATAAGCAAGTGTTGAGAACCACGTATCATAGTATTAACGGGTTATTCTGAGATAGTGTTGTAGAAAAGGAATCCCTCCTATAGCAGGCAGAAAATAACGTGAAGTACATAATAAACCGAGAGCAGCCCCAGTTGGTGCATCAAAGTAGGGCCCATAAAACAAAATTAAGGCTGCATCTCTGGTTCCGACCCCAGCAAAGGTGAGGGGAAGGAGTCCTGCCAAGATTGCGAGAGGGGAAAGAGCCAGATTGGTCAGGAAGGGAACCCAAGCTTTCAGTGCTAGAATGAAGAACCAGATTTGGAGGAGGTGAAGTAACCAGATGAACAGGGAGGTTCCAACAATTTTTTTTTGCTGAAGTTTGTCGCGCCAAAAGTAAGAATGCATTTCAGACCAGGCATATTGCAGTTGTGTGAAACGCATTTTGAACTTTTTGGGAGCAAGCTGATGTCCGATCTTGAATACAACCTTGGCAAATTGGGTATAACTTAGGAGAAGAATTCCCCCTGAAAGGCTCAGGAATATAGCTATAGCCATCCACGAAAACAGTTCATCTTTTTGGGGATAGAGCAATAGTCCAAATAAACACCAAAGCAACAATGAAAGCATGTCGCAAGCTTTCTCTAATACAACTAAAGACAGTGCTAAGGAACCATTTAAGTGACCTCGATCGCGCATAAAGTACGCTTTAGCAATATCTCCTGCCTTTGAAGGCAACACCATGTTAAGGACACTAGCTGCTAAAATAAGACGATTTGCTTCCCCAAATTTCAGATTATGCTTTGGGGGCATGAGAAATCGTAAACGCTGGGATGTCAGCAGGGTAATTGGTATAACCATCCCTAGGCTAATGAACATCCACCCTGGATCGCCGTTTTGAAATACCTCAATAAGTCTATCGAGTTCTATTTTCCAATATAGTATAGCTAGAATGAGTAGACTGACAGTTAGAGAGATAAGGCGTTTCATAGATATTTACCAAATTTTTGCACAAGGGGTACCCTTCTTACAGGGAACGTGTTACCATTAAAGCTTGCCCTTCACCCAAGGTCTTGACCCGATGGGTTAAATCTAACCAGGGTTGTAATTGTCCCTCTTGAAAGACTCGACTCATAACGACGTAAATTGAGGTTTGATGACTGCCTATACCCACAGAATGGACAGATTTCCAAGATTTTGCTTTGAGCTGATCTGTAATCTGCCATTGCCCATTTTGCCAGTCCATTTGCCGTGCAAATTCAAAGGGTGCCTTCTGGTTGCCTGTAATCAGTATTTTTTGTAAAATACTGCGAATCAAATTGGGAAAAAATCGACCTATGCTCAGGGTCACAATCCTTAAGGTAATTAGCTTTAAGGGAGTCATTTGTGTCTGTTTTGACCAACCTAAATTTCCCCTAATATAGATGGTATTTTCGGTGAGGGAGATATCATAGTTCCCTATAAGATGTCCAACGGCATTTTGCAAGCGTTTTCCCTGCTTAACTTGGACAGAAATCTGAGTATCTGAGGCTAAAATTTGACTGTGGCGAAAGAGCTTGAACACTCCCCCTTTGTTCAGAGCAAGGTATAGCTCTACATCTTGCCGACGATCGATTAAAATGCCAGCCTGTTGTAACCAAATTCGTCCCGTTGGTCTGGGTTTGTTGGGTGGGCGATGAGGAACAAAGTCTTTCCAAGCTAACAGATAGTTCCAGACGTGATGTCCCACAATATGGTCATCTGCATAGCAAGGTAGCTTACCCATAGCTACACCTTTTAAAAAGGTATCATTAATGCTGAGGGCATCAGGATACCATCTTCCCACCAGTTCAAATCCATGGGGGAAAAAGTTGTAGGTATTACGACTGCCATATTCTCCACCGTAGGAACCATCAGGATGGATAAATTCACTAGCTAATTGAACAGCTTTGAGCAAAACCTTTTTGAGTGTATCATTGGGTTGAAGATCCTGGAGAAGAGCGAGACAGGAAATGGTGAGGGTGTGATAACCAGGATCAAAACCACCATATTCTTGAAACCAACCTTCAGAACTTTGCCAACTTAAGAGTCGCTCTAGACGTCTTGCTCTCACCCGATCCCATTTGGATGTTTTGAGTAAATCCCTGAGCAGTTGAAGGCAGAGCACAATTAAAGCCTCATGATTGGCTAATCGTCCGCTTTCACGATGTTTCGCTAGCCAGTCAGCTCTTTTTTCAAAAAACTCTAATATCCCATCATCATTTAGTTTCAAGAGTCTATAACTTTCAATGCAGGCAAAGAGAGAAAATGCGGCTGCCCCGCTGGCACGCTCAAAGGGAAAATAATCGTCACAGGATCCATCTGGATGGGAATTTTGTGCTGCAAAAGTAAGACTTGCTTTAACCCAGGCTCGAAGATCAGGTTGCTGATAAAAAGGATTATTGGGCAGGTTCAAGCTATAAACCAAGGATAGGGGCAAGGCAAATTCCTGTGCCATTCCACTGGGGAAATCAATAATCTTATATTGCCAAAAATTACGATCGCAGCAACCATAGGTTGAGCTGTGGGGATTCCGATCCATGAGGGTCAAAATTTTAGGGATTTCTGCTATGGCAACCTGGGCTAGGAGATTACGGCTCATGGTAATTCTGGTTTGGCTTCCTCCAAGTAAGACGACGAAAATGTAATTGGTTTTCTTCTAGGATTTTACGGTTTACAGCTAATAAATCTGCTACCAAACCTAGAATCCAAAGTTGAAAGCCCATTAACATGAGAATAGCGCTCAGGATTAAGCTGGGAACGTGGGATTTAGGTGTGCCTTCAAGGTAAAGAATGAGCCACCGGATTCCCAATAGAAATCCTAGGCTGAAAGGTGCACTTCCCAAGATTAAAAAGAATCTCAGGGGACGATAGGTCATGAAAATGCGCAGAATTGTGAACAACGATCGCTGCACGTAAGATGGAATACTTTTGACAAGGCGAGAAGGGCGTAAATAGGGATTAGTCCGTACCGACACCGAGGTTACCACCATGCCCCGCTGACCGGCTTGAATAATCGTCTCTAGGGTGTAGGTATATTCGTTAAAAACATTCAACTTTAATGCGGCTTCTCGACTGAATGCTCGAAAGCCACTGGGGGCATCTGGAATTCGGGTATTACTGGCAATCCGCACTGCCCAACTACCAAGAGCCTGCAAACTTTTTTTCAGAGGGGAAAAGTGCTGAATATCTCTAATCGGGCGGGCACCTACAACCATATCTGCCTCGCCTTTTAGAATCGGTTTAATTAGCTTGGGGATGTCAGCGGCACAGTACTGATTATCTGCATCAGTGTTAACAATAATATCAGCTCCGGCCTTGACAGAGGCTTCTAGACCAGCCATAAAGGCTTTTGCAAGTCCCTGGTTGTTGCTAAAATGAATAAGATGATCAACACCATAGGATCGAGCAACATCAACCGTGCGGTCAATGCTGCCATCATCTATGACCAGCAACTCTACCACATCCACACCTAATAAATCTTTAGGCAGTTCTTCAAGGGTCATTCCCAATGTGGTTTCTTCATTATAGCAGGGAATTTGAATAATAATTTTAACCATATATAAATTATATTAATTTTGAAAGATAGTTAAATCTAGAACATCATCCCTATCCTATACCAAAGAAACGGGCGCGTCGCAAAGCGGATCCACCCTACACCCTACTCCTACAGTTTGGCTTCTAATTCTTGACGCAGCCGATAAATAATCGTATTTGGTTCAACGGTAGCGAGAATATCTTGAATAACAGTACTCGGTCCCAAATTTCCCCAACTACAACCCCCTTCTAAATATTTGACCGCCACTTTCCCCACTGCATAAGCTCCATATCCAGCAATACCTCCTTGAGTAAGAGCAGTACTTGCATAAGCAGTCAAAGCAGCAGGACTTTCCCACATGGTAACTACTGTACTCTTTCCCAGTCCTAAAACAAAGCTACTACCAATTTCCCCTAAGAGCAAACTGCCAGAACTTAGGAGTATCTTACGCCAAAGTTTCCCCGCGTCTTTACTAGTCATAGGTAAACCATATAACTTCGCCAGAGAGCGAATCAAGCCTAAATCAGTTATCATTCCCCCTAGGATATCTAAGAGAGGGATAGGATTAACTGCAACAGCTAAAGCTTTATATTGAGCATATTTCCAGATTATCTCTTCTGCTTCTTCTCGACGCAATGCAATAGTCTTCTGAGCAATGTTTGTTTCTGCACAGCGCCCTTGCATGAGAGCATTTAAAGCTAAGAGCGATCGCCCTTCCCGGTTCAAAATCTGGAGAATTATCCTTCGCAGTTCATCTATTTGTGGTGGTTGTGCTTCCCTTTCCTGAGTTACCCTCCCGTCAGTCCATTCTACCCGCACTGGTAAGGGGGAGGGTTCCGCTGCTACCATGGCAATTTCCGAACTGGTTAATAATTCTTCTACTCCTGTACCAGTTCCCAATGCTTTTAATTGGCGGTAAATGGACTCTCTGTCTTGCTCTGGGTAGAGGTCGATTTTGTTATATACCAATATGAGGGGTTTTTGACTTCTTCGTAATTCTGATAATGCCTCATACTCAGTACGGGTAATATCTCCAGCTACCACAAAGAGAATTAAATCTGCTTGCTGGGCGACTTCCAGCGCCATTTCAGCCCTTGTTTCCCCTTCAATTTCATCCAAACCCGGGGTATCGATTAATTCTACCTGTACTTTACCACTGCTGGGGGTCCAACGCACGGATTTTGGCCATTTTGTAACACCATGAAGTGGTCCCGTGGGCATTACTTTGTCTCCTAATAAGGCGTTTATGACGGCTGATTTACCCCGGCTGACTAAGCCAAAAGTGGCAATGTGAATTACTTTTTGGTCTAGTTTAGCTAATGCGGATTTTAATGCTTGTAAGTCAGGACGTACTGCTCCTTGCAATTCTACATTGGGAAGATGATTCTTTCCGTGACGCCCGAAGCTAGAATACCAGGACATTGCTCGCTGTAAACTGGCGCGCGCTCTTGTAAAGTGGGTTTCTTGTTGGCTTTGACTCAAGGTTAGGGGTTGGTGCAATTTTGGGAAAGTTTCTCGCAGAGGCGCAGAGGCGCAGAGAGGCACGGAAACAAAACCTATCTATATATTCTCAAATTTTGACAGATTAGATTGTAAACATTTATTACAAATGCTTTGAAACCCCTTGAAAGTTTTTGTATTTGAGTTGTAATATGTAATAAATTCAAAGCCTGCGACAGGTGGCGGAATTGGTAGACGCGATAGTTTAAAAAACCTTGATTCGTATCTTGTCTGAAAAGGCCGTAGAGTTGAGGGTTATCAGGAACTATTAACTGTTTAGTTGTGAAGGTTCGAGTCCTCCCCTGTCGCACTTTCGATTTCTTTTCATTTAATGAATTATTTTTGTAGTAAACTATAAATAAGTAAATTGCGGGGTGGTCGTCCTTATTCATTCCTTGCCTGACAAGGCAGCAGAATGAGGTTTATCGTTGATAAAGGCAATGCGGGTTCGACCCTTCCGCCGCTCCCATTTTTCTCAAATTACCTCTATCTCAAGATTAGATTGTAAACATTTATGACAAATGCTTGAAACTCTTTGACAGTTCTTGTATTTGCAGTGTAATATAGAATATGTAAACCTTTGGCGGAGTAGCTTAAATGGATAGAGCATTTTATCCTTATTCGTTCCTTGCCCTCTGGGCCGAAGAATTGAGGGTTATCTCTTAACTCAGAGAAAGATGCGGGTTCGACTAACGTCTCCGCCACTCCTAATTTTTCCCAAATTACCTCTTGACCAATGAAATATGTTTGTAGTACAATAAAAATATAAAAGTTAATAAAGCGTGTGGCGAGTGGCCGAGTGGTTAAAGGCGAGTTGTTTTACTTTCCCTTGTTTATTCCTTGCCCCATGGGCCGAAAAATTGAGGGTTATTAAACTTGAGTTAGCTCATCGGGGGTTCAAATCCCTCCTCGCCACCTTCATTTTTCTCTTACCTCTTGACCAATGAAATCTAATTGTAGTACAATAAAAATATAAAAGTTAATAAAGCGTGTGGCGAGTAGCCAAGTGGTAAGGCAGTTGTAATTAATGTAGTTTCCTTGTTCATTTCTTGCCTTATGGGCCGAAGAATTGAGGATTATCGTTTTGGATACGACCATTCGGGGGTTCGAATCCCCCCTCGCCACTTCCAATTACCCCTTGACCAATGAAATATATGTGTAGTATAATAAAATTATAGAAATTAATAAAGTTGGTGGCGAGTGGCTGAGTGGTTGAAAGCAAGTTATTGTAACTTATCCTTGTACTGATCCTTGGTTGCTTCTTTGCCCTAGGGGCCGTAAATTGAGGGTTATCTAAGGGATCGGGGGTTCGAATCCCCTCTCGCCAGTTTCAATTTTTTTCCAATTACCTCTTGACGAATGAAATATGTTTGTAGTACTTTAATAATAAAGTGTGTGGCGAGTAGCTCAATGGTAGAGCAAGTTTTCCTTGTTCATTCCTTGCCTTATGGGCCGAAGAATGAGGATTATCGACTCATAATCGACTAGGTCGGGGGTTCGATTCCCCCTTCGCCACCCCCATTTTTTGCCTGAAAAGGCCGTAGAATTAAAAGACAATGAATTATCAGTTCTTCACTCAAAAAAAGACAGGAACGCCCCAAAATAAACCCATACCGGGACGGGAAGCGGAGATGATCCAAGGGCGCTCCGGGGGCTTCATGTTCGATGCTGGCATTTGGCAAATGCTGCGACGCTGCTTGCTTATTGGCACAGCTCAAAGCACTTACTATGCAGGAAAGAAAGAATTAACAGAAGATTTTGTCCAAGTTATTAAAGAGGCGATCTGTGCGGTAGCGCAGATCCGGCGTACCCGCCGGATCGCCACCAACTCCAACAAAGTAGCAGAAGAAATAGTCTACGCTAGTGACGGTAGGGCTATCAATAACAGCGCCCCCTTATTTGCTTTAGTACTCTTATCTATGGGAGCAACACCAGAAGCAAAAAAGGCATTCCAGGAAATCTTTCCCCAAGTAGTTCGCACTGGAAGTCATTTCTATGAATGGTTGAGCTACACCAAAGCTATGAGAGGATTTGGTAAGGTAGTGCGAGAAGTGGGGAAGCAATGGTTATCTCGGGAAAACGTCAAAAGCTTAACCTATCAGTTGCTCAAATACCAACAGCGTTACGGCTTTTCTCATCGGGACGCTTTGCGTCTATTTCACGTCCAACCTCCTACAGAAGAGCATAACCAATTGTTTCGGTGGGTAGTCAAGGGTTGGGATGAACTGCCAACAGAAATTCCCACAGAAGCATTGGCTCAAATTTGGTGGTACGAGTGGTTGAAACGGAACCCTAAAAAAACCCATGAAGCCATAGCTAAAGGTAACCTCACCCACGAAATGGTTGCCCCAGTAGGGAAAATGGACAAGCAAGCATGGCAATTGCTGTTTGAGAAAATGCCCATTGGTGCAATGTTGCGCAACCTAGGTTCTCTGACGAAACTAGGAGTACTCCGGGCTGACACACCAGCTAATTTAGATAGGGTCGAAGAGGTACTCAACAGTTCTACCTATCTACGTAAAGGAAGAATTCACCCTATAGACGCCCTTAAAGCCTTGAAAACCTATCAATCAGGAGGGAGAATTGGGAGGAGCAAGAAAACCTGGAATCCAGTAGGGCGGATTGTGGATATCTTAGAAAAGGCGGTGGAACTATCTTTTGATGTAGTGGAACCCACAGAGAAGGTATTCATGCACGCCGTGGATATATCCGGTTCCATGTCTTGTGGTGTAGTGTCCTCAGTAGGAATGAGTTGCTGCGAGATTGCTACTACTATGGCATTAGTTACAGCTAAGGCGGAGAAAAACTACGCTATTAGAAGATTTTCCACGAAGTTCCGCGATTTGGGTATCTCTAAAAAAGATAGCTTTAGGAGTGCGATCGCCAAAGCTAGCAATCAAAACTTTGGAGGTACTGACGCCTCTGTGGCTTATGATTGGATGATAAAGAATAAGTTCAAAGCTGATATCATCTGTTTTTGGACAGATAGCGAAAGTTGGGCTGGTAATAGTCATCCTGCTCAAGCATTAGCTAAATATCGTCAGAAGGTGAATGAGAATATCAAGGCAGTATATGTCACTCTTGCTCCCTATGGTATTACCTTAGTAGATCCAAAAGATCCCTTATCTTGGGATTTGGGTGGATTTGATCCAGGAATACCTCGTCTCATCCAAATGCTGGCTCAAGGAGAAGTTTAAAACAAATGTAGGGGTCCACCCCATAACCGTAATATTCAAAGTTTGGAGTAGTCATGATTTTGATTCAATGCTGTCACGATTAAGATTTTCTTTTAAAAGAATAGAATTTTAGCAAGACCACCCACAAAACCGATGACTATAGCTGTCATGGTAGCTTTACCTACAAACTCTGCATTTTCCAGTCGTTTTTCCCAAACATTAGACTTGGTATCAAGTGTTTGCTTGATTTCTTTCATCCCATTGTCAGTTTTTTCTTCAATACGCTTCAACTCCACATCGACGCGCTTAAACTCTCCTTCTACCTTCGCAAAACCCACCTGTACCTCCTTGTCTAAATTTTGGACTCTGTTGTCTAAATTTTGAATTCTACTGTTTAGGTTGTTAAATCCTTCCTTTACTTCTGATTTGAGTTCTAAAATTAATGTTTTCAATTCTTCGTCCATGATTCCCCCTCTTGGTTGTTGTACTATTTTAGTGTAACCATTAGAGTCGAGGGGTGTGTTGCCACACCGCCCCTCTCCTACGACACCGAAGGTGCCGCCTTTGGCGTCCCGGACGTGAGACTTTCACCTCATCCGGCTCAGGTGCTTCTACGCCAATGGGAGGCGCGCTTTACGAGTCCGTCCTTAATTCGCTTGCGGTGACACCGAAGGTGCCGCCCTTGGCGTCCCGCCTGCTTTTGGTGACATTCCCGATGGAGAGCAACTAGATTTTTGCGTTTCCAGTTGTTGTGGTTACCATCTATGTGATGCAATTCCACGGTACCATCTATCTCCATGAACAATCGATTGCAATGAGCGCATCTTCCTTTCTGTCAGCGGTAGGCCCGCTGTATAGCTTAGAATTTCGGCCTACCCAATAACTTAACTTGCCATTGTAAGGTGAGGCATCACCTTTAACCATCACGTGGCTATTGACTTTCCAGGGAACTGCTGGGAAGGCTTTCCTTACCTGCTCACAAGTGAGCTGGCGCTTTGCAGCCCCTTGCGGCTTTTTGCCCTTAGTAGCCAGCCGTCGTGCTTTCTCTGCTTCCTTCAGAGTCATCCTAAGCTTTTCAGCTCTCAGCTTACGCCACACCCAATGATTGAGGGACCATAGAGAGTGCTGAACGAGTATCGCAGCTTCGATGATATTGCCTCCAGCCCCGGACTTGTGACTCTATCCTCTTCAGGCGAGCTTCCGTGGTTGCACCACAATTCCTGAGTTGCTTTAACCAAGGCCAAAATGCTCTCATAGTTCTTTTTACTCGGTGTGGATTTGAAGACTCCCCTGGAATTAACTCTAAAGTTCCACCCAAGAAAGTCAAATCCATCCGTGGCTTTACTTACCTTAGTCTTATCTTCATTGATTTTTAGCCCTCTGGACTTTAAGAATTCGTTTATATCATCCCTGAGCTTTTGGATATCCGCACCAGTTTTGATGATAAACACCGCGTCATCCGCGTAACGTATACCCCTTATGAGAGTTCCATCTCTACGACTATTTTTCCATTGATTCAACCCCAGGTTCTCAAATCCATCTAGGGCGATATTGGCCAGTAGTGGCGAGATTACCCCGCCTTGGGGAGTCCCCTTAATACTGGAGGGGTATTCACCGCAGACGCCAACTTTCACCGCAAGCCTGAGACCCTTCAGAGCCTCCTTCGGCAGAATCACCCTTCTGAGCATGACCTCGTGGTCAATTTTGCCCTGGCGCATTTGCTGATATCAGTTTCTAGAACCAGCTTATTCTTACCATCGGCTTTGCGGTTGAGATTATTAAAAATCAGCTTTTGTGCGTCCGCAGTACAGCGTCCGGGTCTGAAGCCGTAGCTTCTTTCTCCGGCTGTGGCCTCGTAGGCAGGCTCCGCTGCTAATTTGAGCAACGCTTGCCATGCCCGGTCCGCCATTGTAGGGATGCCTAAACCCCGAACTTTGCCATTTGGCTTCGGGATATTTACCCTTCTCAGTTGCTGGTGTCTCCAGTGATGCCATTGCTGAATGAGGCTTCTGACACAATACTAGACGCTCTCGTTTGATTCGTGCGGTTTTTCCATCAACTCCGGGGGCCTTACGCCCTCGATTCAACTGTGTTACTTGTTTGACGGCCCTAGCTCTGGGCTGCACGACTCTGTAACAGGAGTCGTTGTAAGCGTTTGACTTTGGCTTTCTGATTGTTATGCATGCGCTTTGAAGATGCACCGCTGTAACCGAAAGACCTGATTGTGGAATTGCTTCCAAGGCAAATCTTTCCAGACGTCGTCAGCCCTCAGGCTTACTTCTCGCGCCCGCAGGAATACTGCTAGGTGGAGTCCTAAGTCTCTCAGACTGCGGTATTCGTTTGGGGCTAATTTAGTGACTTGCACTGTTTAAGCTCCTTCTATCGCTCTACTAATTACAAGATAGGCTCTCTTCTCTTTAGAAACCTTCGGGCAGTTACGCCTTTCTTACCCTCGCTCTTCCGATAGGCCGTTAATCACGCGACCCCACCACCTCATATGTTAGGCTTGCAATCCCCTATTTTGGTGGAAGTTGAGCGAGTTTTTACTCGTTTTGAATCAACTATTGTTACGAACCCTTGGGACTCATCCGTTGGGCCATCCCCAGCTCAGGAATGTAAGTGGCCAATCTCTACCCTTACGAGCCTTTTTCGGGGTCTCTTCTGTCGTCTGTAACGGCCTTCCGACAGTGTCGGTTGTTGGGTCTTTTTTCAGATGATTCACGCTAAGTTATCCCGGTGTTCTCCCTGTTAGCGGAAGTATCTCTGCCTAACCGTTTGGCCGCACTTTACCGCCCTGTTGCCAGCTTCAGCCTGATGATTAATCTCACTGTGGCCAGCCCGGAGGGCGCGGCTGCGCAGGAGCAGGGGATTCACGCGATTCCTTCGCGGGAGAGACTTGGTTACACGATTTCTGACTGTGGCCTCCCTCTCATAGTTCATTCAGTAGCAGGCTGGGTAATTTCTACCTTAGGGTTTCGGAATTCCACATTGGTTTTCCTAATTTCCCTCGCGGTTATCGCGTTCAGGCACTAACTCGGAAGTCTGTTTTCAGCCCCTTTCGGTGGCCTAGATTGGCAGTTCCGATGTCCCGGAAACCCAGCCCTAGCTTCGTTTCGGCTTACGCCGCGACTTTACTTGCGCTTGATCGAGCCGCACAAATTGTAACCCTACAGACTCTTGGTGGGCAATGCCCACCCTACCCATTAGATTTTTTTTAACTACAGAGTCAATTCTTGTGGCTACACAGCTTGAAAAATAGTAGCTTCGCCCCTGATGACCCCGAGATTTCCCACGATAGTGCAAGGATTTTGAGACGCCTTATGCGATCGCCTTGCACTTTGGGAGTTGTCAAAAGCTGAAAACCATTATCTGGATAGACTTTTGGCTTTATTCAGCAAGCCCTACTTATTTGATTTGCGTACTACATTTGTCGTACAAAATGCCCGTTTTTGTAATACATATATGTTACAATTTGTCGTGCGGAATGTGGGTTAAAAGAATTCAAAAATTCCCAAGCAAACTCAATGCAATCGGACAATACCTCATGATTTTTTTCTCCCAAAATCACCAAGTTTTTGTTTTGAGGATAAGCCCAGCGTTGCATATGGGCAATACTGAATCCTGCCTGTTTTTGTTCTTCTAAAGGTGCTTTTCTCACCGCATCCCACAACACAATACTCGGCTTCTCCAGAGCAGTAGCAATGTGAGATGGTCCCGTATCGAAGCCAATATAGATGTCGCTAGCCCAGATCAAAGCCATCATCTGGCGAACAGTTGTTTTGGTACTAAACACGGGCAAGGGCTTCTGCTGGAAATTCTCGTGGCCAATCTGGAAAAAGCTAACTTGCTCTTTGAGGATTTCAACTAAAAGTAACCATTTATCCAGATACCAGGGAGATTCTGACGAACTGGCAGATCTGCCATAGGGACATAAACAGATGACTGGACGTTTGAGGTAAGAGAGCGAGCGCAATCCCCACTGCATTTCCTCAAACGAAAGAAACAGAGAACCGCGCAACTGCCGAGGACGGAGATTGTAGGGAGCGCAGAGATTGGTAATCTCATATCAAGATTGGCAGAAGTTATCGAACTCTGGATTTATTGCCTTTATAATAGCTGGATCTAGCTTATTGGCATCAATAATTTCCTCAACATAAGGATTGTTTTGCCAAATGATAGTATTCCAATCCTCTCCAGGGTCGTCTGGCTCCTTAGGGTTTTTGATAATGTCAGAAGCGCAGAGGATTTTGACCGGACTCCCTTTTTGTAAAGCAAATTCTTCAACCAAGCGAGTGTAACAAACCAAACTGCCGAGAGCCAACCAACTGGGGATAGCCAGATCGCAGCCATACTTGGCAGCATAGTGTTTGGAGTACAGAAAAGGTTCTGTTTCCAGAAATCTACGGGGTTCTTGATTAGGGGATTCGGTGTTTTTCATTGACTTAAGCTATTACTAATCTTTACTAAAAAAAATGATTGCATTGCTAATATGCTCAATATAGCGCGTCTAAATCATTTGTGTAAGAAACTTCGACGGGGCAGCCACGGGGGCTGCCCCTACGGAAATTGCATAATGATTTTGGGGTTGCTATAGTATAATATAAAAATCATTTTTGCTCGTTACTCCGCGTCAGGAATCGCATCAGGTAATTCATATTCCAAATATCGTAAACGAGGGAAAAAGTAAGCAACGCTGGTCACGAAAATAGTCAAAAGTCCCATGCAAACGAACATTAGACCAATACCACGGCCAGGACCTGTACCAATTACTCTGCCAATGCTTTTTGCAACAATACTATCTTGATTCATTAAGGGTTCAAAGAAGCGATCGGCTAATGGACCTGCAATAAAATAAGACAGAGGAAGCGTTGCTCAAGCTACTGATTTCCGAAATGCAAAAACCCTTCCCTGGACTTCCGGAGCCACCTTGCGCTGGTAAATAGCTTGAATAGCACTATTGACTATAGGAATAGTTAGTAGCACGGAAAAATTTGCACAAGCCAGAAGAATAGCTGAGGGGCGAAGACCTACAAAGAGGACAGATAGGCCAATGGCAAACATACTGATAAAAACAGTAGTCATTTGATTCTCTAGACCGCCCCAAATTGTCATGATTAAGCCCCCAATAACCATGCCAGCATTGGCGCAGGAGACAACAATGCCGAGGGTTGTAACCGATGCAAAAGAAAGGACTAATGGGATATCGAGAACTTGAGTGGCTCCACTAATGAAGTTACATAGAGCAATCAATAATACCAGTCCCAAAAGACCAGGTCGCTGCACAAAATACTTGAAGCCATAGGTTAAATTATCTATAAATGACTCCTGTTTGGTTTGCTCCTCAGTTGAAGTTGAAAGCTCCGGAAATTTGACTATCAATAGAGATAACAAGGCAAATAGTAGGGTGATAAAGTCAATGGCGATAATCCCTGGTAACCGAATAATGGCAAGTAGAGTTACGGCAAAGGTAGGGGCTGCTAAATCTGAGATGGCTTGCCCCGTGAAGACCATACCACTGGCACGGGCAAGATTAGCTTTGGGAACCAGGAGAGTGGTTGCTGCAGAATAGGCTAAACCTTGAAATGTACTGAAGCTAGACCTAAGCACATTTGTTAGGCAGATATGCCAAATTTCCAGACTACCATTAAGGTATAACCAAGCCACCAGCAACGTACACAAACCGGCAGAGAAGTCACTAATAATCATGGTCCAACGACGACTCCAGCGATCGACATAGACTCCCGCAATCGGACCAATTAAAATCGGAGGAATCGCCGCCGAGAGTACCGGTAAGGAAAATTGGGTGACAGAATCGGTTTGCTGGTAAACCCAAATGCTGAGGGCAAAACTGGTCAGACTGGTACCGATCAGTGAAATGACTTGGCCAAACCAGATGAAGGTAAATGTTTCCATTCCTTGCAGTGATGGAAACCTTTTAGTTATGGCGCTGATGATGCTAGGCTTGCCATCATCAGCCCTCTGTTGTTGGGTATCAGTGGTCTGGTTCATTGGTGAATATAAAAATGGGGGAACTGGAATTTAAAAAGGGGAATCTAGGGATCGTCTAGACGCTCTTTCCATTAGTCGATACCCTAGTTAACTCCTGTTGCGATCACGTTTTCCATAAAGTACAGACATCAAGGCTTTGAAGGTTCAATCCTCCAAAAATCCACTTTCTCTGAAGTAGCAGAGGTAAGTTTTAAATAAATCCTGATTAACCTCCGGTAACTTGATACCACTTCCCCTTAAACCATCAACCACATTGCGACAATCGTACTCAATTAAGTTTGTTGTGCTCGACGGTGATTCCGGGAAGTTGGGTAAGTAAGGGTAGAGAGGATTTTCCATATCCTCTATCAACTTGGAACGCCAATGAGTATAGTCAATTTCTTCTAAGCTATAGCCCAGGGAGCGCACCCACTCAAAAATTTCCCTGAAAAGCACCGATTTTGGATTAATTAAATGGAATGCCTTCCCAAATAAACTGTTTTGTTGAGAGAGACAAACAATCGCTCGGCTGACATAATCTACTGGAACGAGGTTTTCTGAAAAACCATCCCAGTTAGGAAAACTTTTGAGTCGAATACATCCTTTCACCAGTCGCGAGAGTAAGTCATCGAAACTAGAGACACCGGTTTGACTGTGACCACTAATCCTCGAAGGTCGATAGATAGTTATGGGCAAACCTCGCTTGGCAGCTTCCCAAACTAACTGTTCTCCTACCCACTTGGTCTGAACATAGCCTACTTTTAGTAAATCATAATGATTGGCAGTTGCTGACTCGAGAATGGGTTGGTCAGTTTGGGATGTTGAGAATAGAGTAGAAACGTAATGAACAGGTTTGAGCTTTCCTAAACTGGCCAGTCTTAACACGTCTTGGGTTCCCAAAACATTCGCATCTTTTAAAAGAGCATAAGACCACAGATGATGAACCTTAGCTCCAACGTGATAAACAACATCAATGTCTTGGCATAAATTATTATACTCAGTTGCTGAGAGTCCAAAACGACTGCTTCCTAAATCTCCGATGATGGGAATAATTCGAGATGTAAAATTATCACTCCATAAACCAGAAGCTTCTAACTTGTTCTTGAGTCTTTCTTTGCCAGCATCAAGATTATCAGCCCGAACCAAGCAATAGACAGTAGCAGTAGTTGTGGTCAAGAGTTCAGAAAGTAAATGAATTCCCAAGAAACCTGTTGCACCGGTTAGGAAAATTTGTTCAATTGGACTGACGGTTTGCCCAATCGCAGTTGATGGCTGAATATCTGGATCTAAAGCAGCTTCTGCTTCTAAATCCCAAGTTTGGGATTGATAGTCTCCAGTTACTAAAGCTTGGTCGATTGCACTAGCCAAATCAGAAACAGAGGGATAATCAAACAATGCCCTTAGAGATAAATTAATCTCGTGCGGCTCGTTTCCTGTGAAGGTCGCGGCGTAAGCCAAACATAAGCAGGAGCCTGGTTACCGGGACATCGTCTCCGATAATCTAAGCCACCGAAAGGGGCTGAAAACGGACAAACGACTCCTACCTGAACGCGAGACCCGCCGGGGAAACGCGAGAGGAATTAGGGTTACCGAACCATGACAACTGAATGAACTATGAGAGTGAGGGCACGGTCAGAAATCGTGTAACCGAGCCTCTCCCGCCTGCGCAGCCGCGCCCTCCGGGCTGGCCACTGTGAGGTTAATCACCAGGCGGAAGCTGGCAGCAGGGCGGGACTGGAGCTGACGAGCGGGACGCCTTGGGCGGCACCTTCGGTGTCGTCGGTAACACCGCTAACAGGGAGAACACCGGGATAACTTAACGTGAATCATCTGAGAAAAGACCTAAGCTTCGACACTGCCAAGCCGCTAGAGAGCAGAAGAGACACCGAAAGAAACTCATAAGGCAATTTCCCTGCACTTACATTCCGGAGTTGGTGATGGGTCAACGGGATGAGTCCCAAGGGTTCGCAACAATAGTTTGTTCGGAACGAGTAAAAACTCGCTCGACTTCCACTGAAGCAGGGGATTCCAAGCTCGACATGCGAGGTGGTGGGGCTGCCTGATTAACGGCCTATCGGAAGGGCGAGGGTAAGAAGGGCGTAACTGCCCGATGGTTTCTATAGAGAAAAGACCCAATGTAATTATCAGAGCGACTAATGGAGCCAATCTGTGATTATCACTAACCAAACTCCAATCGAATACCGCAGCCTATGGACTATGAGACTCCATTTGACAGCATTCCTGCAAATGGGGAGGACTAGCCGACGGGCTGACGATGTCTGGAAAGACCTACCTTGGAAGCAATTTCGGGGTCAGGTGTTTCGGTTACAACGGTGTATCTTTAAAGCGCATGCATAACAATCAAAAAACTAAAGTCAAACGCTTACAACGGCTCCTATTACAAAGCCGTGCAGCCCAGAGCTAGGGCCGTCAAACAAGTAACACAGCTCAATCAAGGGCGTAAGTCCCCCGGAGTTGACGGTAAAACCGCGCTCTCAACACGAGAACGTCTGGTGCCGTTGCCTTCGCCTTAACAAGCACTGGTATCACTGGAAACACCAACAACTGAGAAGGGTAAATATCCCCAAGCCTAACGGCAAAATACGGGGTTTAGGCATCCCTACAATGGCTGACAGGGCGTGGCAGGCGCTACTCAAATTAGCGGCCGAACCTGCTTATGAGGCCACTGCCGGAGAAAGAAGCTACGGCTTCAGACCCGGTCGCTGTACTGCGGACTCACAACAGATGATTTTCAACAATCTTAGCAGCAAGGCAAATGGTAAGAACAAGCTGGTCTTGGAAACAGACATCCCTCTTATGCTTCGATGAGATAAGCCATGAGGTTATGCTCAGAGGAGTAGTTTTACCAAAAGAAGCCCTCAAAGGTCTCAAACTTGCTGTGAAAGCTGGTGTCCGTGGTGAATACCCCTCCAGTATTAAGGGAACTCCCCAAGGTGGTGTCATATCACCATTACTGGCCAATATCGCCCTAGATGGATTTGAGAACCTAGGGTCAGAACAATGGAAAAGGCAGCGGTCAAAACCGCTAATAAGGGGTATTCGTTATGCGGATGACGCGGTCTTTATCCTAAAGTCTGGTGCCGATATCCAGCAACTCAGGGAGGATATAGACGAGTTCTTAAAGACCAGAGGGCTAAGAATTAATGAAGCTAAGACTAAGGTGAGTAAGGCAACGGATGGATTCGATTTCCTGGGATGGCGCTTCCGCGTCAACTCTCGTGGGAAGTTTAAATCCACACCGAGTTGGGAGAATTATGCAGACATAAAGGCTAAGGTTAAAGCAACCTGGAAAAGTGGTGCAACCACGGAAGCTCGTCTGAAAAGGATTGAGTCACAAGTCCGAGGCGGTCGTCAAAATCACTCAAGCTGCGACATGAATAAGCACTCTCTATGGTCGCTCAATAATTGGGTATGGCGGAAGTTGAGAGCAGAAAAACGCAGGATGGCTCAGAAGGAAGCAGAGAAAGCACGACAGCTGGCAACTTTTGGCAAAAAGCCACAGGGGTCAGCGAAGCGTCAGCTCACATCAGAGCAAATAAGGAAAGCTTTCCCAACTGTTCCCTGGAAAGTCAATGGCCCCGGCATTGATTAATGGCGGGGGTCAAAGGTGATGTCTCACCCTACGATGGGAATATCTCCTATTGGGTTAGCCGGAACTCCAAATTATATAGTGGGCCAACCGCTGAAGCTATAAAGCGACAGAAGGGTAAATGTTTGCATTGCAATCGATTGTTAATGGAGGTAGATGGAGCCGTGGAGTTGCACCACATAGACGGCAACCATAACAACTGGAAACGTAAGAATCTAGTTGCCCTCCACCGAGAGTGTCACCAGGCGCAAGCAATACATCGCAAGCGTATTAAGGACGGTCTACGGAAGCACGCCTCCCATTGGCATAGAAGCACCTGAGCTGTATGAGGCGAAAGTTTCACGTACAGTTCGTAGGAGAGGGGCGAGCTGCGTGGCAGCTCCCTCGACTCTAATGAATTTCGGCAAAAAGACTAGCGATAAGAATTTGACTCTCTGTCTTCGGTGCAACGAACTCACTGCTTTGGCTGAAGGCAGCAGAGGGGGCAGGTAAAGCTTTGCGGTCTATTTTACCACTGAGAGACAGGGGTAATGACTTCAGGGGCACCACTACACTGGGAACCATGTAGTCTGGTAACTGCTGTCTGATATACTCTTTCAGGGCGCTGATGTCAAGATCATCATCCCCAACTACATAGGCTACCAGCCGCTTGTTCCCTGGGGTATCTTCCCGGGGGATGACGACGCATTCCTGCACCTGCTGGTGGCCACTGAGCAAGGATTCAATTAGAGTCGAGGGAGCTGCCACGCAGCTCGCCCCTCTCCGACGAACCGGACGTGCGACTTTCACCCCCGCCATTAATCAATGCCGGGGGCTCAGGTGCTCCTATGCCTTAACGGCGCGCTTCGCGAGTCCGTCTTTAATGCGTTTCCGGTGTACCGTCTGCGCCTGGTGACATTCTCGGTGGAGAGCAACCAGATTCTTGTGTTTCCAGTTGTTATGATTGCCGTCAATGTGGTGCAACTCCACGGCTCCATCTGTCTCCATGAACAATCGGTTGCAATGCGGACATTTACCCTTCTGTCGCTCAATGGCGTCAGCGGTTGGCCCACTATATAATTTGGAATTTCGACCAACCCAGTAGGAAATGTTCCCATCGTAGGGTGAGGCATTACCTTTGACCATTACGTGGCCATTGACTTTCCAGGGAATAGCAGGGAAAGCTTTCTTAATCTGCTCTGATGTGAGCGCGCGAGGCGCGCTCCTAAGGGTTTACCCTTGATAGCCAGACGTCTTGCTTTCTCTGCTTCCTTAATTGCCATCCTGCGTTTTTCAGCCCTCAACTTACGCCATACCCAATGATTGAGCGACCATAGCGAGTGCTTGTTCATATCGCAGTTTTTGTGATTTTGACGACCGCCTCGGACTTGTGACTCTATCCTTTTCAGGCGAGCCTCCGTGGTTGCGCCACTTCTCCAAGTAGCTTTTACCTTAGCCTTGATGTCTGCATAATTCTCCCAACTCGGTGTGGATTTGAAGACTCCACGGGAATTAACGCGGAAGCGCCACCCCAGGAAATCGAACCCATCCGTAGCTTTACTCACCTTAGTCTTAGTTTCGTTAATTCTTAGCCCTCTGGTCTTTAAGAATTCGTCTATATTCTTCCTTAGCCTCTTGATGTCAGCTCCGGGTTTACAGATAAAGACCGCGTCGTCCGCGTAACGAATACCCCTTATTAGCGGCCTTGACCGTTTTCTCTTCCATTGGTTTGACCCTAGGTTCTCGAATCCATCTAGGGCAACATTGGCCAGTAAGGGTGAAATTACCCCACCCTGGGGTGTGCCCTTAGTACTGGAGGGGTATTCACCACGGACGCCTGCTTTTACAGCCAACTTCAGACCCCTGAGAGCCTCTTTTGGTAAGACAACCCCTCTGAGCATGACCTTGTGGTCAATTTCGTCAAAGCATTTGCTGATATCTGTTTCCAGAATCAGCTTATCCTTGCCATTTGTTTGGCTCTTTAGGTTGTCGAAGATTAGCTTTTGTGTGTCCGCAGTACAGCGACCGGGTCTGAAGCCGTAGCTCCTTTCTCCGGCAGTTGCCTCGTGGGCTGGCTCTGCTGCTAACTTGAGCAACGCTTGCCACGCCCGGTCGGCCATTGTAGGGATGCCTAATCCACGAGTTTTGCCATTTGGCTTCGGGATATTTACCCTTCTCAGTTGCTGGTGTTTCCAGTGGTACCAGTGCTTATTCAGCCTTTGGCATAACACTAGACGCTCATTGGTAGAAAGCGCTGTTTTCCCATCAACTCCGGGGGACTTACGCCCTGTGTTTAGTTGTGTTACTTGTTTGACGGCCAGTGCTTGGGCTGCACGACTCCGAAGTAGGAGCCGTTGTAAACGTTTGACCTTGGCTTTTTGATTGTTCTTTTGCGCTTTGAAGATACACCGCTGTAACCGAAATACCTGACCTCGGAATCGCTTCCATGGCAGGTCTTTCCAGACATCGTCAGCCCTCCGACTTATCTTCCCCGCCAGCAGGAATGCTGCTAAGTGGAGCCTCAAGGCTTTCAGACTGCGGTATTCGATTGAAGTCTGGTTAGTGATATTCACAGTTTTGACCTCGTTAGTCGCTCTGATAATTACATTGGGTATCTTCTCTGTAGAAACCATCGGGCAGTTACGCCCTCTCTTACCCTCGCCCTTCCGTTAGGTCGTTAATCAGGCGACCCCACAATCTCACATGTCAGGCTTGGAATCCCCTGTTTTGATGGAAGTTGAGCGAGTTTTTACTCGTTCCGAACGAACTATTGTTTTTGAACCCTTGGGACTCATCCTTAGACCTATCACCAACTCAGGAATGTAAGTGCCGGAAATTTGGCCTTACGAGTTTCTTTCGGTGTCTCTTCTGCAATGCGCGGCTTGGCAGTGTCACTGGTTAGGTGCAATTCGATAGATGATTCACATTAAGTTATCCCGGTGTTCTCCCTGTTGACGGCGTTACCATCGAACCGCTCGATAGCTCCGGTTCCGCTCTGTTTCCAGCTTCCGCCTGGTGATTAACCTCACGGTGGCCAGGTAAGGATTCACGTGATTCCCCTGCTCCTGCGCAGCCGCGCCTGAGCAGGCGGGAGAGGCTTGGTTGCACGATTTCTGACCGTGACCTCACTCTCATAATTCATTCAGTTGTCAAGGTTCGGTAATCACTACCTTAGAGGTTCGGTAATCCTATTTGAATCACTTAATTCCTCTCGCGTTTACCCGGCGGGTTTCACGTTCGGGTAGGAGTCGTTTGTCCGTTTTCAGCCCCTTTCGTTGGCTTAGATTATCGGAGACGGTGTCCCGGAAACCTTGCTCCTGCTTATGTTTGGCTTACGCCGCGACCTTCACAGGAAACGAGCCGCACATTTCCCCCAGTTCGATACGGAAGCCCCGTAGCTTAACTTGATTGTCAAGGCGACCGATAAATTCGAGATTGCCATCAGGACGATAGCGCACCAAATCCCCAGTTTTATAAAGGCGACCTTCACCAAAGGGGTTAAGCACAAATTTTTCTGCCGTTAATTTCCGACGATGGAGATAGCCTCGGGCCAAACCCTCACCCCCAATATAAAGCTCTCCCGGTACGCCAATGGGAACGGGTTGCATCTGGCGATCGAGGACATAAACCTTAGCGTTGCCGATGGGCTTACCAATAGGAATAGTTGGGAGGGCCTGTGCCAAGCCACCGACAGCCGTGACGAGGTAGCGGGTTGTCACGACCGTAGCTTCTGTCGGTCCGTAGCTGTTGATTAATTGGTGAGAATGGGGGAACTGGGCAATATAGTGCTGCCACTGCGCGATTGAGCCAGGCAAAGCTTGTTCCCCCCCGATCACAATCAGTCGCAGTGAGGAGGGGAGTCTAGTGTCAGGGGTCAGGTTTGCAGCTAATAAATGCCAGTAAGCCGTCGGTATAGTTAACAAGGTAATTTGCCATTCTTGACATTGCCGCCAAAACTGCTGGCTGGATGCCAACATCTCATCGGTTCGTAAAACTAAAGTTCCACCAGTACATAAACAAGGATAAATTTCTTCAGCAGCCGCATCAAAACTAAAGGAAAAAAACTGGAGGACTCGATCTTGGTGGGTGATCTTGTAAGCCTTGATCGCACCCATGGTATAATTCACGAGGGAACGGTGGCAAATTTCAACCCCCTTGGGCTTGCCAGTTGAGCCAGAGGTATAAATTACATAAGCTAAACTATCGAGATGACTTTTCTTTGCAAGAGAGGAAAATGGTAGTTTGCTAATGCTTTCCCAATCTCCATCAAGGTAAATGGAGTGAACACCTGCATTGTCAGCCTTACTTGCAAGATGACTCTGAGTGAGCAGAATCGAGAGTTTGGTATCTTGCAAGATATAGTTCATCCGCTCTTGAGGATAGGCAGGGTCGATAGGAACATAAGCACCTCCAGCCTTGATAATCCCCAATAACCCTACTACCATTTCTAGAGAACGTTCGATACAAATTCCCACCAGGGTTTCCGACCCTACCCCCAAACTTTGCAGGTAACAGGCCAGTCGATCGCTTTGCTCCTGTAGTTCTCGGTAGGTCATTTTGCGGTAGCTCCGGAACGGACGCGGAGCGCAATGTTGTAGAGCGATCGCGTCAGGAGTTTGCTGAACCTGCTGCTCGAACAATTCCTCAATACCCTGCACCACCGGATAATCCTGTTGGGTTTGATTCCACTCCACCAACAACTGCTGGCGCTCATTGGTACTCAGTAACGGCAACTGCTCAACCCGTTCCTCTGGATTAGCCACAATCCCAGCTAGTAAGGTTTGAAAGTTGCTAGCCATCCGAACAATAGTCTCCCGGTCAAACAGATCACTGTTGTATTCCCAGTATCCACTTAACTCGGAAGGGGTATCTACCATTGATAGAGTCAGGTCAAACTTGGCGGTTTGATGCTTTCGCTCAATAGGGGTGAGGGTTAGGCCAGGAAACTCCCCATAAGTTGGGCTTTGCTTATCAGCAAACATGACCTGAAACAAGGGACTATGACTCAGGGAACGTTCTGGTTGCAGAATTTCCACCACTTTTTCAAAAGGAATATCCTGATGACTATAGGCAGACAGAGCAACCTGACGTACAGAGGGAAGCAGTTCTCTAAAACTGGGATTCCCTTCAGTTCGAGTACGTAGCACTAAAGTATTAACAAAGAAGCCAATCAGGGATTCGGTTTGACCATGATGGCGATTGGCAACAGGGGTACCAATGAGGATATCCTGCTGGCTGCTGTAGCGTGAGAGGAGGACGGCAAAGGCAGCCAGCAAGGTCATAAACAACGTGCTATTAGTCCCTCGCCCTAAGGTTCGCAACTTTTGGGACACAGCGGTGTCGAGCTGAAAATGGAATTGCCCTCCCCGAAAACTTTGTACAGATGGTCGGGGGCGATCCGTGGGCAAATTGATTGGAGAGCATACATTAGCTAACTGCCCTTTCCAATAATCTGCCTGTTTCTCAATTACATGTTCTTCTAGCCACTGACGTTGCCAAGCAGCATAGTCAAGGTACTGAATTGGTAAAGGTTTGAGGGGAGAAGGTTGCCCAGCCACAAAAGCGGCATAGAGGGTTGACAGTTCCTGTAGAAGCAGTTCCATGGACCAGCCATCCGACACAATGTGGTGCAGGGTCAGGAATAGGGCATGGTCTTCTGGGGATAACTGCAATATAGTAGCCCTGATTGGCAAATCCTGCTTCAAATCAAAGGGTTTCTCAGCTTCTGCGGTCGCCCATTTCTGGAGGTTCTGTTGGTGATTACCAACAGTGTTGAAGCTCCACTACAGCTAAGGTAAACTCAGCAGAGGTATCGATGGTTTGCAGTGGAATGCCGTTAACAACCTGAATGCGGGTTCGCAGAATACTATGGCGTTGAATAATTTCCTGGAGTCCTCGCTCCAAAGCTCTCACATCCAGGGAACCTGTAATTTTCAGGGCAACCGCAATGTTATAGGTGGCGTTAGGCCGTTCTTCTAGCTGATTGAGAAACCAAAGGCGGGCTTGGGCAAAAGAGAGGGGGAGGGGTTGGCCTTCGGACTCCCTTGGAACAATGTCCGGTACGGTCAATCCAGGAGTGATTTGTTGGCGGTGGGTAACGAGGGAGGCCAAACCAGCAACTGTGGGGGATTCAAATATAATTTTCACTGGTAATTCAACCTCGAACGCTTCCCGCAGTCGAGAAATAACCTTGGTTGCCAACAATGAATGGCCCCCGAGGGCAAAGAAGTTATCGTGGATACCTACTCGTTCTTGCCCTAATACCGTAGCTATAATATTGGCAATAACTGTTTCAGCTTGGGTGCGGGGAGCAACAAAATTTGTTTCTCGCTCTTGTTCAAAATCTGGAATGGGTAACCTACGGCGATCAACTTTACCATTGGGGGTTAAGGGAAAGCTATCCAGCCAGACAATGGCATTGGGCACCATGTAATCCGGCAACTTTTGCTTGAGAAAAGAGCGGAGTTCATTTCCACTAACCTGGGTTTCACTTCTTTTCACATAAGCCACCAGGGACTTATCCCCAGAACCATCTTGTCGTACTATGACGATTCCTTGGCTTACCTGGGGATGTTGATTTAAGACAGCTTCAATTTCTGAAAGCTCAATCCGAAAGCCTCGGATTTTGACTTGATTGTCGATTCTACCCAGAAACTCAATATTGCCATCCGGTAAATAGCGAACTAAGTCCCCCGTCTTGTAAAGAATCTCACCCTCTAGGAAAGGACTGGCAATAAATCGTTCGGCGTTGAGCTCGGGACGATTGAGATAGCCCCTTGCCACTCCATCACCCCCGGTGTACAATTCCCCCACTACTCCAATGGGAACAGGTTGATGTTGCCCATCTAAGATGTAGACTCGGGTATTGGCAATGGGACGACCAATGGGAATTGATTGTCCCAAAGAAGCTCCCGTGGGAACAGGATAGCAACAGGTAAAGGTGGTGTTCTCCGTGGGACCATAACCATTGATCAACTGACAATGAGGCAGAGTTTGACAACATTTCTGCACATGGGACACAGATAGCACATCTCCACCTGCCATCAGAATACGTAGAGATTGCCAATCTTCCAACCGTTCATCCACCATCAAGTGAAACAATCCAGCCGTCAAGCATAGGGCTGTGACCTGATATTGCTGAATCACTTGCCCCAAGGTTTCCAAGGAGGGTTTCGGTTCCGGGAACAGAACCAGACGGGAGCCATTGAGCAAACTGCCCCAGATTTCCCAGGTAGCTGCATCAAAAGAAACCGATGCCAACTGCAGAAACACATCATTGCTGGTAAATTGAGCATAGTTAGTATTCTTCACCAGCCGCACAATATTGCGATGGGTCACGCCGACCCCTTTAGGTTGTCCTGTAGACCCTGAAGTATACATGACATAGGCCAAAGACTTAGCCGTAACTCTCCCCTCTCTCCCCTCTTTCTCTGCGTCAAGAGCGTCTCTGCGGTTTATTATTCCCGAACCTATATCGATAGAATAAGCCACCTCTGGCAAATTCTCCCTCACACCCGTTTCGGTTAGGATTACCTGCAAACCAGCATTTTCTACCATGAAAGCCAGTCGCTCAGGAGGATAAGTGGGGTCGAGGGGAAGGTAGGCTCCACCTGCTTTGAGAATTGCCAACAGGGCGATAATTAGATTAGGCGACCGCTCTAAACAAACCCCCACCAAACTCTCTGAACCAACCCCCAAGCTTTGCAAATAATGGGCCAGTTGGTTTGCCTTTTGATTCAACTCCTGATAGGTTAAGGTTTGGTCTGCCAAAACCACTGCTACTGCATCTGGTGTCTTTTGGACTTGAGCTTCAAATAACTGGTGAACGCAGGCATTACGAGGATAATCGGTTTGAGTCTGATTCCACTCCAGTAACAATTGCTGTCGTTCAGCAGCACTCAAAATGGGCAATTGGGCAATGGTTTGTTCTGGATTGAGAACTATCCCTTCGACAAAAATGTGGAAATTTCTTGCCATCCGCTCAATGGTTGCCCCATCAAACAGGTTGGCATTGTATTCAAAAGCGCCAATCAGTTCTGTATTGCTTTGGGTGAGAGATAAGGTTAAATCAAAGGTAGCCCCAGCAGTAGGTTTGTCTAAGGGCTTAGGATTGACAGTCAGCCCCGACAACTCTAGGGTTTCCTTCGGGACATTTTGCAAGGTAAACATCACCTGAAAGAGGGGACTAACCCCTGGCAGCCGTTCCGGTTTCAGTTGCTCTACGAGAAGATCGAAGGGGACATCGGCATGGGCATAAGCGTCTAAGGCCACTTGACGAACCTGGGAAAGCAACTCAAGGAAGGTATGCTCTGGCTAAGGTCGAGTGCGCAAGACTAAGGTATTAACGAAGAAGCCAATCAAAGCCTCTGTTATGGCTGGGGTTCGGTTGGCGATGGGAGTCCCTACCACAATATCGTCTTGATTGCAATAGCGAGACAGAAAAGCGGAAAAGGCAGCAAAAAGTGTGATAAATAGAGTTGTGTTGGATCCCTTGCTTAAGATATGGAGTTTCTGAGTTAGGTCAGTATTGAAGTGAAAGGGAACCCTGCCAGATTTGAACGGTTCAGTTGTGCGAGGACGATCCAAGGGTAGGTTAAGCACTGGGGGAGTATCTGCTAATTGCTGT
This sequence comes from Candidatus Paraprochloron terpiosi LD05, assembly GCA_018141785.1. Lineage (GTDB taxonomy): Bacteria > Cyanobacteriota > Cyanobacteriia > Cyanobacteriales > Prochloraceae > Prochloron > Prochloron terpiosi. Next base: position 1,279,902 of record CP073341.1, on the reverse strand, counting down.
TGCCAGTATTTAATTTGGGCATCTCTAAACTTACCTGTGAACCGGTGGCGTTGCCAGTGAGCATAATCTACATACTGAATGGGTAGGTCAGAAAGGGATGGTGCTGTTGACCTATGATAGCTTGTGTAAAAGCACGAAAGTTCTCTGAGTAAAACTTGTATTGACCAGTCATCACTAATGATGTGGTGCATAGTCAGTAGTAAAATTTGCTTTTCCTGTGCTAAGCAAATTAGCGTAAATCGCACCAGAGGCTCTTGAGTTAAATTGAAGGGGCGATTTTGTTCTTGGAGAATAACTTTCTCAAGGACATCTTTCCCTTCAGTGGTCAAGTCCACAACTGATAAGGGTAAAGGAATATGGGGGGCAATTATCTGAATTGGCGAACCATTTTGGGTTTCAAATGTCGTTCGGAGTATTTCGTGGCGGTCTATGAGAGTGGCGACCCGGGCAAAGCCCGGATCTGCGCTATCGCGCAGACCGCCTTTTCTAAACTCGTTCTTTCTAATGGCCCGGTAATAACAAAAGCTCTGACCAAGTTATAAGCAGCACGATTTTCTTCTAGTTGAGCCAGAAACCAGAGACCTTGTTGTGTTAGGGATAGGGGAATGTCTGCCCCCCTTTCAGTGGGTGTGGGGGCTAAGGGATATTCAGAAGTGCTAGTATTTACGGATTCTAGATAATTTGAAAGTAGACTAATTGTTGGTGCTTCAAAAATCTGCTTCAATGGCATTTCAATGCCTAGTTTCTCTGCAATACGAGCCAAAACTTGGCTAGCATGAAGGGAGTGTCCCCCTAATTCAAAGAAATTATTCTCAATGCCAATCGGCTCAATTTTAAGGACTTCCGACCAAATTTTTACTAATATTTCTTCTATATTAGTATGGGGGGCAATAACATTTAATTCTAATTCTGAGCTGGATAAAATTGATTCTGATTTAGGTAGAGCTAGTCGGTCAATTTTACCAGTTGCAGTTAAAGGCAATGACTCTAGCCAAATAAAGCAAGCTGGAACCATGTAACTGGGTAATTGAGCAAGCAACGCAGCTTTTAATTCTTGAGCTGTAAGTTTGTTTTGAGGATTTACCGGAGTCAAATAAGCTACTAGCTGTAAATCGCCCACTGCTCCCCCTTTTTCTGTCTGGGCAACTACAACCGCCTCTCCAACAGCTTCTAGGTTCAACAAAGTGGCTTCCACTTCACTGGTTTCAACCCGATAACCTCGGATTTTAACCTAAAAATCTTTACGGCCTAGGTGCAATAAACAACCATCGGGCAACAACTTACCTAAATCACCTGTTTTAAAATATTTATGACTATTTTTCCTAATAAACACTTGTTTAGTTAACTCAGGCTGTTGCCAGTACCCCAAAGCAAGTTGGCGAGAACAAACCACAATTTCACCAACTTCCCCTGGGGGAACCGGATGCCCAGACTCATCCCAAAGCAAAACTTCTGTTCCAGGAACCCCATAGCCCGCAGGTACGGTGGAACCAGTGAGAACTGTATCTTTCGTAATGGGAAATTGTCGCACCGGACTAATCTCTGTACCCCCCAGATTCACCATTAAGGTGCATTGCGGGGAAAAATGGCGCTGAAACAGTTCTGCATCCTGTCGGTAAACGGTTTCGCTCCCAATTTGAATTAGTCGCAACTTGGGAAAATCTGCTTCCTCGTTTAAGGTGGCAGCGAAGTGACGAAACAGGGTGGCAACCATGAACGTCACGGTAATCTCATTGTCTTGCAACCATCCAGCCAATTTGTGCAAACTGATTTGCTTTACGTCTAGAGGCAATAAGGTGGCACCGTTCAACAAGGCACAGTAAATATCTCGCACTGCACCACCGAAGGCGGCTGAATACAACAGTGAAAAGCGATCCCGAAGGGATCCCCCGCCATTAATCAATGCCGGGGGTGCGCCTTCACTCATCTTTCCGCTGTTGGTATAGTTCTGGCATAGATTCAGGACATACCGATGGTTTTGCATGACACCCTTGGGGCGGGAGGTGTAAAGGATATAAGCTAGGTCGTCAGGATGACACTGAATCTCTAGGTTCTCATCTGAGATTTCTTTATCTAGGGTGTCAATCCTCAAAACATCTTGGCTCAAAATGCTCTGCTCAAACCCTGAAGCTTGGAGATGGTGGCGATGGCTTAAAATATTAGAGTCGAGGGAGCTGCCACGCAGCTCGCCCCTCTCCTACGAACTGTACGTGAGACTTTCACCTCATACAGCTCAGGTGTTCCTAACTGCGCGTTTATCGAGTCCGTCTTTGATGCGCTTACGATGTATCGCTTGCGTCTGGTGACATTCCCGATGGAGAGCAACTAGATTCTTATGTTTCCAGTTGTTATGGTTGCCATCGATGTGGTGCAATTCCACGGCTCCATCCATCTCTATGAACAATCGATTGCAGTGTGGACATTTACCCTTCTGTCGCTTTATAGCTTCAGCGGTTGGCCCACTATATAATTTGGAGTTTCGACCAACCCAATAGGATAGATTCCCATTGTAGGGTGAGGCACCACCTTTAACCATCACGTGGCTGTTGACTTTCCAGGGAATTGCTGGGAAAGCTTTCTTTATCTGTTCTGATGTGAGCGCGCGAGGCGCGCTCCTAAGGGTTTACCCTTGATAGCCAGACGTCTTGCTTTCTCAGCTTCCTTTTGAGCCGTCCTACGTTTTTCAGCCCTCAGCTTACGCCAAACCCATTTATTGAGCGACCATAGCGAGTGCTTGCTCATATCGCAGTTTTTATGGTTTTGACGACCGCCTCGGACTTGTGACCCTATCCTTTTCAGACGGGCTTCCGTGGTTGCACCACTTCTCCAAGTTGCTTTGACCTTGGCGCAATATGCTCTGCATAATTCTCCCAACTCGGTGTGGATTTAAAGACTCCACGGGAGTTGACACGGAAGCGCCACCCCAAGAAGTCGAACCCATCCGTAGCTTTACTCACCTTAGTCTTAGTTTCATTGATTCTTAGCCCTCTGGACTTTAGGAATTTGTCGATATCCTCCCGTAGCCTCTTGGTGTCAGCTTCGGGTTTACAGATAAAGACCGCGTCATCTGCGTAACGAATACCCCTTATACCTTCTGACCAGTTGTAGTACTTTTCACCGGATTTTTTCCCGCTTTTGCGCGTGTATTCTGTCCTGACCTTCTGGTCATTCCCTAGGTTCTCGAATCCATCTAAGGCGATATTGGCCAGTAGGGGTGAGATAACCCCGCCTTGGGGCGTGCCCTTAATACTGGAGGGATACTCACCACGGACGCCCGCCTTTATTGCTATCTTGAGTCCCCTTAAGGCTTCGGTTGGTAAGACTACTTTCTTGAGCATGACCTGGTGGTCTATCTCGTCAAAGCATTTGCTGATATCTGTTTCCAGAATCCGCTTATCTTTGCCGTTTGCTTGGCATTTTAGGTTGTCGAAAATTAGTTTTTGTGCGTCCGCAGTACAGCGTCCGGGTCTAAAGCCATAGCTTCTTTCCCCGGCAGTTGCCTCATAGGCTGGCTCGGCTGCTAACTTGAGCAACGCTGTCTTGGTGCGCTTTCGTCGAGATAGGTAGACCCTTACAGGTTTTCCCCCTCACAGTACCGGGCGTGCAACTTTCAGAGCACCCGGCTCCTGGTGTATCATCTACTTACTAATGCGTTTACTCCTCATTACTTGAGTCGGCTTTCAGGTCTCATCCAAATTGGGCTTTGAGTCCTTCGATTCCAACCTCCTCGCCATTGACGTTTGCCCAACGCCTCTAACTTATGAGGAGCTTAGAGTTTCAAGTTTTAGCTTTCGGATTGCAAAATCCTTGTGGAAAGGATTTTACCGTTACGTTTCACCCATTCCTACGTCAGCTCACCTTTCGGCTAGGTATATACCTATGAGTCAGGTTATACAATCGTGTTTTCCCTTGGACTTTCGTCCATGACCCCATTTGCTTCTTAGGAATGTCCTGTCTCCCCTGGGGATTGGTTCGCTTTACAGCTTCCCTACTGATTTCTCAGACCCAGTGGAGGTTAACTCGTTCCGCAATAATTAGATACGTCTGACTTAGGCTGCTCCGTACCCCGGCGGCGTGGTGTCTACGCGATGACAAGGTGAATTCATCTTTCACATATGCCGCGTACCCTTTTGGTTAGAGTGTATCAGTTCCGCTTTCACTCTTCTGCATATAACGGGGCTGCAAGCTTCGCTGATAGCGAGCCATATCCGACTTTCCCTAGGCCGTTGCCACTATCGGACTAGCAGCAAACTTAGCCATTTAACCCTCTAGCTGTGAAACCCCCTCATTGCTGTTGAGGCTCCTTTGGGCGGGAACCGGGGAAGACACTCCCCATGGGGCTTTTACCCACTAACTACTGCGACTTTCGAGCCGCACCACCTTGAATGCATTCAAGGTGGGTCGCACCGCTGCCACGCCCGGTCGGCTATTGTAGGGATGCCTAATCCACGAGTTTTGCCATTTGGCTTCGGGATGTTTACCCTTCTCAGTTGCTGGTGTTTCCAGTGGTACCAGTGCTTGTTCAGCCTTTGACACAACACTAGACGCTCTCTGGTAGAAAGCGCGGTTTTACCGTCAACTCCGGGGGACTTACGCCCTGTGTTTAACTGTGTTACTTGTTTGACGGCCAGTGCTTGGGCGGCACGACTCCTGAGTAGAAGCCGTTGTAAACGTTTGACCTTAGCTTTTGATTGTTCTTTCTGCGCTTTAAAGATTCCCCGTTGTAATCGAAATACTCCTGCTCCTGCGCAGCCGCGCCTGAGCAGGCCGGAATTGCTTCCATGGCAGGTCTTTCCAGACATCGTCAGCCCTCCGACCTATCTTCCCCACCAGCAGGAATGCTGCCAAATGGAGTCTCAGGGCTTTCAGACTGCGGTATTCGATTGAAGTCTGGTTAGTGGTATTCACAGTTTTGACCTCATTGGTCGCTCTGATAATTACGTTGGGGTCTCTTCTCTGTAGAAACCATCGGGCAGTTACGCCCTCTCTTACCCTCGCCCTTCCGTTAGGTCGTTAATCAGGCGACCCCACCACATTACATGTCGGGTTTGGAACCCCCTGTTTCCGTGGAAGTTGAGCGAGTTTTTACTCGTTGGGAAAGAACTATTGTTATGAACCCTTGGGACTCATCCATTGACCTATCACCAACTCAGGAATGTAAGTATCAAGCTCTAATCTTACGAGTTTCTTTCGGTGTCTTTTCTGCTCTCTAGCGACTTGGCAGTGTCAAAGATTGGGTCTTTTTTCAGATGATTCACGTTAAGTTATCCCGGTATTCTCCCTGTTAACGGTGTTACCGACGAGTCACTCGTCAGCTCCAGTCCCGTCCTGTTGCCAGCTTCAGCCTGATGATTAATCTCACTGTGGCCAGCCCGGAGGCGCGGCTGCGCAGGAGCAGGGGATTCACGTGATTCCTTCACGGGAGGGGCTTTCACCCTCATAGTTCATTCAGTTGTCAAGGTTCGGTAATCCTGGATAGGAGTCGTTTGTCCATTTTCAGCCCCTTTCGGATGGCTTAGATTATCGGATACGATGTCCCGGAACCTTGCTCCTGTTTATGTTTGGCTTACGCCGCGACTTTCACAGGAAACGGAGCCGCACTAACTTAGCTTTTGAGTCTTTCAGAATCAGGCTAAGGCGAGACTCTGGCAACGATATATCTAAGGGAACGTAGAATTTCCCCGCCTTGAGTACCCCCAACATGGCTGCAATCATTGCTGGTTCTGTTGCAAAGAGGAGGGCGATGGGTTCAGCTACGGTATTACGGCGATCTAGAATTGCTCTGGCAATTTGATTAGACCAGCGATTTAACTCATTGTAGGTTAGGGAGCGCCCTTGAAAAATAATGGCTGGGCGCGAGCCATGTTGTAAGACTTGAGTCTGAAATCGTTCTGGAATAGATTGTTCCAGAATTTCTACACCAATATTGTTGGTGGCCATCGCCTTTGATACCATTGATTAGCTTCCTCCTTGAATCGAAAATTCGCCAATGGAAAGTTTCCCAAGGGCCAAACAGACAGGGTCTAAAACCTCAACCTGAGCTAGAAATTCCTGGGCTGAGAACCATGAAGAATTAGAGTTAGAGCAGGCAATTTTTGCTTGCAACCAATCCAGAAAAATAGGAATTTCCGTGCAGCCTGCGATGGCAGAATCTATCCCTAAAACATTCTCTCTTCTTGGAAAAAAGCTGTTCTCCCATGGCACAGGCATATTCTTCTGTCTTTTGCTTTGACTCCGTAATAGATAATATCCATCAATCTAGATTGGCAAGAATCCGGCAAGACTGGGAAATCAATCCCTAACTGTTGAAGAGGCTGAGTATAGACTCCCCCCATCAGGGTTGCAGTAGTGCCTAAAACCAACAATTTTTGCCGCCTTTGGCATTGCAAAACCTCCATCACTGCATCCACAAGGGAAACAAAATTGAGACGACGGGCAATTGCCCGATAGCGGTTTTCCCTTGCGTTGTGCTAAATTTGGGGTAGAAAGTAATGAACCCCATTACACAGCAGCATGACTTGAATATTGGAATTGTCGGCTTGTAGATATTCCGTCCCCTGGATAATGGAATCAGATGCTAACAAGACTTAAAGCTAGCTGAGAGAGATTCCTTTCACGAGGCGGTTGGAATCTAACATGACCTTAACACGACTGGGAATACCACAAGCTTGGTAAAGAACAATTTCCCGACTGTTGCCACAGTATTGACAAGCTTTCTGAAAGCTCATGGCTCCCGCAAGGGGTCCCATCCCTCCTAAGAGAATGAGAGGTGCTCCATCAGGATGAGGTGGGTGCAGAGAGAGGATATCCACGGGAAAATCTTGGTCTTCTACCCATTTTCCTTGAGCCTTCATTTGGGAAGCGATCCCCTTCAATTTTGCCATGTATACAGGCATGTAAGCGATGGCCTCATGAGCAACAGCAAACTGCTTCCAGGAACCAACTTTAGGCCACAGTAGCGAGTTTACGTGCATTCTTTTGTTGCTCCATGAGACTTAACAAGGCTTCCATTACTTGGCCAATGTTGTTACAATTATCCCGGGAGGAGTTATTGGCTAGGTTTGGAAATGTTAACTAAGGAAAATTGGCATTATGACCAAATTTTTACAGGACCAGTTCCCTAAAGAATACCTCAACAAATACCTTGACAGCTGTAGTTTTGGTAGGCAATAAGCAATTTACTCTCATTATAGGGCTGAACTCCTGGACTACAATCACGCGGACAAATGCCATAATGGCGATAATTCCAATAATCTTTCAGAACTTGGTGGTGGTCGAAACAGAGATTTGGGCCAGATTCTTAGCATCATCGGCAGCTTGAGGTTCCCCCTGAGCGGTAGCAATAAATACTACACTCAGGGTATGTTTCCTGAATAAACTTGAAATTGTTCCACTAATTCCACTGTCAGACTAACCTCTTCTGCTGCTTCTCGCTTTGCTGCTGTTTCTACTGATTCCCCATAATCCACAAATCCGACCGGATTCGCCCAACCATAGGGAGGATTTTTCCGTTCTATTAATATAATCGGTTTATGAGGTTTGTCTATTAATTCGATAATAATATCAACTGTGGGTACAGGATTTCGGAAATTCACTTTCAAGTATAATGGTAACTGATTAGTGTAAAATTATACCATTTAAACTTAAAAAAGTGTTATAATAAGAGAGTGACAGAAAGAAAAAGAATCTTAACTATCCTGGGTGCAGGGGTTTGGGGTTGTGCTTTAGCTACCTTAGCCTCTCGCAACCACTGTAAAGTCCGTTTGTGGTCTCGTCGCAGTTCTGCAACCCTCTCTTCAGCAGTATCCGGGGCTGATATCCTCTTATCTGCTGTTTCCATGGGGGGAGTTCGCCCTACCATTGAGAAACTCCTCAAGATAAAAATAAGCCATTCCCCGATTCTGGTAACAGCCACTAAAGGTTTAGATCCCCTCACCACTGGCACTCCTTCCCAAATTTGGCAAGAGGCTTTTCCCCAGTGTCCCCTGGTGGTTTTGTCTGGACCCAACCTTTCTCCAGAAATTGAACAGGGTTTACCAGCAGCGACGGTAGTGGCTAGTTCTGACTTAAAAGCAGCAGAGACGGTGCAAAGCACACTCGCGAATGATAGTTTTCGGATCTACGTTAATGATGACCCCTTGGGAACGGAGTTGGGAGGTACTTTAAAGAACATCATGGCGATCGCCGCCGGGGTATGCGATGGTTTGGAACTGGGAACTAATGCTAAAGCAGCTCTCTTAACTAGAGCATTACCGGAAATGATTCGGGTGGGGACTTGTTTGGGGGCGACAAGCTCCACTTTCTTTGGTTTGTCTGGTTTGGGAGACTTGCTGGCTACTTGCAATAGTCCCCTTTCTCGCAATTATCAAGTGGGTTATAGACTGGCTCAGGGTCAGTCCCTAGAACAAACGTTAGCTGCTGTGAAAGGTATTGCTGAGGGAGTCAATACCACTAAAGTATTGATGAAAATCGCCTCTTCGGAAGGTTTGAGGGTTCCTATTACCCAGGAAATCTATGGACTCCTGGAAGGAAAAACCACCCCCCAACAAGCAGTTGGCGCTCTCATGGAGCGGGATCTCAAACCTGAATAAACTCAAAGAAGGGGTGTCGGGTAAAAATCGGTACTCATCTGCGTTAATCTGCGTTAATCTGCGGTTAGATATTAATCTTGCAAAGCAGCTAAGACGGTATCGTGAATTAAGCCATTGCTCACCACTATACCCCGGTTATCCACCATTTTCGTACCCGTAGCAAAATCCAGGGGTTTACCATGCATATCCGTCACTCGTCCCCCTGCTTCTTCCACCACAATGGAACCTGCTGCATGATCCCAAATGTTTTCCCGATAGTTGGGTGCTTTAGGGGAAGGGAGACGCAGGTACAGAGCTGCTTGTCCTGCTGCCACTATACCATATTTGGCTTGGGAGTCCACCCGCACGGAACCTGCTGTAATGCCGATGGCCTCTGCTACTGCTTTCTGGCGGGATTGGTCGCCGTGACTGGCTTCCACGCTCTCCACAAAGCAGAAGTTGGCTCCATCGTTGCTGCTGACTACCTTAATTGGGTAGGCACCCTTCCCACTCAGGGGCATCATGGTGGTACCTTCCCCTCGTACCGCCACAAAGATAAGGCCCGTTTCGTTGGCTACTATTGGTAAGGTAAGGGCAGGACAACCCAAAATACCTACCTTAACTTCTCCCTCTTCTATTAAAGCTAAGGCTATGGCGTATTGGTCTTGACGGAGAAACCCTTTGGTGCCGTCAATGGGGTCTAAGGTCCAATAGCGTGGGCCTACCTTACCATTGCCCCGGTCAATCCATTGGGTTACCTTTTCTGGGGTAGTATTCGTAAATACAAAAGATACGTATTTAGTTATCTTACTTAAAGTATCACAAAGAGATGGTTGACGCAATTGAGCAGCATCTTCTTCCCCTACAATAGAGTCATGAGGAAAAGCTTCCCCTAATGCTTGGCAAATAACTGCTTGGGAACCATAGTCAGCTACAGTTACGGGACTTTTGTCATCTTTTGTCATAGCTTGGGGAATGTCCTGACGTACTTGCTGGCAAAGTTTTGCCGCTCGTTGTACTGCCTCAATGGCAATTTCTTTCTCTTTTTCGTAAGACATCCCTTTCCTCTCCGCGCCTCTGCGCCTCTGCGTGAAACTTTATTATAATCAAATCACCTATCATGAATCTAACTAAATTGAGCGAGACTTGTTCTAACGTTACCACTGGGCAACCCCTGAAACCTTGGCAACAGCAGGGGTTGGAGTTGGTTGCTCTCCTTCAAGGGAGAGATAGAGATGTAGTTTTAGCTATGGACTTGACGGAAAGCGTGGACTTCAATGCTGAAGGAAGGATTCGTTTGAGTCAAATTGTCCAAGATAGCTTGGAAAAGGGGGATACAGTTTATGTGGTTCCTTTTGCTAGTGAAGTCGATTTCCAGGATAAAGCTATAGCCTTTCAAGGTAGGAAAGAGGATATCCAGAAAATTCTGGACGCTATTCCCTTGCCACCGGATCTCAAGTTGCGGAATACGGATATTCTCAAAGGGGAGTTATATATCTATCAGTACCTTGCTGGATTAAATCAGTGTCGTCTGGAAGCTGGAAGGAAGATTAAACCCCAGTCTGTAGTGTGGATCACTGATGCTCCTTTGGGAACCAATTCGGGAGCAGATTGGATTGAAACCCCTGCTGACAGCCCTTTTCGGGATGAAAATTCTTCGGAAAGTCAAGCAAGGAGGGATTGGTTAAATATTTTACCCTTAAAGGAGCGATCGCGAGAGATAGTTACGGGGAATGGGGAAGTCTATAAACTGAGTGTGGTGGATATTCCCCCTACAGTTCAAGAATTCTGCACTCCAGCACCTGGAGGAAAAGAAACTTGTTTGGTTACTCCTTATTTAATTGGGCAACTTTGGTTACCTGCAATTTTAGCTGCAATTTTAGCTGCAATTTTAGTTGCAATTTTAGGTCTGGGTTTCAAGGAGTTGTGGGGTAGGCGGAAAAAGTGGACAGTTGTGGTGAAATATCCGGAAACGGAACCGGGAGAGGAGGAAGAATTTCTTTTAGCTGTAAATAGGAGGATTGACATTGGGGGATATGATAGTATAGATAGGATTGAATGTGCTGGGGAGGAGGTGCGGGGTTATTTGGAACGGAAGGGGAATAGGTTGTTTCTCGTTACTCTCCCGAAAGATCCAGCAATTGATGATAATGGGGAGGAAGTTACTAAACAGGAAGGGCCAGCAATTTATTATAATGGGAAGGAAGTTACTAAACGGGAGCCTATATCGGGTGATACAATCAGTATAAATTGTCCTGATCCATCTAAAAGTAATCGGGATTTTGAAATTGACATCAAGATTGAGAAGTAGATTGTAGGTTGGGTTACCGAATGTGATATCATTTAGGTTGGCTATACTAGAACATAGTTGTTAATTATTGGGAGGTAAATTCATATGCCAGAACGAGGAATTCATCGCACTATTTGTATTGGTTTAGGGGGAACGGGGAGAGATGTGTTAATGCGTATCCGCAGGTTAATTGTGGATCGCTATGGGGATTTAACTAATTTACCCATTGTTAGTTTTGTTCACATTGACACGGATAAAGGGGCAGCTCAAATATCTGGTTTGCGCACCGGGAGTATTTATCATGGTGTGGACCTCCGTTTCCGGGAGTCGGAAAAGATAAATGCTACCATGAGTGCCACCCAAGTAACTACTTTCGTCAAAGGATTAGAACGTCGCTCTTCTGACGAGCGCAGCAGTCCCTACCACCATATCAGTAGCTGGTTTCCGAAACAATTACTGCGGAATATCAAAGCAGTGGAAGAGGGGGCTAAAGGGATTCGCCCGGTGGGGAGATTGGCATTTTTTCAGAACTATGAGAAGATTAAAGCAGCCCTAACCGAGGCAGATAAGCGCACGAGAGGTCATGAGGCTAGTTTGATCCAACAGGGGGGGAAAGTACCAGAAGGATTACATATTTTTGTGGTGGGTTCTCTCTGTGGTGGCACTGGAAGTGGCATGTTCTTAGATGTTGCCTATACTCTCAGGAAGTCTTTCAGTCGGAAAAAAGTGCAAATTGTGGGCTATTTGGTGATAGAGCCGAAGTTGTACGGTAACACTTCTAGTATGAGAGCCAATACCTACGCTGCTCTCAAAGAACTAAATCACTATACCACCCCCAGTACCAAATTTGAAGCCTGTTACCAAAGGCAAGAAAGAGAGCGAGTAGAAGAGCAGCGTCCCCCTTTTGATTACACCTATTTGGTTTCTGGGGAAACAGCAGGGGACTATAAGATATATGAGACGAGGAAGCTCTGTAATGTCATTGCGCAGAAAATATCCCTGGGGTTTTATAGTGAATTGGAAACTAACCTCCAGAGTACGAGGGATAATTTTAACCAAGCCATGCTTTTGCAACAGGATAATCACCCCCGTCGCAATGTTCAAGGTTATTTGACTTTTGGACTGGCTGCCATTTATTTCCCTCGGGAGACTATTCTGCAAATGGCTTTAAATCGCATTAGTAGGCGACTGGGAGACTTCTGGTTAAAGGGAGACGGACGCCAGCAGGAGGCGGAGTTCTTGCTAGATCGGTTTCTCCGGAACTGGTACGACGATTTAGCTAACAAAGATGGCTTTAAGAGCAAACTAGAAGCAGCTACTATCTTAAACAATAAAACTTTCACCAACACCCTCAACCCTTGGAAGAATCGGTTGGAGCGCAAAATTTACCAGTGTGAGAAGAAGAAAGATGTCCGCCAGGCGCTGCTCCAGCAGTTACGGACAGAATTACGCAAACAATTTACCACCACTGCACCAGGGAAAACTGAGGCTAACCGGGGCGTTTGGCTCACCAGACTGGAAGAGAGTGCTAAGGGGGTGAGGAAACAATTCAAGGAAAATATAGATAACTTCTTGGATCAATTACTCACTCCTGGCAACCCTGACTTCTCCCTGAGAAGTAGTCGCAGTTGGTTGGAGGCTTTAACTACGGAGCTGAATAGATCCCGATTAAACCTAGAAGAGCACCTGCAAAGCTTTGGGGGTAACCGGAGTTTGGAAGATTTGGATAAAAAATGCCAATATGCCCAACAAACTATCCAGGATATTGAGGAACAATTTAACCTCCCATTCCTGAATCGCAAGCATAGCCAAGTGCAGGAAGCTATGAGACGATTGGTGCGAGAAGGAAAGAAGCTCATTGAGCACAATTTTGACTTTGCCGTAGCGCGAGAAGGGCTGGAAATTGTCAAAGCTTTGCAGCAGCAAGTGCAGGAGCGAGTTACTCAAGCAGCTAGTTTTAGTGGTTTGGTGGAAAACTTGAAAAGCTACTATAACAAGCAAGAAGAATTACAGCAAGAAATAAATCAGGACGAATTGAGTGGAGAGGCTATCTTTGAAGAGAAAGACATTGAGGAGTACACCAATGCTCTGCTCTCCGATATTGACTCGCTGAAGTCTGTCAGTGCCCAAATAACCGCAGCATTGGGGAGGGGAAACTCTCTGGGGGGTTTTGTCTATCGGGATACCCCCACGGAAGAACGATTAAAAGAGGAAATCAACCTAGCCATTGACAGATATTTTGGTTCTCGGGGCACTAATATGGTTCAGTCTGTCATCAAGCGCTTCATGGCTAAATACAACAATATAGATAAGGCAGAGGCACTCCTGAAGACAATCCTCCAGCAAGATTCCCAACCCCTCTTGGATCTGAACTTAGACGATGCTTACTACCGCAACGATGCCGGAAAAAAGATGTTCTGCGTCGGTTTTAAAGACAGGGAAGAGCAGGAAGTGAAGCAGTTCAAAAAGTTACTGCAAGAGAATTTGACCGTTAAAGACGACCAAATTAAGCCTATTCAGGAAGAAGAGGAAATTTTATTTGTCCACGAGTACGCTGGTTTCCCTCTCAGGTTAATCGACGGTTTGGAGGATATGCGGGAAATTTACACCACCGCTCAGAAATCGGGAGCTTTTCTCCATAATGACGATACCATTCCTTTGGGAGATATTATCCCCCCTGACGCTGATGAAATGGAGGACTTGGAGGAGATTTTCTATCCTGTGCTCGCTTTAGGAAAGCGAGAAAAGGTGAGGTTAAAATTTGACATAAAAGACGAATTGCGTGGCACAACGGAAACTGTTATTTTCAGTGAAAACTGGGGTCAAGCTTTGGAAAAAATTGCAGAAAGAAAAGATATAAGCGATGCTTTAAAGCAAATGTTAGCTTTGGTGGAAAATAACATAGAACAAAAACCCCAACTTTGGAAGGATTATTACTTACCCACAGTGCGGGAATTTATTAAAGAAGTGGATAGCTTACCAGAAAATCATCCCAATAGTCCTTATAAAGACCATGTAGTGGGAATTGAAAATGGAGTTATTGAAAATGGAGTGATTGAGCGGTTCCGCCTTCGCATGGAAAAGAAAATCAATGGGAAGGGAGAGACACAGGAAGTAATTCAGCCACCAAGCACTCCCGCTTTGCAAGCAAAAGCTGAGCCTTGGGAAGCAGAACCTCCAGCTTTGCCAGCAGAAGAAGTGGTTGAGGACGTAAATGATACCCCCCAACAACAATAAGGTCGAAACATCGCCTAATTTTATGGAGGAATTGCAAAAATTAATTCAAATGAAAAAGGAGGGACATCTGTCAGAGGAAGAATTTGAAACAGCCAAAAATCAACTCCTAGGTCTGTAGGGGGGGCAATGGGGACAAAAATATGATATCCTGTATTAATATCCCCGTTGCTCACCATGTCCCTTTCTGGATGAGATAATTGTGTTTCACGCGGACTCTCTCACTTCGAGTCCGGGCACAGAGGCACAGAGGGTGGCAAAAAGTTCCCACCCAACGAATTTAATGTAAAGGACTAATTTATTGTGTTAGACTCATTAATATTACCACCCTGGCTTCTTTTCCTGTGTATAGTGCTAATCATCTTACCCACTATAGCTTGTATTTTCCTCCGACGAACCATTTATAACCATATCATGAATTCAGCTAAGAAAGTCACAGGATTGCTGAACAAAACAAGCTCTATACAACCGCAAATTGTTGATAAACTCGAGAAGAGATTCAAGAAAGCGAGCAGAAAACTAGAACAAGTGAATACCGGCGCTCTAGTAGATGGTATTTATAGCGAAGAGAAGTTTAGCTTTTTTATCCCGCTAACCTGCGAGAAATGGGATGCATTTTGCCGCTTCCTCCCCAACCTCTTGATATCCTTTGGTTTATTAGGCACTTTTTTGGGCATTACCATCAACCTATCTAGCATTAGTGGTATAATTAATCAAAATAACAGTAATCTGGAAAACTTGCTGACTCAATTACAGCAACCTCTGCAAGGAATGGGCATTGCTTTCATCACCAGCTTAATTGCCATTGCTTGCAGTGCTGCCTTGACATTTGTGAATCTGTGCTGGAACACCAGTTTAGCAAAGGAAAAGCTAATTAGCTCCTTAGAAGATTACCTGGATAATGTTTTACACCCCACTATAGAAGGTCATACCCGTCTGGATAAAGCTGTCAACCGCATGGTAGATAAGCAAGATGAGTTTTTAACGAGGTTTCACAAGAACGTTCGGGAAGTATTAGAGTCAACTCTGACACCAGCAGCAAACAGAATTGCTGCCCAAAATGAAAAATCTCATCAGCTAGCAGAGCAGGTTTATGAAGGAATGCTAAAGTCTTCTACTACTTTATCGCAAGGAGCGGAAATTTTTCAGGAGGCAACCTCTTCCCTGAAAGAGCAAGTTCAAAAAGTTACAGCAGAAAACGAGAATTTTGCCGCCACATGTCAAAGCTTTAAGGAGGGAGCGGGTATTTTTGCCTCTGCTGCTGCAATAATTGAGCGGAGTAAATTTTCCGAAAATCTGGAAAAAATTACCCAAAACTTAACTAATGCAGCAGAAGTATTTGCCACAACCGTATCCCGTTTGGATGATAATGTGAATGAAATTATTGCTGGAAATCAGAGAGCCAATGAATTAGCAGAGAAAGTTTACAGTCAATTTGGGGAATCTTCTGAGAAGTTGCAGAAAAGTGCTAATACTTTTGCAGCAGCATCCAAAACAATTCTGAAGAGTAAATTTCCTGAGCGTCTCCTAAAAGCTACCGAAACCTTAGATAGTACCCAACAACAATTCTCTGAATCAGTATCAAATTTGCAAAGTGCCACAAAATCTATAGAAGGAGAGATCCGCTCACTTCAAAACTCTACCACAGAGATGGTAGAATTAGCACAAAAACAAGTGGAGAGCTTAAATCAGCAGTCAGCAAAAATAACTGAAATTATGACTCAGCTACAGCTTCAAGCAGAAAATATAGCAGCATTCCAAAACGCAGTTGGGGAGTTGAATCAACATAATCAACAGTCTTTGACTCTGATTTCTACTAAACTACAGCTTCAAGCAGAAAATATAGCAGCACTGGGGGTTTCTCTGGAACAGTTCCATGACAATAATAAACAATCCCTCACCGATATTATCACTCAGCTACAGCAGGGAGCAGATAATGTAGCAGCACTAGGGGGTGCTCAGAAACAGTTCAATGACAATAATCAACAATCCCTAATATTACCACTCAGTTACAGCAGGGAGCAGATAATGTAGCAGCATTCCAAAAAGCAGTTATCCAGTTGAATCAAAATAATCAACAGTCCCTCACCGATATCATCACTCAGTTACAGCTTCAAGCAGAAAATATAGCAGCACTGGGAGTTTCTCTGAAAGGATTCCTTGACAATAATCAACAATCACTGGACAAAATAATCAAGTCTGTTCGAGAGATGACCACCCAGTTAAAGGAGCGCAATAACTCCTAAGTAGAGCAACTCAAAGATTGTACAAGTAATTTGCAAGCCAACCAATCCGAACTAGCTAAATTAATCCAGATTTTACAACAAAACCGAGACGGGAGCGAGAATCAAGACAATTCTAATTCCCCAAAAGAAGACCCTGTAGAGCTGTAGGGTGGGTATCGCCCACCAACACGTGGATATATAGCCATTCGCGCAGGCGTATTTACAAATGGGGTGCTGTCCCCTGCCTCGTTTATATATCAATATCCCCGGACATGCTCACCTCCGATTTACTTTGTCCTCAACCTTTTTATCTTTATGAGACTCCGTCTAATCTCCTCCCGAAGTTCCTCATCCGAGTACTTCTCTTGCCAATAATTTAAAGTCTTTTTCGCTTTATGACTGCCAGCTCCCAGAGTGCCTAAGCTCCAGATAGCTTCCAAACGAGTGATATCATCATCGCTTAGTTCTAATAATTTAGTTAGAATCTCAATAACATGGGAATTACCAGTCGGATGAGTATTTGAATTAATAATCCAAGGCCGTCTGAAACCCAGAGCAACAGACTGACGTAGTTTTTCATTCATAGAATCTAACAATTCCTTTAGAGTTTCGGCAGCTTGTTGATAATAATTATCAGTTGCTAAATAAATTAGCTGATAAATAAGAGAAATTCCTTCTTCCCTTTGGGATTCTCCTGTTTCACACCAGAGTACAAACACCTCTCTCCACTGGATCTCAAAAATCAAAGTAGTACCTTTCTCTAGGTGCAAAAAATATCGCCAGTCTTTATCTTTACCTATCCCTAGAACTGCAAAATACTCCTGGAGCGCTGGGTGACAAAAAGCATATACTTTTTGATTGACACTTTCCTCCTCAATACCCACTTGATTGATTAAACCAATCTGGAGTGATAATAACAGAAACTCCTCCCTTAGTTTTGCTTCCAGATGAGCAGATGAAAAAAGAAACCGATTCCTTTCAATCCCCCATAGCGCCAATTGTGCTAAACTCTTATCCAGATTTTGCCTCTCCTCCGGCTTGAGAGGAAATCTTTCTTTTTTCCATTCATACATTTCCTCTACCAGCTGTTTGTAGAAAGAAAACCAGGTGTCAGGAAACTTCTTCTCTTGCTCCTGCTCCTGCTGCAACTGCTCCTGCAAAATATAACACAACATCGCCAAACGGAGAGGATTTTTGGCCATATCTTGCAGCCGCAACCACTGGGAATGTCTTTGATTTCCAGATTGGGTAAAATTTTTCTGTAAATCCTCCCATTTCTTGACCTTGTCGTATTTGAACCAGTTAGCAATAAACCGCTCTACCTGCTCCTTGAGTTCAAAACCAGGAAGTTGATAAGTCTGAAAATCTGTGAGAGGATTTTTACTCTCATACCAAACATTCAGCCGACAGGTGAGAATTACCGTAGCTTTCCCAACCCAACCAGTAAGCTGTTTTCCCACTGATTCTAAGATTTTAACCGGTTCCATTCCCACCTCATCAATACCATCCAATAGGAGCAATATTTTATTTTCCCCAAACTGTGTAATTAGGTTATCTTGAACTGCTTCGGGAATATTCTCTTTTCCCAAAGCAATTTTCAGCCAATCCGACAGTAAATATTCTGCTATACTCTTTTCCTGCAAATCCCCAAAAGATACCCAAATTGGCAAGTAGTTAGTTTTGTCAGCAACGGATAAAGCAATTTTTTGCAGAAATGTCGTCTTCCCAACACCTGGTTCTCCAAGAATAGCTATCCGTGAAGGTTGCTCTTCCCTTGAAGATACCTGCAATTTAGCGATAAACTTACTGTATCCAAGCTTTTTATCTCCTTTTGGTTTATATAAGTCCGAACCACTCTCAGGAGAAAGTCTTTCAGTCAACCGAAACCTTTCCTGTCGCTTTATCTCCACTAACTTCCCAAAAATGTAAATCTCCTTCTCTTTCTCCTCATTATCCACTGAAAACTTGATTCCATCGCGAGCAGTAATTTGATTTGTAGTCAATCCCTTCTGAGCTGCTAACATCCTTTCACAGCACTGCTTCCAGTCAGGAAGTTTAATTTCCCTATGTTCTACATTTTCAATAATCTCTTCCCAATTGCACTCAGCCGCAGCGCAAATACGCACAAAGGAATCTTGGGCGATCGCCTGACATTGCCAAAACCTTTTAAGTGTAGCCATGGAAACATTAGCAGCGTCACACCAAGCGTAATCTGCTTTGTTCCAACCCTTCTTACTCCGGGCTACGTCTATGATTCTCAACCCAGAGGGCGATGCTTTTAACGAAGCTGCCATATATTCTCCCTTCTTTGAGCGGATCGAAGGAGTCCATCGCTGAACCCCAACTCCCTCGCAAAACCTTGCTTGCGCCGCGATTTCGCCGAAAACGAATCGCACCAAATAGCTCCATGGCTCAATTATAGCTCACTTGTCTCAATTTTGGCTCATTATTTTTTGGGTACGGCAAACGGCACAACTCAAATTTCTTGATAAAAATACTAATATCGGTGAGACTACTCAGAGACTATTCATAAATAAATCAGCCATAATTGAGCCGAAACTCCAAAAAAATTGTCTTATATTATAGAAGTGGTACAAGCAAAAAAGGGGGAACATATGACAGACGACGAATTAAGAACCTTATTTTTAGAAATGAAATCAGAATTATCGGAGGTGAAATCAGAGCTAAAAGAGGCAATTAATAACGTAGACAAGAAAGTAGAGGTAGGTTTTGCTCAAGTAGAAGGAGAGTTTAAGCGGGTCAATTCGGAGTTGAAGCGTATTGAAGACAAAACCGAAACTGTTAAGGAGATGGTTAATAAACAGTCTCAAGAATACAAAGAACAACTGGAAAGTACAAAAAACGAATTAAAAACACAATTGGATAATTACGGAAAACGACTGGAAAGTGCAGAGTGGGTTAGTCGCGCTACCGTGACAGCTATAGTCATCGGGTTTCTCAGTGGTCTTGCCAAAATTATATTCTTTTCCACATAACATTGAGGACAAATCATGACAGACCAAAACTTTGAAGAATTGAAACAATTAATTTTAGACCTAAAAGAAGACCTAAAAGAGGACATCCACAACCTAGACAAGAAGATTCTAGATTTAGACAAGAAAGTAGAGGTAGGTTTTGCGGAGGTAAAAGGAGAGTTTAAGCGCGTTGATGTGGAGTTGAAGCGCATTGAAGGAAAATTGGACCAAAAACTAGATGGTTACGAAAAACGACTGGAAAATGCAGAGTTTGTAAGTCGCACTACCGTGACAGCTATAGTCATCGGGTTTGTGGGTAGCCTTGCCAAAATTATATTCTTTTCCACATAACATTGAGGATAAATCATGACAGACCAAAACTTTGAAGAATTGAAACAATTAATTTTAGACCTAAAAGAAGACCTAAAAGAGGACATCCACAACCTAGACACAGAAATGAAGGTGGGTTTTGCGGAGGTAAAAGGAGAGTTGAAGCGCATTGAAGAAAAATCGGACCAAAAACTAGGTGGTTACGAAAAACGACTGGAAAATGCAGAGTTTGTAAGTTGCACTACCTTGACAGCCATAGTCATCGCGTTTGTCGGTTTTGTCGGTGGTTTTGCGAAACTTGTTTTCTTTTCCAACTAAGTCTTACAGCATTTAAGAGCGCCTAGTCAAGAAAAATTAGTCCAAAAATGAATGAAAGTGCTATGGTACAACAAATAAACCAACCAAATCAAGAAGAAATCAATGGAAAGGTAGAAAATACCGAAACTATTCCCTACGATTATGAAGCACGACCTATCTGGGAAATCGTTGTGGAGATTGGTAAGCAAATTCCCGATGAGGAGTTGGATAAAATACCCACCGATTTAGCAAGAAACTTTGATTCTTATTGTAGTTAAGAGGATAAGAATCAGTGAGTCGAGTTTTTGCAGATACGGGTTATTGGATTGCATTGCTCAATCCTCGTGATGACTTGCACGACAGAGCAAAAAATCTGTCTCAATCTTTACAACAAGTTCATATAGTCACCAGTGAAATGGTATTAACCGAAGTGCTTAATAACAGGTTTTCTAGAGGGGGTGAAAATTACCGTCGTGCTGCTGTAAATTTGGTTTACAATCTTCAAAGGAATGCCAAGACTACTGTTATTCCTCAAACAAGCACTTGGTTTAAGCGAGGATTGACTTTATATAGAAACAGACTAGATAAAGCATGGAGTCTAACAGATTGCGTATCCTTCGAGATAATGAGAGAACAGGAGATTACCGAAGCACTAGCTTATGATATCCATTTCACCCAAGCTGGTTTTATCCCTTTATTAAGAAATCAAAATTAGGCGCTGGTAACAATGAAAACTTTAACGAAATGGCAATATATAGAACAACGCCCTAACTCCTGGCGAAAGCAGCTTTATCTGAAAGGAAGAAAGCTGTCAGCTCAAACCGTTTGGTTAGATATGCTCGTCAACGATGATACCCCAGAAGAAGCTGCCGATAACTGGGACTTACCCTTAGCAGCTATTGAAGAAGCTATTCATTATTGTGAGACTCATAGAGAGCTGTTGCAACAAGAAGCAGAAGAAGAACGTCGTTACTTAGAAGAAGGAGGAGTCTTACTTGAGCCTCAGATTACTCATGGATGAAGACTCCCAAGCCAGACGTCTGGTAGAATTGTTGCGAATAGCAAGTCATGATGTTTTGACGAACAACGAAGCTGGTTTGAACGGTAAGTCCGACTCATCTGTCCTGGACTATGCTAGAAGAGAAAACCGGATTATGGTAACAAAAAATTGTAAAGACTTTGTGGATCTCCATCAAGATAACCCCAACCATCCAGGTATTTTGCTAATCTACGAGAACAAAGACTATTCTAAGAATCAGAGTCGGAATGATATTGTGAGGGCGATAGCAAATCTTGAGGCAGAGAAAATTTCTCTAGCCAACCAACTCATAGCTTTGAACCAATGGAACTATTAAGATAAAATCAATGTTCAGCCAGTAGGGGGGCATTATCAGAGTAATTATTGAGAGATTTAGTTATGCGTCGTCGTTCCCGATATCTCAACTCCAAGCAAAACTTGAACATATGGGCACCTTTCACTGACTTAATGTCCAATGCTTTTATGATTCTCAGCTTATTTTTGCTGTTAGCATTATTGAGATTATCAGTAGTCAATGCTAAACTAGAAGACAAAGTGAAAGCTTTACAAGCAGCACAGCCCATTATCATAGATGCTCAATCGGGTAATTTCAACTTTGAATCTAACAGTGCTGTCTTGACAGTCCAACTACAAAACTATCTCTCAAACGAGGTAGTTCCCAAAATTAAAGAGATCGTCGAGGAAAAAGACCTAGATTTTGTTAGCATCATCGGTCATACTGACGGTGAGGAGATTGCAGCTCCCCGTAGCAATCTCGACCAAGATTTATCAGAAGTAGCTAATAACAGGAAACCCATTACCAGTTTAACACCTGGATCTAATGCGGATTTAGGGTTGATGCGAGCTTTAGCAGTAGTACAATTTTTGCAGCAAACAGGTAGTTTCCAGGACGTAAAATTTCGCGCCTATTCAGCAGCCCAATTATATCTCCCCTCAGGGGAATTAGCTCCCAGCAATGCTTCGGGAGACGATGGAAGGAGACGCAGAATCGAAATTCGCTTCATTCCCCCTGGAGTAGAAGAATAGCTAAAGAAATGGAGCTTGTTGAGGAACAAGCCCCGACAATCTACACTTAAATTTCTCTGACTACAGGTTTACCATCTTTAATTTCCCCCACTAAAATAACATCCGCTACCCCTACGAATAAGCCATTTTCCAGCACACCGGGAAGGTTATTAATTTGGTTCTCCAAACTAGCTGGATCCTCAATACTCTCAAACTGAACATCGATGACTAAATTCCCCTGATCCGTCACCACCGGTCCCGCTTTTTTCACCCCCATGCGCAGCTCCGGTGTACCCCCTAGCTTTTCCAAACTCCGCATAACTGGGGTGACTGCCATCGGAATCACTTCAACTGGTAACTTGAAAGTAGAACCCAGTTTATCCACCAACTTACCGCTGTCTACCACAACGATAAATGTCTCAGCCAGAGAATCTACCACTTTTTCCCGGGTATGAGCAGCACCCCCTCCTTTAATCAAATTTTTCTGGGGATCCACTTCGTCTGCACCATCGATCGCGATATCAATGCGATCGACTCCGTCCAAAGTAGTTAAAGGAATGCCATATTTTTTCGCCAAAACTTCTGCTTGAAAGGAGGTAGGAATACCGACAATATTTTCCAGCTCCCCTTTTTGGAGGCGATCCCCTAGATACTGAATCGCATAAGCTGTTGTCGATCCAGTTCCCAAACCGACAATTGAGTTAGACTCTACTCTCCCAGCTGCTTTATAGCCCACTTCTTCTTTCATCACCTTTACAGGATCTATTTGGACCGCCATTGTTGTTGCTCCTGAAAATTCATGATTTTTATTATGTTTTGTTCCCAACTAGCCAGTAGTTGTCAGCCTTTAACAACTACTAACTCATAACAATCAAGTTAACTAAATACTTCAAACATTAGTAGGTTGAGCAGCAAGCCTTTCCTTTAATTTGGCTAACTCAGCCGCCCAACGGGGGTCCGGTTGAATCGAATCTGTTCCCTTATTATTCAAAGGTGATTGAGATTGAGATTGACGTTTAGAACGCTGTTTGCTGCGTTTGACCGTATTAGTCGGTACTTTATTCGGTACTGGTACTGGTTTTGGTTCTTTTTTGAGTTCTGTTCCCTCGGTGGATTTCTCCTCTTTATCTTGGTTCTTAGCGCGAGGCAAAGCCTTTTCAATTTTTAAGGTACTGTCCATAAAAGACAGACCATTGTACTTCTCAATGAATGCGTCAGCCACTTCATCGCTTGGTACGGTGACAAAAGCAAAACCTCGACATTTGCCAGTTTTGCGGTCTTTAATCACTTTTATGGAAACATCGGAACCAGCATCGGCCAACTTATCTTGCAGAGCTTGGCGATCGATCTCTTCTTTTGGCAAATTACCTATATATAAACGAATGGACATTAAATTAACCTCCAAATTCAGATTGGCGAAAAACTTGCGGTGACATCAGCAAAATACCCACACTATACAACTGATGAAGGGATCTGACGGAAAGAAATGTTCCTGGGATCCCGATGGATTGGCCAAAACTTTGCCCAAGCTTTGAGTCTCTTGACAACCTTAGCCATTGTTGATAATATCCGGTTATACTGGTCAAAATCTACTTTCCTGGAGCTTATCGGTCGGCAGGGAGAGCTGACAATAGAGAGTTTCGGCTCTCCACAGTTCCTTAGCAGAATTTCCCTAAATTATTCTATCTCCTTCTTTGGACATCCTCAAGGAATATAGTATATTTTCTCTTACTTATAGAATCCCGCGCTATGGTAACTTGATTTTATCGGTATATTAATTTAATGATTCCACAATATGTTCCAGAGCTGCTTAATCTGCACCGACTTTTCTGACGGTTTGGATCGCCTAATCCACTTCGTTCCCAATCTAGCTCAAGTCGGTCTCGCTAAAATAGTCTTTTTCCACAGCGTTCCTTTATGGGAAGAAGGAGAAATACCCAGAATCGACTCGGAGCAAATCGCAACTGCCAAAACAACCCTGTCGGACGCATTAAAATCAGTTCCCTCCGGGGTAGAAGTCAAAGTAGAAGTTGCTACCGGACGACCTGTAGATACCATTCTGACAATTCTAGATTCCTACCAAATCGATGTAATCATAGTGGGGACACCTATTCAGAGCTTACTGCAAGAAAAGATTTTTGGCAGCACCACTATGGGATTAGGGAAGTTAACCTCAAAACCCCTGATGATTCTCCGTCCTCAACTAATTTCTACCTATACCTCCGAAGAACTGGCTTTGCGCTGTCAACATCTTTGGCGCAACTTACTAATCCCTTATAATGACACCTCGGCAGCTCGCTACTCAATCTCGCAAATCAAGGCTTGTTTGAAAAACTCAGGTAACACCGTGGAAAAGTTCCTGCTCTGTTGGGTTATCGAGGATTTTGGTCGGGGAGCGAAGCTTGCAGAATATCATTTGCAGGAAGCCCGCGCTAAGTTGGAAGTGACCAAAACAGATTTGGAACAGCTGGGTAAGACAGTAGACATTGAGGTAAGACAGGGAAATCCCTTACAAGAGATATTGGAGGCTGCTTTGAGAAATGATATTAGTGCCATAGCCATTGGGGGCGATGGAAAAGGCAATTTACTTCAATGGACAGTTCCCAGTTTAGCTAACGATCTCCTGCGTCGCAGTTGGTTTCCGGTCTTGTTTTTCTCGGGCCAAAAGTAGAGATAAGTTTATGATCCGGGTGTCAACCTCCATAAACTCCTTCTAGTTTCATCAGTATTTTCGGTTTGAGCTTTTCAAACTCCTGCTTTAACCTTTGCTTAATCATTTTTTTCTTGTTAGAGCCTTTTAAAGTTTTGCTAGTATTTGCCCACTCTTGGAGCAGAGTACACTGTTTAGGCGCAATACTGGCATGGAGCAGATGCTGGCAACTTTGGGGCAAATCTTGGGCAAATAGCAATATTCTGTAGCCACCCTGAGTTCCCAAAATATGAGTTAATCTCTGACCTGTCTTTGTTTTTAAGTCTAGATAGCAAGGCAACCACTTCGCTCCGCTGGACCGTTTGTAGAGAACAGTAATCCACAGCATCATCGGGTGGGGTTTAGTCATAAATAAAAATTGATTGTAGCGAGTTCTAGACTTATGTTTGAGAATATCAGAGGAGTCTAACATCCCCCACAGGGTAGGAATAGGTACTGTTTCACTGGGAATCAAAGCAGGAAAGACAATTTTACCCTGGGGTTTGTCCTTTGGCCAAGAATATTGTAAACAAATTTTATCAAGAGAATTATGAAGAGTATCTTGAGCATCAGTGACTTTAACTGTGTCTTTGTATGAATAGTCTGATAGAGTTCTTCGCCAAGTAATGAAACTATCTTGAGAGGCCAACTCCTTTAAGGCTTGGGAAATTTCCTCAACGGTTTGGGGGCGCTGGTCCGGTGATTTAGCCAGGCACTTCATCACTAGCCTTTGTAGCGAGGAAGGCAAGTTTAGTTCTGGGTTAAACGGTTCCGGTTGTAAGTCATGATGAGCTTTATACCAACTACCAAAGGAAGATGTTTCTGGTAGCACAGGCATTTCTCCAGTTAGCATTTCGTACATCATTACCCCGAGGCTATAAATATCGGAGCAGTGATCCAGTTCTTTCCCCGACCTTTGGCTCTGGGGAACAATAAGCAAGAGTCCCCATAAAGGAATTAGTCATGGTGGAGCTGGATTGAATTAGTTTGGCGATGCCAAAATCTAATACTTTAACTAACTCCCCCAAAGTAGGATTTTGCACCACGAGAATATTACTGGGTTTAATATCCCGATGGATGATCTGGCAAAGTTCTTGGTTAAACAAAATTCCTTCATGGGCTCCGGACATCCCGGCACAGATTTGACGAGTTATATTGCAGAATCGAGACAAGGACAGGGGTTCTTTGTCAATAATCTCACTCAGAGACTCTCCTTGGAGATATTCCATCACGTAATAAGGAATATCACTATCATCTACTCCGTAATCGCGAACGCGAACAATATGAATGCTTTTCTCTCCCAAGAGAGCGCAGATAGTTGCTTCTCGCTCAAAGCGCTGGCGCATTTTCTCATTCAGCAACATTTGGGAGAGAAATTTAACCGCTACGGTCGCACCGCCAAGCAAAGTATCTTCAGCACGATAAACTCGACCCATAGAACCTTCCCCAACCAACTCTACGAGTTGATAGCGGTTAGCGAGCAAGCGGCTGATATTAGGGTCTAGCATAAGGTATAGATGAGAATTGGTGACAGATCCAGGTGTTGCCCTAACCACCGCCATGGGCCCCGGAGGCTGGTCAGCACCTCGGTATGGGCACGAGAGCGCCGAGTTTAGACTCTATTCATCGTGCTGCCCCACTCTTAATTGTATCATAGACCTCGCGTTCGCTTTCATCCCACACCATATGGTGTGGTGCTCGAGCGCGAACCAAGCTAAAGTTGTCCAGATCTAATGGTTAGTTCTATTTTTAGGCTTGACGCTCTATAATTCCGCCGCTGTAGCCTTTTCCTCTTCGGAGCCTAGCATTAACCCGACACAACCTGCCGCTGTAACAAATGAAAGTCTAACTCTCCATCAAAATCAATCTTAATGGATCTAAACGTACATACCATGGCAATGGTAAATCCTTAAGGTCAGCCCATTTTTCTTTATAGACTTCAGCTTGCAGTTGGTACTCCTGAGTATTAATCCCAGAACTATGCAAACTTAGATAAAGGGTAACCCGATGCTGAGTTTCACTCATCGTTACGAGCCAACAAGGAAAAGTATTCTCTAGATTTGGCTCTTTGAAGAAAATGAGATGATGGGCACGTATACCCACATACTTGATTGGTTTAGTTAGAGTTTCCATAACTTGGAGAGTACAACCCCAGTCCAGTGCTTGAATTCTCTGATGGTCAATAATCTCAACGGGAGAAAAATTCTTGCACTCTGTTAATTGTGCTACCCTAAAAGTAGGAGGACGCTCAAAAATATCTTCTTTAGAACCAGAGGCAATAACTTGTCCTTGGGAAAGTACCAAGAGATTACCACAGACGCGGTAAGCTTCCTCCAACTTATGAGTGACGAAGAGAGTAAACCCTTCATAAGTAGAGAAAACCTCAGTCAGTAGCTTTTCGATCTGATTGCGTAGATAGGTATCAAGAGCCGAAAGAGGTTCATCTAAGAGTAAAGCTTCTGGAGTGATCGCCATTGCTCTTGCCAAGGCTACCCGCTGCTGCTGTCCGAGTGAAAGTTGGTGAGGGTAGCGCTTTTCCAGTCCCTGTAAATCCATGAGTTCAATGTATTTCCACACCCGTTCTTTCCTTTGGCCGATGTTTTGAGCCACTTTCATATGGGGAAAGAGGGCGTAGTTTTGAAAAACAAAACCAATGCGGCGTTGGTGAGGAGGAAGGTTAATACTCTGTTGGGAATCAAACAGAACTCGTCCGTTTAAAACAATGCGCCCTTGAGTGGGTTTTTCCAAACCAGCAATGCACTTTAGAGTCAGACTTTTACCAGAACCAGAGGCTCCTAAGATTCCCAAGGGTTTACCATGGAGAGTTAACTTAGCTGAGAGGGTAAAGCTAGAACCTAAGTCTTTTCGTAAGTCTACTAAAAGTCCTTTGGTTTTGCTTGCAAGTTGTTTCCTTGGTTCTCCGTTGGATTCGCCAGTTCTTGTTTTGCGCCAGTTGAGTAACCAGTGACTAATAATTGACCACCAACGATTGATTAATATAGAGCAATAATTGACTAGCCGACTCTGAGAGTAGTTTTCAGCATCAGACCAATAGTTAATCGTGGTGATTGCCACTAGGGCGATCGCTACTATCATCAACACCCAGATTAGTGCTTCCTCCATCCTCCCTGCTTCAGCTGCAAAAAAAATTGCCATCGGGATGGTTTGGGTTTTGCCAGGAATATTCCCAGCCAGCATTAAGGTAGCACCAAACTCTCCCAAGGCTCTAGCAAAGGCGAGAACTGTCCCCGCCATAACTCCTGGCCAAGCTAGTGGTAGCAACACCTGCCAAAATATCCGAGTTTCAGAAGCCCCCAAGATACGGGCACAGTTAATCAAATCCTGATTTACTTGTTTGAATGCTCCCAGTACGGTTTTATACATCAAGGGAAAGGCAACTACTGTAGCAGCAATCACAGTGGCAGGCCAGGAGAAGATAACAGAAATTCCCCATTGCCTCAATATCTGTCCTACTGGGCTATTTTTCCCTAGTAATAATAGTAACAAAAAGCCAACTACTGTGGGGGGTAAAACTAAAGGAAGCGTCAAGATACCGTCAATGATTCCTTTCCCTTTCCCTTGATAGGGAAGCATCCAGCCTGCTACTGTAATTCCTAAAAAGAAGGCAAAGATAGTAGCGAAGCAAGCAGTTTTGAGGGAAATCCATAAGGGAGATAAATCTTCCATGAAATTAGAAGTTATATTAAATTTAAAAATGTTTCCTACAGATATAGCAGTTTCTAATTATTAAGCGATACTTCGTGGGATAGCCCTCTGGGCTGTCCACAAATCTCCTCAGCCCCAACCACAGAGCTTATATATTAAAATTGATTTATAGTTGTAGTGGTAGGTTGGGTTGAGGTAACGAAACCCAACAGCCAAGGTAATTTGTGTTGGGTTTCGCTATCGCTCTACCCAACCTACTAAAAAATAAATAAATTGATTTGCTCTAAATTGTTAGCTATGGTAAAACCGTACCTCTCAAACATTTGTTTAGCCTCCTCACCCATAAGAAACTGGACGAACTGTTTAGCATCATCAGAGTTTTGAGAATCTTTCAATACCGCTACTGGGTAGATCATGGGGGAGTAAGAATCTGGCGGAGCAGTAGCAACTAGTTTAACTTTATCTGATAGTTTTGCGTCTGTTGCATACACCAGTCCTGCATCTACATTACCTGTTTCCACATAAGATAGAACTTGGCGAACATCTTTGCCGAAAACAAACTTGGGTTTGAGCTGGTCAAACAAATTAAGAGTAGTGAGAACTTCCTTGGCATATTGTCCAGCTGGTACACTGACTGGGTGTCCCATTGCTATTTTACTGATTTGAGCAGAATTTAATTCCTGAAAATTCGAGATACCAGTCTGCTCTTTAGGACTAACTAAAACCATCTGATTTTTAAGAAGATTTTGCCTTGTTCCTTCTAGTAAAAGCCCCTTAGATTCGAGAGCATTCATCTGTTTCGGGGCTGCTGAAATAAAAACATCCACTGGTGCTCCCTGTTGGATTTGTTGCTGCAAAGAGCCAGAAGAGGCAAAGTTATAAGTAATAGTAATTTCTGGTGTTTGCTTGGTGTAGAGTGGTTTGATGGCCTTCATGGCATCTTGTAAGCTAGCAGCCACTGATACTGTTAGGTTCACCACTTCTGGCTGTTGACTTTTAAGAGTAGGAGCAGTGCAAGCAACCAAACATGACCATAGACTTAGCCAGAGAAACCACTGTTTATGAGACACCGATCCAACATGTGAAGCCATCACAGTCCACGTTAATCTAATCAAAGAAATCGAGTGTATTAAAGTTCAAGGTTATAGCTTTTAGCTTCATGTTGTCAGCTTTATCCTCTAAACCTTCACATATCTCGCCTGTAAAGCAGTCAGTCATATTGCCATTTTCATCGTATATTTCAGTGATTATACATCTTTTATCTTTTGGCTCTTTGACAAGTGCGACATGGTCAAACTTCAATATTTTTTTCTCAACTCGCATACAAAGCTTCCCCATATAGACTTGATTTTCAATATGTTCGCAAAGTGAAAAACTAAGATTACAAATCGAACACTTACCTATGGTTTCGACATGCCCTGAACTCATGAAATAAGTTGGCTTAGGAAAAATAGTTTCTTCTACTTGTAACAAAAATTTTTCTATAATTCTAGCTCCTTGATAGTCTTTGATTTTTAAAGCAACATGCACATATTCTTGTGCATCTATCAAGCAGCACCAAGCTTCAGAAAAATCAGAACTTTTTACCTTAAGCCACATATGTAATACAGATTTCATGGCATTTAACATGCACTGCATGTGGAAAAACTCATTTACATACTCCTCTGCTCCTCTCATGCGAAATTGAGCTTTATACTGCTTGATTCGATAAATTTCCTGTTCTATTTCTTCAATTTTTTGCTCCTGTAAACTTATGGCAGTTGTATAGTAAATTACACCCCCGCACTTGTCAATAAAGTCACAATAAGCAGAACGTATTTTTGAAATTTCTAGGTACTCTTTTTCAATCATAAACTTAGCTCTTCTTGGCAATTTCCAATAGGGCACTTTCCAGGTTTTTTATTCCCTCGATACTACCCTGATAGGTGATTTCAGTCAATTTTGAAGTCTCAGTTTCTTGATATACAACATTAAGGCGTACTTCTGGTTTCTTAATTGTCTTAAAGATATCGTAAACGTAGTTTGATATCAATCCGCATATAACTGAGACAATGGTAGGATTTTGTGAGATAAAGTTTGAGGTAAGCAATAAAATTGGTCCAAACCATTCTCCCGACTGCTTCTCTATAAGCAATTCTGGTTCAGTCAGATAGCTGATTTGTATTTTTTCCTTTGCATATTTGTAAAATGACAATGTACTAGATGGATATTGGTAACCGTCTGTACTTTTCTTGAGAAAGTCTTCAGGCAGAATTATTACAGAGTTATCCGGGAGCCAAATTTTATGAGGTCCCAATTCACTTCTATCTAAGGTCATAGTTTAGTTTTTGAATTAGTCTAACTATATTTAGGTCCTACTTTGCAGCCTAAATCCCTAGGGGTGCTCAATTTTCCCATTCTCCCACCGAGAGAGCAATCGCTGTCAGCTTTATCAGTCAAATAACACAGCCAATTATAGTACAATAATCATTTTTTTGTATTTATTAGGAAGCGACCCGCGAAGCTGCTCCGCCTAGCGCTTCCAACCTATTGGCAAGTGAATATCTCCTAACAACATCGGTTGTTTAGCTCCTGTAACTTGAGGTAAATTACCGGGTAGGGAACAGTTATAGCGCCAGTGAGCTAAAATGGCAAATGCGATCGCCTCTTTATAGTCCCCAGAAAGTCCTACTTCATCGGTAGTCATCACCTTTGCTGGTGCTAAAACCTCCTTTAATCTTTCTTTGAGATACAAATTGCGACTACCACCACCGCAGAGCAGCACTTCATCTGGCATCCTCGGTAAAAAATTGCGATAGCTCTGGGCAATAGAAGCAACGGTGAGTTCTGTCAAAGTAGCCAGCCAGTCTGCCTCACTCAATCGGAAGGGGCGAGCATCTTGCCAACATCTGTCCAGGTAAGCTTCCCCAAATAACTCCCTCCCTGTAGATTTAGGAGGTGGTTTTTGAAAGAAATCCTGCTTTAACCAGCCATCAACCAATGGTTGACAAGTCTTTCCTGAGCGAGCCCAATTACCATCATTGTCAAAATTTTGGCTCCCGTCAGTTAATCGATGCACTGCTAAATCTAAAAGAACATTACCAGGTCCTGTATCCCAGCCACAAACTCCCTGCTCCCAGTTTATCTCTTTTTGGGCAGGGATATAAGTTAGATTGCTAATGCCGCCAATATTTTGAATACAGCGATATTTATTTGTATCTGCCAGTAAATAGGCATCGATTTTCGCCACGAGAGGCGCTCCTTGACCCCCAGCCGCTATATCCGCAACTCTAAAGTTGCTTACTGTCGGGATATTTGTCAAGTGAGCAATTACCTCCCCTCTACCAAGTTGCTGACTGTACCCTAGCCTAACTCCTTCTTGAGGGGGGAGATGGAAGACTGTTTGTCCGTGAGAACCAATTAATTCAGCAGGGGAGTTACCCTCTTGGATTTTTTGAGCTGCTCGGGCAAATTCATAGGCGATCGCGTCATCTAATTCTGCTAACGTTGCTAGATCAATGGGTTCTCCACTACAAACGGCTAAAATTTGCTCTCTCAAAGCTTTTGAGTAAGCATAACTTTGTTGCGCTAACAACTTTACTGCCAAATCTACATCTGTGCCGCTAATTTCCACTAAAGCAGCATCGATTCCATCTACAGAAGTGCCGCTCATTAAACCAATTATTTTAGTCATAAATAAAAAAAAATGATCTAACCCTCTCTCTAGCTGCAATACCTAGGGCATATTCCCACTGAACTCATAAACTAATCATTACCATAACATTAATCTATACTGAGGGGGTCAACATCAATGGTCATGGTAACTGACTTGGGCAGGAAAGTCCGAAGCCGAGTCAAATCAGGTAATGTAGCAGCAGCTTCCTTGGGAAACTTAAGTAAAATTTGCCAACGGTAGCGACGGGCAACTCGCATGACGTTAGCTGGTGCTGGTCCTAGAATTTCCCAAGAGGGGGATGAGAGATTCTGACAAGCATCTGCCAGCACTTCTGCTGTTTGCTGCACCTCCTCTCCATCCAAACCACTCAGTCGCAGTAAAATTAAACGCCCGTAGGGAGGATAACCCAATTCTGCCCTTGACGCCAATTCTGCTGCCATAAAGCTTTCATAATCCCCATGCACCACTGCTTGTAAGGCTGGATGCTCTGGAGAATAAGTTTGGATAATTACTCTTCCAGGGTCGTCCCCTCTTCCCGCACGACCTGCTACCTGGGTCAAGGTTTGAAAAGCTCTTTCCGAAGCGCGATAATCGGCTCTGTGTAACAGTCCGTCAGCTGCCACTACCCCCACTAAAGTCAATTGGGGCAAATCCAGTCCTTTGGTGAGCATTTGCGTTCCCACCAACAAATCTGCCTCTCCCTGGGCAAAACTGGTCAATAACATGCGGTGGGCTCCCTTGGTGCGGGTGGTATCCCTATCGAAACGAATGGCTCTCAATTTAGGAAATTGCCGCTCTAATTCTTTTACTACCCGCTGAGTCCCGGTACCAAAGTATTTTAAATAGGGAGAACCGCACTCAGGACAATCTTTGGGCTGTCTTTGCTCGTAGTTACAATAATGGCAGCGCAACAGTCCTTTATTTCCCTCACTCCCATAGTGATAGGATAGGGAAACATCGCAGTGAGCACATTCGATAACGTAACCGCAACTGCGACAGGAGACAAAAGTACTGTGTCCCCGTCGAGGGATAAAAAGTATACCTTGTTGCCCAAGATTGTGCATTTGTTCCAGGGCATTGGCTAGGTGACTGCTAAAAATTGAGCGATTGCCTCTTTCTAATTCCCGCCGCATATCCACAATTTTAACGGTTGGGAAAGGGCGACATTGGATTCTCTCTGGTAAGGATAGGTAGTAGGATGGGGTTTTTCCTTGAGTATTTTTCGCTGTTACCCAACTTTCTGAAGAAGGGGTAGCGGAACCGAGGATTAAAGGACAGTTTTCCTGTTCTGAACGCCATTGGGCGATGGTACGGGCGTGGTATGTAGGTTGGGGTTCATTTTGTTTGAAACTGGAATCGTGTTCTTCATCAAGAACGATTAAACCCAGTTTAGGTAGGGGCGCGAAGACGGCAGAGCGAGTGCCAATTACTACTTGAGACTCTCCTGTCAGCATAGCGCGCCAAGTATCGTAACGTTCCCCAGAGGAGAGAGCGCTGTGATAGACGAAAACTTTTTCCCCAAAACGGGCCCGGAAACGATCTGTAAGTTGGGGTGTCAAACCAATTTCCGGCACTAGCACTAAAGCTGATTTTCCTCCTGCTAAAATGGGGGCGATGGCTTGTAAATATACTTCTGTTTTCCCGGAACCCGTCACTCCGTGCAATAATATTTGGGCATTTCCTTCACATTGGGCGATAACCTTTACTGCTGATTTCTGATAGCTAGTTAGTTCTTTAGCCATGTCTTGAGAGTAGGTTCCTTCTCGCTCCAGACGCATTACCTCTCTCTCTTCTATGACTACACAGCCTTTTCTTTCTAAGGTTTCTACTGTTTTTCCAGTAGTGCCAGCTAACACCAGTAATTGATTGAGCCCTAATTCTCCTCCAAAAGAGCGGAGTACAGCGATAATCTCCTCCTGTCGCTTAGTTAAGTCTGGGGGTAAATTGTCAACTACTAAAGTGACTACCTTTTGTAACTTCGGACGGGCGGTTTTTGGGGGTGCTAGATAACTTTCCACCCAACCTCTTTTGAGTAACTCTTGCAGGGGGAGAGTAGCTCCCCGAATTTGTCTATGAATATATTGAGTGCTGTAATCTTTGTTAGGGGAAGATTGGAGTAGTTTGAGTATTTTGGTGGCTGTGGGGGAGCAAAAATGTTCTGCTCCGGGGGGGAGTGCTTTACTGTTCAAACGAATACGACGTTGAGATCGCCCCAACAAACCTGGGGGTAATGCAACTTTGATTGCGGTGAAGAGTTGGGTATAATAATATTTGGCTACTTGTTCAAATAATTGCCAATAAGAAGGAGAAAAAAATCCAGTAGCGATTATATCCTCAACCTCTTTAATCTTCTCTGGTTCTAAGTCTTCTGGAGGTGAATCATAGAGCCGAATCACAATTCCTCCCATTTGCTGGGAACCAAAGGGTACACTGACAATATCCCCTGACTTTACTGCTAAATCCGGCCCCAAACTATAAGTATATATCTTTTGCTTAGCGCTGGGACAATCTACCAAGACCTCGATCCACTTTCCTTGAGGCTTTTGGGATTGGTAAGATGAATTCGGTTCTGCTAATAAGAGACCAGAATGAGTATTAAACATAATATAATAATAGTAATCGTTGTTACAACTTGCAGGTTATTCTCAGGGGACAGCACACAATATCTCCAAATATGCTAAACCAATAGTAGTGAAAATCTCACCTAATACCTTAGATGTCAGCACCCCGCGTAATGAGCTTCCGTTGCTGGAGAGCCTCAAATCTTTAGGTAGCTGACCAGTCTAAGTCGCAACGAGCGACTACGTTTTTTGAGTCACGACACCCACGAATGCGTCGCTAGATGCGGGGTTTCCAACGAAGGGAGTTGCTCATGAACATCACGAATACAGAACAAGACAATAAGCTTAACCTTCCTCCCCCCTCGGGATACGGTAGAAAAAAGGGTGACGATACTATCGGCGCTTTCTTTAAAGAAATGACTCGTTATCCCCTGCTTTCAGCAGAAGAGGAAATCCAATTAGCTCATGACGTCAAGTTTTTGGTAGCCGCAGAAGAAAAACAACGGGAACTGAAAGAAGAATTGTCTCGAGAGCCAACAAAGGTAGAATTAGCAGCAGCTATGGAGTTGACAAGCTCTCGTCAGCTGGAAAATCAGCTCTATCGCGGTCGGGTGGCGAAACGGAAAATGATTCGCTCTAACCTAAGGTTAGTGGTTTCTATTGCCAAACGGTACCTCAACCGAGGGGTTCCTTTCTTAGATTTGATTCAAGAAGGGGCCATCGGCTTAAATCGCGCCGCAGAAAAATTTGACCCCGAGAAAAGGTGTAAGTTCTCCACCTATGCTTATTGGTGGATTCGTCAAGCCATTACCCGCACCATCGCCAACGATGCTCGTACCATTCGCTTACCGATTCATATTGTCGAAAAACTGAACAAACTGAAAAAAGTCCAGCGCCAAATGAGGCAACAACTCCAGCGTAATCCCAATGAAGAGGAATTGACTCTGGAATTGGAGACTGATTCTACCCACTTACGGCAGTTATTTCAATTGCAATACCAATCCCTTTCTCTCAACCATAGGGTAGGAAAGGGAGAAGACACGGAATTGGTGGATTTGCTCGAAGATACTGAACTGGCGACTCCAGAAGAGCAAATGAATGAAGCAACAATGCGGCAAGAAATTGGGGAGGTGTTAAGGGACGTACTTACGAAACGAGAAAAAGATGTGATTTCTTTGCGCTATGGTTTGGGTACTAGTAACACTTTGACCCTCCACGAAGTGGGGAGTATGTTAAATCTTTCCCAGGAACGAGTACGTCAGATTCAAACCACTGCCATGCGCAAATTGCGTCGTCCCCAAGTTGCTAGTCGTCTCAAAAGCTGGTTGTAGTGAGGGGTGTAATGGTAGGGATAATATTTTATAGATTTGTAACGAAAGAGGTCGTTACCATAGCTATCGGCTTGAATCTAGGCTATGATGGAGCTATGAGAACGAGTCAAAAGCCTTGAAAAAACAGCTCGTAATATGCTTACTTGGAGCCATTATAAATTCCCTTGAGATGATGATGCCATACTAATCTCAGATTTTTTAAGCGATGGATAGGTTTGAAAAGGTTAAATATTGCACTCTCTTTATATATAGTAGTCAAGGAAGGTCTTGGGAATAAGAAGAGTAAATCCACTTGGCTTTCTGGATCCTTACCTCTTTTGAGCAACTCCCTATCTATAGTATTCCATTGGGAGGGGTAATCTTAAGAATATAGATTATTTTCTAGGGCAAAGCGGACTAATTCAATGCGGTTGCCCGTTTCTGTTTTTCTGAGTAGGTTGCTGACATGCTTTTCAATTGTTCGATGACTCAAATGTAATTGCTGTCCAATTTCAACATTGGAAAGACCCCGTACCAACCAGGCTAAAACTTCTTTTTCCCTATTAGTCAGGTGAAGGGAAAGAGGTAATTGTGGTTCTTGTGACTCTATTACGTTAGTAGACTGGTCTGGCAAAAAGCGAATCTCAGATTGCATTGCCTGGGAGCGCTCCAGGAGATTGCGAATAATTGCTCCCAGTTCCTCCATTTCAAATGGTTTGGGTAGATAAATATCGCAACCTACTTGATAGCCCCGAATTCTTTCGGAGGTACTATCCCGTTGGGTCAAGAAAATTACTGGTAAGAGACGGAATTCGGGACGAAGGCGTATTTGTTGCACCAGATTGTATCCGTCTTTTCCCGGCATTTTGATGTCGGAAATTAGGAGGTGAGGGTGGTAAGTCTCCAGTAAATTTAAAGCCTCAGTACCATTATTTGCAGTGATGACTGAATAACCAGAGATTTCCAAGTAATCGCTGAGGGTTAATCGAATTCCTGGGTCGTCGTCGGCAATCAGGATTAATAGGGACATATATTTAGATATTCAGTCTTTATTTAAGTATCATATTTTGTCTTTTGGTAGTGGGTGATTGGTCATTTTCTCCACGACAGCGAGTGGAATCATGACCCACCACCCACCACGCCTCTAATTAAGCCGAGAAATCCTTAAACTGGCAGGGTTACCAGGATTTCCTTCCAGAATTACCCCCCGTCCATTATTATGCAAATGGCGCACAATTTTGTAAATTGCTTCGATTTGGTCGGAACTCTCCGCTTTTGCTGCTAACTCGGACAAGGATAGGGGAACTTTGGCTGAAGTTAGCACCTGCATCACTCGATTTTGCAGAGCCAACACAGACGCAGCAGCTTTTTTCCCTGCTTCTACTCCCGGTTGATGGTAAGCATTGATATTCACCAGGGTAGCATAAAAACCCACCGCCCTTTCGTAAAGGGCAATTAAAGAGCCCACGGTATAAGGATTCACTTCCTTAATGGTAACGGTAATGGAATCTCGCTGATTTTCATACAGTGCTTGACGAGTTCCCTGTAATAAACCAGAGAGGTAATCTCCTGCGGTAACTCCTGGTTCTACTTCTGGGGAGTCTCCCTGGCGATCCCGCAACACTTCAATGAAGGTGGCGAAGAAGTTGGGCACTCCTTCCCTTAACTGCTGAACATAGGCGTGTTGATCCGTGGAGCCTTTGTTGCCGTAGACGGCAATACCTTGATATACCGTATTGCCATCCAAGTCTTTTTCTTTCCCCAAAGATTCCATGACGAGCTGCTGGAGATAGCGACTGAAGAGGAGCAAACTATCTTTATAGGGCAAGACTACCATATCCTTTTCCCCTTTACCATTGCCTGCAAAATACCAAGCTAGGGCTAACAGGGCGGCGGGATTGTTTTTCAGCTCTGGTATCCTGGTGGCGTTATCCATGATTTTCGCCCCTGTAACCATGGCGCGGATGTCTATTCCTTGTAAAGCTGCTGCTACTAACCCCACCGCTGACATTTCCGAGGTGCGCCCTCCCACCCAGTCGTGCATGGGAAAGGTGGTTATCCAACCTTCTGATTTGGCTATGTTTTCTAATTTACTCCCTTTTCCCGTAATGGCTACGGTATGGGCTGCAAAGTCTAGGTTCCGGTTTTGGAAGGCCGTTTTCACCTCCACCATGCCATTGCGGGTTTCTGGGGTGCCCCCAGACTTGGAGATGACTAACACCAGGGTGGTATTGAGACGTGAGCCTAGGTTAGCCAGGGTTTTGTCGATGCCTGTGGGATCTGTATTGTCGATGAAATGAAGGGCTAGGGGAGGGTTCTGGGGAGCTAAGGCTGCGG
Source organism: Candidatus Paraprochloron terpiosi LD05 (assembly GCA_018141785.1). Classification (GTDB taxonomy): domain Bacteria; phylum Cyanobacteriota; class Cyanobacteriia; order Cyanobacteriales; family Prochloraceae; genus Prochloron; species Prochloron terpiosi. Next base: position 1,241,719 of record CP073341.1, on the reverse strand, counting down.
CTACAAATTGGGGACCGAGGGCTGAACCACCAATACCAATAGAGAGGATATCGGTAAACTTGCTGGCACCGGGGGGATAAATTTCGCCCCTGTGGACTTTTTGAGTAAAGGTTTCGATTTGTTGGAGGGTTTCCAGGATGTCTTGTTTTATTTCCTCTGTGGGTGCCAAGTCAGGGTTCCGCAGCCAGTAATGACCCACCATGCGGTTTTCATCTGGGTTGGCGATCGCCCCTCTTTCTAAGGCTGCCATATCTTGGAAGGCTTTCTGCAATTTTGGTTTCATGGAATGTACGAAACCAGCGTCAAACCTCATACGGCTCACATCTAGGTAGAATTCTAGTTCCTCGTTGTAATATAGCCAGTGCTGGTATCTTTCCCAAAGTTCGGTGCTGTTCATAAGCTAATCTCAAATTTTTTTTCAATAATGGTAAGTTTACGCTACGGGAGGGTTCTTCTGCTTTTAGCTTTTCTCTATATTGAGAGCTAGTAGGTTGGGTTGAGGGACAAAACTCAACAAAGCCATCGGCGACATTTCTCTATATTAAAGGCTTTATAACAGTTATTCTTCTTTCAAGCTTAACATTCTTGGTTGTTTTCTGTTATAATATTGCTAATTTTGCTCCCAGGAGGATTTACATGAGTAGCAACAAAGCAAAATGGAGTGATGATGGCAATGATTTGCCCAATATAGAGCCTCATACTCAAGCAAAACACCAAATTATCCAGGAATATATTACTAATCTCATTAGAACTCTTTACGGTACGGGTAAATATGGAGTTACCAAATTTACCTTTATTGATGGATTTTCCGGCGGGGGAATGTATCGCCATGGGGATTCTTTGTGGGAAGGTTCTCCTCTGAGAATGATTAAAGCCGTTCGCGAAGGATATCGCCAGGCAAAGAGAGCTTATCCCTTAGATGTGCAATTTATTTTCATCGACGAGAAACACAAACATTTAAATTGTCTTCAAGATTATGCCATGGCGCAAGCTGGTTTGGAAGAGTTGACGGATGAAAAAGAGCATAAATTACCAGGTGAAAAGGGCTGTCTCTCGGAAAGGTGTGAATTTCGACAAGGTAAATTTGAAGATAGGGTAGATTATTGTATTAATGTAGCAAAAAAGCGGAAAGGACATGTGTTTTTTCTCTTAGATCCATTTGGTTGGACAGATGTTTCCATGGCGAGCATTAGAAAAATCAACTCTCTGCGTAAAGTGGAAATATTGTATACATTTATGATAGACTGGATTTGGAGGTTTGTCAAGGAAAGATATGGAAAGCTGCAATCTGCATTTCAAGATGTGCTAGAAGCAGATGGTTACTATAACTTAGACGAATTAAATGGTTTGAATGAAATCCCTCGACAATGTTACCTGAGAAATGAATCTATGCGTTTATTTAGAGACAAAGGTAATGCAAAGCGAGTCATTACTTTCTCAATGATTGGGAATAAATATGACTACAGGGCGCTTTATTATTTAATTCACATGTCCAAAAACCATCGCGCTCTAGAAGTCATGAAAGAAAGTTTTTGGCAAATCAATAATTTACAATCACAATATTATTTTGAAGTTCATGGTTATGGTTTTAAGACCGTTAATTTTTATGAAGAAAATCAAATGACTCTCAAATTCGACATTACTCAGGATAACGATGAATACTGCTTAGAGAAGTTAGAGGAACAATTGCGCCACTTAATTGATGAAGATGGTATTACATACAAAGAACTGCGTGATAAAACTATGGAGCTAAACCCTGCTAGTGTAGAACATTACGAGCAATGTATCAAGAGATTAAGGGAGAGCGGTGAAATATGGGTTGTAAGAAAAGGAAAAAGAACCGAAGCAGAAAATTTACAAAATAATGATATAATTAAACTACCAGATTATAAGCAATTACGTCTTTTTTGATTGGGGAATAAAATCCCAGGGAGGTTTCATCCATGTCTATTGTTAAAGGTACAGAGCAAATAGTTAATCCCCTCCAAAGAAGTGCTTTAAGGAAAAAAGGCTTGTGTGATTATGTCATCAACGTAGCATCTGGCTGCCTACATGGATGCACATTTTGTTACGTTCCTTCTACTCCGGCAATTCGGACCAAACAAGGGCAATTAAAGGATAAAGGAGTAAATAATCCGCAAATGGACTGGGGAAAATACCTCTTTGTCCGCGAAGAAATTCCCGAAAAATTGGCAACAATCCTGGAACGAAAAAGAACTTGGGTGGAGACAGAAGCAGGTAGAGGGGTGGTTTTACTCTGTTCCGGTACTGATCCTTATCAAAATCAAGAGACTGCTCGTATCACTCGCAAAATTGTGGAAATTCTGACCAACCACAAGAAAAAAGTGAGAATTCTGACTCGTGGGTTATCGTGGGTGAAGGATTTGGATGTTCTCAAGTGCGACAACGTTATTGTGGGCATGAGTTTGCCTAATTTAGACGATCGCTCCAGTTATCAAATTGAACCCCAAGCACCACCACCCACAAAACGTTATCAAGCTTTACTCAAGGGTTATAAAGCGGGGTGCAGATTGTATATAGCCATGGCACCTACACCTCCCACTATGACTAAAGATGATTTGAAAGCACATTTGGAGAAAATTTGTCAGTTATCACCAGAGGTTATCTTTTGGGAACCCATTAATGCCCGTGGTAGTAATGGGAAAAGGATGATAGCTGCTGGTTTGGATTTTACCCGGGAAATAATGACTAAGAAATCCTGGGCAGAATCTTTTGTGCGACAATGGGAAGATATGGAAACTGCTGCTCAAGAGCTGGGTATCCTTGATAAGCTGCATATTTGGCCCGATCCGGAATTGAAAGGGTATGTTGATGAAGCAAAGCTGGAAAGTTGGTTCTATAAACCCACAGTGGAAAAATGGTGAGTAGGGGTAGGCTGAATCCACGGAGACATCTTTTGGTGCTTGTAAGGAAACATTTGTCACTTTCTCATTAGATTAGTGCTCTTGCAGTCCATCATCATTTTTGGCCCTTTTTTCCTTTCCTCTGGAAGTAGTTGATACCTCCTGCTCCTAGTATGAAAGCAATTCCTGGTATGAGACTAAATTCAAAAGGTACTTGTTCAAAGGCTATTTCGTGAAGAGCTGTGTAGTCGGGATTACCATGATTACTGTTAATGCTTAGGTAAAAATATCGATATTTAGATCTAGTATCCTCGAAATTGAACACCTCTGGTTGTAAGCTTGAAATAGTTTCAGCTTGTTGAGTTACGTTGTATGTTCCTAGAGTAGTAAAGCCATCATTAAGATTAAGATTGTCATCGGCGAATAAGGCAAAATCATTTAGGCCGGCATTCCCCAAACCATTCCAAATGTATATTCTGTCGATGTTGATGTTGTTTGTTCCAAAATCAAAAATTAAGACTGGATTGACTCTCATTCCTTCACTCAATGTCCCCCTAACTCTCCATTCCAAGTTACTTGTGAGTGCCTCTTCGCCTAAGGGGGCTACAGAGTCAAATGGATAGTTTAAGCTTACTAAATTTTGCTGAAGAATCTCACCTTGAACTAACGAAATAAAGCTATTGTTACGTCTGTTTACTATGCTTCGTAGACCATAAGCTGGGCCACCACAGAGGAGAGAGGCAGCCGTCGCTATATATAGTAAATTTTTTATAAATAAAAAATTTATGGCTTGAAGTAAAAACCTATATTCAAACATTATTAAGTATTAATTGTTAAAGTCTGGGCCAGCGGCGATTATCTCGGTTAATTAAGGATTCCCCATTTCTTCCTTATCAATATCATAGCTAAATTCTTCCCCTTTGCGCATATGTTCTCGAAAATATACGAGAGTCTTTGGTTTATAAATGTTGGGTTAAGTGGAGCATAAATTGTGAGATTGTACCCAAAAGTTAGCGCCACTAACCCAACTTACGGCGATTAAAATCGCACTGTCTCTGTTATTTGCTTGGTACCTATCTTTCCTTGAGCTTATCACTCATGTCTACAATGGGTTGGTCAGTATCTGTCTTGAGCTGTTTGACCACCTGGGCATCCATGTCGAACTTATTCAGGTCTACCATTCGAAGAGTCTGGTCCTCATAAGTCTTGTAGTAGTAGCGCAAATTCTGTGGATCCCTCGCTCCGGTTATGATGGTGTAGTTCGTTAGCAACTGACCGGTTTCTTCGTTTACTTCCCGGGCAACACCTACTGGAATGTCGAAATTGTTGAGGATATGAAATACCTGCTTAATACCGTCATCGGCGTTCTCGGAGGGCACCGCAGTTGCACTAAAGACTGCTGCCCTGGTGAAACGGGAAGGTGGCGTAATATCACCGGGCAAACCCAGCATTCCGTTGCCCTGTCCCAATTGCTCGAACACCTGATTATTAACGGTAATCGACGGAACGTTTCGGGGATCGAGGGTAATATAGTTGCGCAGATTGGTCATATGCCAATCGAAAGTCGGCGAATTGGTCATCACACCTAGTGGATTGTCGTGCACAACTAATTCCCCATTTAGGGGCTCAATGACGATACTGTTGATACACGTTTCAGTTGTATTGTCGGCAGGCAGACCGTTGCAAGACTTGTCGTAGACGACATAGTGAAATGGAGGAGGATCTTCACCGAATCCTTCTGCCGGAGTAGGCGAAATGACTATGTCGCCATTTTCGATGGCAGCTTTTACTTCATCAATGTTGGAAAATTGGCCCAATATCCAGTTGCCAAACTGTGACGGGGACACTGCCTTTTTGATATTCTCAGGGGTAAGGGTTGCGTATTCTGCGAATGTGGGGAACCAGAATGCTCCGAATCCCAGACCTTCTTCATTCATGCCGTCCAAATAACCCAGTACGTCAAATGCAATCACGCCCACCGAAGCGTACTTGGTTTTAAACTTGAGTCCGTCGCCTTCCGGCGTTTCGCCAGTGAATTCGTAGTTCCTTGGAACAACCGCAACATCAGTATCCAGGAAGTACCCGAATTCGCCGGTGCGGCCATGCACAGTCGTGCCGTCTTTATTGTGGAGCATAATCCCGGTACAAGCGTTGGCGATGGGGTTCCAGAGCATCAAGGTGCATACCATGACTGCTACTAGGAATTTGAGATGCCGTTGAATTTTCTGCATATGCTACCTCGTGTATTTGTTGGATTTTATGGCTTGGTTATCGCCACACTCTTTAGTTTAGTAAACCCAGATTATTGGCATTTTAACAATGAGTATTAATTACTATTTCTGCCATTATATCTAAAGTGGAGGCAATGCTGGGGTTATTTCTTGTCAGACGACCTATTTCCACCGATACATACAACCATCGTGGGAGAGTGGTTTTAGTTCTTCCAGGAGTGCGGACGGTGTCATTTTTAAGAGGGCAGAGGGGCGCAACATTGCGATATCGTATCACATAATATCTTATCATGCGGCTCGGGAGATTTTATTGCCATATCGAAATAAGAATACCCCTGTCAGGTACAATACCAAGTAGCAGACAGGCAATGTAGAAAGGAAATATGGCTATGGCGATCGCTGAATTTATGGCTAGTGGAAATGGGGTCACTTTGATACCCGTACATGGTGAGTTAACGACTCAGCATGTGGTAACACTTCTCTCGACTCTAATCAAAAACTGTGGAGTATCAAAAAATGGACGAGTTAGAATTATGTACATGCACTCTTCGTATTCCTAAATATTTAAAAGAGGGATTTGAGCAGTATGCTGCAAAGCAAGAAATTAGCCTTGACGAGTTGGTTACTGAAACTTTAGCTGATAAGTTGCCTATTTTAGAAGCAGTAGCTTTTTTTATGGATTGTGAAGAACGAAGGGAAAAGAAACAAAGAGAAAGTGAAATCTCTGGACTTTAAACCCTCAAGGAGAAGAAATGCCATTAGAATAGGTGTGGGACTTCTGGGGATGTGGTAAGATGTTGCTGAATTGATTATGAGGCACTCTATGAAGCGACTTTGGTTATACGTTCTCCTTTTTTGCTCTCTACCCACTATTGTGTTGGCGACAGAGGGGGAGCAGGGGAATGCTTTCTTAAATGGTATCGACGCTGTTTTTTCTCAATTAGCGAAAGCTGTCTTTGCCGTTCTCTTTTTTAGTATCGGTGGTTTTCCCCTCATTGTACTGTGGTTGCTCTTGGCAGCCATATTTTTCACCATCCAGATGAAGTTTGTCAATTTCCGCATGTTGGGACATGCTGTGGAACTGGTGCGGGGGAAACACGACGATCCCAATGCACCAGGGGAAGTATCCCATTTCCAAGCCCTGGCAGCAGCTCTCTCAGCCACGGTGGGGCTGGGAAATATTGCGGGAGTGGCGATCGCCATCACCGTAGGGGGACCAGGTGCTACAGTTTGGATGACTCTGGGTGGCTTATTGGGAATGACCAGTAAGTTTGTGGAGTGTACCCTGGGACAAAAATATCGCATTGTTAAGGAAGATGGTAGCATTTCCGGGGGACCGATGTATTTTCTCTCTCGGGGTTTGGCAGAAATAGGTCTGGGGCAACTTGGTCGGGTTCTGGCTATCCTCTTCTCTATCTTCTGCATTTTCGGAGCCTTTGGGGGTGGTAATATGTTTCAAGCCAACCAGTCTTTTGGAGCGGTAGCTCGGGTGATACCTTTATTTGCAGGGCGAGGTTGGCTCTATGGTCTCATTCTCGCTTTTTTGGTGGGAACGGTGATTATTGGCGGTATCCGCAGAATTGGTAAGGTGGCTGGAACTATTGTGCCTGTAATGTGTGTCCTCTATGTTCTGGCTTCTCTCTGGATTATTTTAACTAATGTTACTGCTCTTCCTGGGGCCATTGGGACTATTTTCATGGGAGCTTTCTCCCCAGAAGCAGTGGAGGGGGGCATTATTGGGGTCATGGTTCAGGGTTTGCGGCGCTCTACCTTCTCCAACGAAGCAGGAATTGGTTCAGCAGCCATCGCTCACTCAGCAGCCCGAACCGATGAACCCATTAAAGAGGGTTTGGTGGCTCTCCTGGAACCCTTTATCGATACGGTGATTGTTTGTAATATGACTGCTTTGGTAATTGTGATTACTGGAGTGTATCAAAATGCACCAAAAGAACTTAATGGTGCAGACCTAACTTCTCAAGCTTATGGATTGGTAATCGACTGGTTTCCCATTCTCCTAGCCCTTTCCGTTTTCTTCTTTGCCATTTCCACCATGATATCCTGGAGTTACTATGGGGAAAAATGTTGGGATTATCTCTTCGGTGCAACCTTCGGGGAAGGTAGTGCGATTGTTTACAAAGTCTTGTTCTTGATGGCCATCTTCATTGGTTCCGTTGCCAACCCGAAAGCAGTTATCGATTTCAGCGATGGTATGTTCTTCTTTATGGCTTTTCCCAATTTGTTGGGAGCTTATTTGCTATCTAATAAGGTGGTAGTTGATTTGCAGGAATATACCAATCGTTTGCAAGGATCTAAAGGCTAAAATAGCTCCCGTAGGGTGGGCAATGCACACCTGGCCAATATAAGAAGGTTTCGCGCAAAGGGGGTAGGAAGAGGGATAATGAATGAAACTGGTTTAATTATTACACCTTAAAAAAAGGGCATCTATTATACTACGACTAATGCAATTAAACTCTTCCTCCTCTCTGCGCTGGAGCGAGTCTCCGAGCGGCTACCTGTGCCTCTGCGTGAAACTTATCTTCATTTTCTTTCCTTATTATGAAACAACAATTTATCAAAAGCCTCTACTATATCACCCATATCGAGAATTTACCTTCCATTCTTGAACAAGGAATTTTATCCCATCAACAAGTTGAAGAGCAGAAAGTTTCTTTTACCCCCATCTATGATAGTGATATCGTCAATATGCGCCAGAGAAAGACTACACCTAACCATGATAGTTTGTGGGAGTATGCCAACTTATATTTTCAGCCCCGTAATCCCATGATGTATCGAGTGATTCATGAAAAGAATAAGAAAGATATTGCCATTCTTGGAGTAAAACCATCGATTCTGGAGAAAAAAGATGTTCTGATTACCGATGGCAATGCAGCAAATGCTTCAACTCAATTTTTTTCTTATTCAAAAGGTTTGGAAGTAATTAAAGCGCAATGGAAAGTCATTCAAAATGATTGCTGGAATTCTTTTGACGGCTCAAAAATAAAGATTATGGCTGAATGCTTGATTCGGGAGCGGGTCAAACCAGAACTGATCCATTCAATCTATGTCGCCGATGACACAACCAGGGAGCGAGTTAAGTCAATTATTAGTCCAGTGAAAATCTCCGTAATTCCTGAATCTCATATGTTCTTTCAGCCCCGATTTTCTACTCGCATTGGAACCAATATCTCCCTGATAGATGGGGATATGTTTTTCTCTAATATGCAGACTTTAACCATTAGCGTCAATCTTCAAGGCATAATGGGGCGCGGGTTAGCTTCTAGGGCAAAGTATCAATTTCCTGATGTATACGTTGTCTATCAAGATGCCTGTCGAAATAAACAAATTACTGCAACCAAACCCTATGTTTATAAACGGGAAGCTTCCTTGGATGAAGAACTGGCAGACCTTAGTCGTCCTCTTTCAACTCCCAATTCCATCAAGTGGTTCTTGCTCTTCGCCACCAAGAGAAAATGGCGAGATAATTCCCGTCTAAATGATATTAAAGAGGGATTGGATTGGCTGAGAACGAACTTTGAACAAGAGGGAATCCAGTCTTTAGCAATGCCAGCTTTAGGTTGTGGATTGGGCAACTTGGACTGGTCTACGGTAGGACCAGTAATGTGTCGCTCCTTGCATGAGATAGGAATCTCAGTTGCTATCTATCTTCCACGGGAACGCAAAATTGAGCCGCAATTCTTAGAAGCATCTCACTTGCTCAAATATTGATAATATAGATTTTGTCCACCCTAGGTCGAGAACAATGTTCAAAAAACACATTCTTTACCTGACTATGATGTGGGAAGTCGTCTGGTAATTATTATTGCCATGTTGGCGATCCCGCAGGGATCCGCTTCGCGGTGCGCTCCCTTACTACCTGCCCCCCGCCATCCGCGATGCCGGGGGGGCGTTCAAGCTGAATTTAGTTGGGGAGTATTTTCGGCTTGGGATAGCTTACATTACCAGCAAATAGCCACTACAGGCTATGATATCCAGAAGGGTAGTTTTGGGGATAATGTAGCCTTTTTTCCCTTATTTCCCCTCGCTATAAGGGCATTAATGAATCTGGGATTGCTCTTTGAAGTAGCAGACACTCTCCTCAGTAACCTAGCCTTTCTCGGGGCATTAATAGTACTCTTTACTTGGGTAGAAAAACGTCACGGTATCAGTGCTGCTCGCTGGGCAACTGCTGTTTTAGCTTGGTGTCCTTTTTCTCTCTTCGGTACTGTTATTTATACAGAAGGGTTGTTTTTATTATGGAGCACCGCTGCTCTTTACACCTTCGATAACAAGCAATATTTTTGGGCGGCATTGTGGGGAGCATTAGCTACAGCCACTCGGGCTCCTGGGTTAGCTCTCATACCCGCATTTTTAATGATAGCTTTCCTCCAGAGGCGTGGTACTATTGCTTATATTAGTGGTTTGCTCACAGGAACAGGAGTGCTGCTTTACAGTTTATATTGCTGGTTCCAGTTTGGCGAACCCCTGGCATTTATCTTAGTCCAAAAAGCATGGCAACCGGAACAAGCTTTTTGGGGACAGGGTTGGTTGAAAATGCTGTCACAAATTGCCATTGGTTGGGAAAAATGGCATCTTCCCTTATTTTGCCTCATTTGCGCCATAGGCTATTGCTTGTGGCGATGGCGAGGAAAGCTGGGTAGAGTCAAAACGGACTATGGCTTTTGCACTTTATTCATGATACTCTGGATTTTAGCAGGGGATCCTTTTATCAATACTGTCATGGTTGGCGGCGGTATTTTCTTATTGTGGCATTCCCGGAAGATAATGGGTTCTCTTCCTTGGCTTTACGGTCTTTTTAGCATGGTGATTATCTTGAGTCCTGGCAGAACCATATCCGCAGAACGTCACGTCTATGGTATTGTTTCTGTAGCCATCGCCCTCGGTTTTGTGCTGCAAAACCATCCTCGTTGGCGATACCCCTTATGGGGATTTTCCTCCCTCCTCCTCGCTCTCTTCGCTATTCGCTTTGCCCAACACCTTTGGGTTGCTTAATGACAATTTATTATACCACAAGCCTACTGATTGATTTCTATTTGCCGAAACGTTCCAGAAGTTCTTGACGGGATAAACTAGATAATTGAAGTAATAAAGAGGCTAACTCTTCTCGTGGTAATTGTGACATGAGGGCGATCGCCCTTTCCAGTTCTGAATCTAACGAACCAAAACTATTTTTGAGCACGGTTTCCAGGAGCGCTTGAACCCCCTGCTGCATTCCTTGCTGCATTCCTTGCTGCATTCCTTGCTGAATCCCCTGCTGAATCCCTTCTTGTACGGCTTTTTCGCGGTCTTCCAGATAAAGTGGTGATAAACGCATGACTAACTCCTGATCTTCTTCATTTTTGGTTTGATTTGCGTCCAAATCTTTAAAGAGGCTGTAAAATACTTTTAGGGTACCATCTCGGAAAGGATTGTTCCTGGATAACCCCAGAAGTTCCTCAATAGCTTGCTCCTGTACTTTTCCCCTTCCTAACAGTCGCAATCAAAGAGTATCTTCCTGTTGCGGTAGTTGGTGAATAACCGTGATTGCTGCTCTAAAACCCTCCGGGAAGAAATATATTCCATCGTACCAGCTTTTTTTGGAACAGAGCTGCAAATTGCTTCAAAATTTTAGTTGATAAGGTGGGAGTGAGAATCCATAAAAAAGGAATATCCCCGCCCTTTGACGTGGTAGTTTTCTGACTCCCTTTCCTTCGCTCATCCCGTTTTCTTTCTCGTCGCATTTCAATGGATTTGACAATGCAATCCCTTATTTCATCCCCTGTTACTGGGTTGCGAAATGGCTCAAATATAACTGTAGTTTCAATCATCCGGGAAAGCAATCCCAAATCTACCACATTTTGGAGTGGAACAGATGGTTGGAACACAACATCTATTTCCCGTCCTTCCGAGCGGATTCTCACTGCTGTTGTTACTTCCCCAAAGGACTGTAAGAGTGTTTCGAGATAGTTTTTCGCTAACTCGTCGTGGATCTTTCTCGTCATAAAGATGATTGATTTCTATTGGCCGAAACATTCCCTAGCTCTTTGGCGCGATAACAAACTGGGTTCTGGGTTGCTCAACCTTTATATAATAGTTTTTTGTTGATGAACTGGTCACTGTCATGTAGTGTATTCGGCGTTGATTTTGACGTAATCGTAACTCAAATCACAGCCCCAAGCCACCCCAGTGCCAGCACCATTACCAATACAAACAGAGATTAACACCGTATCCTCCTGTAAATAGGCTCCAGCAGCAGCAAGTTTGAGATAATTACTCGCCCCCTCTCGCCCAAAAGGTAAGGGTTGGCCATTTTCCATTAAGAGGAAATCTCCCAATTGAATCCGCAACTGATCCTGATGAAAAGGAACCCCAGCTCGTCCCGCAGCAGCGGCAATTCTGCCCCAGTTGGGGTCACGTCCGAAAATCGCTGCTTTCACCAAGGAGGAGCCAGCTATGGTTCTAGCTACCTGACGGGCTGCCTTTTGATCTGGGGCACCGGAAACTTGCACTTCAATTAAACAAGTAGCTCCTTCTCCATCCCGCGCGATGGCTTTAGCTAAATACTGACACAGTGATACTAGCATTGCTGCCAATTTCTCCCCATCCTTCTCAAGGGTGGTAATAGCTTTGGTGCGAGATTGGCCATTGGCCAAAGCAATGACTGTATCGTTAGTGCTGGTATCCCCATCTATGGTAACTTGATTGAAACTATGTCCCACTGCTTCTGTGAGCATTTCCTGCCACAGGGAAGTGGATACCGCAGCATCACAGGTGATAAATGCTAACATGGTAGCCATATTGGGATGAATCATGCCGGAACCCTTGGCAATACCTCCCATGCGTACTGGACGATTGTCGATGATAGTTTCTAGAGCAATGGATTTGGGGACTAAATCTGTGGTGAGAATGGCTTTAGCTGCTGCATCGGAGCCATCTGGGGTTAATGCTCCCGTTAGTTGGGGTATAGCCTTACCCAACCTATCCATGGGTATAGATTTCCCGATAACTCCAGTGGAAGCTAAGAGGATGGTGTCAGGAGGAATGTTGAGGGAGTTACCTAAAAGCTGGGCTGAAGATAGGGCATCTTGCCACCCTTGTTCTCCTGTGGCTGCATTGGCTTGACCCGCATTACAGAGGATAGCCCTAGCGCTCCTTTTAGCTTGGAGTCGTTGGCGGCAATAGTCTACGCAGGCAGCACGCACTTTACTTGTGGTGAAGACACCGGCGGCGATCGCCTCTGTCTCCGAGAAAATCAAGGCCAAATCTAGTTCTTGGGATGGTTTCAATCCTGCGGCAATTCCCGCTCCTTGATAGCCTCTTGGTGCTGTTACACCACCTTCTATAACCTGCCAGTCTGCCATTGGACTTCCTCAAAATTCCGGGTTATTATCTAAGTATATTATAGGAGGTTATCATGAACAAGAGTCTAAAGTCGAGGATAATTGAAGTTACTTTACCAGAAGAGACGATTCAGCTTATGGATACTCTCGGAAAAGGTTCTTCTGTGCGCAACGCATTGATTCAAGAAGCCGTGGAGTTTTATCTCCCTTATAAACAAAGAGAAAATCTTCGGCAAAGCATCCAGGAAGGCGCTATTCAACGTGCCAAAAGGGATTTAGCTTTAGCTATTGAATGGAGTGGATTAGAGGAATGACCTGAAAGGAATTCAGTATATTTGGTGAATTTTGACCCTTCTATCAGGAAATCAAGAAGACGCGCCCTGCTTTAATCTTGCAAAATGATATTGCCAACCAATATAGTCCTATAATTATTGTAGCGGCTATAACGTCCCAATTTGAAGAACCTTTATATCCTACAGAGGTTCTGATTAAAGCTCCTGAAGGAGGTTTGAGAAATGATTCGGTTGTTCTGCTCAATCAAATTCGTTCTCTAGATCAACAAAGATTGATTAAATGTTTGGGGATGTTATCATTGCCAACAATGGCTAGAGTCGATTTAGCGATCCAAATCAGTCTGGAATTCCTAGATTTATCCTAACCTAATGACTAAGTAACTATTGCCCATCCTACTATCTAATATAGTAGATTACCACTGATTCCATCCTGCGATAAAGGCGTTTCCGGAAGACCAGCATCCAACCACTGGTTACTTTACCAGAAGAGACATAACTCAATAAGTTAAGCCTCGGTAACGTCTGCGCAATTTCGGAGGAGGATTCTCTTTGTTCTCACTTCCAGACTTGTCGTTTTCATTTTGAGGTGAATTCCCTGTTTCGTTTTCATTGCCAGAAGTAGACTTTTCTGCAACTTTGGATTGTCCTTGAGCAGTGGATTGACGAGCTTCTAACTTTTGTTTAATGGAAGACAGCACAGCCATCAGTGCCTCATTGTCTAAGGTTTGATTATCCAGTACCTGTAGCAGTTGCTTCAGGACAGAAGTAACGCTGGTAAATAAATTATTGTGGCTAAAACCGGGAAGGAAATCTGATGCACCCTGATTAATTGCCCATTGCCGTTGTGAAGAGTGAATTTCGCGCTGTCGCCCATCGGTGAGAATGATTTTGACATGGCGATAGCGATTACGGCAGAAACGACATAAAGCATAGGGGTTAAAGTTTTCAAGGACCACATCAATGAGTAATAAATTGGGTAAGGGCAGCCCTGCTGCTTCTAACTGGTCTAAATTTTCTTCAATATTAAAGTCAATAGCTTCCCATATTACAGCAAGGCCTTGAGACTTAAGCACTGCTTGCCAGATTAAGCCTTGCAGTTTGATGGGTTGAATCATCAAGACCAGTTTTTGAGAGTTACTCATAGGTCAATAAAATAAGCTATGGTATATACATCTCCAATGATAACCCATGAGGATTGAACCTGTTTGTATGAAAATATACACCATAAACGGTAAACTGTGAGTGATAGAATTAATATCCGGTATTCTAACTTCTTTACCACTACTATGTGAATAAACCAATCCACACAGGAAATTGAATTTATGCCGCTACAGAATTTTCTCAACCCAAACCGTCAGCCAGGTCTCCCCCAAAGATTTTGGACTCGCTTCGGTACTGTTCTCTTGGCTGTGAGTACCATGGCCATTTTGGGGGCAGGGGCAGGGATCGCTCAAACGCCAACAGCCCTCGACCCAACTCAGGAATTCCAGGTGATTGTAGATACCCTGTGGGTGCTGTTTGCCGGAGTGCTCGTGTTTTTTATGAACGCGGGCTTTTGTATGTTGGAGACAGGTTTCTGCCGTAGCAAGAATGCGGTAAGCTTACTGGCGAAAAACCTGATTGTCTTTGCCTTGGCTACTTTGGCTTATTGGTTAATTGGCTTTGGCCTCATGTTTGGCAATGGCACCCCCTTCTTTGGCACCAGTGGCTTCCTGCTGCAAGGAACAGATACCAGTCCCTTGGTAGGAGATGCCTACAATGGAGTATTTGAGTCCTTGAGTTGGGCAGGTATTCCCCTCAAGGCGAAGTTTTTCTTTCAATTGGTCTTTGCGGGGACAGCGGCCACCATCGTCTCCGGTGCTATAGCAGAACGGGTTAAATTTGGATCCTTCTTTGTGTTTAGTTTCTTGCTGGTGGGGCTGTGCTACCCTGTCGTGGGCCATTGGGTTTGGGGCGGCGGCTGGCTCAGCCACCTGGGTTTTTGGGATTTTGCTGGATCCACTGTAGTTCATTCTGTGGGGGGCTGGGCAGGCTTGGTTGGTACCCTGTTGCTTGGTGCCCGCTATAGACGCTACCAAGGTACAAACAGTCTGGTCATGCCCGCTCATAACCTCAGCATTTCCACCTTAGGCTGTTTAATCTTGTGGTTGGGCTGGTTTGGCTTCAATGCCGGTTCCACCCTGGCTGCGGATCCTGCTGCCATTAGTCATATTTTTCTCACCACCAATTTAGGGGCTGCCTTGGGGGCTATCGGTGCCACAGTAACCTCTTGGGTCTATTTAGAAAGTCCGGATCTGTCCATGATTATCAATGGGGTGCTGGCAGGGTTAGTGGGAGTAACGGCCTCCTGTGCCTATGTGAATTTAGGCAGTACGGCGATTATTGGTTTGGTTGCCGGAGTGATAGTAGTGTTTTCGGTGATAACCCTCGACCAACTCAAAATTGATGATCCCGTGGGAGCCATTTCGGTTCATCTGGTTTGTGGTATATGGGGCACTTTAGCAGTGGGATTGTTTAGTGTTGGGCCTGGGGTTTATTCTTGGTACGAAGTTGGAGGCGGTCCAGCAGCAGGGTTGTTTTTTAATGGCGGATTGCAGCAGTTTTTTGCCCAACTGATTGGTATTATGGCTGTTGGTTGCTACACAACTTTGTTTAGCTTTATAGTATGGTTACTGATTAAGACCACCATGGGCATTCGAGTTTCCCGTACTGAAGAAATCCATGGACTGGATCTCAGTCAACATGGTATGGAAGCCTATGGAGGCTTCTTTGATCCACAAGTAAACAAAGATTTGTAAAATGTTTAAGGATGTTATCTAGATTTCTCCTAACCTAATGGTAATACTCTCTCTACTCTCTCTGTGCCTCTGGGCCTCTGCGTGAAACTTTACCCGAGCTTTTCTCCTAAAAGTTGATTAGTTAACTTAGGATCCCCTCGCCCGTTGGTTTTCTTCATCACTTGTCCCACAAAGAAACCTTTCAATTTAGTTTTCCCATTGCGATACTTCTCCAATTCTTTAGGGTGAGCTGCTAACACTTCATCGATAATTTTACCTAAAGTATCTGGGTCAGAAATTTGCACCAATCCTTTACTTTCCACCAATTCCCGTGCCGAACCACCTTTAATTAAAAGTTCCGGCAGAATTTCTTTCCCTATTTTCCCACTAATAGTCCCTTGAGTAATCAAATTGACTAACTCAGCTAGGGTAGTAGCTTGCAGGGCGATTTCCGTAACTTTCAATTTGTTGTTATTCAGATAAGCCGCAATATCCTGGGTGATCCAATTAGCTACCTGTTTCGGGTTAGCATTAGCAGCAACAGTAGTTTCAAAGTATTCTGCCACATTGCGGTCATCTGTTAACACCCGTGCATCGTAAGGAGAGAGTCTGTATTCCTTTTGGTACCGTTCCCGCTTGACACCAGGTAATTCTGGGAGTGAGTCCTTCCAAGTTGTTAATTGCTCTGGTGATACTTCAATCGGGGGTAGATCTGGTTCCGGGAAGTAACGATAATCGCTGGAACCTTCTTTGGAGCGCATACTAATAGTCCTTTGACTCCCTTCTTCCCAAAGACGGGTTTCCTGAACTATAGGTTCCCCAGCTTCCAAAGCTGCAATTTGCCGCTGAATTTCGTAATCGATGGCTTTTTGAATAGCGCTGAAGGAGTTCATATTCTTTATTTCCACCTTAACGCCGAATTTCTCTTGTCCCACAGGACGAACGGAGATATTCACGTCACAGCGGAGAGATCCCTCTTGCATATTCCCGTCGCTAATACCCAGGTAGCGGACAATGCGGCGCAATTCTTGTCCGTATTCTGCTGCTTCTTCCCCTGTACGAATGTCTGGTTCCGAGACTATTTCCAACAGGGGTACTCCTGCTCGGTTGAAGTCTACTAGGGAATAGCTGGAACCTGCAAGGCGATCGCTCCCTGCATGAACCAATTTACCTGCATCCTCTTCCATATGCAAGCGAGTAATACCAATTCTTTTCTTGTTAGTCTTCTTTTTAGTCCCCAATTCAATTTCCAACCAACCATGTTCAGCGATAGGTAAGTCGTACTGAGAGATTTGATAGTTTTTGGGTAGATCGGGATAAAAATATTGCTTGCGATCGAACTTGCTATAGGGAGCAATTTTACAATTAAGCGCTACTCCTGCTTTCACCGCATATTCCAGTACTTTTTCATTCAGCACCGGTAAAACCCCGGGATAACCGAGACAAATCTCCGAAATGTTCGTATTGGGAGGTGCGCCAAATTCTGTGGATACGGAACTAAATATTTTCGTCTTCGTATTCAGTTGACAGTGGGTTTCCAGTCCAATAATAGGTTCGTATTTCATCTTTATCTTCCTTTGCGCGAGATTAAATTCCCTGTAAATTCAAAGTAAATCCAGGTAAAACATCCTCCCCTGATAAGGATTGGGAAAATTGTACCACTTCTACTGGTTTCCCGGGGCGGTAAATTTCCACTTCTTTTCGTTTTCGGTTAATTAACCACCCCAAACGGCTCCCATTTGCTATATATTCTCTCATTTTAGCTTGAGTAGTTTTCAGGCTATCATTGGGAGAAAGTAATTCCAGGACAAAATCTGGACATAGGGGGATAAATTTCTCTTTTTGTGCTGTAGTTAAACTATTCCAGCGGGATTTTGTTAACCAAGCAACATCGGGAGCGCGATTAGCACCATTGGGTAAAATAAATCCTGTAGAGGAGTCAAAAACTACTCCTAATTGAACCTGTTTGTTCCAAAGTTTAAATTGGAAGTTCATTTCCGCGTTGTATCTTCCCGTTTCTCCCCCTGTAGGTGCCATAATCACTAATTCTCCCGTTTGGGTACGTTCTAACCTAAGTTCCGGGTTTTCTTGACAAATTCCCTCAAACAGCTCTTGACTGGTATTAATGACAGGTTTATAATCCAAAGTAACTGTAGTAGTCATAGATTCATCTTCCTTTGCGCATGCAGCGCCTTTGCGCGAGATTAAATTCCCTGTAAATTCAAAATAAATCCAGGTAAAACATCCTCCCCTGACAAGGATTGGGAAAATTGTACCACTTCTACTGGTTTCCCGGGGCGGTAAATTTCCACTTCTTTTCGTTTTCGGTTAATTAACCACCCCAAACGGCTACCATTTTCCATGTATTCTCTCATTTTAGCTTGAGTAGTTTTCAGGCTATCATTGGGAGAAAGTAATTCCAGGACAAAATCTGGACAAAGAGGAATAAATTTCTCTTTTTGTACGACAGTTAAACTATTCCAGCGAGATTTTGTTAACCAAGCAACATCGGGAGCGCGATTAGCACCATTGGGTAGGATAAATCCAGTAGAGGAGTCGAAAACTTCCCCCAATTGAGTTTGTTTGTTCCAAATTCCAAATTGCACGGTCATTTCCGCGTTGTATCTTCCCGTTTCTCCCCCTGTAGGTGCCATAATCACTAATTCTCCCGTTTGGGTACGTTCTAACCTAAGTTCCGGGTTTTCTTGACAAATTCCCTCAAACAGCTCTTGACTGGTATTAATGACAGGTTTATAATCCAAAGTAACTGTAGTAGTCATAGATTCATCTTCCTTTGCGCATGCAGCGCCTTTGCGCGAGATTAAATTCCCTGTAAATTCAAAATAAATCCAGGTAAAACATCCTCCCCTGACAAGAATTGAGGAGATTGTACCACTTCTACTGGTTTTCCGGGACGGTAAATTTCCACCTCCCTGCGTTTTCGGTTAATTAACCACCCCAAACGGCTGCCATTTAACCTATATTCTCTCATTTTTGCTTGGGTACTTTTCAGACTATCACTAGGAGAAAGTAATTCCAAAACAAAATCTGGACAAAGAGGAATAAATTTCTCTTTTTGTGCTACAGTCAAATTATTCCAACGAGACTTTGTTAACCAAGCAACATCAGGAGCACGATTAGCACCATTGGGTAAGATAAATCCAGTAGAAGAGTCGAAGACTACTCCTAATTGAGTCTGTTTGTTCCAAACTACAAATTGGCTGCTCATTTCCACGTTGTGTCTGCCCGTTTCTCCCCCTGTAGGTGCCATAATCACTAATTCTCCCGTTTGGGTACGTTCTAACTTCAGTTCCGGGTTTTCTTGACAAATTCTCTCGAACAGCTCTTGGCTGGTATTAATGACAGGTTTATAATCCAAAGTAACTGTAGTAGTCATAGATTTATCTTCCTTTGCGCCTTTGCGCGAGATTACATCTATATGATATCATATCATAGGTAAAACAAGAATATCAAGCAACATGGAAAACTTCCAATCTCTGGAACAAGCCCTAAAACACTACTTCGGTTACGACAGTTTTCGCCCGGGACAGGATAAGATTATCACGGAAACACTTCAGAATCGGGATTTATTGATTATCATGCCTACTGGAGGGGGAAAATCCCTCTGCTTTCAACTGCCAGCATTGCTCAAACCGGGTTTAACCGTAGTAGTGTCCCCCCTCATCGCTTTAATGCAGGACCAAGTAACTGCACTGCAAGATAATGGCATTGGGGCTACCTTTCTCAATAGTACTTTGAGTTCTACGGAAGAGCGATCGCGGCAAGAAGATATTCTCAGTGGCAAGATTAAATTACTCTACGTGGCTCCAGAAAGATTATTGAGTGAAAGATTTGCCCCTTTTCTGCACCAGGTATACCAAGAGGTGGGGATTTCTGCCTTTGCCATTGATGAAGCTCATTGCGTTTCCGAGTGGGGACACGATTTCCGCCCGGAATATCGCCAACTACGGCAGTTGCGCCACCGTTACCCCCAAGTACCCACTTTAGCTCTCACTGCTACGGCAACTAAGAGGGTACGTCAGGATATTAGCCAACAACTGGGCTTAAAACAACCGGGAATTCATGTTGCTAGTTTCAATCGCCCTAATTTATACTATGAAGTAATGGGCAAAGAGCAACGAAGCTATAATCGTCTTTGTCAAATAATTCGGGGTGAAAAAGGTTCCGGCATAGTTTACTGTCTTAGTCGCCGTAAAGTAGAAGAAACTGCTCAACTCCTCCAACGAGATGGGATCCAAGCTTTACCCTATCATGCAGGGATGAAGGACGAAGATAGAAGTAGGAATCAAACTCGCTTCATTCGGGATGATGTCCAGGTGATAGTAGCTACCATTGCTTTTGGCATGGGGATTAATAAATTAGACGTGCGCTTCGTCATTCATTACGATTTACCTCGTAATTTGGAAAGTTATTATCAAGAATCAGGGCGCTCTGGTAGAGACGGGGAACAGGCTAAATGCATTCTCTTTTATAGTTTAAGTGATTTAAAGAAGATTGAGTATATAATCGGGCAAAAACCGGATAAGCAAGAACAACTTATTGCTCGCCAGCAGTTGAACAAAGTGATAGAATATGCAGAGGGTATCGAATGTCGTCGTACCATTCAATTGAGTTACTTTGGGGAAAAATTTAAAGGTAATTGTGGTAACTGCGATAATTGTCTCAACCCCAAACCTATAGAAGATTGGACTATTGAAGCTCAGAAATTTCTTTCCTGCGTAGCCCGGAGTGGAGAAAGGTTCGGGATGAAGCATATTATCGATGTGCTGCGGGGTTCTAAAAATGCCAAGGTACAGCAAAATGGACATCATTTATTGTCTACCTATGGCATTGGGAAGGATAAAACAGCTGCTGAATGGAAAATGCTGGCTCGCTCCCTTTTACACCAAAGTTTGTTAGGGGAAACAACGGACGGGTATCGAGTATTGAAACTGAATCAGGGGAGTTGGGAAATATTGCGGAAACAACGTTCTGTAAGTATTGCTGTCAACCGCACAACCCTAGATAAACTTTTACCTGATTATAATCCCAAAGCTGCGGAAATGTCAATATTGTTCGATCGCCTGATAATTTTGCGCAAACACATTGCTGATGAACAATCTGTTCCCCCTTACGTCATTTTTGGAGACTCTAGTTTAAAGTTGATGTCTCAATTACAACCCCAAAGTTTAGAAGAGTTTGGGAATATTTCCGGGGTTGGCAAGTATAAACTGGAACAGTATGGCGATCGCTTTGTTTCGGAGATACGTTCTTTCTGTCAAGAGCAAAAATTGCCCGAACCCCTTCCTACTTCAACGCAAATGATTACTTTCCAATTTTACAACCAGGGGTTAAATGGGGAGGAAATAGCAGCCAAACGGGGTTTAAAGGTGAGTACGGTATATGAACATTTGAGTCAATTGATTTCCATGAAACAGCCTATAGATATAGATAGGTTTGTGCTGCCAGTGAGACAAGAAATTATCCTCAAAGCTATCAAAACCGTAGGAGCTGAGTCTCTCAAAACTATTTGGGAGCATTTGGGGGGAGATTATAGTTACGAGGAAATCAAATTAGTTAGAGCGCGGATGTTGCGAGAAAATTAAGAACTCTAATCAATACAGATAGGCGATCGTCCTGATGTTTTGGTGGAGCAGAACGCCTTATACCGCCCGCGCAAGCCGAAACTCTCTCTCTTTCTTTTCTCTGCGCCCTCTGCGTCTCTGCGGTTAATACTATATAATTAATTGTCATGCCCCACATTCTATGAACAGCCATGAACAAAGAAGAACTGCTTCGGAAAATTGAGCGAGCTGCTAAAAACAAAGCAACTTCGCTAAATCTCGATGGGAACAAACTTTCCACTCTTCCCCCAGAAATAGCACAACTCCACAACTTACAAGTGCTATCCCTCGATGGGAACCAACTTTCCACGCATAAAAGGTTTTCTGGAAACCTCTTGTAAAGATGGAAAGGGGATTGAGGAATTAAAAACACGCATTACCGAAGAAATAAACGAACTGAAACACGTGGGGGATTTGTTACCTGCAACTTGGTTTAACGTGAAAAAGAAGCTGGAAGCTTTGGAAACAGACTATATTACCTACGACGAGTATATGTCTTTGTGCCAAGATGAACAAGTACAAGAGCAGGAGGCTCAGCAAACCTTAGTGGGCTTTTTGCACGATTTGGGTATTGTGGTGAACTTTCAGGATGATCCTCGTTTGGTAGATACCAATGTTTTGAAACCAGAATGGGTTACCAACGGAGTATACAAGATTTTGAACGATAAACCCCTCATTACGGAACACAAGGGGGTGTTAGAATTATCTCAATTGGAGAGAATATTGGATTCAAACCGTTATCCTCGCCACAAACACTCTTTTTTGGTGGAACTAATGGAAAAGTTTGAGCTATGCTTTCCTTTGACAGATAAAAAAGACCAATATCTCATCCCGGATCTGTTACCCAAAGAGGAAATCGATACGGGAGACTGGAATAATGCTGTAACCTTTGAATATCATTATACAGTCTTACCCAGTAGCATTTTCTCCCGCTTTATGGTGCGAGTTTATAAAAACATATCTAAAAAAACCTATTGGCGCAATGGAGTTGTGTTACACTATGATGAATGTAAAGCTTTAGTTCGGAGCGATCGCGAGGACAAAATCATCACTATCTCCATCACAGGACAACAAAACCTTCGTCGTGACTTTTTATTTTCCCTGCGCTCACAGTTTGATGCTATCCACGACAGTTTCAAGGGACTAGAATGCATCCCAAAAGTCCGTCTCCCAGAGCATCCTAAGATTCTTATCAACTATGAAGAACTACTTAGTGCAGAAGAAGCTGGTAAAAAAAACCTATTTTGTCGGAAAACTCAAACAGGACGTAGACTTAAAAGAACTCCTCAATGGTTTTAAAACAGAAAAAGAACAGGAAAGTGTACCAGGGGGCGATCGCCAAATTATAAGTAACCCCAATCCACCATCAACTTCTACCCAAGAAACCAGAGAAAGTAAACCCAATAAAATATCTGTTTTTGACAAAAAAGTCTTCGTAATTGTCATAATCATCCTCTTGAAGGCTGATGTTGTGAATCAAATTATATGGTACCAAAAAATAGCCAAGATTTTTATTGCTATTTTTACCACATTGGCACTTAGTATTATTTCCGGTGAACTAAACTTAGAAACAAAAATACCCTGGCTCAATGATACAAAAATTAAAGCCGGTGGATCCATAGCAGTTTTTGTTTTCGTGATATTATTGCTCTGGCAGTGACAAATAAACCCCATTGGTAACCCACACAATTATAAGGTAAGTAACATTAATACAATTATACTACATAAAGGCAGGATACAAGGCGCTGGTTTATATACCCTTGTTGGTGGGCGATGCCCACCCTACGAGGTCTGGTCACTACTACAGTGTGTCAGGGTTGACTCCCATTTCTCGCAAAAGCCGTGCTAACTTTTCAGCCCGTTGTGCCAAAGTTTGGATTTTAGACTGTTCCTCCTTAATTAATTGCTCAACCAAAGGAGGATTCAGCAGTTCTTTCACCGACAAAACCAACTGAGGAAACTGACTAGAAAGAATAAAAGTATCTTCCGGAAAATCTACCCAATCATATCCTTCCTCATCACTAGGATTAGTAAACACCCTCACTCGTTTTTCTTTCGGATCCACTATCCAATATTCGGCAATTTGCGCCAATTCATATTCATTGCGTTTAATAACATAATCATCCCGGGGATTGCTGCTGACAATTTCTACCACCAAAATCGGCTTTTCGGGAAAATCCAAAACCCCAGCCCCGGGGCGATGAAGAACTTCCAAACAGTTTGGCTACATACTACCAAATCAGGAATTCGAGATGTATTTTCTTCACCAAAGCACACCCGTAGCCAAAGCGTTCGCCACCAAATCCAAGTTTCCAGCAGCAAAATAGCGCTGGAACTTGTAGAGCAAAAACTTGCAAATATTGGTATGTAAATGAGTAGAAGCTGCCATTGGTAGGAGTTTCCCCCTAACTAATTCATAGCGAACATCCGGTTCTCCAACATAATCCAGATATTCTTGGAAAGTGCACAGACGTTCAATTTCAGGAGGTTCATTTATAACGACGGCTCGAGTCATAATTCAATCTCTCCGGCGATCGCGCTTTTTAACTATTGTACTGTTTCCCCTCTCTTATCCTCCTCTGCGCCCTCTGCGCCTCTGTGGTTCAATCAAAAAAAAACGCCCCCCAAAATTGGAGGACGCTTTTTTAAGCATTCCAGTCACCCGGTAACTGATTATTACCCGTGGATAGCAGGAGCAGTGAGAGCTACAGGAGCAGCCTCACCAGCAGCCAAATCTAAGGGGAAGTTGTGAGCATTCCGCTCGTGCATTACTTCAAAACCCAGGTTAGCCCGGTTCAGAACGTCAGCCCAGGTACCGATTACATGACCTTGTGAGTCAAGAATAGACTGGTTGAAGTTGAAACCGTTCAGGTTGAAAGCCATGGTGCTGATACCCATAGCAGTGAACCAAATACCAACTACTGGCCATGCACCCAAGAAGAAGTGCAAGGAACGGCTGTTGTTGAAGGAAGCATATTGGAAGATAAGACGACCGAAGTAGCCGTGAGCGGCAACGATATTGTAGGTCTCTTCTTCTTGACCAAACTTATAGCCGTAGTTCTGAGATTCGGTTTCGGTGGTTTCCCGCACTAAGGAGGAAGTTACCAAAGAACCGTGCATTGCGCTGAACAGAGAACCACCAAATACACCAGCTACTCCCAACATATGGAAGGGGTGCATGAGGATGTTGTGCTCTGCTTGGAACACGAACATGAAGTTGAAGGTGCCGCTGATTCCCAAAGGCATTCCATCAGAGAAGGAACCTTGTCCGATGGGGTAGATGAGGAATACAGAGGTGGCAGCAGCTACAGGAGCGCTGTAAGCCACGCAAATCCAAGGACGCATTCCCAAGCGGTAGCTCAGTTCCCACTGACGACCCATGTAGCAGAATACGCCAATGAGGAAGTGGAAAACAACGAGCTGGTAAGGACCGCCGTTGTAGAGCCACTCATCCAAGGAGGCTGCTTCCCAAATGGGATAGAAGTGCAGACCAATAGCGTTGGAGGAGGGCACAACTGCACCGGAGATGATGTTGTTGCCGTAGAGCAAGGAACCGGCTACAGGCTCGCGGATACCATCAATGTCCACAGGGGGAGCAGCGATGAAAGCGATGATGAAGCAGGTGGTTGCAGTGAGCAGGCAGGGAATCATGAGGACACCAAACCAGCCTACATAGAGACGGTTGTCGGTGCTGGTGATCCACTGGCAGAACTGCTCCCATGCTGAGGCGCTCTCGCGCTGTTGCAGGGTAGTTGTCATGTTCTTAAAAGTGCTATTAAATTATCGAGGTTCCGATTACATTTCTAATATAACTGCTTTTTTAAGAAATGTCAAGGGGTGTAACGAAGTATTTATTTATTCGGCATATAAAGAAAACTTATCTTTTATTTTGGCTCTTGTGTGGTATAATGTCGAGATAGCATCGCCCACCAACAGCGGGGTGTGGGCGATCGCTCTTGAGAGGTGTCGCAACCCAACCTACGCAATTTAGAATTGATATCTCAACCCAGTGATAAAATTGACTCGCAAATTAGTATTATTCCCAGTGGGTTGTGCTGCATATCTCAATTGTAAAGAATTACTAAAAGACCACTTGCTACTAATAGGTATACCCAAGCTAGTGGAAGAAGTGAGATAATAATCAGCAGTATCAGCGATAGGAACCTCGAAGGTGAGAAACTGGCGGAACTTCCAGGAACCCAAGAATAAATTCTTATAACGGAGTCCATAAGTCAGTACAGGAACATCCAGATCCTCATCTCTTTGGTCTGAGTCTTCAAACCTAATGCCCAAACCCAACTGCATATCTAAGGTTTTTCCTTTTCCACCTCGCCAGAAGTTCCTTCCCGGTCCCGCAAATAAACTAGTGCGCAGATTAATATTATTTACTTCATCCCTCATGGCGTTGGCGTGGATAAAATATTGCCAGCGACCATCATTATAGTGGTGTCTGAACTCGGCGTCAATTTCAGCTTTAATGCGGTTGCGATCCCCCCCAGAACGGCTATCATCAAAGTTATTACTCAAACTCAAACTCAAATCAATTTGGTCTTGGGGCCATTTCCGCTCGATAATAAAGTTCAAAATCGCCAAAGCAGTAGTGTTATTGCCAGAAGCCAGGTTCCCCCCTAAACCCACACTTCCTGTCCAGGGAATTTCCTCAAAAGGAAATAAGGGTACCGGTTCCTTACTCAGAGCGATCGCCACCTCACTGTCTTTCAAAAGATTAGCAGCAATATCATTTTCCCCTATTTGGGTATATTTAAGGGCGATCGCTGCTAACAGTTTACCTCGTTCCCCATTATCTCCCACTTCCCGAGCTGTTTGAACAGCTTCCTCTAAGAGTACCCCTGCTGCTTCAGTTTCCCCCAGCATAGTATAAAGTCCTGCTAAATCCGCCATAGCAAGAACTCGGACATTATCTGTTTCAATGCTCCTAACTACCTGTTCAGCTTCAGCTACAACGGATA
Source organism: Candidatus Paraprochloron terpiosi LD05 (assembly GCA_018141785.1). GTDB lineage: Bacteria > Cyanobacteriota > Cyanobacteriia > Cyanobacteriales > Prochloraceae > Prochloron > Prochloron terpiosi. The sequence continues at coordinate 1,215,623 of CP073341.1, read as the reverse complement.
ATGCAGTAGCAGCTTGACCAATTTGAGCGTATTGCAGGGCGATTTCCCCTAATACTCTCCCTTTTACCTGGGGATCGGTAATCTCTTGTGCTACAGCTAGAGCTTGTGCTAATGTTTCCTTTCTGACTTCACTTGACTCAAAATCGGGAACTGATTCCGTTGGTTCTTGTGCCATTACCGGCACTCCATAACACCCCAACCCTAACACAATAGCTGCTGCTAACCTTCCTAGTTTCAATGTCTTCCTCCTCACCATGACATTTATCAAATTTACCATCAACTGTTCATTTCTCCCCACAAATTGCGGTATTGTTTTTGTACGTCAGTACCCAGGGGAGAGAGGAATTCACTGCGGGAGATAATCTCTTGCTCCGTTAACAGCAAAGGGTTGCGCAGCACATCCTTAACAATGTCTTCCTTTTTCATAGTCAAAATCATGGGGGAGGCTGCTTTAGTATAAAAAGAGATTAAATTAGCTTGAGTTGGTTGCCAACAAAAATCAATCCATTCCTTGATTTTCTCCTCTTTATTCTTATCAGGAGTCAGTTGTTTTGGACGAACCCATAAATCAGCCCAAAGAGAAGTGCCAGAGCGGGGCACTACAGCTTCAATATTAGGATATAGTTGTTGAATAGGTAAAATATCTGTAGACCAACCTACGGCTAACCAAGTATCCCCGAGAATAAGGGGTTGGAGATAATTGTCAGAGCGATAAAATTTTACTTGTTGGTGCAATGTTACCAATTCTTTTTTCAGTTGGGCAATTTGCTCCAAATCTGGGGTATTATAGGAATGACCTAGTTTCTTTAAAGTCAAGCCAATTACTTCTCGCGGCTGGTTTAAAATAGAAATTCTGCCTCGCAGTTTGGAATTCCACAAATCTTCCCAATCTTTCGGTTCAATACCCAACTCCTCCAGTTTATCCCGACGATAGGCAATGAGAGTAGTGCCCCAGCGGTAAGGTGCTCCCCAAATTTTACCATTCCGTTTAACTAATTGTTTAGCCATAGGAGGTAGTTTTCCCCAGCTGGGAAGCCCTTCCAGCTTCAAAGGTTGAATCAGTTGTTTCTCAATGGCTGCTTCTAACCAGTAGTCTCCCAAGGTAATTAGATCAGCCATAGATGGCTTTTTAAAGGGTAGCCTTAGTTTCTGGTTTTGGTCTGGATCCTGCCAAGTTTCTAAGAGCGCGAATAAATCTTTTAATTGGGATTTTGGTTTCAAGATTGGTGTCTGAGAGGAAACCAGTTCCTTGCGGAATTCTTTTAAAAGTTGCCCAGGAATTGAACCCTTTAGCAGGAGTATTTTTATCTTTTCTTTAGAATTGCTGCACCCAGCAATGTACTGAGAGAGTGCTAGGGTTCCGAGACCGAGTAAAAAAGAACGACGGTTGAGCATATGGGGTTAGGGGCTCCTTTCCTCACCCGCCCGCAAAATTGCGGGCTAATACAGGAACTTAAATGCTGATTATAACCCACTTGAGTGGGTTTGACCTACAAGAGAGCACCCAGTTTATCATTTTATTTTGGGAGCGATAAGCTTTCCTCAAAAGCTGGTAACTGTCAAGGTACTTGCTATATAGCTCATTATTAAATCAATCGAAAATAATCAACCTGGATAGAATATGAGATATAGGATAAAACAAACTAATGGGAATGGCTATGGATACACTAGAAGGGCAAATCATGGAGCTTCATGGTAAAATAGATAAAATAGATCACAAAGTGGAGGGACTCTGCTACCAGCTTGCAGCATTGTCTGGGTTGAAACAGCAGGGTTTTGAAGGTACTGGGGAGGTATTTGCCACCATAGGTAAAACAAATCCAACTAAAATGAATTCTGTCATGAAACACAAGGACATTCTCCCTGATAACGAGGATTGGCAGATTCACAACCAAGAACAAATCAACCCCGAGATTCAAATTCGACGGCTGACAGCTCAACTGACGGCAGCTTACAATCGCATTGCAGCCTTGGAAGAACAATTGCTAGCTCGTCGGGTTCATTCGTGAGATTAAAGCTTCAATGGCCATAAGTAACTGCCGGGGACTCCAACCCCCATAAAGGTGGGCTGCGATGGCAGCTCCTCCCGCACCTACCCCTTCTTTCACGTATCCTTCTTCATAAGCCCTTAAACTAGGATAACGAGAAGGGGCAAAACTCAGTGGGGCAGCTAATAAGGGCACCTCAGAGATATCCCTAGCTAAACCCACAGTATCTCCTGTGGTATCTTCCACCACCCAGGGAGTTGTCCCCACAACCAACCTTTCAAGTTGGGCGTCTAACCGGTATTCTAAGACAATTGCCCGCAGCAAAGCAAAAACCGCCAGCATTTGGGTACCCCCCGCCAGCATAACCCCAGCCCTGACACTAGCAGCGATGGCCATACCTGCTGCTACAACTTGCATGGGATCCCCTACAGCAGCCACCACTTCTAAGGGATCATGGGGGCGGGTGTGGGATAACCCAGTTTGAACAACGGCCCATTTTTGGGCATGATTGCAACGGGGGTGACTGCTATTCACTTTTCCCTTTGCTCTTGTAATACCCAAACCAGTGAGGACTCCTAATGCAGTTGTAGTACCCCCCACCACACACTCTCCTATGATAATATAAGGGGCAAATTGGGCCAGTTTGGCTCCCCAATCTAACCCTGCTGCCAACAAGCGTTCCACCGTTTTCAGGGGTAAGGCTTTCCCTGTAGAAACACAGTTGGCGGGTATACCCCCCAGATCCATGGTCTCTACGGTCGGGGGATGGGGTAAACCAGCATTAAAGAGATAAACTGGAAGCTGGAAAGCTTCTACTACAGCCCTGGAAATCAGCACTGGAGAGGCTCCAGCCTCTAGAGGAGGTAAAGGATACACTGGATTAGGTGCGGGACCGTTAAGCAAAAATTCAGCATCGGCGATCGCTGTATATTGGCGATCAGCAGGAGTTGCTCCAGCGGCGGAAATCCCTGGAATCAGTCCGGTGGCCGTAAATCCCAAAATACAGGCAAACAGAGGCTTTTGACCTCCATATAGGTTCAGCCAATCTCGTCCCCGTTCTTCTGCTGTATAAACATTAATCATTTTGATACTTTATTATGAGGCGTTGCATAATTGAGACATGAATGAGTAAGAAGGAGCTGCTCTCTTTTTCCTCTGTGTCAAGAGCGCCTCTGCGGTTTATTATTATTTCATATCAAGATTGCAGCAACGCCTATTATGAATAATATATAACTCAATAGTTATAGTAAAAGTAAAAATGAATAAATCCATGACTATCAAAAAACAACTCATTCACGAAATTGAGCAAGCCCCAGAAGATATGGTCGTACAGTTACTCAACTTTCTGCATCTGCTCCAATGTCAGAGTCGTATCTCAGCACCAGATACCGAGAAGAATGAAAGTCCATATTTGTGTATTGATGGCTTTCTAGTCATTAAAAGCCAAGAGCCATTGCCTCAAGTTGATTGGGTGTCTTGGATTAGAGAAGAAAGAATGAATGATTTAATGAACTATGAAAGTATTATTTGATACTAATATTATTGTAGCTGCAATGATTGAAACACATCCTAAATTGGGTCCAAAAAGTAAGAAATAGAGCCATTTCTGGTTATATTTCAACTCATTCTTTAGCCGAACTATATTCAGTATTAACACGCTTGCCTTTGTCAAAACCCATTAGCCCTCAGCAGGCTTATAATGGTATTATGAACAACTTAAAAGTTTTTCAAACTATTGAGCTAGATAGCAATGATTACCTAAAAGTCATAGAAAAGATTAGTCAATCCCACATTACAGGTGGAGGAATTTTCGACGCGCTTATTGCCCAAGCAGCCCTTAAAGCTAACGTCAATATTCTGCTAACTCTCAATCCCAAACATTTTACACGATTGGGAGAGGCGATCGCTAGTTTAGTGCAAGATCCTGAGCTATAGCCTTGCGAAGCCACTCGAAGATACCAGGGTTAGGAGGGAGCAGGTTACTGATAACTGTTTCAATCGTAGTCCAACAAAACCCCAACCCAGTGTGGGGGTCGGGAAATGGGATTGCCTAGGCGATCTAATAGGAATAAAGCCACCAGGTGGACAACAAAAAGATAAATGAGGTTATTGAGGAAAATAGAGCCAATAGCGATGGCAGTTACGAGGAATAAACTAGGTTGTGCTAACAAACCCAACTGAGTAAATCCCCAACTGGCAAATTCTGTCATCCCCTTCACTAAATAAAGCCACAGATCTTCCCCTAAGAGAATGGAAAAGAGCCAGAAGCGGAAAAAGAAGCCCAAGGTGCCAATAATAGTGCCGATACCGATGGAAAACAGCCAGCTAGACCTCCGGCGCCACAAAAATCCTAGCTGTACTCCCATTAAGCCATAAGGGAGCAAAAAGATGATGCTGCGAGCTGGTCCCATGAGTATGGAAAGTAACAAACCAGAAACCAAAGTGGTCATAACCGAGGCGCGGTACCCCCAGCGCAGGTACATTAAGGCAATAGGAATGGGGAAAAAAATCCGCAGCAGGGGACCAAGAGGGAAATAGTAGTTAATCAGCCAAATCAAACTCCCAGTACTAGCGAGGAAAGCGGTTTCTACCATGGCTAAAGTCTCAGGGGACAATAGGGGTTTCTGGGATTTTCCAGGTGGTTGCTTTACCACCGGTTCTTCCTGATCAACCCAATTAGTATTATCTTCCTTTCGCGAGTTATTAAAAGACATAGAATTTTACTGAATAACCTTCTCCAAAGCTGACTTGTCAGGAATGCACAGGATGTTTTGCTCCCGCTGAATCAATCCTTTTTTTCCAATTTTGTCAATACTCTAGTAACTGTCTCCCGAGCTAAACCACTGAGACTGCCCAACTCCCGGTGAGGCAAATTGGGAATTTCCATCCCCTTTGCCCCCTCTTTCCCCTGTCCCTCAGCCAGAAAGAGAATTGTATCTGCTATCCGGGACTTGCTATCAGCTTCCCGCACCCGCAGCCGTTGATTTATTTGCCGCAGACGCTTACCTATTAATTGAGCTAACCGCAGTCCCGCTTTCGGTTCTGTGTTTATCAAGTGCAAAAAATCCTGAGCTGGAATGCTGCTAATTTTGGTAGGGGTTAAAGTAATCACATCGGTGGGTTGGGGTACCTGATCCAGAGCGGCCATTTCCCCCACAACTTCTCCTTTACCGATAATATTGAGGGTGACTTCTTTGCCATCCATATTATAAGTGCGAATTTTCACCCAGCCATCCAAAATAAAATAAACAGAGCCACCCCAGTCATTTTCCAGCAAAATTATTTGATTAGAGGGATGGTTACGGGTGACCATATGAGCAGTGGCTCTTTTCAGACTTTCGGTGGGCATGTCCGTAAAAAAAGGGATGGAACTGATTGATTCCTCTATTTCAGAATTTGACATCTAACCGGATTTAAATATTTTTCATGTATAGTACCTTGTTACCTGCCATGCACTAATGATTAATCTTCCTACCCAAATCACCCTCTCTCGTCTGATGGGGTTGCCTTTAATTCTCTATTGGCTCCAGCACCCCACTCCCACAACTCGCTGGCTTTCTTTGGGAGTTTTTCTCATGGCTGCCCTAACGGATTGGTTAGATGGCTATTTGGCCCGTAAACTGAACCAGGTGACGGAGTTGGGCAAATTTCTGGACCCCCTAGTAGATAAGTTATTGGTGTTAGGACCGCTGCTGGCATTAATTGAATTGGGTCAAGTACCAGCCTGGGGGGTATTTCTGATTTTAGGACGAGAGTTAGCCATCGCCGGTTGGCGGATTAACCCCCAATTGACTGGTACTAGTACTATTTCCGGTGCTTCCATCTGGGGGAAATTGAAAACCGTCACTCAAATAACAGCCATCGCCCTGTTAATTGCCCCTCTCCCTGTCCTTCAGGAGGAAGGAATCATTGTCTTTTGGGTAGCGGTAGCCCTCACTCTCATCTCTGGTATAATTTATATTTTGCCTTGGAGTATTTCCTCATCCAGGGAGAAATCCACCTCTGCCCTGTCACCACCAGAGGGGAGATAATCATGAAGGAAAGAGTCTTTTAACCCGGACAACAGGTCAAACTGAGGCTGCCAATTCAATTCTACCATGGCTTTACTCACATCAGCAAAGAAGTGCTGTACCCGCATAGGGAAAGCCTTGCGTTTGCCAAAGCTAAATTGTTTGGGGTTGTAATGAACTAATTGTACCTCGTCTCTGGATTTGCCTATCGCAGCACCACAGAGACGAGCCAAACCATCAAAAGTGACATAGCGATCGCCGGAGATATTATAGATCTGACCTATTGCCTTTTGGTTGCCCAAAATAGCTGCCATTGCCCGAGCTAAATCCGCCACATGTCCCAATTGGGTTATATGGTTGCCATCTCCGGGAATAGGAATAGCACGTCCCCGCACCAGGCGATGGAAAAACCAAGCTTCTAAGGGGTTATAATTGTGAGGACCGTAGATATAGGTAGGACGAACTGAAGTCCAAGGTAACCCTGTTTGAGCGAGATAGGTTTCTGTTTCATATTTCCCTTTGTGACGACTGTTGGGATCTACTGGATCCCCTTCCCGATGAGGCATTTCTTCTGAAGGTTTATAGACTCCTGCGGAACTGACGTAGATAAAGTGTTGCACCCGGTTCTGAAAGATTTCGGCTAAAGGCTGCGTATCCTTTAATTGACGACCATTATTGTCATAAACAGCATCAAAAGTTTCCCCAGAAAGCTTTTCTTTCAGTTGGATTGGATCCAGGCGATCGCCTTTTATTTGTTTTACTCCCTCTACTGGTGCTGGTTGATTGCCCCGATTGAACAGTATCACTTCATGGCCCTGCTCCACCAAAATCTTCGTTAAATAAACCCCAATAAAGCGGGTTCCTCCCATAATTAAAATGCGCATTTTCCTTGATTATATCTCTTGGCTATATTATTATACAATTTTCAGAACCGCTCCGCAGATGATTTCAGGATGGTTTAGTGTTGTTGATACAAAACTACGTCATCTCGGCGATACTTAAGTTGAAACTGTGGCATTTCTTCCAGTCTTTGTACTAAAGTAATAACCGTATCTGGGGTATCAGTCCAGGGATGACGCATATTTAGCAAAACATATTCAAACTGACTTAAATCAATTGATTCGGAACCAGAGGTTGCTAATTTAACTACCGGGCGATGGGTTAAATGGGGGGCAATTTTATCTGAAGTTAAAACACTGCCTTTCGTTTTAACTAAAGCAACTGCTTCCTTTGTACCTTGCCAGGTATCTAGGGTTGCGAGATAATGAGAGGTAGAGGCAAAACGACCAAACTTTGCCAGTGCTAAAAAAGCTACTAATGACCAAAGGATAATTCCCTTTCGAGTTTTGACTGATTCTTTCCCAGCAGCAAAGGTTGTAATTACTGCTAATAAAAGAAAAGGCAATATTGGTATCGGATACTGATAGCTCAAATCTTTGTGCGATTGGCAATCGCTAATTAAATTTAAGGCTAAGGCGGGAATTGCAGGGACTAAAGGAGTTAAATGCTTGCTTGAAAGCCCCCAAATGACTGGCCACAGCAGCTGGAAGAGATATTCTAAGTTAGGGAGAGTAAAAATTTGGCTTAGTACTATTCCTGGTTTGAGGAGCAAGTTGGTGGCAACTTCCAGAACTGAGTCTCCTAAAAAATTATAACAGTTTAATCCGCTTGGTTCCCCTGTTCCAAAGGAGGGGACAATTACCTGAGTAGCGATGATAAACCAAGCAATACCAGCAAAAAGAGCCATGGCTCCAAACAAACGCTTTTTCTCAAAGACTAGCAACCAGAACCCCATTGCTGCTACAGTCAAAGACAATATTTCCTTGCAACTCAAAATCAAGATTAAAGCTAAACCAAACCACCACCCATTACCGAGTCGCGCTGCTAATATTGCTCCCAATATACTAGGTAATGCTATCACTTCAGGATGAAAGTCGAACAAATTGATATTGAAAACCAGGGGATAAAGGAGATAAACTATTGCCATAGTTGTGGCTTGTTTTTCCCCCAAACCTGCATGACGTGCCAGATACCATGTTGGTAAAGCTCCCAGGGACAAGGATATTGCTTGCACTGCCAATAACCAGCTAACATGGGGGTAGATTTTGTAGAGCAAAGCGAGAGGATATAATATTAATGCAGCATGGTCCCCAAGAATGTGAAAACCTAAGAAAGATGAAACAGGCGACTGTCCTTGGCTAATTAAATATACTGCTTGGTCAAAAATTCCCAAATCAAATGCGGTTGATTCAAACAGGGCATGTTTTAAACTGCTGCAAACCAATAAAATTATAATACTAATTGCAATGAGCCAAGTTAAATGTTTCTTCATCAAAACCTACCAACACGTACTATGAAAGTTATCAGTTGAACATCCTACCACCACCCTTGGCGTCTTGGCATCTTGGTGGGAGGAAAACTATCATATAACTCTATATCTGAAGCTTGCAAGCTTTCTAGAGGTGTCCTTCCCCCAAGACGAATATCTCCGGTGCACATAATGACTCGGCTATTTCAGGTGTTACTGGTGTCATGATTCTATTTGTTCGGGTCGAAGGAGTGGTCACCCACCCCAGCTCCCTTTCAGAACCGTGCGTGAAACTTTCGCCTCACACGGCTCCTATGACCTGTGGATTGAAACCTACCGCAAAAGATAGAAAATCCATTGATTGCCTCTATCTAGTTATGGAAGTCAGATTGTGGCAATCTTCGCCTTAAATACTGTCCAGTCTCAGTTTTGCTGGTTCCTACTCGGATTTAACGGGAGCCTAAAATTCGGATTATATTCCTACTCGGCGTCATCTTACCCCGACCTAAAATTCGGAACTAGAGTTATCCCTTCTGCTATATGGCGTATATGTGGCATATTTTCAGCCTGTGGGCGTCTCCTAACTGGTTGGTAATTAGCTCCAACACATTGCGGGCAATTGTTTAGCATCGTGGCTTTCGTTCCCGCGTCCTATCCGAATGGCCTCGATAGAAGTATGCCTGCCTTCCCACTCCGGGTACCACCCCTAGGAGAAAGAACCATCCGTTTTTCCTCGTTCCAAAATCAGAAATTGTTTTGAACCTTTAGGTCTCACCAATTCGCCTATCGACCCCCCAGAGATGCTCTTGTCGAGGAAAAGACAGAGCGGGATTTGTATGCCGATACGAAAGCCCAACGAGGTTGTGCTTCGGTATATTAGACGCTTTTTCCGGTGAGTGCGTACCTATTTCTAGGATACCTGTTAACCATGGATTCTCCCCATTAGCGCCAGTGCGCCTTTCGGCTCTGATTGCGCCCTGTCCCCAGCTTCACGCCCCGGAGGCTAACCCGGCGAGCCTGCTTGAATTCACAGTCGCGTGTGGGCAGATAGAGATTCGCTTATCCCTTAAGCGGTTGGACTTGGAAGACTGATTGCTGACCAGCTCCTCACCAACATTCCTGATTTAGTTGTCAAGGTGTAGTGCACCTAGCCTGAGATTATAGTTTTGGCCTATTAAGCCGCGACTTTTTCGCTCAGAACGAGTCGCCCCTCCTCTATATACAAGATTGCTAATATATTCTTTAACCTCTTCACTAGGAAGCTCTACTCCGGTGCGAGTATGGGTTGCTATTTGATGTTCCTGATTATAAGGAGATGGAGCGAAAAGTACCCGGTAGTCCTCAGCTATCAACATTCTGCCAATTTGGACTAACTACGGTGGGGCACACCGAAAGTAATACGCTGTGCGTGAGATTGGGTCTCTGGCTGTATTGGATCCGTCCTGTACAACCGGCATCCGGTCAGTGAACTAAGAATCCCCATCCTCAGCGTAGCGGGATGGGGAGTGTCAATCCTTTATCTCGAACTTATATCCAATATAACGCTTTTGTCTGACTTGTGTCAAATTTCTAAAATTTTTTCTGGCTTGATACGGAGTACCTGTTACAACGGTGACGGAAGCTGGAAAAGCTTATAGGGAGGGTTTCACGCCGAGAGGTTTAGGTTAATAAGCCGCCATTCCTTCACAAGAACAGACCAAATTTCTGTCCCCATAAGCATTATTAATCCTTCCTACAGGGGGCCAAAATTTGAACTCTTTGCTCCAAGGTGCAGGATAAGCTGCCTGAGTGCGAGAATAGGGACGATCCCACTCCTGACAAATTAATGCTTCTGCGGTATGAGGGGCATTTTTCAAGGGATTATTCTCCCGATCCATCTTACCTGTTTCAATAGCCTCTATTTCCTGACGAATAGCAATCATGGCATCACAAAAACGGTCTAATTCTTCCTTAGACTCGCTTTCTGTGGGTTCTACCATCATTGTCCCAGGTACGGGCCAAGAAATGGTCGGGGCGTGAAAACCATAGTCCATCAACCGTTTGGCAATATCCTCCACTTCTATGCCCCCAGCCTTCTTCAAAGGTCGCAAATCCAGAATACACTCGTGAGCCACCCAACCAGACTTGCCTTTAAATAACACGGGATAGTAAGAATCCAGTCGGGCTGCTATATAATTAGCATTCAGAATCGCTACCTCTGTAGCCTTCTTTAACCCCTCAGCCCCCATCATCGCAATATACATCCAGGAAATAGGTAAAATACTGGCACTCCCCCAAGGTGCAGCGGCGATGGCTCCTATGGATTTTGCATTTTTTGTGTTGTCATTGGACACGTCTGGTAAAAAGGGAACCAAATGGGATTTTACCCCAATTGGTCCCATTCCTGGACCCCCTCCACCGTGGGGAATGCAAAAGGTTTTGTGTAAATTTAGGTGACACACATCCGCTCCTAGATCAGCAGGACGACACAACCCCACCAGGGCATTCATATTCGCTCCGTCTAGATAAACTTGTCCACCCCGAAGGTGGATAAGAGCACAAATTTCCTGAATTGACTCCTCAAAGACTCCGTGGGTGGAGGGATAGGTTATCATGAGGGCTGCCAGGTTATCCTGATGTTTATCTGCCTTCTTTTCTAAGTCCGATAGGTCGATATTACCCTGGCGATCGCACTTCACCGCCACTACTTTCATCCCACACATGACTGCACTAGCAGGGTTAGTACCGTGGGCAGATTCGGGAATCAAACAGATAGAACGTTGGGAACCCTTTTCTTCATGATACCGCCGAATTACTTGTAATCCTGCATATTCTCCCTGGGAACCAGCATTGGGTTGGAGGGATATGGCTGCAAAACCAGTTATCTCTCCTAACCACCTTTCTAGTTGTCCGAATAAGAGTTGATAACCTTGAGTTTGGGAAGGAGGAGCAAAGGGATGAATTTGAGCAAATTCTGGCCAACTGACGGGGAGCATTTCCGCTGTACCGTTCAATTTCATGGTACAGGAACCCAAAGGTATCATGGAGGTAGTGAGGGACAAATCTTTGCTCTCCAACCGATGCAAATAACGTAATAACTCGGTTTCGGAATGATAGCGATTGAAGACAGGTTGAGTCAAATAACTACTCTTACGTTTTATAGGGGCTGTGAACTCACAATTTACTGTTTGTTCCAACTCTTCTATTGTAAAAGGTAACTCTTCAGATTGAGCAAAAACCTGCCACAAATCCAATAAATCTTGTTCTGTGGTGGTTTCATCTAAAGAAATACCTACAGTAGATTGGTTAAAGTAACGTAGGTTTATCCCCATTTTTTCCGCTTGGGAGCGTATTTTACCCTCACTTTCTACCTCTACTGTAATAGTATCAAAAAATGATTTACTACCCAAAGTATACCCTAGTCTTTCCAACCCTGCTGCCAATATTTTTGTATGCCGATGTACCCTTTGAGCAATCCTTTTAATTCCTTCCGGTCCATGATAAACTGCATACATAGAAGCCATCACCGCCAACAATACTTGAGCAGTACAAATATTACTAGTAGCTTTATCCCGACGAATATGCTGCTCTCTGGTTTGCAAGGACAAGCGGAAGGCGGAGTTGCCATGGACATCCTTCGAGACCCCCACAATGCGTCCCGGTATTTGGCGCTTATAAGCCTCTCTCGTGGCAAAATAAGCAGCATGTGGTCCCCCAAAGCCTAAAGGAACACCGAACCGCTGAGTGCTTCCTACGGCAATATCAGCCCCCATTTCCCCAGGGGGTGTAAGGAGGGTCAAACTCAAGGGATCTGCCGCCATAGTTACCAAACCACCCCCTTCCTTTACCCTCTCAATAAATTCCCGGTAGTCGTAAATTGCCCCATCAGTGGCGGGATATTGGAGCAAAACGCCAAAGATGGGTTGGGCAAAATCAAAACTGCTATGGTCTCCAATTATAACCTCAATATCTAGGGGTTTTGCCCTGGTTTTGATGACAGCGATGGTTTGGGGATGACAATCTTTGGAGACAAAGAAAGCCTTAGCCTTAGTTTTGCAAACATTATAGCTACAAGTCATGGCTTCCCCAGCAGCGGTAGCTTCATCTAGCAAAGAAGCATTGGCAATTTCTAGTCCCGTCAGATCTATAATCATTGTCTGAAAGTTGAGCAATGCTTCCAACCTTCCCTGAGCGATTTCCCCCTGATAGGGAGTGTAAGAGGTGTACCAGCCGGGATTTTCCAGCACATTGCGCCTAATAACGGGACTGGTAATGCAGTTGTGATACCCCATACCAATGAAAGATCGCAAGACCCGGTTTTGAGAGGCAATAGCTTTGATTTGAGCCAGGGCAGCAGCTTCTGTCTGGGCTGGAGGTAATTCTAGGGGGCGATGTCGCCGGATCGGAGCGGGCACTGTTTGCTCAATCAGCTCATTTAGGGTCTCTAAACCCAAGCATTTGAGCATTTGCTGGATTTCATCAGTCCCCGGACCGATATGTCTATTGGCAAAACTGTCTTCTGTCTTCTTTATATCAAGCATAGTTATCCATCGAGAGAAAATTTGCCCCAGTTATTATTTTGTAACAAATCTTACCCGCCCGCGAATAAATTGCGGGCTAGCAGGTCAAGTCCACAGAAGTGGACTGTTATCTTGTTTTATTGGGGAGGTGTGCAGCATTCCTAGCTGAGCTGGTCACTGGTAACTGATAACTGTTTTAATCTTCTCCTTGTACTTTAGCGCGATACTCGTCAGCAGAGAGAGTTTCAGCCAGATCGTCATCGGGGTTATCAACCCGTACTTTCAAAAGCCAGCCTTCCCCATAGGGATCCTCGGCAATTTGCTCTGGAAAATCCACCATAGCATCGTTGATTTCGATAACTGTTCCCGAAACAGGGGGATACATCTCTTCTACAGCTTTTGTAGATTCGATGGACCCGAAGGTTTCCCCAACAGTGACAACATCTCCAACTTCGGGTAATTCCAAAAAGACAATATCCCCCAGTGCGTCAATAGCAAAAGCGCTGATACCGATAGTGGCAATTTCCCCTTCTCTACGAACGTATTCGTGAGTCTCTAAGTATTTTAAGTCGTCAGGATATTTCAGATCCATCTCAAGTCCTCAATCAGCAGCATATGTCAGTTTACCTCTTCTTTTATATAACGCACACTACGCAATTGTGGGATATGCTCTGCTATATTTTAGGGGTGCCGTCAGGCGATCGCCTTCATGGAAAAACAAATGCTGACAAGACTTTTGGAGTTTCACTGGGGAAGGTTAGGACTATTCTTACTCTTCCTCTACGGTTGTTTTGCTGTCTGGATCTTTTTCTTTGCCGACAGGATGATATTCTTACCTCAGCCCTCTAGTTATAAAGATACGCGAAAGATTATTAAACTAAAGACGAGAGATAACAGTCTGATTTCTGCGGTTTATTTACCTCAAGAAGCTGCTACCTATACTATCCTCTATATTCACGGGAATGCTGAAGATTTGGGAGATATTCGACCCGGATTGGAAAGATTGCAGCACCAGGGCTTTAATGTGTTCGCCTACGATTATCATGGTTACGGTACTAGTGAGGGAAAACCTTCGGAAAAAAATGCTTATCAAGATGTAGATGCTGCTTATGATTATTTAACAGTACAATTAAAGACACCCCGGAAAATATTCTGGTTTACGGACGTTCTGTGGGTGGTGGTTCTGGGGTAGATTTAGCGAAGCGCAAACCTCTTGGGGGTTTAATTCTGGAGGGTTCTTTTACCACTGCTTTCCGGGTTGTTATACCCATTCCTATTTTGCCTTTTGATAAATTTACCAACATTGATAAGATTAAAAAGGTGAATTGTCCGGTTTTAGTAATGCATGGAGTTCGGGATGAAATTGTTCCTTTCCAACATGGGGAAGCACTTTTTGCTGCTGCACCTTCACCTAAACTATCTCTCTGGGTAGATGAAGCAGGTCATAATGATTTTGTCAGGGTGGCTGGGGAGCGTCTTGATCAGGTTTTACGGGAGTTTGTCCAGTTAATTGAAGAAAAATAAACCGCAGATGAATCAAGATAAGATGAACAATACCGTCCAAGTGGTTTTAGCTTCTACCCCGGACGAAGAAATCATGAGTCGTGTCATTTCTTTAGCAGTTGGAATTTGCTCCTTTTTGCTGCTACTTCCCCTCGTCAGAAGTTAAAAAAGCTCAAAGAACAAGCTCACAGCAGCCCAGAGGCGCAGAGATATGACTGATCCAGTGGCGGCTGTGCCGCTCTGCGCCCATGGATTTTGAGACAATTGTTGTGTTTGTCATCTTCTTCTTGGTTTACTCTTCAACCTCATGGGGTACTCCTGTCCGCGTTGCTACTGCTGCTTTTGCCACTATTCGGGGACTTCCTCAGATTTTCGCTCGTACTCTTGCAGTTTTACCAGCAGTTAAAGAAGCAAAGACCATCCAAATGTTGGTCTTGCTCTCTTAACGGAAATCAGGGTCAATTCCCGCTTCTCGCAAACGCTCTAACAACTGCTGTACTCGTTGTTCTGCTAATGCTTTTTCATGTTGAGCCAATTCTTTAGCCATTCTTTCCCTTTCCGTCTCCTGCTGGGCTAATGCTTTTTCATGTTGAGCCAATTCTTTAGCCATTCGTTCCCTTTCCGTCTCCGTTGTCAGCCAATTTCCTTGGGAGTCATACCACCGTAACCACTGTCGTACACAACCCCGATATTCTCCCCACCACAGTCCTAAACCTATGTTCAGAGTGGGTAACCACACTTTAGATTTGTTGATTTCTAGGGGCTGGTAACCGTTTTTGGTTAAATGAAAGGGACGTATTTCTTTTGTTATCCCGTCAAAGACGATATAATAAGGAATCCGCAATATTTGCTCATACACCTCCCATTTTGTGGGTTGCTTCCCTTTGGGTTTACTCCTTCCTAAGTCTTCATTTCTCGTACTGGGAGACAAGAATTCGATAACCACACTGGGAACCACTTTTTCTTGCCAGATAACATAGCTTAAGCGCAAGGAACGTCTTTGATAGAGTCTATCTACCCCTACCACTGCAAACCAATCTGGACGTTTGTACCATTGGGTATGATTGCTATCGTAGTAAAGATTTAAATCGCTAGCCACAAAAACTTCATCGGGGGAAAGGTCAGGTGAAAATGTAGCTGTACACAATTCTGATTGTAACAGGTGATATTCATCAGGCAAACCGGATTCCTCCTCGCTGGGTAAGTCGTACATGGTGGGCAGGATTTCTCGTTTTGGGAGATTTAATTGAACCTGCTTTTCCATGGTTTCTTGAGCTATAGACATGGCTACTCTCCTTTTTTGGGGTGATTTTATTATCGGGTTCGGGAGACGCTTACGCAAATCTTCGGAATGAGGAAAAGCCTTATAGAACTTCGTCAAGTATTTGGGGTTGGGAGCCATCTACGGCAATCCCCTAAGCCAATAAAAGCGGCACATCATATAGCTTGAATTTGTCATCTCTAGAAATCACCATTAACCTTTCACACAAAGCCTGAGCAATCAATATCCGATCAAACGGATCTTTATGATGATAGGGCAAATCCCCAACCTTTAACCCATGATCCGCCGTTACCCCTAAAACCTGAAACTCATTATCTTTGAGCATCTCCAATAAATCATCCGGTATATCTAACTTGCCAAGGGACTTTTTAATTGACATTTCCCACATTGTCGCCGCACTGACAAAAATTAAACTCTCAGGATTCTGAATAATTTCTCTGATATTCCAGGGTAACTTCGGGTTATCTTCCAACCACCACAACAAAATATGAGTATCTAATAAAAACCTCATTCGGATTCCCCATAAAACATGGCATTAATCTCTTTCGACTCATCATCAAAATCATCGGAAATTGTAATACATCCCTTCCATGCTCCCGGAGTTCGCGGCTTCGATGCGCACCAATAGGGAATCAAACGTACTACAGGCTTACCCCTCCGACTAATGATTACATCCTCCCCCGCCAAAACGGACTTAATAAGTTTAGAAAGATGAGTTTTCGCATCTGAAATATTGGCATTTTTCATCACAAACCCTGTTAGTCATTACAACAATGATTTTAATGGTAAAGTAAACCCACTCACAACCTCTTCACCACTCAAAATTGCTGTGGGGGGATACTGAGTAATGGTGTTATCACCTCGATAAACCCAAGCTTGTTTACCTTGACGATCAATCAACCATCCTAATTTAACCCCATTAGTAATATACTCCTCCATTTTACCTTGTAAAACAGATAAACTATCGCTCTTGGAACGAATTTCAATGACAAAATCCGGTGCTAAAGACAAAAATTGGTCTTCTCCTTCATCCCAACCTTGGGGTAACCGTGACCGGGCGATAAAAGCAGCATCTGGAGAGCGAATCGCCCCATTGGGCAAGCGAAAACCTGTGCTGGAGCTAAATACTTCCCCTAAACCCCTACTTTCCACCCAAGTTAGGAGATAGGCGATCGCCTTTGCTTCTTGATTTCCAGAAATTCCTCCTGTAGGGGACATAGTTACCAAAGTTCCGTCAGCATTGCGTTCAAACTTCATGGGTTGGTTCACAGAACTCAACTCCATTAGTTCTTCATCAGTTACAACATATAATGACTTTTTCATCTATATATGGCGGCATATTCTCCCACTCTTACAGTATATCATAGGTAGGTTGGGTTGAGGGACGAAACCCAACACCATCTCCCTATTGAGTTATTGCCCAAATCAAAAAAAATCTACCATCCACCACAAAACTGAGTTATGCTAGAGACAAACTGGCGCACAAGAAGTGCTCAGGAGAGAGATAAATGAGAAAGTTTTTACTAGCGTGTTTGTTCGTCCTCGGACTGGGCTTTGCTCTGTTAAATTTCCAAGGTCTAGCAGTGCAAGGAGATTTCGATGAACTGGTGCTGGACTTCAGGGAAGATATCCCAGCAGAACAGCTTCAAGCAGATTTAGAGGCGATCGCCAACCAATATAACTTGGCAGCGCGGTTGAATAGCGAGTTCTCAGCAGAGGACAATATCTATATCGTGAAAGGGGACAAAACCTTGCTGCAAACCCTGAAAGCATCCCCCCTCAAACGAGATACAGAGTACATAGAACCCAACTACATCTACTCTATCTTGGGGAGTCCCAACGATCCCATGTACGAAGAGCAGTGGAACCTGAATAACATCAACATAGAGGATGCTTGGGAGGAAAATCAAGGGGAAGGAGTAACTGTAGCCGTAATCGATACGGGAGTCAGTCAGGGAAAGGACTTAAAAAATACCAAGTTCGTCCCTGGTTACGACTTTGTTAACGACCGAGATAATGCTCGTGACGACCATGGTCATGGTACCCACGTGGCGGGAACTGTTGCTCAATCCACCAACAACAACTACGGGGTAGCAGGAGTGGCTTACAAAGCCTCTATAATGCCTTTGAAAGTATTGAGTGCTTCTGGTGGGGGCACTATCTCCGACATCGCTGAAGCTATTCGCTTTGCTGCGGACAACGGCGCAGACGTGATTAACATGAGCTTAGGGGGTGGGGGTGCTAGTAACTTGATGGAAGAAGCCATCAACTATGCTTATGATAAAGGAGTGGTCATTGTCGCCGCAGCGGGAAATGAGAACACTAATAGTTCCTCCTATCCCGCTCGGTATCCCAAAGTTATCAGCGTCTCTGCCTTAGATATAGAATCCGTCAAAGCCCCCTATTCTAACTACGGCGCAGGAGTAGATATTTCCGCTCCTGGAGGTAGTGAAGAAGCGCTGGTACTACAGGAAACTATTGACCCGAGCAGCGGAGAAGGAGTATTTGCGGGTTTCCAAGGTACCAGCATGGCTTCCCCCCACGTAGCCGGGGTAGCAGCTTTAATTAAAGCAGAGGGTATCACGGACCCTGGGGAAGTACTGCAAGTCCTGCAAAAGTCTGCCCAGAAAGTAGAGGAAGACCCCCAGAATCACTTTGGTGCAGGGAAATTAGACGCCGCCGCCGCAGTGGAGTTAGCGGATAGCGGCCAACTTTGCTGGAAGAACTTTTTCCGCTGGTTGCAGGAGAATGGCTATCTAGATCTGCACTTCTGGTTCGACGGCGGTGCTGTCATGCTATTGCCCAAACTAATCATGGTAATAGGAGCTTACCTCCTAGCTTGGTACCTGCGGTACTGGACTTTCCCCCTAAGTATAGGACTCATTTTGGGTAGCAGTGGCTTATTCTTCTTCCGGGGCTTATATATATACGACCTGCCCCAATCGCCTCTGCGACTCCTAGGCAGTTCTATTCCCGAATTAGGCAATGCTATTAGCGCTACACCGGAGTTAAATCCCCTCTTTGCCAGCGTCTTAATTCCTTTTGCCTTAGTGGCTCTCTTAGCAGGACATTCTACCTTAAAATGGTTTGCTATTGGCACCAGTTTGGGAGTGGCCTCCTGCTTATTGGTGAGTGCAATATTTTCCCCCGCAGTTTGGGGTTTGGGTGCTGGAATTGTTGCCCAGGCATTCCTAGTGGTCAATGCCATCCTGTGTATAGGTTTAGCTTGGTTAGCCAGTAAAGGAGAAAGGAAATTTGCCTGAAATTGAAGGAACAATTGAAAAGAAAGGTTTCGGTTGGGGCACTTGGGCATTAGTTACCCCAGCAGGAGAAACCTATGAACTCTATGAACCTGTTCCCGAGTTACAACAGTCAGGAATGAAGGTAGCGGTTACGGGAAAGGTACGAGAAGACATTATGACCTTGGCTGCTATTGGACCTGTGTTGGAAGTAGAATCTTTTGAGTTTAGATAAGGTAGGGTGGGCAAATTTTATACTTGCCCATTCTTTTAACCGCAGATGAGGATGATAATCGTGAAAAAAAAGATAGGCCCAATTATCTTCAGTCTAATATTAACATTAATTAATTATGGACATAGGATTCGTGCCCAAGATTTCAGCAAGGTGCAAATAGAAACAATTCCCGTGGCTAAAGGCATTTATATGTTAGTAGGGCTAGGAGGTAATATAGGGGTTGGGGTAGGAGAAGATGGGGTATTCTTAATTGATGACCAATTTGCTCCCCTAACAGAGAAAATTCGTGGTGCAGTGGGGAAACTGAGCAGCAGTCCCATTCGTTTCCTCCTCAATACCCATTGGCATCCCGATCATACTGGAGGTAACGAAAATTTAGATACCACGGGAACTGTAATTATTGCTCACGACAACGTGCGGGAGCAAATGACTGTACCTCATTTTCTGGAAGCTTTCAATCTTAAAATACCTCCTTCTCCCCCAGGAGCATTGCCCATTGTTACTTTTAATGATACCGTAACCTTGCACTTAAATGGGGAGACAATTGAAGCTTTTCACGTTCCCTTCGCTCATACCGATGGCGATACAATTATTTATTTTCACCAAGGAAATGTGATTCATGCAGGGGATATATTCTTTAATGGCATGTATCCCTTTATCGATATTAGCACTGGGGGTTCAATTACTGGAACCATTGCTGCTGTGGAGCACATGTTAGCTATTGCTAATAACGAAACTAAGATAATTCCCGGACACGGACCCTTAGGAACGAGGACAGAATTAGTAGAGTATCGATATATGTTGTTAACGGTGAAAAGGAGGGTAGAAGAGGCGATCGCCCTAGGTATGTCCTTAGAAGCATTGATTGCTTCTCAACCCACAGCAGACTTAGACGAGAAATGGGGTAAAGGGTTTTTGCGCCCGGAACAATTCCTGAAAATAGTTTATACTGATCTATCGCGATAAAAACTGCTCAACTTTTCCTTTCTCATTCTTGATACTGCTTATGGGACTAACCATCGTAGCTGAACCTGCACCTCAAAAAATTACTGCTGATAATGTGGTTTGAATAGGCAAAACTCGTGTAACACTTGACACCGTAGTGGCTGTTTTTAAACAAGGAGCAACCGCCGAAGAAATTTTTCATCGCTATCCGTCCCTTAAACTTGCTGATGTTTACGGGACTATTGCCTTCTATCTCAACCATGGGGGGTGCTGACTCCAGACTGCACTAAGATTGGTGAATTGGAAGGGCAGAGCCAGTATCTTCCACTTCAGTGTCTTTTAGGTAGTATAATATTAGCATTACCATATCCAAGGATTATACTCTAAAAACTCGTCCAAGAGAGAGGATGAAGTATGAGCACCGAAACTCAACAACAATACGAAGGAGCTATCTTAACCCAACTAGTTAAAAATGCGGAACGGTTAGCTGTCGTAGAGACTGAACTAGATAACATAGAGACTCGAATAGGTGTCGTAGAGACTCGACTAGATAATATAGAGGCTTGAATAGGTATCGTAGAGACTCGACTAGATAATATAGAAGCTCGACTAGATGTCTTGGAGGCTGATGTCTCCGAACTGAAAACTGATCTAGCTATAATTAAGCCTAAAATTGAACGCATTGATCGGGCAATTAATTGGGTCTTGGGTTTATTAGGTGCTATTGCGATCGCGACAGCGCCACTCTTAGTGATCGCCGTTTTGGCCAATCTTTTCAGTCAACCCCTTATCTCGTTTCTTCAGAGTATTTAAAATTGTTCTATGTTTTTGCGTAATCAGTGGTGGGCCATCGCCCCCTCCCACAGTGTTCGTCGCGTCCCTGTCTCTATTCGTCGTCTGGGTGAAGACTTAGTGCTGTGGCGCGATGCTCAAGGTCGTCTGGTTTGCCAGCACAGCGCCTGTCCCCACCGAGGAGTGAACCTGGGTTTGGGTCGAGTCGTTGAGAATTGTTTGGAGTGTCCTTATCACGGGTTTCGCTTTGGGGCTGATGGTAGTTGTGTGTTACAGCCCTGTGAAGGAGCCGCAGCCACCATAAGTCCAGCTATGAGAGTTCAGACTTTCATTACCCGAGAAGCCTATGATATCATTTGGCTCTGGTGGGGCGAGGATATGTCCCGGTTGCCTGACATTCCTTGGTTTGGGGATTTGGGTGATGAACAGCAACCCTGGGCTGACTTAACTCTAACCTGGGATATTCCTTTTGTCCGTGCTGTGGAAGCCCTGCTCATGGATATGCACCACTTTCCCTTTGCTCACCCTACTGTCTCGTGGCTCTCTGGCTTTTCCACCGCCACTCGTCTCTATCCGTTTGAGAGTTATTTAGAGGGGGAACGGATTAAAACCCGTGGTCAACTGCAAAGTGATGCTCTTCAGGATTCTACGGAAGATAAGGCTGAAAAGGTGGGCAATCCCGGGATTAACTTTACTAATGAAATTTATTTTCCCAATCTATCTCTGTTCAACTTAAATATTGGAGGGCTACTGCTTTTTGTTACTGCTACTCCCATAGATGAAGAGAACACCTGGGCTTATGCCCGTTACTACAGCCAAAAAGGGCCTGCTTGGCTCGGTCGCTGGCTGGCAAAGTTGGCGGCTTGGGTGGAACTAAAATTTGTTCAGCCCGATGACTATCGTTTAATTCGCTCGTCCAAACCACTCACCAGTGGATTACATAGCAATAACTTTGTGAGGGCTGACAAGACGATTGTTCTCTGGCACAAACTCTACCAGCGTCACCTCAAGGTACAGGAGAAGGGGAAGGTATAACAGTTAAGTAGTAGGGTGGGAGTGATATCAGGGATACCAGTCTCGTGATTTAAACTTTTCAGGAATATCTTGCTGGCAAGGAGCGTCGAAACCATTCATCACGTTTACTGTTTGGAAGTTTTATCCCACACCACGGACAATAACTAATTATACTATAACTAATACCACCGTCTTTTATAAGTATGACCTATTCATCGAATTCAGGAAAATTTATTAATACATCTGGACAGTCGTATTTGGATTGATGGATATCACAATCAAATTTGATGGCCAAGTTCATTGATTCACAACAAAATTTCATAGATTTTAATTAAAGACGGCAGAAATATCGTTGCCCAAAGTATAGCAGATGAATTTCAATTCTGGGGAACTGCTCAAATGTGATAACTTCCATAAAATGGAATTGCGTAGCTTTGGTTTTCCAACCTACCGCCGTTGCTACTATAGTAGTTGTTCGTCCCATAGCCAAGAAAGCTTTTTTTTTCCTATTTGTGTAATTAATCAGCAAATCTCTGCTACAATTAGGGTAAATCTTTAGCCTAGGTCAATAGAGGATGGTTGTTAGTGCGATTAGAGCAAAACCAAGAATCAGGTAAATACTACGTTGGCGATAGTAAAAAAATATTAAAGGACTCATTTTTCCACAATATGCGAGGAAAGATCCAACTCATTCTTACTTCCCCACCTTTTCCACTAAATCAGAAGAAAAACTATGGCAACATGACTGGCGAAGAATATCTGGAATGGTTTGCTAGCCTAGCTCCTATATTTGCCGAAATGTTAACATGCAGAGGTTCCATTGTGATTGAAATGGGTAATGGTTGGGAACCCAATCGACCTGTTCAATCTTTGCTACCACTGAAGTCTTTAATGAGCTTTGTGGAGAATAATGAGGCTGGCCTGCGCCTTATCCAGCAGTTTGTTTGTTATAATCCTTCTCGATTGCCATCTCCTGCTCAGTGGGTGACAGTCAAGCGAATTAGGACTGTAGATAGTTTTACTAACATTTGGTGGATGGCCAAATCTGATGAACCAAAAGCTGATAATTCAAAGGTTTTGCGTCCATACAGCAATTCAATGCTCAAGTTACTAAATAAGCAGAATTTCAACGCTGGAAAACGACCATCTGGACACAACATCAGCGAGACAGGCTTTCTGCGAGATTGCGGGGGTTCCATTGCTCATAACTTTTTTGAATTAGAAAGCATGGACTCTAAGCGAAAAGTCCGTTTACCCGATCCTTTTAATGCCTTCTCATTGTCCAATAGCACTTCCAACGATTTCTTTACACGAACCTGTAAAGAAAGGAGGATAAAGCCTCATCCCGCCCGTATGCACATGGCCCTGGCAGCGTTTTTCATTCAATATCTCACGGATCCTGGTGATTGGGTACTAGATCCATTTGCCGGAAGCAATACAACTGGCTATGCATCTGCTAGACTTGGACGAAAATGGATCGCTATTGACACGAGGGAAGAATATGTGGAGCAGTCAAAAATTCGCTTTGAAGATCCTGTTTTGAAAAAACCTAATGGAGAAAACTTATGAGTATCAGCAGACGACTGACGGAAATTAATCTCTTCAAGCGTAAGCAGGAGGAATGGTGTACGGGTCATTTTGTTGATCGTCCATTTCGGCTATCTTACAGTAGCGCAGAGATTTTAGTTGCTGACTCTTGGAAAAATAGAGCTAAAGGGCTTCCACAAGGATGTTTTTTACTGGCCTACTACGATAACCAATTTGATGGTTCAGAAGAGGTTGAAGCTGTTCTATTGCGCGTGATTCAACCAACCAAACTTCCCACAGATCTAGAAGTTGTCAGTAGCATGGTGGAATACTACAAGGATAATATCCGTACTGGGGACAATGAACGATCCCAACTAGATACATTCACTCGCTATGAATTTTCTTTCAGTGGACTGGAATGCTCGGTTTTAGGTTCTTTCTATAAGGACGAGCAAGATAGAACACGCTTCGGTGCAGATTTGGAAAACTTCTACAGCGCCCACAACTATTCGGTGATTAAATCCTTCCCTGATATCCTGAAAGTCATCGTCAACTATCGAGAAAATGGTTCACCTGGAGGTTCAGGGGATATCAAAATTGGCAAGGTTCGGTATAGCTCTAGCCGTCGCTTCCAGCAAACAGAAGTAGATGTGCCTGTTTACGTGCAAGCTCCAGATTTTGCAGGCAAACGCACAGCCTTGTTTGGTATGACGAGAACGGGGAAGTCCAATACAGTTAAGAAAATCATTCAAGCCTGTGTGGAAATGAGCCAGAAAGCTCCATTTCTGCTAGATGAAGATGCCGAAAACCCTGAAGAAGTTCTGAAGCCTCTTACTGAGGACAAGAATCCTAAATACCCCATGGGACAAATCATTTTTGATATTAACGGCGAGTATGCCAATCCCAACTTGCAGGATCAGGGTACAGCAATTTTTGATTTATACCAAGAAAAGACTATCCGATATTCTACTGTTCCCAAGGAAGATTTCCGAGAGATGAAGGTTAACTTCTATGAAGACATTCAGACAGGCTTTGAATTGATTCGAGGTTATCCGGGAATTGCCAATGACAACAGTAGATTTGTGAATAATTTTAAGAGCGTTCAATTAGATCCACCTGAAAATTACGAAACAGCTAAATTCAGCTCTGAAGCTCAACGCTATAAGCGACGCATTGCCGTCTATCGTTGCTGTCTGTACCGTGCAGGCTTTCAACCTCCTGATGGCTTACGGATACAATTTAGTACCAACAAAGAAGTTCGTGATGCGGTTGACTCAACTCTAGAACCTCAGGAAAGAGACAGACAAAGAGGGATTTTAGATCTTTCATTAGAGCAAGCAGCTAATTGGTGGGATAATTTTTGGCAAGTTTACACTCCTACCCTAGGAAAAAAACCGAAAAAATCTAGCTCTAGTTCTAATGATGAAGTAGAAAAAGAATGGGCTGATGATGATCTGAAGGCACTTTTAGTAATGCTGACTCGCCGTAGAGAACCTGGTAAATCTTCCTTGCTCTGCAACGGATACAGAATTTTGTCTAGCATTAAAGAACAGCATACAAGCACAGTCCAAGCTCCATTTGAACAGGATATTCTCCAGAATCTGAGACAGGGCAAAATTATCATTGTGGATCTCTCCTTAGGAGATCCTAACATCCAGTCTCTGTTCAGCGAACGAATCTGCCGGACCATCTTTAATGATGCAATTTCTCGTTTCACCCGTACACTGCCCAATAATTTCGTCCAGTTCTATTTTGAAGAAGCTCACAACTTGTTTCCTCAAAAGGATGATAGAAATCTGTCTCAAATCTATAACAGATTGGCTAAAGAAGGAGCCAAACTAAATTTGGGATTAATCTATGCAACTCAAGAAGTTAGCTCAATCAGTAGCAATATCTTGAAAGCTACACAGAATTGGTTTATTTCTCACCTAAACAACGAAGATGAACTCAAAGAAATTCGGAAATATTACGACTTTAGTGATTTTACTGAAAGCTTAATTCGCTTTAGTCAAGAGACAGACAAAGGATTCATTCGGATGAAGACCTATAGCAATCCATTTGTCATCCCAGTTCAGATAGATCGTTTTCCCTCAGAAAATATATCCACTAATTAATTCCTTAGAAGAAAAATGGGCTATTCCAGTAAAAATAATCGTCGTCCATTTGAAGCTGCTAGCAAAGCAGCCCATCATCATATAATCAACGATCCTGAAGTACAGAAGTTGATAGAACGAATTTACAAGCCACCTCGCTCCGAAGAAATTCCTCTGGAGAATGTAACAGTAGATTTTGAACCATTGGAAACAAACAGAATTGAAGCGATTATTGCTGTGGACGGCGGCTACACTGAAGCAGTTATAGAGAAAAATTTTCCCTCTAGAACGATGCACTTTATGCAGTTTGGAGCTTTGCTATTTAAATTGGAAGACTTGGCGCAGCTTGATGAATCTGCTTTCATTGCTCCAGAAGACATGGCTAAGTTGAAAAATATAACTCGACTCAAGCTAGCTTTGCCCACCAGAAATGTCCGTTTTCAAGATGAAACCACTCTAACAAGAAGTGTTCTTAAAGCAATTTATAAGTTTTTCTTAAAAAATACACTAGAAGAAAACCAGAGTTTGATGGATACTCTCGCATGGTTTATCTTTCGTCGGTATAAACAAAATCAAAGAACTGAAGAGGATAAACATTGGACTCTGGCTACCAATCCTTTAAGCCCCCATAGGACATCGATTCGTTTAGCTGAACAAAAGATGGATAAAGATTACACTTTTGTTTGTCCCGAAACAGGAGGAAAAATCTATCTGACAGATATTTTTCGCTTACAGGAAGCTATTGATGAAGATTTGGGTGCTACAGGAATCCTGGGCTACTTAGTTAACGTCATTGAACACCTCATTATTATCCACATAATTCGTCAACTGCTTCGTGTTCAACCGGATACTCTAAAAACAGTTCTCTTTATCAAAGATGGTCCTACAGGGTTTTTCGGTCAGACTGCGAATCTACATAAGCCCATGGGTGATTTGATTAACTGGCTCTTAGATAAACATGACATCGTTTTAGCTGGGGTAGAAAAGAGTGGACCATTTGTGGATCATGCCCAGGAGATTCAACCAAACTTAGAGCCTGGTAAAGTGTTGATCCCCACCGATGATTATATTTATCGCTACATTGTTCCTGGGGAAAATAATCCCAAATTTTCATACGGTTCATTCAGTAACTATGGTCACAAAGTTATCTTCAAGGCTCGAAATGGGCAAATGTACGTTGTTTCAATCCCAACGAGAGCACTCAAGAAACAGCCCACTGCTGATGATTTACCCAACTTACAGGTAATTTTGTCTAATGTCGAAGCATTACATTGTGATATGTACGACTCAGCACTCTTTCCTGTGGCTCTGGTGAATAAGTTGGTCAGTCTATCGGCTCATCCTAGCCAGCGGATCTTGGAAAAGTTTGCTAGTGGTAAAAAGCCATGGACATAACGGAGAGTAACATTCATAGGGATAAATTGGTGCCTTTTCAGGAATATCTTGCTGGCAACGTACTAATAAACCTACCTCAACCCTTTGCGTCTTTGCCCTCGCCATCGCGGATGCCGAGGGCGAGAATATTTATGGCTCAAAATAATGTTAACCGCCTAGTTTTCCTGAAGTTCTCGCCACCAAGATAATAAGGTACTGGCGAGGAAAAGACTGGAATAAGCACCGAGAATGAAACCGATAATTAATGCGAGGGCGAAATATTTCAGAGTTTGTCCCCCAAAGAGAAAGATAGCTACTAGGGGTAACAAAGTGGTTAGAGTAGTATTAATGGAACGGGTTAAAGATTGATTTACCCCATCATCCACAATGGTTTGAATGGGTTTGTCTGGTTGTTGAGTGATATTTTCCCGGATGCGATCGTAAATCACCACTGTATCGTTGACAGAGAAACCAATAATAGTCAACAGAGCCACCAGAAACAAACTATCTACTTCCACCCCACCCACTAAACCGAGAACGGCAAAAACCCCAGCAGTAATGAAAACATCGTGGAATAATGCTAGAATAGCAAAGATAGCATAGTCAAATTGGAAGCGGAAACTGAGATAGACAATGATACCAAAGAAGGAGACAATGAGAGCAAGAACACCAGAAGTAAATAATTCCTGCCCAATAGTAGGACCAACAGAATCGATTTGAATGGTTTCTGGCCCAAACTGCCCCACCTTCTCATTCAATGCTCCTTGCAACTGTGTTCTTTGCTCTACGTCTAAATTCTGGGTCCGCACAGATAAGGTATAATCATCGATGACTTGAATTTTGCTATTCCCCAAACCAAGGGAGGTAATAATCTCCTGCACTACACCAGTTTGAATCGGGTTTTCGCAGTTCCCAGCTACCCCACAATTCAGTGTCAGTTGCAATTTCGTCCCCCCCACAAAGTCAATACTTGGTAACAGGGGGGCGTTAAACTGGGTAAAGGAAATTACCATGGCAAGTATACTGCCCAAAAAAGTAGCAGCAGATATAGACCACCACAAATTTCGCCCTTTCATGACACTGAATTTCATCTTTCTTTCTCCCTTGCGAGTGGTTCAAGCAACTGGTAAATTAGGACAGAACAGTTCTGGTTTTTGACGTACTTTTGGTATCCCTAATACAGTTAAAAGCATAACCGTGCGACTACAAGTGAGGGCAGTAAACATACTTACCAAGACCCCGATGGCGAGAGTGAGGGCAAAACCTTTCACTAAGCCGGAACCCAGCCAAAAGAGAGCACCACAAGCAATCAAAGTAGTTACGTTACTATCCAGGATACTGGAAAATGCCCGGTAAAAACCTGATTCCACGGACCGATAGAGAGTCTTGCCACCCCGCAATTCTTCCCTGGTACGCTCGAAAATTAGCACATTAGCATCTACTGCCATACCTATACTCAGAATAAAACCAGCTATACCTGGTAAGGTTAAGGTAACCCCCACTAAAGAATAGCAGGCTAGGGTTAAGATGGTATAAATGGCTAAAGCCAAATCGGCAATTAAGCCTGGGAGTCGATAGTAAACCCCCATAAATATTAACACTAACACCAAGCCTGCTATGGCGGCGTAAATACTCCGTTTGATGCTATCTTGTCCCAGAGTTGCACCCACAGTGCGATTTTCCACCACTTCCACCGGGAAAGGCAAAGCACCACCGCGAATTTGCACTGCCAAATCACTAGCAGTTTCGATGGTAAAATTGCCTGTAATCACCGCACTGCCTCCAGTAATACCAGTGTCGGCGAATTCCGGACCCACAGTGGGAGCGCTAATGAGGGTATCATCTAGGAAGATACCGATACTCCGTCCTGTTCCGGCCAAATTTTTCGTCAGTTCGGCAAATTTTCGTCCCCCTGCATTATCGAATTCAATGGCTACCTGCCAGCCATTTCCAGACTGAAGAGGTTGGGGACGAGCATTTTTGAGATTTTCCCCCACCAAACCCACGGAGGTGAATAAGTCGGCGACAGCAGTGTTGGCTTTAGCCAAGGATTCCTTTAACTCGGTAATCTTGTCTGGATTATCTTCCCCAGGGATTTGACGCTGCAACTGCAACTCAGCTTGAGTTCTTTGCAGTATTTGGTATTCAATAGGAAACTGTTCCTCCGATCCCTGTATTTGCTTCCGAAACTCCAGTTGTGCAGTTCCTCCCAAAACCCGTTCTGCTTGCTGGGGATCCGTCACTCCCGGAAGTTGGACGAGGATTTTTTCCCCTCCCACAGTTTGCACTATAGGTTCAGCCACACCCAAACTGTCGATGCGATTTTCCAGCACTCGTTTTACCGCATTCAAATCATCGGGGTTTATTGACGTAACCTCTTCCGTGGGTTTAATCTGAATTGTGAGTTGTGCTCCTCCCTTAAGGTCTAATCCGAGCTGGAGTGGAACCTTTACTAAGATAAATATAGCAGCTACTACCAGCACCAGAATCAGAGCTATTAAAGAACGCTGTTTTTCCATTGTTTTTATCCTCTCTGCGCCGGAGCGCCTCGGCGTGAAACTCAAACAAGCAAAGCCACCATTTTTTGCACCGCTTCCACAATTTGCGCTGGTTGGACGATAGTCAGGTTTTCCAGGGTACCATTGTAAGGGGTAGGAATGTCCTGAGAAGAGAGACGGAGGACAGGAGCATCTAATTCATCGAAAAGTTGTTCGTTAATTAAAGCAGTTAATTCTGCCGCTATTCCTCCGGTTTTCATACATTCTTCCACAATAATAACCCGGTGGGTTTTGCGAATGGAATCACCGATGGTTTTCAGATCCAGGGGTTTGAGGGATATGAGGTCAATTATTTCCGGGTCATATCCTTCTTGTTCTAGCTGCTTCAGTGCTTGGAGGCAATGGTGACGCATACGAGAGTAGGTTAAAATAGTCACATCCTTACCAGGACGAACTATTTCCGCTTTATCTAGAGGGAGCCAATATTCCGATGCTGGTAATTCTTCCTTTAAATTATAGAGGAGCACATGCTCAAAGAATAACACTGGGTTTTCGTCCCGAATGGCTGATTTAAGCAACCCCTTTGCATTGTAAGGGGTGGAACAGGCAACGATTTTCAAACCCGGGACTGCTTGAAAGTAAGCCTCCAGTCTTTGGGAATGTTCCGCACCTAATTGCCTGCCTACTCCTCCAGGTCCCCGAATAACCAGGGGTATTTTGAAGTTCCCCCCAGAAGTATAGCGCAACATCCCTGCATTATTGGCAATTTGGTTGAAAGCCAGGAGCAAAAAGCCCATATTCATCCCTTCGATAATGGGTCGCAAACCTGTCATGGCTGCACCCACAGCCATCCCAGTGAAGCTGTTTTCGGCGATGGGGGTATCTAGGACTCGCCATTCCCCATATTTATGATATAAGTCTTTGGTTACCTTGTACGAGCCGCCATAGTGACCCACATCTTCACCCAAAACGAACACAGTTTCGTCACGAGCCATTTCTTCATCGATCGCTTCTCGCAAAGCGTTGAACATCAGAATTTCTGCCATTTTGCCCCAAGTCAGTGTTAAAATTGGATCTTACCCATAATACCAGGTTTGGGGCAGGTTTGTAATTTCTTTTTTATTTAACCACAGAGGCGCATAGGGCGCTGAGGGAAGAAGTATTGAGATAAACTAAACTTGTAACACCCCTAATCTATACTGACCACTAAAATCAGATAAACTTGAGAAGCGTTAATTTTTTTTATCCATCTACTATGTCAGATAAACTAATTTATATGAGCAGCAAATGTTGCGTAATATTTGAAACTTTGGAAAACCTCCTAGGAAGGTATTTGGTTGATTTTGTTTCCCGATTTACTATTCCCTTAGCTCAGACTCATGTGAGGTGGGCAATGCCTACTACTCTCTGCGCCTCTGCGCCTCTGCGTGAAACCCAATCTACTATACAATAACAACTAACCAAATACCAGCAAATCATGAAAATTTTATTAGTAGGCAGTGGGGGAAGAGAACATGCTCTCGCTTGGAAATTGCTCCAATCTCCCAATATCGAAAAAGTCATCTGCACTCCCGGTAACGGTGGTACAGCCACATTGCCCGGTTGCCAAAATATCCCCATACCCGTGGTGGATTTTGAAGGAATAGTTAAAGTCGCACAAGAGTATAATGTGGGTTTAGTGGTGGTGGGACCAGAATTACCACTTTCCCTAGGGATTGGCGATCGCCTGGCATCTGTTGGTATTGAGGTTTTCGGTCCCACTAAGACAGGGGCGCAAATTGAAGCAAGCAAGTCCTGGGCCAAGGATTTGATGCATGATGCAGGAGTTCCTACCTCAAGAGGGGCAAAATTTACCAACCCCAAAGCAGCACAAGCTTACGTTACCCAGCAAGGGGTTCCCATTGTGGTCAAAGCCGATGGTTTGGCTAGTGGAAAGGGAGTGACGGTAGCCACTGAGGTAGAAGAGGCTAAAAAGGCAATTACCTCTCTCTTTCACCAAGGTTTTGATAAAATTGTGGTGGAAGAATGTTTAACGGGAGAAGAAGTTTCCGTCTTAGCCCTTACCGATGGTTTGTCCGTTCGTCCTTTAATTGCTGCTCAAGACCACAAGCCCATTGGTGAAGGGGATACAGGGGCAAATACGGGGGGTATGGGTGCTATAGCACCAGCCCCCATCGCAACCTCAGCCATGATGGCTAGAATAGAGAGAGAAATCCTCCAACCCATTGTGAGAGCCTTAGGGAGACGGGGAATTGACTACCGGGGGCTATTATATGCGGGTTTGATGATTACCCCAGCAGGAGACCCCAAGGTGCTGGAATTTAATTGTCGCTTCGGAGATCCAGAAACTCAAGCAATTTTACCTTTACTTTCTACCCCCTTGGACGAATTGCTCCTCCCTTGCACTCAGCAAAGACTGGCGGATATACCCCCCATTCAATGGCGATCCGGGACTGCTGTCTGTGTTGTTACAGCCTCTGGAGGCTATCCGGGTACCTATGGAACAGGGAAAGAAATAACTGGGATAAAACAAGCTGAAGAGACGGGGGCAATAGTATTCCATGCTGGAACCAAACAGTTAGGGCAACGGTTGGTGACAGACGGAGGGAGAGTATTGGGAGTGACAGCAGTAGGAGAGAATTTCCAGCAGACGAGAGCCGCTGTTTATGGCGCCGTGGAGCTAATTCAGTTTGAGGGAATATACTACCGCAAAGATATTGGTTATCACAAAATCCAAGTATAATTCAGAGACGCCCACATAATATAATAAAAGCAAATTGCCTTGCTGTCTCTAATTCAAATAATCAGAGAAATACTCCCCCGCTGGTGGTCCCAATTTACCCTCCAGACGAAATTAATGGCGGCGGCCACCTTATTCATCTCCTTGCTCATGAGTGGACTCACTTTTTGGGCAGTGAATACAATTGGGCAAGACGCGAGAATGAACGATACCCGCTTCGGTCGAGATTTGGGTCTATTGCTAGCAGCAAATAGCGCGGTGCCCATCGCCGAACACAATCTCTCGGAGGTTGCTCGCAACGCCTTACGCTTTTACGACAGTACTTCCAGCGTCCGCTACATTCTCTACGCTGACGAAGAAGGACAGATTTTCCTGGGTATTCCTTTTTCTGAGGAAGCAGAAGTAGAAAATTCCCTCACTATCTCCCGTCGCATTCAGTTACCGGATAATTACGATATATACTCAGAAATTCCCCTGGTGCGGCAGCACTTAACCCCTTCGGGGGAAGTAACAGACGTCTTTGTACCCTTGAACCACAAGGGGAAATATCTGGGAGTATTAGCCATAGGTATCAATGCCAATCCCACTACTGTAACTTCATCTCTCCTAACTCGTGAAATTACCATCGCCGTGTTTGTCTCTATTTGGGCAATGATGATTCTCGGAGCAGTCTTTAATGCTCTCAATATTACCAAACCAATTAAAGAACTGCTCGTGGGGGTGGAAAATATCGCAGCGGGGAACTTTAAACAGCGCATTGACTTGCCTTTTGGTGGAGAGTTGGGGGAATTAATTGTCAACTTCAACGAAATGGCAGAGCGACTGGAGAGCTATGAGGAGCAAAATATAGAAGAATTAACCGCCCAGAAAGCTAAGCTGCAAACTTTAGTTTCTACTATAGCCGATGGGGCAGTATTGTTGGATACTGACCTCAAGGTTATTCTCGCAAACCCCACTGCACGAAGAATGTTTGGTTGGGAAGGAGAAGAACTGGACAATAACATCCTCCAATATTTACCCGATTTTTTGACAGTTCAACTCACCGCACCCCTAAATGAAATCGCTGCTGCTGACAGTCAGGAAAAAGAACAGACAGAGCAGCATAAAGAGTTTCGTATTACCCTATCCCACCCCACCCAACGGACAGTTCGTATTCTGCTTACTCAGGTTCTCGACCAACAGCGGACTGATGTCAAAGGTATAGCCATGACGGTGCAAGATATCACCCGGGAGGTAGAATTAAATGAAGCAAAAAGTAAATTTATCAGTAATGTCTCCCACGAGTTGAGAACACCCTTATTTAATATTAAATCCTTTATCGAAACTCTATTGGAATACGGCCAAGAATTGACCGAAAAGGAACGACGGGAGTTCCTAGAAACTGCTAACAAAGAAACCGATAGATTAACCCGCCTAGTGAATGATGTTTTAGATTTATCCCGGTTGGAATCATCGAAAATATATCATCTTTACCCAGTGTATCTGGGAGGACCAATTGAGCAAACTCTGCGTACTTATCACCTCAATGCTCAAGATAAGAACATTGAATTAAGCCAAGATATAGAATCGGACTTACCCCCAGTATTGGGTCATTACGATTTATTGCTCCAAGTACTCACTAATCTGGTGGGAAATGCTCTCAAGTTTACTAAATCTGGGGGTAAAGTAGTCATTCGCGCTTATTTGCTTCACACCCAAGTAAGAGTGGAAGTATCTGATACGGGTATCGGCATAGAACCGGAGAACATTGAAGCCATTTTCCACCGTTTCTTCCGGGTAGAAAATCGTGTCCACACTTTAGAAGGAACCGGACTGGGTCTTTCTATTGTAAAACATATTATTGAAAAGCACAATAGTACAATACATTTAATTAGTGAAGTGGGAGTGGGAACAACTTTTTGGTTTGATTTAGCAACCCTAAATGAACACAAATAAACACAAATGTTCTCTAATATCACATCCAAAAGCGTATCTCTTCGAGATCGCCCTCTCGGAGAGTGACAATCGATGATGGCGGGTTTTCGTACCAGTTATCAGTTTTTGCTAGGTGGGTCTGTTAGGAAGACAAAGGCGCAAATAACATCCAAAAACTGACAAATAATCCCATAGTTACTTCCTAGCAATTACCCAGACAGCATGTACTATTCCGGGAATATAACCCAGTAAAGTTAGCAAAATATTAATCCAGAAGTCCTTACCCAAACCCACTTGTAAAAATACCCCCAGTGGTGGTAGAATGATAGCAACTAAGATGCGAATTAAGTCTTCCATGGATTTAGTTCCTCTATAGCTGGAGATTTATAGGAGCGGCAACTTGTGTTAAGAAGCTAACCGCTCATTCATATTGTACCAAAGGGAGAAGCATTATTGTTACGACTATCTACTAGCCAGAATTGAGTTGCAGTCAATCCGAATCAACCCTTTGGAGTGGTGACTAAACGGAAGCCAATGTGGGTGGTTCCCGTATCAGGGGCTTGGGACTCCCGTGCCGCAGGCCGATAGCGACTACAGTAATTTTTAGCGCAGAGGTAAGACCCCCCTTTAATCACATGCAACGCTCCTTCCGTAGGCTTTTTCGGATCCAAACTGCTGGCTTGGTCCGGACCCGTTGGGTTAACACTATGGTCTTTGCCGGAGTGGCCCACCCCATACCAATCCGCCGTCCATTCCCACACATTCCCCGTCATGTCATAAAGTCCATAACCATTGGAGGGAAATGATTCCACCGGAGCCGTGCCCAAATAACCATCTACTTTAGTGTTGAAGAAGGGAAAAAGTCCTTGCCAGGTATTGGCGTTTTGAGCAGAATAGGTATCCCCCCAGGAAAAATCTTGATTGATTAACCCTCCCCGTGCTGCATATTCCCACTGGGCTTCAGTGGGGAGCGTCTTGCCAATCCAGTTGGCGTAGGCGACGGCATCGTCATAGTCAATGTGAACAACCGGATAGTTATCTAGACCTTCAATGGTGCTGTCCGGACCATAGGGATGTTGCCAGTTGGCCCCAACGACCCAATGCCACCAACTCAAGTAAGCCACCTGTTGCAATCCTTCCTTTGGTGGCTCAAAAATGAGGGAACCCGGTTGTCGCTGGTCGTCGGTTAAGTCAGGAAACTGTTCTTTGGATAACGGACGTTCAGCAATAGTTTGGTAGCCTGTGGCTTTGACGAACTGACGAAATTCAGCGTTAGTGACTTCGTGGCGATCGATACAGAAACTATCCACTGTTACATCCACCGCCGATCGCTCCGATGCATAATAGGTATCTGATCCCATATTGAACGTTCCTTTGGGAATCAAAACCATGCCCATGGGACAGGAAGAGTCTGTGGGTGCGGCATTCAAGGGGGCAGACAACCCTAGGAATAGCAATACTGTGAGGCAACCGAGAAAAAGTTTATGAGTTAGGGAGGTCAACCAGAGGGTATTCATTATGATCAGCTTGTAGTGGTGCGGCACAGCTAAAATGGTGAAAAGCGCGTAGGTTGGGTTGAGGGGGGACCCAACCTACAATTTAAGAGGTGTCAGTCCAGCAGTCTATTATTCCCAAGCAAAGACTTTGATGAAATCATCTTTCATGCTAATGACACTCCAACCCCGCTGGGCAGCTTCTTGCAGAGCATCTTCAGCACCTTCGTCATATTGATACTCCCGATTAGGATCATCATGGTGAACCAACATCATCAAATCTTGGCCTTGACCATCATCTGTATATTGCAACATTTGCAAGTCGCCCGTGGAATTGCCCACAGCCATGATCGGTCGTTTGCCAAGGTAACGCTCCAGTCCCACAGGCTTTCCAGCGTTGTTGTTGATGGGCAAAACTGGAAGAGGCACACGCACCAAAACCGGGTTGCCTTCTTGAATTTCAAACTTAGACAGAATTGCAGAACCAATCACGTTTTGCGGTGGAATACCATAGGCTTCTTCGGCAAAGGAGCGAATAAAATCGATGCCGCCGCCAGAACAAATATAAACCTGAAAACCGTTATCTCGCAGATATTGGAGGAATTCCACCATCGGTTGGAACGTCAGTTCCACGTAAGGCCGATGGAAGTCGGGATGGTTGGCAGTGTTTAGAAACCCATTGGCTTCTTGTATATATTGGTCCGTCGTGATGCCGTAATTCAACTGAGTATCAGTGAAGATCAGTTCTTCTTTAGTGAGGG
Source organism: Candidatus Paraprochloron terpiosi LD05 (assembly GCA_018141785.1). Lineage (GTDB taxonomy): Bacteria > Cyanobacteriota > Cyanobacteriia > Cyanobacteriales > Prochloraceae > Prochloron > Prochloron terpiosi. Next base: position 1,179,408 of record CP073341.1, on the reverse strand, counting down.
GAGCAGTTTCTTGCCCCAACTCTTCCGGAAAACAGTTGGCGTAACTGCCTTGGCGATGAAGGATAAAAGATTCCTGGAAGTAACAGGGTTTTTCGCTCCAAAGGGTGCCGTCATTGTCGAAAACGGCAATACGATCGTCCGGATCCACAAAGTTGACATTGTTGGGATCAGTCACATCTGTCACAAAGTCAATAATAGTCGTCTTGATGGCTCCCTCTTGCCAGGAAGGAAGGGGAGAGAGAGCATCAGCGATCGCCTGAGGACAGCTCATGGCACTGATCCAGAATAAACAAAATAAGCAGAGGGAGATTAAGTTCCTGAAAGTTCTGATTTTCATGCTTGAAATCGATGAATTAGTAGATTTTGATAAAGTAAGGTGTCACCAATAGGTAGATAAACTCCCTAATAATGACACCCTGAAATGATTAGTTTTAACGGGTTTTAGCTTTGAACTGAAAATTCATTTCACAGCACTTCCACGGTTTGGGCTTAGTCAAGTCCAATATCTTGTAAATAGTTCAACAGAGCTTGCAACATGCTGTCGATGGTGAAAGAGGCAGGTAATTGACGAGGGGGATAGTCCATAAAGGTTTGGAGGAACTGTCCGACATAAACTTGAGCCGGAGCTACCAGGAACGAATGACGGAATCGCCAATCTTGATAGTATTCTGACTCTTCTGGCGCAATCTCAAAGGGATCACGACGGAGGTTGAGGATTATGGGCGCCCTCAAATTGACATAGGGTTCAGCCCAAACATCAAAGCCTACAGCCCGTTGCTCTGCAAAGATCATCTTCCAATCATCAAAGCGCAGTGCTGAGGGATAACCATCGTCAGTGAGGTAGAAGAACTCGTGACGAGGTGGTGTTGTATCGGTGCCGTTCAGGTAAGGTAAGAAGTCGTAACCATCCAGGTGGAGCGGTTTAAAATGTTTGCCGTTAGCATAGTAAACTATTTCTTCCTCTGGATCGCAAATATTAGGACCTCTCACTACTATGCAAGAGCCGAGCAACTGCTCCTTAATATCTGCAATATTAGCAATGCCTGTTGCCTCAGTGAGGGTGGGGAACCAATCCGCTAGAGAAATAATGTCATTGGAAACAACACCACCTCCCCAATGACCAGGCCAGCGTGCAACCATGGGTACACGGAAACCACCTTCCCAGTTGGTGTTCTTTTCACCGTGGAAAGGCGTCATCCCACCATCGGGCCAAGAGAAGACTTCAGCCCCGTTGTCGGTGGTATAGATTACGATCGTGTTGTCCGCAACACCCAACTGATCAAGTTCATTAAGCAAGTCTCCAACCAAGGCATCGTGCTCGACCAAACCATCGGCGTAGATACCTTGACCCGTGACATCAACCGATTCTGGCTTCAGGTGGGTAAACACATGCATACGGGTGGAGTTGTACCAGACAAAGAACGGCTTATTATCAGCAACAGAGCGATCCATGAAATCCAGGGCAACATCGCGGAACTCTTCGTCTACGTTTTCCATGCGCTTACTGGTGAGCGGGCCCGTGTTGCAGATCCGTTGTGGTGTAACTGTATCATCCGAATCGTAGACCGACTCACACAGACCTGATTGCTCAAGCTCTTCAATGCTGGGGACATCATCGGCCCGAGTGTCATAGGAAAGGAGCACACCCCTCGGACCAAATTGCTCAACGAAATCCGGATTGTTAGGATAGTCAGGATTTTCGGGTTCTTCTTCTGCATTGAGATGGTAAAGGTTGCCGAAGAATTGCTCAAATCCATGATTGGTGGGAAGGAACTCATCAAGATCCCCCAGGTGGTTTTTGCCAAACTGGCCGGTGGCATAGCCTTCTTCTTTCAAAACCTCGGCGAGGGTGATGTCTTCGTCCCTGAGTCCAAGGTCAAAACCAGGGAGACCCACTTTAGTCAGCCCGGTTCGTCCGGGGCTTTGACCCGTGACAAAAGCAGACCGTCCAGCGGTACAGCTATTTTCAGCATAGGCATCGGTGAAGAGGATACCATCTTCGGCAATCGAATCAATATTGGGGGTGCTGTAGCCCATGATGCCGTTGTTGTAGGCACTAACGTTGAACCAGCCCACATCATCGCTCATGATCATCAGGATGTTGGGAGGATCATTTGTCCCCTCGGCAGGAGCGGAATCTGTCGAGATCCAGGGCTGGATAAAAGCGGGAGCTGTCGAGCTCGAGGGCTGGGCAAAAGCGGGAGCTGTCGGGATCCAGGGCGGAAGTCCTGACAAGAAAAAGGAAATCGAGATCGTAAGGGCGATCCCCATTTTTATGAGCCGTCGCATCAATACACAATCCTTATTTTTAGGGTACAGAGAGCAATCTCAGTTTTGTAGATCCAAGTTGAGAAACGGTGGGATTCACTGGCTCCTCTGACTTTGACAAAATTTTTCATTGCTCATTTAATATCATAGCATGAAAAAATCTGATTTGTCAAATTTTTTACAGTTATTCGAGGGCTGTCAATGGTAATGCTACCTCCTTACTCCCAATCTCGGCGCGAAACTCCAGTGGTAGTTGGGTTTCCTTTTTCTTGTTCTTCCACTTCTTCAGGCTAAACAAAATTATATACATACATACATACATACTTTGTTGGTTTCAAAGGGTATTACTGTCACTTCGAAGGAGTTTCGGAGATTGTCTTGGGTGTTTGCATCTATATTTGCACGTTCCCCATTGTATTCTATCTGTAAGTCCTGTTCGCTAAATCTAGAAACAGCACAGTTTACAAACCTGCATCGAAAAAATGAATTTAAAGACTCACTCTGGAGTCTCAAAAAGTTTACATTTACTGATGTTCCGTCTTGACTAATTACTCCGTCGAAATCAATAATACTTAAATTTGACGATGTGAGCCGAAAGCTTCTATTCATATTATCTGACACAATTATATCTATGTTGCTAACATTAGCTGCCGTAATATTTGCCAAAGGATCCGTCAAGTCTATATCCAAAGAGCCTATCGCTGTATGAAGCTGATTATCAACTTGAGGACTTAACCCGACAGCATTGCTTGTCCAATTGAATAGGAAGGTAAGAGCAATGGCGGGTTTTGTGAACAATAATGAACTTGCTGCTACTAGGGCGGCGGTTATAATGGTTTTGTTCATGAAAACTGTTTGCGAAAATTATTCTATATCCATCATAGTATAATATTGAGCTATATATGTAGCAATGGGTAAAAAAAAATAGACATAGACATTCCCCTCTAACAAGCAGCCAGAGGCAAATCTTTTGCTTGAACTACAAATGGCTGGCAGCCCCGGGACTTTGAGAATAAAAGCCTCAGTAATAATCTGGCGTAGCGCACCGCGTAGCAGCGGGACTATCGATAATCGCCCTTTCCGAAAGTCGAAACTGGAATGCTCGCTTCCCTAGTTCCACTGCTGCTGTAATAGAGGTAGCTTTAGCGGGACCAACACCTGGATAAGTTTGATTTATAAGCGACGAGCAATTGTTTGTTTTTTTAATTTGTAAATACCCCAGCGCGCAGTGCTATAATCCCATAGTTACTTCCCAGCAATTACCCAGACAAATATAACCCAGAAAAGTTAGCAGAATATTAATCTATCCAAAACCAACTTGTAAAAATACTCCCAGTGGTGGTACTAAGATGGGAATTAAGTCTGTCATGGATTTAGTTCCTTTTGCACTATATTATTGTTACCCACTACCTATTCCCCAGAATTTTGAGTCCAGGAACGAATTTCTCGATCACCTCCCCCATTAACAATCCTAAAATACCAAAACCCATGCCGATAGCCATGATAGTTAACTCCCCATTGCCAAACAGTACCGCATTTGGGAGAAAGAGAGTGAGAAAGAGTATGGTTAATGCGGAGATACTGCTGGCGGCTAAAGACAGCTTCACGCTAGACTGAGAGAAAGTATACCCTCCAGTTCGCTCCAACAGATAAGCCATAAAGGGAATAGATGCCGCTGCTACATAGGCAGCATAAAAGGCTACAATCAGATTCACGATGGCTCCCCCCTTCAAGGCGATCGCCAGCCCTAAAACAGCATTAGCAAAAGCCACCAGAAAGCGATTCAAATTGGAAGCAGGAAAGAATTGGAAATCTAAAACAGTTTTGGTTTGAATGCGCAAAACATTGCTCCCCACACCTAGGGCGGGTACTACTAATGCCATTATCAACATTATACCCACTGGGTGGTGAATGCCGCCACCAATCCAAGCAATAATAAAGGGAATGGTTTCCTTGCCATTAATACCAGGAGGCAAAATCCCCGCACCTTGAGCACCTATTACCACAGCAGAAGGCAAAAAGGCTAACACAAGGAGTATAATTCCCGCCAGCAAGCAGCCAGAATAAAGACTGGGCAAGTCTTTTGCTTGAACTACAAATTGCTGATATTTCATATCAATCACTACCAATCCCATGGTAGAAAGAGAGATACCAAGAATTTCGCTGGAGTTGAGTTGCTGCAAAGAGGGAATGAAGTCTATAGGGGAGTGCAAATAAGCGGGAATGCCGTGTAATACCCAAAGTCCGTAAATTAAAGCGAAAATGTTCAGCAACAGCAATACCTGAAAGATACGACTGGCTTTTTCCACTGGCAGCAGTGAAATAATCATCAAGAAGAACGTCAAACCTACCATGCTAGGGATGGTAGGTAGCCCCAGGACTTTAAGAATAAAAGCCCCAGCAATAATCTGAACTGCTTCAATGCCGATGAGAGACGCCCAAGACATCAAACCGATGAGCAGTTTAACAGCATTGCCGTAGCGCGCGCCCAATAAAGTCCAAATTTGTTCTACTTCTTCCCAGTAAAACTTTGCCAGTGCCAAAAGAGCAAGGGTACCCAAACCGAGGCAAAAAGCATAGAGGCTACCTGCAAAGCCTAAAGTGAATGTTTTCTCTCCAGTTCCCAGGAGAAATCCCAAGCCATAATGGGCCGAAACCAGCATGGCAGTTAGGGATAAGGTGTCTAGTCTCCGATTGATAGATTGGTTGGCGCTCATGAATGCCTTATCTTAATAATAATAGTTATTTTCTAACTAAATAGTAATAAATTAATTATTAAAATATATAATATGTAAGTAACAGTAACTGATAACTGATAACTGATAACTGTGCTTACTCTCCCTGGGGATATTCATCCCATAAATCGGTGGTTTCTCGCAAGCTCTGATGATTACCATTGCCTAAAATGAGATGATCCAGGAGGGGAATGGATAAAAATTGTGCTCCTTGCAATAACCGCATCGTAAGATGAATGTCTTCTTCACTGGGTTCCACATTCCCCGTGGGATGGTTATGAGCGATAATCATTTTGGTGGCTCCCTGTCGGATCGCTTCCCGGAAAATCTCCCGAGGATGAGCTAAGGTTTCTGTAGCAGTACCGATACTAATCACTTGAGTACCGATTAAACCATTCTTAATATCTAGGAGTACAACCGCAAACCGCTCTTGGGTTTGCCACATCAGCTCGTGACTTAAAGCAGCAGCAGCAACAGCGGGACTATCGATAATCGCCCTTTCCGAAGGTCGAAACTGGAATGCTCGCTTCCCTAGTTCCACTGCTGCTGTAATAGAGGTAGCTTTAGCGGGACCAACACCTGGAATAGCCATCAACTCCTGGGGACTAATATCTCGCAGCACGTCCAGAGGATCCCGCTTGTGTTGGCCCAACTGTTGCAAAATATACTGCCCCAAACCCACTGCGGACAGTTTTCCTGCACCTTGTCCTGTACCTAGCAGAATCGCGATTAGTTCAGCGGTGGCTAAATTATTGGCTCCGTTAGTTAATAATCTCTCCCGGGGACGTTCGCTGACGGGGATATCGACGATTCTGAGGGTGTAGGTCATATTAATTATCCAATAACAATGAAAAATTAATTTAATAGCTGCTTCGGCAATTATAAATAGAATAATCCATTGACCTCTAGCAGCAATGGACGATCGCAAAAAAGATGATGTCTGTCGGTGACTTTGAAACCACAAATCTAAGCTGGCGTTGGCAGCAATGGCAACAGCAAGCGGGAGAGTGGATCTCGCGATTACTCTCGCAACTCTTCTCCAACTCATGGCTAACCAAACCTACCGCCAATTTCTTAAGTTGGGATTTTGACTGGCTGATTCCCAGTGTGGGGATTGTGTTACTATTCTCCATAGCTTGGCTACTCGGAAGGTGGATTTGGAAGTTCTGGAATAGGGGGATATTGAGAACCCCTAAAACTCCATCGCCTTTAAAAGAGAAACAACAACTTACCGTCAAAAATTGGCTGGCGCGATCGCGACAACAGCAGGAAAAAGGCAATTACCGTGCCGCGTGTCGCTGTTTGTATATGGCGATGTTACAGCGATTGGACGATACCCAAATCGTCCCCCACCAACCCAGTCTCACCGACGGAGAATACGAGCAACTTCTCCAGCAGCAACCTCGTAATCGGGTCTACAAAGTGTTGCTCTCTACTCACAAACGGCTGTATTTTGGAAAGAGAAGGGCAACCTTAGATACCTTCCATCGCTGTCAGCAAGCCTACAGGGAAATCGAGGAAAAATAATGAATGTTTCCAAACATCGGGTGGTTAGACTGGCAGGGATTGCCCTCGCTGTTCTCATCCTCCTAACCCTGGTACTTGCCCCCAGTGGCGATCGCCTCAGTTCCGGTTCCACCTATAGTCGCGCTCCCGATGGCTATGGCGCGTGGTACGCTTTCATGGAAAAGCGGGGAACTCCAGTTCAGCGCTGGCAGCGACCGTTAGCCGCGTTGGAGCATCAAACTCCCATAACGTTACTGCGGGTTAGGGGAAATTTCTCACAGTCAGGGATAGCCATAGGGGATCGCAAGTGGATTGAAAAAGGTAATACTCTCTTCATTTTGGGGGTTTGGCAACCCGTCACAGAAGCTCCATTTAGCACCCAACTTGAAAGTTCCCAAGGAAATGTAAAAATTGAAACGAGACGACGAGCTTCCTGGAACAATGGAAAAACCCAACTTTTAGGTGACCACTTTGGGGCAGTTGTCTGGAAAGAAACCTTGGATAAAGGACAGGTAATTTGGGTGACAACACCCTATCTAGCAGCCAATGCTTACCAAAACGAACCAGGAAATTACGCCTTTCTCGCCCAACTTTTAACGGAAACGAATCAGCCGATTTGGGTGGACGAATACATCCACGGCTATCGAGATCCAGATGCTCAAGATGAAGAAACCGCCGTCGGAAATGGGCTGGAGTATTTAGCCCGAACGCCCCTGGTGCCTATTGCTATCCAAGGTGGAATCATACTCCTGGTGGCAATCCTCGCTCAAAATCGCCGATTTGGTCGTCCTCAAACCATCGATCCTCCCGAAGTCAACAACAGCCAAGCCTATATCCGAGCAATCGCCAGCGTTTTACGCAAAGCTCAAAGTAGCAAATTCGTTGCCCAAACCGTCGGGAAAGCGGAGCAATTGGTGCTGCAAGAGCGTTTGGGATTGGGATCGACCCCCTTAGAACCCGAAGCCTTAGTGAAGGCGTGGGAGGCACAAACCGGACGGGACGGGGCAGAACTACAATCCCTGTTGCGACTTTCCTGAAAACGACGATGGAAAAGCGAACGAGAGTTACTAATCTGGTTAGAGAAATGGCAAGCAATCAGCAATTCATAACATTACTTAGTTAAGATATATGACTACAAGGCTTGAACCCAACCTACAATTTTTTATTATTTGCATTCAATCGGATGTGATATTATCTTGAAAAATATTATGATTATTTACATTTTAAATCCAACAAATGACTGTTGATCGCACGCCCATTACTCAAATTCGCCAAGGGTTAAACAAAATCGTTGTCGGGCAAACAACGGTGGTGGAACAACTGTTGGTTGCCCTTTTAGCTGGCGGACATATTATTTTAGAAGGCGTACCGGGGACAGGAAAAACGCTACTGGCGAAGGCACTATCCAATCTCATCCAGGCAGAATTTCGGCGGGTGCAACTGACACCGGATATCCTCCCTGCGGATATTTTAGGAACGAATATTTTCGATCTCAACAGTCGCCGTTTTACCTTAAAAAAAGGTCCGGTTTTTACCGAAATACTCCTTGCCGATGAAATCAATCGCACGCCGCCTAAAACTCAAGCAGCACTGCTGGAAGCGATGGAAGAGAAGCAAGTGACATTGGATGGGGAAAGTTTGGCTTTAGCGCCACTTTTTTGGACGATCGCCACCCAAAACTCTCTAGAATTTGAAGGAACCTATCCCTTACCCGAAGCGCAGTTAGATCGGTTCTTATTCAAGTTAGTGGTTGATTATCCCCACCGGATAGCAACGAAACAAATGTTGCTGGCACATCAGGGCAGCTCTCTAGATGTTAACCGGATTAAAGCGATCGCCACTGTGGAAGACATTTTACACGCCCGTCAGGAAGTGACTAAAGTGATGGTTGCCGATAGTATTTTGGACTATTTAATTGCATTGGTGGAAGGATCGCGACAGTATCCCGATGTGGCATTAGGGGCATCACCGCGATCAGCGGTTGTTTGGTTACGAGCCTGTCAAGCCCATTCCTGGCTGCAAGAACGGGATTACGTCACCCCAGACGACGTGAAAGCTGTTGCCCTGCCGTTGTTGCGCCATCGGCTGATTCTCAAACCTGAAGCCCAACTCGATGGGTTAACCATCGATGCGGTGATTTCCGCCTTATTGGCAAAAGTTCCCGTTCCTCGGTAGGTTTAGGAAATGATTCCCTCACAACGCACCTTTTTACTTCTTGGGTTCGGTATAGGGATCGCTGCTTTTGTTGCCACGTTTTTTACCCAACAACTCAGTCTCATCGTTACAGGGGTTTTCAATTTAGTTCTACTTACCCTTGTCCTTTTCGATGGATTTCGGACACGATTTCACCGGGTTGAAATTTCCCGCTATCCTCTGGGTAAATTATCCATCGCCCGAGACAATGCCGTAACTCTGTCCGTGCGATCTCCAGCGATCTCCGTCCGAATTATCGTTCGGGATACCTACCCCCCCCAATTCAAAGCCTCGGAACGGGAACTCCAAGCCAATTTATCTCCCAATAGCGCCCAGGAACTAACTTACACTGTCTACCCGGAAAATCGCGGTGAATTTAAGTGGGGCAGTATCCAAGTGCGGCAATTGGGGCGTTGGGGATTGGGGTGGCATCAGTGGCAGGTGGCGCAACCACAAAAGGTGAAGGTGTATCCAGATTTGGTGGGGCTACGCTCCCTCACCATTCGCCTGACGCTGCAATCAACGGGCAATTTAAGGCGTCCCTTCCGTCGTTTTTCCATGGGAACCGAGTTTGCCGAACTGCGGGAATATGCCATTGGTGACGATCCCCGCACCATCGACTGGAAAGCCACTGCCCGCCGCGCCGCAACCTCTTGGCATAATCCGCTACAAGTGAGGGTTTTGGAAGCCCAACGGGAACAAACCCTGATAATTTTGCTGGATCGCGGACGGTTGATGACAGCGCGAGTGAAGGGATTGCAGCGCTTCGATTGGGGGCTGAATGCAGCCCTAGGGCTGGCTTTGGCAGGGTTGAACCGGGGCGATCGGGTAGGAGTAGGGGTATTTGATCGAGAAGTTGTAGCTTGGACGGCACCAGAACGAGGTCAACACCAACTTTTTCATCTCCTGGAACGTCTGACCCCCATTCAACCCGTCCTGCTGGAACCGGATTATATGGGCGCAGTCACCAAATTGACAAAACAGCAAACCCGACGGGCGCTGGTGGTATTAATTACGGATATTGTGGATCTGACGGCATCGGCAGAATTGTTGGCGGCGATGCAAAGATTGACGCCGCGCTATCTGCCTTTTTGCGTCACCCTCCGGGATCCCCAAGTTGATGCCATCGCCCATACTCCCACAGGACTTATCTCCCAAACCTACGAGCGCGCCGTTGCGTTAGATTTGTTGGCACAGCGTCAGGTTGCCTTTGCTCAGTTGCGACAAAAGGGGGTTTTGGTTCTCGATGCTCCCGCTGATGAAATTAGCAACCAACTGGTTGATCGGTATTTACAATTGAAAGCTAGAAATCAATTGTAACATCTAACTGCGTCGGCGACAGCAATATCCCACAAACAACGCAAATATGCCTATCCCAACTAGATATTTAAAAGAATCTGGAATGGTGGGATTGGGGGAGAAGAATCCTTCAATAATTCCTGCGAGGATTAACATGGGTACAATGCCGAAAACCAGTTGTGCGGCTTGGGACCCATAAAATTGCAACGCTGCGGAGCGCCTATATTGTCCTGGAAACAATAGGGCCCTGGCAATCAGTAATCCAGCACCTCCAGCGAAAAATATCGCTGGCAACTCCAGAGAACCGTGAGGCAAAACAAATGCCCAAAATGGATAGGCAAGATTGTTTTGTCCCATTAAAGTGGCGATGGCTCCAATATGCAAGCCGTTCAATGCCAGAATATAAACTGTTAAAATACCAGCCGTAATGCCACCACCGATAGCAGTAAAAGCCACTGGTAAATTATTCTGCATAATCCCGCTGGATGCCAAAGGTTCCCAACCCACGATGGAACCCATCCACAACTCGCCCCGATCCCGCACTTTCTCAATTAAATATTCCGGCACCATCAACGATAAAAATACCGGATCTTGCCAAGCATACCACCAGGCTACCAGAGCACCTACTCCAAAAATCGCCGTTGCTGCGGTGATATAGGGAAACGTCTGCTGTACCACTTGCGGAAAACCCCAACTGCAAAATTCCCAGGCTTTCTGCCATTCTTGCTGTCGAGAACCTTGATAAATTTGGTTGTAGCTGCGAGATGTGAGTTGCTGCAAGTCTCTAATTACAGTAGTTCCCACATCGTATGTCCGTGCGCGAGCTAAATCGGCAGACACAGATCGATACAAACTCGCCATCTGTCGAACTTCATCTGCGCTTAACGTGGCGATTCCTTTTTTTTCAACTTTTCTTAAGAGTATCTCCAATTGTTTCCAATTGTGTTCCCGCCGAGCGATCCAACGTCGAGCATTCATAAAGTTTTGATAACCCTCGCGCCACTTTTGGTCTAGGGTAGCTTAAGATAGCGAAACACCCTGATTCTTAATATGGGAGAGGTGAACCCATGGCTCAAACTCCATTGCAACCCCTCAGTGTAGGAAATGTCGTCAGTGCCGCATTTCGGCTCTATCGCGATCGCCTTTCAACTTACTTAGGAATTGCCGTCCGCGCTAGTTTGTGGGCATTACTTCCTCTTTTAGTCATTCTACCCATTCCTTTCCTATTTCTTTTCGATACAGTCGGTTTGTCTATTTTATGGATTGGGATTCCAGTTGGCTCCATCTTATTAATTTTCGGCTGGGCTAAATACACGACTAATTTAGCACTTATCTCTCGCTTGGCTTTTGGGTTTTTAGCCAATAAACCAGAAACGGTGCGAGAAGCCAGCTCTCATGTGATTCCAAAGATGTGGCGATTTTGGCAGGCTTCTTTCTTGACATTTTTGATTGTTTTTGGAGTATGTATCGGTTTTGGTCTAGTTGTCTTAATCTGTGTGTGGGTGGGTTCATTGATTTTCAGTATTTCTCAAAATATTGTCTTAGTTTTGTCCCTCCTTGGTTTATTAGGAATTGTTGCCTTAGTGGTTGCAATAGTTGCTTTGATACGCTTGATGCTTCGATTTTCGCTTATCGAAGTTCCCCTCGCTATAGAAAATCAATTGAGTGCTTCTCAAACCATCTCTCGAAGCTGGGAGTTAACTCAAGGTTATATTGCTAAAATCTGGTGGATATTCATCGTGGCAGCATTGATTACTTTACCCATTCAACTGGCTGCTTATTTTTTGGCTAGCTTGATTGAAGGGATTATAACCGAAATTGTTGTAGTCGATACTAATTCTCTGATTCTTCAAGCTATACTATTTTTAGTGGGTTGGATAATCGGACTTATTTTTGGCGTTTTTCTAGTTCCATTCTGGCAAACCATTAAAGCAACTATTTACTACGATATTCGTAGTCGTAAAGAAGGATTAGATATCCAATTAGGCAATTAACCAACCTAAGGTGAATGAACCTCTTTAATCGAGTTAAAATTAAAACTCCAGAAAGTGTAGAACTAGAGTTTGCATTGGCAGGCATTGGCAGTCGCACTGAAGCTTTATTGATTGACTATGTATATTGGTCGATAACTTTGTTGGTTTTGCTACTGTTAGGGCTGCTAGGGCTGTTAGGGCTAGCATGGAGTGATTTGTTGCAAGAGCTAGTTGGGAGCGAAGGCTTTGAGCTTTGGTACTATGCAATGCTAGGCTTAATCTTTTTTTTCGTTTACGTCGGCTATTTTACTTTTTTTGAAACCCTATGGCAGGGACAAACGCCAGGGAAACGACGGGGAAAGATTAGAGTAATTCGTGACGATGGCCGTCCCGTGGGTTTGCAACAGGCAACCCTGAGAGCCTTACTGAGACCCGTTGACGATTTTTTCTTTATCGGCCCGTTGATGATTATGCTCGGCAAGAGAGAAAAGCGCCTAGGAGATTGGGTTGCGGGCACCTTAGTCGTGCAAGAAGAACAAGCTATAACAGCAGCAGAATTTCCCATTTCAGAAAATGCTCGATCTTTGGCCAATCGCCTGTTACAAACTGCCGATCTTTTGGGATTGGAACCCGATGACTTTGCCGCTATTCGCGAGTATTTACGACGCCGGGAGAACCTGTTTCCAGATGCGAGAACTAAAATAAGTCGCCAGCTAACTCGAAAGGCAAAAGCGGCAATCGGTCTAGAAAGAATGCCTCAAGGAGTCACTGCTGATTTGTTTCTGGAAGCGGTATATTTAGCTTATCAAAATGGTGGGCAGTGCCCACCCTAGGAATAATTAAGATTGAGCGAAGACTTGAGCAGCAGAATCGCGATTAGTTCAGCGGTGGCTAAATTATTCGCTCCTTTAGTTAATAATCTCTCCCGGGGAGCTTCGCTGACGGGGATATCGACGATTCTGAGGGTGTAAGTCATGGATCAACTTATTTGTAGGATAGTTTAGGCTATTTTAGCAATCATCAGTTTCACTAAATTGAGTCTACCAAGTTCTTCTTAGAATGGTTATCTCAAATTTTGCATAATATATAGTTATATGCATGAGGAATCAAATATGCACCAAGAGATTTTAAAATTTTGGTTTGAGGAAATCGATCACTCCCTCTGGTGGTCAAAGGATGAGCAGCTTGATCGGCTAATAAGTGAAAGATTTTCAGAGGTTCATTCAAAAGCAATTCGCTGTGAGCTTTTTGAATGGAGAAAAACACCCGAGGGTAGATTAGCAGAAATTATAGTTTTGGATCAGTTCTCGAGAAATATATTCAGAGACTCACCGTTATCTTTTGCTAATGATTCATTGGCTTTGGCTCTATCTCAAGAAGCGATTAGAGTATGTACAGATAAAAAGTTAAGTCCAATTCAGAGAATTTTTCTTTATATGCCTTTTATGCACAGTGAGTCATTAATAATACATGAAATTGCTCTAAATTTATACCAAAATAATGAAATAAAATCCAGTCTTGATTTTGAGATAAAACACAAAGAAATTATCGAAAGATTTGGTCGTTATCCTCATAGAAACAGAGTTTTGGGCAGAGTTTCAACTGAGAAAGAAATCGAGTTTTTGAAACAACATCCTGGGTTTTAAATATGAATGGTGGGTAATATTACCCACAAAAAAAAATAATTAAGATTGAGCGAAGACTTGAGCAGCAGCAGCAACTCCTGCACCGGGTTTTAATCCTTCATGACCGATTTCTTGTAAAGTCGCTTCCAGGGCTGATATAGCCGTTAGTATATCCCGATCGCTCACAAATCCCAAGTGCCCAATGCGGAAAATCTTCCCTTTCAAACTGTCTTGTCCTCCCGCTAAAGCAATATCAAATCGTTTTTTCATAATTGCGCGAATTTCTTCTGCTTTCAAAGGTGCCGGCTCTACCGCAGTAACCGCCGTACTGGTGGCAGAATCTGGTGCCAGGAGTTTTAAGCCCAAAGCTTTGACCGCACTCCGGGTAGCTTCTGTTAAGCGCCGATGACGGGCAAATATATTGCTTAACCCTTCTGCTTTCATCATCTTCATGCTCTCTTGTAACCCGAAGATTAAGTTAACTGGGGGGGTAAAGGGGGTGGTGTTTTTGGCAGCTGATTTGCTATAGGGTTTTAAATCCAGGTAAAAACGGGGCAATGTAGCTTTTTCTTGGGCTAACCAAGCTTTCTCACTCACAGCAACAAAGCCCAAACCGGGGGGGATCATGTAACCTTTTTGGGAACCAGAGGCTACTACATCTAATCCCCAGGTATCGATAGGTACATTCACCGCTCCTAAACTGGTGACTGCATCTACAATAATTAAACTCTCCCCATGTTCTTTGACGTATTTATTGATGGTTTCTAGATCATTGAGAACTCCGGTGGAGGTTTCAGAATGGGTAATGATGACTGCTTTAATTGCTTTCTCTTTGTCTGCTTCTAGTTGAGCACGGAACAGTTCTGGATCCAAGGGTTCACCCCATGGGGCGCTGATTATTTCCACCTGCAAACCGTAAGCTTGACTCACCTTTGCCCAGCGATCGCCGAATTTCCCGTTTACTCCCACTAAAACCCGATCCCCCGCACTGAGAAAGTTAATAATTCCTGCTTCCATGACTCCCGTACCGGAAGCAGTGAGGGCGAGAACGTCATTGGACGTCTGATGCAGCCATTTCAGGTTTTCCGTCACCTCAGCCATGATTTTGCCAAAATCGCCGCTACGGTGTCCTATGGGGTGTTTTGCCATGGCTAGCAATACCCTTTCCGGTACTGGGGTTGGTCCGGGAATCATGAGCATGTTTTTGTCTTCCATCAATTTGTCCTTTCTCTAGATATTGGTTATTAGTATCTGATCCAAAATGTAAAGAGGGTTGTTTTATATTTCCGGTTCTATTCCCGCTGCTCGGAGTTGAGCAGAGAGGCGATCCGTTAATTCTGAACCCCACAATAATAATTTATCGTTCTCATCCCACCACCGCAACCAATAACCTGTTCTGGTTCCTTTCGTTCCTTCCCAAACTCCTAGAAATAAGTTCATTGCAGGGATATAATAACGTCCATTGCCATCTGGTTCTTGTAATTGATATTGTCCTGATGTATCTAAACCATAGAGTTCTAACTCTCCTTTTACTGGTTTAAAGATAGCATAGTTGGGAACTCGTAAGACTTGCTCATAGAAGAACCATTTACCCAGGGGATAAGTGGGTTGGCTGGAATATTCGCCGCCGGGAGTATCAGAGAGAAATTCCATTACAATGGTGGGTATTTCTCCTTGTAACTGGGGAGTATAACTACGAATTACTTCTTCTCTTGGTACTCGAAGGTTAGGTATGTAAGCCCAGTCTGGTGCTTTAACTACTATTTTGCCATTAACTGTTGCACAGATACCGTAATTAGTAGAAGTTAGGGTACTCGGAGATAATCTTCCAGCTAATTCTAAGCTTTCCGTGAGAGCGCTTGCTAAGACTGGTTGATTTATATTATCCACTGGATCTTCTGGTAGAATAAAGTCGTCGGGTAACTTGTTCCAGGTAATTTTGTTATTTGCTGTAATTACTGCCATGGTTCAAATAGGGTGTAGGGTTTTGATTTTTGGTTTTGGGCAATAAAGAATTTACTCTATTACTACATTGCACACCTTGAAAAATTAGTGTTTTGAGGATGTTTTATGGTTCAAGAAGAATGTCAAAGAAGCGATGACGAGGGAAATTGAAATTCCGATATTTAGAATATCTTCTTTTCCGTCCCAATTTCTGACATATCCTAAAAATTGAACACCCAGGACAACAATAATGATTTTGATTAATCGACTTTTGAGGTCGTCCAGGTCAGAAATTTCTAACCAATCAGGTAACCGAATATTGTTGTCGATAAAAAGTTCGTAAAGCCCCAGGGAAATAATATAAAATGCTGTAGCCAGGAGAAATAGGTCAGCCACCTGAATAAACCCAAAAACTGCTTCTTTAACTACTTTGACCTCAGCTATACCAATAAGGTTAATAATTAATTTGAGCAGCTCAATGCTGCCGAAAATTAAAGTGGTGATACTGGAGAATAAAGAACCAATAACACCCAGAATCACTAAGTATCGGCTGCTTGCTAAAAGTTGGCGTATAAGTTTCATGAGTCATTATTTTTACAATAGAATATAAATGGAATATCAAAACAAGTTGGGGACAAATTTTACCCCAGAAATGGGGGGTCGAACATAATCGGATGCTGGTTGACGAGGGGGCAATTCCAAGGGTTCGGGAGTCAAATCTTCATAATCAATCTGACTTAAAAAGTGACTGATACAATTGAGACGAGCGCGACGTTTATCATCTCCATTTACCACATACCAAGGACTTTCTTCTGTATCTGTGGCGGCAAACATCTCATCTTTTGCTTTAGAATACTCCACCCAGCGATGGCGAGATTCCAAATCCATCTTACTCAATTTCCACCTCTTAGTGGGGTCCTTAATCCGTTCTTGAAACCGTCTTTCTTGTTCCTCATCACTGACAGAGAACCAGTATTTAATCAGCATAATCCCTGAACCCTGCAACATTATCTCAAACTGGGGACAAAAGTGCAAAAACTCCAAGTACTCCTGATGATTACAAAACCCCATTACTCGCTCCACTCCAGCTCGATTATACCAACTGCGATCGAACAAGACAATTTCTCCTCCTGCTGGGAGTTCAGCAACATAGCGCTGAAAATACCACTGGGTTTTCTCTCGTTCCGTTGGAGTTGCCAAAGCAGCAATTCTGCAAACCCGTGGGTTTAAGCTTTCGGTAATGCGCTTAATCACTCCCCCTTTCCCCGCTGCATCCCTTCCTTCAAACAAGACCACAATTTTCAACTGCTGTTGCTTAACCCACTCCTGTAGCTTCACTAGTTCTATCTGAAGTCGTTTTAACTCCCTCTCATACACCTTTTTATTCAATTTTTTGCGAATTACCTTCTCATTCTTCATTTTCTCTCGGTGTCTGTTGTGGTTAATTAAATTATAGCTAGAAACAGGATTAGTTGTGTTGTAGGGGCATGGTAATGCTGTGTTTTTACCTCCTGGTAAACCCAATTATTTTCTCTCGGACGAGAATAAAGAAGCGATCGCCTTTTCTGGCTCCGAACTGTGTACCAAGGACTCCCCAATCAAAACTGCATCAGCTCCAGCTTCTTTAACTAACCTGACATCACTATGACGATGAAACCCTGACTCACTCACAATTATTATACCTTTGTTGCGCAAAGTTTCTCCTCTCAATGCTAACAACTGGCAAGTAGTATCTAAATTAACAGAAAAGTCCTCTAAATTGCGATTATTAATCCCCACCAAACCCACTCCTTCTATCTCCAATACCTGGTCTAATTCTGACTGGGTATGAATTTCAATCAAGGCAGTCATGTGCAAAGCATTGGTGATTTTGACGAAGTATTGCAAGTCGCCATGGCTCAAAATAGAGGCAATTAACAATACTGCATCTGCTCCCTGACCACGGGCATAGTAAATTTGATATGGATAAATAATAAATTCTTTGCATAACAAAGGTAAGCCTACGGTTTGACGCACTAAAGCGAGATTTTCAAAGCTCCCTTGAAAGAATTTAGTATCCGTCAATACGGAAATACAACTAGCACCTCCTCTTTGATAAGATTGAGCGATGGCTACTGGGTTAAAATCCTCTCTAATAACTCCTTTACTGGGAGAAGCTTTTTTCACTTCAGCAATAAGAGCGGGTTGGGTTTTACCTTCTTTTAATGCAGCGATAAAATCCCTTACTGGGGGTGCTTTTTGTATCTGAGAGCGCAATTTCTCCAAAGGGAGGCGTTCGCGCATTTTATCCACTTCTTTCTCTTTATACCAGACAATTTCTTCTAAGATATGACGGGGTTCTGCATTGGGTACTTTAGTTTGATAGCTCAAGGAACTCACTTGAATTGCTGGGTTTGGTTGTCTTCTTCTAATTTCCATAGTTATAGCGAAACGCGGCAGGTATAGTTAGAATTTAGAATAGAGTATATTGAGTGTTAGAGGAGATTCATTATGGCGATCAATCACCCCATCACCCAATCTACCCCACTATATTACTAAACAGCTACTTTAGCTCGCTTGTAAGCTTCATCCAGTACTTCCGAAAGGGTAGGATGAGTGTGGATGTTAAAGGCGAGGTTTTGGACCTTATCTCGGTGAGCGATGGCGTTAGCTGCTTCTTGGATTAAATCAGAAGCATGAATGCCAATAATATGTACTCCCAGCACTTCTCCTGTATCTAAACGATACACCACCTTCGCCATACCATCTGTTTCCGATTCCGCCAAGGCTTTAGAATTGCCTTTGAAATAGGTTTTCACAGAAGCAACCTCAAACCCTTCTTTTTGAGCTAATTCCCGGGCTGCTGGCTCTGTCAGCCCCACATAGCTAATCTCTGGGTGAGTAAATGCCGCTGCGGGGATAGAACGATAGTCGATTTCCTTTTTGCGACCGCAGATATTCTCCACTGCTACCACACCTTGACCAGAAGCAGCATGAGCTAGCATCATTTTCCCCGTAGCATCTCCTACTGCCCAAAGGTGAGGTACTGGTTGACCATCCTTCAACACTGCCATATGGTTATCTACCTCAATAAAGCCTCTTTTATCCGTTGTTACCCCCACAGACTCTAAGCCCAAATTTTTCGTCGCTGGAATCCGTCCCGTTGCCACCAAACAAGCGTCCACTTCCAACACCTCAACTATTTCTTTTGTTTTAGCGTCGGTCAACTCGATAACCACTGGGGAACCGGGAATTACTTTTGTAGCAAATACTCCCTTGTAGGTTTCCATGTCTCGGGGATCGATTAAGACTCGCTTGGCAATTTTAGCAATTTCAGGGTCAAACCCGGGCATTAGGGTATCCAGGGCTTCAATCATGGTAATTTCACATCCCAGGGCAGTGTAAATATCCGCAAACTCCAAACCAATATAACCGCTGCCGATAATAGCGATCCAATCGGGCAAAGATGCTAATCTCACTGCATCATCGCTGGTAAAGACAGTTTTGCCATCAATTTGGATTCCAGGGGGAACGAAGGGGATGGAACCGGGACAGAGCATGATATCCTTAGCGGAAATGGTTCTCGTGCTATTGTCCATGGTAACGGTTACTTGTTGCGGTGCCGTTACTTTACCCCAACCCCTAAAGGTGTCTACCTTGAGCCGTTGGAGACTATTTGTGAGATCTGTGCGAATTTTGCTGACTAAATTATAAGCGTGGTGGGCGATCGCCTCCCTTTTAAACTGTACCCCGGACACTTCAATGCCCATGGTTTCCAGGTGGTGGCGATTTTGTAACTCCCTCACCCTGCCCGCTGCGGCTAACAGAGCTTTAGAAGGGATACAACCCCGATTGACACAGGTTCCCCCCATGTCTGCTGCTTCGATAATAGCGGTTTTCAGACCCCATTTCACTGCGTGTAACGCTGCTCCGTGTCCCCCCACACCAGCACCGATAATCACTAAATCATAATCAAACTTCTGACTCATTTACTCTTTTTGATCCGTTTTTCTCCCTTATTGTCAAGGATAGCAGGTTTTATTGGCAAGAGTTTGGGTAAAATGAACCGCAGAGGCGCAGAGGGCACAGAGAAAGAGGGAAGAAGAGAGTTGGGGTTTGGGGGTGTGTGAATTATTAAGAAATTATCAATTAATCTCTACAATAACGCCAACTGTGTATATAATAGATTAGCTTACAAATAAGAGATACGACATTGAAAGACAATAAGAGTGCAGAAGCAGGGGAGCAGTTTCAACAATTAGTCCCGTTAGGGGAAAGTTTGGTTAAAGAGGGGAAACTGGAAGAGGGGATCGCCGTCTATACTCAAGCCATTAAGCTACAGCCAGACAATGCCTATCTTTACAGCAGGTTGGCTAACTTTTACCTCCAGAAAGGAGATCTAGGAGCAGCCATCGCCAATTACTCAAAAGCGGTCGAACTTAATCCTAGAATCCCTTCTACATACGATAAACCAAGGCAATTTTTCCGCACCTACACACAACTAAGGAAAGCAATCGCAAGGCAAAACAGAGAGAGCCAACAAAATCCCAAGCAGTCTCACCAGTATAAATTATCATTACAAAGATTCAAAAACATCCCCAGAAGATTAAAATACATCCTCAGAAGCAAGACAGGCCAATTTAGGATTCAAGCGAAACTGCTATATAATCAGCTAATAAGAGCAAGAAAATTAAATCATCCGGCCATGACTAACCCAAACTCAACTGATTTAATATCTATTGGAGTGCTGGATTACAAAAATATTGGCTATAGCTCTGAAAATATTGGAGACTACATCCAAACACTGGCTTGTTTGAAGCATATTGCACCTTTTTATGATAAAAAATGGTATGCTTGGTCTGATGAAATAAAGAACTTACTCGGTGATTTTCAATCTAAAATAGGCTGGAAAACAAATGTTGCCTTAAACCCAAAAGTATCCCTGGTTCGGGTTAATCGAGATTACTCATCCTTAGCTAAAATTGAGTATCCGCGAAAAATTTGGTTAATTATGAATGGATGGTTCATGCATCCTTGTGTAAAGAACCATTATGATTTTCCTCCTCCGGACAATATTCGTCCCATATTTATTTCATTTCATCTCAATGAATTCACAATACTTGAGCAAAAAAGAGTGGTTGAATATTTGAATAAATATCAACCTATTGGTTGTCGGGATTGGAGTACAGTGTATCTTTTAAGAAGCGTAGGTATCGAAGCTTTTTTCTCTGGGTGTCTGACTTTAACTCTAGATATTTTCAGCCATCAACAAAATGGTCAATTAACTTATTTGGTAGATTATGAGAGTTATTTGGTAGATAACGAAAGTACCAGGGAACAGCTCCTGGATTCATCTTTGGTTAAAATAAGTCATAATAAACGTAAAGTTGCAGAAAACAATATTGTCGAAAATATTGACACTGCTCTAGAACTGCTAGGAAAATACTCCAGGGCAAAAAATGTTATCACAAGTCGTCTCCACTGCTATCTACCATGTCTGGCTATGGGAGTTCCTGTTGAGCTTTACCCACCTAGTCTTAATGATATCAGATTTTCAGGATTATACCCACTGGAAGCAGAAGATGTCAAAAAGCTTCAGTCTTCTCTAAATAAAAAGATGGAAATTATATTAACTGCTATTCTTGAGACTAACGATGAAGCATTTGTCTATGAATTATGGAATAAAATTAATCAAACAGAGATTTGAGGGCTGATTTTGTGGGGGTTTCAGCCGCTTCCAGCTCGCCCCAACCAAAGTTACGCCTCTCTGCGCCCTCTGCGCCTCTGTGGTTTTTATAGTCTATTTTAGTCCTGAAGGGACTTTCTATATGAGCCATCAATTCAGGTTAAGGGGGGTGTTGGGTTTTGTTCCCCGACAGTTGCCTGTCGGCCCAACCTACAGGAATTAATTTCAGACAGGGGATAAAAATTGTCTTTTAGCTTCGTATAATAACAAAGCAGCAGCGATCGCCACATTCAAGGACTCCACTCCTTCTGCTATGGGAATCCTCACCTGGAAATCTGCTTCACAGCTCAATTCATCAGAAACACCAGCCCCTTCATTCCCCAGTAAAATTAAAGTGGGACTGGTATAATCAATTTCCCAGTAAGTCAGCTTTGCTTGTGGTAAAGTAGCTACTACCTGTACCCCCCTTGCTTTACAGCTCCTCACCACTGCCTTTAAGTCATTTCCAACTGACATAGACAGGCGAAACCACTCCCCGGAGGAAGCCCGCAAGACTTTCGGGTTATCCAAATCTACGCTATCTCGACTCAACCACAGGTGATCCACATTAGTAGCCACAGCAGTACGAATAATTGTCCCTAGGTTACCCGGATCTTGCAGCCTGCACAACCCCAAACCCAAACTAATATCAGTTTCGGCTCCTAATTCCAGAGGGAAACGGGACGCGGTAGCCACTACTCCGTCTGGGCTAACCGTGGTGGCGATCGCCTTTAATACCTCCCCCGTCACCAATTCCACTCTGACTGCTCTTTTGAGCACTTCTTCCCATAGTTGAGGATGACGGGATCGCCATTGAGTAGTACAGCAAACCGTTTCTAGCCGCAAATTTGCTCCAAATGCGGATGCTATCAGATGGGTACCTTCCAGCAAAAACAAATTTTGCTTCCGTCTTTCCTTCCCATGGGCTAATTTCCCCATCTGTTTAACGAGGGGATTGTTCACACTTCTTAATATTTTAGGGGTTGACATCTGGCACCAAATAAGTAAAATGGCAGTCACCAGCCGCCAGCCAATCTTAAATGCGGAACCCGGGACTTGAACCCGGAAGTCCCGAAGGACACTAGAACCTGAATCTAGCGCGTCTCCCAATTCCGCCAGTTCCGCATGATTGATTTTCCTGTACGAATATACATTATTACCGAATAATTCTCATTTGTCAACAAAATCACCAAAAATTTTTGAGGACTTACGCAGCTCACAGCAGTACGATTAGCTAATTATGAGCAATATCTAAGATTATTTGGAGGATAGAGCAGTGAACCTAGCACTAGAGCATACAACCAATCAATCTGGACAGGTTCAAGACCAGCCTGTCTTGGAAATTCACGGTAGAGCATCCCTGAGAGGAGAGGTGAAAATTAGCGGGGCGAAGAATTCAGCCCTAGCAATTATGGCCGCTACTCTTCTGTGTCCGGAATATTGTCGCCTGCGCAATATTCCTAACCTGGTAGATATTGACAGAATGGCGCAAATTTTGCAGTCCTTGGGGGTTAAGTTAGCACGGAGTGGGGATCTACTAGATCTAAATACCTCCAATTTGGCCCAATTAAAAGCACCCTACGAGATTGTATCCCAGTTGCGGGCTAGTTTTTTCGTCACTGGTCCTCTACTGGCTCGGTTAGGATTGGCTAAGATACCCCTACCGGGAGGTTGCGCCATTGGTGCCAGACCCGTGGATCTGCATATTAAAGGTCTGCAAGCCTTGGGAGCAGAGGTTTACATCGAACACGGGGTGGTCTCTGCTGCGGTCAAAGGCAGGGGCGGTAAATTAACTGGTGCAAAAGTTTACCTAGACTATCCCAGCGTCGGTGCCACAGAAACCATTATGATGGCTGCTACCACAGCGGTTGGGGAAACAAGAGTGGAAAATGCTGCTCGGGAGCCGGAAATAGTTGATTTGGCTAATTTCTGTCGCTCAATGGGAGCAAAAATTCGCGGAGACGGTACCAATACTATCATTATTGATGGGGTCAATAGCCTCCATAGTACCGATTATCCTATTATACCCGATCGCATTGAGGCAGGAACTTTCTTAGTTGCAGGAGCCATCACCCAATCGGAAATCACCCTAGACGGGGTGGTGCCGGAACATCTGACAGCAGTTATTGCTAAACTAGAAGAGATTGGTTCACGCATCATTATTGAAGATACTCGTCGTCTGCGTATCCTCCCGGGTCAGGTTTTAGCTACCAATATCGAAACTTTGCCCTATCCTGGGTTTCCTACGGATATACAGGCTCAGTTTATGGCTTTGTTGAGCATCGCTCAAGGAAATAGCGCCATTACCGAAACAGTGTTTGAAAATCGCATGGGCCATGGAGCGGAGTTGAACCGCATGGGTGCTGATATTCGGAACAAAAGCAATTATGCCCTGGTTCGGGGGGTACCGAGACTCTGCGGTGCTCCTGTGATGTCCACGGACTTGCGTGCCTCTGCTGCTTTGGTTTTGGCAGGTTTAGCAGCAGAAGGAACTACTATCGTCCAGGGATTACACCATTTAGATCGAGGTTACGAAAATATCGAAGGCAAGCTGCGCCAATTAGGAGCGAATATTGAGCGAGTCACCTTTCACTAAAACATTTTTTTAAGTTTGCATACTTAGTTGAGTCATCAATAATACCTTGCTAATTTGTATATTTTAACCCTTACTTTTACCAGGACCTTCCCTACCAGGTTGATTTTCAATAGCAGTTAGGGCAGCAGCCGAACCTGCCAGGATATCCCTTTCTTGCCCTCCTAAATAGAGTCGTCCGAAACTACCTACCGCCTGCACTTGGAGGATATTAATGTCCGCTGCCTTTTCTGCTTCGTTAGCTGCTAAGGCAGCATAAGCAGCAGGCTCCACTTCTAAAACGTAAAGGGTTTGATTTGCTAAAATCATTTGCCCCCGTCGATTGCGATTGATTAATTGTGCTTGATGACTATCTAAATTGCGGATAATTTGGCTGGAGACGACTTGGGGTTTAAGACAGTCATCTCTCCTGATTCCTAAGGCTTCCAAAATTGCCTTCCCTGCGGTGCGGGTTTCTCCTTGACGACTAGAATGAACTTCCAGTAAACCGTATAGTCTTTCCACAAAGAGTACTCCAGGACGCACTGAAGTCGATTTTAGAGCCACGTCCGTAATACGGTTGATTTCAATACCCGGGGAGATTTCAATCCACAAGGAGGTGTCTCCCGGTAAGGGTAAAAACCCGAGGGCTACTGTTCCAATGTAGGCAGCGTGCTGAGGTTGCAAGTTATCGATGAAAACGTAACTGCGCAGTTCCAAACCCAAAGTTTTAATCTCCCCTCTTCAACACGTACCATATACCATGATGGTTAACAGTTACGCTGATTTTGACTCTCCCCGCTCATTAGATCCGGGGATTCACAAGCAGTCCAAAAGCGGACTCATGCTCGGGCGAAGTCAAAGCGCCTCTACCCAGTTGGTCAAGGTTAATCTCCAACCTTCTGGCTACTTGCAGTCGATTTTAGCACGTCATGGGTTTTAACAACCCCCATTATTCTTGACGGCGCTTAAAACCGCCGAGTCGCTTTTCCGCCCCGCGCGCCCCGCGCGCGGGGCGTGCCTTGCTCCCGAAATTTTATCCTGTTCCGCTCTCACTATATCATGATACTGATTGAAAATAAAGGGAAAACTATTGGTTGATCTATGTCTGTTTCTCGACACCGCCTTCAAAAACCGAAGCAAGAGAAAGTCAAAAAACTGCCAGCATGGAAATCAAAATTACCTACTGGGTTGAGAGCGCTCCTCTTTCTCAAACGCAGTGTTTCTGTCTTCCTCTTTTTGTCTATTACCGCTACAGTTATAGTGTATTCTAGGAAAGAGTACGTGGAAGGGGAGTGGAGTAAGTCTTATAGAGAGTTGGAGGCTTGGCTTCGGGATGAACGGGAGTTGACGGCCACTAATGAGGCGATCAAAAATCAGCTTGCCGACTTAGCAGAAAAACCAAAAACTGGTTTGGTTCCCATTACTCCTAAGACGACTATTTTTCTGGATGCTGCCGAGGATCACCCTTTGAAAGAGTCCCAGACAACGACAATTCGTGAAACCTTTGGTGAAAAGACTCCTTTGGGGTATTGACCGTGTAGAATGATGATAAAAGGGCGCAGGAGCAAAAAAACAGAATCTATACCTGTATTGCGATTGTTTTTGGTTTGGGCAGTTTTGGTAACAGGGGCGATCGCCTTGGGGTGGAAATTATATCGACTGCAAATTGTTCAAGGGCCCGAGCTGAAGCGAAAAGCACGACAACAGCAAAAGTCCCCTGTCAGTCTCTATGTACCTCGACGTCCCATTATCGATGGGGAGGGGAATTTTTTGGCTATGGATCGCCTCCTTTTTACTCTCTACGCCCATCCAATTATGTTTAAGATTGATACTGAGAAAATGGCGGGGAAGTTGGGGAAGATTTTACCAAATCTCACCATGGCAGAGTTGCGGGATAAGTTGGCAAGTCAGAAAACAGGGGTGCGCATTAGTGACATGGTGATGGAATCTGAAGCCGGGCAGGTAAAGAGCCTGTATCTGGATGGTTTGGAATTGGAGCGGCGCTATGCTCGTATTTATCCCTCCGAAGATGTAGCGGCGGCCCTTATCGGTTATGTGGATGGAGAGCGTCGGGGGCAAGCGGGGGTGGAATATAGTCAGCAAACCTTATTGGCTCGAAATGAACTTACCTTGCCATTAAGTTCCACTGGTATGGATAACTTGATGCCTACTCATGTGCTGGAAGGGTTGGTAAATTTGGATGATTTGCGGCTGCAATTAACTCTGAATCTGCGGCTGCAAAGGGTGGCGCGGGCTGCTCTAAAGAGGCAAATGGCTGAGTATAAGGCGAAGAGAGGGGCGGTGTTGGTGATGGATGCCCTGGATGGCTCTCTTTTAGCTTTAGTTACTGAGCCTACTTATAATCCTAATGATTACCATGAGTATGGTTTAAAGTTATTGAAAAACTGGGTCATTACTGATTTGTATGAGCCAGGTTCTACTTTTAAACCCATTAATGTGGCTCTGGCTTTGGAAGCTGGGTTGATTAAGTCCCATGAGCGGTTTAACGATACCGGGAGAATTACCATCGATCGCTCTGTTATTTCTAATCACGACTATTATAGCAAAGGAGGGCGGGGTTACATTACTATTCCTCAGATTCTCCAATATTCTAGCAATGTGGGCATGATTAGGATTGCTCAACGTATGGGGAGAAAGGGGTATTATGAAGCACTTGAGCAATTGGAAATTCAGGAGAAGACGGGGGTGGATCTCCCCGGGGAGACTCCCGGGTATTTAAAACCGAAAAAAGTGTTTACTCGATCAGGAATCGAAGCTGCTGCTGCTTCTTTTGGTCAGGGTTTATCTCTTACTCCTCTGAAAATTGTTCAACTTCATGGAGCGATCGCTAATGGGGGGAAATTGGTTACTCCTCATGTTGTCAGGGGGTTGGTGGACCCTAGTGGGAAGTTTCACTGGCAGCCTCCTCTCAGAAAGAAGAGGGTTTTTTCCGCCCAAACCAGTCAGACTGTTTTGGAAATGATGGAAACGGTGGTGACCAAGGGGAGTGGGAAAGTAGCTAAAATTCCCGGTTATCGCATTGGGGGTAAAACTGGCACCGCACAAAAAGCGAGCGCCACTGGAGGTTATCAGGAAAACGCGAAGATTACCAGTTTTGTGGCTATTTTACCTGTGGATGATCCTCGCTATGTGGTCTTAGCTGTGGTGGATGAACCTAAAGGGGAAAATACTTTTGGCTCTACTGTAGCTGCTCCTATTGTTAAGGAGGTCATGGAAGCTTTGATTGCAATCGAGCAAATCCCTCGTTCAACAGTACCATGAAACAGGGACAAGCATGAAAATCTGTATCATAGAGGTTGAGTGTCGGTTCAACTGTCTTGATGTTACTTGGGCGTATATACATTTATTTTGAAGAAGGGGGGATCGTTCGCTTGTTGTTTACCCACATTTTTCGAGCGTAGGTTGGCTTGAGAGACGAAACCCAACAATAGATCAATAACGCCATTTTGAGCATTTTCAACCACAACTAAATCGTTTATAGCAGTAGTTACAATGGGTTGAGTCATTTTATACGTACCTTATTAGTTACTAGTGTAGAGATCGCCAAATTGGTACGGTCGAAGGAGCAAATTACTCTGCCCCAGCTCCCTCATTGCCTTCGGTGGGCAATGCCCACCCTACGCCGCTAAAAAACTCGATGTTGCAAACAAGGCATTTGACGGCGAACTTGTGCGAGACGAACCGGGCTGATTTCAGCGATCGCTACTCCTGGTTCAGTGCCCCCATCAGCTAAAATAGAACCCCAAGGGTCTACAATCATAGCATGACCGTGAGTAGAGCGCATCTGGTAGTGATTACCTGTTTGAGCAGGAGCAATGACATAACAAGTATTTTCAATGGCCCTTGCTTGCAAAAGAATTTGCCAGTGGTCCTTTCCAGTATAAGCTGTAAAAGCTGCGGGAACAAAAAGAATTTCAGCTCCTTCTTGAGATAGGTGGCGGTAGAGTTCCGGGAAACGCACATCGTAACATATGGAAATACTCAAATTACCGAACACGCTCGAATTAAATACCACAGGTAACTTATTACCTGCCATTACAGTCTGAGACTCTTGGTAAGTATTGCCATCGGGTAAATTGACGTCAAAGAGGTGGGCTTTTTGGTAACGAACTAATTCCTGACCCTCTGGTCCTACCAACAAAGCAGTATTATAAGCTTTCTGCTGATCTACAGGAACCGGAAACCCACCTCCTAGGATAGTAATTTGAAACCGTTGGGCAATAGTTTTGAGGAATTTTTCCGTAGCCTCCGAGATGGCTCCTGCTTGAGCCAGTTTATCTTTTTCTGGACCTAAAAAGGAAAAATTTTCCGGCAAGGTTACTAATTTTGCCCCTCTACCCACAGCCAGTTCAACCAATGCTTCAGCTTCAACCAGATTTTGATTCAAGTCTGGTTTACTAGTCATTTGAATAGCAGCAGCAAGATAGGACTTCATTTCTGTTTGTTCTTTTCCTTGTTGGTTCAAGTTCCGAGCATTTGCAATTGATACAAACTAGCATACAATCCACCTTTTGCCCAGAGAGTGTCATGAGTACCTGATTCCACTATTTCACCTTGTTTGAGAACGATGATTTTGTCTACATTGCGAATAGTGGAGAGACGGTGAGCAATAATAATTGCTGTCCGAGACACCAATAATTGCTTCAAAGCGGATTGAATATAGCTCTCCGTGGCTAAGTCTAGACTGGAAGTTGCTTCGTCCAATACTAACACCTCAGGATCCCGAATGGCAATCCGAGCAAATGCGAGCAACTGTTTTTGTCCTCCAGATAGATTTGTACCTCGTTCCCGCAATTGGGTATGATAACCTTCAGGCAATGCTTCGATAAATTGGGCTACATTAGTTAACTGGGCTGCTTCTTTAATAGTTTCAAGTTGGTAACTTTCCCCTAAAGTAATATTCCGCTTCACGTCCCCAGCAAAGAGAAAACTTTCCTGTAAGATTACTCCAATATAACGACGCAATTCAGTTTGGGGAATTTGGCGAATATCAATGCCATTTACTAAAATTCTACCCCGACTAGGTTCGTAAAGACGACAGAGAAGTGAGATAATGGAACTTTTCCCCGCTCCTGTCGGACCTACCAAAGCAACTTTTTCTCCCCCCCCTATGGTAAGATTTAAATCCTTGAGCACATAGTCTTCATCTTTATAGGCAAACCAAACATGTTCAAAGCGAATTTCCCCCTTGTGGTTACCAGCTAATTGCTCCTTTTTACCTAAAACAGGGTTTGAATCTTTAATTTCAATGGGTTCAGACATCAACTCCTGGATCCGTTCTATGGCCGTAAAACCCGCTTGAAACATAGTGAATTTCTCAGCAAACTGACGTAGGGGAAAAAATAACCTGGGAGAGTAGATAATGAAGGTAGTAATAGTGCCTAATTCCAGGTTATTTTGCAAGACAAACATACCCCCTACCCAGAGTACCCCAGCAATGGAAATGATAGAAATCCATTCTAAAGTAGCAGAGACAGCAGAGTCGTGGAAAATAGTTTTATCTACTTGAGTGCGGTATCTCTCATTTACTGCTCGAAATGCTTCTGAGTTAAATTTTTCCCTCCCGAATAACTGAACGATATTAATCCCAGCGATATTCTCCTGTAAGATAGAGTTGAGCTGAGAGAGTTCCTCCCGCGCTTGGTAATTAGCTTTACGATACTGGTGCTGAAAATAAATAATCAAACCCGTCACAGGTACTAGCATCAAAATCAAAACTAACGCTAACTGCCATTGGAGAGTTAAAATGGTGACGAGCATAATCAGGATATAGACAATATCGCTCAGAATGCCGATTGCTCCACTAGCAAATACCTCCCCTAAAGCTTCCACATCGTTAGTTATGCGGGTTACCAACTTTCCTACGGGGGTACCATGAAAAAACCGAGACCCTAAGGAAGTGACGTGGGTAAATAAATCCTGACGAACCTCGGAAGTAATTTCCTGTCCCACTTGCTGTACCAAGTATCCCTGTATCGAGACGAAAATCAACCGCAGGAGGATAGTGAAGAGGAAAAAACCAATCAGGAGATGTAATCCTTGAGTTAGAGTAAGATTGCTTAGGAAAAACCAAGTAGTTTCCTGTCGCAGGAGAGAAATAGCCTCTCCTATAATTAACGGTTGAACCGCCCCTGCTATAGACATGGGAATTAAGAAAATGAGGGCGATCACCAACAAGCGACTGTGACGACGAGCGTAAGGCACTAGGATCAATAATAATCGCCAATCATTTTCCTTGCTAGTTATTAAACTCTGTGAAGCATTCATATTTTATTTAAAAACTTATATATAAAGCGATCAACTCTCATCTCTCTCTGTGTCCTCTGCGTCTCTGCGGTTTAATTAAAATCAGCAATAAAAAAATAGGGTAGTCCAGTTATCACTACCCATAAAGTTAAAGTTTATGGGTAGTTATGGTTACTATTAAACAGCTACAGCCTTTTTAGCGGTAGCAGACAGTTCTCCGGAGGCGTATTTAGCAGCAAATACATCCAAAGAAACCTGCTTAATCTTGCTAGCATTGCCAGCAGTCCCGAAAGCGTCGTAACGCTCCAAGCAAACTTGCTTCATATACTTAATCGAAGGCTTAAGGAAGTGACGGGGGTCGAAATTAGAAGGATCTTTAAATGCAGCTTCCCGGATGGCAGCGGTAATTGCCAAACGGTTGTCCGTGTCAATATTCACCTTGCGCACACCGCTCTTGATACCTTTTTGAATTTCTTCAATGGGTACACCGTAGGTTTCGGGAATCTCCCCACCATATTGGTTAATCATATCTAACCACTCTTGGGGTACGGAGGAAGAACCGTGCATTACCAAGTGGGTGTTGGGTAAGCGATTGTGAATTTCCTCAATGCGACTGATAGCCAAGATTTCGCCGCTGGGCTTACGGGTAAACTTATAAGCACCGTGACTCGTACCGATGGCAACGGCAAGAGCATCTACTTGAGTGCGTTCTACAAATTGTACCGCTTCATCCGGGTCGGTCAAAAGTTGTTCCTTGGTGAGAGTACCTTCAAAACCGTGTCCATCTTCCTTATCTCCAGACATGGTTTCCAAAGAACCGAGACAACCCAGTTCCCCTTCAACGCTAGCCCCAACTGAGTGGGCAACTTTTACTACTTCTGCGGTGACATTAACATTGTACTCAAAGCTAGCTGGGGTTTTGGCATCGGCTTTCAAAGAACCATCCATCATGACACTGGTGAAACCATTGCGAATGGCAGAATAACAAGTAGCGGGGCTATTACCATGGTCTTGGTGCATAGCAATGGGAATGTGGGGATAAGTTTCCACCGCAGCAGTAATCAAATGACGGAGGAAGTTTTCCCCCGCATATTTCCGGGCACCGCGAGAGGCTTGCAAGATTACGGGGCTATCAGCTTCCTCGGCTGCCTGCATAATAGCAATGATTTGCTCCATATTGTTTACGTTATATGCAGGGATGCCGTAATCGTTTTCAGCTGCGTGATCCAAAAGCAGTCGCATTGGTACGAGGGCCATAGGTTTCCTCCTAAATTTATTTTTGGGTATTCTTCTTGCTTATTATTTCTCAATCTTAAGATATTTTTCAACTTTTGTCAGAAAAAAATAAATTTTGCTTTTTTTGCTCTATTTACAAAAATCTGTGCTATAATGTTGATGAGGCGTCCAGCTCACCCAGGGCGCACCCGCCGGTAGCGCTATAATTACCACCCAGTTTGACCTCCTTCCCCAAACCCTACCCCTTTTTTTTATGAGTCAAGTATTGACACTACAAATTCCAGAAGAAGTCTACCAACCATTGGTGGAAATTGCTCAACAGCGAGGGCAGTCTCCAGAGGAGTTTGCCATTCAAGAGTTAATTTTTTCAATTCAGCATTTTGCAGATGATCCCCTAAAACCCTTTATTGGCTCAATTCAGAGCAATATTCCAGATTGGACGGAAAACCACGATCGCTATTTAGGAGAGAAGTTGCTCACCAAGTCAAGGAACTTAAATGCCTGACCTTTTTGTAGATACCTCTGGTTGGAGAAATCTCATTGATGTATCTCAGCCCTTTCATCCACTGGCAGCAACACTCTATCGGCTTGCCCGTCAACAAAACAAAAAAATCGTCACCACTAACTACATTATTACTGAACTGGTAGCTTGGCTGACTAGTCCATTGCGGCTCAGAAGATCTAAAATCATTACGTTTATTCAAAGCTTAAAAATTTCACCCCGCGTCGATATTTTGCATATTGATGCGAGAGCGGATGGGAAAGCGTGGCAACTACTGGCCAGTCGAGAAGACAAAGACTGGAGTTTAGTTGATTGCTCCAGTTTCGTTGCCATGCAGCAGAGGAATATTACAGAAGCACTAACCAGTGATCATCGCTTCGAGCAGGCGGGCCTCATCTGTCAGAAAAAAAAAAATTCCCTGTTTTTCTCTCTAAACAAGGGTTTCGCCTTGTGGGGGTTGTCATAAATAGCCGAATTTTTGCCTAAGTTTTGAAAAAATCTCCAAAACAGTGCTCAAAGTATAATAGTTAATCGAATCAAAATTAGGAATAAATACAAATGCCTCAACCCCTTGTACATTTGAATGATGGAGCATACGTCATTTCCAGCGTCGTCACAGTTCCCGTGATGTCATCAGTGCCATCACCCTTGTTAATCCCCATATTATTGGTCACCGAAAGTGGGAGACTGGAAGCCTAGTCTGAGGGGAACACCGCTGTTGTGGCGACAAGCAACACTGCTTGGATAGTCAACCGAGGCTTAATTGCCGGTAACTCGAACGGAATCACCATCTCCACGAGTAATTTTTTCTTGCTGTCAAATAGCGGATTGATCACTTCTGACAAAGGTGCTGGCATCTCTGTGGAAATTGGAGATGTGGATGGGGATATTGTTTACGGACATATCTTTAATTCAGGTCGGATTCAAAGTGACGGTATTGGCGGCATCTACCTCTTCTCTGGGGTTGGTTTTGAAGAAACTGTAACCTTCCGGGGGGGGCATATTGTGAATAAAGGGGAGATTATTGGCGGCGAAAGTGGTATACGTGTTGACCCTGGAGTTACGTTTGACGGGCATATCAATAACTGGGGCACAATTGAGGGACAGTTCTATGGCATTGTGATCAGTGGCACCGTTAACGGAGACATCAACAACTGGGGCACAATTGAGGGGAATACTAGGTATGGTAATGCTATTTATGCCTCATCCGCCGATGCTGCCGTCACAGTGAACAACTTCGGCACCCTCAACGGTGATGTTGTGCTCAGTAACTTTGACGATGTCTTCAACTCTTCAGAGGGTCAGGTCAATGGTGCCATTAATGGTGGAGGTGGGAATGACATCATCACCGGGGGCCCTGGGAACGACATCATCAACGGGGGCCCTGGGAACGACATCATCACCGGGGGCATGGGGGACCACATCCTCACCGGGGGCCCTGGGAACGACGGCTTTGTCTTTGCTCCTTCAGACGGATTTCCTTTCGGCGGTTCAGTCGTGATATCCGACTATGATGGTCGGGAGGACTACCTGGATTTGAGACCCTTTGACTTTACTTTAGAGGAGTTAAATGATATTGTACGCAATGCTAGATTAGTTGAAGACTTTTCTGTAGACTATACCGTGTTGTCTCTGGATCAGAACTGGGCAATAGCATTGCCAATTGGTCCGATTGCAGTGATGTTACCTTCGGGGTATTGAGCAACCTAAACTGGACGAATCTAACTATTGTGGAACGAGAAAACCTCCACTGGGTCTGAGCAATCAGTAGGGAAGCTGTAAAGTGAACCAATTCCCAGGGGAGACAGGACTACACTAAGAAGCGAATGCTGCCTAGACGAAAGTCGAGGGCAATAAATAACCCGGTAGATAGGTAATTCCTATCTGAAAGGAGAGCTGACGTAGTGTAGGGTGAAACGTAATTACAAATCCGTTCGTATAGGATTTGTAATCTGAAACTGGGACTTGAATCCCAATGTTCTCCATAAGTTTGAGAGCGTTATGGTTAATCGCTAATGGCGGAGATGATTGGTCAAATCTAAGGATTAATAAAGCCACTTGACTGCCTGATGGTAGGAATAGTCCTGAAAAACCAGTCCGCTAGAAATGGGAATTAACGCGCCGGGAGTAGGATGATACACCTGGAGCCGGGTGCTTTGAAAGTGTACGCCCGGCGGTACTGCGAGGGGGAAAACCCCCGGCATTGATTAATGGTGGGGGTCTACCTATCTCGACACTTTGGTTGTGGAAATCTCATTATAGATGGGATACCGTTGTTATTGTTAGAGTGTCGTAAACATGACTGAGTTACTTGAGCGTGTGATCGCTAGGTTAAAGACCTTACCTACAAGTGAACAGGATGCAATTGCTTCAATAATTCTCGAAGAACTTGAGGATGAATTACTTTGGGATGAAGCATTTTCTCATTCCCCAAATGTTCTGGCCAAACTTGCAGCTTCAGCCATGGCTGAGTACCGTTCAGGTAAGACTCAAGAGCTGGATCCAGAGACATTGTGAAATCACAGACTACAAGCCAGTTCCGTCAATTATTTGCTGTTTTACCACGACAGGTTCAAGAGCAGACACGGGCTGCGTATCGCCAGTTC
The DNA here is from genome assembly GCA_018141785.1 of Candidatus Paraprochloron terpiosi LD05. Classification (GTDB taxonomy): domain Bacteria; phylum Cyanobacteriota; class Cyanobacteriia; order Cyanobacteriales; family Prochloraceae; genus Prochloron; species Prochloron terpiosi. The sequence goes on along the minus strand of CP073341.1, from coordinate 1,144,975 downwards.
ATGGGAAACCCAGGGCATCCAAGCCTACGTTTTAAAAAGGTTCATCCTCAATTACCGATTTATTTAGCTCGAATTAGCAAAAACTATCGAGCAGTTGGTCAGTTGGATGGAGATACTGTAATCTGGTTTTGGGTTCCCATAATAGGCTACTAAATCAGCTGTAGCAATACAGCCAGTCTGTCTAACTTGGGCTGCACCGGACGGACTAATATCGCAATGTGACAGAATTGATGGGAACTTGGCTCTAGTGCAAGGAACCTTCTCATTTTCATCCCAAACAGTAAAACCATGGAAGTCAAACTCTTGGAAAAACTGAACCCCACGGATGCTAAATTAATCTTGGAATGCCTACCTCAACGGATTCAATCAGCCCAGAAAGCCCATGCCACTGAAATTGAGTATCCCATTGAAGCGGTTATTGAGATGGCTATTGCTAGTTTCCTCGATCCAGAAGCATTGAGTTTTGTAGATTGCAAGCCGGGGCGTGGACAATAAAATCCTGCTACAGCAACTTCAATATTTTGCAGATATTCCTCTGGAACCCAAAATCTGCTCAGTAATTAGCAATATTCCACACCACGATCACTATTTAGGAGAAAGGTAATGGAGATATCAGTTACAACAACATTTGCGCTCCCCGATTGGATTTCCGAAAATCTGGCTAAAGGAATCTATGAACGAGTGGGAGGGTTTATTAGAGACACTGACAATAAACAAATAATTGCCTGGTTACGGGAAGCTGAATCTGTAGATTCATTATTACAGAATATCACCACAACTACAGGTTTTGGAACTTTAGGTGTTAGCATTTTAAGCTTGAGTGTATCGGGAATGAATTTTTTCTTGATGTTAAAAAAAATAAATGAATTAGAGCAAGCTTTAAAGGAAGTGTCGGTATCTTTGGAAAAAATCAATTATAAGATTGATCTAAGTTTTTTTACTAAGTTCCTAGTCGCTATTGACTTAGCGCAAAATGTCTTCACAATGGAAAATCAAAAAAACCGTAAAACTAGTGCTTTGTTCGCTATAAATTCTTTTTTAGAAATAGAGAGGTTTTATGTTAATTTATTCGACTATGAGTTTGAAAAATGCAGTCCAATAATTGACAACTATCTTTCTATTCTTTCTGTAGCTTATGTGGCTGAAGCCCGTTGTTATCTAGAGCTTGGAGAGTACAGTACAGCTATTCGTCGATTTCAAGAAGGAATGAATGTCCTTCGTTCACGTATTCAGCAATATGTTGAATTAACACTGACTAGCAATCCAGCTATATACTTGCAACCAGAGTTAAAAGGGATAGTTGATTTGCGAAGACTTACAAAAATTTATTCCTGGATGGATCCTACTTTGAGTGAAAGTGATGTTTTTGAAATGCACCGAGAAAACTTTGCTTATTTTGTCAGAAATCCCGATAAGTACATAAACTCTATTCCTAAATCAATGTTGATTGATGTGGAAGATAAAAATTTTTTTTCTGAGTATCTACCTAACTTTTTGGCGAAAGCAGAATCTATAAAAGATTTTTCTAAGTATTTACCTAATTTTTTGGCGAAAGCAGAATCTATTATTGAAACGAACAAAAGGTTTGAGTCATATGAAATAGAGGTAAAAGCTATGTCTCAACTGGAAATGAACTTTCATGAATGGCAACAACTTACGCCATCGGAACCCGCTACGGAGGATACAAGTGTGATGTTAATTATTCCATCCACACCAGTTGCGGTATAGCCTTATGTAGGTTGGGTTTCGTTCCTCAACCCAACCTACGATGTGATATAACAAAGTCTAACAAAGCTTTAAAGCGGAGGAATAGTGAAAACCGATGATATTGATTAAAGGGATATGAACAATCATTTTACAGCAATTATTAAAAAAGACGGAGATTGGTGGATTGGATGGATCGAAGAGGTGAAAGGTGTAAACGCTCAGGAATCCACAAAGGAAGAATTGATTGAGAGTTTACAGTCCGCTCTCAGAGATATGCTGGCGCTCAATCGAGAAGAGGCTCGTCGAGAAGCAGTTGACAACTACGAAGAAGTTCTAATTATTGCATGAAACGAAGCGATCTAATTCGGCACCTTCGGGAACATGGATGTGAGTTACTTCGTGAAGGAGGACGACACTCAATTTGGTGGAATCCAACCACAAAAGAGAAGAGTGCAATTCCCCGTCATAGAGAGATAAGATAGTTCTTAGGGAAGAAAATCTGTAAAGATCTTGATATTCCATCACTATGACGGGCAATAAAATACTACTACACTGAACGGAACACCACGACAACTATTGAGGAGAAAGGTGTGCAATAATCGAACTAACTCTAGCTTTTCTGCCTTAGTAATGATGTCCAAGCCGAATTAAATTGTTGACAACACCTGATCCCGCAACTCCTCTATTGCCTGATGCAAGATTTCGGCGTTACGGGACGTCTGCCCCATAAGTAATTACATCAAGGCTTTCATCGGTGATATCGTGCTCTAATTCTAAAAGCAAATCCTGTAGAGCCAGATGGTTTACGATCCGTTCTATAAGTTCAAAACGTGCCATATCATAATTGTTAATCACTACTCAAACGATATCATATTTGAATTTGCCTGCTTCAATATCGGGATGCTTTCTTGGATCTAATCACGGATAAAATGTCGTCCAAAATCACCAGAAGATGGTTACTTGGCTCCAGTTTTGCATTGACTGCTTGTAGTTTTGCTGCTCTGAAGGGTAAAAAGCAAGAAACCATTACCCTAACAGTATTCATTGCTGCTAGTTTACAAAATGCCATGGGGGAAATTCCATCTTTATACGCTCAACACCAGCCCAAGGTCAAAATTGTCTATAATCTAGGCTCTTCCGGTTCTTTACAACAACAAATCCAACAGGGAGCGAGGGTAGATGTTTTTATCTCAGCAGCACCCCAGCATATGGATGCTTTAGCAGCTCAAGGTTTGCTCTTAAAAGATACCCGGTTTAACCTGTTGTCCAATGAGCTGGTCTTAATTGTACCTCAGAAGGAGAATAAGATTACTAACTTTCAGCAATTAATAGGGAAGGGAGTGCAGAAAATTGTCATTGGGGATCCTGACAGCGTTCCTGCTGGATATTACAGTAGGGAAGTTCTCACTGCTCTGGAATTATATCCTCAATTGTACGATAAGTTGGTTTTTGCCAAAGATGTACGTCAAGCTTTATTTTATGTAGCAACGGGGAATGTAGATGGAGGAATAGTCTATCCAACAGAGTCAAAATAGTAGCTACAGCACCAGAAAACCTCCACTCCCCCATTATCTATCCAGTAGCTGTATTAAAAAATACCACTCCCCCGGAAGCTGCTAAAATTTCAACCATCATTAGAAAAGTATTATTTTGTGAATTCGGCAAAATTTTTAATACCTGTCAATTCATTAAATCTATCTCTCCCTTCCCGATAACGCTTGCTTTCGTAACCCATGACATTCTGGATAATCCATTTTTGCGGTTTTCCTTCTTTCAGAAGTAAAGCGATCGCCCTCTTCAGCACCTCCTCATCATCCACAAATTTTTCCCGAAACCATTGACTTGTTTGTCTAAAGCTATCTTTACTTTCGCCAGCGTAATGCAAATACATGGCTCCTAATATGGCGGGAAATGATTTTTTATCTGATAAACCTATGACAGTCCAATCTTCCGGAGTTATTTTTTCAATATACTCCGTCAGTCGGTTCTTGAGAACCAATTCCTTGGATAACATGGTCAATTTTACCGGGCTGACGTAGGGAAGCTGACGATAGAGATAATCAATTGTAATTGCTTTCAGTAGTGAATCACCCAGAAATTTAAGCTGCTTGTCCGGTGTAGAACGTTTCTGGTTTTTTTTCAAGTGACGTTCTAATAAAGGAGCAATTAAATACTTCTTCACCCAATTACGTACCTGGGGAAAACCCCGATCCAAGTGAATAGCTCCTACTAGAGCTTTGAAAGCATGGTGAAAGGGATTTTGACGACGCTGACGGAGGAGATATCTGTCTTCCTTCATTCCCAAAAAGGGGTAAAGGTTCCCTAAATCCAATTGAAACCAAAGGTTAGTCAGCCTTTCTCCTGACGTCAGGTTATCCTGTAAACCAGTAAACTTGGTCACATCCAAATAAGGACAGTTATCATAGAGATAATCGGCAATAATGAAATTGAGGATGACATCTCCTAGTAAATGGAGGCGATCGTTGTTCTTATCTGGTTCATTTGCTTGTTCAGCATAGGAACGATGGGTCAAACTCTGTTGCAGGATATCGGGATTTTTGAATTTAATCCCGATTTGAGCTTCCACTGGTGACGGATTTAATTCCATATCTAGTTCTGGGGTCTGGGGTCTGGGGTCTGGGGTCTGGGGTCTGGGGTCTGGGGTCTGGGGTTTGGGTGACTGCTATAATTAGTTTAGATCCCGTTCTAAATCGAAAATCACTTTTTCCCAGTACCAATCCGAGGATTGACCAGGATGTTGTTTCCTGACCTGTGTCAGTAACCGTTCTGCTAGGTTCCAATCACCTTTAACCAGAGTAAAGAGACGACTTCGCAGTTCTTCTCTCGGTCGTGGAGTACAATTTTGCTGCTGCGACCACCATTGATTGCACTGTAGCTCTCCCATTTCCATGGCGTCTTCCAGCAACTTTTGGGTTTGGTCAGAAAATTCCTGGAATGCTTTTTCAGCCCCCTCTATTGCCATTTGGGTGGATCCGATAAGCAGGTAGAAGGCTTTTTTAGGCAAGTTTTCCCAATCGTCCACGATTTCTCCTCTATTGTACTACAATCTTCATTGTAACATGACCTGTAGGCTAAACTAACCGCTGAAGATTACCGTCAGGTGGCAACAGATGACCGTGATTCGACAAGAACAACAACAAGACATTGAGGAAATTCGTCAAGTAAACGTTCAGGCGTTCGGCCAGTCTGAAGAGGCAGACATCATAGACGCTCTTCGACGAAACTGTAGTGATTTGCTTTCCCTGGTGGCGATCAAAGAGGAGCAGGTTGTGGGACACATTCTTTTCAGTCGGGCAATCCTTGGTGAACACAACAAGGTAGTCAACGGAATGGCACTCGGTCCAATGGCCGTTCGGCCTGATCTCCAGAGACAAGGAATTGGATCGGAGTTAGTGCAAACCGGAATCAAAGAATTGAAAAACCGACGATGTCCGTTTGTGATCCTTCTGGGTCATTCACAATTCTACCCGCGATTCGGTTTTGAATCTGCCAGTCGCCGGGGAATCCTTTGTGAATGGGAAGCGCCAGAAGAGGCGTTCATGATACTGGTCCTCAATGAGCCTGATCTGCACGGTGTTACTGGCTTGGCCCGGTACCGGCCAGAATTCAAGGGTGAGACGAGTGGTTATGAATAATTATAGTCAACTAATATACTAACAATTGGACAATGATTTGTAGCATAATATATGTATTAATATAATTATAACATACTTACCAGTTCCCGGCGCTTGGGCGCTATATTAAGTTATATTACACAAGATGTTGAGCTATATTGCAATTTTTGTCTCATACCACCCAGATAAGAAGTCCATGATAAGATTAGTCCGTTAGATCGCCACTAGATATAGGAGAAAAGCCTTGGTACTAAGGGTTGCTGTTGTTGGTTCTGGACCTGCTGGTTCCTCTGCTGCGGAAATTTTAGCTTCATCTGGAATTGAAACTTATTTATTTGAGCGCAAACTGGATAATGCCAAACCTTGCGGTGGTGCTATTCCCCTGTGCATGGTGAGCGAATTCGACCTGCCACCAGAAATTATCGACCGTCAGGTGAGAAACATGAAGATGATTTCTCCCTCCAACGTGGAGGTGGACATTCATCTGCCCAATGACCATGAATATATTGGTATGTGTCGTCGGGAAGTGTTAGATGGTTTTCTGCGGAATCGCGCTGCTGACTTGGGTGCTCATCTCATCAATGGAACCGTTTTTCAGTTAGACATTCCCACTAATACTACTGCTCCCTATACCTTACACTATGCAGATCACTCGGAAAGTAAAGGGAAAGGGGTGATGAAAACCCTGAAAGTGGATCTGGTAATTGGAGCTGACGGAGCTAATTCCCGCATTGCTAAAGCAATTGACGCTGGGGATTATAATTACGCCATCGCTTTCCAAGAGCGGATTCGCTTGCCAGAAGATAAAATGGCATTCTACGAAAATCTGGCTGAAATGTACGTGGGTAACGATGTTTCCCCGGATTTCTACGCTTGGGTATTTCCTAAATACGACCATGTGGCGGTTGGTACTGGTACCATGAAGGTGAATAAAGCAATTATCAAGGAATTGCAAGTAGGTATTCGCACTCGCGCTGCTAAGAAATTAGAGGGTGGGGAAATTATTAAAGTAGAAGCTCACCCTATTCCCGAACATCCCCGTCCTCGGCGGGTGGTAGGTAGGGTAGCATTAGTAGGAGATGCTGCGGGAACCGTGACCAAATCTTCTGGAGAAGGGATCTACTTTGCTGCTAAATCCGCTCGTATGTGCGCTGAAACCATTGTGGAGACTTCCAACAGCGGACAGCGGGTACCCACGGAAAAAGACCTGAAGCTCTACCTGAAGCGTTGGGATAAGAAATACGGCATGACTTATAAGGTATTGGATATTTTGCAACGAGTGTTCTATAATTCCGATGCAAGTCGGGAGGCTTTTGTGGAGATGTGCTCTGATTTAGATGTACAAAAGCTCACTTTTGACAGCTATCTCTATAAAACAGTAGTACCTGCCAATCCTTTAGTTCAGCTCAAGATTACAGCTAAAACTATCGGTAGTCTCTTACGGGGAAATGCTTTGGCTCCTTAATTTATGGGCAGTCGGGTGGGCAATGCCCACCTAAATTAGGATACAATGATAACCGTAGGGTGCGTTACAAACGCACCGAAAGCTTTTATTTCACCTCACCAATTTCTTAGTTTTCTAGATTATTCCGGAATACAATAGTGTTGGGATGTTCTTTTCCTAGGGTTATTTCAGCAATATCTAAAGCTTGTTTATAAAGAGGTTCTGCTTCTGTGTACCTTCCTTGGGAATTATAAAGATAAGCGAGGTTGTTGAGACTAATTGCTACATGAGGATGCTCCTCTCCGAGACGACTTCTGGTGACAGACAGACACTCCTCGTACCAAGGTCTTGCCTTCTCATATGCTCCTTGACCTTCATAGAACCTCCCTAAACCAACAAAAGGCGAAACTAAATCTTCATCTTGAATCCAATCTATCAAAACGGTAGCCACTTCTTTGAGATGAGGAATAAGAGGAGTAAATATTTCAATGTCCTTAAGAGTAGGTGTTTCGGGTATTTCCTTAGCTACAGCTACCATGACCCTACACACGCTTTCCTTTAAATCCTCTCCCAAAACTGCACCGCGACTTTGGAAAAACTCTCGAATCAACTGATGAAGTTGGTAAATCCCTTGTCCCTTCCTTTCCAACAAATTCAAATTTACCATATAATCGAGATTATCCTCTAAGGACTCTTCATCTTCTTCTGGTAAACACTGTTCTACAGCAGACCAAGGAATAGGGGCTAAAGCAAAGAGACTCAATAAACAAGCTAACCTTTGTTGTTTCTCATTTAACTTCTTCCAGCTTAACTCAAAAGCAGCTTTTACTCCCCTTTGAGCAGTCATATCCCCATAATGGCTGGTCAAAGAACGATGTTCTAAACTCAATCTCTGTCTCATCTTCTTTAAAGATAAGTCCTGTTTACGGTCTAAGTATCGTCCTACCAGTTCTATCCCCAGAGGGAGATATCTCAAATCCGCACAAATACCTTTTCCTTCCTTTACTTCCCTGTTCCACCGGGACTGACCAATATAAGCAATTAATAATTCTTCTCCTACTTCGGGTTCCAATACGTCTAAATCCAACCTCTGAGAATACCTGAGCAAATCTTTGTGTCTGGTGGTGATTAAGATTTTAAACTGGGAGGGTGACGGAGGTAGATAATCTTGAATATCTTCATATGCTACCACATCATCCAAAACTAATAACACATCCCCTGAGTCCCAGTGTCCCCAACAGTATTCTACCTGAGTCTTGAAATCAAAATTATGGGGTGGGTTTAAACCTAACCGAGAGCCAGCAAAATTGACAATTTGGGTGGATATTTCCTCCTGATCAGCGTCCCACCAACAAATACCACCGGGATAAGTAGATTTCTGGCAATGATATTGAGCATATTGTAAAGCCAACTCTGTCTTACCTACTCCACCCATTCCTGCTATAATAGAAATTACCACAGAATTGTCCTGTTGTAACTTTTGATGTAAAATCTCCATTTCCTGAGAACGTCCCACAAATTTACTCACGTTGCTTAACGGTAGATTATGGGGAGGAATTAACTTTCCTTTTTCCCCATAAGGAAACTGCAAAGAAGTCAAAATATTGCTATTTTCATGATGCAGCATACTTAAAATGTATTGTAATACCAAGCCAGCCAATCCTTCCTCGCCTCTCTGCGCCGAAGCGTCTCTGCGTGAAACAAAAACATCCTGTATCTCTATAGAATCCCCATGGACAATTTCTTCCCAATCTAAGTTCAAGTGATCGCAAATATCCAGAAAAATTTGGCGATCCACAGGACGATTATTGAAGAAATTAGAAACTGTACTACGAGCAATAGCTAATTCTTCGGCAAGATCTATCTTTCGTAGATAACCTTGACGCTTAAGAGCCAATCTTACTAGCTCCTTGTATTCTGGAGCAACTCTCAGAGAAAGGGATGACATCTAGTAGTTATCAGTATGGACATATTAGCAAAGTCGGTCACAAAGTCAGTCATCTCAGGGACGAACTCAGTCACGAACTCAGTCATGGTTATATTATAATAGAAACTTTTTATATAACAGGATGAGATGAACATGGCTGGAAATTATAAGCAAATTACATTCAACATAGACCAACAATCTCTAGATGTAATTGAAGACCTAAAAGAAGCTACAGGTCGTAATATGGGAGATGTAATGAGAGATGCAATTAGTTTTTATGCGTGGGCGAAAAAGCAGCAATATCAAGGATATAATGTGGGAGTAATCAGGAGGGGCGGAGTTTATGAAAAATTAACCTTACTCTTTAAAAAACCGAAGTCTGTTTTCAGAAAGATGGCTGATAAGATGAGTAGAGGAGGTCGTTAATTGAACTCCACCGATCCAAAACCTTCAGAAGAAAATGAAAATCAGGAGTCTTTCCAGGAAACTGAGCTAAATCCAAATATTGGTTCAGCAGATGATGATGTACCTAAAGGTACATCTAACCAGCGAGAAAATACAGCCTCCGAGCTAGCTAAGATTATTGTTTGGACCTTCGCATTGAGTATTGCTGCTTCTTTCCTTATCCTAGCATATCAAGTGTACCATTTACATAGCCCTGGAAGTGCTCTTCAACAGGAAGAAATTTTTCGACAAGCATTTGAGCTGTTTAAAACCGTTTCCGCAGTTATGTCAGGACCAATAGGTTTTGTTCTCGGGTTTTATTTTCGTGAATCTCCTTCTAGTTAGCAACTTTCAGCCTTCGTCTATCTGATTTCCCCTTCTCCTGAAAAAGATAACTATCCCCAGAATTGTACCAGAGGCGATGGCTGAAATAGCCCACCAAAACCGAGAATTTTCCGGTGATACCTCCCCCTCATTTGCTTCAGATGCAACTCCTGGAGTCACAGTAACATTATAACTGAGCTGAAAAGGCTGAAAATCTGCACCAGACTTGGGAGAACCCTTGAGAATTAACTCGTAAATCCCTTCCTTAGGAAAGATAATGTCAGCACCGGGAATACCTTCATACTGCTCCACAGAAATCCCTGTGAGAGGGACAGGCAAAATTGGTTCATGGTCAGATTCACTCTTCACCACTAGTTCACAGTCGCAGGAAGAATAGGGAATTAATTCTCCCCCCTCATGAGTGAGAGCAAACCAGAGTTGAGAAGATTCCCCAGCCTTAGGATTGTGATTCGGTTCGATGTGGAAAGTGGCTCCCACATTTCCATCAGTTTTCACTATATGGGCTACTGCTGGATTTACTACTAAAAGAGAAGAGAAAATCGATAAAATTAACTTGGGCAACATTTGTTGTGAGTTTTTAATTGTGTTAGATTTGCTGCTTGTCCTCACCCAAGGATTTTTGGGTAGTTTCGGTCACTGTGCTGGAATGTGCGGTCCTTTAACAGTCTCTTTCTCCCTATCCCTGCAAAGTCCAGACTCTCCAAACTGGCAAAGAAGTGTCGGTTTTCACATTCTACTCAACTTGGGACGAATTCTCAGCTATGTTTTAGTGGGTGCTGCTTTGGGTGGTGTGAGTAACCTCCTCATCGCTAGCGGACAATTAGCAGGAGTGGGGAGCGGACTGCGTCAGGTCATGGTTATTATTACGGGATTGATGTTGATTTGGTTTGGTTTGCTGCAAATCAACCCCCACCTTTTACCCCATCTCCCTCTACTTCATCCTATCCAAGGGAAGTTGCACAGACGTTTGAGTGGGGCAATGACTGCACTTTCTGTCTCTATTCGCTGGTGGACTCCCGCGCTCCTGGGGGTAATTTGGGGGTTGATTCCCTGCGGTTTCCTCTACGCAGCTCAAATAAAGGCAGCAGCAACGGGTAATCTCTGGTGGGGAGCAGGCACGATGCTGGCTTTTGGACTGGGTACCACCCCTATAATGCTGGGTGTGGGTATATTCGCATCCAGGCTGAGTGCTAGTAAACGGAGTCAGTTGTTTCGCTTAGGGGGCTGGGTGACTGTGGCCATCGGTATCTTAACTTTATTTCGTAATGATGCTATGGTAGATTGTACAGGTCATTGTGCCCTCTTCTTACTCATCTTTGCTTTGATTGCCCGTCCTCTGAGCAATTTCTGGGAAAAGCCATTGCGATATCGACGTGCTCTGGGGGTGGGTTGTTACGTCCTAGCTTTAGCCCATACAAGTCACATGGTAAGCCATGCTTTGAATTGGAGTTTTCACGGGATCCCCTTTATGTTACCCCAACATCAGCTGGGAATTTGCACCGGAATCGCCTCCCTTTTGTTAATAACACCAGCGGCACTTACCAGTTTCGACCACTGGCAGAAAGTTTTGGGGAAATATTGGCGCAGGATTCATTTATTATCCGTACCCGCTTTAATTTTAGCTGCCATTCATACCGTAGCCATCGGCTCTCATTATCTCGGGGAGTTGGAATGGTCTGGGAGCAACCAAGTTCGCTCCGCAGCTGTACTCCTGATTACTTTGGGGGTCTTGCTTACGCGAACGCCCTTTTTTGGATCTCTTTTATCTCGGTCAAAGTTATAAAACAGTTACCGGATCTCAGTTTTCTCTCCACACCCTATTATCCACTAATCTCTGATATTGGTTGATTGCAGGGTTTAATCGGCGACCCGGGTAAGATGACATTTCCTTCCACTCCCACAGAGACACCCCGCATCTGACGGAGAGCATTAATAGCCTTAACGCAGTCGCAACCGAACATGGCTATAGCTGCATCGCTCTCTTCTTCGGTAAATTCCAAGATAAGATGCCCTTCTAGAGTCGGTTCCAGATTGCTAAACTCCTCTGATACAGTAACCTTACCTCAATATGTAGCAAACATGCTTTCCCAACTAGCTAGATGGGCATTCCCCAATTACAATAGTTAGAATAAACTATTTTCCGCTATTGACCATGGAACGTCGTGCTCTCTTATTTTGGTTCGGTCTGGGTTGGTTGTTGAGTTATCAAATAACACGGGATGTTCAAAACTCCTGTTTAAAAACAGGAGATGTTGAACGACTCGGCATTTAAAAATGCCGAGAATATGGTACGATAGAATTAGTCAGTACAAGACTTTAAAACCTACCGGGGGACTTGAGGAAAGTTTACGCCCAACACCTGAATCGGCAGGGTTTAAGGAAATATCACTACACTTGTGAAAACAAGATAATAACCATCCCGTAAGGGATACGTTATGAATCTCCCTACTAGAAGTAGGGAGAGCGTCAAAGCAGTGGTCAGGCGGGTTAGGACATTTTTCTTTCCCTCTTACCAACTCCCTTTGAAAATATCGTGTCCTAAGCGCCTTGGCGGTTGCTATAAATAAAGTAGTTTGCATCCTGTCTTATGAACTACGCCGAGTCGCTACGCTGAACTCGGCGTTTCTGACGCTTCAACGCCCCTAGTTGCCTCATGTTTCCACAATTGGTAGAGCTAGGCGGCTCCGCGTCTAAAGAGGCCAGTTCCTGACCCCTAGCCCAAGCCAACATTACTTGAGCTGCATTTACATCTCGATCTTCTGTATGTCCACAATATTGGCAAACATGAACACGGTCACAATTTATTGACCTTTCGGGCGACACGCCCGAAAGGCTTTCCAGGCGCGCACGCCTGGAAAGTTAACCCAGTTTTTTTGGTAGTGTCCCAACATTTAGCACATCGTTGAGTGGGTTTTAACTTTTGTGTTGGTGCCTCTAAATAAACACCTTTTGCCTCGAGTACTTTGTACTTAATAGCATCTTTTGTCATGCCAATGGCGACATCTAACAAAGACCGATTAAGCCCAGCAATAGGGGCGCTTTCTCTTGCCTCTTCCTTTACGAATTATGCCTTTAAGGTTTAATTTCTCAGTAGCAACCAAGCTATTACTGCTAACGATTTGTGCTGCTATTTTATGAGACCAGTCGTGGCGCTGATTAGCAACTTGACGCTGGATTTTGCTAATCCTACCTTGCACTTTGCGCCATCTGCGAGAAGCCCTAGTTTTCCGTTTTTCTGGCCGGCGCTTTCTTCTCAGCTGTAATCCGATCAATTTGACTTTCTGAACTGCCTGAGCTTGAAATTTTGGAGCTTCTATAAAATCCCCATTTGATGTGGCTATGGCTACTTTGCACCCAAAGTCCAACCCAATAGCATCCGGCCCGGTCTCTCGCTCAGGGACGCAGTTATTAGAGTCGAGGGAGATGTTGCCACCTCGCCCCTCTCCTACGAACTGTACGTGAGACTTTCACCTCATACAGCTCAGGTGCTGTCTATGCCTTTACGGCGCGCTTCGCGAGTCCGTCTTTAATGCGTTTCCGGTGTACCGTTTGCGCCTGATGACATTCTCGGTGGAGAGCAGCCAGATTCTTGCGTTTCCAGTTGTTATGGTTGCCGTCAATGTGGTGCAACTCCACGGCTCCATCTATCTCCATGAACTTACGATTGCAATGCGGACATATGCCTTTCTGTCGCTTAATGGCGTCAGCGGTTGGGCCATTATATAGTTTGGAGTTCCGGCCAACCCAATAGGTTAGTTTTCCATCGTAGGGTGAAGCATCATCTTTGACCATCACGTGGCCGTTGACTTTCCAGGGAACTGCTGGGAAAGCTTTCTTTATCTGCTCATTGGTGAGCTGTCGTTTAGCTGCCCCTTGGGGTTTAATCCCTTTGGTGGCCAGACGTCGTGCTTTCTCTGCTTCCTTTTGAGCCATTCTGCGTTTTTCTGCCCTTAGTTTGCGCCATAACCATATCCGCAGTGACCATAGAGCGTGTTTACCCATATCGCAGTTTTTATGATATTGCCTCCAACCTCGGACTTGTGACTCTATCCTTTTCAGGCGAGCCTCCGTGGTTGCGCCATTTCTCCAAGTAGCTTTTACCTTGGCCTTGATGTCTGCATAATTCTCCCAACTCGGTGTGGACTTAAAGACTCCACGGGAATTGACACGAAAGCGCCACCCTAAGAAGTCGAACCCATCCGTAGTTTTACTCACCTTAGTCTTAGTTTCGTTAATTCTTAGCCCTCTGGACTTCAGAAATTTGTCTATATCTTCCCGTAACCTCTTGGTGTCGGCTTTGGGTTTACAGATAAAGACCGCGTCGTCTGCGTAACGTATACCTCTTGTGAGAGTGTTCCGACGTCTCCCTTTCCATTGGTCAGACCCTAGGTTTTCAAATCCATCTAGGGCGATATTGGCCAGTAGGGGTGAGATAACCCCGCCCTGGGGAGTACCCTTTATACTGGAGGGGTATTCACCACGTACACCAACTTTTACAGCCATCTTCAACCCCTTTAGGGCTTCGATTGGTAGGACTACTCTGTGGAGCATGACCTTATGGTCAATTTCGTCAAAGCATTTACTGATGTCTGTTTCCAGTATCAGCTTATCCTTGCCATTTACTGTGCTTTTGAGGTTATCAAAGATAAGCTTTTGTGCGTCCGCAGTACAGCGTCCGGGTCTGAAGCCGTAGCTCCTTTCTCCGGCGGTTGCCTCATAGGCTGGTTCGGCTGCTAACTTGAGCAAGGCTTGCCACGCCCGGTCGGCTATTGTTGGGATGCCTAATCCCCTTGTTTTACCGTTAGGCTTGGGGATATTTATCCTTCTCAGTTGCTGGTGTTTCCAGTGGTACCAGTGCTTGTTCAGCCTTTGACACAACACTAGACGCTCTCTGGTAGAGAGTGCTGTTTTCCCATCAACTCCAGGGGACTTACGTCCAAGATTTCGCTGTGTTACTTGTTTGACGGCCAGTGCTTGGGCTGCACGACTCTGTAATAGGAGCCGTTGTAAACGTTTGACTTTGGCTTTGTGCTTGTCCTTTTGCGCTTTAAAGATTTCCCGCTGTAACCGAAATACATGTTGCCGGAATTTCTTCCATGGCAGGTCTTTCCAGACATCGTCAGCCCTCCGGCCAATCTTCCCCGCCCCCCGCCATCGAGGATGCCGGGGGCTAAGTGGAGCCTCAAGGCTTTTAGACTGCGGTATTCGATTGAAGTCGGGTTAGTGATATTCACAATTTTGACCTCGTTAGTCGCTCTGATAATTACGTTGGGTATCTTTCTCTGTAGAAACCATCGGGCAGTTACGCCTTCTCTTACCCTCGCTCTTCCGATAGGCCGTTAATCAGGCGACCCCACCACTTCACATGCCAGGCTTGGAATCCCTTGTTTCCGTGGAAGTTGAGCGAGTTTTTACTCGTTCCGAACGAACTATTGTTACGAACCCTTGGGATTCATCCATTGACCTGTCACCAACTCAGGAATGTAAGTGCCACGTTTTCGCCTTACGAGTTTCTTTCGGTGTTTCTTCTGTCGTTTGTAACGGCCTTCCGACAGTGTCTCTATTTAGGTCTTTTCTCAGATGATTCACGTTAAGTTGTCCCTGGTGTTTTCCCTGTTAGCGGAAGTGTCTCTGCCTAACCGTTTGGCCGCACTTTACCGCCCTGTCGCCAGCTTCAGCCTGATGATTAATCTCACTGTGGCCAGATAAGGATTCACGTGATTCCTTCACGGGAGGGACTGTCGAGATAGGTAGACCCTTACAGGTTTTCCCCCTCACAGTACCGCCGGGCGTACACTTTCAAAGCACCCGGCTCCTGGTGTATCATCCTACTCCCGGTGCGTTAATTCCCATTTCTAGGACTGGTTTTTCAGGACTATTCCTGCCGTCAGGCAGTCAAGTGGTTTTATTAATCCTTAGATTTGACCAGTCATCCCCGCCATTAGCGATTAGCCATAACGCTTCAAACTTATGGGGAACATTGGGTCTCAAGTTCCAGTTTCAGATTACAAATCCTGTACGAATGGATTTGTAATTACGTTTCACCCTCTCCTACGTCAGCTCCCCTTTCGAGTAGACATTTGTCTATGAGTCAGGTTATACAGTCGTGTTTTCCCTCGGACTTTCGCCTATGACGACCTTCGCTTCTTAAGAGAGTCCTTTCTCCCCAGGGAATTGGTACAGATTACTCCTTTCCTACTGGTGCAAGACCAGACCCTGTGGAGGTTAACTCGTTTCACAATAGTTAGATACGTCTGACGGCGGGCTGCTCAATACCCCGGCGGCGTGGTGTCTACGCGATGACGGTGAGATTCCATCTTTCACATATACCGCATACCATTTTTGGTTAGAGTGTTTCAGTTGGGCTTTCACTCTTCCTACGTAACGAGGCTGCAAGCTTCGCTTTATGCTCACCATATCAGACTTTCCCTAGGCCGTTACCACTATCGGACTAATAGAAAACTTAGCCATTTAACCCTCTAGCTGTGAAACCCCCTCAAAGAGGGTTGAGGCTCCTTCGGGCGGGAACCGGGGAAGACACTCCCCATGGGGTTTTACCCACTAACTACTGCGACTTTCGAGCCGCACCTCACCCTCATAGTTCATTCAGTTGTCAAGGTTCAGCTGTTCAGGAACTCTTTCAGCCTGTTTCCGGGCTTAGATTGCAGCTCCAGTTTGTCTGAGACCTTGCCCTAGCTTCGTTCGGGTTGCCCCGCGACTTTTACTTGCTAGGAACGAGCCGCACAACCGTGATAGATGCATACCATTTATTGTTGCTCCAAACTAGAGTGCAAGTTGTTGGTTTTCCCCAGGTTCTAGCACGACCACGCATAGGAATTGACAGTTTTAAATCTCTCAGAAAGAGCATCCCGTTGACCCCCATGTTGGTCTGAACTTTCCATCCGGCACTGTCTGGATATGTCCATCCTCTATAGCGACGTTTTGCTTTGAATCGAGGATATTTTGCTAAACCCTTAAAAAAGCGCTGATAAGCAAAATCTACTCGTTTTAAAGTTGCTTGCAGAGTATGAGAACCTAGCTCTTTGTATTCTGGCCAAACTTCTTTAAATGCAGGAAGCGAGTTTTGCTGCTCGAAGTAATCTACCGAATGCCCGAAACGCTTATATTGAGTTTGACGATTAGCAATAGCGGCATTATATAAGTCGCAATGCATTTTTCGCGCCAATTGCAATTTGCGTGAGCAGGAGGGGCGGGTAAGGTTCAGGAATCGCTTCCCTCTCCTCCCCTAAGAACCGGACGTGACTGTTACCAATCATCCGGCTCAAGCCTCACTTCAAACCCTGCTTGGATTTTCTTGAATGTACCTGTTTGTGACATGTTTTATGCAAGTGCTGAAGATTGTCGATATCATCTGACCCTCCATCCCTTACAGGTACTATGTGATGGGTTTCGATTTCCTCACCGTTGAAGAGATGGTCGTGGCAGATTGGACATTTCCAGTCTTGCGACTTTCCAACTTGCTCATACTTCGAGCCTTTAGACCATATGGTATTGCCCGACTTCGTTCGCCGCTTTAACCAATATTCCACCAGTTCAGGGTCGTCTAGGGAGTAGGTTCCCTTAACTTTGACATGTCTTACAATCGGGACAGCTGCTATAGTTCGGGTCGAAGGAGTGGTCATCCACCCCAGCTCCCTTTCAGAACCGTGCATGAAACTTTCGCCTCACACGGCTCCTATGACCTGTGGATTGAACCTACCGCAAAAGGTAGAAAATCCGTTGACTGCCTCTATCTAGTTTGGTGCGTCAGGTTGTGGCAATCTTCGCCTTGAATACTGTCCAGTTTCAGTTTTTTCTGGTTCCTACTCGGATTTAACGGGAGCCTAAAATTCGGATTATATTCCTACTCGGCGTCATCTTACCCCGACCTAAAATTCGGAACTAGAGTTATCCCTGTCGAGATAGGTAGACCTTTACAGGTTTTCCCCCTCGCAGTACCGGGCGTGCAGGTTTCCAAGCACCCGGCTCCTGGTGTATCATCCTACTCGCTGGCGCGTTTACTCCTCATTTCTGACATCGGCTTTCAGGTCTCATTCAGATTGGGCTTTGAGTCCTTAAATTCCAACCTCCTCGCCATTGACGTTTGCCCGACGCCTCTAACTTCTGAGGAGCTTTGAGTTTCAAGTTCCAACTTTTAGATTGCAAAATCGCAAGTGGTAAGGGATATTACCGTTACGTTTCACCCTCTCCTATGTCAGCTCCCCCCGGCATCGCGGATGGCGGGGGTAGACATTTGCCTATCTGCCGGGTTATTGATTCCCCTGAACTTTCGTCCTAGCAGCATTCGCTTTTTAGGAGAGTCCTTTCTCCCCAGGGAGTTGGTACAGATTACTCCTTTCCTACTGGTCGAGACCAGACCCTGTGGAGGTTAACTCGTTCCACAATAGTTAGATACGTCTGACGGCGGGCTGCTCTATACCCCGGCGGTGAGGTGTCTACATGATGACCCTAGAAGTCCATC
The DNA here is from genome assembly GCA_018141785.1 of Candidatus Paraprochloron terpiosi LD05. GTDB lineage: Bacteria > Cyanobacteriota > Cyanobacteriia > Cyanobacteriales > Prochloraceae > Prochloron > Prochloron terpiosi. The sequence continues at coordinate 1,126,991 of CP073341.1, read as the reverse complement.
TTTCTCATATACCGCATACCGTTTTGGTTAGAGTGTTTCAGTTGGGCTTTCACTCTTCCAGGTTAACGAGGCTGCAAGCTTCGCTTTATGCTCACCATATCAGACTTTCCCTAGGCCGCTACCACCATCGGACTAATAGTAACTTAGCCATTTAACCCTCTAGCTGTGAAACCTCCTCATTACTGTTGAGGCTCCTTCGGGCGGGAACCGGGGAAGACACTCCCCATGGGGCTTTCACCCACTAATTACTGCGACTTTCGAGCCGCACTCTAGGATACCTGTTAACCATGGGTTCTCCTCATTAGCGCCAGGGTGCCTTTCGGCTCTGATTGCGCCCTGTCCCCAGCTTCACGCCCCGGAGGCTAACCCGGCGGGACTGCTTGAATTCACAGTTGCGTGTGGGCAGGTAGAGATTCGCTTATCCCCTAAGCGGTTGGACTTGGGTTACTGATTACCGACCAGTTTCTCACCAACATTCCTGATTTAGTTGTCAAGGTACATTGTACCTAGCCTGGGGTTATAATTTTTGGCCTATTAGGCCGCGACCTTTCGCCCAGAACGAGTCGCCCTCGTACAGATTGTGTACTATTCTCTTGCCCCTCCGGTCTTTACCTTCGTAGTAAAACCGCCAATCTCTTTTACCACCCTTTTTATATTCGGTTCGGAAATACTTATCTTTGACCCACTTTTTGTCTTTGTTGGGGTGTCGTCTTTTTGCCCAACGCCAGAGGTACCACCATAGTCGGTGGCTTATATATTCGTAGGTTTCTTTGCTGCATACTCCTCTGTAATAGTTCGCAAAACCTCCCAGAAGTGGTTCTATCTTACGGACGACCTGCTCTGGTGTTTTTGTCTTCATGCTGTCGATGGTTGCACCGACTTTCTTGCAGAATTCCAGTACTTTTGACTTCTGGGGCTTAATGAGTAACTTCCCTCTCAGAGTTCCGTTCTCACCTTGTCGAGATAGGTAGACCCTTACAGGTTTTCCCCCTCACAGTACCGCCGGGCGTACACTTTCAAAGCACCCGGCTCCTGGTGTATCATCTTACTCGCTGGCGCGTTTACTCCTCATTTTTCTTTGTATCGGCTTTCAGGTCTCATCCAAATTGGGCTTTGAGTCCTTAGATTCCAACCTCCTCTCCATTGACGTTTTGCCCTACGCCTCTAACTATTAGAGTCGAGGGGGATGTTGCCACCCCGCCCCTCTCCGACGAACCGGACGTGCAACTTTCACCCCCGCCATTAATCAATGCCGGGGGCTCAGGTGTCCCTATGCCAATGGGAGGCGCGCTTCACGAGTCCGTCCTTGATACGCTTCCGGTGTACCGTCTGCGCTTGGTGACATTCTCGGTGGAGAGCAACTAGATTCAAGCGAAACCAGTTGTTGTGGTTGCCGTCAATGTGGTGCAATTCCACGGCACCATCCAACTCCATGAACTTACGATTGCAATGCGGACATATATTCTTCTGTCGCTTGAGGGCTTCAGCGGTTGGACCACTGTATAATTTGGAATTGCGGTTAACCCAGTATTTTATGTTGCCATCGTAGGGTGAGGCGTTATCCTTTACCATTGTGTGGCTGTTGACTTTCCAGGGAACTTTTGGGAAGGCTTTCTCTATCTGCTTTGATGTGAGCGCGCGAGGCGCGCTCCTAAGGGTTTACCCTTAATTGCCAGACGTCTTGCTTTCTCGGCTTCCTTTTGAGCCATCCTGCGTTTTTCAGCCCTCAGCTTACGCCAAACCCAGTGATTGAGTGACCATAGCGAGTGCTTGCTCATATCGCAGTTTTTGTGGTACTGCCTCCAACCTCGGATTTGTGACTCAATCGTTTTCAGACGAGCCTCCGTGGTTGTGCCGTTCTTCCAAGTGGTTTTAACCTTGGATTTGATGTCTGCATAATTCTCCCAACTCGGTGTGGATTTAAAGACTCCACGGGAATTAACGCGGAAGCGCCACCCTAAGAAGTCGAACCCATCCGTAGTTTTACTCACCTTAGTCTTAGTTTCGTTGATTTTTAGCCCGGAAGACTCCAGGAATTTGTCGATATCCTCCCGTAGCCTCTTGGTATCAGCTCCGGGTTTACAGATAAAGACCGCATCATCCGCGTAACGAATACCCCTTATACCTTCTGACCATTTGTAGTACTTTTCACCGGACTTTTTCCCGCTTTTGTGCGTGTATTCTGTCCTGACTTTCTGGTCATTCCCTAGGTTCTCGAATCCATCTAGGGCGATATTGGCCAGTAGGGGTGAAATCACTCCACCCTGGGGCGTACCTTTAATACTGGAGGGGTATTCACCACGAACGCCAGCTTTCACAGCAAGTTTGAGACCTTTGAGAGCCTCTTTTGGTAGGACTATTCCATCGAGCATGACCTTGTGGTCAATTTCGTCAAAGCATTTGCTAATATCTGTTTCCAGTATCAGCTTATCCATACCGTTTGCATTGCTTTTGAGGTTATCAAAGATGAGCTTTTGTGCGTCCGCAGTACAGCGACCGGGTCTGAAGCCATAGCTTCTTTCTCCGGCGGTTGCCTCGTAGGCAGGCTCGGCTGCTAACTTGAGCAACGCTTGCCATGCCCGGTCGGCTATTGTAGGGATGCCTAATCCACGAGTTTTGCCGTTTGGCTTCGGGATATTTACCCTTCTCAGTTGTTGGTGTTTCCAGTGGTACCAGTGTTTGTTCAGCCTTTGGCACAGCACTAGGCGCTCTTTAGTAGAAAGCGCTGTTTTCCCGTCAACTCCGGGGGACTTACGCCCTGTGTTTAGCTGTGTTACTTGTTTGACGGCCAGAGCTTGAGCTGCACGACTCCGAAGTAGGAGCCGTTGTAAACGTTTGACCTTGGCTTTATGATTATCCTTTTGCGCTTTAAAGATTGCCCGCTGTAATCGAAAAACATGATGCCGGAATCGCTTCCATGGCAAGTTTCTCCAGACATCGCTAGCCTTCCGACCAATCCTCTCCATTGACAGAAATACTGCCAAGTGAAGTTTCAGGGCTTTCAGACTAGGGTATTCGCTTGGAGTCTGGTTAGTGAAATTCACAAGTTTAACCTTATAAATCGCTCTGATAATTACATTGGGCTTCTTCTCTGTAGAAACCATTGGGCAGTTACGCCCTCTCTTACCCTCGCTTTTCCGTTAGGCCGTTAATCGGGCGACCCCACCACTTCACTTGTCGGGCTTGGAATCCCTAGTTTCCGTGGAAGTTAAGCGAGTTTTTACTCGTTGGGAATAAACTATTGTTGCGAACCCTTGGGACTCATCCATTGACCTATCACCAACTCAGGAATGTAAGTGGCCTCATCTGCCCTTACGAGTTTCTTTCGGTGTTTCTTCTGTCGTCTGTAACGGCCTTCCGACAGTGTCATGCTTTAGGTCTTTCCTCAGATGATTCACGTTAAGTTATCCCGGTGTTCTCCCTGTTAGCGGAAGTATCTCTGCCTAACCGCTTGGCCGCACTTTACCGCCCCCCCGGCATCCTCGATGGCGGGGGCTTCAGCCTGATGATTAATCTCACTGTGGCCAGGTAAGGATTCACGTGATTCCCTCACGGGAGAGGCTTGGTTACATGATTTCTGACCATGCCCTCACTCTCATAGTTCATTCAGTTGTCAAGGTTCAGCTGGTCAGGAACTGTTTCAGCCTGTTTCCGGGCTTAGATTGCAGCTCCAGTTTGTCTAGAACCCTGCCCTAGCTTCGTTCGCCCGGCATCCTCGATGGCGGGCGCGACTTTACTTGCTAGGAACGAGCCGCACTATGAGGAGCATTGAGTTTCAAGTTCCATCTTTCGGATTACGTTTCACCCTCTCCTACGTCAGCTCCCCTTTCGAGTAGACATTTGTCTATGAGTCAGGTTATACAGTCGTGTTTTCCCTCGGACTTTCGTCCAGTATGACTCCATTCGCTTCTTAAGAGAGTCCTTTCTCCCCAGGGAATTGGTACAGATTACTCCTTTCCTACTGGTGCAAGACCAGACCCTGTGGAGGTTAACTCGTTCCGCAATAGTTAGATACGTCTGACTTAGGCTGCTCCATGCCCCGGCGGCGTGGTGTCTACGTGATGGCGAGGTAAGTCCATTTTTCACATGTGCCGCATACCATTTTGGTTAGAGTGTGTCAGTTCCGCTTTCACTCTTCACACTTGACGAGGCTGCAAACTTCGCTGATAGCGAGCCATATCAGACTTTCCCTAGGCCGCTACCACCATCGGACTGATAGTAGCTTGGCCATTTAACCCTCTAGCTGTGAAACTCCGGCATTACTGCCAAAACTCCTTCGGACGGGAACTGGAGAGACACTCTCCATTGGGTTCAGGTGGCTGAACCACTAACTACTGCGACTTTCGAGTCGCACTATCCTCATAATGTCTCAAGTTAAACCCCAGGAAGTCAAATCCGTCTCTGATGTGTACTATCCGCGTCTTCTCCTCGCTAATCTCAAGACCTCGTTCTGATAGCCATTGATTTATCTGGATTTTCAACTTGCTCCTTGGATTCCTTGTCCTTTGCAGTTACTACAAAGTCATCTGCATACCTGATGACGCCCACCTTTGGGTTACATTTTGTAATATATTCTTCTAACCCGTGGAGTCCGATATTTGCGGGGGGAGGGACTTATCACGCCACCCTGTGGGGTTCCTTTTTCAGTCGGGCTGTATCCCTTCCTACTTTCGACAAATCCAGCTTTTAACCATCCATCAATCAAAGAATCTTCTCTAACTGCTCACTGGATGGATTTATGGTCAATGTTATCAAAGAAGCTCTTAATATCAGCGTCCAGAACCCATTTATCCTTTCTTACCCACTTTCCGGTTTTTGTTTTATAGTCGCCGCGTAGCCTTAAGTAACATTGCTCTATAGCGTCTTGGCAACTTCGACCGGGTCTCAAAGCCATAGGAGTTGGTTTCAAACATGGATTCCCATTCGGGTTCCAGTGCATTTTTTACTATTGCTTGAGCGACTCTATCTCTAATGGTTGGGATTCCAAGAGGACGTTTCTTCCCATTTGTCTTGGGAATATACAGCCGTCTAGCAGGTTTTGCTTTAGGCATTTCCCAGGTGTTGGCAAGTTTCACACGCTGTGCTGGTGTTTCTATAACTTCCTTGTCTACCCCAGCTGTTTGCTTTCCGGTATTTACCTGTGTGATTTGTCTGATGCTCAGTAATAGGTTCGACCGACATCTTTTCATCAGTTTCCGTAAAGACACCAATTGTCTCCACAATCCAAGCTTTCGAGCACGAAATATCCGACCGCGTAAATTCCTAACAATCTTCTTTGTGCGACGCCAATTAATGTCGCCCCACTCTTTTAATTGTCCGTTCAGTCCATTTTCCAGAATTTCTTCTGTCATCTAACTTTTCCGTTCGTTTGGTTTCTAGTTGTCGAATAGTTTCGTATGAGACCCAAGTGAAGTCTGCTATTCCTTTATCACAGGGACAAATTTTGAATCCCTATCCCTCTCATTACAAGAGAGCATTCGCTTTTTCACTCATCATGCAACCCTCCAAAGAATTCCGCCTCCGTTACCTTTGGCCTACTAAAAAAGAATCGACCGCCTTTTAGACTCTGTAGGGCTTATCCTGTTGTTTGTTCGGGTCGAAGGAGTGGTCGCCCACCCCAGCTCCCTTTCAGAACCGTGCATGAAACTTTCACCTCACACGGCTCCTATGACCTGTGGATTGAAACCTGCCGTGGCAGAAAATCCATTGATTGCCTCTATCTAATTGGTATTAGGGGTTGTGGCAATCTTTGCTGTCGGGTAAGGTTTGAGAATCGCTTCTCTCCCCTCCCCTAAGAACCGGACGTGACTGTTACCAATCATCCGGCTCAAGCCTCACTTCAAGCCCTGCTTGGATTTTCTTGAATGCACCTGTTTGTGACATGCTTTGTGCAAGTGTCTCAGGTTGCTCTCGTCGTCAGAGCCTCCATCCCTTACAGGTACTATGTGATGGGTTTCGATTTCCTCACCATTGAACAAGTGGTCATGGCAAACTGGGCATTTCCAGTTCTGATTGATGGCTACTGTCTCATATTTTGACCTGCACGCCCATCTTTTATTTCCAGACTTATTTCGCCGCGTCTGCCAATATTCCACCAGTTCAGGGTCGTCTGGGGAGTAAGTTCCCTTAACTTTGACATGTCTTACAATCGGGACAGCTGCTATATCGTGCAGATTGTGTACTATTCTCTTGCCCCTCCGGTCTTTGCCTTCATAGTAAAACCGCCAATCTCTTTTACCACCCTTTTTATATTCGGTTCGGAAGTATTTATCTTTAACCCACTGTTTGTCTTTGTTGGGGTGTCGTCTTTTTGCCCATCGCCAGAGGTACCACCATAGTCGGTAACTTATATATTCGTAGGTTTCTTTGCTGCATACACCTCTGTAGTAGTTAGCAAAACCTCCCAGAAGTGGTTCTATCTTACGGACGACCTGTTCTGGTGTTTTTGTCTTCATGTTGTCGATGGTTGCACCGACTTTCTTGCAGAATTCCAGTACCTTCGACTTCTGGGGTTTAATGACTAACTTCCCTCTTGGAGTTCTGTTCTCACCTTTAACCTCATAATGCCGCAGGTTAAACCCCAGGAAATCAAATCCGTCTCTTATGTGTACTATCCGCGTCTTCTCCTCGCTAATCTCAAGACCTCGTTCTGATAGCCATTGATTTATCTGGATTTTCAACTTCTCCAGGGATTCCTTGTCTCTTGCAGTGACTACGAAATCATCTGCATACCTGATGACGCCTACCTTTGGGTTACATCTTATAATGTATTCTTCTAACCCGTGGAGTCCAATATTTGCGAGCATTGGGCTTATTACGCCACCCTGTGGAGTTCCTTTTTCAGTTGGGCTGTATCCCTTCCTACTTTCGACAAATCCAGCTTTTAACCATCCTTCAATTAAAGAATTTTCTCTAACTGTGCTCAAGATGGATTTATGGTCAATGTTATCAAAGAAGCCTTTGATATCAGCGTCCAGAACCCATTTATCCTTTCTTACCCACTTTCCGGTTTTTGTTTTATAGTCCCCTCTCAGCCTAATGTAACATTGTCCAATAGCATCTTGGCAACTTCGACCGGGTCTGAAGCCGTAGGAGTTAGCTTCAAACATGGCTTCCCATTCAGGTTCCAGTGCATTTTTGACTATTGCCTGAGCGACTCTATCCTTCATCGTGGGGATTCCGAGGGGACGTTTCTTACCATTCGCTTTCGGAATGTATATCCGTCTGGCAGGTTTTGCCTTAGGCATTCTCCAACTATTAGCAAGTTTCACACGCTGTGCTGGTGTTTCTATTACCTCCTTGTCTACTCCAGCTGTTCGCTTTCCGGTATTTACCTGTGTGATTTGTCTGATGCTCAGTAATAGGTTCGACCGACATCTTTTCATTAATTTCTGTAGAGATAATAGTTGTCTCCACAATCCAAGCTTTCGGGCACGAAATATCCGACCGCGTAAATTCCTAACAATCTTCCGAGTACGACGCCAGTTTATGTCGCCCCACTCAGTTAATTGTCCTTCTGGTCCATTTTCTAGCGTTGCCGCTATCATCTAACTTTTCCTTCGGTTTGGTTTCTAGTTGTTTTCTATTTCGTATGAGACCCAAGTGAAGTCTGCTATTCCTTTCAGTCAGGGACAAATTTTGAATCCCTATCCCTCTCATTACAAGAGAGCATTCGCTTTTTCACTCATCCTCTACCCTCCAGGGAGTTCCGCCTCTGTTGCCTTTGGCCTACTAGCGGTTATCGACCTTCCGCTAGACCCCCGGCATCCGCGATGGCGGGGGCTTATCCTGTTGTTTCGCTTAGTTTTGCGAGTTGGTTAGGCTGGTTCCTATCCCCCGATAGAGCTTCTGTTCCACGACCCAGTGAAGAACAAGCACTGAGTCCTGTCTATTTGCCTTTTGGCTATGGCGTTACTCAGGGATAATTTCGCCATTCGCCGGTTACGAGGTTTAAGCAGAGCTTCACTTTCGTTCAACCTTCCAACTATCTCCTTCTTGCTCCTAACTCTTAATCCCTAGAGCTTTGGCTACTTTCGTGACCTTGCATTCCAGCTGTTTCGTTACCTACTAGGCTGTGGCCGGACTCATAGAGTCTTTTACGCGAAGGCTAGGGGTGGAACTCCCTAGGGGACTTGGTGTCCCGTACTAAGCGACCAGTTCAGGTCGCGCTATTCTATCCGGCATCAGTTTTACTGGTTCTTACTCGGATTTACAGGAGCCAAAATTCGGATTAAATTCCTACTCGGCTATCATCTTACCCCGACCTAAAATTCAGAACTAGATTATCTTCTCATTCCCCGCCATCCGCGATGCCGGGGGCTGTATGTGGCATATTTTCAGCCTAGGTATCACCTTTATTGGATAGAAATCAGCTCTTGGTCATTGCGGGCAATTGTTTTGCATCGTGGCTTTCGTTCCCGCGTCCTATCCGAATGGCCTCGATAGAGGTATGCCTGCCCTCCCTCTCCGGGTACCACCCCTGGGAGAAAGAACCACTCGTTTTTCCTCGTTCCAAATCAGAAATTGTTTGTCGAGATAGGTAGACCCTTACAGGTTTTCCCCCTCACAGTACCGGGCGTGCAAGTTTCTAAGCACCCGGCTCCTGGTGTATCATCCTACTCGCTGGCGCGTTTACTCCTCATTACTTGTGTCGGCTTTCAGGTCTCATTCAGATTGGGCTTTGAGTCCTTAAATTCCAACCTCCTCGCCATTGACGTTTGCCCGACGCCTCTAACTTCTGAGGAGCTTTGAGTTTCAAGTTCCAGCTAATGGAAAGGCAAAATCGCAAGTGATAAGGGATTTTACCGTTACGTTTCACCCTCTCCTACGTCAGCTCCCCTTTCGAGTAGACATTTGCCTATCTGCCGGGTTATTGATTCCCCTGAACTTTCGTCCTGGCAGCGTTCGCTTTTTAGGAGAGTCCTTTCTCCCCAGGGAGTTGGTTCGCTTTACAGCTTCCCTACTGATTTCTCAGACCCTGTGGAGGTTAACTCGTTCCACAATAGTTAGATACGTCTGACGGCGGGCTGCTCCATCCCCCGGCGGCGTGGTGTCTACGCGATGACGATTCCAGTCCATCTTTCACATATGCCGCATACCGTTTTGGTTAGAGTGTAACAGTACCGCTTTCACTCATTACCTATGACGAGGTTGCAAGCTTTGCTTTATGCTCACCATATCAGACTTTCCCTAGGCCGCTACCATCATCGGACTGATAGTAGCTTGGCCATTTAACCCTCTAGCTGTGAAACTCCGGCATTACTGCCAAAGCTTCTTCGGGCGGGAACCGGGGAAGACACTTCCCATGGGGTTTTACCCACTAACTACTGCGACTTTCGAGCCGCACGGAACCTTTAGGTCTCACCAATTCGCCCACCGACCCCCTAAGGAAGCTGCTATCTAAGCGAAAATGCAGCAGGGTTTTGATTATCGGTTCTTGTTGCCCATTAAGGAGGTGTCCCCCCAAACTAAACGCTGTACTCCTTAAAATTAGACGCTTTTTCCGGTGATTCGCTTCACCCCCGCCATACGCGATGCCGGGGGATGCCTGTTGACCGTGGGTTCTCCTCATTAGCGGCAGGGTCACTTTCGTGTCTGATTCCGCCCTGTCCCCAGCTTCACGCCCCGGTGGCTAACCCGGCAAGCCTGCTTGAATTCACAGTTGCGTGTGGGCAGATAGAGATTCGCTTATCCCCTAAGCGGTTGGACTTGGATAACTGATGACTGACCAGCTCCTCACCAACATTCCTGATTTAGTTGTCAAGGTACTTTCGTACCTAGCCTGGGGTTATATGCTTCGGCTATTGAGCCGCGACTTTTCGCCCAGAACGAGTCGCCCCGCTTAGTTTTATGCGAGTTGATTAGGTTGGTTCCTCTTCCCCGGTAGAGCTTCGATTCCACATCCCAGTGACAAACGAGCACTGAGTCTTGTCTACTTGCCTTTTGGCTACGGCGTTATACAGGGATAATTTCGCCGTTCCTTTATAACGAGGTTTATACGGAGGGACTGGGTTCACAGTCCTTTTACTTCACTTTCGTTCAACCTTCCAGCTACTTCCCTCTTGCTCCTAACTCTTTAATCCCTAGAGCTTCGGCTACTTTCGTGACCTGCATTCCAGCTGTTTCGTTACCTACTCGGCTGTGGCCAGACTCATAGAGTCTTTTACGCGAGGGCTAGGGGTGGAACTCCCTAGGGGACTTGGTGTCCCGTACTAAGCGACCGATTCAGGTCGCGCCGTTTGGATAAAGTCGGTATGTAATTCGGCGGGTTGGCATCAGAACTATTGGGTCAGATACTCAGACTATAGCAGTTTTGGTGTAAGTTGTCAAAATGAGACCCCGGAAAGGTTCCCATAGCGTTTTTAGTGTGCTACTGCACACTGGGTTAATAAATGTATTTGTGACACATTATCGAAGAAAAGTTATCAATACTCCTATGCTTGCCCGCATAGAAACCATGTGTAATCAGGTTTGTGAGAAAATGGGGTGCAAGCTAGTTGAGTTTTCAGGAGAATCTGACCATGTTCACTTATTGGTGGATTTTCATCCTAAGAACTCAATCTCAGCACTTGTTGGATCTTTGAAAGCATCTACCAGCCGAACTATAAGACGGGAGTTTAAAAGCGAAGTCAACAGATTTTATTGGTCTGATGTTTCTTTTTGGTCCAGTTCTTACTATGTAGCTTCTAGTGGCCCAGCGCCAATTGAAAAGTTGCGGCAATATATTAAATCCCAGGACAAACCTACAGCTTAATTGGGGCGCTATCCTTCCCCACCCTCAGCGTAGCGGGGTGGGGACTGCCGCGCATTTGTTCAATCAGTTCTTGAATCCGTCCGCCTTTATGATGCCCTATATACCTTGCCCATTGCTATATCATCTAACTGCTGCAAAAAAAATATCAAAATATGTTCATGGGATAGATGGAATACAATCAAGAATCATTTGCTCTCGTCAAAAGTGCTACTGTAGCGAAAACTTTTTATGAAGCCCGCGCTATACTTAGCGAAATAGACACTCTCAAGATAACAGATCCGGACTTGGATGAGTTTGTTAAGTATTGTAATGATTTAGTGGATTTTTGCATTGAATATGGTATTCAAAAACAGGCTGATCTGGATTTATTTGCCATCTTAACAACCACTGACTATGGCAAATTAATAAAATCAGCCCTAATCGACCCATTTTGGGGAAACGACCCTTTTGTCGGACTAAATAGGTTGGTAGGTGAAGGTGCTAAATTAACCTTTCTGACTTTGACATGGTATACTGATACTTACCAAAAACTGCTACAAAAGTACTAGTAATAGGGGTAGGGGCACCCCCGGCATTGATTAATGGCGGGGGTTTCCCTAGGTAATATTACAATGCATACATGCTGTATATTATTAATTTTTGAGTAATAAATAATAAAGTTCTCCTTTATCATGAATCACTCCAGCGCGATCGCCAGCAGTAGGACCTGTTCCGATAAAAATATCCACTCTCCCTGGTCCTTTAATGGCACCGCCCGTATCCTGATCTAACACATAACGACTAACAAAACGGGTTTCAATTCCTCCTCGTTGGTTATAATAAGGAATGCGGGTTCTAATTAAGGCTAGAGCACCGGGAGGCATCAAGGGATAATCGGTGGCAATGGAACGCTCTGCCGTTACAGGTACGCCGAGGTTGCCTACGGGATAGGGGTTTTCAGTTTCCTGGAAGAAAATAAAGCGATTATTGAGAGGCAAATATTTGTCCAGTAATTTCGGATAGGTCTTAAAACATTGGATCATCACGGGTAAACTCAATTCACCTATTTCGGTACACACTTTATCTTTAATCATTTGGCGACCGATACTGGTGTAGGTATAGTCTGTATTGCCATTATATTTTATCCCCATGATCCTGCCGTCGGGAAAACGGAGTCGGGCAGAACCCTGAATTTCCACTAAATATGCCTCAAAGCGATCCCGCAGCCAAACCAACTCATTCCCTGCTAAGGGACTTTGTCTCCCCAAACCATCTACTCCTTGTAATTCTGCTCTAGTGGGGTGAGGTTTGGGCCAACTCTCTAAGTTGACTGGTAGACGATAGAGAGGATAGCGGTACTCTGCTGTGAGTACTGGACTAGCTTCGTAAATAGGCTCGAAATAACCGGTAAAAATCACCTCTCCCTGATTATTGCCCACGGACTTATAAAAGACAAACTCCCTTTCTACTGCTGCTTGAAGTGCTTCTGCTGAAGGAGAATTAATCAGCAACTCCCGGAAGCGGTGCAGAGAGCGAACAATGCGTTCCCGAGTAATTCCGGTCACTGGATAATTTTCATAGTCTGTTACTGCCTTGGGGGTATTGAGATAAGTTAGACTGTGGTCGATTGATTTTATAAGATTCTCTCGATCCCCAACAGTACCGTACATTTGCCACAACTGTTCGTCTACCCCAAGGGAATTACTTCTGGGTTGAACCTGTCGCAGGGGTACCTCAGCACCATAGAGCAAGCTGGGGTGTCCGAGAGTGAGACCTAAACTCAGGGAAATTAAAGCGATTGTTTGTTTCATTGGCAAATGTGTGTCCTTCAGCCTTCAGTTGACGTCAGAGGGGTTAGTAACGTTTCACGCTGCCAAAAAATACGGGTTCGACTCGAATAGCCATTACACTTGCTGGACGCACTACCATATACTCCCCCTGGATATTTTTAATGGGCACGGTAATAAAGTTGTGGGCGTCGAACTTAGGCAACAGTTCCCCACTGTACCATTTCTGAAATTCTTGAATTTTGGTAAAACGCACTTCTTCTTTATGACCACTGGAAAGAAAAAGATGGACCGCGAACTCGTCTGGTTTTCTTCGCTCTGCTTTTCTGGGCATAGAACACTCTAATTTTCTATCTTGGGGGACTATATCAATAAATTAAACCGCTTGAGTAGAATTTCCATTACTGGCTGTAGGGTTTGAGCTAATTCGGAACTAGCTTGAAATTTTAGCTGCTGTGAGAGGGGTAAGTCAAAGGGTAATTGTCCCGTTAAGTCTGGACGTGACCTTTCCAGGAGTAAAATTTGTCCTGGATCTTTGGTGGAAACAGCATAGCCTATTTCGACGCAAACAGTAGGGTCCAGAAGTAACTGAGGCTGATATGAACCCGGTAAGTGAGCTATGGGGGTACTGTCAGCGATGAAGAGCAGACTTTTGCGGATTTTGCGCAGTCCGGTCTTGTTCAGACGCATTGGTGCGTCGTGGGGACGTACAGATAGTTCTAGGGTGAGGGGGAGGCGAGATTTTTCGTTCAGATTGTCGATGACTTGGGTGAGGATTTCGGTTAAAGATTCTGAACCTGTGGCATATTCTCTTTGATAGCTAAAGAAGATAATTGGGGATCCGGTGGCTACGGGATTCTGTTTGGTAAAATAGACTTCCTGAGAGATTAAATCGATATTGGCGATAGTATAACCACCGCTTCCTTCAATGTAAAACTCAACTTTTTCTCCTTCTAAATAACGTGGGAACCAGACAGACTTTTCTACTTCCAAACTATCGTTTAAGAAGTCAGATCTTAAACCAGATTTGAGCAAGCTATTGCGGTTCAAACGCAAATCGTGAGGTCGTTTTATGATTTGCTCAATGGGTTCATAATGTTCTATATACCAAGCTTTGAGTGGGATAATGGCCATAAAGCAGTTAACAATTTATATTTATATACCTATTATAACCTAGGATGTTAAAAAAGTCAATTTTTTTGAGTTGTTCATTTTAATAATTTTATAAACACACGATCGCTAACTGCTATAGTTTTTAATAAAGGGATATTATAACACAATATTATTTTTGGGCGCAATTCTAATAATTAATCAATTTATTAATGTTTTGGATTTTTCCTAAAATGACCAATATTATTAAATTGGGTTATGAACTGTCACTAACTTAGTCCCATCGGGAAATGTAGCCTCTACTTGAACCTCATCAAGCATTTCCGGTATCCCTTCCATTACATCATTTTCCGTCAGTAGTGTTGCTCCATGACTCATCAACTCAGAAACTGTACGACCTTCCCGTGCTCCTTCCAAAATGGCAGCAGAGATATAAGCCACCGCCTCTGGATAATTCAGTTTCAGTCCCTTCTCCTTACGTCGCTCCGCCAGCATAGCAGCGGTGAAAATTAGCAATTTATCTTTTTCTTGTGGGGTGAGTTGCATAGTCTTGTTGGGGTGGGTTTAAAGTTGACGAGTTGGGATTTTTTTGGGCACAGTTGTGACCTACCTCCAAATACGGGGAATGGAAGGTATTTTACCGTATTGGGAGAAACGGAGGTGTTGCCACAGGCTTGTAAAACAACGGCGAACAGCTTGAGAAGAGGGACCACGATAGCGACAGACAAAGCCGCTGAGAGTGCGAGTGAGCCAGTGATGCGACATCTCTACCCCCGTTGTGGTAAGCTGTTTCCTGAGGGCTGCTAGGGCTGAGTTGGTCATATCAAGACCTGCTAGAGTCAAGGTGCCAATCACTGAGTAACCATGGAGACCATGAGGAGAAGCAACCACTTCAGCCCCACCGGACAAGGACTGGTGGTCAATGAATAGGGGTGTATCCCCAAGCCAGAGATCTACATATGATTGCCAGGTTCCCTGCAAAAACTGCTCACCCCTAGCACTGCGACCAAACCGGGTAATATCCCATAGCAGCACCGTTGCACCGGGGGCTAGGTCTATATACAGCTGTTGATGGTATTGGGCACCATTGAAAAGGATTGTTTCCTGGGGCAACCACTCTAAACAGGCATCAGCCTCCACCCGAATTTTAATAGATTGAGAAGCTGTTGCACCAGTTGATCGGTAGACTTTTCCTGCTGCTGGGGTTGTAATAAAAACTTTGCTCTGGGGATGCAGGTGAATAGATTGATCCAAACCATCTCCCCCTACCATTCCTCCTGCTGTATGTACAATAGTAGTATAGCAGATTCCAGGACCTTCTGGATAGTGCGATCTTTGCACTTTCAAGGGCGCTTTGCTTGCTCGTTGAATTGCTCTGGTTTTCCCACCATTATGGGCAAAAACTAGGGCAAGACTACCCTGCCAGGGACTGGGTTTTGCAGTTGACATAGGCTTAGACAGAAAGAAATTGCCCAATTACATCTTGGCTTAAGTGCTCAGTGGGACCAGATGCTACAATGCCTCCCTTTTGCATGGCGTAATACCAATTTGCTTGGCGCACGAAATGCAGATGTTGCTCCACCAGCAACACGGCAATTCCTGAGATTTGAATAATGCGGCGGACAGCGGCCTCAATTTCCAAAATAATCGAGGGTTGAATTCCCTCTGTGGGTTCATCTAAGACTAAGAGTCGGGGCTGGCCCATCAGGGCGCGGGCGATCGCCAACTGTTGCTGTTGACCCCCACTGAGGTCACCACCCATGCGGGTCAGCATGGTTTTCAACACCGGAAATAGCTCAAAAACTTGATCCAGTTTGTCAACGGATCTAGCACCCATGCTCGATGGTAGTGCTTCTTGACCTAAGAATAAGTTTTCCTGAACTGTTAAACGTGGAATAATTTCCCGACCCTGAGGCACATAACCAATGCCTAATTTTGCCCGTCCATGGGGAGGGAGTTGGGTAATGGGTTGCCCTTCATAAATCACTTGCCCTCGTCGAGGCTTTAGCAATCCCATGATTGTTTTTAACATAGTTGTTTTGCCTACCCCATTTCTTCCGATTAAGCATACTATTTGTCCTGGAAACACAGTTATATCTACCTGACGCAGAATATGACTTTCACCGTAGTACACATCTAGGTTGGTGACTTTTAACAAGGGATTGGGGGTTGATTGTACTCCGTCACAATTACGGAGATCTTTAGATTGAGTATTGAAGGACATAAGGATAGAACATAACTTATTGCTAAATATAATTAAAACTAATAACTATAGAATAAAAATCGAAAGGTACTTTAAGCTACCTCTGGTGTCTGGCCCAAATACACTTCCACAACCCGTGGGTCTGCCTGGATGGACTCCATACTGCCTTCACAGAGCACTGAGCCTTGATGTAACACAGTAACATGGCTGGCAATTTGGCGAACAAATTCCATGTCGTGTTCAATAACAATAATGGAATGACTTTGGGCAAGGGAGAGAAGTAACTCTCCCGTCTGAAATGTCTCTTCGTCTGTCAGACCAGCCACGGGTTCATCCACAAGGAGCAAATCAGGGGACTGGGCAACTAACATGCCAATTTCTAGCCACTGCTTCTCCCCGTGGGACAAAAACTGAGCAGGTTTATCTGCTGATAGGACTAAACCAATGGTCTCCAATAAGCCTTGAACAGTTTGCCGTGCTGCTTTAGAAGGTGGACTCAACAAGGCTGAGAAAACCGTCTTAGGTCTATGGCAAGACAGTTGCAAGTTTTCTCGCACAGTTAGGTTTAGGTAAACCCGTGGAGTTTGAAACTTGCGACCAATACCGAGCTGTGCAATCTGATGTTCTGAGAGTTGGCGTAAATTACTGTGTTGCTTGAACGTGATCCGGCCTTCCGTGGGTTTAACTTTACCGGTAATCACATCCAGAAATGTGGTTTTGCCTGCACCATTGGGGCCAATAATGACTCGCAATTCTCCAACGTTGATACTAAAGTTTAGCTGATTAAGTGCTTTGAATCCGTCAAAATTTACGGTCAAATCTTCAGTGACCAAGATTTTGTTGCTCATGCTGCTGCTCTAAATCTTCTTCCAAACTCGGGTATGTTGTAGCATGAGGACCATATCCCCACATCCTTAGCACTCTATCTAGTGCCTTTCGCAACCAACCAATTAAGCCCTGGGGCAATACTGTGACCACCAACAAAAATAAGGCACCTTGAAAAAATAACCACACTTCGGGAAACTTTTCGCTCAGTAAGCTGCGGGCTAAATTGACCACCAATGCACCGAGAATGGCTCCCACTAATGTACCCCGTCCTCCCACGGCTACCCAGATTACCATCTCGATGGATAAAGCAATTTCCATATATTGGGGAGAAACAATTCCAGACTGTACTGTGTAAAGTGCCCCAGCGATGCCAGCTAAAGCACCGGATACTGCAAATACTAGGGTTTTAAAGCTGGTGGGATTGTAGCCGGAAAACCTCACCCGGCTCTCATCATCCCGAATTGCAATCAATAGGCGGCCAAATCGACCTTGGGTCAACCACCGACAGAGACCATAGGCTCCCACCAAGACTAGAACAGTCAGGACATAGAAGAATTTTTGGGCAGTATCTGACCCCATTACAACCCCAAAGAGGGTATCCGTATCTGTTTTGAGGCCGTTGGTGCCATTAATCAGTTTTTGCTGGCCATTGAAGAAGTTGAAAAAAACTACTAGCATGGCCTGGGTGAGGATGGAGAAGTAAACCCCACGAATCCGATTGCGAAAGACGAGGTACCCCAATAGCCCAGCTACAATCATGGGAATCAGCCAGATGCTGATGAGGGTGAAAGGAAAGGAGTGAAAGGGCTGCCAAAACCAGGGCAAGGTTTTAACCCCGTACAAGGTAAAGAATTCAGGTAGCTCTCCTTCGGGAAGCTGCAATTTCAGGTGCATAGCAAAGCCATAGCCTCCCAAGGCAAAGAAGATACCCTGACCTAAGCTTAGTAGTCCTGTATAGCCCCAAATTAAGTCAATTCCCAGGGCAGCGATGGCTAAGGCCAAAAATCTACCTACCAACTTGAGACGGAAATCGGACAATAGGAGGGGCAATATGAATGCGAGAAAAAAGGCGATCGCCAGGACCAAGGCGACTTCAATTGCGAAGCTTTGCGGTTGTTGAGATTTAGTTGAGCTCATCCTTGCCACATCTCCCTAAGCATCAACTGCCCGACCTTTCTGAGGAAACAACCCCCCAGGTTGCAGTTGCAAGAACCCAATAATGAGGGCAAACACCATCACTTTTGCCATGCTGGAAGTTGCAAAAAAGTTGAGTACATCCATTAGCCACACAATCCCCAAGCTCTTGCTGGAGACCATATTACTCAACAGAAAGGCAAAAGTGCCAGAGCCGATCAAGTAGCTGATAATCCCAATAACCATGGCGGCGAAAATTGTGCCTACCAGCTTACCTACACCGCCAACCACCACTACCATGAAAGCATCCACAATGTAGTTGCTGCCCAGGTTCGGTCCCACGGAACCCAATAGGGTGACAGCACAGCCTGCAACCCCGGCTAAACCTGACCCTAGGGCAAAGGTCAAAGCATCCACCGTAGCTGTAGGAATTCCCAAACAGGAACTCATGTCGCGATTTTGGGTCACAGCGCGAATTCGTAAACCCCACCTTGATCCCTGGAGAAACCAGTAGGTTCCCACCACACAAACCACCATGAGGGCAATGATAAATAGACGGGCATAGGGAAAGGTAACGTCACCCACTTCTAGGCCACCCCGTAACCAAGCTGGTGGGGTAACATCCACATTACGGGCACTAAACCAGAGCTTGCCCCAGAATGACTGCTCCCCTTGATTTAGGAACAGCAGACCTGCGGTGATGCCGATAGCTGCGGAAAGTGCAAAGAGGAGTGTATTAGACCATGATGGCAACCGAGACCGTGCCTTCCGAAAGCGTTGCAGCCCGATGGCGCGTCCCCCGAAGAAGAGCAGATTAAAAATTACTAAGCCAGCTACAAAGCCCCAACTGACGCTGCGGACAAACTGGCGCAAAATCAAACTGACTCCCCAGGTGGCTAGGAGGGTTTCCAAAGGACGACCATAGAGCTTTTGAATAATACTCCGCTCTAAAATTAAGCCAATTCCCGCAGCAATGGCAAAGGACAGAAATAACGCCGGAAAAATATAAATGTCCGTCCAAGGTTCCCCCAGAGCCTTGGCACCGTTTTGCACAATGTAGGTGGTGTAAGCCCCTAGCATCATCATTTCCCCATGGGCAAGATTAATCACCCCCATGAGGCCAAAGACAATGGCTAGCCCCAGGGCAGACATCAGGAGTACTGCCCCAATGCCCACACCGTTAAACAAGCTACTGATCAATAAAGACATGGTAGATCCTGCCTAGGTTTTGTACTTCTCACCTTTAGCTGGATCGGAGTGATCACAAGCATAACCAATGGTCTCAGGCACATATTGGTTCCAAGGAATGGGGTCAACTGGACCTTTTGTTGAATTGACAATATTGAAGAGGCCATCCTCACGGACTTGACCAATGCGTACAGTCTTGGAAATATGGTGATTTGCCTGCATTTTCACAGGACCTTCCGGTGCATCAAATTCCTGACCAATAGCGGCAGCCCGCACTGCTTCCACGTCAGTGGTTCCTGCGGCTTCTACAGCTTGCTTCCAAAGGTAGACCATAATGTAGGCGGCTTCCATGGGGTCGTTGGTTACCCGGTCTTGGCCGTACTTTGCCTTAAAAGCTGCCACCCACTTTTTATTTGCTGGGGTTTCAACGGTCTGGAAGTAGTTCCATGCTGCGTAGTGACCAATCAGAAAATCTTTACCAATTTGGCGAACTTCTTCCTCTGCAATACTGACAGACATGACAGGATACTTGTCCGGTCCCATGCCTGCTCCTTGGAGCTGTTTAAAGAAGGCCACGTTGCTGTCACCATTAAGGCTATTGAAGATAACACCACCATTAGGGAAAGCTTGTTTGATTTTGGCAATAATAGGTGTGACTTCTGAATTACCTAGGGGTAGGTAGTCCTCACCCACTGTTTCACCACCTTTTTTCTTGAGCTGTTCTTTAATAATAGTATTGGCAGTTCGAGGGAAGACATAGTCAGAACCTACTAAAAAGAAATCCTTCCCCTTGTTTTCCAGGAGCCAATCAACAGCAGGCTCAATCTGTTGGTTTGGTGCGGCTCCGGTGTAGAAAATATTCTTGGAACATTCTTGCCCCTCGTACTGAACCGGATACCAGAGCATGTGGTTTTTTGACTCAAAAACTGGCTTCACTGCTTTGCGACTGGCGGAAGTCCAGCAGCCAAATATAGTCACAACCTTGTCTTGGTCAATAAGCTTTTTAGCTTTTTCAGCAAAGGTGGGCCAGTCAGAGCCACCATCTTCTTTTATAGCTTCAATCTTTTTACCCAGAACGCCACCAGCAGCGTTAATTTCTTCGATGGCGAGTTCTTCAGCGTCCACAACCGTGGTCTCACTAATGGCCATGGTACCACTCAAGGAGTGGAGGATTCCTACCTTGATGGTATCACTTCCACCACTGCTCCCAGAGTCTGAGGGAGAGGAGCCGCCACAGGCTTTTAAGAAGAGGCTGGTACCAAATGCGGCAGAACCATAAAGTAAAAATTTACGGCGATTAAACTGATTCAGATTCATAGGTGTATATTTCTCCTCGCACTAACACATATTTCTTATTTCTAAAGCTGAAATTACAGGCACAGTTAGAGATATTATTCAGGCACTATAGATTTTTCGGCGATGGATAACTGTGTCTTACGATACAAAATAATTTTTTGAAAGTCCTAAGACTAGATGGACGTATACTCTCAAAGGATCGTATAAAAGAAAGCGCGAAGATTTGAAGGGTTGATAAACAATTCGATACCCTTCAATATCAACAATCTTGCTTAATCTGAAAATTGGGCAGATTTTTATAAGTTGAGAGTGGGTGATTATAGGTTTTGGAGCAAAACCCACGTCTTTTAAGCGTGGGATGTAGCGTTGGCCGCTTTAGCTGCCGTCCTTGCTGACTCACTTGTGCTAGAATAAGTGTGGTTTGAATCCCCAAGGTGGGCGGTTGTGAAGCGGCGAGAGTCGGCACCCTGGAACCTGAAAGCAGAGTTCAGTCTGCACCCAGAGGCGCGAAAAACCTCTTTAAAAACGTATGGACTCGAAGGAGTACCGAATACCAGCGAAAGTTAACTTTTGGATACGAAATGCTGTACCGAGGGGCACTCGGAAACAGGGTAAAAATACGCTTGGGGATATCGTTCCCGCTGGGTTGCACAGCTCAGAGCTAGAGAGTTCGACCATTGAGGTGCGGCTGTTTGGTGCGAGGTTGCTGAGTTTGAGTCAAACTCTCTGTTGCAATTTAAGGAAGGTAGCTGACACCGAAGGTGCCGCCCAAGGCGTCCCAAGAATCCCCCCGCCATCGATGATGCCGGGGGGAGTGTCAAGAATAGTGTGCAAAATGGTTTCCATAGCCATGAATCCCCATAATATAATCATTCTGCAACAACGACTTCCTCCCGATCCCACTGTTGCCGTGTTGGGTGAACTTTCCCTGACCGCCGAAGAACGAACCCGCGCCCGTTATCGTTATGACTGGTCGGGAGGGCGTACCCTTTACTTACAGCTGCCACGGGGCACAGTCCTAAGGAATGGGGATCTGCTCCAGTCCGACACCGGACGGGCGTTAGTGCGAGTTGTTGCCAAGCCTGAGCCTGTCCTGACCGTGACCGCTAAGACAACTCTGGCCCTCCTCCGAGCCGCCTACCATTTGGGCAACCGCCATGTTCCCCTAGAAGTGACCGTGACCCATTTACGGTTAGGGCTAAACCCAGTGTTGAAGTCTCTGCTGCTGGTAGAGCATCTCCAGGTCCATGTGGTTGAGGAGGTCGCACCCTTTTGTCCAGAAACGGGAGCATATCACCATCTACATTCCGAAAGATCCTCTCTGAGAACTCCAAACTGATGCATCTTCCTCCTAAAGGTTCCAAGGCGTTCTCAGCTAGTTTAGGCACGGACCTAGCCCTCACCCCTACAGCCCTGTTGCACTTGCTAATGCTAGGTAGTCCAACCCTGCCAGTGGGAGCCTACAGTTATTCTGAAGGACTAGAAACCCTAGTAGCTGGATGTGTTATTAACTCTATGGAAACCTTACAACACTGGTTGGAGCGAGAATTGCAGTGGGGCAGTATAGTGGTTGAGGGAGCCATTGCAGTGCGAGCCTATAGAGCTGTACACCAGGAGGATACCACAGAGCTAGTGTACTGGAATAAATGGTGGTCTGCCGCACGGGAAACTGAAGAACTTCGGCGGCAAAGTTGGCATATGGGTCGCTCCCTGTCTCGTTTGCTTAGCTCCCTGGATCCCACTGTGATGGACTGGTTAGAAGTCTGTGGCACCCCTTGTAACTGGGCGATCGCCTTTGGGGGAGCTGCTGCCCACTGGCAAATTGACCTCCAGTCTGCCTTACTGGCCTATTTTCACAGTTGGGTCAGTAACCTCATTAATGCCGGGGTAAAGTTGGTGCCCCTAGGGCAAACAGCAGGTCAGCAGCTTTTGTTGAACCTGACTCCCAACATTATAGGGGCCGTGACTGAGGCCATGGCCCGACCGGATGATAAGTTGAGTAGTTGTAATATTGGCTCGGCTTTGGCTAGTAGTCAACATGAAACCTTGACCGTGCGCTTATTTCAAAGTTAAATCTATGTCTAAAACTCCTTTGCGAATTGGTGTAGCAGGACCAGTGGGGTCTGGAAAAACAGCATTGATTGAGGCATTGTGTAAAGCACTGCGTCAAACCACTGAACTGGCGGTGGTGACCAATGACATTTATACCCGTGAAGATGCTCAGTTTTTGGTCAGAGCAAAGGCTCTGTCTGAGGAGCGCATTGTTGGAGTTGAAACCGGAGGATGCCCTCACGCTGCCATTCGTGAGGATGCATCAATTAATCTAGTGGCGATGGAAACCTTAGAGCAAAAATATCCACAACTGAATTTATTGTTTGTGGAAAGCGGAGGGGATAATCTCGCTGCTACCTTCAGCCCCGAACTAGTGGACTTAACTCTCTATGTGATTGATGTGGCAGCAGGAGATAAAATTCCCCGCAAGGGGGGACCTGGGATTACCCGGTCAGATTTGCTAATTATTAACAAAATCGACTTAGCTCCCCTGGTAGGAGCAGATTTG
The DNA here is from genome assembly GCA_018141785.1 of Candidatus Paraprochloron terpiosi LD05. Classification (GTDB taxonomy): domain Bacteria; phylum Cyanobacteriota; class Cyanobacteriia; order Cyanobacteriales; family Prochloraceae; genus Prochloron; species Prochloron terpiosi. The sequence continues at coordinate 1,104,153 of CP073341.1, read as the reverse complement.
GATATTATGGAGCGGGATGCAAAGCGGATGCGAGGGAAAAAGCCATTTGTGTTCACCAATCTCAAGACTCAGCAGGGCTTGGATGAAGTTATTACATTTATTAGTGCGGCTCGTTCTCTGTGAAAGTCGCACGTCCGGGACGCCAAAGGCGGCACCTTCGGTGTCGTAGGAGAGGGGCGAGGCGGTAACGTCTCCCTCGACTCTAATAAAGTCATCAAATCCCAGATGATATAACATATGTTCGAGCAAATACTACCAAGAGGTCCCACCCTCATGATTCCAGGGGAAATTTTGACAACACCGGGCACCATTGAACTGAATGCTGGTGCAGAAACCACTGAACTGACGGTAGCAAATACGGGGGATCGTCCCATTCAAGTGGGGTCCCATTTTCACTTTTTTGAAGTGAACCGAGCGCTAATTTTCGAGCGAGACCAAGCAAGAGGCAAACGCCTAGACATTCCTGCTGGTACAGCAGTGCGGTTTGTGCGGCTCCGTTTCCTGTGAAAGTCGCGGCGTAAGCCAAACATAAGCAGGAGCAGGGTTCTAGGGACAGCGTCTCCGAACATATAAGCACTGAAAGGGGCTGAAAACGGAAACGTTCCCTCGTCATCCGCGATGCCGGGGGTTACCAAACCCTGACAACTGAATGAACTATGAGAGTGAGGGCACGGCCAGAAATCGTGTCACCAAGCCTCTCCCATGAAGGAATCATGTGAATCCTTATCTGGCCACAGTGAGATTAATCATCAGGCTGAAGCTGGCAGCAGGGCGGAACCGGAGCTATCGAGCGGTTCGATGGTAACGCCGCTAATAGGGAGAACACCGGGATAACAACGTGAATCATCAGTGAAAAGACCTAAACTGCGACACTGCCAAAACCGCTATAGAGCAGAAAAGACACCGAAAGAAACTCGTAAAAACCGAACTGTATATTTACATTCCTGAGTTGGTGATAGGTCAACGGATGAGTCCCAAGGGTTCGTAACAATAGTTCATTCGGAACGAGTAAAAACTCGCTCAACTTCCATCAAAACAAGGGATTCCAAGCCTTGCTCAGGCGCGACCGCGCAAGAGCAAGTATGTGAGATGGTGGGGTCGCTTGATTAACGACCTAACGGAAGAGCGAGGGTAAGAGAAGGCGTAACTGCCTGATGGTTTCTACAGAGAAGATGCCCAATGTAATTATCAGAGCGACTGACAAGGTCAAAACTGTGAATATCACTAACCAGACTCCAATCGAATACCGCAGTTTAAAAGCCCTGAGACTCCACCTAGCAGCATTCCTGCTAACGGGGAAGATTGGCCGGAGGGCTGACGATGTCTGGAAAGACCTGCCATGGAAGAAATTCCGGCAACATGTATTTCGGTTACAGCGGAGTATCTTCAAAGCGCAAAAAGAACAAGCAAAAGCCAAGGTCAAACGTTTACAACGGCTTTTATTACAAAGTCGTGCAGCTCAAGCTCTGGCCGTCAAACAAGTAACACAGCTAAACCAAGGGCGTAAGTCCCCCGGAGTTGATGGCAAAACAGCGCTTTCTCCCAAGGAACGTCTAGTGTTGTGCCAAAGGCTGAACAAGCATTGGTACCAATGGAAACACCAGCAACTAAGAAGGGTAAATATCCCGAAGCCAAACGGCAAAACTCGTGGATTAGGCATCCCTACAATGGCCGACAGGGCATGGCAAGCACTGCTCAAATTAGCAGCCGAACCAGCCTATGAGGCAACCGCCGGAGAAAGAAGCTATGGCTTCAGACCCGGCCGCTGTACTGCGGACGCACAAAAGCTCATCTTTGACCAACTTAAGAAGACGTGTAACGGCAAGGACAAGCTGATTCTGGAAACAGATATCAGTAAATGCTTTGACGAAATTGACCACAAGGTCATGCTCAATGGAGTAGTCCTACCAATCGAAGCCTTAAAGGGATTAAAGAGAGCTGTAAAAGCAGGCGTTCGTGGTGAATATCCCTCCAGTATGAAGGGTACCCCCCAAGGTGGGGTTATCTCACCCCTACTGGCCAATATCGCTCTAGATGGATTTGAGAACCTGGGGTTGAATCAATGGAAAAGGAGACGCCGAGATGGCACTCTCATAAGGGGTATACGTTACGCGGATGATGCGGTCTTTATCTGTAAACCCGGAGCTGATACCAAGAGGCTACGGGAGGATATCGATGAATTCCTAAAGTCCAGAGGGCTACGAATTAACGAAACCAAGACTAAGGTGAGTAAAGCTACGGAAGGATTTGACTTCCTGGGGTGGCGCTTTCGTGTCAACTCCCGTGGGCTCTTTAAGTCCACTCCGAGCTCTGAGAATTATGCGGACATAAAGGCCAAGGTTAAAGCTACTTGGAGAAATGGCGCATCCACGGAGGCTCGCCTGAAAAGGATTGAGTCACAAGTCCGAGGGTGGAGGCAATATCATAAAAACTGCGATATGGGTAAACACGCTCTATGGTCACTGCGGATATGGTTATGGCGCAAACTAAGGGCAGAAAAACGCAGGATGGCAATTAAGGAAGCGGAGAAAGCAAGACGTCTGGCTATCAAAGGGAAACCCCTAGTAGGAGCAGCAAAACGCCAACTTACAATAGCCCAGATAGAGAAAGCCTTTCCCTCAGTTCCCTGGAAAGTCAATGACCACGTAATGGTCAAAGGTGATGCCTCACCCTTCAATGGGAATATTTCCTATTGGGTCGGTCGCAACTCTAAACTATATAGTGGCCCAACCGCTAACGCCATTAAGCGACAGAAGGGTACGTGTCCGCATTGCAACCGTAAGTTCATGGAGAGGGATGGAGCTGTGGAGTTGCACCACAAAGACGGCAATCATAACAACTGGAAACCCAAGAATCTAGTTGCCCTCCACCGAGAATGTCACCAGGCGCAAGCAATACATCGCAAGCGCATTAAGGACGGACTCGTAAAGCGCGTCGTGAAGACATAGGAGCACCTGAGCTGTATGAGGTGAAAGTCTCACGTACAGTTCGTAGGAGAGGGGCGAGGTGGCAACATCTCCCTCGACTCTAATGAGCCGGGAGACGAGAAGACAGTGACTCTCATTCCGTTTAAGGGTGAGCGACAGGTCTATGGTTTCAACGGTTTGGTTAATGGTCCACTTTGAAGAAATGAGTTTGAGAAGATAGTTGACCATAAGGAGATGAAGGTTAATGAGTTTTCATCTGGAGCGCAGGGCTTATGCTGAAACCTATGGACCCACTGTGGGGGATAGGGTTCGGTTGGCGGATACAGAATTGCTGATTGAAGTGGAGCAAGACTACACTACCTATGGTGATGAGGTTAAGTTTGGTGGTGGCAAGGTAATTAGGGATGGTATGGGACAATCGCCTATTGCTAACAGTGATGGGGCTGTGGACTTGGTAATTACCAATGCCCTGATTCTAGACTGGTGGGGAATTATTAAGGCTGATATAGGCATTAAAGATGGAAGGATATATAAAATAGGTAAGGCAGGCAATCCTTACATTCAAGATGATGTCAATATTATAATTGGCCCCGGTACGGAAGCCTTGGCTGGAGAAGGGATGATCCTGACAGCGGGAGGTATTGATGCCCATATTCACTTCATTTGTCCACAGCAAATTGAGACAGCTATGGTTTCTGGGATCACAACTATGCTAGGGGGTGGTACTGGACCTGCCACTGGTACTAATGCCACAACTTGCACTCCCGGTCCCTGGAATATTCATCGTATGTTACAGGCAGCAGATGCTTTTCCTATGAACTTAGGCTTCCTCGGTAAGGGTAATAGTAGCCAATGCCAGGGGTTAGAAGAGCAGGTGCGGGCTGGAGCAATGGGATTGAAACTCCATGAAGATTGGGGTACCACACCCAGTGTAATCCATACCTGCTTGGAGGTGGCAGAGCAATTCGATGTACAAGTGGCTATTCATACGGATACCCTGAATGAAGCGGGATTTGTGGAGGATACCATCGCGGCGTTTCAAAATCGCTCAATTCACACCTATCACACGGAGGGGGCAGGTGGAGGTCATGCTCCAGACATTATTAAAGTCTGTGGTCAGGCTTCAGTTTTGCCCTCTTCTACGAACCCCACGCGCCCCTATACTGTCAATACCTTAGATGAACACCTGGATATGCTGATGGTGTGTCACCATTTAGATCCTAATATTCCCGAAGATGTAGCCTTTGCTGAGTCTCGGATCCGCAGAGAAACCATCGCGGCGGAGGATATTCTCCATGACTTGGGTGCCTTTAGTATGATTGCCTCCGATTCTCAGGCTATGGGTCGGGTGGGAGAGGTTATCTCACGCACTTGGCAAACCGCTCACAAAATGAAGGTGCAGCGTGGTCCTTTAGCACCGGATACTGAGAGAAATGATAACAATCGTGCCAAGCGCTATATCGCCAAGTACACCATTAATCCGGCAATCACCCATGGTATTGCCGACCATGTGGGGTCCATTGAGGTGGGTAAACTAGCGGATCTTTGTCTCTGGAAACCTGCATTCTTTGGGGTGCGTCCTCATATTGTTCTGAAGGGTGGGGCGATCGCCTATGCCCAAATGGGTGACCCCAATGCTAGTATTCCCACCCCTCAACCGATTCATGCTCGCCCCATGTTTGCTAGTTTTGGTGGGGCGATCGCAGCAACCTCCTGCACGTTTGTTTCCCAAGCTGCTCAGGCTGCCGGAATTGGGGCACAAATTGGCTTGACTAAGCCAACGATCGCAGTTCAAGGAACTCGTCAAGTGCGCAAGCAGGATTTGAAGCTCAATAATACTTTACCTCACATTGAGGTAGATCCTGAAACCTATGAGGTGCGAGCTGACGGGGAGCTACTAATCTGTGAGCCAGCTACAGTTTTGCCTTTAGCTCAACGATACTTCCTTTTTTAGGCACTCAGATAGCAGCTTCGATTTCGTCCAGGGTAATCATTGATGGCTCATCACACAATATAAAACAATGCTAACAACTCATGATAGCTTGCTATATTCAGGAAACAGTGACTGAAACCCTAGAAACAAAGTACAGGAGAAGGGGGCGGGTAACTGGTGACTGATCAACCAATCTCCAGCTCTGATTCTGCTGTTCGCCGCATAACCAAGAAAGCTTCTTTGACTGGCTGACTTACTGAACTTTGGGCTGCTTCTAAAATCATAGACTGGTAATTTTCAAGAAACTTGCTTCTCAATCGATAGAATAAGTGGAGAAAATGCCGAATGAAACCAATGCAATCTAAAATAACAAACTCAATACCTCCAGTCTCTTGGTATAAGGAGCGGGCATAGTTTTGAACTTGTTCATCAATTATGTCTGTGGTAATGAAAATATAGTTGTCAACTTTTTTTCCGCTTGAAGATAATTTTTGTAGTGCTCTATCTATATCCTCAACCGTCACTCGCTTATCTTTCATTTCATAGCTGGTTATTATTTCATTGTCTCCTAGTAAAGTTATCTCCACATCACCTAATGCACCTGTTTGTATATCAGCAGCATTGTGAGACTGCAACGCAAGAAACTTTTCACCAAGGTGTTCCTGCGCCGATTGATATGCAGAAGCAACAATAAGAACAGGTAAGCGGCTGGTTCCTTTGCTGAGACTCAAATGTTGCTGGATCAGATTAACAATATCCTCAGATGATAGAGGTAAAGAACCCTCTGTAGTTTTCAGCTCTTGAATCAAACCTTTAATCCTTAGTTGTTGGTTGTTTCGGTGAATAATAAGGAAGCGTATTGTTTCTGCTAAGAGGTTGTCCGGTGTAATTCGATTGTTGCTGACATCATCCAATAGTTGAAGCAAGAATTGATATAGTTGAGGTGGTTTGCCCACAAGATTTAGATCTCTTGCCAGCATCACGTTCCGATTCCTTAATGCGGGTGTGAGAAAAGCAGTAGTGCTATTACAAGGTAGGTGGTGTTCATTAATGAAAGGAGTAAGATAACGCTCATCATAAGTTCTGCCGGAGAAAGTATCCGAGCCGCCAATTGACGTATAGGGCTTTCTCACGTCTACTTGGGGGCGATGAATTTTGGCAAGTAAACACGCCATCAAGAGACGCACACCAGCCCGATTCTTCAAATTACAAGCTACATATTCAACACCCTCTCTCATTTCCTCATCATCAATTAATGATTTTCCCAGGGTACTGGATGCGTGTCGAAAAGCGGTAGTGAGGATTGTTTTGGATTCATCCATTGGATTTCATGCTTTGGAACATCATAATTAACCCAAAGTACCTCAGTTCGAGGTTGCTTCACTGAGAGGCACCGTTTTGTGGGACTCTCTATGTAGTCCCAGTCTCTATAGAGATCCGAATACAAATCACAGTGATAACCGGATAGAGCAACTTTACCTTTAACGTTTTTAAGCACTTCAGCAAATTGCCGATGCTCATCATCAGTCATCTCATATCCGTAAGCATTTGTATCACCCCGTGAGTCATGTGGATAGGGAGGATCACAGTAAAATAGAGTTTCTTCACTGTCATATCGCTTAATAACTTCGATAGCGGTGGAGTTTTCTATTTGAACTCGCAAAAGTCTTTGGACAATCTCAGCTAATCCCTCCACACTACCAAGCCAGCGAGAAACTGCACCTGCCATCCCCGCACGGCTAGTTAGTTTGCAATGGGCCCATCGTCCTACACTGGCGGTTTGGGCTAAACCCGTTCTCACTTGTCGCGCTCGGACAAAAAAGCGACGGGCTCGCTCCAACTCTGAGAGATTCTCAATGGATTCTTCTACTGCAATCCTCAGCTCTTCCTTAGAAAATGGCGTCAAACCTATTGCTTTAATGAGCGCCTCTTGCTTATCTCGAAGAACACGAAAAAAGTTGACTACTTCCTCATCAATATCATTGTAGGTTTCCACCAAAGCTGGCTTTCTGTTCAACAAAACAGCCGCTGAACCACCAAATGGTTCACAGTAATGAGTCGCTTCTGGCAGCAAAGGTAGGAGCCAGTTCAAATGATTAAATTTTCCACCATACCAACCAAAAGCGATGACTTTACCCATTTCCCTTAACCTGTTAACTCTCTATAAGTAGTATACAAGAACCAACTGCGGTAGTGCAACTTGGGTTCTAATTAGAGCTGCGGGTGATATCAGAGATACCAGTCTCGTGATTTAAACTTTTCAGGAATGTTTTGCTCCCAAGGATCGTCAAAACAAAGAGACTCTAAAGTTTCAAACCATTCATCGCGTTTGCTGTTTGGAAGTTTTATCCCACACCAAGGACAATAACTAATTATAAGATAGCTGGTACCACCGTCTTTTATAAGTATGACCTATTCATCGAATTCACGAATGTAATTTATTAAAACATCTGGACAGTCATATTTTGATTCATGGATATCACAATCAAATTGGATGGCAAAGTTCATTGATTCACAACAAAATTTCATGATTGCCATAGAATACTTTTAACTCTTCTAACATCAACTTAGAACCCTTGATCCGGTCGGAAATAGCAATGGGATATTTTCCGGAAAAACAAGCAGAGCAAAAATGTTTTGGATTTTTTCCAGTGGCTTGGAGCATACCTTCCCAGCTAAGATAAGCTAGAGAGTCTACCCCTATGTGCCCAGCAATCTCTTCTACGGACTTAATAGCGGCAATGAGCTGGTCCTGACTGTCTGTATCGATACCGTAGAAACAGGGGTGAGTGACTGGGGGGGAGGAGATGCGCATATGTACTTCCTTCGCTCCAGCATCCCGCAGTGCTTTAACTATTTTGCCACTAGTAGTCCCCCGCACGATGGAGTCATCCACAATAATGGCTCGTTTCCCCTTTAAAACATCTTTCAGGGGATTGAGTTTCATGCGAATGCCTTGTTCACGCATTCGTTGAGTGGGTTCAATGAAGGTGCGACCAACGTAGCGGTTTTTAATCAGTCCTTCCCCGTAAGGAATACCAGATTCTCGGGAAAATCCGATGGCGGCGGGAATACCAGAGTCGGGCACTCCCATGACCAAATCTGCATCCACTCTTGACTCTGTAGCCAGTTGCTTTCCTAAGCGCAGGCGATAACTATAGAGGGTTTCATCCTGCATGATGCTATCGGGACGAGCAAAATAAATCATCTCGAAGATACATAGTTTTGGTTCTGGCTGACTTTGAATCCGGAAAGACGTCATCCCTGTTGAATTGATTACCATCAATTCTCCTGGTTCTACATCCCGCACATATTCTGCACCGATAATATCTAAAGCGCAGGTTTCCGATGCTAACACATAACGATTGCCTTCTAAAATACCAATGACCAAGGGACGAATGCCATTAGGATCTCGCACTCCCATTAACCCTGCGGGAGTTCCGATAACGAGACTGTAAGCCCCAGAACAGGATTGTAAAGCCTTAATTGCTGCCTCAGTCCAATCTTTACCCCCATCCACTTCTTGAGCCATAAGTCCGGCAATCATTTCCGAATCAGTGGTGGTTTGAAAATCATGATTGCGCTCTTCTAATTGCTGCCGCAGTTCCATGGTATTGACTAAGTTACCGTTGTGAGCCAAGGTGAGAGTACCTAAACGGGTGGAAATCACTGCTGGCTGGGCATTGACTTTCAAGCTGGAACCTGTGGTAGAATAACGGGTATGACCCACTGCCCAGGAACCAGGCAACTGATTCAAAACTGATTCACTAAAGACTTGAGATACCAACCCCATGTCTTTGTGACAATGTATTGTGTCTCCGTCATAGGTGACTATTCCCGCCGATTCTTGTCCTCGATGCTGGAGGGCATAGAGACCAAAATAAGTCAGTCTCCCTACTTTAAATTCTGGTGCATAGATCCCGAAGACGCCGCAGGCTTCTTGGGGCTTGTCCAACCTTGGTGCAGAGTTGAGAGATTTGAGGGGGATTGTCTTCTGGACTTGGCTCATGATTTAGGAAGGTTAGTCATTTTGGTTGCTCGTTATTTGCATGGTACCATTGCATGGGATAACGATCAGCCTCCCGGTACTTCGGACGACCCGCTAGTTGTATAATTCATTTAGGTTTCCTAACCCGGCCTTGGGGTTTTCTATAAATTTAACCAGAGTAAACTTACTATAAATTAATAAAGAAAATGATGCATGGCTCAAGTACAAACTTTGACTACTACAAATATAATGGATTGGGTAATGATTACATAGTTATCGATCCAAATAAAACCAAATTTTTGATGAATGGTCCTATAATTAGGCTAATTTGCAATAGAAACTTTGGCATTGGTAGCGATGGTATACTCTACGGTCCAACTTTAAGAAATAACCAGTTTCACTTGAGGATTTTCAATCCTGACGGTAGCGAAGCAGAGAAGAGTGGCAATGGTCTGCGCATATTCTCAAGGTATCTTAAAGATACAGGCTATGTTAATAGTGACAAATTCCAAGTATGGACACCTGCCGGTGCAAATGACATAGAGATAGATGGGAAAGGCATACAAGTAAATATGGGAATACCAAACTTTAAAAGTAAAGAAATTCCTGTTGCTGGAGAAGAGCGGGAAGTAATTGAGGAAAGAATCCTGATTGGAGATGAAGAGATATTAATAAACTGTGTCTCCGTAGGAAACCCACACTGTGTTATTTTGTCGGATGAACTTTCTGAATCCAGAGTACGAAAATTGGGACCAATCCTGGAAAGCAATCCAATATTTCCCAACAAAATAAATGTTCAGTTTATGAAAGTCATAAATAGAGCAAAAGTTGGTATTATGATATGGGAAAGGGGGGCGGGTTACACATTGGCTTCAGGCAGTAGTAGCACTGCTGCTGCCAGTGTGGCTAGAAAGCTGGATCTAATAGATGATGATGTATTAGTCCAGATGCCAGGGGGAAACCTGAATATTGCATTCGATGAATCAGGTAATGCGTATATGACAGGCCCAGTAACAAGTGTCACAAAAGGCCATTTCCTAGAAGATTTTCTCAACCAAATAAATTCTCTCATGGAGGAGTAAATGCGTAGAATTCATATTGCCCTGTCTGTGGAAAATGTGGAAAAATCTGTTGTAGATTATACCAAACGTCTCAACTGTAGCCCTTGTGTGGTAGTTCCAAATGAATACGCATTATGGCGTACTGAGGGAGTTAACCTCTCCATCAGACAAACCGGTCAAACACAGGAAAAGCTACGTCATCTCGGTTGGGAAGATCCATCGGCTGATGGATTCACTGAAGATCAAGACATCAATGGCATTGTTTGGGAAAATTTCAGTGCATCCCAGCAAGCAGAAGAAATCAACAGTGTTTGGCCCAACACGAACTACATTGCAAAGATAAGCTGATTGTTAGTAAGTGGTAAGGCTGGCTTCGTTTCTAAGAAGCCGGAGCCACAGTTTTCGGAATTGACTTGAGTGAAAACCTTATTGCAGCAGCCGTTGCAGGATGTGAGATTATGAGCGAGCGGAATATAGAAAAACTGAAGACAGTCTCAGAAATAGAGAGGGAGGCATTTGCAGCATTGCCGCAAGTTGCGCGGGATGTCCTATTTAGAGGAGCGTCACGAGAGCAAACTCTAGAGGATAACGAGAAAGCTTATGAACGGATTCGGTTTTGCCCTTCTGTTCTTCGAGATGTTGGCATGGTATCCGTATCTACAGAGCTACTGGGAATCAAGCTTTCATCCCCCATACTCCTAGCTCCTACTGCTTATCACGGGCTTTATCATCCAAATAAAGAAGTAGAAACTGTGTCTGGAGCTAATCTGTCGAAGACCCCTTATGTTGTTAGTGAGTACTCAAGTACTGCCCTAGCTGAGCTGGCGCACATATCTAAGGTTCCTTTGCTACTTAACCTTATTGTTCACGAAGACCGCTTATTTACCAAGGGAGTAATAGAAAATGCGATCAGCTCAGGTGTTAAAGCCCTTGTCGTTACAGTGGATCAACCTGTTAGAAGTCTCCATTCTCGAAAAGTTGAGGTAGGCGTTACACTTCCTCCAGGTATTGAGCGAGTGAATTTTAAAGCTTATGTCCCAACTGCTGCGCAGCAAAGCCGTATCCAAAGGCGGTCGTATCACTATCTGTTCTTTAACCCTACACAAAATTGGAATGATATCGAATGGTTGATTACAAATTCTTCCATCCCTGTGTTTCTTAAGGGAGTTTTGAATCCGAAGGATGCTATCAGGGCAATGAATGCTGGAGTGGCAGGAATTATGATTTCAAATCATGGAGGAAGGAACTTAGAAGGAAAGTAATAGATATTCTCGTAAATGAACTAGAAATAACTATGTCTTTTCTTGGGGTAACGTCGATTTCTGAACTCACTAGAGACTGCATCTGGAACTACGGCTAACCAAAGTAGATATTGCTCATAAACAGGACAAAATATCTCTGGAGTTTATGCAAAAACAGTCATCTTCACCCTCAAACGCTGATTTACCTACAGCCTCTGGTATTTTATATGCAATTTTGGCCTATGGGACTTGGGGTTTATTACCCATATATTGGAAATTGTTTGGCACAACCCCTGCTGTAGAAGTTTTATGTCATCGCATTATCTGGTCTGCCTGCCTATTAATTATAGTCCTGTTACTCCAAAAGCGTTGGACTGAATTTTCTCAACTGTGGAAATCTCCTCGCATTTTAGGTACATTATTCACCACTGCGTCATTGTTAGCATTAAACTGGGGAACTTTTATTTATGGAGTTAATGTCAATCGAGTGGTTGAAACCAGTTTAGGCTACTTTATCAACCCGTTACTCAGCATTTTGCTAGGGGCTATTTTCCTCAAGGAACAATTGAACTTTTGGCAAATTGTGGCCGTTGCATTGGCTACCCTTGGGGTTAGTGTTTTTATCCGGGACTTTGGTTCCATACCTTGGATTGCTCTGGGATTGGCATTAACTTTTGGTTCCTATGGATTGATCCGGAAAGTTACTCCGGTGGTTCCTATGGTGGGGTTAGCGGTGGAAACTGTGCTTGTAACCCCTATTGCCCTGATATTAGTTGGTTATTGGACGACCTTGGGTCAAAGCAATTTTGGAGCCAGTGTTCCTCTCACTTTGCTATTTATTAGCTGTGGTCTAATCACCTCCCTACCCATGCTCTGGTTTAACAATGCTGCTAAGGGACTTCCCCTCTCAACTTTGGGTTTTTTACAGTATTTAGCACCCACCTTGCAGTTACTCTTGGGGGTATTTTTATACCATGAACCCTTTAGCAAAACCCATATAATTGCATTTGGTTGTATTTGGAGTGGGCTAGTCATTTATTCCACCAATTTACTTTGGCTCCGGCGCTCAAAGCAATCAACTTAAACAGGGGCTTTGTTGGGTTTCGTCCCTCAACCCAACCTACGATTATTTCAAGACATCAATTTTTCAATTGCCTTCAAAAAGCGATCGCCCATTTCTTCTATCTTCACATCAATAACAGGGACACTCTCAATTAAAATACGCATATTCTCCCCTTTATTGCTAACAAAACCCAGTTTTTGCCAATGCTCACCTAAATTTTCTGTTAAATAATTTTCCCAAGTTGCCCCTACGTGCAGGGAAACTGACACCAAGATTCTACTAGCAGCTTCGCCAAAAAGCAATTCGTCTAATCGTTGTTGTGTTTGTGCTTGGTTTAAGTGGATCTCAGTCCCTAGGTTGTTGGGAAGACAGCATTCTGCTAGAGTAACAGTAATTCCTCCTTCACTACAATCGTGAGCCGAATTAATCCAACCCCTTTTAATCCCCACACGAGTTGCTTTTTGCACAGCCCGTTCTAAATCAAAATCTACACATGGGGGTTTCCCAGCAACTATACCATGAATTGTGGCTAGATATTCCGAACCACCTAAAGTGGGGGTGTTGGAACCAAGTAAATAAATGATATCCCCTGGTGTCTGCCATCCTGTTGGACAAACCTTCCTCACGTCTTCTACTAAACCTATCATCCCAATTACTGGGGTAGGATAGATTGCTATCTGATTGCCAGCGGAGTCTACAGTTTCGTTATAGAGAGAGACGTTTCCTCCGGTGACGGGAGTTTTCAATTCCCGGCAAGCTTGGGCAATACCACGACATGCGGAGGCTAGTTGCCAGTAACCCACAGGATTTTCCGGACTGCCGAAATTGAGGTTATCGGTGACTGCTAGGGGTTCTGCTCCCACACAGCTTAAATTCCTGGCTGCTTCAGCCACGGCGCTCATGGCTCCTTCATAGGGATCCAGATAGACATAGCGACTATTGCAGTCGGTGGTGGCGGCTACACCCCGATATCCCTTGACTCGAATTACTGCTGCATCCCCATCACCTGGTAGTACTACTGTATTATTTTGTACCTGATGGTCGTACTGGCGATATACCCAACGTTTCGAGGCGATGGTTGGGGTGGCTAGGAGTTGCAAAAGGATGTCATTCCAGTCTGTAGGGGCGGGTAAGGAATTGGCTGTCCATTCCCAAGCCTCTTTAGCATAAGAAGGCGGTTCTGTCAAGACTTTTCTTTCGTAAATGGGGGTATTATCCGCCAAAGCAGCAGCGGGGACTTCTGCGGCTACCTTACCTTGGCTCTTAATGCGCACGATGGGTTCAGCAATCACTGTCCCAGCCACCACAGCATGAAGTTGCCAGCGGTGGAAAATATCAATTAATTCTTGCTCACGACCTTTTTGGGCTACAAAGAGCATTCGTTCCTGAGATTCGGAGAGCAGGTATTCGTAAGGAACCATGCCGGTTTCCCGCACTGGCACTTTATCTAAATCAAGTTCAATACCTAAACCCTCTTTAGCTGCCATTTCCGCAGTGGAACAGGTAATACCTGCGGCTCCCATGTCCTGGGCTGCTACTACTGCACCAGTTTGAAAAGCCAGCAGACATGCTTCAATGAGGCACTTTTCCAGGAAAGGATCCCCTACCTGCACGGCGGGGCGTTGGTCTTGAGATTGTTCGGTAAGTTCAGCGCTGGCAAAACTTGCACCCCCCATACCATCTCTCCCAGTGGTGGAACCTACATATAAGACTGGGTTCCCCACACCTGATGCGCCGGAAGTGACTATTTCTGGGGTCTCTATTAAACCTATAGCCATGGCATTTACTATGGGGTTCCCAGTGTAGGCAGGTCCAAAGTACACCTCACCACCTACGTTGGGAACGCCAACGCAATTATGGGTGATTAAACCAGAAGTGGTGATAAAGAGATGGGTGTTCGCCACTTCAATGTCATAAACCATTTGCGGTTCCACCGTCACCGATTGAATATCTGTAATTTTGACCAAGGCAACTTTATCTAAATCAGTATACCGAGGGAAAGAATGGCGGCAACCTGTTTGATACTGCCCCAGGGCGGCGGCTAGTTCAGCGTTTCGTTCTTGCCCAACCCTCCTCTTTCTCCCCTCCCGGGAGGGGATGGGGGTGGGTGCTGTCAGAGCACGAATATTTTGAATCTCTAATAGCCACAGTTTGTGACAGTTAACCGTTCTGCCCTCAATTTCCCTTGTGTATGGGGGTCTAACGTGTATAGACGGAACGATCCCCCGCTCTTGGAGGAGCATGAGAGTTTGTTCAAACAGTTTGTGGCTGGTAGTGGCAAACGTGACTTTGGCGGAAAAAGAGCCATCCCCTCGTAGTAACCCTTTGAGAGTTTCATAGCGGATGTCAGATGGAAATTGAAAGAAAATATCAGGTAGTGCCTTCTCAAAGGCTAAAGTGCCACAGTGCCAGACATCTTTGAGCAAATATCCCAGTAGCCAAGAGGTTACAGAGACGGCGATGGTGGAAGGCAGCCGTTCGATACAAGGTTTCAGACCCAAGTCTTTGAAGGCAGCGGCCACATCTTCCACATACTCGTCTTCGTGCAAGGCAAATGTGAGTACTATTTTATAGGTGTTACCATTTTCAGAAACACATCCTTCTGATAGGTAATAACCTAACAACCGCGCAAAGCGATGATCTACATTCACCACAGCTTTCATGTAGTTTGCCTTTCCACTCCGACGATACAGCTTCAAATCAGCCCGTTGAACCTGAAGAAGTGGCTCCAGCTCCAGAAAATGAGCTAAGGGTAAATAGGTCTTATGCAAATAGCGATGGCGACTCTGGGCAGAAGAAACAGTTGTCAAAAGTGCTTGGCGCACCTCATCAGTCACTTGCCATGTCTCTGGCAGAGATACATAGGTTGCTTTTTGAGAAGATAAATCTTGAGCCAGAATATCGAGGAAATCGATTTGGAGCGGTTCTGGTTGCTGGGTTTCCTGGGGCAAAACCCGGAGAATGGGAAGCATATCGCCCACTTGTAAGGTTTGGGCTGGCTTTGTCTGCCACTGCCCCTCAGCCCACACTAGACTGGGATGGTCAGGGGTTACCGTTATCTGCCGACCGAGGGCGGTTTTAATCTGTAATAACTCCGTTGAAGTTCTGCGAAATAACCGACGCAAGGGTTGCCAGGTTGCATCAGTTGTAGTGGGATCCCATGACAACACTTCAACTTTCTTGTTGGGATCTACATCACAATACCCAAGGTTTGCAGGTAAACGAGATTCCACAAACTCCCCAATAGTGTCGAAATGAATACCATCCTGATCCCGCCAGACTAGGGTTTCAGTTCCAACTAAGCAATTGCCATAATGGGAGATACCTTTCACTACCCCGGCAAATAGTCTGCGTGTTTTGGGGTCTGTCAGGGAACCGAAGCGGAGAGAGTTTAAGATAGCAATGGGACGAGCACCCATGGTAAAGATATCCCGCAGGATACCTCCTACTCCCGTGGCTGCCCCTTGGAAGGGTTCCACAGCAGAGGGGTGGTTGTGGGATTCGATTTTGAAAGCTAGGTGCAATCCGTCTCCCAGATCCACCACCCCAGCATTTTCTCCCGGTCCCATTAAAATGCGCTCCCCTCTTGTTGGAAATTGACTCAGTAGGGGTTTGGAGTTTTTGTAACAGCAGTGTTCCGACCACATGACACCGAACATGCCTAACTCTGCTTTGTTGGGATGACGACGGAGTCGGCGGCAAATTTCGGCGTATTCTTCTTCTGTGAGACCAAGTGAGGCGATTTCTGCTGGGGTAAAGGGGGTGGCCATAGGTGAGATAGGGTTCGTTTTTTTTTATTTAACCACAGAGGCGCAGAGGGCACAGAGAGAGGAAGAGTGGGAGGCGATCCGGGGTGAAACACCGGATCTGCTACCGCTATCTAGGATAGGATAAAGCTGGACTTAAAGTCAAGATACCACAATTTGTTAAACATTGCTCTTAGGGGGTAAGGTGTGCTTTAAAATGTTAACATGGAAGGGAAAATGGTGGTGAAAATAACGTAGCACTCCACTTATTTATCCCCCTCCAAACGCTTAACAGACCAAACCTGTTCGGCAATCTGCCGATAAAGTTCTGACCGCTCTTTCAAGTCAGTATTCTTAAATACTGATTTTTCTTTCCCATTGGCTTTATAATATGGCTTAAAGGGCAACCCTGTGCGCTCTATCATTTGCAGAAATCCAGGGTTGTTTTCATAGCATACCTGGTGGAGGGATTTGGCCAGCAAATTCTCCTTCAGGTAATGCTCAACTTTATCATCATAGTCCTTATCTTTCAGACTAGCATTAACTTTCTTCGGTAGCAACAGCAAACCCCCCAAACAGTTGCGATATTCGCTAAACTCCTCTTGGTTGTTAAACTCATCTTGATGGCGCTCATACTTATCGGCCCAGATATGCTCAATCTCATAGCCAGACTTGCCCGATTTAATGTAGTTGGTGTAATTACCTGGTAGGTGACTTTCTTTCTCCACCCAATCAATCAGGCGAGCAAGCAGTCGCTTCAAGTTTGTACGATTCCTTTTATGCAGACGAGGTGCTTCCCTAAAGTTCAGTTTTACATTGTGCCCTCGCAGGTTCAACACTAGCTTGTCCCTTAACTCCTCCAGGGATTTCCTCCGTAGCTCTTTAGTTAGCTGAAATACTTCGCTCTTTACCCAGCTAAATGTTATCAATTTGTAATTCCACAAGCGGCGATTTAGCCAACAGTCGATGTAGTCAGCTACTAACTTCAGCTTGGCCTTAATGTTTGCCTCATCATCACTTGGTTGTAATGGAGCCAGTAACAGTTGATATTGCAGACTAGGAATCTTACCCTCATTGTAGAAAAGGCTCTCCAGTCCCTTTGTGAGAGTCTGAGAAGCTTGGACCAGCTTCCAATACACCTTGGCATAAAAATTCAAATCCTTTGTGACCCACTTATAAAAGGCTTCACTATTGGTTAAGCCAATGGATTGAACATTGTTGCGAACCCAACGATAATGATACTCCCCGATTCCTTCAAAATCCTGGGACTTTTCCTTTTTCCTATCCCCCACAGTCTTCCCATGCTGAGACCGTAGCCAGGTCTTGAAGAAATCGGTTTCTTTGTCTTTGCCCTGTTCTGCAAATTTTAGGAGCCATTGCTTAATGCAGTTGTTCGCTTCACTTCGCTTGTCTTCATCCTCAATGCTGGCCAGCAAATAGCCTTTCAACATATCCGTGTTCGATAGAGATAGGCCGCGATTGTTCACCGTCTCGAAAATACTGTAGGCATCGTCATCGGAAGAAGCGGTGATTAGAGTCGAGGGAGATGTTGCCACCTCGCCCCTCTCCTACGAACTGTACGTGAGACTTTCACCTCATACAGCTCAGGTGCTCCTATGTCTTTACGACGCGCTTCGCGAGTCCGTCTTTAATACGCTTGCAATGTATTGCTTGCGCCTGGTGACATTCTCGGTGGAGAGCAACTAGATTCTTAGGTTTCCAGTTGTTATGGTTGCCGTCAATGTGGTGCAATTCCACGGCACCATCCAACTCCATGAACTTACGATTGCAATGCGGACATATATTCTTCTGTCGCCTGAGGGCTTCAGCGGTTGGGCCCCTATATAGTTTAGAGTTGCGACCGACCCAGTAGGAAGTATTCCCATTGAAGGGTGAGGCATCACCTTTGACCATTACGTGGTCATTGACTTTCCAGGAAACTGCTGGAAAAGCTTTCTTAATCTGCTCTGATGTGAGCTGGCGTTTAGCCGCCCCTAAGGGTTTACCCTTGATAGCCAGACGCCTTGCTTTCTCAGCTTCCTTAATTGCCATCCTGCTTTTTTCAGCCCTCAGCTTACGCCATACCCAGTGATTGAGCGACCATAGCGAGTGCTTGCTCATGTCGCAGTTTTTGTGATATTGCCTCCAACCTCGGATTTGTGACTCTATCCTTTTCAGGCGAGCCTCCGTGGTTGCGCCATTTCTCCAAGTAGCTTTAACCTTGGCCTTTATGTCCGCATAATTCTCGGAGCTCGGTGTGGACTTAAAGACTCCACGGGAATTGACACGAAAGCGCCACCCCAGGAAATCGAATCCTTCCGTAGCTTTACTCACCTTAGTCTTGGTTTCGTTAATTCGTAGCCCTCTGGACTTTAGAAATTCGTCGATATCCTCCCGTAGCCTCTTGGTATCAGCTCCGGGTTTACAGATAAAGACCGCATCATCCGCGTAACGAATACCCCTTATACCTTCTGACCATTTGTAGTACTTTTCACCGGACTTTTTCCCGCTTTTGTGCGTGTATTCTGTCCTGACCTTCTGGTCAGACCCTAGGTTCTCGAATCCATCTAGGGCGATATTGGCCAGTAGGGGTGAGATAACCCCGCCTTGGGGGGTACCCTTCATACTGGAGGGATATTCACCACGAACGCCTGCTTTTACGGCTTTCTTTAACCCCTTTAAAGCTTCAATTGGTAGGACTACTCCATCGAGCATGACCTTGTGGTTAATTTCGTCAAAACATTTGCTGATATCTGTTTCCAGTATCAGCTTGTCCTTACCATTTGTTTGGCTCTTTAGGTTGTCAAAGATGAGCTTTTGTGCGTCCGCAGTACAGCGACCGGGTCGGAAGCCGTAGCTTCTTTCTCCGGCAGTTGCCTCGTAGGCTGGCTCGGCTGCTAATTTGAGCAGAGCCTGCCACGCCCTGTCGGCCATTGTCGGGATGCCTAATCCCCTTGTTTTGCCGTTTGGCTTGGGGATATTTACCCTTCTCAGTTGTTGGTGTTTCCAGTGGTACCAATGCTTGTTCAACCTTTGGCACAACACTAGACGCTCCTTGGGAGAAAGCGCTGTTTTACCATTAACTCCGGGGGGACTTACGCCCTGTGTTCAGCTGTGTTACTTGTTTGACGGCCAGAGCTTGAGCTGCACGACTTTGTAATAAAAGCCGTTGTAAACGTTTGACCTTGGCTTTTTGACCGTTCTTTTGCGCTTTGAAGATACTCCGCTGTAACCGAAATACATGTTGCCGGAATTTCTTCCATGGCAGGTCTTTCCAGACATCGTCAGCCCTCCGGCCAATCTTCCCCATTAGCAGGAATGCTGCTAAATGAAGTCTCAGGGCTTTTAAACTGCGGTATTCGATTGGAGTCTGGTTAGTGATATTCACAGTTTTGACCTTCATTAATCGCTCTGATAATTACATTGGGTATCTTTTCTGTAGAAACCATCAGGCAGTTACGCCTTCTCTTACCCTCGCTCTTCCGTTAGGCCGTTAATCAAGCGACCCCACCACATTGCGTGTCGGGTTTGGAACCCCTTGTTTCAGTGGAAGTTGAGCGAGTTTTTACTCGTTCCGAACGAACTATTGTTACGAACCCTTGGGACTCATCCTTTGACCTATCACCAACTCAGGAATGTAAGTGTCAGAAATTCGGCCTTACGAGTTTCTTTCGGTGTCTCTTCTGCAATGCGCGGCTTGGCAGTGTCACTGGTTAGGTCTTTCCGTAGATGATTCACATTAAGTTATCCCGGTGTTCTCCCTATTAGCGGCGTTACCATCGAACCGCTCGATAGCTCCGGTTCCGCCCTGTTTCCAGCTTCTGCCTGGTAATTAACCTCACAGTGGACAGGTGGGGATTCACATGATTCCTTCATGGGAGAGGCTTGGTTGCACAATTTCTGACTGTGTCCTCACTCTCATAGTTCATTCAGTTATCAAGGTTCGGTAACCCCCGGCATCGCGGGTGGCAAGGGAACGTTTATCCGTTTTCAGCCCGCAGTCGGATGACTTAGATTATCGGGGACGTTGTCCCGGAAACCTTGTTCCTGCTTATGTTTGGCTTACGCCGCGACCTTCACAGGAAACGAGCCGCACATTTCTACCAATTGCACTTTTTTGCGCAGCCAATCGACGAAATAGGGCAATGCCTTGTCCCTCAGGTCATAGGGGAAATTTTCTTCAATATCCTCATATCGTCCTACCAGATTTTTTAAGGATTCAGCTTTTCCTGTGGGGTCAAAATTATTGCCCTGGAACAGAGCCTCCATGCAGTCATTGCGCTCCGGTACATTCAAGTTAAAGGATTTCTCCCCATAATCTTCGGAGAAAATCAGCTGTTCAATGGATACTCCGTTGCGCTTTCCCTTTTGCAGATTATGCAGATAGATCAAGAGGAGGGTGAGGGAAGTGAGCCGCTGTTGCCCGTCCACAATCATCTTTTGGTTGCCCTGTTGGCTAGTGATGATGGAGCCTAAAAAATAGTGACCATAATCCCCCACCTCTTTGCGATGGTTATCCGGGTTATAGTCCTCCAGAAAGCGCCCTGTTAAATCATTCACTAACTCAGCCATATGTTTTGACTGCCATTGATATTCCCGCTGGTAATAATCAATCCCATATTTATTGCCACTCAGCAGTTGTTGAACGGTATAAGTGTGACCTTGGATTTCTTTCATGGGCTCATCTCCTTGAAATTCACTAACAATGTAGAATGTGTTCGTAACACCCTATTTAACAGGGTAATCATACCATAGCTAACGCTGGAAAAACAACGACAGGAAATCAGATGCTTTGAGGATGGCAATGTTTTGATAAGCCTTTAATGACAACAAATGTCGATCGCCCGTCACAATATGAGTGGCAAAGCCTTCCACAGCACATTCAACCACCATGTCATCATCGGGATCATCGGACACAACTTTTAAAGTTCGGGGCAGGGTTACCGTTTTTGAATAATCCAACACTTCATGAATCAAGCTTTCAGCGCGTTGAGGATCAAACTTAAGTTTGGCAATGAGTTTTTCTTGAAATTCTGCAAGGATTTCAGCACAAGTGACAGACTCGATCGCACCTCTTTTGGCTAGGGCAGTACATTGAAAGGGCTTACCAGTGGGAGAAAGGACAGCAGAGATAAGAATATTGGTGTCGAAAACCACGATAGGCTTCATGTCTCAAGCCTCATGAACCAGATCATCAATAAAAGCTTCCCGTTCATCTTCAGTCATTGCATCCCAATTTTGACCTCGCTTGGTAGCAGCAAGTCTTGCTTTTTCAGGGGCATCATAAGTTAAATTGAGCCAGGACGCCCAAGGCTGTAATAATAGGAAATGTAAGATTTCTTCCTGTTGCTCCAAGGGCAGTTGTTTTACCAGGGAGAGGACTTGTTCTGATGATTTTGTTTCACCCAGAGGCCCAGAGGCGCAGAAAGAGGTTGGGAGAGATTTTTCCATGGTAGCTATTTAATTGTGGTTATGATTATCATAGTGTACTCGCGCTCCAGCCCACTGCAACTTCTCTCTTAGAGTCTGATAAAAGGAATAACTTTCCCGCAGGATGATAAACTTAGCACGGCAGTCAGCCATGCGCACTGCTACCCACTGTCCAGGGAAAATTGAGGTGGCTAAAACTCCATCAGTCCACAGTTTACTATTCAATTCTAAGTCTGCTAAAGGCCAAATTTTGACCACGGAACCGGGAGGTAAAATGATGGGACGACTGGAGAGGGAAAGGGGACAAATGGGAGTAACGGCGATGGCGTCCATACCGGGGTGTAAAATAGGACCGTTAGCAGAAGCAGTATAACAAGTGGAACCTGTGGGGGTGGCTATTAACAAACCATCTCCATGATATTGGTCTACCATTTCTCCATCTACTTCTACTTCTAAAATAGATGCGGGCATGCGATCAATGCTGGCTGGTTTGATACACATTTCATTGAGACAGAAAAAGCGATGGCTCTCGGGTTCTGGTTCTGTAGGACTGCCTGTAAATAAACGGGCTTGCAACATCATCCTCCGTTCTACGGCATAAATATCTGACTCTAGCCGATCCCACACTGCTTCTGTATCTGCAAATATCTCGAAAGGTTCGGTCAAAAATCCCAGGTGTCCCCCCACATTTACTGCTAAAATGGGGATGTTTTCGGCTGCTAAATGTCGCGCTGCTGTGAGAACTGTACCGTCACCTCCTAATACCAAAGCTAAATCAATTTGACCTAGGTTGGAGGAAAGAAATACGGGATAAGGATTATCTTTAAAGCCACTGGGACCCATTAATACTTTACAATTCCGGGCTTCTAACTGGCTGGCGCATTTTTCTGCCATGGCTCTACTTTCCCGGTGTCCCGCTTTATAGGCAATAATTACTTGGTTGAGTTCCACTGTTATATATTAATATTGTTGTACCCTAAATGTTGCCAAATTAGCTAATCGTTATCGTAGTATAAGTGACAAATTTAAAGATTTCCTTAAATCCAGTTGAAATAAGTACATTGAGCATTAGTATAAACTGTTAGATCTGGTTGTAATGGTAGCACATGATGAGAAAAATTGCTTTTGGCTTGCTCTGGGTTGGCTTTATGGGTTATGCTTTTATCTTAGCACCCCCTAATGCACCGGATACTTTGGAGTTAATTAGACACCTTTTTTTGGTACAATGGGAAGGTATCAACCCCTTGATTATCGCTCTGTTTAACTTAATGGGCATTTGGCCTTTAATATATGGCTGCCTCTTATTTGCAGATGGTAGGGAGCAGAAAATTCCTGCATGGCCCTTTGCTGTGGGTACTTTTGCTGTGGGTACTTTTGCTTTATTACCCTATTTGGCACTTCGGGAGTCTAACCCTGGTTTCCAGGGGGAAAAAGACTGGTTTCTCCAAGTACAAGATTCCCGCTGGTTTGGTTTGTTTATCACTTTGGCTGCATTAGCTCTCCTAAGTTTTGGCTTGTTTACAGGGAATTGGAGCGAATTTATCTCCCAGTGGCAAACCAGTCGTTTTATCAATGCAATGAGTTTAGATTTTTGCCTCCTTTCTCTCTTGTTTCCTACTCTTTTAAGGGATGATATGACCAGAAGGGGAATTAATAATTCTGTTGTATTCTGGTCAGTGTCCCTGGTACCTCTCTTGGGACCGTTGATTTATCTCTGCTGGCGTCCTTCTTTATAGTTTCACCCAGAGGCCCAGAGGCGCGGAGAGGGAGTACGGATTTTCGAGCGATCGGTCAAGATTTCATAGCCCTCATTAGTTACTAACACCGTATGCTCAAACTGGGCAGAAAGACGATTATCCGTAGTCACTACAGTCCAGCGATCGCGCAATACTTTAGTGAATTTAGAACCTTCATTTACGATTGGTTCAATGGCTAAAGTCATTCCTGGACGCAATTTTACATTGGGTAACTTTTTGGTGCGGAAATTAAACACGGAAGGTTCTTCGTGCAAATTTCTGCCCACTCCATGGCCAGTATAATCTTCTACTACAGTATAACCAGCAGCCTTCACATGGTCTTCAATGGCTCCAGCAATATCTAAGAGGTAATTGTTAGCTTTAACCTGTTCAATTCCTTTATATAAAGCTTCCTCAGCCACCTGTATTAAACGAGCAGCAGCTGGGGGTACTTCTCCTACTGCAATGGTAATGCAAGAATCCCCGTGATAACCTCCTTGATAGGCTCCTGTATCTACTTTTAAAATATCCCCAGCCCGAATTACCTTTTTCCTGTTAGGAATACCATGGACTACTTCATTATTGACACAAGTACAAAGGGAAGCAGGAAAGCCATGATATCCTTTAAAGCTAGGAGTTGCTCCCATTTCTCTAATGCGCTTTTCCCCATAAGCGTCTAAGTCTGCGGTAGTCATTCCTGGAGCCACCATTTCCTCAATTTCCTTCAGCACCGTGGCTACTATTTTACCAGACTGGCGCATAATTTCAATTTCTCGCGGGGACTTAATTTCGATACCACGACGGCTTTTTCTCAGGGGAGGAAGTCCTGTTGGCTGCCCTTGGTTCCTCCTTCTTATTCTCCGGGAAAATAAATTTCTAAGTTGCTTCAATTTAAATCATCCTCATTCGTTATTGGTTGGGGGTGGTTATTCCCAAGACCTATATTAATCTATCATACCACCCTCTGACTCTAAAAAAGGGGGGCTAGGCGTGTCTGCGTCAGTCTTGATTGCTGAACTATTGAACTTTCTTCGTCTAATCCTTGTTTACAATTCCCGACTACTATGAAAAGCCTTAGCTTTCTCTTTCATGTCAACTTCCAACTTGTTCCTTTGTCGATTGAACTCATCCCTTCCTATTATCCGAAACATGATTTTTACCCTATCCATGATGCGATCTCCCCAATCTAGCATAACTAAGCCAAGCAGTGTTAATATAGTTAATGATGTCAATATGTCTAAAGTAATCATAATCTGTCTTAATATTAAAATTATAGGAACACATATACACGAGTATTTCACTATTGAAATAAAGGACTTTCTTTTGAGAGTCTGTACACTGTCGTTGTATACATTGAGTATTTCCTTATTAAACGACTTCCGGTAATCTCGATGCTTTTCTAAGGACATATCGAGGGTGGCACCTGTAAGCTCTTTTATGCGTTGTATATTTATTATACAAATACTCTGCGTTCCAGGTATTACCACAATTTAAACAGTAGTTTGTCAAATCTTCTCTAGTTTTCCCCTTTGTTACAGTGATATTAGAGCCGCTTTCATGAGCACGAACTGAAATAGTTTTCGTGTTTCGCTTTAACTGAATGTCCGTCGAGCCACAATTAGGGCAGTGAGCTTTAACTTGTGTCATAATTCACTCATTCTTGATTTCTGAAGCCTTGCACTCCAACTTTGCGCCGGGGCGTAGAGCGCGAGACTAAAGATACTTTTGTAGCAAGGGAGCTAATTTATCCTTCCGCCCTGGGGATACCTTATCTAAGGGGGTAAGAAGAGCATATTTTAAAGCAGAATGTGCCTTTGAGGCAGGAGGATTATTACTGAGACGTCGCACCGTTTCCTGAATCACCTTTTGCCCATTAGTAACATTCCGTTGGAGATTTGTCATTATCATCTCCACTGTAACACTACCATGCTCTGAATGCCAACAATCGTAATCTGTAACTAAAGCTAAGGTAGCATAGGCAATTTCCGCTTCTCTAGCTAATTTGGCTTCCGGTAAATTAGTCATGCCAATAATAGTCGCCCCCCAGCTACGATAGAGATTAGATTCTGCTTTAGTGGAAAAAGCTGGTCCTTCCATGCAAAGATAAGTACCACTGCGATGAAGTTTAACGTCCTTTAATTGGAGACTAGCCACTGCATTGGCTAAGATAGCTGCTAAATTAGGACAGATAGGATCCCCGAAACCAATATGAGCCACAATACCATCCCCAAAAAAAGTAGAAGGGCGATTTTTGGTGCGATCGATGAATTGATCCGGAACCACCATATCCAGCGGTTTAACCTCTTCTTTGAGGGAACCTACTGCTGAAGTAGAAATGAGATATTCTACCCCTAGCTGCTTCATAGCGTAGATATTGGCGCGAAAGGGCAATTCAGAAGGAATAAGGCTGTGGGAGTTACCGTGACGTGAGAGAAAAGCTACCGTAGTACCATGTAAGGTACCCAGAATAAATGCATCGGAGGGGGAACCAAAGGGGGTTTCTAGCCTAACTTCTTGGACATCTTTCAGACTGTCCATTTGATACAGCCCGCTACCACCGATAATACCAATTTTTGCCAATGCCATAGGTTTTGCTCTCTCAAATCACTTCATTACTATAGCATAGTGACTGGGGCACAGCCTTGCCTCTTACTTGTCTCCTTGTAACTGAAGCACCCTTTCAAGAGGTAAACCAGTCACTTGAGCCACTTGTTGGGGTTTCATTCCAGTCTTGAGTAAAGAGAGGGCAATTTCTTGCGCTTTTAGAGCTAAACCTCTCGCTTCCCCTCTCGCTTCCCCTATGGCTAAACCTCTCGCTTCAGCTTCAGCTTCAATTTGTTGATAAATCACTGATTCTCGCATAATATCTTGTCCCAATACTTGCCAAATAAAGTCCTTCTTTAATACTAACCCAGCCAACACAGCCGAAGCAGCAATAATGTTCCTAGTGCTGGAGGAAGGAGGAAGAGTTTGGGTGCGTCTTGCTACTTCTCTGAGCACCTGCTCTTGGTTGTCAGTTTTACTTAGACTAGCAAAAGGCAGTAAACCTGGCAACTCTAGAAATATTTCCGTCGGTTGTTCCCAAAGTCTTATAACTTGGTAGTCATACCGTAAACCGGAAATACAAAAACTATCCTGATATACTAAAGGAGAATTTGTCTTACGCAAATAGATGACAAATGAGCGCATTTCCTTGTCAGGATAATATCGATAGCACCGCAGTCGATAGTCAGCCATACGAAAAGGAACCTCTCCCACTGGGTTAGTTTGAAATTCCCCATGGAGAATCTCCTGTTCAGATTGAAGTAAAATAAGAGAGTCGGCACGAATAGGTTCTAGGGATAGCTCCTTCGCCTCCAGTTTAGTCAGAGTTACTGGTTTTCCTAACAACCAGGTAGCAATGTCAGCGGGAAAAGTCTCTGCCAAGAATTTGCAGGTGTTGTCGTAAGGCATTTAATTATCTCCTTGTAACTGAAGCACCCTTTCAAGAGGTAAACCAGTCACTTGAGCCACTTGTTGGGGTTTCATTCCAGTCTTGAGTAAAGAGAGGGCAATTTCTTGCGCTTTTTCCTCTTTACCTCTGGTTTCCCCTAGAGCTAAACCTCTCGCTTCAGCTTCAGCTTCAATTTGTTGATAAATCACTGATTCTCGCATAATATCTTGCCTCAATACTTGCCAAATAAAGTCTTTCTTTAATACTAACCCAGCTAATACAGCGGAAGCAGCAATAATGTTCCTGGTGCTTGAGTTTAGTGGAAGAGTTTGGGTGCGTCTTGCTACTTCCCTGAGCACCTGCTCTTGGTTGTCAGTTTTACTTAGACTAGCAAAAGGCAGTAAACCTGGCAACTCTAAAAACAACTCTGTTGGTTGTTCCCAAAGTCTTATAACTTGGTAGTCATACCGTAAACCGGAAATACAAAAACTATCCTGATAGACTAAAGGAGAATTTGTCTTACGCAAATAGATGACAAATGAGCGCATTTCCTTGTCAGGATAACACCGATAGCCCCGCAGTTTATAGTCAGCCATGCGAAACGGAATCTCTATAACCGGGTTCGTTTGAAATTCGCAATGCAGAATTTCTTTCTCAGACTGAAGTAAAATGAGAGAGTCGGCGCGAATAGGTTCTAGAGACAGCTCTGAGGGTTCCAGTTTAGTCAGAGCAACTGGTTTTCCTAACAACCAGGTAGCAATGTCAGCGGGAAAAGTCTCTGCCAAGAATTTGCAGGTGTTGTCGTAAGGCATTTAATTATCTCCCTGTAATTGTATCACCCTTTCAAGAGGTAAACCAGTCACTTTTACCTTGGGTTTTTCCCTGGTTTCAGCTCTGGTTTGAGGAAGAACGTATTCTTTATTACCAAAAACACTCACGGACTTTTCCCTTTCCAACGTGACGAGCTAATAACGAATAATCATTCCGTTCCTTACGTATACGTCCAGCCACAATTGCTGGATGAATTCCAAGTTTATCAGCAAAGGTTTCGAGTGAGGCTGAACTAGGTTTAGGGCCTAGGGAACTCTCGTTCCACAATTTAGAGGGAATAAGTACTTCTTTTGCCCATTCATCCGCCTCCACTTCAATTTTATCAACAGGTTCCACACTCAGATCGTCAATGAAGGAGTTATGAGAGTCTTTCTTCAAGTGCAAGGCAATATGAGCAATTTCGTGACATAGAGAGAACCAAAAGTTGTCCAACCTGTCGTATCGAAGAGTCAGTCCAATTACAGGAGTGCCATCTGCCAAGCTCAATAGGGCACCATCTAGGTGGGTGTGTCGTAAATGGCGTAATGGAATCAAGTGAATACCATGTTTAGCTAGGTATTCTTTCGCTAACTTGGGACCATTTTGAGAGCAGCTCAGTTTAACCAATGTTTGGGCAAACTCCTTAGTGATGCTCCCATCTTGGTATTCAGCGGGCAATGTAGTTTCATTAGCAGTGGCAAGAAGTTGATAACACCATGCTTTTAAGGCATAGGGATCGGTTTTAGCATTTTGCCGAGCACCATCATTTTTTCGATAAAGTGCAGCGGAAAAATTGTTAAAGTCACCTGCCCGCTGGATTAGATTGCTCATGATTTCCTCTGCATAGTCTTTCAAATTCTTGCGAGACTCTATCCAACCCAGCTTTGCCATTGCAGACAGAGGAAACTTGGACCAATCTATATTTACATCTGTTTCAGGTAATGTGGCTCCTGGTTTACCTAATAGCACTTCAGCGGGAATATGCAGGTGTTCGTGTAATGCTCTAATCATGGAGAGTGTCAGCGCCCTGTTACCGGATAATATGTCTGATACCTTGGCTCTACTACCAATTAGGGGAATTAAGTCCTTTGGAGAAAGTCCTGATTGCTCCATTCGGAACTTAATAGCTGAAATTGGATCAGGGAAATCAATCGGATAGTGCTCTTCTTCATACAGCTCAACCAGTGTTGCAAGAACTTCTATCTCCTCAGCCTCAGGAGTCCCTTCTTCGGCGTCCATGAGTACTTCAATCCTTGAGAGTGCAACTTCGTATTCCTTTTCGGTTGTAATTGGTTTAATTGCGGCATTGCTCATCATATTTTCGACCCATCAATTTTGTTGTATTGTTTGTGAGTGCCTATAAAGCGAATATAGACTATTCCACGAACGTATTTGATTTCCACCACAAGCCGATACTTATTCCTAGCAATATTGAAAACTACCCGATTGTTCTTAAGGATACTGGCATGACGGTACTGAGCTTTAATGTCAGCTGGATTATCCCATTCTGCCTTCTTAACTTCATAGTGCCAAGCTTCTAAAGGTTTCTCAGAATCTGCGTATTGAGGCTGTTCCCAGAAGTTACGCAAGGTTTTACGGGCAATAATCCTCATCTTGTACTTGATAGTAACAGTTTGTGAGAGGAAAGTGAAACAATTTTCTCCCTCTACTTAGTGTTAGCCATTGTGCTAAACCTCAATTTCTTCAATTTCCAGTCTAGCACAATATATCCCCTTTAGGAAAGGATTTCCTTTAAAGCAGCTTGAATGGTAGGATATTGATAGGTAAAACCAGCAGCCAGAGTTTGTTGGGGCAACACCTGTTGACCTTCTAATACTACCTTAGCACCATCTCCTAAGAGCATTTCTAAAGCGAAACTAGGTACTGGTAACCAAGAAGGTCGTTTCATAATTGCCCCCAGAGTTTGACACAACTCATTCATAGGGACAGGATTGGGTGCGGTAGCATTAAAAGTGCCTCTCTTATCCTCCTGTTCCAAAGCTGCTATAATTAAACTAACCAAGTCATCTTGATGGATCCAGGAAAACCACTGTCTACCGTTGCCAAGAGGTCCACCAGCAAATAGTTTAAACACAGGGAGCATCTTACTTAAAGCACCTCCATTTTTACCTAAAACAATACCAATACGCAGAATAACTAACCTCACCGACTCAGCTGTTACCTTGGTTGCTGCTGCTTCCCACTTCTGACAAACTTGGGCAAGAAAGTCATCTCCAGGGGGACTGGTTTCGGTAAATGTAGCAGTTTCGCTGGTACCATAATAGCCGATAGCGGAAGCATTAATCAATACTTTGGGTTTGGGGTTAGCAAGGGCTATGGCCTCCACAATTTTCTCCGTTCCCCCTTGGCGACTATGCAAGATTTTTTCCTTTATTTGTGGTGTCCAACGTTCTTCTGCAATAGGCTGCCCTGCCAAGTTTACCACAGCATCACATTTGGCGAGTACCTCTTGCCAGTCACCGGATTTTGTAGGTTGATATGCTACTATTTCCAAGTTAGGAAAAGCTGAGGGTGGAAAAACACGTCTGCCTCGCTTTTCATCCCGAGTAAAAACAATTATTTTATGTCCTGCTGTTGTTAGTTTACTAACTAAACGAGTGCCGACAAATCCTGTAGCTCCAGTTATTGCTATTTTCACTTTATTATTGGTCAGTTGTTATTAGGTGGGCATAGGGTTTATACCAGATAAAGATACCAGCAAATTTTATGATTTTATGCCCACTCTAATAGTTCATAAAACTGGTAACTGTTAACTGTTAACTGATTTATCCTTCGCCGCCTTGAATTTTAAGAATTAAAAATCCCAAAGCCAAACCAACTAAAATAAGAGTAGAGGACAATATGGCTCCATTGAACATTAGGCTTTCACCAGTCATAAGTATTTCTCCTGATATAGACAAAAGTTTAATAAATATTGTATAATAAAAAGGTAATCAATTACAAGCCGTCAGGAAAAATTTTGCCAAGCACACCCCATTTAGCTATCCCTATGGGAGATCCAGCTTCTATAGGACCGGAAATAGTGCTGAAAGCACTAGCTAAGGAGTCCCTACGGACCCATTGTCAAATTACAGTTATTGGTAGTCGCAAGATACTAGAGGAAACATACCAGCATCTAAAACAGATTATATCAGCAGATGCTATGATTGACCCCGAACAACTATCCATTGTAGATATCTCATTAGAGAGGCAGCTGGAAATTGGAAGGGGATCTGCGGTTACCGGAGCAGCGAGTTTTACTTACTTACAAGAGGCGATCGCCGGAACTCTAACAGGAAAATACCAGGGTATCGTCACTGCCCCCATTGCCAAATCCTTGTGGCAAGCAGCAGGATATAATTATCCTGGTCAAACAGAAGTGCTAGCAGAAGCAGCGGGGGTGGAAAAATTCGCCATGGTCTTTGTGGGGCGATCGCCCCATACAGGGTGGACATTGCGCACCCTCTTAGCCACCACCCACATTCCCTTAGCTCAAGTTTCCAAAACCCTGAACCGAGAACTGATGACAGGTCAGCTGGATTTGCTCCTAGAATCCTTGCATCGAGATTTTGGACTGAATTATAGCAAAATTGTCATTGCTGGTTTAAATCCCCACAGCGGGGAAGAAGGTAAACTAGGGACAGAAGAGCAAGATTGGTTACTTCCCTGGTTAGCAGAAGAACGGGAAAAACGGTCTGACATTGAGTTAATCGGACCTGTTCCCCCGGATACTATGTGGGTGGAACCAGGTCAAGCTTGGTACGGTAATGGTAGTAAGACCTACCCCGCTGATGCCTATCTAGCTTTATATCACGACCAAGGTTTAATTCCGGTCAAATTGATGGCATTCGACCGAGCAATTAATACTACCATCGGTTTGCCCTTCATCCGAACTTCTCCGGATCACGGTACAGCCTTTGATATTGCAGGACGTGGCATTGCCAATTCTAGGAGCATGAAAGAAGCCATCAAGTTAGCCACTAACTTGACTGCTCACAGAATGAATCTTCATGCTGCTTGAATGTTTGGTAGTTATCCTCCCCATGGTATAAATGACAGTGGTCAATAATTTGCTGCATAGAAGACCAAGAGAATTTAGTCTCATAGAGATAATCCCCCCAATTTTCCTTCAGACTTTGGTGAGCCTGGCGCAGATTATAGGAAGGAATGCCCGTAGAAATATGATGGGGAATGTGAACGTTAATGTCGTGACAGAGGAATTCCACCCACCAAGGGTAGTCACAGTGAACCGTCCCCATTAACTGAGCCCCTGCCTCATGCCATTCAGCCGCAGGTGTGAAAGGAATTTCCGGGACAGTATGGTGAACGATAGTGAAAGTACTCATCCAGAAATGGTAAACCAGCCAAGGCAGGAGCCAAAACTTGACAAATCCCCACATACCCACAGTGTAAAAGAGAATAGGGAACCCTATCACCGCACTTACTACCACGACAATAACAGAGAACCTCATTTGTTCCCTTTCTTTTCCTTCCAAGGAGAACCAGTTAAAATGGAGGACAGCCCAATGGGCGATGGAACCCACCCACCAAAATCCACCTCGGAGCATTTGATAACCCCATTTTAGAGGACTGGGGGAACTGTCATAAAACTCTGAGGTAAAAGGATCCCAGGTATTATCAACTTGCAGCTTGTTGGTATGCTTGTGGTGGTGATTGTGGAAAATGCGCCAACTGTGGAAGGGATAAATCAACGGTAGCATGACCAAATGCCCTACCAGATCATTGACCCAGTTGCGGTTGGCAAAGGAACGATGACCGCAATCGTGACCGATGACAAAAAAACCAGTCAGTGCTGTACCGAGGAAAATCCAGCAAAAGGGGAGCAAAAACCAGGGGGAAAATGCTAGACTCCAATAACCGAGCCAAACCAAAAAGACGTTAATACCTAGACCAGACCAAGCGCGGCGCGGATCTTTAATAAAAACCTCTCGCGGAAGTGTTTTGATAATGTCTCCCAGGCGCAAGTCTGGAATAAAGTCGGTTGAGCGTGAAACTGAAACTGGCATATTCTGGCGTAAACTTTAAATTTCTTAACATTATACCCCGGAGCGTGCTAAAAGATATCCAAGCAACTATTTATCTTCCTTTTCATTGACTCTCAATGGAACCTAACTATCTCAGAAAGCAATTTCCTATCTTTAACACAACCAAGCCAGAGACATTAAGTTGGCTCCTATCCATTGCCCTACAACGAGAATATGAAGAAAATAGAACGATCCTGTTGGAAAATACCTGGGGCAATGCCGTGTACTTTCTCGTGGACGGTTGGGTTAAAGTAAGACTACTATTGGAGAGCAATTCCCAAACTCTGGCAATTTTGGACAAGGAGAGTTTTGCGGCGAAATGGCAGTTATCGATGAAGCGCCCCGTTCCTGCGACGTCATTTCTATGTGCCCTGTGAAAATTATCAGAATTCCTGCCGAACACTTTCTTGAAGCTTTGGATCTCGATACCAGCACTAAATCGGCGGCTATTACAATTATTCATTCGCCGACAAAGGATTTTTAACCACCGCTTTCAAATCAAGGATCAGCCTCCAGCAGTGAAACTGGCGAATACCCTCGTTTATCTAGCAGAAAACTACGGCAGAAAAACTGAAGTAGGGGTAGAAATATTCAATATTCCCTCGTCAGATTTAGCAGATATTGCCAATATTACCGTTACCGATACTAGGCAGATTCTGGAGAAATTAGCCAAAAATGAGTGGATGGAAATAGATCTGTCCAATCAAATATTGCATTTACTCCAATTCGAGAAACTATCCAATTTAGCCCAAAGAGTAAATGCCCACTCATGATATCATTTTTGGCATGAATCCAACTAAACATCCCCAGTCCCATAAGTCCCCGCCAACCATCGCTTATCTCGTGGCTATGCCATCCCCAGCATCTCATCTGTTTGAGATAACCTTAGAGATAGGCAATTGGCGCTCCCCCGTCTTGGATTTAAAAATGCCTGTCTGGACTCCCGGTTCTTATTTAGTGCGGGAATACTCTAGGCACCTCCAGGATTTTACCGCCACAGCGAGGGATAGTTCCCTACCTTTACCCAGTCGCAAACTGAGCAAAAATCACTGGCAACTTAGCACTAAAGATATTACCGCCATTACTATCCGCTATCGGGTATTTGCCAACGACCTATCCGTGCGCACCAACCATTTGGATACTACCCACGGTTATTTTAACGGTGCTGCCTTATTTTTCTATCTCCCTGGTTGGGAAAAGCAACGGATTAGGGTGAAAATAGCAACCCCCTATCCCCATTGGCAGGTTACTACCCCTCTCCCTGAACTAGAAGGTTCTCCCCATACCTTCGAGGCAGAAAATTTTGATACCTTAGTGGATAGTCCCTTTGAAATTGGCAGCCACCAAGTATATAATTTTGAAGTATTAGGCAAATCCCATCAATTAGCTATCTGGGGCAAAGGTAATGCTCAAGTAGAAAAGATTATAGAAGATACGAAGAAAATTATTGCCACCGAAGCAGCATTATACGGCGGGTTGCCTTACGATCGCTATCTTTTTTTACTCCATTTATCCTACCAGGGCTTTGGCGGTTTGGAACACAAAAATTGCTGTTCTTTAAATTACCCTCGCTTCGGTTTTCGCAAGACAGAGCAATATAATCGCTTCATGCAATTAATCGCCCACGAGTTTTTTCACCTCTGGAATATCAAGCGAATCCGCCCCAAAGCCTTGGAAGAATTTGATTACGATAGAGAGAATTATACCACATCTTTATGGTTTTGTGAAGGAGTTACGAGCTATTATGATATAGTCATTCCCCTGCGGGCAAAAATTTACGACATTCCCACTTTTTTAGAAATCCTAAGCAAAGAAATTAGCAGATTTCTCACCACTCCAGGAAGGAAAGTCCAGCCCCTACACGAGTCCAGTTTCGATGCGTGGATCAAGCTTTATCGCCGAGATGCTCACAGCGATAATTCTCAAATTTCCTATTATTTAAAAGGAGAAATGGTATCCCTGGTGCTGGATTTGCTGATTCGGTTTCGTCACGAAAATCGGCGCTCCCTGGACCATGTCATGAAGCAAATGTGGCAGGATTTTGGCAAAGATGAAATTGGCTACACACCCTCCCAACTGCAAGCTGTAATTGAATCCGTAGCCGAAATAGACTTGACAGATTTCTTCGCTTGCTATATTTACGGTACTGACGAGTTACCTTTAGCCCAATACCTGTCCAACTTTGGTTTGGAACTTTCTCCCGTAATGGAGAAAGAACCCGTTCCTTACCTGGGAATTAAAGCTAAAGTAGAAAATGGCTCCTATAAGATTTTGTTTGTCACCGCTGGTTCCCCTGCTGCTGTAGCAGGTATTGATCCGGGTTCGGAGTTGCTGGCTCTTGACGGAATACGGGTTACTGCTGAACAATTAAATGAGCGACTGGGAAATTACCGGGCTGGGGATACGGTTGCCATAACCCTATTCCAAGGAGATGAACTGAAAACTCTAGCAGTTACACTAGCAGAATCCCAACCCAGTCGCTATCAAGTGGTAACTTGTACCCATCCAACTGGGAGCCAAAAGCAGAATTTTGCTGGGTGGCTTCGACAATAATTAATTAGAAACAATAACCATGCCCAACTTTTTACCCATTGCTTACTTCCAAGGTCAATTCGTTCCCTTCACTCATGCGAATATTTCCATCGCCACCCATGCTTTGCACTACGGTACCGGGGCTTTTGGCGGCTTGCGAGGGATAACCAATCCCCAAAACCCAGGGCAGATTTTACTCTTTAGATTGGATCGTCATTGCCAAAGGTTGAGCCAAAGTGCCAATTTCCTTCAGTTCCATTTGCCAGCTAGTAAAATCCAGTCTATTATTATTGATTTCGTTAAGAAAAATCAACCAGAGCAATCTTTTTACATTCGACCTTTTGTCTATACTTCCGATTTAGGTATTGCCCCCAGACTCCATAAAATGGAGAAAGATTTTTTTGTCTACGGTTTAGAGTTGGGAGATTATTTGCCTGGGGAAGTTAGCTGTCGTATTAGTTCTTGGCAGCGACAAGAAGACCGCAGTTTTCCCCTCCGAGGTAAGATTAGTGGTGCCTATATTACTTCAGCCTTAGCGAAAACAGAAGCAGTGGAATCAGGTTTTGATGAGGCAATTTTGTTTAATTCCCAAGGCAAAGTGTGCGAAGCTACGGGAATGAACATATTCATGGTTCGGGAAGGAAAGTTAATTACCCCAGGATTCGACCAGGATATTCTGGAGGGTATTACCCGAGATAGTATTCTTACCATTGCCAAAGATTTGGGTATGGTAACGGTAGAAAGACCCATTGATAAATCAGAACTGTTGATAGCCGATGAAGTTTTTCTCAGCGGTACGGCGGCGAAAATAACCCCCGTGAAAAGAATTGAAAATTATCAGTTAAACACCCAACGACCCATTACCACACAATTGCGTGACAAGCTGGTTGCAATTACGGAAAACCGAGACCCAAATTACCACGATTGGATCAGTGCCATTGACTTGGGTTAGTTAAAGGGGTATAGCTTCGTGGATCTGGTGAGGACGCTTTCTGGACAACCATCGGACAATCCCAGTACTGCACCTCATGAGTCAGACGATTGGAACCTGTTGTTTAACCTCATATCAAGTCCGGTAGCATCGTAATTGTATAGTCCACCGTAGGTGGACTTCCCGTATGAGCCAGCAATTCTAAGCTGGGCGGGACAGCAGCAGAGCCTTTATCCTTTTCTCACACCTGCGTTATACAATGCTGACGTTGTCGGACTTAACCTCACTCAGATTTGGTAAAACGGATCTCGATACGTCGCCGATCTTGATTAGGATTTGGATCAGGTTGGGCAAATTCTCCATTCTTTAAGGTTAACTGATCAGCAGAATAAACCCGAAAACCCTTCCGTGGGTCAAGACCTTTGAGACGACCATCGGACTTTTGAATGTCTTGTAATTTTCTGACAACTGCTAAAGCTCTCATAAGCCCTAGATCAGCATTAGAACCTGGGGTTAATTCCGTTACAGATTCACTCCCAGCAGCAACCCTTTCCACTAGAACATCCAGGTTACTGGAACTACCACTCACAGCTTGTCCATCCGTATGACCAATTACAACTACTGTGTCAACGTCAAATTCTTGGTAGTCCTCCACAAGTAATGATATTTGCAGCTTCAATCCCTACAGCGTCGAGCCATCATCATTACATCTGGGGCACTACCAAATTATTTAATATTTTCCTCAATTTTACTCACAAGTGTATCACTGATATATAGCGAGCCTAAATGAATTATACACCTGGGAGGGCGATTGCCGGGTGGCCCCTACACCATCACAAGAGGATATATTTACACAAATGATTTAGACGTGCTATAGTCCTCTAAATCATCAGTTAGTTTAGCACTTCCTGAAGGGAAGTCATATCCTCCAGCAGCAGTTACGTCTGCTAAGTTCTGAATTATTTTTTATTTCTTCATCAAGCAAACGCTCTAACTCCTCCACATACTCTTGTGACTCCTCATATTTAGTCTAAACTCCAGTCTGTTATTTTTGAGGTTCAATAAAAAGCGATCGCTTTATACCCGTTGGCTAGTTGAACAAAATAGTAAAGGGTGAGAAATATCACATAAAATGGTCGCGGCTCATAGCGTCTATCACGGGTATAGGTAAATTTTATAGAGCCTGCAATAGATACAACCAAAGGCAGCAGCAGCGACCAACCAATAACTGCTTGTAAACCGTTGTTTTGCCAAGGCTGACATAGCAGCCAAGGTACGCCACAGGCAGCAAAAGCCAGCACCAATGCCAACAGAGCCGATCCTATACCGCCAATTTCATGAGAATAGAGCTGTTCACCTGGCTTTGTCAGATGGGGCCAGATAGTTTTGCGTCCTACATCAAAGTGCAAAAACGCACAAATATAGGCAAAGATTGTCCAGTTCATACTGCCTATGTATGAAAGTTGGTCTTGCCAGATAAAAAACAATAGGGCATAAACATTTAGCACTGCGCTGACAGGAAAGGTAATTATCAAATTTAGCACAGTACTATCACGTACAGGCTGCGACCAACGCTCTAAATAAAGTAAGAATATGCCATAAAGCATATTAACCAGTGCCAATAATGCCAAACGCCAATCTAGAAACAAGTTGATCATTAAGATGCAAGCAGCTATTAGCCCAGCAAAGCGTTTGGCATCTGTAAAATTTACAGTACCATTAACCAGGGGAC
Source organism: Candidatus Paraprochloron terpiosi LD05 (assembly GCA_018141785.1). Taxonomy (GTDB): domain Bacteria; phylum Cyanobacteriota; class Cyanobacteriia; order Cyanobacteriales; family Prochloraceae; genus Prochloron; species Prochloron terpiosi. The sequence goes on along the minus strand of CP073341.1, from coordinate 1,066,545 downwards.
GGTTGGGCTTAAATTGCTTATCGTAATCATAGTCTTTGATTTCATCTACAATACGCAGAAAGAAAAACATTAAAAAGAAGTGAAAACTCACTATTACTCCATCAAACCAAGAAGCCAATGAAAGCTTTTGATCTGCAAGGGAAAAGAAGGCTCCCTGTAGAGAAAGTGCCCACAAGAGGGCAAAGGTAAGATGAAATTTGGGTTTATACACTGCATTAGTAAACAAGCGTAGTTTGTCACAAAAACTGTCGGTATTGACTGAGACTTCAAACGGTTGAGACATATGGATTCTCCTTTAAACAGTTTTAAGCAATTTCACTTGACCAGTGGAACCATCTATTTCAATTAAAGCTCCGTCAGGAATTCGTGTAGTAGCATTGGATAGAGCTACCACTGTAGGGATACCAAGCTTACGTCCAGTGATTGCTGTATGAGAAAGCATACTACCTCTTTCCACGATGATGCCTTTTGCTGCTAGCATCAAAAACAGCCAACCTGGATCGGTTTCTCTTGCTACTAAAATTGTATTATCGGCAATATCGGTAACAGGCTACTCCACGTGCTTTGCCAGCACTAGAACCCAGTCCTTTCAGTTGACGATCTTGGTTCTGATCGATCTTTTTGACAAACAGATCGTTGGCGCGTACTGGACCGAGCGTAGTGATGTTTTCTCGGACTTCTCGGTGACAATTTTGCTCGTATTCTTCGCGGCGCAAGGCGGCAAGAGCAGCAAGGTTTTCGGTAACGCCAGTACCGTCAATATAGCCAAAAATTTCTTCTTTGGTGAGATGGTAAATATCGTCATGCTGGTTTAGTACGTCTTGTTGCACCAAGTAAACAGCTAGTGCTTTAAAGATTTTTTTACTGATCCCAAACAATTCACTACGACAATAGCGGGAATTTTCTCGATAGCTAATTAACTTACGCAGGCGCGACAGCAAGAAACGTACTATCCAACGTTTAAGTGGCTGATTCGCCAATTTGTCCGCAAGTTCTCGATCAGCAGCCAGGCGCACCTCAACTTCGTGTTTTCTAATATTAGATACGGTAATAGACTGTTGGGTAAACTGTTTAATTGAGCGCATTAGAATCTGTGGATTATCGCGTGTACTAGGAACTTCCAACTTCAATTCTTGTAAGCCCCGATCTCCAAAATAGTAAAGATGCTTGTCAACAGCTTCGCTGAAAACTTTCGGTAATCGATTCTCGCGGTGATAATGCCAGAGAGTGTTCTCATCGAGAGAAGAAAACTTTTCGAGCAGATCGGGGGTATTTCGTACCTCCTCAGCCAAATTAACTACCGACAGTAGAATTTCTACGCTAAGTAATTGTTCGTCACCACAAAGTAAATTGCTCAACAGACTTGGGTTAGAATCGCTCAAATGCCATCTACTAAATAGGTTTTCTACCCAGCCATAAAGCGGAATCATATAGGCATCGTTGGTCAGGGTTACCCCCCAGTTTTCTCCTACTTCTGCCCAAATATAATTGAACTGAGCGATCGCACTAAGAGGATCGTCGTTATTGAAATTTCGCTCCCGTAACGGAGCCATCAGATTTTCCCACCAACGGTGAAAACTTGCTATCTTGCGATCGTGATTCAAGTAATCGACAAAAGTATAAATAGCATAGATCAAAAACAGGACCTTACTTTTAATCTTGTTCCACAATTGGTCTAGATAGCTACTGGAGTGAGTTTGATAAGAGCTGTTTAGCCCAATCATTTTTTCCCAATGTTCGCGAAAAATGGGAAATAAAGGAGTTTGCTGATGCAACAGATAGAAAGAATTTAAACAGTAGTAAATATGACCCCCCAAAAAGCCAATCATTTTATCTAGAGGCTCAAAGTTGCGTATTAATGTTTTACTAGTAACGCCTAGTCTTCGATACAGGTCATAGAAAATCACTCGGTAGAAATAACGCGCAAATGAATAGGTCAACGTGGTGGTCACCCCAGGAAAACTTTCTGTGACATTGGCATTACTCCACACCTGCTGACGTTGGTATTCTAAGGCGATAGGACGGGATTGTAAAAAGTAAAATTTGCCATCAGTAGTCAAAGTGCCTTCAATATCCTGTGGGATGTTGAATAATTTTTCGATACGCTGACTGTATTCTCTAAGGCAGTAGAGTTCACTATCTTCTAAACAAGGAGTATTTTGTAGTTCTGACGGCACCAGGGCGCGTTTCATACTGTAACCCTTTACCGAATCAATTGTGAGTTTATCTCGTTTTTCAGCAATGGTACGCTGAATTTTGCCACTTTTTTGGTTGATAAAGTAATGGTCTACCCCTACTTGTTCTTGTACGACACCTTCCCCAATACCGTAGCCAGCTATGATAATAATATCTTTAGCCGCTGTTTTCGGGTCGCAGGTAAATATCACAAAAGAGCGTTCGCCCATAACCATCTGTTGCACACCAACCGCAACACTAAAGCCCATCAAATCCATACCTTGAGAATGACGATAGAGCAAGGATTCTTGAGAAAACCCAGATGCCCAACAGTGTTTTACCCGATCGCACACTTGAGCGCGAGGCACATAGAGAAAACTCTCGCTCATACCAGCAAATGGATTAGTCGCAGAGTCTTCACTTTCTTCTTTTTTGGAACCTACAATTGAGGCACGCACGGAAACTAAGGTATCAGCATTGAACAGTTTATCGAACCCATTCAGAATTTGTTGCTGCTGTTCCTTATTTAAGGTGAAGGTGAGGAATAGTTGTTGAATAGCGTCGGCTGCATCTTGGATGCTTTGTTGGCTAGTAAAATCTACTGCTGCCAAAATATCTTCTATTTGTGGTTTCAACGAGACAAATATAAGATCATAAAAAGCTTTGCTGAGGCAGAAAAAAGGAGGAACTGGAATATTAGCCGCTTTCATAACCGCTTGTTTAGCAAATTTTCCACCAACTGCCTCTTCCGTTAATAATTTATGGTTAAATATGATTGAGTTCATCCTTTTATTCTCTAGTATCTAATTGGTTTTCACGGGAAAACAATGCAGTCACGGCGCGTTTGAGTGCTATTTGGGGTGAGCGACCGATTATATCTTCACCCACCAGTGCAGCCAGTCTACTGATGTCTGCGTAGTGGTCTATTCCAATAAGCGAAAGTTTTCTGGCAATATCTTTTAATGCTGGTATTGGCAACCGAATAAAAGTACTTATTAACCACAATGGAGCTGGTATTGTTGTGCGTGGTTCTGGGAGAGAGTAACGTTCTTGCAGTGCTTCGATTAACTCGGCAAAACTAACAGGCGTGCGGTATCCCACATTTAATGACTGCTGTTGGGGACAGTTCGGTTGTTGGGCAATATGATGAGTCAAACGCAGTAAAATTGCTGCGTAGTCATCTACATCGATGATACTGAAGCGCTGCTGCCCACTACCCACACTAAGTCCTTTGCGGCTAAGACTTAATAAGCTGGGCAATATAAATTGATCACCTCGACCTAACACAAAGCGCGGGCGCAATAGCAGTGCCCAACGATGGTAGACAGCCATATGTTCTTGTATTAACTGCTCAGTTGCAGCTTTGCTAAGGGATAAAGCAGTTTGAGGCTTAACAGGAACCGACTCATTGATACCACATTGAGGACCCGCGCCATAAACCGACAGTGAGCTATTGTAAATAATTCCCAATGTGTGATTGTTGACTTGCGATAACAAGTTTCCCGTGCCATCGATATTAACTTCCTCAAAGCCACGATTATCACGATCAATCTGTTTGACAGCCAAATGTACTAACACATGAGGAGTTTGCGGGAAGAAATCGTTCGGTAGCTGCTGTAGACTGCCATGTCGCAAAGTCAAATTAATTGGTAGTTTAACTATTTGTCTACAGGCGGCTTTGCTACGTACCAGTGCTATGATCGGCAAATCTGGCATGTGTGTAGCGATACTACGGAGTAATGCGCTGCCCACGAAACCACTTGCCCCTGTAACTACTAAGGTAAAGGAAGCTGTCATCGAATTAAGTTTCTACCAAATATAGGGTATCAATCTACAGCGATACTCAGCGTAATCTAAGTATCCTGGTAACTGGTAAAGGTGATCTTCCTCTACCTTGATACGACGGATCATTGCTGGAAGCAACAGACCTAATAATGCTATTAAGCAATACCAGTTGAAAAACAATACTAGTATACCACAGTGCGCCAACAGCATACCTGTGTAAGCTGGATGACGAACTAAGTAATAGGGTACATGAGAAATAACTTGATGATTACTCACAATTCTCACTCTATGGGAATAAAAGTTGCCTAGTATTCTGATAAGCGTAAAGTCGTAAGCCAATGCCGCCAATAAATATTACCATCCCTATGGGTATCCACAACCCTGGTAAAAACCTAGTGCAGACAAAATGCAGGCAGCACGACCTATGGCGTAAGCCTTACAAGTTCCACTATCTTGTTGACTACCACCTTTACCTACTTCACCTATGGTTATATTCATCTCTGAAAACATCCAAAGTAAATAGATAATTACGATCCCCCAGTTAAGCCACCATGTTATTCCGTCCCAACTGCTTTGTTTGCAATATCCCAAAACAACTAATAGAACTAACAAGAGCGTGCCATAGAGTAGAGGTATACTTCCGCTTATTTGTTTCATGGCATACTGTTTTTTTGATTGAACATTACTCATTTCTTGCCTCCAAATTAGATACTCTTAAAGTCCCTTGAGCCAACAGATGATTATTTTGTGTCGCTTGGAGTTGTATGCTGCTGTTTAAAAGGTTGATGCTATTACAGTCAACTACACTTAATTTGACTGGATAATTCAGTTCGGCAAATTTGGAGAAATCCAACTCTGCTTGCGTGACATAGTTAGGAGTCAAGTCTGCACAGTAGCGACTAGCTAATTCATTAAAGCCTTGAAAAAGCAAAATTCCAGGTACATGATCGCAATAGTGATCGAAAAAAAACAAGTTTTGCTCATCTACAACTAGAGTAGCTTCGTAGACCGTTTTGGTCCTATTGCTGCTGATTGCGAGTACGCTAGAATTAAGCGGTTTAATACGGCGTCGCTCCTGCTGTACTTTCCAATTGACCTGATCTGGTAGGGGAGGTAGACTATCTTTTGGCGAAAACTGTTTTCGACGACCAAGATTGCGCAACCGTTTATAACGTTTGTAGGGCATACAACTCTCAGCGAGCTTGTTTCGCGCAATTAACTTATCCCGAGCAAAAAATTTCAATTCCGATGTACTGCTATATTCCGATGTACTGCTATCTATACTATTATCCATGAGCGCATGGATCTTGATTTCGTTAATCATGCAGTCTTGTAGCAACGATAAATTGTGCGATTTCAGTTCAGAAGTAAATTGTTTTAATACAAAAGCAAAATCCAAGGAAACACCAGACTGGTGAGCGCAAGCAAGTACCACCTGACGACCTATTTCACTAAGTAATAAAATGTTTTCGGTTGGTTTTGTGGTGGCACTGAGAAACTGTTGTTGTAACTGAGGAATAATAGCACCACATACGTACTCAGTGTGACTTATCCGTCTTATGCTAGTAATGTAGACATTTTCTAGCAATTTCTTGTGTACCAAATATCGTGGCACTAGCTGATTAAAATCAACCTCTGCCGAATCATATGCATTAGCGATAAGAGTTTCTTTTTTTAACGGTTCTATCATTGCACTAATTTCATTAAAAGGTATGGTGGGAAGGTATACCATAGGAGAAATCCCTCTGACTTACCCGATAATTTTATTTATCTTAGCCGATGTTAACCCAGACTGTCAACATCAATATTATAGCACTGCCGTCGATGACGTACAACTACAGTCAGGGTACTACTATAAGTTAATTTACCCATAACGTTATCGTTAGCCTGATTTTGATAGAATTGAGACTAAACACTGAAATGAGAAGAATGAAAACAAAGGCCAATACTGATGGCAGAGTCAAGAGCACTCTTACCTTACCGATTAATGCCATTAAACTACCCGCACAACAGCCGCGACGATATTTTGACCCGGAGGCATTAGCACAGCTAACAGAGTCTGTGAAGCAGAACGGTATTTTAGAAAACCTTCTCTTCAAGATAACGAATATGAATTAGTTGCAGGTGAAAGACGCTATCGTGCTGCTCTAGAGGCTGGTTGGACTGAAGTTCCGGTGGCGATTAGGGAATTGACCGATGAAGAAGCTCTCCTGATTTCTCTGACCGAAAACTTGCAACGGGAAGATCTCAATCCCGTAGAAGAAATAGAAGGTATTATATCCTTATTATCCATTAGACTTGGTTTATCTGTAAAGGAGGTTGTTTCTCTCCTGTATCGACTGCAAAATCAAGCCAAACACAAAGTTACCGCTGAGATAGATACTGCTTCTAAAGAATCAGTCACGAAGGTTTTTAAAGAATTAAGGTTAATGAGTTGGGAGTCTTTTGTCAGTAATCGCCTCCCCTTGCTCAATTTACCCCAAGACATCTTAGAAGTGTTACGTCAAGGGAAAATAGCTTATACTAAAGCTAAAGCCATGGCTTCTCTCAAAGAGGAAGAAGCAAGAAACCAGCTATTATGGCAAGCCATTGATGAAAACCTCTCTTTGGTAGCAATCAGAGAAAAAATCGCCCAGCTAAAACGGAACACACACACTACCTCCACAACCCCTACCCCCAATGTTCAAATCCAGAATATTAGCCGTCGCTTGAATCAAGCAAAACTGTGGAAAGAAGATCCGCAGCGATGGAAGAAAGTCAAGAATTATCTGGGTAAAATCGAAGCTCTCTTAACAAAAACATACAACTACAAAATTAGTAAAGCCTAAAAACTTTATTGTTTAGTATACAAGCGTTTTAGCTGAATAGGAGGAACACCGAGAAAGTAGCCGAGAATTATTAGTTGGTTAATGAGAGCAGTGCGCCATACTCCTAACCTTTGCCAGCGACGAGCTGAAGTGAGCACGGGGAGGTGGGCGATGGCGATTTTGCCTCGCCGTTTCAGCCTGGAAATTAGCTCGAAATCTTCCATAATTGGTAAATCGGGAAAACCGCCCATTTCCTGAAAGACTGAGACTTTTAAGAAAATAGCTTGATCCCCGTAGGGGAGAGAAAGAAAGCGCGATCGCCAATTTACCATTCTTTCCACTAACCGCAGGGAGCGCTCTTTTCCATCAATTTTCAGTTCAAAAGCACCAGCAATGGTTTGGGGGGTACGGAGTACTTCCTCAACTATAGCTGGATAACGATCCGGTAACTGGGTATCAGCATGGAGAAATAAGAGTATATCTCCCGTGGCAGCTTCAGCCCCAGCATTCATTTGCCGAGCCCGTCCCCCAGGGCATATAATTACTTTAACACCCATTGAATTGGCTAATTCAACTGTCTTATCCTCACTCCCTCCATCCACAACAATTACTTCTATATCCGGTTCATCTAAGAGTCTCTGTAAGGTTGTTTGAATCATCCCTGCTTCGTTTAATACGGGAATGACGATTGTAATTTTAGTGATTATTTGTTCTGTAACTGTCTAGGTACCTGCTGAACTATCTAGTCATGGTACTATTAATAATGGAATTATCATCATGAGTGAGGGGTAAACGCAACCCCTAAAACAAAGTCAGCACCCCGACTGCTTCACTGCGATTTAGTGCTTCAATGTCATCGTAATGGCTTCGTAGGATTGACTCAATATCTGCTGTCTTGCAGTTTCCTCCTCGAATTCAGATAATCTTGGGCGGAAAACCACACAATAAAGACAGATCACTAAAATCTGCATCCTTAGTGACAATGAGAAAATTTTCCCTTTTCCCATATTCCCAAATTTCCCTATCTGGAAGCTGATCAAATCCTAAGGCGTAGAGCGCGCAACAAAAAGTGACAAATAAACCCCATTGGTAACCCACACAATTATAAGGTAAGTAACATTAATACAATTATACTACATAAAGGCAGGATACAAGGCGCTGGTTTATATACCCTTGTTGGTGGGCGATGCCCACCCTACGAGGTCTGGTCACTACTACAGTGTGTCAGGGTTGACTCCCATTTCTCGCAAAAGCCGTGCTAACTTTTCAGCCCGTTGTGCCAAAGTTTGGATTTTAGACTGTTCCTCCTTAATTAATTGCTCAACCAAAGGAGGATTCAGCAGTTCTTTCACCGACAAAACCAACTGAGGAAACTGACTAGAAAGAATAAAAGTATCTTCCGGAAAATCTACCCAATCATATCCTTCCTCATCACTAGGATTAGTAAACACCCTCACTCGTTTTTCTTTCGGATCCACTATCCAATATTCGGCAATTTGCGCCAATTCATATTCATTGCGTTTAATAACATAATCATCCCGGGATTGCTGCTGACAATTTCTACCACCAAAATCGGCTTTTCGGGAAAATCCAAAACCCCAGCCCCGGGGCGATGAAGAACTTCCAAACAGTTTGGCTACATACTACCAAATCAGGAATTCGAGATGTATTTTCTTCACCAAAGCACACCCGTAGCCAAAGCGTTCGCCACCAAATCCAAGTTTCCAGCAGCAAAATAGCGCTGGAACTTGTAGAGCAAAAACTTGCAAATATTGGTATGTAAATGAGTAGAAGCTGCCATTGGTAGGAGTTTCCCCCTAACTAATTCATAGCGAACATCCGGTTCTCCAACATAATCCAGATATTCTTGGAAAGTGCACAGACGTTCAATTTCAGGAGGTTCATTTATAACGACGGCTCGAGTCATAATTCAATCTCTCCGGCGATCGCGCTTTTTAACTATTGTACTGTTTCCCCTCTCTTATCCTCCTCTGCGCCCTCTGCGCCTCTGTGGTTCAATCAAAAAAAAAACGCCCCCCAAAATTGGAGGACGCTTTTTTAAGCATTCCAGTCACCCGGTAACTGATTATTACCCGTGGATAGCAGGAGCAGTGAGAGCTACAGGAGCAGCCTCACCAGCAGCCAAATCTAAGGGGAAGTTGTGAGCATTCCGCTCGTGCATTACTTCAAAACCCAGGTTAGCCCGGTTCAGAACGTCAGCCCAGGTACCGATTACATGACCTTGTGAGTCAAGAATAGACTGGTTGAAGTTGAAACCGTTCAGGTTGAAAGCCATGGTGCTGATACCCATAGCAGTGAACCAAATACCAACTACTGGCCATGCACCCAAGAAGAAGTGCAAGGAACGGCTGTTGTTGAAGGAAGCATATTGGAAGATAAGACGACCGAAGTAGCCGTGAGCGGCAACGATATTGTAGGTCTCTTCTTCTTGACCAAACTTATAGCCGTAGTTCTGAGATTCGGTTTCGGTGGTTTCCCGCACTAAGGAGGAAGTTACCAAAGAACCGTGCATTGCGCTGAACAGAGAACCACCAAATACACCAGCTACTCCCAACATATGGAAGGGGTGCATGAGGATGTTGTGCTCTGCTTGGAACACGAACATGAAGTTGAAGGTGCCGCTGATTCCCAAAGGCATTCCATCAGAGAAGGAACCTTGTCCGATGGGGTAGATGAGGAATACAGAGGTGGCAGCAGCTACAGGAGCGCTGTAAGCCACGCAAATCCAAGGACGCATTCCCAAGCGGTAGCTCAGTTCCCACTGACGACCCATGTAGCAGAATACGCCAATGAGGAAGTGGAAAACAACGAGCTGGTAAGGACCGCCGTTGTAGAGCCACTCATCCAAGGAGGCTGCTTCCCAAATGGGATAGAAGTGCAGACCAATAGCGTTGGAGGAGGGCACAACTGCACCGGAGATGATGTTGTTGCCGTAGAGCAAGGAACCGGCTACAGGCTCGCGGATACCATCAATGTCCACAGGGGGAGCAGCGATGAAAGCGATGATGAAGCAGGTGGTTGCAGTGAGCAGGCAGGGAATCATGAGGACACCAAACCAGCCTACATAGAGACGGTTGTCGGTGCTGGTGATCCACTGGCAGAACTGCTCCCATGCTGAGGCGCTCTCGCGCTGTTGCAGGGTAGTTGTCATGTTCTTAAAAGTGCTATTAAATTATCGAGGTTCCGATTACATTTCTAATATAACTGCTTTTTTAAGAAATGTCAAGGGGTGTAACGAAGTATTTATTTATTCGGCATATAAAGAAAACTTATCTTTTATTTTGGCTCTTGTGTGGTATAATGTCGAGATAGCAAGGTGGGCAATGCCCACCCACCAGCGATTTAATCTTCAAATTTTAAGCTGACAGTAACCCCAAGGCGATCGCCACCACACCAAGGACTCCAAACCCTGCCACAAAAGCGGAAAACTTATCCTGGGTCTGCAAAACTCCTGTGGGGGATTTAGCCTTAAAAGCATGCCAAATGTGTCCGATTAAAAAAGTGACGCACAATCCAAACTGAATCCCTACAGAACCATCTCGACTTGTACCGTAGAATTCCGTTGGAAAAACTGTTGTATTAAAGGCGAAAAAGTAAACAGAAGTAAAAGTCATCAATGCCAAACCTGCCAAACTATAAGAAAGAATAGCATCTGCTTTAAAGAGGAAAAATTGCTTCGCCCAGTCAAAAGGTTCTGTGGTAATGTGCCATGCACCACCAGCAATACACATCACCCCAACCCAAATATGACCCCCAATAACATCCTCTAAATTGCTAACAGCAGCCATTCCTAAAGAATTCCAATTCCCATTCACCAAACCAAAAAGATAACCGAAAATGGTAAATGGATTCAAAGTTGGATTAGTTATCAGCCGAACATCTCCCACGACCGGGTCATAAATCCCTCCAAATACCGTGGCTTTTCCTACAAATAGTAAAGCAGCCACTCCTAAAAAAATCAGGTGATGTCCCAAGATAAAGCCCAACTTCTTCGGATCGCTCCATTCATAATGGAACTTAGCAGTCCTTCCAGCTCCATCTTTCAAGATTGCCGGACCGATAAAAGTATGAAAGAGACCCCCTGCACCTAAAACAGCCGATGCTGCTAGGTGCAACATACCAATCACAAAATAGGGATAGGTATCCACGATAACTCCCCCAGAACCCAAACCAAAGCCCAAAGTAGCTAGGTGGGGTAGCAAAACAAATCCTTGTGTCTGACATAGGCAAAGACGGTACAAAGCGACCCACCTCGGAAATGGTGGTTGCTCCCGCCCAAAACATAATTCAGTCCTGCATGGGCAATATGAGCACCCAGTAATTGACCAGATAGGTTCTTGAGACGGTCATTCCCAGCCAGCCAGCTATAGTCGGGGCGACTTAATGTTGTTGTCACGATACCTCCTTTCAGTGACCATTACCAAATCTATAGTAATAATTTTAGCACAGCTATTAACCATTTAATAAATAATCCGTACAAAAAATATCCTTGATGAATAATCGGGGATGAATAATCGGGGTGGGTTTTATAGCGTTGTTCGGTGGCGTCATCGACGGCACCCTACCTCTCTTCTCTTTACTCTGCGCCCTCTGCGCCTCTGCGGTTTAATACCATCCACTGTCAAGGTACGTGCTAACTGCCATATCCTCCACCTCCTGGGGTAGCAATAACGAAAGTATCACCTGGTTCCATTTCAACTGTAGCCGTACCACCCAATTCTACCACAGTACCATCTTTTCTTTCCACCCAATTTTTCCCCACAGCCCCTGCACTACCCCCTTTTAAACCAAAGGGAGCCATAACTCGGCTATCGGCTAAAATACTCCCAGTCATAGCCTCTAAAAAACGAATCCGGCGCACTGTACCATTCCCACCTTTATAACATCCTTTCCCCCCACTATGGGGACGAATAGCAAAACTTTCTAAAAGTACAGGAAAACGCCATTCCAACACCTCCGGATCCGTAAGACGAGAGTTAGTCATATGGGTTTGCACAGCGTTTGTACCGTCAAAATCAACCCCCGCCCCCGAACCACCACAAATGGTTTCGTAATATTGATATTCCTCGTTCCCAAAGGTAAAATTATTCATAGTCCCCTGACTAGCAGCCATTATTCCCAACGCCCCATAAAGGCAGTTAGTTATTTTTTGGGAAGTTTCCACATTCCCAGCTACTACTGCTGCGGGATACTGGGGATTTAACATGGACCCAGGGGGTATAATAATATCCAATGGTCGCAAACAACCTTCATTCAAGGGAATATCATCATGAACCAAAGTGCGGAACACGTATAAAACTGCTGCTTGACAAACTGCTGCGGGAGCATTAAAATTACTCTCAAGTTGACCAGAAGTACCGGTAAAATCTATCTTAACCCTATTCTTTTCCTTATTGATTGTGATTGTAACAAAAATCTTACCCCCCTGATCCAACTCACAACTAAAACTACCATCTTCCAAACCAGATATCGCTCGAACCACGCATTCGGAAGCATTATCTTGTACGTAACTCATATAAGCTTTAACAGTCTTTTCCCCATAATACTCCACCATAGACTCCAACTCTCTCATTCCCTTCTCATTAGCAGCGATTTGAGCTTGTAAATCCGCCAAATTTTGCCCACTATTCCGTACAGGATACTCTCCCCCCTCCAACAATGCTACCAATTCTTTTCCCCGCCAATTTCTCCCTGCCACCAACTGAAAATTATCGATTAAAATCCCTTCTTCCGTTATAATCTTACTATGAGGAGCCATAGAACCGGGAGTAATACCCCCAATATCAGCGTGGTGTCCCCGAGAAGCCACGTAAAAAAGAGGCTGAGATTTATTTTTGATAAAAACAGGGGCGATCGCTGTAATATCTGGTAAGTGAGTCCCCCCGTTATAAGGGTTATTAGCAATATAAACATCCCCCGGTTTCATCCCCTCCCCCACAGCAGCAATTAAGCTACGGACACTGTGACTCATGGAACCAAGATGAACAGGAATATGGGGTGCATTGGCCACTAATTTACCTTCCTCATCAAAGATAGCACAGGAAAAATCCAACCGTTCCTTAATATTAACCGAATAACTGGTATTTTGTAAAGTTGTCCCCATTTGTTCAGCAATGGAACGAAACAGATTATTGAATATCTCCAACAAGACAGGATCCCTTTTTCCTTCATCCATCCCTTTTTCCGCGTTAATCTGCGTGAAGGATCGGGACGCCTTTGGCGGGACGCTTACGCGGTTGCTTACGCAAAGCTTCGCAATTAAGAACAAATAATTCCCCTGAGAAACCACCCCTTCCCAACCAGGTTCAATAATATTAGTACCTGTCTCTTCAACAATAATAGCTGGACCCGCAATAACATCCCCATCTTGCAACTTTTCTCGGTAGAATACAGGAGTATCCCACCATTTATTTCCAGTATACATAGAAACCCTTCCCACTGGTTCCAGCTTTCTTTCCCTAGTTTCTATTATACCTTCTGGGGGAATAGGAGTAGGACAAATTAACTCTACCCCAACTTCTGCCACAATTAATTGCTTTTCCGGGACAATAAAACCATAACGCTGCTGACGTAGGGCTTCAAATTGCTGTTTCATTCCCCCAACATCCCCAAAATTAACCAAAATAGTGCTATCAGTTCCCTCATACTTGAGATATACTTGACGTCGGATGATAATTTCCCTTGTTTCCTTTAATTCATCTTGACATTTTTTAATTAATTGTCCTAAAATATTATCTAAATGGGGAATCAAGGCAGAAGTTAAAACAGCTTCCACTGCTTGTTGTCGCAGAATGCGCCTATCAGCCAAACCGATACCATAAGCAGACAAAACCCCAGCATAGGGATGTAAAAATACCCGTTTTATACCCAAAGCATCGGCAATTAAACAAGCGTGCTGTCCCCCAGCACCACCGAAACAGCAAAGAGTATATTCAGTAACATCATAACCCCTTTGAAGAGATACTTTTTTAATAGCATTAGCCATTTTTTCCACAGCGATGGTCAAAAATCCCGTTGCTACTTGTTCCGGGGTACGATTATCTTTAATCTCAGTAGTAAGTTGGGTAAATTTCTCCCTAACCACCTCTTTATCCAAAGGCAAATTGCCAAAGAATTCTGGTTGCAATTTCCCCACCATCACGTTACAATCAGTGACAGTTAAAGGACCACCCTTTCCATAGCAAGCAGGACCAGGATTTGCCCCCGCTGATTCCGGTCCAACCCGATACCGAGCACCGTCAAATTCCAGGATAGAACCCCCCCCAGCAGCAACAGTGTGAATAGACATCATGGGGGTGCGGAGACGAACTCCGGCGATTTCCGTCTCCAAACTTCTTTCATACTCCCCTCCATAGTGAGCCACGTCAGTAGATGTCCCCCCCATATCAAAAGTAATAATTTTCTTCAATCCCGCTCTATCACTGGTTTTCACCGCCCCTACAATGCCCCCAGCAGGACCAGATAAAATACTATCTTTACCTTGAAAAGCGTTAGCTTCCACCAACCCACCGTTAGACTGCATAAACATTAATTTGGTCTGATCCAATTGGGTTTGGACAAGGTTTACGTAACGACGGAGGATAGGAGATAAATAAGCATCCACCACAGTAGTATCCCCCCGACTAACTAATTTCATGGAAGGACTAACTTTGTGGGAAACGGAGATGTGGTGAAAACCTATTTTTCTGGCGATCGCCTCTATTTGTTCTTCATGGTGGGGATAGCGATAACCATGCATTAAAACAATAGCACAACTGGGAATCCCTGCATGATATGCTGCTAGTAAATCTCCTTTAACTTGGGCTATATTTAAAGGAATCAGTATCTTTCCCTTTGCATCGCACCGTTCTTCCACTTCAATTACCCGTTCGTAGAGCATTTGGGGTAAGATTATCTTTTGAGCAAAAATATCGGGACGATTTTGATAACCAATACGCAGTGCCTCCCCAAAACCTCGGGTAATAACGAGAACCACCCGTTCCCCTTTCCTCTCCAACAAAGCATTGGTCCCCACTGTGGTTCCCATTTTAATAGCGTCAATTTCTGTTGTAGGAATAGGAGTATCCAGAGGTATCCCCATTACTTCCCGAATACCTTGCAAAGCAGCATCTTCATACTCTTCCGGGTTTTCCGAAAGCAGTTTATGAACCACTAAGCCACCCTCTGGATCTTGTGCCACAATATCGGTAAAAGTTCCGCCTCGATCAATCCAAAATTGCCAACCCATCTTATCAGTTATCACGTACCTTGATAGTATATTATAATTAGGCACCCTCTAAAATACCCACCAAAACCCGCACTAAATCTTCCACATCATCTGGCACCTGATAACCGCCAATATCCTGAGTCACTCCCTTCGTCTCCTGATCCAGACAACCAAAAACCCAAAAATTGCCCATAGTCACTGCCCCATAAATCAACCGTGGCGCATTTTCTAACATGGACAGGGCAATGGTTTGCACCGCCAACTGGGTAAAGCCACGGGTTAGATCGTCCCGCTTCGCCTCTACAACCACTACTTGTTGTTCCCCCCGAATTAAATAATCCAAGGTACCCTGAAGCCAATTATTCACCTTAAGGGGATATTCAAACCGCAACACCTGACGGCAGATGGTTGCCACCCGCAGCAGCACCGGAGCTACCAAAACTTCCCGTTTCGCCACTTCGCTCGTCAGTTGCACATAAGGCAACGTTGCTTCGATTTGCCCCTTTAAATCCTCGAACCCCGGTAAAGGCTTCGCCGTTTTTGGTAAAGAGAGTCGCCCTTGAGTGTAGCTATAGCCAAACTCTGCCAATATCTCATCAGGATCGTTGGGTAACTCGAAAAACGAGCGGAAGGTATAGTTACTTTCTGGGTCCAGAATCTTAGCCATCATCTTTGGATTTTTGTTTCACGCAGAGGCGCAGAGGGCGCAGAGGTATGAGCATGATAGGAACTCCGTACCAGGGGACCAGATCGCACCGAAGTAAATCCCATGGAGAGAGCCATTTCCCCCAAGCGATCAAACTCTGCTGGAGTCCAATACTTCTGCACCGCTCGGTGAGCTAAACTAGGACGCAGATACTGTCCTAGAGTTATTCTATCACAACCTACAGCCCGCAAGTCCTTCATAGCTTTCACTATCTCCCCTTCTGTTTCCCCATGTCCTAACATTAAACCAGATTTAGTAGCTATAGTTGGATTGATTTCCTTCACTAAAGCCAAGACGCTGATAGAGCGCTCATAGTTCGCCCCCCGTCTAACCGCCCCTTGGAGTCGAGGCACGGTTTCGATATTATGATTATAACAAACAGGGTTCCCTTGAACCACCGTAGCTACCCGCTCCCTTTGCTGCATTTCTGCTTCCTTACCACTCCAAAAGTCTGGTGTCAAGACCTCAATCTCCACTGCGGGGTGTACCCGACGAATAGCACTCATCACCTTCACAAACCAACCCGCACCACCATCGGGCAGGTCATCCCGAGCTACGGAAGTAAGAACTACATAGTCCAAACCCAACAATTGCACAGCCTCAGCTATCTTTTGTGGTTCCGAGGGGTCTAAGGACATGGGTGCATGACCTTTATCTACTTGACAAAAAGCACAAGAACGGGTACAAGTAGGACCCATGAGCAAAAAAGTAGCTGTTTTGTTGGCGTAACACTCCCCTCGATTGGGACACCGCCCTTCCTCACAAATAGTGTGAATTCCCCGTTGTTTGATAATCTGCTGCACAGGAGCCAGTTCTAAAGCTGTACCAAGGGTACGTCTGAGCCAGGGGGGGAGAGGAGACCTGGTTTCCTTCATTGGGGTTGGGTGGTGTTTGGGATAGGTTTATACTACCATTATACCAATAGGAAAGAATAAACTACCACCAAAATAATTACCTCTCTAAGGAGTAAGTCGTGTCCACAAATCACAAAATCCTAGTCATTGATGACAGTATGGTCATTAGGATGCGTGTCAAAGAAATGTTACCGGAAGGGAACTTTGACCTTCTGGAAGCTAAAGACGGTGTCCAAGGATTAAATTTGCTCCGCAGCGAAAATCCCAACTTAATCATGCTGGATTTCCTGCTGCCAAAAATGAATGGCTGGGAAGTCTATCAAGAAATTCAAAAGGAACCGGGACTGAGGTCAATTCCTTTAGTGATAAT
Organism: Candidatus Paraprochloron terpiosi LD05; assembly: GCA_018141785.1. Taxonomy (GTDB): domain Bacteria; phylum Cyanobacteriota; class Cyanobacteriia; order Cyanobacteriales; family Prochloraceae; genus Prochloron; species Prochloron terpiosi. The sequence continues at coordinate 1,049,621 of CP073341.1, read as the reverse complement.
GTCGGGACGCAAAGAAGAGGTGACAGACAAATTGCCCGAACCTTTCCAGTATTTTGCCTTTGTCGAGAAACCCTTCGACCAAAAACAGCTCCATGGTGCCATTAGGGAGGCCATGACCAAGGCGAAGAAGCGACCCGCTGAAATGCCTGCACCCTCAACTACTAGCTCCAAGACTGAGGAAATTCAAGTCCTGAATGAAAAAGTTGCCAAACTAGAGCGGGAGATGGAAGTGCTCAAAAAACAGGTAAGTCAATTAGTGGCATTTATCAAACACAAACTTGGGTAAACTCTGAGGAGCGCAAGAGTAATGATTCTAACTATTAAATTTATTGGCAAAGTCTTATTGCTCTCCACTGTGTTAGCCCTTGGCATACATTACAGCGATCCAATCCTGAAGATTGCCCCGACAATAGGGAATGCGGCCCTGGGTGTTGCTGCACTTCCTGTTATGGTGGGTTTGGCACTCTGGTGGCGATATGGCAATTATAACTAGGAGATGGACAGTTGTGAATTTCGGCAAATGGATTGGCTTTGTAGCTTTAGTCATTTCCCTAGCCATTCTCTGGCAAATTCGGCAACTGGTATTACTGCTCTTTACAGCAGTAATCCTCGCCAATGCTCTCAATCTTCTGGTGAAGCAATTCCAAAGGTGGGGCGATAAATTAGCTAGTAGCTTCAGGTGGGGGGGTAGGATAAAGCGGGGTTACGCCGTATTCCTGACAATTTTCGTCTTCTTTATCTTTTTGTGGGGCTTTTTCTGGCTCATTGTACCCCCCTTTGTTAGTCAGTTTGAAGAGTTAGCCCTGTTGGTTCCCGAAGGGATAGAACAGCTAATTAATTGGCTCAATGAAGTGAAAGATAGTCTGACTCCAGCCTGGCAAAATGCTTTCCCAGACTTGAATCAACAGATTTTTGAGCAGATTCAACCCCTCCTTAACGAACTCCTAAACCAAGGTTGGAGCTTTTTCTCCGGTGGAGTGGGGGTAATCTTAAATGTACTGTTCTTGTTAATTATAACCCTCATGCTCCTGGCGGATCCTCAGCCTTATCGTCGTGGGTTTATCCGCTTATTCCCCTCCTTTTATCGTCGCCGAATCAATCAAATCCTTGAACTTTGCGATGATGCATTACAAGGCTGGCTAAAAGGTCTTTTGTTTAATATAGTAGTAGTAACAACACTGAGTTTTATTGGTCTGCTCATCCTGGGAATCCCTCTCGCTCTCTCCCAAGCAATGCTAGCAGGTATCCTGGCTTTTATTCCCAACATTGGACCTACTTTAAGCGTAGTTCCTCCCATGGCGATCGCCTTGTTGGAGCAACCTTTGAAAGCATGGGCAGTTCTGCTCCTCTACATTGGCATTCAGCAAGTAGAAGGGAACATCCTCACCCCCTTAGTTATGGCACAGCAAGTATCCCTTCTCCCAGCTATTACTTTACTGGCACAGGTATTTTTCGCTACCTTCTTCGGCTTTCTGGGACTGTTTCTCGCCCTCCCTCTGACTGTTGTCGGGCAAGTATGGCTCAAAGAGTTAATAATCAAAGATATTTTTGATAAATGGGATATTAGTGATATTAAGTGAACTAAATTTTTTGCCTATATGTAAATAAGTTAGCTCTATGCATACAATAGCAGAAATTAATGATAAGATAGAGAAGGGTTCGGTAGTAGTCTGGACGGTAGAAGAATTAAAAGCAAAAGTAGAAGAAATAGGCATATCTCAGGCATCTAAAGAAGTAGATGTCATTTCTACAGGTACCTTCGAGCCCATGGAATCTTCTGGGGCAATCCTCAATTTAGGACATCCAGATCCGCCGATTAAAATTCGTCAGTGCTGGCTGGACGACGTTCCTGCCTATCCCGGTTTGGGAGCCGTAGACTTGTATCTGGGGGCCACCATGATGACAGAGACCGAAAGTGAAAGGGGGGGCGGTCACGTCATCGAAGACCTAATAGTGGGAAAGCCAGTCCATCTGCGGGCCATAGGACAAGTGACTGACTGTTATCCCCGAGCTTCTTTAGAAACCACCATCACCAAAGAGAGGATTAATCAATTTTATTTATTTAATCCCCGCAATCTCCATCAAAATTTCATCGTTGGGGTAAACGGAGGCGATCGCCCTTTATATACCTATCTCGGACCCCTGCAACCCCAACTGGGGAATGCTGTCTACTCCAACCTAGGGGCAATTTCACCCCTGATGAACGACCCAGATTTAGAACTAATTGGTATTGGTAGTCGCATATTTCTCGGAGGAGCTATTGGTTATGTTGCTTGGGAAGGTACCCAGCACAACCCAGAGCAAAAACGCTTACCCAATCGCACTCCCATCGGACCTGCTGCAACTCTAGCTTTGATTGGAGATGCTAAAGAAATGAATTCCCGTTGGGTGCGGGGGTGCTACTTTAAGAACTATGGTCCTTCTCTAATGTTAGGAGTAGGAATACCCCTACCAGTATTGAGGGAAGAAGTGGTGCAACGCTGCGCAGTACAAGACCAAGATATTGTAGCTCCGGTGATAGATTTCTCTATTCCCCGTCGGGTTCGCCCCACTTTCGGTTTAGTGAGTTACAAACAACTAAAAAGCGGTTCCATTACCATAGAGGGTAAAACCGTGCGAGTTGCTCAAGTAGCTAGCATCTTTTTATCGCGACAAGTAGCCCTAGAATTAAAGCAATGGATCATGGCTGGAAAGTTTACCCTCACGGAACCAGTGGCTTCTCTACCTAAAGATAGGTCTTTTTTAGCTCAAGAACCCCAGTAAGGAAAATATGAAAGAATCTCAAACTAAACGCAATCGCTGGTTATATGTTGTCATAGTACTGGCTATCTTAGCATTGCTCAGCTTTTCAATACTGCCTGTACTGAGTAGTGTTACCGGGAGATATGGATCCCAGATAAAAACTGAAGAGACCTCAACCCAAGTAGAATTGGCAACTCAGGCTAAAGGTTACCAACTGGTATTGGAAAGGGAACCAGAGAACCAGACTGCCTTGCAAGGACTGCTGGAGAGCAAATTGAAGCTGGGAGATATTACTGGTGGCCTCGCTCCTTTAGAAAAGTTAGCGGATCTCAATCCAAACCAACCAGACTACCGAATTTTACTAGCCCAAGCACAAGAACAAGTTGGAGAAGAGGAGTCAGCAGCTGATAACTATCGCACTGTTTTAGCTTCCGATCCTGCAAATATAAATGCTATAGTAGGAATGGTAAATTTACTCTTAAAACAAGACCGTCCCCAAGCAGCCATCAGTTTGGTAGAAGATACCCTGTCTTCGGAGGTACGATCCAATTCAGAGGAATCAGACACCGGAAAGATTACTGGATTACAGTTATTGCTCGGTCAAATATACGCCAGTCAAAAACGCTATCCCGAAGCGATCGCTGTTTATGACCAAGGAATTGAGAGCAATCCACAGGATTTTCGTCCCCTTCTCGCTAAGGCAATGATTTTGGTAGAGCAAGGAAAAGAGGAGGAAGCAAAACCCTTATTTAATAAGGCTTTAAGCCTCGCTCCCCCAGAGTATAAAGACCAAATCCAACAAATGGCTGCTAAGAGGAAGGAAGTTATTGAAGAATCCACCAACAGTGAGCAATGAAATGGTGTATTTGCTACTAGGTTCGGTTCAAAATGAGCCAACTATAAATCTCTGCTGCCGTTAACTCTAAATCAAGTTCTGGAAGCACCAACAAAGGAGCGTCACCCCGCAAAAGTTCAGGCTGTTTGCCACCTTGGAAAATCAAAACACTCTCATGGTTCGGATCCAAAAACCAACCCAAGGAACTACCATGCTGGATACAGTGCAGAAGTTTGCCGATGACAAGGTTAGGACTTTGGTCAGGAGAGAGAAATTCGATTGCCCAATCAGGGGGCAACACAAAGTTCTCTGGTACTCTGCCAGTACTGGTAAAAGGAATACGGTCCCAAGTGAATACTGCCAAGTCAGAAACAATGGATCGTCCCCCAAAGGTACACCGTAGTTCCGGAAAAGCGTAGGCAATCTTCTCAGCTTCGAAAATTTGGTTAATGACACTAACAAGTTTGGCTTGTAAACGACTGTGGGTTCCCTTGGGCATTGGTTTTTGAGTAATCACTCCGTCAATGTACTCCCTGGGAGGTTCCGTTTCTGGTAACTCCAGAAATCTCTCCAGGGAAAGTTTTGCGGGTTGGGTAACAATTGTAGAAACCATATCCTTCTAAATACTTATTACCAAGAAACCTGCGCGCCACTAACGATAATATTCGTGGGTTAAAAACGGTACGGAGACTAATTCTGCGGTGGTTTCTCCCACCTGGACTTGATCACCAGCACCTCCAGCGAAGGTGCGCACGTAGGCTAAACCAAATGACCCGGTTTTTGTATAGCTAGTTATTATCCCCACTTTCTTGCCATCTAATGTGATTTTTGTACCTACGGTCACCTCTTCATGAAATTTCACTCCCCACAGTCTCTGCTTCACCCCTTGATAGGTATTTAAACGAGCAATAGTTTCCTGACCGATATAACACCCTTTCTCAAAAGAAATGCAGCGCCATAAACCTGCTTCCAAGGGATTATAATCTTCTGTCAGTTCCCGATCTGGGTAAGGTCTTCCTTGGTGAATGCGAAGTATTTCCCAAGAGAGATCCCCTATCTCTTGGGTGCCATTTTCTCTCATAATATCCCTTACTGCTGTTGCCTTATCTTGGGGTATAATTAAAGTATAACCAGGAATAGCGAAACCACTACCTTTTGCCAACCGCACTTCCGCCCCTGCTATATTTACTAAGGTGTTAGTACCTTCAGTGCTAATGATTTCTACTCCTAATTTTGACAAAGTTGTATCGCTTTGAGCACCGATAAGATTAAATACAGTATAATCAGCTGATATATCGGTCAATTCAACCTGATCGAAGGGGAAGATAAACTTATCTAAAAATTCCATAAGTTGCTGACGACGGTTGGGAGAAACCAGCACCAAAATAGCATCTTCTGTCACGTAAGCAGTAGCTAAATCGATGGTTCGTCCGGTAGAAGTAATGAAAACTGTTTCCCTTCCTTCTCCGGGTTGCAAAGAATTAAAATCGTTGGTACTTTGGTTGTGGAGGTAGCGCAGGCGATCCGAACCTGTAATTTTAATTAATCCCCAATGAGAGCGATCGTATAACAAAACTCCTTTTGATGCCATTTGTAAAAGTTGATTTCCTTCCATTCTAATATTCCTACTGAAAAGTCAACGATAATAAAAGTTATTTAGATAACCATCATAAACAACATCACAAAGGGTTTCTTCTAATTCAGTTTCCAAGACCATATGAGTCTCATCAGAATTGTCATCCTTACTAACCCCCCAGTACTCAGCTTCCAGTTGCTCCGCTTCGGCAACTAAACCTTGCTTCAATAATTCGCTTCTCTTGCCGACGAACTTATTCCATTTACGGCACTGCTTCCTTGCTCTTTCACCGGGAACCGCTTTGCAATTGACACCGCGATAGTTGAATGGCTCTCGAAAATAATGGGGGCCTTTATGCTTCCTGCGTTTCTTTTTTTTACTCATAGGTTTATGATATCATTCAATTGGAAGTTGGTAAATTAACAAATATCTCTTTGACGCAATGCTGTGCCTTGGTTTCCAAAAGATGCCAATCCACTTCTCCCGTTTCGTCAATTAAATTAGTGTCGATGTCTACCTCTTGGGTATCCTTCTCTACGGGGTGGTAGTTTTGGAAACAGATTTGATAACAAAGCTCCCAGATATCCACCTCAACTGGTTTTTCACCTTCCCTGGTCAAGCAGAGGTGGTACCCTGGGTAGGGTGTGGTAATTTCCTGGAAAGTACCCCGCCAGGAGGATAGCTCTAGTTGTTTGCGAATATTATCCAGTATCCGAATAAAAGCGGGTTGGAGCAGTAGTTCTGCTTGTTCCCAGGCGCGGATATCTTTAAATTTTGGTTATTAGAGTCGAGGGAGACGTTGCCGCCTCGCCCCTCTCCGATAAACCGGACGTGAGACTTTCACCTCATCCGGCTTAGGTATTTCTATGTCTTCACGACGCGCTTTACGAGTCCGTCCTTAATGCGCTTGCGATGTATTGCTTGCGCTTGGTGACATTCCCGATGGAGAGCAACTAAATTTTTACGTTTCCAGTTGTTATGGTTGCCGTCAATGTGGTGCAACTCCACGACACCATCCATCTCCATGAACTTACGGTTGCAGTGCGGACACTTACCCTTCTGTCGTTTGAGGGCTTCAGCGGTTGGTCCACTGTATAGTTTGGAATTCCGGTTGACCCAATAGGTGATGTTTCCGTTGTAGGGTGAGGCATCACCTTTAACCATCACGTGGTTATTGACTTTCCAGGAAACTGTAGGAAAAGCTTTCTTTATCTGTTCTGTTGTAAGCTGGCGTTTAGCCGCCCCCGCCATCCGCGATGCCGGGGGTTTACCCTTGATAGCCAGACGTCTTGCTCGAGCTGCTTCCTTGATTGCCATCCTGCGTTTTTCAGCCCTCAGCTTACGCCATACCCAGTGCCTGAGCGACCATAGCGAGTGTTTGCCCATATCGCAGTTTTTGTGGTATTGCCTCCATCCTCGGACTTGTGACTCTATCCTTTTCAGGCGAGTATCCGTGGGTGCGCCATTCTTCCAAGTGGCCTTTACCTTAGCCTTTATGTCCGCATAGTTCTCGGAACTCGGTGTGGACTTAAAGACCCCACGGGAGTTGACACGGAAGTGCCACCCCAGAAAGTCGAATCCATCCGTAGCTTTACTCACCTTAGTCTTAGTTTCGTTAATTCGTAACCCTCTGGACTTTAAGAATTCGTCGATATCTTCCCGTAGCCTCTTGGTGTCAGCTCCGGGTTTACAGATAAAGACCGCGTCATCTGCGTAACGTATACCTCTTATGAGAGTCCCATTTCTACGACTCACTTTCCACTGATTCAACCCCAGGTTCTCAAATCCATCTAGGGCTATGTTGGCCAGTAAGGGTGATATGACACCACCTTGAGGCGTACCCTTCATACTGGAGGAATATTCACCACGAACGCCTGCTTTTACAGCTCTCTTTAATCCCTTTAAGGCTTCGATTGGTAGGACTACTCCATTGAGCATGACCTTGTGGTCAATTTCGTCAAAGCATTTACTGATATCTGTTTCCAGAATCAGCTTGTCCTTGCCGTTACACGTCTTCTTAAGTTGGTCAAAGATGAGCTTTTGTGCGTCCGCAGTACAGCGACCGGGTCGGAAGCCGTAGCTTCTTTCTCCGGCGGTTGCCTCATAGGCAGGTTCTGCTGCTAACTTGAGCAGCGCTTGCCATGCCCTGTCGGCTATTGTCGGGATGCCTAATCCCCGTGTTTTGCCATTCGGCTTGGGGATATTTACCCTTCTCAGTTGTTGGTGTTTCCAGTGGTACCAGTGCTTGTTCAGCTTTTGGCACAGCACTAGACGTTCTTTGGGGAGAGCGCTGTTTTGCCATCAACTCCGGGGGACTTACGCCCAAGGTGTTAGCTGTGTTACTTGTTTGACGGCCAGAGCTTGAGCTGCACGACTCTGTAGTAGGAGCCGTTGTAAACGTTTGACCTTGGTTTTATGACCGTTCTTTTGCGCTTTAAAGATACTCCGCTGTAATCGAAAAACATGGTGATGGAATTTCTTCCATGGCAGGTCTTTCCAGACATCGTCAGTCCTCCGGCCAATCTTCCCCGTTAGCAGGAATGCTGCTAAATGAAGTCTCAGGGCTTTTAAACTGCGGTATTCGATTGGAGTCTGGTTAGTGATATTCACAGTTTTGACCTTCATTAGTCGCTCTGATAATTACATTGGGTATCTTTTCTGTAGAAACCATCAGGCAGTTACGCCTTCTCTTACCCTCGCTCTTCCGTTAGGCCGTTAATCAAGCGACCCCACCCCTTCACTTGCTTGCTCCTGCGCAGCCGCGCCTGAGCAGGGCTTGGAATCCCTAGTTTCCGTGGAAGTTAAGCGAGTTTTTACTCGTTCCGAATGAACTATTGTTGCGAACCCTTGGGATTCATCCATTGACCTATCACCAACTCAGGAATGTAAGTGTTCCATGGTTGCCTTACGAGTTTCTTTCGGTGTTTCTTCTGTCGTAGGTAACGGTCTTCCGACAGTGTCAGATGTTAGGTCTTTTTTCAGATGATTCACGTTAAGTTATCCCGGTGTTCTCCCTGTTAGCGGAAGTGTCTCTGCCTAACCGTTCGGTCGCACTTTACCGCCCTGCTGCCAGCTTCTGCCTGGTGATTAACCTCACAGTGGCCAGATAAGGATTCACGTGATTCCCTCACGGGAGGGGCTTTCACCCTCATAGTTCATTCAGTTGTCAAGGTTCGGTATCGTTTGTCCGTTTTCGCCCCTTTCGGTGGTTTAGATTATCGGAGACGTTGTCCCGGAAACCCTGCTCCTGCTTATGTTTGGCTCACGCCGCGACCTTCACAGGAAACGAGCCGCACTCATGGGCATCTTGTTGCTACTTTACATCATACCAAGAATCGATTTCGTCCGGGTTTACTCCCATTTCTAGTAACCGTTGGGCTAACTTTTCAGCTCGTTGGCGTTCGGTTTCGGCTCGTTGGTATTCGGTTTCAGCTCGTTGGCGTTCGATTTCAGCCCGTTGGCGTTCGATTTCAGCCTGTTGTTCCAAGGTTTTGATTTTGGGACGCCAAGGGCGGTTGCTTCGCAATTGTTCTTCTTTAATTAATTTCTCCACCAAGGGAAGATTGAGCAGTTCTTTCACGGATAAAACTAACTGCTCAAACTGACGGTCAACAATTGACGTCTCTTCGGTAAAATCTACAAAACCATATCCTTCTTCATTCCCAGGATTAGCAAACACCCTCACTCGTTTCTTTTTCGGATCTACTATCCAATATTCTGCAATTTGGGCCATTTCGTATTCATTACGTTTAATCACATAATCATCCCGACTATTGCTGCTGACAATTTCTACCACCAGAAGGGGCTTTTCGTCAAAATCCAAAACCCCAGCCCCAGAGCGATGAAGAACTTGCTCCCACACAGTTTGGCTACAGACTACCACATCGGGAATTCTGGATGTATTTTCTTCTGTTCGTACACCCGTACCCAAAGCGTTGGCCATTAAATCCAAGTTTTGGTCTGCAAAGTAGCGCTGTAGCTTGTAAACCAAAAATTTGCAAATATTGGTATGTAAGTGGGTTGATGCGGACATTGGTATTAGTTTTCCTCTGACTAATTCATAGAAAACATCCGGTTCTCCTTCATATTCGAGATATTCTTGGAAGGTTAACAGATGTCCAATTTCGAGAGCTTCTTTTTTTTGAGGTTCATCGAGTGTCACCTTTATTGCTGAGACGACGGCTTGAGTCATAATTTTAGACCTCTCTTGCGATGGCGCTTTTTATCTATTGTATCTAAGAGCAGTAATAAATCCGTTGTTTGCTCAAGTTTTTTAAACATTCAACACTTCTGTTATTATTGTATAGCGGTTGCATCCAAATTCACATTTTCTTGCAACTGGGGGATTGGGACAAGTTCAGATCAGGCTTTTATAGCAGTGTGCGCTGGCGTTGAAACAAATTTAAAAAAGCAACAATTGCTCAAACCTTTATATAACAAGGCAATCCTCTTCCCTACACCCTACACCCCACACCCTACACCCCTTTCATAGCGCTATAGTTTTTGATGAACCGCCTCGTAGAGGAGATAAACGCAGATGAAGAGGAATAATGCTCAGTAGTGCTATTTGGATTTTATTAATTGGTTTTTTTGCAAGTCAAATTGCCCGTCGTTTGCGGATTCCTCCCCTAATTGGTATGATTTTAGCAGGGATTGTCCTCGGACCGGAAGTAGGCCATCACATTAGTCCCGGAGTTCTAGATGCAGCGGATCGCCTCAAGACTGTGGCGGTAATGATTATCCTCATGAAAGCTGGTTTGGGGTTAGATAGGGAAAAACTGGCTCAACAGGGAACTGTTGCTTTAAGATTGGGAGTACTCCCTGGGATATGGGAAGCAATTATAGTTGCCATCGCTTCTATGTTTCTCTTTAAGTTTAATTTTGCCACAGGTTTATTACTGGGTTGTATCGTCGGTGCAGAATCTCCAGCAGTCATCGTACCAGGAATGTTGCAACTTAAAAGTGCTGGTTGGGGGGTGAGTAAAGGTATTCCCGATGCTATTTTGACGGGTAGTGCTTTGTCTGATGTAGTGTTATTATTACTTTTTAGCTTGTTGCTCAATTTAATAGGTCAGGGTGAGTTGGATCTAAATGTACTCCAATTACTACCTTGGCAAGTTTTGCTCCAAGTTGGGTTAGCCGTGTTAATTGGTTATTTGACTGCCCGGGGACTTATTTCCTTGTTAAGGAAGCAAAACTGGACCCAAAATACCACTCAAGATATTGTCATCACAGCAGTTTTTGCCTTATTACTAGTAATTATAGCAGAAGTTTTGCCTTATTTTTCCGGTTATTTAGCTGTCATGGCTTTGGGATTTTTTCTGGTCACCTTAGATCCTCCCCTGGGACGAAGATTGCGCACTGGATTTGATGTTTTGTGGGTAATAGGGGAGATAGTCTTATTTGTCTTGCTGGGAGCAAGCATTCAACTTGATATACTGGGAAATATGCTCTTACCGGGTATTTTACTTTTAGCAATTGGCTTGCTTTTGGGCAGAACAATCGGCTGGTATTTATCTACCTTGGGAAGTAATTGGAATTGGCGAGAAAGATGGTTTTTGCTGCCGGGAAATTCAGCGAAAGCTACTGTACAAGCTGCCATTGGTGGAATCCCTTTGGAACGGGGAATTGAAGGGGGGGAAACTATGCTAGCCATCGCCGCCCTTTCTATCTTAATTACTGCACCCATCGGCGCTTGGGCAATTCCTACCTTTGCACCGAAATTGTTAGCAAAAGGAACTATAGATCCAAGGAAAATCTCTCTTTCTTCTCCTACCTTATTCCTAGCAGCAATAGATACTTCTGGCAATTCTCTAGCAGTATTGACAAAGGTAGCAGATTTAGCCAGGCGGTGCAACGGGGAAGTAATTGTTTGGCCTCTCATGAATAAAGAAAATACTCAAGCTATTGGGAAATTACACCAGCAGACTAAACAATTACTATTGGATATTGACTATCAATTTATCACCACAACTCATGGTTTTGGGGATTCAATTGTGCTGATAGCTGAAGAATATGGAGCCACAGCTATTGTGCTAGGAAAACAGATGAATGAAAAAATGTTACCAAGTTGTAATATTCCCATTATATTGGTATAATAATGCTAGAATAAAATTACTCCCCAAAAAAAGGAGATGCTCAATGTCCATGTGCGGCTCGTTCCCTGTAAAGGTCGCGGCGAAAGCCAAACATAAGCAGGGGCTTGGTTCTAGACTAAAAGTCAGAGTGAAATCTAAGCCGGGAAGCTGGCAACAGGGCGGGACTGGAGCTGACGAGCGGGACGCCTTGGGCGGCACCTTCGGTGTCGTCGGTAACACCTGGTTGGGTTATTTTTTGTTTGACATTCCTAATTTTAACATAAGATTTGGGGATTGACATGGGAAAATTTTTGTGTTATGATAGGTAGATAATGGCTAAAAAATGGTATCTATAGCAGTGTTCTTATAAAAAGACTACACTGTATTCACGAACAAAAGGAATTCAACATGAATAAAGTAAATTCGTTCTTAGGATTACTTTTTTCCTCGTTCTTGCTTCTCCAGCACAAGCTATAAGTCATTTTTTGTATGCTGAGATTGATTATGCTAATAAACCTAGAGATAGAGGTTTTCCGGTGGATACTAGTTTTACGGGAACTCTGGATGGAATTCCCCTGACTTACACATCCGTTGAGAATACGCTCGGAGATCAACTCAATCGTGTTGTTCAAATTAATCGCGATAACATATCGGATCAAATAGCCGGTCTACGATTTAACAGTGATTTTACGGTGACATTTGAACGACCAATTTATAATCTCCACCTTCACTTTGCAGCGACACACTGATTCATTGGGGATGGAGCTCAGGTGATTTATACTTTTGACCAACCCTTTAGAATTGTGGAGGGTTTTGAATCAGCTACCATCATCCATGATGGGAGAACTATAGATTTCAGAGGAGGTAACAACACCGAAGAAGGAATTCTTGAATTTACCGGGCCGATTAGATCCCTAACGGTGGATAGTGGCATAGAAAACCCTGGTCCGGGCACCGCTCGATTGATCGCAGGTCAAGGTGTTGTTGCCTTTGCTGTTCCTTTCGGCTTCAATAATGGGGTTGTCACTATGGTGGGAATCGCTCTGTTTGCGGGGCTGAAAGGGTTGGAACATCTCCGGAAGGGGAGGAATAGGAATAAGGATAGTTGATTTTTTGGGGCGGGAAAACCTGGGCACTCCTACAAGTATTTTCCTGTATAGGAACGGAGATTATTTGGTAACTCTTCCGGGGTTCCCACAGCGATGATTTCCCCTCCTTCCGATCCCAAATCAATGATCCAGTCTGCTCCTCGAATTATATCTAAATTATGCTCGATAACTACCATGGAACGTACAGAATGGGGAAATGCTTGTCACATCAAATTTATCGCCACGGCATGACTACTGGAAAACTATCCCGGGGGTGCGAACCGAGGACATCTGGAGTATCCTATCATATAGAAATTGTGTTAGTATGAATGAGATATTCATTGGATTTGAGAGATGGGTTCTAAAACTTTTGACTATTTGACTGAGAGCTTCTTGTTTAACGATGCTTTAATCCAGGGTAACTTTAGCAAAATTACTGAACAGGAAATTCTAGATGAGCTGAACAGTTATCGAGAGTTCTGTTTGTCTGATATCTGTGAATTAGAGAGTGAGGTTCTAACAAACAAATCCAGTCTCAAAGTAGTTTCAGGGGTTGAAATGCCTGATTTAAAATGGCTTAAACAGAGTGCATGTTATATCGAGCAATATGTAATTAATGATCCTATCATCGCTTTTGGCTACAAAAATACAAAAAATTCTACCAGCGAGGCGTTCAACTCTTACTTGGGTTACAATAAAGAACCTGTAAATAAGAGTGAGCTGGCAAAAGTAGTGAGATATGTCAAATCCTTAACCCCAATGGTGGCTGCTGATTACGTCAAACTATTACCTGTAAATCACTTTTTAGAATGGCCAAATCCAGAACAGTTGCCAATTGTTTATTCGGACAATCTTTTTTCAGATGTCTTACCCAAACCAATTTTTGACTTTTTTCATAAAAATGTAACTATCAATTCTTCAGTAGAGCACTTGCCTGAAAGACCTCTGAAACCTTGCCGAGACATCCAGTTTAGCTTCAAAAATCACACAGGTGAAATTCTTGGCTATCAGCTGTTTGAGCAAAAACTTGAGCATCTAGATGAAGAAAAAAGGGAATGTACGATGCAAATGTATTTGCCAGATAAACCCCCGAATCAAGATGTTTTCATCAATTGGGTAAATCAATCCTTTTACCAGTCATGCAAACGGGTATACAAGGGAGTTCTCGGAAGGAATATTATTGCCAACAGAATGGGAGCTTCTTACTTGTCAGAATCTCAATTCATATTTGATTTACTTAAGCAATTCTTTCCCTTGAATAATGAAATACCAATGAATACAGCAAATACATTATTAAAGATGGAGCTACCTTTTCTAGAGCAGGTAGACATTTCCACTTTAATGTCAATTCGTTTGGGCTATGGGGAAGAGTTCCAAAACTTTCGCTTACATCTTGATAAACAATTCAAGGAATTAAGGTTAGTCAGAGATCCAGAGGAGTTAAAAATTAAAGCAGAAAATGCTATGCATGAATTGCATGATATCCAGATTCAGGCTATTAATCAGAAAATCAAGCACATTAGAAAGGTTGGAGTTTTGGATGCAGTTGTCTTAACCGGTAGCTTATTAGCATCAATTCAAACTGGCTCATGGAGTATTGTTAGCTTATCCGCTGCTATTGCTGCTGCTAGAGGCTATAAACCTTTTGTAGACTATTCTCATCAAGTAAGGCAGAATCCAGCCTTCTTTCTGTGGAAAGTCTTGAAAAAATCATCGAAGTAAATGTATTGTGATCTACATTTTCCCACCAGAGACCCGTAGAATATAAAAGCGGGCGCTTCATTATTGAATGGCACCTTATTTCCCACGCTTACAACAAAGCACGGAGGTGTATGACAGCAAAAGTTAAACACAGCGAGCTGCGACAGTTAGTTTGCAGTCAGTTGCAAATACTCCTTGCTCAAGGCAACCTAGAAGGAGCCAAAGCACTGTTATTGCCAGTGCAGCCAGTAGATATTGCCGAAGCCATTGAAGGGCTGTCCGAGTCTATGCAAGCCATCGCTTTCCGCTTGTTGGGGAAAGCTGAAGCCATTGAAGTCTACGAATATCTAGACTCTACTGTGCAACAAACCCTCATTGAAGATTTTAGACGCCAGGAAGTACTAGATATCGTCGATAAAATGTCTCCCGACGACAGAGTCAGATTATTCGACGAACTACCAGCCAAAGTAGTCCGCCGTCTGCTGGCACAACTCAGTCCCAAGGAGCGGGAAGCTACTGCCCTCTTGCTAGGATATGAAGAGGATACAGCAGGGCGGATCATGACTCCAGAATATATCTCCCTGAAAGAAAACTTAACCGTTACCCAAACCCTGGAACGTATTCGCACCTTGGCTAATGCTTCGGAAATTGTTTATTATCTCTATGTTACCGATAGCTCCCGTCACCTGAAGGGTATCGTTTCTCTGCGAGATTTAGTCCTTTCGGACCCCAACAAATCCTTAGAAGAAATCATGACTCAGGATCTGGTTTCCGTTAGCACCGATACGGATAGGGAAGAAGTCGCTAGGTTGATCCAACGCTACGACTTACTTGCCCTACCAGTGGTGGATCGGGAGCAGCGTTTGGTGGGGGTGGTGACTATAGATGATACTATGGATATCTTGGAAGAGGAAGCAACGGAGGATATTTATGCCCTAGGGGGAGTTCAAGCTGGAGATAATTATTTCCAAACTAATCTTCTTACCGTTGCCCGCAAAAGGGTGGTTTGGTTATTTGTCCTCTTAATTACTAATACCGTAACCGGGACTATTATTCGCTCTCAGGAGGATATTTTGCAGCAAGTAGTCATCCTCGCCGCCTTTATTCCCCTACTCACGGGAACAGGAGGTAACGTGGGTGCCCAGTCTTCCACAGTAGTGATTCGGGGCCTAAATACAGAAGCGATGAACAATCTCGGTCCTGGACCTATCATCTTCCGAGAAGCACTGGCAGGAGTATTACTGGGGGCTATTTTGGGTATTGTAGCAACTATCTGGGCTTTTTGGTTGCAATCGGATTGGTTTGTTGCTATTACTATAGGTGTGAGTTTGGTAGCCATCGCCCTATTGGCCTCTGTAGCAGGTTCCGCTTTACCCTTTCTTTTCCGCCATTTCGGTTTGGATCCCGCTCTCATGTCAGCCCCGTTTATTACTACAGCAGTGGATGTTTTGGGGGTACTCATTTATTTTAACATTGCCCGACTGGTTTTAGGACTTTAAATTTAACAATGAAAGAATTTTTTGAGAACCTTTCTCGTTACCCTCGCTTTCTCCTTGGTTTAATTCTCGGTATCTTCTTAGCCTCTTTTGAGAAATTAAAACCTTTACTAAGAAACCCAATAACTGCGATCGCCCTCTTAGGAGGAGTTGTGGGGGTACTGGCATTTTTCTTTTTTACTCTCCGGGCAATGCTGGGTTTAAATTAATGAATGTTTCACGCAGAGGCGCAGAGAGAGTTCTTGGTTTTATCTTAATCGCAGATATTGTTAAACAGAGTATAAGTAATGCTACTCTCTTTTTTTCTCCCTCTCTGTGTCCTCTGCGTCTCTGTGGTTTTTTTACACACACCCCCCCCCATTATCATCTAACTTAATTAAAGCATCCCAATCCAACTTTGTCAACCCCTATTCTGCCGTTCTTTGTAGTGTTCGTGCCAACGCAGGTAAATAGATTTAATTGATGCTATTTCCAACGAGAATATCAAGATGACGTTGTAACCTTGTTAATGATTTGGTTTGGGGTTTATAATGTGATTCGCCCTACGTTTATTTGATGTGCAAGCTAAACGGTAAGCGAGTGTAAATACCCCGAGGATCGTTCAAGGTTTGTAACATGCTCAAGTCTTCTTTAAGTTCTAGCAATTTAGCTGTGAGGGGGTCAAGTTTTGCGGCTTTTTCCCCTTGCTGGACACTCAACAATTTCTCAAGAATTTCTTCCTGAAAACTCCGGTGTTTGGGATACTCTTCAATTTGCCAATCTTCCCCTAATTCAGCTTGGGCAGCAGTATAGGCGATAGCCTCTTCCAAGCCCCCAATTTCATCTACCAAACCTATCTCTTTAGCGTCTATCCCGGACCAAACTCTTCCCTGAGCAATGTTGGCTACCTCCGAGAGGGGTAACTTCCGGGAAGAGGCTACTTTAGCTAAAAATAGGTCGTAAATTTCATCCACAAACCCTTGATAAATGTCCAATTCCTTTTTCGTTTTAGGGCGAGAAACCGTGTTAATATCCGCAAAACGCCCTGTTTTAACTACGTCCCAAGTTAAACCATTATTATTACCCAGTTGCTCGATATCGAAGAAAAGACCAAAAACGCCAATGGATCCGGTAATGGTATTTTCCTGGGCAAAAATATAATCCGCTCCCGTAGCAATCCAATAGCCTCCCGAAGCGGCTACATTCCCCATAGAAACGATAACAGGCTTAGATTCCCTCGTCAATTCTACTTCCCTGAGAATAATATCAGAAGCTGTAGCACTACCACCAGGACTATTTACCCGCAGGATAACAGCTTTAACGGAGTCATCTTGACGCAGTTTACGCAAAGAGCGGGCTAATCGATCGCCCCCTATTGCCTCTAAGTTACCTTCCCCATTGACAATACTGCCTTCCCCATATACTATAGCTATAGTATTGCGGGAGGATTTATTATCTCGCTCTGCTACTTGAGAGTATTTTTTGAGACTAATTTTTCGGAAAGACTTATCCTCTGAGTTTACCCCAGTTAATGCTTTTAAATCCGCAATAACCTCATCAAAGTGAGCCACTCTGTCTATGAAACCAGCACTTTCAGCTTCTATTGGCGTCAACAATCCCTGAGTATCTGTCCAATCCTGCAACTCGCGAGCAGTTAACTCCCTACTGGGGGCTACTGTAGAGAGAAAATCCTCCCACAAATCTGTTAATAAAGCTTCCGTTTGCTCCCGATTTTCCCCACTGAAACTCTTGTTGGTAAAAGGTTCCACCGCAGATTTATAACTCCCTACCCGCACTACTTGCACTCCGACACCGTATTTTTCTAAAGCTCCCGTGAAGAAGAGTTGTTCCGAACTCAACCCGTTCATTTCCAAGGTTCCTAGGGGATTGAGGATAATAGTATCTGCCAGGGAAGTCAAATAGTATTCCCTTTCGCTGGTATCCACATCGTAGGCGATAATTTTCTTCCCTTTATCTTTAAACCTTTGGAGGGCTGTCCGTATTTCCTTCAGGTTACCATAGCCTGTAGCACCCCCACCAAACCTACCATCTAAGAATATCCCTACAATACGATTATCTTGAGCTGCTTTGTCGATAGCTTGGATTGCTTGGCGCAAAGGAATGATTTCCTGGTCAGAGTCGGTGAGAATACTGTTGAAATCAGCAGGAGGTGAGGTATCCTGGATAGGAACGGACAAATCCAATACTAGCACTGATTTAGCTTTTACCTGGGGCGTATTATCCCACACTGCTAAGAACACCAATACCCCCGTTCCCAGGGTAAAAAAGAGAATCAGTGCAGTGAGAGTGCCCAGGATGCTTGCTGCTGTTTGTTTGAAAAATTGGTTCATGAATAATGTCTCGCGCAAAGGCGCTAAGGCGCAAAGAGGTTTTTTTATTGTATCTTTTTGAGGGATTGGGAATTTTGCAATGCTGTTAAATTCTCATTCCCAGTGCAAAAGAGAACCCCTGTCAGTTCGGCGATGAGCAATTGTACCAACTCATCCAGGGCTGCGGCGGATTCTGCTGCTGCTGCCAGGAAAGGACGAGCTAAACCCCCTATGTTGGCTCCGAGGGCGATGGCCTTGGCTACATCTAAACCATTCTTCAAGCCTCCCGAAGCAATTAGGGGTATGCTAGGTTCAAGAGACTTAATGTCTACGATACACTCTGCTGTGGGGATACCCCAATCGGCAAAAGTTTCTCCCAAACGTCGCTGTAAAGAGTGAGTTGCCCTTTTGCTTTCTACTTTTGCCCAAGAAGTACCCCCAGCCCCCGCTACGTCGATGGCTCTCACTCCAGCTCCGATTAACTTCTGTGCCATTTTCCCGGAGATACCGTTGCCCACTTCTTTGGCAATTATGGGTATATCTATCTTATGGCACAACTTTTCGATTTTGTCAAGTAATCCCTTGAAGTTAGTGTCTCCGTTGGGTTGGATAAACTCCTGTAAGGCATTGAGATGGAGAATTAAAGCATCAGCTTCCAAGATGTCAATCACCCGCAAGCAATGGTCTACATTGTATTCATAATTTAGTTGCACTGCCCCTAGGTTTGCTAATAATAGTATGTTATTAGCAACAGAACGGACAGCAAAAGTATGGGCTACCTCCGGCTTTTCCACCGCCACCCGCTGGGAACCCACCCCCATAGCTAAACCGTAAGTTTGGGCGGCTTCAGCAAGGCGATAGTTAATGGTCTTGGCGGTGTCTGTACCTCCTGTCATGGAAGAAATTAATAAGGGTGACCTTAACTTTTTGCTTAAAAAGGTAGTTGTTAAGTCTATTTCTTGGGAGTTCAGTTCTGGTAAACAGGAGTGAGTAAAGCGATACCGTTCCAAACCATTGGTATTGGTGTGAAATTGAACGTCCTCCTCCAGACAAATCCGCAAGTGGTCTGCTTTGCGGGTTTGGGTGTTGCTCATAACCGAAAATTACCTATTTTACTATTATAATATAAACCGCAGAGGCGCAGAGGACGCAGAGAAAGATAAGAGAGAGTTACGTGCTATAATAGTGCTTGTTGGACCCGATTTTGTTCTAGGTTACGTCCGATAAACACTAAGCGAGTTTGACGGGATTCGTCAGTATGCCAGAGGCGATCGTAAAAAGAATCAAAGCGATCCCCCACTCCTTGCAAAACCAAGCGCATAGGTTTATTGGGGACGTTCACAAAGCCTTTAATGCGATAAATCTCTTCTTGTTGTACTAGCTTTTCCAGCTTATTTTTCAGTGCTTCCGGCTGGAAGTTTTGGTTTAAAATCAATTGGACAGAGTTAATATCATCGTCGTGTTCATGTTCTTCCTCGCTATCATGATGACTGGGACGATTAGCTAAATTATCCTCCACTGCTGCATTAAAACCTAGCAAAATATCTGAGTTAATTTCCCCGTTATAGCAAGGAACCACTTTCACCCCTGCTCGCAATTCTCTTTGTAGCCATGTTTTTACTTTAGTCAGCTCTTCGTCGTCCAACAAATCCACTTTAGTGAGCAAAACCAAATCTGCACAAGCTAGTTGGTCTTCAAACAGTTCTTCTATGGGGGTTTCGTGTTCTAAATTGGGGTCCGACTGGCGTTGGGCTTCCAATGCCTCTAAATCTCCCACCAGGGTACCTTCAGCTAAGGCTTTCCCATCTACCACCGTTATTACTCCATCTACTGTAGCACCATTGCGAATAGCAGGCCAACGGAAGGCTTGAACCAAGGGTTTGGGTAATGCTAATCCAGAGGTTTCTACCAACAGGCAATCAATCTGCTCTCGTCGTTGCAGGAGTTGCTTCATAGTGGGGTAAAATTCTTCTTGAACCGTACAGCAAAGACAGCCATTGGTCAATTCCACAATATTATTTTCCGGGTTCTCCTCCTCGTCGCAAATTTGACAAGAACGAAGCAATTCTCCATCGATGCCCAATTCGCCAAATTCATTTACCATAACAGCGATACGTCGTCCACGGTTATTTTGCAGTAGATGACGCACTAGGGTGGTTTTCCCAGCACCGAGAAAGCCAGTAATAACGGTAACAGGTATTTTGTGCATTTATGAGGGTTCATCCTTCAAAATTATCGCTAATATAACATGATTGCCATTTTCTCTACTGTTATCCCCGTAGCAGTCATCGTCGCTATAGGTTTCTTGGTGGGCAAAACCCTCCTCTTGGACTTACCCACTCTCTCCCGTCTTTCTATCTACGTCTTGTTTCCCGCCCTCATCGCCTATAAGATGTACCGTAATACCCTGACTTTAGATGATTGTCTGGGGCTTATAGTTGGCTGCGTTCTCACCTATGGTCTCATGTTTCTGACAGCTATGGTATTGGGGCGTGGGCTGGGTAAGACGGTGCAAAAAAGCCTGGTGCTCACTAGTGTGATGCCCAACGCTGGAAATATGGGGCTTGCCGTGGCATTCTTGGCCTTGGGAGAACCAGGTTTAGAGAGGGCAATAATTTACCTCGTAGTCTCCAATGTCTTATTATTTTCCATCACCCCTGCTTTCCTGAAAGGGGGAGGTTGGCGCCCTGGGCTGAGTTTGACTCTGAAACTGCCCCTAGTGTGGGCTATACCAACAGGTTTGGCTTTGCGTTTGTTTGGTACCTCCCTACCTTTGAAATTAGATACTGGTTTGGAGATTCTAGCAGTAGCAGCTACTCCCGTGGCCATCTTAATTCTGGGAATCCAAATTGCTCGCAGTCCCTTAAAATTTAGTCTTTATGAAGGGGGTGCCAGTGTGCTGCGTCTCCTGGGGGGAGCAATAATCGCCTATGTGGTAGGGAAGGCTCTCGGTTTGGGCACTTTAGACCTGCAAGTGTTAGTTTTACAGAGTGCTATGCCCGCTGCTATCGTTACCTTTCTCATCGCTCAGGAGTTTGGTGGGGATGCCCCTCGTACCGTGAGGGTAGTGGTGGTATCCACTCTATTGTCCTTTTTGACTTTGCCCTTGGTTTTGTTTGTTCTGAGTGCTTAGTAGTGTCTCGCGCAAAGACGCAAAGGCGCAAAGGATAGTTAACTGGAAGCACTGGTATAAAAACGCAAGGCAAAACGCCAGAAATAGGAGGAAAACGCCAGCAAACCTATGGCTAGTACACCGCTACCTATCACCCAAGGAACTTCGCTGCGACTCAGCATTGCTTCAGCAGGGATAGTGGTTAGGAAGGCTACGGGAATAATGAAAGTAAAGAAGAAACGATAAACAGCAGGATAGGCTACCATAGGAAAACGTCCCCCTTCGAGGAAACCTCGCAAAACTTCCGTAACATTGTAAATTCTTACGAACCAAATACTAGTTGCTCCCAGGATGAACCAGATATTATAGAGAATGATAAAACCAAATATAATGGGTACTGCACTGGCTAAATAGTCTTTCATTCCTAAACCTAATCCCTTCCCAGCATATAAGATTAAGATAACCCCAAAGAGCAAATCTGGCAATCCCCAAAGGGAAATACTGCGGGTAGAAAGCCAAAATTGACTGCTAATAGGTTTGAGAATCACGAAGTCTAGGGTACCTTCCTCTACCTGACGCACAATACGGTTAAGATTGGGAATGAGAAAGGTAGCAGAAAAGCCTTGGAGGAGGGTAAATATTCCCAAGACAATGGTTGCTTCTTGCCAATTCCACCCGGAAAAAGTGTATCCTGTACGATAGAAGAGAAACAGACTGAAAATACTCCCTGCCAGATTGACACTGCTGGTGAAAGTAGCTACAATAAAATTGAGGCGGTATTCTAATTCAGCGGTGATCGCTGTACTCCAAAATAAAATTAATACTCGCAAATATCGTTTCATCAATATCAATAGTTCCACTGATTGAGGGAGATGAAATATCCTCGCTCTTCTAGGTGACGGCGTTCTGTTTCTGCTTCCCGTTGCAGCAGATCTTGATTGCTCTGACAGTATTCAATAGCTTCGTAAACAGCTCCCAAAGGAATATCTTTGCTTTCAGCTACTTCTTCAGGTGTCATTTGTTCCACAATCATATCACACCAGACAGAAAAAGCTTTCAGCCTTCTTCCTTTGATATAAAGTTGCTGTTTTCGCGAATCAGGGCGCTTTTCCAGGTACTGCCATGTTGGTCTTCCTAAGGGTATCAAATGTAGAATATTATTTGTCATTGCTTTTTTTCCCTATACTCATCATAAACCTCTCCGCGCCTCTGTGCCTCTGCGTGAAACTCATTTATTCTCACGCAAAGGCGCAAAGACGCAAAGGTTAAGGCATCCATTCTAAACTAATTCCTACCCGACTATCTTTAGCAGCGATGGAATTTTGCTTTTGAATATCTGTAGATAATCGTAAATTAGGGGTAAGAGCAAAACCAACAGAAAGAGTAGTTATTCCCACCTCTTCCTCACCTCCAAGAGAGACAAAAGTCTGGGTTAAGGATAGATCGGAAGCTCCTGTGCGGGATAAAACTAGCATTAACCGTAAACCTGTATTTATCCCACTGGTATTAAAGTCCCCAGTTTCTAGGGAGCGATAACCTAATACAGGAGCTACATTGAAGTAATTGCCCAAGGGTAAGACATAGTAACGCAAATCTGCCCCTAGTGCCTGCCTTTCCCCGTTAAAAGAACCTTGATAATCGGCACTCACTGTCAAACCAGTACCACCGATAAAGATATCTTCTACCCCCAGATTAAACCCTCCGGCACCGTCGTTGGCAGGAAATTGAGAGTAACCAACACGCCAACGAGTGGTAAAACTAGGATCGTGATGAATATCTTCCCAAACGTCCGGTATCTCCTCTAACCAACGCTGTAACACCGGACTGCTTTCGAGAATTTCTGGACTTAAATCTAGATCTTCTGCGGTTCTGGTGTTTTCCTCTGCTGCTACAGAAGATGGTAGAGAACCAGTTAAACTCATACCTACCAGTGCTGCTAGGAATAATCGATACCATTGACAACTCAAAGCTTACCTGCCTAATTTAAGAAAAAAGCGGTTCTACAAGAGAACCGCAGCAATTTGAGGTGAAAAAATCAAAGAGACAATACTTAGCGTACCACACTTTCTAGGTGATCTACCCGAATAGGTTTCATGAGATACAATTTGAGGAACTGCCAAGCATTGGAGCAGTATAAGGGTAGTTTCTGGAAGAATTGCAGGAATTTCGGTGTCCGGGAATTGACGATACCCCGTAACTTTTCGTTGTTGGTGACGCAGGTTTCCAGACGCTGGTAGAATTCTGGGTTTTCCACATCCAAAACTACCGGGAATACCCTGCCTGCTGTATCATTAGTCCTATCAATGACGTATTTATCGTATTCCCTGGCGTCTAAACCGATCGCCTTATAGAAGTCAGAACGTTGGATATCGTTCAGATACATAGTAGCAAACACTGAGAGCAAGAAGAAACGAGACCAAAGTCGCGCCCTCCAGTCATTCAAAATGTTCGGCTGGGTTCTCATGATAGCATCGAAGAAGTCTCCATGACGGTTTTCATCCTGACACCAGCATTCAAAGAAGCGGAAAATGGGATAAATTCTATCCTCTGGGTGTTGTTCTAAGTGACGGTAAATGGTAATATAGCGCCAGTAGCCGATTTTCTCCGACAGATAGGTAGCGTAGAAGATAAACTTGGGGGCAAAATAGGTGTATTTTTTACTCTTCGTCAGGAAACCCAAATCCAGGCAGATGTTAAAATCAGACATGGCCTTATTCAGGAAACCGGAGTGACGTGCTTCATCCCGAGACATGAGGTTAAAGCACTCAGCCAGCACTGGACTTTTATCCTTGAGACGTCTTCCCAGTTCTTTGTAAAGGAGGAAACCGGAAAATTCCGCAGTACAGGAACGTTCTAAAAATTCCACGAATAAGCGACGAGTGTCCCCGTCAATATGGTCGAAAGACTGCTTAAATTCCTCATCTCGGACGAAGTGATGACGGTTGTAGTCCGTGCGGAACTCTTCTAAAATCGCCCGTAACTCCTCCTCATTGAGGGAGATATCCATCTTCGCCATAGCTTCAAAGTCGGTAGTATAGAAGCGAGGGGTGAGGATAGTATCCTTAGCTGGGACTTTAACCCCCGGACGTATTTCTTCAAATTGTTTTGTCTTTACCGCAGTTACCATAGGTTTGCTTTTTAAAATCTGGAGTCTAGTGTAGCAGGCTTTACTCCATTTTTGGTTAAGATTTGTAACAAACCGCATCGAGCCAAAAATGGAGGAAAATAGTTAGGGTAGGTTGGGTAGAGCGCCAGGGTTACCCTAACATGATTTGTCGCTGTTGGGTTTCGTTCCTCAACCCAACCTACAATTTATCAATGATTTCATCTATTGACTTGCTGCATTCCTCAATTCTTTTTTTAACCAATGGCACTTTGTCTCCATGAACTTCGTAGGTAATCTGCTTCAGATTACTGAGTAAAGTGCCTCGGTGTGCAGCAACCACTCCCGCTGAGTTAAAATCTCTTAGTTCATAAGTAAACATTTTCTTAAATTCTTCTTGATTGTTAATCTTTCCATGATTGGTATACCTCTCTGGTTCTTTACAATATCCCTCATATAAACTTTTGAACACTGCATTAGACATACTAGCAAATGCTTTGGCTGTTCCTTCATGCTGTTTGAACTGATTGCCAATAAACAAATGACAAGATGGCAGTTGCAGATTAGCTTCCTTTGCACGCTGGGCAAAGGTGTATTTGCTATAAACAGGATGGGGTTTGTCAGGTCCATGAATTAGGTCAAACAATGCCTTCGTCGCCACGCGGGAAGAATCATCTGCTTTGAATGGCACAATAAGATGGGTTCCTGCCACTATAGCCAGTTCGGTATAAATAGCAAAGGTAGGATTGGTATCAATAAATACTGTCCATTCAGCAGAACCAGCGTATTTTTCGATTAGGGATTTAATCCAATTGTGTGTATTCAGCCATGCTGTTTCCGGCATCTGAGCATCAGCATAATAGCGAATTGCTGGAGCTACCAATTCTAAATTTCCATCTCCCGGTACTAACCAAATGTTCTTTGGCATAGATTTGTTGTATTGATGAATCTGGAGCAGAAACTCTTGTTCTGATTTGTTTCCTCCTGAGAATCCCACTATTTCATTAGTAATATAACCAGCAATAGTAGTTGGAGTCTTTGGTTGTTGTAGTTTTAGTAGCTCATCCTCTCCTTTTGTCCCTCCTCCAAGTAACATCATAGTGCTGTTAGCTTGAGGACAAAGATCTAAAACAAGCACTTTGCGATTTTTATAACGTTCAGCATAACGAGCTGCGAGATTAAAGACGATGGTACTTTTGCCAACGCCTCCCTTATTAATTAGAGTCGAGGGAGATGTTGCCACCTCGCCCCTCTCCTACGAACCGGACGTGCGACTTTCACCGCATCCGGCTCAGGTATCTCTATGTCTTCACGACGCGCTTTACGAGTCCGTCCTTAATGCGCTTGCGATGTATTGCTTGCGCTTGGTGACATTCCCGATGGAGAGCAACTAGATTCTTGTAATCCCAGTTGTTATGGTTCCCGTCTTTGTGGTGCAACTCCACGGGTCCATCTGTCTCCATGAACTTACGGTTGCAATGCGGACATATATTCTTCTGTCGTTTAATGGCTTTGGCGGTTGGCCCACTATATAGATTGGAATTCCGGCCAACCCAATAGGGAATATTCCCATCGTAGGGTGAGGCATCACTTTTGACCATTACGTGGCCATTGACTTTCCAGGGAATTGCAGGGAAAGCTTTCTTAATCTGCTCTGATGTGAGCTGTCGTTTAGCTGCCCCTTGGGGTTTAATCCCTTTGATAGCCAGACGTCTTGCTTTCTCAGCTTCCTTAATTGCCATCCTGCGTTTTTCAGCCCTCAACTTACGCCAGACCTTGGCTTTTGCTTGTTCTTTTTGCGCTTTGAAGATACTCCGCTGTAATCGAAATACATGTTGCCGGAATTTCTTCCATGGCAGGTCTTTCCAGACATCGTCAGTCCTCCGGCCAATCTTCCTCGTTAGCAGGAATGCTGCTAAATGAAGTCTCAGGGCTTTTAAACTGCGGTATTCGATTGAAGTCTGGTTAGTGATATTCACAGTTTTGACCTTCATTAGTCGCTCTGATAATTACATTGGGTATCTTCTCTGTAGAAACCATCAGGCAGTTACGCCTTCTCTTACCCTTGCTCTTCCGGTAGGCCGTTAATCGGGCGACCCCACCATCTCTCATATCAGGGCTTGGAATCCCTTGTTTTGATGGAAGTTGAGCGAGTTTTTACTCGTTCCGAATGAACTATTGTTACGAACCCTTGGGACTCATCCTTTGACCTATCACCAACTCGGGAATGTAAGTATTATGGAATGGCCTTACGAGTCTTTTTCGGTGTCTTTTCTGTCGTTTATAACGGCCTTCCGACAGTGTCCGTCGTTAGGTCTTTTTTCAGATGATTCACGTTAAGTTATCCCGGTGTTCTCCCTGTTAGCGGAAATATCTCTGCCTAACCGTTTGGCCGTACTTTACCGCCCTGTTGCCAGCTTCAGCCTGATGATTAATCTCACTGTGGCCAGATAAGGATTCACGTGATTCCTTCACGGGAGAGGCTTTCACCCTCATAGTTCATTCAGTTGTCAAGGTTCGGTAATCACTACCTTAGAGGTTCGGTAATCCTATTTGAATCACTTAATTTCTCTCGCGTTTACCCGGCGGGTTCCACGTTCGGGTAGGAGTCGTTTGTCCGTTTTCAGCCCCTTTCGTTGGCTTAGATTGTCGGAGACGGTGTCCTGGAAACCTTGCTCCTGTTTATGTTTGGCTTACGCCGCGACCTTCACAGGAAACGAGCCGCACTTCCAGACGACGTAAACTTTTTGGGCCATGGTTAATTACCTCCCTTATAGCTTCCTATAAGTAGTCTACCAAAAATAATTACCCTATCGGTGGGTTACCCTTCCCTCTCCGCGCCTCTGCGTGAAACACAATCCCCTAGGCATATTTTTGTACGGTTTTCCTCCCTTGCCTATTTTCCCTCCTTGTATTAGTTGTTTCACCTTCATTCAATCGAAAATAGCCTACCCCGACGTGAGCCTAGAAAGAAAAATTTTACAAAACTTTACAAAAAGTTAACCGCAAACTGTAAAAATTGATACAGAAATGAGCTATTATAGAAATAGGTGAGGAAGCGATGGGTTTATCCATCCCCTCAGGAAAAACCAATTAGAGGAACCATTTAGATGAAACTCTCATTCCACGGCGCTAGTTACGAGTACCACCCGTCAGAAATCAAAGTGACGGAAGGGGAAGTTGGTGGGAGATATCGGGGGTTACCCTGGAAAGTACACCGTAGCAAGCAGCAATATAAGCGTAAACCTAGTTCTGTCGAATTTGTCTATCGCGGAGTGCACTACAAAAAGCAGTAATGTTTCCGGTTCCCTGAATAAAGAGAGGATTTAACAATGAGATTGCATTATCGTGGAGTTACTTACGAAAAAGAACCATTTACCCTAGAAGTAGTGAAGGGAGAGGTTGGTGGTACATATCGGGGACAAGATTGGTTAGGTACCTATCCCCGACACATTCCCCATCTTCGTCCCAAATCATCAATGCAGTATCGGGGTGTTGCTTATGGTGCTCCTGTCTCTACTCCCAGTGGAGAAAGAACTATGCCAAAATTAACTGTTGTCAAGGAAGCGGAAAAGACTCACTTGGAAAGTATTCGTCGCAGTTTAGAACGAAGACTACAAGTTGCTGAAGCTAGTGGGAATCAAAGTTTAGTTCTTCTTCTCCAACAAGAGTTTAAAGCAGTAACCAGTTACCAGTAACCATAAACACACTCAAACTACAAGGGCTAAAGTGCCCTTTTTTTTATCTACACATGGTATAAATATGATACAATAATCTATAACCAAGATGTTAAAAGCATACCAGCAACATATTACAGAAAGAGCCGCATTAGGCATTCCCCCTTTACCTTTAGACGCCCAACAGACGTCCCAGTTGTGCCAACTGTTACAAAATCCCCCAGCAGGAGAAGAGAAAGCGCTCTTGACTATGATAAGGGAGCGAGTGCCTCCTGGAGTAGATGATGCAGCCTATGTTAAAGCTGGGTTTCTCACAGCGATCGCCAAAAGAGAAATCACCAGTCCCCTCATCAACCCGCAAGAAGCGGTAAAATTGCTGTGTACTATGATGGGAGGCTATAATGTGGGTTCCCTGGTGAACCTGCTAGGCTCAGAAGATAAAGCCTTAGCTAAAGAAGCAGCTGAAGGATTGAGCAAAACCCTGTTGGTTTACGACGCTTTTCACGATGTCTTAGAATTATCCCCTACCAATCCCTACGCTCAACAAGTAATTAATTCCTGGGCTGAGGGAGAATGGTTTACCAGTCGCCCTAAACTCCCCCCAAGTATCACTGTGACGGTATTTAAAGTACCGGGTGAAACCAACACGGATGATTTATCTCCTGCTCCCCATGCTACCACTCGCCCCGACATTCCTCTCCACGCTTTGGCCATGTTGGCAAATCGGGATCCTTCGGCTTTAAACACTATCGCCCAATTAAAAACTAAAGGCTACCCTATCGCCTATGTGGGGGATGTGGTGGGAACCGGTTCCTCCCGGAAATCTGCTCTTAACTCTGTACTCTGGCATTTGGGCGCTGATATACCCTTCGTCCCCAACAAAAGGTCATCTGGCTATATCTTAGGAGGAGCCATCGCCCCCATTTTCTTCAACACTGCCCAAGACTCTGGTGCTCTACCTATAGAGTGCGATGTGACGAAAATGAAAACAGGGATGGTTATTACTATCCATCCCTATAAAGGAAAAATCACCAATGAAACGGGAGAAGTTATCTCCACTTTCCATCTTAAACCAAATACTCTCCTAGATGAGGTGAGAGCTGGGGGAAGGATTCCTCTTTTAATCGGGCGGAGCCTCACAGACAAAACCAGGGAAGCATTGAACTTAAAACCCAGTACTATCTTCACTCGTCCCGAAGTACCCAGAGACACGGGGAAAGGTTTCACTCTGGCTCAGAAAATGGTGGGGAAAGCTTGTGGTTTGCCTGGAGTGCGCCCAGGTACCCCTTGTCAACCCCGAATGACATCTGTAGGCAGTCAGGATACCACTGGGCCTATGACGAGAGATGAACTGAAAGAATTGGCATGTCTGGGTTTCAGCGCTGACCTGGTCCTGCAAACCTTCTGTCACACTGCTGCTTACCCCAAACCAGTGGATATCAAAACCCAGAAGGAAATGCCCGATTTCTTCGCCTCCCGAGGGGGTGTAGCTTTGCGCCCTGGAGATGGTATTATCCACTCCTGGCTCAATCGCATGTTATTGCCCGATACAGTGGGAACCGGGGGAGACTCCCACACTCGCTTCCCTCTGGGCATTTCCTTCCCCGCTGGCTCCGGTTTAGTGGCTTTTGCTGCTGCTTTAGGAGCCATGCCTTTAGATATGCCAGAATCAGTGTTAGTGCAGTTTACGGGGAAATTGCAACCTGGGGTGACTTTGCGGGATATTGTGAATGCCATACCCTATGTGGCGATCCAACAGGGTAAGCTAACGGTAGGGAAGGAAAATAAGCGCAATGTCTTCTCCGGGAAGATTATGGAAATGGAGGGGTTACCAGATTTAAAAGTAGAACAGGCATTTGAACTCACCGACGCTACTGCGGAAAGGTCTTGTTCTGGTTGTACCATTAAACTGAGCTTTGCTACTATTACGGAATATCTCAATTCCAATATAGCTCTGTTGAAGAATATGAGAGCAAGAGGCTATGAGGATGGGCGGACAATTCTGCGGCGGGTCAAGAAGATGGAGCAATGGTTAGCTAATCCCAGTTTAATGGCAGCAGATAGCAATGCAGAATATGCCGATGTAGTACAGGTGAATTTGGATGCAATACAAGAACCTATCGTGGCAGCCCCCAATGATCCGGATAATGTGCAATTGATGTCTGCCTGTTCCGGGGATAAGATAGATGAAGTGTTCATTGGTTCTTGCATGACCAATATTGGCCACTATCGCGCCGCTGCTAAGGTTTTAGAAGGAGCGGGAACCACCAAAGTGCGGTTGTGGATTTGTCCCCCCACTCGTATGGATGAAAAGCAATTGCGAGAAGAAGGAATATATGGTATCTTTGCCGCTGCTGGGGCGCGAACAGAAATGCCCGGTTGTTCCCTGTGTATGGGTAACCAAGCCCGAGTTGAAGATGGGGCCACGGTGTTCTCTACTTCTACCCGCAACTTCAATAACCGCATGGGTAAGGGGGCGAGAGTTTATCTCGGTTCAGCGGAACTAGCAGCAGTTTGTGCTTTGTTAGGACGTATTCCTACCGTTGAGGAGTATATGTCTATTGTCGAGGAAAAAATTAATCCTTTTGCAGGAGATTTGTATCGCTATCTCAATTTTGACCAACTTGAAGGATTTGAAGTCTCGCCCAGAGGCCCAGAGGCCCAAAGGGGGGAGGATGTCAATGGTTTGTGTGTGCAATAATAAGGGAAGTGTTGTCAAAAGTGCACCATCGTTAAATACTTGTTGTAGATTTTACTTATGAATAAAACCATTCTCGCAGCCCTAGTGGCAGCAAGTCAATTATTACTAGCAAAACCTGCTACTGCTATTACTTACAGGTTCAGTTGGCGCAGCGATGCCGACGGGTTAACTTCTAGATCTGAATTAGTTCATGAAGCGACAGGAACGGTAGATATAAATGTGGTATCAGGGCAATCTTTTACTGCGGCAAATATTTCTAACGTAAATATAACTGTAACAAATGGAACCAACAGTTTCAGATTGAGTGATGCATTTGAGAATACAAGAGTTTATGGAAATGTTAGTTCAGATGGTACAACAGCGTCATTGACTGATTTTTTTTTTGGAACAATAAGAAGATTTCCTGGTTCCTCAAGGCAGAGTATGCTTAATTTTGGCTGTTGACAACAGAATTGTTCAGAAGACGGTTTAATTATACGGTATCCAGCACTAGGTCGTGGATCTGTTCAACCCTCATCTAGTATAAGTGGAACCCCTAGCTCGATACAAAACTCCTTCCAACTAACAAGAGTACCCTTTGGCATACCCGATTACCTACCCCTAAGTTTCTTAGCGGTAGTAGTGGGGATAGATCGCCTGAAGAAGTCGAAGAACAAGAAATTTTAGGATAGGTTGGATTACTTCTTTTTGTGTCTGAGATTCATTGAGTTGGCCACTGTATTGGCTTTTTCCCTTCATACAGTGCGTTTAACCCTATAAACGCACTTACTCACATTCTCCTGCCATTCTGGCAAAGAGAGAAGGCTATTAGAGAGAAAGTGTTGGGAAAAAAGATCTTTACCCAGCTTTTGTTTTTCAGACATATAACAGACACAAATAGTTTAGAATATCCGATGAATTCAACGAAACAGCAGAATCAGAGTCTGACACAAACCCACAACAAAACCCAAGAAGCCACCCAAATTGACGATCGCCTGCAATTCATCCTTAACAATTCCTTGGATTGCCATTTCTAATTGCTCTGGGGAAGTAGCCTTGACTCGCTGGATAATTACCTGATCGATGGACAAAATCGGGATTACTGAGGCGACAATTTTCTCTAAATTTTGCTCCAAGTGCCGTTCTAAAATTAAAGCCAGTTCTTCGCTAATGGTTTCTAAGGAACTCTCAACACTGGTAGACGTTTTCAGCCTGTTAATAATTAAAACGGCCATTTTATCCCAATGGATAGATTCTTCCCATTCTTGGATGAATTCTGTTCCCTGGGTTTTAATGTAATTGCGAACCGTTTCCCCAGTTGTTTGCCGCAATTGGGTAATGGTAGATCCAGACAAATTCTGGATTATAGGAGTTTGCAGCCATTGACGTAAGCGATTGCGCACCTTAAAAGAAAGGAGAAACTGCTGCAAGCGAGCATTAGCCATTTCTTTTTCATCTAAACAAAAATTGCGCAAACTGACTAAACTATTGCTGGCACCGAACAAATTGGCTACCACCCAGTAAGTACCGCTGGTTTTTTCTCGCAAGCTTTCATCGATTAATTGAATATTGCGATCGGTGAGGAAGTCGATAATGGCTTGGCGCAAAGTATCTGGGGAGAGAACTACTTGTAACAACCAATCCGTAACTTGTCGCGCTTGAGTTTCGCTCAGTTGCAACTCCAGTAAAATGCGGTGGAAAACTTGGTCAATTGGCTCTTTGAGGAAGTCCTCACGCCGCGCTAACACCCGCAGGAGGCGCGGTAAAGATTCCCTGAACAAATCCTGGAGAATATCTGCTAAAATTGGGGCTGTTTTCTGCTCTCTATCTACCTGCACTTCCTTGAGAGCTTGCTGCAACAGCCAATGAATTGCATTAGTGACTCGTTCTGTTTCTAACAACCGTCCAGCCAGCTTTTGCAGTTCTGAGGGGGTTAGGAGGGAACCCATAATGGTATCGGCAACCCTTTGGGCAAGGCGTTCTTGGTTCCTGGGAATCAATCCGGGAGTAAATGGCAGTTTCCATCCTCTGAGATAAATGGCTTTATAGGGACGAAAGAGCATCCTAATAGCCAAATCGTTGGTGAAATAGCCAATAACTGCTCCCGCTAAAGGAGGGAGGAATAATATCCAGGTATCAGATAAAAACCACCGCATTTTAAAGATAGAATGGAAATAATAAAAAGCAAGATCCAGCCTCCCATGATAACAAATTTAGAGTCTGAGTCATGGCTACAATTGCTCGCAGCCCACCGCGCCATCGCCGTTATTCGTTCCTATTCCCTGGAATTGAGTTTTGCTATGGCTCGTGCAGTGGCGGCTGGAGGTATCAAAATCATTGAAATCACTTGGAACAGCTCCCAACCTGCAACTATTATCCAACAGTTGCGCTCTCAACTATCCCATTGTACCATTGGTGCCGGGACAATCTTAACCCAACAACAACTGAAAGAGGCGATGGCTGCTGGAGCTGAATTTATCTTCTCTCCCCACGTCAACCCTGCTCTTATTGACGCTGCTCTTAAGGCTAATATTAGCATCATACCAGGTGCTCTTTCCCCCACCGAAATAGTCACAGCTTGGCAAGCTGGAGCCACTTGCGTCAAAATTTTTCCCGTCCAAGCCTTAGGGGGTGCCAGTTATATTAAAAATCTCCAAAGTCCCTTAGGTCAAATTCCCCTCATTCCCACAGGAGGGGTTACTTTAGAGAATGCTAGGGAGTTTATCGAAGTAGGGGCCATCGCCGTAGGTTTATCCAGTCAATTATTTCCCCAATCATTAGTAGCACAGAGAAATTGGCAAGCCATCGCCGAACGGGCTAAAACTCTTTATCAACAGCTTCAATAACGAGCTAACAATTCTTCTCGGTAACGATGGTTTTATCCGTGGTTAAAAAACGAGCTAACAACTCTTCTCTGGATAATTGGAGCAGTAGGGGGGTAAATTCTTCGGGAGATAAGGCTATGATTGGCTCAATAATCCTTGACAATGGTTCGTCAATTGTCCCAAAGCGAATTCGTAGCAGGCTTTCAATGCTAGCACGACGCTCCCGCGCTTTACTTTCCTGTTTTCCTTGCTGGATACCTCGCTGGATACCTCGCTGGATACCTTCTTCAGTAGCATTTTTGAGTCTTTCTAAATAAATGGTTGATAATTCCATAATCAACTCCTGAGCTTCTACATCTAAATTTTGTTTTTCTCTTGCTTCCAGAATAGCCAACATTTCGTAGACTAATTCTAGTACATTGTTGTGTAGTGCACCCTCTCCCTGCAAAGATTTTAGTTCCCGAATCGCCTGTTGTTGCACTTTTCCCCTTCCTAAGATTCTCAACCAGAGAGTTTCTGGGGTGCGAGGTAGTTGGTCAATGGCAATAATTCCTGTTTTTAAAACCTTGGGCAGGAAATAGACACCTTCTCGCCAGTTTTTTCCTCCAGCAGTTGCGCCACAACTTCCCAGTAATTCAGTTGAAACCGTAGGGGATAGGATCCAGAGACGGATTACGTCTGGTTCTGCTATGGTTTTCTTTTCTCCCTTGGCTTCCCTTTCTAGTTTAGCATGAGTGTCAAATAATTTACCCAGACAACTGCGAATTTGTTTTGGATTCACTGGGTTCCGAAATGGTTCAAAGAGTGCGGAAGTTGCAGCGAGTTTTCCTAATAAACCTATCTCTGGGACATTTTTGGTTGCATTTGGGTTTCGTAAGAACAACAAGTCAGCTTCTCTTACTTCCGCAGTAATTTTAAAACCGCTTTTAACTTCTCCTAAGGGGGCTAAAAGTTCCGTGAGACATTTTTTGGCAAATTGGTCATGAATCGAGCGAGTCATTTGAAAATTCCCTAGTTATCAACAAACATCCCCACTCATCTCTGTTCATCGGCGTTCATCTGTTTTTCCATTCGGAAAGTTCCTTCTCTATAGCATATTTTAAATCGATTGGCACTAATGATACTTCGTTAGTATCTTTTTGAGGATTTACAAAAGCGTAAATAAATTGATTATTTAAAGTAGGTATACCTAAAACCAAATCAATAGTTTTATGTTCCAGTTTAATTATAACCTTAGCGAGAGGATTTTGCAAGCCATATTGGTATTTTTCTTCTGGGGAGATAGTAAAGGAGCGCTCCTTCTTACCATTTACTAATAAGTTCAATAAAAAAGAGACAGTAGCATCCCTAGCAGGTACATTATCGGGCTGTTTCATTTGCCAAATTGGCTCGGTTTTGCCAGTTCTGACAAACTCCAGAGTTTCTCCATCTTTCTGGATAATTATACCTTGAATATCTTCTTCTGCCAAGTCGAACATTCTCTTCCCTTTTGTTTCCTCTGCTGCTGGTTTTGGTGTCCACTGCACTTCAGAGACATAGACAACTCCTCCCAATATCAAAGCAGAAACTACCAAGATCCAAGTACTACGTTGCAACTTCATAATTGTCTTCCTCTTTGCGCCTTGGCGCGATTATCAACGACGTCGGTACCAAGCTATTGCAGCAGTAATGAAGCCCAGTAGAGGTACAATACGTAAAGCTAACCAAGAGAGGATTGCTCCTTGAATGGGAGTGAGATTGATGCGCCGGTTTTGCTGTTCTTTAGGACGAATGGAAAGGACAGGGCCATCGCTACTCCCTAACCAATTGATAGCATTGAGGAACATATCTCCATTCAAGAGTTGGGGTTGAGAAAACAAACCGTTAGTAGCAAAGATGGAACTGCCAAATACCACCATTCTCCCTTGTTCAGACTCTAAGGCAATCCCGAAATAAAGAGGACCACGAATATCTTCTTCTGGGTTAAACTGCAATTCCTGGGATTCTAAATTCTGTTTTGCCCAAGTAAATTCGTTGCTGAGGATTAGTTCTACTGCTTCAATCCCCTCTACTTCTTGGATTTGCAATGGACGAGTAAAGGGATATAAGGAGTAACCGTTGGCAAAATCTTGGGTAATGGGATGATTCCCGTAAGAGTTAACTAGGATTTCTAAAGGATTGCGAGGAGGAAGACTGGAAAGAGCAGATTCGTCAATGGCAATTCTTTCATCTAGTTCTACTCCCCACTCTGACAGCAATGGTGCTAAACCGGAGTTAATCTTGGGATCCACCATTAATAGCAACCCACCACCTCCTTCTAAGTACTGCTGCAATACTTCCACTTCTTCCGGGAATAAGGGGCGTTCTGGACCCGGGACAATGACTGCATTGGTGTTTTCTGGTATCTGTCCTACAGTGGCTAAGTTCAAGGGAGCCACGGTGTAACCTTGTTGTTCCAAACTGGTTACGGCTTCCGAGAGAGACCTTTCTGTTCCCTCTAGGGGGATTTCTCCATGTCCTTGGAGGAAATAAACGTTCAGAGGGCCATCTTGTTGTATTTGGAGGATAGCGTTGGTGAGTTGAATCTCAGAAAGGCTTTCCCCTCGATTCAGGGTTTGCACTAATTGTCGCTTTTCACCATATTCTAGATAAGCTGCTTCTTCTGTGGTAATACCAAATGCTTGCGCTTTGCCAATATCCACGTCTGGATCTACAAACTGATACTGGAAGTTAGCACTGTAACGACTATAATTGTCTAGTAGTTGGCGATCGCTTTTATTAGGTTCTCGTTGAAATACCCATATTTGTAAAGGTTCTGATAAATTCTCCACTATTTCCTGCGTCTGAGGGGAAAGGGTAAAGAGCTTATTTTCCGTTAAGTCTAGGGGTACTCCATGACGAACCGCTACAAAGTTAATTAGTGCCATAATGGCTAATACTGCTAAAGTAGCAATTAAGGCATTGGTACCTGTTTGAGTGGAACGTCTGCTCCAAAAACCTTTAGCTTTAACGGCAAACCGGGAGATAATGAGAGCTATACCGGAAAAGATTAGAGCTAAAGAAACTGGAGATAAATTGCTAGTTATGAGCCAGGCTACTATCCCAGCAATCCACAGAGTTAATCCTAGCCACAATAGGTGTTTTTTCATATATAGTAAACCTACATGATTCAATCCTCCCAGGAGTGCCTGAGGGAATAAAGGCGTTAGAAAGCTTCTCAAAATGATGATAGACTGCTCCCTAAACCTGCTTTAAGTAGTTGATGCTATTCCTACTTGGCACCCTCCAAATTGGCACCCTCCAAATTGGCACCCTTCAAGTAGGCATCCTTCAACTTGGCACTCTGCAAGTTGGCACTCCCTAAGTTGGCACTCCCCAAGTAGGCACCCTCCAAGTTGGCACCCCCCAAGTTGGCACCCCCCAAGTTGGCACACCACAAGTTGGCACCCTCCAAGTTAGCACGCCACAAGTTGGCACCCCCCAAGTTGGCACCATTCAAGTGGGCACACCACAAGTTGGCACCCTCCAAATGGACACACCACAAGTTGGCACCCTCCAAGTTGGCACACCACAAGTTGGCACCCTCCAAGTTGGCACCATTCAACTGACCCCCCAAGTTGGCAGGCCTAAACCCCAAATTGGCACTCTTTAAGTTGGCATTCCCCAACTTGGCATCCTTCAAGTTGGCACCATTCAAGTGGGCACCCTCCAAGTCGGCACCCTCCAAGTCGGCACCCTCCAAGTCGGCATTCCTCAAGTTGGCACCCATTAAATCAAAACCCGCCAACTCAGCTTTACTAAGATTTATCTCCTCAGATTTGTTAGCTTTCCTCCACTCATTCCAAGCGTTTACTCCCTGCTTTAATATCTCTATCTGGTTTTCATCAGCCATAACGGAGCCTCCTCAAACAACAAACTGAACTATTATAGCAATATTAAGGCGATTGAGACAAGATAAGTAACTTGGCTCTATTCTAACCCACTATAAAACTAAATAAACAAAGCATGTACGTGCAATTAACGACTAGAGAAGCGGATGATTTCGATGGATTGAGCAGTGATAAATAGTCCCAGAAGAATATAACTAGCGAACAAGACTAAACTACTGGTATCCAGGATTCCTTGAACGAGATTATTGTAATGTTTGAGCAAAGAAAGATGGGACAAAACCTCTCCTATGGTACCATTTAACTTATCAGCCAACAAGTCGATGAGCCAGAGGAAGAGAACCAAAGCAAAAGTGAGAATTGCTGCCAGAATAGAACTGTCGGTAAGGGAAGAAATAAACATCCCTAAAGAGAGCACCGCCCTCAGGAGTGCCTGAGGGAATAAAGGCGTTAGAAAGCTTCTCAAAATGATGAGAGACTGCTCTCTAAACCTACTTAAAATTGATGCTATTTCAACTTTGCACCCTCAAAATTAACATTCTTAACACCCTCCAAATTGGCACCTTTTTGACAATCTTATTAGAACATACGATCAATGCGATCCAGTCGCCTCAAAAGGCGAAACAGCACCCAACCGGAA
This sequence comes from Candidatus Paraprochloron terpiosi LD05, assembly GCA_018141785.1. Taxonomy (GTDB): domain Bacteria; phylum Cyanobacteriota; class Cyanobacteriia; order Cyanobacteriales; family Prochloraceae; genus Prochloron; species Prochloron terpiosi. Next base: position 1,011,894 of record CP073341.1, on the reverse strand, counting down.
ACTGCTGCCATGAGAATAACCATTATCGCCAATGTCACATATTCATTAATTAATAAGAGCGTAGCAGACAAAATGAAAGCACTCATCAGTAAAGTATAGTTGGTCAGTAGTTGAATTGCACTTAGACGGCGCATAATCCTCTCAGATTCAAGGGAACGAACCCTAAGGAGCAAGTCTCCTCGCTCCAATTTATCGATTGTATCCTCAATTCGTCGCGGCAGACTGAAAGCGGTACTACTAACTTTTGCCGCTTCCTGTCCTAATTGTTCTAGGATGCCATTGTCGTTATTGCTGCTACCGTTACTCATAAGCTGCATTGCAAAAGGTTGTGCTACTTCCATAAAGCTAAATTCTGGGTCTAAACTTTTCCCTACCCCTTCCAGAGTGGAAAAAGCCCGCATGACAAAGGTAAAAGTTGCCGGAAAACGAAAAGGTTGGTGGAAGGCAATCTCATAGAAGTCGTCAGTAATGGCGCTCACGGACTGCTCTTCAAAAGGTTTGTCCATGAAATTATCCAGCATAAACTGGATGCTACGCCGCACCGGACCCATATCTTCTACTGGAGAAAGAGCGCCCAATTCAATCAGGGAATTCATCACCCGCTCGGCATTTTTATTGGTAATAGCGAATAGGATTTCCATCAAATTGTACCGAACATTGGTTTTAATCCGCCCCATCATGCCAAAATCGTAGAAAATTAGCGCTCCTTCCCCACTGACTGCGATATTCCCTGGATGAGGATCGGCGTGAAAAAAGCCATCGTTAAGTAATTGATGTAAATAAGCTTTTGCCCCCAATTGTGCCAGCAGTTTCCGATCTAAACCAGCCGCTTCTAAGGCTTCGTGGTGACTAATTTTAATTCCTGGCAAATATTCTAAGGTCAGAATTCTTTTAGTAGTATAGCGCCAATAAACTCGGGGGGATTTTACCCAATCCTTGTTGCTAAAGTTACGGCGAAAGATATCAGCATTGCGACCTTCATTGAGATAGTCTGTTTCCAGCCAGAGAATGCGACTACACTCTTCGTAAATCCCCAGCCAATCCCTTCCTTTCCCCCAGCGAGGATGGTTTTGAAAATAACGAGTAATTCGTTTGAGAATGGCTAAATCGATGGTAAATAATTGTTTCAGCCCCGGTCTTTGTACTTTAACTACCACCTCTTCGCCACTATAAAGCATAGCTCTGTGTACCTGACCTAAACTGGCTGCTGCTAAGGGAGTGGGGTCGAAACTAGAAAAAAGTTTATCAATGGGTTTGCCCAAATCGGCGGCGACGATGGCTGCTGTTTGTTCGCAAGTAAATGCTGGGACTTGGTCTTGCAGTTTACTCAGTTCTGCCACGTACTCGGCAGGAAATAAATCTGCGCGGGTAGAAAATAGCTGCCCTACCTTAATAAAGGTGGGTCCGAGTTCTAACAAGCTTTCCCGAATCCAGATAGCTTGACTTTTGCGACGGGCGATAAATTTTTCCTCTGTATATCCCCCAAGATAGCTCCATTTTTTTTGGTTTAACCATAACTTAGTGGTTAAGGATAAAACAAAATGCCAAATATCGTACTGGCGGCGAATCTTAGAATAATTATCTCGATTCCAGCGATAGGCTTTTTTGCGTGGTTCTGATTGGGGTAGAGTTGGGTATTGAGCAGAAGATTTGTTGGTTTGAGAAAGAGCAAACACTAATATTCTAAATAAGTTATGTTAAATTTTTTAGTTAAAGATGAGTTACTGCTGACGGTTGCGATAATGCTTTAATTCAGCACGCAAGCGAGCGATTTCCGCTCTAAGTTCGTCCAGGTCTTCTTGCAAAGAAGTAGGGTTACTAACTGAGGTTCCCCCACGACCTGATGCGGCTTCTCTTTCAGCTCTAGCTTGCACTTCAGAGACGAATTGACGCAACCGTTCTCGTTGTTCGGCATCAAATTTACTAATTTCGCTCAGAGCATCGGTGAGGGTATCTTCAATTTTCTCCCTTATGGTTTCCCCTAAGGCTTTGCCGAAAAAAAAGGAGCGGATCATGAGATCGAACATGGCAAAATTTTTTAATCGCTTTCGTTAAGAATTATAACACTTTGCGCTGCGATCAACTAGTTAGTGATGGCTTACCGAATAAGCTCACAAGAATCGAGAATAGGGCTTTGGTATATCATGCAGAAAGAACGAAATACACAAAGCCCTCTCATAAAAGCCATGGACACCCACCAGCCGAATCGTCGCTCAACCCCAGACCCTGACGGCGATGGTTCTGAAGCAGACTTAACCCTCCATCTGGATAGGAATATTTCCGATTCAGATACCTGGAGCGAAATAGAACCCCTAGATAAGAGTAATCCTTGTGCTACAGCAGGAACCGGAGGGAATAAAGTTTGGGAAGAAGGTTTCCCAGATAAAGCCCTAGAGAAAGAAGAAGCTCAGGTTTTGAGAGCGGCAATCGCCGAAAGTAGCTTACTACAACTCGCTTTTCACTTTCTTGATTATATTCTTAGGGCACAAACAGCGGTATTCGAGCAAATTCATACCAAAAGGCAACTGCCCCGCGTGATCGCGTCCATGGCGATTTTAACCATGCTTCTCGCAAGCATTTACGGCTTTGTGATGGGACTGGGGAACGGCCCGCTCCAGGCATTTTTTTCCTGCTTAAAATTGCCATTGCTCTTCTTACTGACGGCAATAATTTGTATTCCTTCCCTTTATACCTTCAACGTCTTACTGGGACAACGCTTTCGATTCGTACAAACTGTAGCTCTCATGGTGACAACTTTGGAACAAGCGTTCTGTTAGCGAGTTTAGCTCCGGTAGCCTTTTTCTTTACCACGGGCACCAACAACTATTCGTTTCTGCTCTTGATGCATGTGGGCATTATGGCCTTGTGTGGAGTCTACGGGGTTCAGTATCTTTAGCGTGGCTGTAGCTATCTTGCTTACCGGATGGAGCAACGGCTTAACAATCTGCTGCTAAAAATTTGGATTCTGCTCTACAGTATCGTCGGAATGCAGTTAGGCTGGCGCTTGCGTCCTTTCGTGGGGAATCCCGATAGCCCGGTGCAACTGTTTCGATCGCAAGAAGAAGGCAATTTTTACCTCGCAGTTTGGGCAGCCTTTAGCAACTTATTTGGCTCGTCATAGAAACGGATAGGTACATAGAGTATGCCATTGAACAAACAGGCTATTTTAGATGATATTTTCCGCAACGCACCACCGTTGAACTCTGAGGACGACTGCGCTGAGAATGTCGTTATTCCTTTCCTGCTGAGACTGGGTTATGACAGAAAATAGGTCGCAAAGTCTCAATCACTGGCACTTCAGGACATCGATTCCATTAGAGTCGAGAGAGGTGTTACCACCTCGTCCCTCTCCTGAGAACCGGACGTGAAAGTTTCCCCTCATCCGGCTCCGGTGCTTCTATGCCAATGGGAGGCGCGCTTTGCGAGTCCGTCCTTAATTCGCTTGCGGTGACACCGAAGGTGCCGCCCTTGGCGTCCCGCCTGCTCTTGGTGACATTCCCGATGAAGTGCAACTAGATTCTTGCGTTCCCAGTTGTTGTGATTCCCATCTCGGTGGTGCAACTCCACAGGACCATCTATCTCCATGAACAATCGGTTGCAATGAAGGCATTTTCCAATAGTCGCTTTATAGCGTCAGCGGTAGGCCCGCTGTACAACTTAGAATTTCGGCCTACCCAATAGGGAATATCCCCATTGTAAGGTGAGGCATAACCTTTGACCCCCGCCATTAATCAATGCCGGGGGCCGTTGACTTTCCAGGGTACGCTAGGAAAGGCTCTCCTTACCAGCTCACAAGTGAGCTGGCGCTTCGCAGCCCCTTGCAGCTTTTTGCCTTTAGTGGCCAGCCGTCGTTCCTTCTCAGCGTCCTTCTGAGCCTTTCTACGTTTCTCAGCTCTCAACTTACGCCACACCCAGTTGGATAATGACCATAGCGAGTGCTGAACGAGTATCGCAGCTCTGGTGATATTGCCTCCAGCCCCGGACTTGTGACTCAATCCTTTTCAGGCGAGCTTCCGTGGTTGCACCACAATTCCTGAGTTGCTTTAACCAAGGCCAAAATGCCTGCATGATTCTCCGAACTCGGTGTGGACTTGAAAACCCCACGGGAGTTCACCAAACAAGTGCCATCCCAGGAAGTCAAATCCATCCGTGGCTTTACTCTCCTGGCGTCTTAGCCTCATTTATCTTTAGCCCTCTGGCCTTGAGAAATTCGTCAATATCCGCCTTCAGCCGCTTGGTGTCGGCATTCGGTTTGATGATAAAGACCGCGTCATCCGCGTATCGAATCCCCCTTATACCGACCCCGCTACTCCCAAATAGCTTCCGGGAGTTTTGGTTTGACCCTAGGTTCTCGAATCCATCTAGAGCGATATTGGCAAGTTAGGCGAGATAACCCCGCCTTGGGGAGTCCCCTTGATACTGGAGGGGTATTCACCACGGACAGCTTACTTTCACAGCATATCTGAGACCATGCAAGAGCCTCTCTGGGCAGGACAACCTCTTTGAGCATGACCTTATGGTCAATTTCGTCGAAGCATAAGAGGGATGTCTGTTTCCAGTACCAGCTTACCCTTGCCTATGGCTTGGCTGTTTAGATTCTGGAAAATCAGCTTTTGCGCGTCCGTTGTACAGCGACCGGGTCTGAAGCCGTAGCTTCTTTCTCCGGCAGTGGCCTCATAGGCAGGTCTGCACGCTAACTTGAGTAGCGCCTGCCACGCCCGGTCAGCCATGGTAGGAATGCCTAGACCCCGTTTCTTACCGTTTGGCTTGGGAATCCAAACACGCCTCAAAGGACAGTGTCTCCAGTGATGCCATTGCCTATTCAGCTGTTGGCAAAGCACTAGACGCTCCCGTTTGATTCGTGCGGTTTTGCCATCCACCCCAGGGGTCTTACGCCCCTGATTCAGCTGTGTTACTTGTTTGACCGCCAGAGCTTGGGCTGCACGACTCTGAAGTAAGAGTCGTTGTAAGCGTTTGACTTTGGCTTTGTGATTGTTATGCATGCGCTTTAAAGATGCACCTCTGTAACCGAAAGACCTGTTGATGGAATCGCTTCCACGGCATGTCCTTCCAGACATCGTCAGCCCTCAAGCTTATTTCTCGCCCCCGCAAGAATACTGCCAGGTGGAGTCCTAAGTCCATTAGACTGCGGTATTCGATTGGGGCTAGTTTAGTGACTCGCACTGCTTAAGCTCCTTTAATCGCTCTACTAATTACATTGGGCTTCTTCTCTTTAGAAACCTTCGGGCAGTTACGCCCTTCTTACCCTCGCTCTTCTGGTAGGTCGTTAATCACACGACCCCACCACTTCACAATCTGAGTTTGGACCCCGTGCTTCAGTGGGAGTTGAGCTAGTTTTTACTCGTTGGGAATGAACTATTGTTTTAGACCCTTGGGACTCATCGATTGACCCATCACCAACCCAGGAATGTAAGTGTTGTTTTCTATACCTTACGGGTTTCTTTCGGTGTCTCTTCTGTCATTGCGATTGGGCAATTTCTCAATTTAGGTCTTTTCTCAGATGATTCACGCTAAGTTGTCCCGGTGTCCTTCCTGTTAGCGGTGTTACCGACGACACCGAAGGTGCCGCCCTTGGCGTCCCGCTCGTCAGCTCCAGTCCCGCCCTGTTGCCAGCTTCTGCCTGGTGATTAACCTCACAGTGGTTAGCTTTGGATTCACGTGATTCCTTCACGGGAGAGACTCGGTTGCACGATTTCTGACCGTGGCCTCACTCTCATAGTTCATTCAGTAGCAGGCTGGGTAATCATTACCTTAGAGTTTCGGTCACTCTATTTAGGAATCACCTAATTTCTCTCTTCCTACCCTCCATTTCTGGTGGGTCGTCCGTTCAGGCTGTGATTCGGTTATCCGTTTTCAGCCCCTTTCGGTGGCTTAGATTGTCGGTTCCGATGTCCCGGAAACCAGACCCCCGCTTATGTTTGGCTTACGCCGCGACTTTTACAGGGAACGAGCCGCACGAAAACAAGCTGATATCGTTGTTTATATCGGAGAACGTCCATCTCTTGTGGTTGAAACCAAGCGTATTCAGCATCGATTGAGAGAGGAAGATGTTAATCAAGCACTTTCCTATGCTCAACTTCTTAAACCACCAACACCAATTGCCGTTTTAACTAATGGGCGTGATTGGGAGGTTTATTATCTAGATAGGGATGATATTGGTGGCTTAGAATCTGTGCCTGAGCCACAAGAACTTGAAAGCATAATACTTGCTGTTTCTAGTACCACAATTCAAATAGAGAAGCGGCAAGCTGCTGAGCGGCTGCTGGTAACTATTGAAAATAAAGGTGACTTAGAAATAGCATTTAGAGAATGTCGCAAAGAGCTAGCTAAGGAAGGACTCATTGCTGAGTCTGCATTTGATGAGCTAACTAAAATTCTCACTTGCAAGTTTAATGAAGAGAAAAGAGCTGCTGAAGGTCTTGCACCCAATCGCTTTACATCTCAATGGCTTCTTGGCACTGGCCCTCTAGCAGCCTTACAGCAGATGTTTTCTGAAGCCAAACGAACTTTTAATGTATTCCCTACAGGGACTCAGATTCAAATTAGAAGCAACGAAACTGTTAAAAAAATTGTTCGTGAATTAGAGCCATTTGGTCTCTATGGTTTTAAGACACCACTTGGCTTAACTGGAGCTGGAGGAGATGTAGTTGGTTCTGTTTATGAAGCTTTTCTTACTGGAACTCTTCGAGGAGACTTGGGGCAGTATTTAACTCCAAGACAATTAGTTGAGTTCATGGTCGAGATAGCTGATATACAAATTGGAGAAAAAGTCCTTGATTTATCTGGCTTTCTTATTAGGGCGTTTATAAATGTCCGAAAAAAGATTCGATCTCTTGATTCTAGCCAAAATGAAAAGGATCGTTTAGTTAGTAACCTTGTAACGAATAATCTATGGGGAATTGAGATAAATCCGCGTCTAGCAACTTTATGCCAAATAAATATGGTTTTGCATGGTGATGGCTATGAACATATTTACACAAGGGATTCCATCAGAGAAGATTTTTTTGAAAACACAGAGAGACGGAGAACAAATTTTTCAGAGCTTGAGCAAAATGATGCAGCAAAGTTTGATGTAATTCTCATAAATCCTCCGTTCAATATACTTTATGAAGATTCTACTACTCTAAATCGGTATATTTTGGGACGCGGTAAAGCTGCTCAAGGTTCAGACTATCTAGTTCTTGAGAGAGCAATTCGACTATTGAAACCTGAGACTGGGCGCTTATTAGTTATTTTGCCCCATGGTGTTGCCAGTGGGGTTTCAGAAACTGAGGTTCGTAACTTTGTAAAGGCTAACACACATATTCATGGTTGTATAAGCTTACCTGTTGGATCATTTAAGCCATTTGGTGGATCTAACGCTAGAACCTGTGTTTTATATCTCAAGAAGACTGCCAGAGATAACAAAAAGCGTTTTTTGGCACAAGCAGAGCGTGTCGGTTATGATATTACCTCGAAATATTATAGAGAAACTGACCTCAATGATTTACCTGTTATCGCGGAAGCCTATCATAAAGTAAAGCTAAACTTGCAATGACTATCGAACCTATGGGTAGGTAGTTGGGTAGAGTGTGGTCAAAACCAGTTGGTAATATTTCAACCCTGCCGGGATTTCATATATTAGCCCACTCCTCTATCAACTACTTTTGACCGCACCCACCACACCCCCCTAATACCTATCCTATCCACAATATACCACCTTCCTGGATAAAGAGTCTCGCCCTGGAAAAGGGCGCAAAGGAAATGGAAAAATATTGTAATTATACCAGCAATAACTGCTATATATGGTATCCTATCATATATATCTAAAAAGGAATCCGAAATGACAGATGAAGAATTAAAGGCGATCGCACTATCCAATGCTCGCTCTATCCAAGCGTTAACAGATTCAATGAGAGAATTCATACAGGATCGTGCTCAATTCTATAGCTTGATGACTGATTTAACTCAAAACCAGTCCCGTATTTATCGGGTATTGGAAAATATGGATCGCCGTCAAGGAGAGATTGTAGAAGTTCTGAAATTGGTAGCGCAACGACAGAATGAAAAAAATCCGTAAAAGTTATTGAAGGGGGATTTTTCACCCCTCGAACCCTATAATACACCTTTAGAACTAGGAATAGCACGGTGGCGACGAGGATCTATTTCTATCGCCATGCGTATTGCTCTAGCAAATGCTTTAAAAGCTGCTTCAATGATATGATGAGAGTTAATTCCATCCAATTGGCGAATATGTAGGGTTATTTTGCTATGGTTTACTACTGCGACGAAGAACTCCCGCACTAACTGGGTATCATAGGTACCAACTCGTTGAGTGGGAATTTCCAGATTATAACTCAAATGTGGTCGCCCGGAAAAGTCCAGGGAAACTTGAATCAGAGCTTCGTCTAGGGGGGCGATGAAATGACCAAAGCGGACAATACCTTTGCGATCGCCTAACGCTTTACCCAAAGTTTGTCCCAAGGTAATCCCCACATCTTCATTAGTGTGGTGATCATCAATTTCTAAATCCCCGGTTGCTTTCACTTCCAGGTCAATCAGTCCGTGGGAGGCGATTTGGTGGAGCATATGATCTAAAAAAGGAATCCCTGTATCAGCAGTACAATTACCTATCCCATCCAGGTTGAGGGTCACTTGTACATCTGTTTCCTTGGTAGTCCGCTTGACTGTTGCAGTCCGTGGTAAAGAGGTTGTATCCTGATTTGGAGTCTCCATAGTAACTGTTTACTGCGATGGCGATAACAACCATGTTAGTAGAATTGGGCTTTGTTGTAAAATAGTCTCATACCGCCAAACCATACTCTCTCTGCGTTCTCTGCGTCCTCTGTGGTTAAATCAAAAAAACTCTCATTGGAAACAAACCAAGGAAATAAAGTGATATGTTAGTCCAAACCCAAAAATCCTACTTCACCCCAGCCCAATATCTAGAATTAGAAGAAGCAGCGGAGTTTAAAAGCGAATATCGAGATGAAGAAATAGTACCCATGACAGGGGGAACCACCAATCACAATAAGATTGCCGGAAATTTTTGTGCTAACTTAAATTTCGCCCTCAGGGGACAAGATTATGATATATATATGAGTGATGTTCGTTTGTGGATACCCAGTTATCGAGTTTATACCTATCCCGATATCATGGTAATTCAAGGAGAACCCATCTATGAAGGAACCGGCACTACCACCGTTACCAACCCCCTACTCATTGGGGAAGTGTTATCCCAATCTACTCGTCATTACGATAGTAGTGAAAAGTTCCGTTATTATCGCTCTCTTGGCACGTTTCGAGAATACATTCTCCTGGATCAATATAGTTATTATGTCCAAAAATACACCAAAAAACCCCCAGAATGGATATTAAAGGAATACCAAGGGGATGACGCTATATTAACATTAGATTCCCTGGACTTTTCCATCTCATTTGAAGATATTTACCAACGAGTGTATTTTTAAAGAAATAACACCAATAACCAAAGGAAATAGATGAATATGTTAGTCCAAACCCAAAAACCCTACTTCACTCCCGCTCAATACCTAGAATTAGAAGAAGCAGCGGAGTTTAAAAACGAATATCGAGATGGAGAAATCGTACCTATGACAGGTGGAACAACGAATCACAATCAGATTGCTGGTAACTTTTTCAGAAAATTACCTTTGACTCTAAAGGGGCAAAATTACTATATATATATGAGTGATGTTCGTTTGTGGATACCCAGTTATCGAGTTTATACCTATCCCGATATCATGGTAATTCAAGGAGAACCAATCTATGAAGAAACCGGGACTACCACTGTTACAAATCCCCTACTCATTGGGGAAGTTTTATCCAAATCTACCCGTAATTACGATAGTAGTGAAAAGTTCCGTTATTATCGCTCTCTTGGCACGTTTCGGGAATACATTCTCCTAGACCAATATAGTTATTATGTCCAACAGTACGCCAAAAAAGCAGATGGACAATGGCTCTTAAAGGAATATGAAGGGTTTAACGCAATATTAACATTAGATTCCATGGACTTGGACATTTCATTAGAAGATATTTACCAACGAGTGAAGTTGGAGGTAAATAACTAGGAAATTTTCTGAAACCAGCGAGACAGAATGGAACCAGACTTGACTTTAGTAATCGCTCTTTCTAGAGGCATTTTCCTCACACCACCAGTGCGGGAATTAACTTGATAAACTAGAGCCTGACTCATATCTAAAGCTGTTAACCAACCACTATGGGAATGATAAACCCCCGTCTCTATATTTAGCCAACCTGGTCCAGAGGCAATTTTCCCAGGTTTGACTCCGGGCATGGTAAAGGTGATAGTGTGACCGGTAATAATCAGCTTATCGGGAAAATAAGGCTCCTGAATGTTGTGAAATTCGTCTCTAATCCAACAAAAGTCGTCAGCTGTTTGCTGTTCGATGGGTAAGTGGGGGTTCACCCCAGCATGAACTAACCAAATATCCTCTAAATCTAAGTATAGTGGCAGCTGTTCCATCCATTGGATATGCTCAGCAGGAATTTTACCGTCATAGCTGTTAACAGTAGGCATACCACCACTATAGAGCCAAACTTGGTATCTTCCCTCATCCAACTCCCCATGATTGATAGCCTCCAGTAGCATTAGCTCGTGGTTCCCCAGAAGGCAATGATACTGATTGGACATGACAAAGTCTACCACCTCAGCGCTCTGAGGACCGCGATCGATTAGGTCCCCGAGAAAATAAATGCGGTCATCCTGAGTAGGAGCCATCGCCGAGAATAAGCGCATGAGTTCCTTGTAATGCCCGTGAACATCTCCAATAAAAATTCTACGGTAGGTCATTTTTGCTTTTTTAAGGGTCGTATATTGCTTTATAATGGAATTGAATTTTGTTGATTTTAAACCTAATATAGCGTGCTTTCCGACACCACTGCCAAGATTAATATCCTCAAACACCCCACTAGCAATTCTTGGCTTAAACAAGCCCTCTCTAATCTAAACGTCATTTTGCTGGATCATTCTCACTGCGAGCGGAAAGCAGCGGGAGTCGCCTTAAATTTGATGTTCCGCTATCCATCTTCAAGTAAGTTGGTGCGGGAGTTAACGGCGATCTGTAAGGAGGAGTTGGAACATTTTGAGCAAGTGAACCAGTGGCTAGAACACCTGAACATTCCCCTGGCTCCCTTGAAACCAGCCCCCTATGGAGCCGGCTTAAAAGCTCAGATCCGCCGTCAAGAACCGGAAAGATTCCTGGATTCTCTCTTGGTTGCTGCCCTAATCGAAGCTCGATCCCACGAAAGGTTGGGATTACTGAGTACTCACTGTTGTGATCCAGCCTTAGCTAAATTCTATCGCAGTTTGACTGCATCGGAGGCACGTCACTATGGCATTTATTGGGTTTTGGCCACTACTTATTTTAGCAGAGACGCAGTGGGACAACGGTTAGAGGAATTGGCAATTGCAGAAAGCGAGTTATTGGCAAATCTCTACCCCGAACCGAGAATTCACAGCTAAAGGGTGTGGGGTGTAGGGTGTAGGGATTGCCTGAATACTTATAATTTGCCCTAATAACGTGGGCGAGAGCGCAGGAGCGCCAATGAGCGCCGGCGTATTTACAAACTTATTAAACAGAACAATTGCTAAAACCTTTATTCAACTTGGCTTTCCTCGAACCTCGATTGCGAAGCTTTGCGTAAGCTATGAACCCCGTACCCGCGCGCAGCGCTATAATTTTTTTAATAACCGTTTAATCCCCAATTGCAACAACCAACACATCAGCAAAGGTGCCAGCAAAATGAGCCAAAAAGGCAGAGATAGAAACTGGGCTAGATTAATCAGCACTGTTATGAGGACAATAAAGCAAGATACTCCCCAAGGAAGCCAATTTAACCAGCTTTTAGCTATTCCAGAATCAAAATTAACCTGTTCTATGATTTGCTCCATCAGCCAGTAGTGAGCTGTAGTAATTTTACCTGCAAATTCCACCTTTTCCAGGGAATTGTTACTAATCTGGTGAATAATCTCTCCATCCAAAAATATTAAACTACGGATTATGGCTTCCTCTTTATAGTAAGTAGAGAAAAGATAATTTTGTCCCTCAAACAAAATATAGCAGCGCAAATCTGTTTGTTGTTGAGGAGAAAGATAGAGTTGGCTGCCGTCGGTTTTGGCTCTTTCTATTGCCACAAGACTAGATTTATCTAAATTCAAACAAATGCCTTCCCATAAAGACTCAATCCGAATGTTATGAGACAAATCCAGATGTGACTGCTTGTTTTTGGAACTGTATTCAGCCTTGTTCATTTCCGTGGCGCAGTCTTTGTAATGAAATCCAGAATAAATCCCAAAAGGGATCGCCATTGCTTTGTCCCTGCTTCTACCCCACCCTGATGAATTGCTATGATTTGCTCTTTGTAGGGATGGTCAAAAATTTCTTGGGTGTAACGATTGAGAATTTGACCATCGAAATGAATAATTGTCTGGGCATAAATTAAATCCGTTAACACTGTTTTGGCATTATTTTTGAGTAGTGCCCGATTTCGATTGTCCAAAGCGGCTTTCAATTCTCTCATTTTGCGCAAGCTACGCAAAAAACGACTATTCCCCAGCAGCTTTTTTATTTTCATAACCGCCTCAGTATTAGCTTCAGTGGGATCCGGCAGTGTGTGGGAGATGGTATCCAAATTTGCTGTGCGATTGGTGAGGATGGAAGAATTTTCCGGCAGATCTGCTTGGATAAGTGCGTATTCTAATTCTAATTTGCGCCGCAATTCCAGATACCGCTCCCGCAGTGAGGGATGAACTCCCTTTTCTTCTAAATAGGAGCTGGTTAGGGTATAAATCTCCCGATATGAATCCATTGGCATAAACTTATCCCCAGTAATACTCTCCACAACCATGGTGTTCACTTCCACCACCGTAATATCCTGGAGAACTTCTCGCCAAGACTGGACAAATTGTAGTCCCTCTCTTCTCCTAACCAGCTCAGTGGGACGCTCCTGCTGTTCCCTTGGGTTATTTTTTCGTACCATAGACACAATCCTCCCTATCTCAGGTTATCTTCCTTGGGACGATCCCTTGGTGGTTTTGGCTGCGAGGTATTTTCCTGATTGGACTGATTTTCTCCATCTAAATCCAACGCGTATTCTAAAGCCGTATCGCTCAATTCAACCTCTGGGATAGAGTCTAGATCTAAATCGAACTCTTCTTCTTCTGACGCAACCTCTGTAAAGGGACTGGTTTCTTCGCACTTGTCCCAATCGTCCTTCTCATCTAAATCTAAAGATTCCAACTTGGGAATATTGGCGGAGTTAGCTTCTTCTTCAACCATCCAATCTCCCCAGTCCTCAATTAGTTCAGTGTCGGTGGTATCCTCTGAGAACTCCTCCCAATCGTCCTCTTCTTCCTCCATCGACTCCGATACAAGTTCATCAGTCTCCCAATTTTCTCCCCGTCGGGAAATTACCTCCTGTTGAGGAGCTTCATAAGCAACACTAGCCAGCTTTTCTACTTCTTGGGGATTGTGAGGAGCCGTCACAATTACGCTGTTATTAAATCTTGAGGAGGAGTCCGAACTTTTCTCATCATATGAATTGTCTTCCTCTTTCGGCTCTAAATCCGCTAAGGTTAAAATAGGATATTCTAAATCCTCCTTTTCTGGTAATCCTTCTTCTGGTTGCAGTTTTACCGTAGTAGCGGCTTTTACTTCCTCACCCGGGAATAATGCTTGTTTTCCGGATGAATTCGTCAGCTGTTGTTGCTTCAGTATTGCTAAGGCGCGAAACAGTTTTTGTAAGCTTTGCAGATTATTCTCGAGGATATAATTAGCATCACGAACTTGTTGCTCGTGAAATTCCTGAAGTTCTTTGTATGGACCATTCCCAATAAAACGATCGCCAATTTCATTCTCGATTGCCCCCTCAATTAAATTAATGCGGGTGCGCAGACGATTCCCCGATTTTGGTTCCCTAGAGGTACTCTCACCTCTCCTTTTATCATCAGGGAATGCTACCCAAGTGGTAATATTTAACTCCACGGCTTTGCTCATAGCGAGGGCAAAAGCTTCCGCCAGGTTTCCCGCTCTCAGTGCTGCTTTGAAATCAACGCTGGACGTCATAATGCTCTTCTCCTTCAAGTGCTGGTTTTTCTAGGGTTTGTCCTTCAGGCAAGTCCCATAGGGTATTACTCAGAACTACAAACATTTTCTGCAAGCTTTCCAGGTTGTCCAGAATCATCTGCCGTCCTTGTTTTACCTGTGTCTGGTGAAATTCTTGGAGTTCTTGATAAGGTCCGTTACCAATAAACTCGCTGCCGACTTCATTTTCCATTTTACCTTCCACCAGGTTAATGCGGGTGCGAATCCGTTTCCCAGATTCAGATCCATCTGGCGAGGTTGTGTTTCCCTCCTCTCCTACCCAGGTAGTAATTTCCAACTCAATTGCCTCGCTCATTGCTAGAGTGAGAGCTTCAAATATTTTCCCTGCTTTTATTTTTGCCTTGAATTCTTCATTTGCCGCCATAATTGCTGAATATTGCTATCATTTTAACCTGATTGTGATGTTGAGTCACAATTACGGAGCATCTTATCCCAAAAATCCGTCACTTTGTATCCCAAGTCAGCCAGAAGGAGGCGCAGCAGGGGTAAACTGAGTCCAATAATGTTGCTGTGACAACCTTCTATATATTCCACAAATAGTCCTCCTTTCCCTTCCAGAGCAAAGCAACCGGCGCACGTGAGGGGTTCCCCGTCCCCTACATAGGCTCGGATTTCCTCATCGCTAATGTGAGCAAAGCTGACTTTGGTAATACCGCAGCGACTCAGTTCTTTGCCCTGTCTTTGGTCTCTGATTACGTGACCGGTATAGAGCATTCCTTCTTTTCCCCGCATTTTTTGCCAGCGAGCCATCGCCTCTAACTCAGATCCGGGTTTTCCATATGAAGCTTAATCCTTTCCTTGAGTCTCTCGAAGATAATATCCAGGGAATCGCACTCAACTTGATAATCTTCTAACTCAGGACTCGGGAGATTGCAACACGGGTGGATAGCTCTCAGGTATTCAGCCAGACTATGACGACATGGTACGATCGCCTCCTGGGATTATTTCAAATCATCGATAAGGGGGATCCCTCTTTACAAGTACCTCGTTACAATGGCGGTTTGTTTCATTTTGATTTGGATCCAGACCAGGAAACCGAAGAAGAATATGCTGAAAACCGGTTTTTGCAGCAATATAAGCTTGCCGATGCAATCTTAGCTCCTGCGTTAGATAAACTAGCTCGTATTGAAGGGGAAGCTGTGGATTATAGCTTTCTTGGAGTGCGTCAATTGGGTTCCATTTATGAGGGTTTATTGGAATATCGCTTAATTATCGACCACAGGGAAGCAGGAATTGTTCACTTAGAAAGTGATAAGGGGGAACGTCAGGAAGAAAGCGGTCAATTTCTGTTATTGACCGGACCTTTTGTGGGGTTATTGCAAGCAGCAGAAACCAGCGATACCACCTTTGCAGAAGTAGAACAAAGCGAACGACTGTTTCGGGAGTTTGACTTGTGTGCCAAACCTTATAAGCAACTCTTGAATATCTATGGGGCTCAATATTTTGGCGTCAAAGGTGCCCAACAATTCCTGGGGGTTTATGGAACAGACGGGATTAATTTTAGGGGAAGGAAGCTAAAAAAAGCCGATGCAGCAGTGTGGAATGCAGCCCTGAAACTAGGTGAAGCAAAACGCCTCTTTCATTGGGATTTGGAGTTTCCCGAAGTGTTTATCGATTTGGAAAATGCTTCCTGGAAAGATAATCCGGGATTTGATGCAGTTGTGGGAAATCCCCCCTATGTACGACAAGAAGGATTGAAACCATTAAAACCCTTCTTGAAAGCTGCATACCAATCCTATCACGGTGTGGCTGACCTTTACACTTATTTTTATGAGCAAGGTTTGAACATCCTCAAAAGGGGCGGTTGCCTATCTTATATTGTCACCAATAAATGGCTCCGTGCAGGCTATGGCCAACCTCACCTGCAGTTTTTTACTACCCAC
Source organism: Candidatus Paraprochloron terpiosi LD05 (assembly GCA_018141785.1). Classification (GTDB taxonomy): domain Bacteria; phylum Cyanobacteriota; class Cyanobacteriia; order Cyanobacteriales; family Prochloraceae; genus Prochloron; species Prochloron terpiosi. The sequence continues at coordinate 995,864 of CP073341.1, read as the reverse complement.
AGTGTCTTCTCTGAAATTGTGGATTTCGGTGATGCTCCTATTTTCCCCGAAGCAGATACCTTTCCCTGTATTGTAGTTCTGCGTAAAAATGCCCGTGAAGAAAACACAGAAAAGCAAAAATCTTCCGTCCGTATCTGTGTTCCCAAGGAAAAGTTACCGGAAATTGACCTCTATAAATTGTACACGGAGGAAGGTTATGATGTCCCTTGGTCTCGCTTTAATGCTGATGCTTGGAGTTTGGAACCTCCAGAAGTACAGGCTTTGATGGAGAAAATTCGTCAAACTGGCATTCCCCTGAAACAGTTATATAATTTTAAACCATATCGCGGTATTTTAACAGGTTTCAATCAAGGGTTCCTCATTGATGAAGAACTGAAGAATAAGTTAATCCGAGAAGATGGAAAATCTGCTCAAATCATTAAACCCTATCTACGGGGTCAAGATATCAAGCGATGGAGTCCAGAGTGGGACAATCGCTGGATAATTCTCCTCAAATCTAGCAGGGACTACAATTGGTCTTGGAGTGAAGAAGATACGACCGAATCAGCAGAAGCAATTTTCGCCGCTGAATTTCCATCTATCTATAGACATCTCAAGCCTTTTCAGGATAAATTGTGTAAAAGAAGGAATAAGGGGAGGTATTGGTGGGAATTGAACAGCTGTTCCTTCTATAGTCTTTTTGAAGCTAGCAAAATTATCTATCAAGATATTCAAACTTTACCCCGGTATTGTTGGGATGATTCTGGTTTATATGGAAATAACACAACCTTCATTCTTCCCCAAGTAGATAGCTGTTTGTTACCCTGACTCAATTCTCCCCTTATATGGTGGTATAGCCATCGCATTTTCTCCAAAAGCCTCTCCGGTTCCATTAGTCCCATGGGGTTTCTGTTTGAAAGCCTACCTATCGCACCCCCAACAGATGAAATCCGGAAGTAGAACCGAAAGTGAGCCGTTTAATCCAACTGACCAAGAGCAACCAACAAAATTATCGAGATGTGTTGGAATGGATGTCTTCCCGGTTTAAAATCAAAAAGCTGGGCCAAAAATTAGAACGGTTTGCTGACCTAAGTCAAGAGGAATTTCTGGATGAGGTGAGACGACGCATACCAAAAAAAGGGAAAAAAAGCCATTCCTTGGGAGTGCAAGACCAAAAAGAAGCCAAGGAAATGTACAATGAATATGCATTACAAATTCAGAGGAGCAAACAGGAAATCTTCCAGTTAGAACATCAGGTAGCGGACTTGGTAAATCTATCTTATGGCTTAACCCCAGCAGAATTGCAGCTCATGTGGCAAACAGCACCCCCAAAAATGCCAATCTAGACGTGGCTTCTTATAATATAATCCATTTTGAGATATCTTAAGTTAGAGATTATGGCAGGTAAAATGAAAAAAGGAGCCTTAGTTAGGGCAGTACGGGAAAAACTAGAAAATAGCCTAGAGGCGACAGCGAGCGATTCTCGCTTCCCCTCCTATATCTTTGACAGTAAGGGAGAAATTGTGGAGCTGAAGGAGGAATACGCTCTGGTTAAATTCTACGTGCCGACCCCGAACATTTGGTTCCGCATCGACCAATTGGAACTAGTTTGACGGTAAATATGAATTTTTGTTAAGTTTTGGGCATTTTGTAAAATTTGCTACAAAATTTAGATAATATATCAGTATAGGCAAATTGGAGGGAAGGTAAATGTCTACTCAACAACAAGCTCGTGCTTTGATGATGCGCCACCATCAAACAATCAAGAATCGCCAACAATCCATGCTCAATCGTACAGCAGCAGAAATTGGTCTCGATGTGGACCAGAGCGGGTACTGGAGCGTTATTCAAGGTAAACCACATCCCACCTTCCGCAAAACCTACGATCGCAGCCATGTCTCTTTAAGTTAGTGCAGTAAACAGTTATTGACAGATAGACTAAAGTTGGGTATTCTGGATGAATACCTTTTTTTTGTGCTAAATTCGTGCAAATAGTGGGAAAATTATTTTTTACGGACCCGACAACCTTACTGGATGGATAATCCCCGTCAACTTGCTTTAATTGCTCTGAGGGAAATTTATCACAAGGGGGCTTATACCAATGTTGCCCTCGACCCGCGTTTTGCGCCCAGCTAAAATCAGCCATCTCGACCGAGGTTTAACTTGCGAATTAGTCTATGGTATAGTGCGCCGCCAGCGCTCCCTCGACTCTAATAAACGGGTATCCCAAACTGGGGGGTGTGGTTAATGGTATCTTGAGAGCATATGGACGTGAAGCTGACCATAGAGATCCCTTGCAATTACCTGCAGACCCTGTAGAACGCCTCGGGGTTCGCCACAGTTTTCTAGACTGGATAGTAAAAATCTGGCTCGAACGTCTTGGTGCGGAACAAAGCAATCGCCTCCTTGCTCACTTCAACGAAACTCCCAAGATTGACTTGCGGGTAAATACCCACCAGCAGCAAATAGATATTTTTTAGGGTTAAACTAACATAAGAATAAGTATGGATAACCACAGCAAAATCAAAGCATTATTCAAAATTCTCATCGGTGTTGCCTGGATCGACGGCATCATTCAACCAGAAGAAAGGGTATATTTGCATCGGATGGCCAAAAATAAGGAGATTGCCCAAGACCCAGAAATTAAATCTTTGTTGACGGAAGTTAAGCAAGTTAGTTCTCAAGAATGTTATGATTTGCTGGAAAGCTATTTAGGAAATAATCCTACTGATGAAGATTATGAGGAACTATTCAATGCTATCGGCGCCCTGATCTACAGCGATGGTGTGGTGGATACGGAGGAGGCAAAACTACTGCACCGCTTGCAGCTTCTCGATCCTGCAAATAAACATCTCCCTTGGGGTTTAGATAAGGTTCTCAAAGAGATTCAAAAACTCTATCGACTGGCAATTAAGGAAAAAACAATTTAAGGAATCTTATTGATTACTGACTTCCACTGTTATTCCTCTATTAGCTGTCTTAGCTCATCAATATGGTGGGAAAACTTCAAATCTCCCTTTTGTTGCTCGATTTCTGACTTTAAATTCTCAAATATCTGGTCACGCCGTTAATGACAGCTTCACAGTTTTGGTTGACATATCCCTGCATCATAGACTGTCTTTCGGGCTCCTCGTATCGAACCGATGAACGGCACGATAGCCGACTCGGACAACCCAAGTTTGAGAATCGGGAATTCGCTCTCTCAGTCTTCGGGCGGCAGTCATCGTATCGTCAGCGACTTCAAAAGCGCCTGTTTCGATTAGGGGACGTACTTGAGTTTCATAGTAGCCAGTTATCTAAACTCAAGGCAGGCACACGCTCAAATTCACGGGTATTTGCTGTTACAAGAGTCAGGTTTAGAGCGAAGGCATGGGCGGCAATCAGTAAATCATTAGGGGGTTCCAGCCTGCTCCAAGTGGGTACGAATTGCGGCGTAGTGCTGATCTACAGGTGGGGAAAGTGGCAGAACTGGTAAGAATTCAAAGACGCGGTCCAGTTGCTGAACAAGACGGTCCGAACCACGCTTAACAGCTCCAAATCGCAGTTCACATGCCACGATTATGCTAGTACAAACACTATCTGCCCCGACGGTAGCAATACGCTGGAACACTATACCTTGAGGATGCCTGACCAAATCTGACAGGATGTTGGTATCTAGGAGATATTGATAGGTCATTGGGACTATAGGGTTATGTCATCTAAGGGCAGTAGTTCTTCATCCACATCAGGAAAATCTTCTGTGATTTCTTCCAATGTAGTCAGCAGGGAAAGGAGAGAACCGGGGCGAATGGGTTCAATAATTAATCGATTTCCTTGTTTGAGTAACAACACTTTTGTACTGGATAGAGCAAATTCATGAGGAATCGTTAGGATTTGATTTTGTCCATTGAGTAAGAGAGAAACATGGCATGAGTTTGGCATAAAGCAATTTCCTTGAAATTCTATTACCGTTGTCACTAATGTAGCGCATATCACTCCTCATTCAAAATTGAATCCAAAATCTCTGGGGTTAGTCCTCGTGCCTGAGCATTTCGGCTAATCTCACTCATCACGAATTCTCAGGGTCTTTTGAAGAGAGTTACATCACTCAGCTTGAGACTGAGTAATGCTTCCAACTTACGACGCTGTTCTTCGGAATGGGTATTTCAATAAATTTAAGAGTAGGGAGGACATTATTTTACTCTTTCGGTTAGTTTGTGTATTTCACTGGCTAGTGTCGAAAAAACATGGTGAAAATCATCTCTATTTTTTTTCATAGTATTTAAGATGACACCAGCTTGTTCAATCTGGTCATCTGAAAGCGCAAAGACAGGAACATTGTGTTGTTGGGATTGAGCAATAAGAGAGTTGAAGTCTGCGACGTTTACTAAATTATATGGATCGTTACCCGATACACATGCTTGAAAGTCTTGAAGCTTTACTGTCATATCTAGTGGCGATAGTTCGGGTATAAGTTGGCTGTTTACAGTAGTCTTAATTGTGTCAATCCACTTTTGAAATGATTTAACAGGAGCACCGTTTCTGGGACGATAACGTTGGGAAATGAATCCAAGAAATTTGGGTGAATTACTCGGAAGTGGATAATCAATATTTTCTGCTCTGAATGGCTGAACATCTTGATTCCACTTTGGAAGAATCTTTGACAATGATTTAATAGCCTGAGCACAAAAGAAATCGGGACATGTTGGAACTATAAAATAGTCACTAGACATTAATAAGCATTCATTCAGAGCACCCACACTTGGGCTCATATCTATAATGATATAATCAAAATCCAATTTTTCCGCTGTTAACCTAAGCAATTTTCCGATACTGCCAGGTATATTTATCATTACTCGAAGTTTTTGGGCAGTAGTTAGTGCTACACTAATTTGAGTTTCGACTTCTGACAGTGCTAAGTTGCCACAATAAATAAATAGGTTTTGATTAGACGTTGGACTGGGCTGTCCAGGTTGCAATCCTATATTGCTTCCAGACATAACTGGCTCAAGACCAGTTGAAAGATCGCATCCAGGATTCCTGGCATAGTAATCCTCGATGTCTTCCACAGAGTTGTAATCAAGCACTAAGGCCGTTAAATTACATTGGGTATCTGCGTCTACTATCAAGGTCTTGTGTCCTTGCTCAGCCAGCATCCAACCCATGTTGAAGGCGGTTGTTGTCTTACTTACTCCGCCTTTGTGGTTAAACAAAAATATAACTTTCATACTCATCTCCTTTTAACGGTATAACGAATAATCTCACTGGATGACAAGGGAACTAGGGAAAAGACGCTGCAAGTTGTCATTCCTGTGCAGCCTAGGGTTAGGGTAAGAAGCCTCACAGGTAATATAATATCACTATCTGTCGCAACCTAAACCCATCAGTTTCAATATTACCTATAAAATTTGCTCTGGATGAATGCCCTGAGAGCGAAGATAGGATTCTAACTTTTCTACTCGTTGACGTTCCTGTTCTAATAACTCACCTCCCCATAATAGCAAGTTACCGTTTGCGTCCCACCATCGCAACCAGTAGCCAGTCCGATCTGCCTTCGTACCGTACCACACCCCTAGGTATAGATTGATAGATTCAATCCAGTAGCGCTCTTCAGTATTAGCATCAAGAATCTGATAACTTCCGGAACGTAATTGCCGCACTTCTAGATTACCTCTTTCTGGCTCGAAGATAACGTAGATGGGTACTTGCAAAATTCGTTCGTAGAACCAGAGTTTACCATAGGGATATATTGGTCTGGAGGAATATTCTCCTCCGTCGGTTGCAGACAAAAACTCCATCACAATAACGGGAATTTCTCCTTCTACACCGGGAGTATAGCTTCTTCTGGCTTGCGGTGGATCTAGGGGAAAAACTTTGGGAACGTAAAACCAATCTGGTGCTTTGACGATGGTTTGGCCATTAACGGTAGCACAAATGCCTAGGTTAGAACCTACCAAACTCTTGGTAGTTAATAAGCCGATAAATTCCAGGTTATCACGCAGGGCTGCTGCTAAAAGGGGATGACTTGTACTCTCCACTGGTTCGTCTGGTAATGGATAATCTTCAGGAAGCTTCTCCCAGGTGACTTGATAGGTCATCGGGGTTACTCTGGATTTAATTTGAGCGACGGTCATGGCTCGGCTCTCAATTGCTGATAATATATCTATATTATAGCCCCTATAATTTGGTTTAATATTTATTTTTGGGAAAGTTTCACGCTCTTGCACAGAGGCACAGAGAGTTTTTGGAGCAAAGGCTGCTATAATTAAGGTTTAAGAGGTACAACAATAACTAATAACCAAGAAAATGATTAGCTATCTTAAAGGTCCGGCGATCGCTATTATCAAGAGCACCAGCCATCGTATTATACTCATTGTGGAGGTGAACCAAGTTGGCTACGAAATTTCCATTCCGGGACGTCTTGCTGAGGAGATAAAGATAGAGGAAGTAGTGCAAATCTTCACTCACTTGCAAATAAGAGAAGACCAGCAAATACTTTACGGTTTTGCTTCCTCAGCGGAAAGGGATTTGTTTCGCCAATTAATTCAGGTAAGCGGTATTGGGAATCAATTGGCGATCGCTCTCATTGATACCCTAGGAATCGAAGATTTAGTTCAGGCCATTGTAACAGGTAATATCCGTATCTTAGTCAAAACTCCCGGTGTGGGGAAGAAAACTGCTGAAAGAATTTCTCTAGAACTGAAAACAAAACTCGCTCAATGGCGAAAACTTGCTGGAGTAAAGGTTTCCCCTTCTGCTGCTACTCCCCCAGTGGCCATTTTAGAAGACGTGGAAATGACTCTGTTAGCATTGGGCTATTCTAACGAAGAAATCGAACAGGCTATTTCAGCTCTGAGTAAAGACAACCTCCTGCTGCAAAACAAAAATGGGGAAGATTGGATCAGAAGTGCTATAGCCTGGTTGAGTAACGATATTTAAATTTACTTTATAGCGCGCCAAAATCATTTGTACCCATATATGTATTGCTCTAATTTTTTTGCTCATCTATAGTAGTAAGAAATTGCCGCAGTCGCAATAAACTGAAAGTTTGACCTAAACTTAAGGGTAATAGAGAGATACCCTCCAGACGAGACTGCACCCAACCATCTCCCCAATACCATTCATGATAGCCGTCTATACCTTCACTCAACAACAAGCGCAAACAGTTGTCACTAGCGACTTCCACTCGGTGTTTTATTTCTATCGGTCCGGTCCAACTACTATAGGTGGTTCCCACAGAGAACTTTGACGGTACCCCAGAAGAAAAGCTAATTGGCCACAGCCATTTACCCATGCGTTCAGGATACAATAAACTCTTACGGAGGGCGATCGCCGATCCTTCTACTTCAATGCGGAGATTACTTTGCTGAAATTTGCCAATCATCTTAAAACCCAAAAGGAACAACCAATAACTAGAATAGAAGAGATTGTAAAGAAGTGTAAGGGGATTCATGGCAGATAAACTAGTCCGGGCTACAGCAGCAGATGGTGGTATTAGAGCAGTAGGGGTCATTACCACCCGCTTGACGGAATTCGCCAGAATGCGGCATAAACTATCCTATGTAGCCACAGCAGCCCTAGGACGTGCCATGTCCTCCGGTTTGTTACTTGCTTCTAATATGAAGGAGGGACTGGCTAGGATAAATATTCGCATTAAAGGCAATGGACCTCTAGGGCTGGTATTTGTGGACGCTGGATCTGATGGAACAGTGAGGGGGTACGTGGAAAATCCTGGGGTAGAATTGCCCCCGAATGCTCAAGGAAAGCTAGATGTGGGGGGTGCTGTGGGGAAAGAAGGGTACCTCTATGTCATCAGAGATGTGGGCTATGGGTATCCTTATTCTAGTACAGTGGAATTGGTTTCTGGTGAAGTTGGAGAGGATATTGCTAGTTATTTGGTTACTTCTGAACAAACTCCTTCTGCATTGTTAGTGGGTGTATTTGTAGGGGAACAAGGAGTTACTGCTTCAGGAGGGCTGCTGTTACAAGTTTTGCCACGAGCTGCTAGAGATGAAGACTTAATTGAAATTTTAGAGGAGCGGGTAGGTAAATTAACAGGGTTTACTCCTTTACTAAGGGCTGGTAAAACTTTACCACAAATATTGGAGCAATTGTTGGGTGATTTGGGGTTAGTTATTTTCCCCGAAGTGCAAATGATACGATTTCACTGTGGTTGCTCTTTCCAGCGGGTTTTGGGTGCTCTAAAAATGTTGGGGGAAGCGGAATTGCAGGATATGATAGAAAAAGATGATGGTGCAGAAGCAAGTTGCCAATTTTGCGGTGAAGTTTACCAGGCTAATAGCAATCATCTGTTAGAATTGATTCAAGATTTGAAGGCTCAGGTATAGCATATACCCTGACAGTTCTAGTAACGATTTGCCATCTTGGCGCGAGTAAAAAGATGAAGATGAGAAACGGCAAACTACCCAATGGTCCAACAAGTCCCCCCTTATTCCAGCTTTTTAAATGGACACCTTACCTCTAAACTACCTGGAAAAATGTCGCCAGCGCTATGGGGACATCTTTACCATCCATCTATCCGAATTGAAATCCATTGTCTTTATCGCCCACCCCCAAGGAATTGAGGATATTTTCACCTCAGAGGGTCTTTTTGATTCCGGGAAAACTAATGTTGTACTCCAACCTTTTGTGGGAGAGAATTCCCTGATTTTATTAGATGGGGCAAAACACCAGCAACAGCGCCAACTCTTAATGCCTCCCTTTCACGGGGAAAGAATGCATGGTTATGGTGAATTGATTAGGGGGATCGCCGCCAAAGCTGGCAAAAATATACCCAAAAATCGCTCCTTCATCCTCCGCAGCGCCATGCAAGATATTACCCTAGATGTCATCTTACAAGTTGTTTTTGGTCTCCAGGAATCTGGCGATAGCTACCACCAAATTAAAACCCTCCTCATCTCCTGGCTCAACACCTTGAACTCTCCCCTCCGTTCCAGTATTCTCTTCCTTAAGTTCCTCCAAAAAGATTGGGGGCCTTGGAGTCCTTGGGGTAGATTCAAGAGACTACAGGAGCAAATTAACAACCTCTTGCACCGGGAAATCCAGCAGCGGCGCGGTCAACTGACTTCAAGGAGCCAGGACATTCTCAGCTTAATGTTGGCAGCGAGGGATGAAAAAGGTCAACCTATGACGGAGGTGGAGTTAAAAGACGAGTTGATGACCCTACTGGTTGCGGGACATGAAACTACTGCAACTGCCTTAGCCTGGGCTTTCTACTGGATTTACAAACTGCCCCGAGTGCAGGAACGGTTACTGAGGGAATTGCAGTCTTTAGGGGATAATCCCGAACCCATGGCTATAGTCAAGCTACCCTATTGAACGGCGGTTTGTCAAGAGACTTTGCGCATTTATCCCGTTATTCCCGTTACCTTCCCCCGCACCAATTCATCCTCCCCGGTGGAGATTATGGGTCATGAATTTGCTCCTAACACCCTCCTAGCTCCTTGCATCTATTTAATTCATCATCGCCCGGACCTATATCCGGAACCTCACCAATTTCAACCGGAGCGATTTGAGTCGGGTAAATTCTCCCCTTACCAGTATCTACCCTTTGGCGGTGGCAATCGCCGCTGCATAGGTCATGCTTTGGTCATGTACGAAATGAAATTAGTAATTGCCACCTGGTTATGTCGCTATGGGTTGGAATTAATAGAGGATAAACCCATTAAACCCCAACGTCGGGGGGTAACTATCACTCCTAGTGGGGGAGTAAAGATGGTGATGAGGGCAGGTTAAAGACGTACCTTGACAGTTACTATCTAAATTTCACATAAATAATTTTTTTATTATATTTTCATATAGTTTATGCAGGTAGGATATAAGAGGAAGATTAGAAAGACTATAAGAACAAGGATAAGATGATAGAATTATGCAAAGACCAGTCATTCTGAGACCATTGGGAGCAGGTCATGAACAGCAGTACTGATGCCAGAAAAATGGGGGCTGGGGCTGAACAGATAGATAAATTTAACCCTGTAAGAAAACCTAATAGGGGTCTGAGTTGGCCTATTTTCCAATTATGGGTCTTTTTCTTTATTCTGGTTACCAGCGGGGTGGGCTTTGGGGCGACGATCTGGTTGTTTAAGTTGCCGGAAGTGCCCAACTGCGATCAAGTTTCTTGGCAATTTGCATCTGCTTCAATGCGGATATATTGCGCTCAGTTAGAAGCAGAGAAAAAGACAGGGGATAGTTTGCTCAGGGCGATCGCCTTGGTAGAAGCATTGCCTCTGGATCATCCCCTGGGCCCCCAAATTAATGACCATGTGGAAGAATGGGCTACAGATATCTTGAATTTGGCAGAGCGAAAGTTCCAGAGGGGGGAACTAGATAAGGCGATCGCTATGGCCGAAAACATTCCCATTAAAGCTGAAGTGTATCAATTGGTAGCAGACAGGATTGAACGTTGGCGCTCAATTTGGGCTTCAGGAGTTGAAAGTTATAATGAAGCAGACAAGCAGTTGCGCGCTGGTAACTGGTTGCTAGCGTTTCGCCATTCAGTCAAATTGTCCTATGTAAAGAATGATTATTGGGCGACAACCAAATATCAAGAACTAATTGATACAATTCAACTAGCCAGAGAAGAAAGTAAAAAGCTAGACTCCGCTTATAAAGCATTGCGCCGTGGGGGTTTGGAGAATCTTCTCCAAGCAATTAAGATAGCAGAAGCAATTGGTAAAGAAAGCTATGCCTATGGTAATGCCCAAAATATCATAGCCGATGCTCAGAAAAAGATGGTTAAATTGGCCGAAAGGCTGATAGACAGGCAAAATTGGTGGGAATTATTGCGCTTCGCAGACAAGATTCCGGAAAATCTGCCATTACAGGAGCAATTGGATGATTGGAAATTACTTGCTCGCGCTGGGACAAATGCCGAGTTGGGAACGGTTTTTGGTTTAGAAACCGCCATTGGACAAGCCAAAAATATCTCTTCCACTAGCACTATTTACGATACAGTGCAGCCATTACTGAACCGCTGGGAGCGAGAAATGGCAGATGTGGGGCTGCTGTTAGAGGCTCAGGAATTGGCGCGGATAGGATCTATTGGCAGTTTAACCGCTGCTATAGCTAAAGCTAAGACTATTCCTGCAAATAATCCTCGTTCTGGAGAAGCTCAGAGGAAAATTAATAAGTGGCAGCGGGAAATTGCTATCAAAGAAGATATGCCTTTTCTAGAGCGGGGGCGAGAATTTGCTGCTAGCGGGACAATTGAAGGTTTGCAAGCAGCCATTAGCCAAGCCAGTTTCATAGGGCCCAATCGTCCTCTTTACACTGAGGCACAAAACTATATTCGCCAGTGGCGCCGAAGCATTCAGCGACAGCAAGATAAACCTATTCTGGATAGGGCAATAGCTTTAGGGAATGCAGGTGATTTTGCAGCCGCTATTGAGACAGCAGCACAAATTTCCCGGAGAAGGACATTTTATAGTGAAGCTCAGGGGAAAATTATTGAGTGGGAGCGGGAAATTAAGGCGAGAGAAACTCTGGAAAAAGCTGATCGCATTGGACGAGAAGGAACGGTTGCTGCTCTGGAAGAAGCCATCGCCATTGCTTATAGGATACCATCTTCCACTAGCTTTCGTGTCAGACAGATTCAATTGCTGAATCGTTGGAGCGAGCAACTATTAATTAAGGCTCAAAACGAAGCTCAATATTCTCTCCAGCTGGCTATTAATATCGCTCAAAAGATTCCCTATGGCACTTCTGCCTATAATTTAGCCCAAACTCAAATCAGAACTTGGCGGGAGCAACTCCAACCCCGTCTCTATCTCCCGGAACCAGAACCAGTCACGGAACCTGGAATAGGGAATAGGGAATAGGGGATAGAAGAGGACAAAAAGCCTACTTATGTTAAGTTATTAAATATACTTAAGTGTTTTCCATTCAATTACCTTTCTTTCCACTCGGAAGAGGAGGGAATTGGTTAATCCAAGATAATTAGCGCCTATTAATAACAGAAAATATTGTTGTTTAGTTGCTTCTAGTAAATGAGGACAATTGGCAAAATCCAGTACTAAGATAGTAGAAGAACCCCACTTTTCCCGACCTATCTTACAGTCCCTAGGCAGGAAATGCATGAGAGAGCGGAAGCGACTTATTGCTACTTTTTCCAACTCAGCACTGGTATAATTAGATTGATAATTGTTCATTCTCCCTCTCCTCTCTGTGACTCTGCGCCTCTGCGTGAAACCATAGCGATCGCCTCAGGTAAAATAAGATGTTCCTGCACTTGAATGCGGGCGTGTAAACTTTCTGGAGTATCCTCTGGTAACACCGGGACAGCTGCTTGGATTAAAATAGGACCACTATCCACCTCCAGACTGACTAAATGAGCCGTACAACCAGTAATTTTCACCCCAGCTTTCAGTGCTCTTTCCACCGCTCTCATACCCCGAAAACTGGGCAATAAACTGGGATGAATGTTGATGACTCGGGAAGGATATGCATCTAATAATACCTGAGTTACCACTCGCATCCAACCTGCCATTACCACCCACTGTACCCCATAAGATTGCAATACCTTCACAATAGCGTCATCGAAATCTTCTCGGTGCTGGTAATTTCCATGTTCTACTAATACAGCAGGCACTCCCCAGCTATCTGCTCGGGATTTCACTTTCGCCTCTGGATTATTATAGATTAAGACGGAAATGGTGGCATTTAGCCGCCCAGAGTCAATTACTCCGGCAACAGCCTCAAAATTCGTACCGCTACCAGAAGCCATTATCCCCAATTTGACCATTTGCCCTGGGGTTTGGTGGAGGGTGGGGGAAATAATCGCATCAATTACCATAGGCTGAGAGTTAGTAGTTTCTATGACTAGGGTAACAACAGCTATGACTGGAAAAGCTTAAATCAGCTTTAAGATTATCTGCGTTTATCTGCGTGCATCTGCGGTTACCAAATCAGTTCCAAATTGAGACAGAAACCAGGTAGAACATCTTCCCCTGATATAGTAGTAGGAAAATTGAGCACTTCTACCTCCTTACCAAGGCGATAAATCTCTACTTGCTTTCCTTGACGGTTAATTAACCAACCCAAACGGGTTCCATTCTCCCTATATTCTTCCATTTTCTGTCTTGTTGCTGTTAAAGTATCACTAGGGGAACGCAATTCAATCACAAAATCGGGACAGAGGGGCAGGAATTTCTGCTTTTGTGTTGAGTTTAAAGCATTCCAGCGCTCCAAAGGGATCCAAGCAGCATCGGGAGAGCGATCTGCACCATTTGGCAGTTTAAATCCTGCGGAAGAATCAAAAGGGATTCCGGTTCCATCAGCGTCAGCCCAGTTAAACAACTGCTGACTTATTCTCCCATTGCGGTTGCTAGTTTCTCCCCCTACTGGTGACATAATGATTAAATCTCCCCTAAGGTTACGTTCAAATCTGAGATTCCGGTTGTGGATACAGAGCTGATAAAATTGGTCATCCGTCAGTTCAGTGGATTGAAGATCGAGAGTTAAATTGGTCATGTCTATTTTCCTGGTAGCAAAACTTTCCCTCTATATTATACTAAATAGGTTCGCGCAAAGACGCAAAGGCGCAAAGGATGGTTCTAAATGATTATTCAATGGCAGAAAACAAGATATTTCCTTTTAACGACAGTATTAGGGATGCTTATCTTTACCCTGGGCTATCAACTATTCTACCCTAAGAAGGAGTCCTGGAGTCTTCCCGAGTCTTTCCCCTTACAGGGGTGGGAATTTGTAGAATCTCAAGTAATAAAGAACACCGGTCAAGGTCAAAAAAGAAGGCAATACCAATATAGCTCCCCAGCAGGAATTGTGGATATCCAACTGCGCTACTTTTCTTATCTCACAAATGGGGATAATCTATCCCTATTAAAAAATATAAATAAACTAGAATTACCAGACTCTGCTGTAGAGGTGAAGCAGTCAGCAGTGGGCTACTATGGGATGTTTGCCCACGAAGGACGTGCCTATTTAAGTGCTTCTATTAATGATAACGCCAAAACAACTTTTACTCAACCACAATATGTTGCCCTCAGGAATAACAAAGAGCAGCTATTGAGTCGTTTTTTTCCTTGGTTAATCGGGTTGAAAGACTTAAGAGACTGGAGTTGTTTGTGGGTTACCATATCCACTCCTATTGATTCAGAGCCACAGCAATCTTATGCTCTGCTTCAGGAAGTTTGGCAAAGCTCTTTTCAGTGGTGGCACGCTCATTTTCCTTAGCTATTATTGAACTGTACTTTGATTCATGATATAATATTTACGGAAAATATTCTCCATACTACTACACTCAAAAATGCCCAAGAAAAAAGCTGATATAAGCACGAAGCGACTCATAAGTTTAGCACCCAATGAATGGGTACAATGGCTCATGGAACCCTCTCAAATAGAAGTTCGAGAGATTATTTCTTCGGAGTTTCAATGGGTGAGTCGAGAAGGGGACGTTTTAGTCAAAGCCTATAGTCCCGACTTAGGGGAGTTTTTAATTCTCAATGAGTTACAATTGAGGTATAATCAGAAAGTGCCTCGACGAATGAGGGCTTATACTGCTTTGGCTGGCGAGAAATATGAACTCCCAGTTTATCCAGTGCTGGTAAATTTGCTTGAGGCTTCAAGTGAAAGTATTTCTAGTTCCTTTTCTGAGGAATTTGCCGGTTTACGTTCCATTCAAGACTATCGAGTCATAAATTTGTGGGAAGTAGAGGTAGACATAGTTTTTGAGCGTAATTTATCCACATTACTACCGTTTGTCCCTATTTTAAAAGGAGGAGGGAAAGAACAAGTAATTCGACGTGCTTTGAGAGAATTAAGACTTCAAGGGCAACCAGGTGAGCTAGAATCGATGTTAGGGTTCTTTGCTACCTATGTCTTAGACACTGATTTAGTTCAACAAATTCTGAGGTTAGATATGGCAATTTTAGAACAATCTCCCTTGTATCGAGAAATGGTAAAAAGGGGCGAACAACGGGGCGAACAGCGTACTACCCAACGAGTCGCTACTAATATGCTTCGTCTGGGGATGGCTTGGGAGCAAATCTCTGAGGTAACGGGACTTTCTGTTGAAGAAGTTGCTCGATTACAGCAGGAATCTTCGGCTTCTGAGTATAGCAATTCTGAACTCTGAACCCCAGGGCGCACAACCTGCGCCCCTACAAAGCTAGTTATTGGTAACTTCTGGCAAGTTTCCTATTCCTAATTATCAGAGTAGTGTTACCTCATAACTGGTAACTCGACCGAATCTTCTTTCACTGTAACGAGGCTAAAATCACCTACATGCAAGGGATTAAGAAGTTTCTTATCTTTAAGAAGGGGGCGGGTGCTGTCACTGGTAACTGTTAAACTGTTTTTCCACCAAGCTTACCAGCAAATCACGAGGAAGAAATCGACTCACATTGACAAGAAATTGATTAAGCAAACCCCCTGTGACCACATTAGACTGATTTTTAGCCAAAGCCTTCAAAGCATCCCGCACCACCTCTTCAGCAGGAACATATTTGGGGTTCTTCCCAGCCATGGATGGGGGAAACTCAGCCACCTGGAAAAATTGGGACTCCGTTGGACCAGGACAAAGAGCTAGAACACGGACACCTGTTGCTTTATTCTCCCCCCACAACGCCTCACTGAAACTGAGGACAAAAGCTTTACTAGCAGCGTAGACGGAGAAATAGGGGAGAGGTTGAAATCCGCCAATGGAAGAGACGTTGATAATACCTCCTGAGCGCCGTTGCTGCATTCCCGGCAAAAACAAGTAGGTCAACTCCACTAAGGCGGTAATATTGAGTTGAATCATTTCAACCTGTTTAGACAACTTCCTTTCGTGGAAAAGACCATAGTCCCCAAAACCAGCATTGTTGACTAAAAGATCCACCGTCAGTCCTTTTTCCTGCACTGCTGCAAATACAGATTGAGTTGCTCCAGGTGCCGTCAAGTCTTGCACAATAACATCTACTTGTAAGTTATATTGGTCTTGTAAATCTGATGCTAGTTGTTGCAACTTAGCTTCAGAGCGAGCCACTAAAACCAAATTCCTCTGACGGACAGCTAGTTCTTGAGCAAAGGCGGCGCCAATTCCTGAGGACGCACCAGTAATTAAAGCAGTTTCCATGTTATTTGAGTATAAAGGATATAGTGTACATGAAGAGAGATAAACTGGTAAAAGCAGCTGAGAAGCTACTAGAAGAATCCATTATTTATTATCAACAACGTCCTGTGGGAACTGTTGCCGCCCAAGACTCAGAACAGGAATCGCTGAATTACGATCAGTGCTTCGTCCGGGATTTCGTTCCAGCAGCTTTGGTATTCTTAATCCAGGGGAAAACCGACATTGTCCGCAACTTTTTAGTGGAAACAGTAACTTTACAGAAGCAGGAAAGAATCATCGATTGCTACCAGCCCCCTCCAGGTTTGATGCCCGCCAGTTTTAAGGTAGAATCTATGGGAGACAAGGAGTATTTGAATGCAGATTTTGGCGAACAGGCTATCGGTAGAGTAACCCCCATTGATTCTTGTTTGTGGTGGATGATTCTATTGCGGGCTTATGTGAAAGCAACGGGAGAAATATCCTTAGTTCATCAAGAAGAATTTCAAGCAGCACTGCATTTTATCCTGGATATTTGTTTGGGACCGCAATTTGAAATGTTCCCTACCCTATTAGTTCCCGACGGTGCCTGCATGATTGACCGTCCTATGGGGGTTGAAGGCTATCCTCTGGAAATTCAAGCCCTATTTTATGCTGCCATGCGCTCCGCCCGGGAATTGCTCCTACCCAATGAAGAAGGTAAAGCTTGGATTAATAAAATAAACAATCGCCTCGGCAGTTTTATCTTTCACATCCGCTTTTATTATTGGTTAGATATCCAGCAATTGAACCAAATCCATCGTCACAAGGGAGATGAGTTTGGGGAAGATGTGGTGAATAAGTTTAACATTTATCCAGACTCCATTCCTAACTGGTTAACGGAATGGATGCCGGATCGGGGGGGTTATCTCGCCGGGAATTTGGGTCCCGGCAGGATGGATTTTCGCTTCTTTGCCTTGGGTAACTTGATGGCTATTATAGCCTCTTTGACAAGTGAGGAGCAATCCCGGGGCATTATGGATTTAATTGAAGAACGAGCCTCAGACTTATTGGGCAGAATGCCCATGAAAATTTGCTTCCCGGCAGTGGAAGGTTTAGCATGGCAAATTATTACTGGTTCCGACCCCAAAAATACCCCTTGGTCTTATCATAATGGAGGAAGTTGGCCTGTCTTAATTTGGTTTTTGATGGCTGCGGCTCTAATGGTAGGGAGAGAAGACTTGGGGGATAAAGCATTGGCGATCGCCTCTCCTCGTCTCTTGGAGGATCAGTGGCCCGAATACTATGATGGTAAAAACGGTCGCTTAATTGGTAAAGCAGCCCGAAAGAATCAAACTTGGACCATTGCCGGATTTTTGCTTGCTCACTTGCTACGAGAAAATCCCAGTCAGATCTCTTTGTTTAGCTTTGCAGAAGATACTGAAGCTGCTGCTTGTGCTATTCCTCAGCGGTAGCGGTAGGGTGGGCATTGCCCACCGACAGATTATATCGTAGGTTGGGTTGAGGCAACGAAACCCAACATCAAAGGAGATTTGTGTTGGGTAACGCTTGCGCTCTACCCAACAGTCGTGTCAGTCCAGTAGGTTGTGTTAGCCTTTTGCGTAACGCACCACCAGTATATACCATTTAAACTTAGATGCGCAAAGACTTACAAGCAAGTTTAACAAAAAGTCATATCAATCCAGCCCAACTCAGTACTTTTCAAAGAATTTTATTGACTACTGACGGTACCCTGACAGAAATATTAGAAGCTTATTTATGGGAAAAGATTCAAGTTGTGAAACTGTCCGAAGAGATATTAAAGCTGAGAGAAGATATTCTTCCGTTAGCAGTCAAAGTAGGAACTGAGGTAATAGACAGAAAAATTCTCCTCCAAGGTAGCATTAGTAGAAAGAATTTTATTTATGCCCAGTCTATTTTAGTGCTAGAAAGATTAAATGAGAAATTAAAATACGGATTGACTAAATCTAAAGAAGCCATGGGTAGACTCTGGTTGGAGAACAAGATTGAAACCTTTAAGGAAATAATTGATTCAGAAAAAGAAGCTGCTGGAATATTAGCTGATTACTTTACCATTGATCCAGAAGATAAGCTCCTCTCCCGCACCTATATAGTTTATTCTCAACGACAGCCCATAACTATGATAACAGAAAAATTCCCGGAAAATTACTTCCTCCAAGATTTTTGATTGATTAAATCAGTTGGTTTCCATCGTCACATCGCAGGATGCGATTTGTAGCTTGCCATCCCAATTATAGAGACTGTTTGTAAAGGATTTGTAAAGTTAGCTTCACTCCAGAAAGGCTACTTTATCGTTTCTTTACCTTCTTTTGCTCCGCCGCAACTCGTAATCGTCGCTCTCTCGATATTCTGTCATCAATTGAGCCACCTTTTCTTGAATCTCGCTATGGAGCGAAACTCCTTCATAAGCATACCGATTATAACCATTAGTAACGATGATATTTTCTAAATAACCCACCCTTTCTTCTGTATGAGGGTGAGTAGATAGCCATGCAGGGGGACGAGGACGATCTTCTCGATTGAGAGTAACAAATAGGTTGTGCAGTCCATCCGCAGCATAACCGCTAACAGCCAGAATTTTCGTACCGATAATATCCGCTTCTCTTTCCATGTCCCGACTGTATTTGAGAACCACCAAATTAGCAGCAGTACCACCAAAAGGGATAAACTGGGTCAAGTTAGCCGTTAAGTTTCCTTCCGTAACCAACTTAAAGCCATGAGAAAGAACAGCATGGGATATTTCATGAGCCAATAACCCCGCTAGTTCAGCTTCTGACTTAGTTTGGATCAGTGCTCCAGCGTTGATAAAGATTTTGCCTCCCGGAAGTGCGAAAGCATTCAGTTGGTCATCCATAATGAGATGAAATTCATATTCAAATTCATTTCTCCCACCAAAACGAGCCAGTTTCGCCCCCATTTCCCTCACGTAGGTTAAGACTGCTTCATCTTCAATCATGGGTACTTGTCGCTGAATCTGCTCAGAGAAGCCCTCCCCTACTGCTGACTCTCCCTGAATTAACAAAGTGGTGGTTTGAATTGCGGAAAGAGTACCGAATAAATTACCAGTCAGAGCCAAGCCGAAGATTCCCGTAATAAAACTACCTATAGCATTCCCACTCAATCGCTCCCGCAAATCCTTTTGATACAGTGCTAACTGAGTATCAGCTAATTGGGTAAATTCCGAAGCTTGGGGATGATCGGGGTTGAGCAAAGCAAACTGACGGGCTAAAATAGAAGCTTCGAGCCATTCTTCCTCCTCTTCATAAATCTCAATGGCCCCTCGCAGCAACTCTGGTTGGTTCGGATACATAGTTGTGGCTCGCTCTAAAACTGCCACAGCCTCCTCTGGTTGGTTATAGGCTTTTAAAGCGCGACTATAGCGCAAATGACCAGGAATAAATTCGGGATACTGCTCAACTAAAAATCGCAGCGGTACGAGAGTTTTGCTCTCTAGTTGCTGCTCTAAACCCTCTCCAGATATACGCCAGTAAGCCGCCCCCTGGGGAGATAATTCCTCCGGGTCGTAAATTGCTTCCGGTACCCTCTCTACTTCTGTTTCCGCTGCAAAGGGTTCTTTGAGGGAGCGGTATAACTCAGCAGCAGATTCTACATCTCCCGATAAGTACAGTTCATCTGCTTCCATGTATTGCTCATATTTCTCGTGTCTAGCAGGAGTTATTTTTTCCTTCTCTATAGTGGTTTCCCCTGTTTCCTTATTATCTTCCTCTTTTGCTCCTGTTACCACCTCCGGAGAGTTGGGGTTAACTGCTATAACCCCTGCTGTAGTTGAAAATAAGAGAGTTAAAGCGATGATCAGTACTGGGATTGGCTTTTTCATAGTGCTTCTCTTGTATCTGTATCTCTATCATGAACCATAGCGACGGGTAATACTAGGACTTTAGACTCAATAAACTTCATAACTCTTAATATAATTGCTCATCAAATCGGTTTACTCTAGGAATTTGGTAAAGATTGATACACCAATTATTGATACAAACAGGATTTAGTATGAGCGTTAATTTAGCCACCATGTTGCGCGAGGGAACGAAAAAATCCCACACCATGGCAGAAAACGTTGGTTTTGTCAAGTGCTTCCTCAAAGGGGTTGTGGAAAAGAAGTCTTACCGGAAGTTGGTTGCTAACCTCTACTTCGTCTATTCAGCGATGGAAGAGGAAATGGAAAGGCTGAAGGATCATCCCATTATCTCCAAAATTTACTTTTCTCAGTTAAATCGCAAGGAAAGTCTGGAAAAAGACTTATACTTCTACTATGGAGCCAACTGGAAACAGGAAATTAAACTCTCTCCTGCTGGATCTGCCTACGTGGAAAGAATTCACGAAGTAGCAGCGAAACAACCGGAACTGTTAGTCAGCCACTCCTACACCCGCTATCTAGGGGATTTATCCGGGGGACAAATTCTCAAAAAAATCGCCCAAAACGCCATGAACTTGGAAGCAGGGGGAACAGCTTTTTACGAATTTCCAGACATTCCCGACGAAAAGGCATTCAAAAATCAATACCGCCAAGCTATGAACGAACTTCCTGTGGATATGACAACAGCAGAGGAAATTGTAGCAGAAGCTAATGATGCTTTTGGCATGAATATGAAAATGTTCCAGGAATTAGAGGGCAACTTGATTAAGGCCATCGGTATTATGGTCTTCAATAGCCTCACTCGCCGTCGCAGTCGCGGTAGCACGGAACCGGGATTGGCAACTGGGTCGTAATTTTGTTTCACGCAGAGGCGCAGAGGCGCGGAGGGGGGAGTTTCTCGGTGTCAAGAGTGCCTCTGTGGTTTAATCATAAATAATTATCATCATGGTTAGTAGTAGGGATAGATTTGAAAATATATCGGTAAGGGGTTTTCGCCGTCTTCAAAATATTGACCTTGAGATGAGAGATCTCATCGTTATGATTGGTGCAAACGGCTCAGGAAAGACTTCCTTTTTAGATGTTCTTTCAACGCTAGCCGCTTCAGCTAGTGGACATCTACACAATATGTTGCAACTCAAAGGTGGCTTAAATGAAATCTTGACTAGAGGTAAAGCGCAAGAACTTGCAATCGAAATTGCAATGAAAGTGCCAAATGAAGAGCCTCTAAAATATAGCTTGACACTGTCCCCTAAAGGCTTATCCTATGAAGTTAGAGATGAAACTTTAACCCAGCAGAGAAATCCAAATAGACCTGAACCATTCAAATATATTGAATCACATGGGTTAGACATTAAATATTTTCAAGAAGGCAGCGGGCTCTTGAAACCTAATTGGGAACCCAACTATCTTGAAACGTCACTTTCTCAAGTTCCTAAAATGTATAGTGAACCAGAAAACTTGAGAAAAAGCCTTGCTTCCTGTACATATTATGGGGCACTTGATGTTTCCGAGAAAAGCCCAATCCGTCTACCTCAAGCAATGCGTCCTGCCAAGTTGCCTGGAGCGAGTGGTGAACACCTAGTTTCTTGTCTTTACGATCTTCGAGAAACAGATCGAGATCGCTTTGAAATGGTTGAAAATATTATTTCTGCCGCATTTCCAGATTTCGAGCGGCTAAACTTTCCTCCAGTTGCCGCAGGTACTATCTCCATGACTTGGACAGATAGAAATTTTTCTCAGCCTATATATGTACATGAGTTATCAGAGGGAACTCTACGCTTTCTCTGGTTGGTTACTCTTCTTCAAAGTCCAAGTTTAACAACAGTTACTTTGCTAGATGAACCAGAAGTTAGTTTGCATCCAGAACTTTTAAGACACTTAGTGTATTTAATGAGAGAGGCTTCAAAACACACACAACTAATAGTTGCAACTCACTCAGATCGGCTGATCAGATTTCTTGAGCCACGGGAGATTCTGATTTGTGATCTTGAAGAAGGAGAAGCAAAAATGACATGGGCTGATACTCTTAATCTAGATAAATGGTTAGAAGATTATAGTCTTGACCAAGTGTGGGCAATGAATGTAATGGGGGGTCGTCCATGAAAATTGCTATTTTAGTGGAAGGGGCTACTGAGGTAGCGTTTCGAGACAAGCTTCGCGACTTCCTCAAAAATCATTTAGAGAAAGATTTGCCAAGGCTGGACTTCAAACCTCAGGACGGTCGAATCCCTAAGACAGGCAAACTAAAGCGTGTAGTTGAAAATCTACTAGATAACGATGGTTATAATGCTGTAATCGCACTTACAGACGTTTATACAGGGACGAGAGATTTTCAAGATGCAACTGATGCTAAGAAGAAGATGATGAGTTGGGTGGGGCATAATTCAAACTTCTATCCTCATACAGCATTACATGATTTTGAAGCATGGCTTCTGCCATACTGGTCAACTATCCAAGACTTAGCGAAACACAATTGCTCTGCCCCTAGTGGTGCTCCTGAAACCGTGAACCACCAAAACCCCCCTTCTGAAAGAATCAAGAAGATTTTTAGGTTGGGAAAATGTAACAGAGACTATAACAAATTGAGTGATGGAAAGGCGATTCTCAAAAAAAATGATCTGATGATTGCTATTAAAGCCTGTCCAGAGCTAAAAGCTTTTGTGAATCAAATTATTGATCTCTGTAATCAAGATAAGTTAATTCCTTGAGGTTTAACACGTTAAATAATGGTCATATTTGGTTGGTATTCCTAAAGCAAGAATGCCTAATATTTTGCTCAAATTATCAATAGAGTATTCGGTTAAATCAATATCTAGATTTCTATCTTGCAGGCGCAAAAATTTCCAAATATTCCCGGTTGTAACTGCTCCATAAATGATGGGTATCTCGTTACCCTCTTGTTGATTAAATAACTGTGCTGCTAACATTAGTGCCCCACACTGACCTAAACCTAAATTAAGATTCTCTTTTTTAGCTTCTACAATAGCCAGAACTGGAGCTTGAATGTAAATTTGTTCAGGGGATAAACTAATCAAGAAATCAAAATCCCCATTTAATCCTTGAGATTTATCAATATTAAATTCGTTGCCAGAAAACAAACTGATTTGTGAATTTGCCCTTCGCTTTATTTCTAGTAAAATAGGGACAATAATCATTTCCGAGCGAGATTTTTCTGTATTGATTGCTAGAGCTAAAGGAACATTAAACTCCAGGGTATCTACTAAAAGTTTACTTGGTTGCTGTTGGGCAATAGCGTTGAAAATCTTGGGACTCTCATTAATAGTGAGCTGAAACTTTTCCTTGACTGCTTTTAAAGTAAAATCACTATAAGCCATGGTTTACTCATTAATTTTTCACACAGAGGCACAGAGAACACAGAGAGAGAAGAGATACTTGATTACATCGTAGGTTGGGTTGAGGGAACGAAACCCAACAGCCAAGGAGATTTGTGTTGGGTAACGCTATCGCTCTACCCAACCTACTATAGCTCTAATTTGAGAGTATAAGCATTAATGATTTTTCTAGAGTCTCGCGCTCTACGCAGCGCAAAGAAAGAAGGAAGATTTTTCGAGCAAATCTTATAAAAAAAGGCTGTACTCTGAACCCCGAACCTCTTATCCGCCCTTCCGCGCTTACCAAACAATCTTTAAATCCAAAACAAAACCTGGTAGAACATTCTCCCCTGATAAACTAGGGGGGTTATCTAAAACTTCCTTTTCTTCCCCAAGACGATAAATCTCAACTTGACGTTGCTTCGGATTAATTAACCAACCTAGTTTAACTCCATTTGAGCTATATTCCTGTATTTTCTCTTGAGTGTCTTTTAAGCGATCGCTGGGTGACATGAGTTCAAGAACAAAATCCGGTGCAAGAGGGGGAAATTTTGTTTTTTCTTCTGGGGTTAATTCATCCCATCTTGCTTGTTTAACCCAAGAAACGTCTGGAGAACGCTCTGCACCATTGGGGAGACGGAAACAGGTTGAAGAATCAAAGCAAACTCCTAGTTTGGCTTGTTCGTTCCAATTTCCTATCTTAAGAGCAAGATTAAAGTTTCTTTTGCCTGTTTCTCCCCCTGTTGGCGACACAATAATTATTTCTCCTTGAGCATTTCGTTCTAATTTAACATCTGGATTTTGGCGGCAAAACTGGTAAAATTTTTCACTATCTAGCTGAAACAGTGGCTCTAATTTGAGAGTATAAGTATTCATGATTTTTCTAAGTCTCGCGCTCTACGCAGCGCGAAGTAGGAACTATCTCTCTCTTTCTTCTCTCTGCGCCCTCTGCGCCTCTGCGGTTCATTCTTCTTTAATATCCTCATCGAACAAAATCAATTTCTCCAGTACCTCCTGTAACAAGGTAGGTAAACGGCGCATAATCTTAATCTTGCCTTTTTCCCTATCAACTGGTACCAGAGTGACTTGAGCAGTGAGATAGAGTTCATTTCCATCTAATGATTCTAACCGATAATCCCCATTGAGGCGAACTTTCCCTATAGCTGCTAACCGCGCTTTAAGCAAGGCGGACATACCGAGGTAAATAGGTTTGTGGTACTTTAGGGATAATTCTATCACGGCTAAATCACAACCGAGAGCCACTAAATCAGTGTACTCCATTCCAAGGTAACGTAAATGCTCTAATCGTGCTTCTTCCAACCAAGTAATATAATTTCCGTGCCAAACTACACCAGCATAGTCGGTATGATGGGGTTGGACTTTGATTGGGTATTCAAACCAATGGGTTGTTTGTTTCTTGTTCATTTAATAAAATATAGATCCATTATATCTCTTTTTTGTATAACATGGGGTAAAGATTTCGAGCTAGACTGCCCCTGATATAGGCGGACATAGTGCTGCCCCAATTAGATAAACCATTTCATCCAAATCTTCAGTTGTGAATAAACGGTGATTTTCTGCTTCTGTCAATCCATTGTTAATGCCTTTAAAACCAGTATTCTGAAAAGTTGCTACCAATACATCGTAATTAATTTCTTCATGAGGAGCCTCCGAAGAGCTCCTTTGGTTGTAGAAATTAAGCATATCTTCGTATTCTTGACTGCTGGAAATTTGATAATCCTGTGTCAGGCTCTCAGGATTATTGCCCATAATAGCTTCACCAACTGCTCCAGCACAGCCACCAAATGCACCTAGAACAAACAAAGGCTTGTGGTGGTCGATTGCCAGTGCCGCTTCTTCAGCAATTCCAGGGAATGCCCCCTTATAGTCTGTAACCTTCCCACCAAGGATAATCCGAGCATCGATTCCCCTTGCCATTTCCTCTCGCATAGCAGTCAGACAACGGGCCCAAATATAACGACGCTTCTTGTTATTAGGCTCTTGATAAGTATTTTCGTCAAGGCTAAAAGGTGGGAGCTGAAGGTCTTGAGGTAGAGGAATCGCCCGAATTGAAACTTCATTTTTATGGCTAGCCCGCCACTTAACGGTTGCCTTAAGATGCAAAGGCCAGGCCAAGAAATTCTGTATCTTCTCTCCTCGTTGGGTGGTGTCCTCATTGTAAGCCTTGACCATTTCCACCAAATCTCGTGTAAAACCACCAGGACGTAGATCGCCGCCATAAGCAACACTAGCTCCTTGAGCCAGAAGATGGCGACTAATTTCAATGAGTGCCCTTTGTTGATGAACAGCACTAAAGCCAAGTCGCTGTAAATCGGGACTATCAGAAATGGAAATCCCGATCACTTTACCAGAAAGTGGTTTTTGCTCTCGTTTTCCTGTCACTTGGGGCATAGGCTGGAAAGGAGTCCAAGCTTTAATTTCTGGATCCAGAGAGTTGAGTACCTCCATCTCGTCATCTCCTAAAGGGGGATCTGGATAGATTAAGAGAGTACATGATTGTGGTTTGTCCCCTTGCCCAGATTGGACTTGATTTAATAATTCAGGAGCGAAAGGGATAACCCTGGCTTGCTCTGGGATTCTCCCAATCTTTTTTAAGGTTTCTACATAGCCAGGGAAGTAGCGATACCGCAGCACCTCAAGCAAAATCCTGGCAATAATAGTGGGAATCGTCTCAGTCCCTCGCCAGGGCAATGTTGGCGTGTTGCCCAAATAGGGAAAGCTACGTTCCTCACCTCTGTTGAGGGCATTGATTAGCAGTATAGGAACTCCATATTTCTTAGCGGTTAAGATTTCCCAACGGCAAAAATAGCGGGTGGCATAGGCATCTGTCTGGCAGATTAACAGAGCAGAATCCTTAAGACCAGCTTTTATTTCCTCTCTAAAATCATAACCAGGTGCTATGTCCTTCGTATCAAAAAAGTTATCGAGTGTATTATCTTCCAGAAGCCATTCACGAATTCCCTGAGCAAGTTGAAGCCCGTCTTTTTTGGCATGACTGAGGAAAAGTTGAACGGGAGGGGGTGCTTTTCCCTCCTCTGCCTGCCCTTTTGATGTAATTTGTTGCAGTTGTCGGCAGCAGGAGTGTAGTACCTTTCTCAATAGAGTGTCCCGCTGGTTAGCAGTGTTGTCTATTTGATAGATTCTGATAAAGTTAGTGTGGACAATTTTATCTTTATCACTCAATTTATAGGCTGATTCAGTCAGTGCCACAGGGTAAAGGCGATGGTGGGGGGCTAACCGGGAGGCAGCATCCCAAAGGGATTCAATATACTGCTGCCAACTGTCACTCATCACCATGTGGTCATCTATCAGGACAAACGTGGCGGAGTTGAGAGAGTCCTTCAAATTAATACGTTTAGGACTGTCGGTTTCTGGTGGAAAGGGTGCTGAACGAAAATGAATCGGAATCCCAAGACCTCGCAACAGGGGATGTTCTGGATCTGCACAGATATGCTGAAAGAGGTACTCAGACAAATGTTGTCCCGTAGGAAACTGGGGATGCCAAATGAGGTAAATTCTAAAGTAGGGATGATATTGAGTCGTCATGGGGTTAAGTTGGAGCCGCAATAAAACTCTTTTATCATATTAACTCTCAATCGCCGAAATTTGTGCTAGTATTAAACCAAGTAACAGTTAATTTAACAAGATTTTATGGCAAGAAAGGTATTCGTCAGTTACTCACACAGATTAGATCAGCCAGCAGCAGATGACTTTAGAGAAATATTTGTTGATAAACGTGATGTTTTTATTGATAAGTCAATCCGAGAAGATATCGGTGAATTGGCTGCGTCAACTATAAAAGAAAGATTAAAGTTACTTATCAAGGATAGCTCTGTAACAGTGGTGCTTATCGGGAAAGAAACAGGTGGCAGAAAATGGGTTGATTGGGAAATTTATCATAGTCTTAGAAAATCCGATGGAAACGGGAGAAACGGACTATTAGGGGTGAAAATTCCCAATAAAACTCATTGGATTCCAAAGAGGTTATTGGATAACATTCCTAATATGGGTTTAATTATTGACTGGCCGAGGGATTATAGAACTTTAGCAAATGCTATTGAGAAAGCATTCGACGCTGCAAAAAATGGTGATCCAGATCTAAGTAAACCACTAAGAAAAAGAAATTCCTCTAAACAAAAATCAACATAGTTGAGTTTAATAGTAAATTCTCAACTTTGAGGGTAGGGTAGGCAATCAGCAATTTACTCTTCATAAAGGGTACCAAACGTTGTCCCAATTGCCCACCCTACGAACTACTTCTCTCGTATCGTGCGCCTCTGCGGTTCATTCTTCTTTAATATCCTCATCAGACAAAATCAATTTATCCAGTACGTTTTTTAACAAGCTCGGTAAACGGCGCATAATCTTGCCTTTTTCCCTGTCAATGGGTACAAGAGTGACTTGAGCTGTGAGATAGAGTTCATTTCCATCTAATGATTCTAACCGATAATCCCAATTCAGGCGCACTTTCTCTATATTTGCTAACCGGGTTTTGAGCAAGGCTGACATACCGAGAGAAATGGGTTTGTGGTACCGTAGAAATAATTCTACCACAGGTAAGTCACAACCGAGAGCTACTAAATTGTGGAAATCTAAGCCGAATGTGCGCAAATGCTCTACTCGTGCTTCTTCCAACCAAGTAAGATAATTTCCGTGCCAAACTACACCAGCATAGTCGGTATGATGGGGTTGGGCTTTGATTGGGTATTCAAACCAATTGGTTGTTTGTTTCTTGTTCAAGACAATTCAATACTATATTAATTTGAGCACTTGGAGCAGTATCTTGAAATTGACTTAATTTTTTAAAAAAGGCTCTTTGAATGTATAAGCTTGCTCCTGCATCTCTAAGACATAGGGGCATTTCCTTTTTTATGAAGTCATTATATACAAATGAAACATAAGGATTCCAAAAATAGATAGTCCATTGGCTATTGTAAGAGAGAAATGCACGCAGGAAATAACTCTCGTTCCAGTATCTTCCCATTTTTAGCCATTCTGCGGGATATTCAAATGGATAGAAAATATCGTGAAAATGAACAAAAATACCTGGGGGTAGAAATGGCAAGATGTTAAAGAATAATACCTGCAAGTCATTGCCACATTTCATAACATGACTGGAATCGATAAATAACAAGTCCCCAGACTCTAAAGAATGAAAAACTTCAGATGGAACATTTTGCACTTTCATATCAAAGATTCTGACTTTATCTTGATCTTCGTTTTTCATTAAACTAAAGAGTCTGTCTGGATAAGGTTCAATAAAAGTAATCTCTGGAGGATGGGAAAAAATCTTTCAATAGTATCAAGCATGACTGCTGAGGAGAAACCAGAACCCACCTCGACGCAAAGGCGCAAAGTATTACTCTCTCTTTCTTCTCTCTGCGCCCTCTGCGCCTCTGCGGTTCATTCTTCCTTAATATCCCCATGGGGGGCAAGAATACCCCACCCATGAAAAATTATCCCAATAACTCTTTAGCCTTAGCTAAAACGTTATCTACCGTGTAACCAAACTTCTCCAAAGCAAGACCCCCAGGAGAGGAGACACCAAAGCGATCGATACTAATAGTCGCCCCTTCGCTACCCACATAGCGATACCAGCCAAAGCTACTACCAGCTTCCACAACGAGCCGCTTGGTAACCCCTTTTGGTAACACAGACTCCTGATAAGCCTCATCCTGCATCTCGAATAACTCCCAGCTAGGCATAGAAACAACCCGAACCTTCTTCCCTTCACTGCGCAACTGTTCCCCAGCTGCAACACAAAGTTGGGTTTCGCTCCCAGTCCCAATGAGAATTAGTTCCGGGGTTCCTTCACTATCGCTCAGGATATAAGCTCCCTTGGTGGTTCCTTCAATACTACTACCAGCTAAATTAGGTAAACCCTGACGAGATAATGCTAAAAGACTAGGAGTTTTCTCCAACTCAATAGCTGCCTTATATGCTCCAGAAGTCTCATTTCCATCAGCAGGACGAATCACTACTAAGTTGGGAATAGCCCGTAAAGTAGGGATATGCTCGACGGGTTGGTGGGTAGGACCATCTTCTCCCAGAGCTACAGAATCGTGGGTCATGACCCAAATAACCTTGGCTTGAGAGAGGGCTGAAAGGCGAATAGCACCCCGCATGTAGTCGGTAAATACCAGGAAAGTAGCCCCATAGGGAATTAAACCGGAATTATGGAGGGCAATACCGTTACAAATTGCTCCCATACCGTGTTCCCGCACCCCGAAGCGGAGGTTGCGATTTTCGTAGCTACCCCGCTGGAAATCCCCACAGCATTTGAGCAGGGTTTTGTTGGAGGGAGCTAAGTCAGCGGAACCCCCAATTAATTCTGGTAATGCTGCGGCGATAGCGTTCAAGGTTGCTCCCGACTGATTCCGAGTAGCATCCTTTTTGGATTCGGTGGTATAAATGGGCAAGCAAGAATCCCAGCCTTCGGGCAGTTTGCCACTCAACATCCGCTCTAAGAGAGCACCATCTTCAGGGTACTTGGTTTTGTACTGAGCAAAAAGCTGATTCCACTCTGCTTCGTAGCTTGCACCCCTGTCTACTGCCTTGCGAAAATGCTTTAGAGCATCTACTGGAACCTCAAAGGGGGCATATTCCCAACCCAGATTATCCCTGGTAGCCTTCACTTCATCCCCACCAAGAGCTGCACCGTGAACGTCATGGCTATTAGCTTTATTGGGAGAACCAAAACCGATAGTAGTGGTTACCTTAATCAGAGAAGGTTTATCCGTGACTGCTTTGGCTGCTTCAATGGCTTTGGCAATACCTTCTAAATCTTCATTGCCGTTTTCCACATGCTGAACGTGCCAACCGTAAGCTTCAAAGCGCTTACCTACATCTTCAGTAAAGGATATCTTCGTAGAACCGTCAATGGAAATATGATTATCGTCGTAAAAAGCAATCAATTTCCCTAATCCCAGGTGTCCTCCCAGAGAACAAGCTTCACTGGATACCCCTTCCATATTACAGCCATCGCCGAGGATGACGTAGGTGTAGTGATCTACCAGTTTGCAGTCTGGTTTGTTAAACTTGGCAGCCAAATGTGCTTCTGCCATTGCCAAACCCACGGCATTAGCAATACCTTGTCCCAAAGGACCGGTGGTGACTTCAACCCCTGGTGTGACAAAGTTTTCCGGATGACCTGGGGTTTTGGACTCCCACTGACGGAACTGTTTAATATCCTCAATTGTTACCGAGTCGTAGCCAGTCAAATGGAGCAAGGCGTACTGTAACATACAGCCGTGACCTGCGGATAGGACAAAGCGATCGCGGTTAAACCAATTGGGATTTTTCGGGTTGTACCGCATAAAGCGATCCCAAAGGACAAAAGCCATAGGAGCTGCTCCCATGGGCAGCCCTGGATGACCTGAATTGGCTTTTTCCACAGCATCAATTGCTAGAAAACGAATGGAATTAATGCAAAGTTCTTCGAGTGACTGGGTGGCTACAACCATATTTTTTTAGTAAGTGTGTGTTAATACTTTATCAATGAACCATTATGGGGAGATGAGGAGAAGTTCTGTAAAACAATCCCCCTATCACCCTATCACCCAATCCCCCAATCAGTTTATGGAGAGTATTTTCTAAATGCTAAAGTCACATTGTGACCCCCAAATCCGAAAGAATTAGAGAGGGCTACTTCTACCTTGAGGGGGCGACTTTGATTGGGCACGTAATCTAAATCGCAATCAGGATCCGGATTGGTTAAATTAATTGTGGGAGGAACGCGATCCTGGGCGATCGCCATTACTGTTGCCACTGCTTCAATGCCCCCGGAGCCGCCGAGAAGGTGTCCAGTCATGGACTTAGTGGAACTTACAGCCACTTGATACGCACTATCCCCCAAAGCTTTTTTTATGGCCTGAGTTTCTGTAGGGTCATTGGCAGGGGTGCTGGTGCCGTGGGCATTGATATAACTCACCATATCTGGTTCCAACCCCCCATCCTGCAAAGCCAGCTCTATGGCTCTCATGGCCCCCATACCGGACGGTACTGGTTTAGTCATGTGGTAGGCATCGCAAGTCATACCATAACCAATTAATTCTCCATAAATATTAACTCCTCGCTTGAGAGCAGATTCTAGTTCTTCAAGTAACAAAATTCCCGCTCCTTCCCCCATAACAAAACCATCCCGATCCCGGTCAAATGGGCGACTGGCAGTAGTAGGGTCTTCATTGCGGGTGGAAAGTGCCTTAGCGGAAGCAAAACCTGCTACGGATAAGGGAGTAATGGGAGATTCGGTCCCACCACAAACCATTGCTTGAGCATAGCCCTGCTGAATCAAGCGAAAAGCATCACCAATGGCATTGGAGCCAGCAGCACAGGCGGTCACAGTACAATTATTGGGTCCCTTAGCTCCCGTGTGAATTGCAGTCAGTCCTGCTGCCATATTGGCAATCATCATGGGGACTGTGAATGGACTGCACCTACTGGGACCACGAGTGAGCAAAACCTCATTCTGGTCTTCCATCACTTTGAGTCCCCCCACACCAGTGCCTAGAATTACCCCCACTCGTTCTGCATTTAGGTCGTCAATCTCAAACTGAGCATCAGCAATTGCTTGTTTACTAGCTGCTACAGCTAACTGAGCAAAGCGAGCCATCCGTTTTGCATCTTTCCGTGGCAGATAGTCATGGGGGTCGAACCCTTTCACCTCCCCAGCAAAGCGACAAGCATGTTGGGATGCGTCGAACAAAGTAATGGGACCAATGCCATTACGTCCGCCTAACAAGCCTTCCCAATATTCAGTGAGGGTATTTCCTATGGGGGTAATCGCGCCGAGACCCGTTACCACCACTCGTTTAGAAAGCAAAGAAACCATTATCCTCGTATATAAGCGGCTATTACGCCCCCAAATAGCAAATAAACGTTTAGCGACGGAAAATCTAAGCAGCAGCTTTTAACTTCTCGTCGATGTATTCTACTGCTGCTTCAACCGTGGCAATTTTTTCCGCTGCCTCATCCGGTATCTCAACATCGAATTCCTCTTCTAAAGCCATTACCAGTTCTACCGTATCCAGGGAATCAGCCCCTAGATCATTCTGAAAGTGAGCTTGCGGAGTTACTTTCTCTTCTTCGACGTCTAGTTGTTCGACGACGATTTCTTGGACTCTTTCAAAAATTTCTTGGTTCATCTAAAATTACTCCCAATTGGAAACCGCGCAATCTGCTCCCCCTTAATGAGCAGCATTCCTATAATATCAGAAAGGGTAACTAACGAGACAATTAATCAGAGTACCATATAATCAAAATCAATAATGGTAGTTTCCATGACCCACCGAACCCTTCGCTATGCTTATTTACCCGGCTGTGTCGCTCAAGGAGCTTGTCGCCAGCTTTATTTATCTACTGCTGCGTTAACTGAAGCACTGGGTATTGATTAAAATGGCAGGGGCGCGGATAGAAGATGCGAGAGCACAGCTCCGCTTCGCGAGCGCAGCCGGGGCTGATTGTCTAGTAACTCCTTGTCCTCTTTGCCATCTTAACCTGGATTCGCGACAGCCAGAAGTAGAGAAGGCGTCACCAGATTCAACCACCGGGGGAATATATCAGGTGTTTCTTCAATCCAGGCAAACTGGTATTGCAGCATTTGCAATGCTCTTTCGGTTTCTTTTATAGTCCATCCTAATCCGTTAGTGTTCACGAGACGAGTTGCTACAACCCAAAACTCAATGAGGACTTGAGAGGTTATAAAACATTGATGACCGTTAGAGATTAGTTGCTTGATTGCATAGTCAACGAGACGGTGATTAGGTGATGCTAGATCTCTTGAGCGTAAGAGGATATTGGTATCTAATAAATATTTATTCATACCTAATTATGATAAATATGTTCCCTACTCATGGCTTCATCAGAAAGATTGGCATAGCTTTTGGGTGCCATGTCCATCCACTCTTGCCAAAGTAGCAATCTTTCTTGTGAGGTTAAAGTCTTCCTGTTGTTAAAACTGAGATGCTTACGGCTCAGCTTCTCTTGAAAAAGTACTTGCTCTTCAGGGGAAAGCTTTGAAATCACTTCTACAAGAGAGGAAACTAGTTGTACATTCATAGGAGCGCCTCCAAAATTTATCAGCTATATTAACATAATAGGTAAAATGTAAATTAGCGCCATTGTCAAAACTTAGTGTCAAATCAAATGAACACTTATACTATCAAACTAAAGCCTATTTTCCAGTTTGACGAAGACAAGTTTTACCAACTTTGTCGGCAAAATCCAGATCTCAAATTGGAAAGTAATCATCAAGGAGCAATAATCATCATGTCCCCTACAGGAGGAGAAACCGGTAATCACAATGCAGATTTAACTGGACAATTCTGGCTGTGGAATCGGCAAAATAAGCTAGGCAAAGTATTTGATTCCTCTACCTGTTTCCGACTTCCTAATGGTGCAAATCGCTCTCCAGATGTTTCTTGGGTTAAACAAGCAAGATGGGATGAATTAACTCCAGCCATTCGCGAAAAATTTCCTCCCATCGCCCCAGATTTTGTTCTAGAGTTGATGTCCCCCAGTGACAACTTAAAAGAGACACAGGAGAAAATGCAGGAATATCGAGAAAATGGTGTCAAGCTAGGTTGGTTGATTAATCCGCCACAAGGTCAGGTAGAAGTTTATCGCCCCGGAAGGGAAAAGGAAGTGTTAGATAATCCTGGCAGTTTATCCGGTGAGGATATCTTACCAGGTTTTGTTCTCGACTTGGAAGTTATTTTTAGTTGAAACCAATAGGGTTATCTTACTTACCCTCTTCCCCCTGTCTTGCGGGCCATATCCCGAAACTTATTCATACTTGGACCGGGAACTCGCCGGGAATTAATAGGAGTTGGCATTAAATATTTGCTCGCAAACAACCCTTCTGATAGCTCTTCTTTAACTTGGCTATTATCGCTATAATTTTTGATAGCTTTCACCCATTCTGGAGGTTCCCACTGAATTGCTACAGACTTGACAGAAGTAGCTTGAACTGATTTTTTAGCCTTGCCTTTTTTTCCGGATTTAGCTGCAACTGGTTCTGGTTTTGGCTCTTGGGCAGATACTGGTGCTATCGTAACGGTTGCTGGTTTTTCTTCTTTCACTGGTGCTACTACAGTCTCAGCAACCGGAGCAGCTTCCGGCTCACTGCTTTGGCTTTCGTCTAATTCTAGGTAGTAGCCATTCTTTTTCTTACCACCGAATAAATTGAGCATTGCTCATTCCTCCATTAATTGTCATAATTGCTACCGAAAATAGAGCGATTTGTTGTTCTTTCTTAAACAAGAAAGAGGACTAATCTCTCCTCGCCATCGATTAATGCCGGGGGAAGATGCCGTCTCTTCACCAACAAGATGGTGTAAAGGAAAGTTACAAAATGTTTACTTATCTTAATGTAATCGGAGAGTTCAACATTTGGCAACTTTTTGTTACAAAACTTAATAAAATAGTCAAAACACCCAGAGACATCATCCATGAGGCGGTGGGTGGGATCGCAAATTCGTTAATATAAGTTGACAGAACTCTCCTAAATCTGGATCAAGATGAGCAAACCCAATCCCGTGTTGCTGATTCACGGTATTTTCGATACCACCGCTGTTTTTGAGCACATGTCAGGGTATCTGACAGAGAGAGGTTGGGAGGTACATAGTTTGAATCTCGTCCCCAATTTCGGCACTGTCGGTTTAGAGGAATTAGCTCATCGGGTAGCAGATTATATTGCCAAGACCTTTGAAACGGAACAATCTATAGATTTGATTGGCTTTAGCATGGGGGGAATAGTTACCCGCTACTACTTGCAGCGGTTGGGGGGTATAAAGCGGGTAGAACGCTACATCAGCATTTCTGCACCGAACCACGGTACTTTAATGGCTTACACTTTACCATTTCCGGGAGTGGTTCAAATGCGTCCCAACAGTGAGTTGCTGCAAGATTTAAATGGAGATGAAGCAAAACTGCTGTCTAGGATTAACTTTACTGTTATGTGGACCCCATGGGATTTAATGATTATTCCCCCTTCTAGTTCCCGCATGTCTGTGGGAAAGGAGGTTAAGCTACCGGTTTTGGTTCATAAATGGATGTTGAGCGATAAGAAGAGTAAAGAGACGGTAGCAAGAGTGCTTGCGGAACCAGTTAAACAAGTATTTTGACAGTGGTTACTAACAATTTTCTCTACTAAATACTACCTCAGCTTACTGATATTTAACCCTAAAACCGAGGAAATTGGGCAATATGGATCTCTATGCCTTTAACCAATCAAATATCTCGCCTATGGTAAGCTGAACTGCCTCAGCAAACTCTGGTACTGGTACCACCACATCTGCTGCTTCAAATATTTCCACGGATTTGTCCGTATCGTAAACAAATATGTTAGATTTGTCTGAATCCAACAGCCAGCCCATCTTAGTGCCGTGATTAAGACAGTGGAGAATGTTATTAATTACTTTTTTTCGAGTTTGCTTGGGAGAGAGAATTTCGATGGTCCAATCTGGTGCAATATTGAATGTATTTTCAACTCTCCCATCAGCTCGCCTCGGAATTCTTCCCCATTGAAAGACAGACACATCCGGTACAATAGATATTCCTCCAAAGGTACAGCGTAACTCTGGATAGGCACGACCAACCTTCGGAGGCTTCAGAGTGCCATTCAGAGCACTGACCAAATCACCCTGTAGTGTGCTGTGTTCTCCTTGGGGCATAGGTTTTTGAATGATTACTCCGTTAATGTATTCGCTGGCGGGTTCTGTCTCTGGTAATTTCAGAAACTCTTCTAGAGTCAACAGCTCTGAGTTGTTGCGAGGGACAGAAATTAGGTTTAACATTTTGATTACTCTTTTTTACTGGATTTTTCCTCAAATTTAAGGAAGTGAAACCCAAGGTCACCTTGCCAATTTATTAACCAAGTTGGGTTTCATCCCCCGACAGTGGGCCTTGGGCCCAACCTACGCGCTTTTCACCATTTTAGCTGTGTCATTCCACTACGTCAACTCAACCTGCCAGAGAGTAATTAGGAATAATCTGAATTCAAGATTTACCCAAAATATCTTTTAGCTTCCATAAGTTAATAAGCATTTTGAAGTATTAAAAAGAAAGACTTAAACGTAAATCCAGAGCTGCTGTGAGTACAGACCTACCTTAAATGATATTCTCAATAATAGCTCTAGAAACTCTTATTTTTTCTTTCTGCTAGATATTGTTCGCTCATGGCTAGTTATTCTAAAAATTCAAGTTTTAGGATTTCACTAACATGAGGATTTCTTAATAGTTCAGTATCCATAAGCTATCTCCTAATGATAATCTACAATTTCAACTTCATAAGCATTGTCATTTTTATTAATATTCGGGGCGTCCGAAAGTATCAGCTGTGGGAGGCCGCGCGGGGTCGCCAATAGTGGTTAATTCGCCATCGCTAAAAATAGCCTCACTATGACGATACCACTTAAACTCTAACAAATTGTAAAACGGATCTTGTAAGAAAAAAGTACGATGTTCCGTTAACTGACCCGGAAAGCGCACCTTGGGTTGTTGGTAAAAAGACAATTCTCTCTCTTGCCCCCGTGCTAGAATGGCTTCCCATTGAGATTGATGGGAGAAAATTAAACCAAAATGTCGTGGATAGATGCTTTTTGGGGGAATTAAAGGTTCTGGTGTCATGTGAGCCACCACTTGATGACCCCAGAAGTTGAAAATAATCGCAGTGGTGTTTTCCCGACCAACTCTACACCCTAAACCAACACAATAGAAAGTTTTGGCAAGTTTAATGTCGTTAATGGGAATAGCAAGATGGAAGATGATAGGGTCCTTCATGAAAACTCCTAGTCGTTAGAAACCCCGTCCCCCGCCATCAATCGATGCCGGGGGCGGGGAGGAAAACGTTTAGCGCCCCCAGGGCGCAGTCCCCTCAATAAGGGGGGGAGGGGGATAAACCCCTCTGACTCCTCTTTCGAGGGTAAAGTGCGCTTCGCCAACCCACCCCTACCCCCTCCCGGGAGGGGGAAAGGGGGTGGGTACTTTCCCAGTAGCACTGCCTTACCCCTCGTAAAGCTGTTTAACCACCCGGTTCTAGAGCCTAGAACTAGCGACGCATTCTAGGGTAGGAATTTTAACACAATAGATAACGTAGCCCTCAAAGGGCTTAGGCTGGTCAGCTACCTAAAGAGAGAGGCTAGAGAGCAACGTCTCTTTAGAGCGGGGTGCTGACGCTCCAAGACTTCAGTTGTTTGCCCAAATTATAAATGAAAATATCCAAACAGCTTCGCGCTCGATGGCGAACTTTACGCCAGCCAAAATACCGCTGGGTCTGGTGTCTGGTAGCAGCAGGGATTTATGGACTTATCCTCGCCCTTCCTCTCCCTGAGTTTAGCACCGAAGGGAAACTGTCTTTGGCAGTATTTGGGGTGACGGCTTTCTTATGGGGTACCAGTACCTTACCCCTAGCGGTAACAGGTTTAATTGTTCTTTTTCTCATTCCCGTCAGCGGTACTCTGGATCATAGCGCTACCTATAGTTACTTCGGCAACCGAGCTGTATTCTTTATCTTAGGTGCTTTTATCCTCGCCAGCCCCATTATGCGCTCAGGGCTGAGTACTCGTCTCGCCCTGGCGGTAGTGTCTCGGTTTGGTTATAACCAGAATGCTCTCATAGGTTCCATTTTAGGGCTGGCAGCGGCTATGTCTTTTGTGATTAGTTCCCATGCTGTGGCTGCTATGCTCTTTCCTGTAGTTTTGCAGGTGGTGCAGGCAGCTGGGGCAAAACCTGGAGGACGTTTTGGGTTAGCAGCATTCTTGGCTTTGGCTTGGGGGGCGGGTATTGGCGGTATGGCTACTCTCCTAGGTGGGGCGAGAGCTGCTTTGGCTTTGGGCATTTTGCGGCGAACCACAGGATTGGATATTACCTTCTCCCAGTGGGTAATTTTATCTCTACCTTTGGTAGTACTGTTGTTGTTGGTTGCCTATGGTTTGTTATTGCGAATCGGTAAGGGTACTGCGGTATCTCTAGCTTCCGCGCGGAAAGTGTTAGAGGTTCAAGGACGGCAATTAGGACCAATTCGAGGGCGGGAAGCAGGTACCATAGTAGTAGTGGTATTGACTGTTGTACTCTGGATATTTAAAGGTACCACCTGGGGATTGGATACAGTAGCATTATTGGGGGTAGTTTTGAGTTTTGTCTTCGGTTTGGCCGATTGGCAAGAAGTAGAAGAAGATGTAAACTGGGGTATTTTTTTAATGTACGGCAGCGCCATCGCCCTCAGTGCCATTCTTCGGGATACAGGAGCAGCCTCCGCTTTGGCTAACAATTTATTAGCCAATTGGATTAATTCTCCTCTGGTTTGCTTTGTCGCCATCGTCACCATTATTATCTTCTTAACGGAAGGCATGAGTAACGGGGCAGCAGTAGCGGTGTTAATGCCTATTGCTCTGGTGTTGGCAGAACAATATGGGGTCGATGCTCGGGCCATGACTTTGGGGGTGACTTTACCTTCCGGATTGGCGTTTATGCTCCCCGTGAGTAGCCCTACCATCGCCATTGTGATTAATAGCGGTTACGTTTCTCCGAGTACAGCTTTTCGTCGCGGTTTGTGGTTGAAGTTGATAGGATTTGTGCTTTTTATTGCTATGGCTAAATTTTATTGGCCGTTATTCGATTTGGGGGTATAAATTTATGAGTATAAAGCTTGTGATCGCCAATCCCTATGCTTACGATAGAGCAATGGAAAAAGCAATAGCAGAAGCGCAGCATGCCTCGGAGTCTTTGCAGGTAGTTTTCTTTATTAGTTCTGAGTCTCTAGAGGTAACAATTCATGAAATGGCAGAGACTGGTTGGCTCGGAGCCGCTTCTCTCCACAACTTACAAGCTTCCATGTTAGCAGGATACCGAGCGCTTGCTGATGACGTGCTGAAACGAGTAGAGCGAAAAGCAGCAGTAGCTGATAATTTAGAATTAATTATTGGGGGGGTGGTGGAAGGACAGTCTTTGCCAGAATATATTGAAAGTCTTTTATCTCAAGAATCTATCAAGGTCATTATTGCGGCTTCCAATGTTCTCACACCCAAGTTGGATAATCTACCCGACCGAGTCGAGTACATTATTGAATAATAACACTTTGCGCCTTTGCGCCTTTGCGCGAAAAAAAATATAGATGAATTACAATAGACCCCTGACTATAACAGAACAAGGAACGGAGCTACTGAACCGCCAGAATGGTTCATTGAATATTGTAACAATTAGTCGGATTAAAGGTGAAATTAGAGGTGAAATTTAACAGCAGGCACTCAATGTTCTTCAAACCATCCATCCTCTTCTCAACTCCCGTATTGTAGGAGAGCCTTATCATCTCCAGTTTACCACCGAAGGAACAGAAAAAATACCCTTGCGCGTACTTTCCCAGGGAGAAGATGAAAGTTGGGAAGATGTTGTCAGAGAAGAATTAAACCAGACAATTGACAGCAGTAAAACTCTCCTTAGATGCATATTGATTCATAATCAGGCTCAAATAAATACCAGCTATTTAATTACAACTGTACATCATGGCATATCAGACGGCTTATCTTGCATTAGTTTACAATCGGAGCTACTGCAATATTACCAAACAATTGCCTCTGGTAAGCAGCTAGATGTGGATTATCAGCCTGCTATTCCATCCTTAGAGCAACTATTACCTCAATGGATGCACGGGAAACAAGGGCAGATCCAGACTCTATGGTTTTGGCTGAAACTAAAACTACAAATGCTCTTCCATCAACCAGAAGCATTAGAGTCAGAAAAAACCATTTCCATTGAAGAGCGTCGTTGTGGTATGACTCAAAGATGCTTAGAACCAAAAATAACGCAAAAATTAGTTAAGCTTTGTCGGGAAGAGGAAACAACAGTACAAGGTGCTATATGTGCAGCAATGCTCCTGACAGTAGCCAAGAAGATTAGCAAGGGAAAAACTAGGAATATGAATGTTTGCTGCCGCTCCTATGTAGATTTGCGCAGTCGGCTAGAACCTCCCATAGCTCATAATAATATGGGTATCTTAGCTTCCTTTTTAACTTCATTTCATAAGATAAAGCCTCAGATGTCATTCTGGGATTTATCCAGAGAGGTAACCCAAAATATTGCTGATAGTTTAAAGAGGAAAGATATGTTTAAGCCTTTAATGCTATCTAGAAAAATACTTGAATCCTATGAAGATAATATCGATGGATCGCCCCCCACTATTTCTGTAACTAATATTGGCAGAGTCAATATTCCTGCTGTTTATGGTAAAATTGCCCTAGAAGAAATCAGCTTTGTTCCCTCCAATGTGATTTTTGGCAAGACTTTTACCGTGGCTGTTGCTACTTTTAATGATAAAATGATTTTCAATTTCCTGGTATCCATGCCTTCAGTCAGTCAAGATACTATGGAGATGCTTGCTGGTGGTGTTATTAATTGTCTGATTGAAGAAAGCTCAAGATAAATGCTTTAATAGTAGTTAACCTAGCAATCCTCGTGCCTTGGCCCCAAGGCACAAAGAATTTCAGATCGCCTATAATAGGAGTAATTTTACCTATTTTTCTATAGCCACGGCTATCAGGTGATATAATCGATATATTGTATCACAAAAGTTACACAATTAACCAATAAATCTATAAATATTAATATTGAGCCAATGGATTCGGAAGTTAAATTGAGTGAAGATATTTTGGAGTTAGAAGCCACTAAATGGGGTGAAAAGCTTACCCAGAGTATCGCCATGGAAAATCTGGTGGGGTCCGAAGGCAGGTGGGAGGTGGCTCCCCATGAGAGCGATCCC
The DNA here is from genome assembly GCA_018141785.1 of Candidatus Paraprochloron terpiosi LD05. Taxonomy (GTDB): domain Bacteria; phylum Cyanobacteriota; class Cyanobacteriia; order Cyanobacteriales; family Prochloraceae; genus Prochloron; species Prochloron terpiosi. Next base: position 954,840 of record CP073341.1, on the reverse strand, counting down.
CCCCATACTAACGCTGGTCATGCTTGGATTTCCTTGACCCCAGGCGGGTTGGTAGATAATGCCCAACGCTTACAAATTGTGGTGGATACGAGTAAGTTGATGGTGGGAAAGGTCTACGAGCGTCAGATTTTATTTCATCTCGCGAAACGGAGTCGCGAGTACGGAGAGGAAACTCGTTCTTTAACAGTGAAAGTGAAGACTGCTCCCAGATTAATTGCGGCGGGAAAACTGCCTTATTTTTATCCAGCAGTACTATTCGCAATTTCTTTTGCCGTAGTATTTGGGGTCGCTTTTCCTTGGACTAAAGCTTGGGTGGATTGGTTTATTGTCGGTATGTTCGGCATAGGGACGTTAATCGGCGCTCTATTTGGCACGGTAGCGGTGAAAGGTGCTTTGGTGGGAATGGGTATCGTCGCTCTGCTTATAACTTTGGCTAAGTTTAGCTTGGGTTATGTGGGCGCATTTTGGGATCTTGTTTTTGCAGCCGGGGTTACTGTAGTTTACCTTGTGGTGGGGATAGTAATCAGTGCTGGGATAAAAGCTTTGCTAACAGCTGGGATGAAGCATTTTGCTCGTCGAGGTTATGAGCAAAGTTTTGCCTTTCTGCTCTTATTGCTGGCGTCAGGGTTAGGGATGAGTTTGGCCATGGCTCCTCTAGTGGGCTTTTTGGCACCATTTATGATGGCAACCCTGGCTGGGACAATTCTCCCCATGGGATTGCTGCTTCTTTATCCTCAATTCAAGCAACGTAGGCTGATTGCCAAATATCGCCAAGAGGAGTCTCAGTTAATTAAGCCTTAAGCTATATTACACTCAGAAGTAGGATAAAAAAAGACGGGATAGATATGAAGCAGCGTGGAGTAACAATCTGGTTTACGGGTTTCAGTGGTGCGGGTAAAACCACTATCACTCAAGCATTAGCCAAGGAACTGGTGGCAAGAGCAGTAAATTTTGAAATCTTAGATGGGGATATAGTAAGGCAAAATCTCACCAAGGGGTTGGGTTTTTCTAAAGAAGACCGAGATGAAAATATCCGCCGCATTGGTTTTGTTTCCCACCTGTTAACTCGCAATGGCGTCATTGTCTTGGTTTCCGCTATTTCCCCTTACAGGGCAATTCGAGAAGAGGTAAGGCAGAAAATTGGCGATTTTGTGGAAGTATTTGTGAATGCTCCCCTAGCAGTGTGCGAAGGGAGAGACGTGAAAGGACTTTATCAGCGCGCTCGAGCAGGAGAAATTAAGGGCTTTACCGGTATTGACGACCCCTATGAACCGCCGGAAAATCCCGAAGTAGAATGTCGGACGGATCTGGAAGAGTTATCGGACAGCGTGGCTAAGGTTCTTAACAAGCTGGAACAACTGGGCTACCTATCTTCACAGTGAGCAGTGAGCAGTAAACAGTGATCAATACGGTTCCTTAAACAAATCCAGTGTAGGGAATGGTCATGCTCAATACTAAAACTCCACAAGTACTTAAGTTTTCCCGATAGCTTATGAGTCCTCAAACTACGCAGAATAGATTGCTGGTTGATAATTTGTGAATGACTCATAGCAATAGCTCTGGACTTCTTGGCTTATTATAATATAATGAAAGAATATTAAGTAAAGACAAATTTGAGTATTTTAAATGAACGATACTATAGATTGGTATAATCCTTGGCTCCTAGGAATGGGGTTAAATGGGTTATTATTGGCGATCGCCTTTCTTATACCCAAAAAATTACTCACTTTTCTGGGCTATATCCACGCTTGGTTTCTTGGAGTTATTATTTGGGGAACTTTGGGTTGGCAAGGATATGGAGTAGTCATGTTCTATTTCCTCGTGGGTTCTGCCCTCACCAGGGTAGGTATGGCACAAAAGGAAAGTTTGGGTATTGCGGAAGGCCGTGGGGGGGCGCGAGGACCAGAAAATGTCTGGGGTTCCGCACTTATTGGGGCTATTTGTGCTATATTAACTCTGTTTGTAGAGTCTCCCTATCAAGAATTGCTCTTACTCGCTTACGTAGCTAGTTTTTGTACCAAACTCTCTGATACTACAGCCAGCGAAATAGGGAAAGCTTACGGTAAAAGTACTTTTTTGATTACCACTTGGCAACCAGTTGCACGGGGAACAGAAGGAGCAGTTAGTTTGGAAGGTACTCTGGCGGGGATATTAGCTTCTGTTGTCATGGCTCTTTTAAGTTGGGGACTTGGAACCATTGATTTGTTGGGAGTGGGTTGGTGTGCGTTCGCCGCCTTTATAGCCACTAATTTGGAAAGTCTCATTGGTGCTACAGCACAGTCTAAATGGCAATGGCTCACTAACGAGTTGGTGAATATCCTCAATACTTTCCTAGGGGCTATGGTGGCAGTTATTTTGGCTTTAGTGTGGAGTTATTGGGTAAAGTAGAAATGAAACCGGAAAATCGCAGATTTTTCAACTTTTGGAGATTATCGCCATGTCTAGTTTGACAATTAAAAATTTAAAAAGTCTGCAAGCAGATTATCCCGATCTGAAAATGGAGTTAGTCAATGGAGAAATTATTGTTATGAGTCCCTCAGGGTTGGAATCAGATGAAATAGCAGCAGAAATTGTTGCTCAATTACGTAATTGGGTACGACCTCGTAAATTAGGCAGGGTTATAGCTTCCAGTGGAGGTTTTCGCCTACCTAATGAGTCTGGAGATGTGCGGGCACCAGATGCTTCCTTTGTCCGTGCCTCACGATTGCCTCACCCTACAGAAGATTATGGGAATTGTGTCCCTGATTTGATATTTGAAGTTAAATCTAAGAGAGACAGTGTGAAGAAACTTCGTGAGAAGATACAGGATTTTCTAAGGTGGGAAACTCAAGTTGGGGTTTTAGTAGATCCCCAAACTCGCACCATGGAAGTTTATCGCCCCAATACTGAGAAAATTGTGCTGGGAGATGGGGATATTTTAGAAGTACCAGAGTTGCTTCCGGGGTGGAAATTATTTGTTGTGGATGTTTGGGCACCAGAGTTTTAATTATACGATGCTGATCAACAGGAGTAGTTAGATCGGCTTCCGGGAACGTGTTTTTTATGTGTTGCCTTTGAGTAGTTAATAATCCCAAATCAAACACTATTACCTTAATACCACGTTCATACACATACAAATTTAATAAAAACTGGCAAAGGTTTTTGTAATGCTGACAATCAAAAGTTTGTTATTGCATACTTTTTTGATTGGTTAGTTTTCTTAATTTTGCTTAATTTTTGTTTAAATCTGTCGAGCATCTTTGGGTTCCTAACGGTTAATCTCAGCTACTGCAAGAATTTTTTGGTGAAAAAGTAAGCGATCCCGAAGGGATCCCCCGCCATTAATCAATGCCGGGGGTGCGCCTTTTCCATAAAAGGGGTGTTTAACCCGGATTTGTTATAACTAAAGGAAAAAGCAAGAACGAGTTAAAGCTTGTTGTAGCAAAGCTTTATAAGCGCAATCACTGACAACGTGAGCGCCGAAACGCTCCAAGTGGGGGTTTTGGATTTGAGCATCGAACAGGAGGAAGTTGCGCTGGCGTAAATGTTCTACCAGTTTTACCATAGCCACTTTTGAAGCTTCTGGAACTCGGTAAAACATGGATTCGCCGATAAAAGCACCGCGAAGGACAATACCGAGAATCCCTCCAGCTAATTTATCTCCTTGCCAAGTCTCGAAACTGTGGGCCCAACCAGTTTCATGAAGGGCGAGATAAATTTCTAATAATTCTGGGGAGATCCAAGTACTTGGACGTGCTGCACACCCTGCACAGACAGCGGGGAAATCCTTATTAATAGCCACTGTAAAGCGTTCTTGGTTGAGGGCGCGACGCAAGGATTTGGGGTAGCGAAATCTTTCATCCAAGGGAATCAAGGCTCGTTTTTTACTACTATACCAATCTAATTTACCATTGCCATTGTCCATTAAGAAATAACCTTGAGCGTATCCTTTAATTATCGCCTTTATGTCCCCTATCATTAAGAAATAACCAATAAACTATGATAAAGTTTTACCCAAAGAGGTGGGAGAATGTTTTTTTACTATAGCAACCGGCTTACCTCCGGAGCCGCCAACTGCTATAGAATTAAACCACAGAGACGCAGAGGACACAGAGAAAGATAAGAGAGGGTGTAGAAGGAAAATTTTGGCAACGTTACAATTACTTATTACCTTTAAAAAAATGACAGAACCAATTGCATCAATTACTTTACCACCAATCCACAACCCCCAACAAGAAGGGGAGTGGCTCAAAACAACTTTACAAGAGTGGCTGAATGCAGAATTCATTCCGGAAATAATTAACGAAAAAATTGCCTCCAGAGCTGCCCAAATCTTTGTCCGTCAGCGTCTGGAAGGAGAAAATGACTTGGGCAGTCTGGTAATTGCTATTATAACAGAAATGCAAGCTTTTGACTTTAGCAAGAGTTTTTATAGCGAATTTGCCATCGCTAATGCTGTGAGCGACTTAATCTTAGATAGTCTAGGAATCGATCGCTGTTGTGGTGCGTAGGGGTGCCATCGTTTTCCCGCCTCCGAGTTAGTTCATAGGGTGGGTAATGCCCACCCTAGGGAATATAATAACAATTACCAACTAGATTTGACTACACCGGGTAACAAACCTTCGTGTGCCCATTCCCGAAACACATTGCGGGAGAGACCGAAATCTCGGTAGTAACCTCTTGATCGTCCAGTGAGCATACAGCGGTTCCGCTTGCGAGTGGGAGCGCTATTGCGAGGTAACCGTTGAATTTGGCGATGAATCTCCAATCTTTCTTTTGGGTTAGACGCTGTGCGAAATTGCTCTTTTAAATCTGCTCGTTTGTCAGCATATTTATCTACCAAAGCTTTACGCTTTTTCTCCCGCTCAATCATGGATTTTTTTGCCATAAATCTTCCTTTTTTGAATTCCTCAACAATTATTTCTTTTATTTTACCTCATTAGTACTCTACGACACCTTAAATCACGCTTTATGTGGCTCAAACTATCTACATGTAAGGGATGTAGAAATTATCCCAGTCAGATCTGGAACTGGGCGATCGCCGGTAATAATTTGACCTGCAATGTTACTTGTTGGTGGGCAATGCCCACCCTACTATCTCCCTATCCAATCCCCTGATTGCTTGGACACAAATGAGCCAAAGAGCAAGCCGTACAATTGGGTTTCCTGGCTTGGCAAATTGCTCTACCATGATAAATTAAGCGAATGGACCAATTTTCCCATTCTGGTTGAGGCAAAAGCTCCATGAGGTCTTTTTCTATCTTCACCGGATCTGTTGCTGTTGTCAATCCCAATCGCCTGCTCAAGCGCTTCACATGGGTATCCACCGTTACTCCTTGGATGATACCGTAACCGTGGGCGAGAACCACATTAGCGGTTTTGCGAGCAACTCCTGGTAATTTGACTAACAATTCCATTTGTTTAGGGACTTCCCCGTCAAATTCCGCCACCAACTTTTGACAAGCAGCCCGGATATTTCTCGCTTTGTTGCGATAAAAGCCCGTGGAACGTACTAACTGCTCCAACTCCTCTAAATTGGCATTAGCGAGACTATGAGCGTCGGGAAAGCGAGCAAAGAGAGCGGGAGTAACTTGATTGACTCGTTCGTCAGTACATTGAGCCGAAAGCATGGTGGCTACCAGCAATTGTACTGGGGTTTGGTAATTGAGGCTGCAAGTAGCATGGGGATAGAGCTTTTTGAGCAGCACCAAAATTTCTTCGGCTAACACTTATTGAAAAAGTTGCTGAAACACTGCCAAATTAACCGTATCCCTCACAATCAAGAATAGCCCCAAACCGAGTAACAGCAGTAATCCAGTTTGCATTATTCCATCTTGAAGTTTGGTGGGTATTGGTTTTCCCTGCACCCCCTCAATTATCAAAAAAGCTAATTGTCCACCATCCAGAGCTGGAAGAGGCAAAATATTGATAATCGCCAGGTTAATGCTAATTAAAGCAGCAAATTGGAAGAGATTGGCTAGATTATCCCGAGCTAATTCGGCTCCCACCGCCACAATTGCCACTGGACCTGCTACTTGTCCCGCTGTGTCTTTAAAGTTAAAAATCAACCGAGCAAAACTTTTGGCTGTGAGAACAGTAATACGCTGGAGTTCTTCGGATCCAACAGTAAAAGCTTCCAGGATATTGTCTGCTCGACGATGTACCGTTTCTCCGTTGGGAGAGAGCATAACGCCCATTTTCCCCTTTCCATCTTTGTCTGCTGTGGGGGTAACAGTGAGTTGAAGGATTTCTTCTCCTCGTTGGATGGTAAAGTGAAGAGGTTGGTTAGCAGCATTCTGAATTTTTGCCCTCAAAGTCATCATTCCATCCTCAGACGCCTCCAATTCCTGATTTTCCACAGCGAGAATGATATCTCCTGCTTGAATCCCTGCATCACGTGCTGCTGTAATCTCCTGAGAGACTATTTCGGGAATAATTACTCCCGGTTGATAGTCAATGTCTTGAAAGCCCATAGTACCTGCTTGGAGCACTAAAAGGAAATAAGCAAAGATTAAATTGGCAATCACCCCGGCGCTTATAACGATCGCCCGGTCCGGAATAGGGCGGTTGCGCATTAAATCAGGGTCATTTAGGGGAATATTGCTCTCGGGATCGTCATCGGGAAAACCCACATAACCACCGAGAGGAAGGGCGCGCACTGCATATTCCGTTACCGATCCTTGATATTTCACTAAAATAGGACCAAAACCGATGGAGAAACGATTGACGTGAATACCTTGCAACCTCGCTGCTGCAAAATGACCTAATTCATGCACTAGAATAAGAAGGGCTAAAACGGCGATGGCAGCCAATATGGACATAGTCAGTTAATGTTCTCGAATTTCACTTTTATCTATTCTAAGAGGTACCACTCCCAATAAACAACTCATTACAACTCCGGTAGTTGCTCCCACTACTAACCAAGTTACTGTTAAACCCACAACTTCAAACAAAAACAAGTTAGTTTCCAGACGCAACCAACCTGCTACAGTCCACCCCAAAGCCAGTGCCACTCCCCAGCACAGGGGACTTGCTATCAGCCAGCACCAAGCTGCTCTTACAAGGCTTCTCAGTGCCAGCCATTGCATGGTACCCACCAATATACCAGCTAGACTGCCGAAGATAAAGCCGTAGATAGTCCTGAGGAAGATAATGTTGGTGCGGGGTGCTACCCAACCAATGGCACCGATACCGCTACCTGTCATTAAACCCCAACCAATAATACAGGCAAATGGCCATAACCAAACACCTGGGAGGTGACGACGAAGGAGAAGATATTGGGTTCCCCCCACTATTGCACCATCTATTACCCCTTCTATGGTGGCTAATTCTTGTCGTGAGCCAATTTCCAGGAAGAGCAAACTCAGGGAAAAGGCAAAAATAGTTGTGAGAGTCCATTGAAGGAAAAAGGGCAAGTGTTTCACTGATAACGGGAGAACTCGGGTACTAAAGCTGGTTGAGGGAAGAGAGTTTGGAAGGTTTGGCGACGCTTTCTGGGAGAGTCTGGGGTAAGATAACTCCAAAGACTTTCCCAATAAAAGAAGGATAAACCATCGAAACGGCGATCGCGCACTATTTTAACTTGTTGCTCAATTTGCTCCATAGAGACGGGGTGTTGGGGGTTTCCCGTAAAGATAGCAATACTGGTGGGAATTTTACGACGAGCCTGTTTAATTGTGTCAGTAGATAATTCTGTGCGAAAACTACTTATATCGTCTCGATAAACCTGTAAAATTAACTCATCCACTAAACCTTCCTCTACCCAAGTTAACCAGTCTTGAAGATACTCTGTATAGGCAAATTGGTAGGGATTGGTAGCGAGGGAAATGGTGATATCAGGCTTGACAGCTTTAGCACTTTGTGTTATTTTGGAGAATAATTGGGTGATTTTGCCAGCGCGCCAAGACATCCACTCCGAATTGGACGGATCGATGGGAGGGAAGGCACCTTGGTGTTCCTGTCTATATAACCAAACAGTCAAGGAGTCGTAACCCAACTCCACCGGTAAGCCAAAATGGTCGTCAAACTGAATACCATCTACATCGTAGTTGCGCACCACTTCCACCACCAGGTCTTGGAGGAATTGCTGCACTTCCGGGTTCAAGGGATTGAGCCAAACTAGTGAATTTTCTTCACCTTCAATATCTATACTATAATCATTATCCCTACTTTGAGTCAGCCATTCCTGATGGCTTTTTGCCAAGGAAGAGTTAGCAGGAGCCATCAAACCATATTCAAACCAAGGGACGACCTGTAAATCTTTACCATGACCTAGTTTAACAATTTTATGCAAAACATCGGTACCACCCTGCATGAATTTAAGCAGAGGTTGTTCTCCTGTTCCCGTAACTTGGCGAGCCACTTCACTGGGGTATAAAGTAGTTCCTCGGTTCCAAACAACCGGATAGACAGTGTTAAAGTTGAGCTGAGAAAGCATTTTCAAGGAACGGTTGATTGTTCCTGGAACGAAGAGTACCCCGGAAGCAACATTAGTCAACCACACCCCCCGCAACTCAATACCATTATTGTTACTGCTGGAGTTAGCAGGAGACACGAGGAAGGGGATGGTGTTACGATACCATAGTAGGGCGATGAAGATTAAGAGTAGACAAGCTACATATTTTAATCTGGATAACTTCATTGTTCCGGGAAGGTTTCCTTAAATTCTTCCACCAAGTCATCTAATTCTTCGATTGCTTGATTGACATCAAGGCGCAAAGTTCCTAAATCAGGGCGCTCCAGCAGGTTTTCCAGTATTTCCCGCTTTTTCTCAATCTCAGTTATTTTCTCTATGAGTGCTGCTCGATCCATATTTGTCCTCCAATAGTTTTTGTACTATCATTTTAACAAATAATCGCCTGGTAGGGGCGCGACCCGTTGCGCCCTCCCAAGAATCAGGTTTTTTTTTCAAAAAAGTCTTGACATTTGGAATTATTTGATGTTATCCTTTAGGAGTGGGAAAATGTGGTGCCATATATATAGGGTTTTTGTTAAACCGCAGAGGCGCAGAGGGCGCAGAGGGATAAAGCCATGACAAAAACTATTGCGAAAACAGAAACCCAAGAAATCATTACGAACCAATGGGTTAAAGCATCCTGGATCCAGTATTTAGCTTGGACGTCAGCTCCAGAATTGGGAAAAACAAAAGACTACTACTTTGACGGTTATCTAAAAATTGAAACAATGGGAGTAGGTTCTCTTCATGGAAGAATCAATACCTTAGTCATCTTAATTATAGCCCTATTTAGCAATGCAGTTAATCTTCCTATTAAAGGTTTAACCAACGCTAGTTATCGTAGACAAGGAAAACAGGGAGCACAACCTGATATTTCCTATTATATTGGAGAGCGGGTTCATTTTGCTCCTGAGAGTAGAGGTATCCCAAATCTTACAGAAACTCCACCCCCAGACTTAGCCGTGGAAATCTCTGATTCCTCCCTAGATGAAGATTTGGGGCGCAAAAGACTCCTATATCAGGAATTAGGTATTGCTGAATATTGGGTTATCAGGGTTCAAGACTGCCAAATTTATGGCTTCCAAATAGTAGAAGGAAGGAGCAAACCCATCACCGAATCCCTAGTTATACCAGGGTTTTCCCTCTCTTTACTTCAGGAAGCGTTAATCCAAGGACAAACCTTAGATGATGGGCAAATTATAGCTTGGTTCCTGCAAAAATTGTAACTTTCCCTCCCTTTTGCGTCTTTGCGTCTTGGCGCGAAACATATTACAATCTTTATTATCACAGTACACATTGAAAATGCTCCGAAAAATATCTTTAGGAAGTTTAGGTTTGGTTGTGGGTGGGATTTTGACTCTTATAGGTTTTGTCGCCTATGGGACAGGAAATGCTACCTTGAATTTAGCAGGATTTTTCTACGGCATTCCCGTCTTACTAGGAGGACTTGCTCTGAAAGCTTCGGAGTTAAAACCGGTACCCTTCTTGACGCCCACACCCCAGGAAATTGTCGCTTTGCGAGAGAAACAAGCTACCCCTATTCAAAAACAAATCTGTCAAGACGTGACTCGTTATCGCTACGGACAAAAAGCTCATTTAGATGAGTCTTTAGAAAGGTTCGGTTTAAGTCCCACTGATGAGGAAAGACCAATTTTAACTGGTATAAAGGAAGTATCAGTGGATGGTGCTTATACAGTGGTGTTGGAATTTTACTCCCCATTGATTAGTTTGGCTATGTGGAAAAAGAAGCAGGAGAAGATAGGTAAATTTTTCGGTCCTGGTATTCGCGCTGATATTACTGAGTCGGGAGAAAATAAGGTTGAAGTTGCTTTGATTAAGGTTTGAGGAGTTCGCGCAAAGACCGGAGTTATTTTTCTAGTCTGGTAACATACCACTGTAAATATTGCCCCGAACCCACATGGAACTCGCACGCAGTATCAATGAGGTGCTGCACCTGCTCCTGGATATTCGCAAATTTAGCCAAGTCTGGAGGTAGATCTTCCTGGTGAGACAATAAAATACCTTTCAATTTTTCCTGTAACTCTTCCAGGGAGAGAAATTGCTCCGGTTGATCCTCCTGGAGAACAACAAAGCACTCCTCTGTATATAAAATAGAGTCTGGCATAGTGAGATACCTAATATGAACATCTTCTAGTTTACTCCCTCATGACTGAAACAACCCCCAACCCCTTTTCTCGTCTTAACTACGAACCAGCCCTAGAAAGTTTGGGTGACGATTATTACGACGAAGTAACAGCAGCGGAATTTCCCTTGCATATCTTGCGGTTCCGCAATGACTCCTTACTCCCCCTCCTGGGTTTGGAAGCAAAATCCGTCGCTAACCATCATTTCATCGAAGTTTTTGGTAAGTTTCCCCCAATCAACCCCTGTTTAGCTTTGCGCTACCACGGCTACCAATTTGGTACCTACAACCCTTATTTAGGAGATGGGAGGGGTTTTCTTTACGGACAAATAAGAGGTACAGATGGTTATCTCTACGATTTCGGTACCAAAGGTTCGGGAAGAACACCCTATTCCCGCAGCGCTGACGGGAGACTGACTCTCAAAGGGGGAGTGCGGGAAGTATTAGCGGGGGAAGCTTTACATCAATTGGGAGTAAATACTTCCCGCTGTTTCAGTTTAATTGAAACAGGAGAGTCTTTGTGGCGGGGGGACGAACCTTCTCCCACTCGTTCTTCCGTCATGGTGCGTTTTAGTCGTTCTCACATTCGTTTTGGTACCTTTGAAAGATTACATTATTTCCAACGTACTGATTTAATTGCTAAACTCTTAGATCATGTTATCGATTATTATTATCCTACCATTGCCAATAAGGATGAGCGCTACCCTAGATTCTACGCTGAATTGGTAGAAAGGGTAGCCCGATTAACTGCTCAGTGGATGGCTGCGGGGTTTTGTCATGGGGTATTAAATACAGATAATATGTCAATTACGGGGGAAAGTTTTGATTACGGTCCCTACGCTTTTATTCCCACTTATAATCCCCAATTTACCGCTGCTTATTTCGACTATAGCGGACTTTACAGCTATGGGAATCAGCCTTTTATTTGTCAGCTCAATTTAGAAAGGCTGCAAGCACCTTTAAGCAAGGTTATCTCTGGGGAGGATTTGGAAGCTGGTTTGGCTCATTTTGATGACCATTTTCACTCTCATTACTATAAACTAATGCTGCAAAAATTAGGTTTACCTCAGTTGCACCTTCTCGAAGCAGAAGCATTATTCCAACAAACAATTGAGTTACTCGTCAATACTCAAGTGGGATATCATGGTTTCTTTGCTAAGTTAGCCCAAGGATTTAATTACGGTTGGCGAGAAGATAGTGCCACCATTCTGGAGAATAGCCTATTACCGGAATTGAAACAAGAAAACGAACTTTTAACTAAGTGGAGAATATTATATCATAAAATACTCAATCAATTTCCGAAAGAAGAAATGGGTAAAATAGGCGATCGCCTCCACCATTATAACCCCAAAACCGCATTACTAAAACCCGTCATTGAATCAATCTGGGAACCCATTATGCAGGAAGATAACTGGGAGCCATTTTACCAACTCTTAGATAAAATAGCTACAAAAGAGTAATCATCCCTATCCATCTGCGTTCATCTGCGGTTTATAATCCCTAAACATGAAAATGCCACTCATCGCCCTAGAAACCCAAAAACAAATCATCGAACGAGTGCAACAGAGCCACGCCCAACGCACAGAATTTGTGCAGCAAATGCGCCATCGGCAACAACAGGGATGGCAGGTGGCACGCCTTGCCGCCCAACAACTCAAAACCCAATTCGGTGTACATCGGGTGGTATTGTTTGGTTCCCTACTTACCCCAGAAAAAATGACTTGGCACTCCGACATCGACCTCGCCGTATGGGGACTCCCCAAAAACGAACTGTACCGCGCTGGAGCAACTGTTGAACGGGGTCATGATTTCGCCATGGATTTAATCGAAGCAGAATCAACCAAGCCCCATATTCGAGATGCCATCGCCCGAGGAGTGGAGCTATGAACCCAGAACTCAAACAGCGCATCCAACAAGAACTCAAAGAAATGATTCAAATCATCAAGCAAACCGAGCAATTTTTGACCCAACTGGACAAACCCCTAGAATCGACCATTGAAACTGCCCTCATTAGTGCCATCGCCTTGAACTTGCATAGTTTCTACACTGGAGCGGAACGCATTTTTGAAGCCATAGCCAAGGAAATTGATCGATCTGTCCCCACTGGACAAAATTGGCATCGCCAACTGCTAGAACAAATGACCGTAGAGATTCCCCAACTTCGCCCAGCCCTAATTTCAGAAGACACTCGCTTCCTCTTCGACGAACTGCGGCGCTTTCGTCATGTCGTCAGAAGTATCTATGCCTATCAACTAGACCGAGAGCGCGTGTTGGATATTGCCAAACGTGGATTTGCTTATTTTTCTAGATTTACTTCCGAAATTCAACATTTCCTAACTCTGGGACTTGAGGGCACAGTCATTTAATCCTGCGGTTTATAATTCCTAAATATAAAAATGCCACTCATCGCCAGATTGTAGGTTGGTCTGAGGAAACGAAACCCAACAGCCAAAGATATTTGTGTTGGGTAGACTTTGACAGGAAAAATGTGTAATATAGACTAGATATAGTTTTTAGCCAAGGGGGAAAACCTATCACACAACAATCTCCAAAAAAGGCAGCAGTTAGGAGTAAAAAAAGTCCCTCTGGAGCTGCTGTAGCTGCTCTAAGACCTCGCCAGTGGACGAAAAATCTGGTGGTCTTTGCCGTCCCCTTGTTTGCTTTTAGCATCAATAGGCAATCCTTTCTGGGTGGTTCCCTGGCGTTCGTCTTGTTCTGCTGTACTTCTAGTGCCTTCTATCTGCTGAATGACATAGCAGATGTCAAATCAGACCAAAGGCATCCTGTGAAGTGCAAGCGCCCTATCGCTGCTGGATTAGTGAGTATCCCAGCAGCATTAGTAATGGCAGTAGTTCTGTTAAACGGTGCTCTAATTATGGGTTGGCAACAATCGCCCACCTTGGGAGCTATCCTCATGAGCTACGCTATGCTGCAAGTAGCTTATAACTTAAAACTAAAGCGCACTGTTATTTTGGATATTTTGGCCATCGCCACAGGTTTTGTTTTGCGAACTTGTGCTGGTGCAGCAGCTACAGGTTTGATGGTGTCTTCCTGGTTTTTGCTTTGTACCGCCATGTTAGCTCTGTTTTTGGGTATTGAGAAGCGCAAAGCGGAACTGCGATTAGCGGAAATTCAAGATATTAAGCGTCGTTCCGTGCTCAAGTACTACTCTTTACCCCTGCTGACTCGTATGGAAAGCACTGTTACCACTGGTGCAGTCATGAGTTACGCCCTTTGGAGTTCTGGTCCTGCTTTCGGCGGAGCATCAACTCCCTGGATGCTGTTAACCCTGCCATTTGTTTTGTACGGCATTTTTCGCTACCAGTTACTTAGCGATCCATCCCCAATGGGGCGTAGGAATGGCAGCGGGGGAGAGCAGGGAGGGAAAACTGAGCGCCCCGAGGAAGTTTTGTTAAAGGATTTACCTATCCTCCTAACCGTGGTAAATTGGGTTATCACATGTTTTGCGATTCTTTGGCTGAAACATCAGGGAGTAATTTTCTAAAAAAATGAGTAATATACCGGGTATTAAAAAATGATATTCAGTACTTTTATCTCTTAAAATTAACCCAAAACTTCACATAAAAGTAAACTTGTTATAAATCAGGATATTATGACATCTAGAACATTAGACATGAAAAATCCAAAAGTTATTCGGATGATGCTGATTGGATTTGCCACCTGCTGCTTGATTTTTTATTTGCGGTTCATCAAACCCATAAGTGACTTTCTCTCGTTTGATGATGCCTACATGTTCCTCCGCTACGCAAAGCACTGGTTGTCGGGGATGGGTTTTTCTTGGAATCCAGACGAAGGTCCTGTTTACGGCATAACTAGTGTTTCTTATCTTCTAGTAGTTACTGCTGTTCGTGGTTTGACAAATCTGCCAGACGCTTTGGTTTTGACCACCATATCGTTTGTGGCAGGGTTAGCCTCCGTCGCTTGCCTAACCATAATGGGGTTTGCCTTATTCAAACAGCTCAGAAGATATTACCTTCCTTTATTGGTCATCCCCTTTATGGTTTTTAGCGAAGTTTTTGCTTACCATAGTAGAATGGGCATGGAGACCACTTTAGCTCTTCTTTTCAACTCTGTCCTTGCTGCCATGGCGTATCTCCTGGCTGAGACAAGGTCCACAAAGTACCTCATCCTATGCCTCATTGCAGCTTATGCTTCGTTTCTCACAAGACCTGATAGCGGACTGTATTGTCTTTTATTGCCACCCCTGTTACTCATCGCTAATGATCGGCGACATTGGAAAGTGAGTTTGCGCTATGTCCTTGCCTTTCTAGCACTCCTGTGCATCGACCTTCTCTTTAAGAAGGCTATGTTCGGAGACTTTATCCCTCTACCATTTTTCGCCAAGTCTTCTGGCTTCTATCTCGGTTACATAGACGCATACATCTGGAACGCCGCAGAGTATACCTTCATTTTCTTTCGTGAATCACTTCTTTATATTCTCGCGATTGTTTGTTTTGCGTCACGAGAAACCTTGTCTCGGCTTATTGCTATCCTTCTGCCGGTTTTGTTAACCTTCGGTTACTTCACCAGGGTGGTTCAAATCATGGGTAATCAAGGGAGATACTATTATCCAGCCCTCCCATTTCTGATCCTTGCTGCCTTCGTGGCAGTAAATTCTTACCTAGATAAATCCGACCTTGTGCCCCATAGTAAATTCAGCTTGCCAATCCTCGGGCCAGTCATTGCTCTAGTCTTGCTAATAATATTGACATCTCCCCAAGCAGAAAAGGGTGTTGCAAGGGCATGGCAAAACTGGATAATTGGACAACCAACACACTTCAAGGTGGAGACACAGTACAGAATCCGTGCAACAGAAAAACTACCAAACATCGGCTGGCATGAATCTATGAAAGAAATAGATTCCCTTTTGCAACATCTGCCACCAGATGTGGCACTGGCATGTACAGAATATGGCTACATTGGATCTGAAAATCCTAGCACACCAATGATTGATGTAGTGGGTCTCCATGATAGGCACATCGCTCATAATGGCTTCACCGCTGATTACTTGTTTGCAAGAATGCCGGATATCATTTGGATTCACCCTAATTATACTTATATAGCAAAAGAGATAATTGACCACAAGGAATTTTGGGACAAATACGACTTTTATCCTAACCTATACGACTATGGACTTGCGGTTATCAAAAATTCTCCAGCTTCAGAGGATATCAATAGAAATTTAGCAAAGGAGTTTGAGCGTATCTACCCCGGACTTGTGCTGTCTGATTACAAAGCTGAACCATTAGATACAAAGGTCAAAACATGAGAACCAAATCTTCTCCGGTTGTAGAACTTCCCCTCTCAGGATGGGGTAGATACCCGGTAGTCAAAAGTTACCTTCAGCGCCCAGAAAAGGTTTCCTCCTTCAGGAAAATCCTGGAAGAATGTGGCAAAAATCCTGTGATAGCTAGAGGTTGAGGATGCAGCACTCAACGCCAAAGGTTACACCGTCGCTGGGCAAAATTTGGGGGAGGTACATAGGGTAAAATTAACATGTAGGGTGTGTTACGCCAACCAAACAAAACGGACTTGACGGCGCGGAGCAAAAAGGCTATAATTATACCAAACCCATTTTTTAAAAATAGTCACTGAAAGGTACAACACTCATTAAATGCAGGTAGGTATAATGGCTGAAATTACACTAAACTCAGAGCAAGTCAAAGAAGGATTGAAAAGTGCCCTCCTTGAGGTTTTGCGAGAGAACAAAGATGAATTAGAGGAGTTGTTTGCAGAGATTATTGAAGATATGGCAATGGAACGGGCGATCGCCGAAGGAGAAACCACCGAATTAGTCAGCCGTGAAACTATTTTCAAGATTCTGGAGCCTTAATTGTGAAAGTTCAGTTAAAAAATAGTTTTGCCAAAGACTTGAATAAACTGCGAGATGCTGAATTAAAGTTGTCATTATCGAAGTTGAGAAGGCTGGCTGTTTGGAGGATGTTAGCCGTAGGTTGGGTTGAGGCACGAAACCCAACAAATCAGTTGCCGAATTTTTGATTATGGGCATTGCCCAACCGGATTTGATATTACTTGAAAATTTTTCATCAGCACTTCCACTAGAGGTTGAGCAACGTATATACTAGGCTAATCACTAACATGAAGTTAAAACATCCTTCAAATCTGGAAACTCCCCTCTCAGGATGGGGTAGATACCCGGTAGTCAAAAGTTACCTTCAGCGCCCAGAAAAGGTTTCCTCCTTCAGGAAAATCCTGGAAGAATGTGGCAAAAGTCCTGTGATAGCTAGAGGTTTAGGTCGTAGCTATGGGGATGCAGCACTCAACGCCAAAGGTTACACCGTACTCACCCAACGGTTAAACCGCATCCTCGCCTTCGACAAAAAGACAGGCATTTTACGCTGTGAAGCTGGGGTTACCATGAAGGAAATTTTAGCAACCTTCGTTCCCCGAGGCTGGTTTCCAGCAGTTACCCCCGGAACCAAATTTGTCACAGTTGGTGGTGCAGTTGCCTTTGATGTTCACGGCAAAAACCACCATCGAGATGGTTCCTTTTCTCGTCACCTTCGCTCCCTGGAGCTCATACTTGCCTCAGGAGAAACAGTACAGTGCTCCCGCCAGGAGAATAGGGAACTGTTTTGGGCAACAGTAGGAGGCATGGGGCTGACGGGAATCATTACGGAAGCAGAATTTGCCCTGCACCCCATCCAAACCGCTTATATTAAAAGCCACCATATTAAAGCGAAGAATTTAGATGAAGCCTTTGCTCTCTTTGATGAATACGAACCCCAATACCAGTATTCTGTAGCTTGGATTGACTGTCTTGCCTCTGGCAAGTCCCTGGGGCGCAGTATTTTGATGTTCGGAAATCATGCAGCCCGGGAAGACATTCCCTTACAGCAGCAACCAGAACCCTTACACCTCAAGCCAAAACCCAACCTCAAAGTGCCCTTTGACTTACCAGCAGGGCTCCTCAACCGCTACACCATGAGTATCTTTAATACCCTCTACTACGGTAAAATGCGCTCAAAAGAAGTGAAGTCGGTGATAGATTATGATTCCTTCTTCTACCCCCTGGATTTTATCCAAAACTGGAATCGACTCTATGGCAAACAGGGATTTGTCCAATATCAATGGGTATTACCCACCGAAGTCAGCAGGGAAGCTCTGTACCGGATGCTTCAGCTATGCAGTCAAACAGGTTGGGGTTCTTTTCTCGCTGTGCTCAAGCGTCTAGGTTCTCAAGAAGGATGGTTATCTTTTCCCATGGCTGGTTACACCTTAGCCCTGGATATGCCAATACGCAAGGGGTTGTGGGAATTTCTCCGTAAGCTGGATAAATTGGTGATTGAATATGGAGGGCGTGTGTATCTTGCCAAAGATGCTCGGTTGAGTGCAGAAGCGTTCCGCAGCATGTATCCTAATTTCCCCCAGTGGTTGTCGGTGAAAGAGAGAGTAGATCCCCACAACCGCTTCTCTTCTGCCCTATCCCAGCGCTTGGGGGTAGAGAGATGAAAGGAAAAGCTGTTTTACTCATAGGAGCCACTTCCAGTATAGGGCGAGCATTAGCCCATGAAATGGCACAGCAAGGAGCAGCCTTACACCTAGGGGCGCGGGATGGATTTGAAGTGGAACGAGTTGCCCAAGATATAGGGATTCGGTATCAAGTTCCCATATCTTGGAGTACTTTCGAGGCACTGGATTATGAAACTCACCCAAAACTGCTGCAAAAAGCTGTGGATAATTTAGGTACCTTAGATGGTATAGTAGTATCTCTGGGAGAATTGGGGGACCAGAAAACAGCCCAAATGGACTTTAACCACGCACAGCGCATAATTCACTCCAATTATACAGGAGTTCTATCTATCCTGACTCATACAGCTAACTACCTGGAACAACAGGGACATGGTTTTATCGTTGGTATTTCCTCTGTGGCAGGGGATAGAGGTCGCCAGAGCAATTATACCTATGGGTCCGCTAAAGGCGCTCTCAGTCTGTTTTTGCAAGGGTTACGAAATCGCTTATTCAAATCTGGCGTCCATGTAATGACAGTGAAACCTGGTTTTGTGGATACCAAAATGACTTTTGGTAAACCGGGGATGTTTTTAGTAGCCAGCCCCCAGCAGGTAGCAGCTGCTATCATGAAGGCTTTGCACTCGAAAAAGGATATAGTCTATGTTCCCTGGTTCTGGTTTTGGATTATGTTGATTATTCGTGTGATTCCTGAGTGGCTTTTTAAACAATTGAAGCTTTAAGAGTCTTTTTGCTTCTGCTTCAATGCACTAAGAGACGCTAAACTGTACTGCCGATGAGCAAATAACGCTATGACAATAAAATCAGCAAGGCTTACTCCCAATATGAAGCGATCTATTAACTATATTAGTTTGCTTTTTGGAGTCACTTTTGTTCTAACTGTTGCACTAGCTACAACAACTTTATATTTTGACGATAATGGATTACATGCATCTCTCTTTGATGATGCCATGATATCCTACAGATATGCTCAGAATATTGTCTATGGGATAGGACCTTATTGGAATGCTGGAGATAAAGTAGAAGGATTTACGAATCCATTATGGACTTACATAATGTCGTTTTTCTTTTTTATTTCCGGTAAGAATATTTCCATTACACCATTTATAATTCAAATTTTTTGCGCTTTTTTGATTTCTATCAATGTTGCCTTTTGCTCATTTATAGCCTATCAGGTGAATGGCAGCATTCCTCAAGAGAAAAAAAAAGGCTGGACTCTTTTGGCTTCCATAAGTCCATTGCTCTTCTATCCAAATATTTACTGGACAATTATGGGCATGGAAAATGCTCTGATTACGCCAATCTTGTGTGTCTTGTTTTCAATGTTTTTCCTACAGGATTATATGCCAACCTCATCTAATAAGAAGCCAGTAAGATTTTGGATAATTTTTACCTGTGTGTTGATTGGTCAGTTATCGAGACCTGATTTTATGCTCGCTCCCGTTGCATTCTCTGCTAGCTATTTTCTTTTGTTGCATAAAAATAGTCTCAAAAACTTGTTTTCGGTCAATCTTTGTGCTAGCTATTTAGCATTGGCTGTTGCCGGAATTACGACCCTTGTCTGGAGATCATTTTATTTTGAATCTACCCTGCCTAATACCTATGTGTTAAAGATAACCGGATTGCCTTTGGACATTCAGGTACGATCAGGAATAGGGTTTGTCGTCCAGTTTATTGTATCTTCTTCAATAATCTTACTCATTGGAATTATACTAGGAGTTGCAGAGCGTGACAGGGAGTCTAGATTAGTATTCTCATCGGGTGCTTACTTCATTTTAGTTTTGCTGTATCAAATTAGAGTTGGAGGCGATCCTTGGCCTTATTGGCGGATGTTCACTGGAGCCATGGTAGTTCTAATCTATGCTATTGCCCTGACTATGGTAAAAACTAGTGAAAATTATTCATTTAGATTAGTAGGAAAGGAAAAATCACTTACTACCAAGTTAATTATAGTATTTTTGCTAGGATGTCTACTCCTAAATTACAAATTGCTTAGGAGAGATTTCGTTCCTTCCGTCAGACAACTTCTGCAAGGCAACACTACAAGATTGTACCAAGTCAACGCAAATCACAATAATATCTCTACCGCTCTAGCTTTGAGGAAAATATTACCAGCTGGCTCTACCATTGGTGTATTTTGGGCTGGTACCATTCCCGCTTATATGCCTAATTACTATGCTGCTGACTTTCTGGGAAAATCAGACGCTAAAATCGCCAAAATGCAGGCAAGAAGTGGTGTCTCACGGTTTGGAATGCTGACTGTGCCTGGGCATAATAAATACGATTTAGAGTGGACTCTCAGCACCTATGACCCAGCATGGATTCAACATGCTAAGTGGGGAGAGGATGATTTAACCAAAAATCCTAAATTTACTAGTCGCTATACTTACTGCCCTGCAACAACAGGATATTTACACAATCAGTTTGCTAAGGACTGTCCTTCTTGATATTGCTTTTTTGGGGAAGTAGTCTGGGACTGGTAATAAGCTAGGTTAGATTTACAGTTAGTGCTCGCCTTTCACTTATTAGTGATACCAACCCCTAAACTTCAAAATGCCACCGCGCCTCCGCCATTAATCAATGCCGGAGGTCACTTCGTGAGGGCGATAAATGTCGCTACCAAACTCAATATGCAGATGAAAATTCATCTCTAGTGGTGACAGTGCCTGGTAAAAGACCTATTAAACCCATTTATATCCAACAGTTTCTAGCTTTAGTTGACGACATTGGAGTATGACCATGAATTTTTTGGAATATCCTTTTGTAATGAGACCTTTATCTCCAGAGGAAGGGGGGGGATGGTTAATTACGTTTCCCGATCTGCCGGGTTGTATGTCCGATGGTGAAACCCCTGAGGAGGCATTGGAAAATGGAAAAGATGCAGTGCGGTGTTGGATTGAGGCTTGTGGAGAAGCAGGCATAAAAATTCCAAGCCCTGGTGATCAAGTGCGGGTAAGCTTTTGAAACCCTTGCATGGAATTCTTGCATAATCCTAGGAGAGGCTATAATGAGCAAAGACCGATTTCATCAAACTGTCAAAATTGCTCTCCAGAAAGAAAACTGGCAGATTACCCACGATCCGCTTCCTATCCAGGCAGACCTCTTCACAGAAATGTACATTGACCTTGGTGCAGAACACCTCATTGCCGCTGAACGAAAAGAGGAAAAAATTGCTGTAGAAATCAAAAGTTTCCTAGGGATTTCTGCTATCTCCCAATTTCATACCGCAATGGGTCAATTCATCAACTATCGTTACGCCCTTGAAGATCAAGAACCCGATCGCACCCTTTATCTTTCCATTTCAACTCAAATCTATGACACCTTTTTTCAACGTCCTTTCATCCAATCTGTAATTCAACGCAGTCAAGTTAAACTCATCGTTTACCATATTAGTAAGGAGGTCATTACCCAATGGCTGAACTAACCCCTAGTCAACGAGAAAATTACCGTCAATATATTAAAGATCTACTCACCCAACGGGCTAATATTCGCAACTCTGTGGGGGATGACGTGGAAGCCCAAACTCTCTTCGACACCCAACAAGACCACTACCAACTCATCTTTATTGGTTGGTTCAAGGAAAAGCGAGTGTTTGGTCCAGTCCTCCATTTAGACATCAAACAAGATGGCAAAATTTGGATTCAGTGGAATGGGACGGAAATTGACATCGCTGAAGTTTTAGTCAAACGAGGCGTACCCAAAGACCAAATTGTCATTGGCTTTCATCCTTCAGAATTACGACAGTATACAGAATACGCTACCTTTTGATAATAAACAGTCACCGATTTATTTGTGCTTAGAACCTATAATTGTTATTGGTAAAAATCTGCAAACCCTTTGCTCAAAGTCGAGAAAGCAGTTTTTCGATGATTTCATTCTTTTCAATAATGCCAACTGCACGATAACTCAGATTTACTCTAGCAAAGTAGATAGGCAAGCTGTCATGCACCTTTTTGAAATTGAGGCTAGGGTGTTGTGGATTTTCACGAAAAATCCGATAGGAAGATCGAGCTTGCTGCTGAACTGTCTCATCAAGCTTTGCATAAGCTTTCCAAAACTTTTTGGTTGTTCTGGCAACCATTAGTCGTCACATTCAAGAGGTTGCGTTTTACCCGCTCGATGCTCAGCAAGAGCCTCTTGGGCAAGTTCAGCCAGTAAATCTTGAGACTTGGCAAACAAATCATTCCAACGCTCTTCTGAGGCAAGTTCAGCCAAGACAATTTCGGCTATTGCATTCTGGTTTTGTTCTGACAATTCTGAAGCTTTCGCAAAAGCTTTCTCAAGTAATTGTGTCATAAAAACCTCTTTGATTCTTCATTGTATAGCAATAACATCGGCAATTGCCACAAAATAATCTCTATCCATCCGCGTTCATCTGCGTTTATCTGCGGTTAAAAAAAAATCCCCCACTCAAAAGAGCAGGGGATTGTTTCCTCAAAAGCTAAGTAAAAACAGCAGTTAGCCGAACTTACCCGCCGTCGAGGCTATGAGGAATGCCGCGTAGGTTAAGAAGTAACCCACCGTAAAGTGAGTCAAACCCACCAAGCGAGCCTGAACGATAGAGAGAGCAACAGGCTTATCCTTCCAGCGAACCAAGTTAGCCAGAGGAGTGCGCTCGTGGGCCCAAACAATGGTTTCAATCAACTCTTGCCAGTAACCGCGCCAAGAGATGAGGAACATGAAACCAGTTGCCCAAGCTAGGTGTGCCAAGAGGAACATCCAAGCCCAGACAGACAGGTTATTCGTGCCGTAGGGGTTGTAACCGTTAATCAACTGTGCGGAGTTGGCCCAGAGATAATCCCGGAACCAGCCCATGAGGTAAGTAGAGTTCTCATTGAACTGAGCCATATTACCTTGCCAGAGGCTGAGGTGCTTCCAGTGCCAGTAGAAGGTTAACCAACCCAAGGTATTCAGCATCCAGAACATAGCCAGATAGAAGGCATCCCAAGCAGAGATGTCGCAAGTACCGCCACGACCGGGACCGTCGCAAGGGAAGGAGAAACCGAAGTCTTTCTTGTCTGGCATTAACTTGGAACCCCGAGCATCCAGAGCGCCTTTAACCAGAATCAAGGTGGTGGTGTGGAGACCGAGAGCGATGGCGTGGTGAACTAAGAAGTCCCCAGGACCGATGGTCAAGAACAGGGAGTTAGCTCCGCTGTTAATGGCATCCATCCAATAATGTGCTCCAGGAATGTTAGCGCTGGCTACGGTTGCCATGCTGTCTGGGTTAGAGAGCAGGACGTCAAAGCCGTAGAGAGCTTTACCGGAAGCAGCTTGGATGAACTGAGCAAATACTGGCTCAATGAGGATTTGCTTCTCAGGAGTACCGAAAGCAACCACTACGTCGTTATGGACGTATAAGCTGAGGGTGTGGAAGCCTAAGAAGAGAGATACCCAGCTCAAGTGAGAAATCAGGGCTTCTTTATGCTCCAGCATCCGAGCTAAAACGTTGTTCTTGTTCGCTTCTGGATCGTAATCCCGCACGAAGAAGATAGCGCCGTGGGCAAATGCCCCCACCATTAAGAAGCCGGCAATGTACTGGTGATGAGTATACAGAGCCGCCTGGGTGGTGTAATCCCTCGCTATGAAAGCATAGGAAGGCATGGAGTACATGTGCTGCGCCACCAAGGAGGTGACCACACCTAGGGAAGCCAAAGCTAACCCCAGCTGGAAGTGGAGAGAATTGTTAATGGTGTCGTATAACCCCTTGTGACCCTCACCTAAAGCACCGCCAAAGGGAGTTCCCTTGGGTGGGTTGTGAGCGCCGAGAATCTCCTTGATGCTGTGACCGATACCGAAGTTGGTGCGGTACATGTGACCAGCAATGATGAAGATAACGGCGATCGCCAGGTGGTGATGGGCAATATCCGTCAGCCAGAGAGCCTCACTGTGGGGATGGAAACCACCTAAGAAGGTGAGAATTGCCGTTCCCGCTCCTTCGGAAGTACCGAACAGGTGAGCCGTAGAATCAGGGTTCTGTGCGTATACGCCCCAATTACCCGTAAAGAAGGGGCCCAAGCCAGCAGGGTGAGGCATGGTGGAGAGGAAGTTATCCCAACCCACATGTTGACCTCTTGATGCAGGGATTGCCACGTGAACCAGGTGACCTGTCCAAGCCAAGGAGCTGACACCAAATAAACCAGCCAAGTGGTGGTTCAGGCGAGACTCAGCATTCTTGAACCAACCCAAGCTGGGACGGTACTTAGGCTGTAAATGGAGCCAGCCTGCGAACAGCAACAATGAAGCGAGAATTAACAGGAACACAGACCCGCTGAACAATTCATTGTTGGTTCTCATGCCAATGGTGTAGAACCAGTGGTAAACGCCGGAGTAGGCAATGTTTACCGGGTTAGTTGCACCGGCTTGGGTAAAAGCATCTATTGCCCCGGAACCGAAGTGAGGGTCCCAAATTGCATGGGCGATGGGACGGACATTCAGGGGGTCTTTGACCCACTGCTCGAAGTTACCTTGCCAGGCTACATGGAATAGGGTGCCGGAAGTCCACAGGAAAATGATGGCGAGATGACCGAAGTGAGAGGCAAAAATCTTTTGGTAAAGATTCTCCTCTGTCATCCCATCATGGGTTTCAAAATCGTGGGCTGTGGCAATCCCGTACCAAATCCGACGAGTAGTCGGATCTTGAGCGAGATCCTGGCTAAATTTTGGAAATTTAGTTGCCATAGGTCTTTAGGAATTTATTCCTCTAATAAATGAGACTAATGCAAAATTGCTGCTCACTTCTTTTTTTTTTGTACTTCAAGGACTAAAAACGGTTTCTAAGTGGGTTTATTTGCCCTAATTTTGCCGTTTTTCTTCAAACACTCATCTTACTCTTTTTTGGGAAGTAGCTTGCCAATGCCTGGAGGATTTATTCCAGTGAGAGACTAAAACTATCCCCCAAGGGCGAAAGGCAAAGCATCTGATGAGCCGTCTAACCCACTGAAAGTGTTCGGGCGAGGAAGAATGCCCAGGTTGTGACAATTCCTCCCAAGAGGTAGTGAGCCACCCCTACAGCCCGACCCTGAATAATGCTCAAAGCGCGAGGCTGAATGGAAGGAGCCACTTTCAGCTTATTATGAGCCCAAACAATGGACTCAATTAATTCTTGCCAGTAGCCGCGACCGCTAAAGAGGAACATCAGACTAAAGGCAAAGATAAAGTGACCAGCTAAGAACATAATTCCGTAGGCAGACAGAGCCGTACCATAAGAATTAATCACATTAGCTGCTTGGGCCCAGAGGAAGTCCCTTAACCAACCGTTGATAGTAATTGCACTTTCGGCAAAGTTACCAAAGGTAATGTTGTAAACATCCCCATCGGGAGTTACGGTACCCCAAACATCGGATTGCATTTTCCAACTGAAGTGGAAAATAACGATGGAGAGGGAATTGTACATCCAGAATAAGCCCAAGAAGACGTGATCCCAACCTGATACCTGACAAGTGCCGCCACGACCAGGACCGTCGCAAGGGAAGCGGAAGCCGAGATTAGATTTATCGGGAATCAGACGGGAGCTGCGAGAGTAGAGCAGACCCTTGAGGAGAATCAGTGCCGTCACGTGGATGGTGAAAGCGTGGATGTGGTGGACCATAAAGTCCGCTGTACCCAGGGTGATGGGTGCCATGGCCACTTTACCTGCCACAGCTACAACCTCGCCGCCGAACACTGGACTAACACTATCCAGAGCGAAGGGAGCGGTACCCCCAGGAGCGGCATTATGAATGCCTTGAATCCACTGGGCAAAAATTGGCTGCAACTGGATAGCGCTATCTGAGAACATATCTTGAGGACGACCCAGAGCGCGCATTGTATCGTTGTGAACGTACAAGCCAAAACTGTGGAAGCCTAACCAGATACAAACCCAGTTGAGGTGAGAAATAATTGCATCCCGGTGGCGAATTACCCGATCCAGCAGATTGTTAACATTCTTAGCAGGGTCGTAGTCCCGCACCATGAAGATAGCGCCGTGAGCGCCAGCTCCAACAATGAGGAAGCCGCCAATCCAGACGTGGTGGGTAAACAGAGACAACATGGTGCCGTAATCCGTAGCCATATAGGGATACGGAGGCATGGCGTACATGTGGTGGGCGACGATGATGCTCAGAGAACCGACCATAGCCAGGTTAACTGCCAATTGAGCATGCCAGGAAGTGGTGAGGATTTCGTAAAGACCTTTGTGACCTTCGCCAGTAAATGGACCTTTATGAGCCTCCAGAATTTCCTTCATGCTGTGACCAATACCGAAGGTATTCCGGTACATGTGGCCAGCAATGATGAACAGAACTGCGATGGCTAGGTGGTGGTGGGCTATATCCGTCAACCACAAGCTCCCTGTGGTGGGGTTCAAGCCCCCATTGAAGGTCAGGAAGTCTGAGTAGACGCCCCAGTTCAAACTGAAGAAGGGTTGGATTCCTTGTGCAAAACTGGGATAAAGCTCTGCCATCAAGTCGCTATTCAAAATAAATTCGTGGGGTAAGGGAATCTTGTCCGCAGCAACCCCAGAATCTAGCAGTTTGTTAACTGGCAGAGAGACGTGGATCAGGTGACCTGCCCAACCAAGGGAGCCGCAACCCAGGAGCACAGCTAAGTGGTGGTTCATCATAGACTCCACGCTCTGGAACCATTCCAGTTTGGGAGCGCTCTTATGATAGTGGAACCAGCCAGCAAACAGCATCAGTGCTGCCATTACCAATCCACCAATTGCCGTGCAGTACAATTGGAACTCATTGGTGAATCCAGCGGCTCGCCACATATAGAACAGACCAGAGGTGATCTGAATACCGCTGAAGCCGCCTCCCACATCGGCATTAAGAATGCCTTGACCTACAACTGGCCAAACTACTTGGGCGGAAGGCTTAATGTTGGTGGGATCTGCCAGCCAAGCTGTGTAGTTAGAGAATTTAGCGCCATGAAAATACATGCCGCTCAGCCAGACGAAAACTACAGCTAGGTGACCGAAGTGAGCGCTGAAAATTCGGCGCGAAACTTCTTCTAGATCGTTAGTTTGACTATCGAAATCGTGTGCATTAGCGTGAAGGTTCCAAATCCAGGTGGTGGTTTTTGGACCTTTAGCTAGAGTGCGATCAAAATGACCAGGCTTTCCCCACTTCTCTGTGGAAGTAGGTACGGGGTCTTTATCAACCCTGATTGCCATGAGGGTTCTCCTCTCTAGACAATGAACTTATATTTTTACGGAAATTGGTTTGGAAAACCAAACAAGCTATTTTCGGGATACTGCTGTTAGCTGTATCGATTGAGGGTGGACTATTGCCGACTGGTTGCCCAGTTGCTTTTATGCTACGGGTAGTCGTCCCTACAGCAAGCGGGTTACATCTGTACCTCGCCAAAAAAAATTGTACCATGTTTGGCAATTCGGAATACATCTCGCAAGCTCGATGCAAGTCGTTATCGCCGTGCTATCCTTCTCTAGTCCGCTACGCTGAGACTAGGGAATGTCGCACTTACGTTCAATGGGATGGTCTGGGATTTTGGTGCAGTTCGGTGCTCCCACTCCTACTTCTGCTGGAGGATAATTTTATCACTCATGGGAGATGGTACAGCTTTCTTGTCTTTTTTTAGCAGCGCTTAACATAATGTAAAATTAGCTCAATTTTATTTACAAAAGGTTATCGATTTAACTAAACATCTCCAAAGTCAAGCTTTTTTCATCTTTATTTACAATAAGTGACAAAACTTTACATTAAATTGAAGAACCCAGATTCCTGGGGACAAATTCTCGATTCACCCTGGAGCGCTATATTGCCTATGTAAGTCACGTAGAGGAAGGGAAAGCGTGTTGGATGTTAAATTGATAAGTAAAATTTGTTCATGGTTACTCTTAATAGCCTTAAGTTGGAGTTTGGTTAGTTGCGGGAATCCCCTGGAAACCATTGATAAGTCAGCAATAGAACAGTCTTCCGTTCCAGCGCAGTCCGAGAAGCTGACAGAAGTAGCGCCGCCAATTCTCATTGAACAACTGCGTCAGAGTTTGGAACAATATCAGTCTCAAGTTACCATTCTCAGCCCCAAAACGGATGAAATTCTCCCCTCCACAACAGTAAACGTCCAAGTGCAAGTGGGAGACTTACCTATTTTTCAAAATCCCGAACTGAAATTGGGACCACATTTGCACCTCATTGTGGATAATGAACCCTATGGGGCAATATACGATGTGTCCCAACCCATCGTTTTGACTGATTTAACTCCAGGAACTCATACCCTGCGGCTATTTGCTTCTCGCCCTTGGTACGAAAGCTTTAAAAACGAAGGTGCTTATGCTCAAACAACTTTTCATGTCTTAACGAAAACGAACGAGAATAACCCAGATCCCTCTTTACCCCTGTTGACTTATAGTCGTCCCCAGGGTACTTACGGAGCAGAGCCAATTATGCTGGACTTCTATTTAACTAATGCTCCTTTACACCTAGTTGCTCCTGAGGAGATTGCTGACTGGCGCATTCGAGTGACGGTAAATGGTCAAAGCTTTCTGTTAGATAGTTGGCAGCCTATTTATCTCCAGGGCTTTAAACCAGGAAAGAATTGGGTGCAGTTGGAATTTATCGATGGAGCGGGGAATAATATCCCTAATGTATTTAATAATACCGCAAGACTGATTACATATGAACCTAATGGTCAGGATACTCTCGCGAAAATAGTCCGGGGCGAATTTGAGTTGGAAGCTGTACGGGGTATTGTAGACCAAAATTATCAAGTTCCCCCTTCCCCACCAATAACTGATCAAGAGGAAATACCTGGTGTTGAAGTAGAAACGACGGTAGTAGAACCGACGGAAGAAGATATCTTGACAGAGAAACCTACTGTAGAAGAAATACCTGTAGAGGAGGAAGTTCCTGTTGCTGAAGAGGAAGAAACTCCTGTGGGAGAATCTCTTGAAGAGGAAGCTACTTTAGGAGAGGAAATTCCTGTTACAGAGGAACCGAGTGTAGTAGAACCAGTTGTGGTAGAGGAAGTTCCTGTTACAGAAGAGGAAGAAACTCCTGTGGGAGAATCTATGGAAGAGGAAACTACTGTAGAAGAGGAGGATTTTCCTGTTGTTGAAGAGGAAGAAACTCCTGTGGTGGAATCTATTGAAGAGAAACCACCATTATCTCCATAAGGCGATCGCCCGCGAATAAATTGCGGGCTACCTTGCTAAAACCCCTTCAGGGTTTGAATATTATCCAGTCAACTGCATTCATCCATATGTGACGCTCCTACGCCAACCATTAAAGGTAGGAAATTTTGTAACGGGGTGGGGTACCGCCGACAGGGGAAAAGCCCGGTTTTGCGGTGGAAGATGGGCCGGAGAAGGTGCCTCATCGAGGTTATCGGCTGATTTTGCCGTTGGATGAATTTGAAGGCACTTTCCCCAACAGCATCCTCTCTCTTTCTCTTTCTCTTTCTCTGCGTTCTCTGCGTCTCTGCGGTTTATTATAGACTTACCAGGCTATCCCGATTCGGGCGGGAACACGCTATAGCACGAATTCCTAACCCGCGCCCAGGGTTATATCTGACATTTTGCAGCTAAAATATGTCCCGATGGTTGACATTGTCAGAAAATATGATGTATCTATCATAACAGCTTAAGGAGAAAATTTATTTTAGTCAAAAGCAGACTCAATGTAATTTTGAATGGTCAAGTAATATCCTTGATAAAATATCTGTTTTCCTATTATAATGGTATCATTAGGAGTAGCCTCTATAGGGCGATCGCTATAACTAACAAGAGCGACATCAAATCGACAAGGAAGATGAACTAAATGGGGATGTTCAGCGAGAAATATTTCTGCTGTTTGCCAAAGTTTAGTTTGTTTTTCCTCTGTAATAGCCAACATTCCATTAGCGTCCAAATTACGCTGACTGCGGGTTTTTACCTCCACAAAACTAATCATAGTTCCGGGTTGTTGGGTAATGAGGTCTATTTCTCCCCACCGACAATGCCAACGATGATGAAGAATTGACCAACCTTGTGCTACCAACCATTGCGCTACCAACTTTTCCCCTATCTCGCCAATTTTGGTAATATTTTCTTGCTTATTTGTGGTTTTCATGGTAAGACGGGTAATAGAAATGGTTTTGAAAACATGATGAAAAAAGTATTCGGGTTATTTGCTTTTGTCTTAGGTGCTATCATAGCTTTAAATATATTGGTAGCACCAGTGCAAGCGGTAGATTACAATAAAAGGAACTTGATGAATAGCGATTTATCGGGTCAAGATTTGACTGGGGATAGTTTCGACCACACTATTTTACGGGATTGTAATTTAAAAAACGCCAATTTGCGAGGGGTACGTCTTTTTGGTGCTAATCTGGAAAAAGCTAATTTGGAGGGGGCGGATCTTTCCTATGCTATACTAGACTCCGCTAATTTTAAGGGGACTAATTTGACTAATGCAGTGTTAGAGGGTGCTTTTGCCGCTAGTGCTAGGTTCGATGGAGCTATTATTGACGGAGCCGATTTTACCAATGTTTTGTTGAATGTGAATCAGGAAGGAAAGCTCTGTGAAAGAGCGACGGGAACCAATCCTACTACAGGAAGGGATACTCGGGATACTTTGTTTTGTTTTTGATTGGTTTAATGGTGCGTTACGCGCACCGCTTTCTTTAGGGCGATCGCTGAATCATATGGTTCCCGATACTCCTGTTTCGTTAATCTGGAAAAGATAGAAAGGAGCATTGGGGTGTTTCTGACGGGACATATTGATAGCGGTTAATTCATCTTCAGCAATAAAATAATCCCCAGTTTCTGGTTCTACTGTCATATACCAATTGTAGCAAGTTTGCATCAACTCCAATTTTACGCTTTCAAAAATTGGCTTGCACCGTTGATAAAATGCTTCCTGTTCAGCTCTACTCTTGGCTTTTTTTCTGGAGACCACTACCCTTGCTCTACGCACTTTGGTAATTGGTTTTGTTTGAGTCATTTTGTGTTTTCCTCAAAAATTATCAATTTCATCTTTCCACACTCTAATATTATATACCAAGAGACCATTTGTGAAGGTATTAGTTTCGGTTGGCTCCAGCACCTAGAAAAACGATGCGGGAGCGGGAAGACCCTCCCCCTTTTTCCCATTTCATTTTATTTAAATAAAGAAGCGCCTAACACACCCTACGCAGCTGAATGGGTTATGGAATTATCCACTCCTGGTTTTCGTATTTACGGGTTGCGGAGGAAGAGTTAGTCAAATCGATGTCTATTAATTTAGAATGTGAGCTGTTAAACATGGTCATGGTACTTGTTTCAACGTTTTGCTCGAACCAAACCAGGACTTTATCAACAGGTGTTAGGATAATGTCTCCCTTAACCGCTGAGTTTACAGCTACGTAAATAGGGGTGCTTTCCTGTGTGCCATGAATACCTGTCGATAGCTGATTAAGACCAGGGTGAATGCTTCCATACTCGTTATGCATCGTTATTGAATCATCTGGTCCTCCTGTGCTGGGTTCGCCAAAAAGCCCAAATTCATCCAGTGTGATTTGTCCTCCCATTCTGATGTTCTTGGGATTAATTGACTCAAATACTTGCTCACCTTCTTGGAAGGTGTTACTGCCGAAAATTTGATACTGGGGAGTCCATGAAAATTGGTTATTTGATAGATATTCCTCATAAGACTGCCAGACTACGTTGTAGTCATTGTTTTCAACTTTTTTGGCAAAACACAGTTTGTATTCTCCAGTCTTTAGAGTCATGAGATCCTCTTCAGCAATTTTAATGATAACAGTTTTTTTAGTCTCCTCCAAGGTATTATTGAGGATTTGCACTTGTTTGAGGGAGCTTGGAACACTCGATTGCTCTTCGTCTGCTTGACTAGGGGAGATGATTAATATCATTGCTGCTAAGATTGTAGCTAAATTTATCCAGATTCTTTTCATTGGATTTTTGCAGTTAGCCAAAATAAAACACCATCGCTCTCCTTCTGTTGAAGAAGAGCGATGGTTTCGTTAGGCTAATTAACCTAAAATTGCCTTCAAGACTATGGAATTATCCACTGCTGGTCTTCGTATTTGCGGGTTGCGGAGTCTGAGCTAGTCAAATCCACCTCTGTCGAATTAGAGCGTGATTCACTAAACATGGTGCTGGTCTCAATGTCTTGCTCGAACCAAACCAAGATTTTGTCAATCGGTGTGAGCTCCGTATCTCCTTTAACCACTGGTTTTTGAGCTACGTAAATAGGGGTGCTTTTCTGGGTGCCATTAATAGTGGATAGCTGGTTCACACCAGGGTGAATGCTTCCATACTCGTTATGCATCGTTATTGAATTATTTGGTTCTCCTGTGCTGGGTTTGCCGGAAACCCCCTCTTTATCCGGTGTGATTTGTTCTCCCAATCCGATTCCCACCGCATTGGTTGACACCTGTACTGTAACATTGTCCTCGAAGGTATTACTGCCGAAAATTTGGTACTGGGGAGTCCAGGAGAACTTGTTGTTTACCAGGTATTCATCTGAAGACTGCCAGACCACGTTGTAGTCATTGTTTCCAACTTTTTTCGCAAAACACAGTTTGTATTTATTTTCCTTTAGGTTTTCCAGATCGCCGGAAGCAATTTCGATTGTGAGACTTTTTGTAGTCGCCTCCAAAGCCTCATTTCCGTCCCCGCCTGCTTGAGCAGGGGAGATAATGAACATCATTGCTGCTAAAATTAGAGCTAAAGCTCCAAAGAGTTTTTTCACTTTCGTCCTCCGTAAAGAATCGAATAACACAGTTGTAGGTTTAAGCTTTTCCCTTCTCCCTGGGGGCGCTGGGGAAATAACTTCACACCTTGGCTCTGTGTAAGCCTTTCAGACTTCGCAGTCCCACCGAAGTTAATCTTGCACGCCTCCGAAGAGAATGGCTTTTGCTTGAGCTGCGCTGTAAAGACGATTCTGGCGAGCAATTTCTGAATTTTTTTTGAGTTAGAGGCTTTTTTCTGGCTCAATGCACCTCCTCAAGCGGCAGAACTCTTTCTTACCAAAGTTTTTAACTCTTCCCTCCAATCTCAAAAAAAGCGATCTCTTCGAGATCGCTCTTCGCACTAAGTATATTTAACTATTTCGCTTAGTGTTTGGATCCGCTTGATGCCGGGTACATTCTTGGCCTAGGCGTTATCGATCGCTTTCTGAAAGTCGGACTGCCAGCGATTCCTTTTAATTAACAAGACCAGTTTTTCAACAATTGGATGATATATTCTCTCTGTTTTTCGTAAAAGCTGATGTCAGCTAAGAGTATATCCATGAAATTACTATTTGTCAATTCAAAAGTGGTTTTTTAATTTAATTTAATTTAATTTAATTTAATCAATAAAATTTATGCATAAATTATGCTAAAGCTAGGTACAGCACTACGCCTTTTGTATCGGCCCAACCAATGCCGTGCCCCTACCTCAGAACAATTATAGCTCAGGAAAAGAAGGGAGTGGTACTCCTACATCCGCCTTTGAAAGTTGGTTTCCGGATCGCCCTGCACTTCTCAATGAATTAATACCCATTGCCACTGTTTTTTAGCCAGACTTTCACCAATTTATCTGCATATTTTCTCCCTCAAGAGGAATCTCGGACGATTTTCTGTAATTCTTTATCTAAAACTCCAGTCTATGTCATTGACTGCTTGAGAGACATTCTCGAAAATAAGTTTCAATTGTCTCTTTCCAAGGACTATCATATTCGTCGGTTGGTACAGTCATGATATATTACTAATATCAAATATTTGATTGCCCGCCACAACTATATATTTGGAGCATTTTTTCCCTTCCCCCCTTGGCGCGAAACTTACAGTAATTGCTGATATTTGGGATCGCCCTGGAGTTGTTTGAGGACTTGTTTGATTTCCTGGGTGCGGTGTTTATTCACGACTAAAGTAACATTTCCATCCCGCACAATGACTACATCCTCTAAACCAATAGTAACGATCGCCTCCTCTTTATTACTACTATAAATAATCGCCCCTTTGGTATCTCTTTCCACATGGTTGGCTAAGGCGATATTTTCTCCCTTTCCGGGTAATAATCTTTCCAAGGAAGTCCAGTCTCCTAAGTCGTCCCAACCGAAATTACCGGGGAGGACATAGGCTAATTGGGTTTTCTCCATGATAGCATAGTCTATGCTTTTCTTCTGTAACTCTTTATAGGCGTCTTTCCCTTTTGCTCTCAAAAGTTGGATAATTTGCGGTGCGTGTATTTCCAGTTCCTGTAACATCACTTCAGGGCGGAAGATAAACATACCGCTATTCCAACTATAGTTTCCGGTGTCTATAAAGGATGTGGCTGTTTCTAGGTTGGGCTTTTCCGTAAAGCGACTCACTTTATAAACAGGTAAACCACCAAAATTACTTTCTTCTTCCCCTTGTTCAATATAGCCATAGCCTGTAGAAGGGTAGTTGGGTTTTATTCCGAGAGTAACTATAGCTTCTTTGGCAACTGCTAGTTCTGTAGCTGCTTCAATAGTGCGGGCGAAAGCGTGGGTATCCCCTATCCAGTGGTCCGCTGGAAAAAAGCCTAGGGGTGTTTTCCCGTGACGTTGTGCTGCTTCTAAGGTAGCCCAACCTACCGCAGGAGCTGTGTCTTTCCCTTCTGGTTCTATTAATAAGTTTTCTGCTGGTAATTCTGATAACTGTTCTCTCACTCCCTGGGCAATTATAGCAGAAGTCACTACCCATAGTTTATCCCAATTCCCTGCTAGGGGTAAGAGACGATCTGCTGTTGTTTGGAGCAAGCTTTTGCCGCTACCATCGAGGGAAAGGAGCTGTTTGGGGCGCTTTCTACGACTGAGGGGCCAAAATCTTTCCCCTTTACCACCTGCGAGAATAATTGGTATTAGAATAGTCATAATAGGGTGATGGGGAGATAGGGGTAATCTTTAGAGATTGGCGAAAAAGATAACTTTGCCAAAACCAACTAAAACGGCGATAAAAGCGGAAATCAGAAAGCCAATAACACTCACTAACAACCCAAAGTAACGATTGTCCTGTTTTTCGGTTCTTTCGTCTAGTTTACTCACTTGCTGTTTTACGGTGTCGATTTGGGTTTCGATGGAGTTGAAATGCTCTTCTGTCTTGGCTATGTGGATCTCTAGCTTCTTATCTACAGCCTCTATTTTCTTGTCCACAGCCTCTATTTTCCCCTCCATGGAATCCATTTTCTGATTCATTGCAACCATGAGGCGCTTCAGCTCTGCAATTTCTGTTTCCTGTGCGATCGCCATCTGTTAGGATACTCCTCTATTATAGTACTATCTCCCTTAGTTGCTCCTAAGGGATTATTTATATCATATCACCCCTACTCCCCCGCTGCCCCTAGTAAGATGTAAATAAGGTCGGACGTCGGTGAATCCAAGGATTTGCTGCTTCTAATTGGGCGGCTATGGCAATTAGAGTGGCTTCTGCTGCTGGACGACCGATTAGTTGGATGGCTATGGGTAAACCATGGTGGTCGAAATTGCCTGTGGGGAGGGCGATCGCTGGTAGTCCGGTAGCATTTGCCAGGGGGTTAGGAATCATCCAAGCAATCACTTTGGCGAGGGTTTCTGGGGGAGAAAGATGCTCCCACTCCCCAATTTTCATGGGTGAGTGCATTAATACGGGAAGTAGGAGGAGGTCAAATTTGTCGAAGAAAGTAATAATTTGCCTTGATACTATTTGCATTTTAGCTACTGCTTGCAAGTATTCTCCAGCGGAACCTGTTTGAGAAGCAAGCCAAGCGTTCATAGGACTCATGGCTGCTAGAGGCACTTCTGCTGCACTCACTCCTGCTTGCCAAACTTCCTTAAAGGGTTCCTCCAAAGGGGTCAAATCGGGACAGCCTTCTGTTAGAATATGACC
Source organism: Candidatus Paraprochloron terpiosi LD05 (assembly GCA_018141785.1). Classification (GTDB taxonomy): domain Bacteria; phylum Cyanobacteriota; class Cyanobacteriia; order Cyanobacteriales; family Prochloraceae; genus Prochloron; species Prochloron terpiosi. Next base: position 918,958 of record CP073341.1, on the reverse strand, counting down.
CATAGCTGCTAAAGTTTGGGCTGTCTGTTCTACTGCCTGCTGATAAATCTCTACCGCAGCTCCTGTAGGTAGAACTGTACTGGAAAAGGCAATGCGCAACTGGGGTGGTTTTTGCTGGGCTGCTTCCAGAAAGGGGGTTTCTGGGTTCGGTAACCAATAGGGGTCTCCAGGAGTATAGCCTGCCATCACGTCTAAGAGTGCTGCTGCATCGGCAACGGTACGAGCCAGGGGACCGTGGGTGGCGATGCCATTTTGATAGTCTCCTAGGGGGGCATTGGATACTCTCCCTCTGGCTGGTTTTAGCCCCACTAAGCCACAACAAGCTGCGGGAATGCGAATTGAGCCTCCGCCGTCGGAACCGTGGGCTATGGGGCATAAACCGGCTGCCACGGCAGTGGCTGCTCCGCCACTAGAACCGCCGGAAGTGTGGTGGGGATTCCAGGGGTTGCGGGTGGGAGGGAAACCTGGGGGTTCGGTATAGGGTAGGGAACCGAATTGGGAGGTGGCGGTTTTGCCTAATATAATGAATCCGGCTTTTTTCATCCGGGTTACTACCCCTTCGTCATACTGACTTATGTTATTGCTTAATGCTTGCATGCCATAGCTAGTAGGCACTCCAGATAGACTATATAAATCTTTTATGGCTGTGGGGACGCCGAAAAAGGGGGATTTTGGGGGATCGGTTTGAGCTAGTTGTTCTGTTTTGATTTTAGCATCATCCAGTGCAAGTTCTGCGATGATAGTATAGAAACTACCTAACTGAGGATCGAACTGTTCAATGCGATCCAGGTAGAGTTGGGTTAATTCAATCGGGGATATCTGGCGATTTTTAATTAGTCTTGCTTGTTCTAAAGCTGGAGTAAAGGCTAAATCAATTTTATTCATGATAATATTTAAAAAAGAACAACAGGTGCTTCCAGGTTGCTTGTTTACTTACCGAACTTCTGAGAACAGCAAGATAAATCCTCCCGTCAACAGTTTTTGAGAGGAGAAGATAACTGGAGGTGCAGATACCAAAAATAGCTGTTCCCAACCATTATCCGCGTTCCGAAGCGGTTCCTGAAAAAGAATATAACTTGTGAGTGGTGAAACTCAAAACAGCAATAAATCCAGCACTAACTATACGAGATGGTATCTTCTCCCAACCAAAATCCTCCACAAGAACCTTTAACAAACCCAAGTTAGCGAGGAGAGTATTGAGAGAGACGATGGTAAAGACGGTGTACTGAGTTAACCAGTTATCCCAGTATACCTTAAAGACAAAGCCACGACTCAAAAAGAAATTGGTGGATACCCCAAAAACAAAGCTGATGCCCAAAGCGGCTACATACCACAAATCAAAACTGATCAGGAGGGAGAAAACTCCAATATCAATAATAGTAGCACTACCCCCAGTGAAAAGATAACTCAGAAATTGTCTTAAGGGCAATGGTAGTGAGGATTTCACCGGACGTTTAGCTTTTTTTTCCTTCCTCATGATACTCTTTTTCAGTATTAACTGCCCAAATATTAGATTTATCTGTGACCCCGCCCCTAATATTCTCCACAGCAGTTATAGCAGTGAGCATAGAGTGGTCTTGATTATTATAACGATGCATGCCGTTTCTGCCAATGAGATATAAATTCTCATACCGATCTAAATAATCCCTCACCTTATCAAACTCAGAATAAGTGCCAAAATAGGCTGGATAAGTCTTGGGCACTTTTACTACCGTATAATCTAACACATCCTCTGATTTAGCAATAAAGCCAATTTTAACCAACTCACCCATAGCTAAACTAGCCATTTCTGCCGCAGATTTTCCCCATAAATCATCTCCTTCATTACAAAAATACTCTAATCCCAGCCAAACTTTAGAACTATCCTGAATCAAATAAGGACTCCAGTTATTAAAAATTTGAATTCTCCCTACCAGTACATCCGGTTCTTGCACATAAATCCAGTTGTCCTGGATTAATTCCTCCCTCTTCTCCTCATCCTTGACAACAAGTTCGGAAATTAACAAACCCACAGTGATAAAGTCTCGATAGATCAGTCCTTCGCTGACCCTTCTCACTTCCGCAGGTACTTCCGTCTCCAATCTCCTAATGAGTTCCTTGACGGGCATGGTGGAAAAGATATAGTCTCCCTCTACCCGCTGATAAGTCCCAGTTTCTCCCTCATATACTTCTACACCAGTAACTCTTTCTCCCTGGGTATATATTTTTCTCACAGCAGTATTCAGATGTAATTTTCCTCCTCCTTCCTGAACCTGTCTAGCAACTTCTTACCACAACTGACCGGGACCTTATTTAGGATAGAGGAACCGTTCGATAAAGGATGTTTCCACATTTTTCTGGGCTACAAGTGTTATAAATAACCTTTCCGAAGCGATTGATAAAAAAATATAAAATATTTCTTTCCTTCTTGATAGGTAAAATCCTAGCTACAACATAGCTCAAAACAATTTTTCCAGCTCTCAAAAAGCCTAGGTTAGATAGGGTATCCGGGCTGATAGTTAGAGGATAGTTAAAAAACTTTCTGAAGAACAAAATTCTAGATTGGCGATTCCGGCTCAACATGATTCTATCTGTATTCTCAGGGTTTATTCCCTTATTTCTATGGTATATTTCCCTAGATTGATTCTGATAAGTGATGGTTAGTTCCTCATTTGACCTATTCTCAAGGGGGAGGATATTCAGCCACCAATCCATTACTACGTCAGACTTGGAAAAAAATCGGTGCCCCCCAATATCCATGCGATAACCTTTATAATTTACCGTTCTCGAAATTCCGCCGATTTCATTACTCATTTCCAATATAATTGGCTTAATATCTGTTTTAGCTAATAATTCATAAGCAGCAGTTCAACCCGTGGGGAAGATTGAGCAGAACCTGTAGGTTGGGTTTCGCTTGCACTCTACTCAACCTACGCCTTTATACCCAATGGTTCTATATTACAAGAATAGACTATTGTCACAGAGTTGTCAACCCAGGGAGGAAGGTTGAGCAGAACCTTGAGTCCCCAATTGAATTAATTCAATTTTATAATTATTAGGATCTTCGACAAAAGCAATTACTGTAGAACCATGTTTCATCGGTCCCGGTTCCCTAGAAACCTTCCCCCCTTTAGCCTTAATATCCTCACAGGTTTGGTAAATATCCTCCACCCCCAAAGCTACGTGACCGTAAGCATTTCCCAGGTCATACTGGTCAACCCCCCAATTATAGGTCAGTTCCAGCACCGTGTGATCCGACTCATCCCCATAACCCACAAAAGCTAAAGTAAACTTACCGCTGGGATAATCTTTCTGACGCAGCAATTTCATTCCCAAGACATTGCAGTAGAAGTCCAGAGACTCCTCTAAATTACCTACCCGCAGCATGGTATGTAGCATTCGCATAATTATCTCAATTTTCCTCCCCTAGTGTTAATGTCATAATAATCCATGTCTGAGGGATAGGGCAATACTTCCAGCAGAAATAATCAAACAAGCGATCGCCCCCAAGAGGTGGCTTTTCCCCTCTTCATTACGAGGATCCAGCCAAGGCAAATAGCTCACAGCGTAACCCCCCAAGAAACCCCCTAAATGTCCCCAGTTGTCAACTCTGGGCACTATCAAACCAAAAAGAAAAAAAGCAACTGCATAACGGAAATATTTTTGCCTCACCCTAGTATCTCCAGTAATTTGTCCCCCAGCTGTTAATGCTCCACATAGTCCAAAAATACCTCCTGACGCTCCTATAGCCAGATCCGAACCTTGTAGCAAAGTGGGTAATGCTTCAAAGTATCTTCCCGCTATACTTGTTAAAAGGGAACCACAGCCAATAGCAACCGTATAGATAACAACCAGCCTTCGGGAGCCGTACATTTGCCCCACCCTAGGAGCAAATTCCCGAATCCAAAGCATATTAAAAGTAATATGAAGCAGACTACCGTGGAGCCAACCAGAACTAAAGACAGTCCACCAACAACCAAACTGAAAAACTGGTATAGCTCCTGTAGCACCGAATATAAAGACGCTCTTCAAGCTAGGGGAGAGAAAGTACTGCAAGCTATCAGTGCCAATATTATGCCAATCAAACACCAAAGTTGCCAAGTAAAGTACAATACAGCCCCCAATTACATGAGAGGGAAAATTGTCCAGAGAGAAAATAGATTGACGAACTTTCTGCATTTATTCTATAATTAAAACTAAAATGAAAAGTTTAGTAAACACACCAGAAAGAACAACAGCAGATAGCTTTGGCATTACCCTAGCTCCCCTCTCCCTAGCTTCTGTCTATAGTGAAGCCTCGGATCGAGCCAACGGTGCTATTGTGGTTATGAGTGGTACAGTGCGGAATCAAACTGATGGCAAAGCTGTATCATCCTTAGAATACCAGGCTTACGAACCTATGGCAATGGTCATCTTCCGCCAAATTGCTACTACAATCCGCCAACGTTGGCCTGATACTAATCGCATAGTAATCCGTCATCGCATTGGTAGGTTGCAGATTGGGGAAATTAGTGTTGTGGTAGCAGTTGGTTGTCCCCACAGAGACGAAGCATTTGCTGCTTGTCGTTATGCAATCGACACCATTAAACATAATGCCCCCATTTGGAAAAAAGAACATTGGCTCGATGGTTCCAGTAATTGGGTTAGTATCGGAGCTTGCGAAGGAGATGAAAAATAAGTATATATCAATTCTCCCGAAGGACGTAACCAACTCCGCGCATGGTTTGAATTAAACGTTTTTCCCCCCCTGCTTCCAACTTGGTGCGCAAGTAACGGATGTAGACTTCGATAATATTGGAGTCCCCTGTAAAATCCAAATTCCAAACCCCCTCAAGAATTTGCTCCCGGTTGAGGACTTGGCGGGGATGAGAAATAAAAAATTCCAGCAGATCGAACTCTTTAGCTGTGAGTTCCACCCAGCGATCGCCACGATAAACTTCCCTAGTCTTGCGATTTAAAGTCAAGTCCGCAAATTCTAGTAATTCCTTTTCTTCTTCTTCTTCAAACCTTCTTAGATGAGCGCGAACCCACGCTCGTAATTCTTCAATGCTGAAAGGTTTAACCAAATAGTCATCTGCACCAGCATCTAAACCAGCTACTCGATCCCCAATCTCATCTTTGGCTGTCAATAAAACAATCGGCACTTTATTCCCAGTATCGCGAAGGCGGCGGCAGATTTCCAGTCCTGATAATTCCGGAAGCATCCAATCTAAAAGAATTAAATCTAGTTCCAATTCTCTAGCCGCAGCTAAACCGGAAATGCCATCATGAGCAACTGTTACCTGATAGCCTTCGTATTTCAGTTCTAACTCAATAAATTGAGCTACTTGAGGTTCATCTTCTACAACTAAAATATGAGCTGTCATCGCCAAAATTTCAATTATTTGTTTTATTTTGATATCATACTATAGTAGCCACCTTTGACAGAGTCTAAAACTGGGATAGTTTCATTCTCGTCTGCGGCTGCCTTATTTTCAACTAACTGAACCGTTAAATATTGATCTCTAACAGTTCGTAAGTTCGCGATGGCATCAAGATTTCTTCTGGAGTAGCAGCTGACAATTATTCCACCGTGGCGAAGGAATCTTCTAAATCCTGTTGTAAAGCAGTTACAATAAAGGAGTCGTTGGGGCTATTAACCATCTCAACCCTAGCCTAAACTAATGTCTGAGATTGCTGGAAAGCTGCTAAGGTTTGGAGGAATTTTGGATTTATTTGTATTTTTTGACCAGCCCCAGCTCAATCCAAGAGAAAAGCCACTTCCGTTACTCTCTTCTCCAGTATTAGCCAAACCAGATCCTCATCTTGCACCTCTCCTTTTGCCATTATTTAAAGCAGATCTTCGAGCTTGTGAGCTAAATCATTTAAAATCCCCATCCCGGTTTTCCAGACCCCGTTTCAGGATGTTAATATATTGTGCGGCATCTTGGGACAAAAAGCAAAAAGTACTGGTTTTTTGGTCTAACTGAACGCTGGCGCTGGCTTCCAATAACTATCGAGGGTGGAAGTGGCGCAAACGTAAGGCATTGGTAACCACCGAGACAGAACTCAAAGCCATCGCTGCTCCGGCAATGATGGGATTGAGCAGCCAGCCCCCAATGGGGTAAAGAATGCCTGCGGCGATGGGAATGGCGGCCAGGTTGTAGATAAAGGCAAAGAAGAGGTTCTGGCGAATGTTCCGTAGAGTGGCTTTACTCAGTTGAATTGCTGTGACAATGCCCTGCAAGTCTCCCGTGATTAAGGTAATGTCGCTGGCTGCCATGGCTACATCTGTCCCCGTACCAATGGCAATGCCCACATCAGCCTGGGCTAAAGCAGGAGCGTCGTTAATACCATCTCCCACCATAGCCACTGTCTTGGTGCCCTTTCCACCTTGCAAGGTTTGAATAATTTGGGCTTTTTCATGGGGATGCACTTGAGAGAAGACACGATGGATACCCACTTCACGAGCAATAGATGCTGCGGTTTTGGCATTGTCACCGGTGAGCATCACTACTTCTAACCCCATACGCTGCAAAGTTTTCACCACTTGCATCGAGGATTCCTTGAGTTGGTCAGCAATGCCCCAGACACCCTGCAAGGTACCATTAACAGCCATCCAAACTGTGGTCAAGCCAGCCTCTTCCCAACGTTCTTGTTGAAAGTCCTCACCCAAACAATCAATCCCCAACTCCGCCAGCCATTCTCGTCGGCCAATTTGTACCAACTTGGACCCCACAAAGCCCTGAATTCCAGAACCGGGAATGGCTTCTAAGTGGCTCACTGAGGGCAATGTTTGTATCAAGACACCTTGGGTTTGGGCGTAATTGACGATGGCTTCCCCTAAGGGATGTTCAGACTGACGCTCCACCGCTGCCGCCAGTTGTAACAGTTTAATCTCTTCCTTATCTACCCTATCTTTCACCGTGACATAGTTCCTCACCGTAGGTTTACCTTGAGTCAGGGTTCCGGTTTTGTCTAGGACGATAGTTTGCACATCATGAGCCAATTCCAAACTGGTGGCATCTTTAATCAGAATGCCATATTCTGCCCCTTTACCCGTACCCACCATAATGGAGGTTGGTGTCGCCAAGCCCAAGGCACAGGGACAGGCGATGATTAATACCCCCACCATAGTCATGAGGGCTAGGGTGAGATTCCCCGTGAAGCTGAACCAGAGCAAGAAGGTGAGGAGAGCGATCGCCAACACCACCGGGACAAACCAGCGGATCACCCTATCCGCCACTTTCTGAATGGGAGCTTTTGAGCCTTGGGCTTGTTGCACTAGTTTGACAATTTGTGCCAACATCGTATCCTTACCCACTCTTTGAGCACGGAATTGAAAGCTACCTGTCTTATTCAATGTAGCCCCAATTACTTCATCCCCCTCTTGCTTAGTTACGGGAATCGATTCTCCCGTCACCATAGATTCATCTACTACAGACTTTCCTCCTAAAACTACTCCATCTACAGGAATTTTTTCCCCAGGGCGCACAACAATCACGTCACCCACCACCACCTGTTGAATTGGCAAATCCTGTTCTTCTCCCTGCCGAATCACACGGGCAGTTTTAGCCTGTAGTCCCATCAATTTCTGAATCGCAGCTTTTGTTTGCCCACGGGCCCGGCTCTCCAGCCACCGTCCCAACAAAATCAGGGTAATCACCACAGCGGCGGCTTCGTAATACACCTGAGCAGCCAGTCCCTGGGCTGTCAACAATCCGGGAAACAGGGTTACCACCAGGGAGTACAGATATGCCGTCCCGGTGCCCAAAGCCACCAGGGTATTCATGTCCGCAGTACCCCGCCTCACCGCTTTCCAACCCCCCAAGAAAAAGGATTGGCCACACCATACTACTATGGGGGTTGTGAGCACCAATTGGAGCCAAGGGTGGTGCAACCAAGTAGGAATGAAAGGCACGTACACCCCTGTCATAGCGGGAAGGGAACCAAACACCAAAACAGTGCTCACTGCCCCTCCCACCCAGACTTTCTGCAACAAATCCTGTCCATCGTAGCTCTCGCAATCTCCCCACTCCATCACAGGGGTTGCGCGGTAACCAGCTTGTGTCACCGCTTGCTCAATTTTTTCTAAGCTAGTGAGGGCTGGATTATAGGCGACAGTGGCTTGCTCGGCACCAAAGTTTACGCTACAATAATCAACGCCGGACACCTTTTGAATAGCTGTTTCAATAGCACTAGCACAAGCAGCACAGCCCATGCCTTCCAGTTGTAAATGACGGGTTTCCATATATACAATTAATTTTTCCTTCTCTTTCAGGCTAAACCATGGATAATCAAGTCTTGCCAGGGATTTTGGTGAGTTGGTGCCAGGAGCCCTGTAAAATTTAGCAAATCACTATACTCAACCATGTGCTAGACTACTTGTGAGGATTAAAAGAGCAGCTCCATGGCAGGCGAGTCCAATAACTATGTCATTCAAAAAGATAAACATACATAACTTTAGATTAATTGAATCATTAGTAATTGAGAACATCAAACAGGTCAACTTGATTACAGGAAGAAACAACTGTGGGAAGACATCCGTTTTAGAAGCTATCTTCTTATTAATAGGAATGTCTAATCCACAGCTTCCATTGAGTATTCACTCATTCCGAAATTTAATGTTGACTGAGGATGAAGAATTTAAGTATCTGTTCAAAGACTTGGACTTTTCCAAGAATCTTACTATAGGCGGCGAATTAGATTCTGAAGAGAGAATGCTTGAAATTAAAGCAATATATCCTCAATTTGCTGAAATTTCTCCGCAGATTTCTGGAAAGCTGCAATTATCTAAGGATGAGTTTTTGTCCAATGCTTCCGCTAGTACGGTCGATGGGGCTGATATTGAAGGATTAAGATTTAGTTTCAATATTAATGGAGAGAATAATTTTGAGGCTGAAATCAGATTAAAACAAGGGCAAATAAATTTAAATTTATCACCCTATAATGAAAAGTTGCGTGCTAGTTTTATAAATCCTAGTACAATTATGATGGATCTGGATCGCCGACTAGATAAAATTGTAGTTAGAAAAGATTTGAAGACAATAATTAATGCCTTAAGAGAGATAGAACCCAACTTAAGCGATATCAGGATGGGAGCTAGAGGAATGGTTTATGCTGATATTGGTATTGATAAATTGGTTCCCATCAATGTAATGGGTGATGGAATTAGAAGAATATTAGCTATATTGGCTGCAATATCCGAAAGAAAAAATGGAATATTACTTATTGATGAAGTTGAGAATGGATTGCACTATCGTACACTTTCCATACTGTGGAGAGCTATCTTAAAAATGGCACTAGATAATAAGGTGCAGCTATTTATTACAACTCACTCATATGAGTGTATAGAAGCTTTTACCCAGGTGTATCAAGAACAAAAATTAGATATAGGGGAAAATTTTATTAGTCTGTTTAGAATTGGAAATAATCAAGGTAAACACCGAGCCTTTCAATATGAAGCAGATACTTTGCTTGCAGGGATTGAGGGAGAATTCGAGGTTAGGTAATGAAAAGAATTGAATCAAAAAAGTTATTGATAGTTGAAGGTAAAGATGAGCGTAACTTTTTTGCAGCTTTGCTAAAACATGAGGATGTCAATGGTGTTCAAGTAATTCCTGTTGGCGGTAAAGATAAATTCAAAACTGAACTCCCAAATTTGGTTAATATGGATGGCTTTTCTGAGGTTGATACCTTTGGTTTTGTACGGGATGCAGAAGAAAAGAAAGCTCCGGCGGCATTTTCGAGTATTTGTAGTACTTTAATGAAAAATAACTTACCTGCCCCAAAATCTATTAATCAAGTTATTGTTCAACAAAATATAAAAATTGGCGTATTTATTATGCCCAACAATGTTGATGAAGGAATGCTAGAAGATTTGTGTCTTCAATCTATAATTAATGACCCCCTTTATGGATGCGTAGATAAATATTTTGAATGCTGTTCACCACAAATGTCAAAAAATAAAAAGATTAATATAGCCAAAGCCAAAGTTCAGGCTTACTTAGCTACTCAGAATCCTCTTGTATCCTCCCTAGGGCTTGCTGCTCAAAAAGGGTACTGGGATTTTAAAAATAGCTGCTTTGTTGATATTAAGCAGTTTCTTCACAATCTTTTCATGTCATAAGGAAGGTTTCAGCAGGCTACCATCATTACAATGCAGCACTACCGACTTTCACAGGGAACGAGCCGCACCCCCGAACCCCCGCCCCTCGGGGCGCTATAAAGTTGGATAATCTTAGCAGTGACAGCATCAATGGTCATTCCATCTGTATTAATAACAATAGCATCTGGTGCTTGGATTAAAGGAGCTTCCTGACGATTACTATCCTTATCATCCCGCTCTTGAATTTGACGAGTTAATTCCTCTATAGTAACCCCTTGCTCTCCTCTCTCTTGCAACTGTTTCCACCGGCGTCTCGCTCTTTCTTCCACAGAAGCAGTGAGGAAAATCTTCAGAGCAGCGTTGGGGAAGACATGGGTACCCATATCTCTTCCTTCTGCCACCACTCCCACTCCTTTTTCCCCCCACTCTTGCTGTTGTTTTAATAACTGATATCGCACAGCAGGTTGAGCTGCTATGGTAGAGACCTTAGCGGTAACTGCTGGAGTGCGAATAGCTTCTGTTACATCTTCTCCATTAATTTTAACTCGAATTTTATCCTCCTGAGGAATTAACTCCAATTGAGCTTGACTCACTAACTCACCTATGGCTCCTTTATCTTCTATTTGAACACCTTTTTCCATGGCTAACCAGGTGACAGCTCGATACATGGCTCCTGTATCTAAATATAACATCCCCAAGGCTTGGGCAACCCTACGGGTAACGGTAGATTTCCCTGCCCCAGCAGGTCCATCAATAGCTATAATAGGGGAACTGAGGCGTAAAATAACATTATCAATCAAACGGGTACTACCCACTTTCACCGCTGCTGCTAATAATCCCACCTTTTCAACTTTACTTAAAGGCTGAAGGGTGTTAGGATGAACCAACTCTACATATTCTACCTCTAATCCACCTAGTTCCCCCTGCACTAGGTTAACTAAAGTTTCCCCATTAATTTCGGGATTGGTGTGAAAAGCTTTTTGGGCTAAGAATAACCCTCGAGATAACCCCAAAGCCAGTGTCTTCTCTTCTGGGGTAAGATATTGATTGCGAGAACTATAAGCTAAACCAGAATCTTCCCTGATAAGAGGACAACCTCTAATAACTACTGGTAAATGTAAATCTGTGACCAAACGGCGGATAATAGCCAACTGTTGAGCATCTTTTTCACCAAAATAAGCTCTGGTAGGTTGGACAATATTCAGCAGTTTTGTGACAATAGTGGCTACGCCAACAAAATGTCCTGGTCGAAACCTACCACATAACCCAGAAGTTAGTGCTGGTGGGGGTATAACTTGAGTTACCCTATCTTGGGGGTAGATTTCCTCTATAGAAGGGGCAAAAACTACATTCACTCCCAGCTCCTCACAAAACCGACAATCTTCCTTTAACTGACGAGGATAACACTTTAAGTTTTCATTTGGGGCAAACTGGAGAGGATTGACAAAAATACTCACAACTACTAGATCATTTTCTGCCACAGCACGTTCAATCAGACTGCGGTGAGCAAAGTGTAAAGCACCCATAGTGGGAACCAAACCCATGGTTTTTCCTTGACGTTGGTCCTCTAAATAAGAACCCAACCCCAGAGTTATTTTAAATAGATCCACAGAAACTCCTTTATTCTGGTTCAAGAATTTTCAATTGTACTGGTGCAATACCTACCTTGTCTATACCTATGACTCTACCAGCTTCAGCAGAGAGGTCAATAATGCGCCCTGAGATATATGGACCCCGGTCGTTAATCCTGACGATAACCGACTTACCGTTATCCAGGTTAGTCACTTCCACTTTAGTATTGAACGGTAAGGTTTTATGAGCTGCTGTTAGGGTATTTTGGTTGAATATTTCCCCGTTAGCAGTTAAGCGATTGTGAAACTTCGGACCATACCAAGAGGCAATCCCCTTGAGTTGCCTGACTTGGGCAAGGACACCATTTGACAAGGGGGGTCCACCCAGCAAACTCCTCAACCTGTTGGTCGCTTCGATGGCATCTTCTGCCAAATTGCCACTCCCATTTGCTAAGATAGTATGAGCATTAATTTGGAATAATTTCCGATCAATAACCTGAATTGTATAAGTTTCATCAGCACCGTTCCAGCGAACAGTAATTTGTTCCGGATCTATTTTCTCTCCAGGGAGTTGATTGATACTATCTGCTACTATTTTACCTCTGTATTCCGGTTCTGAGTTCTCTTCGGGTCGAAATCTCAGAAATGGTTTATTCTGAAGATAGAGAGTTACATCCGGTGATTTTCTACTTATAGAAGAATAAATTGTGGCAATTTTCTCTAATTTGACCTCTTTGTTGTTAATTTTTGTACTCCTATTGAATGCTATCACAGCACTGGTTAAAAATATGGCTACACCAACACCAAGTATAACTTTTATATTCATTTATTGATGGCTTATATATCAATCCTTATATTGAAACAGACTAAATTGGGGCTAAACATCAGTATAATAGCGTAATTAAATTATACGACTATAGCGATTGTCCTTTGCGCCTTTGCGCGAGATAATGTAACCTTAGTATATAATAGTTATTTTATTTTCCTATGGATTATCGAGAAGCTGGAGTTGATATAGAAGCAGGGCGCTCTTTTGTCCAAACCATCCGCCAAGAAGTAGAAAGTACCTATCGTCGGGAAGTTTTGGGGGGTTTGGGAGGTTTTGGGGGTTATTTTCAACTTCCAACTGGTTACCAAGAACCTATATTAGTTTCCGCTACTGACGGAGTGGGAACAAAACTTAAAATAGCCCAGGAACTCCATCGTCATGATACCATAGGTATAGACTTAGTGGCTATGTGTGTCAATGATATTCTCACTTCCGGTGCTGAACCTTTATTTTTCTTAGATTATTTAGCCACAGGTAAGCTGAAGGAAGTAGAACTAGCAGCAGTAGTAAAAGGAATAGTTCAGGGTTGTAAATTGAGTGGTTGTTCCCTTTTGGGAGGGGAAACAGCAGAAATGCCCGGTTTTTATACCTTAGGAGAATATGACGTAGCTGGTTTTGCTGTGGGAATAGTGGAAAAGAGCAAATTATTAGATGGTTCTCAGGTTAAAATTGGGGATATTGCTATTGGTTTAGCTAGTAACGGTGTTCATAGCAACGGTTTTTCCCTAGTGCGGAAAATAGTAGCAACCCAAGGTTTGGACTGGAGTGCAGTCCCCGAGTTGTTAGGTCAGAGTTTAGGAGAAACTCTCCTCACTCCCACGAAAATATATGTGAAACCAGTGTTGGAAGCTATTGGTTCCGGACTGGAAATTCGCGCCATGGCTCATATTACCGGGGGTGGGTTACCTGAGAACTTGCCTCGTTGTCTCCAGGTAGGGCAGTCAGTGGAAATCTATCCTCAAAGTTGGGAGGTTCCGCCAATTTTTAAGTGGATCCAGGAAACTGGGGCTGTGGGAAACGAAACTATGAGCCAAACTTTTAATATGGGCATTGGTTTTGTGGTGGTGGTGCCTCCAAAACAGGAGAAAACTGCTTTAAAATGGTTTCATTCGCAGGATATTGCTGCTTATAATATTGGTAAAGTCGTAGGGTGCGTTGCGAACGCACCAACAACGTCTTCATATGTTTCGCGCAAAGGCGCAAAGTTGTAGTGGGTATTGCCTACCACAGGGCGATCGCGGGCTAGTATGTAAAGTCCTTTCGAGGAATTTGGTCATAGTTCCCGAGACGATAAAGGGTTTCTGCTTCTTTTTCAAAGAGACGCTGCGCAATATCGAAACTATCGGGATTTTGGGGTTTTAAGTGCTTCACCACACAATAGGGATCGCCGGGTAAATGAATATCTTGCGCAAGATAGGTGTCTCCAAACCCACCGCTACCAAGACTTTTAACGATTTTATAACGACCTGCTAACATTCCTTTCCTTTCTTCCTCTGCGCTCTCTGCGTCTCTGCGGTTTATAAAAACCCTATATATGGCAGCACATTTTCCCACTCTCAAACTATAACATAAAAAAATTCCAAATGTCAAGGCTTTTTCAAAAAAAAGTTACAAAACTTAATCTTAAGAGAATATTGTTGAGGCTATTAGCGATCGCCTTACTGGGGAAGGACAGGAGGGCGCAAGCCTTGCGCCCCTACCAATGTTTAACGAGTTTCCTCCTCATACTCAGGAGCTTTTTTCTTCTCGGGAATACTTATACGTGGTCCCTTGTAAGGCTCAGATTTTACCTCATCATCCCACGCATCCTGATCCACATTCTCATCCTGGTAGTCCTCATATCGCTCATCTTCGTAATCCTGGTAGAGAACTTTCCGCTTTTGGGGTGCTGCCGGAACCTCCTCTTCCCACTCTTCTTCTTCCCATTGTCTGACAGGAGTCTTTACGGGTTGTTGCTTTTGGGGAGCGCGCACGGGGATACCTGTAGGTAATTGATTTTCCGGTCGAACAGTATTCAGAGAATCAAATTCGTCTTCTTGCTCCCGTTCCCAAACGGGTCTGCTGATTCCGAATCGCTCTAAAATACCCTCCGTTAACTGGGTAAGTCTGTCTTCCGCACCCTCAAAAACAATCACCCGGTTCGGACCACTGCTGATTATTTCTTCTATGGGCAACTCGTAGGTACTGATTAACTGCTCGGGGATTTGGGGAATACCCAGGGAAGCTATAATCAGAGAATAAACCTTCCCATCGTCAATGTTGAAGACAAAGTCCCTAATCCGACCTAAAGGTTCCCCGGTTTCCGTGATAACTTCACTATTGATGAGTTTGCTGTAAACATCCACGTCGATGTCTTCAATCACATCTTCGGAATCCACCAGCACTACGTCACCACTTTTTTCGATCCTGTCTCGGTACATATATTTCGCCATTCCGGTTAAAGAAAGGAAGTTGTCCCGGAGTCCCAAAACTACGATTTCCCGTTGGTCAACATCCACCAACAGTTCTTTCACCACTCCTAACCGCTTACCTGTGTCACGAGTGATGACCTGTGTGTTTAAGAATTCGGTTCTTAGACGGCTGTTTTCCGTTGTCATTTATCTCTTAGATAACTTTTTGTTATACTGCTCTGATTAACTCTAACTCCACTATGGTAGCGATTATTAGAGTCGAGGGAGACGTTGCCGCCTCGCCCCTCTCCTACGAACTGTACGTGAGACTTTCACCTCATACAGCTCAGGTGCTCCTAACGGCGCTTTACGAGTCCGTCCTTAATGCGCTTGCGATGTATTGCTTGCGCTTGGTGACATTCCCGATGGAGAGCAACTAAATTCTTACGTTTCCAGTTGTTATGGTTGCCGTCAATGTGGTGCAACTCCACGGCACCATCTATCTCCATGAACTTACGGTTGCAATGCGGACATATATTCTTCTGTCGTTTAATGGCGTTAGCGGTTGGGCCACTATACAGTTTAGAGTTGCGACCGACCCAATAGGAAATATTCCCATTGAAGGGTGAAGCATCACCTTTAACCATCACGTGGTTATTGACTTTCCAGGAAACTGTAGGAAAAGCTTTCTTAATCTGCTCTGATGTGAGCTGGCGTTTAGCCGCCCCCGCCATCCGCGATGCCGGGGGGTTTACCCTTGATTGCCAGACGTCTTGCTCGAGTTGCTTCCTTAATTGCCATCCTGCGTTTTTCAGCCCTCAGCTTACGCCATACCCAGTGATTGAGCGACCATAGCGAGTGCTTGCTCATATCGCAGTTTTTATGGTATTGCCTCCACCCTCGGACTTGTGACTCTATCCTTTTCAGGCGAGCCTCCGTGGGTGTGCCGTTCTTCCAAGTGGCCTTTACCTTGGCCTTGATGTTCGCATAATTCTCGGAGCTCGGTGTGGACTTAAAGAGCCCACGGGAGTTGACACGGAAGCGCCACCCCAGGAAATTGAATCCTTCCGTAGCTTTACTCACCTTAGTCTTAGTTTCGTTAATTCGTAGCCCTCTGAACTTTAGGAATTCGTCGATATCTTCCCGTAGCCTCTTGGTGTCAGCTCCGGGTTTACAGATAAAGACCGCATCGTCTGCGTAACGTATACCCCTTATGAGAGTCCCATTTCGGCGACTCTTTTTCCATTGGTCTGACCCTAGGTTCTCAAATCCATCTAGAGCGATATTGGCCAGTAGGGGTGAGATAACCCCGCCTTGGGGGGTACCCTTCATACTGGAGGGATATTCACCACGGACGCCAGCTTTTACGGCTTTCTTTAACCCCTTTAAAGCTTCTTTTGGCAAGACCACTTTTTCGAGTATTACCTCGTGGTTTATCTCGTCAAAGCATTTGCTGATATCAGTTTCCAGAATCTGCTTATCTTTGCCATTATTGCTCTTGTTTAGGTTATTAAAAATGAGCTTTTGTGCGTCCGCAGTACAGCGTCCGGGTCTGAAGCCGTAGCTCCTTTCTCCGGCAGTTGCCTCGTAGGCTGGCTCGGCTGCTAATTTGAGCAATGCTTGCCATGCCCTGTCGGCCATTGTCGGGATGCCTAATCCCCTTGTTTTGCCGTTTGGCTTGGGGATATTTACCCTTCTCAGTTGTTGGTGTTTCCAGAGGTACCAATGCTTGTTCAACCTTTGGCACAACACTAGACGCTCCTTGGGAGAAAGCGCTGTTTTACCATCAACTCCGGGGGACTTACGCCCTTGGTTTAGCTGTGTTACTTGTTTGACGGCCAGAGCTTGAGCTGCACGACTCTGTAGTAGGAGTCGTTGTAAACGTTTGACCTTAGCTTTTGCTTGTTCTTTTTGCGCTTTGAAGATACTCCGCTGTAACCGAAATACATGTTGCCGGAATTTCTTCCATGGCAGGTTTTTCCAGACATCGTCAGTTCTCCGGCCAATCTTCCCCGTTAGCAGGAATGCTGCTAGGTGGAGTCTCAGGGCTTTTAAACTGCGGTATTCGATTGGAGTCTGGTTAGTGATATTCACAGTTTTGACCTTCATTAGTCGCTCTGATAATTACATTGGGTATCTTCTCTGTAGAAACCATCAGGCAGTTACGCCTTCTCTTACCCTCGCTCTTCCGGTAGGCCGTTAATCGGGCGACCCCACCATCTCACATATCAGGGCTTGGAATCCCTTGTTTTGATGGAAGTTGAGCGAGTTTTTACTCGTTCCGAATGAACTATTGTTACGAACCCTTGGGACTCATCAATTGACCTATCACCAACTCAGGAATGTAAGTGGCCTCAAGCTTTCCCTTACGAGTTTCTTTCGGTGTCTTTTCTGCGATACACGGTTTGGCAGTGTTAATCCTTAGGTCTTTTCGTAGATGATTCATGTAAGTTATCCCGGTGTTCTCCCTATTAGCGGCGTTACCATCGAACCGCTCGATAGCTCCGGTTCCGCCCTGCTGCCAGCTTCAGCCTGATGATTAATCTCACTGTGGCCAGATAAGGATTCACATGATTCCTTCATGGGAGAGGCTTGGTTGCACAATTTCTGACTGTGTCCTCACTCTCATAGTTTATTCAGTTATCAAGGTTCGGTAACCCCCGGCATCCGCGATGCTGGGGGAACGTTTATCCGTTTTCTGCCCCTTTCGGTGGTTTAGATTATCGGAGACGCTGTCCCGGGAACCTTGTTCCTGCTTATGTTTGGCTTACGCCGCTCCCGAGCAGGAAACAGAGCCGCACCTTGAGAGGATTTACTGTAATTCTCTGCAAGCTAGCGGTATTGATTTAACAACTCCTCCATGGTTTTAGTCTGTTTTCGCTCCTGTTCTAATTGTTGTTCGGCTTCCTCTGCTCGCTGACTAATCTCTATGTAGGAGAGAAACTTTTTGTCGTCGGGTCGATAAATCTGTAATTCTTCTTTGGATAGGGAGAAGCGAATACCTAACAGGGGACTTACCCAGTCTGCCATAGACTCAATGTCCTCTAAGCCGTACTCTCCTTGCAACCAGCCTTGTAACTCATTGCGATGGGGATCGTAAATATAGTACTCCCTCACGACCTGGCGATCATAAAAGAGCAGTTTTTGAGCCATCTCTTTGCCGGTATTGCTGGGTGAAAGGATTTCAAACATCACTTGGGGAGCGATTTCGTCTTCTTCCCACTGTTTATAGGAGAGACGATCCCCTTTTGGTCTCCCTAATACTACCATCACATCCGGGGCATTGACTATGGTATTCTTTCCCTCAATAGGATACCAAAATAAGTCTCCAGCCACAAATGCATTAGCATTTTCAGCTAAGAGCCAGTCTAAATTCTGCTGAATAATTAAAATCC
This sequence comes from Candidatus Paraprochloron terpiosi LD05, assembly GCA_018141785.1. GTDB lineage: Bacteria > Cyanobacteriota > Cyanobacteriia > Cyanobacteriales > Prochloraceae > Prochloron > Prochloron terpiosi. Next base: position 900,707 of record CP073341.1, on the reverse strand, counting down.
AGCGAAACTGAATGGTGTTATTCGGTTCGGGTCGAAGGAGTGGTCGCCCACCCCAGCTCCCTTTCAGAACCGTGCATGAGACTTTCACCTCACACGGCTCCTATGACCTGTGGATTGAAACCTACCGCAAAGGGCATAAAATCCGTTGATTGCCTCTATCTAGTTTGGTGCGTCAGGTTGTGGCAATCTTTGCCTGTCCTATCCAGCATCAGTTTTACTGGTTCTTACTCGGTTTTACAGGAACCTGAGTTTGAAAATGATTCCTACTCGGCTGTCGTCTTACCCAGACCTCAAATTCGGAACTAGGTTATCCTCTCATCCGTGTCTCCACGGTGGTATACAGCATATTTTCAGCCTAGGCGTCACCTTTTTGGATAGAAATTAGCTCCAACACATTGCGGGCAATTGTTTAGCATCGTGGCTTTCGTTCCCGCGTCCTATCCGAATGGTCTCGATAGAGGTATGTCTGCCCTCCCTCTCCGGGTACCACCCCGCTTAGAAAGAACCATTCGTTTTTCCTCGTTCCAAATCAGAAATTGTTCCGAATCTTTAGGTCTCACCACTTCGCCTACCGACCCCCTAGGAATGCTGCTATCCTATGCAAAACGCAGCAGGGTTTTGGTTATCGGTTCTTGTTGCCCATTAAGGAGGTCTCCCCCCAAACTAAACGCTGTACTCCTACAAATTAGACGCTTTTTCCGGTGAGTGCGTACCTATTTCTAGGATACCTGTTGACCATGGATTCTCCGGCATTAGGCAGGGTCACTTTCGTGTCTGATTCCGCCCTGTTCCCAGCTTCACGCCCCGGAGACTAACCCCTATCGCCTGCTTGAATTCACAGTTGCGTGTGGGCAGATAGAGATTCGCTTATCCCCTAAGCGGTTGGACTTGGAAGACTGATTGCTGACCAGCTCCTCACCAACATTCCTGATTTAGTTGTCAAGGTACAAAATACCTAGCCTGGGGTTATGTCATTTGGCTATTAAGCCGCGACTTTTCGCCCAGAACGAGTCGCCCCCATAGGTTTGCTGTCGTTATCAGGATAGATAATTTCCGCTTTCGTTGGTGCTGACAATTGAGAAACCATAGTCGGAAGGTGACTTTCCATTTATTAATTCAATTATAGTGCGACTTAGGGATTTAGCGTGCACCCTACGGAAGTTTAATACCTCTAATAGAATAATCCAACAATTCCACAGGATGCAATAAGGGGGTTACATTACCCTGCAAGCCCAAATGTTTATTGATTTGCAATGTACAACCTGGGTTGGAGGAAGCAATTAATTCCGCCCCCGTAGCTAACAAATTACTTACCTTTTGCGAACCCAGTTCATCAGCTACTTTGGGTTGCAACAAATTATACACTCCTGCACTCCCGCAACATATTGCTGCATCTCTCGGTTCTTTCAGCTTAACTCGGGGGATTTGCTGCAATAACTGCCTGGGTTGCAAACTAATCTTTTGTCCATGGAGTAAATGGCAGGCGTCTTGATATACTATAGTTAGTGGCTCCTCTGTTAAGGGAGCAAGTTCTGCACTCATGCCTATTTCCACAAGAAACTCTTGTATATCTTTGACTTTTGCTGCAAATGCTACTGCTTTATCACTATATTGTGGGTCATCAGCTAATATAGCACCATATTCTTTTAAGGTATGACCACAACCAGCTGCATTGATAATTATAGCATCTAATTTTTTTCCTGCAAAGCTATCAATCATCTTTTTTGCTAATGTTTTTGCCTGTGCTTCTTGTCCCTGGTGGGCGGGTAAAGCAGAGCAACAGCCTTGATTTGGTGGAATGACAACTTCACAGCCATTAGCAGTTAAAACCCGCACAGTGGCTGCGTTTACTGAGGAGAAAAAGAGACGCTGTACGCAACCTAAAATTACTCCCACTCCATAGCGTTTTGTTCCTTGAGCTGGGATAATTTCAGGAAAATTATACTCGATAGAATTGAAATCAATGGTGGGTAAAACAGACTCCATGGCAGCTAAAGAAGGAAAAATTTTTGGCAGGAAACCAGTTAAGTTAACCAACTTTTGCAGACCTGATTTTTGATAGAACCAGAAGGAAGGAAGTAGGAACCGTAGGCGATCGGGATAGGGAAAAAGATTGAAGATTAAGCTTCTAATTAATCTAGAACCCAAACTGCGACGTTGATTCTTTTCTACCTGAGGACGAGTGGCTGCTATTAGTTTATCATATTCTACACCAGCAGGACAAATAGTGGTGCAAGCAAGACATCCTAAACAAGAATCGAAATGTTCTGTAGCAGCTGTTTTAAAAGAGACTTCACCTTTATTAATGGCGTTCATGAGATAAATTCTACCTCTGGGAGAGTCAGTTTCTTTCCCTATTACTCTGTAACTGGGACAGGTGGCAAGACAAAAGCCGCAGTGAACGCAGGTATCAATTAATTCTTGTTTCATTTCTTTAGGATGTAAGGTGTGAGTTTCGGGGTTATTATTTGATTTGTTCCATGGGGTTTGTTATATTATAACTTAGAAAAAGTCAAATAACTTATTAGCCTACAATTTATTCGCGGGCGGGGTTCTAAATTGCGCCAACAAAACGACCAGGACTCAGGATTTGTTTCGGATCAAACTGTTCTTTAATGCGGCTCATAAGGGCTAAAGCGTTCCCTCTATAGCCCCAAGGTTCCAATTCTTGCTTGATAGCAGGGGGAGCTTCCAGAATGGTCAGGAAACCCCTATGTGCTTCACACAGCGATCGCATTGCTTTAATATCTTCTTTATATATTTCCTCTTCTAGAGTAAATTGTCCTAAACCGTTATTCACCCCAATGATACCAAGACCCCGAGTATCTAGTTGACCGAGCAAAGTCACGGCAGCAGAGGGCAATATACCTATATTACAACTAATGGCCGTTTCTGAGGCGGGAATCCGACAACTACGAGCTAAGTCTTGCCATAGTTTTGTCTCTAACTCCTTATCCTCATATAAACTAGCTTTTAGCCCCAACTCTTGCCCGAAGGAGGCAACTTTTGCCCCCTGTTCTTTAACACTAGCTGGGATACTTTGAAACCGCACCACTAAACCCATACCCTCTCCTAAAGATAACTTCTGCACCAACTTAGGAGAGAGAATATTCCCAGCAGTGGGGGTTAAACCAGAAGTGACGAGAGTGTGTCGAAGGGAAGCGATCCCTTCCTTATCTCCCGTTAAAACAACAGTTTTGGAAGTGGAGGGGAGGGGATAAAGGCGAAAAGTTACTTGGGTAATGATTCCCAGAGTACCATAGGAACCAGTAAACAGCTTCATTATATCGTAGCCAGCCACATTTTTCACTACCCGTCCTCCAGCTTTAGCTATTTTACCGTCAGCTCGAACAAAAGACAACCCTAAAACGAGATCTCGAACCCCACCATAGCCAACCCGCCAACTACCAGTATCCCCTGTGGCTACGATACCCCCTATAGTAGCAAATTCGGGATAGGCAGGGTCCAGGGGGAGAAATTGACCATACTGAGATAGGGTCTGCTGGAGGTCAGCTAATTTCACTCCTCCTTCCACGGTCACCGTCAAGTCACCCACAGCGTGTTCTACAACCCGGTTCAGTCTTGCAGTACTCACTAGGAGGTGGATTGGATCTTCAATTATACCCCCCCAACTGAGCTTGCTGCCCCTACCACAAGGAAGAACCTTCCAACCATGGTTTGCTGCTGCTTCTATAACGGTACCCAAAGCTTCTTGAGTAGGGGGGTAAACTAAATAACCAGGGAGAGTGGGAGCAATAATTGTCCGATTGATCTGTTTTTGCCATTCAGGTTCCAGACTTTCCCAGTTTACCAGTTGGCAGTCGGAGGGCAGGAGACGTTCTAGTTCGCTCATAGGGTTCAAAGGAAGGAATAAAGGCCCCTACTGGTAGTATAACACATCATGGCCTTTGATAGCACTTGTAAATTCATTGCGGAAAACTTTTCCCGGGACATAGCTAGCTGGTTACTGATAACTTTCCGTGGAATCGCTCCTTCTAAGACTGCTCAACCGTCGTCTTGGGGTAGTAAGTTGAGACACTGCCTTTAAACAAACTGGAAGATTTGGGAGAAGCTTTGCTAGACTTTAGAGAGGAAGCTGATTTATACTCCTGGTTACAGTCTTTTGAATAGTGGTAGGGTGGGCATTGTCCACCAATAAACCTAGAACACAAAATAACCACCCCATACCCTTTATCCTAGCCCAAATAATTGGCCTAGTTTATCTAGAATTGTTACAAATGCAGCAATAGGAGGTAGCAGAAGTCCTAATATCCTCATAGCTTTCCCTGCTTGTTTCTTCTTCTCATTTTCATCTCCATTTTGGACTGCTTTTTCTAAGTTCTCTACTTCGTCTTGGGCGTAACTTTTGTCTACTTCGGAGAGAGAGGAGGAGGCGATCGCCTTCTGCAACTCAATCAGCAATTCCTTTATTCCCGATTCGTTGGGGTTGGGGGAGGAAGGTAGTTCATTAATGACCACATTAACATTACCACTAGAATTTCCACCTGTTACTTCAGTTACTTTACTCTTGTTTTCTACTTCTACTTTTACTCTATTGTTGTTACTCATGTCTTGATTTCCTTGTATATTATTATTATTATTATTATTATTAATAATAATCGGATTTCTGGGCTGAGAGGCTAAGGTATTAATCATTTCTTCCGGTTTAGTATTTCTTTGGCGCTCATATTGAATTTGCTCTCGATAGTTTGCGATAAGCTCTTCTTTACCTTGTAACTGTGCTCGATACTTCTCTTCTATAAGTTTTAACTGTATTTCATATTGTTCAGTGAAATCACGATGAATTTTTTCCTTATCGGTATCGGGAGGTACGGTTACTTTTACCACAAAGCAGCCATCACCTTTATTTTCGATACTCTGGACAGCTAATTTTGTATCTTCATTTTCTACTTGTACTTCTTTAAAGGCAGTAAAAAAGGCTTTCCAGTCTACCCCTTCTCGGAAAATTAAATCAACTGTGTCCAAAACTTCGGTAAATAACTTGGTGAAGTCCCCGGGGGCAAACTCCCCACTACTAGGACGTCTTTCTCTGTTATCTGTTGTTTCATGAATCGGCTTTTCCAGGAGATAAACGAAGCCACAATCTACATTATCTAGCTTAGTGCTGCTTTCAATATTCCAAGCTTCTATGGTAGCACCTGTCATTTGAGCGTTGGTGAAGTTAGTAGCTACTGCATTGGTTAAAGTTAGGTTAGCATATTCTAAGGAAGCATTCTCCAAGGTAGCGTCGCTGATATCTGCTTCTTTCAGATTAGCTCCCATGAGATTAGCTCCCATGAGATTAGCTCCTTTCAGGTTAGCACCAGCATAGGATTTGTAACTACCGTCCCCAGTAACAAGTAGCGCTCTCACTGCTGGGTTAGCTAAGATAGTCTTGGTAACTTTGACTCGCTCTAGGTTATACTTCTTGTTTACGTTATGGAAACTTGTGCGGGTTAGATTGGCTTCTCGGAAATCTGTACCTTTGAGGGTAGCCTGGTTAAATTTGGCATCCGTTAAATTAGCTTTACGGAAGCTGGTACCTCCATTAGCTGCAAAAACGACGGCATTATTGCGAATCGATCCATATTGGGAGTATCCCTTCATGGCACGCCAGGCGCTGTAAGCAATTGTTAAAGTGAGGACTAGGGCTACAATTACGCTTAAGACTACGAAGGTTTTGATTTCAGTTAGGATTACAACGTGGGTTTTAGTTAGGATTACAACAACTAATATGACTGTAACTTTAGTTAGGAATCCAGCGCCCACTATAAGTTGAAATCCGGCTTTGGCCAGAGCTAGGGCTTGGGCTAGGACTTGGACTTCGACTAGGGTTAGGGCTCCAACTATAACTAATACTAAAAATCCGTTTGTGGCTCCGGCGACGCCTAAGACTAAGGATAAGGCTCCAACTCCAACGGGTAGAGCTCCGACTTTTAAAGCCTCATCTGTACCTCGAGTCACAGAAACAAAACAAAGGATAGCAAGAATAATTAAACTAACCCACCCCACCACTTGATTCTCTAGACTAGAGGAGTCAAATATGAGAGTTATCAAATAGACAACGAATGCAAAGCACAATCCCAAAAGTACTGACAACGCCAAAGAATACAGAAGCCAAAAGGTCGCCCATCGTTTTTGCAACCCAGCTTTGACACAGATAAAGTTGGCTCCCGTTAAGTTAGCCCCAGTAAAATCAGCACTGCGGATATCACACTCTCTAAAATCAGCCCCCTCCAGGTGAGCACCCTTGAAAGACTGTCCGCGAAGATTGAAGTGGCGAAAATCCCGCGTTCCCGCTTTGTATCTCTGTAAAATTTCTCTAGCACTAGCTTTCATCTTCCTCTTTCTCTGCGCCCTCTGCGCCTCTGCGGTTTATTATATAGCGTTAGGGGCCTACTCTACAGTCTAAATGCTATCAGGATCAATATTCAACTCCCGTAATTTTTCAGCCAATCGTTCAGCCCGTTGGCGCTCAATTTCAGCCCTTTGGCGTTCAATTTCCGTATCTGTCAGAATCAAATTATCTTCCAAATCATACCATCGCAACCAAAGTCCTTCTATCTTTCGCAAACCTGTTTCATAGACACCTTCCCATAATTTTAATCCTAATTCCAGTTTTGGCATCCAGATTTTTGACTCTGTTAAAGGTAACTCTTCATAGCCATGGTTATGGAGAAAAAATGCTCGTAATGAACCTGTATAGTGATTAAACACCACGTAGTAAGGCACTTGCAAAATCTGCTCATACACTTCCCATTTGGTGGGTGCTTTGTATTCCTGGCGGGTAGTTTTTCCTAAATCTTCCCCTTCTGTTCCTGGAGATAGCAACTCCACAACCACCATGGGAGGCACTTTCTCTTGCCACATTACGTAACTTAGTCGTAATTGAGCACTCTCATAAAAACTCCTATCTCCTACCACTCCAAACCAGTCGGGGCGCTTATACCATTGGGTATGAGCTAAATCATAATATAAGTTCAAATCACTACCACTAAAAACCTGTTCTGATAGGTAATGGGGTGGTTTGAAAGTACGGCGTAATAATTCTGGTTGAAAGTCATGAAATTCGTCTGGCAAACCAGGCTCCTCCGGATTTTCGCTAGATAAATCATACATTGTGGGGAGTAAGTTCGCCTCTACAGGGGATGAAGTAGCGGTTTTTTTTGGAGATTGAATTGAAGTTTTCATAGTATAGCAAGCCCAAAGAATTTGTGCAACTTAATCTACTGAAACTTTCAGTGTAACCCCTTCACCTCCCAATTCTACCTCATTTATATTCAACTTATTCATTTCCAAGTCCAATCGTCGTCTAATTTTTTCCGGTGGCACCCCTAAAATGTCAGCAATTTCCTGAATAGTGAGCTTCACATTCCCCAGTTTAATCTTCGTATTATTATCGAACTGCAACCGACCATTTTCCGCCCGCAGTTTACCTTCCACTCCTATATAAACGTCCCGTTCTTGAACGGCAGGAAAAGTAGCAATCGCTCGCTGAATAAAATTATTTTCATGAGTTTTCATATGCTCTAAACTCAACTGAGAAGTATTAACGAGCACACCTATTTCAATTTCATCAGCGTTAATTTTCTGGTTAACAATTGTCGCTGCCTCTAAAATTTTTGTACTGTTGGTCTTCTGGGCGATATTATTAATTAATAACTCGTTCAGTTCTTGCTCTTGTAACTGCACTTCTACGAAGTCTTGCTGCATTTCTAACTGTTCTTCTACTTGTCGCTGAATTTTAGCTGTAACCTCTTCGGTTTCAGCGTCTTTAAAATAAAGAACTCTTTGTTTTGATTTGGTTTTATTGCCCTCATATCTAGTAGGTAAAGCAGTCAACTGAGAGCCGTAGTAGCTAATGGCAAAGCTCCCCACTCCTATGCCAGCAAAAAAAAGAATCCCAATTATTTTTTTGACCATGTTATAATATAGTATCCTGTTTTATTGTTCTGAATTTTATCTTATAATATTAACATACGATTTGGATATTGTCAGGGTACGTGCTCACTGAACAGAAACTCTCAGGTTTGGTGGGCAATAGTAAATTTACTCTTCATAAAGGATACCAAACGCCCTCAAATTGCCCACCCTACGCTTGAAGAAGCTTTTCTGCTGCTGTCAACATATCAGGGGCAATATCCACCAAATCTGTCCTATTTTGGAGATAGGTTTCCAGGGCAGTTAAAGGATCCACAGTCTGACCAACTCCTAATTCGGGTAAGCGAGGACGGGCTAACTGGCTGACTAATTCGGGACGAATAGTATAGGTATGAGCTTTTTTGAGAGCTGCCCTCAGGACAGCCATCCTTACTAAATCTAACTGCTCAGAACGAATTTTGTAAATCAACCGCACCACAGCCCCTGCAATCTTTTGCTTCTCAATAGCTGCCAGAATAGCTTTCTCTGGTTGCTCCTTTTTAGAAACGTCCACCTCAATAGTACAGAAAGGACGCACTGGTAAAGGACAAAACTCCCAGGACACCTTCCCTTTAGTCAACTCCACCAGCACAAAACCCTTTTCTTCCTTCTCCTCGCTAAAATCCACCCGTTCTATACTACCAGCGTAAACTACCGGGGGATTATTAGCTGGATTGAGGTTTTGGTGCTTGTGAACATGACCTAAAGCTACATAGTCAAATTCCGGGCGCAGGAGAAAAGAAATGGGAATAGTAAAACCCTTCCCCACTGCTAAAAAGCGCTCCGCACCCAGTTGAGCGCGATCTGCCATGAGGTGACCCAGCAAAACTGTGGGAATGTTGGGCTCCAGACGGCGAATTTCCCCAGCAAAAATCGGTTCCAGGCGTTTGAGCAATAACTCATTCACCTCAGCCAGAGACAAACCTTCCGTTTGGGAACGAGTGAAGAGAGAAGAATGGTTCAACCAAGGGAGAGTCAATACCTGCACTTCTCCATTTTGGGTAGAAATGCGGTGTACCTCCGGTTTGTCCCCCACGATAAATCCAGGTACTCCCAGGGTACGATAAATACAAAGACTGGCTCCCCCTTGCCCCTGAGAATGCTGGTCGTGGTTCCCAACCAGCAAAACAGCAGGAATATTAGCGTCTGCTAAACGACGGAATTGAGCGGCAAAATGTTGGTGGACATAAGGAGGAGGAGTGCTGTCTGGAAAAGCGTCCCCCCCGAAGAGAACTAAGTCCACTGGTTCGGTAATCGCCCTGTCAATGCATTGCTGTAAAGTTCTGACAAAATCTTCCAGCCTAGTATTGCAACCCGTTTCCGGATTAATCCTACCATGGGAGAAACCACTACCCAGGTGAATGTCTGAAAGGTGCAAAATTTTAATCATTTCTTACAGCTTTAGATGGAATAAATGCCGCATTCAGTTTTGAGCATACCCCACAATCGCCAATATTTATCTTTTTCCCCCACAGTCATTTTCAGAGTCAGGGGTTCATCCTCAATATTACCGTAACCCTCGTCATGAAGGGGATTATAAATCAAATCGTACTCATAAGCATAAGCCCAGCTTTCCGTTCGGGACCAAAAAGCGAGAGGATTTACCTGTAAGCGTCCTTGTCTGTCTCGTTCAAACACTGACGTCGTGCAGTTGGGAGAATTTCCAGTGATAGTAACCATAGCCTTCAGTTCTGTTAGTCCTCGTTGCAAAGGCCCCATTTTGGTGAGATAATGGAACTGTTGCCTGTCTCTTTCCCACAAAGCTGCACCATATTTAGCCTCAAAAGCTTTTCGAGAATTAAGACCGGATATTTGATAACTTCTTAAGTCCAAATTATAGATTGCTTTTGCTCGTTCTACCAGTTCTAAAGTCTGGGTAAAATGATGCAGCGTATCTACGAACACCACTGGTACTGGTGGATCTGGTTGGATCTCTCGGTAGAGGAGATCCGTTATCACTAAATCGTCGATATTAAAAGTACTAGTTTGAACTAGTCCAGTGATAAAATTACCTACACACCAAGTCAGAATTTTTCTCGGATCTGCCTTCTCGAATTTACAATTGAGGACATTTAAATCCAGGTTAGCAATCGACCTGGACGCCAGTGTGGAATCCCGCATATTTGTCTGTCTCTACGCTGAATTATTGTTTCAACACCATCTATTATAAGATACCGGGGATCACTCTGTCAAATCATATTTTTTTGTTTGTCATAAATCTTAATGTTTTCTATAGATTCTAGCTATAGAGGGCGACCCAGGCTTTACCGGGCCTTCCAGATTCTCGATTATCAATGTCTAGGTTCATCGATATTAATTCTGCTTTATTATAGCAAGCACGTGCTTCTTCACGGCGACCTAATTTGTCCAGCGCTATTCCTTTATTATTGAGGACAATACGTTCATCTGGCTTAATTTCCAGTGCTTTATCATAGTAAGCAAGGGCTTCCTCATAGCGCTCCAATTTATCCAGGGCTACCTCCAGGTTATTTCATAGCTGCTTTAATCCAAGCTTTATCTTATTTATTCCAGTTTTTCTCTCTTTTGAATCCCTGTAGAGAGGCTTTAATACCCATAGTTATATCTCTATCTTGTTTTGCGTTCTCATTGTCAAACATTGATTAGTGTCTTATTAATGAGCCAATTTAGAGCCATCTTAGTATTCCAAAAGTATTTTATTTATCTAAAAGGAAGAATTCTGGTGAACTGGGAGGATCCACTAAGAATAAGCCATGGCAATGCCCACCCTACAAAGCTAATTATCAGCAGCCAATACCAGTAAAGCATTCAAAATTGCTGCTGCTACAGGGGAACCCCCCTTACGACCTTCCACCCGAATTTGAGGTACTGCTGTTGCTGCCAAAGCTTGTTTAGACTCGATTACATTAACATAACCAACAGGCACTCCAATAACTAAAGTAGGATTAAAATTAATAGGATTGCATTGACGACAAAGAGCTAGTAGAGCTGTAGGGGCATTACCGATAACATAAATACCATTACTATATTTTTGCAAACACTTTAGGATACCAGTTTCAGTGCGTGTTTTACCAGGTTCCGCACTCAGCACTCCTTCCACTGCGGCAATAAGGGTATTACCATAAGTTTTGTTGACCATACTAACAATTCCTTGCTTAACCATAGTAGTATCAGTAATAATCGGTAACCCACGACGAAGACCGGCAATACCAGAGGCGATCGCCCCCGGACTAAACCGCAACAGTTCAGCAAACTCAAAATCTGCTGTAGCGTGAATCACCCGGCGGACGATAGGGTACTCTTCCTCTGTAAAATTGTGTGGCCCCATTTCAGAGTCGATAATAGCAAAACTTTCCTGGAGAATGGGGTGGTTTAACTCTGTCAAATTTATCGCGCAGAGGCGCTCCGGCGCTGAGAAAGGAAAGAGAACGTTATCTGTACTCATCTGCGTTAATTCGCGGACGCCAAGGGCGGGACGCTTCGCGGTTGCTTACGCAAAGCTTCGCAATTATCTGCGGTTCAAATTTCTACCGTCGGCCAATCTAATTCCCGCTTATAGTCCATCATATCCTCAAAGTAACGCAATTCTGCCCGCTGGATTGTTATGGGTGGAGTTGGGTGATCCAACCAGCTCTGGTTGATTTTTTCTAGGGTAGTTACCACTTCCTCCCGATCTAACTGGGGGCCAATGGGTCCAAAATAGGCCAAAGTAATGTGAGCAGTAAAATGATATTGCTGTTCGATTCCCAGGGCAACAATACCTTCATTCTGATAGATAGAGCGCCGCAATTGCAAAATTACCTCGTAACCCTCTTCCTCTTGGGGAACCAAACAAACGGCGATCGCCCGAGGAAAAAGGGAAAGTCCTAGCAATTGTAACTGAACCGGTGACGTCTTACCTGTTGTGCTCTGGCGATATTGGGCAAAACTCTCGCTGATCCGTTCTCGCAACTGGGAATCAAATTGAGGATTTTGGGCGAGGGCATCCTTGTAGGCGCGATCCCAAATTAAATCCGCTAGAGTCAAATGAAAACTGGATGGTGGTACCGTTATAACTAAATCCGGTTCCAGTTGATCTAACAACTGCTCTTGATACTCCTGAAGGCGCTGGTAGACGTCATGGTTGTCCGGATCGTCGCACCAGGGAGGAGTGATGACGCTATATCCAGGAAAAGACACTGGCTTCCCTGAAGCAAATTTGGCAGACTGTTGGATATTTTGCAGTTGAGTTTGATGGTGTGTGGGTAGCGTCATTGGTGCTACCCGATTGATATAAGTTTGATAGGTTTCGTCCACAAGCTATCCTCCCCCTGGTGTTAAACTAGAGTCATTGGACATTATATCATTACTATCATCTACTACTTTAATGCCAATTTATTTTTACTGGGGAGAAGACGATTTTGCCCGAGAGCGGGCTGTGAAGGAATTACAAAAATCAATTTTGGATCCAGACTGGTTTCAGTTTAACTACTATCGCCTGTCTGGGGAGAAAGCAGATGCTACTATGGGAGCACTGGATCTGGCTATGACTCCTGTTTTTGGCGTTGGTGCAAGGTTGGTAGAAGTAGTAGATAGCTCCATCTGCCAGCATTGTGGGCAGGACTTATTCTCAGTATTAGAGCGTACCCTACCCAAGCTTCCTGCTACTACTCACCTCCTCTTCACTAGCAGGAAAAAACCGGACAAACGGCTCAAATCGACCAAACTGCTGCAAGACTTGGCTCAAATGCAGGAATTTGCCTTGATTCCTCCTTGGAAAGAAGACCTGCTGTTAGCAAGAGTGTCGGAAGTTGCCCAAGAATTACAAGTTTCCCTTACCCCAGGTGCCACAAAACTCCTGGCCGAAGCAGTAGGTAACGATACCCGACAGTTGTGGAACGAACTTACCAAATTAAGCCTTTACGGAGCAAATAGCAACCAACCTTTGGATGAAAAAGCTATTAGCGTCTTGGTGTCTGCCCAGAGTGCCAATAGTATTAAATTAGCTACAGCAATTTTAGCAGGAAATCGCTCAACAGCTTTAGGGTTAGCAGCAGATCTGATTAACCGCAACGAACCTGCTTTAAAGATTGTGGCCACCCTGGTGGGACAGTTTCGCACCTGGGGGATCGTCAAATTGATGATGGAAGAAGGAGAGCGAGACAACAAAGCCATCGCCACAGCAGCAGAAATAGGCAATCCTAACCGCATTTACTACCTGCGTAAGTCCCTCCAATCCCTCTCCTCTTCACAGCTTCTGGAGGCTCTCCCAATCCTACTTGAATTAGAATTTAGCCTCAAGGGAGGTGCCCAAACCCAAGAAACCCTCTTTCCTCACATTATCCGCCTTTGTCAGCTCTTTGATCCACAAAACAGCTGGAACAAGTAATGTCTAATATCATTCTCATAAACTAGAGCCTCCTCGGCCCAAATAAGTCAAATATTGGAAAAGACCCTTTTCCTTTAACACTTTTGCCGGGGATGGAGTTAGTTTGCCATCAAGACGAATTATGTTCACCTTTCACTACTACTTGAGGAAAACCACCCGTCCTGTACTCATTATGAGTCTTCTTACTACTATGGTTATGGTATCGGGAAATGCTGCTGCTCAGGGGCAAAATATCAGCAATGAAGATATCACCAACTTTGCCGACGCAGTGCTCCAAATGGAACCTTCTCGCCAAAAAGCTTATGATGACATTAAGCAAATTATAGGGGCACCGCCACCAAATATTCCTTGCAATGACCTCAACAGCTTAAATAACCTTCCCGAAGAAGCTCGCACTATTGCTGCGGACTACTGTAGAATCTGCAAAGAAATTGTGGAAAATAGCGGTCTGACTGTGGATCGTTTCAACGCTATTATGAGTAACTTGGAAGCCGATCCCAATTTAATTAAGCGGATTCAAGATGCAATGCTCCAACTGCAAAGACAACAACAAAAGCCTTAAACTCCTCCCTTAATGCTGGTTTTTACTCACCGTTTACCCCACAAACAGCCGGACCACCTCCCTGACGGCTGAAGAACGCACTCATCCCATCAAAAGAGCACAGGATACCATTTTTGACTCATTAGAGCGGTGGAATTGATGTTGCAGTTGGGGCCTGGCATTGGCAAGTATGAGCCATGAAACCCAATATTCCAGGTTATTTCGCAGTTGAGAGCCGCGCTCTGGAAAAATTATCCTGGGTTATAGAACCGGCGGCGTGCCGCAAAGCGCTCACGAAGTGACCGCAGCTTAGGAGCTAGATACGACAGCTTTTTAACTGCAAATTTTGGGGTGATCCAACTACCCCGTGCCCCGGGGAAAGTAACGCTTAGGGAGAGAACTACCTCTGAGCTCGAAACCACGAGGTATCAAGTTTTAAGTTGACTAATTGAACTAAGAATCCATGGTCGTGTCAAAATGACAAAAATCCTATATAATAGAAGAAGCTGTTCTTGTAACTAAGATTGGGCTGAGTTGGGGGTTATTGATTAAGCCATGCCAAGAAAATTATCTGATGAAGACAAAGAAAGGATTATACAGCTCTATCGCAGCTCAGGAGAAACAACCTCCACTCTAGCAAAACTTTATCAGGTCAGTAGCTCTACTATTAGCCGTTTTCTCAAGACTAACTTGTCTGATTTGGAGTACGATGAATTAATTCAGCAAAAGCGGATGAATCGCGCAGTCAACCGCAGTGAATCATCCCTGGATTCCGACGAATCAGATAAGCCAACTGAGAAGAGTAAATTGCCAGCCGCTCCCCGGCGTCGCTCTCGTTCCCAGAAAAAGAAAACTGAAACTCCAATCCTACAAGAGAAGGCCAAACCACAACCAGTCAATACAGTTACTGCGGCAAAGCAGCTCAATTTGTTTTCTGGAAAGAACGAAGATACCAAAGAGGATGAGCATGGACCTATGGTAGATGTGGCGGCACTCCAGGAGCTACTTGGGGAAGATTTGGGAGATTTGAACGAAGATGAAGAGGATTTAGAAGATAGCGACGAGGAAGACTGGGAAGAAGAACCCCTCCCCCAACTTAGTAACTCTGATTTTCAAGTTTTGCCCTTAGCAAAAGCAACTTTTCCCAATATTTGCTATGTGGTCATTGACCGCAGGGCAGAGTTAATCGTCCGACCCCTAAAAGAATTTGGCGATCTGGGAAAAATACCTCCACAAGAAGTGCAGCAGAAAACCCTGCCTATTTTTGAGAACCACAAGGTAGCCCGACGTTTTTCCAATCGTTCCCAACGGGTAATTAAAATCACCGATGGTGGAATGTTTGCGAAAACTTCTTCTCATCTCCAAGGTAAGGGTATTACACGACTGCTAATGGATGGTAAAGTTTACTCTTTTTAAGTAATATTTAGGGTGTTGGTTTCTGTAGTGGCACTTAATAAATTCTAGTATAAAAACTTATGTTATGTTATGAAAATAGACCAATTTTAATATCCCTCACCCGCACAGGTACACAACCATGGGTCATTTGGGCTAGTTGCATAGGTTCCCCTTTACCACACATATTAGTACCACACTGTTGCAACTCTGTCCTAGGGCCGATGGCATCGACACTGTTCCAAAAATCAACAGTATTGCTATGATAAGTAACATTCTTCAACATCCCCACCACTTTACCCTTTTTAACCTGCCAAAAAGCATCCCCGCCAAACTGGAAGTTGCGTCGCTGTTGGTCGATAGAAAAGCTCCCCATACCGTCGATTAAAATCCCCTCTTCTGTATCCGCAATCATCTCCTCTAAAGTCGCAGTATGACTCCCTCCTGGAACTCCTGGTTCTAACCCCAAATTAGGAATGCGCACCATAGGTGGACTTGCCCAATTATCAGCATAAGCACTACCGTTGCTACTTCCTCTACCTAAACGATAGGCAGTCTCTCTATCAGTGAGATAATCTACTAATATCCCCTCTTTCACCACATACCACCGTTGTGCTTTCACTCCTTCATCATCATAACCTGTGGTTCCTCGTCCCCCTGGTTGAGTGCGATCGGCTACCAAATTAATCCAGGGTGCTCCATATTGCAATTTACCCAATTTCTCTGTTGTGGCAAAGCTAGTTCCAGCAAAGTTGGCTTCATAACCGTAAACCCGGTCTAGTTCTGTGGGGTGTCCTACGGACTCGTGGATCGTGAGCCATAGGTTCGTGGGTTGGAGAATAATATTACTGTGTATATTACTAGGACCGTCTGGTGCTCGGACTTTTTCGATGGCTTCTTCGGCTACCCTATTTACATTAGCTAATAAATCGGACTTATCAATATGTTCGTAACCTAAGTTTAAAGGAGGACGATCGTAACTGCGACTTTGAGCGTCTCCGTTTCCCAAAGCTGTGCAACCAAACCCGGGATAACTGCGGTATATTATCTGTTCTATGAGGGAACCTTCTGTAGAAGCAAAAGTCTTGTCTTCCTTCCCTAACCGCAGGAAGGAATAAGCTTTTTTAATCCCCCGTTCCCCAAAAGCCAACAACTTCTCGTTAATATGTAGGAGCAACTCGGCTTTCTCTTCTATAGAGACTTCAAAAGGGTTAATTTTTATGGGTGTGGTATACTTATCTTGATAGGCTGGGACAGGAACTAACCGTACAGGTTCTTGGTTAGAGAGACCACTACCTTTGGCGGTTTCTATAGCTAAAGCAACTATTCTCTTTACCTCAGCTGTTGTCAAGCTGTAACTAGCTGCAAAACCCCAAGCCCCGTCTTTCAGTACTCGCACCCCGAAACCGGAACTGACGTTGTCAGAAAGGTTAGCTAGGGAGCGATCCCGTGCCGTCAGGTTTTGAGTACGATAGTTGCATAACCTGATATCTCCATATTCGCAGCTACTTTTGCTCATTATATCAGTTGCTAGAGTAGCTAGTTCAGTAGTTCTCATTCTCTGCACCTCTGCGCTTCTGTGGTTTAATCAAAAAAATCTACTATAGCATAAACCCACGTCTCGTAAACCTCTTTTTTTCAATCTAATTATTGCTACCATATTACCGTTCCTTGTAACAAGCAGTTAGTAGGAAAGTATCCGACACTGTGGAAGGGGTCTTTCATGACTGCTGTGACGAGATCGAATACTTTATCGGCTTTTTGTTTGTCGGTTCTGTGCCACCAACGACAATCTTCCCGAAAACGGTTGGTGAAAAGAGGATATCGAGAAGGTATCTCTAATTTTGGTAACCTGGAAAGATTGGGTTTTGTTTTTTTTCTCTTATCTTTCAATACCCAACTCCGAGGACAGTTCTTCTAAAGTATGAGGGGAAGGTGGTTCTTCCTTATCCCACTATTGAGACTGCTCTAGTGCTTCCAAGAGACGACGAGCGTTGGGGGGCGAACGCTGCAAATAAACGGTTTCTAATAAACGGTTAAGTTCCTCTGTGGTTAACTAAGCGATATCCTTAATTAATAACTTAAAATAGCATTTCCATACTAATTGACTATAGTTAGTAAAATTATTACTATTATGAAAAAATATACATACGCTTGGTAGGTGTCCATGTGGTGCATTAATATCGAACACGAAATCTTTGTAGTCTATCCATGACTCTTCTCGTCTCCACCCAATATCTACGCCCAACTTTTTCGCTATTCCATAATCCCACTCCTAGGTTCCACCCAATCTTTCCCAGATACGCTTCTGAACGCTAAAACCGAAGCACCCAGAGGAATATTCCACCCACAAATCGTCCATAGTGCGAAAGTCGGTTTTGGGAAACTTTTCTATGTCTTCATATCTCAACCAACCTTCTTCCTCTCGGTTAGCAGCACGTAATATGACCTGACCTGTTTCCCAGTTCGCCTTTTTCCACTTCCCCGCTGCTAATAAATCCCGCAACCTAGTATAATCCATCCCTATTTCCTTTTTAATTTCATAGGGACGATTTGTCAACCTATCCCCTGCTCTAAACACCATTTTTTCTCCTCCTCTTCTCTTTGCGCCTTTGTGTGGGCGAAACACAATCAAAAAATTGCCACAAATCCAGTCTACCACAATAGTATCATAAAATGAAAACCTCCCTCTGCGTCTCTGCGCCTCTGCGTGAAACACAATCAAAATCCCATAACCTTAGCCATCGCCTCCAAATCTGGAGCAACCGAAGACTTAACCCCATTCTTACTATGGTTAATAGCACAATCAGGGTCTTTCAGTCCATTCCCAGTAACCACACACACCACCGTAGCACCAGAGGGAACCCTCTCCTTCAATTGTAACAAACCCGCAACAGAAATAGCACTAGCAGGTTCGCAGAAAATCCCTTCCTGAGACGCCAATAAGCGATAAGCTGCTAAAATATCTTCGTCCGTAACCGAATTAAATTCCCCTTTACTAGCATTAGCTGCTGCGATCGCCTTATCCCAACTCGCCGGGTTACCAATGCGGATTGCCGTAGCAATAGTTTCTGGTGCAGCAACAGGTTTTCCCTGTACCAAAGGGGCAGCTCCTGCAGCTTGAAAACCCATCATTTGGGGGAGGCGACGGCACTTCCCTGCCTCTCGGTATTGACAAAATCCCATCCAATAGGCAGAAATATTCCCCGCATTGCCCACAGGAATGCACAACCAATCCGGTGCACTCCTCAAACTATCCACAACCTCAAAAGCGCCAGTTTTTTGCCCTTCTAAACGATAGGGGTTTAAGGAATTTACCAAAGTTACTGGATAATTAGCAGATATATCCCGGACAATTTGTAAAGCAGTGTCAAAATTACCCTTAATAGCAATCACCTGTGCTCCATAAAGCAAAGCCTGAGCTAATTTACCTAGAGCTACATAGCCTTCGGGAATAATAACAAAAGCCTGCATTCCTGCACGGCTGGCGTAAGCTGCTGCCGAAGCTGAAGTATTCCCCGTACTAGCACAAATTACCGCCTCAGCCCCCTCTTCCTTCGCCTTAGAAATCGCCAGAGTCATACCCCTGTCCTTAAAACTGCCAGTGGGGTTGAGACTGTCGAATTTAACGTACACCTTAACTCCCCGACCCACTTGACTTGCGATGGCCGAAACAGGTATGAGAGGAGTATTCCCTTCCAGCAGAGTCACCACTGGGGTAGAACTACTTACGGGGAGAAAGGAGCGATAAGCCTCGATTAAACCAGGCCAGTAGTTATGGGTTAAGTTTGGGGTTAAGATTGCAACCACTTCTATTGATAAAAGTTATTTTATTGTATTAGTTATGGTAATTGCCATTGTTTAATGCAACTAGGGCGGGAAAACCCCGCCCCTACAATTATTTCAGTACATCAGTGCTCTCTCAGAGGAGCGATTAAACTTACGCTTAATTGGTTTAGGTACTGTGGAGCCGGGAACTTCCCAATCACCTTTCATCCAGCTGGGGCAATTTTGGTCATAAACCATTTGTAAAGCAGCAGCTGCAATGGCATGAGCATCATATTCATCACCTAACTTATTTACCAAGGGAAGAAATGATGCCATCCTTTCTCCCGTCAAAGTTTCCTGAATTTGTGCTTGCAATTTAGCCAGTCGTTTGGCTTCCACTTCGGCGCGACTAGGAATTTTACAGACCTTGAGACTTTGCCGTACCCGCCGCTCAATTTGCCGCAGCATGCGGCGATCCATGGGTTGAATCAAAGAGATTGCCTTTCCCGTCTTCCCAGCGCGACCTGTGCGACCGATGCGGTGGATGTAAGTTTCCGCATTATCTGGCAGGTCGAAGTTAATCACGTGGCTCAAGTTTTGCACATCCAGACCCCGGGCGGCAATATCCGTAGCTACTACCAACCGAATTTTCCCTTCCCGAAAGCGGTGTACCAGTCGTTCCCGTTGTATTTGGGAAAGGTTACCGTGATACTCATCTGCACTTTGGTCCTCTTCCTGTAACTTAGAAGTTAATTCAGCAGCGGTTTGCTTAGTGCGGACAAAAATAATTGCCGACTCCAGATTTTCTCCCTCTAAAATGGGTTGGAGCACCTTTAACTTAGACCAACCGCGAGGCACCATATAGACATGCTGCTCTATTTTTGCTGGTGCTGCTTTTTGTTGAGCTACCTTAACCGTAACCGGATCCGATAAAAATTGGTCAATCAACTCCCGAATTGCCCAGGGCATAGTGGCGGAGAAACAAGAAGTTTGGCGATCGCTAGGTGTTTGGGAGAGAATTGTCTTCACATCGTCGATGAAGCCCATGCTCAACATTTCATCGGCTTCATCCAACACTGCCCAACGCAACTGCTCTAAATTTAACTGGCCCCTGTCCAACAGATCAATAATTCGTCCTGGAGTTCCCACAACTAATTGAACACCCCGGTGCAAGCTGCGAATTTGCCTGTCAATAGATTGACCCCCATAAACAGTGAGAACGTAGAGTCGGCGATTCCACGAGAAGTCCTTAATTGCCTTAGCAACTTGTTGCGCTAACTCCCGAGTTGGGGTCAGAATCAGTGCTTGTACCCCACGATTCTCGATATCTATCTGTTCTAAGATGGGTAAAGAATAGGCTGCTGTTTTCCCAGTTCCCGTTTGGGATTGACCTACTATATCTCGCCCCTCTAAAATATGGGGAATTGCCTGGGCTTGAATAGAAGTGGGAGTCTCAAAACCTAAAGATTCTAGTTGTGCAACTCGCTCTTCGGATAGTCCTAAGCTGTCGAAGGAAATTGTCATTAGTTATTTTTTCTTCCTTTACTTTGTCTTTGCTTCAGTTTTTACACTTAATATTACGTCACTACTTCACCTTTTAAATCATAAACGTCAGCAGCCGTAATTTTCACTGACACGATTGAAGCCAAATATTCCGCACCACCTTTAACATAAACCAACCCATCTACCTCAGGGGCAAAGCGATGGCTACGACCGATGGCCTCCCCTGTTTGGGGATTTCCCTGCTCGATTAGCACCGGGACTGTTTTTCCCACCATAGCTTGGTTTTTCCGAGCTGCGATTGGTTGTTGGACTGCCATCAAGGTATCTCGACGTTGATCCATGATAGTTTGGGGAACTGGATTCGGCAGACTAGATGCAGCTGTCTCATCCTCCGAGGAGAAGGTAAAGACTCCTACATGATCAAATTCGTGCCTCTTTACAAATTGTAACAGATGTTGGAAATGTTGGTTTGTTTCTCCTGGAAAACCCACAATAAATGTGGTGCGCAAAATGGCGCCGGGCAATATTTGTTTGATTTTTTCAATAATCTGATCATTAACCCGCCCCGACGCCGGACGATTCATGCTCCTGAGAATTTCCGGGTGAGAGTGCTGGAGAGGTAAATCCAGATAGGGAAGGATGTTAGGGGTTTCCCTAATAGCAGTTAGAACTTTGTCAGTCAATCCAGTAGGATAAGCGTAGTGAATGCGAATCCAAGGCACATCCACTTTCCCCAACTGGAGCAGTAATTCTGCTAATTTTGGCTCCCCGTACAAATCCAAACCGTAATTGGTAGTAATTTGGGAGATGAGAATTATTTCTTCCACTCCCTGAGCTGCCAGCTGCTCTGCTTCGGCAACAATAGACTCAATAGGGCGGGAGCGCTGTTTCCCTCTCAGCTTAGGAATAATGCAAAAAGAGCAGCCATAATCGCAGCCCTCAGCTACCCTCAAGTAAGCTACTGCTTCGTTAGTGGTACGATAGCGGGGGGTGGATTCGTCAGCAATATAAGTAGGTACGGCAGAAATCTCTTTAACCCTTTCTCCAGCTTCCACTCGTTGGATGGTTTGGACAATGTTCTGATAATCTCCCGTTCCCACCAGAGCTACCGCTTCCGGTAACTCCTCCAGCAGTTGTTCCTGGAAGTGCTGCGCCATACACCCAGCAATAATGATTTTTTTGTTCGCTGCTGCCAATTCTACCAGAGTCCGCACTGACTCTTCCCGGGCAGCTTGAATAAAACTACAGGTATTAACGATGACTAAATCTGCTAATTTTTCATTCCCATCCACAGGATAGCCAGCGTTCGCCAGCAGCCCTAGCATGTGTTCTGAATCAATGCGATTTTTTTCGCACCCTAAGTGAGAAATAGCAATTGTTGGCTTGTTGCCCATGCACTATAATTAAATTTTGCAGTTTGTTTAGATAATGTAACAGATTCGGAAAAAATTAACAAGTGACGAAGCTAAAACTAGCTAAGTACAAGGAATTTAAAAATTTCTCATTTTTTTTGTGACGGAGAAAATTGTGAAATAACTGGTCACTGGTTACTGGTTACTGGTAACTGATAACTGGTAACTGTAAAGGTATTGAGTAGACTAAGTGGACATAGAGAGAATTTTTAACACAACCAAGCCCATAATCGGCGTCGTTCATCTTTTGCCCTTACCCGCATCAGCCCGTTGGGGAGGAAACTTAAAAGCAGTAATCGAGAGAGCAGAACAAGAAGCAACTGCCTTGGCTGCGGGGGGTGTAGATGGGATTATAGTAGAAAATTTTTTTGACGCTCCTTTTACAAAAGAGAGAGTAGATCCAGCAGTAGTGAGCGCCATGACTTTAATTGTGGATCGCATCTTTAATCTAGTAACTGTGCCCATCGGAATCAATGTTTTGCGCAATGATGGTTGCAGTGCTATGGCGATCGCCCACTGCGTTGGGGCTGCGTTCATTAGGGTTAATGTCCTCACCGGGGTAATGGCTACAGATCAGGGTTTGATTGAAGGATCTGCAAATCAACTGCTGCGCTATCGCCGGGAACTGGGTAGCGATGTGGCAATTTTAGCAGATGTACTGGTGAAACACGCCCGCCCTCTAGCCAACCAAAACCTAACCATAGCAGTCAAAGATACCATCGGAAGGGGTTTAGCAGATGGGGTAATTATATCTGGTTTGGCAACAGGCAGCCCTCCCACCAGAGAAGATTTAGAATTAGCCACAGCCGCAGCGGGAGCAACCCCAGTGTTTATCGGCAGCGGCGCGGACTGGGAAAATATCGGTCAGCTCATGGAAACAGCAGATGGAGCCATTGTTGCTAGTTCTCTCAAACGGGGAGGGGACTTAACAGAACCAATTGATCCCCTGCGAGTCTCCCAATTGGTGGAAGCAGCTAATACTTCCCCTGCTATAAGTAATTAAAATAGATAATTATGATACGCCGACGTTCTCAACCCTGGATTTATCGCTGGTCTCGCCCTTTAATAGGGGCGATCGCTATTGTAGGTGCCTTGCTCACCGCCTATCTAACTTGGACAAAATTGACTGGGGGACAGGTAGTTTGTAGCGCCGACGCGGTGGCTACTGCTGGTTGTAACAGTGTTCTAGACAGTCGTTATGGTTCTGTTTTCGGTTTGCCCCTCAGCCTGTTTGGCTCTCTAGCATATACTGGTATGGCTACTGTTTCCCTCGCTCCTTTACTTGTTAAATCTGAGAATAACAAAAGATTCAGAATCCAACTAGAAAACTCCACTTGGTTACTGCTGTTGATTGGGGCTACCTCTATGGCAGTTTTCAGCGGTTATCTCATGTACATCTTGTTTTCTGAGCTGAACACCGTCTGTTATTACTGCATAGGTTCTGCTATATTTTGCCTCAGTCTCTTGATGCTAACTATTTTCGGTAATGACTGGGAAGACATCGGTCAAATTTTCTTTACTGGGATTATCGTAGCCATGGTTACTCTAGTGGGTACTTTAGCAATAAATGCTACTCAATGGCAACCCATCGCAGATATAACTGTCATACCCAAAGCAAAAACTCAGCCTGAAGCACCCTATGGTTGGGATATTACAACGAAATCAGGAGCAGCAGAAATAGCTTTAGCGAAACATCTTACCTCCGTGGGAGCGAAAATGTACGGCGCTTACTGGTGTCCTCACTGTTACGAGCAAAAACAGCTCTTCGGTAAAAAAGCCCTCCAAGAAATTAATTATATCGAATGCGCTCCCCAAGGTAAGGCAGCCCAGCCTCAGCTGTGTAACCAAGTAGGGATTAAATCTTACCCCACTTGGGAGATCCAAGGACAGCAATATCCTGGTCTTAAAATCTTAAAAGAGTTAGCAAAATTGTCTGGCTATCAGGGAGAGATGAATTTCAAATATACTTTGCATTAGAGGGCGCATGCCTTGCGCCCCTACTATTTATTATTTATTTTATGTAAATTATTATTATTAACTACAGTATGGCATTGCCAATGGGTGTCAGTTGCAGGATAGTCGGTACGATAATGACCACCACGACTTTCAGTCCGAAAAGCAGCACTTCTGAGGATTAAATAGGCCACGTCAACAAGATTGAGGGTCTCGGCACAAATTCGCAATTCTTCGTGACTATAGTTAAGATTTATTAACTTTACTAATTTATTTAAGTAGTGAGTGACAGTAAACTCAGCCAATTGAGAGCGCCAGGAAGAGACTCGGGCGATCGCCTGCTCCAAAACCCTTTGGTGCCGACAAATTCCTGCACTTTGCCACATGAGAGTGGGTAGTTGTTGCCGCAGGGCTAGAATCTTTTCTATTTCATGGTCCAAATTAGCTGTTTCCTGCTCTCCCCGCTCTCTGGGCGGTGCTGTCAGGTGGGGATATTCTAGGAGTTCAATTTGAGACAATTGAGAAGCATAGACCAAACATTCTAACAAAGAATTACTAGCCAAGCGATTAGCACCGTGAACTCCCGTACTAGCAGTTTCTCCAATAGCATATAAACCTGGAATGGAGGTACGATTAGCCGTATCCACCACAATACCTCCCATCCAATAATGAGCAGCAGGAGTAACAGGAATCCGCTCCTGGAAAACATCGATACCCCATTGTTGACAAACCTGGATAATATTGGGAAAGCGATAGGAAATTCGTTGGGCTGGAATAGGTCGCAAGTCCAGATAAACGCAAGTGTTCGCGGTTTTTTGCAAGTGATTGAAGATTGCACGACTGACTACATCCCGAGGTGCTAATTCCCTCGCTGGGTGATAGTCACTCATAAAGCGATGTCCTTGTTCATCTACCAGATGTGCTCCTTCCCCCCGCACCGCTTCGCTGATGAGAAAGCGCGGTGCCCCGGGTTTGCTTAAAGCAGTGGGATGAAATTGCACAAATTCCAAATCCCGCAGGAGGGCGCCAGCACGGAAGGCGATCGCCACTCCATCCCCTGTACTTACCGTGGGGTTGGTGGTTTGAGCAAATACTTGACCGCCGCCCCCAGTTGCCAAAATTACTGCCCTCGCAGCGATCCAGCTTATTTGACCTTGGTAGAGCAGGCTAATACCTTGACAATGTCCTGTTGACTCATTGAGCCACAAATTTAAAGCAAATGCTTGAGAAAGTACTTGGATATTCGGACGCTCTAAAACTTTGGCAGTGAGAACGCTGACGATAGCTCGACCTGTGGTATCCGCTGCATGCAAAACCCTGGGTCGAGAGTGGGCTGCTTCTAACGTCATTGCTAACTTTCCGGATAACGTATCGAATTTCACTCCCATTTCCAAGAGAGACTGGATCGCAGCCGGAGCATTTTCCACCAAAAATTTCACAGCGATGGGTTCGCAAAGACCACATCCTGCTCTGATTGTATCTTCCTGATGCAGTTGGAGCGAGTCAGCTGGATCCATAGCTGCTGCAATACCTCCTTGGGCCCAATCACTTGCTCCCACCTTTAAAGTGTCTTTGGTAATTAAGCAGACTCGCAAATGCTCTGGTAGACACAGTGAGGCGTATAGTCCAGCAGCACCTGCACCCACTACTAGGACGTCAAATTCAGAGGGCCGGGATGATTTAGACAAGTTGGCTTTTTTCCTTAATCAATTCCAGTAATATTAACCTATGGGTAAAGGCGCTCCCAAAGGGACCCTCGCCATCGCGGATGCCGAGGGCGCGCTCGATATTAACTAACGATGCTACCATTAGACCTCAGTTAGCCTATCGAATGGTGCTTCTATTCGTCAGCACCCCGCTCTAAAGAGACGGGGCTTCATGCCCTAGACATTTAGGTAGCTGACCAGCCTAAGTTCTACAAGAACTACGTTACCCTGCCGCGTTAAAGTTCCTACCCTGGAATGCTTGCCAGTTCCAGGCTCTAGAACCAAGTCGTTAAACAGCTCTACGAGGGGCAAGGCAGTGCGGCTTGGACAGTACCGACCGATAACTTTGGCGAGGCCAACTTTACGACCGAATTGGAGGTTTGGGGGATACAGCAATTTCCCCCACCCCCGGCCGGGGGCTTGACGGCGGTTAAAACCGCCCCCCGGCATTGATTAATGGCGGGGGTTCCTCCCTGGTCTAAAGACACAGGGCTTCCCCGTGATTATCTACAACTAAAAAGGTAAAGACAAAAATGAACAATGCACGCAAATTACACCGTAAAATTGCCCCAATCCTATTTTTACCGCTATTACTCAGTGCCTTAACTGGTCTTGCTTATCGAATAGGAAGAAGCTGGTTTGGTTTATCGGATAAGTTTGGTGATTTCATGATGCTTATCCATGAGGCGAGATATTTAGGGAAGCCTCTGGTACCAGTGTATGTATTGCTCACAGGTCTAGGATTAGCTGTTATGATTGCTACTGGCTTGGTTATGTTACAAAATAATAAACAAAGTATGTCAAAGTTAACCCTCGTTTGCTGCATAGTTTTTTAGCCCCAGTTTTCTGTTTACCTTTACTTGTTAGTGCATTAACGGGTATCACCTATCGCCTTGGCAAAGCATGGTTTGGTTTATCTGGTGAACAAGCCAAATTCTTTTTAAATATCCATCAAGGCACTTATTTAGGTTCATCTGGACGGGTAGTGTATATCCTCTTGGTTGGTTTAGGGCTGTTAGCGCTATTGACTACAGGAATTCAGATGACGGGTGTTTTCCGAAAGTAAGCAATCTTAGTGCAGGGCGGAGCACAGCATTGCCGTGCCCCTAAAAGAAAAGGTTGATCAAGGGTTTTTAATAAACACCCATATTGTAGCGATTGTCTTCTTCGTTAAACATGTCCGATGGTGGGGTAACGGTAAATTTGCCCAAATTAGCTTGCAGAAGTTTTTGCTGACGTTCACTCAATCCGGGTATGTTGAGCACATCTTCCACCTTCTCGAAAGGAGAGTATTTAACGATTTTACCCGCCAAACCAGGATAGAAGCCTCGCAAATAGCGAAAGTCCCGCACGTCGCTGTTATTCAGATCCAGTTTTTGACCGAATTCAGTACCCAGTTTAGCATCGGCTTTGTTACGGTAGATGACAGCTCCCAAAACTGGGGATGATTGCCCCATAAATTCGCCCCATGGCATTGCCTGGGCTGACCGTTGGGCAAAAATACCTAAGCAACCTAGGAACAGGACCAAAGTTGCAATCACGGCAGACAATTTTTTCATGAATTTTCCTCCTCAGGGACAAAATAACTTCCGATAAGGTTAAATTTTGTTTTTGATTATCTCATTTTATCTTCATGATTCCCCCAATTGTGATAAAAATCTAAAATCTGAAGGGAGCGGGGGGTGAATTGTGTCAGAGTATACAGTGGCTCTTTTTTAGATTGATAGGAAATAGATTTTTATGGTTCTTCAACTCGGTGATACTGTACCTGACTTTACTCAAGCTTCCAGCGCTGGGGAGATATCCTTCTACAAGTGGGCTGGAGATAGCTGGGTAGTGCTTTTCTCTCACCCCGCCGATTATACCCCCGTTTGTACCACTGAGTTGGGGGAAGTGGCAAAGCTGAAACCCGAATTCGATAAGCGGAACGTCAAAACTATCGCTCTGAGTGTTGACGACACTGAGTCTCACAAAGGTTGGATCGCAGATATTGACGAAACCCAGAATACTACTGTCAATTATCCCATTATAGCCGATGGCGATCGCAAGGTTTCCGATCTTTACGGGATGATCCACCCCAAAGCTAACGCTAGTTTGACTGTCAGAACTGTCTTTGTCATCGATCCGGACAAAAAACTGCGCCTGACTATTACTTATCCTCCTAGCACTGGGCGGAATTTTGACGAAATTTTGCGGGTAATTGATTCTTTGCAATTGACGGATCACCATCAAGTTGCTACTCCAGTAAACTGGAAAGATGGGGAAGACTGTGTGGTGGTACCTTCCATTTCCACTGAAGAAGCGAGGAAGAAATTCCCCAAAGGGGTTAATGAAATTAAACCCTATCTGCGCATGACTCCTCAACCGAACAAATAGTATGGGAGGATAGGAGGATGGGGTGATTGGGAGAATTGGTTATCAAATAACACGGGATGTTCAAAACTCCTGTTTTTAAACAGGAGATGTTGAACGACTCGGCATTTAAAAATGCCGTGAATATGGTACGATAGAATTAGTCAGTACAAGATTTTAAAACCTACCGGGGGACTTGAGGAAAGTTTACGCCCAACACCTGAATCGGCAGGTTTTAAGGAAATATCACTACGCCCATGTTGGCTAACGTGGTGAGCCTGGGAACTTGTGAAAACAAGATAATAACCATCCCGTAAGGGATACGTTATGAATCTCCCTACTAGAAGTAGGGAGAGCGTCAAAATGAGATGGGGATATTTTTGCCAAACCAATTCCCCAGCTCTCCTCCTCCCCTAATTCCCTACTCCTAAATAAGTCAGTTCTAAGATATATGAATATAAAAGACGGTTTTATTGGTACCATTGGGAATACACCCTTGATTCGTTTGAATAGCTTTAGTAAAGAAACAGGCTGTGAAATCTTGGGTAAGGCAGAATTTCTCAATCCCGGAGGTTCCGTAAAAGATAGGGCTGCTTTGTACATGATAGCTGATGCAGAAAAGAAGGGTTTGCTAAAACCTGGTGGTACAGTAGTGGAGGGAACTGCTGGAAATACAGGAATTGGGCTGGCTCACATTTGCAATGCCTTGGGTTATAAATGTCTAATTATTATCCCGGAAACCCAATCTCAGGAGAAAATGGATGCATTAAGAACTTTAGGTGCAGAAGTTCGCACTGTACCAGCGGTACCTTATAAGAACCCCAATAACTATGTGAAAGTTTCCGGGCGTTTGGCTGAAGAAATGGAAAATGCTATTTGGGCGAATCAATTTGATAATTTAGCCAATCGTAGAGCACATTACGAGACAACTGGTGCGGAAATTTGGCAGCAGACAGAGGGTAAAATTGATGGTTGGGTAACTTCTGCTGGTACGGGGGGTACTTTTGCTGGGGTATCCTTGTTTTTGAAGGAGAAAAATTCAGCTATTAAATGCGTTGTCGCTGATCCTATGGGTAGTGCATTGTATAGTTACGTTAAAACTGGAACATTGAAATCTGAAGGGAAATCCATTACAGAAGGAATTGGCAATAGTCGCATTACGGCTAATATGGAAGATGTTCCTATAGACGACGCTATTCAGGTAGACGATAAGTTATGCGTGAAGGTGGTTTATCAGTTACTAAAAAAAGACGGACTCTTTCTGGGGGGTTCTACAGGTATTAATGTAGGAGCTGCGGTGGCTTTGGCGAAACAAATGGGTCCGGGTCACACAATTGTTACTATATTGTGTGATGGTGGAGGGAGATATCAGTCTCGGTTGTTTAATCGGGATTGGTTGGCTTCTAAAGGTTTGTTGCCAGATTAAAAAGGTGTACTTGAAGATTTAGCGATCACACTATATAAATATTTGCTATTTGAATTAAATGGACTATAATAACTACCATAACTGCTATAAAACCAGTGCGGGGAGGGAGATTTAAAGTAAGTCTTTTCGATTCTCCTTCACCCAGAAGAGAAATATTGCCCCTACCATATAATAGTCTCTGGGGAGAGGATTGCAGTTGATTTGCTGGCACGGACACATGGGCTGTATTCTTACCAACATTGACAGCAACAATTATTTCTTCACTTCCTAATATACGGGCGAAAACGTAAACGGTTTCTTCTCCATAGAGAACTTGATATGCACCAGTACGTAAAGCAGGGTATTGATGACGTAAGGAAATGAGCTTTTTGTGGTAATCTAATACGGATATATCCCAGTGGGCTTCTGGGGGAAAGCTGCGACGACAATCGGGATCCAAACCCCCTGGTAAACCCACTTCATCTCCGTAGTAGATACTGGGAGCACCGGGAAAGGTGCATAGGAGCAGAGTTGCGAGTTCCATACTGGTGCGATCGCCTCCTGTAATAGTTAGGAGTCTTGCGGTATCATGACTATTGAGTAAATTAAATTGAGTTAGTTGTATTTCCCAAGGATATAGGGCTAATAAATCCTCCATTTTGGTTCGATATTCCGATGCTGAGATAGGGGGGTAAGCAGGGTATTTAATCGTCTCTACATATTCTCTCAGGACGCGATCGCCCCCCACAAAAGCAATAGTCGGTCCTGCAAATAGGTAGTTCATGACTCCGTCAAACTGACTCCCATCTAACCATTTTCGGGCATCTGTCCACACTTCCCCCACAATATAAGCGTCTGGATTAATTGCTTTAATTCGCTGGCGAAATTCCTGCCAAAAACCGGGGGTTGTGATTTCATGAGCTACGTCTAACCTCCAACCATCAATTCCTTGTTTGCACCAATATTCCCCAATCTCCATGAGATATGCTCGCACTTGGGGATTATCATGATTAAACTGGGGCAAGGCTCGATTATCCGCCCAACCCCTATAATTAGCTGGTTTGTTACCATCATAGGCTGATAATGGCCAATCTAAGATGGTAAACCAATCTATATAAGGGGAATGAGGTCCATTTTCCAGGATATCGTTGAAGAAGAAGAAGCCCCGGCTAGCGTGGTTAAATACTCCGTCCAAAATTACTTTGATATTTCTGTCATGAGCAGCTTTCAGGAAGCTATGGAAGGCTTTATTCCCTCCTAACATGGGATCTACCTGATAGTAGTCGTGGGTATGATAGCGGTGATTGGCAGCGGATTGAAAAATGGGGGTAAGGTAGATAGCGTTGATTCCTAAGTCTACTAAATAATCTAGTTTACCTATGGCACTCCATAAATCTCCCCCCTTGTATCCTCCTATTGTGGGTTTGGCTAACCAAGGCTCTAGGCTTCTTTGGTTACTTTTGGCAAAGCGATCGGGAAATATTTGATAGAAAACTGCCTGTTTTACCCATGCTGGGGTTTGGATTTTCATTTGTTACGGGCTGCTATATTAGGGTATATTATATAATAACCGCAGAGGCGCAGTGCGTAGAATAACAAAAATATTTTGGTTATATTTATACAAAAATTTGTATAAAAATGATTTAGTATGCCTGACTGGCTTTTCTGGAGCAATTGAGTTTTGTTAACCCTTCTGAGGCTAAAATGTTAAAAAATGTTAAAAAATGTTATTCGTGTCATATCTTGGACAAAACACCGACATAGGTGGTAGATAAAACTTGTGGAAAATAATCTATGAGGTTTGAAAATATGACAACTCCTTCTATATCTATCAGCGCAACCCAAGCAGGCAGCGAAGCTGACTTATCCCCTAGTATTTTTACCCTAACCCGCACAGGGAATCTGGATTCTGAGTTGACAGTAAACTTATTGCTCCAGGGCACAGCTAAAGCCGGAGCCGACTACACAGCAGCCCTAGGAGAGAATAATACCCTCGCTGTCACCTTTGCTGCTGACAGCGCCACAGCTACCCTCAATCTCCCCACTCTATCAGACAACGTGATAGATTCCTATGATAACATTCTGGCTATCCTTCAATCGGGCGAAGGTTACAGTCTTACTCCAGGAAAGGGGCGGGCTAAGGTGATTATCTCCGCTGAGGGAGTGACAGCTGTTCCTAACCGTCGTTCTTATTGGGGCAAAAGTGGTGGTGAGTATAAAAATACGAGTGCCTTTGCAGTTCTGAAAGAGGATGGCTCTGTGGTTACTTGGGGTGGCTCCGGTGGTAACAGCAGCTCCGTGGCCAGCCGGCTCACAGGGGGGGTTACCCAAATATTCTCTACAGGGTTTGCCTTTGCAGCTCTGAAAAATGATGGCTCCGTGGTTACTTGGGGTAGCAGCCGCTCCGGTGGTAACAGCAGCTCCGTGGCCAGCCGGCTCACAGGGGGGGTTACCCAAATATTCTCTACACAGGATGCCTTTGCAGCTCTGAAAAATGATGGCTCTGTGGTTACTTGGGGTAGCAGCCGCTCCGGTGGTAACAGCAGCTCCGTGGCCAGCTTACTCACAGAAGGGGTTACCCAAATATTCTCTACAGGGTTTGCCTTTGCAGCTCTGAAAAATGATGGCTCCGTGGTTACTTGGGGTCTCTTACGTGGTAACAGCAGCTCCGTGTCTGAGAGCCTCACAGAAGGGGTTACCCAAATATTCTCTACAGGGTTTGCCTTTGCAGCTCTGAAAAATGATGGCTCTGTGGTTACTTGGGGTCTCTTACGTGGTAACAGCAGCTCCGTGTCTGAGAGCCTCACAGAAGGGGTTACCCAAATATTCTCTACAGGGTTTGCCTTTGCAGCCCTGAAAGAAGATGGCTCTGTGGTTACTTGGGGTAGCTGGGGTGGTAACAGCAGCTCCGTGGCCAACCAACTTTCAGGGGGTTACCCAAATATTCTCTACAAGGAGGGCCTTTGCAGCTCTGAAAAATGATGGCTCTGTGGTTACTTGGGGTGACAACACCAACGGTGGTAACAGCAGCGCAGTGGCTGAGAGCCTCACAGAAGGGGTTACCCAAATATTCTCTACAGGGTTTGCCTTTGCAGCTCTGAAAAATGATGGCTCTGTGGTTACTTGGGGTTTAAGCCACTACGGTGGTAACAGCAGCTCCGTGTCTGAGAGCCTCACAGAAGGGGTTACCCAAATATTCTCTACATACGCTGCCTTTGCAGCTCTGAAAAATGATGGCTCTGTGGTTACTTGGGGTAACAGCCCCTCCGGTGGTAACAGCAGCGCAGTGGCTGACCGCCTCACAGAAGGGGTTACCCAAATATTCTCTACAGATAATGCCTTTGCAGCTCTGAAAACCGATGGCTCTGTGGTTACTTGGGGTTGGGGTGGCGATGGTGGTAACAGCAGCCGGGTGGCTGAGAGCCTCTCTTCTGGTGTAGTAGGTTTCGCCACCCCCTTTACAGATGATTCTTTCAATGGAATTCCTTCCATATCTATCAGCGCAACCCAAGCAGGCAGCGAAGCTGACTTATCCCCTAGTATTTTTACCCTAACCCGCACAGGGAATCTGAATTCTGAGTTGACAGTAAACTTATTGCTCCAGGGCACAGCTAAAGCCGGAGCCGACTACACAGCATCCCTGGGAGAGAATAATACCCTCACTGTCACCTTTGCTGCTGGCAGCGCCACAGCTACTCTCAATCTCCCCACTCTAGCTGACGAGGTGGTAGATTCCTATGACAACATTCTGGCTATCCTTCAATCGAGAAGCAGTTACCGTCTTACTCCAGGGGAAGATAGGGCTGAGGTGATTATCTCCGCTGAGGGAGTGACAGCTGTTCCTAACCGTCGTTCTTATGATAGAAGTGACGGTGAGTATAAAAATGATTTTGCCTTTGCAGCTCTGAAAGACGATGGCTCCGTGGTTACTTGGGGTGACGAATCCGGTGGTGGTAACAGCAGCTCCGTGGCCAGTCGGCTCGAAGGAGGGGTTACCCAAATATTCTCCACAGAGGGTGCCTTTGCAGCCCTGAAAAATGATGGCTCTGTGGTTACTTGGGGTGACGAATCCGGTGGTGGTAACAGCAGCTCCGTGGCCAGTCGGCTCGAAGGAGGGGTTACCCAAATATTCTCCACAGAGGGTGCCTTTGCAGCCCTGAAAGAAGATGGCTCTGTGGTTACTTGGGGTAGCTTCGGTGGTAACAGTCGCTCCGTGGCCAGCCGGCTCACAGGGGGGGTTACCCAAATATTCTCTACAGGGTTTGCCTTTGCAGCCCTGAAAGAGGATGGCTCTGTGGTTACTTGGGGTAGCTGGGGTGGTAACAGCAGCTCCGTGGCCAGCCTAGCTCACAGGGGGTTACCCAAATATTCTCTACAGGGTTTGCCTTTGCAGCTCTGAAAAATGATGGCTCTGTGGTTACTTGGGGTAGCAACACCAACGGTGGTAACAGCAGCGCAGTGGCTGACCGCCTCACAGAAGGGGTTACCCAAATATTCTCTACAAGGAGGGCCTTTGCAGCTCTGAAAAATGATGGCTCTGTGGTTACTTGGGGTGACAACATCAACGGTGGTAACAGCAGCGCAGTGGCTGAGAGCCTCACAGAAGGGGTTACCCAAATATTCTCTACAGGGTTTGCCTTTGCAGCCCTGAAAAATGATGGCTCTGTGGTTACTTGGGGTTGGCCTGCAAACGGTGGTAACAGCAGCGCAGTGGCTGAGAGCCTCACAGAAGGGGTTACCCAAATATTCTCTACAGGGAGTGCCTTTGCAGCCCTGAAAAATGATGGCTCTGTGGTTACTTGGGGTGGCTTCGGTGGTAACAGTCGCTCCGTGGCCAGCTTACTCACAGAAGGGGTTACCCAAATATTCTCTACCTTGAGTGCCTTTGCAGCTCTGAAAAATGATGGCTCTGTGGTTACTTGGGGTAGCAGCCACTTCGGTGGTAACAGCAGTTCCGTGGCCAGCCGGCTCTCAGGGGGGGTTACCCAAATATTCTCTACAGATAATGCTTTTGCAGCTCTGAAAGAGAATGGCTCTGTGGTTACTTGGGGTAGTAACGGTGGTAACAGCAGCGCAGTGGCTGACCGCCTCTCTTCCGGTGTAGTAGGCTTCGCCACTCCCTTTACAAATGATTCTTTCAATAATGCTTCCACGGAAAACAGCCCCCACAATGAAGAAATCGGCATCCAGAACACAAATGAAGCTCCCATCTTCGATAACTATACCTTCACCCTTGCGGAAAACAGCCCCAACAATACTGTAATTGGCCGACTAGAAGCCGATGCTGAGGGAAATAACCTCACCTACACCATTACCAACAACTTCGACTCTAATAACAACGGCATTCCTGCCTTCGAGCCCAAGGCAACCAGCTAATGGTGAATGACAGTAATGACTTAGATTACGAAAACAACCCCACTCTCTCTATAACAGTCCAGGCAAGTGACGGTTCAGAAACCGATGATGCTACGATTACAGTAAACCTCAAAAATATCATCGGCGAATATGGAACCCTCAACAACCTGAATCATGAGTGGCAAACCATTAACCTTAATGAATCCTACATCAACCCTGTAGTAATCGTTAGCGATCCCACCTTTGAAGGCCGGCATCCTGCTGTTATCCGCCTTCAGAACGTTGGCTCCAACAGCTTCCAACTCCGACTTCAGGAACCCAACTACAAAGACGGCTGGCACAAGAATGAATCCGTCTCCTACCTAGTCATGGAAGCGGGAGACTGGACTCTTTCCGATGGCACCCGCATATCAGCAGGCACACACAGCTCAAATCGCCTTACCCCCGCAGGCTTTGAAACTATTAACCTGACGGGCTTTGACGGCACCCCCACTGTCCTGAGCCAAGTGCAAACCTTTAACGGAAGGGATTGGGTGACTACTCGCACTCAAGGGCAGTCCTCTAACAGCTTCCAGGTAGCTATGCAGGAGGAAGAAGCCCGTAATAATGGTGGTCATGCCACGGAAACTATCGGCTGGCTTGCCATTGACCAGGGGGCGGCAGAAAATGGGGACATCCTCCTACAAGGGGGTACCACTGGCCGTGCACACAATCATTCTCGCTCCACCGTTAGCTTCTCTGAGGAGTTCGACTCTACTCCTTCCGTGATTGCCAAGCTAGGCTCCTACTACGGACCAAATACCGCCAATATCCGTCTGGACAGTATCACCAGCACTGAGTTTGGAGTGTCGGTTCAGGAGGAGCAGTCCCTGGATAGTGAAATCTGGCACACCACGGAATCTATCTCTTTCCTAGTCTTGGAAGATGAGTCAGGATTTTTATCCTTGTAATTTACATTTAGTTGGGTGGGTATTGCCCACCCAAATTAACCGCAGAGGCCCAGAGGGCCCAGGGAGAGAAGAGAGAGATTTAATAGCTTACATTTGTTTGCATAGTAAAAGTTTTAAGCTTATGCTACCCCGGCATATAATAACCGCAGCGGTTTTAGTTTGATTGCTGCATCAATCTTTTTCTCAAAACTACGTACAATGAATTGAAGTGGGGCTGGACGCATACCTCACTATAAAACGCAGTAGGGGGAAAGTTTCCGAGTACCTCGAATGAAGTTCTCCTCGCCGTTTGGCGACGCTCGTTGCCTATTGCCTACCCGAAGGGTAGCTGTGAGTGCGTCACTCCTTTCCTTTTAGCTTAAACTCCAGAACTATCATTTTTTTTGTGGGCAATGCAGACTTTGTGCTTTCTATCATAATACAAAACTTGGAAAAATCTCAAGAGATTTGGGCGCGCTATCCATCCCCATTCCGCTCTGCTGAGGTATATGAATAGCGCGAGTTGTAAAACACCAAGAAAAAATATATTTGGTTTTTTAAATGGTACTTGTTCTTGGAATCCCGGTAAATGAGTTCGAGTACCTGATGCAGGAGTTACGTGTATGTCAATCCAATTAGATGACGATGAAGGACGATACAGATACAATGACTTAGTGTCAAGTGTACGTCCTTCAGGGCCTACAATGGATTCTTCAAGACATCTGTCAGTTGTGATTCCCAGTATGATACTTCTACATCCAAAAATGGTTCTGTACTTTGTCTTTAGCACTATTGTATTAAATCTTGCGCTCAATCCATCTGCTGATATATATCCGCTTGTATTAGTAAAAAAAACTCTCGTTGAATTTCCTATATGTCGAATGTGATTTCCCTCGAACTCCACTATTCTAATACTAGAAATTTCGATGTCAGTTTCATTGAAAGAATCTCCAGGAGATGCATTTATCAAAACTTCAGCTTCTAGGGTATATCTCACGATGTTGGTATTGGGAGGAAAGGAATCTGTAGGTATAGATAGTGCTCCTCCTGTTGAGAAAAAAAAGTTATATCTTCGTACACTACCAGTAGCTTGAGTTGCGGCGCGGGCGAGAACTAAACTATCATATGCCTTATAAGTTGAGGATGAAATTATTTCACTGGTATCTGTAGTTTTCTTTATCTTCAATCTCGTCATTTGGGGCTAACTGTGGTTCAAGATTTTTAGACTTAGCAATTGATATATCAGTTTCATCTATATATCTTGAGTCAATTAAATTTGATGTCGCATCAAGAATATTACTACTGACAGCTTGAGCCGGCGGGGCACAAAATGTCGTAGTTAAAACCATTGCTGTGATACAGGCAGTTATTTTCATTGTTGAGTAAAAAGGGGAAAAGGGAAAATTGTATCTCTGAACTTTCTCAAAATCTTTGAGGAGATTCCATGTTAGTGCTTGACATAAGAGCTTCCTCATATTTCTCTAGATTAAGGAGTGCAAAACCTCGATTTCTCCAAGCTATCTCAGACTGGGGGTTGATGTCAATGGCCTTTTGATAACTTTCCAGGGCTTCTGAGTATCTCTCTAGATTAAGGAGTGCAGCCCCTCGACTTACCCAAGCTATCTCAGACTGGGGATTGAGTTCAATGGCCTTTTGATAACTTTCCAGGGCTTCTGAGTATCTCTCTAGATTAAGGAGTGCAAAACCTCGATATAGCCAAGCTAGCTCAAACTGGGGATTGAGTTCAATGGCCTTTTGATAACTTTCCAGGGCTTCCTCATATCTCTTTAGATTAAGAAGTGCATTTCCTTGATAAACCCAAGCTATCTCATAATTTGACTTTTGCTCTTTATAGTAAAGAATTGCAGCAGTTACTAGGAAAGCAAATGTGCTGAGTGCTAGCAAGGGGAGTAAAAACTGATAGATAAACAAGTTCATTTTTTCAGATTCTCCTCGTGAAAGAATTCAATAAATTTTACTACGATGGCATATATAAATGTCATAAATAGAACAGCATACTCTACATTTTTTAAACCTTCAATATCAATGTCTAGATCTTCTCTTCCCAGACATATTCCAAATAACCATACGAATAGAACAATAATCACAAAAGGGAAAAAAGCAAACATTATCGTTTCTGCCCATCCTGGGTAGGGGCGATCCGAGAAGTAATAATCAGTTGCAAGCGCGGTAACTACAGCAGTTACAAAAAATAGCAATACGCCATCCAAAAAAATTTTTTCATAAGAAACATTAAAAGTGCGAATCAGGAGAGATGACCCCAAGACCAACCATAACTGCAACAACCCAAATAAAATTGTTAGCATGATCCAAACGAAGCTTTTAAACAGGGCTTTTGCTACTCTTAAGTTCATGATAACCTTTCGGGAGAACGAAAACCGCGATGTTTTAACTCGCACATCTAGTTCAACTCGGACGAGTTATTCGCAGTAGCTCTCCCGGAAATGCAGCATATAGTAAAGACTGATATCCTGGGTAAAAAGTACAGCAACATTTATGTTACTCTATTTTATTGTTATTTGTCAATAAGCATTTTTACTGATTTTCTCTCTATTCTGGCCTGGTAGGCATTGCCCACCAGGCACCTCCTCATTATTATACAGCTGCTGGTGGGAAAGGTCAATATTAATTTTAACCAAGTTAGAAATATTTTCACCTTACCCACCCTACCTTCTTATCTGGGAACATTCCCTATTGGGTCGACGGCTCTGCCCCTACACAGACTGTAAGGTTTTCAGGAGGTAGTCTGGAAGGAAAAAGGAGGTCCGAAGAAGGATATACTCCTGTAAATCTTTTCCCCAGCTCCATGGTATTCCCTTTGAGGACTAAACCGACAATTTTTGTAATAATTGGTTCCATTGTGTTACAATGTCTAATATAATCAAAGATAGTGCACAATATCAGAAGGGCAGACTTTGGGCAATGGTTCCTATATTTTTTTTAAAAACGATCCAGAAGGCGGATATGTTGCTAAGGCGGCTAACACCATTCCCGAACTACGAGAAATGCTCAGAGATGCTATTCTGTGTTATTATCCTGCCCAAAACTCATTCGTTTACATATTGTGCATGACGAGATAATTGCTGCATGAAGTTGCCCAGAGACTTATCCGGCGGCGAATACTTGGCTAAAGCTAAGGAAACGACAGCTTGCCAAAATTCTTACAAATAGCTAAAATCAAGGAAAATCAGGAGAAGATTCTCATGAAAAAAACTCTTTTAGCAGCCCTAATAGCAGGGAGTCAATTATTACTGATAAAACCTGCCACTGCTATCACTTTCAATTTCAGTTGGACTTCTGAAGCCGAAGGTTTGTCTATTGTTGGGGGAAGTAGTGTAATTCATAGGGCGACGGGAACGATAGATATTGATGTGATGCGTGGGCAAGATTTTACTGCTTCTGATGTTACTAGCTTAGATATAACTGTTACAGATGGCACTAATAGTTCGCGGTATAGAAAAGGAAATAACATAAATCATGTGCTAGAATTTTTTGATACATACTCTAATGGGGGGGATAACTAACATACAACGATTCAATTTAAGAAATGATGGAAGAGACCGTTTTATGTGTAGGTGGCTAAACTGTAATGTATTTGACGGATTTTCTTCTTTCGGTATAGATTACCCTGACTTATTAGTAGATATAAACGCCGATACACAAGAAAATCTCCAAAACTCCTTTGTATTAACAGAAGTACCCTTCGAGACATCCTCCTATCTACCCATAGGTTTCTTAGGCGTAGTGGTAGGGATAAATTACCTGTTGCAACAACTTCGAGCTGCTGGACTGGAACCAGAAGAATAAAAATCTGGCAGGTATAATATGAGATATAGCAATACCCCAAATATTGCTATATAACCCCAAACCACCCTCGTAACGCTATAAAAGAGGTAAGACAAATAATGACCAATTTTACAATTGATTTAAACTCTGTCATCCAACTCACAGATGATCAATTTTATCAACTGTGTCGGTATAATCCCGATCTTAAATTTGAACGAAATGTGGAAGGAAAAATTATCATTATGTCACCGACAGGGGGAGAAACGGGAAATCGTAATGCTGAAATTGCTGCTGATTTTGTGATCTGGAATCGAGAAACTCGGTTAGGAGAAGTATTTGATTCTTCTACTGGTTTCAAGTTACCCAACGGGGCAAATCGCTCTCCTGATGTTTCCTGGATTGAAAGAAAAAGATGGGATAAACTAACCCCAGAGCAAAAACGGAAATTTCCTCCTCTTGCTCCCGATTTTGTTTTGGAGTTAATTTCTCCTCATGAGAGTTTAAAGCAAAGCCAAGGTAAAATGGAAGAGTATATAATCAATAATGTCCGACTCGGTTGGTTAATCCACCCCCAGAAGCGCTTGGTGGAAATTTATCGCCTAGGAAAGGAGGTTGAAGTATTACAATCTCCTGCAACTCTCTCAGGAGAAGATGTCTTACCAGGATTTGTCCTCAACTTAGCATCTGTTTGGTATTAAAGCCAAATGTTTAAACTCCAACAATGTTCCCAGAATATCTGAAAGCAACAACAATTATTGATTGGCAAAACACAGCAGTGTTAAAGTTAGCGGGGTACCTGTCAGAGGGCAAGGAAAATGTAGAGGGGATTGCCCTTGCTTGTTTTGAGTGGGTTAGAGATGAAATTCGCCACAGTTTCGACTATCAAATGAACCCCGTTACCTGTTGCGCTTCGGAAGTATTGGCATCCAAAACTGGCTACTGCTATGCTAAAAGTCATTTACTTGCTGCTTTATTGAGAGCCAATGCCATTCCTACAGGTTTCTGCTATCAAAGATTAAGTGTCAACGACAATGGACCACCCTACTGCCTGCATGGATTAAATGCCCTCTACCTCCCCAAAATTGGCTGGTATCGCATGGATCCGAGAGGTAATAAAGCAGGAATTAATGCTCAGTTTACTCCACCCAAGGAGCAATTGGCTTATCAGATCAGGTTACCCGGTGAAGCAGACTTGCCTCAAGTTTTTGCCGAACCCCTATCAATTGTAGTTCAAGCTTTGCAAACTGCCCAAACCTACGAGGATTTATTCCAAAATCTACCGGATATTGCTATAAAATGTTTAAACTCGAAAATGTTGTTCCCTGGGGACGTTCCTTCCAGGAATACGTCAACATGTTTAATTTAACCCCCAATGACTTCAAAAGGTCAATTTTGGATTGTGGAGCTGGTCCTTCCAGCTTTAATGCGCAAATGACTCGTTCCGGGGGGAAAGTTATTTCCTGCGATCCCATCTATCAATTTACAGTGGAAGATATCCAAAAGCGGATTCAAGCAACTTATCCTATGATAATGTCTGGTTTGGAGGAAAACTTTGCTAAGTTTGTCTGGGGAGATTTCATATCTCCCGAACATTTGGGGCAAGTGAGAATGGCAGCGATGAACCGGTTTTTGGAGGATTTTACCCCAGGAATAAGAGAAGGACGTTACCAAATCCAGTCCTTACCAGAGCTGTCTTTCTCCACAGGTGAATTTGACATTGCTCTTTGTTCTCACTTTCTCTTTACTTACTCGGAGCAGTTTTCTGAAGACTTTCATCTAGCTGCTATTTTAGAGATGTGTCGAGTGGCCAAAGATGTGCGGGTGTTTCCCCTACTAAAGAATTTTACTGGGAAACCATCTCCTTATCTTGAACCAATTAAAGAAGAATTAGGTGCGAGAGGGTATAAAGTGACGATTGAGCAAGTGTCTTATGAGTTTCAACGAAATGGCGATCGCCTCTTGCATATTACCCATACCAAATCTGGCAACCAATAATAAAATATAGTCTCGCCCTCGGCATCCGCGATGGCGAGGGCAAAGACGCGAAGGGGGGAAGGAGTGGTTTATTTTATAGCAAAAACCGATACCCATTTTGAGGAATATCGGCGAAAATCTGCGGTTGAAAATCCAGAGCTACTAAGCTTTGGCTTCCTTGAGATATGCTAACATAGTATCTGCATCAGAGACTTCAAAGGGATCCGTAGGGCAGTTATCTTCGTATCCAGGTTCCACGAACATCTTTTCAATGTTACCATCGTTCACTACCATAGAATAGCGCCAGGAACGCATGCCAAAACCGAGATTATCTTTTTGTACTAACATTCCCATTTGACGGCTAAAATCGCCATTCCCGTCAGGTAGCAAGAAGACTTTGCTCGCTCCTTGATGTTTTCCCCATTGGAACATGACAAAAGCATCGTTGACGGATAAGCAGATAACTTCGTCAACCCCTTGCGCTTTGATTTCCTCGTACAGTTCCTCGTACCGGGGGAGGTGAGTGGAGGAACAAGTGGGGGTGAAAGCACCGGGAAGTGAAAATACAACTACCCGCTTGCCGCCAAAAATTTCCTCACTAGTGCGATCTTGCCAGCGAAAGGGGTTGGGTCCACCGACGGACTCGTCCCGAACCCGGGTCTTGAAGACAACGTTGGGTACTTTATCTAGAGCCATTTTCCTCTTTCTCCTTCTTGTATGAGTATTCTGGAGCGTTTTTGCTCCTACTATCTCAGAATAATTCTAATCTCAGAAAAAGTCAATAGTAAGAAATACCTAATTTTAAGAATTATTAAAATTTAGCCACTATTGACCAGGAAAAGCTAAGATAGTAGTAGATATAAATCCGTGGGCGGAGCCATGAGTAAGGAAAATCAGAGAGACGTCATTGTCAATAGATTGAAATCCAAGGGCTTGAGAGTAACGCCCCAGCGGTTTGCTGTTTATGCCAATCTCTGCTCCCGCAGGGATCACCCCACGGTGGAGCAAATTCTTAAGGATCTGAATCAGGATTTTCCCATCTCTTCTCAAGCGACGGTTTATACTTCCCTCCAAGCACTGCGCAAAGTTGGCTTAGTGAAAGAAGTGTTGCTAGAAGAGGGGGTATCCCGTTACGATGCCAACGTAGAACCCCACCATCACTTCCACTGTCGTCAGTGCGGTAGTATAAAAGATGTACCTTGGGATACCTTTGACAGCTTTAACCTGGAACATTTACCCTATTTAGCAGAGAGCTATGAAGTGACGATTCGGGGTTTGTGCGATCGCTGTACAGGAAATAATTAATCGAATATAATCTTGACAAGAAAAGAGGAGTAACAATGAATGTATCCCTAGCCCCTGAACTTGAACAGTTTGTGAATGCAAAAATCTCCAGCGGTTTGTATCGCGATGCTAGCGAAGTCATCAGCACCGCACTGCACATGATGAACGAGCAGGAGCATTTTACCCACCTTGAACAAGATTGGTTACGTTCGGAAATTGACATCGGCTGGCAAGAGGCAGAACTTGGTATATTTGTTGAGTGCAACCCCAGAAACTATTATCGCTAAAGCCCGCTCCCTGGACTTGGTGCAAACTGATGAGTAAATATTCCTTGACACGACAAGCAGAGGCAGATATGGTGAGTATTGCCCGCTATACCCGACGGCAGAGGAAAAATATATTCAAGAACTTTTCGAGGCTTTAGCTCAAATTGCCAACAATCCAGGAATAGGCCGCCAGTATAATGAATTAAAACCGGGACTGCGGATTAAAACGTACAAGAAGTTGCATTATATTTGTCAACGAGAACCTAAATAATTTGAACCATCCGCCAGGGATAAAAGGGGAATCCACTGTTAGTACTTGTGCAAATGATTTAGACTCACTATAGAGGATAAAGTTGAGATTCTCAGGATATTACACGCAAAACAAAATCTGCCAAACTACGCTAAGAAGACATTTGTAGGGTTCTACGCCATTCAGAAGAAATAAAATCTTTAATTGAGCAGGGGGTAATCGAATCTACTACTCTTGTTTGGAAGCCTGGGATGAATGACTGGGTTGTTGTGACAGAAACTGAGTTGGAAAATCTTTTTTCTCATAATTCACCCCCCCTCTGCCAAGTCCCCCTCCCATTCCCAACCAGTTTTTTTCATTTTCATCGAGACGCAAAGCAATTTATGCAGCCAAATCTAGATATTGGGTTCATCTAATATTGTGGTTGTTTATTCCTTTGGGAGCTATAATTAGCTGCGCTAAGACACATTTTTGGTGGCCTATGTTTTTTTATTCTGTAAGTCTGGTCATTGATATTAGTATATTATTGCAGGATGATGAAGATACAATAGTTCTTTTATTCTTTTTGAATTTGTTTATATTAAGTGCAGGATTGGTATCGATGTGCCTCACAATCAGACAAGCAAGAAAATTCTTAGGAGTAGAAGATGCTGTAGAAGCGGAGAGATTATTGTAAAGATTGAGGGAGTGGTAACCTAATGATTTAGATGTAGAATAAAATGAAAAGGGTTGATAATTCTGCAATCTGGATACCTGAGGCAACAGGAGCGAGATGGGGCACTACAGCATGGTGATTTTGTTTTTGTGGGAGTGTCAATAGAAAATGAGGTCAAAATTAGAGTCCATATTTCATACTAACTATCGAAGTGCTCATGATTCTACAGTCAGATCGGGTCGTATATGGAATCCTTAGCTTACTGAATAGTCTAAATTAAAAGGAGAAATGAAGCATGGCATTCTACGTTCTTATTTTGAAAGAAGGGGAAGATGACAAGAAAGTTATTTATAACTTTGGTCCTAGTGAAGAGAAAATTGGCTGTTTGGAACTAAGTAAGAAAGATGGTAAAATTCAGGAAGTAAGACAGGTACCAGTTGATAATTCATCTGCTTTCTTCACTAGGGCGGCAACTAAGGTATACCGCCACTGGAAACAAGGAGAGTTCCCCGAAAAAACTATCTGGGCATCATAACCTAGTGTTGGAGGGATTACTGAATTTGGCAGCTGTATTTCTTCTCCCTCAGGGGAAGGTCGCAAAGGATAGGTAAAGATGGCGACCCGCGCAGCCCGCTCTTTGAACAAGCAATAAGTAATTGAAACCCTGTAGGGGTTTGATACATTAGTCCGCAATTCTAAGCTGGGCGATCGCCTAATACTACTATTGTTGTTGCTTTTTCATGAGCTTCTTCATCGTTGACATAAAAGCTTGAATTGCCTCGGGACTGGGTTCAGTTTTCTGCCATGCAGAACGTTGGCTAAGACGATGGCACCAACCTTGCAGTTGAGGATACTCCTCCAGGGTAATACCCAGACTGGGTAACCGGATAACTAAAGTTCCGGCGACAATATCTCCCAAGGAGAGGGAAGTATT
This sequence comes from Candidatus Paraprochloron terpiosi LD05, assembly GCA_018141785.1. Taxonomy (GTDB): domain Bacteria; phylum Cyanobacteriota; class Cyanobacteriia; order Cyanobacteriales; family Prochloraceae; genus Prochloron; species Prochloron terpiosi. The sequence goes on along the minus strand of CP073341.1, from coordinate 855,954 downwards.
GCCAAAATAAGGGTTATCTCCTAAATGACTCTCAAAAAATGCCAATACAGTAGCTATCTTTTGCCGTGACTGTTCCAGCCTTTCTTCGGAATGTTCCCCAATACCCATTACTTGTTGAATTAGGGGCATTATTCCTGGAACCAGTTCGTTAACTGTTATCATTTCTACCATGCGCACCACTGCTAAATTTTGAGGTTCTCGCGGTAACAGTGCTGGTTCTGGATATTTTGCCTCCAAATAATCTAAAATTGCCAGAGACTCCACTACCTTAAAGTCATCATCTACCAAAACAGGGACGTGATGAAAGGGGTTGATAGCCAGAAAATCGGGCTGCATTTGCTCCCCATCTAATTTCAAGCGAATTTCTTCAAATTCAATCTCTTTTTCTAAGAGTGTAATCCAGACGCGACGAGTATTCCAAGAAATAGCGTGATTGTAAAATTTTAACATTTTCCATTTGTTGTTGTTTAACCCATTAGACATTATAATAGAGAAATGAACCAATTACCTTTTGTGCAAGTTGATGTTTTCACGTCCCGTCCTTTTCGCGGTAACCCCCTGGCTGTAATTCTCAATGCAGACGGACTTACTCAAGAGGAAATGCAGCGCATTGCTCACTGGACAAACCTTTCCGAAACTGCCTTTATCGGTTCCTCTACCATAGCTGATTATCGCTTAAGAATTTTCACTCCCGAACGAGAATTACCCTTTGCAGGACATCCTACCATTGGTTCCGCTCACGCTGTCAGGGAAAGTGGTATTATAAATAAGAATGTGATTTCTTTTACTCAGGAATGCGGTGCGGGAGTGATACCCTTGAGAGTAGATAAAGAAGGGAATATTTACGCTCGCGTTCCAAGACCTAAGCTACTGGATATTCAAATTGAAGTCAAGGAGCTAGGTCAAGCTATCCCTGCTAACAATATTATAGAACCCATATCCATTGACGTTGGACCTATTTGGTTAGTTGCTCGTCTCGAAAATCCAGAATTAGTGAGTTCACTCCAGGTTAATTTTTCTGAATTAACAACCTTGAGTAATGTAGCTGGTATTGTAGGAGTTACTGTTTATGGTTTTAACCAAGATGGTACAATACAAGTGCGTTCCTTTGCTCCAGTTTTAGGAGTGAATGAAGATCCAGTCTGCGGTAGCGGTAATGCAGCAGTAGCAGCCCATATTAAAGCCACAAACCTGAAAGCATATGTAGGAGATACTTATACAGCATATCAAGGAGAAGCCCTAGGAAGAGATGGTAAAGTGAAAGTGTGTTTTGAAGGAGATGACATTCTTATTGGTGGCACAGCAATTACTGTCATTAATGGTAACATTTCCCCATAACCCCTATCTCTTCTACTCTCTCCGCGCCTCTGCGCCTCTGGGTGAAACATCACCATTAAATAATCATGAAACTCATCTTATATAGCAAACCCGGTTGTCACCTCTGTGAAGGATTGGAAGAAAAATTAAGACAAATGGAAAACTTAGCCATAGAATTGGAGATAAGAGATATAACCACAAGAGAGGATTGGTTTGCAGCCTATGAATACGAAGTTCCAGTATTAACCCGGTTCCGGGGAGACAGGGAAGAAATCTTACCTCGTCCCAACCCTCGCGCTTCTGTACTACTATTGGAACGAATGTTACAAAAATATGTGTAACAACATATATCAAGCTACAAACAGGTACTAGAGAGGTTTCCATGAAGCTGCGCGAGTTATTGGTCAAAGTTGACACCATAGTCCCCATACCCCAACACCCCGCCCTAGAATTAGAAGTGCAAGGCATTCAAACTAATTCCAACCAATGCGATAGAGGAGATTTATTTATCGGTATACCGGGAACCCGGGTAGACGGAGGGGAGTTTTGGCAAAGCGCCATGGCTAAAGGTGCCATCGCCGCCCTCATAACCCCCTCAGCAGCAGCTAAATTCCCCCCAGAACCAGATAACTGCATCATTTTCACCCCAGATCCCATCGCCACTTGTGCAGCAGTAGCAGGAGCATTCTTCAATTATCCGGCCCAACAATTAAAATTAATCGGTGTTACGGGAACCAATGGCAAAACCACCACCACTCATTTAATCGAATTTTTCCTCACTAATGCTCAATTACCAACAGCCCTCCTGGGAACTCTCTACACTCGTTGGCCTGGTTTTGCTCAAACTGCCCTCCACACTACCCCTTTCGCCCTCCAGTTGCAAGAACAACTGGCAGCAGCTTTCAAAGCAGGTAGTGAATTTGCGGTCATGGAAGTCTCCTCCCACGCTTTAGCCCAAAGACGGGTGCTGGGTTGTGCTTTTGAAGTGGGTATCTTTACCAATTTAACTCAAGATCACCTAGACTACCATCACAATATGGAAGATTATTTCGCTGCTAAAGCCCAGTTATTCAGTCCAGAATATCTGAAAACCCGCGCTATAATTAATCAAGATGATCTCTATGGGAAGCGTTTACTGAAAAATCTCAGTAGGGATCAGGTTTGGAGTTATAGTATCAACGACTCCAAGGCGGATCTCTGGACTTCTAACCTTATTTACTCACCCACGGGAGTAAAAGGAATATTGCACTCTCCTACAGGAGCCGCACCTTTTAGTTCCCCATTAGTAGGTCAATTCAATTTAGCTAATCTTTTGGCAGCGGTAGGAACTGTTTTGCATTTTGGGTTAGATTTAGAGTCTATATTAACCAACTTACCCAACTTTTCCGGCGTTCCCGGGAGAATGGAACGGGTGCAAATTAGTCCAGAACAGGATATTAGTGTGATTGTGGATTATGCCCATACCCCAGATAGTTTAGATAATTTGCTCAGAGCATCCCGCCCCTTTATTTCGGGTAACATGATATGCGTCTTTGGTTGTGGAGGCGATCGCGATCGCACCAAACGTCCTTTGATGGGTAAAATAGCAGCAGAATTAGCTGATATAGTGGTAGTTACTTCCGATAACCCCCGCACGGAAGACCCAGAAAAGATATTAGAGGATATTGTAGCAGGAATTACCACAAATTACCAACCCATAGTTATAGGCGATCGCGCTAAGGCAATTGAAACTGCTATTCGGAATGCAGAACCAGGAGACGGAGTCTTAATTGCGGGAAAAGGTCATGAAGACTATCAGATTTTGGGGACCGAAAAAATCCACTTTGACGATCAGGAACAAGCAAGAGAAGCAATAGCTGCCAGATTAAACTAATTCAATAGGTTCATAAAGATTTCCTTATGATTACAGGTAAAACGAAATTACTAGGAGTTATTGGCGATCCGGTGTCCCATTCCCTTTCTCCAGCAATGCACAATGCAGCCATAGCCCATTTAAATCTAGACTATGTCTATCTCCCCTTCCCCGTGAAAAGAGAAGACTTAGAGAAGGCGATCGCCGGTTTCACCGCAATTAATTTAGTGGGATTCAATATTACTATTCCCCACAAACAATCCATTATCCCCCTACTTACGGAAATATCCCCGTCAGCGCAAATGGTTGGTGCAGTAAACACAGTTTGGTGGAGTGAAAAAGGTTGGTGCGGTACCAACACAGATGTAGAGGGATTTTGCGCTCCCTTGAAACATATATCTCGCTCTTGGAGTAAAATAACTCCAGTAATTCTGGGTAATGGAGGTGCAGCACGAGCAGTTGTGGTAGGCTGTAGTACATTGGGATGCCCAGAAATTATCGTCGTGGGGCGCAATCGGTCGAAATTAGACCAATTTAGGTCTAGTTGGCAAAACTCCCCCCTAGAAGGAAGAGTTAGAGTAGTTTCCAACGAGGAATTACCCAGGTTGGTAGCCAAAACAGAGTTGTTAATCAATGCTACCCCTATTGGTATGTACCCTCAGGTAGAGCAATGTCCTGTAGATGAAACAACTATAGCCCAACTACAACCTGGAGCGATCGCCTACGACTTAATCTACACCCCCAACGAGACTCAATTTCTGTACAGAGCCAAAAAAAGAGGGGCGATCCCTATCAATGGACTGGAAATGCTCGTCAGACAGGGTGCAGCAGCTTTAGAAAAATGGTTGGGGCGAACCGTACCCATAGAGATAATGAGTCAAACTCTGCAACAATTAATCTAAAATAGCAAAAGATACCCAAAGGAGTGATATTCATGAGATTAGAACCGATTACCGTAATTTTTATTTCTTGCCTTTTCTGTCTTGTCAGTTTGCTATTCGCCCCGGAAGCTTACGCCCTCACCCAAATCAAATTATACGACCTTTCCTACCAAAACTGTCCCCCTGAGTTTGCTAAAGGTAATGTAACCAGTGGAGGTTACACTCAATCAGCCACCTGTTATATGGTGACAGGGAAAGCGAAAAACCCCAAAGGGAAGACACTCTATGATGCTGATGTATATGGTCGAATTTACGACGCCAATGGTAATCCCGTCCTCCAAAACCGTACCCGTGTCGGATCTATTGCTGAAGTACCTCCAGGAGTTAGCGATTTTGCCATTAGAATCAGCGTTGCTGCTAATCAACCCACTCCCTTACAGCTGAAACAATTTAGAGCATCTGGTTTTACTTCTCCAGTTCGCCCTGTATTTTAGTGGGGTTTGGGGATGTTATCCTCATCTGGATTTGTTTCAATCTCTCCGGCGGTTGCTATACTTAACAATATTAGTTAATAATCTCTCCTAATTCTTCTCTCTGCGTCCTCTGCGTCTCTGCGGTTTAATAAAAAAATTAGTTTTGTAAGGTAAGCAAGTCTAGCAATAAAGGGAATCTCAAAATCGGATACCTTGCCAGAGTAATCTCCTGATATTCTTCCCCAAATAGTCTGATAGAAGTAGTACGATGGGCTACTACTACCTGAGTCTCCCTCATTTAACAGTAGGGCAACAATCTGAGTAATCACAATCAGCTTTAGATAAGTCCAAAATAATTCCATGGGCATGTAAGCTCCGGCTCTGAAAAAGCTGCCAATTATAGAAATAAAGGGAGGGACTACGAACAGAGGAGCGCTAAATATATGAAATAAAGCAGGCCATCCCTCAGATGTGATCAATAAGAGAAAAAAACTACCAGCAGAGTAAATGAGCAAGAGAAAAGCAATCAGCAACAAATTGACCTGCATATTTAACTCCTTTTGGCTATAAAGGCGATGTAAATAGCAAAGGCTATAAGTACACCGTGGTAAGCAAGTCTAGTAATAATAAAGGGAATCTCAGAATTGGATGCCTTGCCAGAGTAATCTCCTGATATTCTTCCCCAAATAGTCTGATCGAAGTAGTACGATGGGCCACTACCTGAGTTTCCCTCATTTAACAGTATGGCAACAATCTGAGTAATCACAATCAACTTTAGGTAAGTCCAAAATAATTCCATGGGTATGTAGGAAGAGGCTCTGAAAAAGCGGCCCACTATAGGAATAAGTATAGTGACCAAGAACAGAGGAACGCTATATAGTTGACCCCAAATAGCCCATCCTTCAGATGTGATAACAAAGAGAACCAAACTACCGACAGAGTAAACGAGCAATAGAAAAGCAATCAGTAACAAATTGACCTGCATATTTAACTCCTTTTGGCTATAAAGGCGATGTAAATAGCAAAGGCTATAAGTACACCGTGGTAGGCAAGTCTAGTAATAAAGGGAATCTCAGGGATGTACCCATTATAGATACCAGAATAATCTCCTGATATTCTTCCCCAAATAGTCTCATAGAAGTAGCCCCCACTGCCACCACTACCGGAGTTTCCCACATTTAACAGTAGGACAACAATCTGAGTAATCACAATCAACTTTAGGTAAGTCCAAAATAATTCCATGGGTATGTAGGCTCTTGCTCTGAAAAAGCGGCCCACTATAGGAATCAGTACAGTGACTAGGAACACAGGAATGCTATATAGTTGAGCCCAAATAGCCCATCCTCGAGATGTAACGATCAAGAGAACCAAGCTACCAGCAGAGTAAATGAGCAATAGAAAAGCAATAAGTAATAAATTGACCTGCATATTAAACTCCTTATCTTTAATAAGAAGGGTAGGGAACCGGGAACCCCAGCCCCTACATAACCCTCTATAACTAGACCACTACAACCGAATCAATGTCGGAGTAGGAGACAAAGAGATGGGATTCCAAGTCAGAAGAACTGATGTTTCTGACCAAGCCCAGAGAATCACTCCCAGAGCTGATGAGAGTACCCCTGTTATTTACCGTCCCTCCTCGGAATTGATAGGAACTAACATCGGTGAAGGAAAGTTTTAAGTAGGTGAGACCTTCCGTGAGAACGATCAGATCGGTCGTCCTTCTTAAGCTGAAGTCTTCAATCACATTGAAGCCTGGATCCCCAATGACGAAAGTGTCTTGTCCAGAGCCGCCGAAGAGAAGGTCATCCCCTGACCCACCCACAAGCAGGTCATCTCCAGAGTCACCTAACAACCGGTCATCTCCAGAGCCACCCAAGAGAGTGTCATTTCCCCCAAAGCCTTTCAAGGTGTCGTTTCCTCCATCCCCGGCGATCCAATCGTTGCTCACATTCAGATTCACAGGGTAGTCTGGTCCTTGAGTCAGGGAAACCCGACCGCTCCAGGTGATGGCATCATCTTCATTGCCTCCAACGATTACCGTCCCATCTATACCTGCCACCTGAGCCACCAACAGAATCGGTTCATTATTGGAGCGAGTGGCTTTGATAATGCCCCGATAACCACTAGCCCCACCAAGCCCACCCTACTCAATGAATTCATGGTCACTGGTAACTGATAACTGATAACTGCTAACTATTTCAGCTCCTTTTCGCTATAAAGGCAATGTAAATAGCAAAGACTAAAAGTACACCGTGGTAGGCAAGTCTAGTAATAATAAAGGGAATCAGAGGGATGTCCCGATTGGAGAGAAAACCATATTGTCCTGGTTTTCCTGCCAAAATAGTCTCATAGAAGTAGCCCCCTCTGCCACCACTCGTAGATCCTCCCCAATTGAACAGTACGACAAAAATCAGAGTAATCACAATCAACTTTAGATAAGTCCCAAGTGATTCCATGGGTATGTAGGCTCTTGCTCTGAAAAAGCGGCCCACTATAGGAATCAAGGTAGGGACTACGAACAGAGGAGCGCTAAATATATGAATTAAAGCAGGCCATCCTTCAGTTGTGATGAACAAGAGAACCCAGCTACCAGCAGAGTATATTAGCAACAGAAAAGCAATCAGTAACAAATTGACCTGCATATTTAACTCCTTATCTTTAATAAGAAGGGTAGGGAACCGGGAACCCCAGCCCCTACATAACCCTCTATAACTAGACCACTACAACCGAATCAATGTCTTCGTAGGGGACAAAGAGATGGGATTCCAAGTCAGAAGAACTGATGTTTCTGACCAAGCCCAGAGAATCACTCCCAGAGCTGATGAGAGTACCCCTGTTATTTACCGTCCCTCCTCGGAATTGATAGGAACTAACATCGGTGAAGGAAAGTTTTAAGTAGGTGAGACCTTCCGTGAGAGCGATCAGATCGGTCGTCCTTCTTAAGCTGAAGTCTTCAATCACATTGAAGCCTGGATCCCCAATGACGAAAGTGTCTTGTCCAGAGCCGCCGAAGAGAAGGTCATCCCCTGACCCACCCACAAGCAGATCATCTCCAGAGTCACCTAACAACCGGTCATCTCCAGAGCCACCCAAGAGAGTGTCATTTCCCCCAAAGCCTTTCAAGGTGTCGTTTCCTCCATCCCCGGCGATCCAATCGTTGCTCACATTCAGATTCACAGGGTAGTCTGGTCCTTGAGTCAGAGAAACCCGACCGCTCCAGGTGATGGCATCATCTTCATTGCCCCCAATGATGACTGTGCCATCTATACCAGGCACCTGAGCCATCAACAGAATCGGTTCATTATTGGAGCGAGTGGCTTTGATAATGCCCCGATAACCACCAGCTCCAACTTGCCGATTATCCAAGATTCGGAACTGGTCTAACCTGAGGCTATCTACTGATTCGTAGGTACTGGAGCCAAATAACCTGCCCAATAAACTAGGTCGGTTCGGTCCGATGCCGTGGGTCAAAAGGTGGCCGTAAGTGCGTGGAACCCATTCATGTTCGCCTCCACCATCTAGTAGCGAGTTATAATGAACTTGAAAAGCCTCGTGAGCAGTTACAGCGTAGCCCTGATTGCCAGCAAGGCTCCGGGCACCATTGAAAGCCCTGGAAAATTTGGCAACAGAATTGAGGGGTTGAGGTTCCTGGTTCCCTTCTACCCTGCCATCGAGATCGTATGGCCCATTGCCGGGAATGGTAAGTGCTGAAGCCGGGTCAAGGGCAATGATAGTCTCCACTCCGTAACCATTACCAGGAATGACCGAAAGACCGTCCCGGTAGATTCTCCCAATTTCCGAAGCCACATAAGACCCAAGGCTGTGACCCACTAAAATGAGGTCCGATGGAGCCACGTGGTATTTTTCCCGCAGAGCCCTGGCGGCGAACTCGGCAACCGGGGTAATCCAGGTGGCAGCAGGAAAATTGGCCAAACCAGGAAAACCAGCTGACCTTGCCGCTTCTCGCCAATCCAATGCCAAGACCCGGTCTTGGCTATCCGCCGCCCCTGTCACCGTTGCAAACAATTCAGCCAGTGAATCCTGCGCATCCAGGTTCCCATTCCAGCCGTGGATCACAACCCAGGTTTTCCCCGAATTGCTGCCACTTTGACCTTCCCGGAAGCCAACGGCTCGAACAGTTGGGTCTTGCCTGAGATAGTCGCTATCCAGTGGGTTATCTCCATCCTGAGACAGGTTGACGTCGGTGCTACCTCCCCAAATAACCCCTTGGACAGGCAAAATTGCAGGGTTCAGGTAAGCGGGACGAGATTCCCGGGAAAGGGGTGGATTAAATGGTCCCGTCAAATCCGTAACAATATGAACCGGTTTATCCACACCAAAATTAGATGAGTAGAGCTGAATCAAGTTATCTTGCCGATTGTACAGCTTAACTTTTACCTTGCCCACAACGTCTTCTTCAGGGTTGTCCAAATCCACATATTCACCCGGAAACTGGTTGTCAATGTAACCCAAATCCCTTCCGTCCGGGCTAATCAAGAAAGCACGACCCACACTTCGCCATTGAATTTCCGGCTCAAATAGGTCTAAAATGTTAGTGTCTCCTACAGTGACTTCCGGTCTTCGCCGCAGGGTATTATCCTGGGTGGAAAAGTCACCCATACCCCAACCACCAGTGCGGTTCCGGTCCCCAACCTGACCAAATGAATCTACAATTTGGATTCCTTTCTTCAAAACAATGGCATCATTGCCGTTGAAAATCAATTTGACGCTAGTTTGGTTGGACTCAATCAACAGCTCTCGAACCGCGTTGCTATGGGAAATAGTGAATTTGCCCCCAATGGGAAGGTCGCCGAGCAGATTAATGGTATACTTGGGAGACAAACTGCCATTGGGTGCGGCTCGTTTCCTGTGAAAGTCGCGGCGTAAGCCAAACATAAGCAGGAGCCTGCTCAGGTGCGGCTGCACAGGAGCAGGGGTTTTAGGGACAGCGTCTCCGAGCATATAAGTCCTGAAAGGGGCTGAAAACGGACAAACGATTCCTACCCGAACGTGGAACCCGCCGGGTAAACGCGAGAGGAATTAAGTGATTCAAATAGGATTACCGAACCTCTAAGGTAATGATTCCGAACCTTGACAACTGAATGAACTATGAGGGTAAAAGCCCCTCCCGTGAGGGAATCACGTGAATCCTTATCTGGCCACTGTGAGGTTAATCACCAGGCAGAAGCTGGCAACAGGGCGGTAAAGTGCGGCCAAACGGTTAGGCAGAGATACTTCCGCTAACAGGGAGAACACCGGGATAACTTAACGTGAATCATCTGAGAAAAGATCTAACAGTTGACACTGTCGGAAGACCGTTACCTACGACAGAAGAAACACCGAAAGAAACTCGTAAGGCAACTAATGAGCACTTACATTCCTGAGTTGGTGATAGGTCAATGGATGAGTCCCAAGGGTTCGGAACAATAGTTCATTCGGAACGAGTAAAAACTCGCTCAACTTCCACTAAAACAAGGGGTTCCAAACCCGACACGCCTGCCTGCCGTGCGCGCAGGAGCAGGAGTGGTGGGGTCGCTTGATTAACGACCTAACGGAAGAGCGAGGGTAAGAGAGGGCGTAACTGCCTGATGGCTTCTACAGAGAAGATACCCAACGTAATTATCAGAGCGACTAACGAGGTCAAAACTGTGAATACCACTAACCAGACTTCAATTGAATACCGTAGCCTGAAAGCTTTAAGACTCCACTTAGCAGCATTCCTGCTAGCAGGGAAGATTGGCGGGAGGGCTGACGATGTCTGGAAAGACCTGCCATGGAAGAAATTCCGGCAACATGTATTTCGGTTACAGCGGAGTATCTTCAAAGCGCAAAAGGACAAGCACAAAGCCAAAGTCAAACGTTTACAACGACTCCTATTACAAAGTCGTGCAGCTCAAGCTCTGGCCGTCAAACAAGTAACACAGCTGAACGCAGGGCGTAAGTCCCCCGGAGTTGATGGTAAAACAGCGCTTTCTCCCAAGGAGCGTCTAGTGTTGTGCCAAAGGCTGAACAAGCATTGGTACCACTGGAAACACCAACAACTGAGAAGGGTAAATATCCCCAAGCCTAACGGTAAGACAAGGGGATTAGGTATCCCGACAATGGCCGACAGGGCGTGGCAGGCACTACTAAAGTTAGCAGCCGAGCCAGCCTACGAGGCAACCGCCGGAGAAAGGAGCTACGGCTTCCGACCCGGTCGCTGTACTGCGGACGCACAAAAGCTCATCTTTGATAACCTCAAAAGCAATGCAAACGGTATGGATAAGTTGATACTGGAAACAGATATCAGCAAATGCTTTGACGAAATTGACCACAAGGTCATGCTCGATGGAGTAGTCTTACCAATCGAAGCTCTAAAGGGGTTAAAGAAAGCTGTAAAAGCAGGCGTTCGTGGTGAATACCCCTCCAGTATTAAGGGCACGCCCCAAGGTGGAGTAATTTCACCCCTACTGGCCAATATCGCCCTAGATGGATTTGAGAACCTAGGGTCTGACCAATGGAAAAAGAGACGCCGAGAAGGCACTCTCATAAGGGGTATACGTTACGCAGATGATGCGGTCTTTATCTGTAAACCCGGAGCCGACACCAAGAAGCTACGGGAAGATATCGACGAATTTCTAAAGTCCAGAGGGCTACGAATTAACGAAACCAAGACTAAGGTGAGTAAAGCTACGGAAGGATTCGATTTCCTGGGGTGGCGCTTTCGTGTCAATTCCCGTGGGGTCTTTAAGTCCACACCGAGCTCCGAGAATTATGCGGACATAAAGGCTAAGATAAAGGCCACTTGGAAAAATGGCGCAACCACGGAGGCTCGCCTGAAAAGGATAGAGTCACAAGTCCGAGGATGGAGGCAATACCACAAAAACTGCTACATGAACAAGCACTCGCTATGGTCGCTCAGTCACTGGGTATGGCGTAAGCTGAGGGCTGAAAAACGCAGGACGGCAATCAAGGAAGCAGAGAAAGCAAGACGTCTGGCTATCAAGGGTAAACCCCCGGCATCGCGGATGGCGGGGGCGGCTAAACGCCAGCTTACAACAGAACAGATAAAGAAAGCTTTTCCTAGAGTTTCCTGGAAAGTCAATGGCCACGTAATGGTCAAAGGTAATGCCTCACCCTTCAATGGGAATATTTCCTATTGGGTCGGTCGCAACTCTAAACTATATAGTGGCCCAACCGCTAACGCCATTAAGCGACAGAAGGGTACGTGTCCGCATTGCAACCGTAAGTTCATGGAGAGGGATGGAGCTGTGGAGTTGCACCACAAAGACGGCAATCATAACAACTGGAAACCCAAGAATCTAGTTGCCCTCCACCGAGAATGTCACCAGGCGCAAGCAATACATCGCAAGCGCATTAAGGACGGACTCGTAAAGCGCGTCGTGAAGACATAGGAGCACCTGAGCTGTATGAGGTGAAAGTCTCACGTACAGTTCGTAGGAGAGGGGCGAGGTGGCAACATCTCCCTCGACTCTAATAGTAGATTTCCAGAACAAAGTTTCCTGCTCTCAAGTCAATAGCTTCTGCGGAGCCGTTAAACAACTCCAGAGACTTGTTCCAGCTTTTCCCAGCCTCGTATTTAGAAATAATCAACCCCTTAGGTATGGGAGGGAGTGTAGGAGCAACCCCCAGGTGATGAATTGTCCCCAATGCAAAACCGTACCATTCCTGGTTAGGGTTAAAAGCATCATCGGATTGGGTATTGAGGGGAACGTCAAATCGACGCCAGAGAGTATTATCTTGGGTGGAGGCGCGCCCCGAACCCCACTCAGTACCGGGATCCTGTCCCACCCGACCAATAGCGTCTATTACCACTCCACTTCCCACGAACTGATGGGCATTGCTTGCGGTTTCAGGATCTACAGTTTGGGTGAGATCGCCTCCCTAGACCTAGGGATTGTTATAGCGTTTCTCGAAATAGACGAACTACGGCCAATTGCAACCTGACAAGGACTGTAGCGTTTCAAAATTTACTAAGTAAATTGAGAAAGGCTATATATTATACAATGTTTTACATCATCGTACATACTGGGTATTTTTCATACAGTCGAGATGCAATAGTTTGGTATTCAATTATGCGGTCTCGGACGACAAAACTGTCCGTTCCATCGTAGGCATGGTCGTTTGGAGGCGTATAGTTCCAAGTAATGTAGATAGCTTCGCCTTCTATCGTTTCGGGAGCGATTATATTGTTGCCATCTGCAAATATGTCAAAAAGACTGTCAAAAACGCAGGCTATTTCGTCAATACCTTTGTAAACTGTGTTGTTGAGAATCAAGATGGAGTCTTCCGAATAGTCAGACATTATGTCCGCTAGATCGGAGTTGTCCCATGCCTCAATGTGGTGTTCCCATACTTGTCTGGTTTCTTCTGTTGTGTCTTCGTCAGCCATGTAATAATAAGCCACCAAATTGGAGTTTATGCTCGGTTCCGCGTTTGGAACAGAAGCATTCGCAAAGGCTGGAGCGGAGAAACATAGGAAGCAAAGACCTATAGCGATCGCACTTAATACTGTGGCTTTTAACCGCTCTAAAACCCCGAAGGTATTTATACGAATCATAGATAATCTCCTTACAACGGACAGAGAGCCTTTCTTTATTTAGGGTTCTCCTTGTTAATTGTCCTTCACCAAATTAAAGATAGCATTTTAGTTTGCATCATAAATAAAAATACGGTGTTAATTCAAGCTTTGACAACAAAACATAATTTACGCGCTCACATATAATAAAGTTAAGTATTATTGAATTATTCAGCTAAGTTTTTATAACCTCAAATCCTCCTGTTAATCGCCTGTCCTACGGCAATTGCAAATCTTTTCTTTTCTGTTGGTATTTAACAGTTCCATGCCTTTTTGGGCTTTTCAGGTTTTTTCTGTTCTTTAAATGCGAACTCTATTAGGGAATACCGCTGAGAAAAAATTATTGTTTGAGGGAGAGCGATCGCGAATCTAGTTATTGCTATATTCGCGAATCGCCCTAAAGCTAGAAGATGCTTAAGTTAAGACTTACCAAGCAACATCTTAGACATAATCTGCCTTGATGGAGATCGACGGTTGATCGAACACCTTAATGAAACTGATGTTGATGCTCACGTTGTAATACCATGCGTTGCTGTTAGAAGCCCAGAGGTCATCACTGTTACCGACCATCGGTAGCTGCGTCGTGCCGATGCTAACGCTCTGCAACGGACCGTGGGTTCCCTTTTGTTCGCCAGGATCGTGCAATACTGCCACGAAGAAAAAGTCCTCTAAGGGCGGCGTATATCCGTCGTGGACGCGCTTTACTTCAATCACCCGGGTCTTGTTCCCGGTGTAGTTGTTGGTAATCAAAGTCTCGCGGTATTCGTCGTTTGCTTTGGGATCATCCACTTGTGATTTCGGGGCAGAAGAACGACTCTCCCCATCATCCAAGTACATCCGATATTCCCCTCCTTTCCCCTGTACATCAGGATAGACGTTCAGGGTAATGGGATTCTTCTCTCCTTTGGCGTTCCGTTCTCCCACATATTGTTCCCGCTCGATTGTGGGAATAATCGCTGCCTCCCGGACGTAGATGGGAACGATAAAGTTAAAGTGCTCGTTATTTTCACCCCTGTAGATCTTGGCATCAAAATCCCGCAGCACTGTTCCGCCTTCTTCGGGCTTGCTAAGGGACTGAACGTTGTTCTTAAAGTTATACCAGTAGCTACCTTGGGGCAGATAGACATCCCGCTTGCCATCATTGTTATTTTCCGTCTGAGGCCGCAAGACCGGAGCAACGAGGAAATCCTTGCGGACGAAAAATTCGTCGTTGAGGAATTGGTCTTTATCGTTATAGAGAGACTTGTCTTGGGGATCGTTGAGGAACAAGGGACGACAGATGGGCAGACCAGTCAGAGTGTTCTCAAACAATGCGTCATAGAACAGCTGCATCAGCCGGTAGCGCAATTCAATGAAATGCTTGCAAATATCCGGCACCATATAGTACAAGTCCCGGGGTTCTGGGGGATTGCCGCCAAACCACTCTACATATTGGAATGGTTCTTGGAACTCTTTGCGCCCTTTGCGGATGTAGTGGTTGCGGAACCAGGGTAAGAAGGCACCTGCAGCAGTCCAGCGAATCACCAGTTCTGGACTCGCCCACTTCTGATCGTCGTTATTATATTCTCGTTCAAAACCGCCGATATCTTGCCCGGTGATTGCCAAGGCATTCATGCCAAGAGACAGGACTTGCGAGATATTCATTTGGAGGAAATCCCATTCGGAAGAGTTATCCCCAGTCCATAAGCCAGCATATCGGTGAGAACCAGAAAAACTGCCTCGCCCGATGATAAAGTTGCGCTTGTTTTCGCGCCACTTCAGTTCCTCGGATAGTTGGTACAGGTTATTGAGTCCTTCGTAGGTGGCTTTGTGGAGATTGTACGAATACAGATTCCAAACTTTGATCGCTGGGCTTTGTTTTACGTCTGAGGGGTAAAAGTCGTCAGTCACATATAACTGGAAGGGAAAGCCCTTCATATCCCCACGGAAGTCGCGGATAGCTGGGGTAGTCATGTCCAGCCAGACAAATTCTAGCCCCATCTCGTACAGGTATTTATATTGCTTGCCCCACCATTCGCGCACTTCTGGACGGCCAAAATCGGGGTAATGACCCGGGGTCCCCAGCTCATTGCCAGAGCCATCGTTCCCGTAATATACTTCGCCAATGTAAGGGTTGCCACTATTGAACCCTTCGGGATCTTGCCCGCGATCTTGGTTGGGACGGTATTCATTACCGCCACTATAGAGCTGGTACTCTTTGCTCTCGGGATTGTCCGCATCGTACCGCTTGTCTAGAACAAAGTAGCCGTTTTTTATTCCCTCGTCGTAGGTTGAGTAGTTGCTTGGGTTGCCCTCATCTTGGTTGCTGATCACGGGAGTAATGGTCGTGCTGCACTTAACTCCCTTCTCGCGCAACCAACTGAACATGTCCTTGTGACTGCCGAACGTTTGCTCGTAGGGCCAGTTCTTATTAGTTTGGTAGTCCGGCTTGATGGTGAAAGTCCGGTAGTTATTTTGGAGATCCACATCGACCGCAAGACCATCAAGGGGAATTCGATACTCCCGATATTTTTCCACAGCCCACTTGAGGTCTGCCGCACATTCGTACCCATAGCAACCTTGGTGATATCCCAGGGCGTAGCGCGGTTTCAACTCCGGGCGGCCGATGAAGGCTGTAAAGCTATCTAAAATATTCTTCGGGTCTTCTCCCAAGAACACGTAATAGTCAAGGTCACCAAAGCGAGTCCCGAACATATAGCGACCGGAGTTGCTATAGCCCACATCCATTAAGACTTGACCGGGGTTGTCCAGGAGAACTGCATTAACGTTATCGCTGCCCGGAATGCCATTGAACTCGTAAAAGAAAGGCTCGGAGTGGTAAAGGGGTTCGCGGTTCTCTAAAGGCCCTTTATTATAGACCTCTCGATAGCGCATGTTATCGAAGTTGAAATAATTCAACTGGTCCATATTTTTGCCGAGTTTTGTTCCCCCCTGTTCGCCAAACCCAATATACTTGGCATTGGCTGGCTTCTTGACCGCTTGGATGATGGCATAATCCTCTGTGCCATTGGCGGTGTAGTAAATTGAAGTGTCTGCGGTTTGCCAGACTGGAATGTCTGCAAACTCCGAATTGGATGTGGACTTGTTGAACACTTTGATTCCGAATGGATCCAAAGTGATAACCACTTCCATCACCAAGGGGTTATACTGGCTAGTCGCAGTCAAGACTACCTGATTTCCGTTGTTTTTGTAAGTTACAGTGCGTTGCTTGTTTCTTAATATCTCCTCGTCTGTCTCCTCGCTGTCCAAGTGAGTAGAGCTGGCGTAATCCCCTGCTGCACTTTTTGTTGGGTTAAAGCGCACCCGCAAGACATCGTTCTGACTTACCTCAACCAACATGAGGCACTGGCCTCCACCGGCCTTGTCGAATGTAAGGCTCAAAGTATATTTTCCGTCAAAGGAAGGACTTTTTGCCCGTCCGAGTTGATCCCATTCTTTGTAGCGGCCAAAGTATTCATCGACCTTGAGAAATTTATAAATGCGATTGCTTGGAAAAATTTCGCTAGGCATTGTTTGACTCCTCTGTTTAGTGATCGTTAGCGTTGGCCTTGGCGTTAGCCTTTTTTTTGGGGATGATATTCGATCGCCATCCAGATGCAATCTGTATCCGAATAATACTGATGCCACGGATAGGTATATTGCTGGTTTTCGTGAACCTGACAGAATGGCACGATCTGGGTGTATCCCTCAGTCATCAAGAGGTCTTCATAGAGACTCTCAAAACTTTTCACCTTGAACTTCTGCATCCGTCCCTGTCCGAAGACTTGCGTGTGAATCTCCAGAAAGTCATGTTGGTTGTGGATAGCACAATCGGTACGGGAAGGGGCATACCAGAGATTCACCTTGACACAGAACTTTTCTTGGTGACTGGGCGCACTCGATTGCCTGGCCATAAAATAGGGATCGACTTCTATGATTCCCGCCTCGTCTTGGGGAGACTTCCATAGCTGTACGTTTTTGGGAAAGTCCGAGTCTGGGAAGTTCCCGAATAGATCCCACCCTGGCTCAAAGACAATATTGCCAATATTGTTGGTCTCTACCACCTCCAGCAAAAGTAAGGACTTTGCTTTTTCGATGGTAGTATCTTTGAGTATAGTCGATGAAAAAGCCGGAATGATGCTGACGTTTGCTTTTTTCAGGTAAGCATCATTTTTTTCTGGGTTGACGGCGATTGTACGGTTCTGAATGGGATAGTTTTCAACATTTTCAACGTATTTCGCGTCTATGTACGCACCGGAAAAGTTAATGACTTTGACTTGGTTAGTTGTCATTTGTTTGTGAGAGAGATTTCCAAGACCCTTTTAGGCCATTCTAACTGAACCGATCTCGCGATCGCTAGCTTAACTGCCCTTATGTTCGGGTGTGGTCAAAACCCGTTGGGAAGAAACGGTCATATGTGACTATTGTTTCGGTTGATAAGCGGCTCCCGCCGGTCTTGTACTACTAATGATTACACATAATACCAAAATTTAGTATTACGTGCGCTACGCTGTAATCTGCCAGGGTCGATCCTTTTGACCAGGATATCAACTACTTTTGACCACACCCCTTTGAGCCGGATTGAGCGAAACCAACTTTGACCATTATGGTAGACCCGCAGCCTGTATTCACCGTCTTCCAGATCGATAGCTGTTGGGCCATAATTAAACAGCTCGATGGCCTTATCCCAACTCTCTCCCTCTACATACTCTGAAATCAGCAATGTCATAGGATGCCTCTCCTGTATATATGAGATTCTGGTTGTAGCATAGATATTTTGTGTAAACGCTAGCTATAATTAGGGGATGCTCCAACCACGGGTAACTGTAAGCGCTTGTAGGGGCGCAAGGCTTGCGCCCTGGCGCTGTTGGGTTTCGTTCCTCAACCCAACCTACACTTGCTGAGAAAATCTCTCCTATTCTTCTCTCTGCGCCCTCTGCGTCTCTGCGGTTTAATAAAAAATTAGTATAAAGTATTAGCCTCAATACTTTATACCTCATACCATTAGTATATAACTGAAAAAGCCAATTGCTCTAGAGCACTCCTTACCAATTGGAGTAGGATAATGGCCAGAATCGGCGAGAAATCCATACCTCCCAAGGGAGGAATAAAAGAGCGGAAAATATTGAGATAAGGATCCGTAATCGGACTGAGAAAAGACATTGCCCGGTTCGCCCAGTCGGCAGTTTGAAACCAAGTGAGCAAAACCCGAACAATAAGGAGAACTGTATAGATTTGGACAAATCTAACAATAGTCGTAATCAGCAGTATAGCCATAATTTTACTAGATTAATTGAATCGATAGATTCATTGTATAATAGAACCATCCCTCGCTACTGCGGATTGCCATTTACTCTACCTAGTTGTTCCCGCACATCATCAATACTCAGATTCAACTGAGCGATTTTCTCCTCCAAGCTCTGACGAGCCATTTCAATGCTCTCTTCTGTACTAAACTGGGGTTGGGTACCCTGTTTCAGTACAGATCGCTCCTTTTCAGTAGAGTCTTCCTCTTTTTGAGAAGCTAATAGGGTTCCCAATAACCCCCCAACTACACCACCCACAATCGCCCCAGCGAGAAAACTGGCACCATTTCCATCATTTTGACTCATTTGACTTCCCCTCCCTTCAACTTTGTTCGCTTCATCACTCTTCCAGATTAACTCTTATTGCAAAAGCTGCCTACTTATATAGTTAGGTTCCGAAAGCGCGATCGCCCGCGTCTCCCAATCCAGGTACGATATAGCCTTTACCATTCAAACCTTCATCAATAATTGCTGTATAAATATTCAAGGTGGGATATTCTTCCCCCAGTTGTTTTAATGCGCTCGGTGCAGCAACTACGGAAACAATCCGCATTAAAGCCGGATCTGCCCCGCGACTGGTTAATTCTGCCATGGCCATCATAATAGAACCCCCAGTTGCTAACATTGGTTCCAATACTAATATCCTAGTCTGATCCGGGAACTTGAGAGGTAATTTGTTCAAATAGCAACTAGGTTGTAAAGTTTCATCATCCCTTACCAAACCCAAATGATAAATTGATGCCAGAGGCAATAGGGTTTGGGCACCATCTAACAATGCCAGCCCAGCCCTCAGAATTGGTACTACTGCTATGGGGGCTGCTGGGTTAACCAAAGTTGCCGGACATTCCGCTAGAGGTGTTTGTACCTTCATCTCAGCCGTTGGTAGCCAATAGCGACTCGCCTCAAAAGTCAACCAGCGTCCTAATTCCGTCATAGCGCTTTTAAACAGCACACTTGGAGTATTTTTATCCCGGGCTACAGCTAGCCAATGCTTAATCAGAGGGTGATCGGGGACGTAAACGCGCAGTTGTAAACTCATCTTAAGTAGGGCAGGTAACGGGGAATGACGAAAACCGCAACCATCTTATCCTAATCTATGGATTAGGATGAGGACTTTTTCCAATTTGTTGATATATTTTGGCAATAAGTGCTATATTTATTTGCAGTGTTCTCCTCTCTAGGATCAGCAGGCGTGGCGGCGAAGCAGTAAAGTGCCCCACCCCTGTTTTTTTTTTTGCCCCAAGGGATAAACTATAAGTGAGTCAAACCTTTGATGATAACTTTATGAGTGCTACAGACCCTGCTATCCCTACCCCAGAATTTGATGTTATAGTTACTGGTTCCGGTATTGGCGGCTTAGTGACAGCAACCCAGCTAGCAGCGAAAGGAGCGAAAGTGCTGGTGCTAGAAAAATATCTCATTCCTGGGGGGAGTGCTGGGTACTTCGAGCGGGAAGGGTATCGCTTTGACGTAGGAGCCTCCATGATTTTTGGCTTTGGGAAGCAGGGAACCACTAATCTCCTGACCCGCGCCTTGGAAGGGGTCAATATGAGTCTGGACACAATTGCCGATCCCGTCCAAATTCACTACCATTTGGCGGCAGGTTTAGAGCTGAAAGTACATCGCGATTATGAGAAATTTTTGCAAGAACTCACAGCTCATTTCCCTCACGAACGGAAAGGTATTCGCCGCTTCTATGAAGAATGTTGGCAAGTCTTTACTGCTCTCAATACCATGGACTTGCTTTCCCTGGAAGAACCTCGCTACCTGCTGCGAGTCTTTTTCCAGCATCCCCTCGCTTGTTTGAGACTGGTTAAATATCTGCCTCAGAATGCGGGGGACATTGCCCGTCGCTATATTAAAGACCCTCAATTGCTCCAGTTTATCGATTTGGAGTGTTACTGCTGGTCCGTGGTTCCTGCGGAGCGAACCCCCATGATTAATGCGGGGATGGTCTTTTCGGACCGACATTATGGTGGAATCAACTATCCGAGGGGGGGAGTGGGTCAAATTGCCCAAAAGTTAGTGGAGGGTTTAGTAAAAGCGGGAGGGAAGATTTTATACAAAGCCAGGGTAACAAAGATTCTGGTCCATGGGGGTAAAGCAGTGGGAGTGCAATTAGCTAATGGTAAAGAATACCGAGGCAAAAGAATCGTCTCTAATGCCACTCGTTGGGATACATTTGCCCAATTATTGCCCCCAGAGACCATACCCACAAAAGAGAAGAAATGGCAGGGACGCTATCAAAAGTCCCCGAGTTTTTTCAGCCTCCATATGGGGGTGGAAGGCAAAGTTTTTCCCCCAGGTACTGATTGTCATCATATCCTGCTAGAAGATTGGCAGAAAATGGAAGAAACGGAAGGGACTATTTTCGTTTCCATTCCCACTTTACTGGATCCAGATTTGGCACCAGCAGGTTATCACATCGTTCATAGCTTTACTCCCAGTTGGATCGAAGACTGGAAAGGACTTTCCCCCCAAGAATACGAGGAAAAGAAGGAAGACGCAGCAGGACGTTTAATTGCTCGCTTGGAGAAAATATTTCCCGGATTAGACGCTGGTTTGGACTATCTCGAATGCGGTACTCCTCGCACCCATCGCCGCTTTTTGGGACGATCTGACGGTACTTACGGACCAATTCCCAGTCGCAAGCTACCTGGGTTATTGGGAATGCCTTTCAATCGCACTGCTATTCCCGGACTTTATTGCGTCGGAGATAGTACCTTTCCGGGTCAGGGATTGAATGCAGTGGCATTTTCAGGGTTCGCCTGTTCTCATCGCATTGCGGTGGATTTGGGTTTACATTAAGGTTATACGATAATATTTAATAAAAACATTAGTTTAATGCTTACTTAATAAATGAAAGTAAAAGTTTGGCGAGAACCAGAAATAATTGCTTGGACAGATGTGCTATTGCAGAGCTACCAGAAGCTGTTAGGACATGAATTGATAGAAAGCAAGGAGGATGAGGTAGAACGAGCAAAGGCGCTTTTTTTTGCTCCTTTTGTGGTAGCTTCTCACGGTACAGAAAAAGACCCGATCCTCAATTACGGCAATCAAATGGCTCTAGATTTGTGGGAGATGAGTTGGGAAGATTTTACCCGCACTCCTTCTAGACTAACTGCGGAACCTATCAATCGCCCCGAACGAGAAGTACTGCTGGAGAGAGTGGCGAAGCAGGGATTTATCGATAATTATCAGGGAGTGCGCATTTCCAGTACCGGGAGGCGTTTCTTCATTGAGAAGACAATTATCTGGAATTTAGTGGATGGTTCCTCCCTTCCTTGTGGACAAGCTGCTACTTTCCAGAGCTGGCGTTTTTTATAGTAGGGTTTTTGTTTCACGCAGAGTTGCAGAGGGAGGGGGAGAGGGGGAGAGATTTGGCGGCAAAATCATAGATTTCCTCCCCATTATCAGCAACACTGGTTAAAAAGTCACAATTGATCCACAGGGAGAACCATATTTTTTGGCAATATCTGCTACTGCTTCTTCTTTTTGACGAAGCATATCATCCCCATTTCTCTAAGTAACCTCACATCAGCATAAAGACTTAAATGGAAATAGGGGCAAATTGTGCCAAGTGTTTCCAAACATTCTGCGATCGCTAACATCATGTTGATCAAACTAGAAAACCATAGCTTGCCATTTTCTGTTTCCCAGATGCTATTCTGTGTTATTATCCTGCCCAAAACTCATTCGTTTACATATTGTGCATGACGAGATAATTGCTGCATGAAGTTGCCCAGAGACTTATCCGGCGGCGAATACTTGGCTAAAGCTAAGGAAACGACAGCTTGCCAAAATTCTTACAAATAGCTAAAATCAAGGAAAATCAGGAGAAGATTCTCATGAAAAAAACTCTTTTAGCAGCCCTAATAGCAGGGAGTCAATTATTACTGATAAAACCTGCCACTGCTATCACTTTCAATTTCAGTTGGACTTCTGAAGCCGAAGGTTTGTCTATTGTTGGGGGAAGTAGTGTAATTCATAGGGCGACGGGAACGATAGATATTGATGTGATGCGTGGGCAAGATTTTACTGCTTCTGATGTTACTAGCTTAGATATAACTGTGACAGATGGCACTAATAGTGTTGAGCTTAGTGGAGAAAATACTACCTTGGATATGGCAGGTACACTAACAAAAAATAGAGTAAGCATAACAGTTTTAACTTAAGCGGGAATGACACTTTTTTTGGGTGTTCACTCTTTCCTTGTATTCGTTCAATATTTGGAAATGATTTGGAAATACAGTATAATGATTCAATATTAGTAGAGATAAACGCCGATACACAAGAAAATCTCCGAAACTCCTTCGTACTAACAGAAGTACCCTTCGAGACATCCTCCTATCTACCCATAGGTTTCTTAGACCTAGTGGTAGGGATAAATCACCTGAAGAAGTGGAAAAACAAGAAAAAGTAATCATTGAGGGAAGAAAACTAACTCTCCTAAACAATTGGTTGACGGAGAGTTATTCGTGCACTTTTGTGAAACTTATCCTCAAAAGAAACAACAGCTTGCCAAAACTCTTACAAATAGCCAAAATCATCGATACCATCATTATCCAGAACTAGAGGACAAAAAGATGGCCACTTTAACAGCAAAACACCAGATTACCTGGGAAAAGCTACCCGAAGACTTTATTTTATCGGACGATACCGTTACCAATATTAATCAGCCTGCTCTAGCAGCAGCTCTCACTGATAGCTTAGAAGCAGGAGGTATAGTAACCCCTAAAACCCTCACAATAACCAATTACGGCATTTGTGCCACCCTCAATGGCAAAACGGTGGTGAAAGCACCAGACTGGGGTTACATAGCCAATATTAGCATCACTCGTGAAGAAGTCATTCGCAGTTATACTCCCCAGTTGCAAGGAGAAATACCCACAATAGTGATGGAGTTTCTCTCTGATACTGAGGGAGGGGAATACTCCACCAAACCAACTTATCCTCCCGGGAAGTGGTTCTTCTACGAACAAGTGTTGCAAGTGCCCTATTATGCTATTTTTGAATCCAGAGAAGGTGCTTTAGAAGTTTATCTTTTAGATAAATGGAAACAATATCAACTGCAAAAGCCAGATAACAACGGACGTTATTGGATAGAAGGGATGCGCTTATACCTAGGAGTTTGGGAAGGAACCAGAGAACGTCGAACGGGGTACTGGTTACGTTGGTGGAACGAAGACGGGGAATTGTTATTGTGGAGTTTGGAGAAAGCTGAACGAGAAAAGCAACGAGCCGACTTGGAACGACAACTAGCCTCCGAAGAAAAGCAACGAGCTGACTTGCAACAGCAACGAGCTGAACAAGAAAAGCAACGAGCTGATCGCTTGCTGCAACAACTTCGAGCTGCTGGACTGGAACCGGAAGAATGAGAAAGAAAGGTTGGTCCTTAGAAAAACGAGACCCGAAGGTTATCGAAAAGTTAATGCCCATTTGGGAATGGTTTTATCGCTATTACTTTCGGGTACAAACCGATGGCTGGAATCACATTCCTCCTAAAGGGAAGTTTTTGCTAGTGGGTTCTCATAATGGAGGACTGGCTGCTCCAGATATGCACCTGATGATGTACGATTGGTTCCGTAGGTTTGGTACTGAACGTCTCGCTTACGGTTTGATGCATCCCTCAGTTTGGAAAGTATATCCCCCTTTGGCGGATCTAGCTGAGAAAACAGGGGCGATCCCAGCCCATCCAAAAATGGCTATGGCTGCTTTTGATAAAGGTGCTAGCGTCTTAGTATATCCGGGGGGAGGAGAAGATGCCTTCCGCCCTCACAGTCAGCGGGATCGCATTTATTTCGCAGGACGGAAAGGCTTTATCAAGCTAGCACTGAGGGAGGAAGTGCCGATTATTCCCCTTATATCCAAGGGTGCTCATGATACCCTCATTGTCTTAGGTAATTGTTATGAACAGTTAAGGATGTTGCACGAGGTATGTATACCTTGGTTATTTGACTTAGACCCAGAGGTATGGCCAATTTATCTTGGGTTGCCCTGGGGGTTGGCATTCGGTCCCATACTCAATTTTCCCTTGCCCGCCCATATCCATACTCGCGTTTGTCCCCCTATCGTCTTTGAACGTTATGGCAGGGCGGCGGCGGGGGATCGGGACTATGTCAATTATTGTTATGAGCAAGTAGTTACTCAAATGCAGGCACATTTAGATCTACTTATCAAACTACACTAAAAGAATGAGAGAACCTATATATATTGCGCCACACTTTCCCACTCTATTAGTTAATCATAAATCTTGGATAAGTGTCAAGGTTTTTTTCGATTTATTTCCTGGGTGGAGTTGGGTTTGTTGTAATTGATACATATGATGAAATAATTGCCAGCAATACTCTTCTGGTAAGGAGCAGGTGACTGCCCCTCGCAGAACAACCTGGAAGTACCAGTCGTTGGGGGCTAATTCTGCTTTCAATTTATCTACTGCTACATAAGTCCTCACATTTTTATAAACCTTGTCAGCGCTGGAAACTGTTACGATTTCTCTGCGGTAGCCATTTTGAGGCACTTCTTCCCTTAAGTCGAGGCGATCGCTAAAACGCCAGGAAAGAGAATAAAGAACCCCTTCCACCAAAGAATTGTGCTCAGGTACGATGTCGAGAGTGCCACAGTTGCGGTTGCTAGAGCGACGATAGAAACCCAAGCGATGGTTTTTCAGAGTTGCTCTACCGATAATATATGGATGAGCAGACTCTTCCAGGGTGCGCTGGAAATCCACCGGACACATGCAAGAGCCATAAGCAAAATAATAGAATGTTCCCATCTTGCTAAGAAGCTTGAAGTTTGACTAATTTTTCCTGGATCTGGTCCCGGACAATTTGACGGTATTCCATAAAATGTTCGTTGTGGGCGCAGATGGTGAGATAATGCTTCCACACAGCAGGATTTTGCTTAATAATACTGAAGAGATGATGCCAAAATTTCCAGCGGGTACTACGTTTAATCCCTTGGCGCCAAACTAAAATGGCTAGAGCACGCAAGTCGGTCCAACTAGGCAATTTAGATGCTGGTTTAGCCTTAGGTGCCCCTAACTTGAGAAAACAGCGGTAAACCCTGTCTAAATAGCTATGGGGTTCGTATAATTGCCAAAATGCTTCGATGTATTCCTGGGCAATCTCTTCCACGGGGCGTGTGGGCACAAAATTTATTAAAGTAGTTTGATTTATATTGGCATGTTTTTGAGTACTTTTTAGACGTCCTTCTCCCTCTAAGCGATGCCAAAGGGCTGTATCGGGTAGAGCTTGCAACATGGTAAAAAAGGTGATGGGAATTGCTGTTTGTTCGGCAAAACGGACAATGCGCTCCCCTGCTCCTTTTTTTTCCCCATCAAAGCCAATAATAAATCCCGCCATGGGTCGTAATCCTGCTCTGATAATCTTCTCCACTGCATCGTTCAGCTGACTGCGGGTATTTTGGAATTTCTTAGTCAGTTGCAGACTTTCCTCATCTGGCGTCTCAATACCCAGAAACACAGCCCAGAAATAACAGTCTACCATCAAATCCATCAGTTCTGGGTCAGCGGCTAAGTCCACTGAAGCTTCTGTAATAAAGCGAAAGGGATACTGGTGTTCCTGTTGCCAAACTTTCAACTCTTTGAGCAGTAACTTCACATTCCGCTTATTGCCGATGAAGTTGTCATCCACCATAAACACTCCTCGTCGCCACCCCAACTCGTAGAGGTAATCTAACTCTTTAAGCAGTTGGGTTGGGGTTTTGGTACGGGGTTTGCGACCATAGAGAACGATAATGTCGCAAAACTCGCACTGGAAAGGACAGCCACGGGAAAACTGGACTGACATTAAGTCGTAGGCATCCAATTCTAACAAATCGTAGCGGGGAATGGGAGTTGTGGTCACATCTGGTTTTTCTGAGGCACGGAAAGTGCCCTTCGTTTCCCCTAGCTCTAATGCTTCCACAAACATTGGTAAAGTAATTTCACCTTCGTCTAACACTAGGAAGTCCGCACCCGCAGCTTTGGGTTCGGAGGGTGTGGAGGTAGCATAGGGACCACCTACGGCAACTAATTTACCCCGTCTTTTAGCTTCCCGAATTTGGTGGAGTAGGTCTTGTTTCTGAACAATCATCCCTGAGATAATGACCAAATCTGCCCATTCCCATTCTTCTTCTGTTGCGGGACGAATATTCCGGTCTACTAACTTAAATTCCCACTCCTGGGGTAAAATTGCCGCCACGGTGATTAATCCCAAGGGGGGTAACAAGACTTTGCGATTCAGTAATTGGAGAATTTTTTCGAAAGACCAGAAGGTTGGGGGAAATATGGGATAGATTAAAAGAGCTTTCATAGTGCTATTTACTTGTAAATGAATCTCATCAATGTTATCCTAAAAGAAAAACTTTGAAATTGTAACAGCTAGCCAAAGCTGGTAGCTGTTACAAAAATAAATTTTAGTTATTTAAGCCAAATCCACCCAAATACTCCCGTCTTGCACCCGGGTAGGAAAAGTTGGTAATGCCTTTTCTGGGGTAATCTTACCCATTAACTTCCCTACCACAGGAGGGAAGGGAGTCCAGTCTTTCACATCCCCAGTACCTAAATCAAAGGCACTTTTGTGCCAAGGACAAACGAGAGCGCAATCTTCAGTCACTTTGCCTTTTTTCAGCGGCAGTTTCCAATGAGGACAAGCATTATCCACACCATAGAGCTTACCTTGGTGGTTCAAAATCAGGATTTTGCGCTCTCCTACTTTTACCACTTTTCGTTCACCGTTCGCTAGTGCTTCTTTCTCCATAACTTTTGTCCAACTCATAATAAATACTCCTTTGTGCAGTAAAAAGAATCATATAAGAATCTCGGAAATTCTTTTACTGAGATTGTCAATTCTCAAATCAGGTCAGTTATAGCAATATTAGGGCGATTGCTATATTTCATATTATTGGTTGCCAGATTTTTATTGTTCTGGTTCCAGTCCAGCGGCTCGAAGTTGTTGCAACAAGCGATCGGCTCGTTGCTTTTCTTGTTCAGCTCGCTGCTTTTCTTCGGAGGCTAGTTGCCGTTCCAAGTCGGCTCGTTGCTTTTCTCGTTGGGCTAACTCCAAACTCCACAACAACAACTCCCCGCTTTGGTTCCACCACCGTAACCAGTAGCCCGTTCGACGCTCTCGGCTTCCTTCCCAGACTCCCAGGAATAAGTTCATAGGTTCTAGCCAATAACGTCCGTTGTTATCCGGCTTTTGCAGTTGATATTGTTTCCATTTATCTAAACGATAAACTTCTAGAGCACCTTCTCTGGGGACGCCAAGGGCGGTTGCTTCGCAATCAAATATAGCATAGTAGGGCACTTGCAACACTTGTTCGTAGAAGAACCACTTCCCGGGAGGATAAGTTGGTTTGGTGGAGTATTCCCCTCCCTCACTATCAGAGAGAAACTCCATCACTATTGTGGGTATTTCTCCTTGCAACTGGGGAGTATAACTGCGAATGACTTCTTCACGAGTGGTGCTAATATTGGCTATGTAACCCCAGTCTGGTGCTTTCACCACCGTTTTGCCATTGAGGGTGGCACAAATGCCGTAATTGGTTATTGTGAGGGTTTTAGGGGTTACTATACCTCCTGCTTCCAAGCTGTCGGTGAGAGCTGCTGCTAGAGCAGGCTGATTAATATTGGTAACGGTATCGTCCGGTAAAATAAAGTCTTCGGGTAGCTTTTCCCAAGCAATCTGGTGTTTTGCTGTTAAAGTAGTCATCTTTTTCTCCTCTAGTTCTTTCTGAACCGCCGCATATAGCAGATTAACGCAGATGAGTTAGGATAATTGATAGAGTAGGCCTTTATTGAATAAAATTTATTTCAAAGCGATCGCCAGGGCAATTGCTATAACTCGGCAAATAACGTCTAGTAGTGCACATTTCAAGATAATGTTTATGCAAAGATACAAGGGTTTCATTGCCCTCTTCCTCATCACAATCACCCTAGTTGTAACTAGGGTACCTCACGTGGGTGCAATAAATCCAGAGCAGGAAATTCGGGGCGTGTGGCTCACCAATGTAGACAGCGACGTACTTTTCTCTCGTCGAGGGACAAAAGCAGCTTTAAAGCGCCTGGAAAAATTAAATTTTAATACCATCTATCCTACGGTTTGGCAAGGAGGTTATACTCTCTATCCTAGCAAAGTGGCTGAAGAAGTGTTTGGGGTAAGGGTAGATCCCACTCCGGGACTACAAAAGCGAGACTTGCTTCAAGAATTAGTCCAACAGGGACATAAAAGAGGTTTAACTGTTATTCCTTGGTTAGAATTTGGTTTCATGGCTCCTGCGGATTCTGAATTAGTCCAACAGCACCCTGATTGGTTAACATATCGTCATGACGGTAGTTATATCCACGTGCAAGGTGAAGATAGGCGCGTTTGGCTCAATCCCTTTCATCCGTCAGTACAGCAATTTATCCTGGATTTAGCTGTGGAAATTGTGAGTAATTACGACGTGGACGGGATTCAATTTGACGATCATTTCGGTTTACCCGCAGAATTTGGCTATGATGATTTAACGGTGCAAATGTATGCGGATGAACTGAAGGGTTTATCGCCTCCGGAGAGTTTCTCGGAAACTTTCTGGGTACGGTGGCGAGCGGATAAAATAAACCAGTTTATGGGGCGATTATCTGCTACAATTAAAGAGATTAAACCAGATTGTATTATTTCCGTTTCTCCCAATCCTTTGCATTTTTCCTTGCCAGCTTATTTACAGGATTGGTTTACTTGGGAAAGAAAAGGCTATATCTCGGAAATAATCCTCCAAGTATATCGTTCTGAATTGGAGCGTTTTGTGTTAGAATTAGAAAGAGTAGAAGTAGAACTGACAAAAAATAATATCCCAGTGGCAATCGGAATTTTGAGCGGTCTCAAAAATCGTCCAACCCCTATGAGTGAAATCTCCTCTCAAGTCCAGGAAGTGCGTGAACGGGGTTTTGCTGGCGTATCTTTCTTTTTCTATGAAAGTCTCTGGAAGTGGGCTGAAGACCCCCCAGTAGTGCGGGAAAGATACATTCACAACCTGTTCCCTACCCCCGTAAGCAGGCTATAGTTGGGATTAAAGTAACAAAACCTCTACCTACACTTGAAAATTACCCTAATTGTCTCTATAATGGGGATTGTAGCAAGATATATCACGGTTGCTCAACCATTAATAACTCTTTCATCTCACTTTAGAAATTGAGATGCAAAGCTAGTACCGAAATGACTACTTCATATTTTTAACATGTCATCTTCACCCACCCCTCGCCTTATTCTGGAAACTTTGTTTCCCCATTTGAAAGTAGTAGCTGCTTATGCTCAGACTATTCAACCGAAAATAGCCGCCCTACCAGCAAAAGCGCAAAAAGACAACGTGTTTACTGCTGCCTTAACGGATGCGGATTTGTCGATCCAGAATATGATTGAGGTAGTTTTGTTGGCAAATTTTCCGGAAATTCGTTTTTTCGGTGAAGAATACGAGCAGTCGCGCAATACTAAATATTTTCGTGCTATCGATTTAGGTTCCCGCAGAGACTACCTAGTTACTCTAGATCCCATTGACGGCACGAAATTCTATCTAGACGGACATGGTAATTACCAGATAATCCTCAGCATTCTCAACGGGGATGACTTTGAGGGGGTTTTAGCCATTTCTCCTGCTCAAAACACCTACTATTATGCTCTGGGGGGTCACGGTGCTTATACTGGGTCTCTTTCAGGGGATTGGGAAGATTCGGTGCCTCTGGAAATTAACCCACGAGAGTCTACTATTTATTTGGGTGCGGCTCGTTTCCTGTGAAAGTCGCGGCGTAAGCCAAACATAAGCAGGAGCAGGGTTCCGGGACAGCGTCTCCGACAATCTAAGCTACCTGAAAGGGGCTGAAAACGGAAAAACGCTCCCTCGCCATCCGCGATGCCGGGGGTGACCGAACCTTGACAACTGAATGAACTATGAGGGTGGAAGTCCCTCCCATGAAGGAATCATGTGAATCCTTACCTGGCCACCGTGAGGTTAATCACCAGGCGGAAGCTGGCAACAGGGCGGAACCGGAGCTATCGAGCGGTTCGATGGTAACGCCGCTAATAGGGAGAACACCGGGATAACTTTAACGTGAATCATCTGAGAAAAAGACCTTGAATAAGACACTGCCAAGCCGCTAAATGGGCAGAAAAGATACCGAAAGAAACTCGTAAGGTCACGAATAACACTTACATTCCTGAGTTGGTAATAGGTCAACGGATGAGTCCCAAGGGTTCGTAACAATAGTTCGTTCGGAACGAGTAAAAACTCGCTCAACTTCCATCAAAACAAGGGATTCCAAGCCCTGCTCAGGCGCGGCTGCGCAGGAGCAAGCATGTGAGATGGTGGGGTCGCCCGATTAACGGCCTATCGGAAAAGCGAGGGTAAGAGAGGGCGTAACTGCCTGATGGTTTCTACAGAGAAGAGACCCAATGTAATTATCAGAGCGATTAATGAGGTCAAAACTGTGAATATCACTAAACAGGCTTCAATCGAATACCGCAGTCTGAAAGCCTTGATACTCCACTTAGCAGCATTCCTGCGGGCGGGGAAGATAGGTCGGAGGGCTAACGATGTCTGGAAAGACCTACCATGGAAGCGATTCCGGCAACAAGTCTTTCGGTTACAGCGGAGTATCTTCAAAGCGCAAAAGAACAAGCAAAAAGCCAAAGTCAAACGTTTACAACGGCTCCTACTACAGAGTCGTGCAGCTCAAGCTCTGGCCGTCAAACAAGTAACACAGCTAAACCAAGGGCGTAAGTCCCCCGGAGTTGATGGCAAAACAGCGCTTTCCCCCAAAGAGCGTCTAGTGTTGTGCCAAAGGCTGAACAAGCACTGGTACCACTGGAAACACCAACAACTGAGAAGGGTAAACATCCCCAAGCCTAACGGCAAAACACGGGGATTAGGCATTCCTGCAATAGCTGACCGGGCATGGCAAGCGTTGCTTAAGTTAGCAGCAGAGCCAGCCTACGAGGCAACCGCCGGAGAAAGAAGCTACGGCTTCAGACCCGGACGCTGTACTGCGGACGCACAAAAGCTAATTTTTCAGAACCTTAACAGCAATGCAAATGGTAAAGACAAGCTGATTCTGGAAACAGATATCAGTAAATGCTTTGACGAAATTGACCACAAGGTCATGCTCAATGGAGTAGTCTTACCAATCGAAGCCCTAAAGGGGTTAAAGAAAGCCGTAAAAGCTGGCGTTCGTGGTGAATACCCCTCCAGTATAAAGGGTACGCCTCAAGGTGGTGTCATATCACCCTTACTGGCCAACATAGCCCTAGATGGATTTGAGAACCTGGGGTTGAATCAGTGGAAAGTGAGTCGTAGAAATGGGACTCTCATAAGGGGTATACGTTACGCAGATGACGCGGTCTTTATCTGTAAACCCGGAGCTGATACCAAGAAGCTACGGGGAGACATCGACAAATTCCTAAAGTCCAGAGGGCTAAGAATTAACGAAACTAAGACTAAGGTGAGTAAAGCTACGGATGGATTCGACTTTCTGGGGTGGCACTTCCGTGTCAACTCCCGTGGGGTCTTTAAGTCCACACCGAGTTCCGAGAACTATGCAGACATAAAGGCTAAGGTAAAGGCTACCTGGAAAAATGGCGCAACCACGGATGCTCGCCTGAAAAGGATAGAGTCACAAGTCCGAGGTTGGAGGCAGTATCACAAAAACTGCGATATGAGCAAGCACTCGCTATGGTCGCTCAATCACTGGGTATGGCGTAAGCTGAGGGCTGAAAAACGCAGGATGGCAATCAAGGAAGCAGAGAAAGCAAGACGTCTGGCTATCAAGGGTAAACCCTTAGGAGCGGCTAAACGCCAGCTCACATCAGAGCAGATTAAGAAAGCTTTCCCAACAGTTCCCTGGAAAGTCAATAACCACGTGATGGTTACAGGTGATGCCTCACCCTA
This sequence comes from Candidatus Paraprochloron terpiosi LD05, assembly GCA_018141785.1. Lineage (GTDB taxonomy): Bacteria > Cyanobacteriota > Cyanobacteriia > Cyanobacteriales > Prochloraceae > Prochloron > Prochloron terpiosi. Next base: position 823,642 of record CP073341.1, on the reverse strand, counting down.
CAATGGGAACATCTCCTATTGGCCCGGTCGAAATTCCAAACTATATAGTGGGCCAACCGCTGAAGCTATCAAGCGACAGAAGGGTAAGTGTCAGCATTGCAACCGTAAGTTCATGGAGATGGATGGTGCCGTGGAGTTGCACCACATTGACGGTAACCATAACAACTGGAAACGTAAGAATCTAGTCGCCCTCCATCGGGAATGTCATCAAACGCAAGCGATACACCGCAAGCGCATTAAAGACGGACTCGTAAAGCGCGCCTCCCATTGGTGTAGAAGCACCTGAGCTGTATGAGGTGAAAGTCTCACGTACAGTTCGTAGGAGAGGGGCGGGGTGGTAACATCTCCCTCGACTCTAATGATTGAAGATGGACAAGCTCAAACCGTTCCTTGAGGATAGATATGAGGTAATAGATTTGGCTAACTGTTATTCTACCGAAGTGCAAATTCCTAATCTCAACGGCATTCTCACAGGGGATGTGTGCGCTGCTGCGGTAAGATCGGCGCAATTTATTGACGCAGGAGCACTTGCTTTTATCGCCAGAGAGGCAGGTTATCTAGTCACCACTCTAGATGGTTCACTTCTACCGCCACTGCATAGCTGTAAAGGGTATCGCCTACCTGGACTGATTATTGCTGCGACAACAGAAGTTCACGAGCACTTGCTCGAGGCAGCACGAAATATCTAATCAATGCCAAAACAGATCTGTTCTCAAGCTTAAGCTAAAGTCCAAAAAATTTACTTCAGAATCAATGGCCAAAGGATCCCTCCAGTGATCGGCGTTGGCGATTTAAGCAGTGGCAACGGGACCTCACTGGTCCTCAACCACCCCAAATCCAAGTATAAGCTGAAAAACGGAGATGAAATTAAGGTAGGCAATAGGGTCTTAAAAGTAGTTATAGAAGTAGATTCAAATGAATCAAAAACAGAAAATATATCTGCTGTTCAAGAGCAAAAATTATCGATTATACCTAATGAAACTGAGTATCAAAAGCCTAACTTTTTCAGTGTGGCCAAAGATTTATTCAAACAAGCAGTTTCTGGAGAGCCTCACCTTGCTGGTGTGAAAATATTATCCCCAGGAATTGAAGCCTCGAAAGATAACTTGGTTAACGTTCCAGGCGTGCGCGCCTGGAACGCCTTGAGGGCGCGCACGCCCGAAAGGTTAATAAATTGAGCAATAAGCGAAATAGAAGTACTGATACATTTATGCGGTACAAAACGGCATAACACCGTCGTGTACGACAATAGCATCACTTGAAAAAGTGACGGAGGTATCCCTCAAAGCTTTAAGCAAAATGCCTAAAGCACCGTTGAAATCTCGATTGATTTCATGCCCACATTCTGGACATTTAAACACCTTGTTGCCACCTAGTTTTGCGTGAATATGGCCACATTTGGTACAAGTTTTGCTGGTAAATTCTTCTGTTGTATCAATTACTTGACAGCCACTTAACACAGCTCGATTTTTCAAGACTTGTTTGAACCTATAATGCGCCCAAGTCAGCATTTGTCTTGCTGTTTTGCTTTTTATCCTTCTTTTTTTCTTTTTCGTCATTTGGCTTGCTTCAAATGCTGGCAAGAAAATCGTTTGATAATTGTTGCTCAACCAAGAAGCAGCCTGATGATGACATTCATCAATTAAGTTCCTGATTTTCTTTCGGCTCCTTGCCGCCGCTTTTCTTATCTTCTGCCTTTGTCTTTTCGATTTCGATAGGCTTAGGCGACTCACTAAATTGTCTAAATGCTGGCACAACCTGGTTATTCTTCCTATGTCCCCGACTCCAATTTCTATAAATGATTGGCCATCGAATCCCGTCAGAAACGTCCTTACTCCTGGGTCTATTGCGATTATTCCATCTGCATTATTAATAGTGGGTTTAGCTTCCTCCACAAAAACAGCGAACCAATCCCCACACTTAGTTTTTACTATTTGAGTGGCATGAGCGCTGCTAACAGGTATAGGCTCGCTACTTTGAAAATCTTTCCCTTTGGTTAACCTCGAGTACCATTTTCCTTTTGTGTAACTGGTATTGTTAAATTTGATTGTTTGTCTGGGAGCCTTGCAACTCCTAAATTTACAGTCTCGACTTTTAAGATAAGCTTGATGTGAGTCAAAAATGGCATTTTGTCTTATATGGCAAGGTGTTTCTTTTACCCATTCCGGCAAATGTGATTGCATAATAATGTTGCGGAGTTTGTATTTTCCCAGCTTGCCATTTTCTTTTTGATAGGCAATAGCCTGGTTGAAACTATATCTACAAGCTGCTATCCATTTGTTCCAATCCTTTTTTAGCCCTGAGCTGGGATAAATTTTTATCTTCGGAGATTTTAGTCTTATACTTTCGGAGTCCATAGAGCTTGCTGCTGAAGCAGTGGAGAATGGTGAGGATGTCCTCAACCATTTCTGCTTCTGGAGACAGGTTTTTTCGTTGAGAACCAAGATTTTACAGTCAAATTGCTCACAGAACCATTGACAAAAATCGAACCCGAATCTTGCCAGCCTGTCTTTGTGTGCGATAATAATTCTCGCGACATCTCCTTGCATGACTCTCCCCAATAAGGCTGTAAGTCTTTTTCTTTTGAAGTTAAGCCCTCCTCCGATTTCGCTAATGATTTCTGCGGTGGGGTACAAATTACTGATGGCGGCAATTTGTCTTTGAAGATCAGGCCGATGAATCCGGGAGCTGACCCTGGCATAGATAACTGTGGCTCGCTCTTTTTCAATTCCGACAGTGTAGGATTCAACGTCATACCTTCGTTGTCCAGACGGAGTTTTGATGGCTTTGATTCTGCCTTCACTGTGCCATCGCGCAAGAGTTCTGACGTGAACTCCGATTTTTTCCGCTGCCTCTCTTGGCTTGACATATTTTTTGATTTTGACAACCTCAAACGCTTACTGACCATTATACCTCAATTTACCGCTTTATGACGCTTATCTGATATTTAGTCAAACTCCCCAAAAACTAGCCCAGGCGATGGACTTGGCTTTGATTGACAGTCCGCAAATGGTCTACAAGAGCGTTGAGCAATTAAAATGGGCTTTACAGAGCGCCCTGTAGCAATCTTAATCCCTGGGTCGGAGGTGGAATAAGAGATCCAGTTCCCTGGTGGAACTATCCTTCAGAATGGTGGTGGCCCCAATACCTCGGATCGAATCGAGAATTTCCCTGGTTTCTGGGGGCAGCTCATTGTAATACTTGAATGCCGCCGTTGCTTTTGCCATGTCGAAATAAAAGTAGCCGAAATTCTTTTGGGGCAAAGAACCTGTCATGGCTTTAAAGTTTTGGCTTTGAGCTAGAGAAGTTTTTGGTCGAACCTTGAGGATATCGGCAAAAGGAGGGCGACTCGTTCTGGGCGAAAGTAGCCGCTCTGAGACTCGCTCCAGCGCGGCTTAACAGCCAAATGACATAACCCCAGGCTGGGTACGAAAGTACCTTGACAACTAAATCAGGAATGCTGGTGCGGAACTGGTCAGGAATCAGTCCCCCAAGTCCAGCCACTTAAGGGATAAGTGAATCTCTATCTGCCCACACACAACTGTGAATTCAAGCAGGCTCGCCGGGTTAGCCTCCGGAGTGTGAAGCTGGGAACAGGGCGCAATCAGAGCCGAAAGGCACCCTGGCGCTAATGAGGAGAATCCACGGTCAACAGGCATCCTGGAAACAGGTGAAGCGAATCACCGGAAAAAGCGTCTAAGCCGTAGGAGTACAGCGTTTAGTTTGGGGGGAGACCTCCTTAATGGGCTTCCTAACCGATAACCAAAACCCTGCTGCGCTTTTCCTTTAATAGCAGCATTCCTAGGGGGTCGGTGGACGAAGTGGTGAGACTCTGGGTAGGAACAATTTCTGATTTGGAACGAGGAAAAACGAATGGTTCTCTCTCCTAGGGGTGGTACCCGGAGAGGGAGGGCAGGCATACTTCTATCGAGGCCATTCGGGTAGGACGCGGGAACGAAAGCCATGAGCTAAACAATTGCCCGTAATGACCGAGAGCAAATTACTACCCAAAAGAGATGCCTGAGGTTGAAAAGACCAAATACCGTCGTAGAGATACGAACGATGAGGATAATCCGGTTCTGAATTTAAGGTCCAGGTAATATGATGGCCGAGTAGGAATTTAATCCGAATTTAGGCTCTGATAAATCCGAGTAGGAACAGATAAACTGAAAAGGAATAGGAAAAGGCGAAGATTGCCACAACCCCCAGTACCAGCTGGATAGAGGTAATCAAGGGGTTTCTAGCCTTTAAAAGAGGCGGGTTACCAGCACAAAGGTCATAGGAGCCGTGTGAGATGAAAGTCTCATGCACGGTTCTGAAAGGGAGCTGGGGTGGGCGACCACTCCTTCGACCCGAACCTACCCCAAGCAATAGTCAGGGAATTATTATCTAGCCAACCATAGGATAAGAGTACTTCTCCTAGTGGCGTTTTCCATTCGACGATTGTTTTGTCCTGGACAGTGCGGCGATCTATGGCGACATCCGGATTTTGGACCGCCAAATCTTCCAATTTAGCCAGGGTTCTGTTAGCCGTCTCCCAATCGCTCGTTTGGAATATTGCTGAGGTACCGATACCAAAATCTCTAAATATACCTTCATTCACCCCAATCAGACTCAAGGCGAATTCTCCATTCATCCAGCCAAAAATATCCTCATCCAGGTCGAGATTCATCAACTCAAAGGAATCTCTATTAGAGTCGAGGGAGACGTTACCGCCTCGCCCCTCTCCTACGAACTGTACGTGAGACTTTCACCTCATACAGCTCAGGTGCTTCTATGTCTTTACGACGCGCGAACGGAGTTCGTCCTTAATACGCTTGCGGTGTACCGCTTGCGCCTGGTGACATTCCCGATGGAGGGCAGCTAGATTCTTACGTTTCCAGTTGTTATGGTTGCCTTCAATGTGGTGCAACTCCACGGCTCCATCCATCTCCATGAATGGTCGGTTGCAATGCTGACATTTGCCTTTCTGCCGTTTAATGGCTTCGGCGGTTGGCCCACTATATAGCTTGGAATTCCGACCGACCCAATAGGTTAAGTTTCCATCGAAGGGTGAGGCATCACCTTTGACCATTACGTGGCCATTGACTTTTCGAGAAACTGTTGGGAAAGCTTTCTTTATCTGCTCTGATGTGAGCGCGCCTCGCGCGCTCCTAAGGGTTTACCCTTGATAGCCAGACGTCTTGCTTTCTCAGCTTCCTTAATTGCCATTCTGCGTTTTTCCCACCTCAGCTTACGCCAAACCCAGTGATTAAGCGACCATAGCGAGTGCTTGTTCATATCGCAGTTTTTGTGATTTTGACGACCGCCTCGGACTTGTGACTCTATCCTTTTCAGGCGAGCCTCCGTGGTTGCGCCACTTCTCCAAGTAGCTTTTACCTTAGCCTTGATGTCTGCATAATTCTCGGAGCTCGGTGTGGATTTGAAGACTCCACGGGAATTAACGCGGAAGCGCCACCCCAGGAAATCGAAACCATCCGTAGCTTTACTCACCTTAGTCTTAGTTTCGTTAATTCTTAGCCCTCTGGACTTCAAAAATTCGTCGATGTCCTCCCGCAGCCTCTTGGTGTCAGCTCCGGGTTTACAGATAAAGACCGCGTCGTCCGCGTAACGAATACCCCTTATTAGCGGCCTTGACCGTTCTCTCTTCCATTGGTTTGACCCTAGGTTCTCGAATCCATCTAGGGCAACATTGGCCAGTAAGGGTGAAATTACCCCACCCTGGGGTGTGCCCTTAGTACTGGAGGTGTATTCACCACGGACGCCTGCTTTTACAGCCAACTTCAGACCCCTGAGAGCCTCTTTTGGTAAGACAACCCCTCTGAGCATGACCTTGTGGTCAATTTCGTCAAAGCATTTGCTGATATCTGTTTCCAGAATCAGTTTGTCCTTGCCATTTGTTTGGCTCTTTAGGTTGTCGAAGATTAGCTTTTGTGCGTCCGCAGTACAGCGACCGGGTCGGAAGCCGTAGCTTCTTTCTCCGGCAGTTGCTTCGTAGGCAGGCTCGGCTGCTAACTTGAGCAACGCTTGCCATGCCCGGTCGGCTATTGTCGGGATGCCTAATCCCCTTGTTTTACCGTTAGGCTTGGGGATATTTACCCTTCTCAGTTGCTGGTGTTTCCAGTGGTACCAGTGCTTGTTCAGCCTTTGACACAACACTAGACGCTCTCTGGTAGAGAGTGCTGTTTTCCCATCAACTCCGGGGGACTTACGCCCTGTATTTAACTGTGTTACTTGTTTGACGGCCAGTGCTTGGGCAGCACGACTCTGTAATAGGAGCCGTTGTAAACGTTTGACCTTGGCTTTTTGGTTGTTCTTTTGCGCTTTGAAGATTGCCCGTTGTAATCGAAATACCTGCCGTCGGAATTTCTTCCATGGCAAGTCCTTCCAGACATCGTCAGCCCTCCGGCCAATCTTCCCCGCCCCCGCCATCGAGGATGCCGGGGGCTAAGTGGAGCCTCAAGGCTTTCAGACTGCGGTATTCGATTGGAGTCTGGTTAGTGATGTTCACAGTTTGACCTCATTAGTCGCTCTGATAATTACATTGGGTATCTTCTCTGTAGAAACCATCAGGCAGTTACGCCCTCTCTTACCCTCGCCTTTCCGATAGGCCGTTAATCAGACGACCCCACCACTCCTGCTCCTGCGCAGCCGCGCCTGAGCAGGCATTGTTGGGTTTGGAATCCCCTGCTTCAGTGGAAGTTGGGCGAGTTTTTACTCGTTCCGAATGAACTATTGTTACGAACCCTTGGGACTCATCAATTGACCTATCACCAGCTCAGGAATGTAAGTGGCCATTCTCTACCCTTACGAGCCTTTTTCGGGGTCTCTTCTGTCGTCTGTAACGGCCTTCCGACAGTGTCATAAATTAGGTCTTTTCTCAGATGATTCACGTTAGGTTATCCCGGTGTTCTCCCTGTTAGCGGAAGTATCTCTGCCTAACCGTTTGGCCGCACTTTACCGCCCTGTTGCCAGCTTCAGCCTGATGATTAATCTCACTGTGGCCAGCCCGGAGGGCGCGGCTGCGCAGGAGCAGGGGATTCACGTGATTCCTTCACGGGAGGGACTGTCGAGATAGGTAGACCCTTACAGGTTTTCCCCCTCACAGTACCGCCGGGCGTACACTTTCAAAGCACCCGGCTCCTGGTGTATCATCCTACTCCCGGTGCGTTAATTCCCATTTCTAGGACTGGTTTTTCAGGACTATTCCTGCCGTCAGGCAGTCAAGTGGTTTTATTAATCCTTAGATTTGACCAGTCATCCCCGCCATTAGCGATTAGCCATAACGCTTCAAACTTATGGGGAACATTGGGTCTCAAGTTCCAGTTTCAGATTACAAATCCTGTACGAATGGATTTGTAATTACGTTTCACCCTCTCCTACGTCAGCTCCCCTTTCGAGTAGACATTTGTCTATGAGTCAGGTTATACAGTCGTGTTTTCCCTCGGACTTTCGCCTATGACGACCTTCGCTTCTTAAGAGAGTCCTTTCTCCCCAGGGAATTGGTACAGATTACTCCTTTCCTACTGGTGCAAGACCAGACCCTGTGGAGGTTAACTCGTTTCACAATAGTTAGATACGTCTGACGGCGGGCTGCTCAATACCCCGGCGGCGTGGTGTCTACGCGATGACGGTGAGATTCCATCTTTCACATATACCGCATACCATTTTTGGTTAGAGTGTTTCAGTTGGGCTTTCACTCTTCCTACGTAACGAGGCTGCAAGCTTCGCTTTATGCTCACCATATCAGACTTTCCCTAGGCCGTTACCACTATCGGACTAATAGAAAACTTAGCCATTTAACCCTCTAGCTGTGAAACCCCCTCAAAGAGGGTTGAGGCTCCTTCGGGCGGGAACCGGGAAGACACTCCCCATGGGGTTTTACCCACTAACTACTGCGACTTTCGAGCCGCACGTCACCCTCATAGTTCATTCAGTTATCAAGGTTCAGTAGAACCTTGCCCTAGCTTCGTTCGGGTTACCCCGCGACTTTACTTGCTAGGAACGAGCCGCACAGAGTGATTTAATGCTTGCTCAAACTCTGGCAATGCTGCACTTTGCTCTACTATCTCGGACCAAATCTTGTTCATTTCTCTCCCACTAACCAAGGCGAAGGTTTCAGCGGGAAATCGAGAGACAATTTCGCTTTTACCGGGTTTGAAGTCATGTTTTAGGGCGTCGGGATTAAAGGAAGTTAAGACTTGCAAGCGCAGTCCTTCTTCCTGGAAACCTATTCCCATTACTACGGACTCTAATGCTGCCAACTGTTCCAGGAGTTCCGGCGTCAACTCATAAGTTGTGCCACTTATGGCGATCGCATCAGTGAGCAATTCCCCATAGTCAGGTACATAGAGCTTAAAAATGGGATTTTTCACCGCCGATTTCCCGGCTAAAAGCTTTTTGGCTCCTTCTTTGCGGGCAAAAGATTGTGAGTCTTTAAAGGTATCGATGGCAGATTCGACCCCATCTGGATCCGAGGAGAAAACCAATTTATTACCAAGGATTGCTGCCGCCACATCCTCGGTGCCAGTTTTCGTTTCAAAGACAGTAATTCCTTTGTATTTAGTCTCCTTAAATTCTTGCCCTTCTTTTTCTTTCAGTTTCTTGGCAAAATTCCATGCCTCTAGCTTATTTTTAATCCCCACTACTACCAGCAGGCTATCTTCATTCCTCGTCCATGCTTCACTATTGGCTGGCAACCAAGCCACCATGACGTTCCCCACCCAAGATTGGAGATCTCGTTCATAATCCAGTTCAGCGGAGGCTAAGATTTCTTCGGACCACTTTTCAATACCTTCCCCAATTAACTTTTGCCCTTTGGGGGTGCCAAATTTGTCACCTTGGGACTCAAGATTTTGCTTCCGTCGAGATAAAAGCGGTCATCAAAGCCTCTTCTGGTACCACTTTCGCCCCAGCCATGGGGGTTAATGAGGATTCCTTCACAACGCGGAAGTAGAAAAAAGCTCCTCTCGCCACCAAAACAGCTGCTCCCAAACAGGTTAAACAGCCAAAACAACCTTTACCAGATTTTTTCTGCGACATAATATGTCCTATGTAGAAATGGTAATTTTATTAGAGTCGAGGGAGCTGCCGCGCAGCTCGCCCCTCTCCTACGAACTGTACGTGAGACTTTCACCTCATACAGCTCAGGTGCTTCTATGCCTTTACGGCGCGCTGACATTGACCGTCCTTAATACGCTTGCGATGTATTGCTTGCGCCTGGTGACACTCACGGTGGAGGGCAACTAGATTCTTACGTTTCCAGTTGTTATGGTTGCCATCGATGTGGTGCAACTCCACGGCTCCATCCATCTCCATAAACAATCGGTTGCAGTGCTGACATTTGCCCTTCTGTCGCTTAATTGCTTCAGCGGTTGGCCCGCTATATAGCTTAGAATTCCGGCCAACCCAATAACGTACATCGCCATTGTAGGGTGAGGCATCACCTTTGACCCCCGCCATTAATCAATGCCGAGGCCATTCACTTTCCAGGGAACACTTGGGAAGGCTTTCCTTACCTGCTCTGATGTGAGCTGGCGCTTTGCGGCCCCTTTAATCGGCGTTTTGCCTCTAGTGGCCATAGAGAGTGCCTTCTCAGCTTCAATAGTAGCCATCCTACGCTTTTCAGCCCTCAACTTATGCCACATCCAGTTTTCGTGTGGCCATAGAGAGTGCTTCTTCATATCGCAGCTTTTGTGATATTGCCTCCAACCTCGAACCTGAGCCGCAATCCTCTTCAGCCGTAGTTCAGTGGACAACCCAGATTTCCAGGTTTCCTTAATCTTGGTCTTAATGCCTGCATAATTCTCGGAACTCGGTGTGGACTTAAAGACTCCACGGGAATTAACGCGGAAGCGCCATCCCAGGAAATCGAATCCATCCCTAGCTTTACTCACCTTGGTCTTAGCTTCGTTTATCTTTAACCCTCTGGATTTTAAGAACTCACCAATATCCGCTCTTAACCGTTTGAGGTCGGCGTCTGGTTTTAGGATAAAGACTGCGTCGTCAGCGTAACGGATTCCCCTGGGCGACTCGTTCTGGGCGAAAAGTCGCGGCTTAATAGCCAAATGATATAACCCCAGGCTAGGTACACTGTACCTTGACAACTAAATCAGGAATGTTGGTGAGGAGCTGGTCGGTAATCAGTAACCCAAGTCCAACCGCTTAAGGGATAAGCGAATCTTTACCTGCCCACACGCAACTGTGAATTCAAGCAGGCTCGCCGGGTTAGCCTCCGGGGCGTGATGCTGGGAACAGGGCGGAATCAGACACGAAAGTGACACTGCCGCTAATGAGGAGAACCCATGGTCAACAGGTATCCTAGAGTGCGGCTCGAAAGTCGCAGTAATTAGTGGGTGAAAGCCCCATGGGGAGTGTCTTCCCCGGTTCCCGCCCGAAGGAGCCTCAACAGTAATGAGGAGGTTTCACAGCTAGAGGGTTAAATGGCTAAGTTACTATTAGTCCGATGGTGGTAGCGGCCTAGGGAAAGTCTGATATGGTGAGCATAAAGCGAAGCTTGCAGCCTCGTTAACCTGGAAGAGTGAAAGCCCAACTGAAACACTCTAACCAAAACGGTATGCGGTATATGAGAAAGATGGACTTCTAGGGTCATCATGTAGACACCTCACCGCCGGGGTATAGAGCAGCCCGCCGTCAGACGTATCTAACTATTGTGGAACGAGTTAACCTCCACAGGGTCTGGTCTCGACCAGTAGGAAAGGAGTAATCTGTACCAACTCCCTGGGGAGAAAGGACTCTCCTAAAAAGCGAATGCTGCTAGGACGAAAGTTCAGGGGAATCAATAACCCAGCAGATAGGCTGACGTAGGAGAGGGTGAAACGTAACTGCAAATCCGAACGCAAGAGGATTTGTAATCCGAAAATTGGAACTTGAAACTCAATGCTCCTTATAAGTTAGAGGCGTAGGGCAAACGTCAATGGAGAGGAGGTTGGAATTTAAGGACTCAAAGCCCAATTTGGATGAGACCTGAAAGCCGATGTCAGAAATGAGGAGTAAACGCGCCAGCAAGTAAGATGATACACCAGGAGCCGGGTGCTTGGAAACTTGCACGCCCGGTACTGTGAGGGGGAAAACCTGTAAGGGTCTACCTATCTCGACAATAGGTACGCACTCACCGGAAAAAGCGTCTAATCCGTAGGAGTACAGCGTTTAGTTTGGGGGGGGACCTCCTTAATGGGCTTCCTAACCGATAACCAAAACCCTGCTGCGTTTAGGGGGAAATAGCAGCATTCCTAGGGGGTCGGTGGGCGAATTGGTGAGACCTAAAGGTTCAGAACAATTCCTGATTTGGAACGAGGAAAAACGAATGGTTCTTTCTCCCAGGGGTGGTACCCGGAGAGGGAGGGCAGGCATACTTCTATCAAGGCCATTCGGATAGGACGCGGGAACGAAAGCCACGCTGCTAAACAATTGCCCGCAATGACCGAGAGCTATTTACTACCCAGTAGGAGATGCCCAGGCTAAATGCCATAAAACAGATACGCCGGGGCGACTCGGTATGAAGGGATAACCCTAGTTCCGAATTTCAGGTCAGGGTAAGATGACGCCGAGTAGGAATATAATCCGAATTTTAGGCTCCCGTTAAATCCGAGTAGGAACCAGCAAAAACTGAGACTGTGCGGCTCGTTTCCTGTGAAAGTCGCGGCGTAAGCCAAACATAAGCAGGAGCAGGGTTCCGGGACAGCGTCTCCGATAATCTAAGCTACCCGAAAGGGGCTGAAAACGGACAAAACGATTCCTATATAGGACTACCGAACCTTGACAACTGAATGAACTATGAGGGTGAAAGCCCCTCCCGTGAGGGAATCACGTGAATCCTTATCTGGCCACTGTGAGGTTAATCACCAGGCAGAAGCTGGCAGCAGGGCGGTAAAGTGCGGCCAAACGGTTAGGCAGAGATACTTCCGCTAACAGGGAGAACACCGGGATAACTTAACGTGAATCATCTGAGAAAAGACCTAAGTTTTGACACTGTCGGAAGGCCGTTACAGACGACAGAAGAAACACCGAAAGAAACTCGCAAGTCCAGTCTCAGCAACCTGCATTCCTGAGTTGGTGATAGGTCAATGGATGAGTCCCAAGGGTTCGTAGCAATAGTTCTTTCCCAACGAGTAAAAACTCGCTTAACTTCCACGGAAAGTGGTGGGGTCGTCTGATTAACGGCCTATCGGAAAAGCGAGGGTAAGAGAGGGCGTAACTGCCTGATGGTTTCTACAGAGAAGAGACCCAATGTAATTATCAGAGCGATTAATGAGGTCAAAACTGTGAATATCACTAAACAGGCTTCAATCGAATACCGCAGTCTGAAAGCCTTGAAACTCCACTTAGCCCCCGCCATCGAGGATGCCGGGGGCCGTCAAACAAGTAACACAGTTAAATACAGGGCGTAAGTCCCCCGGAGTTGATGGGAAAATAGCACTCTCCACCAGAGAGCGTCTAGTGTTGTGTCAAAGGCTGAATAAGCACTGGTACCACTGGAAACACCAGCAACTGAGAAGGGTAAATATCCCCAAGCCTAACGGTAAGACAAGGGGATTAGGCATCCCGACAATGGCCGACCGGGCGTGGCAAGCATTGCTCAAGTTAGCAGCCGAGCCTGCCTATGAGGCAACTGCCGGAGAAAGGAGCTACGGCTTCAGACCCGGTCGCTGTACTGCGGACGCACAAAAGCTAATTTTCGACAACCTAAAGAGCCAAGTAAATGGCAAAGACAAGTGGATTCTGGAAACAGATATCAGCAAATGCTTTGACGAGATAGACCACCAGGTAATGCTCAAGAAAGCAGTCTTACCAACCGAAGCCTTAAAGGGACTCAGGATAGCAATAAAGGCGGGCGTCCGTGGTGAATATCCCTCCAGTATTAAGGGCACACCTCAAGGCGGGGTTATCTCGCCACTACTGGCCAATATCGCCCTAGATGGATTTGAGAACCTAGGGTCAGACCAATGGAAAAGACAACGGTCAAGACCGTCAATAAGGGGTATTCGTTACGCAGATGACGCGGTCTTTATCTGTAAACCAGAAACCGACATCCAACGGTTACGGGAGGATATCGACGAATTTCTGAAGTCCAGAGGGCTAAGAATTAACGAAACTAAGACTAAGGTGAGGAAAGCTACGGATGGGTTCGACTTCTTGGGGTGGCACTTCCGTGTCAACTCCCGTGGAGTCTTCAAATCTACACCGAGTTGGGAGAATTATGCAGACATAAAGGCCAAGGTTAAAGCTACTTGGAGAAGTGGTGCAACCACGGAAGCTCGCCTGAAAAGGATAGAGTCACAAGTCCGAGGCTGGAGGCAGTATCACACAAACTGCGATATGAGCAAGCACTCACTATGGTCGCTCAATCACTGGGTTTGGCGTAAATTGAGGGCTGAAAAACGCAGGATGGCGATTAAGGAAGCTGAGAAAGCAAGACGTCTGGCTATCAAGGGTAAACCCTTAGGAGCGCGCCTCGCGCGCTCACATCAGAGCAGATAAAGAAAGCTTTCCCAGCAGTTCCCAGGAAAGTCAATAAACACGTGATGGTCAAAGGTGATGCCTCACCCTTCGATGGGAACTTAACCTATTGGGTCGGTCGGAATTCCAAGCTATATAGTGGCCCAACCGCCGACGCCATTAAACGACAGAAGGGCAAATGCCTGCTCCTGCGCAGCCGCGCCTGAGCAGGTTGCATTGCAACCGAAAGTTCATGGAGATGGATGGTGCCGTGGAATTGCATCACATAGATGGCAACCATAACAACTGGAAACGTAAGAACCTGGTTGCTCTCCATCGAGAATGTCACCAGGCGCAAGCAATACATCGCAAGCGTATTAAGGATGGACTCTCGCAAAAGCGCCGTTAGAAGCACCTGAGCTGTATGAGGTGAAAGTCTCACGTACAGTTCGTAGGAGAGGGGCGAGGTGGTAACATCTCCCTCGACTCTAATGGACAGTATTCAAGGCGAAGATTGCCACAACCCCTAGTACCAAACTAGATAGAGGCAATCAATTGGATTTTTCTACCTTTTGCGGTAGGTTTCAATCCACAGGTCATAGGAGCCGTGTGAGGCGAAAGTTTCATGCACGGTTCTGAAAGGGAGCTGGGGTGGGTGACCACTCCTTCGACCCGAACAATGCCGCGACCATTTCTCCCAAACAACTTCCGGGAGTTTTGATTGGACCCGCATTCTTCAAACCCGTCTAAGGCTATATTAGCTAGTAAAGGCGAGATGACCCCGCCTTGGGGCGTGCCCTTAATACTAGAGGGATATTCTCCACGGACGCCTGCTTTCACAGCATATCTGAGACCCTTGAGGGCTTCTTTGGGCAGGACCACCCCTCTGAGCATGACCTCGTGGTCAATTTCATCGAAGCACTTACTGATGTCTGTTTCCAGCACTTTCTTTGCTTTCCCGTTACCTTTGCTGCTGAGATTCGTAAAAATCAGCTGTTGTGCGTCCGCAGTACAGCGACCGGGCCGGAAGCCTTAGCTCCTCTCCCCGGCAGTTGCTTCATAGGCTGGCTCCGCTGCTAACTTGAGCAACGCTTGCCACGCCCGGTCAGCCATTGTAGGGATGCCTAAACCCCGTGTTTTGCCGTTAGGCTTGGGGATGTTTACCCTTCTTAGTTGTTGGTGTCTCCAATGGTGCCAGTGCTTATTCAACTTCTGACATAACACTAGACGCTCCCTAGTGGAGAGTGCGGTTTTGCCATCAACTCCGGGGGTCTTACGCCCAAGATTTTCGCTGTGTTACTTGTTTGACGGCCCTAGCTCTGGGCTGCACGACTCTGAAGCAAGAGCCGTTGTAAGCGTTTGACCTTAGCTTTTTGATTGTTATGCATGCGCTTTGAAGATACACCGCTGTAACCGAAATACCTGACCCCGGAATCGCTTCCACGGTAGGTCTTTCCAGACATCGTCAGCCCGCAGACTTATTCCTCGCGCCCGCAGAAATATTGCTAGGTGGAGTTGTAAGTCTCTCAGACTGCGGTATTCGATTGGAGTTTGGTTAGTGATGTTCACTGGTTTGCTCCATTAATCGCTCTACTAATTACATTGGGCTTCTTCTCTTTAGAAACCTTCGGGCAGTTACGCCCTTCTTACCCTCGCCCTTCCGATAGGCCGTTAATCAGGCGACCCCACCACATCACATGTTGGGCTTGGAATCCCCTGCTTCAGTGGAAGTTGAGCGAGTTTCTACTCGTTCCGAACGAACTATTGTTGCGAACCCTTGGGACTCATCCTTTGACCCATCGCCAACTCAGGAGTGCGGATGCCTACAACTTCGTTCCGCGAGTTTCTTTCTGCGTCTCTTCTGTCGTGTATAACGGCCTTCCGACAGTGTCGCAGGTTAGGTCTTTTCTCAGATGATTCACGTTAAGTTATCCCGGTATCCTCCCTGTTAGCGGTCCGCCGCCTAACCGTTCGGCTTTGGGTAGTTCCGCCCTGTTGCCAGCTTCCGCCTGGTGATTAACCTCACGGTGGCCAGCCCGGAGGGCGCGGCTGCGCAGGAGCAGGGGATTCACGTGATTCCTTCACGGGAGAGGCTTGGTTACACGATTTCCAGCCGTGCCCTCACTCTCATAGTTCATTCAGTTGTCAAGGTTCGGTAATCACTACCTTAGGGGTTCGGTAATCTTATTCAGGTTCCCTAATTCCCCTCGCGATTTCTCACCATTTCTGGCGGGTCTCACGTTCAGATAGGAATCAGTTTTGGTCTGTTTTCAGCCCATTTCTAGGCTTAGATTATTAGCCTCCGATGTCCCGGAAACCAGGCCCTAGCTTATGTTTGGCATTACGCCGCGACTTTCGCGCTTGATCGAGCCGCACATTGTAACCCACTCTTTAAGTCTAACCACCATAGTGCCAACCTGTTGTTTCCAGTAGCAATTGCTTGCCTTCCCGGTGGATACCCGCACCAATTACTTCACCGACAAAAACTGTGTGGTCTCCTTCTTCCACTGTACCCACTACTTTACATTCAATATAACCGAGAGAATCGGTAATAATGGGACAGCCCGTGGCGTCCCCTGGGTAAAATTCCACATCCTCCAATTTGTTGCCCACTCGGCGCTTAGGCTGGAAAAACTTCGCCGCTAGGTCTTTTTGTCCCTCTTCTAGGAAACTAATGGCAAATACTCCACTCTTTTTTACCATAGCATGGGAACCAGAATCTTGCTTAATGCAATTTATGACCAGAGGTGGATTAAAGGAAGACTGCATCAACCAACTCACCGTAAAGCCATTGATTTTCTCCCCTTCTTTGACTCCGCAAATGTAAAGACCATGGGGAATCTTCCGCAGCATTGTCTTTTTCGCTTTTTCGTCCATTCTCGGTTTCTTCTCCCTAATATATAGCAATATTATATTAACTCATAACCGAAATAATCTAATAAGTCAAGTCTTGAGCGCAAAACATCAGAAATTGCCTGGAGATCTTCTTTTTTTAATTCCTCAATTTGTTCTTGGTTAAAATTCCTTATATGGGACACTCTATCTTTCACATGTAATTTATCTGGGATATCCAGGGTTTCCAGTTCCGGGCAAAATTCAAGCATTTTGTGTTTAGTAGCTATTGGATCTTGCGCAAACTCTTCATAACTAATTTGCATCACATTGTTTAACGTTTCTAGATTATATTTCTGATATTCGCTTTTGAATAGCCATTCAGATGCTATTTCAGAAAACCCTTTGGGTATTTTTTTTTTACTGTTATTATGTTCATCCGCTATGTTTAGTAATGATTTAATCTTTCCTTTTACGCTCTTTTTCCACAACAACTGGGTTTTATGATACCGGAAAAAGCAACTAGAGCATTGTGCATAGCGATTGCGATTCATAACGATAAATTTTACTCCCGGAAAAACCTTTTGAATCGATTTTGCTCTAAGTAGATTGGGGGGAGATTTTTCTAAGAGAATTTTTGAATTATGGTTCCATTTTTCCAGATACTTTGCTTGAATAAATTCCCAAGGCATTTCCCTCGTGGGATCCCATGGTCGCTCCCGCATAATTTTCTGAACTGGGGGCAACCATTGACCTTCACCATTAGAGGTTAACATACTAGTATTTGGAGATGTATTGAGAAATTTGATGAATGCGGTAGATCCAGAATTATTGAGAGCGAGCAAAAAAAGATATAGTGGTTCTTTCATTTAATTTATTAAACAGCTTTGAGCACTCGATTCAGTTTACCGCTGCGATAGCCTTCTAAATCCAAGGTAACATAAAGAAAGCCATAGGCTTGAAATGCCTCTACCAGTTCTGGCAAATCGTTGGCCACCACAAATTCCTGGATTTGTTCTGGGGGTAACTCGATCCTTGCAGTGTCTCCTTCAGAACGGACACGAAGGTTTTGCCAACCTTGTCGCCGGAGATACATTTCCGCCCTTCCTACTCGTTGCAATTTGGCGATAGTAATTTCTTCCCCGTAGGGAAAACGAGAACTGAGACAGGGTTGAGCGGGTTTATCCCACCAAGGAAGTCCTAATTCTTGGGCGATTTGTCGTACCTCTGGTTTGGTTACCCCTACTTCCGCGAGAGGCGATCGCACCCCCCTTTCTTGTGCTGCTTGAATTCCAGGGCGATAATCTTGCAGATCGTCTGCATTGACACCATCTACTATATAAGGATAACCCCGGCGGTTTGCTAGGGGTTTGAGGGTATCGTGGAGTTCGCTTTTACAAAAATAGCAGCGATTGACGGGATTAGCGGTATAATTTGGATTATCCATCTCCCTAGTAGTGACTACTTCATGAGCAATACCTATAAAAGTAGCTTGAGTGGAAGCAGACTCTAAATCCTCGGGTAAGAGAGAAGGAGAGACAGCAGTGACAGCTAGAGCGCGATCGCCTAAGACATCAAAGGCTATTTTGGCTACTAAAGTACTGTCAATTCCTCCAGAATAGGCGATCATTGCCAGTTCCATTTCCGTAAATAAAGCTTTTAGTTGCTCCAGTTTGTTTGACATATCAATGTTTAAGGTTTATTCTTGTTTTCGAGTGTGGATTGCAAGACTTAATTCTGATGTTACATGATTTTCTAATGACCTGCTAGCATTCTTTGACCACTCATCAAGATTAAAATCTCTCCCCCTCGGTGTCCTCGGTGTCTCTGTGGTTCAATAAAAACACCAATGGCTGCACATTTTACTACTCTTAAACTAGAACATAAAAAAAATACAAATGCAAGGCTTTTTTGGGTAAAGTTACAAAACTTAATATTAAGAGAATATTGTTTAGGATATTAGGGATCGCCTTACTGGTAAAAGTGAAGCGCCCCTACATTCTAAAACTTACTGTTTAAAACTCTCGTTGGGCAAAAATTAGAATTGCGATCGCCAAGAGTACTACTGTATAGAAGATTCCATATAACCCATGAGTTAATAGTTCTATATTTAGTTTAGTCAAGCCATAAACAGCTTCATTTTTTAGATCCAGTCGGGATAAATCTGGTAGGATGAGGTAGAGAATTTCAATCAATCGCTTGATGGCTGGATTTTCGTTTAATCTTACCAATTCTACCAAGTCTGTAGTAAAATTTCCCATTAAATAAACGCCAAAGGTAAATAAGATGGCGAGGATAGAACTAGTAAACACTCCGAACATTATGGCTACGGCGATGATTAAAGCCAGTTGGAGGAAAAGATAGACCCCCGTAATGAGAATGCTACCTAAAAGATAAGTAATTCCTGCCCACGAGAGAAGTGCTAAATAAATCAGCATCATACCCGTTACCATCACTCCCAGGACCGCTGATAATCCCAAGTGTTTACCGAGGATAAATTCTGCGCGGCTAATTGGTTTAGGAATCAAAACAAAAACAGTGCGCTTTTCAATTTCTTTATTAATTAATCCTGTTCCGATAAAAATAGCGACAATTGCTCCGAATAAACCCATTACTCCCAAACCAAAATCTAAGAATATTTTATCCTGGGTATTGGCAGATATTTCTCGTAAAAGCGGCCAAGCAATAGTCGAGATAGGTAGACCTTTACAGGTTTTCCCCCTCGCAGTACCGGGCGTGCAAGTTTCCAAGCACCCGGCTCCTGGTGTATCATCCTACTCGCTGGCGCGTTTACTCCTCATTACTTGTATCGGCTTTCAGGTCTCATTCAGATTGGGCTTTGAGTCCTTAAATTCCAATCTCCTCGCCATTGACGTTTGCCCGACGCCTCTAACTTATGAGGGGCTTTGAGTTTCAAGTTCCAGCTTTTAGATTGCAAAATCGCAAGTGGTAAGGGATTTTACCGTTACGTTTCACCCTCTCCTACGTCAGCTCCCCTTTCGAGTAGACATTTGCCTATCTGCCGGGTTATTGATTCCCCTGAACTTTCGTCCTAGCAGCGTTCGCTTCTTAGGAGAGTCCTGTCTCCCCTGGGAATTGGTTCGCTTTACAGCTATCCTACTGATTTCTCAGACCCAGTGGAGGTTTACTCGTTCCACAGTAATTAGATACGTCTGACTTAGGCTGCTCCATACCCCGGCGGCGTGGTGTCTATGCGATGTCGTTAGCAGTCCATCTTTCACATATGCCGCATACCGTTTTGGTTAGAGTGTATCAGTTCTGCTTTCACTCATTGCCATTGACGAGACTGCAAGCTTCGCTTTATGCTCACCATATCAGACTTTCCCTAGGCCGCTACCACCATCGGACTGATAGTAGCTTGGCCATTTAACCCTCTAGCTGTGAAACTCCGGCATTACTGCCAAAGCTCCTTCGGGCGGGAACCGGGGAAGACACTCCCCATGTTGCTCTCACACACTAATTACTGCGACTTTCGAGCCGCACGCTAACAAAAGACCATAAAAGGCTAGGGAATACAAGACGCGGTCTCGAATAGTTTCCTGAAAGCAATTAGCGGCGATCGCCCAAATTATTACTAAATTCATTGGTTGTTAGGAACTCCAATCCTATTGTATAATAAGAAAACAAGACTTATCGCAGGCAATTAGTCGCAAGAGTACTCATGACGGTCAATGGGATTGGAATTCGCACGGCACAAGTACGGCAAGAACGCCTTACCGGACAGATTCACCTATATGATGGACTAGGAAAGGGTAAGTCCCAAGCAGCATTGGGAGTGGTACTGCGTTCCATTGGTTTGGGAATTAACACCTCTGCACCCTCTCGGGTTTTATTATTACGGTTCCTGAAAGGACCAGGACGGAATTACGATGAAGATGCTGCCATCGCCGCACTGCAACAGGGATTTCCCCATCTCATTGATCAGGTGCGCACCGGACGTTCGGAGTATTTTGGTCGAGACGAAATCATCAGTTTCGACAAAGCAGAAGCGCTGCGGGGCTGGGATGTGGCTAAAGGGGCGATCGCCTCTGGTTTGTATTCCGTAGTGGTTCTAGATGAGTTAAATCCAGTATTGGATTTGGATTTGCTCTCAGTAGGAGAAGTGGTACAAACCCTCAAGGGGAAACCAGAGGAGTTAGAAATCATCGTCACTGGATCGAGAAGTCCCCAGCAGTTACTGGATGTTGCTGATTTGCATTCGGAAATGAGACCTCATTCTACTCCAGATTCCGCAGTAGGGGGGATAGAAATCTATACTGGTGCAGGGAAAGGGAAGTCTACCAGTGCGTTGGGTAAAGCTCTTCAGGCCATTGGACGGGGTATTAGCACCGATAAATCCCACCGGGTACTGATTATGCAATGGCTTAAAGGTGGCTCTGGCTACACTGAAGATGCTGCTATTGCCGCTCTACAACAGAGTTATCCTGATTTGGTGGATCATCAGCGCAACGGTAGAGACGCCATTGTCTGGCGGGGACAACAGCAGGAAATTGACTATGTGGAAGCCCAGAGAGGTTGGGAAATAGCAAAGGTGGCGATCGCCTCTGGTTTGTATAAAACGGTGATTCTGGACGAACTTAACCCTACGGTAGATTTAGAACTATTGCCGGTGGAACCCATTGTGGAAACCTTGGTGCGCAAACCCCACAATACGGAGGTAATTATCACCGGACGCTGTCTCCATAGACCCTCTTATTTTGACCTCGCCAGCGTTCACTCAGAGATGATTTGTCACAAGCATTATGCCGAGCGAGGAATGGACTTAAAACGCGGGGTAGACTTTTAACTTAGTTACCAGTTCCTCAGTTACCAGCTATTAATAAACCATTGCATAATGTTGTGACACACCTAAAAATGTGGAATAGATTGCTTATTGAAACCGGGAATAGCCGTTATTTTGGGCTCGATTATTGGTTATCGAGCCGAGCTAAGGCACTCGTGTGAATAAGGGTTGTCTTGTTTCTTCTATTATATAATTTAGATATATGGAGGCGATTCGTTCCTGAGGAAATCGCGGCTAGCCTTTGAATAAATCAGGGCCTGGGGATATAACCCTGAGAAGGGAATTGAACTAGGATAACTAAGTCGCTTGATGCGGGTGAGAGAAATCAAGTCCCGCCCCCGCCATTAATCAATGCCGGGGGGATTGCAGACTCCTAATCTGACCACATCTAGCTGTGAAATCAAGCAGCCATTGCCGGGATAGTCTCCGGGAGATGAAGCCCCCGCCATTAATCAATGCCGGGGGGGCGGAACCAGAGACGAAAGTGACCCTGCCGCTAATAGGGAGAGTCCATGGTGAACAGAAGCCCCCGCCATTAATCAATGCCGGGGGTGGTAAGTGAACCGTCGTAAAAAGCATCTAACCTAAAGGAGTACAGCGAAAAGTCTGGATGGGGACATCCTTAATGGGCTTTTGAACTGGTAATCAAAACCCTGTCTACTTTTGGCTATGAGAAAGACTTCCCCAGGGGGCCAGTGGGTGAACTGATGGCACCTAAAGAACTGATCACAATCTTGGACTTGGAACGAAGAGAAACGTAGGTAACCGCCTAGGTTGGTAACTAGGAGGGGGTGTGACTGGCCCTAACGGGAACTACGGGTAGGACGTGGGAACGAAACGACAACTGGTAACAGCCCAAACACTGCCCACATTGATTTAACTTTCTGGCCCTTCAGGCCCTCAAGGTTAATAAAATGAGCGAGAAACTTTGAGACCTGAAAAGCCGCTTGTTGTCGTGTAACAATTAAATACCGCGCCTGAATGGGCGACGATGAAAGGCAGGCAAAGTAAGGGAGAAAAAAAAAGTGGAAGACTATTCAGGAAGCTTGAGCTCGAAAGAGAACCGAAATAAGTGGAAAAATAGTCAAGGGCTTAGATAGCAAACTGCTACCAAGGGGCCATAGCTCGTAGGAGCCGTGTGCGGTGAAAGTTGCTTGCACGGTTACTCAAGGAGCTGGGGCAGAGTAATTTGCTCCTTCGGGTGTACCGAAAAAGTATGGGTGACCTGTTTTTTTTCCGGAATCTTTACAAAAACTCGGACAACTGCAAAATTTTTATCCGTTTGTCACGAAGGTTTCTACTTTTCGGGTCAGTGCAGTTGCAAGATGGATAGCATCGGGTAATTTGAGCTTGGTTTGTGCCCTCACTACTGCCGCCGGTTCTAGTATCTGACGACTGATCGCAATTAACTCAAAATTTGCAGAAGGTTGGAGGATTTTTTGGTAGGCTTGCGCAACCGACTGATTACCGTAGCAATGGTCAGTTCGCTGGTCACCGCCAATAATTCTCCTTGGTCAATATGCCGTCGGTTGGGTTAAAAGATTTACATGGCTTGGGTAAGCTTCAACAGCGTAAATCCAAATGTTGGTGTCCAAATAAACTCTCTTACCCTTAATCCCTTCGACTAATCCCATTGGTATCGGGACGGCAGTAATGAAGTTATCTGCGGCTTCTGGGGAGTCATTACTGCCGTCGCCACTACCAATCATCGCAACGAGAGAGGTCTGAGACTCTTGCTGTTGGGTTATTTGGGCTTTTTGGATTTTTTCTGCTTCCCCACAGGGACTTTGACTATGGTAGAGTTTTTTTAGATTGTTTAAATTTTGAGTAATAGATTCATGGTTATTAGAAAAAAGACGTTTTTTCATTATTTTAATTTGATAATCTTCTCAATTGCCTCTTCTACTATTTTATCAGGAGTGGAAGCACCGGAAGTGACACCTACCACAATTTGCCCTTCCGGGAGCCAATTTTCTGCCACCTCTATGTCCTTACCCAAGGGTTTATGTTGGATCCGATTACCTGGGGTGATGCGAGCAGCACTATCGATATGATAGGAAGGTATATTGTGCTCAATGGCGATTTCTTGCAGGTGGGTGGTATTAGAAGAGTTAAAACCCCCAATAACCAGCATGAGAGATAAATCTTCTTGCACTAGCTCCAACATAGCATCCTGACGCTCCTGGGTAGCATCGCAGATAGTATTAAAGCTCATAAAATGTTCGTTCAGCTGTGCAGGACCGTATTTTGTCAGCATGGTTCTCTCGAAAAGCTTGCCGATCTGCTCCGTTTCGCTCTTGAGCATGGTAGTTTGATTAGCAACGCCCAGCCGCTCTAAATCTCGATCTGGGTCAAAACCAGGGGAGTAAGCGTTTTTAAATTTAGCCAAAAATTCTGCTCTATCCCCTCCTTTGAGAATGTAGTCCCTGACGTAATAGCTCTCTGCTAAATTAAGAACCACTAGATATTTCCCGGCAAAAGAACTGGTGGCTACCGTCTCTTCGTGGTTATACTTGCCGTGAATAATGGAAGTATAGTCTCGTTTTTTGTGCTTTTCTACGGAATTCCAGACTTTAGATACCCATGGACAGGTAGTATCTACGATGGTACATCCTTTGTCCTTGAGTAGTTGCATTTCCCCGACGCTCGCACCAAAGGCAGGTAGAATAACTACATCCCCACTATCCACTACAGAAAAATCCTTCTTCCCATTTCTAACAGCGATAAATCCCACTTCCATCTCCCGCAAGCGCTGATTGACAGAGGGGTTGTGAATGATTTCGTTGGTAATCCAAATACGCTGGTTCGGGAAATGCTGACGGGTTTCATAAGCCATTGCTACTGCTCTTTCTACCCCCCAGCAAAACCCAAAGGCTTCTGCGAGACGAATAGTGACGTCTCCCCGTTTCAGTTGGTAGTTGTGGTAGCGAATTTGTTGAATTAGACTGCTTTGATACTCCGAGTTCAAGAACCCAGCCACTTCAGCTCCATGACCAAAACCTTTTCGATGGTAGTTTTCCGATTTTTGCAAGGAGCGTTTAAAAGCTTTTGTATCCATTTTCTTATCATTCTGTGCTGTAGGGTGCGTTAGTTAGCGTAACGCACCCTACAGGATTAGCGGTATCGCCCTGCCCAACACAAATCTCCTTGAATGTTGGGTTTCGTTTCCTCAACCCAACCTACGAGCCTCACATGTCGCTAGTACTCACCTTCAGTGTAGGATTCCCAGCACTCAAAACATCTACTTCCTTGACGAATCCGCTGTAAGCCTCCATACCGTGTTCGGAAATATCCAAACCCCGCAGTTCGTCTTCATGGTCTACTCGCATTCCGATTGTCACTTTGAGCGCTAGCCAGACAACAAAGCTGAATACTACGGTAAAGGCGCCAATAGCCACGATACCAATGATTTGGTGCAGGATATTAGCTCCGCCAAAGATACCCACAGCGAGAGTTCCCCAGACACCATTAACCAGGTGGACGGAAACTGCCCCTACCGGGTCATCGATTTTGAGATTGTCGAAAATGGCAACGGCGAAAACGACGATGACACCACCGATGGCCCCAATAATTACAGCTTGCCAATTGTTAACAGCATCACAACCTGCTGTAATAGCTACTAAGCCAGCCAGGATACCATTAATAACCATGGACAAGTCCGGCTTCCCGTCTCGAAGCCAAGAAGTTGCTGTTGCTGTACAGCCCCCTGCTGCTGCTGCTAAGTTAGTAGTAACGGCAATAGTAGCTACATTCTCCGTAGCAGCCAACTCAGAACCGGGGTTGAAACCAAACCAGCCGATCCAAAGAATCAAGCAACCGAGAGTAGCAATGCTCATATTGTGTCCGGGAATGGCATTGACCCGACCATCTCTGTATTTACCTTCCCTCGGTCCCAGTATTGCCGCCCCTACTAAGGCTGCCCAACCCCCAACAGAGTGAACTATGGTTGAACCTGCAAAGTCGTGAAAGCCGGTGGGGTCTCCATTAGCGTCTTGGCCTAAGCTAGATAGCCAGCCCCCATCCCAAAGCCAATGTCCCGTAATGGGGTAGGAAATAGCCACTAGGAGGAAGCTAAAGATTATAAAGGCTCCAAAGTGAATTCGTTCCGCTACCGCACCGGAAACGATGGTGGCAGCAGTGGCGGCGAAGGCCACTTGGAAGAGGAAAGAAATAGCTGCCGGAACAGCGTCTGGATAGTTAGCATCCCCATAAGGAGTGCCGTCGCCGTTAAAGAAAAAGCCATGCCAGCCAATAAAACCATCACCTTCACCGTACATGAGAGCATAGCCAATTGACCAATAGGCAATAGTGGCGATAGCGAAGACAATGAGGTTTTTAGCCAGGATATTCACCGCATTTTTCTGGCGGCAAAAGCCTGCTTCCAGCATACCGAATCCTGCATTCATGAAAATCACCAACACTGAGGCGATTAACAGAAAAATGGAGTCGAGAATAACCTTAACTTCGGGTGCTTCGATGGGCGGAGCATCCTGAGCAACGGCGGCAGCATTCCAGAGGACCACAATTAGAGCTACCAAAGGAATGCAGGCTACCCAGCCAAAAGGAAACAATCTTACATAGCTTTGTAATGGTTTAAGATAGGAAGGATTCCTCTTTTTTCTACTTGATTCAGACATCATTTTTGGACTTTCCTTAATTTGAGGAAAAACATTGTTAGATTCTCTATGTAAAAGTTTCTTGGGAACTTTCTCTTCTCCTGTTACGTTGATACTTGACTCTAACGAGTAGAATTTACACAAAAGAAGTGATTTAGTCAAGTTTATTTCTCTTTTTCCAAAAGTTTCATTTAAATCCACAAATAATCGATGGTTTCGTACCCAGTTTCTGTATAAACCGATACATTTATCTCGGGAAATTCTCAATCATGGCGAATTTTTTGTGAATTTGTTTATATTTTTGTATATTTGTATAAATGACTACAGACAGAGTCTAGGGTATTAAGACTCTGTCTGCGGAAGTCCTAATTCTATTCGATGTCGATGGAAGTAGGTGAAGAATCCGAATTGTCAGTAGTATTTAAAGGTTGGCGATACTCCTGATAAAGGCGATCGCGCCAAGCAAAAAAAGTGTCGTAGGCGCTATTATCAGCCAATCCAGGAATTCCCTTCCCCCGTACTAAAGGGGGCAGGTCCAGATAAGCACCATCGGGAAACTTCAACATGATACTTAAAGCTGCTACTGTCAAATCCGCTAAAGTAGGGCTATCCCCCAGCAAATAAGGACGCTGTTGCAAAATTAGACAGAGATACTCTAAATCTCGCTCCAGACCCTTTTGAGCAGAGATTACCGCATCACCGCCAAAACCAACCCCAGCGCCCAAAAAATCTAATAACTCTGAAGGTACTGCACCCACAAGAGTTTTCACAGGCTCGGGAGTTTGCTGGGGTAGAATGGAAGTGCGCAAATGGGGATTTTGGTTTAAAGCACCGATAAAAGCTTTGGGAATCTTCAAACCCATGGACTCATCAGCCCATTCTTCCATTAACAAGCACTGTCCCCGTTGGAGGGGATCCGTGGGAATAATCGGTCGCTCTGGATACTTTTCCTCTAGATAAAGGGCGATCACCGTAGAATCAGCAATTACCCTATCTCCATCTTTTAAAACGGGAACTTTCTTCTGACCGGACATTTGGAACACTTCCCATTGTCCTACCCCGGGAGTAACTTCAATTTTGCGGTATTCCAAACCCTTGTAATCCAATATTAGGCGTACCTTCTCGCAATATTGGCACAGGGCAAACTGATATAATTCCAGCACTGGCGCTCCTCGTTAAGTTTTGTAAACGTCAACACTGCTAATTTAACGTTTTTGTTGATGGTCAGTGGTGGGAATAATCACCTTTCCCTTCCCAGGGCTTGCTCAGTAGCCCCTGGAGTCATAAACTTGAGTGGAGAGGAAAAAGGCAGTCGCGAGGTTCTTTTGTGAAAAGAGTACTAGGAATTATTTTGGGAGGAGGCGCTGGAACTCGCCTTTATCCCCTGACGAAACTGCGGGCAAAACCAGCAGTACCATTAGCAGGCAAATATCGCCTGATCGACATCCCAGTTAGTAATTGCATTAACTCGGAAATTCTCAAAATCTACGTTCTCACCCAATTTAACTCCGCTTCCCTCAATCGCCATATCACCCGTGGTTATAGCTTTCCGGGCATCAGCGATGGCTTTGTGGAAGTACTAGCGGCCCAACAAACGAAAGAAAACCCCGGCTGGTTTCAGGGAACGGCAGATGCGGTGCGTCAATATCTCTGGCTCTTAAAAGAATGGGATGTGGACGAATATCTTATTCTTTCTGGAGACCATCTCTATCGGATGGACTATAGCCTCTTCGTGCAGCGTCATCGGGAAACCAACGCCGATATTACTCTCTCTGTGGTCCCCATTAATGAACAACGAGCCTCTAGCTTTGGCTTGATGAAAATCGACCACAGGGGCAGGGTAGTGGACTTCAGCGAGAAACCCGAAGAGGATGCTCTGAAACAGATGCAGGTGGATACTACCACTTTGGGACTGACTTCCGAGCAAGCTAAGGCAAGTCCCTATATTGCCTCCATGGGGATTTATGTCTTTAAAAAAGAAGTTTTAAATCGGCTGCTGGAAGAGAACCCAGCACAAACGGACTTCGGCAAAGAAATTATCCCGTCTGCTGCAAAAGACTATAACGTTCAAGCTTACCTATTCAAAGATTACTGGGAAGATATCGGTACCATCGAAGCGTTTTACAACGCTAATTTAGCCCTGACGCGGCAACCCAAACCCCCTTTCAGCTTCTATCACCCCAAAGCCCCTATCTATACCCGTCCTCGTTACTTACCTCCCAGCAAGCTCTTAGACTGTCAGGTAATGGAATCCATTATCGGCGAAGGCTGCATTCTCAAAGAATGTCGCATTAGCCACTCCGTCTTGGGAATTCGCACTCGGGTGGAAAAAGATTGCGTGATTGAGGATAGTTTGCTCATGGGTTCGGATTTCTCTGAGCCTTATGGTGAGGATCAATCCTCAGATAGGGGTAAAATTCCTCTGGGTATCGGTGCGGGAACTACAATTCGGCGGGCGATCGTGGATAAAAATGCCCGCATTGGTAGTAACGTCTTGATTGTAAATAAGGACAGGATAGAAGAAGCAAATCGGGAAAGCGAAGGCTTCTATATTCGCAGTGGGATTGTGGTAATACTGAAAAATGCCACTATTGCTAATGGTACGGTGATTTAACGGTTACCAGTTACCAGGGTGGGCACCTTTACTCAGGCTGCCCACTTCTATACAGGGTTATTTGAAATACATATCACTATGATAATAGCTACATCCACCAAACCTACACTAACTTTTGAAAAGTTCTTAGAACAATACCCCCAAGATGGTTGCTATGAACTGATAGATGGAAAAATTGTGAGAATACTTGCGACAAGACAACACGAGGATATTGCTGATTATATAGGTGATGCTATGAAGGAGGAAGTAAAGCGGTTCAAACTGAATTACAAAGTATCAGATCGCATTGTTCAGAGAACTATCACCAAAGAAGGAAAAGAACAAGGACGACATCCCGATGTTAGTGTAGTAGATAAGACAATGTGGCGCTCCGAGCGTTTTGCTTACACAGCATTACATGAACCTATTCAACTTACAGTAGAAGTAGTGTCAACTAACTGGGAAGACGACTATATTGATAAACTAGAGGAGTATGAAATAATCGGTATTGGAGAATATTGGATTGTAGATTATCTCGCCCTTGGAAGTAGAATTTATTTAGGTAATCCCAAAGTACCTTCCGTCTTTGTCCACCTATTAGAAGAAGGAAAATACCAATCGACACGCTTTCAGGGAACAGACAGAATTATATCTGGAACCTTCCTCAAACTAAATCTAACTATGGAGGATATATTAGCAGTATAATCTAGGGGGATAGGGAGCTATTTTATAGATTTTTAAAACCACAGAGGCGCAGAGGGCGCAGAGAGAAGAATAAAGAGGAGAGTAGGAGATATATAATATTGTAGGGGGCTAAAAACCATCATCCATCCCTATCTGTGTTCATCCGCGGACGCCAAGGGCGGGACGCAAGCGGTTGCTTACGCTTTGCTTCGCAATTATCTGCGGTTCCTTTTTCCCACTATCAACATAAATATTTGAGTATGCTAAATTTATTTTAGTTTACTGGCCGTGCAGCGTGTTTCTATGCTTAACCTAATGAAGGCAGATCAAAGTGGCTATGTTGTAAATTTATGATAATCTTGGTAAAAGTAAGTATCCGGCGATTGTCAACTGGAAAGGCTATCACTGGGTAGTAGTATACAAAGCTAACGATAAAGAGGTGGTGGGAGCAGATCCAGGACAAGGTTTGGTGAAAATCTCTAAAGAAGAGTTTTTGGAAGGTTGGACACGCTATACTCTCTATTTGGAACCCACAGAACAAATTAGGGAAATAGAGGAAGATCAGCCTACTTTAGAACAGTTCAAACCCTAGGTTAAACCCTATAGTCGCATTCTTTTAGAAATTCTCTTAGCTTCCTTAGGTATCCAAATTTTCTCTATGTTTCTGCCTCTTTTCACTAAGTTTCTCTTGGATGAGGTGATTCTGAAGCAAAACAAAGATTGGTTGTTTTATGGTATTGGGGCCATATCCGCTCTGGTGTTACTCAATCTTACTATCAATTAATTCCATCAACAACTACTACTATTTATTTCTATAAGGGCTACCACCCAAATAATAATAAATTTTTACCAACATGTTCTCTCTCTCCCCTTAACTTTTTTTGAAGCCCGGAAGGTGGGGGATATCACCAGTCGCTTTCAGGAAAATCAAAAAATTGTCAATTTCTTGACGGATATCGGTTTGCAAACTTTCCTGAGTGTGTTTTTTGCTCTATTATATTTCCTGCTGATGTTCTCTTTGAATGTCCCTCTCACTCTGGTGGCTAGTGGTTTCTTGATTTTACACCTGATTAATATTCAATGGGTTTCCCCACGGCTTCAGCGCACTTACCGGGATATAGTTGGTGTTGCAGAATGAACTATCTATTGGGGGTTTGGTGGCTTTTACCACTTTGACTAAAAGCTTTTCTGCACCTATTACTCAACTGGTGGGAGTATGGTCACGCAAAGACGCAATACTGCCGTCGGAGGGGGAGGAGACGGTGCTATCCCGCAGTCGGGGTGTAATTGCGTCCCTTTGCGCCTTAGCGCCTTGACGCGAGCTATGGGATGTCTTTCAGGAAACCCTGAACGCAGTGGAAAGGCTGAATGATGTGTTTGAAAGCAAACCGGAACTGAGTGTGGCTGCGGCCCAAAAGAAGATCCAGTTGCCCCCGGTTCGGGGATATGTTCGCTTTGAGAATGTCACTTTTCGCTATCAGCAAGACAGTAAAGATAATATTGTGCAAAATTTTAGTTTGGAAGTAACACCGGGACAAAGAATCGCCTTTGTGGGTCGCAGCGGTTCGGGAAAATCCACTTTAATTAAGCTTTTATTGGGGTTCTATGCTCCCACTTCGGGGAAAATTTACTTGGATGGTTTTAATTTGGGGGATGTTTGGCCCCCTTCTCTGCGGAAATAGGGGTTGTTCCCCAACAAAGCCATCTCTTTAAGGGAACGATTCGGGAAAACATTGCCCAAGGAAAACCGGACGCTTCCACTTCAGAGATTATCGCAGCAGCGAAATGGGCTAATGCTCACGAGTTTATTAGCAATTTTCCCCAGGCATATGATACTCTTATCCAGGAGAAAGGAACTAATCTGAGTGAGGGGCAAAGGCAGCGTATTGCTATCGCCCGTGCTCTGATTCGCCAGCCCCAGGTTCTGATTTTAGATGAAGCTACTAGTGCTTTGGATAATGAGTCGGAAAGTTTGATTCTGGATAATATTAATGAAGTGTTTGGCGATCGCACTATCTTTACCATCGCTCACCGCCTTTCCACTGTGCGCAATGCGGACTTAATTGTGGTCATCGATCGGGGGAATATGCTGGAACAGGGAACTCATGAACAACTGATGGCAAAGAAAGGGCTGTACTATTATTTAAGTACCCAACAACTCAATCTGTAAGTTTAATTTTTTTGTAGTTCTTCGATTTGCTGTAATGACAGTCCAGTAAACTGAGCAATCAGCGAACTACTCATGCCACTGCGAAGCATATTTAGGGCTACTTCTTGCTTACCTTCTTGCTTACCTTCTTGCTTACCTCGTTGTTCGCCTCGTTGTTCCACTTGTTTTTCCCACTCTAGGTAGGCTTTTGATAATGCCATAGTAAACTCCTTATCTGTTTGTTCAAGTTCTGGAGAAACTATCTCAATGATTTTCCAACTTGATAGTAATTTTAGCACGTCGTTGCGGAGGGGATCTTCCTGGGGCATAGCAAGGACTTCTTGAATCGCATTAGTCTGGATCCGTCCTTTTCCCAAGAGTCTCAACCAAAGAGTATCCGGTTCTATGGGGAGTTGGTGAACGACGATAATCGCTGTGTGCAGCGCTGGAGCCAGCCAATAGACTCCTTGGGGCCAGTCTTTTCGGGGCGTAGCACCAAATTCGCGAAGAAAGTGCTTACTGGCGGTGGGAGTGACGATCCATAGTTGTGGCTCATCTTCTGGGGTGAAGGGCTGGTTGGCTCTTTTAGCTCGACGGCGCAATTCCAAAAGATACCAGGTGCGTTTGAGCATACAGGTGTTGGTGTCATGGACTGCAGGAGGATTTCTGTAGGTTTCAAAAATACAGGGACGCTGGATCGCTTGACGGAGTAATCCCAAGATAGGGCGATCCCCGGTGGGGTTCTTGCTCGGAGTGAAGACTACGTCGATAAACAAGGACTCTCCAGATACTTCGAGGGAAGTTTGTACTCTACCAAAGTTCTCGTGTAGGAGGCTTTCGTACAGTTGCTTCGAGAAGGAATCAAAGGGTTGAGTAGACAAATTTATTGAGTCATGAAATATAATACCAAATTTTACCATATTGGGCCAGGTTGGGGGGTTGCGATCAGAGAATTGGTTATACCCCTACTATTTGCTTTCTTCAATAGTTACGTTCCAAGTAGCTAAAGTAGTACCCAAGATGCTATCCAAGTTAGTTAAGGCATTGAGATAGTTAATTTTCGCCGCCAGTTCGTTATTTCGCGCCGCAGCTAGGTCGCTCTGAAAATTCACAATCTGAAAAATGGAAGACCTACCTAAGCTCAGTTGTCTTCTTTCTACTTCCAACTGTTGTTCCGATAATTCTCGGGCTTGAATAGCTAATTGTACCTGCTTGAAGTTCAAATTAATTTGCCTAATTTGGTCGATTACTTCAATTTCTATCTGGTCCCGGATATTCCCTAAGGTATTAGTTGCTTGATTTAGGTTAACCTGGCTGCGAATAAATTGCTGTTGACGGGTGCGATCCTCCAAGGTTCTACTTAAGTTAGCTCCTACAGTCCATTCATCTTGCTGCTGATCCGAATTGCCCGATTATAATGTGCGACGATATCTGGTATTTAAGTTCAAATCCCAGAGTCTGTTGTTTTCTGCTTGTAATAGTCTTTGTTGAGCGATTTCCTGATTTAACTAGGCTTGCAAATAATCCGGGCGATTGGCAAAAGCCAGTGTCATTAATTGTTCTACTTCTAAAGCATTGGGTTCTACTACTATGGTTTCCGTGGGGATAATGCGAAAACTCTTGTCTATGTCCAGAATTTGAATCAAATTCAGCATGGAAGACTCAAAATTGTTCTCAGCTTGAAGCAAGATTACTTCCCTGTTCGCTACTTGGGTTTGACTCTGAACTATTTCTACCTGCGCTCTTCTTCCAGCTTCAATTAACCGTTGGTTAATGATAGTTTGGAGCAGGTTGCTATCATGGAAATTTACCGTTTGCTTCTGGGCTAGGAAGGTTTCAGGGGCTGCGAGAATTGTTTCTACCTGGGTTCTATTCTGTTGTAATGCTTGGAGACGTTTTTGCTGGAGATCTAGTTGTCCCTGGAGTTGGTTCAAATCTGCATCGGATTGGGAGGTATCCAAGGTGAGGAGGGGGGCGTTTTTCGGTAGCCGATCCCCCACTCGGGCTAATACTGACCTCAGGGCTTGCACGGGAATGCTTTCCCCTTCTGGGATGATACTGCCTTTAGCTTTCGCCCACACGGTAACTTTGCCAAAATAAAGGAGGGAAAGAGTTACGGCGAGCAGCCCACTAATGAGATAGATACCTTCCCTTTGCACTAAGGGGGGATCCACTGCCATTACTTCCGATAACTCCGTTGCTTCTTGGAGTTTCTTGTCCGCAAAGTTATCTAGGGTAGCTATATCTTCTTCCCTTACAACTGCTGTTCTTTCTTTAGTTGTTACCATTTACCGACGTCTACCTCCTGGTTCCTCTTCATAATTATAACACCAAAAGTGCTCGGGGTTGTCTTTACATAAATCCTTACAAAGATTCTAATCTCATTCTCAGGTAAATTGACTTTTTTGTGATTATAATAATGGAGGCTAAAAATATGTCTTTGATACCTACGTCCACCAAATTCAATTTTTCCCTGGTTGACCTGCCTGCTCGGGAACGTCTTTTGTCCGCCCAGGAGCTGGAGAATATTACGGGAGGTTGTCAATTTATTTGGTTCAGGTGCAAGAAGACTAGTGACTGTTGTTCTAACCTTGAATGTGGTTACTTTAATCTTACATACAAAATTTGTGAGAATCATTCTTCTCTCCGTCGCCCTCGTTTTTAGAAACTCAACTAAAACAATAAAAGCTGTCCAGATATAGCGAGCCTAAATGATTTGTGCAAACACATCGTATCGTTCCAATCTCGGAGGATTGAAAAGTTTGAGAGCAAAAAATAGCTTTAACAATCTTTTCACAATTGTCAAATTTTTACATTTGTAATAAAAACGCCTCAAAAAATTCTACAGGATTTTATTCCGGACTATAAGGAGCAAACAATTCACAAGTAATCAACCATTCATCGATTTTTTTCATTTCCTCTCCTTTATGATATGACGCACCATCGGTTAGGATGACGATTCTTTATCTCTTCAACAAATTTCACAGTATTTTGTCCATTGCCGCTGGGATAAGGACAAACAATAAATTCATTATTCCAAATGTTTAAAGCACCATAGTAAATTTGTCTAGCTCTATAATTATCAATCTTAACAATTTCTCGTTTTTTTGTCTCCCCAAAGGTAACCACAAATCTCATCGCCTTGAAGGTGACACTCGTCTAAAGCATATACCACGGCGCACCGCGTAGCGGATCCCTGCGAGATCGCGTAATATAGCAGCTAATTCTTTATTTCTTTCTTTGATACGAGCTGGATTTTTTCTGGGATTTTCTTTATTGCCTTTCTGCCATGTTAAATTGGCGTTTCGCAAGATTTGATAATAACTCTCTTTTGACCTAAAGATGCCTTTCAAATTCAGAAATGTTACGTCTTTCTGGTGGCTGGAGCCATTTTATAATTTCTTTTTTTTACTCCCTAGTTAGGTAACTTCTTGAACCTTGATGTCCCAGGCTTAATCCCGAGCAATCAAGCTTGTTGAAACACCTAAACTTACTTCAATACTTTTATAATCCAACCCCAATAATCTTTACTGCTTGTCCTCTTTTCCATCCTTTTAAATCCTTAGTGTTGTGAATAAACTTATTCAACTCCTGTATTTTAGTAAAGTTAGGATAATTTTTATCATTCATTAACATGATTTTATCCTCTTTTTGTTTGGTTTGAAGGCATCATAGCACAAAACAAAAGTCACGATTTGCACAAATGATTTAGACGCGCTATAAATCCTCTATATATGGGATAATTCCTTGCCCATGTTGGGTAACGCTTGGGAAACCCAACCTATGCTAATATTCTAATGGCACAAATAATTGAAACATGCTAGAATCTAGTATAACTGAAAAAAGACAAAGAATCCATGACATTCACCATAATTGGAACTTGGATCGTGGGAGCAGTATTCCTAGGAACTGGAATAGTTAAAGCTCTCGCCTCCCAAGAATTCATCACCCAAGTTTTCCGCTACCGTCTCCTTTCTCCCCTATTAGTTCCCTTTGTGGCTATTGCCTTTATTGGGTTAGAATGTGCTTGGGGATTGGGATTAATCCTAAATGAGTTTCCCAACTATCTCATTCCTGGTTCAATTATCCTCATTTTCTGCCTCTCTATCTTAACCATTTGGTCAACTTCTACCGGGCCCACAGAAGATTGTGGTTGCTATGGGGGGTTATTAGTTATTACTCCCACTCAGAGTGTGTTGCTGAATTTGGGCTATATTGCTCTTTTAGGGTTAGCATGGTAGGTGAGTCGGGAGAATCTGTTACAGAACCCTGGAAATGGATCCTGGCTGTGATAGTGTTGGGAATAGGGGTAGTGTTGGGTTGGCAATCTCGTTTCAAGCCTTTAGTAGACTTTTTTTGTTTCAAGGTGGGAAATTGTTGGTGCTTAGGGTGGTTAGAGAATGTTATTTTGGAGCAAGGCTCTCATTTTCTGGTGTTTATGAGCAAGGATTGTCCCTATTGTAAGCAGTGGGTACCTCTGATGAATATCATGAATGTGCAGTCAGATTTTCCCAATGTGTTGGGAATCATGTCTTTGCAGGAAGAAGAATTGGAGGAGTTTAAAGGGCAGCATTTAGTGCGTTTTCCCTTAAAATCCATGAGTAAGCTGCTCTGGGGTTACATGGCTAAGGCTTATCCTACTGCTGTTTTGGTAGAAAATGGAGTTATTGCTAAACAGTGGCAGGAGTTTCTCAGACGGATTCAACAATTCTACCAAGCTGTTTCTTTGGGGGAAACAACCAAGAAGGCGCGTTTTAGTGGTTAATCTGGGAGTCTAATAGGAAAATGACTGTGTTGGTAAGGGTAAATGGCAATGACTTCGACATGGTGGAAGGAATGCGACGGTCCATGCTCCACCCTAATCGAGACAAGCTGTTGGATTACTGTATTACAGAATTGCTCTTGAGGCAATACGCTGCTCAAAAGAACATTACCTATACTCCTGAAGAGTTGGAAGAGGGATTAAAAGAGTTAGACTCCCAGAAGGAGCACTGCCAAACCTGGAAAGAGTTCAAAACAGCTATTCAGGGGGAAGAAAAGTTCCCGCATTACCGTGAAAATGGGGTAGGAGGGAAGTTAGTAAAGGAGAAAATTCTGGCTCATTTTACTGATGAGGAGATCCAAGCTTATTTTGTGGAACACAAGTTGGATTTCGACAAAGTGGATCTCTACAGTATGCGTCTGGGGAGCAAGGAGCAAGCTGAGGAGATCTATGCTCAAATTACGGAAGACAGGGAAGACTTTCATCTCCTCACCTTGGAGCATTCCCTCGATGAAGAAACGAAACCCAAGCTGGGTTATGCGGGGACACTATCTCGCTCAGAGGTGACGGCAGAAATTGAAGCAGCTGTATTTAATGCTTCCCCTGGGGAAGTAGTAGCTTCCATTAAAACGGAGTCGGGGTACAATTTGTTTAAAGTGGGGGTAGTTTATCCTGCTAATTTGGAAGGAGAAAGGGAGAATATTCGCCGAGGCAAAAATTACCTGTTTTAACGTAGGGTGGGCATTGCCCACCATCTCACTTGTTATCCCCAATGACTCAACAACCCCACGACCAATTTTCCAAACAGTATCTAGCAGCACTACTCAAACCATTGGGTACAGTAGAAGTGAGCAGGGAAGTTTCCGGGGAACCCAGGTGGGTAGATCTCTCCTTTGAAGCAGCCCCTACACAGCCAGAAATGGCTGCTAGTTTGGGTTTGTTGGGGAAAATTGGAGCCGGTGATTGCCTTTTGGAACCTTTTCGCAATCAACCCAGCCCTGGTGAAATACGCTCCTGTATCCTGAAGCTATTTTCCATTCATGGTGAGCGGGAAAGAAAAGCAAAACGGGAAAAATACTTCCTCCCGGAAAAAGATTTACCCCGTTTATGGATTTTGGCAACTTCCGCTTCCGATAATCTGTTGGATTATTTTGGCTTTAAACTAGAATTAAAGAAGTGGACACCTGGGGTTTATTTTCTCCCCGAAGGACATAAAACTGCCTTAGTGGCAATTAATAGGTTGCCCCCTACAGAAGAAACCCTCTGGTTGAGGATACTGGGAAAAGGGAAAACCCAAAAACAAGCTATTGAGGAGTTGCTCCAGTTACCCCCAACAGATCCATGGCGCAATAATGTGCTAGAAGAGATGGCGATTTGGCGCATCAACACACAAACGAAAGAAACTTTAACTAATGATGAAAAGGAGTTAATTATGGGTTTATCACCAGCTTATATTCAATGGCGAGAAGATACTTTACAGGAGGGACGTCAGGAGGGACGTCAGGAAGGACGTCAGGAAGGACGTCAGGAGGGACAGCTTCAGGTGCTTGAAAACCTGCTCACAGTCAAATTTGGTAATCTTGAGCCACCAATAGGAGACATAATTGAACCTTTGCTCCAATTACCTTCCGAAGAGTGGACACGATTACTGATTGAATTATCTCGGGAAGAATTATTGCGTCGATTTGATGTTAACAGGAAATGACTTTATTAACTATCTTCCACAAAGCAGCAGAGGAGTTTCCCCACAAAGGTATTGGTTACATTCAAGAGAATGGGGAGCAGGTTTTCCTAACCTATAGGGAACTAAAAGAAGCAGCAGCCAAGATTTTGGGAGGTTACCGAGAATTAGGATTAACAGCAGGAGATAAAGTTATCCTCGCCCTCTCCTCTAAGGAAGAGTTTATTCCCGCCTTTTGGGGCTGTATCCTGGGAGGTATGATTTCCGTACCTCTCCCAGCTCCTACTTCTTTCAAACGGGCTAATCCACAGGGTAAGCTGGACAGGTGGCAAAATTCCTGGATTATCCTCCCATTTTCCTGGATAAAAAGCTATTATCAGAGAAGTGGAACACAGTTATTCCCCGAGAGCAACTTTTCAGTTTCACCCATCTTTAGTCTAACAAAGTTGCCACCGCATTTCATCAACCTTCCCCCCAAGACTTAGCTTTGATTCAGTTTTCCTCCGGTACCACAGGTACTCCCAAAGGAGTCTGTTTAACTCACCGAAATATCCTCGCTAATTTAGCAGCTATTGAAAAGGGAATGGATCTGGTACCGGAAGATGTAGAATTAGTTGGCTCCCCCTTTTTTCATCTCGTTCCCCTCTACGTGGGCAATAATCAGTTACACTTAGATACCTTTGCCTTCATCAGATACCCCCTCCTCTGGTTAGAGAGCATAGAAAAACATGGGGCAACCATTACCGCAGCTCCCGGTTTTAGCCGAGCTTTAATCTTGGAGAGGCTGAAACGGCAACCGGATAAGAAGTATAATCTGGCTGACCTTCGGTTATTATGCAATGGTGCGGAGCCCATTTCCGTAGACTTAATGACCCGGTTTATGACGGAAATGGGGGGTCATGGCTTAAAACCCACTGCTATGTTTCCCGTTTACGGTTTAGCAGAAGCAACTTTAGCCGTCACCTTTCCTCCCCTGAACCAAACTCCTAAAATTGAAACCCTATCTCGTAAGCGTTTACAAAGTTACCAACAAGCAGTTATCTCCCAGAAAGACGAAGAAGTAATTTCTTTTGTCAGTGTAGGGGTACCTGTGTCTGGGTGTGAAATCAGAATTGTGGGGGAAGAAGGATATGTGGGAGAGATTCAGATTAAAGGAGAAAATGTTACCAAGGGTTATTATAACTGTGAACCCGCACCGGAATGGTTAGCTACGGGAGATTTAGGCTACCTTAGAGATGGATGGTTATATGTAACCGGGCGCTCCAAGGATATTATCTTTCTCCATGGACAAAATTACTACGCCCACGACTTGGAAAACATCGCCTGTCAGGTACCAGGAATAAAACTGGGTAGGGTTGCCCTTTGGGGCAGTTTTGATGAAAAATTGGGTCGAGATAAAGTGTTGTTGTTTCTCCGGGGAGAGGCTGAGTTATTTTGGCAGGTGCAGCAGCACTTGAGGCGAGTTACGGGGTTAGAAATTGATGTCATGATTCCCCTCAAATCCTTTCCCAAGACTTCCAGTGGGAAATTGCAAAGATATAAATTGGGACAGCAATTTGCAGCAGGGGAATTTACCCAAGTTAGCCAGGAAATGGCACAATTATTGGAGGAGGTGAAAGTTCAACGGCGTCAAGAAAAGATAGCACCTAGAACTTTTACGGAAAAGCTACTTCACCGGGTGTGGTGCGAAGAATTACTCTTACCCCCGGAAGATATGGGGATTGAGGATACCTTTATAGAGTTGGGAGGAAATTCCCTGCGGATGGCTTTTGTAGTGCAAAAACTGGCAAGGCAATACCAGGTTAACTTAGATCAGGCAACCTGGGCAGAATACCCCACGATCCGGGAATTAGCTGCTTACCTGGATCAACGTTCCACCATAGGGGTAAAAACCAGAACGGGAGTCTTTAAGGGTTGAGGGTTAGAAGATTTTTTTTTGACAATACCTAAAAGAGGGTTTAAACTAAAAAATAAGCCCCTGAGACAAAACTAGGGGCAAAAATTTCAAATATATCAAGAGTATGACAGCATGACCGTAGCAGTTGAAGTTTCCCTCAAGGAAATTCTCGAAAAACTAGATAGTAAAATCGATAAACTGGATAGCAAGATAGACTTGGTTAATGAAAATGTAGAGCGTAAAATCGATGGTCTATCTCAGAGCGTAGATGGTCAAATCAATAATCTATCTCAGAGCGTAGATAGCAAAATCAATGGTCTATCTCAGAGCGTAGACGGTAAAATCGATAAATTGCGTGACTCGGTCAGTCATAATATAGATAAGTTAGGGGAGGCCCTCAATCATAAAATAGATAAGCTAGATAACAAAGTAGAAACCCTGCGTGAGGAGGTTGATAAGAAAATCGAAAAGCTGGACAAAAAAGTAGAAAGTGTGCGTGAAGAGCTAATACCATAACATGTGTAAGCTAAGTGAAGAGGTAAATCACAAATTAGAAAAACTGGATAGCAAAGTAGAGAGTGTGCGGGATGAAGTCAACCAAAATATAGTCAAGTTAAGAAATGAAGTTGATTCTAAATTAGTCAAGCTAGGTGATCAAGTAGATGATTTTTCAGAAGACGTTAGTAAACTCAGTAGGGACGTTAAAGCTGTTGAAATAGCAATGAACGGATTGGATAAGCGGATAGACAATCAAGAATTTAGCAGTCGCGCTATCACCGTTGCTTTAGCCAGCGCATTTTTTGTCAGCGTCCTGAAGGTATTTTTTCCCAACCTTCCTCCTGGCGATTTATAATAGGGGAGTATCAGATCCAAGGGTGTCAGCACCCCGACAAAAGCTTTGGTATTTTTCTTGGAGATTGTAAATGACAGTATTAGTGACGGTAAACGGCGAAGAATTGACTTGAACTGAAGCTTTAACCCGGTTGGAGCTACTACAGACGGAGGGTAACTTCCTTGGTAATTGTATTGAAGAATTACTGGAGCGGGAATATGCTCAAAGCAATAATATTAGCAATTCTGAGGAAGAGTTGCAGGTAGCAGCAGATGAATTACGCTATCAACGGGGGTTAGAATTGGTGGAAGTGCTCCAACAGTGAATGAAAAACAACCACCAAACTGTGTTGTCAGTGCAAAATGGCATTGATGCTCAATTATTGAAAAACAAGCTCAGAGGAGTATTTACCGAAGGGGAAATTCAGGCTTATTTTGCAGCTCACCCCTAAGATTTTGATACTGTGACGGGTTATAGTCTCCTAGTAGAGAGCCAAGAAGAAGCAGAAAAGCTCTCTAACTCCATCAAAAAAGGGGAAAACTTTTTTCTCCTGGCGATGGAATATTCCCAGGATGAGCAAACTAAACGGAAGGGAGGTTACTTCAACAAGTTACCCGGTCGTCTTCTCCCTGAGGATATCCGGGAAGCTGTTTTCAATGCTTCTCCAGAAGAAGTAGTAGGTCCAATGAAAGCCCCCGCAGGTTATCAATTGTTTAAAGTAACAGAAATTACCTTGGCTACTTGGGAGTCTGCCAAGAACAAAATTGAATTTGAGTTATACTCTCAGCTGAGGGATAAGTTGAGGAATAAAGCGGAAATTACCTTCCCCTTCTTACAGTAACCGTAGGTTGGGTAGAGCGTAAGCGAAACCTAACACAAGATGTAATCAATTTAAAGATTAGGCGATCTCGAAGAGATCCACTGCGCGGTGCGCTCTCTGGTTTGGTGGTCAATAAGCAATTTACCGTATTGCTGGGGTATCAAAGGTTTCCCCAATTGCCCACCCTACGAATCTTACCTACATTTTTTTAGATCATGGACTTGACCACCGTAGCTTACGATTCCTACTTTTTTGCAGTGCAAACCACAACAGCAGTCACTAACCCCATAATTGCTATGGGAGCCGCAAGAGTGATGTTTTTTAGCACACCCTCCAAAAATATTGCTTAATTCCTCGTCCGAGACAATCCTAGATCTCTTGGGTAAGTCTTTCAGTTCAAGTTTGAAAGTCATGGTGGTTATCACCTCCAAATATTGAATCTTGTTAAAAACTTTACATGATTAGTATAATATGGTAATGACCTAAAAATAAGCTGACAATGAAATTAAAATTTGACATGTGTTCGGTAGTAGTGATTAGAGTCGAGGGAGCTGCCACGCAGCTCGCCCCTCTCCTACGACACCGAAGGTGCCGCCTTTGGCGTCCCGGACGTGAAAGTTTCCCCTCATCCGGCTCAGGTGCTTCTATGCCTTTACGGCGCGCTTTACGAGACTATCCTTAATTCGCTTGCGGTGAACCGCTTGCTTTTGTGCGGCTCGTTTCCTGTGAAGGTCGCGGCGTAAGCCAAACATAAGCAGGAGCCTGGTTACCGGGACATCGTCTCCGATAATCTAAGCCACCGAAAAGGGGCTGAAAACGGACAAACGATTCCTACCTGAACGCGAGACTCACCAGGGAAACGCGAGAGAAATTAGGGAATCCATACAGGGTCTACCGAACCTCTAAGATAGTGATTACCGAACCATGACAACTGAATGAACTATGAGAGTGAGGCCACGGTCAGAAATCGTGCAACCAAGCCTCTCCCGTGTAGGAATCACGTGAATCCTTAACTGGCCACTGTGAGGTTAATCACCAGGCAGAAGCTGCCGAACCTGCTTATGAGGCCACTGCCGGGGAAAGAAGCTACGGCTTCAGACCCTGTCGCTGTACTGCGGACGCACAAAAGCTCATCTTCAGCAATCTGAAGAGTAACGCCAATGGTAAGAACAAGCTGGTCTTGGAAACAGACATCCCTCTTATGCTTCGATGAGATAAGCCACGAGGTCATGCACAGAGGAGTAGTTTTACCAAAAGAGGCTCTCAAAGGTCTCAAACTTGCTGTGAAAGCTGGCGTTCGTGGTGAATATCCCTCCAGTATGAAGGGTACACCCCAAGGTGGGGTCATCTCGCCATTACTGGCCAATATCGCCCTAGATGGATTTGAGAACCTAGGGTCAGACCAATGGAAGACAACACGGTCAGAACCGCTAATAAGGGGTATTCGTTATGCGGATGACGCGGTCTTTATCCTAAAGCCTGGAGCCGATATCCAGCGACTCTGGGAGGATATAGACAAGTTCTTAAAGTCCAGGGGGCTAAGAATTAATGAAGCTAAGACTAAGGTGAGTAAAGCTACGGACGGATTTGATTTCCTGGGGTGGCGCTTTCGCGTCAACTCTCGTGGGGTATTTAAATCCACACCGAGTTCGGAGAATTATGCAGACATAAAGGCTAAGGTTAAAGCAACTCAGGAATTGTGGTGCAACCACGGAAGCTCGTCTGAAAAGGATAGAGTTACAAGTCCGAGGCTGGAGGCAATATCACTCAAGCTGCGACATGAATAAGCACTCGCTATGGTCGCTCAATAATTGGGTATGGCGGAAGCTGAGAGCTGAAAAACGTAGGATGGCGACTATGGAAGCAGAGAAAGCACGACGGCTCGCCACTAAGGGGATTAAACCCCAAGGGGCGGCCAAACGACAGCTCACCAATGAGCAGATAAAGAAAGCTTTCCCAGCAATTCCCTGGAAAGTCAATGGCCACGTAATGGTCAAAGGTGATGCCTCACCCTATAATGGGAATGTTTCCTATTGGGTTGGCCGGAATTCTAAGCTATATAGCGGGCCAACCGCTGATGCCATTAAGCGACAGAAGGGCAAATGTCAGCACTGCAACCGATTGTTTATGGAGATGGATGGAGCCGTGGAATTGCACCCCCGGCATCGCGGATGGCGGGGGCGACCACAACAACTGGAAACGTAAGAATCTAGTTGCCCTCCACCGTGAGTGTCACCAGGCGCAAGCGATACATCGCAAGCGTATTAAGGATGGCCAATGTCAGCGCGCCATAAAGGCATAGAAGCACTTGAGCCCCCGGCATTGATTAATGGCGGGGGGGAAACTCGCACGTCCGGGACGCCAAAGGCGGCACCTTCGGTGTCGTAGGAGAGGGGCGAGCTGCGTGGCAGCTCCCTCGACTCTAATGATGACAATCTCTATGGAGAGCAACCAAATTCTTACGTTTCCAGTTGTGATGATTCCCATCAATGTGGTGCAGCTCCACGGGACCATCTATCTCCATGAACGGTCGGTTGCAATGCAGACACCTCCCTTTCTGTCGCTTTATAGCTTCAGCGGTCGGCCCGTTGTACAATTTAGTCCCTTTGCGCCTTTGCGCCTTGGCGCGAGATTTGGAATTTCGGCCAACCCAATAGGAGATATTCCCATCGAAGGGCGAAGCACCACCTCTGACCATTACGTGGTCGTTGACTTTCCA
This sequence comes from Candidatus Paraprochloron terpiosi LD05, assembly GCA_018141785.1. GTDB lineage: Bacteria > Cyanobacteriota > Cyanobacteriia > Cyanobacteriales > Prochloraceae > Prochloron > Prochloron terpiosi. The sequence continues at coordinate 779,795 of CP073341.1, read as the reverse complement.
GGGAACGGCTGGGAAAGCGTCCCTGACCTGTATTAAGGTCAGTTGCCGTTTAGCGGCTCCAGTTTGGGTAATCTTTTTCCCTCTTATAGCGGCGCGGCGTGCTTTCTCTGCTTCTTTCTGAGCCAATCTGCGCTTTTCTGCCCTCAACTTACGCCATATCCAATACTGGATAGACCATAGAGAGTGATTATCCATATCGCAGCTGTGGTGATACTGTCTCCAGCCTCGAACCTGCGACTCAATCAATTTAAGACGAGCTTCCGTGGTTATACCACTTTTCCAGGTAGCTTTTATCTTGGCCTTTATATCCGCATAGTTCTTCTGGCTCGATGTGGACTTGAAGACCCCACGGGAGTTCACCCGAAAGTGCCAACCCAGGAAATCGAATCCGTTCGTAGCTCTACTTACCTTGGTCTTAGCTTCATTGGCTTACATTAACAGTTCCGATGTCCCGAAAACCAAGCCCTAGCTTATGTTTGGCTTACGCCGCGACTTTCGCGCTTGATCGAGCCGCACTCCTTGCTTTTCTTCATACTGTTAGGAATGCTATTTATCACTGGATTTCAACTAGCTAGCAGCGCTTTACGGGAATTTTTAGTGGTTCGGGCACTGAAACAAATCAGCGTCTCCTTAATCTTGCGTTTTTTAGACCACATTCTTTCCTTACCCAAAGCTATCTTCTCTAAATGGCAAGTGGGAGATTTTACCGTCCGCTTCCAGGAAAATGAGAAACTTTTGCAGTTAGTTGCCCAAAGTGGTTTCAAGGTTATTATTGATAGTATCACAATAGTCTTCTATTTAGTTATTCTCCTGAATAAAAATGCTAAACTCACCGGCATAGCCTTGATTTTTGTGGCCGCTTATGGCTTAACCATCCTCATCTCCACCCCCCTATTACGGGCAAACGATCGCCGGGTAATTGAAAAGAAGCGAGAACTGGAATCCCATCTCATTGAAGCAGTGAGCAGCATTGAAACAATTAAAGCGATCGTCACGGAAAAACTGTTTTTCCAGTAAGGAGTCAATCGTATCCTCAAATCTCAATTAGCAGAATTCAAAGGAGCTTTAATGGACTATTGGGGTTATTACTCACCCCCCTTCAGAGTTTGATTGGGGTTTGGGACGAACTGCAAGAAATGAGGATTTCCTTTGAACGAGTCAACGATGTTTTAGTGTTACCATCGGAAGAACAAAATCGGGATGTAATTTTTCCTCCCATTCAAGGTTGGGTGCGGTTAGAACATGTCTACTTTAGCTATGAAGGAAGTGAGTCCCATGTTCTCACCGATATCAATTTAGAGGTTGCTCCGGGAGAAAAAATTGCCCTCGTGGGGAAAAGCGGTTCGGGAAAAACCACCCTAGCTAATTTATTAACCAGACTGTTGCAACCCACTCAGGGTACAATCTTAGTGGACGGGATGGACTTAAGCAATATTGACCTATCTTCCTATCGTCGTCAGCTAGGAGTAGTGGAGCAAAATCCTTTCTTATTTAGTGGTACCATTAGAGAAAATATTGCCAAAGCAAACCCCAATGCAGACCTAGACACAGTAGTAGCTGCTGCTAAACTTGCAGGAGCAGACGAGTTTATTGACTCTTTATCCCCTCAAATATGATACTCAAATTGGGGAACGGGGCATGACCTTAAGTGGGGGGCAAAAACAGCGTTTAGTCATAGCTCGTGCTCTCCTCACGGATCCCTCTATCCTAATATTAGATGAACCTACAGCAGCTTTAGACTCGGAATCCGAACGAATTATGCTGGAGAACCTAGAGCCGCAAGTAGCTGGACGCACTACTTTCATGATTGCTCACCGTCTCAGCACCGTCAAGAATTCCGATAGGATTATAGTAATAGACCAAGGTCGCATTGTGGAAATGGGCACTCATGAGGAGTTACTGTCGCAACAGGGATTATATTTTGAATTAAATAATTCTTAGGTTAAAATATAATTAATGATAGAGTTTCACGCAGAGACGCAGAGACGCAGAGAGGTAAAGAGATTCCCTGAATGCGATCGCGTTCGGAAGGAGCTGATCAGCTGTCATGTCCTGGTACTTGAAAGAGCTGGTAACTAGCCAAATTTAGGCAAATCAATCTCAGCTCTAGACTTGGGTTTTTTCTCTTTTCCTAACCCATTAATTGTGGGTGAAGGCCAATTAGATTGAGTATTCTCTTGATTTTTACTATCGCCCCTACCATACCAGGGTTGGATAGGTTCAACTTTAGGGACAAGTGAGGGAGTTGCTAAACACTGGTCTAATGCTGCCTTAAATTTCAAAGAGTAACGCTGCTGACGCAGTAGACGAGTCTGTAACTCCTGCTCTTGGAGTTCTAACTGAGCGACTCTTTCCTGACTTCTTTCTAGTTCTTGGTGCAAATGAGAGATTTCTTCTTCCTTGGTATTCAGTTCTTTTGCTTGTTGGGTAATTAGCTCCTGAGCTGCTGCTAAATCTTGCTCTAGTTCCTCTATGGTTTCCAGCAGCTCCTGACTTTCCAAGGACTCACTCCTATCATCATACAATTTGTAATACATAATTAGTATACCTAAATATTCCTCAACAATACTTTTTGATGAATTAAAGCACTACTAATTAAAGATTGAATAATACCTAGGTTTAAAGGGCGGCCATAAAGGTAGTGCTCCAACCAAATTTTGCTCATTAAATCCGGTTTATCTGGCAGACTTTTTAAATCCCATCCTGGTAAATTTAATTCAGTCATCAGTTGCCTAACTTTGGGGTCATAACTAATCGCAAAACAGGTACATCCTGCTGCTGCGGCCATAACTAAACCATGATAGCGCATGGCGATCGCCATTTTAACTCCCCGAAATAATCCTTTCAGTTCTTGGGGATTTTCTAATGAGATAACCTCCACGGAACCAGGAAGTTGCTGGGCGATAAAATCAGCGATGTCTTGGTCTAAGACAGGCTGAAACGGCACCAATAATATACAAGCATCCGTAGCCTTTTGCAACTGAATTAAAGCCAGAGTCAAATTTTCCAGTCGTTGGGGGGTTAAATGAGGATGGGAGCGCAAAATAACTGCTATTCTGGGTGTGGGCAAGTCAGACAAACGGGAAATTTCCTTCCCTTCTAAAGCCCACACTGGATCCGGAGCGATAGTAGGGGTTATCTCCCAATCTGCCAGTAATTTCGCGCTCCCATTATCCCTAACACTCACAGCATTACAGCGTCTCAAAACCCACTTAGTCAAACCACGGGTGAGGGGGTGATCCAAAGGTTCGATTCCTTGGGCCCAGGCAATAGTTTTCAAGCCAAGTTGCTGGGCTAAAGCCATCAAACCCCCATAGTAAAAAGGACTAGCCAGACTGGTGACATCTTGCATTAAACTGCCACCACCCCAAATAAAGCAATCAGACTGACTCAGCGCTCTTAAAATAGAAACAGCAGAGCGATTGTGGCAACTTTGAACCCCATAGCGTTGGGAAGTTTGGAGGGGCTCAGCAGAAAGCACTATGGGGGTTACCTGTTGTGGTAACATTTGTAATAGGGACATGAGCAATGCTTCATCTCCCCCATTTCCTTGGCCGTAATAGCCACAAATAACTGCCCTTATTGTCTTCATAAAGTTGATATTGGTAGACGCCTGGAATGGAAAAAGCTCTTAGTTCAGCAACGGCTCCTGTCCCTCTCTCTAGGTGTATTTTTTTCCCGAATAACTTGCTCTCCTTTCATATACGGATGAAGAGTTTTATTCTGAAGAAGTTAAACTGTTGATTTTTTGCTGAAGGGGAGAGGTAATGCGATCCACTAGACGAGAGAATGGGAGACTTTGGAGATACACTTGCCCAGGCCCAGTCATTTTCGCTAAAAATAAGCCTTCACCCCCAAAGAGAACATTTTTGAATCCCCCAACAAATTGAATGTCGTAGTCTACTGAAGGGGAAAAAGCCACGAGACAACCTGTATCCACCCGCAGAACTTCCCCCCGTTGGAGATTTTTGGCCACGATCGCCCCTCCTGCTTGAACAAATGCCATGCCATCGCCTCTTAATCTTTGCAGAATAAAGCCTTCGCCGCCGAAAAAGCCAGCCCCTAAGCGTTTGGTAAAAGCCACCTCAATATCCGTACCGCTAGCAGCACAGAGAAAAGCATCTTTCTGACACAGAAATTCTCCTCCCAATACTCCCAGATCCAGGGGGATAATTTGACCCGGAACGCTGGCGGCAAAACCCACTCGCGCTTTTCCTCTCCCTCCATTAGCAAAAGTGGTAATAAAGAAACTTTCCCCTGTTAACATGCGTTTGAAACCAGCGAACAAACCCCCAGCGATACCCCCACCGCCCATTCCTGTTTGCATTTCGATACCTTCTTCCATGTAGGTCATAGTACCTACTTCTGCTTGCACTCCTTCTCTGGGATCCAGTTCAATTAGAGTCGAGGGAGATGTTGCCACCTCGCCCCTCTCCTACGAACTGTACGTGAGACTTTCACCTCATACAGCTCAGGTGCTCCTATGTCTTTACGACGCGCTTCGCGAGTCCGTCTTTAATACGCTTGCAATGTATTGCTTGCGCCTGGTGACATTCTCGGTGGAGAGCAACTAGATTCTTAGGTTTCCAGTTGTTATGGTTGCCGTCAATGTGGTGCAATTCCACGGCACCATCCAACTCCATGAACTTACGATTGCAATGCGGACATATATTCTTCTGTCGCCTGAGGGCTTCAGCGGTTGGGCCCCTATATAGTTTAGAGTTGCGACCGACCCAGTAGGAAGTATTCCCATTGAAGGGTGAGGCATCACCTTTGACCATTACGTGGTCATTGACTTTCCAGGAAACTGCTGGAAAAGCTTTCTTAATCTGCTCTGATGTGAGCTGGCGTTTAGCCGCCCCTAAGGGTTTACCCTTGATAGCCAGACGCCTTGCTTTCTCAGCTTCCTTAATTGCCATCCTGCTTTTTTCAGCCCTCAGCTTACGCCATACCCAGTGATTGAGCGACCATAGCGAGTGCTTGCTCATGTCGCAGTTTTTGTGATATTGCCTCCAACCTCGGATTTGTGACTCTATCCTTTTCAGGCGAGCCTCCGTGGTTGCGCCATTTCTCCAAGTAGCTTTAACCTTGGCCTTTATGTCCGCATAATTCTCGGAGCTCGGTGTGGACTTAAAGACTCCACGGGAATTGACACGAAAGCGCCACCCCAGGAAATCGAATCCTTCCGTAGCTTTACTCACCTTAGTCTTGGTTTCGTTAATTCGTAGCCCTCTGGACTTTAGAAATTCGTCGATATCCTCCCGTAGCCTCTTGGTATCAGCTCCGGGTTTACAGATAAAGACCGCATCATCCGCGTAACGAATACCCCTTATACCTTCTGACCATTTGTAGTACTTTTCACCGGACTTTTTCCCGCTTTTGTGCGTGTATTCTGTCCTGACCTTCTGGTCAGACCCTAGGTTCTCGAATCCATCTAGGGCGATATTGGCCAGTAGGGGTGAGATAACCCCGCCTTGGGGGGTACCCTTCATACTGGAGGGATATTCACCACGAACGCCTGCTTTTACGGCTTTCTTTAACCCCTTTAAAGCTTCAATTGGTAGGACTACTCCATCGAGCATGACCTTGTGGTTAATTTCGTCAAAACATTTGCTGATATCTGTTTCCAGTATCAGCTTGTCCTTACCATTTGTTTGGCTCTTTAGGTTGTCAAAGATGAGCTTTTGTGCGTCCGCAGTACAGCGACCGGGTCGGAAGCCGTAGCTTCTTTCTCCGGCAGTTGCCTCGTAGGCTGGCTCGGCTGCTAATTTGAGCAGAGCCTGCCACGCCCTGTCGGCCATTGTCGGGATGCCTAATCCCCTTGTTTTGCCGTTTGGCTTGGGGATATTTACCCTTCTCAGTTGTTGGTGTTTCCAGTGGTACCAATGCTTGTTCAACCTTTGGCACAACACTAGACGCTCCTTGGGAGAAAGCGCTGTTTTACCATTAACTCCGGGGGACTTACGCCCTGTGTTCAGCTGTGTTACTTGTTTGACGGCCAGAGCTTGAGCTGCACGACTTTGTAATAAAAGCCGTTGTAAACGTTTGACCTTGGCTTTTTGACCGTTCTTTTGCGCTTTGAAGATACTCCGCTGTAACCGAAATACATGTTGCCGGAATTTCTTCCATGGCAGGTCTTTCCAGACATCGTCAGCCCTCCGGCCAATCTTCCCCATTAGCAGGAATGCTGCTAAATGAAGTCTCAGGGCTTTTAAACTGCGGTATTCGATTGGAGTCTGGTTAGTGATATTCACAGTTTTGACCTTCATTAATCGCTCTGATAATTACATTGGGTATCTTTTCTGTAGAAACCATCAGGCAGTTACGCCTTCTCTTACCCTCGCTCTTCCGTTAGGCCGTTAATCAAGCGACCCCACCACATTGCGTGTCGGGTTTGGAACCCCTTGTTTCAGTGGAAGTTGAGCGAGTTTTTACTCGTTCCGAACGAACTATTGTTACGAACCCTTGGGACTCATCCTTTGACCTATCACCAACTCAGGAATGTAAGTGTCAGAAATTCGGCCTTACGAGTTTCTTTCGGTGTCTCTTCTGCAATGCGCGGCTTGGCAGTGTCACTGGTTAGGTCTTTCCGTAGATGATTCACATTAAGTTATCCCGGTGTTCTCCCTATTAGCGGCGTTACCATCGAACCGCTCGATAGCTCCGGTTCCGCCCTGTTTCCAGCTTCTGCCTGGTAATTAACCTCACAGTGGACAGGTGGGGATTCACATGATTCCTTCATGGGAGAGGCTTGGTTGCACAATTTCTGACTGTGTCCTCACTCTCATAGTTCATTCAGTTATCAAGGTTCGGTAACCCCCGGCATCGCGGGTGGCAAGGGAACGTTTATCCGTTTTCAGCCCGCAGTCGGATGACTTAGATTATCGGGGACGTTGTCCCGGAAACCTTGTTCCTGCTTATGTTTGGCTTACGCCGCGACCTTCACAGGAAACGAGCCGCACATTTCCACCAGTTGCAAGTCGTTGCCGTAAATTGTATAGTCGATGACGTCAGCCATGGATTTTGTCCTCAAATTATTTTTTAATAGTATACATGAGACTATCTAAACTCTCCACTCTGCCAATCTTTGTTCTCTCTTTCTGCTCCACCTTCTTATTTGCTGGGTGCAATCCCCCAAATCCATCTTCCACCACTACCCTTAAACTCCTCTATTGGCAAGCCCCCACCATCCTCAACCCCCACCTCTCCACTGGTTTTAAAGACTCAGAAGCCAGTCGCATTACCTTAGAACCCTTAGCAAGTTTTGATAACGACGGTAACATGGTGCTCTTCTTAGCAGCAGAAGAGCCAACCTTAGCTAATGGAGGGGTAGCTGCTGACGGGAAGTCCGTGACTTGGAAACTGAAACAGGGAGTCAAATGGTCCGACGGCACCCCTTTTACTGCTGCTGATGTGAAGTTTACCTATGAATTTATCACTAACTCTCAAGTGGGTTCTACCACAGCGGGGACCTATGAGGTTATTGATAGTGTGGAGGTGGTGGACAACTACACAGTGAAAATTAACTTCAAAGAGGTCAACCCTTCTTGGTTCCTGGTGTTTATGGGTACGGAAGGAATGATTTTGCCTAAGCATATCTTTGAAGATTTTAACGGTGCTAATGGACGAGAAGCCCCCGGTAACTTGAAACCTGTAGGTACAGGTGCATATAAAGTAGCAGAATTCAAACCAGGAGACGTAGTGGTTTACGAACCCAACCCTCATTTCCGTGCTCCAGAAAAGGTGAGTTTTCAGCGGGTGGAATTGAAAGGAGGTGGAGATGCTACTTCCGCAGCCAGGGCAGTCCTGCAAACCGGGGACGCGGATTTTGCCAATAACCTTCAGGTAGAAAAAACCATTTTACAAGAACTGGAAAAGGCTGGTCAAGGTAAAGTAGTAGCTAATTTCGGTGCCCTATCGGAGCGGATTTTAATCAATCATACTGACCCCAATAAAGCCACGGAGGAAGGAGAACGTTCTAGCGTAAAATTCCCTCATCCCTTCTTTAAAGACAAGGAAGTAAGACAGGCATTTGCCTTAGCCATGGACCGGGATACCATAGGGGAAAAGCTTTACGGTTCCACCGGGAAAGCAACAGCTAATATCTTAGTCGCCCCACCCCAGTATAACTCTCCTCATACCAGTTACGAATTAAACTTGGAGAAAGCAGCTGCTTTACTAGATACAACAGGTTGGCAAGATAGTAATAATAATGGCATTCGGGATAAAGATGGAGTAGAGATGAAAGTGGTCTTTCAAACTTCCGTCAATCCCTTGCGTCAGAAGACTCAAGCAGTGGTGAAACAGGGATTGCAATCTCTGGGTATTGACGTGGAACTGAAGAGTGTGGATGCCAGTGTTTTCTTTTCTAGCGATCCCGCTAATAATGACACGGTAGAACACTTCTATGCTGATTTGGAAATGTATACCACTGGCAATACCAATCCCGATCCTGGCGCTTATATGAAAACCTATACTTGTAAGGAAATTCCCCAAAAGGAGAATAAATGGTCGGGACAAAATCATGGGCGTTACTGCAACCAAGAATATGATAGCCTCTGGGAAAAGTCTACCACAGAATTAGACCCAGAAAAACGGCGACAACTGTTTATCCAGATGAATGATATCTTAATTGAGGATGCAGCAGTCATTCCTTTAGTCCATCGAGCTAATGTGGTGGGTGTGAGCAACAGCTTAACTGGTGTTGATTTAACTCCTTGGGACTTGCGAACTTGGAATATTGTGGATTGGAATCGCAGATAATAGAAGATTTTTAACCGCAGATGAAGAGGATGAGTTATTATTTCTTGTCCCTCCTTTGCGTCTTTGCGTCGGCGTAGAGCGCGAGATAACCACTATCATTTGCGACGGTTTAACACCAACAAACCTGCGGTGCCACCACCGCCACCAATAATCCCACTAATCAAGGTAAAAAGTTTATCTGGTAGGTTCTTGTCTTTCGTAAAAGCAGCATAACCTAGAGCACTGATGATGATAAAAACCACTGCTCCAATGAAGAATTTGGTAACGTTATATTTGTTGTTTTCAACCTTGTATTTGTTTTCTTCAATCAGTTTTTGACGTTCATGGTACTGATCTAATGATTTACTAAGCAGTTTGTCTATATGTTCTTCGGGAACCCGTTCGCTGAGGGATTGCAGGATCCAGGACTGGATAACATTTGGATCGGTTGAAGAAGGAGTAGTTTCTCTTGTGGATGATGTTTCTGGATATTGGGATTCATTACGGACAATTTCAGTTTCAACGACCTTTAGTTCATCTTGTTGTTCTTCCGGGACTTCTGGGGAAGTAGAAGACTGGTTTTGCTCTTGTTCATTAGTAGGTTCAGTTTCCACTATACACTCCAATGGCTTTAAGTACATGATTTAGTGCCACACGAGCAACTTCTTGTTCTTGAGTGGTTGGTAATGATTGACGCTGGCTTGTTTTTGTGGGTAATTTTGGAGGGGAAGATTTTTTAAGGCGACTCAGATCAGCTCCGAATTCATCTAGCAATTCGCTGATGTTTATTTCTGCACCGTATTTGGGTAAGTACCATTTACTATGACCTTTTTCTTCTAGGTGAACCAAGTCTTGGTAATCAATTAGGAGTTCTGGGCGATGGGGTAAGCGGATTTGTGGCTCAACTTCTAACCCTTTGAATGACATGTGAATGGCTTCAAATTGACTTTTAATCTGGCTAAGAAAGCTCCGGCGAGGGTTTTTACTACCAATAACGGAAATAATAATGTTCTTGTCTTCCCCATCGCATTTCACCAGTGCTTTACAATTTTGATAGGCTAAAACAACGCCCCGACGCCAATAGGTTTTTTTGTAAATATACTCATACATGCGCACCATGAAGCGAGAGAAAATACTACTGGGCAACACCTTGTAATGATACTCAAAAATCAAGGCATTCTGCCAATCTCCTGTATATATTTCCTCCTTGGGTAACAAATCAGGAATAAGGTAGTGGTTGGGTAGATCAACCAAGGGAAAGCACAGCTCAAACTTTTCCATTAGTTCTAGCAAAAAGGAGTGTTTGTGGCGAGGATAACGCTTCGGATCCAAAATACGTTGCAAGTGAGACAACTCTAAAATACCTTTGTGTTCTATAATGAGGTCGCGATCGTTTAAAATCTTGTACACCCCATTAGTAACCCACTCCGGTTTCAAAACACTGGTATCTTCCAGCCGAGGATCGTCCTGAAAGTTCACCACAATACCCAAATCGTGCAAAAAACCTACCAAAGTGTGTTGACTATCCTCTTCTTCTACCTTTTCCTCCTGACAGAGAGCCACATATTGGTCGTAGGAAATATAATCCTGTTTCAAAGCTTCCAGTTTAGCTTTCACCTGAAACCAAGCCAAGGGTAAAGAGTCTCCCATGTGTTCCAGGTTGTTGATTTCTTCGGCAATCCGTTCTTTCAACTCCTCAATACCCACTCCTTCCTTACAGGAGGTTTCTACAAAACCTTTAATGCGGGGATATTTCCGTTGCAATCCAGTTTTATTTAAATCCAGAGGGTGTTGATCCACTTTATTACCCACCACAAGCACCGGAGAGTCCCCTCCAAAACTGTCAATCAACTTCAGCCAATATTCCAAGCGATTTCCTTCTTCATTCACCCGAGAGTCTAACACTACCAGGTACAAACTACGGTGGGTCAGGAAAAACTGATGGGTGGCGTGCATAATCTCCTGCCCCCCAAAGTCCCAAATATTTACCTTTACGGGTAAGGACGCACCAACCTGTTTTACGTTCCACTGCTGAATATTAATGCCGTCAGTTTTGTTTTCCTGGGGGTTGTACTCACCTTTGAGGATTTGATTTACCAGGGAAGTTTTGCCCACGCTACCTTGTCCCAGGAGGAGCATTTTGGCTTCGTTCAGGGGACGCTTTCCTTGATTGATGAGGTCCAAGTAGCGGATAATGGCTTGGGGATTAGCAGGTTTTTGGCCCTCTTCCCATCTTGGTCCTAAAATTTCTGGAGGAATGGGTAAAGGATTGTCATGGAGGTATAACTCTCGCAAATTATCCAGTTGTGCTAATTCCGGCGGTAGGCTTGAAAGTTGGTTATTACTGAGATCTAGTACTTGCAAGTTGGAGAGTTGTGCTAATTCCGGCGGTAGGCTTGAAAGTTCGTTGTCACTGAGGTATAGCTGTTGCAAGTTGGAGAGTTGTGCTAATTCCGGCGGTAGGCTTGAAAGTTCGTTGTCACTGAGGTATAGCTGTTGCAAGTGGGAAAGTGTTGCTAATTCTGGTGGTAGGTTTGAAAGTTGGTTACCACTGAGATCTAGTTCAGTTACTTTATCTTTGGCAGCCTGCTCAATTATCTGAAGTAGTTCTTGCTCGTCCATTGCCTTTCTGCTCTAATTGCCTGAAAACCCCTCTCTAATTATAGCGCGGGTGTGGGGTTTCTAGATATAATAATTTTGGGGATTATATCGCAAATTACCCAAACGCTTGACGGGCTGGATGGATTTGGGTAAAATAGTTCCTAAAGGATTTCAGCGTCCGCACGGGAACGCTCATGCACTCGTCCAAGCTCGGCTTTCAGGTGTGGGCCATCGCCATCTACTTGCTCACCACTAGCCTCAAGGGACTGTCCAGCATGAAGTTACACAGGGAGTTAGGCATCACGCAGAAGTCGGCGTGGCACTTGGCACATCGCATCCGCGAGACGTGGAAAGATCAGCACAGTGGCGAGTTTGCATGCCCTGTAGAGGTGGGCGAGACCTACATCGGCGGGAAGCGCAAGAATATGCCCAAGTCTAAGCGAGCATACCTGCACGGTCGGGGAATGGTCGGCAAGTCCACGGTGGTAGAGGAAACGGACAGGCAGACGCTGCAACGCTTCGTGGCCGACAATGCCACGCAGGGCGCTACGGTGTTCACGGACGAGACGGCTGCTTACAACGGGACGTTCCACCATATCAGCCACGAGCATCTGCAACGCTACGTCAACGAGTTTTCTGGCAGGCACAATCACCGGAAGCTGGACACGCTCAAGCAGATGCAGACCATCGCAAGTCGCATGGTCGGAAAGAGGCTCAAGTATTCGGAGCTGACACATCATAATGCGTAACTTTCAACGAATGGAGGAATCTGAAAATGCTAGCTAGGGGATGTACTGGCAATCTGTGGGGCGGTACTGTGCCGGATGGAGTGTACTTTGGGGATTGCTTGGACGTTATGTCCAAATTGCCTAGTGATTCTGTGGATTTGATCGTCACGTCGCCCCCCTACGCGGATGCGAGAAAGCACACTTACGGTGGTGTTCCCCCAAGTGAGTATGTGGAGTGGTTCTGCGAAAGGGCGGAGCAAATGTTCCGAATCCTTAAGCCTACTGGATCGTTCGTATTGAACATCAAGGAGAAGGCACAGGATGGAGAACGGCATACCTATGTGCTGGACTTGATCCTTGCGCTCAAGAGAAACGTTGGGTTTCGGTGGGTGGAAGAATACATTTGGCACAAGACAACTGCCGCACCAGGGAAGTGGAAATATCGTTTTAGGGATTCGTGGGAGCGGTTGCTGCACTTCTCCAAGACACCAGACGTGAAGATGAATCAGGATGCGGTGAAAGTTCCTATTGGGGACTGGACAACTAAACGCCTAGCCAACATGAGTAAGAATGACCGCAGCCGACAGGAATCTGCAACCAACTCAAAAGTCGGTAGGTGCATTGCGAATTGGGATGGCAAGTCAACGGTTTACCCTACGAACGTGCTACACAAGTCTCCTGTTGCGCACAACACGGGTCATAGCGCGGCATTCCCCGAATGGCTGCCAGAGTTTTTTATCAAGTTGTTTACTGACCCCGATGACGTTGTACTTGACCCTTTCCTGGGTTCGGGAACGACGTATCGAGTTGCTGCCCGGTTGGGCAGAAAGCCAATGGGGATTGAAATGGATAGCGATGCACCGTTGAGATTGGAGGCGTAAAATGGCTATTTCGTGGATTTCCGAGAAAGACCTGGATCGTCATATTAAAACTTTGCTCGAATCTGCGCGTCGCGCACATGCTAATGCGGCAGATCGGCGAAACAAGAACGTTGTAGATCCGTTTTTGTCCTTGCTGATTGCGTCCACCTTTGAGTGTACAAGCGTCAAAGAACTTGCTTCTCTACAAAATATCGAATCAGCGTCGCGTGGAATGAGTAATGCGCTCGGTACGTTTCATCAGAACATCTTGGCCTCTGTAAAAGGTTGGGAAAACCATAATGCTGGATATGACTTAGTGTGTCCAGAAAAAATGATACTTGCCGAGGTTAAGAACAAATGGAACACAATGAACTCTAGCAATCGACGTCAAGTCGAAAATGACTTGGACACCGCAATAAGGCAGAAGGCGGGAAATTGGAATGGCTATCTGGCGCTGATTATTCCTAAAGAACCCCAGCGATATAAGCGTCTCATAACATCGCGTGTGTTTGAGATTGACGGCGCATCATTTTACCACATAGTGACTGGCGATCCTAATGCGATACATGACTTGTTCTACCATCTTTGCGCAGTGGTGGCCGGGTCTGCGAGTATCGGCGCCGGGTCTACGATACTCGCCGAGCATTGCCGAACCATCAGGGATGCCGTTCTTCCACCAAGAGAGGTTCAGACATGACACATCAAAGGGCGGCTCGTTCTCTGTGAAAGCTGCGGCGTAAAAGCCAAAACATAAGCAGAGGCTTGGCATTTTGTGCCAAGACAACTAAACCAGGCATGTGGGTGAGGAGCTGGTCAGCAATCAGTAACCCAAGTCCCACCGCTTAAGGGAAAAGTGAATCTCTATCTGCCCACACGCAACTGTGAATTCAAGCAGGCTTGCCGGGCTAGCCACCGGGGCGTGAAGCTGGGGACAGGGCGCAATCAGAGCCGAAAGGCACCCTGGCGCTAATGAGGAGAATCTATGGTTAACAGTTATCTCGGAAAAACGGGTACGCTGAACCGAAAAAAGCGTCTAATGTCACGGAGCACAACCACGTTGGGCTTCCGAATCGGCATACAAACCCCGCTGCGATTTTTTGATGTTAGCAGCTTCTCTGGGGGGTCGGTGGGCGAATTGGTGAGACTCTGGGTAGGAACAATTTCTGGTTTGGAACGAGAAGAAACGAACGGTCTTTCTCATAGGGGTGGTACCCAGAGTGGGAGGGCAGGCATACCTCTACCGAGACCGTCCGGGTAGGACGCGGGAAAGAAAGCCACGAGCTAAACAACTGCCCGCAATGACGAGAGCAAGATTTTGTATCTAGAGTTACTCAATTTACCGCCCCGGCATATCGCAGTGGCGGGGACGATGAGGTTTTTACGCCTAATGAGGACAACAGATTGTAGAAATCAAGCAAAGATTGGTAGAACTCCCAGAACCAACTGGATAGATACCAGTCAATGGGTTTCGGAGCCTCCACGGAGGTAAGTTTTAACCCGCAGGTCATAGCCGTGCCTGCTCAGGTGCGGCTGCACAGGAGCAGGGGCGAAAGTTTCATGCACGGTTCGGAAAGGGAGCTGGGGTGGGTGACCACTCCTTCGACCCGAACAAGGCAAAAAGATACCACCCATCCCTAACACGCCGGAGAATGTGGCGAAAGCGATAAGACTCGGCCCACCGAAGAAGCAGTAATCGTACACGGCGCGGGGGAAAGACTGAAATCGCCAGTCCGCGAAGCGCCCGGCTCGGTAGTCGGTTGGGTAATCAGGTATATAATCCCAAAACTTGTTATTACCCTTGGCGCTGCGTAGAGCGCGAGACTAATTTAAGATGAAATAATTTGAACCATGGACACCATTACCTATACTGCTCTTTGTAACAATCTAGCCAAAACAATGGATCAAGTCTGTGAGGAACATGTACCTGTGACTGTTAAACGGAGCAAAGCTCCCCCTGTTGTTATTCTTTCCCTAGAAGACTATCAAGCGTTAGAAGAGACAGCTTATCTCCTTCGCAGTCCTAAAAATGCGAAACGTTTGCTCGAATCAATCCAAGAACTTGAGTCTGGTCAAGGACAAGAGAGAGCGTTAATTGAATGAAACTGATTTTCTCGGAAAATGCTTGGAATGATTATTTATATTGGCAGCGTAACGATACCAAAATATTAAAACGCATTAATAGCCTAATAAAAGATATCCAGCGTCAGCATGACAGCTGGTATCGGCAAACCAGAACCGTTCAAACATGGTTGATCAGGATATTGCTCAAGAAGAATAACAGATGAACATAGAATTATTTACAAACTTGAAGATGATGCATTGTTTATAGCTCAACTGCGTTACCACTATAAAAGCTCAAACTCTATCTCTCTTTTCTTTCTCTCTCTGCGTCCTCTGTGTCTCTGCGGTTCATTCTTCAATTGGTGGGCGATGCCCACCCTACTAACCTACCCATGCTATCGTATCTAACCAAACGTCTCCTTATCTCAATTCCCACTCTCATTGCTATCAGCATTATCATCTTTGCTATCCTAGCATTAGCTCCCGGGGATCCCATGGGGGAATTTGCTACCAACCCTAACCTCACTCCAGAAGTGAGAGAAAATATCAGAATATCCTTGGGTTTAGACCAACCCATTCCTATCCGTTATCTTAGATGGGGGTGGGCATTTATCCGAGGGGATATGGGCTATTCTTTTAATAGTCGCAGTCCCGTTTTAGACCTCCTCCGGCAACGTTTACCCACCACTCTATGGGTGGTAGGTTCCGCCTACATTGTCAGCATATTTATCGCCTTTCCTTTGGGGGTTATTTCCGCTCTCAAGCGCTATTCTCTCCTAGATAGACTGGTGACAACTTTTGCCTTGCTAGGCTTCTCTCTCCCCACCTTCTTTACTGGGTTACTCTTGATTATCATTTTCAGCGTTCAACTAAATTGGTTACCTTTTATCTATAATAGCACATTAAGAGTAACAGATTGGGCAAGTTTTGTCCAGCAAATTAAGCAGTCAATTATGCCCATTTGTGTCTTAGCATTGTATCAGTCCGCAGTGCTGATGCGCTTCGTCCGTTCTTCCGTTTTGGAGGAGTTAAATCAGGAATACGTCCGCACTGCTTATGGAAAAGGTTTGCATGATTTTGCTGTGCTCAAAAATCATATCTTGCGCAATAGTATGATTCCTGTGGTTACCCTTATAGCCCTAGATATTCCCAGTATTTTTACCGGTGCTTTAATCACAGAGCAGATATTTCGGGTGCCGGGTATTGGCTCCTTGTTAATTGACTCTATCTATCGGAGTGATACTCCCGTGGTAATGGCTATTACTTTCATCTATGGTATCTTAATCGTGGGGTTTAATTTGATGGCGGATTTTATTTACGGATTTCTGGATCCAAGGGTTAAGTATTGAAACAGTTATCAGTTACCAGTTAACAGTTACCAACAGCCTCTCTGTGTCTCTGCGTGAAACTTTCATCATGCTATAAATGTTTTGCTAGGGATAGATTTAGGTAAGAGTACATTCCGGGGTTTCCTGCAAGAACCTTAAAGGGTTGATCTGGTTCTCCAAGAGAATCTAATACTAATATGGCAGTAGGAAAGTCGTAGTGTTTGGTGTATTCGTTCACTGTAACAACTGTTTTTAAGCCTGCTCCATGAGCAGCTATTAGTCCTTGAGGAGAGTCTTCAAAGGCGAGACATTCCGACGGGGATAAACCCATCTTTTCTAGGGTGTATTGGTAAATATCTGGGGCTGGCTTTTTGGCTGGGACTATGTCTCCTGCTGCAATCACTTCAAACCAAGAAGGAGCTTCGGGGGAAAGGGAGTATTTTAAGAGGGAAAGAACGTTGGCAAGATTTGCGGTAGAGGCGATCGCCAACCTGATCCCTTCAGACAAGCTCTCCCTGAGCAATCTTCTCACTCCCGGACGCAAGGGAATAGGTTCGGTGGCCAGTATTTGGCGGTAATATTCGTTTTTGCTCTCGTGGAGGTGTAAGATAAACTGCTCTAAATCCTCTCGGCGTCTAAAATCAGGATGGTATTTGTTAATATAAAAGTGAAGGCGCTCTTTTCCCCCAGGAATGGCTAGGAGTTTGCCGTAGAAAGAAACTGACCAGTTCCAGTCTAGTCCTGCTGCGGCAAAGGCGCGATTAAATGCTACCCTGTGTCCATGTCTTTCTGTGTCTCCTAAGGTTCCATCTACATCGAAAATTAAGGCACGTAATTTACTCATCTTACAGGGATTCCATGGTATTTTTCTTATTTAACCACAGAGACGCAGAGGACGCAGAGAGAAGAGGAAGAATGAGGTTTTTGCTATGATTTATCTACCTACTACCCTGGAACTGGAATTAAACGTCACCGACGAACAATTTTGGACATTGTGCCACAAACATACAGATTTGCGGTTTGAACGCAGTGCTAAGGGAGATTTGATTATTATGCCACCTACAGGAGGACTTACCAGCCACCGCAACTCAGATATCACTTTTCAACTAGAGCTATGGAGTCGGAAAACGAAACTTGGAAAAGCTTTTGACTCTTCTGGTGGGTTTAAGCTTCCCAATGGAGCCAACCGTTCTCCTGATGCTGCTTGGATTAAAATAGAACGGTGGAATAACCTCACTCCAGAAGAAAAAGAGAAGTTTTTGCCCCTGTGTCCCGATTTTGTGGTGGAGTTACGTTCTCCCAATGATAGCTTACAACAAATCCAAATGAAGATGGCAGAATATAGAGCAAATGGAGCACAATTAGGTTGGCTAATTGATCCGAAGCGCAAAGTTGTGGAAGTGTATCGCCCTGGAATTGATGTGGAAGTGTTACAAAATCCTACAACTGTTTCCGGTGAGGATGTTTTACCTGGGTTCCAGTTGGATTTAACTGAGATTTGGGGAGGATGATGAATACAGATAAGGGTTTTGGGGAGACATGGCGACGGTTTCGCCAGGATAAAATGGCCATGTTGGGAATGGTGGTGTTGCTCTTAATTAGCTTGGGGATTGTTTTTGGACCTTTATTTTATCATACCTCTATTGATACCATTGACTTTACGAAAGCTACTTTGCCTCCTTCTTGGGAACACCCATTTGGCACTAATGATTTGGGACAAGATCAGTTGGCTCGGGTACTATCCGGGGGCAGGATATCCATGACTGTGGGGATGGCTGCTATGGTGGTAGCTATTGGATTGGGCACCTTGATTGGGGCTATTTCTGGTTTCTACTCAGGCTTTGGGGATAACTTGCTGATGCGTCTGACGGACTTATTTTTGGCTTTACCTCAGTTACCTGTATTGCTGTTAATCGTCTATTTGTTTCGGGATGGGATAAAAGCCATTGCCGGACCAGAATTGGGGGTTTTTGTCCTCATAGTTTTGCTGATAGGGGGTTTAAATTGGATGTCCGTGGCGCGACTGGTAAGAGGGAGCTTCTTGAAATTCCGCGAAATGGAGTTCGTCATGGCAGCCAGGGCAGCAGGTGCGAGACCAAGAAGGTTAATCTGGATTCATATCCTCCCCAATGTTTTGAGTATAATTATTGTAGCTGCTACCCTAGCAGTAGGTAATGCTATCATTACCGAGTCTACTCTCAGCTTTTTAGGTTTGGGTTTTCCCCCAGACGTACCCACTTGGGGCAGAATGCTCTTCGATGCTAAGGATTATCTGACATCCGCTCCTCACATGGCTCTTTTTCCCGGTTTGGCCATCTTTCTCACCGTACTGAGTATTAATTATATCGGCGACGGGCTTCGAGATGCTCTGGATCCGAAGAGGAATAACTAACAACTAACAACGTTACCCTGATGTTGCTGTATTGGAGCGAGAATTTAAGCGATCGCCAAAAGAGCATTTTCATGCTTATAGGAGCTGTGGTAATTAGTGTTAGTGGTAATATTCTGCGCAATGCCCTCCTCACTTTTTTTCACGGTACAGGAAAAGAAGGGTTATTCGTATGGTTGCACGACGCATGGGGAGGTGATTTATATTCTCTCTTTATGTTAGGAGGAATCGTCCTTCTTCTGAAGGTCATGGATAGATTGGATTCTCAATCAGAATCCGAATTAGATGAAGAGGAGAGTGCTCCAGTGGGTGAGGAGGATTATACTATTATGTCTGAACAATAATTTCCGATCCTAGTGGATGGAAAGACCCCGCACTATAACTGCTATAAATGATTCGTCAAACATTAACTTTACCAAAACTGCAACTTTCCTACCTAGAATGGAATCAAGGAAAGAAACCTTTAATTTTGTTGCACGGTTTAGCTGATTTAGCTCTGATTTGGAAAAGTCTGGGAGAATATCTCGCTCCAGACTACCATATTGTGGCTCCAGATTTGCGGGGTCATGGAGAAAGTAGCAAACCAGAGCAAGGTTATACTTTTAAGGAGATAATCGACGACTTAGAAGCATTGATGGAGCACCTAGGTTGGTCCTCTGCTCATGTTCTCGGTCACTCTTGGAGTGGGAAACTAGCAGCAATTTGGGCTACCCAAAATCCAGAACGTTTTCAGAGTTTAATTTTAGTGGATCCCTTCTTTATTGGCACAATGCCTAGTTGGTTGAAATTCACCTTTCCTCTATTATATAAAATGTTGCCCTTTCTGAAAATGATGGGACCATTTCCTAGTTACGAAGCAGCCAAAAAAGTAGCCAAGGAGTTAAAACAATATAAAGATTGGAGTGTTTTACAAGAGGAAGTGTTTGCAGCAGGATTAGAACGGAAACCAGACGGTACTTGGGGCAGTAAGTTTGTCCTTCAAGCAAGGAATGAAATTTTTGCTGACGTCATGAAAGTAGAAGGACTGACCCAACCTTTGCCTATTCCTACTCTCTTCATTAAACCAGCTTCTGGTCTCAATCGTACTCCATGGCAACTTAAACCCTATCAAACCTATTTAACCAATTTACAAGTTCGCCAAGTTCCGGGTAATCATTGGCCATTTTTAGTCCAACCGTCACCATTTCATCGTACTATAGCAGAATTTCTAGCATGTGTATAGATAGCAAGTACCATGACAGCGAGAGCGAAGCTCCGCTACGCGAGCGCCCGACGAACTTCCTCTCTTATTTTTCTCTGTGTCCTCTGTGCCTCTGTGGTTTAATCCTGTAACAGAATTTCTAGCATGTCTAACTTAGAATATCGTAAAGCTGTAGAGAAATTTGGCTTTTGCTTTGTCGAAGGTGTTTTAAACAAGAAAGAAGTAGAATTGTTGAGGAATGAAATAGGCAGGATCATTCAACAAAACAACACCAAGCATTATGCCATTCGTCGTCTCCTGGAGATAATTCCTGCCGTTCGTACCCTCACTTCCTCTCCTAAAATACGGACTTTAGTGGAACCAATTCTGGGTCATGTTGCTTTCCCAGTGCGAGGCATTTTCTTCGACAAGAACCCAAAAGCTAACTGGGGTGTTTCCTGGCACCAAGACCTAACTATTGCCGTAAGTAGACCCATAAAAACCCCTGGTTTTGCTCCCTGGTCTCGTAAAGATGGCATTGACCACGTTCAACCCCCAATTGCTCTTTTGGAAAGTATGGTTACTCTGCGGATTTATTTAGATAATGCGGGTGAAGAGAATGGTTCTTTGCGTCTTATTCCCACCTCCCATAGTTACGGACGTCTCTCAGGGAAAGCTATTGAGAAGTGGAAACCTCTTGCCGTTAATTGTTTCGGATCAGTTGGTGGAGTATTGGTAATGAAACCCTTAATTCTTCATAGTTCTCAACCTGCAAGGAAACCTCACCATCGTCGCGTCCTGCATCTTGAGTTTGCCGCACAAACCCTACCAAATGGCTTAGAATGGTATGGAACTTAACAACTATAAACCGACAACAGTATAGTCACCACTTTCCGTTACTAGATAAAACAAGGCAATTCTGAACCCCAGACCGGGAACCCCACCCCCTACACCCTACACCCGCCCTTTCCGCGCTATACCTCCCAAAAAAGTTATTGGATATTATAGTAAACAGCTTTCAATTGGTTAGTTATACCATTTTGCCAGTTAGGATCGTTGATAACCTGCCACTTGAAGTTTCTGGCTGGGATAGAGGTGGGTGGGAGCGCTCCAGTAAAGCTAGCTTTAGCAGCATCAACTTTCAGAGGAATAGCCTGTACTTGACGTAGTTTGAGAGTTTCCAAGTCAAATAACACCCTACCAATCATATCTTTCTGCTTGGCTGCTAGGTTAGGATGGATAAAATTGCCTAAACTTTCAAACATTACGCCTTGTTTGCCAGAAGTTGATTGGACAATTGTAACTGGTTTCCAAACATGGGGTCCATGTCCGAAAACCACATCTCCTTTATAGTTACGGATGAAATCAGTACCAGTATTTACTAATTGCTGTTGGGTTGAATTATTCCAACTGTGAATGGAGAGAATGCGAATATCTGCATCAGCGTCCCGGAGAGACCGCAAGATAGTATTTTTGTCGTTCACTCAAGTAATATCCTGACAAGCACCTCCTAGGTAAAGGCTGGCAAATGCTACTTTGATTTCTTTCCCTTTCACGGTCATAGTTTTAACTTGCGCTGCTTTTTTCTGCTGCCCACCTACACCATGCCAGATCCAGTCAGCATCTATTTCATCGGTCAATCGCTCCATGTGTCGGGCTGACTCTGTAGCTCCGTAAGCGCTATTTTCTCCCACCGGACAATCCCAACTGTGGTTGTTAGCCAGACCGATTCGCCAATAAGCTTTTTTTAAATTATCTGGGTGGGACACAAAAGCATAGGAGCTGCGACTGGGTCGTCCTCTAAATTGTTGACAAGACTTTCCAACTACAGTTTCCCAATTAATAAAAGATAAATCGCCCCGATAGGATATACGAGTGGGGTCTAAAGCATCAAGACGCTGGCCAAAGTTAGCTGGTCCTCCTTCTGGTAAGGTGGTGCATAAATCTAAAGGCTGCTTGTAGGTAAGTGCCATACCGGAATCCCCTACTCCCCGAATGTCTAAAAATTCAGGAGCTTGCTTGGTATTTAGGGGTACTGGGGGTACTGGTGCTAAAAAAGTGTTAGTTGGGATAGATTCAGATTGGGGCAGGGGAATAGTTTGTTGCGTTCTAAGGCCAGGAGAGTTGAACCAAGGGGAAGAAATACTGGCGATAGAGAGAGCGATCGCCGAAACCACAAGAGAAAAATGATTGTTTTTGTTCATGAAAATTACTGTTTAATATTGGAGTAAGCTGCTTTTGCTTGGGAGTTAACACCGCTTTGCCAGGTCTTATCCTTAGTATACTTCCAAGTTAGATTAGCAGGGAGACTGGTGGGATTGGGTGTGCCGCCAAAATTAACAGAGACTCGATTGACAGCCATGGGGATAATTTGTACCTGCCGTAGTTCCAGGGTATATAAATCGAAAAGTACCCGCCCAATCAGATGTTGGGAACTGGCAATCAGGGAAGGATGGATGAAGTTGCCCAAGCTTTCAAACAGTACCCCTCGCTTTGATTTGGTTCTTGGTAGATACTCCCGGCAATTACGGTCGTGGTGGGTTCCGGGAGAGGGGATGGTTTTGGTTTTGATTCTGTTACAGGAGTTAGAGTTGGAGTTGGAGTTGGAGTTGCTTCTATATCCTCGGTAGTTGGTGTTTCTGGAGGTTGAGAAAAGCTTGTGGGTACAGTAAGTAAACTTATACCTAGTATAGCAATTCAAAGGCCATGGGTTTTCTTCATTTGTTCAATATTTTTGTTCTATCGTATCCTGTCTATAAGTGACCCAGGTGGCGATCGCCTTGGGCCACTCTTAGTTATCCCTCTTAATATTATCTTAAAACCATAAACATTAAAATTTTTTATACTTTATTTATCAAATATATAAGTAGTGGAATGACACAGCTAATTTGGTACAATAGATTTTGGGTTATGTAGTCCTGTCCCCTCTTCGGACTATTTCCCAGTGCGTTTCAAAAGATTAGATTTACATTAACATAAAATATAAGCTAAGCAACAAAACAACACATGTGACTTTTACCATCATTTAAAAATAATAATGTTATCCTCGAATAACAAGAATACTGCGGTTTGATGGTGTTACAGCATCTTCAGTAGTAGTTCGTTCCGAGATTGGCGGTAGGTTGGGGCGACGGTCAAAAATCACCAACCATCCCTCCTGTAGCCCTAAACCAGCCAGATAGCCCTCGATCTGTTCTAACCCTTCTTCAAGGGGATCCGGTCTTCCTTCTCGCCATACCTTCAGTTCTATCCCTATGGTAACTTCTCCATAACTCAGACATAGATCCATACGACCTGTACCAATGGCATATTCCCGCTCCAACGTCCCACCACCATTGACAACCCGATGCAAAAATGCCATCATGACAATGTGGGGCGCGATTTCATGATAGGTAAAATGTTGCAGTAGGGGCTGACCATGTTGTCGCCAAAAGTTTAGGAACGCTGTCAACAGCTGAGGGGGCAACAGCTCCCCCGTTTCTGAGAGCCAAGTGGGTTGTACATAACCCAACCCCGCTGTGGTAGAGGCAGCCAAACAGCGGGGCAACACTTCCCGATAGATCGGGTTGGCAATAGCGATACCTCCCCCCCTATCTTTGGTACAGAGTCCCAAGTCCAATAAGTACTGCACATCGTCCCAAGGAGGATTCCTCAGTTCCTGTCCTGCTAAAATAGGTTCAACAATAGCTTGTACCCGTTCCTCATGGAGTTTTTCTGCTAAACTATCTAGGTGGGTATCCTGCCGTTGAATCAAAATCTCTTTAGCTGTAGCCAGGTGCTCTACCGTAATAGGAACCTCCGGGTCAGTAACCAACTCTTCCACCACTTCTTTAGCTAGAGCATTAACTAACCAGGGTTGTCCTTGAGTCATCTCATAAGCATATTCAATGGCTTCCGGGGTGAAAACTTGTCCTGTAGCTGTTGTATGTTGATTGTAGAGTGTTGCCACCTCATGGTGGGTGAAATTCTTTAAAGTTAGGGAGCGCACCTTGATATTAAAAGGACTAGCGGTATTGAGTCTCCCACTCCCCCCAGACGCTACTTTATAATCTCGCACATCTCGTAATCCAATCAGGCCAACGGATTGAGGAAAACCCTGGGGACGACGGGGATAGCCATCTCGCAACTGTCGCAACACACTGATGAGAGTTTGATTTTGTAGGGAATCAATTTCATCAATAAACACCACCAGGGGGCGAAGAGAGGCTTGTGCCCAGGCTTTTAAGGCATCTCCAATCCCTTGTCCTGGCACACACTCAGACCAGGACGGAGGTTGCAACTCTTCTGGAAGCCACACTTCTGCTGCGTTGCTCCAAGCCTTGAGGATAGCTCGTTCTGCTATATCGGGTTGATCTGGAAAAGCTGAACCAACTTCCACCGAAACCATGACAGCAGTATAGTCACCACTTGCGGTAAGTTCTTGGGCTAGGGTTAACATAGCACTAGTTTTACCCGTTTGTCGAGGAGCATGAATGACAAAATAGCTTTGTTGGGCAATCAATCGCTTCAGTTGGGGGAGGCGATCCCCTGTGGGCAACATATAGTGAATATCGGCCTTACAAGGACCAGCGGTATTAAACCAGCGTTCCATAGGTTAGGAGTTCAGAGAGGGTGCATTAAATTAAGATTATAGCGCTCTAGCTTATTTTGTTCATCAGCCGCGAATCACAACTATAGAGCGCCCCGACTGTGTGTAGGCATCTTCAGTAGTAGTGCGTTCCGAGATTGGCGGTTGGTTGGGGCGACGGTCAAAAATCACCAACCATCCCTCTTTTAACCCTAAACCAGCCAGATAGCCCTCAATCTGTTCTAATCCTTCTTCCAGGGGATCTGATCTTCCTTCTCGCCATACCTTCAATTCTATCCCTATGGTAACTTCCCCATAACTCAGACAGAGATCCATCCTCCCTGTACCAATAGCATATTCCCGCTCCAAGGTGCCACCACCATTCACTACCCGATGTAAAAATGCCATCATGACAAGATGAGGGGCAATTTCATGATAGGGTGCGCTCTTGAGTAAAGGTTCTCCATGTTGTCGCCAAAACCGGAGAAAAGAGGATAGCAGTTTTTCTGGGCAGAGCGCTCCCGTAGGTGTCAACCAATCAGGTTGAATACTCGGTAAACTATCTTGACTACCCATAGCTAAAGAGCGGGGAATCACTTCCCGATAAATAGGATTAGCTACTTTCAAGCCCCCCAGAGGGTTGCGCACTAACAAACCTAAATCTAGGAGATAACGGCGATCGTCGTCCGGAGTATCCCCCAACTCTTGACCAGCCAAAAAAGGCTGCATAATCGCCTTCACCCTTGGTTCCCTGAGTCGCTCTGCTAAACTATCTAGGTGGGTATCCTGCCGTTGAATCAAAATCTCTTTAGCTGTAGCTAGGTGTTCCACCGTAATGGGAACCTTAGGATCGGTAACCATTTCTTCCACCACTTCTTTCCCTAAAGCGTTAACTAACCAGGGTTGTCCTTGAGTCATGTCATAAGCATAGTCTATAGCTGGAGGGGTGAAAACTTGTCCTGTAGCTGCTGTGTGTTGATTGTAGAGTGTTGCCACCTCATCATGGTTGAAGTTCCTTAAAGTTAGGGAGCGCACCTTAATATTAAAAGGACTAGCAGTGTTGAGTCTTCCACTCCCCCCAGAGGCTACCTTATAATCTCGCACATCTCGCAATCCAATCAGCCCAACAGATTGGGGAAAACCTTGGGGACGAAGGGGATAACCATCTCGCAACTGTCGCAACACAGTGATGAGAGTTTGGTTTTGCAAGGAATCAATCTCATCGATAAACACCACCAGGGGGCGAGGAGAGGCTTGTGCCCAGGCTTGTAAAGCAGCTCCAATCCTTTGTCCAGGGGAGACATCAGACCATTTTGGTGGTTGTAGCTCTTCAGGGAGGCGAAATTTAATTGTCCGTTGCCATGTGTCTAGGATAGCTCGTTCTGCCATATCGGGTTGATCTGGAAAGGCTGAACCCACTTCCACCGAAACCATGACAGCAGTATAGTCACCACTTGCCGTGAGTTCTTGGGCTAGGGCAAGCATTGCACTAGTTTTACCCGTTTGTCGAGGAGCATGAATGACAAAATAGCTTTGTTGGGCAATCAATCGCTTCAGTGGGGGGAGGCGATCGCTTGCGGGCAACATATAGTGAATATCGGCCTTACAAGGACCAGCGGTGTTAAACCAGCGTTCCATAGGTTAGAAGTTCAGAGAAAGTGGATTAAACAATTGTAACCTAAAATTACTTTTATATCAATAATTATTCATAAAAATTAATATTTTTCCCCACAAGACAAGGCTATGATAGAATAGAAACAATCAGGCTTAGATTTCGAGTTTATTGTAGATTATCCCATAGTGCTATGAGTACTCCCCTTCTTTGGCTAATTGCTGGATCGATTCTCTGTTTGATGGAGTTTATCTTCCCTACTGCTTTTGTGGCTTTCATGATGGGCATTGGCGCTCTTTTAGTGGCTGTAGTAGGGTTGGTTGTGCCTCAGTTTAGCTTCCAGGTGTTGCTGTGGATGGTTTTTTCCACATCTTTGGCAATTCTCTCCCGCCGTTTTTTCACCCCCAACCCCAGACGTGCTCATATAAGGGATTATAAGGAGGGAGAAACTTTAACTGCAATTGCTCCGGGTAAAACAGGAAGAGTGCTTTATGAAGGCAATTCCTGGCGTGCTCAATGCGACCTAGAATATGAGGGTATTGCGCCTCACGAAAAAGTATACGTTCTCAGGGAAGAAGGCACAACTCTCATTGTCTTTCCTGCTAAGATTCTCGAAAGTTCAAATTATTAAACCGTGGAGGTTACTAATGCAAGAATTGTTTTTACTGGTGTTCCTAGTCTTTAGTGGTTCTGCTTTAGCGGGAACTGTCAAAATTGTGAACGAGAAAAATGAGGTTTTAATCGAAAGTTTTGGACAATATAAAAAGAAACTGGAGCCTGGGTTACGGTTCGTAGTTCCCTTTATCGATAAAGCAGTCTATAAAGATACCATTAGGGAAAAAGTCCTGGATATTCCCCCTCAATCCTGCATTACTAGGGATAACGTCACTATTACTGTAGACGCAGTAGTCTATTGGCGCATCATGGATATGTACAAAGCCTACTATAAAGTGGAGAATCTGCGAGATGCGATGGTGAATTTGGTTTTAACCCAAATACGAGCAGAAATGGGTAAACTGGAATTGGATCAAACCTTTACTGCTCGCACAGAAATTAACGAAATTCTCCTGCGGGAACTGGATATTGCCACGGATCCTTGGGGGGTTAAAGTAACTAGGGTGGAGCTGCGGGATATTGTTCCTTCTAAGGCAGTTCAGGAGTCCATGGAATTGCAAATGGCGGCGGAAAGGAAGAAACGGGCTGCCATCCTTACTTCGGAAGGAGAAAGAGATGCTGCGGTGAACTCTGCTCAAGGTAAAGCTTCCGCTAAGGTTTTGGAAGCAGAAGCGCGGAAAAAGGCTGCTATCCTGGAAGCAGAAGCCACAAAAGAAGCGATTGTTCTCAAAGCGGAAGCAGAAAGGCAGTCTCAAGAACTACAAGCGGAAGCAACTGCTAAAGCGATGGCTATTGTAACAGAAGCTATTAAAGCAGATCCCAGTGCGGGGGAAGCTCTTCAATTCCTACTGGCTCAACATTATTTAGATATGGCTCAAACTATTGGTAGTAGTGATAGTAGCAAGGTAATGTTCATGGATCCAAGGAATATTGTCTCCACTTTAGAAGGGGTACGTTCCCTGGTGGGGGACAATCAAAAGGGAGAGGATAATACTCTCGATTTTGATTTACAACAGATCCAACACCGTCACCGCCCTAGTTAACCATTAGCTGTAGCCAGCGTCACATAGGTGACACAGTCCGAAAAATTCCAAGGTATGATAGTACACTTTAAAATCATGGGACTCTTCTAAATGGTTTTCCAAACCTTGAACGGGACACTGATTAATGGGAATGGATTGTCCACAATTTAAACAGGTGAGATGATGTTGGTCTTTAGCAATGGAACTGTAGAGGGACTCTCCCGTTGCTAATGTGCGCACCTGCACTACTCCTTCCATTTTCAGGGCTTCTAGGGAACGGTAGACCGTCGCCAGCCCCATCTTTTGCTTCCTCTCTCGCAGTTCCAAATGGAGTTCCTGGGCGGAAATGGCTCGCTTTAGCTGGTTGAGCAAGCGCAAAATTATTTTTTGAGAGCTGGTACGTTCCCTTTTCATTTTACCTATCTTATTCTGCTTGGAGTTGCTCGGGAAAAAACCTTTTTTAGCATGGCTTTATTTATTCAGTCTCCTAAGAATTGAACTTTTGCGAGGAACAGGTTAGCACAGCCAACCCACTCCCAACAGCTTGACCTCTGCATTATAGCAGACAATTTTGAAACAAGGACGCAACATTACAATCCTCGCAGCAACTCTTACAATGACAGTCAAGACCATTGTCACACTGATGCAAGTCAATGCAGATACCCAAAATCAACTCCGATACAACAAATCACCAAACTTCTACACTCAACTTGTATGAGGTTGACTTCTATGCTTGGACACAAGAGCAAGTTATGCTACTTCGTGAGCAACAGTGGAGTCAACTTGACTTGCCAAACTTAATTGAGGAGGTAGCTTCTTTGGGTAGGCAGCAGCGTCAGGAGCTTCGTAATCGCTTAAGTATCCTAATAGGACATTTACTGAAATGGCATTATCAACCCCAGCGTCGTAGCCGTAGCTGGCTAGCAACTCTTCGCATTCAACGCTTGGAGATTACCGAACTACTTGAAGACAATCCCAGTTTGAAGCCATACCTAGATGAAGCACTTCCCAGAGCATATTCAAAGGGAATTGAGTTAGCCGCTGGGGAAACCAATTTGCCAAATCGTACCTTCCCAAGAGAATGCCCATACAGCTTATCAGAGATCTTGGATAGCCATTTTTATCCTGGTGAACCCAGTAAGTTAATAGAAGAAGACGTTAGGACATAATAGAGGCAAAAGAAACACGCTCGTAAACCAAGAAGAAGATGCCAAGAGCTTACTGCTATGATTTTCCGAAGTCTTGCAATCGCTCTGCCTCTGGCGTTGTACGTCGTGGAATTGTGGTTGTTCGCGACCAACCGTTGCCGGGGTCACTGCTATACTAACCCATCTCCACAAAACCCTCCTGCCCCCTCACTCTGTCAACCCACCCTCTAATCGCCGGAAACTCTCCCAAGTCAAACCCACCATCTGCGGCAACATGAGTATAGGCAAACAGGGCAATATCCGCAATTGAGTAGCGATTTTCAACACAGTAATCATGATTACTCAAGTGTTGTTCCATCACCTGCAAAGCCCCATAGCCTTTTTCCCGTAGCTTTGGCAACTCTACCTGACGAGGATGATTCCCAGGCAACATCGCAATATAAGGCTCATGACTGTACTGCTCAAAAAACATCCACCTGAGAACATCTGCTTGGGCGAAGCTATCTGTGGGGAAATAAGGAGTTTCTTGGGCAAGGTAGTAAAGAATAGCATTGGATTCAGGTAGGTATTTGCCCGGTTCGAGTTCCAGGGTAGGTACTTTCCCATTGGGATTCATGGTAAGGAAATCCGATGTGCGGGTTGCCCCAGTCATGATGTCAACTTCTTGCCACTGGTAGGGGCGTTGCAAGTGCTCTAGGAGGAGTTTGACTTTATAGCAGTTACCTGAGAAGGACATACCGTAGACTTTGAGCATAGGTGTAATATCAAATCCGGGTGAATACTTATAAATAAGGACAGGTGAGTAGGGAATCGGTAATCCTTAATCAGGAAGGATTTCCCCTAAATAGAGAGGATTGTTTTTTTTTTTGGAACTAATTAAGCGGATTTGCTATAAGATTTACTCGTGAAATGTTGTTCTATATTTTAGAATCAACCAAGGATAATCAGCCAAAAATTCCATGGACAAATATAATGCTTGCATTTACATTACTCTACGACCTTCAGTTCTCGATCCCGCAGGGACTGCTGTATCCTCAGGGCTGAAACAGCTAGGCTATGAAGGAGTAGAGGGGGTTAGAATTGGTAAATATGTGGAACTTACCATTGCAGCAACTTCAGAAGAGAGCGCACGACAACAGTTAGATTTAATGTGTGACCAATTTTTAGCTAACCCCACCATTGAGAATTATCGTTTTGAATTGAGATGATGAAATTTGGGATTATTGTTTTTCCGGGTTCTAACTGCGATCGCGACGTTGCTTGGGTTACCCAAAATTTACTAAACCTCCCAACCCGCATGGTTTGGCACGAAGAGACGGATCTGGCTGATTTGGACATTATCATTATCCCAGGAGGGTTTAGCTATGGAGACTATCTTCGGTGCGGTGCCATCGCCCGTTTTTCTCCAGTTATGAAAAGCGTCGTCACTCACGCCCAACAAGGGAAAATAGTCCTGGGTATCTGCAATGGTTTCCAGATTTTAACAGAAGTGGGATTATTACCGGGAGTTTTAATTCGCAATCGAGATTTACATTTTATCTGCCATCGCGTTTCCTTGCGAGTAGAACGAACGGACCTTCCCTGTACTCAATCCTACTCTCCCGGACAGGTTATTACCCTACCTATCGCTCACGGTGAAGGTCGTTACTACGCCAACCCCCATATCCTCAAAGCTTTAGAAGATAAGGGTCAAGTCCTCTTCCGCTATTGTACCCCCTCAGGGGAAATCAACTCCACAGCCAACCCCAACGGTTCCTTAAATAATATCGCCGCTATTACCAACGAAGAAGGTAATGTTTTCGGAATGATGCCCCACCCGGAAAGGGCTTCAGACCCGATTCTCGGAGCCACAGAGGGTAAGGAACTCTTTCAAAGCCTATCCCTACAATAATTTTAGGGGCTACAATCTCTCTCAATATCCTCTGTGTCCTCTGTGTCTCTGTGGTTATATTCTCATCTCAATAAAAATTTTATGTTAAAGCATAATCAAATATCTCCCCTACACCCCTATTAAAGAGGAATATTTTCATCACTAGAAATGCGCGCGCCGATATCAGTCCATAGTTCGTGAAGCATAGACTCTGGTATAACTTTAAAATTACTAATTAATGCATTACAAAATTTAGCTGGTGAATTTTGAACTAGTCCCTTAATCATAGCTTCAATTTGGTCCTGACTGAGATTTTCCAAGTTACCCAGGAACTGGTCGAAATTATCTTGCTCTTTTTTTCCCCCTCCTGAGGACCCAGTTGCTGTTGACTCGTGAGAAAGATACTTCCCCGAAATTTCTGCTGCCTTTCCTTGTTTCTTCTCTTTATCCCCCGTTATTTCAGAGGTTGTCATTTGTGCGCCGTCTTGGTGCTTCTTGCTGCCTTTGCCGATTTGAGCTACATTCATGGTGCTTTGGGTGCCGTGTTTAGTAACGTAAGTTCTTACATCGCTTTGGAAGTAAGCAAAGACTGCCTATTTTATACTATGCTCAAGGTATCTTATTTTTTCGGACGATGATAATTCCCAACTTTTTCAAGGATTTGTACAATAAACTGGAAAACAAAGCTCGTAAGAACAGGCTGATTCGTAAGACTTTGCGGAGCATGTTTCCCGCTCGGCAAGCACCTGTGTTTACTTTCTCGGAATACGCACATAAATACAATGCGAAATGGCATAAAGTCTATGAGCGAATGCCGAATAATATCCCACCTCCCATTTACTCCGGCAAATTGACGGTAAACTTTAAACATGTGGTTGACCAATTGCCTGAGGCGGGGGTACTTGAGTTAGATAGTCCATTCATTCTAGGGAACCATGATATAATAACTAAGGAAGGTTGCACCTTACTTAATGGACATTTCTTTCCTGACGATGTGTTAAATTCGCGATATAATCCTGCTTGGTTAGTAAACCAACTAAAAGTTGAAAGCAAACCTGTGAAAGGTGTATGTTTGTCCTTAGGTAGTGCAGGTGCTTCGGGGCACTACGGGCATTTCTTAACAGACAGTATGGGTCGTCTAGAGCTTTTTCATCAAGCGGGGTATAACTTCTCTGATGTTGATCACATCTACTTACCGAAGCCGTTTACGGATCTACAAAACATATACGATCAATTGGAAATTCCGCTTGAAAAATGTATTTGGAGTAACTCTAAACAGAGATTAAATCCAGAAGTGCTTCTAGCACCCAGTTTTCCTGGCACAGCGCGCAATTACCCAAAATGGTTACCGCTATTTTTACAAAGCAAACTATTGAAATCTTTTCCAACTCCCAGCCGTCGCCTCTATATTACGCGGGCAGGTTATAAACGCAATGTTAGCAATTCAGAACCCGTCAACAATATTCTGTTACGACATGGTTTTGAAATTTGTGACCCGGCAACAGCCCCTAATTCGCCGCAAGATTTTGCTGAATCCGCAATAGTTGTAGGTCCCCATGGATCGGGAATGATGGATATAGTGTTCTGCCAGCCGGGGACTAAGGTTCTTGAGCTTGTGCCTACCGATCATCCTTACCCATACTACTATACTTTATCCCATGCCGCCAACTTAGAGTACCGGTGTCTTGTTTGCCGCAGTGAGAATGAGCGGAGTGAAGACGCTAGAGGACCGAGTCCTTTTAATTTTTACGTGGATGAAGGTGAGTTGGAGAGAACACTAACTTTGCTAACACAGAATCTTTAAAATCTTGGCCCGTGCCCGTAGGGGTGCCATCCTCTTCCCTCCCGCAAAGGGGGGAGGAAGATCTACAATCTTTTCAGCACCTCAGGTACCAACTCCTGCAAAGAAACCTCCACTTGTTCCCCCCGACGCAGATCCTTCAAACCGCAGGAACTTTTGGACGCTTCCATCTCACCAATAATAATGCAAAAAGGAATACCCAACCGATCTGCTTGCTGTAACTGTTTTTTGAGGGAACGCTTATCAAAATTCGTCACAGCATTTAATCCCCCTTGTCGCAATTGCTGAGATACTTTCAAATATAAAGGTATCAAATCCTCCGACTGATTAACCACCATTACCTGAGTGGGAGTAGGAGAAAGAGACTTGAGAATACCACCTTTAAGCAGACGACTCATCAACCGAGTCAAACCGATAGAAATACCCACTCCTGGTATTTTCTCCCCCACAAAAGTACCCACCAAACCCTCATATCTACCTCCAGAACAAATACTTCCCAACGCCTCATTACCGATTAAAGTTGTCTCGTAAACCGTTCCCGTGTAATAATCAAGTCCACGAACAATAGACAAATCAACGGAAAAGCGCTCCTCAGGTACCCCCAAATGACGCACCCCCGTTATCACGGTTTCTAATTCTTTAATTCCCTCTTCCATGAGAGAATTATCCCCCGCCATATCTTGCAATTTAGCCAAAACCTCATCCACTGCACCCCCAATACTAGTAAAAGCCAGCACTTTTTTCACCTGTTCTGGGGATAACCCTTCCCCAGTCAATGCTGCTTGCACCTTAGGGATACCCATTTTTTCCGCTCCATCTATAATACGCAGAGAAGAGGCAATCTTATCCCCAACCAAACCAATAGACTGAAAAAAACCTGTGAGTATCTTGCGATTATTAATTCGGATTAAAAAATCCCCAATCTTAATTTCATCAAAAATTTCCGCAATAATAGCTGGAATTTGAGCATCGTACAATAAACTCAGTTTTCCTCTTCCTAAAACGTCGATATCACACTGGCGAAATTGACGATAGCGCCCGTCTTTTGCTCGTTCTCCCCGAAACACCATATCCATTTGATAACGAGCAAAAGGAAATGTCAATTCATGGAAATGACGGGCAATATAAGCAGCTAAAGGAACTGTTTGGTCAAATTTTAACCCCCTCTCCTCCTTCTTGGAACCCACCAATGTTTCTGATACATTTGGGAGAATAGGATTAATACCGTAGATAATATTATCCCCTTGATTTCCTTTAGCTTGCAGTACTTCCAAACGCTCCACAGTTGGTGTTTCTATAGGAGTAAAGCCGTAGCGTTCAAACACCCGACGAATAGTATCCAGCAAATATAATTCCAAGCGCTTTTCCCCAGGGAGAAATTCAGGAAAACCACTCGGACAAGAAAAATTTACCTTTCTGTTATTGTGCATAAATATAATACTTTCTAGATGATTTTATAATAATACCTACTTCTTTTTCTTCCTGCCAAAGAAAGTGGCAAACATACCACCTTTCTTGGATTCTTTACCCTTAGTCTTATCTGCCACAGCAGTGGTAGCTTTCCTCAGTGCTGATTTACCTTGGATTGCGAAGGTATCCTGAGGGTTGGATGCATAAGCTTTGTTAATATGAACTTTAGCCATTCCCAGTTGATTTTGCCTCAAATAAGCCAATCCCAGCAAACCATGATAGCTGCTATGATTCGGATTAACCTTGAGTCCTTCCCGCAACTTCAAGATTGCTTTGTTAACATTTCCTTGACTGAGATATTCTTGAGCGAGACGAATCACAGGATCTACGTGCTTTGCTGTTGAGGCAGAATTCTGGGTATTTTGAATCCTCTCAGCCACCTGCTGAGTTTTCGGTTTTAACTGAGATCCTTCCTTGAGAATCAAGTATACCAAATTCAGCTCGCTGATCTGGGCAATTATATTCCCTAGCACCTTTGTTTCTAGAGACTGATATTGCCCAAGTGCTAGCTTTTCTATTTTCTGGTTATATAGCAGCTCTAAATTAGCTCCAGCTTTAAACAAATCCTTCCCTTCCTCGCTGGCGATGGTAATTTTACCTCCTTCCGATGCCAGACGCTTACCCATCTGAGATAGAATAGAATTAAACTCATTGCGAGACTTTTCTTTAGATAACACTTCGTAAGCTGGATTGACCAATTTAGATAGAATTTTAGTTGCCCGCATCTGTTCTTCCTTATCTTCTCCGGGACGAGTGTCCGGATGGAGTTGACGAGCAATCTTCAGATATCTTTGGCGAATCTGTTTCGAGTCTGCATCCAGAGAGATACCCAAGATGGCGTAGTAATCGGTGAGATCCAGTTTAAAAAGTCCGTGTTGGATGTGAAAAACCATAGGGTGCTATCTCACAATGATAAAAGTTGTCTTCTTTTAGTATCTCTCAGGTTTTCTTTAAATTTGCTCTCATCTTAGGAGTTTCTCTCAGTGCTTGACTGAGGCTAGAGTGAATTGTACCGTTGGTGGCGAGAATGCGACCTGACTCCAAAACAATACCACTGCCATCATAAGCTGTCACTTTTCCCCCAGCCTCCTCCACCAGCACTATTCCCGCCACAATATCCCAAATATGTATTCCCCTTTCCCAGTAACCATCTAACCGCCCGCAAGCCACATCGGTCAAATCCAAAGCTGCCGCACCGGATCGCCGCACCCCCTGAGTCAGGTGAGTCAGATAGCAAAACTCGGCGTAGTTGTTGTCGGTAGTTTCCCGGCGATCGTAGGCAAAACCAGTGACCAGAAGGCTTCTAGCCAATTTTTCTGTCTGGGAGACGGCGATAGGGCAGCGATTCAGGGTAGCCCCCAAGCCTTTTGCTGCGCGAAATAATTCATCACGAAAGGGATTGTACACTACTCCTACCGTAGGAACCCCCCTAATCATTAAGCCCACGGACACTGCTGCCACAGGATAGCCGTGAGCAAAATTAGTGGTCCCATCCAGAGGATCGATAGCCCAGAGATATTCCCTCCTATCCCCTCCCAGAGTACCGGATTCTTCCGCCAGAATACCGTGGTCGGGTACGTGGCGCCCCAAAACCTTCAATATTGCTGCCTCCGCAGCCTTATCCGCTGCCGTAACTAGATCTCCAGCCCGTCCTTTTTCTTCGTAGTGCTCAATTTTACCCCAGTAGTTTTTCACGATCGCCCCAGCTGAAATAGCAGCTTCAGTAGCAATATCAAGGAAAATTTCCAAATCCCGTGTAGAGTGTTGGCTCATAATTAAAAACGATTCTGGGAGCGAAATTCTTGGGGAGTTAAGCGCAGCGGTTGTTCTGGCTGCCAAATACCGTAACCCATGACTCTGGCATATTCCTGGGCCCGGGCGAGACGTTGGCCGTATTTAGGCGCTAATTCTGCATCAGCCAAAACATAGCCCAATGCTACCAACTCTTCATTTATTAGTTTATTATCATACCACACATAAGCTAGTCGCCGACCAAATCTATCTTTTTGCCCCCCTCCCTCCAACAACACCCATAGAAACTCACCGTTTTCATCAAGTAGCAATTCTTCCAGCTTCCTTTTCGCCGCCTTTCCCCAGGGTTCCTGGCGCAGATCCGGTGCCTGAATGCCAATCATTCTCACTCTTTCGCGCAATTGCTGATTCTCGGGGGAGAGAATTTCCAAGGTTTGTCCGCTGACAACCCGCTGCACTTGTACTGTCAATCCCTGAGGTGGTTGCCTTAACTGACAAGCCACCAACAAAGAGCAGCAAAGCCACCAGGCAATAATTGTTCTTAACCTCACCAATACTCGCACCCTAATCTTCCTCTAAGGGAAGTCCAAACCGCACTCTTCCTTGAGCAAAATAGCGCCCAAATTGCAATTCGTAGACTTCATCTTCGTCTTGGGTCTCCACTTCCAAGTCGGAACGGGGATAACTAACACAGAGGAGAGCGTAACCTTGTTGCTTTAACTCAGGGGATAGTCCCATGGCCTCTGGTTGATGGACTTCCCCTGCGAGTACGCGGACGGCACAGGTGGTACAAGCTCCATTGCGACAAGAGAAGGGCAAAGAAACCCCTTGATCTTCGCCGCTGTGGAGAATATACTCGTCTTCTTGGACTCTAACTGTGTGAAAAGTACCTGTTTGGCGATTATGAATCTGAATCCTATGATAATTGCTCATTATTCTATGGTATCACTGATAGGGGATGGGACCGGAGAAAAAAATTTTGCCGAAAAGTATAGACAAAAGCACTACAAGTTTGTATAATAGAAAAATGTGACACCATCTGGAGAGGTGGCCGAGTGGTTGAAGGCGCAGCACTGGAAATGCTGTTTGGCGGCAGTCAACGAGGGTTCGAATCCCTCCCTCTCCGTTTGTTTGGCCTAACCTACTGGCGCG
This sequence comes from Candidatus Paraprochloron terpiosi LD05, assembly GCA_018141785.1. GTDB lineage: Bacteria > Cyanobacteriota > Cyanobacteriia > Cyanobacteriales > Prochloraceae > Prochloron > Prochloron terpiosi. The sequence continues at coordinate 742,897 of CP073341.1, read as the reverse complement.
AGTGCGGCTCGATCAAGCGCGAAAGCTCTCGCGGCGGCGAGAACTAAAGTCTCATATGCCCTATAAGTTGAGGATGAAATTATTTCGCCAACAACTTTTTCTTCTTCTTTCCCTTCGGTCTGATCATTTTCAGCTAACTGTGGCCCAAAATCTCTATATTTAGCAATTAATGTATTAGTTACATCTATATGCCTTTGGTCAATTAAATTCTCTGTATCATTAAAAATAGTACTACTGACAGCTTGAGCAGGGGCACAAGCTAACATAGTTGAAGTAATTGCTATGATGCACGTAATTATTTTCATTTTAAGTATAACTAGTTTTTACAGTGATTTTTTTATTCTTTTCTCTCTTGTTTCCCTTGCGGGTCGCAAGTTAAGATAGGAATCGTCGGTCCGTTTTCAGCCCCTTTCGGTGGCTTAGATTTTCGGTTAGTTTTGTCCCGAAACCAGGCCCCTGCTTATGTTTGGCTTACGCCGCGACTTTTACAGGGAACGAGCCGCACTTTACCTAATCTTCATCCCATTGTTCCACCATTAGCAATTCTTTGACCGGATCTTCCTAACTGTTGCCAAACTCCAGCAGTTCTCGTTTCCAATATCCCCAGCGATCGCCGTAAAGGAAGGCAATTTTCCAAATTTGCTCTTCTGGTTTGAGAATTTTTGAGGATACCAGGGAAGAGACTTTTCGCTGCAACGCCACCATCGGGTGAGCAACCTGATTAGTCATACACGCTTATTTAATCGAATGTCTGAATTTTACAAATGCTCGTTTGAGCAGTGCTTCCCAACTCCTGTTAAGCCATCGGGAAGCAGTCACAAAAGATACTATAACTCATCCAGTCCCGTTTGTGCAAGTCTATTTTCGTCAGCGTTCGGTAATCACTACCAACAGGGACTTATATTTTCTCTGTTTCGTCTTCTGGTAGGTCGCTTATTCCCGTGATAGCATCCAGAATTACTTCAAGTTTACCCTGTAGTCGGTTGAATTGATGCTCCATCCGGTCGAACCGTGAGTTATACTGTTTCTCCATCCTATTGATACGAGCTTCCAGGTGGTCAAACCTTTCATCCATATGTTCTTCTAAGACGGTAAATCCTTCACTAATTCTTCCCTCTGGTTCTACGTCCAACTCTAAAGTTTTGATCCGTTTCACTGCATTGACTAATTGTCGTTGGAGTTTGTTAATTTTGGCGTTCTGCTCTTGTTCACTCATTTTATGCTCTCACCTATCTACTAGAATCTAATACTACTAAAATAAAACCGCTAATCTACTCTCATTATAAAGTACCAAACGTTATCTCCATTGCCTACCCTAAGAACTAGGAAATCCTAGGCAATCTTGGAACCCTGAAGTGCGATGGCTTAATGCAATAACAAACCATATTCAATTCCCTCCACCACAGCTTCATAAGAAGCCTCTAGAATATTAGGAGAAACCCCTAAAGTTGTCCAACGCTGCTCCCCATTACTAGACTCTACTAAGACGCGAGTTTTCGCCGCAGTACCAGCAGTTCCATCCAGAATGCGTACTTTATAATCTGTGAGATAAAAAGCGGCAATTTGGGGATAAAACTTCACGAGGGCTTTTCTTAATGCTTTATCTAGTGCGGAAACAGGTCCTTCTCCCTCAGCTACTTCTAAGATATCTTCCCCCTTAACGGCTACCTTAATAGTTGCCAAGGCATTATTATAGGGCGTTCCTTCCCCTTGGTGCAAATCGCAATGAACTTGGAAACCTTTGAGTTGAAACATTTCTTTGCGGACTCCCAAAGCAGAACGCATGAGCAACTCAAAACTTGCTTCTGCTGCTTCAAACTGGTAGCCTTGATGCTCTAATTCCTTCAGACGTTCCAGAATTTCCCGACATACTGGATCTTTCTTCTGCAACTGAATGCCAAAATTACGAGCTTTTGCTAAAACATTACTCAATCCCGACTGCTCAGAAATGAGAATGCGACGCTCATTGCCGATGGCTTCCGGTTGAATATGCTCGTAAGTGAGGGGGTTCCGTTCCACTGCGGAAACGTGGATCCCCCCTTTGTGAGCAAAAGCGCAACGTCCCACAAAAGGAGCCCGTTCGTCGGGAGCTAAATTGACAATTTCGCTCACCAGATGACTTGTTTTAGTTAATTCTGTTAACTGTCTGGACTCAAGACAGGTATAGCCCATTTTCAGTTGTAAATTGGGAATCACAGTACAGAGGTTAGCATTGCCGCAACGTTCCCCATAGCCTGAGATGGTACCCTGGACCATGGTGGCTCCTTCTCTCACTGCTGCCAGGCTATTGGCTACGGCTGTGCCCGAATCGTTGTGGGTATGAATGCCCAATTTGGGTGCTGAGTCGGAATTAGGTAATACAGAAAAAGCTCTCCTTACCTCTCCAAGGATTTGACTGATTTCGTGAGGTAGAGTACCCCCATTAGTATCGCACAAAACCAACCATTCAGCCCCTGCGTCCCAAGCAGCTTTCAGGGTTTGGAGGGCATAATCAGGATTCTGCTTGTAGCCGTCAAACCAGTGTTCTGCATCGTAAATTACCCTTCTTTTCTGACTAACCAGATACTCAATGGTATCCCCAATCATGGCCAAGTTTTCCTCTAAGGTAGTTTTCAGACCTTCAGTGACGTGGAGATCCCAGGATTTGCCAAAAATTGTAATCCAGGAAGTGCCTGCTGCCAGGAGGGCTTGGAGCATTTTATCTTCAGCTGCTGCTTTGTGGGGACGACGGGTGGAACAAAAGGCCACTACTTCTGCTTGGTTGAGAGGTTCTTCTTTCAGCCGCCAAAAAAATTGTCCATCCTTGGGATTGGCACCGGGCCACCCCCCTTCAATAAAGGGAATACCCATAGCGTCCAGTTGATGGGCAATACGCAGCTTGTCTCCTACGGAGAGGGAAATTCCATCAGCTTGAGCACCATCTCTGAGGGTGGTATCGTAAATCCAAATTCGGTTTGAGGTCTTATCCATTATCAGTGACCAGTTATCAGTTATCAGTGACCAGTTATCGGTGACCACCGTTAAATATAACCAAATCAGGAGTTGGTTGGTTGTTCCTGTGGACTAATTTTTAGAGAGGTTCTATCTTAGATTATGGATGAAAAAAATGAGAAAGACAACGGGCGATAACACATTCCCAGTTTCGCCAACAATATTGTACCTGAGTCTTTAAATCAAAATCCTGCGGTGAGTTTAAACCTAACTGAGAACCAGTAAAATTGACAATTTGGGTTCCCAGTTCCCCCTGACGAGCTTCTAACCAACAAATACCACCGGGATAATCATTCTTTTCCCAATGATATCGAGCATATTGAAGTGCTAATTCTGTCTGACCCACTCCACCCATTTCTGCTATAGTAGAAATAATTATAGGAAGGTCTTTTTGTAACTTTTCATGTAAAATAGACCTGTCTCGAGACCGTCCGACAAATTTACTCACATTGCTCAATGGTAGATTATGGGGAGGGTTTAGTTTTTCGGAAGACTGTGACCCAGGATTGTAAATATGCATCTCTTTAGCATTATAAACCTGAGAACCTACTTTTCCTCCCAGTCGAGTTACAATAAATTGACGGAGTTTACTTATTTTAGCGCGCCGCTACGCGGATATCCTTGGGATCGATCCTCCTGTAAACCGTTTCCCCAACTCCCCCGACAATTTCTGTAATAATTGGTTTTATCTTTATTCTACCTGTATAATAATAGTGTATCAGTCAAATCAGCGTTTATCTGCGTTAAGAAGCGGTTCCTTTAAAAAAAAATTAAATGTCCCTCCTGTAAGCAGTAACGAAAGCGAGAATTGGGTAATGAGCACAAATGCTCCCATTATGAAAATCCAAGGAGTAAGTTTGACTACTTCCGTGGGTTCTAGTTATTTAGTGCAAGATATTTCCTTTAATATTACAACAGGCGATCGCCTCGCAATTATCGGTTCTTCTGGTGCGGGGAAAACCTCCTTATTGCGGCTGTTAAATCGACTGAGTAACCCAACTTCCGGTTCTATTACCCTAGAAAATCGCCCTGTGGCTCAAATTCCGGTTATTTCCCTAAGACGACAAGTAGTATTAGTACCTCAAGAACCAAAACTGTTAGGCATGAAAGTGTCCGAAGCGTTAGCCTATCCTTTAGTTTTGCAGAACCTATCTCCAAAGGAAATTAGAGAAAGGGTAGGAACTTGGAGCGACAGATTGAAGTTAGCAGAAGATTGGTTAGATCGCAACGAACTAGAACTCTCAGGAGGACAAAAACAATTAGTGGTCATCGCTCGCGCTTTGGTTATGGAACCGAAAGTCCTGTTACTAGACGAACCCACCTCTGCTTTAGATCTAGGTCGTGCTGTTCATCTTATAACACTGTTAACTGAATTAGCTAATAGAGCCGACACTGCCATTTTAATGGTTAATCACCAATTAGAATTAGCCCAGCAATTTGCCAATCGGGTTTTATATTTACAGTCAGGAAGGTTACTAGAGGATAGTTCCATTGAGAAAGTAGATTGGACCAAATTACGTGATAATTTAGTTGAAGCCGAAGCTCAAACTGCCCAAGAATGGCTTTGAAACCGACTATGTAGACTCTTGAGGGGTGCCTAGAGCATTAGAATTAAATTGATAACCCACATGACTCAATAGTAACAAAGGAATTATTAATATTTTGTAACAATCGCTACTTCCTGAGTTAAAATCAAGTTGAATGACGAAAAAGTTTATTCATTCCAACACAAGCCATTCCACCATAAAAGACGCACTCAATTTTAAGATCATGCTTCAAGATAGCCAAACAATCCGTTTTTACCAAAAACTTACCGATGCTATGTTGTACTTATGGCAGAAGGGTTATAGCTTTGATGAATTACGTTTGTATACTGATGGTTACATAGCTTGTCTCCGTCACAGCAATACTTTAGAAGCATACCACATCCACCGCTTAGAGGAAGAAATTTTCCGTTTTCTACGGGATCCCTCCAATTTTGAATTACCGATGCCACAAACTTATGCAAATATTAGATAGGCATAATAGATATTTAGCTGCAAGTATGTTATCATTAATAATAATGCACTTGCAACCATCATTTTACTTTATTTAAGAAGCTAGGGCTACTTCAACCATTTCCTGTAATTCGTTATTTTGGTAAAGCTCGATGGCGATATCCGAACCGCCGATGAATTCCCCATTAATATATACTTGGGGAATAGTTGGCCATTTGGAATATTCTTTAATTCCCTGACGCAGTTCGTTGTCTTGTAAAATATCTACTGTCTCGTAGGGGACTCCCAAGCTATTCATAATTTGGACCACGTTGTTTGAAAAACCACACTGGGGCATCAACTTGGAACCCTTCATGAAAACCAAAATTTTGTGCTCCTTGATGAGATTTTCGATTCTTTCTTTCACTGATGGTGTCATCTTCTCTTTCCTAATTGTGAGTTAATATTATCTTAAATAGATTGACCCGTAGCGCTCCATGCTTGCGGAGTGTAAGTTTTCAAAGCGAGGGCATGGATTGCCTCTGTAGCCATGGCATCACTCAATGCCCCATAAACGATTTGGTGCTGCTTGACTCTGGTTTTGCCTTCAAACTCAGAAGAGACGACTATTGCCTCCAAATGATCGCCTCCACCAGTCAAGTCTTTGACCATCACCTGGGCGTCGGGCAGTTTTCCTTGAATCATTGCTTGAACTTGATTCAGGGTAATCATTAGACATCTCCTATTGGTAGAATTAGTTTAGAGTTCGCTACTATAAGCAGAATCGACGAAACCGATTTCCAGTAGCTGCTGGTAACATTTCTGACCCAGTTCAGTGGTGGGATTTTGGGAGTCAATCACTTGAACCAGCAAAGGAACTGCTAGTTCCGGCTGATTTTTAGCTCGATAAACTAAAGCTAACTGATAAGTGGCTTCATCTCGCATTTGAGCAGTATCTCTAGCCTTGACCCTTTGCTCCTCGAAAATCCGATTTTCAATCCCGGAGAAACTCTGGGCAAGTTTTAAATAAAAATTAGACAACTGGTTAAAAATTTTCCTTGCATCATCTAATTTGCTGGCTGCTAGTTCGTATTCCTGATTCTCGATTGCATATGCGGCTTCATCCATTAGTCTTCGACCTCCCTGAACACTCAGCAGGCTATCGGACTGAGTTAGAGGACGAAGGTTATTGGGAGTAACTTGGCGGGGGGCACCGGTTTGAGCAGGAGTCGTCTCTTCCGCCCGCAGGGGCAAGACTAAGGGCAAGGACAAAAAATAAAGGAAACCGAAACTGGCAATTGTTGATTTTAGCATGAAAATTACTAACAAACCCTGAATATAACGTGGACTTTAAAAGTTCTTGAGAACCCGTTCCAATGCCGACAAACATAAGATGACATTTTCCCGCCGACTGTTAAAGCCCATGAGACCGATACGCCAAACTTTACCTGCTAATTCCCCTAAACCGCCGCCAATTTCCAGATTGTATTCCTGTAGCAATTGACGAGCAACTGCTTTGCCATCTACTCCTGGGGGAATGGTAACGGTAGTGAGAGTAGGGAGGCGAAATTCTTTGGGCACGTGGCAGGTTAAGCCCAGATCTGCCAAACCTTGCCAAAGCAACTCCGCATTGGCTTGATGTCTTGCCCAAACGGCTGCCAGTCCTTCTTCCGCCACTAGGCGCAAAGCTTCTCGCAAGGCATAATTCATGTTAATTGGTGCAGTGTGGTGGTAAGTGCGTTCGTTCCCCCAATATTGGCACAGCATGGATATATCTAGATACCAGTTAGCCACTTTGGCGCGACGTTGCTGCAGTTTTTCCACTGCCCGAGGACTCATAGTAAAGGGGGCGATACCGGGGGGACAAGCGAGACCTTTTTGACTGCAACTATAGGCTAAGTCTATGCCCCATTCATCAATAAAGAGGGGAACTCCTCCCAAACTGGTAACGGTGTCGACCAGTAAGAGGCAATTAAACTCCCGACACAATTCCCCTACCCCTACTAAAGGCTGACAAGCACCGGTTGAAGTTTCGGCGTGAACTAGAGCAAGGATAGCGGGACGATGGCAATTAAGACCTATTCTCAGTTCTTCTAGAGAGAATGTTTCTCCCCAAGGCTTGGTCAGCTTGCGGGTATCGGCACCATAGCGACCAGCCATGTCTAAGAGACGGTGTCCGAAGTAACCATTAACCCCCACCAAAACCACATCCCCCGGTTCTACCGTATTGGCGAGAGTTGCTTCCATCGCCGCACTGCCGGTACCGCTGACAGAAATTGTCATGGGATTATCCGTTTGCCATGCGTAGCGCAGCAAGGTTTGGGTCTCGTCCATCATTTGCAGGAAAAGGGGATCCAGATGTCCCACGGTGGTCATACTCAAAGCTTGCAGGACGCGGGGAGGCACGTTAGATGGTCCTGGTCCTAACAACAGACGGGGTGCCATGTCTAGCTGTTTCGCCAGGAGCCGATGACTATCGTTAATTGATATGGTAGTTGTCATTGATTTTTGGTAAAAAGAAACTGGGAAGACGGAGGTGGGACTGGGTATGGTGGGGGCGACATCATCATTATATTATATCTGGTAGCATCGGTTAGGATTTGGAAAGGTCTAAGGTTCAAAGTCAGGGGACAATGATACTATACCTGATGGAGGCCCAAGCCATTATTTTAAATGAGGAGGTAGATGGTAATGTCTAAACCGGTAATTTTATGCGTTGACGATGAACTATTAGTTTTGAACAGTTTAGAAATAGAACTCCGTAAAGCTTTGGGGAATGAGTATTTTTACGAATTTGCTGAAGGGGCTGAAGAAGCTCTCGAAATCATCGACGAGGTGTCCGAAGATGGCAATAAAGTAATTTTAATCCTATCTGATTGGTTGATGCCGGAAATGAAAGGGGATGAATTTTTCAAGGTAGTTCATCAAAATCATCCTGAAATAGTCAAAATTATGTTAACAGGTCAAGCTAATGAAGAAGCGATCTCGGACGCCAGAAAACAAGTTAATTTATATGCTTGCTTGCGCAAACCATGGGATGGAAATGAATTAATTACGGTAATTAAATCGGGAATAGGGCAATAAAGCTGAAACCTGCCGTCCTAGGCTGGGAGAATCTAGACCTTGACTTGACTTGCAGAAAGGTATAATATGAAAGTGGCAGTAAAAGAAAAACCCAGGGAGCATCGGTCGCAGACGTAATGTCGATCCCATTTCTCAATCGCACCATAGCCAAAGTTCTTCCCAAAGTATCCCTCCGCACAGTTATCATAGTTCCCATGGTCTTGCAAATATTGGTGGCAGTGGGATTGGTGGGGTATTTCTCTTGGAAAAATGGGGAAAAAGCAGTAAATGACCTAGCCAGTCAATTGATGCAGGAAGTGGGGACTCGCTCCCAACAGCTGGATTCTTACTTAGCAACCCCTCATAAAATCAATCAACTTAATCAGAATGCTCTCGATCTGGGTGAGATAAATATCCAAGACCTGAAGAGCATGAAAAATCATTTCTGGAGGCAATATCAAATCTTCAATGGGGTAAGTCAGATTCAATTCGCTACCACCGAGGGAGAATTTGTCGCGTTAACAGTAGGGGAAGATGGCACTCCCACCTATCAAGTAAGGGAATTGACTGGGGAGTTACAAATCTATGGGATGGATAAAGAGGGGAAGCGGGGCAAAATGTTGACAAGTTTAGGTAATTTTGACCCGCGAGAACTACCCTGGTACAAAGCTGCGCTTAAAGCTAAGGGAAAACCAGCTTGGACTCAAACATATATCAAGGTTACACCGCCCAGTTTGGTAATTACTCTCGCCAAAACTTACTACGACGAGACGGGAACTTTCCGGGGCGTGGTAGCAGTGGCTCTGAGTTTAGCTCGAATTAGTGAATTTCTCCAAGGTTTAGAAATTGGTAAGTCGGGGAAAACATTTATCTTAGAGCGCGATAGCAATCTACTCCACACCAATTCAACCCATGAAGATTCTTTAATTCAAGCTTCAGTCGGATATTTAAAGGAACAATTCGACGGCGATCTGAGCCAAATAGAGAATACCCAAGAGTTAAAATTTAAAATCCATGGCCAGGAGCAATTGTTGCAAGTCGTACCTTTTAAAAATGTTGGCGATATTGATTGGCTGATTGTGGTAGTGGTACCGAAAGCGGACTTTATGAAGGAAATATCTGCCAACACTCGCACCACAATCTCAGTTTATATTATTGCCTTGGCCATCGCCATAGCTTTCGGCATTGGCAGCGCTGGCTGGGTGATAGGGCCGATTATGCGCTTAAACACATCGGCCAAGAATTTAGCCCTCGGGGAATGGGAGCAGCGAGTAGAGGTAGAAGGGGCGGTTGAATTGAGAGAATTAGCTCAGTCTTTCAACACCATGGCGAAGGAACTGCAAGCTACTGTCGCCACTTTAGAGAAGACTAATGTGGAACTGGAAGATAAGGTGTTGTCCAGAACCGCTGCCCTAACAGCAACAGAGGCAGAAATGCGGAGTTTCTTCGAGGCGATGACAGAGTTGATTTTCGTCTTTGATAGAGAAGGACGCTATTGTAAAATTGCATCCACTAATCCCAAACTAACCAAACCTACATCGGATCTTCTGGGCAAGACTCTCCACGAAACCATGCCCATAGCAACAGCGGATCGCCTCCTGGATTGCATTCAAGCCGCTATGGATAACCAGCATACTACTGATGTGGAGTACTCCCTGATCTGGGGTGAACGCCTTGTTTGGTTTTCTGCCAATGTTTCTCCCATTGCGGAAAACTACGCCATTTGGGTGGCGCGGGATATTAGCGAGCACAAGGTGCCGCTGCGCGAGCGCAAGGCATTAGAGAAGAATCTCCGTAGTTCAAAGGAGAAAATGCGGGCGGTTTTTGGCGCCATGACCGATATTATCTTGATTGTTGAAGTTGAAGGCAATCAGATCGGTGATGTGGAAGTGGCACCGACGGATCCCAGTCGCGTGTATGAAGCCTATACCGATCTGATTAGCGAGACAGTAGAATCGTTTTATCGCGAGGAGACAGCTCCAACTTGGTCCGGCAAGATCCGGGAGTCTTTGGAGACAGGGAAGGTGGTTCATTTTGAATACGATCTCTGTGTTGGTTACGATCGCTTTTGGTTTACCGCCAGTATTTCCCCTATTTCAGACCGCAGCACTATCTGGGTCGCCCGGGATATTAGCGAGCGCCAGCAAGTAGAAGAAGCCCTGCGAAGAGCTGAGGAAAATTATCGCAGCATTTTTGAGAATGCGGCAGAGGGGATTTTTCAGAGCACCAGAGATGGTTTATACCTCAGTGCCAATCCTGCCTTGGCTCAGATGTATGGCTATTCTTCTGCCCAGGAGTTAATGTTCAATCTCAACAGTACTCAGCTTTATGTCAACCCCAGCCGTCATTATGAATTTCTCGCTGCCATAGACGAACATGGGACGGTGTCCAATTTTGAATTTCAGGTTTATCGCGCCGACGGCGAAATTATCTGGATCTCGGAAAACGTCCATGTGGTTTTCGATGAGGAAGGAGAACTATTTTATTACGAGGGTACGGTAGAGAATATCACTGCACGGAAGGAAGCAGAGGAAGCTTTGCGGCAGAAAAATGAAGATTTGGCTCGTACCCTCAGTCAGCTCAAAACCACTCAAGAAGGACTAATTAAATCGGAAAAAATGGCAGCCTTGGGACAACTCATTGCCGGGGTGGCTCATGAAGTTAATACTCCTCTGGGAGCGATTCGCTCTTCTGTCCAGAACATTGCCGATTTTTTGCAGGAATACCTGGAAGTACTCCCGCAATTTTTCCAGGAACTATCTCCTCAATGTAATGAGTATTTCTTAGCTTTACTACAACAGCAAAGTCAACAAACCACTGTTTTATCCACGAGAGAAAAACGGAAATTGAATCGTGCTTTAAAAAAACAACTGTGGGAACAGGGAGTGGAAGAGCCAGATTTGATCGCTTCTACTTTAATTAACACGGGAGTTTACGATATCAAAACGTTTTTGCCTCTTTTAACAGAAGAGTCAGAAAGCGAAAAAGTTCTGAATATGGCCTATCAATTCGCCACTTTACGTACCAGTATGGCAACAATTGCTACTGCTGCGGAACGGGCAGATAAAGTAGTATTTGCCCTGAAAACCCATGCTCGTTACGATAATTCTGGACAAAAGACAGAAGCTAAGATTACTGAGGGCATCGATACGGTATTAACCATTTATAACAATAAACTGAAACAGGGCATTGAACTGGTGAAAAACTATGGGGATATTCCCTCGATTCTCTGTTACCCGGACGAACTAAATCAAGTTTGGACCAATCTAGTACACAATGGCATCCAAGCCATGAATAATAAAGGTACCCTAAGTATTGATGTTAATAAATATAATAACTTATTGAAGGTAATGATTACTGATAACGGCACAGGAATACCACCGGAGATAAAAAATAAAATATTTGAACCTTTCTTTACCACTAAACCGCCCGGAGAAGGCAGTGGCTTAGGATTGGATATTGTCCAGAAGATTATTGACAAACATCAAGGAACAATTGAGGTAGAATCAGTACCGGGAAAAACGACTTTTACCGTCTTTCTTCCCATTCATAAACCTTAAATGGGGTATAAAAAAGTGACGGGATCGGAGCATTGCGCCACCAGGTGGCAGAATTAGTTGTTTTTTCCCCTCCCACAACAGCTAGGCAAGGTATAGTACCTACTAGAGAACGGTTCGGTCGGTTTTGGTATTAAGAATAAGATCTTGGAAGCTATGGCTGCTGGAACACCAGTAGTGGAGAGCGAGAGCAAGGCTCCGCTACGCGAGCGCAGTTTGGAAGGGTTGAAGGTGGATGGGGATAATGTTCCAGGAAGTCGGGGAGTATGTGGGGGCGATCGGTCGGTTATTTGATTCGGAGCAACTGGGAGTTAAGCTATCCAGTAATGAACGCGCTCCTATCGAGCAGGAGTATACCCGGGAACGTGCGGGAGCGTTCGATGAAAAAGTTTGACAAATTTAATGTTTTGTTAACCGCAGATGCACGCTGATAAACGCAGATGAATACAGATTTTTTGAGGATTTTGGGGTTCAGAAAGTAGAACGAAAAATGGACAGTACAGCAATTTTATCTAAGTTCAGAAAAAGCGATTTATATCTTTGTTTTAAATTAACATGTATTTTACCCACCAAAGCTTGTATAATAAGGAAGTAGAATGAAAAATGGACAGTATAGGTGCTCGCCAGACGAAATTACCTAATTATAGTAGTTTTTAGACGAGTTAAGACCAGAAACATTAAATATTGTTACAAAAGTTGACCTGAAAATAGTCTATAACATATAATATGGATATAGGGTAGAGAAGTGGACAATTTTTTTGACAACCATTTTCGGTCATTGTTGGAAATTAACATATATACTAAAAAATAATGAAAGGAAAACAAGTTTTACTCACAGGTGGTACAGGGGGACTCGGACTGGGTGTAACACCAGCGGTTTTAGGTCGCGGTGCAATGGTAACAATTCCCTATTGCAGCGAAAACAACCTCCAAAGACTCAAAGAAAAACTCTCCGCTGCTGATTTCTCTCGTATCCGCTTTGTCAAAGTGGACTTAATGGTAGAGTCCGCAGTAGAAAAATTAATCAATGACCTAGGACGAGTAGATATATTAATTCATTTAGTCGGCGGTTTTAGTATGGGAAGAACCCATGAACTTAGTTTCCAAGACTGGCAAGAATCTTTTAATTTAAACCTCTATACTACTTTCCTCGTCTGTAAGCACAGTTTGAGAAAAATGCGTCAGCGAGGATATGGGAGAATAGTAACCGTAGCCTCCAGAGGGGCAGTAGAACCAGGAGCACAACTGGCAGCTTACTCGGCGGCTAAAGCAGGGGTAGTAGCCCTCACCAAGGTGATAGCAGCCGAAACCGTCGATATGGATATTACCGCTAATGTGGTCCTCCCCAGCATTATCGATACCCCCAGCAACCAGGAAGCAATGGGTAGGGACAATGCTGATAAATGGGTCAAACCCGAGTCTTTAGCAGAAGTGATTTGTTTTTATGCATCAGCCGCAGCCAAAGATGTCAGCGGTTCTGCCATCCCAGTTTACGGCAATGCCTAGGTATAGCGCTTATCTAAATCTTATACTTAAATTATTTTTTTAATTTTCATGTAGATAAATCGCCTTAATATCTTGTGGTAAACTATTATTTAGCATCTGATGACCTTTTAGGAGCAATTGTTTTACTTCTGCCGGGGAAACCATCTTTCCCTCTGCTTGGAAATGTGCTGCAATGCGAGTTTCGCTCCAGTGGAAATTATCTGACATAACTATTATTAAACGAAGGACCGGATCTATTAGCTCCAAACCTTGCTCCAGATAACACCAAAGTGGGGGTGGTGCGGCTTTTAAATTGTAGTTAATTGCCGAAACGGGAGGTAATTCTACATGATGGATATAAAGTCCCGTCATATCGATCAGCCAACTTTGCAAATCAGGGAGTGGCAGTTCTCGCATTTCGTAGAAGATATCTCTCCAAGTCAAGGCAAAAAGATAGTCCCCTTGGACTTTCGATTTCGTGCCATGGGCAATTAAAGTATAGACAATGGCACTGTAACGACAGAAAATAGCCGTGAAATACTTTCCCTGCTCTGGATAAAGCTGAAACAAACTCAACAAAGAGCGATCGCTCTGGTGCAATAAAAATTTGACCAGGGGATGTTTCGATTCCGGAAAACGGGGAATTTGCACCATTGAGGGTAACTTAAGGATCTTGGTTTGCCTTCAGACCCTAAGGGCAAACCGTTGACACTTTCCAGCCTTTTGTTAGAATAGGCTAGTTGAGATATACAGCTATTTTGACTTCTTTTTTCCCACTCACCCTTGATCTAGGGGCGTTTCTACCCGCCCTCACCGATAGTGTCTTTTCCACCCAGGGCATAATGGTAATGCTCTTAGCTGCCTATGCCGTTGCCATGTGGATGTTTCTAACCAGCGCGCCGAAAGTGCATACCATCATGGTGTCTGATCTAGGAATAGCCCAGCAATTTTACGAAGGTCTTCTCGATTTGCCCGTAGCCCAAGTTCCCCTGCACTATTACTATGATTACGAGCAAACCCTTGGCACAACCGGTATCGATACCCTCTATATGTCAGCTACTTCAGGAGTGGCTACTCAAACTAGAGGTTCTGACGGACTTTGGTATCAACTCAAGAAAAATACCCAGTTGCACGTTATTTCTGGAGCAAGTTTAGGGCGCAAAGATCGCCAACGTCACGTCTGCTTTGATCGGGAATGTTTAGAATCCTTGCTACTGCGGGTACAGTCTCGACGCCTGAAATACAAAGTGCGCCGGTCATCGCCTCTCAATTTTCTGGTGAAAGATATAGAAGATCGGGTGATTGAAATGGCAGAAGTTGACCATTAAAAACCTAAACTCCCTTGCATAGTTTCAACATTTAGGGTAAAATCTAAATCCCCCGCAGTTTCTGGGTGCGTAACTCAGTGGATAGAGTAGCTGCCTTCTAAGCAGCGAGTCGTAGGTTCGAGTCCTACCGCACCCGTTCTCAGTACTACAATTTTTTTTTGCCAGAAGTATTGACAAAAATTACTTATAATTTAGATAATAGGCTCAAGGCTAAAAATTGAAATTAATTCTCATTATACTCCCAGTATACACAATCAAAGTTTAGACCAATGATGGTCATCCCTAACAAGAGGGAAATCTTGTGATTAGAGAAAATTATTTAATTTATTCAAAAATTTTATCAAAAGTCTTATAATAGCAGATGCAGATAAGAAGCAAAAACAGACAATGAAGATTTCCCGACGTATATTTGTCGGCGCAAGTGCAGCTACAGCCGCAGTTGCAGCTACTCAACTGGGTAAAATAAAAAGCAGCACAGCCAATACAGGTCAAATCAACCTCTATTCCTCCCGTCACTACAACACTGACAATGAGTTATACGATAACTTCACCCGTATCACTGGGATTAAAGTGAATCTAGTGGAAGGGAAAGCAGATGAATTAATCGAACGGATTAAAAGTGAAGGTCGCAATAGCCCGGCAGATATACTCATTACCGTAGATGCAGGTCGTCTGTGGCGAGCTGATCAGGCTGGTATTTTTGCCCCTGTTGATTCACCAATACTAAAAGAAAAGATTCCCTCTCACTTGCGCCTGGAGCAAAATCACTGGTTTGGTTTTACTAAGCGAGCCAGGGTCATCATGTACAATAAGGATAGGGTAAATCCGGCAGAACTATCCACCTATGAGGATTTAGCCAATTCTAAGTGGAGAGGGAAAATTGCCATCCGTTCCTCCAATAATATCTACAATCAGTCCCTTGTTGCTTCCCTGATTGAAGTTCACGGCAGGTGGGAAACAGCGAAGTGGTGTCGCGGTTTAGTAGCCAACTTTGCCCGACGTCCTCAGGGAAACGACAGGGCGCAAATTGAAGCAGCAGCCTCGGGTTTAGCGGACATAGCCATCGCCAATACTTATTATCTCCCTCGCTATGCCAAATCCAAAGACCGCACAAAACAGGCGATTTTCGCCAAAATTGGCGTTTTCTTTCCCAACCAACAAGATCGGGGAACTCACATCAATATCAGCGGTGGCGGTTTAGTCAAAACTGCTCCCAATCCAGAAGGGGCTATCAAGTTCCTGGAATATCTTGCGAGTCCGAACGCTCAGGTTTTCTTTGCTCAGGGGAATAATGAATATCCCGTAGTTGAGGGAACTCCCTTGGATCCGGTTGTCGCCAGTTTTGGTTTTCCCTTCAAAGAAGATACCACTGATGTTGCGTTCTATGGGAACAACAACTCCACAGCCATCAGAATAATGGACGAGGCTGGTTGGAAGTAGAAAAATTTCAACCCCCGGCATTGATTAATGGCGGGGGAGCGATCGCAGCAATGCTGTGTGTCAACCTCTTCTTTCCCTAATCTTCTCAGTGAGAACTTCCATAGCTCTAGCAAATTGAGGATCTTTGACCGTACCTATTTGAGTGCGATCCCTCTGCAATTCGGTACGCTCCTCTTCAGTCAATTCAGAGACTATATCCGGAGCAATTCCCTCCTTATGGATATCCTGCCCGGAAGGGGTTAAATATTTGGCGATGGTAACAGCCAAACCGGAACCATCTCTCAATCTTCGCACAGACTGCACCAAGCCCTTGCCAAAAGTACGAGTTCCCACCAATAATGCCCGTTGGTTATCTTGTAGAGCACCAGAGAGGATCTCGCTAGCGCTAGCAGAACCGCCATCCACCAGCACCACCAGAGGTTTATCAGTCAAAGCCCGCCGGTTAGCCTTTTGACGGTCTTTTGTACCCAACCGATTTACCGTGGAGACAATCGTTCCTTTCGGTATCCACATGCGGGCAATTTCAATGCTGGCGAAGAGCAAGCCGCCGGGGTTAGAGCGCAAATCCAGGATATAGCCCTGCACTTCCTGCTTCTCCAAATCCTTAATTGCCGAGCGCATTTCTTGACTTGCTTGAGCGCTGAAGGTCGTCAGGCGAATATAACCAATTTCACCAACGGAACTCATCTCGGTTCGAGCACGTACCGGATGAATTTCAATCCGCGCCCTCGTAATGGGAAAATCTATTTCTGCCTCACCCCGCTGTATAGTTAATATAACTTCAGTCCCCGGCTTGCCGCGAATAAGCTGAACGGCATCATTAACACTAATGCCCTCAGTACTTTGGCCGTCAATATGGGTTATAATATCCTGGGAAAGAATTCCCGCCTTCATCGCTGGAGTGTCTTCAATGGGGGCAATGACTATCAGGTTATCCGTTTCCTCATCTTTGGCAATTTGGATTCCCACCCCGGTCAATTCCCCAGAAGTATCGATCTTCATATTTTCCAACTCTTGAGGATCCATAAAGCGGGTATAAGGATCCCCGAGCTGTTCCAGCATTTCGCGAATTGCATCGTAAACCTCTTCCGGATCTGTATAGGAACGTTCTAGATAGTCTTCCCGCACTGCTTGCCAATCGACTTGATTGAAAGTGGCATCTACATACTGGTAATCGATGATTTGCCATACTTCGTCGATTAGCTCTTTCGGACTGTCATCTAATTTAGCTAAACTGGAGGCAAGATGAATACCAGCCCCCGTCACTGCTACAGTAGAGAGTATTACTGCAGTGGCACTAAGAATAAGCCTGGGTTTTGTAACAATCATAAATCTAACTAGAAGATGGTGGGAGAGTACTGTCCCAATCTTAACAATAGATGGACAAAAACTTGGTTAAACTAAAGCATAGTCAAGATATCGGCACTGTAATGTTAGTTACAGCATGATATTATTACTCTTCTGTAAGAATTTCACAAACATCATCTATAATCAAGTTATCTAAAACTATATAAGTTTAGTTTAGTAAATTTATTATTATTTTTGACCTCAACTTTAATCAAATATAACTCCTCTATGTTATTAAGGAAAACTTGATAAAACTCTCTTGCCTCAGTAACTTCAGGAGTAGCTCAAGTAACAGCCGAAGCGAGTTGACATATTTCTCACATGGGTATATGGTGGCGGCCTGGAAGCTTCCAGGCTTGGAAAAAAAAGCATCCCATGACGGGTGCGAAGCGTGCCGCAAGGCAGCGTTTTTTGCCTTCGGACATAGTAAACTTTCTCTCTTTTGGGTGGTTTGAGCAGAACCATGACATCTTATACTCATTCAGAAGCTCAAAAAAATCAGCGGTCAAAATTACAACTCCAATTACTGATGCAAATTTGGCGTACTCTGCTAGTAACGGGAATAACAGGTTGCTCTATGTGGGGCACTACCCTGCAGGACTGGACCCTTTATACTGGTGCGCAAATTCAAATAGAAGGAGGTGAACTTTTAAGCAAAGATGGGATTCTGGAACTAATTCCCTTATCCTACCCCAAATCTCTCTTGCGATTGTCAACGGAACAATTACGCCAACAGCTAGAATCAACAGCTCCGATAGCTAAAGCCGTAGTTACCCGTCAACTACTCCCTCCAAGTCTGACTATTGAGATAAAAGAACGGCGACCGATCGCCATAGTCTTATCTTCAAAACCTTCCGACCCCTTGTCTGGTCAAGAAGAATTGGGTTTTTTAGATCAGAGCGGTATTTTATTGCCGAAAAGCTTCTATACCGAAGTCAGCCCTAACTTTCAATTACCAACTCTCAAGGTGACAGGCTACCGAGAGCAAGATAGGCGATCCTGGTCCAAAATTTATCAGCTCGTCCATCGCTCTACGGTGGAGATATTTGAGGTAGACTGGCAAAATCCCAGCAATCTCATTCTCTGGACAAAATTAGGTAAGGTCTATTTAGGTGCTGACATTTCCCAAATGGAGGCACAATTGGCAGTATTCGCCCAAATGGTCAAATTACCAGAGCTGCTAGATCTAAGCCAAATTGACTATCTCGACCTCACCAATCCGCGATTGCCTGGAATTCAATTACTTCAATAGTCACCGTCTATTACACTAATTTTACTACTGTTGCTCGAATTTACTATCCCAAAAACCAGATGAAGATAGGATAAACCAAAATTGATAAATATCCTTATTCTTTCTAGTCTAAGAGCGTAACATATTTGTCAAAAGCAAAATAAATAATGGTTGTATCATTGGTAACAACGACATACTAGTGACATAATTAAAATTATAATTTACTGTAATTTAAAGTTGTATATTAATTCAGGTTCAATCCAAATGACAAGCAATACTAAACTAAATATTACCCATCGAGGCGCAAATACCCAAGAATTATTGACACAATTAATTTATGGCAATAAAAGTTTAAAAAAGATTAATTTATGTTCATCTGACTGGCCAAATCAAGATTCCCAGAGAATACCAGGGGAAGAAATGCACCCGGTCAATATCGTCCCCAGTCTCGCAGCCCAAATTAAAGTCATTGGCGTTGGTGGAGGAGGGTGCAATGCAGTCAATCGGATGATCGAAAGCGGTATTGGCGGCATTGAATTTTGGGCAATTAACACCGATGCTCAAGCCTTGACCCATTCCGCAGCTCCTCAACGGTTGCAGTTAGGGCAAAAATTAACTAGAGGACTTGGTGCTGGAGGCAATCCTGCCATCGGACAGAAAGCAGCGGAAGAATCCCGAGATGAAATCGCCCAAGCTTTGGAAAATACTGATCTAGTATTCATCACTGCTGGTATGGGTGGGGGCACTGGCACGGGAGCATCTCCCATTGTCGCCGAAGTGGCGAAGGAAATGGGTTGCCTTACTGTAGGTGTGGTTACTCGTCCTTTTACTTTCGAGGGACGCCGCCGTACCACTCAGGCAGAGGAAGGAATTGCCCAACTGCAAGGTCGGGTGGATACTCTCATTATCATTCCTAACAATCAACTCTTGCAAGTCATTTCCCCAGAAACCCCCGTACAAGAAGCTCTTCGGGTTGCCGATGACGTTCTGCGTCAAGGGGTACAAGGGATTTCCGATATTATTACTATTCCTGGATTGGTTAATGTTGATTTTGCCGATGTCCGGGCAGTTATGGCTGATGCTGGTTCAGCTATGATGGGGATTGGCATTGGTTCGGGGAAATCCCGAGCTCGCGAAGCAGCACTGGCTGCAAGTTCTTCTCCTTTACTGGAGTCTTCTATTGAAGGAGCTAAAGGAGTTGTCTTAAATATCACTGGTGGTAGCGACCTGACTCTCCACGAAGTAAATATTGCGGCGGAAACTATCTATGAGGTGGTGGATCCCAATGCTAATATTATTTTTGGTGCGGTGATTGATGACAAAATGCAAGGGGAGGTCAAAATTACGGTAATTGCTACTGGTTTTACCGGAGAGATGACCCCACCTGCTTCTGCCAAAAAAGTTACTCCTATCAAGAGCCGCGAAGAGGCACCACCCCAAACCATCAGGAAGCCAAAACCTTCTCCTGCTCCTGCTAATAAAGGTGGCTTGGATCTTCCAGATTTTCTCCGCCAACGCCGTGGTTTTCCCAAACGGTAAAATGAATTACCCCAACTTGCAATAATAAGCCCGTGACGAGGATTGAACTCGTGACCTCACCCTTACCAAGGGTGTGCTCTACCACTGAGCTACACGGGCTGGTGGGCCGAGCTGGATTTGAACCAGCGTAGGCATAGCCAGCGGATTTACAGTCCGCCCCCATTAACCACTCGGGCATCGACCCATTTGTTTCACAATTATTAATTGTAACACAGTTTTTTCACTATAACAATACTTTTGACAAAATTTTTTTATTCATTTTCCGCAGTTTAAGGGTCAGATGGGCCGAGCTGGATTTGAACCAGCGTAGGACTAAGCCAGCGGATTTACAGTCCGTTCCCTTCGACCAACTCGGGCATCGACCCATTTATTTTCACGATTATTCATCATAACACAGCTTTGTGACTCGGTTTGCCCTATGGGTCCTTCAGACCCATAGGGCCTGAAGGCAAACCTATGACAATACTTGGGCAAAATTTTTTATTCATTCCTGGGACTGGACTGGACCTGAGGAAAATCGCTCTCGTCGTAAATTTCCCCCACCAGCTCTTCGAGAATGTCCTCTAAGGTAACTAAGCCCACGGTACCACCATATTCATCCACCACAATGGCAATGTGTAACCTTTGCTGGAGCATTTGCTTGAGTAGATTGGTGACTCGCTTGGTTTCTGGGATATACACTGGGGGAGTCATGGCTACTGTCACTGGGATTTGAGAGCGATTTTGCGACGCTTTGGCTTTTAAATGTCTTAATGCCCGCTTGAGGTTGATAATACCGACGATTTGGTCTTTGGACTCTTCTTGCACCGGAATGCGGGAATAACCTGTCTCCAGACAGAGATTGAGCAAATCCTGCAAACTAGCTTGATGGGAAATGGTGCGCATCTCAATCCTGGGTTTGACTACATCTTTGGCTATGAGGCGATCCAGCATCAAAGCTTTGTTTAGCAGTCGGTGTCGATAAAAGTCCAGCTTCCCTTTACCACTCAAAAGCTCGATCATTAGTTCCAAATCTGTTAAAGATTCTGACTGTGGGGCTGTTTTGACTTGCTTTCCTTGTAAGAGTCCGATTGTTTTCTGGGTAATGGTTTCAAAAATATGAATTATTCGGAAAAAGGAGAGAATCTTTGATAACCAAAAGATCGGGCGGACTGCGAGCATAAAGGTGGCTCGGACGTTGAGGATAGCTAGGGATTTGGGGGTAATTTCGCCAAAAATCAGCACTAAAATGGTGACCACAGCAGTAGCAATACCCAGCCCAGCGTTACCTAGCCAGATGGCAAATAGGTTACTAGTGAGAATAGCGGAAAAATTATTTACCAGATTATTTCCCAACAGGAGAGTGGTGATAAACCGAGTTCGGTTTTCTAGCACCAGCTGAAATATCCCTGTGGGATCTCCCTGGTTTTTAATCAGTCCTCTCAGTTTTAAGTTATCGAAGGCGGTAATTGCGGTTTCAGATCCGGCAAAAAAGGCGGACAGGAACAGTAATACTACCAAAAAGGCCAGATCTAACCATACCTCTCCCAGGAGGGGACGGGGTTCGGAAATGGCAATGGGATGATAAAGTTTCACGCTCTTGCGCAGAGGCGCTGAGAGTCTAGTTTACTGTATAGGCAGTATTAAGAGCCCAGACGAGTAGCCCGATTATGCTGCTAAAAACGAGCAAGGCTGTGAGGGCTACCACAACTGGTTTGTCTGCTCCTGAGAACTTCATGATACCGCGATTTAGGTCTGACACGATTTTTTGGTTGTTGGTTGTTGGTTAAAGTCTAGATTAGCGAATATCTGCGGTATTGACTATAAAAAAAATTTATAACACAAAGCGGTGCGCCTTGTTACAGAGATAAGAGAAGAGAGTAGGGGTGCCTCTGTAATTCATATGTTAACATAGGATGGAACCGCAGAGACGCAGAGGACGCAGAGAAAGAGAAAAGAGAGGGTTTATGAACTTATATGTTATTAACCTAAACTTTTTGTTATGTTATGGTACGAAGGTGGGTTAATTGAAAAAGATACTCTCGAATTAGATATTAACGATCCTGCTTTGCTCTACGGGGCAACGGCTTTTACTACCATGCGAGTTTATCATCGGTCTTTAGACTATCCTCTGACTAATTGGCAGGCTCATTGCCATCGCCTTAAAGATAGTTTACAGGCTTTTGGCTGGCAACTGCCGAACTGGGACAGGTTAAGGCGAGGGGCAGAAGTTTTAGTTTCTTCTTTTCCCGTGCTGCGGATGGTTATTTTTCCTGATGGACGGGAATTGATTTTGGGACGTTTTCTACCAGCAGATTTAAGGGAACGTCAAACTGAAGGAATTGTTGCGTTCGTTGCTAATGGACTTTTGTTTAGTCGTGAGTTACCCCGTTATAAGACTGGTAATTATCTGGGAGCGTGGTTGGCACTAAGGGAAGCTGGACGGTTAGGTGCTCAGGAGGCTATTTTAATTGATGGCCATGGTAATTGGCTGGAAACCAGTACGGGTAATCTCTGGGGCTATAAGGATGGTTCTTGGTGGATTCCTTCTTTAGCTGGGGGTATTTTACCGGGGATTATCCGAGGACAACTTATGAGCTATCTCCAAAGTAAGCAAATTCTAGTTCAGGAAAATACTTGGACTGTAGATTTTGTTCGTTCTTTGGAGGCGATCGCCTATACTAATTGCGTCATGGAAATAATTCCTTTTCATAGGGTTTTGACTTCCGTGAGCAATTTGACTGTTAATTCAACTCACCCTGCTCTCCAACAATTACGCTGCTATTTCCAAAACTAAATTTCAAAATACTTGCATTTGCTTTTTTAATGTGATAAGGTGTAAGAGTGGGAAAAGGTGCGCCCATATATATAGTGGGTTAAGGATCGGTTATCTTATCTCTCTTCTTTTTACCTTTGAAACTTTGGATTAACATGATACCTCCGGTAACTAACATCCACAGTAGCCCCAAACCATTCAAAAGGACGTAAATTGGTTCTAAAGTTGGTCCTAGATACTCTCCTTCATGAATGATCATTAAAAAGTGGATTTGGTCTCGGGATAAACCAAACCAGCTTTTTCCCAGTCGATATACTACTCCTGTTAACATTGTTACCATAAGGGGTAATAAAACAATTGGGGCTATTGTTTTATGTAGTTTTCTTATCTGAAGTAGCTTCATTTTTATCTTAAAGAGTCTCGCGCAAAGACGCAAAAGGGGGAAGATAGAGTTGGTTTGGGATCTGGGCCTAGAATGGTGACCTTTTTTTTAGGCTTGGTCTCTCCCAATTGTATCTTAACCCCAAAATCTCACTCATGTCAACCCCTATTTTAAGAATTTTTGGGAAAAATTTAGACGGGGAGAGGGGAATCATGCCGCTTTTTTTTAGACACAGCTACCCCACTCTTTTGTGACCCTATCATAGACGTAGGCGCTGGCTCATACCCCTAAAGAAGGGAATGCCCCGAATTACACCAGGCAAAAGAGGTCCTGCCGGTACTTGGAGTAAGAGGCGGCGCAAGGTGAATACCAGGATTCATTTCAACAGAAAGGTTTTAGCTTCTAACAAGAAAAACGGTACTAACCATCCTCCCATTTCCGTTATACAACTCTTCTGAATATTTATTCAGAAAGTTGAATTCACTTGTGCCATAAAGTGGATATTCCAGGTAATGCTAAGATGATTTACAGGCCCCACAAGCCTTTGCCTTGCTCCGCTGTGCTTTGGCAGGAGGTGCCCCCGGATATGGTTATTGCCATGAAACTCTAAACCTCCTACTCCCGAAGTGGGGAGATGAAGAGTTGGGGAGATGGGGTGGAGCTAGAGCGCTGAGGAAAACGGTTTACTTTACATTACCCCCTACCCCCTACTCCCTACCCCCCACCAAAAAATTGGGGGATAGGGCGAGCGGGTGATAGGTGAAGAAGTCAATATAAAGACTCAGAAGTTAATAACAAACTAATCCCGATAGATTTTAGCTAACAAATGTTAACACTTGCTAACCAATGCACTACTGAAATAAGTCAGTAGAGGGGCTATCTCCCAATGCAGTCACTTAGAAAGTAACTGCTCTTTATTCTATTTTGTCAGCTTGGTTATCGCTGTGTTTCGGTACACCCGAAGGAGCAAATTACTCTGCCCCAGCTCCTTGAGTAACCGTGCAAGCAACTTTCACCGCACACGGCTCCTACGAGCTATGGCCCCTTGGTAGCAGTTTGCTATCTAAGCCCTTGACTATTTTTCCACTTATTTCGGTTCTCTTTCGAGCTCAAGCTTCCTGAATAGTCTTCCACTTTTTTTTTTCTCCCTTACTTTGCCTGCCTTTCATCGTCGCCCATTCAGGCGCGGTATTTAATTGTTACACGACAACAAGCGGCTTTTCAGGTCTCAAAGTTTCTCGCTCATTTTATTAACCTTGAGGGCCTGAAGGGCCAGAAAGTTAAATCAATGTGGGCAGTGTTTGGGCTGTTACCAGTTGTCGTTTCGTTCCCACGTCCTACCCGTAGTTCTACCCACCCCCGTCCCCTCCTAGCTACCAACCTAGGTGGTTACCTACGTTTCTCTTCGTTCCAAGTCCAAGATTGTGATCAGTTCTTTAGGTGCCATCAGTTCACCCACTGGCCCCCTGGGGAAGTCTTTCTCATAGCCAAAAGTAGACAGGGTTTTGATTACCAGTTCAAAAGCCCATTAAGGATGTCCCCATCCAGACTTTTCGCTGTACTCCTTTAGGTTAGATGCTTTTTACGACGGTTCACTTACCACCCCCGGCATTGATTAATGGCGGGGGCTTCTGTTCACCATGGACTCTCCCTATTAGCGGCAGGGTCACTTTCGTCTCTGGTTCCGCCCCCCCGGCATTGATTAATGGCGGGGGCTTCATCTCCCGGAGACTATCCCGGCAATGGCTGCTTGATTTCACAGCTAGATGTGGTCAGATTAGGAGTCTGCAATCCCCCCGGCATTGATTAATGGCGGGGGCGGGACTTGATTTCTCTCACCCGCATCAAGCGACTTAGTTATCCTAGTTCAATTCCCTTCTCAGGGTTATATCCCCAGGCCCTGATTTATTCAAAGGCTAGCCGCGATTTCCTCAGGAACGAATCGCCTCCATATACCTAATTAAAAGCCTTTTGGCAATAGGTATTTACTACTAATGTCCAAGGCCGTTTTTAGATTATCTGTGAGCGAATGTAGCTTTTTGTTAGCAAATCAACCACTGTGTATCAACCCCCCCCCCATCTCCTTAGCGCCCCAGCTCCCCACTTCGGAGATAGGGGGTGGGTTAAGCAGGTGCGCAGTTTACTCTATCAACTACTTTTGACCACACCCCACCCCAAGATATGTGACTTGGATATATTATAACCCACTGTGGGACTAAATAAACAAAGCATGGTACGTGCAATTAACGACTAGAGAAGCGGATGATTTCGATGGATTGAGCGGTAAGGAATAGTCCCAGAAGAATATAACTGGCGAACAAGACTAAACTGCCCGGATCCAGGATTCCTTGAACGAGATTGTTGTAATGTTTGAGCAGAGAAAGATGGGATAAAACCTGCCCTATGGTACCATTTAACTTATCAGCCAGCAAGTCTATAATCCAGAGGAAGAGAACGAGGGCAAAACTGAGAATGGCGGCGAGAATAGAACTGTCGGTAAGGGAAGAAATAAACATCCCTAAAGAGAGCACCGCCCCTGCTAGTAAAAGAAGACCCACATGGGCTAATAGAGGTACTTGTAAAGGTACCGCCGTGGGGGTAGCAGCGCCGAAAACGATTACCTCATAGATAATCATAGGTGAAATAACGATGGAAAATAAGGCGATCGCCCCCAGGAGTTTCCCTGTTGCTACTACCCAATTTGTAAGAGGTGAAGTTGCTAGTAGCT
Source organism: Candidatus Paraprochloron terpiosi LD05 (assembly GCA_018141785.1). Lineage (GTDB taxonomy): Bacteria > Cyanobacteriota > Cyanobacteriia > Cyanobacteriales > Prochloraceae > Prochloron > Prochloron terpiosi. Next base: position 717,075 of record CP073341.1, on the reverse strand, counting down.
CTAAGGTTCCCCGCTTCCTTTCTTCCGCATATAGTCCCATGGAAAGAATGGGGAGGATATATAATACCAGTAACCCCAACACGGCGAAGAATTGCCCCATGAACTCGTAGGGGACATCAATAGGAGGTAAAGATACACCTAAACTTTCATAAGTAGCAATGCTTTCAATGGTTCGCTGGAGAATGTCTACAAATAAGGAACCCAACAAAAACCAAAAAACTGCTGTTACAATATAAGCTAAAGGGGAGACAAAATAGCCTTGCAATTCTTTGCGAAAAATAGCGCTGATATTACTTATAATTATCATCATTAGTCACTTAACACTTATTGAACTTCAACTGTATCTTGAGTTGTGACTGCTAAAAAAACATCCTCTAGAGTAGCACTCCGGCGACGCATTTCAGCTAATCTAAATGAGTTACTGACAATTACCTTAGCAATTTCTGGACCCGGTTCTGTAGCTCCAGCCCAGGTGATATTTAAAAAAGAGCGGGTATCCCCCGAACCCTTTACTTCCACCCCCTCTACCCCCATAATTGCTTCTAATTGGGGTATTATCTGACTTGCATTCCCTTCAACCTCCACCTCATACCCGTCACTCATGGGATTAGGAGACACATTAGTAGCTGCGATTTTCCCCCCATTGATAATGGTAACCTTATCACAAGTCATAGTCACTTCTGGCAGAATGTGAGTGGAAAGAATCATGGTGTGGTCTCCTGCGAGACCTTTAATTAAATTGCGCACCTCAATAATTTGACGAGGATCCAGACCCACAGTAGGTTCGTCTAAGACAATAACAGGAGGATCGTGAACTAGAGCTTGAGCAATACCCACCCTTTGCTTATAGCCTTTAGACAGCTTGCGAATGGGCATATGTCGCTTTTCTGTCAGCTGACAGCGTTTAATTGCTTCAGCTATCCGGGCTGGGCGATCCCCCGCTGCTATCCCTTTAATTTGAGCGACAAAGTCTAAAAACCCTTCCACTGTCATATCGGGATAAAGAGGAGGTACTTCCGGTAAATAACCCATGCGTCTTCGCGCCTCCATCGACTGTTGGTGGATATCATAACCCCCCACCCTTGCAGTCCCCCCAGTTGCAGGTAAATAACCCGTGAGTATGCGCATAGTGGTGGTTTTCCCCGCCCCATTTGGCCCCAGAAAACCCATAATTTCTCCCTGTTCTACCCTAAAGGTAACATCTTCAATTGCGGTGGTGGAACCGTAGACTTTGCTTAAGCTTTCAATTTCAATCATAAAGACCTCATCAACATATGTCAAATATTTGTAATCGTATTTTAATACTTTTATTTATTAAAAGTTTAAGTAAACTACATAACTAAGTAAATAATTAATAATTAAACAATAAAATATCCTCAAACAAACATATTAACTATTAGACATTAATGTAAAATAATGTAGACGCCCTTATCCTAGCAGTCCCCCATCAAACCTATCTACACGGGAAAAAAACGGGAGCAAGGCACGCCCCGTCTATGCGCGAGCGGGGAGGGTCAAATGCCCAGCAAACAATTAATTGCTGGTTTACGCCCAGAAGGAGTCTTAATGGATGTAAAATCAGCCTTAGATACCACTACTCTACCTTCAAACTTAACCCATTGGAGTTTATAGTGAAAATATTAGTTACTGGTGCTGCTGGTTTTATCGGTTTTCATCTCAGTCAACAACTCCTGACCAGGGGAGATCAGGTAGTAGGGTTAGATAACCTGAATGATTACGCGCGACCTGAACTGGTCATTTAGATAGGAACAGCGTGCTCCCCGGGGATTTTCACCCCCAGCCCTCATGGAAAAGACTCTTCGGAGTCCGGTCACGGCTCTTGTAGGTAACGAAAACACCGGAATGCAGACCCCAAAAGTAGCCGAAGCTGCCAGGGATTAGGCAGTGAGGAGCCAGAGGGAAAGAGTTGGAAGGATGAGCGAAAGCGAAGTTTCCGTTTAAACTGCGTTATTCAGGAAGCGGCCAAATTATCCCTGATAGGCCGTAACCAAAATGGTAAGGAGACAGAACTAGAGGCTGTAATCTCCTCTGATTGTGAAAACGTAGCTCTCCCGCAGAAAAGGATACCATCCTAACCAGCTCAGAAACTCTAAATGACACAACAGGATAAGCCCTACAAGGTCTGAAGAGAGGTCCTAATCTTCAGTAGGTCTCAGGCAACGATGACGGAATCCCTTGGAGGGTAAAGGATGGGAGAAAAAGCAAATGCCAGCTTGTAACGAGTTGGATACCAGTCCGTTACTGGTGACCGAAAGGAATAGCAGACTTCTCCAGGGTCTCATACGAAAGAGACAACGAACGTAGAAACCCTCAAACGGATACAAAAGATAGATGTCAACGTCGAAATTGATAATCGGAAACGAAGGACGATTGGAAGACTGGAACCAGGTTAACTGGAAATCAGCTCGGAAAATTGTTAGGAATTTACGTCAGAGAATCTTTCGTGCTCAACAACTTGGTCAGTCCAGGAAGGTGCGTAATCTTTCTAGGCTGTTATGTAAGAGTCTGTCAAACCTACTGCTCAGTGTTAGACAAATCACTCAAACCAACTATGGTAAAGATACTGCGGGTATCCACAAGGAGGTAATAAATACCCCAGCACAGAGAGTGAAACTTGTCAATGAATGGCAGATGCCCACGGCAAAAGCCCTGGTATACATTCCCAAATCGAATGGCAAGAAACGTCCTCTCAGTATTCCCGTCGTGAGAGACAGAGTCGCACAAGCAATAGTCAAGAATTATCTGGAACCCCAATGGTCCGCCAGGTTTGAACCGAACTCCTACGGATTTAGACCTGGCAGAAGCTGCCACGATGCCCTAGCACAGTGTTTCCTACGGCTAAGGAGCGATTACCGGACTTCGTCCGGTAAACTAGTTAAAAAAGACAAATGGGTTCTAGATGCCGATATCAGAGGATTCTTTGATAACTTATCCCATGAAGCTATTCTTGATGCCATAGGTAACGTCCCATACAGTGGGCTTATCAAAGAATGGTTAAAAGCTGGATTCATCGATAAAGGGATTCATAGTCCTACGATAAGCCCATTGTTAGCAAACATTGGGTTGCACGGGTTAGAGCAAACAATTAACAGGTATAACCCAAAGCTAGGCGTCATTCGGTATGCGGACGATTTCGTCGTCACAGCTAAGGATGAGGAATCCTTAGAGGATGTAAGGATCCAGATTGAAGAATGGGTGTCAAAGAAGAATTTGGTATTGAGTCACCTTAAGACGAAAATTACACACATAGAGGAAGGCTTTGACTTCCTTGGGTTCAATCTGAGGCATTACAATGGTAAACTGATTATTAAGCCACAGAAGAGCAAAGTCCTAGCCGTCTGTAAGAAGATAGGTGACATGATTAGGGCAATGAGAACCGCAAAACAAGAAGACGTAATCGTGCGTCTAAACAGAGTCTTGAGGGGATTTGCTAATTATTACAGAGGAGTGGTTAGCAAGGAAGTCTTTAGTTATATCAACCATAGGACATGGCAATACCTCTGGCGTTGGGCTAAAAGAAGACATCCCAACAAATCTAAAAAGTGGGTTAAAAGTAAGTATTTCCGTAAAAAAGGGGATAGAGATTGGATTTTCGCGTGCAAGGGGACTGGTAGAAACGGCAAGGAGAAAAGCTTCGTGCTATATGACATCAGTAGTACTCCCAAAGCATCGACATGTGAAGGTCAAAGGGCAGAATAGTCCTGACAACCCCCTCGACCAGATTATTGGCAGAATCGTAACACTAAAACTGGAAAGAAACATCTTGCTCAGGCTCGAAATACGAGCAAGTAGCCATCGCCCGTCCGGTCTGTGCGAGCGGTTTATACAAGGTCGAAGAAATCGAAACTCACCACATAGTACCTGTAGCAGAAGGTATGCACAAGGCATGTCACAAGCAGGTACATTACTAAATCCAAGAAGTTGAGCTGGAAGTGAGGCTTGAGCCGGATGATGTGAGAGTGTCATGTCCGGTTCTTAGGGGAGGAAAGAGGAGCGATTCTCGAACCTTACCCGACTATGAAGTTTCCCTGAAAAAAGACCGTTTAGCTCAATTACAGCAAAAGTCTAATTTCAGCTTTCATAAATTAGACCTAGCCAACCAACTAGGAATAGCCCAGTTATTTGCTCAAAATTGCTTCGACGTGGTCGTTAACCTAGCAGCTCAAGCAGGGGTCCGCTATTCCCTCAAAAATCCTCATGCTTATGTGGATAGTAACCTGGTGGGTTTTACCAACATTCTGGAAGGTTGCCGCTACGGAAAAATAAAGCATCTGGTATTTGCTTCTTCTAGTTCTGTCTACGGTGCTAATACGAAAATACCCTTTTCCGTTCACCACAATGTAGACCACCCCGTTAGCCTCTATGCAGCTACTAAAAAAGCCAACGAACTCATGGCCCATACCTACAGCCATTTATATGGTCTCCCCACTACTGGACTGCGCTTTTTTACTGTATATGGTCCCTGGGGGCGACCGGATATGGCTCTGTTTCTATTTACTAAAGCAATTTTAGCCGGACAACCCATTGAAGTGTTTAATTACGGGAAAATGCAACGAGATTTTACCTACATTGACGATATTGTTGAGGGGGTGGTACGGGTGATAGATAAGGCACCAGAATCCAATACCCAATGGTCCGGAAATGCACCAGACCCTGGAACCAGTAATGCTCCCTATAAAATCTACAATATAGGAAACAACAACCCGGTTGAATTAATGGACTTTATTGAGGCGATCGAAAATTGTTTGGGGATGAAAGCAGAAAAAAAGATGCTCCCAATCCAACCTGGTGACGTACCTGTTACCTATGCGGATGTAGAGGATTTGGTTAGGGATGTAGAGTTTAAGCCCAAGACAACCATTCAGGTTGGAATTCAGCGATTTGTCAAGTGGTATCGGGATTACTATTTTATCTAGTTGAGCTGGCTTCCTGAGTTACATCGAGATGACATAATGGTAGGTTTGCCTTCAGGCCCTATGGGTCTGAAGGCCCCTAAGGGCAAACCGATATAGCTATACGTGCTTGACAGATGAACCCATCATAGATGATAATGGGAGTTTGTGTGTACAAAGCAAGCAGAATCTAAACCCTTGGCTAACGTTATTGTCATCGGTGCCCAGTGGGGTGACGAAGGAAAAGGTAAAATAACTGACCTGCTCAGTCGGTCAGCAGATGTAGTGGTCCGCTCCCAAGGAGGAGTAAACGCGGGACATACGGTGGTAGTAGGGGACAGAACCTTTAAACTGCACTTAATTCCCTCCGGCATACTCGGACCAGAGACGGAGTGTATTGTCGGTTCGGGGACCGTAATCGACCCCCAAGTGCTCCTGGAAGAAATAGACCGCTTAAAGGAACTAAATGTTTCCCTTCAGAACCTGTTTATTTCCCAAACAGCTCATGTAACTATGCCCTATCATCGTTTAATTGATAAGGCAGCAGAAGAAAGACGGGGGAAACACAAAATCGGCACCACCGGGAGGGGCATAGGTCCCACCTATGGGGATAAGTCCGAAAGAACCGGTATCCGCATGATTGATATTATCCATGAAGAAGACTTAAGGAAAAAACTAGAGTGGACCATTAACTATAAGAACGTCATTTTAGAGAAACTATATCACTTGCCTCCCTTAGAGCCAAAAGCAGTCATTGAAGAGTATCTTATCTATGGAGACCGTCTCCGTCCCCACGTGGTGGACAGTTCCTTGAAAATTGCCACAGCAGTCCAGGAACGGAAAAACATCCTCTTTGAAGGTGCTCAAGGTACTCTCCTAGACCTAGACCACGGTACCTATCCCTATGTTACCTCCTCCAACCCCATTGCGGGAGGAGCTTGTGTAGGAGCAGGGGTAGGACCTACCATTATCGACCGAGTCATTGGAGTAGCAAAAGCCTATACTACCAGAGTAGGAGAAGGACCATTTCCCACAGAATTGGAAGAAGAAGTAGGAAAATTGCTAGGAGAGCGGGGGGCTGAATTTGGGACCACCACAGGACGTCGTCGTCGTTGCGGTTGGTTTGACGCAGTTATCGGTCGTTATGCGGTGCGGATCAACGGTATGGACTGCCTAGCTATTACCAAACTGGACGTTTTAGATGAACTGGAAGAAATAAAGGTCTGTGTTGCTTACGAACTGGACGGAGAAACCTGTCATCACTTCCCCAGCAACGGAAACCTATTTGCTCAAGCTAAACCAATCTATCAAACTCTCCCCGGTTGGCAACAGTCCACCGCAAACTGTCGTTCTTTAGAAGATTTACCCAAACAAGCTTTAAACTACCTCCATAGACTGGCAGAATTAATGGAAGTACCCATTGCCATTGTATCTATTGGTGCCAGTCGTCACCAAACCATTATCGTAGAAGACCCCATCCACGGACCTAAGCGTGCTTTGCTAGACGCTAATGGTACCCCAGTGACCTCGTACCATGACAGTGACCAGTTCCAGTTATGACTGGCGGTTGCTATACCTCGTACAAAGTAAAAAGTAACAATAGAGAGAACTATGACAATAACAGTCAAGTGTCAAACCAGACAAGAAGATAGCAAACCAAGAGCACTGCGACGTCAGGGTTTAATTCCGGCAACTTTATACGGACACGACGGTGCAGCGTCTATTTCCCTCACCTTAGACGGGAAAGAAGCTCAAAATTTGCTCAAAAAAGCTTCCGTCAACAATACCCTCATCGACTTAAACATTCCCGAGATAGACTGGAACGGAAAAGCCCTCATAAGAGAAGTCCAAGCTCACCCTTGGAAAAGAACTCTCTACCACCTGAGCTTTTTCTCCGTCGCTGCTCAAAAGAAGATTAAAGTGGCTGTACAGCTAAAAATGGTAGGGCAAGCACTGGGAGTAAAAAAAGGAGGTCTTATCGAACAGACCATCTCAGAAATTGAAGTAGAATGCTCTCCTGATAACATTCCTGAGTCTATTGAGATAGATATGTCCCCGATGGATATCGGGACGAGATTACACGTAGGGGAGTTAGAATTGCCCCCAGGAGTCTCTGCTTTAGGAGATACCTCCACAACTATCTTCTCTATAATCGCTCCTGCTAAAATGGTTCCCACTGAGACAGAAGCAGAGGAGTAGGTTGGTGAGATCCATAGGGAACCCCAACACAAATCTCCTAAACTGTTCGGTTTCGTTCCCTCCTACTATTGTATAGGGAAATAAAACATTCAAGAGTAGGGTAGGCAAGGTATGAGGAAACTTCTAAATAAATTAATTGAAAACCTTGCCCACCAATCCACCTTATGCTATTATATAGAGAACCGGAAACCAACAACAAACAATTATAAACAAAATTATGAATAAAAAATACAACGTATATGGAATGGGCAACGCTTTATTGGATATGGAATTTGAAATATCTACCCAGTTGCTCCAAGAATTAAAGCTGGATAAAGGAGTAATGACCTTAGTAGACGAAGACCGCCAAGAATATTTAATGCGCTCTTTAAGTCACTTAACTTCACGTAATAGCTGTGGGGGTTCTGCTGCCAATACTATGGTAGCATTGAGTCAACTAGGAGCTCAAGGTTTTTACTCTTGCAAAGTAGCTGAAGACGAAATTGGTTCTTTCTATTTAAAAGACCTGCTCTACTACGGACTAGACACTAATTTAACCCAAGATAATCGACCCGTGGGAGTTACAGGTAAATGCTTAGTATTAGTAACTCCCGACGCAGACCGCACCATGAATACTTTTTTGGGTATTAGTGCCGACTTTTCCCCAGAAGAATTAGTCCCGGAAGCTATCAGAAATTCCGAATATATTTACTTAGAAGGGTACTTACTATCTTCCCCCACTGCAAAAGCAGGAGCAATGAAAGCAAAAGAAATTGCTGAATTAGCCGGAGTAAAAACAGCTCTTTCCCTTTCTGATACCAATATAGTACAATATTGTCGAGCAGGAATATTAGAAATAATAGGTTCAGGCTTAGATTTTATCTTTGCTAATGCTCATGAAGCTTTAACCATAGCCCAAACTGAAGACTTAGCGGTAGCCATAGATTACTTTAAGACTATAGCCAAAGGTTTTGCCATTACCCGAGGAGGAGAAGGTTCATTAATTTTCGACGGTCAAGAATTAATAGAAATTGCCCCGTCTTCCGTAGAAGCGATCGATACATTAGGTGCGGGAGATATGTACGCAGGAGCATTTTTGTACGGCATTACCAACGGTATGAGTCCGACCCAAGCTGGTAATTTAGCCTCCTTAGCTTCTTCCCGGGTTGTAACTCGTTTTGGACCCAGACTAGAGACTTCAGTTCTGAAGTCTTTACTGGAGTGTGTATAATGAAGAATAAGGAGATAAAGCAACCCCGAGAAAATGAGTACAAATATTGACCAACGTTTTCATCTCCTTCTGACTGCTGTTTAACAGACCAATCAAAACGTCCAAAACCTTGCCGCAAGAATGGAGCAGACCAATCAAAACGTCCAACAGCAGATTAAAGAGCTTGGCCACAAGGTAGACTCCGTAGCGAGAACAGCCCAGGCTCACTCTGATGCGCTCCCTTGGGACCGCTACGCGGTGCGCAGCAGATAGGCGATCCCGTCAAGCTACAGACAGACAAGTAGCAGCGTTGACTCGCGACATAGCGGACTATATTGCTGCTTCCCGTCAAGATACATCAGCTTTAATTCAAGACAGAGCTGCGATGTTTGAAATTTTACAAAGTCTCAATAAAGATCGGGTGACACTAGTTGAAAATATGGCTGACCTTGCTTCTGCTCTCGTTAAATTAGCCGAAAAGTAATAATATCACATCCGGATAATTAACCAAAATAATCGTAGGTTTGGTTTCGCTTGCGCTCTACCAAACAGTGCCCACTTATGTTGGGTTGAAGTCCGAAACCAATTTATAGTTGTTGTTTTTTAATTATAGGCATTCAACCGGATGTAATATAACTTTTCCTTCGGTTAAATCCCTAGTTGTAGTTTCAGTTTACGTTTGTCGGGATAGGTAAACCCTTACGATTTTTCCCCCCCACAGTACCGCGCCTGCTGTTTCTCCCTACTCCTTTATGAAGTGTACCTTTACTTTCACTCTATTGATGGCTTTCAGGCTCGTTTGTTTAATTCGGTTTAACAGCCTTAGATTCCATCCTGTCCTCATTGATACTGACCGAAAATATCCCTAACTCGAACAGGTGCTCAGCTTTGGCAACCCTTAAGTTTCAGCCTCTCCTACGTCAGCTCACCCCTGCTCCTGCGCAGCCGCGCCCGCGCCATTAATCAATGCCGCGGGCGGCTAGACAATACTCTAGCCTGGCTATACTAATTAATCTTTGTTATATAGCTTTCCCATGGGCTTTCGCCTGTGGCTCCATTCGCTTTTTAGGAGAGTCCCGTCTCCCCAGGGAATTGGTTCTTATTACTGATTTCCTACTGGTCTAGATCAGACCCTGTGGAGGTTTACTGGAGAGACACTCTCCTTTGGGGTTGGACGGCCAACCCACTAACTACAGCGACTTCGAGTCGCACAATCATAACGAGGACTACAATATGCCTAGAAAACCTCGCAATTTACAAGCAGGATATGCTTATCAAGTTACGACACGCTGCAACAATCGTGAATTTAAACTGTCGCGGCGAGAATGCCGGGAGGTGTTTCTCTATGCCATTCGCAAGGCGTTGGAAAAGTAAGGGTTCAAGCTCTATGATCTGTGTATTATGTGCAACATTTAACCTCCTCAAACCTACCTATCGCTGGGAAAATCTGAGGTAAGTATGACATCACCTGAAATGGTGAAGGCATTTGCCTGCAAAGCTTGATCCAAAGACCAAGCGCTATTTTTATTTATGGTTTGGAGGCTTATTTGGTGCCTACTTCCTAGGGTTACAACCACCAGGCTACTTCACGCAGTCCATTATTTAACGTCGCTTAACTTACGACCGATTGCGTTATTGCAATCTTCTGTACTTCGTCGGGCGAGGGTGTTCGCCTCTTCGAAACAAGGTTACTAACCATTTTTACTATAAAACTATATCCCCGTTTTGTCAAGTCCCATGAGGATTATTGTGTAATTAGCCAGTATTTCCAAGCTTTATCAAGGTTTGCAGAAAATTTTCTCTACAGCATCGGTAGCAACAGTAGCTACATTTTCGCGCTTCACGGGAGCAAAGTTGCGGGGAGCAAGTTTTTTTTATTGTTAATTTTTTTTTAGTGAGTTTTCCCTAAGCTCTAAATCTATAGAGGTTTCGCTTACAGCGGGTTATTCTGTGAGCCCATTATCGTATTATAGAATACTATCCTGATCTTTATCAAGGAGTTTTTGTGCGGCTCGTTCCCTGTAAAAGTCGCGGCGTAAGCCAAACATAAGCGGGGGTCTGGTTTCCGGGACATCGGAACCGACAATCTAAGCCACCGAAAGGGGCTGAAAACGGATAACCGAATCACAGCCTGAACGGACGACCCACCAGAAATGGAGGGTAGGAAGAGAGAAATTAGGTGATTCCTAAATAGAGTGACCGAAACTCTAAGGTAATGATTACCCAGCCTGCTACTGAATGAACTATGAGAGTGAGGCCACGGTCAGAAATCGTGCAACCGAGTCTCTCCCGTGAAGGAATCACGTGAATCCAAAGCTAACCACTGTGAGGTTAATCACCAGGCAGAAGCTGGCAACAGGGCGGGACTGGAGCTGACGAGCGGGACGCCAAGGGCGGCACCTTCGGTGTCGTCGGTAACACCGCTAACAGGGAGGACACCGGGACAACTTAGCGTGAATCATCTGAGAAAAGACCTAAATTGAGAAATTGCCCAATCGCAATGGCAGAAGAGACACCGAAAGAAACCCGTAAGGTATAGAAAACAACACTTACATTCCTGGGTTGGTGATGGGTCAATCGATGAGTCCCAAGGGTCTAAAACAATAGTTCATTCCCAACGAGTAAAAACTAGCTCAACTCCCACTGAAGCACGGGGTCCAAACTCAGATTGTGAAGTGGTGGGGTCGTGTGATTAACGACCTACCAGAAGAGCGAGGGTAAGAAGGGCGTAACTGCCCGAAGGTTTCTAAAGAGAAGAAGCCCAATGTAATTAGTAGAGCGATTAAAGGAGCTTAAGCAGTGCGAGTCACTAAACTAGCCCCAATCGAATACCGCAGTCTAATGGACTTAGGACTCCACCTGGCAGTATTCTTGCGGGGGCGAGAAATAAGCTTGAGGGCTGACGATGTCTGGAAGGACATGCCGTGGAAGCGATTCCATCAACAGGTCTTTCGGTTACAGAGGTGCATCTTTAAAGCGCATGCATAACAATCACAAAGCCAAAGTCAAACGCTTACAACGACTCTTACTTCAGAGTCGTGCAGCCCAAGCTCTGGCGGTCAAACAAGTAACACAGCTGAATCAGGGGCGTAAGACCCCTGGGGTGGATGGCAAAACCGCACGAATCAAACGGGAGCGTCTAGTGCTTTGCCAACAGCTGAATAGGCAATGGCATCACTGGAGACACTGTCCTTTGAGGCGTGTTTGGATTCCCAAGCCAAACGGTAAGAAACGGGGTCTAGGCATTCCTACCATGGCTGACCGGGCGTGGCAGGCGCTACTCAAGTTAGCGTGCAGACCTGCCTATGAGGCCACTGCCGGAGAAAGAAGCTACGGCTTCAGACCCGGTCGCTGTACAACGGACGCGCAAAAGCTGATTTTCCAGAATCTAAACAGCCAAGCCATAGGCAAGGGTAAGCTGGTACTGGAAACAGACATCCCTCTTATGCTTCGACGAAATTGACCATAAGGTCATGCTCAAAGAGGTTGTCCTGCCCAGAGAGGCTCTTGCATGGTCTCAGATATGCTGTGAAAGCCGGCGTCCGTGGTGAATACCCCTCCAGTATCAAGGGGACTCCCCAAGGCGGGGTTATCTCGCCTAACTTGCCAATATCGCTCTAGATGGATTCGAGAACCTAGGGTCAAACCAAAACTCCCGGAAGCTATTTGGGAGTAGCGGGGTCGGTATAAGGGGGATTCGATACGCGGATGACGCGGTCTTTATCATCAAACCGAATGCCGACACCAAGCGGCTGAAGGCGGATATTGACGAATTTCTCAAGGCCAGAGGGCTAAAGATAAATGAGGCTAAGACGCCAGGAGAGTAAAGCCACGGATGGATTTGACTTCCTGGGATGGCACTTGTTTGGTGAACTCCCGTGGGGTTTTCAAGTCCACACCGAGTTCGGAGAATCATGCAGGCATTTTGGCCTTGGTTAAAGCAACTCAGGAATTGTGGTGCAACCACGGAAGCTCGCCTGAAAAGGATTGAGTCACAAGTCCGGGGCTGGAGGCAATATCACCAGAGCTGCGATACTCGTTCAGCACTCGCTATGGTCATTATCCAACTGGGTGTGGCGTAAGTTGAGAGCTGAGAAACGTAGAAAGGCTCAGAAGGACGCTGAGAAGGAACGACGGCTGGCCACTAAAGGCAAAAAGCTGCAAGGGGCTGCGAAGCGCCAGCTCACTTGTGAGCTGGTAAGGAGAGCCTTTCCTAGCGTACCCTGGAAAGTCAACGGCCCCCGGCATTGATTAATGGCGGGGGTCAAAGGTTATGCCTCACCTTACAATGGGGATATTCCCTATTGGGTAGGCCGAAATTCTAAGTTGTACAGCGGGCCTACCGCTGACGCTATAAAGCGACTATTGGAAAATGCCTTCATTGCAACCGATTGTTCATGGAGATAGATGGTCCTGTGGAGTTGCACCACCGAGATGGGAATCACAACAACTGGGAACGCAAGAATCTAGTTGCACTTCATCGGGAATGTCACCAAGAGCAGGCGGGACGCCAAGGGCGGCACCTTCGGTGTCACCGCAAGCGAATTAAGGACGGACTCGCAAAGCGCGCCTCCCATTGGCATAGAAGCACCGGAGCCGGATGAGGGGAAACTTTCACGTCCGGTTCTCAGGAGAGGGACGAGGTGGTAACACCTCTCTCGACTCTAATGAAAGAATTTCAAAAATTAATAAACCCTATATATAGGGTAGTGGGTAGTGCTGCATTGTAATGATGGTGGCCTGCTTCAACCGAACTGTGATTAGAGAAAGAAAGCGAATATACCATTACTGTGCATCACTAGCCCAAAAGATTGAAAACACTTCCTCATCTTTATTTTTGGGGGCGCGGAGCGTCCCTTAAGAGCTGGTCACTGTTAAAAACGGGACTGGCCGGATTTGAACCGGCGACCTAGCGCTTCAGATTTGTGTGAGTTTCCCCACTCTCCGGACTATCCCTTCACCATAGGCAATCAGCCCTTAGGTGGCAGCCGTTATGTTGTAGCAGCCTTGTGATTTGTTAGAATACCCCTAATTGCTACAACCAGTCTCTGCACCTTCTCTACTGGGGTGGTAGAGCTTGGCTCAAGATTACCCTATCCGTTGCCAGACTTAGGCTTCCTTGAATTTGACCCCATTCACCGATGAAGTTTCCTATCATGGTGCCCGATATTTCAGGAGGCGCTTGCTCTATCCAACTGAGCCACAGCCCCGTGTTAGCTTGATTACTATTCTAACACAATATTCAATAATTCCCAACCCCAGAGAATTTATCCAAGCAAAGCCACAAGCACCACAGTGATATTATCGGAGCCACCTGCCTTTTTTGCACCAGTAATTAGTTGTGCTGCCCTCTCCTCGCAAAAAGAACTAGACTGGAGATAATCTTGAATTTGCAAGTCCGTTACTTCTTCCGTCAAACCATCGCTACAGAGCAAGAGAACATCTCCGCCTTCACCACCATCAAGGGTGTCGTTGCCTAAACCACTATAGCGGGTGATGATTGTTTCAGAAATACTAGCTGTATCCATAATACTTTTTTCTAGTTTCTGTACTCTTCAGAGCATAGCCAATCAAAAAGGAAAAGGCAAGTAGCATCTTCAAAATTCTTAACATTAGCATCCCCAGCCAAGAACCTTAGGGTGGGTAAGGTTCTCAATGAATTTACAACCATTAATTATAAATTTCGACTACCTTACCCACCAGCCCATATTCTGGTATACTATAGCAGTTACCAGTTATGAGTTTTACTGGTAGCATGTTTTGAAAATTGCCGACAGGTAAGGGTTCTAACATTTCTCGCCTAAACTTTCCAACTCACGCTGGGTGTATCAATCGCCCGTTGCTGTGCTATATAATTATATTTTCCCCGGAGGGTCATACCAGCACTGATTTTACCTACTTACCAATACAAAAACGACTGAAAATTCGCTCAAGCACCGATTCAGTTGCGTCTTCTCCCGTAATTTCTCCTAAGGTGAGAATAGCGCTGCGCAAGTCAATGGTCCAAAAATCTAAAGGGAATTGATTATTAATAGTGTCCTGAACTCGTTCTAATGCTATTTTAGCTAACCTTAAGGCTGCTGCTTGTCTTTGATTAATGGCTAAATCTAAGTTAGCAGCATGAAGATTTCCTTTATGGACGACCTGGAGAATGGTTGTTTCTAAACTCTCTATTCCTTGACAGTGGGCAGCAGCAGTTTGGACTATATTCTCAATCTCTGGGGGATATTTTACCGACTCTGGGGAGCGTAAATCTATTTTATTAATCACCAAAATTAAGGGTCGATGTTTTATTTCCTGATAAATTGCTTCATCTTCACCTGTCCACCCCGTTGTGGCATCAATAGTTAATAAGACTAAATCTGCTTCTTTGGCAGCATGACGAGATCGAGACACTCCCATTTGCTCTACCATATCTGCTGTTTCTCGCATTCCCGCAGTATCTAATACCCTAATAGGAATTCCTCCTACTACCAATTCTGATTCTACTATATCGCGAGTGGTTCCGGGTAAGGGGGTGACAATAGCGCGATCGCTCTGACTCCAAGCATTCAATAAGCTGGACTTCCCCACATTTGGACGCCCTACTATGGCTACTTTTAAACCCTCTCGTAGCAATTCACCTTGATTTGCTGTGGCTAAAATAGCTTTGACTTCTCCCAATATTTTCCCTATACTCCCACGAATTTCCTCCTCATTCAAAGGGGGTAAATCTTCTTCAAAGTCAATTTGTGCTTCTACTTCTGCTAAGATATCTACACAGGTACGGCGTAAGTTGCGAATTGGGTGAGCTAGTTTTCCTTGTAACCCTCCCAGGGCAATTTTGGCTGCTTCTGGGGAGCGGGCACTCACTAATTCGGCTACACTTTCTGCTTGGGTTAAATCTATTCTCCCATTTAAGAAAGCCCGGAGGGTGAATTCTCCCGGTTGGGCTAATCTTGCTCCCTGTTCCAAACATAGCTGTAACACCTGCTGTACTGGAATAATACCTCCATGACAGTGGAATTCTACGATATCTTCTTTGGTGAAAGAACGGGGTGCGAGCATGGGGAGTAAGAGGGCTTCATCTACTATTTCCTGGGTTTGGGGGTGGCGAATGTAACCGTAGAGGATGCGGTGAGTAGCCCATTCTTGCTTCCCGGGGGCCAAAAATAGGGTGCGAGCAATGGTGATTGCTTCCTCTCCTGATACTCTCACAATACCAATACTTCCCTGTTGGGAATAGGGAGTGGCGATGGCGACGATAGTTTCTCCTAAATTAGTCATGTTTGACCCAGAGGCACAGAGGCACGGAGATTCTGCTGCTTTGTCTTAGTTTATTTTAGTTGGAGCAATTTACGAACTTCCTCTCTTATCTTTCTCTGTGTTCTCTGTGCCTCTGTGGTTTAATCCTATAATCCTAGAGGCTATTGGTAAAAAGATAAGAGTTTTTTTTTAGGCAGACTCCATCCCAATTTTATCTTAACCCCAAAATCTCACTCATGTCAACCCCTATTTTAATAATTTTACGCTCCAACTTAGACGGGGAGAGGAGAAGAAGTTGATTTGGCCAATCATGCCGCTTTTTTTTGGACACAGCTACCTCACTCTTCTGTGACTCTATCATAGCCCCCTAATGCGTGTGATGTCTTCTCCTATTCTACGGTTAATTATTAAGATTTGTTAAGATAATTTTTCCTAGGTAGATATGCTCAAATAAGACCACGGAGAACAAATTTGCCCTAGATAAGAAATACTTATAGGTTACAAAGTGTAACATAGGCAATACTTGTGAAAGAGAGGGTACTCCTAAAAAAAGTCCTAATTTTACTACTACTCTAGATCCCCCCTATTCCTATCTAAACTAGTGGCGTGGCGCGTAGGTTGGGTAGAGCGTAAGCGTTACCCAACACAAATCTCCTTGGCTGTTGGGTTTCGTTGCCTCAACCCAACTACAATTCTTCCACTCTAGGGTACCTTCTGAGAAGATGATCCCCCCTATTCTTATTTAAAGAATGAAATCGGTATGATTAGTGAAAATGTTTTCGGCTACCTCTAGACTAATGTTTTCCAAAGCAGCTATCTGATTGTCATTTTGGGTTATATAGGTTCCCACTGTGCCATCAGTAAAGGATTTTGTGCGGCTCGTTCCTAGCAAGTAAAGTCGCGGGGTAACCCGAACGAAGCTAGGGCAAGGTTCTACTGAACCTTGATAACTGAATGAACTATGAGGGTGAAAGTCCCTCCCGTGAAGGAATCACGTGAATCCCCTGCTCCTGCGCAGCCGCGCCCTCCGGGCTGGCCACAGTGAGATTAATCATCAGGCTGAAGCTGGCAACAGGGCGGTAAAGTGCGGCCAAACGGTTAGGCAGAGATACTTCCGCTAACAGGGAGAACACCGGGATAACCTAACGTGAATCATCTGAGAAAAGACCTAATTTACGACACTGTCGGAAGGCCGTTACAGACGACAGAAGAGATCCCGAAAAAGGCTCGTAAGGGTAGAGAATCGCCACTTACATTCCTGAGCTGGTGATAGGTCAATGGATGAGTCCCAAGGGTTCGTAACAATAGTTCACTCGGAACGAGTAAAAACTCGCCTAACTCCCATGGAAACAGGGGATTCCAAGCCCAACCCCCGCCATCGCGGATGCCGGGGGCGCGGCTGCGCAGGAGCAGGCATGTGAAGTGGTGGGGTCGCCTGATTAACGACCTAACGGAAGGGCGAGGGTAAGAGAGGGCGTAACTGCCCGATGGTTTCTACAGAGAAGAAACCCAATGTAATTATCAGAGCGACTAATGAGGTCAAACTGTGAATACCACTAACCAGACTCCAATCGAATACCGCAGTCTAAAAGCCTTGAGGCTTTGCCTGGCAGCATTCCTGCTGGCAGAGAAGATAGGTCGGAGGGCTGACGATGTCTGGAAAGACCTGCCATGGAAGCAATTCCGGTGGCACGTATTTCGATTACAGCGGGGAATCTTCAAAGCGCAGAAAGAACAGTCAAAAGCTAAGGTCAAACGTTTACAACGGCTCCTACTTCGGAGTCGTGCAGCCCAAGCACTGGCCGTCAAACAAGTAACACAGCTAAATACAGGGCGTAAGTCCCCCGGAGTTGATGGCAAAACCGCACTCTCTACTAAAGAGCGCCTAGTACTGTGCCAAAGGCTGAACAAGCACTGGTACCACTGGAAACACCAACAACTGAGAAGGGTAAACATCCCGAAGCCAAACGGCAAAACTCGTGGATTAGGCATCCCTACAATAGCCGACCGGGCGTGGCAAGCGTTGCTTAAGTTAGCAGCAGAGCCAGCCTACGAGGCAACTGCCGGAAAAAGAAGCTACGGCTTCAGACCCGGACGCTGTACTGCGGACGCACAAAAGCTCATCTTTGACCAACTTAATAAGAGCAATAACGGTAGGAACAAACGAATTCTGGAAACAGATATCAGTAAGTGCTTTGACGAAATTGACCACAAGGTCATGCTCAGAGGAGTTGTCTTACCCAAAGAAGCCAAAAATGGTCTCAAAGCTGCGATAAAAGCTGGCGTCCGTGGTGAATACCCCTCCAGTATAAAGGGCACACCCCAAGGCGGGGTTATCTCGCCACTACTGGCCAACATCGCCCTAGATGGATTTGAGAACCTAGGGTTAGACCAATGGAAGAAAAGGCGCACCAACGCACTCATAAGGGGTATTCGTTATGCAGATGATGCGGTCTTTATCTGTAAACCCGAAGCCGATATCCAGCGGTTACGGGAAGATATAGACAAATTCCTAAAGACCAGAGGGCTAAGAATTAACGAAACTAAGACTAAGGTGAGTAAAGCCACGGATGGGTTCGATTTCCTGGGGTGGCGCTTCCGCGTTAATTCCCGTGGAGTCTTCAAATCCACACCGAGTTGGGAGAATTATGCAGACATAAAGGCTAAAGTAAAAGCTACTTGGAGAAGTGGTACAACCACGGAAGCTCGCCTGAAAAGGATAGAGTCACAAGTCCGAGGTTGGAGGCAGTATCACAAAAACTGCGATATGAGCAAGCACTCGCTATGGTCGCTCAAGAACTGGGTATGGCGTAAGTTGAGGGCTGAAAAACGCAGGATGGCGATTAAGGAAGCCGAGAAAGCAAGACGTCTGGCTATCAAGGGTAAACCCTTAGGAGCGCGCGAGGCGCGCTCACATCAGAGCAGATAAAGAAAGCTTTCCCAACAGTTCCCTGGAAAGTCAATAACCACGTGATGGTTAAAGGTGATGCCTCACCCTACAATGGGATTATTTCCTATTGGGTTGGCCGGAACTCCAAACTATATAGCGGGCCAACCGCTGATGCCATTAAGCGACAGAAGGGTAAATGTCAGCATTGCAACCGACCGTTCATGGAGATGGATGGTGCCGTGGAATTGCACCACATAGATGGCAACCATAACAACTGGTTTCGCTTGAATCTAGTTGCTCTCCATCGGGAATGTCACCAAGCGCAAACGGTACACCGCAAGCGCATTAAGGACGGACTCGTAAAGCGCGCCGTGAAGACATAGAAATACCTAAGCCGGATGAGGTGAAAGTCTCACGTCCGGTTTATCGGAGAGGGGCGAGGTGGCAACATCTCCCTCGACTCTAATAACTCATACTTATAACCAGATTTTAAAACGAGACGATCTCCTTCGCCAAGGTTGAAGTCTGTAATTAAAGCGAAGTCATTTAAGCTAGAACTTACAACAAATTCATCTGCACCAGCCCCACCATAGAGGAAGTCGTTACCGGAACCACCATTGAGGGTGTCGTTGCCGTCCTCACCATGGAGGGTGTCGTTCTCGGAACCACCATTGAGGAAGTCGTTGCCGAAACCACCATCAAGGATGTCGTGTTCTACACCACCATCGAGGGTGTCGTTGCCGAAACCACCATTGAGGGAGTCGTTGCCGAAACCACCATTGAGGGTGTCGTTCTCGTCCTCACCATAAGGGTGTCGTTCCCGTCCCCACCATGGAGGCGGTCCCACTCTACACCACCATTGAGGTAATCGTTGCCGTCCTCACCATAGAGGGTGACATTTCCTTTCTCACCATAGAGGGAGTCGTCGCCGTCCCCACCATAAAGGGTGTCGTGGTGGGAACCACCATAGAGGCGGTCGTTCCCGGAACCACCCCGGAGTTTGTCGGGATGGACACTACCATAGAGGGTGTCGTTCCCGGGAGTACTAGCTGAATCCATATATTTGTCTCCAATTTTTGTAATCTTCAGAATCCTAACTCATCAAAAAGGAAAGGGCAAGCAAATCTTCAATTTTCTTAACATTAGCATCTCCAGTTAAGTAACCAATACCCCGGTGGAGGTGTAAGCGAAATTGCTTGCTCAGAGTTTCAGGATCCGTCCCCAAACCATCCTGATAACATCTTTGCTTTAAAGCAATTAAGAAAATATCAGCCATGTCCCCCCCAAATACCTGCCAGGATAGCTCTACATTACTGTCAGCGGGAATAGGTACGGGAGAAGGAATGGTGGGTTCAGCGAGGGAACGACAAAATCCCCAGCGACACAAAATATTCCATTGATCTATCTTTGTGTTGCGTTTGAGTCTTGTCAGTTGGTCTTTCGCTGTTTGGGAAAGACGAATCCGTTCTATTGGTTTTTCCATAGCAGTTACCAGTTACCAGTTAGTAGTTAGTAGTTAATAGTTATACCAATGCTCAATCTGCGTTCATCTGAGTTTAGTTAATTGGTCTTTCGCTGTTTGGGAAAGACGAATCCGCTCTATTGGTTTTTCCATAGCAGTTACCAGTTACCAGTTAATAGTTATACCAATGCTCAATCTGCGTTCATCTGCGGTTCCAAAAATAACCCGGAGAAATAGTAGTTTGCCGTTCCTGTGAATCATATTGGAGGAGATATTCCCTCCCGATCGCCCCCAGTTCTCGCAATTGTGCTACTTCCACTTGACCAATGTCCGTGTCCGTAGAGAGGAGGATTACTTGATGGGAAGCGGCGGGAAAATACCGTTCCACCAGGTTATGACGATGCTCAGAATCTAGTTTTTCTAAAGGATTATCAATGACTACAGGTAAATTTCGCCCCGACACCCGGGCTAGTCCCCAAAGAAAAGCAATAGCGAGTAATTGTTTTTCTCCTGCTGAGAGTCGGTGTTTGGGAACTTCTCCCTCTGAGTTATAGAGAGAAAGGCGAAAAGTATCCTTATCTATAGTAACACTATTTACTAAGTCCGACTTGTGCAGCAGATAACGAAAACACTCTGATACTTCCCCTTCCAGTTTATTTAACTTCTTTAGAGTTAACTTTTCCCGGAATGATTCCAGGGTTTCTTTGACTTTCTTCACCGAAGCAATAATATGCTGGTTGTTCTCGTAAGTCAGACTCTCTTCACTATAGGTCTCCAGTTCCTTTTTCGTTACCCCAATTTCCTTTTCGATTTTATTAAATTTCCTCACTTGCATCTCTAAATTCACCTTGCAGTCAATCTTAAAGCTCTCAGCTTCCTTGACAGCATGATCCAATTCTTGATAGGCTTCTGGAGAAGCTGCCATAGCTAATTCTCGTTGCAGGGTGTCAATTTCCAGTTCCTGACTTGCCAGCTTTTCCCTTCTTTCTCTTGCTACTTCCATGGCATGGGGAAGTTCATACTCTAATATATTAATTAACCGCTTTACATCTTCTCCTTCTATGGCCAAGAAAGGTCGTACCCTTTCTGTCTCCAGCTCCAAAGCTTGATTTTCTCCCTCCAAAAAGGATTTAATCTTTTCAACTTGCTGAAAAGGAGGAGATAATGCTTCCAGATAAGCTAACAAACGACTATCTCTCCCTACTAATACTTGTCTTGCCGTTCTGACCTCTTGGTATTTTAACTCATGTTCCCCTTGAGTTCTGGCTTCTTTTAGGAGGGGTAAAATTAAATTCAAAGGAAGTACCCCAGCCGCCAAAAGAACCATTGCTTCTCGTTGCTGTCTTTTTTCCTCCTCCAAATTGCTTATTTTCCCTTCCAATTTACTCCTTACTGCTGCTA
Source organism: Candidatus Paraprochloron terpiosi LD05 (assembly GCA_018141785.1). Taxonomy (GTDB): domain Bacteria; phylum Cyanobacteriota; class Cyanobacteriia; order Cyanobacteriales; family Prochloraceae; genus Prochloron; species Prochloron terpiosi. Next base: position 695,776 of record CP073341.1, on the reverse strand, counting down.
TTTTACCCCCTTCCAAGCGATATTTATTATAAGCCCGGCGATAGAGTTTCTCAGCCCGCTCCAGATTACTTTTTTCCGCCTCTAATTTCGCCTCAATTTCCGCCTTAGTTGTATTGAGACCATGGAGTTTAGCTTCAATTGCTTCTAAATCAGCCCATCGAGTCGGATTAGCCAAAGCTTTGCGCTTGCGACTGACAATAACATCTAAATCTACCCCTAACTTTTCCGCTAATTCTAAGCCTAACAAAGACTTAATTGCTTCCACCACCGTAAGAATAGGGATATCTCGTTCCGCCAGTTCCTCAACCTGTTTGCTGTCAAAAAGAAAGAGATTAGAAATACCGATAGGAAGGATCTTCTCTATATATTCGTCCCAAGTATTCGCCAAAGCAGTATCGGGCCATTCTCCGTCCAAAATGCCCAAATTATCTTTCCCATCTTTCGGGTTTCTAGTCCAGTGGCGGACAATTCTCAACTGGACAGGTTCAGGTCTGTCCTCGCGAATAATTTCAAAAGCTAATTCAATGCGAGCAGGTTCATTTAAGGGAGTTTGAGTATTAACGCATTGGGTGAGAAAGTCACTATAGCTTAAATTACCCCGAGTGGAACATTGTGCTCTTTGTCCATATAAAGTGAGGCGAATAGCGTCCATGAGGGTAGTTTTACCCCCTCCATTCATGCCCCCAAAAAGAATGATAGGGCCAGTATTTTCTCCCCTTTCGGGACAGAGATTAATCTTGTGGCGCTGACGATAAGGTCCGAAGTTTTCTAGAATCAGTTCTGTAAAAATCATGCTCGTAGGGTGGGCATTGCCCACTGGGGATTGAATTGGTCAGCACAGCAACTGTGCTATTGAAAGTGAGTTGGATATAGTCATGGTACGTGCTATAGAATCCTTAGTGAGTTGGTGGGCGATGCTTTGGAGAATTTAATATCGGACCAAGTTAGCTGTTTAACCGTTTTCACATTTCCTTTCTCAATAGCAGTTTTCACATCCCTTTTGCGATGAGCATGAGCGATCGCCTCTTCTTTAGAGCGGGAACTAGTTTCAAAGCATTTTTCCAGGCTGTCGTAAATACCCAAGCGACGAGACTTGGTATAGTATTGCCGTTCCGTATCCAGGAGTTTAGCCATCAATTCCAAATGCATAGGCTCTACGCAAATTTCTTCCAACACATTCCATTCATCGCTACCCAGGAGACTACTACCAGCACTGAGACGGCTATCCTGGAAATCTTCCCCAGTGACTTCTTTGTAAATGCGGGGTAAACTGTCGTCGAATTCGTGTTTTTCCTCCAACCAAATGCGGCGAATTTCGCTTAGTTCCTCGGTGGAGATGAGAGTAGTGTCGCGAAACTCTTCTGGTGCAGTGTTACGGATTTGCACTTGTGCTTCCAAGACTCGGCGCAAATAGTATTCCCGCCATTTTTTAGTATAGGGACCGGGAATGGGTACTACCGAGGTACCTTCGTCCGTATTGCGCTCGAATAACTCCACTTTACCGTAGATGCGGCGAAAGTCTCGCTTGTCGTGGTCATTGTTAATATCTAGTTCTTCACGGAGATCCATTAGAGGTTGCAACCACTCTTTCTCTTCATCATTCTGGATCTGAGCTTTGAGAGATTTATCAGCTGTGACCAGTGTACAAACCCAGCAACCAAAACGAGAGTCACCACAGCTAGGAGTAGAAGTATCTATTACTAAGGGGCATTCATTATCCGCTGTTGCCCCTTGATACATGGCGAGTAAGTCTTTGTTGTTGTTTCCCCAAGGGTTTTCCCACTGCATTAAATAAAGCCAAACTTCATCGGTGCGCCAGTCTTCGATGGGACTATAAATTAAGGAATTAGGTAGACTAGGATTTGGAGAGAGGCGAACGCGTACTCTTTCCACTTCCCGTTTAGTCATTATGGCAGCCCGGTTAGCACTTTCAGTCTTGCGAATTCCTAAGGCAAGAATTGTTTCCCCACAGGTTCGCACTATATCTCGAACAAAACGATTAGATGGATCTATTTTCAACCTGGAAGTACACCAGCGGAATTTATTGCGGGGTGCTGGGTACCCTTTACCAATTAATCCAACCCAGTAGGTTTGTTTAATTTCTGGTTGCAACAAATGAGGTTCCATGGGAATTTGCTGTTCTTTCGCAGCAGTCCTAATTTTGGCGATAGATTTATTTACCCAAGCAGAAACAATAGGGTTTTCCACCCGAGTATCTGTGGTGATAACATAAATTGTCTTAGTGCGCTTTTCTGGTGGAAGCTGGGCGATCCCATTCCAAATTAGCTGTAGTACTGCTGTACTATCTTTACCCCCACTATAGCCTATAACCCAGGGTATCTCATCCAGACAGTACAAATCTTGAATTTCTACCGTTAACTTTTGGATATCTTTTACTAACTCAGTTACAGTCCGACTTGGAAATAATGATATCTGTGTTTCTCTCATACCTAAAAATCCTGTATTACTTTTTATAATTAATAACATTTATCCTAATACAAAGTAGATAAATATACCCAAGAATCTTAAGGCAACAGTCCAGAACCGTTATATTTTTGTAAACCCCAAGATATTAAACAAATTCTACTATGTAGTTTGCGAAAACTGCAATATAATTTAAAAAAACTATCAGAGTATAATGAACGAAACCGATAGCATTGCCCGCAAAATACTGGAACAAGAGAAAGAAGACAGACAAGCCCTTGCCCTCCTGCTGGACAAATATCTTCGGGATCGCGATCGCATTTTAGTGCAGAAAACCCAAATGGGGACGACAGAAGCATTCATCGGTTCCGTCACCCTGGAATGGCTCGCCAACCGTCTCTGTTTTGCTTCCCAGTTGCCCCTGTTTCGGCAAAAATTAGACTCAGGAACCAACAACCTCATCAAAGATGGGGAAACGGTGGAAGAAATGCTACAGCGTCCCCTAGATTGGTCCCGGCAAGCAGTTCTAGCCCAGTATCTCGCCGCCCGCAAATTCCATAAGTTTCCCGCCATCCTAGCAGTGATCAGCCCCAAGTGGGTAGATGATCCCCAGGCTCTGGAGTGGGATGAGGAGGGACGCTGCTCAAAATTGGCTGCCAATTTTGACCCTCTAGACCAAAACGAAACTGTGGGACTACTAGATGTTTCGGTGCGGCTCGTTCCTAGCAAGTAAAGTCGCGCCCGCCATCGAGGATGCCGGGCGAACGAAGCTAGGGCAGGGTTCTAGACAAACTGGAGCTGCAATCTAAGCCCGGTAACAGGCTGAAACAGTTCCTGACCAGCTGAACCTTGATAACTGAATGAACTATGAGGGTGAAAGTCCCTCCCGTGAAGGAATCACGTGAATCCTTACCTGGCCACAGTGAGATTAATCATCAGGCTGAAGCTGGCAGCAGGGCGGAACCGGAGCTATCGAGCGGTTCGATGGTAAAGCCGCTAACAGGGAGAACACCGGGATAACTTAACGTGAATCATCTACAAAAAGACCTAATCTAGAACACTGCCAAGCCGCTAGAGAGCAGAAAAGACACCGAAAGAAACTCGCAAGGCCAAGAAACAGCACTTGCATTCCTGAGTTGGTGATGGGTCAACGGGTGAGTCCCAAGGGTTCAAAATAATAGTTCATTTGGAACGAGTAAAAACTCGCTCAACTTCCACGGAAACAGGGGAGTCCAAACCCAACAATGCCTGCTCAGGCGCGGCTGCGCAGGAGCAGGAGTGGTGGGGTCGCCTGATTAACGACCTAACGGAAGGGCGAGGGTAAGAGAGGGCGTAACTGCCCGATGGTTTCTACAGAGAAGAGACCCAATGTAATTATCAGAGCGACTAATGAGGTCAAACTGTGAATATCACTAACCAGACTCCAATCGAATACCGCAGTCTGAAAGCCTTAAGACTCCACCTAGCAGCATTCCTGCTGGCGGGGAAGATAGGTCGGAGGGCTGACGATGTCTGGAAAGACCTGCCATGGAAGCAATTCCGGCGGCACGTATTTCGGTTACAGCGGGGAATCTTCAAAGCGCAAAAAGAACAATCAAAAGCTAAGGTCAAACGTTTACAACGGCTCCTACTTCGGAGTCGTGCAGCCCAAGCACTGGCCGTCAAACAAGTAACACAGTTAAACACAGGGCGTAAGTCCCCCGGAGTTGATGGCAAAACCGCGCTTTCTACCAGAGAGCGTCTGGTGCTGTGTCAAAGGCTCAACAAGCACTGGCACCACTGGAAACACCAACAACTGAGAAGGGTAAACATCCCGAAGCCAAACGGCAAAACTCGTGGATTAGGCATCCCCACAATAGCCGACCGGGCGTGGCAAGCGCTGCTCAAGTTAGCAGCCGAGCCTGCCTACGAGGCAACTGCCGGAGAAAGAAGCTACGGCTTCCGACCCGGTCGCTGTACTGCGGACGCACAAAAGCTAATCTTCCAGAATCTAAACAGCCAGACAAACGGTAAGAACAAGCTGGTTTTAGAAACAGACATCAGCAGATGCTTCGATGAAATCGACCACCAGGTCATTCTCAAAGGAGTGGTCTTACCAAAAGAGGCTATCAGGGGTCTGAAGTGGGCTGTAAAAGCAGGCGTTCGCGGTGAATATCCCTCCAGTATAAAGGGCACACCCCAAGGCGGGGTCATCTCGCCACTACTGGCTAATATCGCCCTAGATGGATTCGAGAACCTAGGGTCAGACCAATGGAAAAGGAGCCGTCGGGACGGCACTCTCATAAGGGGTATTCGTTACGCGGATGACGCGGTCTTTATCTGTAAACCCGAAGCCGACACCAAAAGGCTAAGGAAGGATATCGACGAATTCTTAAAGTCCAGAGGGCTAAGAATCAACGAAGCTAAGACTAAGGTGAGTAAAACCACGGAAGGATTTGACTTTTTGGGGTGGCGCTTCCGTGTCAATTCCCGTGGAGTCTTTAAATCCACACCGAGTTGGGAGAATTATGCAGACATAAAGGCCAAGGTTAAAGCAACTTGGAGAAATGGTGCAACCACGGAAGCTCGCCTGAAAAGGATTGAGTCACAAGTCCGAGGCTGGAGGCAATATCACTCAAACTGCGACATGAACAAGCACTCGCTATGGTCACTCAATAAATGGGTTTGGCGTAAGCTGAGGGCTGAAAAACGCAGGATGGCAATTAAGGAAGCAGAGAAAGCAAGACGTCTGGCTACCAAGGGTAAACCCTTAGGAGCGGCTAAACGCCAGCTCACATCAGAGCAGATTAAGAAAGCTTTCCCTGCAATTCCCTGGAAAGTCAATGGCCACGTAATGGTCAAAGGTGATGCCTCACCCTACGATGGGAATATTTCCTATTGGGTTGGCCGGAATTCCAAACTATATAGTGGGCCAACCGCTGATGCCATTAAGCGACAGAAGGGCAAATGTCAGCATTGCAATCGATTGTTCATGGAGATGGATGGTGCTGTGGAATTGCACCACATAGATGGTAACCATAACAACTGGAAACGTAAGAATTTAGTTGCTCTCCATCGGGAATGCCACCAGGCGCAAGCGATGCATCGTAAGCGTATTAAGGATGGACTCCGTTCGCGCGTCGTAAAGACATAGAAGCACCTGAGCTGTATGAGGTGAAAGTCTCACGTACAGTTCGTAGGAGAGGGGCGAGGCGGCAACGTCTCCCTCGACTCTAATGAAAAATTCTCCATTTTCGCTCTAGACGGTCAGCATCGCCTCATGGGGATTCAAGGTTTGATGGAGTGCGGCTCGTTTCCTGTGAAGGTCGCGGCGTAAGCCAAACATAAGCAGGAGCAGGGTTTCCGGGACAACGTCTCCGATAATCTAAGCCACCGAAAGGGGCGGAAAACGGACAAACGATTCCTAACTAGGATTACCGAACCTTGACAACTGAATGAACTATGAGAGTGAGGTCACGGTCAGAAATCGTGCAACCAAGCCTCTCCCGTGAAGGAATCACGTGAATCCTTACCTGGCCACCGTGAGGTTAATCACCAGGCGGAAGCTGGCAACAGGGCGGTAAAGTACGGCCAACGGTTAGGCAGAGATACTTCCGCTAACAGGGAGAACACCGGGATAACTTAATGTGAATCATCGACGAAAAGACCTAAAACCTGACACTGCCGGAAGACCGTTACAGACGACAGAAGAGACACCGAAAGAAACTCGTAAGGCCAGTCCATCAGCACTTACATTCCTGAGTTGGTGATAGGTCAATGGATGAGTTCCCAAGGGTTCGTAACAATAGTTCATTCGGAACGAGTAAAAACTCGCTCAACTTCCACGGAAACAGGGGGTTCCAAACCCAACAATGCCTGACTGCCGTGTGCGCAGGAGCAGGAGTGGTGGGGTCGCCTGATTAACGGCCTATCGGAAAAGCGAGGGTAAGAGAGGGCGTAACTGCCCGATGGTTTCTACAGAGAAGATACCCAACGTAATTATCAGAGCGACTAACGAGGTCAAATTGTGAATATCACTAACCCGACTTCAATCGAATACCGCAGTCTAAAAGCCTTGAGGCTCCACTTAGCAGCATTCCTGCTGGCGGGGAAGATTGGCCGGAGGGCTGACGATGTCTGGAAAGACGTGCCATGGAAGAGATTCCGAGGTCAGGTATTTCGGTTACAGCGGTGTATCTTCAAAGCGCAAAAGGACAAGCACAAAGCCAAAGTCAAACGTTTACAACGGCTCCTATTACAGAGTCGTGCAGCTCAAGCTCTGGCCGTCAAACAAGTAACACAGCTGAACACAGGGCGTAAGTCCCCCGGAGTTGATGGAAAAACAGCGCTTTCTACCAATGAGCGTCTAGTGTTATGCCAAAGGCTGAATAAGCACTGGTACCACTGGAAACACCAACAACTGAGAAGGGTAAATATCCCCAAGCCTAACGGCAAAACTCGTGGATTAGGCATCCCAACAATAGCTGACAGGGCGTGGCAGGCACTACTAAAGTTAGCAGCCGAGCCAGCTTACGAGGCAACTGCCGGAGAAAGAAGCTACGGCTTCCGACCCGGTCGCTGTACTGCGGACGCACAAAAGCTCATCTTTGACCAACTTAAGAAGACGTGTAACGGCAAGGACAAGCTGATACTGGAAACAGACATCAGTAAGTGCTTTGACGAAATTGACCACCAGGTCATGCTCGATGGAGTAGTCCTACCAATCGAAGCCTTAAAGGGATTAAAGAGAGCTGTAAAAGCAGGCGTTCGTGGTGAATATCCCTCCAGTATGAAGGGTACCCCCCAAGGCGGGGTTATCTCACCCCTACTGGCCAATATCGCCCTAGATGGATTCGAGAACCTAGGGTCTGACCAATGGAAAAAGAGACGCCGAGATGGCACTCTCATAAGGGGTATACGTTACGCAGATGATGCGGTCTTTATCTGTAAACCCGGAGCCGACACCAAGAAGCTACGGGAAGATATCGACGAATTTCTAAAGTCCAGAGGGCTACGAATTAACGAAACCAAGACTAAGGTGAGTAAAGCTACGGAAGGATTCGATTTCCTGGGGTGGCGCTTTCGTGTCAATTCCCGTGGAGTCTTTAAGTCCACACCGAGCTCCGAGAATTATGCGGACATAAAGGCCAAGGTTAAAGCCACTTGGAGAAATGGTGCAACCACGGAAGCTCGCCTAAAAAGGATTGAGTCACAAGTCCGAGGTTGGAGGCAATACCATAAAAGCTGCGATATGAATAAACACGCCCTATGGTCACTGCGGATATGGTTATGGCGCAAACTAAGAGCAGAAAAACGCAGGATGGCAATTAAGGAAGCAGAGAAAGCAAGACGTCTGGCTACCAAGGGTAAACCCTTAGGAGCGGCTAAACGCCAGCTCACATCAGAGCAGATTAAGAAAGCTTTCCCTGCAATTCCCTGGAAAGTCAATGGCCACGTAATGGTCAAAGGTGATGCCTCACCCTACGATGGGAATATTCCCTATTGGGTTGGCCGGAATTCCAATCTATATAGTGGGCCAACCGCCAAAGCCATTAAACGACAGAAGGGTAAGTGTCCGCATTGCAACCGTAAGTTCATGGAGATGGATGGTGTCGTGGAGTTGCACCACATTGACGGCAACCATAACAACTGGTTTCGCTTGAATCTGGTTGCTCTCCATCGGGAATGTCACCAAGAAGTGCATAGTAAGCGCATCAAGGACGGACTCGACAAGCGCGCCATAAAGGCATAGAAGCATCTGAGCTGTATGAGGTGAAAGTCTCACGTACAGTTCGTAGGAGAGGGGCGAGGTGGCAACATCTCCCTCGACTCTAATACTGCTAAAAACAGGCATGTTGCCCAAATATAATAAAAGCAAGAAGACCATAGGATCCCCCATTCCCATGGAAAAACTGGAGGAAGGATTCAACATCCAATCAGGTTATCTGCAAAATTTAGCCAAGGAAAAAATCGGCATTGAGTTTATTCCCGCCGTGGCTCCAGGGGAAACTAGGGAAGAAGCAAGGCGCCGAGTCCGTTCCATCTTCGTCCACGTCAATTTAACAGTAGTGCGGTTGAGCAAAGGACAGTTAGCTTCTCTGAACGAAGATAATGGTTTTGCCATCGTCGCCCGTACTATTGCCGTCACCCATCCTCTATTGAAGAAAAAGGAGGGACGGGAGGATCGAGTCAATTTCGATAGCGCCACTGTAGCCGCTAAATCTACCGTCCTGACTACTCTTCAGGCGCTCCAAGATATGTGTGAGCGCTATTTAGAATTCCCATTCTGCACGTGGAAATCCCAGGATAGGGGTTTGATTCCCATGCGCCCAGAGGATGATGAAATGTGCGGCTCGTTTCCTGTGAAAGTCGCGGCGTAAGCCAAACATAAGCAGGAGCAGGGTTTTAGGGACAGCGTCTCCGAGCATATAAGTCCTGAAAGGGGCTGAAAACGGAAAAACGTTCCCTCGCCATCCGCGATGCCGGGGGTTACCGAACCTGGACAACTGAATGAACTATGAGAGTGAGGCCACGGTTAGAAATCGTGCAACCAAGTCTCTCCCGTGAAGGAATCACGTGAATCCTTATCTGGCCACAGTGAGATTAATCATCAGGCTGAAGCTGGCAGCAGGGCGGTAAAGTGCGGCCAAACGGTTAGGCAGAGATACTTCCGCTAACAGGGAGAACACCGGGATAACTTAACGTGAATCATCTGAAGAATTGACCTAACATCCGACACTGTCGGAAGACCGTTACCTACGACAGAAGAAACACCGAAAGAAACTCGTAAGGCAAATTTCAAGCACTTACATTCCTGAGTTGGTGATAGGTCAATGGATGAGTCCCAAGGGTTCGTAACAATAGTTCGTTCGGAACGAGTAAAAACTCGCTCAACTTCCACGGAAACAGGGGGTTCCAAACCCAACAATGCCTGACTGCCGTGTGCGCAGGAGCAGGAGTGGTGGGGTCGCCTGATTAACGGCCTATCGGAAGGGTGAGGGTAAGAGAGGGCGTAACTGCCCGATGGTTTCTACAGAGAAGAGACCCAATGTAACTATCAGAGTGACTGACGAGGTCAAAACTGTGAACATCACTAACCAGACTTCAACCGAATACCGCAGCCTGAAAGCCTTGAGACTCCACTTAGCAGTCCTGCTAATGGTGGGGAGGATAGGTCGGAAGGCTGACGACGTCTGGAAAGACCTGCCATGGAAGCAATTCCGGCGGCAAGTATTTCGGTTACAGCGGGGTATCTTCAAAGCGCAAAAAGAACAATCAAAAGCCAAGGTCAAACGTTTACAACGGCTCCTATTACAAAGCCGTGCAGCCCAAGCTCTGGCCGTCAAACAAGTAACACAGCTGAACACAGGGCGTAAGTCCCCTGGAGTTGACGGTAAAACAGCACTCTCCACCAAGGAGCGTCTGACACTCTGCCAAAAGCTGAACAAGCACTGGTACCACTGGAAACACCAACAACTGAGAAGGGTAAATATCCCCAAGCCGAATGGCAAAACACGGGGATTAGGCATCCCGACAATAGCCGACAGGGCATGGCAAGCGTTGCTTAAGTTAGCAGCCGAGCCTGCCTACGAGGCAACTGCCGGAGAAAGAAGCTACGGCTTCAGACCCGGACGCTGTACTGCGGACGCACAAAAGCTCATCTTTAGCAATCTCAAAAGCAATGCAAATGGTAAAGACAAGCTGATTCTGGAAACAGATATCAGTAAATGCTTTGACGAAATTGACCACAAGGTCATGCTCGATGGAGTAGTCCTACCAATCGAAGCTTTAAAAGGGTTAAAGAAAGCTGTAAAAGCAGGCGTTCGTGGTGAATACCCCTCCAGTACAAAGGGTACTCCCCAAGGTGGTGTCATATCACCATTACTGGCCAATATTGCCCTAGATGGATTCGAGAACCTAGGGACAGACCAATGGAAAAGAGAACGGCGAAGACCGTTAATAAGGGGTATACGTTACGCAGATGACGCGGTCTTTATCTGTAAACCCGGAGCCGATACCAGGAAACTACGGGAAGATATCGACGAATTCTTAAAGTCCAGAGGGCTACAAATTAACGAAGCTAAGACTAAGGTGAGTAGAGCTACGGATGGATTCGACTTTCTGGGGTGGCGCTTCCGTGTCAATTCCCGTGGAGTCTTCAAATCCACACCGAGTTGGGAGAATTATGCAGACATAAAGGCCAAGGTTAAAGCCACTTGGAAAAACGGAACAACCACGGATGCTCGCCTGAAAAGGATAGAGTCACAAGTCCGAGGCTGGAGGAATTACCATAAACACTGCGATATGTCGAAACACGCCCTATGGTCACTGAGCCATTGGTTATGGCACAAACTAAGAGCAGACAAACGCAAAATGGCCAAAAAGGAAGCCGAAAAAGCTCGTCGCCAAGCCATCAAAGGCAAGGTGATGAAGAAGGGAGCAGCAAAACGCCAGCTAACGAAAATGCAGGTGGATAAGGCGTTCCCATCAGTTTCTGGGGAAGTGAACCGTCACGTAATGGTCAAAGGTAATGCCTCACCCTACGATGGGAATGTTTCCTATTGGGTTGGTCGGAACTCCAAATTATACAGTGGCCCAACCGCTGACGCCATTAAGCGACAGAAGGGTAAGTGTCAGCATTGCAACCGACCGTTCATGGAGATGGATGGTGCCGTGGAGTTGCACCACATTGACGGCAACCATAACAACTGGAAACGTAAGAATTTAGTTGCTCTCCATCGGGAATGTCACCAGGCGCAAGCGATACACCGCAAGCGCATTAAAGACGGACTCGTAAAGCGCGCCGTAAAGGTATAGAAGCACCTGAGCTGTATGAGGTGAAAGTCTCACGTACAGTTCGTAGGAGAGGGGCGGGGTGGTAACATCCCCCTCGACTCTAATAGAAGAGGGAGTGGCGGATTTTAAGGAGTTATGGGACCATTTAGGGAGTCTGCCCAGTTACCAGCGGTTGGAACAAGGAACCCAAACCCCCATGCTGCGTCGCTTCAGTCACGAGAAGCCTGGTGGAGAAGCAAATATTCTCTTCCGCCCCATAGGACAAATTGCTTTAGCTCAAGCTTTGGGAATCTTGGTATTTAAGAAAAAGAGGTTATTAGCAGATATTTTCGATAAATTACGCACCTACGATTTAGGGGGAGGTTTTGCGTCCGTGTCCGAACCCAAATCCCTGTGGTATGGGGTGCTTTACGACCCTAATAAGAAGCGGGTGCTGACTTCGAGACGGGATTTAGCCGCCAAATTAATGGTCTATCTCGTCGCCGGGACATCAGATGATATGGAACGTGGTAATTTGCTCAAAGATTTGGCTAAGGCGAGAACTATCGAAGATAGGGCCATCGGTTTTGATGGTAATTTTGTGGAACCGAAAGAGGTAGGGCTTCCAAAGGTGTTATAATGGGATAATGTTTCACGCAGAGGCACATAGGCGCGGAGGGGCAGAAATTGCTATAATGAGATTAGCGTATCTTTTCTTGCTCCGCCCTCTATCCATCAGATTGAAGTAAATAAATAACTCAAGCCAATTAAGGAAAACCAATGACCAGAAGAGTGCGGCTCGTTCCTAGCAAAAGTCGCGGCTTAGGCCAAACATAAGCTAGGGCTTGGTTTCCGGGACATTGTCTCCGACAATCTAAGCTACTGAAAGGGGCTGAAAACGGACAAACAACTCCTATCCAGGATTACCGAACCCTGACAACTGAATGAACTATGGGAGTGAGAACACGGTCAGAAATCGTGCAACCAAGCCTCCCCCGTGAAGGAATCACGTGAATCCTTATCTGGCCACAGTGAGATTAATCATCAGGCTGAAGCTGGCAACAGGGCGGTAAAGTGCGGCCAAACGGTTAGGCAGAGATACTTCCGCTAACAGGGAGAACACCGGGACAACTTAACGTGAATCATCTGAGAAAAGACCTAAGTCATGACACTGTCGGAAGGCCGTTACAGACGACAGAAGAGACACCGAAAGAAACTCGTAAGGCAATTCTTCTAGTACTTACATTCCTGAGTTGGTGATAGGTCAATGGATGAGTCCCAAGGGTTCGTAACAATAGTTCATTCGGAACGAGTAAAAACTCGCCCAACTTCCACTGAAACAGGGGAGTCCAAACCCAACAATGCCTGCTCCTGCGCAGCCGCGCCTGAGCAGGAGTGGTGGGGTCGCCCGATTAACGGCCTAACGGAAGAGCGAGGGTAAGAGAGGGCGTAACTGCCCGATGGTTTCTACAGAGAAGATACCCAATGTAATTATCAGAGCGACTAACGAGGTCAAAACTGTGAATATCACTAACCAGACTTCAATCGAATACCGCAGTCTGAAAGCCTTGAGGCTCCACTTAGCCCCCGGCATCCTCGATGGCGGGGGCGGGGAAGATTGGCCGGAAGGCTGACGATGTCTGGAAAGACCTGCCATGGAAGCGATTCCGGCAACAAGTCTTTCGGTTACAGCGGAATATCTTTAAAGCGCAAAAGAACAATCAAAAAGCCAAAGTCAAACGTTTACAACGGCTCTTGCTACAGAGCCGTGCTGCCCAAGCACTGGCCGTCAAACAAGTAACACAGCTGAACACAGGGCGTAAGTCCCCCGGAGTTGATGGTAAAACAGCACTCTCTACCAGAGAGCGCCTAGTGTTGTGTCAAAGGCTCAACAAGCACTGGTACCACTGGAAACACCAGCAACTAAGAAGGGTAAATATCCCGAAGCCAAACGGCAAAACTCGTGGATTGGGCATCCCTACAATAGCCGACCGGGCGTGGCAAGCGTTGCTCAAATCAGCAGCCGAGCCAGCCTACGAGGCAACAGCCGGAGAAAGAAGCTACGGCTTCCGACCCGGACGCTGTACTGCGGACGCACAAAAACTCATCTTTAACAACCTCAGCAGCACAGCAAATGGTAAAGACAAGTTGATTCTGGAAACAGATATCAGTAAATGCTTTAACGAAATTGACCACAAGGTCATGCTCGATGGAGTAGTCCTACCAATCGAAGCTCTAAAAGGGTTGAAGACAGCTATAAAAGCTGGTGTTCGTGGTGAATATCCCTCCAGTATGAAGGGCACACCCCAAGGCGGTGTCATATCACCATTACTGGCCAATATCGCCCTAGATGGATTCGAGAACCTAGGGTATGACCAGAAAGTCAGGACAGAATACACGCAAAAAAGCGGGAAAAAGTCCGGTAAAAAGTACTACAAATGGTTAGAAGGTATAAGGGGCATTCGTTACGCAGACGACGCGGTCTTTATATGTAAGCCCGAAGCCAATATCCAACAACTACGGGACGATATCGACAAATTCCTAAAGTCCAGAGGGCTACGAATTAACGAAACTAAGACCAAGGTAAGTAAGGCTACGGATGGGTTCGACTTCTTAGGATGGCGTTTCCGCGTCAATTCCCGTGGAGTCTTCAAATCTACACCGAGTTGGGAGAATTATGCGGACATCAAGGCTAAGGTAAAAGCCACTTGGAAAAATGGCGCAACCACGGATGCTCGCCTGAAAAGGATAGAAGCACAAGTCCGAGGCTGGAGGCAATACCATAAAAGCTGCGATATGAGCAAGCACTCGCTATGGTCGCTCGATAACTGGGTTTGGCGTAAGCTGAGGGCTGAAAAACGTAGGATGGCGATTAAGGAAGCAGAGAAAGCACGACGGATGGCCACTAGAGGCAAAAAGCCGATTCAAGGGGCTGCAAAGCGCCAGCTCACCAGTGAGCAGGTAAGGAAAGCTTTCCCAACAGTTTCCTGGAAAGTCAATAGCCACGTAATGGTCAAAGGTGATGCCTCACCCTACGATGGAAAACTAACCTATTGGGTTGGCCGGAATTCCAAACTATATAATGGCCCAACCGCTGACGCCATTAAGCGACAGAAAGGCATATGTCCGCATTGCAAACGTAAGTTCATGGAGATAGATGGTGTCGTGGAGTTGCACCACATTGATGGCAACCACAACAACTGGAAACACAAGAATCTAGTTGCTCTCCACCGAGAATGTCACCAAGCGCAAACGGTACACCAGAAGCGCATCGTAGACGGACTCGTGAAGCGCGCCGCAAAGGCATAGTAGAAATACCTGAGCCGGATGCGGTGAAAGTCGCACGTCCGGTTCGTAGGAGAGGGGCGGGGTGGTAACATCCCCCTCGACTCTAATATTAACTTTCAAACTATTGCGTGGTTTTGGGATCTGTACCAGAGAGAACTCCTGGAATTAGATCCACCTTATCAGAGACGCAGTGTGTGGAATCAAGATTATAAGGATTATTTTATTGATACCGTACTCAATAACTATCCTGCACCTGCAATATTTATCTATGAAGAAATTACTTCTGAAGGAACCTTGAAATACAGTATAGTTGATGGTAAACAAAGATTATCCACTGTGTTAGCATTTGCCGAAAATAAATTCCCTATTTATCCGAATGCTACAATTGAACGATTTCGAGAAAAATTTTTCAAAGATTTAGAACCAGAAGATAAACAAATTTTTTGGAGATATCAATTTGCCCTTGAATATCTGCCATCAGAAGACGAACAAATTATCAGTAATATATTCGACCGTATTAATCGCAATGTTATTAAGTTAAAACGTCAAGAACTTCGCCATGCAAAGTTCAGCGGTATTTTTATTACTACTGCGGAAGATTTAACTAATTGGATGTGGAACTATTTGGATGAAATAGTTGGAAAAAGTAAATCACTTACTTTTCCTAACCTAAATTCAACTTCCAGAAAACAAATGAAGGATGTTGAAATGGTAGCCGAATTATTGCTTTTGTTAGAAGAAGATCCTAAGACGCAGAATCAGGATTATTTGGACAAAGCATTTAGCGCTCGCGATATTGAGTGGGAGAAGAAAGATGAGATTTACAATGAATTTCGGAATACTATTAAATTAATAGGTGAAATCCTAGAAATTTCACAAAAGCAAGACATAAACTTAGTTAAAACGAGATTAAGGAATCAAGCAGATTTTTATTCTTTATTTGGTGCTCTTGCAGAGTTAAATCGTCAAAAAGAAGACAATATTGTTATATCCTCTGAAATGGTAACCAAAATTTATCAGTTCTTAGAAATCGTAAAGGATGAAGAAAAAAGCAATAAAAATGAAGATACACTCCAATATTATAAAGCAGTCAAATTCTCTTTCACAGATGCAGGTGCAAGAAAAAAGAGAATTGAAATCATGAAATCTTTGATTCAGGGAAATATTACTTTAGAAGAATCGTAAATTTATGCTTTATCCATCTGTACTAAAGCGCAAATATGACGAATATAAACCTTTGGTTGAAAAGGTTGCGAAAAAAGTCAAGCAAACACTATCCAAGTTTTGTGAGGATCGACCAAAATATGCGTTTATTTCTCGCATCAAAACTATTGAATCTTTGGCTGAAAAAATTGAAACAGGAAGATTTGCAAAATGGTCAGATTTAGATGATTTATTTGCTTGTACAGTGATAATACCTACTTTATCTCACGAAAAAGTAGTTAAAGAATTTTGCCAAAAAGCATTTAAGATTACCCGTATAGTAAAAAGAGGACAAAATCAAAAATCTCCTGACATATTTAGATTTGACTCAACTAGAATTTACGCTCAACTCAGAAATAATGAGGATATAGTTCCAGATAATGAATTAAGCATTTATAAAATAATCTTTGAAATTCAAATCCAAAGTGCTTTTGAACACGCATGGTTAGTTTCAACCCACGATATCGTGTATAAAAGTTCCGACATTGACTGGCGAAAATTGCGTTTAGCTGCACAAATAAAAGCAACTTTCGAACAACTAGATATGCTTATTCTCGCTTTTGAACAAAACTTTGGGGTTATTTTGGTCTTTTACCGACTGTGTTTCCTACGTCGTTATGAAACAAAGAGGAATTAGGGAAGTTTTTACCTTCGATCATCATTTTACACAAATGGGGTTCATTTGTGCGCGACCTGACAATGGTCGCTTAGTACGGGACATCGAGTCCTCTAGGGAGTTCCACCCCTAGCCCTCACGGAAAAGACTCTACGAGTCCGGTCACGGCGGGAGTAAGTAATAAAACCGCTGGAATGCAGACCCCGAAAGTAGCCGAAGCTCTTAGGATTAAAGGGTGAGGAGCAAGAGGGAAATAGCTGGAAGGCTGAACGAAAGTGAAGTAAAAGGATTCGCCATCAACGAATCCCTCCGTTTAAACCTCGTAAACCACGAAAGGCGAAATTATTCCTGCGCCTTAGCCAAAATGGCAAGCAGACAGGAACTGATACTGCAAATTTATCAGCTCGGGGAACCAAAGCTCTGCCGGGGGATAGGAACCAGCCTAACCAGTTAAGAAAACTAAGCGAAACAACAGGATAAGCCCTACAAGGTCTAAGAAAGGGTCGATTCTTCTTAGTAGGTCAAAGGTAACGGCGACGGAATTCCTTGGAGGGTAAAGGATGAGTGAAAAAGCGAATGCTCCCTTGTAATGAGAGAGATAGGGATTCAAGATTTGTCCCTGACCGAAAGGAATAGCAGACTTCACTTGGGTCTCATACGAAAATTGAAGACAACTAGAAACCAAACGAACGGAAAAGTTAGATGACGGAAGAAATTCTGGCAAATGGACTGAACGGACAATCTACCGAGTGGGGCGACATTAACTGGCGTCGCACAAAGAAGATTGTTAGGAATTTACGCGGTCGGATATTTCGTGCCCAAAAGCTTGGACTGTGGAGACGATTACTGTCTTTACAGAAACTGATGAAAAGATGTCGGTCGAACCTATTACTGAGCATCAGACAAATCACACAGGTAAATACCGGAAAACGAACAGCGGGGGTAGATAAGGAGGTCATAGACACCCCAGCACAGCGTGTGAAACTTGCCAATAACTGGGAAATGCCCAAGGCAAAACCTGCCAGACGGGTATACATTCCTAAAGCGAATGGTAAGAAACGTCCTCTTGGAATCCCAACCATCAGAGATAGAGTCGCTCAGGCAATAGTCAAAAATGCACTGGAACCCGAATGGGAGGCCAAGTTTGAAGCTAACTCCTATGGCTTCAGACCCGGTCGAAGTTGCCTAGATGCTATTGGACAATGTTTCAGTAGACTACGCGGCGACTATAAAACGAAGACCGGAACATGGCGAAAGCACGATAAATGGGTTTTGGACGCTGATATCAAAGGCTTCTTTGACAACATTGACCATAAATCCATCCAGACAGCAGTCAGGGAAAATACCTTGGTTGATGGATGGTTAAAAGCTGGATCTATCGAGAGTAAGAAGGGATATAGCCCAACTGAAAAAGGAACTCCACAGGGTGGCGTAATAAGTCCTTTGTTAGCAAATATCGGACTCCACGGGTTAGAAACATATATCAACAAATGTAACCCAAAGGTAGGCGTCATCAGGTATGCAGACGATTTCGTAGTCACTGCAAAGGACAAGGAATCCTTGGAGGAATTGAAAATCCAGATAAATCAATGGCTGTCAGAACGAGGTCTTGAGATTAGTGATGAGAAGACGCGGATAGTACATATAAGAGACGGATTTGATTTCCTGGGGTTTAACCTACGGCATTATGAGGTTAAAGGAAATGATGGAATCCTACGGGATAAACTAATCATTAAGCCACAGAAGTCGAAGGTATTAGAGCTCTGCAAGAAAGTCGGTGCAACCATCGACAGCATGAAAACAAAAACCCCAGAACAGGTCATCCGTAAGATAGAACCACTTCTCAGAGGTTTTGCGAATTACTACAGAGGAGTATGTAGCAAAGAAACCTTTTCATATATACACAACCGAGTATGGTGGTACCTCTGGCGTTGGGCAAAAAGACGACACCCCAAAAAATCACGAAAATGGGTCAAAGGAAAGTACTTCCGAACAAGGGGCAAAAGAAATTGGGTGTTTTTCTACGAAGGCAAAGACCGGAGGGGCAAAAGAATAATACACGATTTGTATAATATAAAAAGTGTCCCGATTGAAAGACATATCAAAGTTAAGGGAGCTTATTCCCCAGACGACCCCGAACAGGTGGAATATTGGTCAAAGCGGCGAACGCAGTCTGGAAAAAAATGGTGGGCTAAAAACTCAAAATATGAGAAAATAGCCATCAACCAGAACTGGAAATGCCCAATCTGCCATGAGCACCTCTTCAACGGTGAGGAAATTCAAACCCATCACATAGCACCTGTGAAGGATGGAGGTTCAGATGAGTGCGACAATCTTCAGCACTTGCACACAGCATGTCACAAGCAGGTGCATTCCAAGAAATCCAAGCAAGTAGGGCTTGAAGTGAGGCTTGAGCCGGATGATAGGAAACTGTCACGTCCGGTTCTTAGGGGAGGGGAAGGAAGCGATTCCTGAACCTTACCCGACCGTCTTTAGGCTTTTGACTCCTATCCTGCGCCTCCTATTCTGCGCCCCGATCGCCCAACCTCCACACTTCCGCTCACCACCAACAAAAAAGATACAATTCTTAACAAAGATCCAAAAAGATGCACTCAAAGCTTTAATCTAGATCCTGTCTAATATAAAAATTTGTTTCAATGAGTGTTAAAGCAAGCGGTGGAAGTTCATTAGCCACTCCCCAGCTATATCAAACAGTACCATTGGGGGCTATTTCCCAGGCGGAACAACAAGATCGGTTTCTCGAAAGAGCTGAACTGGGGGAACTAACAGCATATTTTCGCTCCGGGGCGAAGCGTTTAGGCATTGCTCAGGTTCTCTCCAACAACTCGGATTTAATCGTTTCTCGTGCTGCCAACCGGATTTTCTCCGGGGGTTCTCCCTTAGCCTACCTGGAAAAACCAGCCCCAGATCCTGAGCCAGCGGTTGAAACTGCCACAACCACGGAGACGACAGAAGTCAAAGAAGGGATGAAACTGGGAACCGTCACCTATGTAGAAGCCAAGAGCAGCAGCAGTGGTGGCGGAATATTCAGCGGTTTACGCTCTCTCTTTGGAGGCTCCACTCCTATTGGTCGCATTCCCCCAGGATTCAGACCCATCAACGTTTCTAAGTACGGACCCAGCAATATGCAGAAGTCTCTGCGAGATATGTCTTGGTTCTTGCGCTATGTCACCTACGCTATCGTCGCGGGTGATCCCAATATCCTCACAGTCAACACCAGGGGATTGCGGGAAACCATTGAAAAAGGTTGCTCCTCAGCAGCTGCCATCGTCGCCCTCCTATCAATGCGGGCTGCTTCTATTGATTACTTCAAGAGCGACCCTGAAGCAAAGGAAATTATCAGCTACTACTTTGACATTCTAATTAAAGAATTTGAAACACCCACCCCAGCTGATAAATTGCGACAGCGTCCCACCCCTGACCTACAAGGGCTGCAACTGCCTCAAAGTTACTTCAATGCAGCTCAAAAACGGCAAAAATTTGTCATGAAGCCCGGTCTGTCCAGCCAAGAAAAGACAGCAGTAGTGAAAGCTACCTATCGGCAAATCTTTGAACGGGACATTACCCGGGCTTATAATCAGTCCATATCCTATCTGGAATCCCAGGTCAAAAATGGGGACATCTCCATGAAAGAGTTTGTCCGTCGTTTGGGTAAATCTCCCCTGTACCGGGAGCAATTCTACGAACCTTTCGTCAACAGTCGGGTGGTGGAACTAGCATTCCGTCACTTCCTCGGTCGCGGTGTCTCCTCCCCAGAAGAATTCCAAAAATACTTTGCCATTGTCACTGCTGGGGGACAATCAGCCCTAGTTAATGCTCTGGTGGATTCTAACGAATACGCCGACTACTTTGGGGAAGAAACCGTACCCTACCTAAGGGGACTGGGGACTGAAGCTCAGGAGTGCCGCAACTGGGGTATGCAGCAGGATCTCTTTAACTACAGCGCTCCCTTCCGCAAAGTACCTCAGTTCATTACCACTTTTGCCAGCTACGATAGTCCCTTACCGGATCAGCACGTTTACGGTTCTGGGAATGACCCTCTGGAAATTCAGTTTGGAGCCATTTTCCCCAAAGAAACCCGCAACCCCTCCACCAGTCCCGCTCCTTTTGGCAAGGATACCCAGCGCATTTTAATTAACCGGGGTCCAGCCATCAACAGCCAAATTGGCAATCCTTCCGCACGAGGAGTGGCTCCCGGTTCTTTAGGTCCGAAGGTATTTAAATCCTCTGACGACCAACTCAGCACTGAAGCACTCATTCGAGGGTGCTATCAGCAAGTGTTTGGCTTCCAGGTTTATGAAGGTCAGGGGGATACTGCGGTAGAGCAGCAGCTCAGCCAGGGGGAAATTTCCGTCAAGGAGTTCGTCCGTACCCTAGCCAAATCCGATACTTTCCGAGGTATGTATTGGACTCCCTATTACGTAGTCAAGGCAGTAGAGTACATTCACCGTCGCCTCTTGGGTCGTCCTACCTACGGACGTCAGGAGATAAACAAGTACTTCGATATTTGCTCTAAGCAGGGTTTCTATGCCTTAGTGGATGCCATTATAGATAGTACAGAGTACAGCTCGACATTTGGGGAAGACACCGTTCCCTACGAGCGCTACGTCACTCCCGCAGGAATGCAATTGCGCATGATCCGACCGGGTACTTTGGGCGAAGGTATTGGCGCCAAGGTCGATAAGAAGGAGATGCCCCGCTTTGTCCAGTTGGGCGAAGTGAAACAAATGCGCACAGAGCCAGAATTGAAATTCCGCATTAATCAAGGTGTTGCCGTTCAGCGGGAACAGACTAAGATTTTCAAAGTCATCGACTTCAACGATAAGGTAGCCGTAGAAAATGCTATTGGTGCTGCTTATCGGCAGATTTTCGAGCGAAACCTCTCAGCTTTCATCGTCCAAGAAGAATTTACTTCTTTGGAGAGCAAACTCAGCAACGGGGAAATCACCGTCAAGGAGTTTATCGAAGCTTTGGGTTGCTCGGGTCTCTATATTAAGGAGTTCTACACCCCCTACCCCAATACCAAAGTCATTGAGTTGGGTACCAAGCACTTCTTGGGACGGGCACCTCTCAATCAGACGGAAATCCAGTATTACAATCAGATTCTTGCGTCTAGTGGTTTGCGAGCCTTTATTGGGACCATGGTCAGCAGTCTGGAGTATCTGGAAGTTTTTGGGGAGGATACGGTTCCCTATCGCCGCTTCCCTACTCTCCCAGCTGCTAACTTCCCCAATACCCAGAAGCTGTATAACAAGCAGACTAAGCAGGATGATGAAATTGTCGTACCCAGCTTTGAGCCAGTTTAAAGCTTAGTGGTATAGGGCTTGGAAGGAAGTAACAAGGAAGACAGAACAATTAACTGGAGGTTGACACACCGTGGTTGATTTGCTAACAAAAAGCTGCATTCGCTCACAGATAATCTAAAAACGGCCTTGGACATTAGTAGTAAATACCTATTGCCAAAAGGCTTTTAATTAGGTATATGGAGGCGATTCGTTCCTGAGGAAATCGCGGCTAGCCTTTGAATAAATCAGGGCCTGGGGATATAACCCTGAGAAGGGAATTGAACTAGGATAACTAAGTCGCTTGATGCGGGTGAGAGAAATCAAGTCCCGCCCCCGCCATTAATCAATGCCGGGGATTGCAGACTCCTAATCTGACCACATCTAGCTGTGAAATCAAGCAGCCATTGCCGGGATAGTCTCCGGGAGATGAAGCCCCCGCCATTAATCAATGCCGGGGGGGCGGAACCAGAGACGAAAGTGACCCTGCCGCTAATAGGGAGAGTCCATGGTGAACAGAAGCCCCCGCCATTAATCAATGCCGGGGTGGTAAGTGAACCGTCGTAAAAAGCATCTAACCTAAAGGAGTACAGCGAAAAGTCTGGATGGGGACATCCTTAATGGGCTTTTGAACTGGTAATCAAAACCCTGTCTACTTTTGGCTATGAGAAAGACTTCCCCAGGGGGCCAGTGGGTGAACTGATGGCACCTAAAGAACTGATCACAATCTTGGACTTGGAACGAAGAGAAACGTAGGTAACCACCTAGGTTGGTAGCTAGGAGGGGACGGGGGTGGGTAGAACTACGGGTAGGACGTGGGAACGAAACGACAACTGGTAACAGCCCAAACACTGCCCACATTGATTTAACTTTCTGGCCCTTCAGGCCCTCAAGGTTAATAAAATGAGCGAGAAACTTTGAGACCTGAAAAGCCGCTTGTTGTCGTGTAACAATTAAATACCGCGCCTGAATGGGCGACGATGAAAGGCAGGCAAAGTAAGGGAGAAAAAAAAAAAAGTGGAAGACTATTCAGGAAGCTTGAGCTCGAA
This sequence comes from Candidatus Paraprochloron terpiosi LD05, assembly GCA_018141785.1. GTDB lineage: Bacteria > Cyanobacteriota > Cyanobacteriia > Cyanobacteriales > Prochloraceae > Prochloron > Prochloron terpiosi. The sequence goes on along the minus strand of CP073341.1, from coordinate 673,139 downwards.
AGAGAACCGAAATAAGTGGAAAAATAGTCAAGGGCTTAGATAGCAAACTGCTACCAAGGGGCCATAGCTCGTAGGAGCCGTGTGCGGTGAAAGTTGCTTGCACGGTTACTCAAGGAGCTGGGGCAGAGTAATTTGCTCCTTCGGGTGTACCGAAACACAGCGATAACCAAGCTGACAAAATAGAATAAAGAGCAGTTACTTTCTAAGTGACTGCATTGGGAGATAGCCCCTCTACTGGCTTATTTCAGTAGTGCATTGGTTAGCAAGTGTTAACATTTGTTAGCTAAAATCTATCGGAAGACCAGTTTTCCCCTTTACCCCTTCTTTCCCTTTTCCCCGCGCGGTCTGAGTCAAAATGTTACAAAATATTAAGAAGTTACCTCATAGGTCTTCTTAATGCCCCAGAATAATTGGGGTTAGGTTGCCGTGGGCTAACTATTCAACCCAACTGGTAATAAGCTGGCTTGATGGCCCCAAGCACCCAAAACAAAGTCGCATTTTTTTTTATTGTGACTGTTGATTGAGGCGGCGATTTGTGAAATCATAAAGCGGCAACCAGTTTTAAGATGCCAGTTTAACTAGATCTGGTCTAATTTTTTTTTGGTCTCATTGGAGGATATCGATGAGTATAGTCACGAAGTCAATCGTCAATGCGGATGCTGAAGCCCGCTATCTCAGTCCTGGGGAACTAGATAGAATTAAAGCTTTTGTCACTGGTGGTGAAAGCCGCTTGCGGATTGCCCAAATTATGACAGAGTCTCGCGAGCGCATTGTTAAAGAAGCAGGGGACCGGCTGTTCCAAAAGCGTCCTGATGTTGTTTCTCCTGGTGGTAACGCTTACGGCGAAGAAATGACTGCTACTTGCCTGCGGGACATGGATTACTATCTGCGTCTTATTACCTATGGAGTTGTTTCCGGCGATGTAACCCCGATTGACGAAATCGGTTTGGTGGGCGTGCGGGAAATGTACAAGTCTTTAGGCACTGACATAGGTGCAGTTGCTCAAAGCGTTCGCGAAATGAAAGATATTGCGGGTTCTTTGATGTCTGCTGAAGATGCTGCCGAAGCAGCTTCTTACTTCGACTATGTAATTGGCGCCATGGAGTAGGGAAATTCTACTCTAAGAGACGGGTTAAGAGCGCCTAACTCCAAAGAAAAACAGGATTTTAAGACAAATGCGCTTTGTCGATTGGCAAAGCTTTGAGGGCAGCCTCCGTTTTAAAAGCTGCACTAGGTAAGATAAGGAAACAAGACTATGCAAGACGCAATTACCGCTGTTATTAATTCCGCCGATGTCCAGGGCAAGTACCTGGATGGTTCTGCTATGGACAAGCTGAAAGGCTATTTTGAAACAGGGGAACTCCGAGTTCGGGCTGCGAGCGTAATCAGCGCTAACGCAGCGGCCATCGTCAGGGACGCTGTGGCTAAAGCATTACTTTATTCTGATGTCACTCGTCCCGGTGGCAATATGTACACCACTCGTCGCTATGCTGCTTGTATCCGCGACTTGGACTATTTTCTCCGCTATGCCACTTATGCTATGTTAGCTGGCGACCCTTCTATCTTGGATGAGCGGGTACTCAACGGTCTGAAGGAAACCTACAATTCTCTGGGCGTTCCCATCAGCTCCACCGTTCAAGCTATCCAGGCTATGAAGGAAGTCACTGCTGCTCTAGTTGGTCCTGGTGCCGACAAGGAAATGGGTGTCTATTTCGACTACATCAGCTCTGGCTTGAGCTAATAACTTGAGCAAAGCCTTGCTTGTGGCGCTTTCTTTAGTTTGGTGGGGGTTGGGTTCCTCGAGAGTGAGTTATAGCTGGAGAGTTCCAACCTTCACTTTGTGTAGTTTGGTTTAATAATAAAATTTTAATACATAAGAAAATACAAGGATAAATCGACCAATGCGCATGTTTAAGATAACTGCTTGCGTGCCTAGTCAAACTAGAATCCGCACCCAGCGAGAATTGCAAAATACTTACTTTACCAAGCTGGTTCCCTATGATAACTGGTTCCGGGAACAGCAGCGCATCATGAAAATGGGCGGTACAATTGTTAAGGTAGAATTGGCCTCTGGGAAGCAGGGCACGAATACCGGATTGCTATAGTTTTATTCTCTCAGTTTCATCTATGCCCTACAGCCAGTTCAAAACAATTGCCAGCGTTAAATCTGCTTTTAAGTTTGTCAGCATTGCGGGCATCAAGAGGATAGAGATATCAATGCAGCTCAAGTAATGTTGGCTTGGGCTAGAGGTCAAACCCACCCCCCCTTTAGATGTGGATCCGCCTAGCTCTACCAATTGTGGAAGCATGAGGCAACTAGGGGCGTTGAAGCGTCAGAAACGCCGAGATCAGCGTAGCGGCTCGGCGTAGTTCATCGCAGCAAAAGAATATCCGATTTCGACGATTTACGGCAGTGTGAGTAATGGAGTTCAATGGCAATTCCTGGCTCTAACACAATCAACCGGGTCGATATGTTATAATTTAGAGGTCTGTTCTGGTATATTGCTTTGGCATTTCTCAATACGTTGCACTCTCATATAGATGATGGAGGTCGTTTAGATGGTTACATCAATCCAGTTCCGGTTTCATCCAGAAAAAGCTGTTGAAGCGGCAGCGGTACTCTTGAAGCTGCACAGTAAGCCTATTAAGTACTTGGGTTTGCTTAAAATGCTGTACGTTGCTGATCGTATTGCCCTGGAACGCATAGAGCAACCAATTACTGGTGACCACTACGTGTCCATGGATTATGGTCCTGTTCTTAGCAGTGTTTATGATCTGATCAAGGGGGTCCGTGTTGGTGACGCCCTACCTCTTTGATCCAAATTTATTTACCCCCGTGACTCAAATTACAACATTTCACTACGAAGTGATCCGGGAGATGGAGAACTCTGTCAAGAAGAAGAACAAATTCTGAATCAAGTCTATCAAAAGTTCGGACACCTTGATCCATTTGATGTTGCCCAATGGACTCACAGTCTTCCGGAATGGCAAAATCCTCACGGTTCAGCTATTCCAATTTTAGTGGAAGATATTTTGCGCCATATGGGTAAAACTGATGAAGAGATAGAAGAGATTAGGCAAGAAGCTAGTCGGGAAGCTTACTTAGATGAGGCTTTGCATGGGGCTAATAACTATTAATTTGGGAGATGCATTTTTGATAGATACACCTCCCAATGGTCAGCATCTTTAATATTGCAATTGCACAAACCTCTCAGAGCAATTATTTGTTTGTTAACGTAACGACTAGAAGAAATAGTTCCGAAACTACATGTATTCTTTCACCTGGCGCAGATGTACCAAATTTTATCGTTCATGAGTCTGTTGTTGCCTATCGATTTGCCCGTGAAATGAATGCCACAGAGCTAGCTAACTTGATTACGGCTGGTAGCCCCATCCCGAAAGGCTCATGTTCAGCTACTATTCTTGAAAGGATTCAGCAGGGTGGTTTGGTTTCCTCACGGTTAAGAAATAACTACAAAGCTGCACTCAAAGCTTTTCTAGAGCAATAGGATATAAAATTAAGCGCACTCTGCATGGTAAAAGTTCTACGATATATAATTCCTTTTATTGACACCTCAGTGCGTCATTGGGGGCTGAGTGCAAGAATACTGCGGTGGTTGACTTTCCTGTGGCTATCTATTGGTTTGGTAGCTTTATATTCTGCCTCCTATCCTGTGGGGGATGTGGGTTACGGAGATGGTTTATATTATTTTAAACGACAATTAGCTTGGGCGCTGCTAGGATTTATCGGCTTTAATATTGTCACTAAATCCCCTTTAGACAATCTCTGGAAAATCAGCCACTGGGTTTTTTTCATTGTTCTTGGGTTGATTATCTTGACTCACGTTCCTGGTTTGGGCATTACCATTAATGGGGCTACTCGCTGGCTGAAGGTAGGACCATCTGTGATTCAACCTTCTGAGTTAATTAAACCTTTCCTAGTGCTGCAAAGCGCTCGACTTTTCGGACAATGGGAGCGATTGAGTTGGTGGGTAAGATTGGGTTGGCTGCTCCTTTTTGGGGCAGTGCTGGCTTCAATTTTGCTCCAGCCCAATTTAAGTACTACTGCTTTATGCGGTATGAGTCTGTGGCTCATTGCTCTCGCTGGGGGATTGCCTTTGGCTGATTTGGGCACAACGGCGATCGCAGGTTTGCTGGTTGGGACTCTCAGTATTACCATTAACGAATATCAGCAGCGTCGCATTACTAGCTTTCTCGATCCCTGGGCAGATCCTTGGGGAGACGGCTATCAACTGATTCAAAGTTTGTTAGCCATCGGTTCTGGGGGCACCTGGGGTGCTGGCTACGGTTTATCCCAACAGAAACAATTTTTCTTGCCTATTCAGTACACCGATTTTATCTTTTCTGTATTTGCCGAAGAATTCGGTTTCGTCGGCAGTGCAACTTTATTGCTACTCTTGATTGCTTATGGTACCATCGCCCTCCTGGTAGCCATGAAGTGCCTTCATCCCGTTAAGCGATTGGTAGCCATGGGCAGTATGGTTTTTTTGGTGGGACAATCCCTGCTCAATATTGGCGTGGCTGCGGGAGGATTGCCTACTACTGGTTTGCCTTTTCCCCTCTTAAGTTACGGTGGTAGTTCCATTATTGCTAGTTTATTCTTGGCCGCTTTACTTATTCGAGTTACTCGGGAAAGTAATGAGACTAAAGTCATTTCTATTCATTCGCCAAAGTGATTAACAAAAATTAGCTAAATGGGCTTGTATCCATCTTTATAGTTGAGAATATGGAAAAACTATTTGCAGCAATTCAAAAATCTGATGTTGAACAAGTTAAACAACTCCTAGCATCAGGTATCGATCTGGATCAAAAAGATGGCAATGGGCAAACTGCCTTGACTTTAGCTTCCAGCATTGGTAACTCAGAAATCATCAATCTGCTCATCTCAGCAGGCGCTAAAGTCAATGTAGAGCCAGAGCCATTGGTTTTAAACCCTCGTATTAGTAGTCCAAAACTTCCTGGTGGGCAGAATCTTGGCGATCTCATTGCTCAAGCCACTGGGGAAGCTTCTGAAGAAGTAAAAAACTTCTATGCTCGCTTTATGTCTGTTGTGGATGCTTTATCTGAGGATGAAACAGATGAGGAGATGACTGAAAAAGAGCAATTGATGGTAGAAGAGGATGATGAAGAGTGCGGCTCGTTTCCTGTGAAAGTCGCGGCGTAAGCCAAACATAAGCAGGAGCAGGGTTTTAGGGACAGCGTCTCCGAGCATATAAGTCCTGAAAGGGGCTGAAAACGGAAAAACGTTCCCTCGCCATCCGCGATGCCGGGGGTTACCGAACCTGGACAACTGAATGAACTATGAGAGTGAGGCCACGGTTAGAAATCGTGCAACCAAGTCTCTCCCGCCTGCTCAGGCGCGGCTGCGCAGGAGCAGGGGAATCACGTGAATCCTTATCTGGCCACAGTGAGATTAATCATCAGGCTGAAGCTGGCAGCAGGGCGGTAAAGTGCGGCCAAACGGTTAGGCAGAGATACTTCCGCTAACAGGGAGAACACCGGGATAACTTAACGTGAATCATCTGAAGAATTGACCTAACATCCGACACTGTCGGAAGACCGTTACCTACGACAGAAGAAACACCGAAAGAAACTCGTAAGGCAAATTTCAAGCACTTACATTCCTGAGTTGGTGATAGGTCAATGGATGAGTCCCAAGGGTTCGTAACAATAGTTCGTTCCCAACGAGTAAAAACTCGCTCAACTTCCACGGAAACAGGGGGTTCCAAACCCAACAATGCCTGACTGCCGTGTGCGCAGGAGCAGGAGTGGTGGGGTCGCCTGATTAACGGCCTATCGGAAGGGTGAGGGTAAGAGAGGGCGTAACTGCCCGATGGTTTCTACAGAGAAGAGACCCAATGTAACTATCAGAGTGACTGACGAGGTCAAAACTGTGAACATCACTAACCAGACTTCAACCGAATACCGCAGCCTGAAAGCCTTGAGACTCCACTTAGCAGTCCTGCTAATGGTGGGGAGGATAGGTCGGAAGGCTGACGACGTCTGGAAAGACCTGCCATGGAAGCAATTCCGGCGGCAAGTATTTCGGTTACAGCGGGGTATCTTCAAAGCGCAAAAAGAACAATCAAAAGCTAAGGTCAAACGTTTACAACGGCTCCTACTTCGGAGTCGTGCAGCCCAAGCACTGGCCGTCAAACAAGTAACACAGTTAAACACAGGGCGTAAGTCCCCCGGAGTTGATGGCAAAACCGCGCTTTCTACCAAGGAGCGTCTGACACTCTGCCAAAAGCTGAACAAGCACTGGTACCACTGGAAACACCAACAACTGAGAAGGGTAAACATCCCGAAGCCAAACGGCAAAACTCGTGGATTAGGCATCCCCACAATAGCCGACCGGGCGTGGCAAGCGCTGCTCAAGTTAGCAGCCGAGCCTGCCTACGAGGCAACTGCCGGAGAAAGAAGCTACGGCTTCCGACCCGGTCGCTGTACTGCGGACGCACAAAAGCTCATCTTTAGCAATCTCAAAAGCAATGCAAATGGTAAAGACAAGCTGATTCTGGAAACAGATATCAGTAAATGCTTTGACGAAATTGACCACAAGGTCATGCTCGATGGAGTAGTCCTACCAATCGAAGCTTTAAAAGGGTTAAAGAAAGCTGTAAAAGCAGGCGTTCGTGGTGAATACCCCTCCAGTACAAAGGGTACTCCCCAAGGTGGTGTCATATCACCATTACTGGCCAATATTGCCCTAGATGGATTCGAGAACCTAGGGACAGACCAATGGAAAAGAGAACGGCGAAGACCGTTAATAAGGGGTATACGTTACGCAGATGACGCGGTCTTTATCTGTAAACCCGGAGCCGATACCAGGAAACTACGGGAAGATATCGACGAATTCTTAAAGTCCAGAGGGCTACAAATTAACGAAGCTAAGACTAAGGTGAGTAGAGCTACGGATGGATTCGACTTTCTGGGGTGGCGCTTCCGTGTCAATTCCCGTGGAGTCTTCAAATCCACACCGAGTTGGGAGAATTATGCAGACATAAAGGCCAAGGTTAAAGCCACTTGGAAAAACGGAACAACCACGGATGCTCGCCTGAAAAGGATAGAGTCACAAGTCCGAGGCTGGAGGAATTACCATAAACACTGCGATATGTCGAAACACGCCCTATGGTCACTGAGCCATTGGTTATGGCACAAACTAAGAGCAGACAAACGCAAAATGGCCAAAAAGGAAGCCGAAAAAGCTCGTCGCCAAGCCATCAAAGGCAAGGTGATGAAGAAGGGAGCAGCAAAACGCCAGCTAACGAAAATGCAGGTGGATAAGGCGTTCCCATCAGTTTCTGGGGAAGTGAACCGTCACGTAATGGTCAAAGGTAATGCCTCACCCTACGATGGGAATGTTTCCTATTGGGTTGGTCGGAACTCCAAATTATACAGTGGCCCAACCGCTGACGCCATTAAGCGACAGAAGGGTAAGTGTCAGCATTGCAACCGACCGTTCATGGAGATGGATGGTGCCGTGGAGTTGCACCACATTGACGGCAACCATAACAACTGGAAACGTAAGAATTTAGTTGCTCTCCATCGGGAATGTCACCAGGCGCAAGCGATACACCGCAAGCGCATTAAAGACGGACTCGTAAAGCGCGCCGTAAAGGTATAGAAGCACCTGAGCTGTATGAGGTGAAAGTCTCACGTACAGTTCGTAGGAGAGGGGCGGGGTGGTAACATCCCCCTCGACTCTAATAGAAGACTACGAAGCTTCATTTATCCTTAGCCCTCTGGACTTTAAGAATTTGTCTATATCTTCCATTATCGGCGCTTGAGAGCATTTTGTACCGTGCCTCCCTTGGTCATTACCCCCAATACTGCTGGAGATTCAGATGTCAAAGGAAGATAATTATTACCAAAATCTGCTATATTAGTTAAAAAGAATTCTAGAGAACTATGTTGAAGAAATCAATCAAAAAATTTATTCATTCCCTAGGGTTAGATATTGTTAAATATTATCGCGTTCCAATGGAATTGGAACGAGCAAGGGCAATTAACTCTAAACAAAAAGGGGCATATGCTCTCAAAAGGCTAACTTACCAAAACATCGATTTAATCCTTGATGTGGGAGCTAATGCAGGACAATTTGCTCAACGAATATTCGAGATTGGTTATGGAGGTAATATCGTTTCCTTTGAACCTTTATCTTCTGCTTATGAAAAATTAATTGAAAATAGCAAAGGTAATAAGAGATGGCAGATAGCTGAAAGATGTGCTCTTGGGGATGAAAATGGAGAAATCCAGATTAATATAGCCAAGAATTCCCACAGTAGTTCTATTTTACCCATGTTACAGGCCCATATAGATGCTGAACCGAATTCAACCTATGTTGATTCAGAAACAGTTAAGGGTGCGGCTCGTTTCCTGTGAAGGTCGCGGCGTAAGCCAAACATAAACAGGAGCAAGGTTCCGGGACACCGTCTCCGATAATCTAAGCCAACGAAAGGGGCTGAAAACGGATAAACGATTCTTATCCAGGATTACCGAACCTTGACAACTGAATGAACTATGAGAGTGAGGACACAGTCAGAAATTGTGCAACCAAGCCTCTCCCATGAAGGAATCATGTGAATCCTTACCTGGCCACAGTGAGATTAATCATCAGGCTGAAGCTGGCAGCAGGGCGGTAAAGTGCGGCCAAACGGTTAGGCAGAGACACTTCCGCTAACAGGGAGAACACCGGGATAACTTAACGTGAATCATCTGAGAAAAGACCTAAGTTTCGACACTGTCGGAAGACCGTTACCTACGACAGAAGAAACACCGAAAGAAACTCGTAAGGCAACTACAAAGCACTTACATTCCTGAGTTGGTGATAGGTCAATGGATGAGTTCCCAAGGGTTCGTAACAATAGTTCATTCGGAACGAGTAAAAACTCGCTCAACTTCCACGGAAACAGGGGGTTCCAAACCCAACAATGCCTGACTGCCGTGTGCGCAGGAGCAGGAGTGGTGGGGTCGCCTGATTAACGGCCTATCGGAAAAGCGAGGGTAAGAGAGGGCGTAACTGCCCGATGGTTTCTACAGAGAAGATACCCAACGTAATTATCAGAGCGACTAACGAGGTCAAATTGTGAATATCACTAACCCGACTTCAATCGAATACCGCAGTCTAAAAGCCTTGAGGCTCCACTTAGCAGCATTCCTGCTGGCGGGGAAGATTGGCCGGAGGGCTGACGATGTCTGGAAAGACGTGCCATGGAAGAGATTCCGAGGTCAGGTATTTCGGTTACAGCGGTGTATCTTCAAAGCGCAAAAGGACAAGCACAAAGCCAAAGTCAAACGTTTACAACGGCTCCTATTACAGAGTCGTGCAGCTCAAGCTCTGGCCGTCAAACAAGTAACACAGCTGAACACAGGGCGTAAGTCCCCCGGAGTTGATGGAAAAACAGCGCTTTCTACCAATGAGCGTCTAGTGTTATGCCAAAGGCTGAATAAGCACTGGTACCACTGGAAACACCAACAACTGAGAAGGGTAAATATCCCCAAGCCTAACGGCAAAACTCGTGGATTAGGCATCCCAACAATAGCTGACAGGGCGTGGCAGGCACTACTAAAGTTAGCAGCCGAGCCAGCTTACGAGGCAACTGCCGGAGAAAGAAGCTACGGCTTCCGACCCGGTCGCTGTACTGCGGACGCACAAAAGCTCATCTTTGACCAACTTAAGAAGACGTGTAACGGCAAGGACAAGCTGATACTGGAAACAGACATCAGTAAGTGCTTTGACGAAATTGACCACCAGGTCATGCTCGATGGAGTAGTCCTACCAATCGAAGCCTTAAAGGGATTAAAGAGAGCTGTAAAAGCAGGCGTTCGTGGTGAATATCCCTCCAGTATGAAGGGTACCCCCCAAGGCGGGGTTATCTCACCCCTACTGGCCAATATCGCCCTAGATGGATTCGAGAACCTAGGGTCTGACCAATGGAAAAAGAGACGCCGAGATGGCACTCTCATAAGGGGTATACGTTACGCAGATGATGCGGTCTTTATCTGTAAACCCGGAGCCGACACCAAGAAGCTACGGGAAGATATCGACGAATTTCTAAAGTCCAGAGGGCTACGAATTAACGAAACCAAGACTAAGGTGAGTAAAGCTACGGAAGGATTCGATTTCCTGGGGTGGCGCTTTCGTGTCAATTCCCGTGGAGTCTTTAAGTCCACACCGAGCTCCGAGAATTATGCGGACATAAAGGCCAAGGTTAAAGCCACTTGGAGAAATGGTGCAACCACGGAAGCTCGCCTAAAAAGGATTGAGTCACAAGTCCGAGGTTGGAGGCAATACCATAAAAGCTGCGATATGAATAAACACGCCCTATGGTCACTGCGGATATGGTTATGGCGCAAACTAAGAGCAGAAAAACGCAGGATGGCAATTAAGGAAGCAGAGAAAGCAAGACGTCTGGCTACCAAGGGTAAACCCTTAGGAGCGGCTAAACGCCAGCTCACATCAGAGCAGATTAAGAAAGCTTTCCCTGCAATTCCCTGGAAAGTCAATGGCCACGTAATGGTCAAAGGTGATGCCTCACCCTACGATGGGAATATTCCCTATTGGGTTGGCCGGAATTCCAATCTATATAGTGGGCCAACCGCCAAAGCCATTAAACGACAGAAGGGTAAGTGTCCGCATTGCAACCGTAAGTTCATGGAGATGGATGGTGTCGTGGAGTTGCACCACATTGACGGCAACCATAACAACTGGAAACGTAAGAATTTAGTTGCTCTCCATCGGGAATGTCACCAGGCGCAAGCGATACACCGCAAGCGCATTAAAGACGGACTCGTAAAGCGCGCCGTAAAGGTATAGAAGCACCTGAGCTGTATGAGGTGAAAGTCTCATGTACAGTTCGTAGGAGAGGGGCGAGGCGGTAACGTCTCCCTCGACTCTAATTGATGAAGCTTTCAGATGCAGCAGCTCAATATATGGATGGTATGGCAGGAATTTTGCTCAAGATAGATACCCAAGGTTATGAGGAGCAAGTTCTCAAAGGAGCAAATGAGATTATCTCGAAAATCAAGGGAATTCACTTAGAACTCTCTATTGTTCCTCTTTATGAGGGACAAATGCTCTTTGAGGAGATGTTAAATAAACTCAAAGAAATGGGGTTTGCTTTATATCACCTGAGTCCCGGATTCCAAGATTCTAGGACAGGACGATTATTGCAAGTGAATGGGACGTTCTTTAGGGAATGATTCTTTGAGGATGTCTCGCGCAAAGGCGCAAAGTAGCCGCTCGAAAGACTCGATCCATCGTGGATCGAGTTGTAGTAAGTTTATTTCATGGTGACTTTGGCACCAGCATCTTCGAGCTTTTTCTTGATTTCCTCGGCTTCTTCTTTAGCAATTGCTTCTTTAATTGCCTTGGGAGCTGATTCTACCATTTCTTTGGCTTCTTTCAGACCTAAACCAGTAATGGCCCGGACTACCTTGAGAATGGCAATCTTCTTGTCGCTGGGAACTTCGTCGAGAATAACGTCGAATTCGGTTTGCTCTTCTTTCTCTTCTTCAGCAGGAGCACCACCAGCACCACCTTGTGTCATCATCATCATCCCACCAGCAGGAGCAGCAGCGCTGACGCCAAATGCTTCTTCAATTTGCTTGACTAATTCTGATGCTTCTAGCAGAGTTAGGGATTTGAGCTTTTCCAAGATTTCGTCAGTTGTGGCAGACATCAATAGATTCCTCCTTTGAAATTAAAAACAATGTTTACTCTTTATCAGTGGTGGAAATGGCTCCCACAACGCGACCAAGAGATGCAGGCACTTCGTTGATACCCCGTGCCAGGGATGTAGGCACTTCGTTGATACCCCGTGCCAGTTTCGTGCCAATAGAATTGAGGGCGCCAGCAATTTGGGCAATCAGTTCTTCCTTAGAAGGCAAGTCGGCGATCGCCTTTACTTGCTCTTCGTTTAAGGCTTGACCCTGCATTACGCCACCGCGAAATTCTGTTTTCTTGGTGTCTTTTTGGAATGCTTGATAAGCCCTAACTGCACCGCCAATATCGTCTTTGACCAGCAGAAAGGCTGATGAACCTGCCAGAAATTGGGTCATTGGCTGCCAGTTTTCATCCTCTTCACACGCCTTGCGCATGAAGGTGTTTTTGGTCACCTGACAAATGGCACCTGTGGGGCGCAGGCGATCGCGCAAATCGGTGATTTCTGCCACCGATAGCCCTTTGTAGTCAATAACCACGGCTAGTTGAGAATTACTCAACGTTTCTTTGATATCCGCCACCAAGGCTTGTTTCTCTTTCCGACTTTTTCCCATTTCTCTTCTCACCTCCTTTTGGGGGAGCGCAGACAAAATTAAACCCCTAGCATTTCGCCGGGGTTTTACTCGCCTCCCATGGTTGACTATGGGAGTATTGGTATCCACCTCGGCAGGAAATTAAGCTTTTGGCACCTGCTGTCTTGGGTTGATTGTTGGTTTTTGATTGTTGTTGGCAAATTGTATCAAAATTATCCTTATTCAGTCAACTTCAAATCTCGCAAAGCACTAACATCCACCTGGATTGACGGTCCCATGGAAGCTGAGACATACACGCTGCGCCAATAGCGACCTTTTGCACCGCTGGGACGATTTCGGTCAATGGTTTCCTGCAAGGCTTTTAAGTTGACCAGGAGGTCTTCTGCTGGGAAAGAAGCTTTGCCGAACATGACGTGAACTATCCCGGTTCTGTCGGCTCGAAATTCTTGTTTACCCCCTTTAAAGTCGGCGATCGCTCCTGTTAGATCGTTAGTCACGGTGCCTCCTTTAGGAGAGGGCATTAAACCCCTTGGACCCAGCAACCGTCCCAATTTTGCTACTTTGGGCATCATATCCGGGGTGGCAATCACCAGGTCAAAATCCATTCTTCCTTTTTGGATTTCTTCAATCAGTTCTTCGGAACCAACTATATCTGCTCCTGCGTTATTTGCATCAGTTACTTTCTCCCCCTGGGTAATTACTGCTACTCTTACTGTTTGACCTGTTCCTTTGGGGAAACTTACCGTAGTGCGCAACTGCTGGTCAGTATATTTTGGGTCGATACCTAAACGGACGTGAACTTCTGCTGTTTCGTTAAATTTAGCTGTAGCGGTCTCTTTGAGCAGCGAAAGGCTCTCCAAAGGCTCGTAGGCTTTATCTTGTTCAACTTTTGCTAAAGCTTCTCTCAGTCGGCGTGACAATTTTTTTGCCATTTTTTTCTCCTTGGGTGGTTAACGAAGCTAATGCCTCTCCCCATTATTTCTTTACAAAGCGATTTACGCTTATTTTTATTTTGCCTAACTAAATAATATTAGTATGTTAGGCAAAAACAATTAATTACTGGTCACTGTATAGCTACACCCATATTGCGGGCGGTTCCGGCCACAATTTTCATTGCTGCCTCAATATCATTAGCGTTGAGATCGGGCATTTTCGTCTGGGCTATTTCCTGTAATTGGGCCCTAGTAATAGTGCCAACTGTTTGTTTGTTGGGTTCGCTGGCGCCTTTTTCTATCCTTGCTGCTTTGCGGATCAGTACCGATGCTGGGGGGGTTTTGAGGACAAAGGTAAAACTCCGGTCTTCATAGACAGAAATTTCGACTGGAATTACCATCCCTGCTTGGTTAGCAGTGCTGGCGTTGTATTCTTTACAAAACGCCATGATATTGACGCCGTGCTGACCCAATGCTGGCCCCACGGGGGGTGCTGGATTAGCTTTTCCGGCAGGCAACGCCAATTTTATCAGTGCTACGACTTTCTTGGCCATTAATTTTGTTTCTCAATCTGATTGATTTCCAATTCTACTGGAGTATCTCGCCCAAAAATTGACAGCAGTGCTCTTAATTTGTTCCTTTCTGGGAACACTTCCACCACTTCCCCTTCAAAATCTTTAAAGGGACCGGATAGTACCAAAATTTTGTCTCCCACTTGTTGATCGATTTGGACTGGGACCTCTTCAGCTTCTGCTTGTTTAAAGATTCGCTCTACTTCTGCATTACATAGGGGTAGTGGTTTTACGTGACCTCTGCCCCTACCATAGCGAGGTTTTTGCTCTGCCCCGACAAAGTTAATGATGTGAGGGGTGCTTTTCACCACCTGCCACGCTTCATCATCCAGCATCATTTCGATGAGGATGTAGCCTGGGAAGACTTTTTCTTTTACCTGTTGCCGGGAGCCATCTTTCTTGATTTTGACGATGGAGGTTTTGGGAATTTGCACCTGCAATATGCGATCTGCTACATCCAGATTATGAATACGCTGTTCCAGGTTTATTTTGACCTGTTTTTCGCAGCCAGAGGCTACTTGCACTGCATACCAGCGAGGCTTTTGCTCAAAATCAAGTTCCTGTCCTTGTTCGTCCATTCCATCAGTAGCAAAACTCATCCAAATACAATCCCCGATCCCCATGCAAATAATTTATCCACTAGAGAAATGGTTGTTGCCACCAAAATTACCATTAAGATGACAGCGGCTGACTCGCTGAATAACTGCTGGCGAGAAGGCCAAACTACTTTATTCAGTTCTTCTTTTGTTTCACCGACAAATTTAGCTAGGTTAAAATCATTGGTTTTTTTTTTGGTCTCGGTACTTTCTTTTTTGGCCACCTTCAGTCCCCTCTCCCTAGTCTGTTCTCTATTATAACACAATTAAATTAAAAATTAACTTTTCTCATGGCAAGGACTACGCGCTCTAGAGGACTCGAACCCCTGACATCTGGTTTTGGAGACCAGCGTTCTACCAACTGAACTAAGAGCGCACTTCACTTTTATTCTATCTTAGTTTAGATTATAGCGCAAGTTTTATTTTTTCCTTGCGCTGCCGGAGTCTGGATTAAATAGGGCGCTCGAACCTTTGCTTGATCCGAGCAGCTTTGCCAACGCGATCCCGCAGGTAATAAAGCTTCGCTCTTCTTACTTTACCACTCCGAACCACCTTTATCTTATCTACGATGGGGGAGTGGAGCAGAAATACTCTTTCTACACCAACACCCTGGAATATCTTCCGCACGGTAATTGTTTCATTTATCCCCCCGTTTCGCATGGCGATTACTGTGCCTTCATAGGGTTGAACTCTTTCTTTGTTCCCTTCTTTAATTTTCACCCCTACCCGCACTGTATCGCCGACGTAGATTTGCGGCAAGTCATTTTTTAGGTGTTCTGCTTCGATGGAGCGAATAATCGCTTCTGCATTCATTGCTCTTTCCCCTTATTTAGTCACAATTTCCCATTATATAGCTATCCGGGTCAGCTGTACGGGCATTTTTTGAGGGTTTTGAGCTAGAACTTAAAGGTGGTCCGAAGCGCCCCTACAAATATTGTCCCATTATCTTCATTGTGTTCTGGATTTAGGATAACATAAAGTCCTGGAGTGACGTGGATATTTTCGTTGACTTGGTAACGATACAGGGCTTCGATGTGGAAGGAAGAGTCGTTATCTACTCGCGAATTCAGATCGCTGTCAGTTACTTTGGGCGGCATGCCAAATATTAGTCCCCCTACATTTCCCTCCCCACCTAGATCTGGGAAAGCAACGTTGATTGACCAGCTAATGATTGTAGCACTGGAATCTGATGGCGCGTCCTGAACTTGCGTTTCCAAATTAGCCAGTGCTAAACCGAACCAACCACCAATATTAATCCGATCGCTCGCCTTCCAATTTGCCCCTATGCCAAAGCGATCTGTTGAAGTTGCTGCTGACGTTTGGTCGGGGTTTATGAAGGGAGCGCTAGCAAACTGACTCCCAGTACCACCGGAAACATTAACCGAGCCATCTGGTTGATAGCTGTGTAAATAGATGAAAGCCAAATCTAGATCTTCTGTTGGGGCGTAGTCTAGCTGGACACCAGTACTATAAGCACCGTTAAACAATCCCTGTGATTGACTGGGGTTAGAAGCCAAGCTAGTATCTGCTAAATAGAGTGCAGATATTTTAAATTGGTCGCTAATTTTGTGATTAACACCAATTCCTGTACCCTCTGAACCACGATGTACCAATGGGTGCAGTCGTCCAAACCGAGAAAGTGCGCCTGTTTCATTGCTGGCAAAGTAGGGATTCAAGACATTGAAAATATCATCAAAGTCCAGGGAACTTGTCCCAATATGGATGCGGGTTTGATCTCCCACCGGGAAACGATACCACAAATCGTCTAATTGAACATTGTTGTCTCCGACTGTGTCATCCTCCAAGCGAGTCATATCTGTCCCAGTTACACCTGTGTCCAACCTTACGAAGTTTCCAACTTGGAGGCGGGTGAGCAGTAAATCCTTTCCAGTGAAGCTAGTCTGGAAATTTAAACGAACGCGATCGCTGAAGGTAATATTGTCATTAATTGGTGGTGCGGTAGTTGCTCTTGTGCCACTTGGAACTGCCTGTTCATCCCCAAAAGCACCTGCTAGAGTAAATATTACTTTCCCTTGTAGCTTGGTGGTTGTAGAAAACTGATGTTCTTCTAGGAAATCCACCTTTCCTTCTAAGTCGTCTACCCGAGCCCCCAGAACTGCTAATTCTGCTTCAAACTCCTCTGTTAACCTTTTGATTTGACGCAATTCCCGATTTCCAAGTCTAACCCGTTCCTCGCTTCTGGGATTGGATTGAGCGCTGGTTTGGATTAAGCGCTCAATGGATGCTAGACATTTATTTAAAGCTGCGGCGAACTGATAGCGGTTCAACATCAGTTCCCCTCGGAAGGTGCCGTCTTCAAATCCACTCAGACACTGATACTTCTCTACTAAGTTTCGCAGGGCGTCAAATGACCAGTGATCTGGACTGAGATCCCGCAACTGAAAGACGTTATTTATTTGCCCCATAGAGTCTTGCTCTTGATCTATTAGTTCTAAGACGTTCTTTTCTCCTGACGTGGTTTGGGCTGCTACGTTACCATTAGCCACTAATATGGAAGCGGCGATTACTGCTGTAGCTGTTTTACTTAGTTGCCAGAATAACTTTGACATTTTTTCTTTCTTCCACTTACTGTAGAAATAATATATTCAATCTTTAATCTTCCCAAAACATATTTCTGCAAACTGCGGCAATAACCACAGCGATCCCCTGCTTGTTCTCGAATACGTCCCCGCAGTTCTGATGATATTCTACCAGAACTCATGGTGCTAATGGTTTTATAAGTCCTCGTTTGACTGCTTCTCTTAAGCCTTGTGCTTTACGCAGCAACCCTTCTTGATAGAGTTCCATTAAGGCTGATAGTTCACCGCGCTCCCTTTTTGAGAGAGTTCCCCCCTGTTGGTTATCTAGTAACAAACTGAGGCGATCGTCTTGATTTGCTGTGGCATTTCCAGTTGTGTCGTTGCACTCTTGGTAAACTTTATCTGGCAGGGTAACGGTGAGTGTCAAGGTACCGAAGCGTGGCACGACAATGTTATTGACTTGGTGCGCTTTTCGTAAGTATTGTTACTGGCAAGATGGGCAATGTTACTGGCAAGGTGGGCAATGCCCACCCTACAATACCTAGAACTTAAAGGTAGTTCTTACTGCTCCTACCACGATGGTATCGTTGTCGGAATTGCTCTCTGGGTTGAAAATCACGTACACTCCAGGAGTTACTGAGATGTTCTTGCTCACCTTATATTTGTAGAGGGCTTCAACATGGAAGGCAGTATCAGGATCTTCTACTGCTGTACCATCTGCTGAGGTAACGGTGGCAGGCTGACCGAAAATTATCCCCCCCACATTCCCCTCTTTACCCAAATCGGGGAAGGCTAAATTGACGGACCAGTTAATGATAGTGGCGCTATTATTTGCCCCAGCTTGTTGAGCATCTACTAAACCGAACCAGCCACCTACATTGAAGCGATCGCTCACTTTATAATTAGTGTTGATGCCAAAATGATTGGCCTCCGTATCAGCACGACCAAAAGGTCGCTTGGCATTACCACTTCCCGTACTCCCTGTCAAGTTGACATCGTCGCCGGTTTCAAAGCTACGGAGATAAGTCAAACTCAGATCCCAGTTCTCAGTGGGGGCAATATCTAACTGAACCCCAGCGCTATAAGTGCCATTGAACAATCCTTCACCAGAGGCAGGATTAGCAGCATCATTGCTAGTAGTTAGATAGAGAGCGGATACTTTGAATTGCTTGCTGAATTTATGCTGGACTGCTGCACCAGCTCCCCCAGGAGCACGATGTACCAAGGGGTTCCGCCGTCCGAACCGAGCAAGAGCGCCGCCCCCACTACTGGCTAAATAGGGATTCAAGACAGGGAAAACATCATTAATTGAAAAATCGTTTGCCCCCACATAAATGCGGGTTTTATCCCCCACGGGGAAACGATAAATCAACTCATCCAGTTCTATATTGTTATTTAGTCGTCCATCATCACTTCGTGTACCCTGTTGATCATGCCCCAAACGAGCAGAGTCAGTGTTTGTAGCACTAGCAAGAGAGGTAAAGTTTCCTGCGGATAAGCGAGTACGCAGGCGATCTTTTCCGGTGAAGCTGGTATCGAAGTTCAAACGAACGCGATCGCTGAAAGTAATATTGTCGTCAATTGGATCTGTACTATTAGCCTGTTCATCCCCAAAAGCACCAGCTAGGGTAAAGATTACTTCCCCTTTCAGCTTAGTAGTGGTGGAAAATTGATGGTCTTCGAGAAAATCAACCTTTCCTTCCAAATCATCTACCCGAGCGCTCAGAATTGCTAATTCTGCTTCAAACTCTGCGGTTAGCCGTTGAATGCCACGTAAATCTCCACTGCTGACGGGGGAAGAACCAGGGCGTTGGCTTTCGCTGGCTACAATTAACCGCTCGATGCTTTGCAAACATTGATTGAGAGCGGCGGCAAATTCATAGCGGGTTACTCCTTGATTGCCCCGAAAGGTTCTGTCTGGGTAGCCCCGCATGCAGCCGTAGCGTTCGATTAAGTTGCGCAGCGCATCATAAGCCCAATGTCCCGGAGCAACGTCCCTTAACTCCCGGACGCTATTCACTTGATCCATTTCCCCGCTGTAGCGGTTGAGCTGCTCTAATAGATCCCTATCGGAGCTGGGTGTTTGTGCCAGGGAGCTGTTGGCTACCAACAAAGAAGCTGCCAATACGGCAGGTGTTATTTTCAGTAATTTCGAGAACATTTTTTTCCTCACACCTCGATTTAGATGTCTGTGTTCACCATTTGTCAATACTATTGCCATGATAATATAGATAATAGCTTTTGTCAATAAGTTTTTAAAATTATCAAAATAAAAACCTTTTATTGACAATTCTTACCTTTAGGCATGTTCATGCTTGCTTGTATCACATAACATCAAATCAAGTTTATAGCATTAAATAAGTATTTGTTGGGTCAAGAGATATTAACATGGCTACACTTTACCTTTGGTAAACCAGCTAGTTTATTTATAGGTAATAACAAAGTTAACTTAAAGTTAAAATTAGGTTAAATTTTGAGATTAGAGGTGCAACCACTTTGCGCTCTCTGCGAGTCTTTCGAGCGGCTACTTTGCGGCTTTGCGCGAAACTTTTGTGCCCTGCTATAAATTATTCTCGATAGCCGTTCACAATATAAGAGACTCTTTGGGCAATATTCGTAGCATGATCCGCCATTCTTTCCAAATCCCGATTTATTAGAGCTAAAAGTAAAATTGGTTCGACTACCTCTTGAATATCGCGATCAGCCGCCAAAGTTTGATATATTCTATCGTGGGCAGCATCTACTTCATCATCTAGACGATGTACAATTTGCCCTGCGGTCCCATCTAATTCCCCCAATGCTTGGAGACTATAAAGCAACATTCCCTGAGCGTAATTAGACATTTGCTCCATTTCCTTCATAACAGGATGAGGGGGATAAGGAAAGAGCTTGACTGCTGTTTCCGTCAAATTTTGAGCATAATCCCCAATGCGCTCCAAGTCTCGTACCAATTGCATAAAGGCACTCAAAATACGCAATTCCTTGGCTACAGGTGCTTGCAGGGTTATAATAGTAGCGCAATCTTCCTCGATTTTGCGATAATATTTGTCGATGCGCTTATCCCGCAAGCTAAATTCTTTGGCTACTTCCAGATTGCCCGTAAATAAACATTGATGGCTGAGGCGAAAGGATTCTTCCACCAAAGCTCCCATGCGCAAAACATCTTGCTTTAATCGCCGTAGACATCGCTGAAAGTGAGTTGTTCCCTCTAACATATTGTAACTATTCACAAGTGGGAAAAGTCGAGAACAGAACGGTATCGCCGCTTGTGGGAAGTAGCCACCGTCAACATCCGTGCCACAAACTCACAGCCAGCCTGGGACTGAGACCCAAAGCTGGTGCGTCAAGCTTGAATGAACTGATGCCGCTTGGGATGCGGGTCTTCTCCTCTCAACTTCTCACCTCTCTATCTCTTCTTTGTTGTCCATTCCATAACTATAACATTAATTCCGCCCTCCCCTCTCCTAAACTTATAAATAAATACACAAAACCTGAATTCGTACTTGACTATAGGCACTGAGTGCGTATAATATTAGTAAACCTTAGATGGCCAAGTATCATCAAAGATTACTTGATTCTCAGTATGGAAAAATTAGCAGTTTTCTCATTTTTCTCTGGAAGTGGTTTCCTCGATTTAGGATTTGAACATAGCGATTTCGATATAAAGTTTGTTAATGAAAATCATTTGCCTTTCCTAGATGCCTATAAATACACAAGAAACCAATTAAAGATTATTCCCCCTGAATATGGTTACAGCTCTAACAGCATAGAATATTTTATGCAAGGGGCTGGCAAATTATATCTTAAAAAGCTAATAGAGGATGTGAGAACCAAATATTATCTCTTCGGTTTTATTGGTGGCCCACCCTGTCCCGATTTTTCGGTGGGTGGTAAAAATAAAGGGAAAGATGGTAAGAATGGTAAGCTGACTAAAATCTATATTGATCTTGTTATCAACAATAAACCGGATTTCTTTGTTTTTGAGAATGTAAAAGGATTATGGAGAACTAAACGCCACAGAGAGTTTTATGAAGAGATAAAGCAGGGACTGATGAATGAGGATTATCTTATTACTGAAAGGCTAACAAATTGTATTGAATTTGGAGCGCCACAAGATCGAGATCGAATTATCATGTTTGGCATAAGGAAAAAATATATCCCATATTCCAGTCAACTCACTTTTAAGAATATGGCCTTTAACTGGGAAAAATATATTAAATATGATAAGGAGAAAGTTTTGGATAAGTCTATATGGCCTTCTGTAGAAGATTACCAGGAGGGAAGCTATAAGCCTATGCCTAAACATTTACTCAATCTATCTAAGCTTACTATTCAACATTGGTTTGAGAAGAATGATGTTGAAAATCATCCTAATGCATCTCACCATTTTGTACCTAGGGCGGGGTTGGCAAAGATGAAAATCATTGGTGAAGGTGATGATAGAAAGAAGTCATATAAACGTTTACATCGATGGCGGTACTCACCTACCGCAGCTTATGGGAATAATGAGGTTCACTTACATCCTTATAAAAATAGGAGACTCTCAGCAGCAGAAGCTTTAGCAATACAATCAATGCCAAAAGAGTTTTATTTGCCTGAGAACATGTCTTTATCCAATATGTTTAAAACTATTGGTAATGGGATACCCTACTTGGCATCTTTAGGGATTGCCAATACAGTGAGTGATTTCTTGAATAGGCTCTTATACGATTTATGATTAAACTGATAAAATTTTATCAAAGGCTTGATTGGCTTGTATTAAAGAGTTTATTACAAAAACCTCATCAACTGCTGCTTGTGGCAGGCTTTGAACATTTGTTATAGAATGTGTCGCTACAGTTTTCAAAGCATTTCTATCTGCATCACCAACTTCTGTTGAAGCTGCATAATATTTTAGACCTCTTGGATTAATTATCCATTCTCGCGTCTGCAAATGAATATAAGTCGCTTTCATCAAACTTCCCTCATGGGCAATTTGCAATCTCCTATCAGGTCTTAAACTTGTTTTAATCGATAAATAACCAATAATATTCTCAAACAGACATTTACCGATAAAGTATCTGTATGATTCTTCTAATATCTGAATTGTATCAGTAGTAAATTCGGTAATGAGATGGTCAAATGACTGATCGAGTTCTATCCCATCGGGATCAATAATAACGAAATCGGGATTAGAGGTGATGAGGTGAACATTTGTAATACTTTTCACCTTTTGGCGTAAATCACTGATGTGATTATATAAATTGTCGGTATAAAGGCTAACCACATCAAAACGGCTTATATTAAGGAGTAATAATGCTATTGCTTTTTTATTACTGTTGATCCTTAAATTCCAAGCGCTACATGCTAACATCCATTCATACCAGTCACCATGACAATTGTTTAAAGCATTCTGTGTTACCTTTGGATGTCCTTCTTTGATCATCTTGTCTAAATGATTTAATGTCTCTGAGAACAGCTCATCATTACTTAGTAGTTTTTTATCCCTTAAGATGCAAAAAGCCTCCACTCTTTTGATTTGAGGCTTACCATGTTCGTAAATTACTACAGTCATTCTATAATTTCGCGTTTGAGATCTTGTAACTATTCACAGAGACTCCGGTTTGTAGCAATTAGTCAGGGATAATAGAAGGGGAAGGCGAATCCAGACGCTCAGCCCGAAGCGCCTCAACCGAAATATTAAAAACCTACACCTGTACCGAGCTCTGGGGTAGAATAATTTGCAGCCATGCACCGCCAGTTTCTGGATGATTTTGAGCTTCAATGGAACCACCATGAGCTTGGATAATTTCCTGGACGATCGCCAGTCCCAAACCGCTACCTTCATGTTCTTTTGATTGTTGTCTGGTGCGGGAAGGATCTCCTCGATATAGTCGCTCGAATATATGGGGTAAGTCTGACGCCTGAAAACCGGAGCCGGAATCTATAATATTAATAGTAACACCCGATCCCCTTTGGACTTCCACCCTTATTTCTCCTTGGGGGTAGCTATGTTTAATGGCATTATGGAATAAATTGAGAAATACTTGAGTTAGGCGATGAGGATCCCCTTCCAGTTGGATAGAGGAGGAACCATTATAAGTCAGCTCTACTTCTTTTTGCCCGGCTAGAGGAGAGAGAGTTTCCCAGGTAGCAACAATTAAATCCCCCAATAGGATAGACTCATACTGAAGATGTTGGCTAGGATTTTCCTGTAAGCGACTGATATCGAGCCATTGTTGCACTAAATCAATCAGGCGATGAATTTCCTTGGACATGCGCTCAACCCAGTGGCGTTCAGAATTTTCCAGACGCTGAAGTAACAGTTCTGTTACCAGGGAGATAGAGGTGAGTGGGGTTCTAAGTTCGTGGGTGAGATCTGCAAAAGCGCGATCGCGGGAGCGAGAAAGTTCCACCAAAGGTTGTTGGTTTTCGATAAAAACAGCAACAGTTCCTGAAGGTTGAGGAAAACAAGAGGCTTTCAAAAGGAGGGGGGATTTATTATTGGTGTAGAATTCCCATTCTATCACTTGCAGTTGTTGGCATTGGCGAGTTCGTTCGATAGAGCGATCCAGTTCGTAGGAAAGAACCAACTCCAAGAGCAAACGTACCTTTCCTGGTTGCCAACGGTCAATATTTAACAGTTCTCGTGCCCGTTGGTTGCACCATAGGAGTTGGTTTTCTTCATCGACGTGCAAATAGCCTATGGGAGCTATTTCCCATAACTGCTGCCAGGTTTGCAATTCTCCGGCCAATTGTTGGCTAGTTTGAAGGATACGGAAAATCTCACGGCGCACTAGAGAAAGTACGGGCAAAGACGTCAACTCTGCACCTGTTCCATGGTGGAATAAATCTAATATTCGCCTCAACTGCTGATTTACCTGGTGTTGTTTCCAGAAGCCAAAACCAACTCCCAGACATAATCCCAGGATAAATGTAATCAAAGGCATGAGTTGTTGGTGGCAATGTTTTGGGTGTTGGTTCCACCTCTGCTCTAAATTAGCACTGATCTAGCCAAAACGATAACCAAAACCCCGCACCGTAATTATATATTCTGGCTGAGAGGGGTCTTGCTCTAATTTTTCTCGTAACCAACGAATATGGACATCTACAGTTTTCATATCTCCCAAGAAATCATGTCCCCAAACCTGTTGGATCAATTGCTCCCGAGACCAAACTCGGCGAGGATAACTCATGAATAAATCCAGCAAGCGAAACTCTTTAGGAGAAAGATTTACTTCTTTTTCCCGAACCACTACACGGCACTCTTGGGAAAACAGCATCACATCCTTATACTGTCTTACCGGGGTTGGCTCCTGCGGTAAAGAACTAAAGCGCTGACGACGGAGTAAAGCCCGAGTTCGAGCAACTAACTCTCGCATACTAAAAGGTTTGGTGAGGTAATCATCAGCCCCTACCTCTAAACCCAAGACCCGATCGGTTTCGCTACTTTTAGCACTGAGAATTAAAATGGGGAGCATATTGCCTTGATAACGCAGCAAGCGACACACATCTAAACCGTTAACCTCAGGTAACATGATATCTAAGACAATCAGCTCCAGAGGGGAACTGGAAGAGGAGTAGGCATTTTGCAGCAATGTTAACGCTGCACGTCCGTCTCTGGCTGTAATCACCTCGTAACCTTCCTCTTCTAGGGCTAAAGCGATGGTATCCCGAATCAAATCTTCATCCTCCACTAGGAGAATGCGACTCCTTCGGGTTAATTCCAGGTTAGAAGTACTCTGAGGCAGCAAATCGAGTGTCGGCATAAAACCCTTGATTTTCAACTTCTCCATGCCTACTTATACACCAAAGGGAAGATAGGGGGATAGGGTGAATCTGTGAGATACAAAAGTTGTTGGGAGCAAGACTGAACGATTTTCCAATCTCCCAATCTCCCCATCTCTCCAGCTCCCCATCTCCCCATCTTATTCTTCCTCCTCTTCCTCTTCTTGAGTGGGATAAACAAAACTATTGGAACGTCCAGTCAGAACTGATTTTCCCAGAGAGAGGGCAAATTGCGCCTCGGTTGCAGCTTTTCTTTCCCAATGTGCTCTGCGATGATTGCGTTTCGATTTTGAAGTTTTCTTCTTGGGGACAGCCATATTTTGACCACTTTGTATACAACTTCCCCATTGTAATATCATAAAGCTCCAAGTGAGTTGGCTATAGCGCAGGCGAGAAATGCTCTCACCCTCTTTCTGACTGCAATTCATTTGCATGGTATGTGTACGGTAACTGGTATGGTACGTGGTCACTGCTATAATAACCCAGCTCAAATCCGATTCAGCATTAATGTTAAAAAGATGAGCAACAAAGACACAACCACTAAAACTACCAGCGGGAAGTGGCAGTGGTTTTTGTGGGGAGCAGCTTCTACTCTGGTAGTGACAATGATTTTTGATGAGGTGGTGGGGTTGAGTAAGATTCGCAAGGGGTTCGCCAATCTAGAACCTGAACCAACGATCAGTACTACACCTACTCCTGGACCACAATCAACCCCTTCCGAGCAAACTGTAGCAGGGAATGAAGCTATTTTAAAGAATGCTAGAGTTTCCCTTCAATTCTTACAAGCCTATGGTTTTAATCGGGCTATTGCAGAAGCGGGGCAGGTGGAACCCAATGCTCCCCTTTATTCCGAAGCAAGGGAGGATATTACCCGCTGGAGTGAGACGATTTTGGATATTGCTCTCGGGCGAGCAGCCGACGGCAATCAGATCGACGCTATCGGAACTGCTCAATTGGTTCCTGAAGACGATCCCAGTGCTTACGTGAGAGCACAACAGTTAATCGAGCAATGGAAAATTCAAATTGGCAGGGAGAAAATTAATTCCGCTCTTCTCGCAGCAGCAAAAGGACTAATCAATCCCCAACTGGCTTCCTCTTATCATCGGAGTATAGCTATTCTGGGTCAAATTAATCCCCAGCAACCGGGCTATGAAGAAGCGATGGAACTAATTCGTCAGTGGAGCGAAGCAATTTATCTGATGGCTATGGATCTCGCGGCTCAAGGAGATCTGCAACTGGCTATTGATACCGCAGCTTTAATCCCTGAGAATACTCCTTTTTATGAAACAGCGCAAAAAGCCATCACCCAGTGGAAAGAAAGTAATTAGTATTCATAGATTGACGTATTATACCATATAATATGAGAATATGTGATAAAATTTAATAATTAGTTCCAAAAATTTAACACAATAAATATGAGACCGGGAAAAATGAAATAATCTTAACAAAACTTTATAGAAAGTATAAGGATTGTAAAATATACTAAGGAAAATCTTGATAAAAGCTTAAGATTAGGTGTTTAATCGAGATCAGTTTTCATAACTAGAGAGGAGAAACAATTAAATGTACTCGACTTTACTATTAGCTGCGTCCATTCCTAACACGGTAGCATGGAGCCCGAAGGTTGCCATGGTGATGATTGTCTGCAATATCATTGCTATTGCTTTCGGCAAAGCTACAATTAAAAACGCAAGCGAAGGACCGGCTTTACCAATGCCAGCAATGTTTGGCGGCATGGGTTTTCCAGCATTACTGGCAACCACAAGCTTGGGTCATATAATCGGTCTGGGTACCATTTTAGGACTGGCAAGTGCTGGCGCTCTTTAACACGTACCATGGTTGACTAATTTTTCTGCGGCTGATTGATGCTAACTCGTGGGAGTCGGTGTTTGAAGCCGCAGAGTATTTCCCAAGAAATAGTACCTAAAGCGTTAGCCCAATGGTCGGCGGATATTTCCACGTTACCATCAATACCTATCAGGGTGACTACTTCACCCACTCGCAGGTCGGGAATGGTGCTCACATCTAACATCAACTGATCCATTGTAATTGCACCAATTTGGGGTACTAACTGACCTCTGATGGACACTTGGAGGCGGTTAGAGAGATTACGAGGCACTCCATCAGCGTAACCGATACCCACCACAGCGACACGCAAATCGCCATGGGCAATAAATTGATGACCATAGCTGACACCAGTACCAGGGGGAATGGTTTTTACTTGGGTAACTCGGGCGAATACTTGAAGCACTGGTGTGAGGGGGACTTTAGGTTGCAGGTGAGGAGCGGGATAAAGTCCGTAAAGGGCTAAACCCACCCGGACCAGGTCATAGTGATAAGAGGGATCTGCGATCGCCGCTGCTGAGTTGGCAAGGTGAAGTTGGGGTTGAGGTATTGGGAGGTCTTTAATTTGGGCGATCGCCTCCTGAAAACGCCTCTGTTGCTCTTCCATAGTGGTGGTATTAGGGTCGTCAGCAGTGGCTAAATGGGAATAAATACTTGATATTTTCAAATTAGGCAACTGACTGACAGAACGGACAAATTCCTCTGTCTTATACCAGGGAGTTCCCAGACGGGACATACCAGTATCTAATTTGAGATGGACAGGTAAAGTTTGGTTCAGTCTCCTCATAGTTGCAGCAACCATCTCAGCAGTGGACGGATTGCAGAGAGTAGGTTGCAATTGCCAGTGGGCGATGGCTTCGATTTCTGCCACCGTATTAGAGCTTCCTAAAATCAAAATGGGTGCTCCAATGCCAGCTTGTCGCAATTCCATGCCTTCTGCTAGGGTGGCAATAGCCAGACTTGAGCTGCCTGCTTGTAAGACGGTTTCAGCAACCCTCACAGCACCGTGACCATAAGCATCTGCTTTAACTACTGCCATTAGTTCTGTTTGAGGCGACAATATCTTTTTAATCTGCCTGGTATTTTGGGCTAGAGCTTCCAGATTGATTTCTACCCAAGCCCGTTGGCGAATTTTCTCCATATTATCCTATAATAAAACCACTCAGCCCGCTATGCTAGTATAGGGTATAAGAGCTTTTTATATATCTGAGCTACCCATGGGCAAGGTTCTGGTGCTAAACGCTTCCTACGAACCGCTGAACATCACCAGTTGGCGGAGGGCAGTTGTTTTATTACTCAAAGGCAAAGCCGAGCAACTTGAACACAATGGGAAATATTTATTTCCCGGATTTCCTCTGCCGACGGTGATTCGCCTCCTTTACTATGTAAGAATTCCCTATAAGGAAATTACTTTAACCCGCCGGAATATTCTCGAACGAGATCGTCACACTTGTCAATACTGTCGTTATCAAGGGGAGGTATTAACCCTAGACCACATTATTCCTCGTTCTCGCGGTGGTGGGGATACCTGGGAGAATTTGGTGGCTGCCTGCGTTCGATGTAATGTAAAAAAAGGCAATCGCACACCGAAAGAAGCGAGTATGAAGTTGCTCACCCGACCGAGACGACCCCACAGCAGTCTTCACTTTGAAATCGTCAAACAGACAAAAGGAAATACCGAGCACAAGTGGCGTAAATACGCGATCGGGCTTTAAGTATAATCTAGGAAGGGTTTCACCCAGAGTCAAAGAGTCACAGAGAAGGAAAGTTGTTCTAATGGTGCTATAATAGAGCCAAATGCAGCTTTACCCTCTTAGCTCATTGCAATTGTCACGAGTTGCCCTGGGTAACTTTTTGTGGTATGATTGCTTTGTGCTGTGTTGTGTGGTAATTTTGCTTTATTAGAAGGTTATTTTCGTAAAAATATGCAATCATCGTTAGATATTCAATATACTCAACCATCCTATAAGCACGGTTTGGAAGAGGTCAATGGTGAAGAATCATTTTTAAAACCCAGTACTGATGATATTAATGGGAAACAACCACCCTATAAACCCGGTCTGGAAGGAATTGCTGTTACAGAATCGAGTATTAGTTATATTGACGGACATAAAGGAATTCTGGAGTATCGGGGTATTAAAATTGATGAATTGGCAAAAAAAGAGAATAGTAACTTTGTAGAAACCGTTTATTTGTTGATCTGGGGTAAACTGCCTATCAAAGAAGAACTAAATTATTTCAGAACCCAGATTCTTAACGCGCGGGAGATCAATGATAAGATTCAGGGTATGATGAGGTGCTTCCCGGACAATGGTCATCCGATGCATGCTTTGCAAACTTCTGTAGGAGCTTTGAGTCTGTTTCATCCTCTTCATCCTTTAAATGAGGAAGCGGAAGTGGAAATTCGCGAAGCAGTAGTGCAACTGCTGGCTAAAATACCTACCATGGTGGCTGGGTTTCATCGACTCCGTGAGGGGAATGATTCCATTAAACCCAACAATGATTTGGACTACGCAGCTAATTTTTTGTACATGCTGACGGGAGTCAAACCGGATAATTTAGAAGCGCAGATCATGGATATTTGTTTGATGCTCCATGCAGAACATACTATCAATGCTTCTACCTTTTCCGCTTTGGTGACAGCTTCCACTTTAACTGACCCATATACCGTCATTACTTCCGCAGTGGGTACCCTAGGAGGTCGGCGCCATGGAGGTGCTAATGAAGAAGTGTTGAAGATGCTGGAAAACATTGACTCCGTGGATAATGTTGGTCCTTATGTGGAAAAGTGCATTAAGCAGAAGCAAAGAATTATGGGTTTCGGACATCGGGTATATAAGGTTAAAGACCCGAGAGCGAAGATTTTGCAGGGTTTGGCAGAAGAACTCTTCTATCTGAAAGGTCAAGATCCTTATTACAAGATTGCCATTGAGTTAGAAAAGGTGGTAGAGGAAAAATTGAGCGAGAAGGGAATTTATGCCAATGTAGATTTTTATTCCGGTTTGGTATATCGGAAGTTAGGCATTCCCACGGACTTGTTTACACCGATGTTTGCCATCGCCCGAGTTGCTGGTTGGCTAGCTCATTGGAAGGAACAGTTGGGGAATAGCCGCATTTACCGTCCCACTCAAGTTTATATAGGAGAGCATAATCGTCCCTATATTCCCTTAGATAAGAGGAGAGTAATGCAACAAAACGAATACAAAAATGGGGCTGTTTTCCATAGTAATGGGAATGGTAATGGTAATGGTAGAAGTATTAAATAGTAATGACACCCAATTAAAGAAATCGACTTAAATCGAATTCTTCTTCTGAAGATTCTTCTTTAAATCTTTCCTGACTGAGAATTAAGAGGATTCTCTCGGAATAGTCTACTGCTCCTTTTAACTCTTGGCGGAGTTTCTCCAGTCCCCCGTTAGCATACTCTTCAAAGATTTTTATTCTCTCCTCTTCCGCAGCAGCATCGTAAGTGGAGATAATTTTCGTGTCTTTAGTCTCGGCGATCGCCAGTAATTTAATCGCCAAATCGTAGCCCCTGGAAATAAAGATTTCCAACCCGATGGGTGCTGGTTCTTTTTTCGATATTTCTTTGAGAGGGACACGCTTTTTATACTTAGCCCCCAATGCTGCGGCAAATGCAATTACGTCCGCATAGGTCTGAAAAGGTCCTGTGGTTTCCTTAGATTCCACTAAACTTTGAACCAAGTCTCCCTTGTCTTTTGCCACCCTAATTCTGCTTGCCGCCATTTGTTTTCCAGGATTATAACTTGAAGGATAGTAGGGACAGCATCCTCAATGCCTCCCTACCGCTATGCAAGTTAGACAGATGCCGCCATTTTCACTTCATTATTGGCCAGTAACTTTTGCAACTCCTCTGCATCGACAGTTTCTTTCTCCACCAGCATTTCTGCCAAGTGATTCAGAACTGAACGATTGGACACTAACACATCTTTGGCGCGACGATAGGCTTGATCTACTAAATTATTCACTTCCTCGTCGATAGTAGCTGCGGTTTCGTCGGAGAAATCCCGATCAGAGGCAATATCCCGTCCAAGGAAAACATTGCCGTTTTGCCGTCCTAAAGCTACGGGACCGAGGCGATCGCTCATACCGAAACGAGTTACCATTTGGCGGGCTATTCTGGCTACTTGCTGCAAGTCATTAGCAGCCCCAGTGGTTATTTCTTCTTCCCCGAAGACGATTTCTTCGGCGATACGACCCCCTAATGCTACCGCCATCTGATTTTGTAAATAGGAGCGGCTCATCAAACCGGAGTCCATTCTGTCTTCGCTGGGGGTGAACCAAGTCAAACCCCCGGCGCGACCCCGAGGAATGATGCTGATTTTCTGCACTGGGTCATAGTCTGGCATCAGGGCACCTACTAAAGCGTGACCCGCTTCGTGATAGGCTACTAATTCCTTGCGCTTCTCGCTCATCACCCGATTTTTCTTCTCCGGTCCTGCCAGCACCCGATCGATGGCATCATTGATCTCATCCATGGATATTTCCGTCAGGTCGCGACGGGCTGCCAGAATGGCGGCTTCGTTCAAGAGGTTGGAGAGATCTGCACCGGTAAAGCCTGGAGTACGACGGGCAATTTTGTCCAGATCTACATCTTTACTGAGGGTTTTGCCCCGAGCGTGGACTTGGAGGATTTCCTGACGACCAGCATAGTCCGGGCGATCCACTACTACTTGGCGATCGAAACGACCGGGACGTAACAGGGCGGCATCCAGAACGTCGGGACGGTTGGTAGCGGCGACTATAATGATACCTATATTGCCTTCAAAACCGTCCATTTCTGTGAGTAACTGGTTCAGGGTTTGCTCCCGTTCGTCGTTACCTCCTCCTAAACCTGCTCCTCGCTGACGACCTACTGCATCGATTTCATCGATAAAGACGATACAGGGAGCGTTGTTTTTAGCTTGCTCGAACAGATCCCGTACTCGGGAAGCCCCCACACCCACGAACATTTCCACAAACTCGGAACCGGAAATGGAGAAGAAAGGTACTCCAGCTTCCCCTGCAACTGCTTTAGCTAAAAGGGTTTTACCCGTTCCCGGAGGACCGACTAAAAGAACGCCCTGGGGAATCTTCGCTCCAATAGCTGTGAAGCGATCGGCGTTTTTGAGAAAGTCTATTACTTCCGTCAATTCTAACTTGGCTTGCTCGATCCCAGCTACGTCGGCAAATGTTACTTGAGTTTGGGGTTCCATTTGCACCCTGGCTTTAGACTTACCAAAGTTCATCGCTTGAGAACCAGAACCGCTCCCAGCCCGACGCAGCAAGAAGAACAGTCCCACCAACAGCAAGATAGGTAAGAACAGGCTGCTCAGGGCGCGGAACCAGAAGCCATCGTCACTGGGGGGGAGAACGGCAATGTCTACCTCGTTTTTGGTGAGAATGTTAATTAGTTGAGGATCGTTGGGGAGGTTGACGAGTATTGGCTGACCTCCTTCCGGGTTAGGCACTTGAGCTTGGGTGCGATCAGCGCTGAGGCGGACCAGATCGATTTGATTATTTTCGACTTGGTTGATGAATTCGCTGTACTTTAATACGGGACGACTTAGGGTCTGTTGATCGTCTAAAAAGGCGGTTCCCAGGGCTATGACTACTATTGCTAGTAGTGCATATAGTCCTGCATTGCGCCATTTTTTATTATTTTTACTCACGCTTTGAGCCTCCTGGGTCTTATAGGGCAGGGCAGCCTTCCTCAAGGTGCCCCTACCATTCGATTTGATATTGTAAATTTATGTTAACTCATCTGGGATTGTCTTGACAAATGGGGTGATTGGGATTTACAATGGGGGAAATTTGTACAAGTGGGGCGATTGGTTGGGAGGGAAAGTGGCTTAATAATAAGCATCATTACATATAAACTCCCGCTAGGGAAATGTAGCCTCTGCACAATCTAAGTGTTTAACGACAGGGAGTTGGAGTATAGCAATATACTCCTTCGACCCGCTCAACGAATCGCACACCATTCACCGTAGCAGATGCTCTGGGAGACAGGGGCGATCGGTACTACCCGAAAGATGGTGTCGCACCGCTAGCCTCAAGGCCGTTAGGCTAGCAGTTAAAGGCATTCTTTGCTTCTGAAGAACAGTTTGGATTAACTAGAAGTAGATGAAGACTCTATTTTTTGATATGGAATGGGGGCAAATTTATGGTTCTAACAGGAAAGACTTTATCCCAACAGAGATTGGTGCAGTTATATCTGATTCAGAAAAAGATATACCTATTCTGGAGAGTAAGAAGCTTTGCTATGACATTGACATTGTTATAAGAAAAAACATCATTAATCAGGTAGGAAAAACGATTGGGTTATCAGAGACGGTTGCAAATGTTGGAAAAGGAGAATATCAGAAGCACTTCAATCCAAGTTACAAGATCCGTAAAGCTGATAAAGCAGTTGGAGAAAAGCTTTCACATAAATCCTTGTATGAGCTATGTCAATATATTCACACTTTATTTAAAAGGTATCATATTGCAAAAATGGTATTGTTTGGAGGGAGTGAAGACCTGAAATTGCTGAGAAAAGCAAATGTCAATTTATACAAAATTAAAATTATTGATGTGCAGCATCTTATTAGAAGAAAAATTCGCTATCTGTTTTCTCTAGATAAGGTTTCACTAATTATCGGTTTTTACTCCAGCAGTAGGTTTTTTGGATCCAGAAGCTTTCGCTATCCACTACCAAAACGTTACAAATACCTCATCAAACCACACTGAACAAGTTAGGAAAAACACCAGGGGTGAAGTTTAACCTCACTGCCTTAGGAAAAGAAAAACTGGTACAATCTGCTTTGGGTTTGACGGCATCCCAAGGACAACGAGTATTTGCAAAGGCGATCGTGAGTAACGGAGTGTTAGATGATCGGGATATCGACTTAGTCATGGAGGAGAAAAAGCAAATTATTCGGGAGAGTCGATCGCTGGAGTTTTACACCCAACAAGAAACACCGGAGCATGTAGGGGGTTTGGGAGTATTAAAAGAGTGGTTGCGGTTGCGAGAAAGAGCTTTTAGTCAAGAAGCTTCCGCAGCAGAGATTTGTGTTGAGGAAGTGCCTAAGTTGGGCGGTTTAGGCAGGACATTCCGGTACTGTCTGGAGTTTAGCCTTCAGCCCGGATGGTAAGATTCTAGCTAGTGGGAGTAATGACGCAACCGTGCGATTGTGGCGATTACCAGGAGGAAAGTAATTCCTGGTATGGGACTAATTTCAAAAGGTACTTCTTCAAAGGCTATTTCCGTAATACTGATATGATTATGAGCATCATCATGATTACTGAGAATCCTTAGGTGAACATATTGAGTTGAAACGGCGGAGAAAGAAAATCTCTGAAGGGGAATATTCAATGATGTAATTTGTTGTCCATAAAAGTTGTCTTACTACTAAGTTTAGTTATGATATTATCACTAAAATTTGAGTTATTATCTAAGAATAACTCAAATTGATTTATGCCTTGATTTATAGCTCCATTCCAAAGCAGGAAGCTTTTGATGGTGACGACATTATTAAAGGTAAAAGTTATGATTTCGTCGCTGAGAGAAGAACTTTCATCACTTATAAAATAACAACTTATCGCCTGATTAAAATTATCATCCAAGCCTGGAAAGAGACATCTGGGGCTGTCCAATTGATTTATAATGTTATTTATATTATTTGTTTCCTCTGTTAGGAAATTCTCAACAGAGATTAAAGGATCGAAGGTTGTCTCAACAATATCTGGCTGGATGATATTATTAGTAACAGCATGAACAGGGCCTCCATGGAGGAGAGAGGCAGCCATGGCCATAGTTATAATCAGTTGTTTTTTCATAGGTACAAATTTCCAGATTGCTAATTTGGCCAACTTGTGGGTTACTGTGCGGCTCGTTCCTAGCAAGTAAAGTCGCGGAGTAATCCGAACGAAGCTAGGGCAGGGTTCTAGACAAACTGGAGCTGAAATCTAAGCCCGGAAACAGGCTGAAACAACTCCTGACCAGCTGAACCTTGATAACTGAATGAACTATGAGAGTGAAAGTCTCTCCCGTGAAGGAATCACGTGAAACCTTACCTGGCCACAGTGAGATTAATCATCAGGCTGAAGCTGGCAGCAGGGCGGAACCGGAGCTATCGAGCGGTTCGATGGTAAAGCCGCTAACAGGAAGAACACCGGGATAACTTAACGTGAATCATCTAAGAAAAGACCTAATCAAGAACACTGCCAAGCCGCTAGAGAGCAGAAAAGACACCGAAAGAGACTCGTAAGGGCAAGTAACACTACTTACATTCCTGAGTTGGTGATAGGTCAATGGATGAGTCCCAAGGGTTCGTAACAATAGTTCGTTCGGAACGAGTAAAAACTCGCTTAACTTCCACGGAAACAGGGGAGTCCAATCCCAACAATGCCTGCTCAGGCGCGGCTGCGCAGGAGCAGGAGTGGTGGGGTCGCTTGATTAACGGCCTAACGGAAGAGCGAGGGTAAGAGAGGGCGTAACTGCCCGATGGTTTCTACAGAGAAGAGACCCAATGTAATTATCAGAGCGACTAATGAGGTCAAACTGTGAATATCACTAACCAGACTCCAATCGAATACCGCAGTCTAAAAGCCTTGAGGCTCCACCTAGCAGTATTCCTGCTGGCGGGGAAGATTGGCCGGAGGGCTGACGATGTCTGGAAGGACTTGCCATGGAAGAAATTCCAACGGCAGGTATTTCGATTACAGCGGGCAATCTTTAAAGCGCAAAAGAACGGTCAAAAAGCCAAGGTCAAACGTTTACAACGGCTCCTATTACAGAGTCGTGCTGCCCAAGCACTGGCCGTCAAACAAGTAACACAGTTAAACACAGGGCGTAAGTCCCCCGGAGTTGATGGCAAAACAGCGCTTTCTACCAGAGAGCGTCTAGTGTTGTGTCAAAGGCTCAACAAGCACTGGCACCACTGGAAACACCAGCAACTGAGAAGGGTAAATATCCCCAAGCCAAACGGCAAAACAAGGGGATTAGGCATTCCAACGATAGCCGACCGGGCATGGCAAGCATTGCTTAAGTTAGCAGCAGAGCCTGCCTACGAGGCGACTGCCGGAGAAAGAAGCTACGGCTTCAGACCCGGACGCTGTACTGCGGACGCACAAAGGCTAATCTCCCAGAATCTAAACAGCCAGGCAAATGGTAAGAATAAGCTAATACTGGAAACAGACATCAGCAAATGTTTCGATGAGATAGACCACCAGGTCATGCTCAAGAAAGTAGTCTTACCAACCGAAGCCTTAAGGGGACTCAAGATAGCAATAAAAGCTGGCGTTCGTGGTGAATACCCCTCCAGTATTAAGGGTACGCCCCAAGGCGGGGTTATCTCGCCACTACTGGCCAATATCGCCCTAGATGGATTCGAGAATCTAGGAAATGACCAGAAGGTCAGGACAGAATACACCCACAAAAGCGGGAAAAAGTCCGGTCAAAAGTACTACAGATGGTCAGAAGGTATAAGGGGCATTCGTTACGCAGACGACGCGGTCTTTATCTGTAAACCCGAATCTGACATCCAGCGGTTACGGAAAGATATAGACAAATTCCTGGAGTCTTCCGGGCTAAAAATCAATGAAACTAAGACTAAGGTGAGTAAAGCTACGGACGGGTTCGATTTCCTGGGGTGGCGCTTTCGTGTCAATTCCCGTGGAGTCTTCAAATCCACACCGAGTTCCGAGAATTATGCGGACATAAAGGCTAAGGTAAAGGCCACTTGGAGAAATGGCACAACCACGAAGGCTCGCCTGAAAAGGATAGAGTCGCAAGTCCGAGGTTGGAGGCAATATCACAAGCACTGCGATATGAGTAAACACGCCCTATGGTCACTGCGGATATGGTTATGGCGCAAACCTTCGAGCAGAAAAACGCAGGATGGCTCAAAAGGAAGCTGAGAAAGCAAGACGTCTGGCAACTAAGGGTAAACCCTTAGGAGCGCGCCTCGCGCGCTCACATCAGAGCAGATTAAGAAAGCTCTCCCAGCAGTTCCCTGGAAAGTCAATAGCCACGCGATGGTTGAAGGTGGTGCCTCACCCTACGATGGGAATATCTCCTATTGGGTCGGTCGAAATTCCAAATTATATGATGGACCAACCGCTGAAGCCCTCAGGCGACAGAAGAATGTATGTCCGCATTGCAATCGTAAGTTCATGGAGATAGATGGAGCCGTGGAGTTGCACCACATAGATGGTAACCATAACAACTGGAGATGTAAAAATCTGGTTGCTCTCCACCGAGAATGTCATCAGGCGCAAACGGTACACCGGAAACGCATTAAAGACGGACTCGCGAAGCGCGCCGTAAAGGCATAGACAGCACCTGAGCTGTATGAGGTGAAAGTCTCACGTACAGTTCGTAGGAGAGGGGCGAGGTGGCAACATCTCCCTCGACTCTAATACCGAAGGCGACGGGATAAGATTTAAGTGGTTGGACTTGGTAGTGGAGGATGAGTCTGTATTTCTATTATAGTTGAATAGTTCTGCTTTTGTCAAGGGTTCGTGGTGAGAATTTTGTGTTAGATATGGATTTTTTATTTTCAATGTCGTCTTCTGGTAGAAATACCAGTAATTTGGATAATTGGATCCCCCCCCCAGCCCACCAAAATATCGGGGGGGGATTTTGCCTTTACTCAGATAAATCTGATTTCTCAAGTAATCGAGCCACTTGCTCAACAGAGAGTCCTGTGGCCTCAGAGACTTGCTCCCTTGATATACCTATGCGGAGCATATTAGTAGCGACTTGCTGAATACCACGCTCCATACCTCGCTTTTCGCTATTTTCGACTATCTGCCGATACAAAGGGGATTGTTCTAAAATTGCCATATCGCACCTCAAAATTTCTTGAA
The DNA here is from genome assembly GCA_018141785.1 of Candidatus Paraprochloron terpiosi LD05. Classification (GTDB taxonomy): domain Bacteria; phylum Cyanobacteriota; class Cyanobacteriia; order Cyanobacteriales; family Prochloraceae; genus Prochloron; species Prochloron terpiosi. The sequence goes on along the minus strand of CP073341.1, from coordinate 635,754 downwards.
CTAAACTAGTGTCTAAAAAGTAGGTTGCGAAGAACCCTAATATTGATTCTAACTCTTGGGGTTGTTGTTGAAGTCGTAATTCTCCTAAAGCACGTCTGATGACTTTTTCTTTCCCTCCTCCTTTCATAATGGGTACTAATGGCAGCAATGTGGATAAGTTGCGCTGGAAGACTATATCTACGTCTACTTCCCACAGGTTTATTACTCGATACTCTTGGAGCGCTTTCAAACCAGCAAAATTACTCTGGAAAGAATGAGCAATGGTTTCTGAAGACGCTTCCAGTATATTAATCAACACTGGATAAACGGGAAGTTCATATTTTTCCTCTGCTAACCCTGCATATGCTCTCATTCTTCTGGGTATTTTCTTATTATACCTCAATTGTAACTCATTGAGAATTAAAAACTCCCCTAAATCGGAATTATATGCTTTGACTAAAACGTCTCCTTCTCGACTCACCCACTGAAATTCGGAAGAAATAATCTCTTTCACTTCAAGTTCGGCTCTTCCCATTAGCCATTGGCTCCACTCATTTGGGGATAAACTAATTAATCTTTTCGTGCTGATATCGGCTTTCTTTTTTGTCATTAAATGTTTGACGTTTTTCAGAAGTTGTTGTCTTTAGCAGAGATTTGTGTGGAGGAAGTGCCTAAGTTGGGCGGTTTAGGCAGGACATTCCGGTACTGTCTATAGTTTAGCCTTCAGCCGCCCCAATGGTAAGATTTTAGCTAGTGGGAGTAATGACGCAACCGTGCGATTGTGGCGATTACCAGGAGGAAAGTAATTCCTGGTATGGGACTAATTTCAAAAGGTACTTCTTCAAAGACTATTTCCCCAATCCTGATAATATTATTAACATTATTACTATGATTATTGAGAATATTTAGGTGAACATATTGAGTTGAAACGGCGGAGAAAGAAAATCTCTGAGCGGGAGCTTCAGGTGATGTGTCTTGATTTGCTCTAAAAGTTGTATCCATACTAAATGTTTACTAACATAAAATATAGTTTGAGATTATATTTATTACCAAGCATACTATTGTTTTATGCGAATAACTCAAATTCATTTATGGCGGCAATCGAGTTTGAACTCCAAAGCAGGAAGCTTTCGATGGTGACGACATTATTAAAGGTAAAAGTTATGGTTTCGTCGGGGAGAGAAGAACTTCCATCACTTTGAAAATAACAACCTATATTCGCCACCAAATGAGTATTATTACTAAGGTGACATGAGGGGTTGTCCAATTGATTTATGATGCCATTTATATTATTTGTTTCCTCTGTTAGGAAATTCTCAACAGAGATTAAAGGATCCAAGGTTGTCTCAACAATATTTGGCTGGATGATATTATTAGTAACAGCATGAACAGGGCCTCCATGGAGGAGAGAGGCAGCCATGGCCATAGTTATAATGAGTTGTTTTTTCATAGATACAAATTTCCAGATTGCTAATTTGGCCAACTTGTGGGTTACTACCGAAGGCGACGGGATAAGATTTAAGTGGTTGGACTTGGTAGTGGAGGATGAGTCTGTATTTCTATTATAGTTGAATAGTTCTGCTTTTGTCAAGGGTTCGTGGTGAGAATTTTGTGTTAGATATGGATTTTTTATTTTCAATGTCGTCTTCTGGTAGAAATACCAGTAATTTGGAGTAAATCTGTTATTGTAGCACAATAGGGTTTATCACCAAAAGTTGCCGGATTTACGTAATTCTGATAGGTAAAATGAGGATTATTCATACAAAACCTATCCCAAGGAGCTACTTGAATACGGAATAGCTGAATAAAGATATTGGCTAACCACTGGGATAAGGGGAGGCGAAAATAAATTTGCTTTCCTAGATAAGAACAGATTTGTTCTATGGCTTGATTAGCAGTTAAAGGTTCATTTCCCAGGACTAATTTATTTCCTAAAGGAGGGTTGTCTATCAAATGTCTCACTACTGTAGCAATATCCCGAGCGTGAATAAAATGGAAGCTCCCTTCTGCTTGAAACCAACGCACTAGGTTCATCCATTTTATTGTATCAGGTAAACCTCCAGAAAGATGAGAATAGGGTTTATTTTCATCCCCCCCAAATACCAGAGTGGGGAAAACGGTGGTAATTTTACACTTCTGGGTTAGTTCCTCCAATTTCTCGCAACACTGGTACTTAGTCCGAATATAATCTGTTCCTAAATCTTTGGCTTCTGGGAGTAATTGATTGTCTTGTGTTAGAATGCTGGCAGTGGAGAAGTAAATTACTTGCTGGCAAATTGTGGGAGAGAGTAAATTTATCGTCTCTATTGTTTTGGTTACATTAATTGTATAGGTTTCCTCTTCTCCTCCCCAAGCAGCAGCGGTGAGAATAGCAACATTGATAGTTTCCAGGAGGCTTTGGTATTGTCCAATGTTTTGCATATCTCCCTGTAAGAGGGTAACCCCGGGACGATATTTTAAGTCTAATTTTAGCTTGTCCGGGTTCCTGAGAAACAGAAACAACTCGTGTTCTGTTTCCCGCATCAAAATATCGGCGATATAATGACCGATACAGCCACTTGCACCTGTTAAGAAGATTTTCATAGCACTGCTTGCTTGGCGGTTTCAAAGAAGAAGCGGACGTTGTCTTCTGGGGTTCCTACTAAAACACCGTGACCTAGGTTCATGATATGACCACCTTTACCTGCTTTGCGAATGGTGTCTAGAATGCGATGACGGATAAATTCCTGGGAACCAAATAGTACTCCGGGGTCTATATTCCCCTGTACTTTCATCTCCCTTCCTAACCTTTGTCGCCCTTCTGCCATATCTACAGTCCAATCTAAACTGATAATATCAAAGCCTGACTGCCCCATGCGTTCCAATACCCCTGCACTACCACTAATATAGAGAATTAAGGGGGTATCTGGGTGAGTGGCTTTGACGGACTTAGCCACTTGTTGGTGATAGGGTAAAGCGAAGACTTCGTAGTCTTGAGGGGATAATTCCCCAGCCCAAGAGTCGAACATCTGCACTACTTGAGCACCACAGTCGATTTGATAGCGTATATAGGTGGCGATCGCCGTAGCTAGCTTACTTAAAAATTGATGCAGTATAGTGGCCTCAGAGAAAGCCATGCTTTTGATAACGGCATAGTTTTTAGAGCTTTTTCCTTCAATAGCATAAGCAGCCAAAGTCCAAGGTGCCCCCACAAAACCCAGGACAGTAGACTTATTCCCCACCTCAGCACGGAGACTTTTGAGGATAGTTTTGATAAACGGTAGGGATTCTTCTGGTTCTAAAGGATGAAGTTTGTCTATTTGCTCTTGAGAACGAATAGGGGGGTTGATAATTGGCCCCTTACTTTCGATAATATCAAAGGGAATGCCTATTCCAGGGAGAGGAGTGAGAATATCGGAGAACATTATCACTCCGTCTGGTTGGAAGGCTCGCCAAGGTTGCAAGGAGATTTCGATGGCAATGTCGGCATTTTCCGAACGTTCCCGGAAGCTGGGATATTTATCTCGTAGATCCCGATAAACCTTCATATACCGTCCTGCTTGACGCATCATCCACACGGGGGGACGGTCTAATATTTCACCTCTGGCGGCTCTTAAAAGATAGGGAACATCCTGTGATACTGCCATATTTACTCCTAATCAAGATTTTAGTGCATTTGTTAGCTTATCATTTTTTTCTCTTCAACCGGAAGTAGTTGATGCCTCCCGCTCCTAGGAGGAAAACAATTCCTGGTATGGGACTAATTTCAAAAGGTACTAGTTCAAAGGCTATTTCCCGAGCGCTGATACCAGTTTCCGAACTATGAGTACTGAGAATATTTAGGTGAACATATCGAGTTGAAATGGGGGTAGCAAAAGTAAATCTCTGAACGGGACCCCTATTTCCAGATACTACAGATGTTCGATTTGCGTTAAATTCTCCTATCAAATCTCCAACGTCATCATTGAAATTATTATCGTCATCGGCGAATAACTGAAATCGATTTATGGCTATTTCCTCCTCTGAATTCCAAAGCAGGAATTCTCTGATGTTGACGGCATTATTAAAGGTAAAAGTTAAGGTTCAAGTAGAACTTTCATCAGTAAACCATAAACATCTTCCTACCCCCAATTATGGTGTCCATGTTGTCTTGATGGGTACATATATTACTGTCTAATTGATTTACTAAAAAGTCATGTGTAAGTTCAGCGATTACTGTTGCAGGAGTTAGAGTTGTCTCAACAATATCTGGCTGGATGATATTACTAACAGCATGAACAGGGCCCCCATGGAGTCCAGAGGCAGCCATCGCCATAGTTATAATGAATTGTTTTTTCATAATTGGTACAAATTCTGAGGTTTATTGAGATGTTGGTGGGGTGAATTACTGATGCAAACACTCCTGCTTTGGCTCTAAATTATGAGCAGATACCAACTCTCGGTTTTTTGTTTTTAATATTTGATGCACATCTTGTGGAGTAATTCGAGGACCTAGTCGAGGTTCCTCTACCTCAATCATCAGGGCTTCAGCGGCTGCCTTAATTGATTCAATTGGATTCCAGCCCTTGCGTAAAATATACTTTGTAGCAAGATTTTCAATATTTGCAATGCTTTGAAGTTGAATCACATCCACATTATTTTTAGGGGTTTCATAGGATTTCACGTCTAGGTATTCATTAATTTCCTTCTTTCTTCGTCCAAAGACTTGTTGATAAATCTGACCTAAAGCGGAAGCATAGATTCCTCTCACCCCACCTTTGATTGAATATTCTCTCTCATAGTCTTTGAGGGAATCTTGATTTGTGTCAATCCATTCTTTAATTGCTGCGCGTAAATCCTTATTCAAAATTATTGAGGCATAGCGGAACTCAAATTTCTGAATGTATTCGTTCTCGTCTCTGATGACTCCAAAGGCATGATCAGCACGTCTCTGCAAAGTCTCGGAAAGGGCAGCAGCCAGCAAAGCGATTGCTTGCCTACGCATACCGATTAGGGCAGCATACATTATCATTGCCATCAAATCTTCAGTTGAGATCAGATTACCTTCAATGAAGCCTTGCCCCTGAAACTCAACAATATCATTTTTGAACCCATAGCCTTTTAGCTTAGCAAGAGCATTTCCCCCAGCACGCAACGTACCACTTAACCACGCTTCATTAAACCCAACTGCTTTACTCGCTTGTCGCATTGACCAACGATATTCACCATCGGGCATCATGTAAACAGGAATAGGAATCCCACCAATCGTAATATCTTTATGTTTCACTCCCTCAATTCTTTTGTCTCTTGTCATTAGCTTAACCTTCTTCATCAATACACTGATTAGCAGCAGCATCCGCTAGTTGATTTTCATCTCGCTTCACCCATTCTATCCCAGTGTAGTCAAAACTATGCATTAATTTTTTGGCTTCCTGGTAAAGGGGTTGCAAATGCTCTGCCTTTACTTTCCAGGAACCCTGCACCTGTTTGACGACGAGATTGCTATCTCCCCTAATTTCCAATTCCCGAATACCTAAAGCAGCGGCTTGCTTTAAGCCCACAATTAATCCGGTATACTCCGCTACGTTGTTAGTGGTAAAAGGGATAAATTCAGCTGCCGTATGGCGATCTCCGTCTGGCATTATAATTACAGCTGCTCCTGCTGCTGGCCCTGGATTGCCTCGGCAAGTTCCATCGAAGAATAGTATCGGTATATTATTGGAGCCCATCTTTTGCTTTTTTTTCATGAGTCTTTGCCCTTTGGGACGCATGTTCTATTATACCATCTTAAGATAAGACAGAAAAATATTTCCGCCCCTCTCAGGGCCTCAGGGCCTCTGCGTGAAACCAAACCTTACCAATATCTCCGTCTAAAGTTACAGGTACTCCTACAGGGAGAGCTGCATTGACGCCCTCATGTCCAAAGGGTAAATTGGAGATAATGGGGATATTGAGGTCAGAAAGGCGATCGCCCAATACTTCCTCAGCACTCCAGCTACCGGGGGAAGGTTCACAGCGGCTAAACCTTCCTAAGGCAATACCTTTTACTCCCCGTAATGCTCCCATCATCCGCCATTGAGTCAGCAGGCGATCTAGGCGATAGGGTGCTTCTGCCACGTCTTCTAGGGCGAGGATAACTCCTTCTAAACTTGGTTGGTGGAGGGTTCCTAGGACATGGGTAGCTACTGTCAGATTGCCCGCAAGGAGCATTCCTGTAGCTTTTCCCCCGCCCCAACCTTTACCCTCAAGGGGGGCTAGGGGGGAGCCTTCCACCGAGTCAAACAACCTTTGAATTGACCAATCTGGTTCTTGAGCGAGAGTAGTTAAAACAGGTGCGTGAAGGCTGGGGATACCCACTTTTGCTAAACTCCAGAGTAAAGCAGTGATGTCGGAAAAGCCTATGAGCCATTTGGGTTTGTCTCCTTTCCACTGCCAACTTTCTAGCAGTCTGGTGCTACCGTAACCTCCTCTAGCGCAGAGAATGGCTTTACATTCCGGGTCATTCCAAGCCGAACTGAGGGCTTGGCGCCGTTGTTGGTCTGTTCCTCCTAAGTAGCCATACCGTAACTCCACGTTAGCATCTAATTCTATTCTATAACCCCGTTCCCGCCAAATTGCTACTCCTTGCTCGAAGACTTCCTTTTCTTTCAAAGCACCGCTAGGGGCTATTACCCGTAGCAAATCTCCTGGTTTTATTGGTGTTGGTGGTTGGTTATTTGTCATGGGCAGCACTCTAGGGGAATTGTTTCCATACCATCTTGCCTATAATGTACAGTCAAGGCAGGATCAACCTTCGGTAAATTCCTCTTGGACTTTAAGGAATGGGAAGAGTGATTCTGGCTGTATTTCTGGATCTGTCCCTGGTTCTGACTCTGGTTCGGTGATTTATCTGACATTTATAATAACCGATATTCACAAATTGGTACTAGATGAGTGAGAAGACAGAGTATTGCCCACCACAGAGAGCGGGCCAACTCTACTGTTTATCAGACTTGTTGCGCTCTGGACCTTCTTGCCAATAAATTGCAGTCAAGGCAGGATCAACTTTCGGTAAATTCCTCTTGGACTTTAAGGAATGGGAAGAGTGATTCTGGCTGTATTTCTGGTTGTGACTTTGGTTGTGACTCTGGTTCTGGGATTTATCTGACATTTCTGATAACCTTGGTACAATGACAAACGTTAAACTTACTTACGAGTATACTCTAAATTCAATCAAAGTGGTGGAAGAAAGTATCCAGCAGATACACACAAAATTGGCCGTGATTCTTACTGTCAGTGGCGTACTGGTGAATTTTGGCAAAGATTTACCTGCTTATTCTATTCCAAGCGGTTCTGACTATCCTTGTCTAAGTTGTTATCTATTGAAGTTGATGGCTTATGTTTTCATTATCATTGCTATTTTAACTGCATTCAGGGGATTATCAGTAGCAACTGGTGGTAAAATTGTGTTGCCGGAACAGTTGCTTAAAGATGAATGGAATCTGGCTAATGAAGAGGACTACATGACTGCTTTAGTTGAATATCTGGAGAAAGAGACTCTATTGGTATTAATAAAAATTAGAGTTATAAAAGCTAGTAGATTAAATTGGGCGATACGCGCACTAGCAACATCTGCGATCCTATTCTGTCTGGATGAAATCTTAGCAATTTCAATTCCAGTACTTGGATAGTTCTAACTTTGCGCCTTTGCGCGAAACCTTCCAATTGTATTTAGCTTACTTTGAGCCTTTGTGTCAAGGCTAAACTTTTCTCATCACAAGAATTCGTTCAAATTTGGTTGTACAGGTTTGGCGACGGGAACGACGCTCATCGGGAATTAAATCATCATAAATAGTCTCTACTGCAAATCTTTGGTTAGTTACCTCACCTGCCAAGTTTGCCAGTATTTCAGCAGTACGCTTGGTTCGTCCTTTTCTTTCAACATCCCCTAAAACAAGTACACAGTAATGACCTGGTTTGAGAACCCGCTCCATTTCCTTCAGACAAATTGCCATCTGGGATAAATAAACCTTGCTACTTGAAGTTAGAGAGGAATCTAGTTCTTTCCAGTTTTCACAACCTAGAAACCAAAGCCTTAATCTATTGTCACGAGCATAGTCCAACGCACCAAAATACGGTGGACTTGAAATAATTACATCCACACTTTCTTCTTTCACTGGCAAGTTCATGGAGTTTGTTTGCCATACCTGGTGCTGACGTTGTTGCCAACTCTCTGGTATGAAATGGCGGCGATAGGCACGTCTAACTTTAGCTAGCAAGCGCGATCTTAGATCCCTATAGCCATACATTTCAGGAAATTGCTCTGGTGGGTATTTGTTCTTACGCAGGTAGGGAACGAGATGGCTAGCAGGATAGGAAAGAAAACCAGGACGTACATGATGCAAAATGCCCAACATGCAAGCAGTTAGGAAGTAATTTTCCTGTTGCTTAAGTAGTTGAAATGCAACTATAATTTCTCTCAATGTATCAGGATGAAAAAAAGCGCTTACCCATTCAGGAACGGAAGCCACATCGACAGAAGCAGCAAGCTGCTCTACCATGTCCAACAACCTGCTTGCTTGCTGAATAGCAATCATTTCGCTCTTGGGTGACTCCAATTTCCCTCTTGTTACGACATATGCATATGGGCTGAGATCATTCGCCCACGCCTGTCGTTGATATAGTGCCGCTTCAAGAGGTACAACACCTGAACCTGAAAAGGGATCAAGAACTATATCCCCGGGTTTTGAGTATAAGTCAATTAAAACTTTAGCCATCCCTGACTTCAACTTTCCTACATAGGGAGAAAGCTGTTGTAGTGAACTTTCACGGCTATTGAATGAACCACTCCAGAGGGAGGAATCTAATTTTGGGCTTTGATCCCAATCTTCAAATAAAGATACACGACTTTTGTATTCCCGAACTTCTTGGAACATAGTATCCACTCCTATACTCGCCATGGGCGTGATAAACTTCTATCTACAACTATTCCTTGATGCAAAACCTGAACTTCGCGCTGGAGCTTTGCATTTTCAAGTTCAATAATCCTTACATGAACTTCCCAAGTGTGTGCAGTTTGAGCATTTCCTGAGACACCAAACAATTCCAAAATTAGTTTTGGAAGCCGTAAACTTTTCAAAGTGTGGGTTGGGGGCGCAGGATCATCAAGTGACGGAACCCGTTGAGGAAATAGAAACACATCTGGCGCAGCGTCAAAGGCAATCGTGCTTTCACGTCCTGGATATTTTGGACAAGGACGTGTAGTAGTTCCACAAAGAATGTCTTTAAATAAAACCACATCGACGAGCTTTTGACGCCTTACCAGCTCATTAGTCACACGATTGATAATTGAATGAGAACCATTTGCTGGTTGATTGACAATGGCTCCATCGAGATGACACCAGATTCCAAACTCTCTAGCCCAAAGAGGACGTTCAGAAATATTAATGCTGTTCCCCTCGCCACCCTTAACCTCAATGGCTGCGAAGTAATCAGGGTTACGTTCTAATGCAACTGTAAAATCATACCGCCTTACATGACTACTCTGGCTATAGTCGGCTATCCGGTGCTGCTGAAGTAAGCTATCCAACACGACCTTGACCAAACCTTCACGACTCGTAGTTGAGGAAGCAATAAATCTACCTCGAATACTTTCAATCGCTGAGCGAAACACCAAGCCACTCTTGTAGTCAGCAGGCTGTATTTGATGCTGTAGGAGAACATCAGGATGTAGTACATCTAGATTGGTCAACAGGTTGATTGTGGGCTGAACCTGCTTTGTTATTCGTTCCTCATGCCTGCAAGGAAGTGTCAATCAGTTTCTCCTCCATCGAACAAAAGCTTCAATTATAGTAATCTATTCAATAGGTGGTGTTAGGGTGGGCAATGACAAATTTAAATTTAACTAGATAAGTTAGAAGATAGAGCATTACCCATCACACGGATTAATTTGAATACAGAAATATAGTGATTGGGAAGGTCTTGCCTACCAGAATATTGATTACAGTGATTAATGATTAACAGGACATCCTCTAGGACGATTCAAAGGTTTCATCAGAGGCATGGTATTGGTCTGAGTTTTCGAGAAATAGATTATACGTTCCCTGCTCTACAATATCTTGAGCAGTGTATTCTTTCCCTCCATTGGTACTCATGCGGAATTTATCCACCACCACGGAAAGCCATTGTTGAGGGTTGGTTTTGAAGGATGCTTCCATTTCAAATGTTCTGACCAATTTATTAACCTTTCGGGCGTGCGCGCACGCCGGGAACGTTAACCCAATTGTGGGCGATCGCATTCAAAGATCCTTCTGCATGATTGCACTTCCGTTCATTTTCCAAAAAAAACGTCTGTGTGAGAATAGTCAGGACGCTGCCCGTCGCGCCATTCTACTCCATTATCATGTTTGAGAACTTCCTCTCGCTCTTGCACCCAGAGAGGTAAATTTTTATCAGTAGTCATATCGGTTAGCCTTCTGTAACTTTGAGGGGTCAAAATTTTATATTGCAATGATAGGTTAACAGATCTGTACCTATAGTGCAAGTCTAACGGCTCAGCTCACCAGGGGCAAGGATATGTCGGGAAAGCCCAAGGGATTCCCTCGGCCAATGGCACTGTCACCGTCTACAAGGAGCTGGGCATTATAGAGTTCGTCTCCACCTAATAGAGGGAGGGAACCACCATTGGCGCGAGCAATGGCGATGGCTTCACTTGTATTATTATTGTTAGTAATATCCACCGCTTCCACTAAGGTACCATTAAATTGGGGCAAAGCATCCGCCAACTCCCGCTTTAGTTGGAGACTATAATCGCTATCAGAGTTATAGAAAATAACCCCTTTAACAGGAGAGTGTTGCTTATTAGCATATGCTGTCAAAGCAAGATACTGCTGCCAGATAATCTCCCAGCAACTGCTCCGCCTTCTCATCAATAGGAATAGTCTCCAGAATCGACTTATTAGTTTGATGATGCTTTCCCAGGTTCGTCTGCATTTACCGCCACTATTTCTAACAGTCTACCATCCAATGGTGGGGATTGATGAAACTCCTGTTGATAGCTGGCAACACCTGAGTAATAGGCACTACAGCCGCCATAGTGAGGGGGTTCCCTGCTTGTCTCGCCAAGGAGAGAGTGGAGATAGATTTTCCCTTCTGGATCATTGGCATTGGTGTTTGCAGCTTGTTCATATTGGGCGATGGCTTCATCCCAGTTTTGCTGTCTAAAAGCATTAGCACCAGCTTGTTTGGCTCCATTTGAATCTAAAAGTATTTTCTCTCCCTCGCATATCCAAGTCATAATGATTCTTCCTCTCTTATGTTATTCTAGAATTGGAAGCAAAGTAGCATAGGAGTCTATATATAGCACTGCCTCCAGGGGAAAGAGTAGGGGCGCACCCGGCAATTATTGCTCACTTAAATTTGTCAATACCAAGATTGCGTATTACTATACACTATGAAAACTTCAATTGAATCTCCAAAAGAGAGCCACACCTCATCCCCTCCAGGGGCAAACTTCCTGCCGACAATGTATGATTTACCTAGCGAAAACCCGAAGGAGCCAGGTTTGCCAGACGAATTTCATGATTTCCAACCTGAATTATTACGTCGTACTTTCAAACCACCCCATTACCAACCAGAACAGGTTTTTAGTGGGAGTGATTTGAACCTATATTACGACTTAGCCCATAGCCAATGGTATAAGCGCCCTGACTGGTTTGGAGTTGTAGGGGAGAGGAGTTTTTATGAGAGCGCCAAATGGCGACGAAGTTACGTAATGTGGCAAGAGAGAGTGCCCCCCATAGTCATTGTGGAGTTGGTATCCCCAGGAACGGAAGGGGAAGATTTAGGGAAAACAACTCGCCAGGAAGAGGAAGCACCCACCAAATGGGAAGTGTATGAGCAGATTTTGCAAGTGCCTTACTACGTGGTGTTTAATCGCTATACAGGGCAATTACAGGCATTTTTTCATGATAATCATCGCTATGAAGAGTTACCTTTAACAGAGCCCAGGATTTGGATGCCCAAACTGGAATTGGGATTGGGATTATGGGAAGGTACCTATGAAACAGGCTTGCGGAAGATTGAAAGACTTTGGTTGCGATGGTATGACTTGGAGGAGAACTGGCTCCTCACAGATACAGAAATAGAGCGCCAAAGGGCTGAACAGGAACGGCTGCAAGCTTTGTGGGAGCGCCAACGGGCTGAACGATTGGCAGCGAAATTAAGGGAGTTGAATATTGATCCTGATGACATTTAGCCTTCGTTTTGAGAACCATTAGTGACATTATTCTCAAAACAGCCTACCAACAAATTGACTGTCAAAAACAATCTTACTATGAAAACTTCAATTGAATCTCCAAAAGAAGCCGCTACTTCATCCCCTCCAGGGGCAAACTTCCTGCCGACAATGTATGATTTACCTAGCGAAAACCCGAAGGAGCCAGGTTTGCCAGACGAATTTCATGACTTTCAACCTGAATTATTACGTCGTACTTTCAAACCACCCCATTACCAACCAGAACAGGTTTTTAGTGGGAGTGATTTGAACCTATATTACGACTTAGCCCATAGCCAATGGTATAAGCGCCCTGACTGGTTTGGAGTTGTAGGGGAGAGGAGTTTTTATGAGAGCGCCAAATGGCGACGAAGTTACGTAATGTGGCAAGAGAGAGTGCCCCCCATAGTCATTGTGGAGTTGGTATCCCCAGGAACGGAAGGGGAAGATTTAGGGAAAACAACTCGCCAGGAAGAGGAAGCACCCACCAAATGGGAAGTGTATGAGCAGATTTTGCAAGTGCCTTACTACGTGGTGTTTAATCGCTATACAGGGCAATTACAGGCATTTTTTCATGATAATCATCGCTATGAAGAGTTACCTTTAACAGAGCCCAGGATTTGGATGCCCAAACTGGAATTGGGATTGGGATTATGGGAAGGTACCTATGAAACAGGCTTGCGGAAGATTGAAAGACTTTGGTTGCGATGGTATGACTTGGAGGAGAACTGGCTCCTCACAGATACAGAAATAGAGCGCCAAAGGGCTGAACAGGAACGGCTGCAAGCTTTGTGGGAGCGCCAACGGGCTGAACAGGAACACCAACGGGCTGAACGATTGGCAGCGAAATTACGGGAGTTGAATATTGATCCTGATGACATTTAGCTTTGAGGTTTTTGCACTGTTTTGGCAATATACTTTGCTGCTAAAAATTATAACAAAATTGGTTTACATTTGACGTTCTCACACCCGCACGAACGCGCTATAATAGAAATGAAGTTATTCTTTAACAAACATTTTGTTTTCAAATATACTGGACATGTCGCAGCAAGTTTATAGATGGAAACGGTTTTGGTGTCCTCGTTATCCAGACTCAGACAGGGGGCAGAATCCTAAGCCTGTTAGCTTTGAAAAGATCGCCCATCTACCCTGCCTAGTTCTTCTAGGTGAAGCAGGTACAGGCAAAACGACGGCTATAGAAACCACGCACCAGGAAGTCTTTGAGCAAACTAAGAACTCAAAAGATGTTTGCTTGCGATTATTTAGGTTAGGAAATTACAGTTCAGATACAGAACTGTGTAACGCAATTTTTCGGCATGAGGCTTTTAAAGCATGGCGTCAAGGAACCTATAAATTACATTTGTTCCTCGACAGTCTAGACGAAGACTTACTCTCAATTAAGATTCTGGCCAGAATCTTAAAACGTGAGATAGAGGAATTGCCTTGCGCTCGTCTGTGTCTTCGGATTACCTGTCGAACAGCAGAATGGTCCTCTAGTTTAGAGGAAAAACTAAAGGAGAAGTGGGGAAAAGATAAGGTTGGCGTCTATGAGATAGCTCCCCTGGGTAAAGCTGATGTGATTGAAGCAGCGCAGCAAAATCATATTGATTCTGACGCTTTTTTCAATGAGATTGTCAAGAAAAATGCCATTCCTCTCGCCAGCAAGCCAATTACCCTTAAGTTACTCCTAGGTCTTTATCGTCAACAAAAACAGTTGCCTTCCTCTCAAGTCGAACTATACCAGCAAGGCTGTCTACAACTTTGTGAAGAATTCAACGATGATCGACGGGATGCAGGCTTTACAGGGCAACTATCTCCAAAGAAAAGAATGATTGTGGCGGGTCGAATTGCCGCTGTAATGTTGTTTTCCAATCGATCTGCTGTCTGGAAAAGTCCAGATTACGGGCAGATGCCTAGTTCTGACATCCCACTTTCCGATCTATATATAGACAAGGAAAAGGCTGATGAGCAAGATTTTGATGTGAATGAAGCTTGTATCAGAGAGGTTTTTGCCATAACCGGGTTGTTCTCTGCATCAGGAAGTAACCATCGAATAGGGTTTGCTCACCGAACATATGCTGAATTTTTAGCCTCTTGGTATTTGAAACAGCACAACTTGAAGTTGGAGCAGATTAAGAATCTAATTATTCATCCTGATAACAGGGTTGTTCCTCAATTGCATGAAACCGCTGCTTGGCTCGCCAGCATGATTCCTGATGTGTTTCAGGAGATTGCAAAAACAGATCCAGATGTTTTGCTTCGGGGTGATATCTCAACAGCTACTGATGCTGACAAAGCGGTTATTACTAAATCTCTACTGAAGGCATATGACCAAGCCAGGTTGCCCTACTGTTACAGATTGTCTGAATATCAGCACTTAAATCACTCAGGTTTAGAGGCTCAACTTCAGGATTACATTGCTAACTCCACTAAACATGAGTCATCGAGATTGGTGGCGATTGATATTGCCAGAGCTTGCAGTATCAAAGCCATTCAACCTGATCTTGTAAATGTAACCCTGGACTCATCCCAGCCCTACTGGATTCGGTACAACGCCGCCCAAACCCTAGTTCAAATTGGAGATGAAGAACATAAAGGAAAATTGAAACCTTTGGCAATCACCCACCACCAGGAAGATCCAGAAGATGTCCTCAAAGGCTATGCACTGCAAGCAATTTTTCCCCACCATATGACCGTGGAAGAATTACTGAACAACATCACAGAGCCGAAATCCCAATGTAGAGGTTTAGTTTATTCAGAGTTCATTGCGAAGAGCCTGGCCGAGGTATTGCCGATTGAGGATATCCCAAGAGTGCTCGGATGGTTAGGGGAAGATCCGGCTCTCACATACAGTTTGAGCTACCCATTTAGGGAGCTTTTTGATTTAGTAATGTCGAAAGCCTGGCAGAACTGCGATCGGCCCGATGTGCTTGAAGCTTTCGCCAAAGTAGTAATAATCAGGCTCAATAAGGGTTATATTCTTAGCGATGACGAAGAAATTGAACTTTATTTCAATGATTTTGATGGGAAGTGTCAGAAACTAATAGAAAAAATAGTTTCGTTAATTTTAATTTCAAAATCAAAATGTTTTGTCTACGCTGTTAGATTAAAAAACATACCTTGGATCATTGACCATGTGATATCAGCAAAATCTGAGGAAGCTGCTCATATCTGGGTCAAGCTTCTACGCCTATCCTACAACCACCTGGGTTGGCAAGATACAGGGCATATTGATGCTATTTTAAAAGCCTGCCAACACAATTCAGTAATAAGAGCGGAGTTTGAATCTGACATCACCCCAATTGAGCTCAATTCAGAGAGAGCAAAGCAAGCAAAAACCGACTATCTAAAATGTCTAAAATATTGGACGCTGCCCGAACCAAAACCTCGCCCCGACCCACCACTCCAGCAAAGAGTCCTCGCAACTTTAAAGACAATCGAAGCAGGACACCCTGAACTATGGTGGGGGATATGCTGCGCAATGACATTAGGACCAACCAGCTTTAAACCAAATATAACAGAATTTCCTGGATGGACAGAAGCGGAAGCAGGTACAAGAGCGAGGATTATCAAAACCGCAAAGGATTACCTTGATGCCGGAGACCCTAAAACTCTGACATGGATTAGAACAAATGATTTCTCTCAAATTCCGTTTGCAGGCTACCAAGCACTGTATCTCCTATCAAAACAAGAGCCCGAGTTTATCTCAACGATTTCTCTTGATACATGGAAGAAGTGGCTCCCCGCTCTTCTTAGATCTATAAGTTTGATTCATAAATCTACAGAGAGCCAAGATAAATTTTGTCAAAAGATAGTGAGAGCAGCATATCAAAAGGCCTCAGAGGAATTCCTGGAAACACTAATTGTTTTGATGCTTCAAAAAAACTACCGGCCTCGTACTTATTATACTCATAATATCTATAGACTAATCAGTGATTTATTGGAGCAGTGCCTAGCCAGTTCAATTTTCCACAAAGTTCAAGGTAAGGACTTGAATGCTGGCATATTGGAGATTTTGCTAACGGATCTCTTCGAGAAAGAAGTTGATCAAGCTAAGTCCATCGCCATGTCTTTTCTCGTGACACCAGTACCTGAAGCTGGAGAAGCCAGGCATAAAGCAATTGTCGCGGCTCGTATGCTGGCGAGTCACTCTGATAATTCGAGCTGGTCAACTCTATGGTCTGCAATACAGCAAGATGATAAATTTTGTCGGGAAGTATTAGAATCTATTCCATTCCAACAGCCCCTTCAAGGGAAAATTGAACGGCAACTTAAAGAAGACTATGTAGCTGATTTTTATATTCTTCTTTCTCAGCAATACCCAGAGACTGAAAAACCTGCTGCTATCAAGGAAATCAGTGATAGGAAAAATAAAAAATTAGCAGGTATAACAATATCAGTAATGGAGAAAAGTGATAGTATCAAGATGTGGAAACAGCATCTTCTAAAAAGTCTTCAAGAGCGTGGAACTCCAGAAGCCTGTGATGCACTGAGAAAAATCATTTCTAAGAGCTCTACAGAGCAGAAAGAGCTATTACAACCGAGGCTGCTGGAAGCTGAGATTTTAGCACGTCGTCAAACCTGGCAACCTCCGAAACCTGAAGAGGTTCTTCGGCTTATCCTTAATTCAAATCTACGGCTGGTTCAGAATGGCGATCAACTTCTTGAGGTATTGATTGAGGCCCTTAATCGCCTCCAACAAGAGCTTCAAGGGGAAACTCCTGCTGCTAGGGATTTATGGGATAAGGTAGGGGATAAATCTTTCAAACCTGTAGATGAAAATGATTTTTCAGACTATGTAAAGCGCTTCCTTGATAGAGACTTGAAATCCCGAGGCATTATTGTTAATCGCGAAGTAGAACTAAGGCGTAACTGTGGAGGTAATCCTGGAGAACGAACAGATATTCAGGTTGATGCTATCCTAAAACATCCAAATAGTGGAACCTATGATTCGGTAACCGTGATTATTGAAGTGAAAGGTTGTTGGCATGGGGAAGTTCAAACAGCAATGAAGACCCAGCTTGTTGAGCGGTATCTGGCAGATAATACTTGTCCCTATGGGTTGTACTTAGTAGGCTGGTTTTATTGTGAGCAATGGGACGATGAAGATTCACGGAAAAAGAAGAAACAAAAAACGATAGAGGAGGCAAGAGAGCAGTTTGATGAGCAAGCTACGGACTTATCCTCATCTGGCACTATAGTACGTTCATATGTACTAAACACAGCTTTGAGATAGTAAGGCGATCCGGCGTCCGCCTTCGGCATGTGTAACAAATTTCCTGGGTACCCCTCCCTATTGGCCCGCAATTTATTCGCGGGCGGGGCAACAACAGCTGCTAGAGTCAAACCAGCGATCGCCCCATAGGTCACCATTTTCCACCCCCTTTCAACATGCATGTTAACACAAAAGTTTAAAATGCAGCGGAAAAATTAATATAACTTAACAATCAGTCCTTCCGCGCAAAACCTGCTGACCTTGTATTGTTGATTGAACAAAAGTTTAAATAAATCTAAAAATGTTCCCAAATGCCCCTAAGGCTATTGCCAAAACTCAACAAAAAGAGTAAGAATATATTGAATAACTATTTCACCTATAGCGGATGCTCAAACTTTGGTTAGCCACCTTGACTGTATTAATGTTAAACTTCTCCTTTGGCTGCACAATAAATAAGACATCCAACGAAGAAGGAACCCTTGTACTCGTAGCTAATGGGGAAGATTTTGTTCGTCAGGGTTTACTCTCTAAAGACGGCTGGAAGATTGACTTCAACCATGTTCATGTTACCCTAGCCAATGTAAAAGCTTACCAAACAAATGCCCCTTTTTCCCCCAATCAAGACGAGGCAATCAATGCAACAGATACTGTAGTCCTTTTAGATGCCTCCAAAACTGTGGATTTAGCCGCAGCAAAAGTTATAGTAGTACAGCGGTTGCCCGCACCAGCAGGGATTTACAATGCCTTATCCTGGCAACTAAGTAACCCTCTAATATTAGATGGCAGGGCGGAAAAAGACGGAAAAACCATTGATTTTATGCTAGAATTAAACCCTGAACTTAAATACATCTGCGGCGAATATGTGGGAGAAGAAAGGAAAGGTATACTGAAAGCCAACGGGGAAGCTGAAGTTGAAATAACCCTTCACTTCGACCACATCTTTGGGGACGGTAATATGGCAGCCCAAGAGAGTATTAATACCGAATCTCTAGGTTTTCAACCAATAGCAGATCTAGGGAGCAATGGTACCTTGAAAGTAGACATGTTCACCTTAAAGCAAAAACTCCGACAATCCCATTATCAAACTCTCTCTTCAGCCATAGAAGCTTTAGGTCATGTCGGTGAAGGCCATTGTCAAGTACAATAACCACCAAGAACTAATGAAATGGCAATCTCTTATCTCCCTTGTTACTATATCCATGATGAGTTGGACAGGGCAATCTTTTGCTCATGGCAGCAAAATCCAGTACCGCAAAACTACTGCTATCCAGATTCAAGCTACCTATGATGGTGGGGAACCCATGGCTAATGCTCAAGTGGTGGTCTATGAACCCAACAACCCTTCTACTCCTTGGGTTAGAGGAATCACCGATGAAAAAGGCTACTTTACTTTTACCCCAGACTTCGACCAAACAGGAAACTGGGACGTTAAAGTACGCTCTTCTGGTCACGGTACCATCATCTCTATCCCCTTAGGAGCAGAAACTGAGACTCCCTTCTCCTCACCCAGGACAGGAGGGGAACCCCTACAGAAGCTAGTGATGGCAGGTTCCGTGGTGTGGGGATTTGTGGGCACTGGTTTGTTCTTTGCACGGAAAAAAAAGGGGAAATAATGCACATTGCGGACGGTTTACTGCCCCCAAACATCTGTATAGCAGGTTATGGAATCACAGGAGGTATGACTTGGTATTCCTTACGCCAGATAAATAAGCAAAAAAATCCCCGAGAGCATATGATCAAAGCATCCCTCCTGGCAGCAGCTTTTTTTGTCATTTCTTCCATTCACATTCCCCTGCCCCCCAGCAGCATTCATTTAGTACTAAATGGGTTAATGGGAGTGTTGTTGGGTTATTACGCTTTCTGTGCCATTCTCATCGGACTCTTCTTGCAAGCAGTCATGTGGAACCATGGGGGTTTATCTACTTTAGGGGTAAATGGAGCGCTCCTGGGCATTCCCGCACTCCTTGCTTATTACATTTTCCAAATATCCTATAGGCTAAGACAACCGATCTGGAAGCAAGTTTGGGCATTCTTAGCTGGTGCAGGAGGTTTTGGGATAACAGCGATCGCCTTTACCTTACTCGTTATTACCACCATTTCCGCCGATATTGACGCCCAAATGGAACAAAAAGCAATTTACGCATCAATGGTGGGTTACTCAATCCAAATGGGTATAGAAGGAATCTTTACCACCATGTTAGTTTCTTTTCTCCAGCGAGTGAAACCGGAACTGTTACCATGAAACTTGCCTTAGAGCGCTATGCTCGTTTAAATTCCCCCATTCATCGCTGGAAACAAACTTCTAAGTTTACAGCACTATTGGCGTTGATTTTTGCCTTTGCGTTTGTCCAAAAATTGACCTTATTGCTCCTAATGGTGCTGGTAACTATCCTCCTTTATACTCTAGCAAAACTGCCCCTATCTTTCCTCCTCTCTCGATTGCGCTATCCCGGTTTATTTCTCACCGCCGCTGTCATCTTTTTACCTTTTGTGGCAGGAGAAACTGCAATTATCAGTTGGGGAATATTTACCATTAAAGAGGAAGGATGTCAAGCGGCTTTACTCATTGTAACCCGGGCCTGCTGCATTCTCACAGTCAGTTTAGTCTTATTTGGAACAGCCCCCATTCTCAGCAGTATTAAAGCCATGCGCTCCCTCCATATTCCTGATATAATTATCGATATGACTCTGCTGACTTACCGTTACTTAGAAGAATTGGGAGCCATGCTGACAACTATGGAACAAGCCATGAAGTTGCGGGGTTTCAATTCACGCAAGTTAACCCCAGACTATCTGAGGAAAATAGCTCATTTATCAGGTACTTTATTTGTCCGCAGTTACGAGCGCTCCCAGCGTATTTATCAAGCCATGATTTTGCGGGGCTACGGTTACGCCACCTCCCCTAATTATAGCAAAAAAATACAGATTAAGCTAGATTGTAGTAGTGGCATTCTTTCCGCCACAACTCTGCTTGTAGCAATATTTTTTATCGTAGCATCTCTGAGCTAAAAATAGCGTCTATCTGGAGAATTATTGGCAAATTAGCGATGACAGTATTAGAAGCGAGACCAACTTTTAAACCAGTACAAGAAAGAGAAGTCCTGGAAATTGCCAACTTATCCTTTAGATATGCGGTTGGAGAGAGAATTTTGCAAAAGCTTAATTGCCAGATTTTACAGGGAGAGAAAATAGGTTTAATCGGTGCCAACGGTGCAGGAAAAACCACATTATTTTTCTTAATGAGCGGTATTTTAGCCCCAGAGTCAGGAGAAATTCGCTTATTAGGGAAGAAGGTCCAAACAGGAGAATTCCGTCCCGAAATCGGTTTAGTATTTCAGAACCCAGAAGACCAGCTATTTTGCAGCACAGTCAGGGATGATGTTGCCTTTGGACCAGAAAATATGGGGTTGACACAGGAGGAAGTAGCAAAGCGAGTGGAAGAAGCTTTAGCTCTCACCGGAACATTGCAACTAGGGGATAGAATACCCCACCACCTATCTGGGGGGGAAAAATGCATGGTGGCCATCGCCTCAATCTTAGCCATGAGACCCCAGTTAATTCTCTATGACGAACCCACTGCTAACCTAGACTTACGAGCACGTCGTCGTTTGATTCAATTTTTGCAATCCTCTATAGAGACAATTATCTTATCTTCCCATGACTTAGAATCGATCCTGGAGGTATGCGATCGCGTCTTGTTGCTGAACCGGGGTCAAATAATTGCAGACGGTAAACCCCGAGAAGTGATGGGGGATAGAGAGTTAATGGAAGCCAATAATTTAGAAGTACCACATTCGCTTCTTTAATCTTGAGGACGATTTCTCCCCGGCTTGGAACATATGGACTCACTTGCGCTACCAAATTTCTTTTCCTACTGCGATTCCACTCTCAATCTCACCATGAAGATTCTCCGGTAACGCTTTCGGCATCAGTGCTTAATTACCAGAGTTCCATCCACTACACCAAGATCTATCTCAGCCCCTGAGGCTACATGAATTTCTTTGGCTAAACTTTGCGGAATACGAAACTCTTGACTATTCGCTCATTTTGCAATAGTCGCAATCATAATTTTAATTCTTATCTAAGTGCAGCGCCTTGTTAGCCCTATATTAAGAAACCCCGATTGAGACCAAAAGTTATTCCACCTTCCCATTCTGTTGTAAGAAATTCCCTCACAGTGTTAAAGAAGTGCTCAACAACATCGGCATAAATAGGATTCTTTTGGTATACATCACCAAACCTAAATTCACGATCTGTATTTTTTTGTTTTCGTAATATGTAGATTTGATCTACTTTGTATTTTTTGAGATTTACGGAATCAGTAAGTTTAAGCCATTCTGCGACTACAATATACATTGCGTTGGGGTTTTTCTGCTTTAACTGTTCTGCCGCAGTTGAAACATCCTGAAGCATAGTCTTATCAAGATATGTCTTGCATTCAATGGCAACGGCTGGAATACCCCATTTGTGTTGTTCTTCTATATCGGATCCACTGCACTTGATTACCGCATTTACCCTTGCTCCAATGGCAAAATCATGAGGTTTTTTCAGCATTTCCCCGTAAGAGGAAGCCCTGAAAAAAATATCTTTGAAAGAATGTGATTTGCCAATTAATGCAGACTCAGATATACCATGAAGTAGATCACGAAATAAATAATACATAAACTCCTCTAATACAGAAGAATGGAGGTTAGAACGGCTATCAAATTTCTCAGCATAATGCTGTAGATCCAAAAAATCTTTGTATTCGTTTAGCAATTGGACACGTTTGGAAATAATTCCTGAGTCACCGTCTGTTTTTTCAGTTGTAGGCCCGACAAGTGTCTCATTTGCAATTTTCCACTCATTGTAACATTCTCGAATCTCAACTAAATAACGCCGAGAATCAGCATCCATGTATTTTGTTTTGTGGTTTTCTTTTTGTTCTAAATTATTGCCGTGAATGTACATATTTTGCTCCAAGCTGATTAATAAGATTTTCGGCTATTGCTTTTGCCATCAAAGGAGGAGTTGCATTCCCTATCTGGTTATATTGACAAAGATGTTTCTCCTCAAGTCGTCCCTCACGCTCTAATAACTTATGGCTTACGACTGTTGGTTTGCCTTTAAACACATACCAGTCAGGGAATGACTGGATTCTTGCCCCTTCTCGTGCCGTAAAGTTCCTATTTTTATATGGATGTACAAAATTTGCATAAAAGGATGCCGGAACAGTATGACAGGGGCGATCAGGATGCATTCTTCTGTTATTTTGATCGTAAGTTTTCTCAGAATACTCTGTGCTATTTCTTCTGAGGGGGCGCAAGTGATCTGGTACATTAGAAGTTGAATCACCCCAGCCCATGGCCGCAAAGCGTTCAACAAGACGCTTTGAATGGCTCATAGCCTTATGATTAAAAAGCTTGGTTGCATTTTGCCGCAAAAGTAGCTGATATTCATTTTGTGGAGATTTTGTATACTCAGACTCCTCCGCACCCTCTCGTGCCTCAATCTCAGGAAGGTCGGAAATGGCATCCCACAATGTTGGGCATTTTTTAAGCTGGGGTTCAAATAAACTTTGGGCATTCGTTAAAGAATGTGTTCTTTGTGGAAATGGACTTTGAAGCTTTGTTTTTGATGCAACAACGAAAAGCCGCTTTCTGATTTGTGGGACACCATAATCAGTGGCTTCTAAAATATGACTGTTAACAAAATATCCAATCTTTTCAAGCTCGATTTTAATAATATCAATGACTAGCTCTTTGCTTTTTGTTTTTGCCTTTATTAAGTTCGGGACATTTTCCATGATCATTACACTGGGCTTTAACAAGCGGCCAATTCGAATAAACTCTTCGAATAGTGAATTTCTTGGGTCTTTTGGGTCACCATTGTTTTTATTGCAGATTGAGAAACCTTGGCAAGGTGGACCACCAAGAATAAGGTCTGGTTTATATCTTCTGAATGCTTCGAGAATTGAATCATCAGTGATTTTACTGATGTCACCTTGCAAGACAGTGGCGTCAGGATGATTGAACTTGAAGGTTTCTGAAGCCCAGCTATCTATCTCAATGGCACCAACAACATTAGCCCCAGCAAGCTCAAAGCCCAAGCTAAAACCACCTGCTCCTGCAAATGTATCAAGTACCGTGTAAGGCTTTTTCAAATATTTATCTTCCATGTTATCATTACATATTTTTATTAAGAAATGGCAAATGTTTGCGGAGAGTGACAAAAAAGGGATAGTTCATCAAGAATTGGATTTTTCATATGTCTATTATAACTCCAATATTCTATCAGACCATATGCGTGATCGCTCGGCAATTTGATTACGTTGGACTGGATCACCCCAAACCGTCACCCAATTTAGCTGCCAACAGGCGAGTTGAACTTGAAGTTTCACCAACGAGCGCCGCCGTTTCCACTTCCGTATCGTCTGCCGTCCATTCGATGAAAAACTTACTTTCATCTCGCGAGGCTGTACTAAGCTATTTGTGGTTGCATTAGCACAGCCAACTGCTTAATCCCCTTGCGGAGATATCGAGTTACCGTAACCGGGCTAATACCAATCCGTCGAGCTGCTTCCTTGCGGGACAACTCCCGTAGAAAAACGAATTTGATCGCCGCTTTGGTTTTCTCTTCCAGCTGACTCATGGCTTCTTCTAGCTGAAGGCGATCTTCCTGTAATTTCTGTTGAGTATCGGAGTGAGGATCCGAGAGAATATCCCCAAAAGTCAGGGAACTATCCGATCCGTGTACCTTCCCATCTAAACTCATAAGCAGGCGATTTTGGATCGCAAACTGACATTCGCTCCACTCTTGAGAAGATACCCCGAGAGCGCCGGCAATTTCCTGATCCTTAGGTAAGCGTCCGAGTGTAACCGTTAGTTCCTTCCGTAGCTTTTTACCCTTTTGATCCAGATCCTGCCATCGACGGGGGATTTTCATCATAGTAGCCCGATCTCTCAGGTAATGGAGCATTTCGCCGCGAATGTAAGTTATAGCAAAAGAACTAAAAGCAGAGCCTTGATGAGGATCGAACCGTTCAATTGCCCGGATCAAACCCAAATAGCCGATTTGCTCCAAATCTTCATAAGGTTCCCCACATTGCTTCCGAAATTGATGAGCCACCTTCCGCACCAGCCCGGAATGCAAAGAGACTAATTGATTGCGCAGTTTGACAGAAGGATTGCCCTAGTAAGCAATCAGCAGTTCAATACCGGGAAAACTAGCAGACATAGTCGTTACAATGATAATAGTGGGTTTGTAATTATTCGCAGGCTTTTCCAAATCCGTCTTACCATGGTTATTTCACGGAAATATTCCCATGGGGTGACCCCGGCTTTGCCGGGATCCGCTACGCGGCGCGGGTATCCGCACATACACCCAAAAGGTTCATTTCCGTCACAATAGAATTAGAAAGTAAATTTCTTTGATAAAGTCGAAAAAAGAAAAGTATCATGAGCAGCACCAGTAACTTCCGCCAAGCAATGCGGGAAGTCAAAGGTCAAGCCTTAGTAGGACCCAATGTCATCGCCAACGCCCTCCCTTATCTCGGTGGTGGGCTAGTATTGACTGCTGTGGGTATCTATGGCGGTTTAGGCGTAATTCAATCTAACCCAGAACTATTCTTTCCTACCTTCTGGGTGGCATTAATTGCCGAGATTATTCTTTTCTTCGTGGTCCGTAACGTTGCTGAAAAAGGGAACAACAGCCTCGCACTCCCTATGGGAGCAATGTACAGTCTCCTGTCGGGGTACACCCTCACAGCCCTTATTTTTACAGCCCTTAGAACTTCTGGGGTAGGTATTCAAGGCATTGGTATTGCCGCTCTTGGCTGCGGCGTTACCTTTGTGGTTGCCCGCAACATGGGATCCAATCTCTCCGATGAAGATGGCATGGCCCTGACGAAAACAGTACAGCTAGGTTTAATTGCCCTGGTAGTGGTTCTCATCGGTCAGCTCGTTTTCTCTCTATTTGGAGTCTACACTCCAAGCTGGCTGGAAATTGCCATTTCCGGCTTAGGAGTCTTCCTCTTTGCCGGTGCAGCAGTGGTAGATTTTTACATCTTACCCCGAGTCTATCGGGACGACCAGTATTTATCCGCTGCCCTGTCCATGTACTTGACCTACATCAACTTATTTGTCTTTATTCTCCGTCTGTTGATTGCCCTCAATAGACGGGACTAAAGCTAATCTTTAAATACCTGAGGAAACGTCCCTCATGGGGCGTTTCTTATGGTCAATTTTGGTTGTCAATTAGGGTTTTGCTGGCTTTCCTCTTCAGCGGTGGAAGTTTCCTCCGGTGTAGTAGGCCGATTTTTGACTTTCATTGTTAAATAGCGAATTACTTCATCGCTCAGACCCATAGCTTTTTCCAGAGGTGCTACTTGCTTTCCCGAGGCATTATAATTCATCTGGATATAGATGCCATTCTGATATTTCTGAATGGGATAAGCCAACCGTCGCTTACCACGATTTTGAATCTCAATTTCCTCGGCTCCATATTCGGTAATAAAATCGCGATATTTTTGGATTTCCTGCTCTACCCGCTCTTCTGACAGATCGGGACGGAGGATATACATCATTTCGTAACTTACACTCATCAATTCAACTGATACATTTATGCGTCACAAAACGATATAAAAACGTAATGTGTAACAATAGCTTTTAAGTATTAATACTTAAAAGGAGGTATCCCTCGCTTTTATCGCTTTAACGTTGACTAAACGTTGACCAACTTTTTACGCTCGGTAAGGTGCCAAAAGCACTCCCACCTAGTAAGTTTAATGGTCAAGCACGGTGCAATACCGATCAATTCAATTATAAATGCCCCTGAGTTTAATTGTCAAGGATATTTTTTCGGTCTCGGGAGATGACAAAATCACTCTTTATATCGTTAAGTGTCGTTATAGAGCGATTTAGTTCTGCTCCTTACGGACAAAATGGCTTCTTTTACCCCTGCTCTACACAACCTGGTACAATGTGATATCCAGCAATAAGTAAAGAAGCAAGGATTTCAAATCTTACTACTAACAGACGGAGAATTGCCAGTAACTTGGGCGCTGGGCGCACAACCTGCGCCCCTACACCGCTAAAAAATCTCCCAATCTATTCAATCACCATTCTGCAACGTTATGGCGCAACGCTACGTCCGAGTAAAAACCACCCAAGGACAAACCTACTACGGGTTACTTCGACTTGACCGGAGCGTACAAGTTCTGGATGCACCTCCCTGGTTAGGGGGACAAACCACCGATCTGGAATTGGAACCCAAGAGTTATCAACTGCTAGCTCCCTGCGCTCCTTCCAAAATTGTGGCTGTGGGGAAAAATTATGCCGCTCACGCCGCCGAAATGGGAGGGGAAATACCAACTGAGCCGATTTTATTCCTGAAACCTCCTACCGCAGTCACTGCTCATGGCATGCCGATCTATTATCCAGAACAGTCCCATCGAGTAGATTATGAGGGAGAATTAGCCCTAGTGATAGGAGAGCGGGCAAAAAACTCCACCCCAGAGGAGGCAGTCCGTCAAATTTGGGGCTACACTATCGCCAATGATGTTACTGCTAGAGATTTGCAAAAGAAAGATGGTCAATGGACTAGAGCGAAAGGATTTGATAGCTTTTGTCCTCTGGGTCCATGGATCGTCCGGGAATTGAGTGCTGGAGCCAAATTGCAAACTTTTATGAATGAAGAAGAGGTTCCGCGTCAATCTACCGATCTTGAAGAAATGGTCTTCACCCCAGAATTTATCGTCTCTTACATTTCTCAAGTCATGACCTTGTCCCCAGGAGATGTTATCCTCACGGGAACCCCAGAAGGAGTAGGACCAATGCAAGAAGGCGATCGCGTTAGAATCGAAATCGAAGGCATTGGTCATTTAGAAAATCACGTTCTAGTCAGTATGTAATGCAAGGATACCCCTCACTTGCAATTTAGTACCGGATTTGAGAATAAGCAGCATCGGAAATAGTGGGAATTTTTGCGTATTGTCCCAAAGCTGACTGAACCATAGAATAGAAACAGACAGCAAGTCCTCCCAAAAAGATTGTATTGCTCAGGGTTTCCACCAATAAACCTCCTCCCAAACCAGGGAAGATAAATTGGAAAGCCACTAATTGCAACAAGTACAAAAGAATCCCAATCAAAATGGTCTGAATAGTGTTAAACCGGATAAAATCGCTGATTCTTGGATTTCTCACTACTGCAAAGTACAAGATTAAGAAAACGATAAAACTTGACAAGGGCAAACTGTCGTAAATCCACAATACAGGTGATATCAGAAGGTAAAGAAGTTGTCTTAGAGGAGGGAACTTTCGGAGTAAAAAATCTCCAAAAGGCAAAACATCGTAAATGGCAAATAAATAGACAAGTGTACTAAAAATTTTGTCTTTAGCATCTGTATAACCGCGCCAATTCATTGTTTTTTCCTTTTAAATATTGTCAATGAAACTTGATTAATTCCTGGGTATCCATCTATTATATATATGATATATTGTTATTTCGTGCTCATATAGATATTTACCCTTCGTCTTATTGTGTCCTGCTATCAATACTAGCGATGCGGAACCCCATCTGACATTCATAAAGAGCAGGTCGCTCCTTCCCGCCTTTTTTTGATATACAATGACCACAGCCCAGTTTACCTTGATGCCAGCGAGGTAAGCCAGTGCGATCCGCTAGCAGACAATCTAGACAAACTTGCTGCGCCCGCAGGACTTGTTGGTCAGTAAGAATGACTAGCATTTTACGCCCCTCCAATTTACTGATAATTATAACTTAGATTGGTGGCAAGGTGTTAACATAAGAGACTTGGGAAAGTAGAGAATATTATCGGGAGTAGGATCGGTCAGTAATGGAAACAAATTTAGATTTTCTCGCCCAGACAGATGGAGCAATAGCAGAAATAATCGAACTGGAACTCCAGCGCCAAAGAGAGCATCTAGAGTTGATTGCAAGCGAAAACTTTACCACACCTGCCGTTTTAGCAGCCCAAGGGTCAGTATTAACCAATAAATACGCTGAAGGCTTGCCAGGAAAGCGCTATTACGGCGGCTGCGAGTTCTGTGATCGGGCAGAACAACTGGCAATAGATCGGGCAAAACAGCTCTTCGGAGCAGCTCACGCTAACGTTCAGCCTCACTCAGGAGCCCAAGCTAATTTTGCCGTTTTCCTGGCTCTGCTTCAACCAGGGGATAAAATCATGGGGATGGAACTATCCCACGGTGGACATCTGACCCACGGTTCCCCCGTCAACGTATCGGGGAAGTGGTTTGAAGTAGTTCATTATGGTGTCAACAAGGAAACAGAACGGCTCGACTACGATCATATTCGGTCTCTAGCACTGAAGGAACGGCCAAAATTAATCATTTGCGGCTATTCCGCCTATTCTCGCATCATCGAATTTGCCAAGTTCCGAGAAATCGCCGATGAAGTGGGAGCATATTTAATGGCAGATATAGCTCACATTGCCGGTTTAGTTGCCACAAACCATCATCCAAACCCAGTCCCCTACTGCGATGTGGTCACCACCACTACCCACAAAACCCTCCGGGGACCACGAGGGGGTTTGATTCTCAGCTGCGACCCAGAATTGGGCAAAAAGTTAAATAAGGCAGTTTTCCCCGGTTCTCAAGGTGGTCCCTTAGAACATGTGATCGCAGCTAAGGCAGTAGCTTTCGCAGAAGCTATGAAACCAGAGTTTAAAGTTTACTCCCAACAAGTTATCGCCAATGCTCAGGCAATGGCCCAAGACTTTGCAGATCGGGGCTTCAAGTTGGTTTCAGGGGGGACGGACAATCACCTACTGCTGGTGGATCTCCGTTCCATTGGTATGACAGGAAAACTAGCAGAACAATTGCTCGGAGAAGTAAACGTGACTGCCAATAAAAATACCGTACCCTTCGACACCTCCTCCCCCTTTGTTACCAGCGGGTTGCGTCTTGGTTCCCCAGCTATGACTACCAGAGGTATGGGTTCGTCTGAATTTATCGAAATTGCCAATATTATTGCCGATCGCCTCCTGAAGCCAGAAGATGACGCAGTCAAGAAAGATTGTCTGAGTCGAGTCAGGGAATTGTGTGCTCGTTTCCCTCTCTATCCTCATTTACGTATTCCAGTGCCTGCAATGGTTTAGCCATATTGCAACCTATAATTAAGATGTCAGCCCAGCTATACCATCCTATCGCCTTTTTCGTCTCTATGAATGTGGTCCTTTGGAGTACTCCAGTGGTTAAGAATATTGGTCTGGCTAGCGGGCAAGTAGATCGACCCAACGAACGGAAAGTCCACAATCTCCCCATGGTGAGGCTCGGAGGGGTTTCTATATTTGGGGGAACGGTCATCGCTCTGGCTATCGTCTGGCTCTTGGGCGGATTTGCCACAATTGACCCTACCACCAAATGGGAAATATTGGGGGTCACTTTAGGGGGTTTGGGCTTCTTTTTAATCGGTCTTGCCGACGATATTTTCCATCTGACTGCCATTTCCCGCCTGGCAATGCAGGGTATAGTGGCTACTGCCTCCTGGTTCGCCGGAGTGCGGATTGATTTTCTATCCCTTCCCTTTGAAGGGATGGTACAACTGAGCTGGTTGAGCCTACCCATAACCATAGTTTGGCTGGTGGGCATGGCCAATGCTATAAACTGGATTGATGGCTTAGATGGTTTGGCGGCTGGGGTTTCTGGTATTTCAGCATTGGTAATGCTCTTTGTTGCCCTTTTTATGAAGCAACCAGCAGCAGCAATCATCGCTGCTGCTTTGGCTGGAGGCGCTTTGGGATTTTTGCGCTACAACTTCAACCCAGCAGAAATTTTTATGGGAGATGGGGGAGCTTATTTTATGGGCTTCACCTTAGCAGCAGTGGGGGCGATAGGCTTGGTGAAAACCACCGCAGCAACTGGGGTTATCCTGCCTTACCTCATTCTGGCAGTACCAATTTTGGATATGTCCACAGTGATTTTATCCCGCATTAAGCACGGCAAATCTCCTTTCGTGGCCGATAAAAGACACCTCCATCACCGCTTGTTAAAAGCAGGTATTCCCCAACGGCTGACTGTGGTTTTTATCTACGCTCTTACTCTCTGGTTGGGGAGTTTGGCACTAGGTTTTTCTGGCATTCCCAGCGGTTGGGGTTACGCTCTAGGAGCCACCTTGCTCTTAGGTTACATTAGCTGGGAAGTACGGCGCAATCAAAAGTAGGAGCACGGTAATGATGAAAGGACAAGCAGAAGTCATTTGCGTGGGAACAGAGTTGCTGTTGGGGGATATTCTCAATAGCAATAGCCAGTTTTTAGGGCAGCAGTTGGCTGCTTTAGGCATTCCTCACTATTTTCAAACTGTTGTCGGGGATAATAAGTCGCGACTGCAAGATGCCATCGCCATTGCTAGTAAACGTGCTTCCATTTTAATTTTTACTGGGGGTTTGGGACCGACTCCCGACGACCTTACTCATGATGCGATCGCCGACTTTTTTGGCGTACCTTTGGTGGAAAGACCGGAAATTCTCCAAGATATCATCGCTAAATTTGCCCAACGGGGGCGAAAAATGACCGCCAATAACCGCAAACAGAGCTATATTCCCCAGGGAGCAGAAGTGTTGCCCAACCCAACCGGAACGGCACCCGGTATCATTTGGCAAGTTACCCCGGATTTAACTATTCTTACCTTTCCCGGCGTACCTGGGGAAATGAAGCCTATGTGGCGAAAAACAGCCGTTCCCTATTTAAAGAGTCAAGGTTGGGGTCAAGAAATTATTTACAGCCGCATGTTACGATTTCGTGGCATTGGGGAATCAGCCTTAGCGGCGAAAGTTGGTAAGTTTTTCACTTCAACTAATCCCACTGTTGCTCCCTATGCTTCTAAAGGAGAAGTGAGGTTGCGCTTGTCTGCCAAAGCAGCTTCTGAAACTGATGCCATCGCCTTAATTGAACCTGTAGCCCAACAGCTTATTGAAATAGCCGGACTGGATTATTTTGGCGCTGACGAGGATACTCTCCCAAAGGTAGTGGGGGAATTATTGCGGCAGAAGGGGGAAACTTTGAGCGTGGCAGAGTCTTGTACTGGAGGAGGCTTGGGGGAAATGCTCACGGCTATTCCCGGCAGTTCCGACTATTTCCTGGGAGGGGTTATTGCTTACTCCAACCAATTGAAAATTGCTCTTTTAGGAGTCAGGGCAGAAGATTTAGAGCAATTCGGAGCCGTCAGTGCCCCAGTTGCCCGCCAAATGGCTTTGGGAGTGCAAAAGCAGACCCTCAGCGATTGGGGATTGAGCATTACTGGCATTGCCGGTCCAGACGATGGTAGGTCGTCAAAACCAGTAGGCTTAGTCTATATTGGTTTAGCCGCCCCAGATGGAACCGCAGAGACTTTTGAGTATCGTTTTGGTCAAGAAAGGGGTCGTAGATCTATTCGTTTTGAGAGTGCCTGTAATGCTTTAGATCGACTGCGGCGCAAGCAAGTAGCCTATAAAAATATCTAATGATTCCCATTCTGCATCCAAAACTAGTGCAGCGAGGGTTAATATAAAGATAAGGTTCAACGATACGCGCGGGAGTCCCCACCCTCAGCTTGCGGGGTGGGGAGGTAGAGCGCGGCAATTGAGGGGTTCGATGCCCCGATAATTGCCAGCTTGACATTGTATCTTCACAGGAATTAAAATACGATTGTCCTTATAAATTCATCATGAAGCAAGTCATCACGGCCAAGTTAAAGTTAAAGTTAACGAGTGAGCAAAAGCAATCTGTGAGACAAACAACCTTAGCTTATCGTGACGCAATGAATTATGCTTCACAAGTAGCTTTTGTGAATAACAAGTTGAGTAGTGCAGTCAAACTACAAAAGTTGGTCTATTACGATATCAGAGAAAAATTTAACCTTCCTGCTCAGATGTCGTGCAATGTCCCTCGTCAAGTGGCAGCTACCTACAAAAGTCTATGGACTAAGGTAAAACAAAACGTTAATAACATAAAGAAAGGTTATACCAAAAAGCGATATAAGGGCTTAGACCAAGCCCCTAAATTTATCTCTCGTACGACTACGTTAAACTATCAGCGTGATTACTCTTTTAAGACTAATCGTGCCGTTAGCCTTAATACCTTTCGATGGTCGGATTGTTGTACCTTACGATGGTTATAACAAACATATAGACTTGATCAAAAACGGTGTCAAGATTGGAGCTGGCAAGATTGTTTACCAGCGTTCGTCTAAAATTTACTACTTGATGGTAAGTCTAGAAGTAGAACTACCTGACATTGACCCAAACCGAATAACAAGAGTGTCTGGCGTTGATGTTGGACAAAGATACCTGAGTGTGGAAACAGACCTCACTAACGAGTGTAAATTCTACTCAGGAAAAGCTGTTAGACACAAGGCTAATTGTTATCACAAGGCTAGACAATCATTGCAGCGTCAAGGCACTCGTTCAGCAAAGCGTAGATTGATTGCTTTGTCTGGGAGAGAGAGACGGTTTATCGCTGATGTCAACCACCAAATCAGTAAGCAGATTGCTAAACCTAATAGCCTAATTGGACTAGAAGACTTGACTCGAATACGGGAAAGAATCAAGTCTAAGACTGGCAAAAAGGCAAGTAAGAAACAGCGCCAAGCTAATAGGAATAAAGCTAAATGGTCATTCGCTGAATTGCACAGCTATATTGACTACAAAGCCAGTCTAAATGGCTCTCTAGTCACTAAAGTGTCGGCTCATTACACTTCGCAAAGTTGCGTAAAGTGTGGACATACATCTAGAGCCAATCGACCCAACAAAGGACTATTATTCCGTATGTGAATGCTGTGGCTATCAGTTGCACGCTGATTTGTTGGGAAGTCGAAATATTGCCTTAAGAGCGTTACTTGTTCGGCAGGACTGGATGAGTACGGGGATTTTGTCAGCATCCCCTAATATGTCAGACGATGAAACCAAAGCTGAGATTCTGCAAAGATTCTCAGAGTTGCGGTGGAGTCTAGATGCAAGCTCCGACCTCAGCGATAGCGGGTCGGAGTAGTTGACATAAAAAATATACTGTCTCGCGGGAGCGGTCTATTCAATGGATTATTTAGAAAAAGTGTGGGAAAAGGTTAAAGAATGGGTTGAGAAGCTCGTGGAATCTCTTTTAGGACCGGAAGCTGAACCAGAACCAGAGCTAATACCCATTCCTGTTGACCATCGTCAACGCCGCTAATTTTAAGGAAATGCTGTCATGGCTGATGAAGTTTTGCCCTATTTAAGTGTTCTAGTCTTGCACGGTCCTAATTTAAATCTTCTCGGGGGGCGAGAACCGGATATTTACGGTGCTCTAACCCTGGAGGATATTAATTCTCTCTTAAAGTCGGAAGCGGGCAAACTCCAGACCAAAGTCTCCACCTTGCAGTCCAACCACGAAGGAGTCCTCGTCGATGCCATTCATCAAGCAGTGGCTGATTATCAAGGGATTTTGATTAATCCTGGTGCTTATACTCACACCAGTATAGCGATTAGAGACGCCATCGCAGCAGTAAAGGTACCTACAGTTGAGGTACATTTGAGCAATATTTATGGGCGGGAGACTTTCCGCCATCATTCCTATATTGCACCAGTTGCCCTAGGTCAAATCAGTGGTTTCGGAGCTGAAAGTTATCGTCTCGGACTGCAAGCTTTAGTTAGGTATCTCAGACCCGATTAGCCGGAGTGTATATAATAGTGTGACCTCCGAGAGAACTACATTTGGCGTTTGAGTGCTTCTACAATTTGATCCAATTATTGCGCCCTTAGCCGCTGACGCTACGTACTTGATTATATTACACAATATTGTTTTTGCCTAATACAACGGTGTATGAAAAAATATTTAGCTTGCACCTCCCGCTGCTTCTATTTAGTTGTTTTTTCATAACTGCTGCTGAGTATTCGCTCTGCCGGTCTGGTCCAAACCCCTTATTTGTCGAAGAACTTCTCTCCTTCCTTCTACATAGCCATGAACTACCTATTGTGGTCAAAGTCGAATGGTCTTGGGGGCGAGGGGCACTGAGGCGAGTTGAAATTGTGTAATTGAGCATTGCTGAATTTTCCAATAGTCCGACTTTTTCATACTACACTTATATTACCGAGATATCTAGTATTTGGAGAAAAAAAATGATTAGAACCTTACCTAGTACCTCAACGACGAAAATGGAAGTGACCAGCATCCGATTGGAAAGAGCGCTGAAAGATAAGCTAAAGAAGCTTTCCGGTAACCAAAGCTATCAAGCGCTAATCAGGGATATCCTCTGGAACTACGTCCAACAGAAGTCTGGAGATTATCGACCGCAATTTTCGCCTTCTGATATTCGGGCTACGATTGAAGCGACGGCGCAAAAGGATGAAAGCTGCGTCCTGACAGGCAAATTGATTCCAGAAAATGAACCTATGTTATTAGGATTAACTATATACGGGGACTTAGTACCTTTGAGTTGGCAGAGTTGGGTACATTAGGGTGATGGGGGGATGGGTGATATAGAGGGGATCCAGAGCGATCGCGATCTAGCGCTCCCGACAAAGATTCCCCTTATCCCCCGGTTGAAAACTTCTCGCTTATCGCTAAGATAAAGAAGAACGAGACAATAGCATCGCCAAACAGTTAAGGAGTCACCTGTTAAAGATGGCACAAGCAACTCAGCAAAGAGGAATCCAACTCACTCCCACTGCCCGGAAGCACATTATCATGCTGCGAAAACAACAAAGACAAGACCTGTGTCTGCGGGTAGGTATTCGCCAGGGTGGTTGTTCGGGGATGTCCTATCTGATGGATTTTGAAGACCCCAGCAAGATTAGAGACAATGATGAAGTATTTGAATACGATGGCTTTAAAATAGTCTGCGATCCGAAGAGCCTTCTCTATCTTTATGGTTTAGTCCTGGATTACAGTAATGCCATGATTGGGGGAGGCTTTCAATTCACTAATCCCAATGCTAGCCAAACTTGTGGCTGCGGCAAGTCCTTCGCTGTTTAGCCGGAGTTAATATGGTAGAATAATTCACTAGCACCCAGTAAACGTGACATATGGAATTTACCGACTCTAGATTAATTGGTCTGAAAGCAGACGAGTTTCGTCATCCCCTTGATTTGCATGCAACTCAAGCTTTGAAACAATTGCCGGGACTAGATCTGGCTGTTCGCAGTTTACTGGGTTCGGTAGGGGAACAATTTTTCTACCTCAACAATATTGCCTCTAGCGTTCAAGTGGGGCCAAAACAACTGCCCCACTTGCATCAGCTTCTGGTATCTGCCAGCCAAACCTTGGATTTAGAACCACCTCAGTTGTACGTCCAGCAAAATCCCACTCCCAATGCCTATACTTTTGCCATGCGGGGAAAACAGCCTTTTATGGTGCTGCACACCTCTTTGATTGAAATGCTGACACCAGAGGAAATTCAGGCGGTCATGGCTCACGAATTGGGTCATCTTAAGTGCGAACATGGGGTATACTTGACTTTGGCCAATTTAATAGTTTTGGCTGCTAATTTACTGCCCATGTGGGGAACCTTGATTGCTCAATCCCTGCAAACCCAAATGCTAGAGTGGCTGCGCTGTGCGGAATTTAGCTGCGATCGCGCTGCTTTATTAGCTACCCAAAACCCCAAGGTGGTGATGTCAGTGTTAATGAAACTGGCTGGGGGTTCTCCTACTCTCGCTCCTCAATTAAATTTGGATGCTTTTGTTGAGCAAGCTCAAGCTTATGATACAATAAGTGAAACTGAGTTGGGCGAAATGCTAAAATCAACTCAAACTGCTCAGTTGAGTCATCCGGTTCCCGTTCTGCGGGTCAGGGAGATTGACAGATGGGCGAGTTCCCAAGAATATCAGCACTTGTTGCAAAATCGCAAAAAAGTGTATAATGGGAATGTAACAACTAAGGGCGGATGGCGAAAT
The DNA here is from genome assembly GCA_018141785.1 of Candidatus Paraprochloron terpiosi LD05. GTDB lineage: Bacteria > Cyanobacteriota > Cyanobacteriia > Cyanobacteriales > Prochloraceae > Prochloron > Prochloron terpiosi. The sequence continues at coordinate 599,487 of CP073341.1, read as the reverse complement.
TGGTAGACGCACCACACTCAAAATGTGGCGGCTTAGGTCATGAGAGTTCGAGTCTCTCTCTGCCCATATATCAGTCAAACAGTTGTAGCGCGACCCGCAGGTGTGGGGGACAGTTCGGTCTATATATCGAATCTCTGTAATTTTACTGCTATAAAAAAAAATATTACTTTACTTTATTTAAACTTGCTCGAAATTTTACAGGTTCCCGCGCAAAGCCCACCTCTTTCAAGGGTGGTGGGTTGATTAAATTTGAAAAGACAATCGGGTTAGACCCTTTATTGCTATCCCTCCCTTTGAATAAATTAATCTTCGGGGTGCGAGACGAAATTCAAACTAAGATTCGCGCTAAGTTGGTGGGTGCAGTAGGCTATATTTCTAAACCCTGTAACCCTCAAGAACTGGTAAATATGGTCAATGGTTACCTTGGGAAAAAAGAATCAAACTCACAAAATCAATTCTTGAGCGCCAGCTAAGGCAATTAAAGGAAAATATTGCTGATATAAGTGGTATTTGAGATAAAAATGACCGGGAAATCCAGTTCCTGTAAATTCAGATTCGTTCCAACTACCATCCTCTCTTTGAGTTGTTATAAGATAATTAATTCCACCTTCAATGGCTTTCTTTTCCCATTTCCCTGTTGCTGCTCCTGACGCTATTAAGCCAATTAAAGCCCAAGCAGTTTGGGAAGGGGTACTGACTCCCTGTCCTTTGAGGGTAGGATCGTTATAGCTGCGGCAGGTTTCTCCCCAACCTCCATCCTGGTTTTGACAGTCTACTAACCAAGCCCCGCCCCGTGCAATGATATCCTTATGAGTCTGGGGAGCTACTAAAGCTAGGGCTGACAAGACGCCACTGGTACCATAGATATAATTGACTCCCCAGCGACCCAACCAACTGCCGTCTGCCTCTTGTTCTCTGGTTAAATAGGCGATGGCCCTGGACACTCTTTCCGGTTCCATCTCTAAACCGCACTGCCCCAGCATTTCCAGCACCCGGGCTGTTACGTCGGCGGTATTGGGGTCGATCATGGCTTTCAAGTCTCCATAGGGCAACTGGTTGAGCCAGTCTTGGTTATTATCCTTGTCAAAGGCTCCCCAACCTCCTAATCGGCATTGCATGGTAGCCATCCAATCAACGCAACGGGCGATGGCACCCTTTTTTGCTTCTTCATCTGGTAGTTTTAATTTATCCAGAGCCATTACTACTACAGCAGAATCGTCTAAATCGGGATAGAAGCCATTGGCAAACTCAAAAGCCCAGCCCCCGGGTCTTCCTTCTTTATTCTTTACCGCCCAATCCCCATATTCAAGGATTTGCTGTTTTAACAACCATTCTCCTCCCCGCACCAACTCTGGACTATCTGGTGCCATACCGGACTCTACCAGACTGCGCAATACCCAAGCTGTATCCCACACTGGGGAGATGCAGGGTTGAATGCGATAGCTATCGGTGGTAACGATGGCAAAATTATCTACTGCTTTCAGTCCCCGCACTACAGCTGGATCTGCCACATTGTAGTCTAGAGTGCGGAGTGCTAGGAGGGAATTGAGCATGGCTGGAATAATCCCTCCCCAGTCTCCTGTGGTTTCCTGTCGTTGCAAAACCCATCTTTCTGCTGCTTTCAATCCTGCTTCCCGAAAGGGGTCTAAATTGAGGTTTTCTGCTAGTTTAAAGCCATGATCTAGCCAATTGAAGATATCTGTCCAATCCCCATTGCTGGGCAATTCGTAGCGAACGTTATTGATTCCTTCTGCATATAGTTCCTCTAAAGTAATGGTGGAATTGATGGGGAACACTGGCTTTTTATCAAAGACAATGAGCAGGGGGACGGTACTGGATCTCGCCCAACTGGACATTTCGTAGATGGTAAAAGGGAACCACTCGGGGAGTAACATGATTGAGCTCGGAATGGAAGGAATGCCCTGCCAGTTATAGCAACCAATTAGGGCTAAATGGAACTTGGTAAATATTCTGGTTTTGCTAATGCCACCCCTTTTAAGAATAAAGTTACGCGCCCTGATTAAGTCGTTATCTGTGGGGGGTACTCCCAGCAACCTAAGAGCCATATAAGCTTCCACAGAGGTACTTAAATCCCCCCCATCACCGTAATATAGTTCCCAACCGCCATGTTCTCTTTGTTCTCGCCGCAGGTAGGTTTCTACTTTCTCTAGGGGGCGGGTGGTGTCTGTTCCCCAAATCTTATGAAGGAGCACAACTTCTGCGGTAATGGTAACATTGGATTCTAGTTCCGCCCACCAGTAGCCATCCTCATATTGTTGCCTGAGGAGATAGTTTTGAGATTGGGCGATCGCCTGTTTCACTTCCGTAATCGTTAATCTATCTTGTAGTTGCATTTTGGTTCTTTTACTCTTGGGTACTGCACTATAACTTATTCTCAATCAAAATGAACGAGACAGTTTATTTTTCCTTAACGGTTATCTCTTGCTTAATTTGGCTCGGTTTGCTCACTCTGCGAGGTGGGTTTTGGCTCTCTAACCAGCGCTTGATGATAAAAACAACTAAACTGGAGAAGTGGCCGTCAGTTTGTGTAGTGATACCCGCTCGTAATGAAGCGGATTTAATTCCTACTACATTACCATCCCTTCTGACTCAAGACTATCCCGGTTCCATGAGGGTCATTTTAGTAGATGATGGTAGTAAAGATGGTACAGCAAATATAGCCAGAGAAGTTGCTGCTCATACCAAGAGAGATAAATTGCTAGAAGTTATTACCACCAAACCTTTACCTTCCGGTTGGACAGGAAAACTTCATGCTCTAGCTGAAGGTATTCGTCATGGAAAGCAATACAACCCAGATTACTTTTTATTTACCGATGCGGATATTCAGCATCACGATACTAATATTAGGGAATTAGTTCTCAAAGGGGAAGAGGAAAATTTAGATTTAGTTTCTTTAATGGTATTGCTGCGGTGCGAAAATTTTTGGGAAAAGCTGCTCATCCCCGCTTTTGTCTTTTTCTTTCAAAAGCTTTATCCTTTTAGCTGGGTGAATGATCCTTCGAGACAAACTGCTGCGGCTGCTGGAGGATGTATTTTAATTCGCCGCCAAGCTTATGAGGGTATTGGGGGTATTGAGGTGGTACGAGATGCTTTAATTGACGATTGTGCTTTAGCACAAGCTGTTAAGTCTAGCAAACCGGATGGCTCAATTTGGTTGGGACTCACTGAGATGACTCGCAGTTTGCGCTCTTATCCCTCTCTGGATACCATCTGGGATATGGTAGCTCGCACGGCTTTTACCCAGCTTAATTATTCTCCTCTACTTTTAATTGGCACCACGATCGCCATGATAATCACATATCTCGTTCCCCCGGTGGCTTTGGTTTTAGGTATCCTATTCCATTGGAAGTTGGTGGTAGGTGCTGGTATTTTTGGTTGGTTGTTGATGGCTGTGGCTTTTGTGCCTACCCTTAAGTTATATGGTAGATCGCCTTTGTGGAGTTTTTCCTTACCAGGGATTGCCTTCCTCTATACTCTCATGACTCTAGACTCTGCTTTGCGTCATTGGCAAGGAAAAGGAGGTGCTTGGAAAGGACGGGTTTATGGCAAATAGAGGGTGTCAAACCTGGTTTATTGTAGTAGGTTCGTAAAAGGAAGAGAGAGATGATTTCACATAAATACAAATGTATTTTTATCTACATTCCAAAATGTGCAGGCACTTCTATGGAAGTATTTCTGAAACAAAACGCCCAAGCTTTGGGATGGGCAAAAGAGGAAGGATTATAGCGTTTCTCAAATTGGTGAGGTACAGAAGGGGTGGTCAAACATATCCCAAAACCCTTATATAGCAGGGTTTTAACCCACCCGACTCCCGACTCCCGACTCCCGACTCCCCCGCGAAACGCTATATATATGAATATGAATATGAACCAAACAACCATGTATATATTCAATTGCATTTCAGATGATTTAACATGAATTGGGTCTGCAAATGAATTACTTCTCGATAAGTATCTGCCGATTTCCTATCCCAAAGATTGTGCCCCGCATCAAGTATATGCAACTGACATTTTTTGTCATTTTCTGCAAATCTCTTGAGTGCATGAGCATACTGGGGAAATAAGTTGAAGGGATCGCCCAAGCTAACCAAAATTAGAATTGGAGACAGGGACAGCTTAGATGGATAGTCAAAAAAAGGTGTGAAGGTCTTATAAGCTTGCCAGCTACGATCGTGTAAAGTAACACCAGGAGCATGGAGCAGATCGGCCAAAATTTCAGCTTTATTCTCCAAGTATTGAACGGTAAACTGAAATAGTTCTGGATCGGGATGGGGCGGATTGACTGCAATTGCCCCAGCTAGATCGTCATAATGCTGTGCGTACAGTATGGCGGCTACACCTCCTTGGCTGCGTCCAGTAATAAAAACTGGGCGATGGGGATAGAGTCGTGATAATACAAGATGGACGTGGCGAATCACTGCCATAAGACCCTGTTCGCTGGCAAACTCAAAGGTGGCATCCGCTCCCATGCCGTTGAGCGGGAGATCGGTGGGAAAAGAAGCTACACGGAATATCTCGCCATCGGGTAGTAATTGGGTCAGCAAACTTTGGCTGCTTTTTCGCCCGCGTCCACGGTTCTTGCTTTTTCGGCCATGAAAAGTTCCTGCAATATCACATAGTGTCTCAGCAACAGAAAAGGTGGTTCCCGTGCCAGGTAATAAGATCTGAATCGCACGATGAGTCTCATTTACGAGCTTGTTTGGCTCCAAAATGCCTGTGAAGGCCATCGGTAGATATAACTTCGTGAATGGAAGCCTTTGTTTTGGTTCGCTTGTTGCACCGACTCGATGAACCAAATCTTGGCTTTCTTGAATTACTTTCATCTCAAGCAATTCATAGCGACTTAGATTGGGAACCTTCTCCAGTTCTTGGTTAACTTGTTCTAGTTTTTTCAATTCTGAACTCATATTTGACACAATTTGTTTTGCTTTATTATTTGGTTGTATTATGGATTTTGCAGGCGAGAAGATGTGTGGGGTCCTCATAAATCCGCATCACCTTAGAATCTATAAGAGTCCATCCTGGTTGGTTCAGGACTTCTTGAAGTTTAGGCAAGAAACTTTGGCGTGCTGTGAATACGAGGATACCATTAGGCTCAATTTTTTCTTGAAGTGCGTTCAATTCTGCTGACCCAGCATGGCTTTCCGCAAATACTCCTGTGGCGATGATGCCACTGGCCCTACCTAAGTTTCTGAATGTTTCATCTCCTATGGAGCAGCAAACCAAGGAACTATATACGCCTTTAGCCGCCGCTTGGGTTAACATACTAGGGGATATGTCAATACCGATCGTGCGTTCAAATCCCAAGGCAGCCAATGCAATCCCAACAAGACCTGTTCCAGCCCCAATATCAAGGATCGCGCCCTGTTTGTTGCCCATATACTCTGCGAGCATGACTGCTGCCGCCAAAGGGACTGGCTCCCAAACTCCCCCAACATCTGCTTCATACGTATCTGCCCATCGATCGTAGTTCTCACGTAACGCATCAAAATTTTGACTTGAACAGATCCACTCTAACCACTTTTTTGGTTGGATCTCAGACATTTTTCTCTCCTCAGTAGTGGAATATTTATTATAGAGAAAATTGGACATATTGTTGAAAATTTTTACTTTTCTAAAACTTAAAGGATTAGGATTTAGAGAAAGGAATTGCAGTTTTTTCTTTTGTGTTTATCAACTCACTTTTCTCAAGATAGTAACGACCAAAACGATTGGCGAGGAAAGTATCTAGATTGATTTGCTCTTGTTTTAGGAAACCACTGTGGGCAATTTTTCCCTTGAGATACATGTCTAAGACAGCACAAAGGGAGGCAGAAGTTGTGATTTGGATAGAACTCCAGGTTTCTCCATCCCAATTGAGAGGATAAATCTTGCGAGCATCACTAATTTGTTCTAAATGTCCGTTTCTCCAGCCAGTAACGGTGCAAAAGATAACTACCACGTCTTGTTGCGCGGTGGGAATGGAACTTTCAAAAATTTCTTTAAGCAGATCGCGGCGATTGCTCAGGCACAATTCTTTGATTAAAAATGCCATGAGATAGTGATGTCCTGGATAGCGCACGGTCTTGTAGTTTAGGGTACGCACCTGACCTTTGAGAGTTTCGCACAGTGTTCCCAAGCCACCAGAAGTATTAAATGCTTCGTAATTTACTCCATCTAGGGAGAAATGCTCCACTTCTTCTAAGGGGATTGCCTCAATTTTACCGCCATTGTGAATTGCCTCACAAGGATTGCAGTATTCGTTAATCAAACCTTTAGTAGACCAAGTGAGATTGTACATCATCATATTAGAAGGATATTGCGGCAAAGCACCGACGCGCATTTTAACCTCGTCCAGCTTGTCAAAACGGCGACAAAGATGATGAGCGAGAATGCTAATAAAGCCGGGAGCTAGACCGCATTGGGGAGCGAAGACTAAACCCTTAGGTGCCATTTGAGCAATGGAGCGAACAGCGGAGGTGGTTGCGATGTCTTCGGTCAGGTCGAAATAGCTGACTCCAGCTTTTAGAGCTGCACTGGCGATACCTGCATTGACTTTATAGGGACAGGCAGAGACGACGCAGTCCTGACCCTGTAGTTTTTCCGCTATCGCTGCTTCATCAGTGACATCTATGACGAAAGTCTTGATTGGTATTGATGCGCTTAGGCGTTCCAAGGCTTGAGCGTCCATATCGCCAACCATTACTGTGTAATCACCGCTGCGATGTAGTAGTTTAGCGATCGCCGACCCGATTTTTCCAATTCCCAAGATGGTGACGTTATACATGGTTGTTTCTCTTTAGATTTTTTGCTTGTGATAAGATGGTAAGTGAGTTAAAAATCATTGGGACATATAGCGCTTCCCAGGGTAGTCGGGTGGGTTAAAACCCTGCTATATAAGGGTTTTGGGATATGTTTTACCACCCCTTATGTACCTCACCAATTTGAGAAACGCTATAGAGTACACAATGCGAAAAAGTGGACCCGATCAAGTATAGCAGTCGCCATTATTGTTAGGACAGGATTTTTGAGGGAAGGCGCACGACATGCGCGGATGGCGCATCAGCTTGGCGTCCTAACCCATGTGGCGCTTGCTATAATTAATTTATATTTTCATTATTTCACCTTTACATTTGTGAGAAATCCATTTGATAAATTTGCATCTATGTGGGAACATAGTGAAAGATGGCAAATCCCTTAAAAATAAAAAAGTTAACATTTATGCGTATGCTTAAAAATTAAAAAAATATTTTAAGTAAATTTGATAGATATCATTCAATCAAGCAAACCCAATTTATTCTAGATTATCATCCCAATAGTTTTTTTGGAGTTCCTAGAAAAACGAATGCGAATTGTGATTATATAGGAAGGTTTGAGAATTTAGACAATGATTTTCCTGAAGTTTGTAGAATTTTCAATATCAGGAAAACTAAACTACAAAAAATTAATGATTCAAAATCTACAAGACACTATAGTGCATATTATGATGACGAAAAAAGCTGGAATATCTAGGATATGAATTTGAACGGATAGAAGAAGATGTTTGGACAAAATTGAGGATTAAATTTAATCTTGATGAAAAAATAGACATTTTTACTTCTGTACCCAAAAAGCTGAAATTTAAAATCAAACAACTAATATCAAATCAGGTTAAATGAACATAGTATAATTGGTAAAGGAGCGGGGCGGGGCTATTTCTTATCAAGGATAAGCGATCGCCCTAGGAAAAGAGGTCAATAGTGACTTCTTCTAAGACTTTTAATCCTTTTAGAGCGCCTCTGATTAGTCTAACGGCAGCTACAGGTTGTCGCACCATAGCGTAAACTAAGGGTAGTGTTTCAAGTTGGCCTGAGGTACTAATTACTGAGTTAAGATCGGGAATATTTCCATAGCAGTTATCGCTAATTACTCGTATCATGGCTACAGAGACTCCTGTTTTACCCAGTGCTTCTAATACAGCATATCCTTCCATATCCACAACGGAACAATTGTAGATATTATCCAGCCTGACTTTTTCTGTACTAGACCAAATGAGGCGATCGCTGGTCAATGCTCTAACTTCCCTAACTCTTGCTTTCAGTTTATCAGAGACTAAATTAGTCAGAAACGGGTCTGGAGAGTAATTGAATTCACCGTAAACGCAATCTCGGTAAACCACGATGTCCCCAATGGTATATTGAGAAGATAAACTGCCGCATAACCCCATTACTATAGCTCTCTGTGGGACTACTTCCTTTGTCTTGTGCCATTTTTCTAAATAATTAGTAACAGCCTTCATCCCTACTGGAATAGGTAATACTACTGGTTTGACACCATGAGTCTGGCTGAGTGCTCGAATAACGGCTTGATATTCTGCACCTTGAGGCACTAAGATGGTCTGAATTGGTTCAGTCAAGTTAATGAAAGTATTTTGATAAGATATGTCCGATATTATATCTTAGAATAAGAGAGAAATGGCTGGAGTGAGAACTTAATCCTACTCATGTCAGCATATCTAGGTCAGAAATGCTGAATTTCTTGACAAAACTTAATGGAACTGCTACAATCGTGGCAGTCAAACAGTCCCCGGTGTAGGAGTGGAGTCTAGGTAGTTACTGAAAGGTGACTTTCAAATTTGTTGGAGTTGTCACTTCAAGCAAAACAGACTACAATTAAAGAACTGGTTGAAGGATTGGTTTATTTCGCCGATCTTATACTAGAAAACAATGTTGCTTAATTTTATTCTCTGATAGTTATAAAGTTAGCTCACAATGGCTACCAGTTGGGAACGTGTTCAAGAAACTATTCAAATTAATCCTCCATTGGATCCAATCATTGCAGTTGTCCCTCCAAAAAACATGGCAACAATTACAGTCTAGGTATCGGGGGGGTCACTTACATACTACAGATAGTCAGGGACGCCAGTCAACACCCCCCCCGAATCAGAATTATTTCCAGGAGTCCGAAGAAGAAATGCAAGAAATGCGTAGCTACTGCGTCGGTGATACTAGCTGTCGTTATAATGCTCATTCCCCTTATATCCGCTGTGCAGTCAACCCCTGTGGTCCTTGCGAAAATTGCCCCCACTACGAACCCAAAGAATAGGTTTGTTGTTTGCACTCTCTATAATATACCTCAAACCGAATCTATCATCGGCGCCATCGCTGCCTATCTCGCTAGCACCCAGCAATTAGTTTCCCCAGGAACATATTATCAAACTCTCGTCTCATTCCTACCAACAGCAGCAGGGGAACTATTAGCATTAATTCGCCAAGCTTGCGACAGTGCTATGAGAGAAGAGACGGGGGCGACCCGCGCTACGCGCGGATCCGGTGTTTCACCCCGGATCGCCGCTATTATTCAACTGGGAGAAGATACAGACACCATCGCTGCTATTCTTGGGGGTATTATGGGGGCCGCAGTAGGCAAAACTGGCATTCCCCAGCAGTGGTTAAAGGATTTGTGGCCATGTCCCAGAAGTGTAAACTGGATAGAAGCTTTGGGTCAAAGATTAATGGTGTGGTCAAATCTGCTTTATCCTTGCCAGTTCATGCTATCATTGCTGGCAATCTTCTTTTCTTAGTAGTAGTTCTTTTTCACGGCTTCCGTCGTTTATTTCCTCCTTATTGAGATAGTAAAATGAAATATCATCAATCGAAAACTTGGTATGATTGGTTTCATCAGGGTAAAAATCTATTAGCACAGGAACGGTTTGAAGAGGCAGTTGTCAGTTTTGAGGCTGGGGGAAAACTCAAGTCAAATCACTATGGCATCTGGTTTCACATCGCTGAGGCATTATTCCACTTAAAAAGATATGAAAAAGCCCTCGTCAATATTGATCGGGCTTTGACTATCAAACCCGGTTCTATTGAAGCTTGGCATTTGCGAAGTTGTTTATACTTGGACTTGGAGCGGAAAGAAGAAGCAGCAGCTAATTTTGAACAAGTCTTGGTTATCAAAACCAATTCCTGGGCAGGACTTGTATATAAATACAATGCATTTTTGCAGCTATAACGGTATGAAGAAGCACTCTCGACTGTGGCAAAAATTCTTAACATGGAGCCGGAAAACATTCATATTTGGTGGAATAGACAGGGTGAATTATTAACCAAACTGGAACGATATGAAGAGGCAATTGTCAATTTTAATAAAGCTTTTAAAATTAACAAAAACGACCTTGACGCCTGGTTAAATCAAGGTATAATTGTATACCATGTGCAAAAATATCAAGAAGCAATTGCTCATTTTGACCGAGTATTACAGCAAGACTCAAATTATTTAGAAGTTTGGACCAGAAGGGGTCACGCATTATACTATCTACAACGGTATGAAGAGGCGATTGTTAGTTACAATGAAGCTTTAAGCAGAAAACCAGATTGCATTGAGTCAATATCGGGTCGAGGTTTTGCCTTATTAAGTCTCAAACAGTATGAAAAGGCAATTACCGATTTCGAGCGAGTACTGGAGAAGGACTTGAAAGACTTAGAGGTTTCCTAAGAAGAGAAAAAGTTAGTAGACTCTTACCAACAGGAGGCTTGGCGAAACAGGGGGACAGCATTTTACTATCTCCAACAGTATGAAGAGGCAATTGTGAGTTTTGAAGAAGCTTTAAGCAGAGAATCTGATACTGGGCGTGCTTGGCTTTTTTATAATCTAGGTTGCTGCTATACTTTACAGGGAGAGACAGAAAAGGCGATCGCCAGTTTACAACAAGCTATTGCCTTAGATATAGCCTATTTAGAAACGGCAAAAACAGATGCTGATTTTGAAAGTATTAGGGAGCTTCCCGAGTTTCAAAGGATAATGGCAACAAACCTATAGGCACTAATAATTTGTGAAACATAAAGTAACATTTGGGTAAGAATCTTCTGCCTATTATGAGGCAGGGGAATTTCCTGATGTTTTTGTTGATAGTCTTCTTTGACTAATTCTCAAGCAATTTTTAATTCTTCTAAAGCATGAGCAGGAGTATCCCCAAAGGCAGAAATATTTGACATTTCCTGAAAATGTGCCAGCCAATTACCTTGTTAATCAACATATAAATTAATAAGAAAACCGTCAAACATGATATAATGATAAAACAGAAACTTTGCTAGTGCAATTAATCATCATTCATTCTCAATGCTCTTAGCCTTTCAATTTCAGTCTCCCGGTCCCATAATTGTCCAGCTTGGTCCAGTAGCTATTCGCTGGTACGGCTTTTTAATTGCCTCTGCACTATTAATTGGGGTTAGTATAGCTCAATATCTAGCAGCGAAGAGGAATGTAAACCCAGAATTGTTGCCAGACTTAGCTATTGCTATGGTATTGGGTGCTATTCCCGGTGCCAGAATTTACTATGTCCTCTTTCAATGGCAAGCATACGCAAATCACCCCCAAGATATCATCGCTGTGTGGAAAGGGGGAATAGCCATTCACGGTGCAATTATAGGGGGAACCATTGCTGCGATTATTTTTGCTCACTTTAAGAAAACTTCCTTCTGGCAATTAGCGGATTTGGTAGCCCCTGCTTTAATTTTAGGACAAGGAATTGGACGTTGGGGCAATTTCTTCAATTCTGAAGCTTTTGGTGTCCCCACGGATTTACCCTGGAAACTGTTTATTCCTGAAAATAGCCGTCCCCTAGAATATATCAATGACCAATATTTTCATCCCACTTTTCTCTACGAATCCCTCTGGAATTTACTAGTCTTTGCTTTGCTGCTGTCCCTCTTCTTTTGGGGATTAAAACATCGAGAACGTTTGCGGTTGGGAACTTTAGCTTTTGTCTACATGATAGCTTATAGCAGCGGTCGAGTCTGGATTGAGGGATTGCGAACCGATAGTTTGATGGTCGGACCCTTGCGCATCGCTCAAATAGTCAGTTTAGGAGCGATCGCCTTGGGACTTTTCGGTCTAGCATGGCTTTACTGGTTCAAGCGTCCTCTACCAGACGTCTATAAATAAAATAAGAAACTGGGTGGGCAATAAGAAATTTACTCTCATTATAGGATAGCAAACGTTGTCTCAATTGCCCACCCTACGAACTTCCTCTCTTATCTTTCTCTGTGTCCTCTGTGCCTCTGTGGTTTAATTCTTATACCAATGATCAGCTGCGACGGCAGTATTGATTATTCTCTCAATTCTCAGTTGAATCTTTCGTCAGGGGGAAATCTAGATACACTGCCTCATTATTAGTAACAATTACTTCATAAGTGCTATTTGCCCTAGAAAGTTGTACCCAACCAGGTGGAGTTTCTAGCCCTAAAGTATAAGTGCCTTTTGGTATGGTATGGATAAGGAATAGTAACCATCAGCATTTGTAAGAGTATAAAGTTCATTGCTATCCCGTCTCCCATTTTCATTTTCATCTAGATAAACAACAAGACCTACCAAACCCATTGGGTAGAAACTAGCAACATGTGAGCCTACGGTGATTTTACTTCTAAAGATGACATAGTCGTTATTGTTACTAAGGAAGGAATCGTGCCAGATAAATTCAGCTAAATCTGAAATCTGGGGAACTTGCCCCCACCGGGAAGGATTTTTATTGGGTATTGACTCTTGCTTACTAGACCAATTAGGGTTGCTAATTTTTGATTCTAGTACTTTTTGGGAAGGTATACCAACCTCATCTACAAGTTTATCTCCCCTAGCCATAGTTGAGACCCAATCTCTATTGTTAGACCTCAGGTAGATATCATTGAAAAGCTGAAATTCTCCCAACCACATCTTAGCATACCCATTGTTCCAGGCTACAACATATAAATAATCATCGGGTTTGAGGTCAAAGAGAAAAGTTTCCGCCTCCGACCAATTATATGTACCTGGATTACCAGAAGAGCCAATTTCATTCCTGCCCACAAAATGCAGCCTCCCTGGAGATCCATAGTAAAGACCGTAATGATTATCCGCTGTTACTACTGCTTTAACTGACAGGGTCTCACCTTCGGGCAAGTATTCGTCAGAATAGACTCTCCCAGTCACAAATCCGGTAGCTTCAGCCTTCACATCTATGGTCCAACTCTGAGTATCTGTCTCACCCCCATCATCTTCCACCACAACTTTCACGGACGTAGGACCAACTACTGGTGGTGTCCAGGAAATTTTTCCCGAAGAGGGAGAGATTTCCATACCCCTAGGACTTTCTTCTAGCTGATAGGTGAGCATATCCCCATCGGGATCCACTGCTTTAACCTCATAGATATAAGTCTGATCCACTACCGCAGTGAGTAAAGGTTGACTACTAAATCTAGGAGCATTATTTTCCTCCTCAGGTAGAACCAAAACCTCATCCTGTTCCCTGACCAACACTTCCCTGCGCTTTAGTTTTCCCAAGAACCCCAAAGTGATTGGGTTAGTCAATATACGCAATAAAACAAAAACACTAGCGATGACCAACCATATATAAAATATTTTGGTTTTAATGGTCATATCTAAAATCTACTTGCATTCATTGGATTCTCCGAACCATAATGACGCACAAAAGGGTGTGAGGTGTGAGGTAGTGTTTTATTTATGCCCCAAAAGAAGAAGAGAGAAACACCATACCAATAGCGGCGATCGCCAAACCGAGAAAGCGCATGATAGGTAAAGTCGGACCTTTCTTTTGGATAATCTTCCCGAAGAGCAATGCTCCTAGGGCAATCATTAATTGAGTGGTGGCAAAACCTGTTAAGTAAGCCACAATAGGGGTCATTTCAGCACCTACAACTGTCTCTCCATAGGCATAACCGTGAAATACCCCGGCGATCGCTCCCAAGGCAGCCAGCCCTAGGGTATGGGTTTTAAAACCATTGTCTTGTTTGTAACCCATCGCCAGCAGTGCGCCAAATGCCACCACTGAGGTAGCTATAACCACCTCCACAGCAGGCAAATCCACTGCCAGCAGATGAATCACAGTCCCCGCTATGGTTCCCAAGACAAACCCTACCGGGATAAAAATGCCGAAAGTTAATCCAGTTGCCAGCAAGCCGCTAGCAACCACAAAAGCCAGATGATCTACGCCGATAATGGGGTGCCCCATACCAGACACCATGCCTTCCAACAAATTTCCTGGAGTTTCCCCACCAAAAGGGTGGTGAGCCATTGCTTGGGGGGCAATGGCTAAAAGTACCCCAAGGCTCAAGGTGAAAGCCACACCCAGTCGGATCTTTTGCTGTAACAATTGCTTGATCGGCATTTTCAATATCATTTCCCTGTCTGAGCTATTTTAACCAGGGAGCCATTGTAACATTGGAGCAGTTACCACTTGTGAATTACAACTGGTAACTGTTTCAAGCTGCTGTACTGGTGGTTTCAGAAACGGGATAAACGCTCACTTTCTGGCGGCTTTTATTTTTATACTCGAACTTGACCACCCCGTCAATCAAGGCGAATAAGGTATCGTCCCCACCGCGACCCACATTTTTCCCAGGGTGGAATTTAGTCCCTCGCTGACGGACTAAGATATTCCCGGCCCTCACCACTTCAGAGCCATAGCGTTTCACTCCCAGTCGCTTAGAATTGGAATCCCGACCGTTGCGAGTACTGCCTGTTCCTTTCTTGTGAGCCATAATGGCACCTCCTCAATTGTATTAGATCTTCTATTTATACGACTTCAGCCCCACTTCCTGCTGGTTCTAAGACAGGAGTTGCTTGAACTGCTTCTGTTTCCGTAGCTTGTGCCAGCACCGAACCATTAATACTGATAGAATTAATCATCAAGCGAGTCAATTCTTGACGGTGTCCCCGTTTCTTCCGGGTTTTCTTCTTCGGTCTCATTTTATAGACGATAATTTTCCGTCCTCGCCGATGAGTCATAATGTTACCTTCTACTTTAGCCCCTTCAATGCAGGGTTGACCGATAGTAACATCGTCTTCGTGATGAACTAACAGTACCTTGTCTATGGTGTAGGTACCGTCTTTCTCCCCCTCCAGTCGGTTGATATCGTAGAAGCGACCCGGTTCCACCCGCAGTTGGGTGCCACCAATTTCAATGATTGCGTAAGTCATGGGATTGATTGTCCTCTAATGATGCCGTACAGGTAGCTTTTCAGCTTTTCGGATGTCTTTTTTAACCTGGTCCGAGCAGGATTTAGACACACAATCTCCTATTATAGCAATTAACTAGGCACTTGTGCAGCATTTAACCTTCTAAAATCTATGCAAAACTGCACAAATCTGGAGACAGAATCCCCCGATCAAACCGGAGTTCGACCGTAGCTAGGTATAGCATCGTTCCTCGGAACGAAGGCGGCTGCCCGCAAAGCTTAACCCAAAAGTTAAGCGTTATATGAATTTGGAGCCTTTTCTGGCTACTCTTGCATCCACTGTGGCTTCACAACGACGTTTATTTATCCTAGCTGCCGAAACTATCATTCCCAAAGGGAAAGTTTATTCTGTACATCGCCGGGGATGGGCTTTCGCCAAACTACTTATCGTTCAGTTACTCACCAATACTACTAGATCCACATTGGCAGGTTTTGTCAACCCCAGGTTTGTTAAAAATTACTAAGGTTTGCTGAGGTTTTTCTCTACTAGTAGCGACTCTAAATGAAAATAGTAGGGTAGGCAATAGCCAATTCAATCAAACTTTACCAACAAGAGGACAGAGTATTGCCCATCACAGGGATTTAAACATAAATAATTTAATTGTATAAGGTATTATAACATCGCCCTATATTTCTATCAGACTCATGAAGGTGGGCAATGCCCACCCTACAAATTTAGCAAATTCTCGCGGGGATTAAAACTTTCTATTTGCCGCAGTTTTTCGTAAAGTTCCCGTTCTACCTCACTGAGATTTTGGGGCACCGCAATCTGAATTTCCACGAACTGATCGCCCCGATCGCCTCTCTCGTCGGGATAACCTTTATTGGTAAGACGTAGTCGCTGACCGGGAGTAATACCTGGGGGAACGGTCATCTTTACCAAACCGTCCAGAGTCGGCACTTCCACTGAATCCCCTAGGGCTGCTTCTGCTGGGGTAATGGGTAGCTGACAGTAAAGATCCGACCCTACCACATCGAAAAAAGGATGGAGAGCGATGACAATTTTTAAGTAGAGGTCGCCGCCTTGGATACCTTGACCTTTGAGACGGATGAGGCGATCGTTGGCCATTCCTTGGGGTAAATCTATCTCTAGAGAGCGTCCGTCTTCCAAACGGATCCGTTCCCTTCCCCCTTGATAGGCTTTTTCCAAAGGTAGGGTCAACCTTGCTTCCACGTCCCTGGTACCTCTGGCAGGACGGGATACCACTTTGGTAGTTTTCTTTGTTCCTGGGCGGTAAGCAGCCCCATTTGCCCTGCTGATACGTTTCTTAGTAACAGTATTTCCATCCCCACGGACGTTGCGCATTTTCTCCACAAAGCCGTTGATGTTTTCCACAAAGTCAGTTTTGTAAGGATCAGATTTCCTGCTTTTCCTTTGCTTCCCATTTAAGTCCCCGCGATCGTACTGGGAGCGCTTGTTTTCATCGGAGAGGATATCATAGGCTTCACCGATATCCTTAAATTTCTCCTCTGCTGCTTGATCGCCGGGATTAACGTCGGGATGGTAAAGTCGAGCCAGTCGCCGATATGCCTTTTTGATTTGCTCCTCATTTGCATTCGGTCGAACCCCTAAAATTTCATAATAATTCCGCTGGTTTTCCATATGGATTATTTATCAATCAATTGCAGTATTCTCTTCTTTTTTAGAATTAATACCAATCATCGTCATCATCTTCATCCCAATCATTTTCAAGCTCTCCTCTTAGTCTACCCTTGTTAACAGAGGTTTGGGGGTATCTGCGTGAACTTTCCTTACGTCTTCTACGATTTTCATAGGGACTATCTTGTAAGTCGTCATTATTGCCATATCTGCTCCAACGGGATCTTTCCCTGTCGTCGTAATAACCCTCAGAGGAGCCATATTCATCCTCATCCTCATAACGGGGACGCCGTCTTGTTCTTCTTTCTTCGCCATAGGGTTCCCTCCTATTATAGGAGTACTCATCTTCATAGTCGTCTCTAACGAAGGTACGTTTGAGGGAGTCCCAAAAGCCCTCTTCTTCATCTTCATATTGAAGACGTACTTCCCGATTCATTTCATAGAGAGCGTCTTGTAAATCGGCTTGGGCTCTGTCGAGACGCAGCTCATCATCCCGTTCCAGACTGTCCAGGATTTCTCTACTCAAACTTTCGATGCGACGGCGATAAGGGCTGGTAAACTGGCTACCAAAATCCAGAGATACTTCTCTGAGCCGTCTGGCTGCCCGATCTGTCAGAGCTGCTGCCCGGTTGCGTGTTTCCACCCGTTCTCGTCTTTCCCGATCCCCCTGGGCAAACTTGTCAGCGTCAGCAATCATTTTGCTCACTTCCCTTTCTGATAGGGTGGAGGAACCTGCTACAGTGATACTTTGTTCTCGACCAGTGGTTTTATCCCTAGCAGTAACTTGGAGAATACCATTGGCATCAATATCGAAAGAAACCTGTATTTGGGCCACTCCTCTAGGAGCTGGGGGAATGCCACTTAGTTTAAACCGTCCCAAGGAATTATTATCTGCTGCCATTTCCCTTTCCCCTTGCAATACGTGGACTTCCACCATGGTTTGATTATTCTCTGAGGTGGAGAAAATATCCGATCGGCGCACGGGAATAGTGGTATTGCGAGGCAGCAACTTTTTCATGACGCCCCCAATGGTTTCCAAACCCAAAGATAGGGGAGTGACATCTAAGAGGAGGATATCTTTTACTTCCCGAGTAACAATCCCTGCCTGAATTGCCGCTCCTACCGCTACTACTTCATCGGGGTTAACATTTTGATTTGGTTCTCTATCTATTAAACTGCGCACTAGCTGTTGAACGATGGGCATTCGCGTTCCCCCACCCACCAAAACTACTTCATCGATTTGTACCGGACTAATACCTGCATCTGAAAGAACCCTTTTCAGGGGACGGCGCATGCGACTCACCAAGTCGCCGCACAAATTTTCAAACTCAGCCCGATCCAGTCTGGTTTCGATGTGTTTCGGACCATCATCTGTGGCAGTGATGAAGGGCAAATTAATATCTGTGACACTCACTCCAGACAGTTCTATTTTGGCTTTTTCTGCTGCTTCCATCAACCGTTGTAAAGCTTGGCGGTCTTTGGTACGCAGATCCACTCCCTCCTGTTCCTGAAAGCTCTCTGCTAACCAGTCCACAATGCGGCGATCGAAGTCATTGCCCCCTAACTGAGTATCGCCGCTAGTGGCTCTCACTTCAAATACCCCATCTCCTACGTCCAGAACCGAAACGTCAAAAGTGCCGCCACCGAGGTCAAATACTAAGATGGTCTGATTGTCCTGCCTATCCAAACCATAAGCTAAAGATGCTGCCGTGGGTTCGTTGAGAATACGCTTGACCTCCAAACCCGCAATCCGCCCTGCATTTCGAGTAGCTTGGCGCTGGGAATCGTTAAAATAAGCAGGTACTGTTATTACAGCCCCCGTTACCTCTTCTCCTAAGTACCGTTCTGCCTCCTCTGCCAGCTTCCGTAAAATCATAGCGGAGACCTCTTCCGGGGCAAATTCTTTTTTGAGGCGAGGACAGCGAATTTTGATATTTTCCTCTTCGTCACCGCGAACAGTATAGGCGACGCTTAGAAATCCTGGTTGGAGTTCGGCATATCTACGACCCATGAACCGCTTGATGGTATAGAAGGTATTCTGGGGATTGCTTATGGCTTGTCGCCGTGCCATTTGCCCCACCACCAATTCCCCCTCTTTATTAAAGCCTACCACAGATGGGGTTGTCCGCATCCCTTCCGAATTGGCAATTACCACTGGCTTACCGCCTTCGATGACGGCGACTACGGAGTTGGTTGTCCCTAAGTCAATGCCGACTACTCTACCCATACCTGCTGTTCTCTTGATGTTCTTTAACGACTTGTGAAAATTATTGTATCCGTATCTTATACCTTATAACACAATTTTTATTGACAAAAAGATATTTTTGTGTTACTTTGATAGTAAGCTTATTTATAATGGTAACATTTTTTAAGAGGGGTAAAGGATTTGTATCTCTTTCTTCTTCTCCATCCCCACGAGCGAATTCGATGGCAATAAAAGGGTATTTAAATTCTTCCCACAAATCATATAAATCCCGAGGTTTTCCGTTTAGCAGGGGGGGAGTTTGGGTATGTAGCACCAAGAGGGTGCTTCTATAGATGCTTCTTGTGGTCGAATAGTTCTTCGCCAATAAATACTGCAATCTTGACCAATAACATAATCTCCGTCGGGATGGATTTCCTTGAGGACGGAACCAAGAGAATCAGTTAAAAGGATGGTTTGGGGATGTTCTTGGAAGTTTTTTACAAAGGTGCCATCAGAGTCGGGTAGTTGGGTGTGGTCCGGTAAAAGAAGTAGTGGTAGAATATTCTTGGTTGCTGTCTGAGTCATAGGGGTAATCAACCTTATTAGTCAAAAAAATCTTTGCGCCTTTGCCCGATCCATCTTTTATTCTAACTCCTCAAAATAAACAACAGAAAAGGAAGAGAGAGGGTTAAACACTTACCATGACAGTTGGGTTAGTATACAAAAGAGCAGCGCGTCTGGCACAGGTGGAGAAAAATCTACGGCGACTGCGGGAGCAGTTGGGGGGAAGGAAAATGCACTGGTTACCGCTCCCCAAGAGGAGCAGGTACGTATAAAGCAGCAAATTGAGGACCTGCGGGAGTCGATACGTTCTTTTGATGAGGAATATTGGCAACTTTTGGGGGGTAGTGCAGGCAGTTGAGGGGCTGGAAACACCCCCCAAAATAAAAATGAGAAACACGATTATCCCTTAGTTATTAATTTAGTGGCTTACGAATAAACCTAATTAAAAAAAAATTTTTATTATGTTGTGCAGTAACTTTTAAATTATCCCTTTGCGCAAGAATAGTCAAACCAGCTAATGGCAGGTGATTATAAAGTATATATTTTAGGCAAAACTTTTGTATCCAAAAATAATGATAGTAGGCAATGCTACGATTTTAAATCTCTGTGCCTCTGTGCCTCTGCGTGAAACAATATCCCATGATGGAACCCTCGTAATATAGAATATCTGACAGTACGAGAGGCTAGTGTAACCGAGCTAATTAAATGTCTAACACTCAAACCCAGGCAAATGTATACGCGGGCCAACAAAGCGGACCCCGCCCCACCGGATCTGTCAATCACAAAAAAGGCTTAGAGGTGGCGGTTGATGTGGGCAACAGAATGATAAAATACTACTGTACCGGGGGCGATGTGAAAACAGTCCCGTCCTGGCACAAAGATTTAGAAGAATGGGACAATCCTGAACAAGATAGTAATTCCATTGTCGTTAAATACTTGCGGGGAGACAACCCCAACTTGATCGGGGAGTCTTGGGCTGTGGGAACAGTAGCACAAGATTTAGGGGGAACCCCCACCTTCGAGTTAGATAAAGCATTTTTAGCTCCCAAGCTGTTTTTAGCTATGATTGAAAACTTGCCTGGGGTTAGTAATGTCACGGTGAACCGTCTCGTCTGCTCTTTGCCTAACGATTTGCAGACAGACAAAGTCCAAGCTATGATTGAGGGACTCAAGGGAACCCACCATATTCTCCGCAACGGCAAAAACATCACCGTCAGTATTGCTAATATGGAAGTGCAACCGGAAACTCTTGGGGCTTTCAAGTGGGCATTAGGTAATAAGCTCTTTAAATATGCCCGGATAAATGGCATTCTGGATCTGGGGGGCAAAACTGGTGTCGGACAGCTCTACACTAAAAACGGGACTCTAATACGAGAGTCCCGAGTAATTGTAGAGGGAACCTATCGACTGGCACAAATCGTAGCTAAGCATCCCAGTTTAATGACTCAGGATACTACCCCGGATCTAAGTTTGATTATGGATGCGATCGCGGACGGTTCTTTGAGTTACGGTACCACAGCAATTAGTTTCGCCGACAGATTTCCCAATTACGTTGACAAATGGCTCTTTGATATTCGTAATAAATTGAAAATTGGTTGGTCCCAATGGTTACCCGGGTTAGCAGAAGTCTTAATTGTAGGTGGTTCTGCTCCTCTAGCCACTCCTTTAGTAGAGCAAACTGAAGGAAGGTTCAAAATTGCCGACAAACCCCAAACTTGTGGTGTGACTGGAATGCTGTTATGAGGAAGAAGAAGCAAATCACCCTTTCTGGTGAAAGCGTTGAAATTGTGGATCGGTTGTGCGAAGTGACGGGTTTAACTCCTCGTCATGTGGTGGCTTTGCTTTTAAGAAGGTACGGTAGAGAGTTAGAAAGTTGGATGGGTGTTCGAGCACAGGCCCCACTTACTCCCACTCCGTCCCCTCCCAGCAATGCTAACAGTCATGAGGAACCCATCTTAGAGCTACCCAGCGATCCGGGGGCTGGTTTGGGTCCGATCCAACTTTAACAGTTACCAGTGTAGGGGGGGTCTTCCCGCCCGACCTGCGACTCCCCCCGCCCGACCTGCAGCAAAATGTAGATTGGCAAGCACAGCTCACCAAGGATTAGTTCCTAGTAACTTTTGTAAGTAAAAGTAAGCTTACTTTTGTATTATCCTTAGCTTGTTAGACTGTTCTCGCGCAAAGCCGCAAAGGGAGGATTGAACCTGCTATAATAACTTTAGCGTAACTAAATTATGTAAAAACTGGTCAAGGTACGAGTTCAACTCGCACTCGTTGGGTAATCATAGTAATTCCACCTCCCCGGACTATAATAGCAGAAAACCAGCGATTATCAGCAATTTGAGGGGCAGTTACCCGCTTAAAAATTCCTCCTGCTGGCAGTAATTCTAATTCAAAGCTGCTAGGATTAAGGTATTTAGTACCACCAGTTTCTTCTTCTATAGCTTTCCCTAAGAGCAAATCATCTCCTAAAGGTTCTTGGACAATAACATCAAAGTTAAATTCTTCCCCAACCTGCACTGTTTCCGGTAAAATAATTTTTACTTCAGGGGGGTTGCTTCCGGAATTTACCTCCGTTCTTTCTGATAAAATTTCCTGACGCAGGAGTTTTTTATCTTCAAAATACTGGCGCGATCGCACGGTAGAAGTTACCAAAATCAACCTCCCACTCTCCCGCTTGCTCGCGAGTATCTCAGTCTCTGTTTCTGCTACCAGTTCCCTACCTTCACGAGACCAAGACAGTAGTGAGGTGCGATACTTTATCCGAGGGTAATCGGACCACATTTGACTCAAAGCTTGAAAGAAAGTATCATATTCCAAACCATCTGAGTGGTTAAAATTGGGGCTGTAAAACTCCATTAACCCTGGTAAATCTCCCGAATTTGCAGCAGATTCAATTTCCCTGAGAACTTCGGTCAGTTCCACGGGAGCAGTTTGAGGACTCTCAGCACGGGTAGCCAGCTGTCCCCCGCCCACAAGTACTCCCATGAGCAAAAGGGACATTGACCAGCGGGTATTCGCCAAGGGAAAGAAGGGTTTTCTTGAAGTTTTAAAATTGCGCATGGGGGAAGAGTTTAAATATCTATTGTATATTGTAAAGGGTTCAATGGGATGTCTGAACACTCAACTCGATTATTAATTGCTGCTAGTGGTACGGGAGGACATTTATTTCCCGCCCTTGCTCTCGCAGAACAACTGAATGAGTATGAAATAGAGTGGTTAGGGGTTCCAGACAGACTAGAGCAAACTTTAGTTCCCGACTGCTATCCCCTCCATACTATCCCAGTAACAGGATTTCAAACGAGGTTCGGTTGGAATAGTGTAACCATTTTCTCCCGTCTCATAGCTGCCATTTTTCAAGTGCGCCGACTCCTGAGAGAAAAAAATATCCATTTGATTTTTACTACTGGGGGTTATATAGCAGCTCCGGCAATTATAGCTGCTAAACTACAAGGAATACCAGTCATTATTCACGAAGCTAACTTTCTCCCCGGTAAAGTAACTCGCTGGTTCGGTGGTTTCTGTAAGGCAATCGCCCTAGGGATGAGTGGTACAGCTCAATACTTTTCCAATACTCCCACAGTCTATGTTAGCACACCTGTCAGAAAGCAGTTTCACCAAAGCCAACCCCTAGACTTGCCCATACCTACGGACGTTCCCGTAATTGTGGTTGTGGGGGGTTCTCAGGGAGCTGTTGCAGTGAATAAATTAGTCCGCCAGTGCTTAAAAGCTTGGTTAGCAGCGGGGGCAGCAGTTATCCATTTAACTGGAGATAGAGATTCTGAGCAGCACCCACCACACCCGACGGCGTATTTCCCTATGGCTTTCTCTGACAAGATGGCAGGTATACTGCAACGGGCTGATTTAGCTATTAGTCGTGCTGGTGCTGCAACCCTGACAGAATTAGCCTTTACCCAAACACCCGCAATTTTGATTCCTTATCCCTATGCAGCGGAAAATCACCAAGCTTTCAATGCTAAAGTCTTTGGAGACGCTGGAGCTGCTTTAGTTTACTCCGAATCGGAACTGACAGCTTCCATGTTAGAAGGTGTAGTATTAGACTTGTTGCAGCAACCTGAACGACTGGAAGAAATGAGGTTGAAAACTGCTAATTTGGCTGTTAAAGATAGTGCGGAGCGTTTAGCTACTTTAGTACGTCAGACAATTCACCTAGCGATTTGACCAACCAACTTAACAACCTGCTGTATTTTACTCATATCTTGACATTTGAATATTTGGGTGCTACTATTTCAGTATGCTAACTAGGATTATATAGGTAATAAAATGAGTAGGAGCAAAAAAATTAGCATTGTCATAGCAGGTCATACAAATATAGGCAAGACCACTTTGATTCGTACATTCATGAAGACATCTGTTGGAGAAGTTGGTGATTGTGCTAATGTTACTAAAAAGGGTGAATCATATCAGTATGATGGTTTGCAAGCCCACTTCATTGATACTCCTGGATTTCGCTATGCTGCCATATACAACATGTACTTAGATGAGTTAGAGAAAGATCCCACTTATAAAATGCCGAGAAAGTGGCAAAAGAAGATTGATTTAGATTTAGATGCAATCCAAGCTATCAAGGAAAGTACAGCAGCCATATATGTGGGAAATCTGAGTATTGTTCCCGACGAGAGCCACGAAGAAGAAATGAATGTGGTACAAAAGTTACAACCCAAAGTTATTGCAATACTAAATCAATACCACAAACAACTAAAAGCAAGCAGTCAAGGTGAGGTTGAGCATCGAATTGATCTGTGGAAGCAAGCCTTATCCTCTTGTAATATTGACAATGTAGTTGTTTTTGATGCCCATTGGGATAAGTACTCAAAGGTAAATCAGATTTATGAGAATATTCATCAAGTACTTGACCAAGAAGAAAAGCATATATTCCACCAGGGATTGACTGCATTTAAGGAAAGACAGAAAGAAATTCGCAAGGAAGCATGTAGTATGCTTGCTGATTGTGTAGCCAAACTTCAACAAGTAAAGATTACTGAGCGGAAAAGTATTTACTCTGAGGAGCAAGTTATAAAGCAAATTGGCGAAATTATT
This sequence comes from Candidatus Paraprochloron terpiosi LD05, assembly GCA_018141785.1. Lineage (GTDB taxonomy): Bacteria > Cyanobacteriota > Cyanobacteriia > Cyanobacteriales > Prochloraceae > Prochloron > Prochloron terpiosi. The sequence continues at coordinate 575,088 of CP073341.1, read as the reverse complement.
CGTGACTTCATGATGGGGTTTACACAAAATGTAAATGCACTTTACATAGTGGCTGCGGAGTATCCTACTAAAACTCGTGAAGAGCTGAAATTTAGCCTCCAAGCTAATGCCAATATAGGGGCGCGTCTAAGTTCTGGAGCTGGAGTTGCAGCTCTCTTCGGTAGCGGCGGTGCTGCTATTGGAGCTGCTATTGGAGGTTGATTGGCTGGCATTATTAGCGGTGGGCTTGGTGCGGGACCAGGAGCTGTACTTGGTGCTCAGATAGGAACGGCAATTGGCGGTGGTTTGGGAAGTTTAGCTGTATTTGCCGATGATGATGATACAATAACTGTTACTTTGGTTTCAAAACCAATTGAGGAGCTAGTTATTCAATGTTTATCCACAATATGGGGCTTATCTATCAACGGTTACGGACGTGAGCGAAAACTAACTGGTGATGAGGTGAAAGAGATTGAACAGCAAATCAAAGATCTGACTGGATTATCGACCTCTCTTGACTGGATGAGTGTCAGGAGCAATATAATTATTCACTACTGTGAGCGTATCTTAGAAGAGCTTGAAAACAAATGGTGATTTTGTCTTTCAAATCTGTTTCTTATTCTTATTGGGCAAAGCTCTACAAATCTAATCAGTGTTGGTTGGGAGCCGGAGAACTGGGTAATATTTAAACCCTGAAGGGGTTTTGTCAGGTAGCCCGCAATTCAGGCTAAGGGCGATTGCCTCAGCTGCTGGCCTCTTGCTCCGAAATCATCTTTTTGAACAACTCCAACTGTTGCTGCTCCTCCTCCTTGCTTTTTGGCAACTTAAACCAAGTGGCTTCTTCATCAGGGGTTCGTCTGCGGTAAAGTTCGCGGAGTGGCTCCACCTCACCACGATGAGCAAGAGCGTACTTCTTTAATTCCATAGTAGACACAGTCTCAAAGTTCGACTGCATTTAAAAACCTCCATTCTCCTTGAGAATTAACAATGATTTGTAATTCCTCAAACGAAATACTTGCATCAAAGATTTAGTTTCTAAGTATAATAAAGATTCTAGCTTCAATTACCAGTATAACGCACCAGCCTCAAAAAATGCAATAATATCTTATCTAGCAGATTTAAAGGTAGATTACCAAATGGTACAAGCACCACCTAAAACCCTTACATTGGGGGAGTTTCTGAAATTACCAGAAACGAACCCTGCCGGTGAATACATTGACGGAAAAATCATCCAGAAACCCATGCCACAAGGAAAACATAGTGTAATTCAAGGAGAATTGGTACCTGCCATTAACAGTATAGTAAAACCTAAATGCATTGGTCGTGCTTTTCCTGAACTACGTTGTACTTTTGGTGGTCATTCAACTGTTCCTGACATTGCCGTTTTCATTTGGAGTCCCATTCCCCGTGATGAAAATGGGGAAATTGCAAATACATTTACTGTAGCACCAGATTGGACAATTGAAATATTGTCTCCTGCTCAAAGTCAAACAAAAATCACGAAAAATATTCTTCACTGTCTGAAACATGGAACTCAAATGGGTTGGTTGATAGATCCAAATGAGCAAACAGTGTTTGTCTATCGTCCAGGGCAAGAAATTGAGGTATTTGACCAGCCATATGACATGATTCCAGTGCCATCATTTGCGAGTGAACTACACCTTACAATCAAAGATTTATTGGCTTGGTTACTGGAGTAAATATGACAAAGTATAATTGTGTCAGATTCTAGGAAATCAACCTTGTGAAAACGGATAGCATTTGGTATCACTTGTTTCTAAACTTCCCCAGTATCTTCTTTGAGCTAGCGGGACAACCCCCTTCCTGAGCTGATTCTTACAGCTTCACCTCCGTGGAAATCAAGCAATTAGCCTTTCGTCTGGATGGGGTGTTCTTACCGAAAACAGCACAACAGGACTTACCCATCTGTTTCTGCGAAGTGCAGTTCCAGGAAGACGACCATTTTTATTCCCGTCTGTTTACGGAAATCTTTATTTACCTCCGCCAGAAACAACCACCCAATGATTGGCAAGCTACAATACTTTATCCCAACCGCACCATGGAAACCTCCCCTCCAGACTGGTACCGGGAATTCTTTGTCAGTGGGCGTGTCCAACGAGTTTACCTGGATGAATTAGTGGCAACGACAGAACCCACCATGGGAATAGGAACTGCACAGTTGATTGTTGGTAGTCAAGAGGGGGCTGGGGACTTAGCGAGAAAGCTCATTGCTCAAACACGAGCTAATATTGTTAATTCCTTTTCTCAGCAAGAGTTTGTAGAATTGATAGAAACGATTCTGGTCTATAAGTTACCGAGCAAAAGTAGAGAGGAGATCGAAGCTATGTTAGGATTGAGTGAATTGAAGCAAACAAAAGTCTATCAGGAAGCGAAATTAGAAGGACACAAGCAAGCAATGGAAGAGATTGCCCGGAAACTGATCCGTCAGGGAACCCCCCTCAAACAAATCACTGCTCTGACAGGACTTGACTGTACAGAACTACAACGTTTAAACACCAACACCTAAACTGCACCCAATAATATTATTGCTGTCTGTTAACGAAAATCTTGGGAGAGAGGTTTAGCTGACATTCAGCACATTACACAACTACCTCTCTATTTTAGATTCTATTTTATTTTGTTACTTTTGTTAACATGCTCAATAAATTCTGGATAATTGGATTTATCCTCAACTGACTGCAATGCTGGCATCTCAATCCAAGTAGCCTCCGCATGTAATTTATCTACATAAGCATAAAAAGCCTCATTATCTTCTCGATTAGTTAATACATAACTATGCAATTCTTTTTGGCTCATTGTTTTGAAGTCAGGCTTACTCATTCTACATACCTCCATTTACCGTTGGGATATATCTCAATAATATTTTCCTCCCCTGCTAGAAAGAACACATTCCCTGTGCGATCATCTATACGAACTATATTGATAGGCAAGTACAACTTGCTAAACCTTACGCACAAATTAAAGCACTGGTGCTCCTCTGCTCTGGTGTAGGAATTTTTGACATACTCTAACCAACTCTCATCAGTCTAAGTGTAACTACCTCACCAATGCCAGTTCTAACTCTGATTTTTTACTCTCTATAGAAGTAGAGGGGAAAACGGGTGGCGCTAGTGCTGCTATTGACAATTGTACCCGCGTCCCTACTGATAATTGGGTATGGGCGGCGGTGCGAGCATGGAGTCTTTGTCCGGAAGGGGTTTGCACGCAATAGCGATACTCCCGACCCAAGAATTGGCGATCCCTGACCACCACTGGTCCACTTAGGTCTGGTTTGAGCAAAATCTCTTCTTCCCGGAGCATTAATTCCCCCATATCCCATGTAGATCCACTCGGGAACTCAAATTCGCCTATTTCCGTTTTCCAGCAGTTTCCTTTCCGTTGAGCAGGAAGAAAATTAGCCTGGGAAACAAATTCAGCTACAAAACGGGAAGCTGGTTGAGTATAAATTTCCTCGGGAGTACCTATTTGCTCCAATTTCCCATCCCGCATAACCCCAATAGTATCGGAAATTGCCAGAGCTTCTTCCTGATCGTGAGTGACAAAAATTGCTGAAGTGCCGCTAGCTTTGAGAATGCGGCGGATATCGTGGCGCAGTCGTTGACGCACTTGCAGATCTAGGTTACTGAGAGGTTCGTCCAGGAGAATTATCTCTGGTTGGGGGGCTAAAGCTCTAGCAAGGGCAATGCGCTGCTGTTGTCCTCCAGACAGTTCGTGGGGATAGCGTTTTTCCAGTCCAGCGAGTCCCACTAAATCCAGGACTTCCGAGATCCGCTCCTTGATTTGTCTGCTACCATTGCGCTGCTTACCTCTTTTTAAGCCAAAACCAAGATTCTCGGCAATGGTCAGGTGAGGGAATAAAGCATAGTCTTGAAAGACCATCCCTGTATTGCGGTGTTCCGGTGCAACCCAACAACCCGGTCCCGATACGAGCTTTCCTCCTAACTCGACCGTTCCGCTGCAAGGTTGCTCGAACCCTGCTAAAATCCGTAAGAGCGTGGTTTTACCACAGCCAGAAGGACCGAGTAATCCCAGCAAATCTCCCTGTTTGAGGGTTAAGCTGACGTTGGCAATTGCCGGAGTAGGATTAGATGAGAATTTTTTGCTAAGGTCGTGCAGATGAAGAATTGCTGGTTTTTTCATAAGGTAAAAGGAAAACTTAGTAAGAGCTGTAAAAAAGCCCGCTGTGGAAGTTTTGAGTTCATTTGCGGTGCGGTGCGTTTTCTGGAATCAGATTCCGGGTGGAAAGCGCACCAAGATGGCGAGCTTTTTTTCTCTTGGATCCAAATTTAGATAGGAAGTTTTTTCAACAAACTGATCCAAATATAACATTGATTTCTCGCTCTAAATAAGAAATTTTAGCAAAAAATTAATTCTGTAGCGGCCATACTGCGGATGATTAGGTATTATATCACAGACCTAAATAAGAGAGGAAACCGTGGCGTTGCGTATTCCCAGTATCCTAGATATGAGTCGGCGTGAGGAGCCAAAAGATATGAATTTATGTAAAAATGCATTGGCGATGCTCAAAGAAACCAGTCGCACCTTTTACATTCCCATCAATCGTTTACCTGGGGAACTAAAAGCAGCGGTAGCCTCAGCCTATTTGTGCATGCGGGCCATCGACGACATCGAAGATAGTTCAGAAATAGATAATACCACTAAAGCCAAACTATTACGGAAAATTAGCCTCAATTTACAAGCTGGGGTGGAAAATACTACAGTTGATGACTTCTCTCTTTGGTTGAAGGGCGAGGAAACAAGGATACTGCCTGAGGTAAGCGTGCGGTTGGGAGAATGGGCGTTGTTGGCACCGGAGGCGATCGCACCTCGCATTTGGGATGCAACGGCAGCAATGGCGGATAGAATGGCTTACTGGGCTGAGATTAATTGGCCAATCGAGACCGAATCAGATTTAGACAGCTATACCTTTAGCGTCGCTGGTGCGGTAGGATTGTTGCTTTCAGACCTATGGGCTTGGTACGATGGCACGAAAACAAACCGTACTCATGCCATTGGTTTCGGACGAGGTTTGCAAGCAGTCAATATTCTCCGTAACCAGCAGGAAGATATAATCCGTGGCGTGGATTTTTACCCAGATACTTGGACAAGGGAAGATATGGATCGCTATGCTCATCGCAATCTAAGACTGGCGGATCTTTATACTAATGCCCTTCCTCCTGGTCCTGCCAAAGACTTTTGTCAAATTCCCTTGACTTTAGCTCACGGTACCCTCAAGGTTCTCAGTCTGGGAAAAGAAAAACTCAGCCGCAGGGATGTTATTGCTCTCATCGAACGGGTCACGAAAAAGGGCCTCACGAATTCTTTGGGGGAACTCGTTGGGTAGTAGCTAGTTAGTATGTATACATACTATTTAAAACTAGAACTTATTTTAACATAAATTAACAAGGCACTTTTTAAAGATGGAAAAGGCGGATCGATAATATTTGTTCATGATAAATGCTAATAAGTTGCATTTATCAGCTATACTGATAAATAATCGGATTCGATTTACAAGATGAACTTACTCAATTCAAACTCAACATCTTACCAACCAGTGGAAGTAAACTTAGGGGAACGGTGGTCAATCTACCACCGACTGCGGGAGCTTCAGATTCCTTGCTCCTGTGCTATTAGCCAGCCTTTACGAGTAGAAGTCGGCAGTCCCTTGTCTGCCATTCAACTGTGGAGCGTTGTTCAATCCGTGACGAAGAACCGCGACGAGTTGGTCTGTTGGTTAAATCAATGCTGGGAAAGCAAGATGGATAAGTATAAGTAATAACCTAGAGCAGTAATTAATAAATAATGTCAAAACTGAAAGCTAAAATCTCGCAATTCCATCTCGTGGGACAACTGTCCGGTTTCGTTCTCAAGGACGGTTGCAAGCTCAAGTATCTCAAGGTAACAGTTTCCCAATTAGAATACTGGCTCAAATTCCCCAAGGAGTTACTCAAGCAAATATCGCCTGACTTGACTTCTGGTTGTTGGCTGGAAATTAACGGTACGAGAAAACAGAGTCAGAAAACCGGAGTTGTGAAGCTGAAAGCTGAAAAAGTCAAGATTTTGAGTCCTGCTGAGAATATCTCACCTGGACTGGAAATTGTCCCGAACCAAGCAGTGTCCCCTAGTATTCTTGTTTGTCACTCCTCTACTTGTCGTAAGCGAGGAGCCAAAATTTTGGCAGCAGCCATAGAAGAAGGTTTGCAGGGTTACAGTTTAGGGTCGGAAGTGGTTGTTCAACCCAGTGGTTGTCTGAAGCGATGTAAAAAAGGACCCAACTTGATGGTTATGCCTGGTGGGTTACTCTACGATAGAGTTACCCTCAAGCAGGTTCCTACTTTGTTACAACGGCATTTTGCGCTCCAGAAGTAGTTCAAGTTGAACCTAGGTTTATTGGTTGGAGTTAAAACCCAAAGTTAAGCTGTCTGGTGCCAGGAAGTGGTTGAGGTGGTAAGCCCTCTCTTCCGTTTTCAGCAGGATCTGTTCTATGAGGTAGCGAGTGGCGCGATCGCCCAAACTTTCCGCCTGTGCTGCTTGACGACGCAGAAGTTTGATTATTTCTTGCTCGGAAGCCAGATCGTGTTCCACCATCGTCCGGCAATCATAGGCTCCGTCAGCCTCCGGTGTAAAGCAGCACAACTCAGCCAATTTGGAGAAGCTAGCAGCGGGTATTCCCCCCAGTCCGTTTAACCGCTCTCCCAAGTCGTGAACGTGCTCCTGTACTGCTTCATAGTTGTCCTCGAAAAATTTGTGGAGAGAGTAAAACTCAGAACCCTCCACGACAAAATGGTGCTTTTGGTACTGTAAGTAGAGAGCTTGGAAGCTAGCTAGGGCAATATTCAATCCCTCGCAAACTGGTGTGGTGACGTTCTTGTCCAAAAGAATGGGATTGTCGGCTATCTCCTCAAAGGAGTGGAGAAGACCTTGTACTGTAGGCATAGTGGTTTTTACCTCTCGATTTTATCGATTTATTATATTATATCAACTCCATGTACAAAATGTGTGTTATATTTTTTTATCTTAATATTTTCTGAAAATCTATTAAAAAAAATTATTATTTAGTTTAGATATAATTTGAGAGAAAATTCAAATGGGATAAACTAATCCTTATTATTAAACCTCTTTCCTCATTAAAGTACGGCTGTGCGCCCCTACACTGTTAACTGGTTACTTTCATGTCCTGGTACTTGAATGTTGATTTACATCTTCAACGGACAAACTCAAAGCTCCTGCTATTTGTTCGACGCTTAAACCTAGCTGCTGCAAACGAACCACTGCATCATCTCGCTCTCGTTCTAGGCGATCGGCTCGTTCTTTTTCCAATTCTGCTCGTTCACTACCAGTTAATAAGAGATTACCATCTCTATCCCACCAACGGAGCCAAAGTTGGTTTTGATTCTGATAATTTCCCTGCCATAATCCCAATTCTACTAGCATTTGGTTAATGGGATAATGACCTCGTTGATTTGGTTCCAGCTTACGATAAACGCCGTTAACCAGATGATATACTTCTAGCTTGCCTCGTTGAATTTCATAGATCCCATAATAGGGCACCCTCATAATGCGCTCGTAGACCCAAAATTTTCCCGGTTTGGTTTTCTCTTTCCCGAAAGAGGAGGATAAAGAAGTGATATCTCGCACCTCCTTACCGGAACCGCTAGCAAACTCTAAAACAATCCAAGGGGTGATAAATTCCCGCCAGAGAACATAGGAACGGCGAATCTGGCCATCTAATAAGGGGGGTACCCCAGGGACGTAAAACCAATCTGGCGCTTCTGCACCTTGTTCTGGAGGCTCTGTTTGGCGCCAATAAATCCCACAATCTTGTCCGATAGCATAATCTCCGTCGGGATGAATCTGTTTGAGAATGGGACCGATGGAATCAGTGAGAATAATGCTTTGGGGATGTTCTTGAAAATTCTTCACAAAGGTGCCGTCTGATTCCGGTAGTTGGGTATGATCGGGGAAGGGAGGTGGTAGAGTTACTGATTCGGATTTAATTGTCTGACTTTGGATCATGGCAGGTCTCTCAACAGTGAACAGTTACCAGTGACCATTTATTAGATCAATTCAGGAATATAGAGCGTAGCAGCGCGCCCTTTAGGTTTTTGGGAGTTTCTCAAGCAAATATTCCCTACATTTTAAAAATTAAGTATGATTAAAGTAACTTTACTAAAGTACTTAAGTAATGATATGGGTGGTGGGCGATGCTTAGTAATATACAGCGATCGCCTAAAATTAGAGTCGAGGGGAGTGTTACCACTCCGTGCCTCTGGGTGAAATTAAGGCCCGCTAGCGTTTATTTCGGCACAGCAGCAGTTAAAACTTCATAACCGGAGGAAGTAACCAAAACATCGTCTTCAATGCGAACTCCTATGCCCCGCCACCGTTCAGGTACTTCCGGCTGACCTTCTACAACCTGAATATTGGGATCAATATAAATACCCGGTTCCACCGTCAAGGTATGACCGGGTTGTAAAGTAACCCAAACCTCTTCCCCATGCTTATATACTCCTGCATCGTGAACATCTAAACCCAACCAATGTCCGCTACGATGCATGAAAAATGGTTTATATTTCTTCTCCTTAATTATCTCCTCCTTATCCCCCACTAAAAGACCTAAATCCATCAATCCATCTACTATCACCTCCACAGCAGCATCATGAAATTGATTGTAAGTATTGCCAGGTTTAACCGCCGCGATCGCCTTTAACTGAGCAGTCAAAACTAACTCATAAATAATCTTTTGTTCCTTAGTAAACTCCCCATTAACAGGAAAAGTCCTGGTAATATCCCCATTGTAATCCCCGTAGCAACAACCAGCATCAATCAGGAGTAAATCCCCATCTTGGATCTGGCGACTATTCTCAATATAGTGGAGAATGCAAGCATTAGCTCCTGAGGCTACAATAGAAGGATAAGCTGGACCGATAGCCCCTTGGCGGCGAAAGAAATATTCTATTTCCGCTGCCAACTCATATTCGTAAAGTCCTGGTTTGGCAAAACTTCTGACATGGTTATGAGCAGCAGCAGAAAGGGCGGTAGCTTTGCGCACCATTTCCAATTCTGCGGCACTTTTCATCTGGCGCATAGGGTGGAGAATCGGTCCTGGATCTTCAATAGCAATAGGTCCCGTGCCCCGTTTTTGATATCCTGCCATTAAACGCTGCCAGTGGGAGATGATTTTCTCGTTGAAACTACTATCCCGTCCGCAGTGATAATAAATCCGATCTGCTTTCACCAAGTATTGGGGCAGCTTTTCGTCCAACTCCCCAATAGGATAAGCTTCATCAACCCCATATTGCTCCTTAGCCCCTTCTACCCCAGTACGATAACCGGTCCAGGTTTCTTTTTTCGGATCTTTAGGTCGGAGGAAGAGGACAAAGCGGTGTTCTTCGTGATGAGGTGCTAAGACTGCCACTGCTTCCGGTTCTTGGAAACCAGTGAGATAGAAAAAATCGCTGTCCTGGCGATAGGCATATTCTACATCGTGATGCATAATAGCAGGAGGAGCGCTGGGAAAAATTGCGGTGCCATTGCCGATTTTGGCCATGAATTTTTCTCGGCGATCGCGGTATTCTCTAGAATCTATCATCTAATTCAACTAATGAGTTTGTACAATTATAACAGCCTAAGTTTTGAGTTATAAATCAGTGTTAATATTGATAAATATGGTCAAACATATTATATAATAGATAATATCATCCTAAATAATGTATAACGATCTTCTCCCCCGTTAACAAGCTCTCCTCAAATTCTTCTCTCTGCGTTCTCTGCGCCTCTGTGGTTTATAAAAAATGCAGTAATAAAAACCTAACAACTAACAACCCCAAAAATGGCAATACAACTACAACAAGCCCTCTCCGTAGGCAAATATCTGGTCACCCAGCGTCTGTTGGGACGGAAAAAGTTCCCCCTCGTCTTAATGCTAGAACCCCTATTCCGCTGCAACCTGGCTTGTTCAGGATGCGGCAAAATCCAGCACCCGCCAGAAATACTCAAGCGCCACCTCACCCCGGAAGAGTGCTTTGCAGCAGTAGAAGAGTGTGGTGCCCCCGTTGTCTCTATTCCTGGAGGCGAACCTCTCCTCCACCCCCAAATCCATAAAATTGTCAAGGGTTTAGTGGAACGGAAAAAGTTCATCTATCTCTGTACCAATGGTTTATTACTAGAAAAAACCTTAGATAAGTTCCAACCTTCCCCTTATCTCACCTTCAGCGTTCACTTGGACGGTTTGCAGGAACAACACGATAAATGCGTCGATCGCCCGGGAGTATTCCAGAAGGCAGTATCAGCAATTCGGGCAGCTAAAGCTAAGGGATTTCGCGTCACCACCAACACCACTGTCTTTGAAGGAACTGATACCCAAGAAATGCAGTCCTTCTTCGATTTCCTGGACACCTTAGGTATTGACGGGATGATGATTTCCCCTGGCTACAGTTATCAATGGGCACCAGATCAAGACCATTTTCTCCAGCGGGAACAAACTAAAGCCCTCTTCCGGGAAATTCTCAGCCCCTTTAAAAGAGGGCAAAAGAAATGGAATTTCAATCATAATCCCCTCTTTTTAGACTTTCTTATCGGGGAGAAAGATTACGACTGTACTCCTTGGGGTAGCCCTAGCTACAGCGTTTTGGGCTGGCAAAAGCCTTGCTACCTCCTCAATGAGGGTTACTACAGCAGCTTCCAAGAATTACTAGAACAAACCGACTGGAGTAAATATGGTCACGCTAGTGGCAATCCCCAATGTGCCGATTGTATGGTACATTGCGGCTACGAACCTACAGCAGCTATAGACGCCATGGAGCCTGAAAACGTCGGGCGATCAGTGGGTGCATTATTAGGTATTGGGTAGTTAATCTGTATCCGGGGTAGTATTTCTATACTACCTAACCTTATAAGTCAGTTCACTTGAGAGAACCTGACAAAAATGCTTCCAGTTTTTTATATGCAGTTGCAGGTTTTGGCAATTTTGGTCTAAGGTTAGAACATGAAGGTTGGGGATGTAATTAAAATAATTGAGCAGGATGGCTGGTATTTGGCTCGAATACGGGGCAGTCATCGGCAGTACAAACATTCCAGCAAATCAGGTTTAGTTACTGTACCTGGAAAGCCAGGTAGTGATCTAGCACCAAAAACATTAAATAGTATCCTAAAACAGGCGGGTATTAAATGATAGAGTACCTCATTGTTATTGAGAAAACGGAAACTGGATATTCAGCTTACTCTCCAGACTTACCAGGTTGTGTTTCAACCGGAGTAACCCATGAAGAAGTTGAACAGAATATGCGCGAAGCCATAGAGTTTCATATCGAAGGGATGAAGTTAGAGGGGTTTGAGATTCCACAACCCACAACGTCATCAGCCTATGTCCAGGTTGCAGCTTAACGCCAGGAGGCTAAAGCTTATGAGGGATGAATATGATTTTTCGCAAGATCCCCGTGGTGCTGTAATTCCATCAAAGGGAAAAACACGTATCACCCTGTATTTAGACGATGAAATTTTAGCAAGTTTCCGAGAACGTGCTGAAGCTTTTGGTCTTGGTTATCAGACATTAATTAATGAGGCTTTGAAGGCTCATCTCAAAAATCTATCTGAGCAACCACTAACCGAAAATGCTCTTCGTCCCGTTCTCCTGGAAGAGTTATTACAGGGTAATGTCTAACCTTTGCCGCATCGTACTATCCTACACTGGTAACTGTTTGACACTACATAGCCAAGAATTCTCGTACTCGAACCAAATAAGTTTCCTCATCTTCCAACATAGGAAAATGTCCAGTGCCAGCTATTTCAACATATTCTATGTTATCATTTAATGCCGCCGCCTCTTTTCCCATTGCTGCTGGTATAATCTTATCTTTTTCCCCAGAAATTAATAGAGTCGGTACTCTCAGTTTAGAAAATTCTTGGGGCATTCTTGTTACTTCTTGCTTATTTACTGAAGTATAAATCGTACCCAAGGCAGCCTCATAGTCTGCTAATAAAAAATCTTCTAAAAAAGCGCGACGCAAATCTCTATCTATGGAACGATTCAGAAATCTCGCCATAAATAACTGGTCTGCAAAAGGGACTTTTAAGAACCAATTGTAACGAAACTTAACTACATAACCACCAAACTTATGAAAAGCAGCAAAAGCTTTAGCATCATAGGGAAAAATGCCGCTGCAAGTAAGAATCGCCTTGATTACTCTTTCCCCATAGCGGTTGAGAAACAAAGTTGCGATGGATGCTCCCATAGAATGACCATTGAGATAAACAACATCCAACTCCAAAGTAGCCAACAAAACTTCTAAATCTTTAGCATACTCAGATAAATCATAACTCAAGTTTTGACCAGTGTTATTTAGTCGGGATTGCCCGAACCCCCGCAAGTCATAAAGCAAGCAATCAAAGCCATGGGACAGAGCTTCAGCAGTGGGACGCCAATAACGGGCTGAACCCCCCCAACCGTGAAGAAAAACCATCACTGGTTTTTTATTATTTTGCTCTCCAGACCTGATCCACTCATAATAATGGGTCCAGCCGCGAACTTCGATGGTTTGTGATTGTTTCTTTGTTGCCCTGTCATAAACCATGACGAATAACCAACGATGAATAACAAATAACCCATCAAGCCGTATCGCGTTTGGGTAGAGAAGAAGGATGGAGGATTAACTCAGCAGTAGAGCGCTTCTCTACCATTTCTCGCGTAATCGTGCAGCGGCGCACATCTTTGCGGGAAGGATAATCATACATGATATCCAGCATGATTTCTTCCACAATCCCCCGCAGCGCTCTGGCGCCAGTTTTGCGGCGATAGGCTTCCTGGGCGATGGCTCGCACCGCATCTTTCTTAAACTCCAGTTGGACGTTATCCATCTTCAACAGTTTTTGATACTGCTTCACTAGAGCATTGCGGGGTTTCGTCAGAATTGACATCAGTGCTTCTGAGTCCAAAGGTTCCAGAGATGCCATTACCGGAATGCGCCCTACAAATTCCGGAATCATGCCAAACTTGACCAGATCATCCGGTTCCACCTGCTTGAGCAATTCTGCCGTCTGCCTTTCCTTCGACAGTCGCCAATCTCCCTCTCGGACAAAACCCATAGATTTTTTCCCCAACCGTTGCTCCACCACTTTTTCCAAACCCACAAAAGCGCCGCCGCAGACAAACATAATATTGCTCGTATCGATTTGGATGCAGTCTTGATAAGGATGTTTTCTCCCTCCTTGAGGAGGTACATTGGCGATAGTTCCCTCCAACATTTTCAGCAAGGCTTGCTGTACCCCTTCACCACTTACATCCCTTGTAATGGAGCGGTTTTCGCTTTTGCGGGCAATCTTATCTATTTCATCAATGTAGATGATGCCCCGTTGAGCTTCCTCCACATCCATATCCGCCACCTGTAGCAGTCGCAGGAGAATATTTTCTACATCTTCTCCTACGTAACCCGCTTCAGTAAGAGTTGTTGCATCCGCTACTGCAAAAGGAACTTCGAGAATTTTGGCGAGGGTTTGAGCTAATAAAGTCTTGCCGCTGCCAGTGGGTCCGATGAGCAGGATATTGGACTTTTGCAGTTGGACCGAATCATCTACCTCTTCTTCCCCATTCTGTACCTGGGAGCAACTAAGACGCTTGTAGTGGTTATATACTGACACTGAGAGGACTTTCTTTGCCTCCTGTTGACCAATAACATGGTCGTCCAAATACCTTTTCAGCTCTCGCGGCTTGGGAATTTTGCTCAAAGAGAGCCGCGCTGCCCGGGCGCGCTGCTTTGGTTTGGATTTGTGGTCGGGGGATACTGCGCCCGCCATGCCTCTTGCAGAATCCATTAGCTCCTCATCCAAAATTTCGTTACATAGCTCAATGCATTCATCGCAGATGTAGACCCCAGGACCAGCAATCAATTTGCGCACCTGTTCCTGGGATTTGCCACAAAACGAACATTTTAGGTGGGAGTCGTATTTAGAAGCCATATTCGCCGTTTACTAAAGTGCTGTTACAGAAGAGGTATCAGTACGGGAAATCACTCTGTCAATCAGACCATATTCTTTTGCCTCAAGAGAAGACATGAAGAAGTCTCGCTCCGTATCTGCGGCAATTTTCTCCAAAGGTTGACCGGTGTGATTCGCCAGTAATTCGTTCAGCCTTTGTTTGATGAAGAGAATTTCTTTCGCTTGAATCTCAATATCCACAGCTTGTCCTTGAGCGCCTCCTAAAGGCTGATGGATCATGATTCTAGAGGAAGGCAGAGCCATGCGCTTGCCTTTTGTACCCCCAGAGAGGAGAAATGCCCCCATGCTAGCAGCTAAACCATAACAGATGGTAACAACATCGGGATTAATCTGCTCGATGGTGTCGTAAATTGCCATCCCAGCGTAGACTGCTCCTCCTGGAGAATTAATATAAAGCTGAATGTCTTTTGAGCGATCTTCAGCTTCCAGGAAAAGCAACTGGGCCACAATTGAGTCGGCCACTTCATCGGAAACGGGAGTGCCAAGAAAAATAATGCGCTCTCGCAGCAGTCGGGAATAGATATCAAATGCCCGTTCCCCTACACCGGACTGTTCTACCACCATCGGCACGACGTTATTAGTCACCCTGCTAGAGATAGAATAAAATTCGGGAGAACGGTAGCTCAGGACTGGGTAATCGGTGGATCTCGATTCAAGCATAGACCTAGATTTAGGCAAAAATGGGATATAGATGCTATTAACTCAATTGACTATCCACATTATGACGCAAGTCATTACGAGACAGGAAATCACAATTGCGAAGCTTTGCGTAGCAACCGCCTTTGGCGTCCCGCCCTTGGCGTCCAAAGAAGCACCCCTTTTAGGTTTCAGCCCTCGATGAGGGCAGATGCATCAACAGCGTCTGTCTCTGGGGGTTTCTCTTCTGTTTCAGATGAGGAGAGGGAACCAACAGGTACTAGTTCTACCTTGGTTTTCTCTTGCAACCAATCCAAAGTACTTTCCTCTAGCAACTCGTCTTCAACCATCTTCCTCAACTGCTCACTTTTGTACTCCTGTTTCGATTCGGACAATTGCTGAGTTACTTTCTTAATTCTCGCCCCAACTTTCTCTGGTTCCACTGTAATAGATTCTTGCCGGGCAATTTTCTTGAGGAAAAGAGATTTTTGCAAATTTTCAATTGCGTCCTGGCGCGATCGCTCTCTCATCACCGGAATTGTGTCAGCATTAAACATTTTTTGTATGTCTAATCCATAATTTTGCATCATAATTGCTGATCGAGTCAGAAGATTTTCTACTTCTTTTTCAATCATTGTTTCTGGCAGTTGGACAGAACAGCATTGCCTCAATTGAGCAATAATGGCTTCGTGAATGTTATTTTTTGTTTCCCGAGCGGCTGTTTGGGAGAATTTCTCTGTCAAAGACTGCCGTAACTCTACCATGGTTTCAAACTCACTCACTTCCTCCGCCAAGTCGTCGTCTAACTCTGGCAGCTCTTTTTCTTTTAATTCTTTAAGCACAATGGTGAAAACAGCAGCTTTACCCGCTAAATCTTCTTGGGCATAATCTTCGGGAAAAGTAACCGCCACCTCCTTCGTCTCTTCTATCCTCATACCAACAAGGCCTTCAATCAAGCCCTCAATAAGCTTGCCTTTGGCTACTTCAACTTCAAAATCTTGCGCCTCAGCTCCCGGAATTAATTCCCCTTCTTCTCCAACAGCTGTTGCAAATCGACCTTTGAAATCGATAGTCGCCACATCTCCCATCTGGGCAGGACGATCTTCTACCGGGACTAAAGTAGCTTGCTCTTGCTGACGTTCTGCTAAAAAATCATCTACCTGACTGGGATCGGCAACAATTTCTTCGGCCTTGACTTTCATTGAATGGTAATCTCCCAATTCTACTTCTGGGGCAACGTCTACAGAAGCGGAAAAAGTCAGGGGTTCTCCTGGTTTATACTGCCCGATTAATTCGGAGAAGTTAGAAAGCAACTTCAAATTGCCTATACTGTCGATGGATTCTTCTTTGATTGCATCCTCCAGACTCTTTTGGACAATTTCTTCTAAAGCAGCTGCCTTAATCCTTCCGAGTCCGATTCGCTGTAAGAGGATGTGATGCGGTACTTTCCCCTTGCGAAACCCAGGAATATTAGTAGATCGAGCGAGTTCCTGCACTACCTTATCGTAGGTTTTTTGGGAAGAGGAGCCGTCTATTTCAATTTCTAAACCAATTTGGCTGGCTGGAAGCTTTTCCTGGATAACTTTCATCGATTCTTCTTATTTCTTATTTTAGATAACTGTTCGGTAGATTAGACTTCTGCGAGAAGTCAGGTTATCGGGGATAATTTTACCGTTTTGTAATTTTTTTCAGATTTTATGAAATATTTTCGCAATTTTTTCCAGTATAGCACAAAAATGATTTTACAATAAGAGTCTTAAGAAGATGAGTAGGAAATATTACGCTCACTCAAGATTCTTGAATCTTCCCCGTCCATTCATCTGAGAGACCAATATATATGATAGTACAATCAAGGCACGAGGTGGACATCAAGCAACAGGGTAAGCTAAACTAATGAATGGGCAATTAAAGCTCGGGCTGTTAAAATACAGTGATTCCATTAGGGAGGAAAGAATTTGTCCGAAACCGTTGGTACACTTCACACCAAGATTCGCGTTGCTGTTCTGGGAGCAACTGGGGCTGTAGGCCGTGAATTAATCAAACTTTTAGCCAATCGTAAGTTCCCAGTTGCCGATTTGAAGCTTCTCGCTTCTCCCCGTTCTGCTGGTATTACGATCCCCTTTGTCGGTGAAAAGTTGCTGGTAGAAGCTGTGGGAGATGATTCTTTCCAAGATATAGACCTAGTTTTGGCTTCTGCTGGCAGCTCTACCACCAAAGCTTGGGCTGATAAGGCAATAGGAGCAGGGGCAGTGATTATCGATAACTCCAGTGCTTTCCGCATGAACCCGTCAGTGCCTTTAATTGTGCCAGAAATTAACCCCTCGGCAGCAAAACACCATCGGGGCATTATCGCTAATCCTAACTGCACAACTATTTTAATGGCAATGGTAGTGTGGCCGCTGCATCGGGTACAGTCAGTAAAACGAATCGTAGTTGCTACCTATCAATCGGCTTCTGGTGCAGGTGCCCGGGCAATGGAAGAGGTGAAAACTCAGGCTAGAGCAATTTTACAGGACCAACCCCCGCCAACAGAAATTTTTCCCTATCCCTTAGCGTTTAATTTGTTTCCCCACAATTCCCCTCTCAACGAACAGGGATACGCTGAGGAGGAAATGAAGATGATTAACGAGACGCGGAAGATTTTTAATGCTCCCGACTTGCGCCTCTCTGCTACCTGCGTGCGCGTTCCTGTATTGCGAGCCCATTCAGAAGCTGTTAACCTAGAATTTGCCAACCCTTTTGCCGTTTCTTCGGCTCGAGAGATTCTATCCCAGGCTCCAGGAGTAAAATTGGTGGAAGATTGGCAGATCAATTATTTCCCCATGCCAATTGACGCTACAGGCAGAGATGAAGTGTTGGTGGGTAGAATTCGTCAGGATATTTCTCACCCCTGCGGGTTAGAATTATGGCTCTGCGGCGACCAAATTCGCAAGGGAGCTGCCCTGAATGCAGTTCAAATTGCCGAGTTATTGGTCAGAGAAAATCTCCTCGGCGTGCCGAATACAGCAAATAAAAAATAAAAAACAACAAAAAACCAATAACAAATGACAAATGGAAATTTTGGCCGAACGATCGCAGCAATGGTGACGCCGTTTAAGGGGGACGGCAGCGTCAATTATGCTGTGGCGGAAGAATTAGCAGTGCATCTGGCTCTTCATGGCAACGATGCCTTGGTGCTGTGCGGGACAACTGGAGAATCTCCTACCTTGAGTTGGGATGAAAAGTATCAGCTCTTTAAGGTAGTGCAACAAGCAGTGGCGGGTAAAGCATTGATCATCGCCGGTACCGGTGCCAACTCAACGAATTCAGCGATCGCCGCTACGGCTCGTGCGGCAGAGTTAGGTTTGGATGGTTCCCTGCAAGTTGTGCCCTATTACAATAAACCGCCCCAATCGGGATTGTATAAACATTTCCAGGCGATAGCTAACGCAGTGCCTGATTTGCCCCTGATGCTCTATAATATACCAAGTCGCACGGGGACAAATCTGGAACCGGAAACAGTTGGGTTACTGGCAGAAATAGATAATATTGTGGCCATTAAAGAAGCTAGTGGTTCCTTGGCGCAAACCTGCGAAATTCGCCGTATCACTCCAGCATCATTTGCCATCTACTCCGGGGACGATTTTCTAACTTTACCCCTGCTTACTGTGGGCGGAACTGGAGTTGTTAGCGTTGCTAGTCATTTGGTAGGGAAGCCAATTAAAGGTATGATTCAAGCTTTTGAAGCAGGACAAATAAATGTTGCTCGGGAAATACAACTCAAACTTTTTCCTTTATTTAAAGTTCTTTTTTGTACTGCTAATCCGATTCCTATTAAAGCTGCTTTAAAATTACAGGGTTGGAATGTAGGCGGTTTGCGTTCACCTTTAGAAAATATGGAGCCTGACTTGGAAGAAAAGTTAGCAACCGTTTTAAAAGAGCTTGATTTACTCTGAATTTATCTTCAGTGTTTACAAATTCAGCTTTAAGTCAGTTGATATTAAATCAATTCTTTTATTTTCTCTATCGTTACCCTAGATATTGATTGTGGTAGCCATAGGGGTAAGAAGGGGTATATTTAAACAATCAAAAAAAATTAAATCACATTCATTCAATTGCAGCAATTCAATAAAAAAACTAGATCAGGATAAAAATGAGTAGAAACGGTTCTAAACCCACCCTGAAAATTATTCCTCTCGGCGGGTTGCATGAAATTGGCAAGAATACCTGCGTGTTTGAATACGAAGACGAAATTATTCTCTTAGATGCAGGTATTGGTTTCCCCTCTAATGAGATGCACGGAATTAATATTGTCCTTCCCAACACCACCTATTTGCAGTCAAATCGCAATAAAATCCAAGGAATGGTGGTAACTCACGGTCATGAAGACCATATTGGCGGTATTCCCTATCACCTGAAGCAATTCGATATTCCCGTCATCTACGGTCCTCGTTTAGCTATCTCCTTATTGCAAGATAAATTAGAAGAAGCAGGAGTAGCAGATCGAACAAAGCTCAAAAGCGTCGTTCCCCGACAAATAGTCAGAATTGGCAAACACTTTTTCGTTGAGTTTATCCGCAATACCCATTCAATTGCCGATAGCTTCACCGTAGCCCTCCATACACCGATTGGTGTAATAATTCACACGGGAGATTTTAAGGTGGACTACACTCCTGTGGATGGAGAGCATTTCGACCTACAAAGGCTCGCTGAACATGGTGAAAAAGGGGTTTTGTGCTTATTGAGCGACTCTACCAACGCCGAAGTACCGGGACATACCCCTTCAGAACGGTCAGTTTATCCCAATCTGGACCGTATTTTTGCCCAAACCAAAGGAAGGTTGATGCTCACAACTTTTGCCTCCTCCCTACACCGACTGAGCATTGTGCTGGAATTGGCCCTTCTGCACAATCGCAAGGTGGTAGTGGTAGGGCGATCGATGCTGAATCTCATTGCCCATGCCCGCAATTTAGGTTACATCAAATGTTCTGATGATCTGTTTCAGCCCCTAAAAGCAATTCGTCACCTGCCAGACGAGAAGGTCTTAATTTTAACCACAGGTTCTCAGGGAGAACCCTTAGCCGCATTGACTCGCATTTCCCGAAGGGAACACCGACAAATCAAAATCCGTCCTGGGGATACGGTGGTGTTCTCTGCAAACCCCATTCCAGGCAATACCATCGCCGTAGTCAAGACCATCGACCGTTTGATGATGTTGGGTGCAGATGTCATTTACGGCAGAGCCAGGGGAATTCACGTTTCCGGTCATGGCGCCCAAGAAGACCAGAAGTTGATGTTGGCGTTGACTAAGCCAAAATTTTTCATTCCCTTTCATGGAGAGCATCGCATGCTGGTTAAACATGGTCAGACAGCTTGCAGTGTGGGCATTCCAGAGGACAATATGGTAATTATCAATAATGGGGATATTATCGAGTTAACCGAGGATCGCATTCGCATTGCCGGGAAAGTCACTTCTGGCATTCAACTGGTAGACCGGGCTGGGGTAGTTCAAGAAAAGGTAATGAAAGAAAGGCAAAAGTTGGCCGAAGAGGGGGTACTGACTGTAGCTGCGGCCATCGATTGGTCGGGTCAATTAATGGCCCAACCAGAAATTCATCTGCGGGGCGTCGTGACTGCTGTAGAGCGCTCCCTGCTGCAACAATTAATTATTAGGGCTATCAACAAGACCCTGGACTTGCACTGGGAGGAATTTAACCAATACTCTGTAGACTGGGCGGGTTTAAGAAATGAAATTTCTAGCAGCTTGCAGAGACTGGCACGCAGAGAATTGCAAAGCAGTCCTCTGGTTGTCTTTCTCTTGCAAACCCCAGAACGACACCAACCCATATTATCCACAACCGTTGAGCGTTCCACCGCATCAGTTGTTTAAACCGCGTTGCATAATAGAGACATGAATGGAAAAGTAGTAGCCATGCAATGTCCCAGGAATTTTGGGATGGATTATTGGCGAGAGCACAGCTCCGCTTCGCGAGCGCAGCACCACGGCATTTCAAGTTCATGTCTTGATCCAGCAACGCCCATTTTCCAACGGCAACGTTGTCATCTATAACATAGTAGGATAGGGGGTTGAGGGGATAGAGGGGTAGGGGGATAGGGGGATTTTTTTATAGAACTTCCCAGCTCCCCATCACCCCATTTGTAAATACACCTGCGCGAATGGCTATAATATCGAAATTTTGGAAAGAAACCCGGTTTCTAACCCCAGAAGAACCATAATAATTCAACCTAGCATCAGTTTAGATTGTTTCTAATATCCATGGCATGAGGTACTTTTGAACGTGTTTTCTATTTTCAGCTTGGTCGAATACAATTGAATTTTCCGAGTTCAACGCATCGGCAGTTATCTCATATTCTCTATGTGCTGGAAGACAATGCATGACAAGAGCATGCTCCGGTGCGTGACTCAGCAGTTCCCTATTGACTTGAAAGTCCGAAAACGCTTTTATCCTCAGATCTTTTTCATTGCTATTATCCGTCAACGTCCAAATAGCCATAGGTATCCAGGTATCTGTATAAATGATATCGGCATCTTTAACTAACTCAGTTGGATCGCTCCCGATTCTTATTCTGATGTTGTTGTTCCTTTGAACTGCTTCTAAAATCTCGGGATTGGGTAGATAGTTTTGCGGACAAGCAATAGAAATATTGATTCCAGCATGTCCGGCACCATTAATGAGAGAATGGCAAATATCATTGCCATCCCCGAGGTAACAAATATTTAACCCTTCTAGTTCTCCAAAATACTCTTTTATTGTCATCAAATCTGCTAATGCTTGACAAGGATGATAGAGGTTAGATAGCCCGTTAATAATTGGAACTTCGCTATGCTCTTTCATAATTATCAGGTCTTCGTGCTTGTGAACGCGAGCTACGATCGCATCTACATATCGCGATAAAGTTTTGATTTCATCCTCAAGACTAGCGATAGTAAAATTTGAAGTATTCCAGTCCATATACAAAGCTTGTCCTCCCATCTCACTAATCCCTATTTCAAAAGAGCATCTAGTGCGAGTGGATGTTTTTTTGAAAATTAAAGCTACGGATTTATGCTTTAATAAATCCCGATATTTAGTTGGATTATTCTTAATACTTATACCACCATCAATTATTGTCATTACTTGCTCTTTAGTCAAGTCTGATAGAGTTAGTAAAGAGCGTTCGGGTTTTCCTCGCTTAGAATAACGACGGTGAGCTAGCAATTTTTTACTAGCTTCTATTCTTTGTTGTAAATCCATTGCCCTACATGGTGTCCTTCGCGATCCAGGGTATTTCTATAAGCCAAAATTATATCTAATTTCTCAATTGTACAAGAGATGCAATGGAATTTAGATAACTGTTTTTCCATTCTGATGAAATACAATTGACTTTAGATAATGCCTCATTACATAGTTCTTGAGCTTCATCTGGATTCAGCCATGCTTTACGAATATCCGGTGCAAGACTTACAAGGGGATCGAAGTATAAAAAGGCGCGATCGCTCTTGATAGAAGGTGCGATATAAACGCTGACACCGCTGCTTCGATTGTAATATTCATAAGAACAGGACACCCGTTTTCCACCACCACAGGGACAATCAGTGACAAATGTTGGAGTATAAAATCCGGCTGTAATCCCTCGAATTCGTTTCTCAAGATTAACATTAGTGGATAAATCTGTTCTTAAGTTTTCAACACCTCTTACCATGTCATGTTGATAGACATAATAGGGCTGGATATTCATGTCTCCAAGCATTTTAATCAGAGTCGCCATGGTGTCAAAATTATCGTTTACATCTCTAATTAAAACGCTCTGATTGCGGACAGTAATTCCTCGTTCAAATAGTACTTTAGCTGCCGATTGGGTAATCCAACTAATCTCATTAGGATGATTAAAATGGGTATGCACCGCTACATGTTTGTTTAGCTTTCTTGCATCATCAACAATCCGAGTTAAAGTATCCGTCCACTCGCGATCGCTCAAGATTTTAGTTGGATCTACTGCTAGTCCCTTAGTAGCAAACCGAATGCGACGCAGGTGAGGAATTTCTAGCAACCCGTTACCAATATACTCCAACATTTTCGGGGAGAGATTATAACAATCACCTCCGCTCACAACAAGATCCTCAATTTCTCGATTGCTATCAATGTATTTAAATATTTCTTTCCAATGTTTTATTGTTTTCTCGTATTGAACCTTTTTGTTGGTATGGGTATCTTGACCCACCAGATAACTTCTAGTGCAGAATCGACAGTAAACCGGACAATGGGATTGGGCGAGAAAAAGTGCTTTATTTGGATACCGATGAACCAATCCTGGAAGTGGGGAATCTTCCTGTTCTCCCAAGGAGTCGAGGGTTAGCATGGGATGATCCTGTTCGTACTCATTAGCTAACGGAATGAATTGCCGACGAATGGGATCTGCTATGGGATTTAACCAATTAATTCTGGAGAGAATGTAAGGTGTTAGTCGTACTGCCATAGGAGCAAGTCTCAGCCCTAGCAATACTTGTTCCACTACATCGGAACTGGCTACAGATCTCAAAAATGTGTTAATAGCCTCAAATCCATACACTGTATGTTTTACCTGCCACCTATGTGATAGGAAATCATCTTTAGAAACCTGTTGAAATGGCTTGCATAATTGCCAGAAATTGGGATTGATTGAAATGTGAATTTGACTATTTTTTCCGTATTCTATTGTCTTTTCTTGTACATTCATGATGGCAAATTTTTCCTTTCTAACTTCAGGCTGAATGATATAATATTATGCTTTATAGTCATTATCAATAATGGGGATATTATCGAGTTAACCGAGGAGCGCATTCTTATCCTTCAGTTTGGTTCCTACTCGATGCAAGTCGTCATCGCCGTGCTATCCTTCCCTAGTCCGCTACGCTGAGACTAGGGACTGTCGCACTTACATTCAAATCTCTCTCGAGATTAATATGGGACAATTAACTAGGGGTTTTGAGGCAATCTCCTCTAAACCAAAGGAATCCAATAAATGATGCCAGTCTGCTAGGATAGAAGAATCGTATGGGTTATTCATCCTGAGTGCAGCATACCTAGTAACCGCATCGTGCCAAATACCGTGACTCGCATAAATAGAGGCGACTTCCTGTTTTGAAGTTGCATCGCCTACCTGATTCATGAGCATAGGATCGGGTGCAATCCTTTTAATAAGTCCTTCAACAGAATATGAGCTTTTTTTATCAATTTCTATTGAAAAAAGCCACCTATACTCCTGGTCAAGGTTTAGAAGTTTATTGGGATGTAAATTTACAATACCTGGTCCGCCTGATAATATGATACTTTCTTGGAAGATTGGTTCTTTGTTTTCTTCCTTCAACAGTAAAAATATCCCCCTTACTTGTTGCCCATTTAATTTAGGAATGTAAAACAAAAATGTAGGGCGTTCTACTAAGGTAAGCTCTGTTTTGCTTTTGTTCGGGACTAGGGCAATGAGATTATCTTCGGAATTAGGACCGCGATTTCCTCCGGAAGTTCGGTTTGGCGGTCTTCCCCAATCTTCTTCTTTTTGAGAATTATTGAAGTCCAAGAAATTCAATCTTTGGCTATAGCAGTAGGGATGTTTGCTTGAGGACTCTGCCTTCACTTGTATCGAGACAATGCCGGAGAAAACCAATACAGAAATAATTTCAAGTATTCGTGAATACTTGCGGATAGAGACGGGTACTTTCATAGTCTAACCTTAGTGAATGTCGAATATTTATGTTTTTCAGATAAATTTTATCGGCAATAAGCTATAAATTGCAAACATTTTAGATTCAGTAGTTGAGGTCTATTATATCAAAATCATTATGGCTCAACTAAAAAAACCAAAATCCGTGTTTGAATTAGTGAAAACTCTTACTGTGAACTACTCCCCTACTAAAAAGGGACAAAGGAAGAAAGGGAGATGAAGTTGGACAAAATTTCGTTCATGACATACTCTCCCACCCCCCAACTCCCCAACTCCCCAACTCCCTTACTCCCCCATCCCCCTTCTCCCGGACCCCCTCCCTTGAAGACGATGAGGGCGCTGATGCCAAAAGATTCCAAGGGTTGCGCTAGTGGCCACCAATGTGAATGCTGAGGGGACGAGAGGCACCCATCCACCTTGGAGTAAAATAAAAAAGCAAAGTCCAGAGAGGATACCAAGTGCAATAGAGACTGCTAGTACGAGGTAAAGTGTCCTAGGCTCAAAAAATTCCCGCCAACACCAAAACAGTAAACCGCCAACTATAGACCAACTGGTAATCCAAAGTATTTCAACCCATTCCGGCCACCACCAAAGCAAAGGTCGTTCCCCCTGAACGGCACTGAGAATTTGGGCGATGGCGTGGGCATGGATCTTGACCCCTGGCATTTTTTCCGACCATCTTCCTTTGCTGTAAGGAGTAGGGTGGGAATCTTTAGACTTTTCGGCAACACCGATCAAGACAATCCGGTCCTGAACTAGATCGGCAATTTGAGAATCGAGGGAATTGGAAAGCATTTCCCTGAGACTAACTTGGGGAAAGGACGAGGAACGGTAATTAATGAGAATTTGATAGCAGGTCGTGCGTCGGCGGGGGCTAACTGATATCCACCAGCATTAGCTTTAAATCTGGTCAAAATCCGATCTCTTATTTGTTTTGCTCCTTCTGCTGTGCTACTCATAGGGGAGATTCCATCTTGTCTGAGGTATGAGAGTGCAATCCGCAGGCTTAAGGACTGACTGGTATTGCAAGAGGAGGTAGAACTCATTAAGAGTAATTGGCGACGGATGACATGGTCTGGATCGAGAGGGAAGTCTGTAAAGCCTAAGCGTTCCGGTGGAATACCAGGGGGAGAAGGGATGGATTCCCCAATAGTAGCCACTTCGCAGGGAGCAATAAAATGTTCGTTGGAGACTAACTTCGCTGCTAGGTTAGGAGCGAACTCTAAATCATGATAGATGTCTAAGCCAATGACTCGCGGTTGGTGGGGCTCCAGTTTTTGCAATAGAAGCTTAAGTGCTTCATCTGATAATGAGCCAATTCTTGCCATACCGAGCTTATCCTGATATTGAATATCGGGTTCGCTCACAGTGACGATGAGAAAGCGATCGTCGATGGCTTCCGTCGGTCGCTGACTTATTAGTCGGTCAAAAGCTTGTAACTCCCATGTCTGTAATAACCCTCCCCATCGCAGCCCAACCGTCAAACAGGTAACTATCAAACAGGCTAACAAAAATGTGCCCCAAACATGCCACCAAGGCTCTGCTTTCTTCCCGAGCAATTCTTGCCATGTGGGTGGTGACATAGCCGGATTCTGGAAAATCACTGGCAACCAACTAGCACAACGAAATTCATCATCTCTTTCTGGACCGCCCCCCGACAGTCTTTCTCGTGCTTCCCGCACGGAAAGATATAAAGACTTGTCATTGGCAAATGCTTGGAGAAAATATTTCAAAAACACAGCCGCCACTTTGTCTGGTACTGGCTCTCTCATGGCGATTGTCAGGGGTTGATTGAGTCTACCTAGCTCAATGGCTAACTCCAAGCTCTCGCAAGAGTTAAAGATTGCTAGTTTCAAGCCCCGATTTATTTGATAGCAAAGGCCCTTCTCTAACTCTTCAACTGTGAGGGTGTTCTCCTCATCAAGAGTATTGATATATATTTTCCCAGAAGAGCCACTGTGTCCGGCAAAAAATAAGATGTCCCAATCTTGCTCCCAAAGCTGTGCTTTGAGTTGGTGTCGTTCTGGTTGAGAGAGGAATTCTGGTTTCGCACCGGGTAATTGTTCTATTATTGCCCTGTCTTTGTTAATGTCAATGTTAGTGCTATCGCCCAGAATACCAAGAATTCTGACCTCTTCTGGAGGTGTTCTCTTGGAGGGAACTCCCCCCTCAAACTCAGGAAGACTCAATGCTATTTCTGCTAATGGATAGTCCTCTAAGAAATTCCAGAGGTGCCAGGGCAGTTTTCGCACATCAGTGTCTTCCGTTTCCACTATTAACTGAATTTCCTCGGAATGATGCAAGTGCTTTCGCAACTGCTGCTCAATACCTCTAAACGAGTCTGAGTTAAGCCAATCATTGAGTTTTTTGGGGAGTTTTTTGCAGGTTTCCCTGAATTCAGCGTCGGAAAATCGGTCTGTATCTTCCGAGTCTATAATTTCCAGGCGTGAATGGACCGCCATGTTTTCGTAGTATTTTTTGTACAGGGATTGCCAGTTCCTGTGCAGTACTGCCAAAGAGAGGGCAGCGGGTAAACTACCTTGGCATTGCATTAGTACCGGTCCATTTCCAGTCCACAGTTGAACTGTGACCCGAAAAAAGCCATTGTCTAAATCTCCCTGGCCCAAACTCAAGATGACTTTACTCATAAATAGCTCTCAGCTAAAAACAACCATTAGCACAATCAGCATAGGGGCACGGCAGTGCCGTGCCCTACATAAGCTGAAAGCTCACGAATTTTTTTGACTATTATTAGATCATAAACTCTTCTACAAGGCTAGTGCCAGCGAGGGCTACTTGTATACTAAAGCGTTCTTTCGCCATGCCCCGGAAGCGCGGCAGTTGAATGAAGTTATCTTGACCTCCTGATTGTACTTCCCGGAGAATTTCTCCTTCTTGGTTTAGTAAACTCAACTTGAGATTCTTTGGCAGTACTGTCTCGTTAAGAGTAGGTTGAATTTGAACCCGAATTCCGACTTTTTCTCCGGCTTCAATGGCTATCGCTACGAGCAACGCTACCAATTTCTCGTTAGATCCCGTTCCCACGTTTAGCTGTTTGAAGCGCTTAACGAAACTCTCGTTCCTGAGATGGAAGGTACTGCGCAGCCTTGGAGCGAGTTGATTCGGATTATCCCCAGATATCAGAGCTTCCACTGATTGCCAACCTAGCTCAAATTTGTTTTCCAACCAACCGGTGAGGTAAATTGGCTTTTTCGTCGATGACGTTAGATCGATTGATTCTTCTTCAATCTGCTGCAAGAATTGGCGACTTTGTGTATCAGTGGTTACTACTGTGTCGCCAATCTGTTCGACGAGTTGATTAGTGATATACTCCATCACCATTGGCTGGAGAGCGAAGAAGGATTTTCCGCTCGTGGTTGGTGTTTCGATCAGGGATCGCTGTCCTAGAGATGCCAATACCTCCAGCAGTTCTCCTTGAGAGACCTGTATTGTAATGTTCTTTTCTATGGTTGAGAAGGAAACTGATTCGCTCTCGATTGCTAACCAGTAAAGGACTTCTTTTTCCAGATCTCCCAAGCGGTGGAAGGACTTGGTTAATAGCTCTTCAATATCGCCGAAAACGAAGGTTTGTCGTTCCAGAAATTCAGTCACATTGCCATTGAACAGTTCGCAGATTAGTTTGGCAACCATCTTTAAAGCGGCGGGATTGCCTTGATAATGGTCGATTAATCCTTGCCAATTTTCTGATTCTATTAGCCCTTCTTCTTTCAATATTTCCCGTGCTTGCGCTTCAGACAACCCTGATACTCTGAAGGAGCGAACTGCTGAGTTTTCTCCCGACTGGAGAGACACTTCCCTTGGATTTTCCAGAGTTGTGACGATGACGCAGCTTTGATGGGATTCTTCCCCCACGCGGCGCATCAATTCGCCGTAATCCTGATAGCCCTGGCGATAGCGTCCCGCTAGCTGACCTGCTTCTAAAATTGCTTCTGCTCCATCTAAGACTAGCAGGCAACGCAATGAGCGCAAGCAATCTATCAATTGAGAGATGCGATCACCTTTATACCTGTATGCTGGATGATATAGAAATTTAAGCAAGTTTTCCGCTAGCTCTTTCAGACTTGGACCGTGATTTAGGCTCCGCCAGATGACGTAGTCAAAGTTCTCTTGTAGTTCTTCTACCAGTTTGCGAGAAAGAGCGGTTTTGCCTATGCCGCTAATGCCTCGCAACACTACCAGTCGGCAACCATCGTCAATTATCCATTCCTTGAGGCTATTTAACTCTTCGGTGCGACCGTAGAAAGTTGATACGTCCGGTGCTTCACCCCAATCTTTGCTGGGGCGAGTTTCTACGAGACCGCTAGAAAGAGAGCTTTCGCCCCGACTAGAGGTTGAATCCTTGTCTGATTTGTAGCCTAGGGTTGAAACCCCAGGAAAGAATATGGGGTCTTGATTGTGGTAAATTTCCGACATTGGGGAGCCTTTCTGGAATTGCTTCCCGTATCGCCGTTCTAAGGCGATCCGAAAATTCGTTTTCCCTACTTCTTCGACCAAGGCTTCCGACAGTAGTTTCCAGAATTTCGGTCCAATATCTCGCATCAGGTAATTGACACTATATTTTGATGCATCGGCCATCTGCTCATAGGTCATACCTTGCCAAGTACCCCGAATAATTGTTTCTTCTGGAACACTCAGGTGTCGTCCTGCCTTCGTCAAAATTGCTCCGTCTACATATTGTAATGCTGTTTCTAAATCCATTTGTTTGCGATAGTCTATTCTACTAATTAGGCTCCTGTATTATTCTCTATTTTTTCAGCCTTGATCATAGCATACCCTAAATACTCTTTTAGTGTAAACCAAATTATGGGGTTTTTACTTTTTTATACCACAGATCCTCCTCAGTAATTTTGGTTATACAGCCTTTACTGGTTTATAAGTTTTTCTCGCGACCATATGGTTCTCAAATCCATCTAGGGCGATATTGGCCAGCAGTGGGGATATAACTCCGCCTTGTGGCGTTCCTTTAATGCTGGAGGGGTACTCACCTCTGACGCCTGCCTTCACGGCTTGTTCGGGTCGAAGGAGTGGTCACCCACCCCAGCTCCCTTTCAGAACCGTGCATGAAACTTTCACCTCACACGGCTCCTATGACCTATGGGTTGAAACCCGCCTCTTTTAAAAGGCTAGAAACCCCTTGACTACCTCTATCCAGCTGGTACTGGGGTTGTGGCAATCTTCGCCTTTTCCTATTCCTTGTCAGTCTAGCTGTTCCTACTCGGATTTATCAGGGCCTAAATTCGGATTAAATTCCTACTCGGCCATCATATTACCTGGACCTTAAATTCAGAACCGGATTATCCTCATCGTTCGTATCTCTACGACGGTATTTGGTCTTTTTCACCCTCAGGCATCCCTTTTAGATAGAAATTAGCTCCAACACATTGCGGGCAATTGTTTTGCTCTTGGCTTTCGTTCCCGCGTCCTATCCGAATGGCCTCGATAGAAGTATGCCTGCCTTCCCTCTCCGGATACCACCCCTAGGAGAGAGAACGGAGTGAAGCTGGGAAAAGGGTGTGACCGAATATCTACCTACGGTTAGGTGGTGAAGGCGCTAATAGGGAGACCCACCCCTCTTCTCCCCTCCCAGGAGGGGACGGGGGTGGGTATGAAAAAACTTTGAGTCGAGGGGAAGTCATTTTCAGTGAAGTAGAGACAGCGCTCACAGATCTGTCTCGCTCACTGCAATTTTCAGGGGGCGGTCCGCGAAGCGGACCCCGGCTTTGCCGGGGTCGCCTAGGATTTTACCTTGAAACCAGTAATGGAGATACATTCTTCTCCTTTAGTGCAGCCAACGACAACAATGAGCAAGTGCGGGTTTCCCAGTCTGAGAGCGTGTTTACTCTGGCGTGGGAAGACACCAACCTAGACGTCTCTGACGTTGACTTTAACGATTTGGTTATCAATTTGGAGTTACAAAACATTCCGGGGGTAAACCAATTAGTTGCTATTAACCAAGGAGAGGAGCAACGAGAACTACTAGACTTAAGGCAACTGCCTGGTCAGCAAGTAACAACTAGCTTTACAGTTAACAGGGAAGCTGCTTTCGATAACTTCGTTGGTTTCTATCGGATCGATAACGAAGATGGTCAAATCGACAGTCTTAATCCGGGTGACGATGGATATGTAGCAGCAGCTCTTGAACGACAGATGCTGACAGATCTAGACCTCCGAGTAGCAGACGGAGCAACAGAGAATTTTAGCGGTACTTTAGACGTAGGATTCCTCTATGCACCATTTATCATTTCCAATGGTACCCCTGAGCAGTTACTAGATGAAAATTCCAATAATGACCCAGAAATCTACTTCCCGTTCATAGCTGGAAACGCTGATGGAGCGGACCATGTCCGGTTGCTGGGTGACAATGTCTTCGGTTTTGAAGATTTATTGAGAGGTGGGGACAATGACTTTAACGACATTGTTGTTCAGATTGAGTTCACTCTAGCTTAAAATCATGCAGATCCGCTCCCTGTTCAAGAATGGGGAGCGGCTATAATAGAGCTAAAAATGACTGATTTTCAACTTAAAGAATTAGAGCAAACATATGCTTAAGTAATTTATTGACTATATTCGTGGGTCTAGACAGCTAAACCTTACTATTACATTTATGCAATGGTTAAATCTATATTAGATAAATATAAAATTAATGGATTAATTTCATCTTATCTAATAAGATGTAACAATGAGTAGTCAATGGCTCCAGTAGAAGTCAACAAGGTTTAACCGCGAAAAAAGCAGGGATAAAAAATTCAATGACACCTCTGAAAACTCTAGACATTCAAGACCTTAGTATCGTTGTAGCAGCCAAGAATCTCAATCCACAAGTTGTCAACCTGGATTTTCTCAAATTAAGTGGCATTATCCCCAACGATTGGGAATTGACACAGCAGCCCGTTGTCAACCCTCGCGTTGTTCAACTAATCTTCCAAAACGGCGTCAATATCGTAGCACAACCGGGAACAATCACCTTCTCTGAGCCGATTAGAACCAACAATACCCAAGAACTTAACGCGCCTCCAGTGGCAAAAAAATGCCTGGAAAAGCTGCCTAATGCAGAATACCAAGGCGCGAATATCAGCCTGAAAAATGTGGTTGCTTTTGGTGATATGGCGGACGCACCTCGAAAGTATATCGTGGGAACTCTTCTCGCACCCGGTCCTTGGCAAGAGTTAGGCACGCAACCAGTACAAGCCAGTATTAACTTAGTTTATCAGCTGGAACATTGTCAACTAAACTTGAACATCAATGAGGTACGGTTGCAGCAACCGGAAAAACCAGCCACCCGCGCTTTGATGTTCTCGGGGAACTTTAACTACCAAGTTACGAGCTATAGCGGTGAGGGGCGTTTGCGCCAACTGCAACAACGGATTGACAATTGGTCAGGGGATTTGCAAACCTTCAGGGAAATCATCAATACCCGCTTCTTGGTCCAGGAGGAAACTGTATTCCCCATGGGTTAAAGGTAAAGCTTGGGTAAAAGCTGTTGCTTGATATGCGGATGCACGGATAGACAATTTGTTAGCTGTGTCTATCCGCATTGCTATTATAAAATAATTAAAGGTTATGAACAGTTGAGCAACACATTAGCCTGGTGGTTTTAACCCCAGGAGTATAAAAAGATAAATTATGGCATATGTTTTAAAAATAGGCGATCGCACCATATCCCCCGCTGAATTATTCCCCAAGCTAGCAGAATATCAAGTGCTGCCGCAGTTAGCCAAGGAAGTAATTATTGATAGGGCAATGGGGGAGATAGAATGTACGGCTGAGGAGAGGGAAATCGCCAAGCAACAGTTTTGTCAGCAACAGCAAATCAAAAGCGAAGAACAACTGCAAGCCTTTGCTAAGGAGCAGTTTATGACTTTAGACCAACTGTTGGTGCGTCTGGAGAGATCTATTAAGCTGCAAAAATTTAAAGAAGCAACTTGGGGGAAGAAATTAGAATCCTATTTCCTCCAACGTAAGGGACAGCTAGATAAAGTCATATATTCCCTCCTTCGCAGTCAAGACGCTGGACTTATACAGGAACTCTATTTTCGAATTCTTGAAGGAGAAAGCACCTTTGCGGAACTGGCAAAGCAATACTCGAAAGGTGAGGAAGCAGAAACGGGAGGTTTGATCGGTCCTGTAGAACTGACTGTTCCTCATCCCACCATAGCCAAAATGCTCACCAATAGCCAACCTGGGCAACTATTACCCCCAACCAGATTAGGGGATTGGCTGGTAATCCTTCGTCTGGAAAAGTTGATTCTGGCGCAATTAGACGGACAAATGCGACAAAGATTGCTGGAGGAACAATTCCGCACTTGGCTACAAGAACAACTTCTTTCCACAGTATCTTTCTCCTATGAAGAAGAGAACAAATTGGTTGATGAAGATTAAAGTTAAAACTTTCTCCTGGGGTTAAAACCACCAGGCTACTTTTTAGGGTTATGACCTATACTATAGACAAAATTGAAGAATTTCTATCTGGACTTGAACCTTTCTCTGAATTACCTTCTGAGGGAATAGCTGAAATAAAATCTAAGTTACAACCTTTGCGGTATCGCATAGGGCAAGTAATCTCTATGCGGGAGAAAATGTCTCCCCACGTAGTTATTTTATACGAAGGTAGAACACGTTTGCTGGGTTACGATCCCCGCACCCAAATGCCCACCACCCTGAAATTACTGGAACCTGGAAGCATGCTGGGTTGGGTGAATCAGTTGCGAGGTGTGGCTTGCGAAACTGCGATCGCCTCGACGGAAGTAACCTGTCTCACCCTTAATAACGGGAAATTTCACCAAATACTTGAAAAATACCCCCAGTGGAGAGCCTTGCTCCAAGAGCAATGTTACTTAGTAGAAGCTTTTGATTTAATTGGTTATCATTTGTCCCAGCAGGCTCGGGGAGATGGCAATCTTAAAGAATTAGCAATGTCTGCCGTGTCTTCCACACAAGTGTACTCTCTTCCTGTAGGTAAGACTAAAGTAGAAGAGGGTAGCTCTCCACTCTTGGAGGGAGATAAGGTCTGGTTACTCAGTGGTGGGAAAGTAGCTGATTTGGAGGTGGGCAGTAGGATAAATGTAACTGCCCAAGACTCTCTTGAAGTAACGGGAAAGAGACCAGCCCGTTTCTTGGGTTTTCCATCCCATTTACTCGAACCGGTAAATACCCATGTAAATACCTTAGCACCAGCAGATGATGTTTGGGCAGAACCTACGGTAGCAATAGAACCAGAAGTTTTGCCACCAGCAGGAGAAGGGGAAGAAATACCCTATGCTCAAGTAGAATTACTGGAAGAAGATAGCCCTGAAGAGGAAGAGCAAAAAGATAGCAAGGCTTGGAAAAAATATCCTTTTGTTCGGGGCAAAACACCTTTGGACGCTGGGGTAGCCTGCTTCCAAATGCTGAGTAAACATTTCGGCATGCCTTTTCGTAAGGAGGTGATTCAGCGGATTCTCCGGGACCAAATGCGGCGTACTGGCACCCTTTCTCTCCATCTTTGTGGTGCGGTAGGGGAGTTAATGGGGTTAACTGCTCAGTTGATCCAAATCACTCCGAAAGTATTTACCAGGCTGAAAACACCCGCCTTGGTGCGTTGGGAAGACCGTCTCGCCATTCTTTATGAAATTGGACCGAACCAGGTGGTCATCGGCGTCCCGGAAAAGGGTCTTCTTCGCCGCAAACCAGATGAATTTCTGGAAACTTGGGACGACGAAGGGCAAGTATTGCTCTTGGAACCCACCAAGGAAACACCTCAACAAAAATTTGGCTTAAGCTGGTTTGTCCCGGTGGTTTCTCGCTACCGTTGGGTACTCATTCAAGTCTTTGTTGCTTCTTTCTTCGTCCAGCTTTTCAGTTTGATCCATCCCTTGATGATCCGGGTGATTATCGACAAGGTAATCGGTCAGAATAGCGCCGATACCATGCAGGTGCTGGGGATCTTCATGGTTGTCATCGCTGTTTTTGAGGCATTGCTGGGTACTCTGCGCACTTATTTATTCGTGGATACTACCAACCGCATCGACATGACTTTGGGTTCGGAAATTATCGACCACCTCCTGCGGCTCCCTTTGCGTTACTTCGAGAAAAGACCAGTGGGGGAAATATCCACCCGGGTGAACGAGTTGGAAAATATCCGCCAGTTTCTCACTGGAACCGCTTTAACAGTGGTTCTGGACTCCATATTTTCCGTGGTCTATATCGTGGTGATGATTGTTATCAGTCCTCTCATGACGGCGGTGGCATTATCGGTAATTCCCGTTTTCGTCCTCCTAACTTTCATCTTCTCTCCCCTCATTCGTCGCCAATTAAGGGTTAAAGCGGAAAAGAACGCCGCAACCCAGTCCCATTTAGTGGAGGTGATGTCTGGCATTCAGACGGTTAAAGCCCAGAATATTGAGTTGCGCTCTCGCTGGGAATGGCAGCAACGCTATGCTCGTTACGTCTCCGCCGGGTTCAAAACTGTGGTGACATCCACTATGGCTAGTTCTGCCAGCAGCTTCCTGAATAAATTATCCACGTTGTTGGTTCTCTGGGTGGGAGTTTATCTAGCCCTAGAAGGAAAAATCACCCTGGGTACCCTCATCGCCTTCAGAATTATTGCTGGCTACGTTACTTCTCCCATTTTGCGCTTGACTCAATTGTGGCAAAACTTCCAGCAAACCGCTTTATCCTTAGAACGGTTAGCCGATATTGTAGATCATCCCCAAGAAGCAGAAGACGACAGACAGAATATCCCCATGCCTTCTATTGTGGGAAGGATAAAGTACGAAAACGTTTCCTTCCGCTTTAAGCACTCAGGACCGTTACAACTCAATAATATCAATCTGGAAATCCCTCCTGGTACCTTTGTGGGTATTGTGGGTCAAAGTGGGGCGGGGAAGAGTACCCTCACTAAGCTAGTTTCCCGCCTCTACGAACCGGAATCGGGACAGATTCTCATTGATGGCTACGATATTAATAAGGTGGAACTCTATTCCCTGCGCCGTCAGGTGGGGGTGGTACCTCAAGATACCCTCTTGTTTGATGGTACGGTACAGGAGAATATTGCTTTAACTAACCCTGATGCTACCACGGAGGAGGTGGTGGCTGCTGCTAAGGTTGCTGCGGCTCACGAATTTATCATGGCTTTGCCCAACGGTTATAATACGAGAGTAGGAGAAAGGGGTGCATCTCTATCGGGGGGACAGAGACAAAGAATTGCCATCGCCCGCTCTGCTCTGCAAAATCCCAATATCTTGGTTTTAGATGAAGCCACCAGCGCCTTGGACTATTCTACGGAACAGCAAGTGTGTTTGAACCTGGCTGAGGCTTTTAGCCATAAAACAGTTTTGTTCATCACCCACCGTTTGGGTACCATTAAAGGAGCAGATCTCATTGTGATGATGGATGCTGGTTCAGTGGTAGAACAGGGCAAGCACGAAGAACTCATGGCTCTGAAGGGTCGCTACTACTATCTCTACAATCAACAAGAATCAGCAGCATAAATATAGCACTTACTATGGCAGCCGCCAGGGAGATTGATACACCTTGCTTTCATCTGCGTCTTTGGTGCTGTTCCATTGATTATGGAATATAAACCGCAGAGGCGCAGAGGGCGCAGAGAAAAGAAAGAGAGAGAAGAGAAGAGGTGCTGTTGGGTTTCGGCACCTCTTCCCAACCTACGGACTAAATAGTTTATTTATGTACTAACAATGTTAGTATTTTTTAGCAAACCAACTTCCTGGGGTTAAAACCACCAGGCTACCAATTATGAATGGCAATAACAGCAACGGGAATAAGATGAACGGGCACGCCCAAGGCAATGGTTCTGCCAAGGGGAAAAATGTCGTACTGGAAAAAGAACTTCCAAAGGGGCATGAATTTGATAGCTTTGACCAACCAATAGTTTTGCGTCAATCTCCAGTTTGGGCCCGGGCAGTTATCTGGACAATTGTGGGGGTAACTACTTTTGGTCTTGCTTGGGCTTCCATCGCTGAATTAGAAGAAATTGTATCTGCCCAAGGTCAACTGAAACCAGAGGGGGCGGTGAAGGAGGTACAAGTTCCTGTAAATGGAGTGGTGAAGAAACTTGGCCAAAAGATTGAAGACGAAAAGAAAGTATACATTAAAGAGGGAAAGATAGTATACATTGAAGAGGGAGATAAAGTCGAAAAAGGCCTCGAGGAAGTACCCATTGAAGAAGGAGATAAAGTCGAAAAAGGTCAGATCCTCTTCATTTTGGATGATACAGCAGCAAAAGCCCAATTGGAATCCTTGCAGAAAGTTCGCGACTCTTTATCCCAAGAGAACGAATTTTATGATGCTTTGATGACAGAATCTGTATTGCCTGGGAATCTAGAAGTGGCAATTAGTGCACTGAACCCACTGGAAAAAATTGCCTCCCTTGCTAGAAACAGAATGGCACTGTTGGAAGAAAACCAACTTTATCGCGCCCTCTTGAATGTTCCCGGAGCTGCGGCTAGTTTGAATGGGCAACAGTTAAGTCGGTTAGCTGCTAGTAGAGCGGAGTACAATTCTCGTGTTGCGGCTTCTCGGTTAGAAGTAGAGCAATTAGAGAAACAACTGGGTCAAA
Organism: Candidatus Paraprochloron terpiosi LD05; assembly: GCA_018141785.1. Lineage (GTDB taxonomy): Bacteria > Cyanobacteriota > Cyanobacteriia > Cyanobacteriales > Prochloraceae > Prochloron > Prochloron terpiosi. Next base: position 538,202 of record CP073341.1, on the reverse strand, counting down.
ATCAAGTGCAGTTAAAAGATACACGAGAGCGACTAGCCACGGATCGCCTGGTTCTGGGGCAAATTGAAGCCCGGAACCGCCAAGCCATAACCCAGGCGCGACAAAGTCTCTCCCTGGAAGAGAAGGTTTTAGCTAGTGTCGTTCCCTTAGTGGCGGAGGGGGCGCTTGCCCAAATTCAGATGGAGAGGCAGCAACAGGAGGTGAACGATCGCCGCGCTGCATTGGTGGATCTAGAGTCCAATGGCCAAATTGAATACGACAGGCAAAAACAAGAGGTAGAAACCCGCTTGGCTGAGATCCAGCAATTAGAGGAAGAAGAACAAAGGCTGCGGTTGGATATAACTCAGGCGCGAGAAGAGTTAACCAACACTATGGCTTTATCGGAGAGAGATGTGCGGGATAACATCGCTCGCAATGACCAACAAATTGCGGCAATTGACAGCCAGTTGAGCAAAACTGTAGTTGAGAATGACAAAAGAATTGCCGAAATTAAGAGTGAAATCAGCCGCACGGAAGTCACTTTAGACTATCAAGAAGTTAAAGCTCCTATAGAGGGGACGGTATTTGATTTGCAAGTAGGTCCAGGTAGTGTTCCCAATCCCAATCTGGGAGAAACAGCAGTGAAAATTGTCCCTGATGAGACTTTGATAGCTGAAGTTTTTGTGACGAACCAAGATATTGGTTTTGTCCGGGAGGGACAGATGGTTGATGTCAGGATTGATTCTTTTCCTTACCACGATTTTGGCGATATTAAAGGGGAAGTAATATTGGTAGGGGAGGATGCTTTAGAACCAGACCAAATTTATCAGTTTTATCGGTTTCCGGTTAAAGTCAGTTTAAATCGGCAAGATTTGTTAGTAGGGGAGCAAGCAATTCCTTTACAGTCGGGAATGTCAATTACTGCGAATATTAAGATTCGAGAGCATCGCAAGGTAATTGCTCTGTTGTTCGATATGTTTAATAAGCGGGTAGACAGTCTGAAAAATCTACGGTAGGGTTTGAAACAGTTGTAGGGTGCGTTACGAACGCACCACTCCTTTACCCCTTTACTCTTTAATTCTAGGACACAGTTTCAATAAATTATTTCTAACAATGACCGCTGTAGCACTTGTATTAGGTCTATGTAATACATCTGCCAAAATACTGTAGAGTGGGCAATTTGAGAAATGTTTGCTACCCTATAATGAGGATGAATTTATTACTGCCCACCAAACCAGAAAGCTTAATAAACTGTCATGATTACACTATATCAGATAAGGTATTAAATTAATCACAAACTATGAATTGTAAATTTTCGACTACTTTGCCCACCCTACGAGCTATGGCTCTGGCGGTTGCTATAGTTTTGAATTCCATGTGCCATAAACGCAATATTCAAACAGTTCTTTCTTGCTATTGCGTTTTCTAACCACCTTGTTACCAATGTTAGTGAACCCGAGGGATTTCAAAGAATCTTCAAGAATCTTTTCGGTGGGAACTTGCACCCCATAAAAACTAGAATTACCTACGATATAATATAGCACAGCGCCTTTCTTCAGGCTACTCCGTAAGCTGTGAAGGTGCAAGTACATGTCATGGAAATACTTCCACACGTAATTAGACATTAACAAGGTGTTATTTTCTTTCTTTTCCAAGATTTGCGCAACTACTAGCTTCAATGATTCCGGCAGTTTTACCTCATGAGGTTCCCAGTATTTAAGTCTACTGGTTGCAACACCCCAGGTTCCCCCAATGGCTTGCCAATCTAGTTCACCAGCGAAAAGGGCTGTATCAAGAAACTTCATCCAGTACATATAGGGACGAAGTTCACGAATGTAACTTATTCGGTTGGGGTAGGGGGGGGAGGTGACAACATGAGAATACTCCACATCATTGATAGATACTACTTCCCTTGAATCAACAAAATGGACTGATCCAGAACCGGAAAGTTCTTCTCTTGCGCTGTGAACAATCCTGTTGATGATATCTTGGTATAGAGACTCTACCTGTTCAATCTCAAACGTTGTTATTTTATCACGAAATGACATAGACACATGATTGAATGCTGCTGAAGAGGTTTCAATGACCAGTCGGCAAAATCCAATCCATGCTAAAGATGAAAGGTTATCTTCTTTTGGTTCTCCGAACTGGTTAACAAATGCCTGACGAAGTGCAGCAAGTATTTTCTGGGTATGTTGACACCACCACCTACTAATATTGTATATGTCAGGCAACCAATTATTTTCATTCACAATCTTCTTCCACTCTACCATGGATTTACCAACCCCTAACTTTAGGTTCTTCAGTTCATTCGTTGAATAATTCCTGCACTTAGCATTACCAAACCAGATCAGAAACGGGTTTATATCAAAGCAATGTGCAGACAACCCATGTTCAGAGGCTACAAGACCTGTTGTGGCTGTGCCTGAGAAGGGGTCGAGAATAAAGGAATTTTGAGGAATGTTTTCTATAATCTCTGTTACCAGCTTTACAGAATAAGCCGGGGTTAAACGTAACCATCCATGTCTACCTAATTTTAGATTATATTTGAATGTATAGTCTGAACGTTGGGCTACTTTCATTTCTATTACTCTGCACTCAACAAGGTTTCGAGAACATCATGAATTTCATTTTTAATCACTGTGGATTGACGTTTGAAGAAATCAGCTAGGTCATAACCTAAAATTTCTTCGCAGAAAGCATACAGGGATGTTTGATTATTTCCATTAATGGTACCCATGAGAATCCCGCAACGGTTGTTTTTATATCTAAGAACAATGTCTGGATCAATCTGTGAGGAAAATATGGCAAACACGGGCAGGTAATCGTTGGCCCATGCTACTGTTGTGCTATCTATATCGGCATTCTGACGTTTACTGTCCTTGCTTTTGTATCCCTGACGTACTTCAAACACGATTCCGTTATGAGGGTAGGTGACTTCATCCAAATTATCACAATCAGTTAGTCAGCACGGTTTGATTTTTTATTTCATCCAGTTCCAGTCTTCCGTCAAGAGATAACTTCTTTGTTTTTCCTGATTGGGTTTTAGTGGTGTAAGACCATGTGGCAAATTTGGGGTCTGTGTAGCCTGCTGTGTCCATGATCACTGCACGGAATAGCCGTTCACAACCAATTCCGATTTGACGATACACAGAAGTCATTCCACCTGCTGCCCTGTGGGCAGCGTACATAAGGTCTGAATCAAGACCTATCCAAGAGTAGAAGGGGTCTGCACTATAAAGCATTTTGAATTCCTCCAGGGAGAAGCCTTTTTCCTTATTCCCTTGTCCGAATTTTGGTCGGTAGCTTTTGCACTTCCTGATCGGCATCAAAAATATTTCCTGATATTGCTTTTCGTTTTTATTCACTATTATTTTCCTACCGAGGTCTACTTTCCCCCCTTCTCCTCCAAGTCTAGCCAAAACCTACTCATAAAAAACCTACCCCAAGGTGAGTCGCCCCCTCTTCCCTTCACCCGGAATTTTTCTTATCCGGAACGGGTCCGCGAAGGGAGGGAAGGAAATGAATCAGCAAATGCGGCAGGAGCCTCACGCCATAATCTTTGATTTGGCGTGAGAGGAATGCCGCAGAAGGTTTAATTCGGCGTATCCTGAAATTCTATATACTTTCGCAGAGTGTTGATAGTCACCCCTCCACAGCTGGCTATAAAATATGACCCATTCCACAGCACATCATTGCTATAGAAGGCATTTACCCGTTCGGTGAATTCCTTTCGGAGCCTACGACTGGTAACCGATTTGATGTTGTCATGCGTTTTTCGTCAATTCCATCTGAGGGTAGTATTGAAAGAGAACGTGGATATGGTCTTGCTCTCCATTAATCTTTATCGCCTTGCAATCCCATTGCTGGCACAGATTGGCCAGGATTTCCTTTAACCGCGTGATTATAGCTGAGGTGATACTTTCCATTAGAGTCGAGGGAGCTGCCACGCAGCTCGCCCCTCTCCTACGACACCGAAGGTGCCGCCTTTGGCGTCCCGGACGTGCGAGTTTCCCCCCCGCCATTAATCAATGCCGGGGGCTCAGGTGCTTCTATGCCTTTATGGCGCGCTGACATTGACCGTCCTTAATACGCAAGCGATGTATCGCTTGCGCCTGGTGACACTCTCGGTGGAGGGCAACTAGATTCTTGCGTTTCCAGTTGTTGTGGTCGCCCCCGCCATCCGCGATGCCGGGGGTGCAATTCCACGGCTCCATCCATCTCCATAAACAATCGGTTGCAGTGCTGACATTTGCCCTTCTGTCGCTTAATTGCTTCAGCGGTTGGCCCGCTATATAGCTTAGAATTCCGGCCAACCCAATAACGTACATCGCCATTGTAGGGTGAGGCATCACCTTTGACCCCCGCCATTAATCAATGCCGGGGGCCGTTGACTTTCCAGGGAATTGCTGGGAAAGCTTTCTTTACCTGCTCACCAATGAGCAGTCGTTTGGCCGCCCCTTGGGTTTTAAACCCCTTAGTGGCGAGCCGTCGTGCTTTCACTGCTTCCTTCTGGGTCATCCTGCGCTTTTCAGCTCTCAACTTCCGCCATACCCAATTATTGAGCGACCATAGAGAGTGCTTATTCATGTCGCAGCTTGAGTGATATTGCCTCCAGCCTCGGACTTGTGACTCAATCCTTTTCAGACGAGCTTCCGTGGTTGCACCACAATTCCTGAGTTGCTTTAACCTTAGCCTTTATGTCTGCATAATTCTCCGAACTCGGTGTGGATTTAAATACCCCACGAGAGTTGACGCGAAAGCGCCACCCCAGGAAATCAAATCCGTCCGTAGCTTTACTCACCTTAGTCTTAGCTTCATTAATTCTTAGCCCTCTGGACTTTAAGAATTCCTTGTGCGCCGTAGAGAGGGCAGGGTTCTGAAGCGGGGCTGGGGCAGAGTAATCTGTTCCTTCTACCGTACCAGAGCCCATGTAGTTGGCATTATTATAGAGCTGTTGGGAAATAATTCATGGCTCTAGGACTTGAATCAATTCCCAATCGCGAATGATACCTAGAGCAAGATATGGCTTGGATAAATCCATTAGCTGTTCTGACTTCACCCAAGCATAGCTGTTGCTAGGCAAGTCAGAGATATTAGCAATATCTTGGTTGATATTAGGGGTATAAAATTTGAGTAAGACCTTGGTTTTGCCTCCTCCACTGGTCAGATAAACTGGATTGTTTTCCAGGACTAAATTTATCGCTGGTTTGGCAATAAATTTTTTGATGTCTGGATTGTAGTTCCCAACTAAACCTAAATGTCCTACTACCAACAGCCCTAGCCAATTCGCGATTAATAAACTGGCTACCCAACAATAAATTCCAGGAAGGTATTGAGCCAACATAGCCCGGTATCGCCAAATGAGTGGCAAGCTTAACCAAGGTATTGCTAAACATATTGCCATGGGAACATAATCCATAATTTGATGGGCAATCGACACTTTATCCATGACCACTGCCAGATTAATGCCCAGGACACAGATTAATAATAAACCACCTAATAAACCCAAGAAGCTATTGATAAGCAGCAGGATTAATTTTGGTTGCCCTTGTTGCTCTTCTCTACTTATAATCCAATCTAAAGCTATGGCAGCGAGTAAAGCTAGAAATGGGTATAAGGAAAGGGAATAATGGGGAATACGAGTTGCAAAAATAGTGATTTGGACAAAGACAATTAAAGGATAGCCCACTAAAAGCCACTTGGATCGAGGAAAGGAACAGCGCCAACAAATTCCCAAGCCCAGTAGGCTGAAAAAAGCCCAAGGAAAAGATAAGGCAGGAATATGCCAAAAGTAGTAAATTATCCCATTGCGCTGCTCATTTAAGCCTATCCCGACAAAAAAATTAAATAAAGCATGCCACGTGTCGCTGCCATAGCGGAACCAACAGGCGACAAACCACAAAATTGTGGGCATTAAACCTAGGGCAATTCCAAGATATAATGTTGGATTATACAGATGTTTATGACGACGATTCTCGCCAATTAAGTAAGGTAAAATACCAATTAAAGGCACTCCAATCATAAAACCTCTGATTAAAAATCCTAGTCCCAAACAAATACCAGCAACTAAAGTCAATCTATCTCTATTTTTGGCTCTTAACTCGGCTTTCAATAATAATAAAATACCTAGCATAACCACAAAAATCATTGGCAGATCTGGATTAGCCAGTCTACTATATTGATACCATAAATACTGAAGTGGTAAAATAGCAGCAGCTAGCCATCCTACTCGTTTATTGACCAGTAAACTGCCGATTTGATAAACAATTAATCCGGTGAGAATGCTAAAAATTAAACTTGGAAGTCTTACTGTAGTTTCGCTCATTCCCCAGAAATAGTAACAAATGGCAATCAGCCAGTAAGTACCGGGAGTTTTGTGATGGGGTGTTGTCCAAGGATTGATCCAGTCTCCTGAGTCTAGCATGAAGCGTGCTCTGGTAGCGTATAATCCTTCATCATGAGCAAGTAAGCTTTGTTCTCCATTACTGGCGATTAACAAAGGAATTGACCAGCACAACAAAGTCAAATAAGGCAAGATTCCTCTGAGAGGAGGGGAGAGTTGAGGATTAATTTTCATGGATATTTTAGTGATGTGATTGCATCAGTCGTGGTAGGTTGGGGAATAGGTAGATTAATCTACAACTATAGCAAGCGCCAAAGCGGTTAGGACACGTTCAGATGACGAACAAATCCTAAAAGCCCTATATCCCATCAGACTAACCCTAAACCCGCGCTTGGGCGCTATATATCAATAAATTATAACCTAATCACCCTATCCCCCAGTCCCTCTATAGGTAGTTAGAGTGGGGGAAATTTCTGTTCCCACCAGGGATACCAATCCAACAGATCGCTTCTTTTGAATATCCAAGGGAGAAGGCTGGTTATCGCACTCCCGTAATGTTGATGCAAATGAGATCGCTCGACGAAGGTATAGCGCTTCTTCTCTGAAAACGCTACAGCAATTTGTTGGAATCCCGCAACAGCCAAATCATTATAGGAGCTGTAATTGGGCTGAATGAAACCAGACCCACAGGTATACCCACAAAGAAGCAAAAAATAAGACCAACAACTCCGTCCATAGCTGCAAAAAGATTTAAGATTGCTTCCACGAAGCGGCGACCTTGGGGTGTGGTCAAAACCAGTTGGTAATATTTCAACCCTGTAGGGGTTTCATATATTAGCCCGCAATTCAGGTTAAGGGAGGAGGCGAAATCTCTCTCTCTTCTCTCCCTCTGCGTACTCTGCGGTTCATCAAAAATTGCGAAGCGTCCGCAGATGAACACAGATGGATTTTTCCCCTCTTAGTTACATTGAGGAACAAGTTTAGGTAAAAATACCCAGATATATAAGTGCATCTTTTCCCATAGTACTGGTGCTACGATAACAATTAATTTCATTTTTGCCAACCCCTTCCGAGGAAACTTCCGAGTGGAACACCACCCAGATCGCCCTTTTAACTCAATCGATATAGTTTTATTGTAGTGGTACCACAGATAAACACAGATCAACTTTTATTTCCTTCGCGTTGCTCTCCCAATGCAACTACTTTTGACTACACCCGCGACCTTGTCACCGCACCCTATTATAATATAATATATATGAAAGGAGGTCAAGTCATGGTAACTACTATAGCAAAACCGAAAACCAAAGCAGTTAGCCTATCTACCATTATACCTTTAAAAGGGGTGAGGTGGTCAACTTATCAAGCTTTAATGAGGGAGGTGGGGGGAAATCGACCTTGGCGAATCGCTTACGATAGGGGAGTATTAGAAATTCAAATGCCACTCTTACAACACGAAGAACCAAAACGACTGCTGGAGAGTTTAATTGAAGCTATTGTGGATGAACTAGAAATAGAGCTGAGAAGTCTAGGTTCTTTAACTTTGGAACGCCCAGATTTAAAGAGAGCCATCGAACCGGATAGTTGCTTTTACATCCAAAATGAAGCTAGAGTAAGAGGGAAAGATGAATTTAATTTAGCTGTGGACCCACCACCAGATTTAGCCATTGAATCAGATTATACCAATTCTTCTCTCAATAAGTTTACCATCTATGGTTCCCTAGGAATTAGAGAAATTTGGCGTTATAGTGAAGGAAGTTTAGAAGTTTACCACCTGAAGGAGTCAGGAGAATACGAAACCAGGGATAAGAGTCTAGTTTTCCCCTTTTTACCCCTGAGAGAGGTTCCTGAGTTTATAGAGCAAAGTAAAACCCAGGGACAAAGAAAAGCGGTCCGTTTATTCAAGGAACGTATTAAAGCAATATTAACGCTGCATGGGCAAAGGGTTTAGTGTTTCATCCCAATCACCACATCCGGGGGCACCTCCAACCAAAGCACAGCCCCGCAAGGCAAAGATTTGTGGGGCCTGTAAATCATCTTGGCATTACCGGGAATATCCGCTTCATGGCAAAAGTAGGTCTTGGCTCCAATTCTCACAGAAATGGGAGGTTCGTTAGTACCATTTTTCCTGTTAGAGGCCAAAACCTGTCTATTGACATGAATCAATCCTGGTATTAACCTGGCGCCGCCTCCTACTCCAAGTACCGGCAGGACCCCTCTTGCCCGGTGTAATTTGGGGCAGGCCCTTCTTTAGGGGTATGAGCCAGCGTCTACCGGACTTGTAAGCTCCTATAACTCGTCCATGCTGCAACAATTGGCGCAATCTCACGGCACTGATGTTGAGGAGAAAAGAGGCTTTCTGGGTTCCGATATAGTGTTTGGCGCAGGCAGCTTGGCTGTGATTACTCATAGAATATTTTCTCAAAAATCTATCGATATAGTTTGATGATAAAGGAAATTCCGGTTGGTGTCAATCGGAGCTTGAAATATTACCAGCTGGTTTTGACCACATCCGCCGCCCGTAGTCAGTGCTTTGGCCAATTGTTAAGTTTTGTGTAAATTGATTGACAGCTTAACAGAGGAATTGACAGCTTAACAGAGGAGTTGTTATAGTTGTGGTTAACCAAAAAAACAGAGGGAATGTCTAATGAGTGGCTACAGTCATAAAATCTCGGCAACCCAAAGCATTGGCGAAAAGTTTCAGTCTTTTGTATCAGCCAAAATGAGGATTGAGTTAAAGAGTCTGACATTAATTGCAGCAACACTAATTTTTGTGCTGTTCTCCTTTTTGCCCACCTGGCAGCTTGGAGGGAACTTTCCCAGTCAGTTGGCTGTAGCCGCTCCTGCTTCTAGCGTCGAAGTGGGGACCATTCCTGGGGAGTTTGCCGTTAACGGGAACGGAGGGGCAACCTATACGGTTCCTATTGAAGTTCCGCCGGGAACCAATGGAGTACAACCAAATCTATCCCTGGTTTACAACAGCCAACAGGGAAACGGGCTATTGGGGGTGGGTTGGGAGTTAGCCGGACTGTCGGCGATCGCGCGGTGCGGCAAAACCATTGCCACCGATGGTGTGAGAGGGGGCGTGGACTTCAATAACGATGATCGCTTCTGTTTTGACGGCCAGCGATTAATGGCAGTGAGCGGCAACTACGGGGCAAATGGGACGGAGTATCGCACGGAACGAGAGACTTGGGTAAGAGTTATTTCCCATACAGAATCGGGGAAAAATGGACCGCGCTCGTTTACAGTGACGACCAAAGATGGGCATCAGATGGAGTTTGGCAATACTGATGATTCCCGGATTTTAGCGAGGGGGCGCTCTGATGGAGCAGTGCGAGTTTGGGCTTTAAATAAGATAAGCGATCGCAATGGCAACTTTGTGGACGTCAGCTATCAAGAGGATGCAAGCCGAGTAAGAAGAAGTATCAGCAGAGCATTTCTCGGCTATTATCCCACGGCAGTTCGTTACACGGGGAACTCCAATGTCACCCCCCAGCGCTTGGTGAAGTTTGAGTATGAAAATCGCAACGACAATATTATTGCTTATGTGGGGGGTTCCGAAGCCGAAACAACGAAGCGACTGGCACGGATTAAAACCTATGTGGATCTGGATGGAGATGGGAACAGTATTGAAACAGCGAACAATCTAGTCAAGGAATATCGCCTTGCTTACGAATACGGCACGGCAACAGGGCGCAGTTTATTGACACAACTTGAGGAATGCGATGCTGTTGGGGTGTGTTTGCCACCAACCGCCTTTAGCTATGAGAATGGAAAGCAGGAATTTGGTAGGATTAGTCAATGGATCCAAGATTTTGGTTGTGAACAAGGATGGTGTAAAGATAATTACATAAGAACGCTGGCAGATGTCAATGGGGATGGTCTGTCTGACGTAGTGGGTTTTAGTGAAGGTCGGATTTTTGTGTCTACATCGAATGGGACGAGTTTCGAGCCTGGTAAGACGTGGATCCAAGATTTTGGTTGTGAACAAGGATGGTGTAAAGATAATTACATAAGAACGCTGGCAGATGTCAATGGGGATGGTCTGTCTGACGTAGTGGGTTTTAGTGAAGGTCGGATTTTTGTGTCTACATCGAATGGGACGAGTTTCGAGCCTGGTAAGACGTGGATCCAAGATTTTGGTTGTGAACAAAGGATGGTGTAAAGATAATTACATAAGAACGCTGGCAGATGTCAATGGGGATGGTCTGTCTGACGTAGTGGGTTTTAGTGAAGGTCGGATTTTTGTGTCTACATCGAATGGGACGAGTTTCGAGCCTGGTAAGACGTGGATCCAAGATTTTGGTTGTGAACAAGGATGGTGTAAAGATAATTACATAAGAACGCTGGCAGATGTCAATGGGGATGGTCTGTCTGACGTAGTGGGTTTTAGTGAAGGTCGGATTTTTGTGTCTACATCGAATGGGACGAGTTTCGAGCCTGGTAAGACGTGGATCCAAGATTTTGGTTGTGAACAAGGATGGTGTAAAGATAATTACATAAGAACGCTGGTAGATGTCAATGGGGATGGTCTGTCTGACGTAGTGGGTTTTAGTGAAGGTCGGATTTTTGTGTCTACATCGAATGGGACGAGTTTCGAGCCTGGTAAGACGTGGATCCAAGATTTTGGTTGTGAACAAGGATGGTGTAAAGATAATTACATAAGAACGCTGGTAGATGTCAATGGGGATGGTCTGTCTGACGTAGTGGGTTTTAGTGAAGGTCGGATTTTTGTGTCTACATCGAATGGGACGAGTTTCGAGCCTGGTAAGACGTGGATCCAAGATTTTGGTTGTGAACAAGGATGGTGTAAAGATAATTACATAAGAACGCTGGTAGATGTCAATGGGGATGGTCTGTCTGACGTAGTGGGTTTTAGTGAAGGTCGGATTTTGGTGTCTACATCCGAGGGCAGAAGTGAGCGTCTGACCACCATCACCAACGGACTCGGCGGGCAAACCCAAATTGAATACAAACCCCTAACAGACAGCACAGTTTACACCAAAGAAGTAACAGAGACGGAAAATAATGGCACTGCGAATTCTGCTAATGGCTTAGGTAGCACCGACGTTGTGGTTCGCGGTAACATCTCATCCAGCAGCGACGAAGACTGGTTTGCCTTTGATATCCCTTCGCCTCGGGAAATTACGATTTCAGTGGCCAGCGATAATAACCAAAATTTAAATTGGTTCCTTTACCAGGAGTCAAATCTTTCCCAACCAGTAAAACAAGGAAACAGCACCAATAACCCGGAAGAAGGAACCTATAACGCAACTAACCCAGGACGCTATTACCTCAAAATAAATGGATATGGGGGAGACACCAGCCCCTACACGTTAACCTTGCACTCATCGGATACCATCGTGAGGGTGCAGAATTCCATGTACGTGGTTTCTCAGCATACCATTAAAGATAAGGCAACCAACCCCACCAATACCTTTATCTACAACCACCAATACGAAGGGGCAAAAGTAGATCGCCATCGCGGTTGGCTCGGATTTGAGAAAACTATCCTGATAGATAACCAAAACCAAACCAAAACTATCACCACTCATCATACAGACTTCCCCTTATTGGGAATGATAGATGATCAGGAAATCTGGGATTTGGAACATCAAGGTGACTTGTTGGGGAAAACGGCTTCCAGTTACGAATCTTCCCCCAAAGACAGCAACGGCATCTATAAATTCTGGAAAACCGCCGTCGCCCTCGAGCACTACACAGAAGGAACATATAACTACACCCTCAAACGCACCTATCAGTACGACAGTAACTATCAAAACGTGACCGTTACCTCAGACTTAGGAGATGTAACGGATGCCAACGACAACGTATACACCTGTCTCGCCTACGAAAACGGCACAGGAGCGGATTGGTGGAAGAGTTTCTACCCCAGCCAACAAAAAATCGTTAACAGTGCAGCAGGTTGTAACAACTTCAGTAACTGGAATGCCTCCACGGATTTGCGCTGGGAGCAATTCGGCTACGATGGCCAGATGAATTTAACCAGTCACAGCAACTGGCGGGATAAAAGTGGCCCGGATGACACCCAAGAAGGAAAATGGCTGACTACCACCACTGGCTATGATACCTACGGTAACGTGACATCCCTGACCGATCCCTTGGGTAATACCAGCAGCACTACCTACGAAAGCAAATATCACACATTTCCCCAACAACGCACTACCCCCTCCCCCTCGGCAGGCAGTCAGAGTTTAACAGTTCGCACAACCTACGAACCGAAATTCGGCATCAAAACCCAAGTGGTAGATCCCAACGGTCATACCACAATGGCCATTGCCGACAGCGGCATCGATGGATTTGGTCGCGTCTTGGAAATTCAGGGCATCAAACCAGATAGCAATGATTTAGTTACCCTAAACAAGACCGAGTTTTTAGCCGAAGCAAGCGGGATGTCGGTGAAGACTTCCTATCGAACTGAGTGGAATGGGAGCAACACTCCAGATAATACTTGGCTTTGGGAGCGGGAATATATCGATGGGTTGGGACGGACTTACCAAACTGAGTCTAAAGGTGATGACGGCAAAATTATAACGAACACAGTCCAATTCAACTCCGTCGGACAAACTGCCCGAGAGTCCCTCCCCTATTATGCTGGGGAGACAGGGAACTTCCTCGCATATGAATATAACGTTCACGGATATCTCATCAAAACCACCGATCCAGTGGGTGCTGTTACCCAAATTAACTACGATAAACTGGACGACGATCGCCAAACAACCTATTACTCTCCCGATCCCCGCAACAATGCCAGCGGCACGGATCTGGTTGAATCCCTGGTGAAAGATACCTCTCGCAGTTGGGTGAAGGAGAAAAAGGCACCGGATAGCAGCAGTGCCTCCTACAGTTACGATCGCCTGGGACAAGTAACAACCATTACCGATCCCCTCGGACAAAACACCAACATGGCGTACAACTCCCTGGGGCAACTCATCTCGGAAACGACAGCTGAAACGGGAACAACCAAATACAGCTATAACGACAACGGCAAACTCGCCAGTCAAATCGATGCTAAAAATCAGAAAATTAGCTTAGAGTACGATAACTTGGGTCGTACATGCCGGAAACAGGTTTATAACAGCAACTCATCCCTAGAGAAAACCATCACCTACGAATATGATGATTCCGATGTAGACAATGGTAAAGGGGCGTTAACTAAAATAGTTATGCCAAAAGCCACCTATACATTTGCCTACGATAATCGCGGTCAGGTCAAGGAAGAAGCAGTTAAAATCGATACCGACGGTAACAGCAGTCAAGAAACCTACCTCAGTCAATACACTTACGATGCCGCAGGTCGTCCCGATATCATAACCTATCCCGACGGTGCGGAGGTTCGCCATACTTACTATGATGGTGGAGAACTTAAGAGAGTTGCACTTAAAGATACTGGAGAAAGTGGCTTTACAACTATCGCTGCTTACTACAACTACACTGCCCTTGGAGACATAGGTGAAGTTCTTTATCGCAACAATGTAGAGTCAAACTACACCTACGACGCCATCGGGCGCATTACCACCAGTACGACGGAAAAAGGCGCTCATACCTACTTCAACTTCAACTACACCTGGAATAAAGCCAATAAACTCCGCGCTCTCACTGACAATGCGCAAAAAGGACTCAGCCAAAACTTTGGCTACGATATCGTCGGACGACTGGAGAGCGCTAGCGGGCCCTATCCAAACCTGAGCTACGAATACGATCGCGCAGGAAATATTACCAAGCGCAACGACACCACCTACAACTACAAAACCGATAAAAAACACCAGCTGGCGGCGGCAACCTACGATGCCAACGGCAATACAACCCAGTATGCACCTTGGAGTTACAGCTACGATGCTCAAAACCGCCTTTCCCAAGTTGATAAAGCAGGTTCGGGAACCGTAAACCAATTTACCTACGATGATTTTGACAACCGCCTGAGTAAAAAAGAAGCGGACGGAACCACAACTTATTATGTTGCCTCCCTCTACGAGGTGGTGCGCAAAGCAGATAATGCTCAAATCCACACCAAATATATTGTCGGTCCTCAAGGACCCATCGCAGCAATTTCCAAAAATGGCAGCAATGTCAATCTCCTGGCCGCCATTCATACCAATGGGGCTCGCCTAGAAGCCTCCCTCTACAATCCAAGTTCTTGGGGCGGTTTAGCTAAATTCGTACAAGGGAAATTAAACCAACTGGCCTTCGCTGCTCATGTGGATCAAAGTCTCGTTGCTTTTGTACTCATCAGTTGGCTGTTGTGCACCTTACTGCTGTGGATATATCGCATCTGGCGATCGGCATCCCCCGACAGTTGGACGGGCAAAAATCGGGCAATGGTGGCTCGTGCCTTGGCAAGCCTGGGTTGGATAGCCCCAGAAACAGCTACTGGACTCAATACTCCCGACAATCCAGGCTGGCTACTGCAAACATGGCATCGTCCTGTATCCTTTGCCTTGGCTCTAGTTTCCTTCTCCACTGTCAGTCTGACCGGATCGAGCGTCCTGGCAGCAAGTCTGACACCAGGAGCAAATGGGGATGGCTATCCCGTGGCTGGAGAAACCCTTTTCTTCCACTACGACCAATTGGGCAGTACCACCTTAGTAACTGACGAAAACGCCAACCAAGTCAGCCAAATCAACTACGAACCCTACGGCGCCATCGCCAACTCCAGCACCGGTCAAGACGTTTTCCGACCCAAATTTACGGGCAAGGAATACGACAGCAAGAGCGAACTCTACTACTTCGGTGCTCGCTACTACGATGGGCATTTAGGGCGCTTCCTCACCCCGGATCCAGCGCGTCAATACTTCAGCCCCTATGTTTACGGCAACGGCGATCCCCTCAGCGGTATCGATCCCAACGGGGCACAATTTATTGCCCTGTTAATAATCGGGATTGGGGCCCTAGTGGGCGGTTATATGGGCGGTGCAGCGGTCAACCACAGCTATAACCCGGCGAGTTGGGATTGGAGTTCCGGCAAAACCTGGGGAGGAATTTTAGGTGGTGCAGCCATCGGCGGTGCGGCAGCCGGAGTAGGAGTGGCAGCCGGGGCGCCATCGCGGCAGCGGGACTGGGAACCATAGGCACGGCAGTGGCAGAGATGGCCGTTGCCGGAGGAGTGATGGGAACGATGAATGCTTCCTTCACCGCCATGGCAGGAGGCAGCATCGGTGACGTTGCTAAATCCTTTGGCATTGGTTTCGGCATGGGGGCTTTATTTGCCGTTCCCGGGGTCGGTCAAGTCGCCTTTGCCGGTATGGTGGGTTACGATACCTACAAAACCATCGCCGATCCTTCTGTCGGAAATGGCATTCAGTTAGGAATCGATATTCTCTTCTTGGGCATGGAAGCCGGAATGCGCCTGAGTAAAGGGGGCAGGGAGTACGCAGAAGTTGGCGGTTGTGCTTCGTTTGCGGCTGGAACTGAGGTTGCTACTGCTGAAGGGGAAAAGGCAATTGAAGAGGTTGCCGTTGGCGATACGGTTCTGGCTTATAACGAGGAAACGGGAGAGGAAGGGGAATATCCCGTCACCCACCTGTTTACTCGCATCGCCCCTGAGTCGATGGTTGTGACGGTGGGAGAAGAGGCGATTACCACTACCCCAGAACACGAGTTTTATACCGCCAATGGTTGGGTAGAGGCTGAAGACTTGAGCGTGGGGGACACCTTAGTTCAACTCAGCGGAAAAACAGCCACTGTCACTGACCTAGAGTCTCGCGACAGCACGCGGGTTTATAACTTTGAGGTTGATGAGGCACATACCTATTACGTGTCAGGGAAAGAACTGCTGGTACATAATCCCCGGTGTACTGCTCAAGAAGCCAATAATATAAGAGCAAATCAGAATCTAGGACCAACAGACAGAAATATCGCGATTGGTGATTTAACGACTCAACAAGGTGCGAGGGTTTACAATGAGTATGGAGTAAGTGGCGCACGTCGCTATGGAGGAGTAGAAATTCCTCGCAATCAAAATGGACGATTTCAAGGTACATTCAACACTTTTGACGTGGGAGGTCATAGTCGGGCACTGGATTCAGAGGTTCATCTTTTAGAACATCTGGACCGTCAGATACGGTCAGGAAGTATAGGCGCTAACGGAACTCTGAGAATATATTCGGAAAGATATTACTGCAACAGTTGTGGATCTGTAATTGAGCAATTTAGCCGTCGATATCCCAATATTACCATAGATACATACTATGGTCAGGACCAATATTCTCAGTCCATTCGTGGTGGTCTTGTCAACGACGGAGGTACGGGTTGGTACAATCGTCCAAATCGTAATCTTCCTTAAGATACTTTTTTTACTGTAAATAGGTGGGTTTAATTATTCGTAAAATAGCGATGGAGATTCAAAACGGTGAAAACCTCTTGAAAAATGGCTTCTGGCTTCATTTGCGAGTTCTTCGTTTGAACGTTTATTTATGCCCACCTATCTTAGTAGTTAGATTCTGAATTTCGATCTAATGAGTTGAAAGTAAACCTGTATCTGTACACATAGCAAGATTTATAATGCAATCTATTCTTTCAAACTTTCAAAACCAACTTCTTGAAACTGCCCTTGCCAGTTCAGAGGAGATTCAGGGTTGTAGTGCAGAGGAAATAGAAGTCATAGAATCAAAATTTAAACTTCAATTACCCGCTACCTACAAAGATTTTCTACGAATATGTGGCCATCGAGCTGGGGAATTTTATGCAGGCACGGATATGTTCTACCCAGATATTCTCGAACTTCGTGCCTATGCAGAAAATCTTTTAAAAGAAAACGAGGTTGACTTCCAGTTGCCAGACGCAGCGTTTGTCTTTTCAATGCACCAGGGATATCAGTTTGATTACTTTCATACAGAACCTCAAGATGATAATCCACCAGTCTACTATTACTTAGAAGGAGAAAAGCTGCCCAAAAAAATCAGCGAGTCTTTTTCCTCGTTCTTACTTCAAAGTGTGGAAGATCATGTCAGAATATTACAATAAATTCGCAGAATTTAACCCTTGTCCCAGAGCATTGGTAACGGCAATTTGAGTGAGCAAGAAAGACTATCTTGGTCGCACCTCCAATTGTTCCGCGATCGCGCAATTCAATGATGGCAGCACCAAGGTTTGCGCTTGTCCCAGAGCATTGGTAACGGCAATCTGAGTGAGAAGGAAGGACTATCTTGGTCGCATCTGCAACTGCTTTGCGATCGCAAAACAATAGTGTATACTTAGCCAGAATTTTTCCGATTCCGCGATCGCCCTCCCTGAGTTTCCCAATGGAAAATTCATCCAACGCCCTCCAACGTGCGGTCAAGATTTAATCGCTTGTTCAAGTCCAACATGACCGTAAATCAGAGGGGTCAGCCCTCGGCGATCGCTATGTTGCGCCTGGGTGTTGATGCTGAAGAAGCAACGGCTATGTGTACAGGCGATCGCCTCTTGCCCCGGTTATACCAAAAGTCAATTAGCACGGGAAAGGCGAATCGAAAAAAATCTCGAAAAAATCCGATTTGGTCTTTCAATGCTGCTAAAGGCCAAGAGACGATAATTTTCAATAAAAATGCTAATATGCAAATCCAAGACTATTTCAGTTTCCTAGACTCTGACGATATCCGGATCAAAGGCAGCCGCATCGGTATCGAAAGCGTCCTTTACGAATATATCTACCGCGCCAGAACCCCCGAAGAAATTGCCCAACAATTCGAGACCATTACCCTAGAACAGGTCCACGCCACTATCCTCTACTATTTACACAATAAGGAAGAGGTCAGCGCTTACTTGGCTGACTGGCTGGAGTTTTGCCGCCAACAACGAGAGGAGCAAAAACAGAATCCGTCTCCCGCACGACAGAGATTTCGCCAAATGAAAGCAGAAGTGCGCACCCTCGGCATTGATTAATGGCGAGGGATCCGCTTCGCGGGTCGCACCTCCAATTGTTCCGCGATCGATTGTCAACTAACAATATAAAAACCTAACCCTACTTATATTATTCATAAAAAAAAGCGGTTATACCACATGAATATATCCTTAACCCCAGAGCTGGAAGAACTTGTTAACGAAAAGGTAAAAAGCGGCCAATATCAGTCCGCTAGCGAGGTGATAGGTGTTGGGCTGCGATTGCTGGAAGAACGCGATAGGCTCAATCAAACCCGTCTGGCTGAGTTGAAAGAGAAAATTCGCGCAGGTATTGAAGCAAGCGATCGCGGTGAAGTTGTAGATGGCGAAGCAGTATTTGCCGAACTGGAAGAGGATATTTGCCGAATTGAAGCGGAAATGCTGCAAAAAAAAGGAAGCTAGCTAATGGGTCGTTATAGATTAACTCTTCCTGCCAAGCAAGACCTCAAAGAAATCAACGAATATCTGGCTCGGTATAGTCCCGCAGCGGCTAGAAGTCTTAAGGAAAAAATCAAGCAACAGTGCCAACTTCTGGCTGATTTTCCAGGAATAGGGCGAAATCGCCATGGCTTTGAACCCGGATTGCGTAGTTTTCCCATAGACGATTACCTGATTTTTTATCGCCCCATTACAATGGGCATCGAGATTGTTCGCGTCGTCAGCGGCTACCGAGACTTAGATTCTCTGTTTTCAACTGAGGAGGAAACTTAAGCGGGCCGCGCGGTAGCGCGGATCCTGCGTACCCACCGGATCGCGTATAGTTGCTGTTCTCTCCCCAACTTATATCATATCCGTATAATTGACCAAAATAAGTGTAGGTTGGGTAGAGCGCTGTTGGGTTGAGGAACGAAACCCAACCTACAGTTTCTGAATTTTTTATTATAAGCATTTAACCGGATGTGATATTAACTATGAGTACAATTACAAAACTTCCCACAGATACTTGGGTAATCGCAACTTGGGAAGAATATCTCCAAGCCACAGAAAATCCCGATTATACAAAAACCAAGTTCTACTATAACAATGGAAGAGTAAGAATTGAAATGTCACCCCTGGGACACGACCATGCTTGCGACCATTCTATTGTTAATCATGGCATCCATCTTTATGCAGGCTGCAAAAATATTGACTTAAATGGTCACGATAACTGTACTTACCATAAAACAGGTTGTAAAAGCGCTCAACCCGATCTATCCTTCTATATTGGGCAAACGGCGAATGCCATTCCCTATGGTACGAGTATTATTCAACTGGATCTTTATCCTTCCCCAACTTTAGTTGTAGAAATTGCCAATACTTCTCTTGCTGATGATCAAGGAGAAAAACGACTCCTTTATGAGGATTTGGCAGTTCAAGAATATTGGATTGTGGATGTAAAAAATGTGAAAGTCATCGCCTTTACCATTGAAAAAGAAGGCAGTCGCAGAATTAAAACATCAGCAGTTTTACCTTCTTTAGAAATAGCTTTATTAGAAGAAGCCCTCAGACGCACCCGACAAACCAACCACGGTAAAGTTAGCGCCTGGTTATTAGAACAATTTCAAGCCTAATGGAGAAAACCAAGGAGCGTGTATTTGCTGCCCTAGTAAGAGAGTAAATTTATTATTGCCCACTCCTTCCCTGAAAGCTAAATAAACTGTCATGGCTGGTGGGCAAGGTCTTAAATTAATGCCCTACTATGAATTATCAATTTTCGACGTTGCCTCCCACCCTACGGGCTCGCACCTTCAGAATCAAAAGCCATGACGCCATCTTGAGCCAAATCTCTTGCATCGGATGGAGAAGGGATGCTATAATGAGGATTGATTCTCAAATCAAAATACAGAAGTTCCGCCCTCGCAAATCCCCCACGCCATGAGTAAAATTCAAACAAAACTGCCCACAGATACTTGGGTAATCGCAACTTGGGAAGAATATCTCCAAGCCACAGACAATCCCGATTACAGGAAAGCCAAATTCTACTATAACAACTCCAGACTCAGAATTGAAATGTCACCCCTGGGACACGACCACGCTTGCGACCATTACATTGTTAGTCATGCCATTGGTCTTTATGCAGCCTTTAAAAAACTCGAATTAAATGGTCACGATAACTGTACCTACCATAAAAAAGGTAGTAAAAGCGCTCAACCCGATCTATCCTTCTATATTGGGCAAACGGCGAATGCCATTCCCTATGGTACGAGTATTATTCAACTGGATCTTTATCCTCCCCCAACTTTAGTTGTAGAAATTGCCAATACTTCTCTTGCAGATGATCAAGGAGAAAAACGACTCCTTTATGAGGATTTGGCAGTCCAAGAATATTGGATTGTGGATGTAAAAAATGTTAAAATCATCGCCTTTACCATTGAAAAAGAAGGCAGTCGCAGAATTAAAACATCGGCAGTTTTACCTTCTTTAGAAATAGCTTTATTAGAAGAAGCCCTCAGACGCACCCGACAAACCAACCACAGTAAAGTTAGCGCCTGGTTATTAGAACGCTTTCAAGAGTAATGGAGAATGACTCTCCTCTTGTAGCGCCAATTATTCCGCGGTGCGCTTACAGGGTGTCCACCGGCTCACGAATTGGCTCCTGGTTCAAATAGATGTTGTGGATAACTGGCAGAGTATGACCTAGTTTTAACCCTACTACAATCCAGTCTTCTAGGGTTGAACGTAACTGGTTATGGCACTCCCGTAGTTTTGATGCAAATGCAATAACCCCTTTGCAGGATGGAAAAGACCTCCGAAAGTGCCGTCTTCGAGTTGATCGTAAGTAGCTTGGGACATTGCTGTGTCCATGTATTGGCTTAAAATGTAATTTACGCTCATCACTAAACCTCTTCTAATTTCCTGCTGAATCTGGGAATATCCATCGGGCGATCACTAAGAGTGCGGCTTCGACCGCACCAATATTCTATCGTAATTTTTTGGCAGTAGAGAAAGAGCGATCGCTCCGAAAAGTTAAGCAACCGAAAAATCGGTTAAATGGCGACGGTTTGGGCGAATAAATCCCAAAACAATATCTTCTTTAGGAATTTCTAATTCTAAGAGTTCTAAAGCAATTCCTCCTTCGGTTCCATCTGACTCAATCCAAATTTTTTCTCCAACAATTCTCAAATGAAATACAACGGCGTGAACTCGTCCCTTTCGATCCCATCCCGTGTCGAGTAACAAGTAATTATCTGTTATCGGATCGCAAAGCAATAGTGCTTCAATTTCTCCATGACTAGGTTGATGTTGGGCGTGTTTTTGGATAACTTTGATAATATTTTTTCTGTAATGTTCTAATTTAGCCATTGGATAATGACCTCCCGATCTGGATCGAAAATGATAAAGTAAATGGTTTGATCGCTCACAATATCTTGAATGGCAGGCTTTTGAAAAAAATCGCTATAAACCTCTTCAGAAATTGCTAAATATAGTTTTCGGTCTGGGCTGACACGACGCAATATGCTTCGATACATATTATACTGACCGATTGCTTTTTGTAGTTCTGTTACTTGTGAAGGACTGTTAAAGACTTTGATTTCTTTCTGTTGAGCCCTCTCTGCGGCTAATAGTTTTGCTGCTCCCAAGTCTGCATATAAACGCAGCCCTTTATATTCTAAAATATAAGGATCGTCAGTTATAGTCCAGCCATCTTTGCCTCAATGCATTCTTAACTTCGTCGTGATACAGATCGTATTGCGGCATTATTTGAGTTGGGATTTTGATTTCTTGTTTGTAAGGATATCAAGGAGCGATCAGCTTCGCGGGTCGCACCAATGGAAAATAAAAGAGCGGGCTGCGCAAAGCGCAGATCCGGGCAAAGCCCGGGTCGCCCCTTTGCAGGATGGAATTCGACGGACAAAAGTGCCGTCTTCTAGTTTATCGTAAGTAGCTTGGGACATTGCTGTGTCCATGTATTGGCTTAAAATGTAATTTACGCTCATCACTGAACCTCTTGTAATTTCCTGCTGAATTTGGGCAAATCCATCGGCTGTCTTTGTACCTATTATAATATAATATAGATCAAAGGAGGTCAAGTCATGGTCACTACTATAGAAAAACAGAAAACAAAAGCAGTTAGCCTGTCTACCATTATACCTTTAAGAGGGGTTAGCTGGTCAACTTATCAAGCTTTAATGGAGGAGGTGGGGGAAAATCGACCTTGGAGAATCGCTTACGATAGGGGAATATTAGAAATTAGAGCAATGCCACTCTTACAACATGAAGTTCCCAAAGGACTGCTAGAAAGCTTTATTGAGGCGATCGCCGATGAATTAGAAATTGAAGTAATGAAAACTGGTGCTTTGAGACTGGAACGCCCCGACTTAAACAGAGCCATCGAACCGGATAGTTGCTTTTACATCCAAAATGAAGCTAGAGTAAGAGGAAAGGATGAAATTAATTTAGCCGTGGATCCACCACCAGACTTAGCCATAGAATCAGATTATACCAATTCTTCTCTCAATAAGTTTACCATCTATGGTTCCCTAGGAATTAGGGAAATTTGGCGCTATAGTGAAAGAAATCTAGAAGTTTACCTATTGAAGGAGTCAGGAGAATACGAAAAAACAAAGAAAAGTCTAGTTTTCCCCTTTTTACCCCTGAGAGAAGTACCTGAGTTTATAGAGCAAAGTAAAACCCAGGGACAAAGAAAAGCAGTGGGTTTATTCAAACAACGCATTCGCACAATATTAGAATAAACGTATTACAATGGGCTTTATCTATCCTCTCTTCCCTCTCTGCGCCCTCTGCGCCTCTGCGGTTTTTTCAATCTTCAAATCCATAGGGAAATGTACGGGGGCACCGTAAAATAACCGTTGGTGGGCAATGCCCACCCTACTTATATCAAGAAGTAATCAAATCAGGAGGTAATTCCGTTAAAAACTGAGACGGTTGAAACCTGTCCAGGGAACCCCAAATCATTCGTTCCGTTGCATAGGTTAAAAAGAGCTGTTCTTGCGCGCGAGTAATCCCCACATAACACAGTCGTCGTTCCTCCTCCAAAGCGATGGGATCCGGCAAACTCCTGGTATGGGGAAATAATCCCTGTTCCAATCCTACTAGAAAAACCACGGGAAATTCCAACCCTTTAGCAGCGTGTAAAGTCATCAAAGTTACTGCTTGTTGCCCTTCTGACAAGTCATCTAAATCGGAAGCGAGGGAAGCATTAGCTAAGAAACCTTCCAAACTAGTATCTTCGTTATCTTCCTGAAACCGACTCACAGCTCCATAGAGTTCCTGGATGTTTTCTAATCGCCCCTCCGCTTCGTCCGTACCCTGATTTTTCAAATCCTCAATATAACCGGACTGCTTCATGATACCCTGAACCAAATCTGCTGCTGTTTCTGTGGTTATTTTCTGTTGAAAATCTTGGATCATGTGAGCAAACTTATTCACTGCTTTCGCTCCTCTTCCCCCGAGAGTATTCACGGAAGTTTTATCTCTAATAATTTCCCATAAAGGTACTCCTAATTCTCGCGCTCCGTTCACCAATCCATCAATGGTTTTCTTCCCAATTCCCCGACGGGGGGTATTAATCACCCGCAGCAAACTTACTGTGTCATTGGGGTTCACTAACAACCGCAAATAAGCCAAAGCATCTTTAATTTCCTTCCGCTCATAAAATCGCAGCCCCCCCACGATACTATACAATATATCCGATTGTATCAGCGATTCTTCAAAAGCGCGGGATTGAGCATTAGTGCGATAGAGAATGGCAAAACTGCCCCAATTTAACTCTGGATTGTTCCGAGTAAGTTCCTTAATTTTATCGATAACAAATGCTGCTTCATCCCGCTCATCATCTCCTTTATAGCAATAGATTTTTTCCCCAAAACCCCGGGTGGGACGCAGCACTTTCTCAATGCGCTGACTGTTATGAGAAATCAATTCATTAGCTGCTTCCAGAATATTTTCTCGGGAACGATAATTTTTTTCTAATTTTATCATAGTTCGGGTATCATCATCGGGCAAACCGTCTCCAAAGTCTTGTTGAAAATCCAATAAAATGGTATAATCAGCTAGGCGAAAAGAGTAAATAGATTGATCCGCATCCCCTACAGCAAAGAGGGAACGATTTTGCCCCATATGACCTTCACTCTTGCGGGGTTCCCCATTAGTCGCTAAAAGACTAATCAGTTGGTATTGCAGACGATTGGTATCTTGATACTCATCTACTAAAATATGATGAAAGCGCTGGTACCAATAAGCCAAAATAGATTCATTCTGTTGAAACAACCTGACAGGAACAAAAATAAGGTCGTCGAAGTCCAAACAATTATTGGCAGCGAGCTGGGCTTGATATTCGCTGTAAACTTCCCCCATAACCCGCCCCTTATAATCAGTTCTTTCCCGGAGAAATTGCTCTGGAGATAAACCCTGATTTTTAGCATTGCTAATGGTGTAACGCACCTGACGGGGGTTAAACTTTTTATCGTCCAGGTTTAACTGTTTGATGACGATATTCTTAATTAAGCTTTGCACGTCGGATTCGTCGAAGATAGAGAAGTTGCGATTCCAGGTGCGTCCCCTCCCATCCCGATACTTATTAATATCATAGCGGAGAATGCGAGCGCAAAGACTGTGAAAAGTACCAATCCATAAAGGTTTCGTGGTACTGTGCCACACCTGGGAACGCACCTGTTTCTGTTCTAATTCCGATAAGGTAGATAAGGGTTTACCATATTTAGCTTGAGCTACTTCAAGAGCGAATAAATTTTCGATGCGCTCTTTCATTTCCCGAGCTGCTTTATTGGTAAAAGTTACCGCGAGAATATTTTCTGGGTCCACCTTGTGGTGGCGAATCAAATGGGCGATCCTATAGCTAAGAGCGCGAGTTTTCCCCGAACCTGCTCCGGCTACCACCAGGAGAGGACCGCAAAAATGTTCTACGGCTAGACGTTGCGCCTGGTTGAGGCTGCTGAGAAAGTCAGTATTGGCAGTCATGGGGTTAAAATGGAAATTGATATCATTATAATAATGAACCGCTGAACGCCGTTAACACAGAGAGAAGAGGGGAGAGGGGAGAGAGGGGAGTCGTGGTATGTGCTATTCCCAATGCTCAAACTCAGCAATCCAGTTTTTTAGCAGGGTGATGATTTGTTTCTGGCGGGTTTCAAAGCTGGCAGCAATCCAAATCAACAGGAGACCCAGAATCAGTCCCATGGCCCATTTGGAGAAAGGATACTGGTAACTGAGCAGCAGAAACTCATTGCCAATATTAACTAATAAGATTAATGTGCCTACATAGAGAAAGGCTCGAACTCGACCTATTAATCCAGCAAAAATTGCCAACATGCTCCAGCTTTGAGTCACCAACCAGTTGGTTGTGACTAAAGCAACTAGGCAAATGGTTCCTGTGGCAAGTAAACGTAGATAATGACGCGGACTTTTTTCCTGAGGTTGCTTCAGGTGAGGATCTACTTGTGCTATGTAGAGGAGAGATAACATGGGGGGTGTGACTAGCCACAAAGAACTCATTAATGACCATTCCCTCAAAATGAGCCAATTGAGGAAGAAGAGAGAGACATAGGTGAGACGAATTTGTTGGTTGTTCCTTGCGAAAATTACGTAACAGACTGTGAGCGCCCCTAAGCTGATAGAGTTAATGGTAGAACTGGTGAAAATGGCAGCTATGAAGGGTCCAACTAAGGCAAAACCCTGCCAAGGTTTCTTTGACCAGCCCCAATTTGACCAAGGAAGGAAGTAGAAACCAGAGGCAATAATGGTGGCGATCGCTCCACTCCAAGGTAATAATATCTTGTCCAGTTGCAGTTGAGAACTGGCAAACACTGCTACTCCCAGCCCTTCTAATATTCCCACATATACCCAAAGTTCCTTAATCTCAATAGCTTGTTGCTCCATTACCTTGAGGGGGTCAATTTTCTTTTCCCGTCCTTGGAATATAGCATAGCTGGTTAAAAGGATACCAGTTTCTAACCCTAAGAGGTTGTTAAAAGTAACGGGATACATTGTTGCTAAGGCGAGAATAACACTACTACCTAACCAGTGGAAGTGGGCTAATCGTTTAACTTCTTGAGAGGTTAAAATCAGCTGTTTGGTTAAAAATGGGATCAAGAAGCGGTAAGCTGACATAATCCCCATTCCCAAAGTTGCCATAGCCACACATTTATCTCCTGCTGGGAAAGACTCAATTTGAACCCAAAGAAACTCATAAGCAGACAGGGATACTGCTGATAAACCTAGATAAATGAGGAACTTCAATTCTGAGCGTCGCCGACCAATTCCTAAGGCAATTAGAGCCAATCCCAAAGTAGAGAATCCCGTCCACAACCCCCATATATCCCACCGACAGAAGATAGCTACAGCACCGTAAAATAAAGGGAGGATATTGATACTATGGGGAATGGATTGATTTGGGTGACGACGCAACCACCAATCTCCCAGTAGTTGAGTTAGCAGTCCCAATCCAATATTAACCATGGTAAGACTAAGGCCGTCAAGATGAATTAAACCTAGCACTTCTATAGTAAGTACTTCCAGCCCCCAACCTATAAGATAAATTACCACGTTAGTTGGTCGTTGCCAAGTTCGAGCAGCCATAGCACCTATTAGGAATACTGTAGCCAAAACTGCCCAAAGAGAGGGTAGCACAAACGAATCTTCCACCAGTAAAAATGAGTGGAAGGAAAGGATTATCAATTGTAACCCAGCCAGTGCTTTCCCCCAACCGTCTGTAGCAGGGGCGTAAACTTGGGCAGAAAAACTATCCTTTTTACCTAACTGCCAAGGAAGCAATAGCCACAAACTGGTAGGTAATAAACTCCCCACTATTAACCACCCTTCTAAGGAGAGAGGAGGAGTCCCAGGTATACCCTCCCATAGGAACATTAATAGGAAACACAAGCCAAAGCCTAAGGTAATGGCAGCGGCAATTTTTTGATGCTTGAGAGGTAATTTTGTCAAATTCATGATAGTTAGCTAGAGCGGGTATTGAACAGCATTAAAATAGTGGCAAGTCCCAAACCGATTAATCTGATTCCTGGTTGGGTAATGGTGAAAACTTGAGCCAATACTAAAGCAATGATACTCAGGTGGGCGGGAAGAACACCATTCCTACCAATACCTGCTATAATTGTCAGACTCAAGGGAGTAAGGAACCAAACTAAACTCCAAAGAGAATAGTTCTGGGTAATTACCTCGTACTGCTCCAAAAGCAAAATATAACTCAATCCTGCCAGAAATAGACCTATATGCCAAGCGCTGCGTTGATAGATTGGTAAACTCCCCGAAAACTTACCCAAATTTGCCCCTATCCACTCCCCTACCATTAAAGTGAGAATAATTATTATCCAGTTATTAAAGGAAAGACCAGGAAATTGCCAATCAATGAAAGCTGCAATAGTGAGCAGTCCATAAATATGAGTTAGATAGACTCTCCCCTTCTCTCCTCTGCGTCCTCTGCGTCTCTGTGGTTCATACCCCAAAGTGATAGTAGAAAAGAGCAAATTAAGCGCCAGTACAGCAGAGTTTTCAATCGCCAGGAGAGTCAAAACAATACCAAACCCCAAAGCCAACTTATCCCCAAATTGTGCCAGGAGACGCTTTTTTTGACGGTAAAGCCAACCCGTCACCCACAACATACCCAGGAGATAGGGAAACCAAATGATACCTAGCAGTGCGTTAGAATAATATTGCAGTTGAGTCAGTTGAAGCAATATATTGATAACAGTTTGGCGCCATGGGTAGGGGATAACTGTACCAGTTAGGTAAAAGGTTTGCAAACCAATACCAAATATTAGAGCTAAATCGAGAGATTGCCACCGTTGCAGTAAGTGATCGCGCAACCACAAGAGAACAAGTCCAGAGACAGCGATCGCCTGAAGAGGAAATTCCCCTACCGACACCAACCAACCGAGAAACATAATTCCTGCCCCCAGTTTTGCTCTTAGAGGGTGGGCATTTTTATCCTGGTGAGATAACCAAGTGAGGAGCCAGCCAAATAATCCTATGGCTAAACCCAGTTGGGGTATTTCAACCCTTCCTGTCAAAATTCCCCGCCCAAAGAGAATGAGTAAACCATAGAGGGAAATAAAGGTGCTGGTTTGAGATAGTTGGAGACTTTTTTGGGAGTTTTCTTTTTGAGCGCGGTAAACTGTATCTGCTACCGTTGCTAAGGTTCCTAAATACACAGCAAATAGGGGCAATTTATCCCAATACCAACCCCATTGTAAATAACACACTAGCAGCAAGGGAACAGATGAAAACAAACCCGCTCCCTGTATAATTAGGGTGAGGATAACAGTTGCAATTATCATAGTTACCCATCCCCAAGACTCTGTCCACAACTTAAACCCATCCATAGCCCAGAAATTGATGGGGATAAGCAACAAAGTAACAATACCGAGGGTTTGAGCTGTTAGAGTTAAATTCGGTTTTTGTTTTGTCCACCGACTAACCAGCCAAAAAATTAGAGTGTAGCTAAACAAGACCAAATACTGTCCGGTGGCTGGGAAATCTTTCCACTTACTAGCAACTAGCAAACCGGAGGATACCACTACCATGAATACCCCTAAAAACAGTAACCAACGAACGCTGATTCCCGATTTTAAGGATTGAGATATGCTCTCCCAAAATGGGACAGGTTCTGCTGATTGAGGTAGGGTAAGGGGGGACTTGGCGGGTTGTGGTTGGGAAATAGGGGCAACAACAGGAGTTTGCCAAGGACAAATGAGAGAATTACGGCTTAACTCTCTTACCTGGGCATCAGATAATAGTCCTAATTGGAGCCAAATTTCCAGTCCCTCCAATAATCGAGGATTAGAACCATCGATCCTAATTTCTAGTAGGAGGTTATCTCCATTCAAAGACACTTCAATAATTTCCCCAACGTAATCTTTGTACTAACCATATACCAAACAGCAACACTTTCTTCTTTCATGGCACGACAATAAACAGTTAGAATGAGCACAAAACACAACCAGGTAGGTGAAACCATGGCAGTAGATTATGACATAGTCATCATTGGGGGCGGTTCCGGGGGCTTAGTGGTAGCCAGTGCAGCAGCTCAATTAAAAGCAAAAGTGGCTCTGGTGGAAAAAGACCGTTTGGGAGGAGATTGTCTTTGGTATGGCTGTGTTCCCAGCAAATCCCTAATTCATGCTGCTAGAGTAGCTCATGAGGTGAAAAACGGCTCCCGGTTCGGCATTTATACCAATGGGCCAGAAATTAATTTTGCCGAAGCCAACGGTCATGTGGCAAAGGTTATCAAAGCCATCGAACCCCATGACTCCCCGGAGAGATTTCGCGGTTTGGGAGTAGAAGTCATCTTCGGTTCCGGTCAATTTACGGACAAGGAAACCTTTGAAGTTAACGGTAGACAACTGAAAGCTAGAGCTTTTGTCATCTCCACCGGGTCTCGCGCTGCTATTCCCCCTGTTCCGGGACTAAAAGAAGCGGGCTATCTCACCAATGAAGAAGTATTTTCCCTCCAAGAGCGACCCAATTCTCTCGCCGTAATCGGTGCAGGACCGATAGGCTGCGAGTTGGGACAATCCTTTTACCGCTTAGGGGCAGAAGTTACCATCATTGCCAGTCGAGACCAAATCATGCCCAAGGAAGACCCGGAAGCAGCAGCAGTGGTGCAAAAAGAAATGGAAGCAGAAGGGATGTCTATTCTCACTAAAGCAAGAGTAAAATCTGTGGAAGTAGTGAACGGCAAAAAGGTGATCCAAGCAGGAGAACATGAAGTTGCCGTTGATGAAATCTTAGTTTCTGCGGGACGTAGCCCCAATGTGGACGGACTCAACCTGGAAGCAGCAGGAGTAGAATACGACAAAAAAGGTATCAAAGTGAATGAAAAATTGCAAACCACCAATCCTCGGATCTACGGTTGTGGGGATGTTATTGGGGGCTATCAGTTTACCCATGTTGCTGGTTATGAAGCAGTAGTAGCCCTCACTAATGCTCTCTTCTTCCCCTTTAGTAAAATCAAATATGAAGTCATTCCCTGGGCTACCTTCACGGATCCAGAACTAGCCCGAGTGGGAATGGACGAAAAACAAGCTAGAGAGCGCTACGGGGATGATGTCTGTGTACTGAAGCAGGATTTTGCTGGAGTAGATCGGGCCCAAGCAGAAGCAGCCACCGCAGGATTTGCGAAAATAATTACTCGCAACAATGGCCAAATTTTGGGTGCCCATATCGTCGGACCTTCCGCAGGGGAGTTAATTCACGAAATTGTCTTGGCTATGTCTAATAAGCTGAAGGTTTCTGCTCTGACTGGTATCCACGTCTATCCTACCCTTTCGGAAGTAAATAGTAAGGCAGCTCTGTTGTTGAAGAAGCAAAAATTTGCCGAAAATGAAGGACTGCAAAACTTATTAACCAAGTTCTTTGACTTCCGTCGTCAGCACAATTTTTAACGTGGGGTGTAACCTTCAGTTGGCGTTGTTGGGTTTCGTTCCTCAACCCAACCTACAGTTACTACGCTGGGGAATTGAATGTTTATGGAAATTTTTGAAGATGCATCTAAAATTAGATAATTTGATAACCAAAAATGTCAATGGTATTGTCATTCAAATTTATAGTACTCTTATTGCTTATCTTATTTTGAATATGGTAGATATTCCCAAACAATGGGGTAGTAAATTATTGGATAAGCTGAGGTTTCTTCAGGCTTGTATGTGTCAACAGATAAGTTATATACATTGGATAGACAAGATTTTTCTGTTATAGGGATATGGTAATTTTTAATGTTAAGTTTTGTAACAGGATTCAACATACGTTATCCCGCATTCTCCGAATGTTACCCAAATTGTCAATTTACAAAATCGCCAAGGTAAAGCTGTCCCCTATCAATATTTTTTATAGCGAAGAAAATGGCGGTTATATTGCTGACATTCCTGATTTAAAATACTGCTCCGCTTTTGGCGAAACAGAAGAAGAAGCACTTCACTGTTGTTTTGGAGGCTAAAGCAGCATGGTTAAAAACAGCTAAAACTCAAGGAAAGCCTATTCCAGAACCGAAGTATCTTTAATTAACTTGCATAGGTTCTTGCCTCGCTTTTTTAATTATTTGGGGTAAAACACCCACTTATAGGGCAAAAGCTTCATCTAACGACTAACTGATAACTAGATAACTGAATTATGACAGAATTCAATCCTGGTTTACCCAGCATTCGTCAAATCCAAAATTTCATCAAAGACCAAAAAAAAGTTGAGTTAAAACTGATAACTGGAGATACCCTGGTGGGCAAGATTATGTGGCAGGATCACAATTGTCTTTGTCTGTCAGATCAATATCAACAACTAACGTTAATTTGGCTACAAGGGATAGTATATCTTAAAGCACAATAAGGGTAAACCTAAGAGTTCTCACTGATTACAGCAGCGCCTCGGACCACCGGAAAGTGGGGATCGAGCCCGGGTAAGATGTTAGACTATCCCTATCCCCCTTGAGGATATAGTAGTATCAGGATGGTGAGTTAATGATTCAATCGATTCCTTTATCCTGCACAAAAGTTGAGGTGAAAGCAACTCCTCTAAAAAAAATACCGAACTTCGATTTGATCCTGCGCTGTCAGCAAGGGATTGCGCCCGATCGCCTTGCTTTTGCCGAGTTGATCCGCCGGTACCAACCCTATGTGGAAAAACTTTTGTCTTACCTGGCTCCAGATTGGCAGGATCGGGCAGATTTGGCTCAAGAAGTCTGGATTCGCGTTTACCGTAAAATAAAGCGGGTCAAGGAACCAGTCAAGTTTAAAGGTTGGTTGAGGAGCATTATTACTAATTTGTTTTATGACGAGCTGCGGAAGCGGAAGAGAAGAAAGCCTCCCCTTTCTCTGGATGCTCCTCATGAAATGGAAGATGGAGAAATAGGCTGGAAAATAGCCTCGGATTATCCTATCCCATCGGATGACTTGACAACTAGAGAGTTTTATGGCAAATTAAAACTTGCTCTAGCTGAATTGCCAGAATCATCTCGCTATATAATTGTCCTGCGAGAAATTGAGGGCTTGACTTATGACGAAATTGCTAAAATAACTGAGGTTTCTCTGGGCACAGTGAAATCCAGAATCGCCAGAGCCCGAGCTAAACTCCAAACTATCCTGCCAAAATATCTGGAATTGGACTCATAAATCTAGTGGTGATGAAACTCATGACTTCTAACTTGGAAAATCTGCAAAAAGGGCAAAATACTGTCCAGGAGCGAGCAATGGATCGCTTTGAGATGTTGAGCGCTTATTTGGACGGAGAGGTGACAGCTTCCGAGCGCCAGCAAATCCAGCAGTGGTTGCAGGAGGATGCTCAAGTACAGAATTTGTACCAGCGTCTCCTAGAATTACGTCGCCAGATGCAGTCCATCCCTTTTACCAGTACAGAAGAGTCGGCTCATTCAATATCAAAACAGGTTTTCCGGCGTCTAGATCAGCGCAAACGACAACAAAAATTACTTTGGGGTGGTGGGGCGATGGCAGCTCTCTTCATCGGTTTCTGCTCTGGTATTTTAACAGGCAGCAATCCTTTCGTTCCTCGGATAGCTAGTAGTGAGAGTGAATCAGAGTCTTTAATGATGGTTGTAAATGAACCAGTGGTTCCTATTCCCAAGGGAGTGGACTTGCAGCATGGCAGTTACGGGAACGAGTAATTTCTATGTCTAGACAGTTGATTAGTGAGTATCAGGAGGAAGTGGAGAGAATTATCCAGTATGGGGGTTCTCGCAAGGAGACTTCTATTCGGGGAGCTTTTCAAAATTTACTCAACGTATATTGTCGTGCAAGAGATTTCCTCCTGATTCCGGAATTGGATTATGCGACGAAATCCGGGAAAGTTGTTTATCCTGATGGAACCGTTAAAGATGCTCTGCGTTTGGATTGGGGTTATTGGGAGAGTAAGGATCCAGATGATAATTTGGATTTGGAAATTGAGGGGAAATTAGCTCTGGGATATCCCAATGATAACATTCTCTTTGAAGATTCCCATACCGCTGTTTTAATTCAGGGTGGGGAGGAAACTATGCGGGTTTCTATGGAGGATGTTGAAGCACTAGATGAGATAATTACCGCTTTTGTTGATTACGTTCGCCCGGAAGTAAAGGACTTTCGGAGTGCCGTTGCCTCTTTTAAGGAAGACTTACCCACTATTTTAACAGCGTTGCGGGATTTAATGGAGCACCAGTCTCAAATTAATGGAAAGTATCAAAGAGCAAGGGATAGTTTTCTAACCATTTGTCACCAGTCCATTAACCCAGAAGTTACTTTGCTGGATGTGAGGGAGATGATTATTCAACATATCCTCACGGAAGATATCTTTGTGAGTATTTTTAATGAATCTCAGTTTCATCGGGAGAATAATATTGCTCGGGAGTTACAAAGGGTACTGGATACTTTCTTTACTGGGGTAACAAAGAAAAATACCCTCCATACCATTGAACGTTACTATGGGGTGATTAGAAGAACAGCTGCTCAGATTTCTAACCACCAGGAGAAGCAAAAGTTTCTCAAAGCAGTTTATGAGAACTTCTATCAAGCTTATAATCCCAAGGGGGCGGATAGACTGGGAATTGTCTATACTCCTGGGGAAATTGTAGGCTTTATGATTGAGAGTGTGGATTATTTGCTCCATCGTCATTTTAGCAAATTATTGGGGGATTCTGGGGTAAAAATCATGGATCCGGCTACAGGCACTGGGACTTTTATCACAGAGTTAATCGAGTATTTGCCTAAAAACAGGTTACTTTATAAGTACCAAAAAGAGATTTACTGCAATGAGGTGGCTATCCTCCCCTATTATATCGCCAATCTGAATATTGAGTTTACCTATCAGCAAAAAATGGATACCTATAAGGAATTCGAGAATATCTGTTTTGTGGATACTCTGGAACATAGCACCTTTCATCAGCAGCAGTTGGACTTGTTTGCCATGACGGTAGAGAATACTACCAGGATAAAGCGGCAAAATGATAGTGAAATAGCGGTGATTCTTGGGAATCCTCCTTATAATGCCAATCAAAAGAATGAGAATGAGAATAATAAGAATCGCTCTTACTCTGCTATCGATAAGCGCATTAAGGAGAGTTACGTGAAGGAGAGTGGCGCGCAAAAGACCAAACTCTACGATATGTATACTCGTTTTCTTAGGTGGGGGAGCGATAGATTGGGGAAAAATGGTGTTTTGGCTTTCATTACCAATTCCTCTTTTATTGATGGTAGGTCATTTGATGGGTTTAGGAAGGTAGTTGCTCGTGAGTTTCGGGAGATTTATATCCTGGATTTGGGTGGGAATGTGCGGAAGAACCCTCAATTATCGGGAACTACCCACAATGTATTTGGTATTCAGACGGGGGTAGCCATTAGTTTCATGGTGAAACGCGAAGGTGATAATACCCAACCTTGTAAAATATTCTACAGCAGTAGAGCAGAATTGGAAAGAGCTGAGGAAAAGCTTCAGTTTCTGGCTACCACTAAATTTGATAAGATTAATTTTGAACATATTATCCCGGATAAGCATTATAATTGGATCAATATTGTTCATAACGATTTTGATAGTTTGCTCTCTTTGGTTGAGAAAAGGAAAACAGCAGGAAGCATTACAGAGACAGTATTTGAATATTGTACCAACGGTATTAGCACCAACAGAGATGAGTGGGTTTACGATTTCCAGCGGGAGGAATTAATCAGCAAAGTATCTTTCTTCATTAAGAAATATAACGAGGATGTTGCTCGTTACCAAAAAGCTGGTAAGGTTAAAAATATTGGGTATTTCGTGAATTATGAGATAAAATGGAGCAGGGATTTGAAAAAACACCTGGTTGCTGGGAAAACTGCCCACAAATTATCTCCTGACAAGGTAATTGGACAATTATATCGACCATTTGTCACCAAGTATTATTACGCAGATTCCCTGTTGAGCGATAGATTAACCCGAAACCACACCCAATTATTTGGTGAAAATTTTCAAAAGGAAAATCTCGTCATTTATTTTTCTGGACCACCATTATCCAAACCCTTCCAAGTGTTAGGTTCCACCTACTCTTGTGATTTACATTTTCTCGGAGATGCTCAAAGTCTACCTCTGTATCGTTACGACCAAGAAGGAAACCGTCACGATAACATTACCGATTGGGGATTAGGAGAATTTCAAAACCATTACCAGAATAGGAGAATCAAGAAAGAGGACATCTTTTATTATACCTACGGAATTTTGCACAACCCCGTCTATAGGAAGAAATACGAATTAAACCTGAAACGAGAATTTCCCCGTCTTCCTTTCTATGAAGACTTCTTCCAGTGGGTTGACTGGGGAAAACAACTCATGGAGTTGCATGTTAATTACGAAACTGGGCAATTATATCCTTTATACGAGCAAAGGCGCAAAGGGGAGAGAGTGAAGTTAAAGGTGGATAAGACCAAAGGAGATATTATTATCGATGAAGTGACTACTTTGACAGGGGTACCAGAAATTGCTTGGGAATATAAACTGGGGAATCATTCTGCCCTACAGTGGGTTTTGGATCAGTATCAGGAAAAGAAACCACGAGATAAGACTATTGCTGCCAAGTTTAATCACTATCGCTTTGCTGATTATAAGGCAAAAGTTATTGATTTATTGCAGCGAGTGTGTTACCTTAGTGTAGAGACTATGGGCATTCTTGCGTCCATGGAGCCCGTTCATAATAAAAGATAATGAAGTACCAAAAGAAAAAAAGAAAAAAACAAAAAAGAGCCAAGCAGACACAGCTAGAGCAACTTATGCATAATCCAGACGAAATAGGACTTTTCGATGATTCGCCTCCTACCCATTGCATGTTTTGCGGTTTTCATTTGGAGATCTGTGAATGTTTTCAAGGAGAAACTTTGTTTTTACCTTAGATGGTATGGTAATTTTAAATAAAGAAGCAATCCAGTAGGAGAAAAGTCCGCAGGGTGAGCGATAGAGGCAACGTTTGATTATTGCCCACCAACCCGCGCGGGTTGCACACCCTAGTTACCTGGATTCTATCCCGCAGTTACTCCGGCTACCACGCCAGTTATAATTGATTGTTAATTGTCCCTTCAATGGGCAAATCTATCGAGAGGTTATTATGAAACTAGTCTTTTACCCTGAAAAAGAAAATCCACCCCTCAGAAACCCATTATTGCTTGATAATTTCGTTCTGCATTCTGGCGAGAACGAGGTAGACGAGGAAATTAAATCCCACCCTGACTACAAAGAATTAGTCAAGATTGGTGCGATTAAAGAGATTGACGCAGAGATATTAAGAGATGTTACAATCCAAAATTATCGCTGTTTTGAAGACTTTACCATAAATGGGTTGAGTCGGGTTAATCTGATTGTCGGCAGCAATCAAATTGGGAAAACAAGTTTCCTGGAAGCAATTTATCTTTTGGTAAATAAACCAGGAAAGCTTGATAGTTTGTTAGATATATTGGAGCCAAGGGGGGAAATTTATGATGGTACTTACATACCAAATCACATTTTTCACGGATATAAACCTAAAAATAAGGAGATTGAAATTCGTGCTAATACTAACCTAGAAGAGATTCTTTTGTTGAAAATAAAAAATGGTTATTTATCATATGGACGTTTTAGTTCTCCATTATTAATTTCCAATGAAGAAATATCATATTGGATGGATAAATGGGATGTAAGACTGCAAGAATCTATATCTAGATTTAAAAATGAGAGATTATCCCTAATGTCACGAGAATTGCATCCCTATATTTTTATATCTATCAATCGAATGAGTTTTGACATGATGGCGAAAATATGGGAGCATATCCAATTAACAGAGAAAGAAGATAAAGTGGTGGAAGCCTTGCAAATTATTGAACCCAAAGTCCAGAGGATAGCGTTTCCCAGTAGTAAAGGGCAAAAAATGATTCGAGTGAAACTGCAAGGAGAAAATCGTCCTTTACCTTTAAGTAGCATGGGTGAAGGAATAAATCGCCTACTGGGTTTAACTCTGGGAGCTGTGGTTGCGGAAAATGGAGTATTATTAGTAGATGAAATCGATACGGGGTTGCACTACGAAGTGCAAACCGATATGTGGCGCTTAATTATCCAAACTGCCCAAGAATTAAACATCCAGGTATTTGCTACTACCCATAGTTGGGACTGCATTTGCGCTCTTCAGGAAGTGTTACCAGATTTGGAAGACGATTCAGTGGTAAAATTATTTCGTTTGAGTAAGAAATATGGTAAACTGCGCGCAGTTGACTACGACGCCGAAGGTATCGATATTGTAGTGCAACAGAGTATTGAGGTACGTTAATGCCGAAAGGAAGAAAACCGCCAAAACCAAAACCACAGCAGTTATTAGTTGAAGGAAAGAACGATCGCCACGTTATCTGGGC
Source organism: Candidatus Paraprochloron terpiosi LD05 (assembly GCA_018141785.1). GTDB lineage: Bacteria > Cyanobacteriota > Cyanobacteriia > Cyanobacteriales > Prochloraceae > Prochloron > Prochloron terpiosi. Next base: position 500,708 of record CP073341.1, on the reverse strand, counting down.
GTTGTGTGAGCAGTATAATTTGCCGAAAACCTTTTCTGTGGAACTACCTCCAGAAACAGAAGGAGAGGGAGTAACAGCACTTTTGGCTAGTTTAGCGTATCAATTAAAAGATGAGAATTTACGTACACTAGGAATAGTAGTGGACGCAGATGAAAATGTAACCGCCCGATGGCAAGCAATAAGGAATCGCCTCCAAAAAATAGGATACAATAATATACCAGAAACACCAGTTAGAGAAGGATGGGTTGGTGAACAATCAGAGTTACTACCGAAGGTGGGGGTTTGGTTAATGCCCAATAATCAGGTTCCGGGAATGTTGGAAGACTTTGTGGCTCATCTTATTCCAGCAGGGGATATGCTGCGAGATAAGGCTGAGGCAATATTAACAGAAATCGAGGAAGAGAACTTGAATCGTTATTCTTGCCGCCCAAAAGCCCTTATTCACACCTGGTTAGCGTGGCAGAAAAAACCAGGAATGCCCATGGGACAAGCAATAACGGCACAAGTGTTGCTTCATAATTCTAGTATAGCAGAAACTTTTGTCTGTTGGTTGAGGTGCTTGTTTGATTAAGAAGGATAGATGAGGAAATTAGAGCATGGATAAAGTAAATACTTATCGAGAATGTATTGAAAAAATTCTTCAAGAGCATAGTAGCTATAAATCAATCTCCACAAATGTGAGCAGCTCTGACAATTTTCGATGCTGAAAGAAACCATTATCAATTAGTTCATGCGGGGTAACATAATGGACGAAGAGTATATGGTTGTGTCTTGCATTTGGATATTAAAGATGGTAAAATTTGGATTCAACAAGATGGTACGGAAGTTGGGGTGGCTAATGAATTAGTCACTCATGGTGTTCCGAAAAATGATATTGTCTTGGCTTTTCATTCCCCCTACAAAAGACAATTTACTGAATTTGCAATTGGTTAAGTAACCGCTCCTTAACGTTGAAGTAGAATGAACGCTGATGAATAGGAATGTAGATTACGGGAAAAATAAATTTGAAGAAATCATGGAGCGAGAAGAGTTAGAATCTTGGATTGAGACTTTTGAGTTACTCCAAGACTCTAATTTGCTCTCTGATATTGAGTCAGCAAGAAGGAAATACCAAAAAGGAGAAACTTTGACGCTTGTTTGAAGTGTTTGGCGATAGTGATATGGTAACTTCAAAGAAAGAGGTAACCCAATAGGAGACAAGTTCGTGGAGTCTGGATACAACGCAGCCAAAATCGAAGCCAAATGGCAAAAGCAGTGGGAAGAAGAAGATGTAAATCGCACCCCAGAAGAGAGTGAGAAGCCCAAATTCTATGCTCTGTCCATGTTCCCCTATCCATCGGGGAACCTCCATATGGGACATGTTCGGAACTACGTCATCACCGACGCCATCGCCCGTCACAAGCGAATGCAGGGGTACCGGGTACTCCACCCCATGGGTTGGGACGCTTTCGGGCTACCAGCGGAAAATGCTGCCATGGAACGAGGTATTCCTCCCGCTAAATGGACTTATCAGAACATCACCCAAATGAAAAAGCAACTGCAACAGTTGGGACTCTCGGTAGACTGGAGTCGGGAAGTCACTACCTGTTCCCCAGACTATTATAAATGGACTCAATGGTTGTTCTTGCAGTTCTTCGACATGGGTTTGGCGTACCAGAAGGAAGCAGCAGTGAACTGGGACCCCATAGATCAAACAGTTCTAGCTAACGAACAGGTAGATAAGGAAGGACGTTCCTGGCGTTCTGGTGCTATGGTAGAACGGAAATTACTCCGTCAGTGGTTTCTCAAAATCACCCACTACGCAGAACAATTGCTAACAGACTTGGAGCAGTTAACTGGTTGGCCAGAACGAGTTAAACTAATGCAGGCTAACTGGATCGGCAAGTCTGTGGGTGCTTATTTGGAATTTCCTGTTGTGGGCATGGATGAGAAAATAGCCGTATTTACCACTCGTCCCGATACAGTCTATGGTGTTACCTATGTGGTATTAGCTCCCGAACACCCCCTCACGCCTCAAGTGACAACAACAGAGAGAAAAGAAGCTGTGGAGGCTTTTATCACAGAAATAGCCAACGTCAGCGAAATGGAACGGACAGCGGAGGATAAACCAAAACGAGGTATCCTTACAGGAGGGAAGGCAATTAATCCCTTCAACGGAGAAGAAATCCCTATTCTCATCGCCGACTACGTCCTCTATGAATATGGTACTGGAGCTGTTATGGGGGTTCCTGCTCACGATACCCGGGACTTTAAATTTGCCACAGAAAATAATTTGCCCATTAAGACGGTTATTGTTCCTGAAGGAGAAAGGGAAGATAAACCAATAAGTGCAGCTTATACAGAACCCGGTATCATGGTGAATTCCGGTGAATTTGATGGCAAATTGTCCACAGAGGGAAAAGAAGCCATTATTGCCTATGCCGAACAAGAAGGCTATGGTAAAGCCAGAGTGCAATATCGTCTCCGAGATTGGTTGATTTCCCGACAGCGGTATTGGGGTTGTCCTATTCCCATCATTCACTGTCCCAGTTGTGGTATAGTACCGGTACCAGAAGCAGAATTGCCCGTTACTTTACCCCAAGAATTGAGTGGAAAGGGTGTTTCTCCTTTAAGTCAGTTACAGGAGTGGTGCAATGTGAGTTGTCCCAGTTGTGGGGAAGCAGCAAAACGGGAAACAGATACCATGGATACCTTTATCGATTCTTCCTGGTATTTCCTCCGTTATCCCGATGCCAAAAACGAAGAAGAAGCCTTTGGAGCTGGTAAAGTAAATGATTGGATGGAAGTAGATCAGTATGTGGGGGGAATTGAACATGCAATTCTCCACTTATTGTATTCCCGATTCTTTACCAAAGTCTTACGAGACAGAGGTTTACTCAATTTTAACGAACCCTTCCAACGGTTGCTCACCCAAGGAATGGTGCAGGGGATAACCTATAAAAACCCCAAAACCGGGAAATACATTCCCTCAGCAAAGGTAGACCCGAAAAATCCTTCAGATCCAGAGACAGGAGAATCATTATCCGTCTTCTACGAAAAGATGTCCAAATCCAAATACAATGGAGTGGACCCCCAGGAAGTTTTGGGTAAATATGGAGCAGATACAGCCCGGATGTTCATCTTATTTAAAGCACCCCCCGAGAAGGATTTGGAGTGGGATGACGCCGACGTAGAAGGGCAATTTCGCTTCCTGAATCGAGTGTGGCGTTTAGTAACAGAATTTGCTCACAACAAACAAGGAAAAAGCAACCAGAAAGAAGAAAAAGATTTGCGCCGATCAATTCATACCGCCATTAAAGATGTATCCACAGATTTAGCCCCTCCCTATCAGTTTAATACTGCCATTTCCGAATTGATGAAATTGAGTAATTCCCTGGGAGCAAGCAAATGCAAATCTTCCCCTGTCTATAAAGAAGGAATTGAAACCTTGATAATACTCCTAGCACCTTTTGCCCCCCATATTAGCGAAGAATTGTGGTATCAATTAGAGAAAAAAAGCTCCGTACATGAGCAAAATTGGCCACAACCCGACTCCCAAGCTTTAGTAGTCGATGAAATTACCTTAGTAATTCAGATTATGGGCAAAACTCGGGGCACAATTCAAGTGACCGCCACCCAAGATAAACAAACTTTGGAACAATATGCCCGCTCCTCACCAGTAGGACAAAAATACCTAAAAGGGAAAGAAGTGAAAAAAGTAATTGTAGTCCCAGGAAAATTGGTTAACTTCGTCCTAGCCAAGAAATAGCTTGTAGGGTGGGCAATGCCCACCGATACTTACATTACAACTCTCTTCTCTTCCTCTCTGCGGTTTATTAAGCCTTACCCAACAAAATGCTCATTATATAGGGATAGCATCATAATGCTCAACAACAGGAAAAGGATTATAATAGTGGTGTAATAGTGCCTTCCATTCTTCATAATCCTGTGAACCACGAAACCCTACAGTGTGGTCTTCAAGCTTTTCCCAATTAACTAATAGAATGTATCTGGAAGGCTTTTCTAGACAACGTTTTAGCTTGTGGTTTATGTACCCAGCGCTTTCCATATTCTTCACCAGAGCGCAGCAGGGAAACTGCACGTTCGCCTGGAAAGTGCCTTTCAAACACCAGGCATTATCTTCACCTCCACCGACGCTGTTATTCCAAATCTCATTTGGATTAGCCGCGCCCGCCTCGCCAAAGGCATTGATGAAGCAGGACACCTAACCGTCGCTCCTGAACTAATCGTCGAGATCCTCTCCCCTGGTGAGGGCAACAAACAACGAGACAAAGAAGTCAAACTCAAACTCTATTCCCTACATGGTGTCTAGGAATACTGGATCGTCAGTTGGCAACTGAAAACCATAACAATCTATCGCCAAAAAAATACTCAATTACAACTCGTCAACACGCTCCTCGCCGGTGACACCCTCACCTCACCCTTGCTTCCAGGATTTACCACTCCCGTTGCTCAGATTTTTCAGTAATTATTTAGTGACTTCGGACACCTTACCCATAAACTCCCTTCTCTTCCTCTGTGTCCTCTGCGTCTCTGCGGTTAAATCAAACCAATTAAGATTGCAAAACCGAGCCATCGCTCAACACTCTAATTACCAAACTAGAGGGCAAATCTTCCGGTCTAATAGTAATTGTATCCTGGTCAAGACGCTTAACATTACTCACGTCAACTAACTGCAAAAACGCATCAACTGGTAAAAGGTCGCAGGTATTGTCCTCGGCAGCTTCGGTAAGATAATGAGTAGGAATCACCACCTTAGGATCCAGTACTTTAATCGCTTGTACTGCATCAGTAGGATTATAAGCCTTCGGAACCCTATCCCCAGCCCCCACAGGAACTAAAGCTAGATCCGGTCGTCCCAAGAGAATTTTCTGTTCCAAATCTATCTTAGAAGCTGCACCTCCCAAATGGACAATCTTAATTCCCCCCTGAGTCCAACTCCACGCTACATTAGTTCCAAACCTTCTTCCCCCTTCGCGATCGTGATCCAGAGCAACACCTTGAAATTGGAAACCCAAAATGTTGAAAAGTCCTGGTTCAAATAATATTCTCGACGAATCCTGGAATTTATCAATTGCCCCTTCGTCCAAAAGACGACTGCTAATTAAGACCAAATCTGGTTCTAAATCCGGTAAGCTATATCCAGCAGTACAACCCAGGTTACGATAGGGATTGACCAAGATCCGCAAACCGTCACCAGTAAATAAAAAACAAGTATGCCCCAGCCATTGTACCCTCAGAGGTGATGTTTGAGCTGTGGTTCGAGCAGTCCAAGTAGCAGCCATGGCGCTGAGTAAACTTATCCCACCATATTTAATTATTTGTCGGCGTTCCATGGTATTAATTGTTAATAGATATCAAACTACTCTAAACTAAGGAGAAAATTGCACAATAACTTCTTGCCCATATCTGTTAAAATACTCTCAGGATGAAATTGTACCCCTTGGATATGGGGATAGTCCCGGTGTCTGATACCCATAATCGTGCCATCTTCAACCCATGCAGTTACTTCCAGCACCGAAGGACAGCTTTCTCGCTCAATAGCCAAACTATGATAACGAGTAGCAGTAAAAGGACTAACTATCCCCGCAAACACTCCCTCTCCGATGTGATAAATCGAGGAAGTTTTCCCATGCATCAAAACAGGAGCGGCAACGATTTTACCTCCAAATGCTTGCCCGATACTTTGATGTCCTAAGCAAACCCCTAAAATCGGTATTTGACTACCAAATTCGGCAATTAATGCTAAAGAAATGCCTCCGTCCTCAGGACGACCGGGACCGGGAGAAATAACAATTCCATCCGGTTGCAGTTGAGTAATTTCTGCCAGGGATATTTTATCGTTGCGATACACTTCAATTTTCTCAGCAACTGGCAATTCTAAACCCAATTCCCCCAAATACTGCACCAGATTATAAGTAAAGCTATCGTAATTGTCGATAACAAGAATCAAAAATCATACCTCCTTACACTGGTAACTGTCATGGTACGTGCTAACTAGTAACTGGCATGATACGTGCTAACAGGTGAGAGCAAAAAATCAAAACCGCTACTATTAAAGCGGCTAGAGAAGCAATTAGGACAGCTCCAGCAGCGCAGTCCTTAGCAATTTTAGCTAATTCATGATAGGATTGCCCCAAGGTGAGGTCAACTAAAGATTCCATAGCCGTATTTAACAACTCCAAAATCAATACCAAAGCAATAGTGAGCAAGAGTACAGCCATTTCCACTGCCCTCACCCGGAAGAAAACACCCAAAACCATGGCAAGCAAGCCAATTCCCAGATGAATACGGAAATTGCGTTGAGTGCTAAAAGCATATTGTACTCCACACCAAGCATATTTAAAACTCATCAGCAAATTGGGAGCAACATGCCAAGCCATCTCCCGGTTAGCGGTGTTAGATTGTTCCGAATCCTTTAACATAGGCTATCCTAAACCGATTTCTTGCAACATATTCTTTTGCAGTGCAATCATAGCAACTAGACTCTCATCATCGGGATGATCCCAGCCTAACAGATGGAGTAAACCGTGAGCAGCCAACCACGCTAATTCCGTTATCAAAGAGTGGTGCGCTTCCTTAGCCTGACGAGAAGCTGTATCAACAGAAATAACTAGATCTCCCAGATATAAAGGTTCTTTTAGTTCAACTGATGGGGTCAGAATTTCGTCTTCTAGGTTCGCAAAAGCTAAAACATCTGTAGGTTTATCCAGGTGACGGTATTGACCATTGAGGGACTGAATTTCTAAATCGTCAGTCAAACGCAAGGTGACTTCGTAGCTATGGGCTGCTGGTAAATGAGATTCCAGTATCCCCAACCAGGTACGAAACCAATTCTGCCACGTTTCTGCTCCCACTAAGGACGCACCGCCTTGGACGTTCACCACCACTTCTATAATCGGAGTTTTCAAGGACTGCATCAACCTTACTTCAGCGAGTTAAATAAGAAACACCAATCAAAAATGCTAGCAAACCAGTGGCAGTGAGGAAAAAATGGAACAAGGACTTCCCTCCCTTCCGTACCATATTACGCATAGCAAGTTTTACATAACTAGGTTTTACTTCGTTTATTTGTGGTGCAGGTTCTTGATTCATATATTGTTGCCTACTAATTGATTTTCTTGCCGTAAATAAGCTTCTATAAAATCATTAATATTGCCATTCATCACCTCATTAATACCAGTAGTTTCTACATTAGTCCGTAAATCCTTAACCATTTGATAAGGATGAAAGACATAATTCCTAATTTGGTTGCCCCAAGCTGCTTCTACCATATCGCCGCGAATTTCGGCAATTGCCTGAGCCCGTTGTTCTTGGAGAATAACTAGTAATTTTGCTTTCAGAATAGCCAAGGCTTTTTCCTTATTTTGCAGTTGGGACCGTTCTTGAGTACAGCGTACCGCAATACCAGTGGGAACGTGAACGATTCGCACTGCTGTTTCCACTTTATTAACGTTTTGTCCCCCTTTACCACCGGAACGGGAAGTAGTAATTGCCAAGTCTTTCTCTGGAATGTCCAAATTAGGATCCTCAGCGCCTAAAGCAGGCATTACTTCCACCCCCGCAAAGCTAGTTTGACGCTTACCATTGGCGTTAAAAGGGGAAATGCGCACCAAACGGTGAGTACCTTTTTCCGCTTTCAGATAGCCGTAGGCGTAACGCCCCTCAATTTCGATAGTAACAGACTTAATTCCCGCCTCCTCTCCTGGAGAGAGTTCCGTCAAATGCACCCCATAGCCCTGCAGTTCCCCCCAACGCTTGTACATGCGCAACAGCATTTCCACCCAGTCTTGAGCATCAGTTCCCCCAGCGCCAGCATTGATAGTTAAAACAGCCCCTTTGGCGTCGTAAGGACCGGACAAAAGTTGTTGTAGTTCAAAAGCGTCTAGTTGGAGGGACAGTTGGCTCAAATTGGTTTGGGCTTCCTGTTGTAAAGCTTCGTCCATTTCCAGTTCCAGGAGTTCTGCGATCGCCTTGGTATCTTCCAGGGTTTGCTGCCAATTGTTATATTGTTCCAGGTTGGATTTAAGTTCGTTTAATACAGACAGAGTCCTTTGGGCTTCCTCCTGACTCTCCCAAAAGTCCGGTTGAGCTGCTGACTGCTCCAGGTCTTTTATTTTCGCAGACAGAGCAGGAAGGTCAAAGATAGTCCTGAGTTTTACTCAGGCGCGAAGATATGGTTTCTACTTCTCGTTTCAGTTGTTCGATTTCCATCTTACTTTCAGATATCTCAATTTCAAAATATAGCATATGAGGTACCCTAGTTGCTCGTGCCGACACTAGTTCCCGTTGACTGCAAACTCCCCAGGTGTGGTCCCAACTTGTGCGCTAGGAGCAGGAGCGGCTACAGCTAACTGACTGGGAAAGTTCCCGATAAGCTGCCAGGTGGGCAAAAAGGAGAAGAGCATAAAAGCTAGTACTGCGGCAACTAATGTATGACTCTTTAACCCAATCTCCATTTTGGCTTGCACAAAAGACTGAAACTTTTGGCCAATGCTTTGGGTTGCTGTGATTTTATGGCTGTAGCTACTCATTGTCCATTTTCTTGGTTTTTTATAGTTTAACATACTTTAGTAACTTATGTTTTTAAAGTTTATACTTAGTCTAAAACTTAACAATTATCAGTTAGCCATTGGACAAAGCACCGCAGATATAGCGCTACGGGCGGGAAAGAGTAAAGGTCCGTGAAAAGCAAGTCCAGACTTGGTTTTCAAGAATTATTAGTCACATTGGGAGACGAGGCGGTGGTAGCTACGGGCTTAGCTGTACCGGGGGCTGTACTTGGGTTTACACAATGGTTAGTACTCAGAAGGCGCGTCTCAATAGATGGTTTGTGGGTAATTGCCACTATTCTGGGGGGAGCTGTGGGCCTAGCTGTGGGCTTTGCTGGGTTCGGATCTGTACTTGGGTTCCCACAATGGTTAGTACTCAGAAGGCACGTCTCAAGGGCTGGTTGGTGGATATTGGCTAATGCTGTGGGCTATGCTGCGTCGGGAGCAGTCTTAGTTGCGTTCGCAGCTGTGGGCGAAGCTATGGGCGAAGTTGTGAACGTTATTTTGGGCTTGTTTGTGGGCATACCTGTGGGCTTAGTTGTCTTTAGTTTAATTACAGCTACTATAATGATTAGGCTATTGCGGGATTCAAATAAATTGCTGTAGTGTTTATTATAGAAGCACTCTCAGTCCCTTCTGTGTTTCTATATGCCTTATCGCGAACTTTTATCTACCGTCAGTAAACTTTCTCATCAAGATAAACTGCGGCTGTCCATTTTCTTCTTTTAGAAGTGGCTCAGAAGGATGTAGCTTAGAACCTTTGTTAGACCTTCTTGCAGCGCAAACCTATGTTGGGTTTCTCCTTGATTTGAAGATTGAAAAACCACAGAGGCGCAGAGGGCGCAGAGAGGAAAGATGGGCTAAGATGGGCTAAGATGGGCTAAGATTGAGCTATATTTAGTTTTATTCCCCGTTTCCTCATTCCCTCTTGAAAAAACAATGACATTAGTAGTAGCAGGAGATATTGGCGGTACCAAGACCATATTAAGGCTAGTGCAGCTAGCAGAAGGTACTGTAGAGACTCTACACCAAGCAACTTATAGCAGTCAGCAATTTCCCGATCTGGTACCCATGGTGCAGCAGTTTATAGCTACCAGCGAGAGGGAAACTCCCCAACAGGGCTGTTTTGCCATTGCGGGTCCAGTATTGAACAATACCTCCCAACTCACTAATTTAAATTGGTCCCTGAGTAGCGATCGCCTTGCTCAGGAACTAAAAATGACGAGAGTGAGTTTAATTAACGACTTTGCTGCTGCTAGCTACGGTATCCTGGGTTTGGCAGACTCGGATCTCCAGACTATACAATCAGGGGAACCGGATAAAAATGCCCCTCTTGGGGTTATTGGAGCGGGAACAGGTTTGGGACAGGCTTTTTTAGTCCCAGTGAACTCCGACTATCATGTCTTTGCTACGGAAGGGGGTCATGCTGATTTTGCCCCCCAAGTCTCATTAGAATTTGAGTTGTTAACCTATTTGCAGGAAAAATACGCTACGGACCATATCTCTGTAGAAAGGGTAGTTTCGGGTCAGGGTATCGTAGCTATCTATCAGTTTCTGCGGGATAGCCAATTTCTGCCAGAGTCTCCTACTATAGCAGATGCTATTAGAACTTGGGAAGGACAGGAGAAGGATGAAAAAGATAGAATAGATCCAGCAGCAATAATTGCTTCTTCAGCTCTAGCTAAAGAAGATTTCTTGTGTGTTAAAGTGATGGAGATGTTTGTGACTGCCTACGGTAGGGAAGCGGGGAATCTTGCTCTCAAACTATTACCCTATGGAGGATTATACATCGGTGGGGGCATTGCAGCCAAAATTTTACCCCTTATGACCGACGGTTCTTTCTTAAAGGCTTTCCAGCAAAAAGGGCGATTCACTTCCCTGGTAGAAAGAATACCACTCCATGTAATCTTAAACCCCCAAGTGGGACTCCTGGGTTCCGTATTATATGCTCTCAGAAGGTGGTAGGTGCTAAACGAGGGAGCTGGTAACTAGTAACTGGTAACTGAAAAAATGGCTGGTCATAGTAAATGGGCAAACATCAAGCGTCAAAAGGAAAGAGTAGACGGGAAGAAGGGGAAGACCTTCACCCAACTATCTCGGGCTATTATTGTAGCTGCTCGAAATGGTATCCCGGATCCGGATGGGAACTTTCAACTGCGGACTGCGATTGAGAAAGCTAAAGCTGCGGGGATACCTAAGAATAATATCCAACAGGCGATCGCCAAAGGGGCAGGCACTTTCAGCTCTGATGATGCTAATCTAGAAGAGATTCGCTATGAAGGTTACGGTGCTGGGGGGGTAGCTATTTTAATCGAAGCCCTGACAGATAATCGCAATCGCACGGCGGCGGATTTGCGTTCCGCTTTTAACAAAAATGGTGGTAACCTAGGAGAAACGGGCTGTGTTAGCTGGATATTTGCACAATTTGGAGTTATCCTCTTAGAAGGAGAAATAGACGAAGAAAAACTCTTAGAAGCGTCACTCCTAGCAGACGCCGAGAGATATGAAATGATTTGTGAAGAGGAAACTCAGGGTGCAGAAGTATTTGCTCAAGTAGCTAAGATAGAAATAGTACACCGCTCTTTAAAAGATTGTGGTTTCCCTGTCAAGGACGTAGAATTACGTTGGATACCTCAAAATACCGTAGAAGTAACCGAAGAGGAAACAGGGGTATCGCTCCTCAAATTAATTCATACCCTAGAAAGTCTGGATGACGTGCAAAATGTCACCGCCAATTTTGTGTTAACATTGTAAAAAGCAGAGCCAGAGAATAATCTCTCTCCATCTGCGTTTATCTGCGTTCATCTGCGGTTCGAAATGACAACCCTAATACCCAGAAAAACCCTCTTCGATAACCCATCCCGCACCAGTCCCAAAATCTCCAGAGATGGGAAATATCTCGCCTATATCGCTCCCGACGAGAAAAACGTCCTGCAAGTTTGGTTACAAACTTTGGGGACTGATGATACTCCCAAACAGTTGACAGCAGACAAAAAACGTGGGATAAGAGCCTATTTCTGGACTTATAATACCCAACAATTGATTTATCTCCAAGACGCAGACGGGGATGAAAACTTTCACCTTTACTCCGTCAATATCCAAACCTCAATTGTCAGAGATTTAACTCCCTTTCAAGGGGTAAAAGCCCAAGTTATTGATTTAGACCACCAATTTCCTGATACCATATTGGTAGGGCTGAACCTCCATGACAGGCAAAAATTCGATGTCTACCGCATTAACCTCCAAAATGGTGCCGTAGAATTCGAGACAGAAAACCCCGGTAATATTGTAGATTGGACTGCTAATAGTAAATTCGAGATTCTGGTAGCTTCCGCAGCCACACCCGATGGCGGTTCTGACCTATTATATAGGGAAAAGGTAGACGCTCAATGGGAAATCTTGCGTCACTGGGGACCGGAGGATGAAAGAGGAGCAGTAGGTTTTGGTACTGATGACAATACCCTCTACATTATCGGTTCTCATGATGCTAATACCCAACGATTACTAGCATTGGATTTAACCACCAGAGAAGAAAAAATTATTGCTGCGGACGAAGAATATGATGTGAGTGGTACTCTCTTCCATCCTACCGCAAGAAGGATTGAAGCGGTTGCCTTTTATAAGGATAAAGTAGAATGGCAGATATTAGATGAAGCCATTGCCGAAGATTTTGTTACTCTAGGGAAGGTTCGTGTTGGGGAATATTCCGTCGTCAGTCGGGACTTAGATAACCAAAAGTGGATTGTAGCTTACCTCACAGATGATGGTCCCGTATACTACTACTTATACCACCGGGAGTCTAAATCTGCCACCCTATTATTTAGCAACAAACCGGAATTGGAAGATTTACCCCTGGTACCCATGAAACCCATCACCTATGAAGCACGAGACGGTTTAACTATTCATGGTTACCTCACCCTACCCCAGGGAGAAGAAAAACACTTACCCTGCGTTCTCTTAGTTCACGGGGGTCCCTGGGCGCGGGATACCTGGGGTTATAATCCCATGGTGCAGTGGTTAGCTAACCGGGGTTATGGCGTCTTACAGGTGAACTTCCGGGGTTCTACAGGCTATGGGAAAGCCTTTCTCAATGCAGGAAATCGTCAGTGGGGAGCAGCAATGCACGACGATTTAATCGACGGAGTAAATTGGTTAGTGGAACAAGGAATAGGGGATCCGCAGAAGATTGCTATTATGGGAGGTTCCTATGGGGGTTATGCGACTCTCGCAGGTTTGACTTTTACCCCAGATACCTTTGCTTGCGGTGTGGATATTGTGGGACCAAGTAATCTGATAACCTTAATGGAGAGTATTCCTCCCTATTGGAAGCCTTTAATGGCTCAGTTTCAACATCGAGTGGGGAACTTGGAGACAGAACCAGAGTTCTTGAAAGAGCGATCGCCCCTCTTTTTTGTGGATAAAATTAAAAAACCCCTTTTAATCGGACAGGGTGCTAACGATCCACGGGTGAAGCAAGCAGAGAGCGAACAAATTGTCGCCGCTATGGAAAAAGCAGGGAAACCAGTAGAATATGCTCTCTATACTGACGAGGGACATGGTTTTGCCCGTCCCGAAAATCGACTCCATTTTTACGCTATAGCAGAAGAGTTCTTGGGACGACATTTAGGGGGTCAATTTGTGCCTGTGGAAGATATTGAAGGTCATTCTGGGGTGGTTAAACCGTAGGCAAAGTTTCTCATTACCCAATTGTAGGTTGGGTTGAGGCAACGAAACCCAACAGATTGTCGGATTTGTTGAACCGCAGATGGACGCGGATGAACGCAGATGAGTACAGATGGAGTTTTATGAGTGGGAGAAGATTTTGGAGGGAGTTACCAATTATTTTTCATTTAAATTGCTTAAACGTTGCAATTCTGCACGATTAAGTCCTGTCAGGGCAGTGATTTGTTTTAGGGGGGCGCCCTGACGGAGCAGTTTCCGGGCAATTTCTTCCATCGCCTGCTTGTGCCCTTCCTGACGCCCCTCTTGAAGTCCTTCTTGAAGTCCTTCTTGACGCCCTTCTAATTTAGCTTCCTGATAAACCTTGGTTTGCCTAAGTTCGCTCAAACCTAACATAGCTTCGATTTCCTCTCTACTTTTCTTGGGTAACTTATATACCAGAATCGTTTCTATCAATTCTACAAACTCTTGCTGGGAAACGGGATTAACAATATTAGCTCGTGCTTGTGCAATGAGCTTTCTAGCTAAGTTCCCCGCTCCCTTTTCACTACCAACAATCAATTGTGCAGTTCCAATTCCCATGGTAGGTTCTGTCTTGGCAGTTAATTCATCCAGGTAAATTCGCTGGATACGTCCACTGGCAAAAAATTCCCGGTACCACTCAGGAGGTGAGCTTTCCATGCTGCGGTTGGGATACAGCACGGTGGCGAGCCAATCATTGGGTGGCTGTTTCTGACGGAGGTAAATAAAGATTTCCGTCAACAAGCGGGAATAAAAATGGTCATCTTCCTGGAATTGCACTTCACAGAAACAAATCGGTAAGTCCTGTTGTGCTGTTTTCGGTAAGAACACCCCATCCAGACGAAAGGCTAATTCCTTGATTTCCACGGAACTGAAGCTGTAAGAATCAGCTAGGGAAGTAGGTTTACCTGCTAACTCAAAGAAGATACTGGGGAAGTTTAGAAATAAGTGATACCAAATGCTATCGGTTTTCACAAGATGATGAAGGTAGAATTTGTTGAACCACAGATGAGTACAGATGGAGCTTTATGAGTGGGAGAAGATTTTGGAGGGAGTTACCAATTATTTTTCATTTAAATTGCTTAAACGTTGCAATTCTGCACGATTAAGTCCTGTCAGGGCAGTGATTTGTTTTAGGGGGGCGCGCCCTGACGGAGCAGTTTCCGGGCAATTTCTTCCATCGCCTGCTTGTGCCCTTCCTGATGCCCCCTGGTCAATTAGAGTCGAGTGGGATGTTACCATCCCGACCCTCTCCTACGACACCGAAGGTGCCGCCTTTGGCGTCCCGGACGTGCAAGTTTCCCCCCCGCCATTAATCAATGCCGGGGGCTCAGGTGCTTCTATGCCAATGGGAGGCGCGCTTTACGAGACCATTATTTATGCGCTTGCGATGCACCGCTTGCGCTTGGTGGCAGTCCCGATGTAGAGCAACTAGGTTTTTCTTCTTCGAGTTGTGATGGTTGCCGTCAATGTGGTGCAACTCCACAGCCCCATCTCTCTCCATAAACAGTCGGTTGCAATGCGGACATTTGCCCTTCTGACGCTCAATAGCTTCAGCGGTTGGCGGCGTCACGCAAAGACGCAAAGTCCGCGAAGGATGGGGAGGAGACGGTGCTATCGGGCAGTTGGGGTGTAATTGCGTTCCTTTGCGCCCCTTAGCCTTGGCGCGAGGTTTGGAATTCCGGCCAACCCAATAGGTTAGATTCCCATCGTAGGGTGAGGCATCACCTTTAACCCCCGCCATTAATCAATGCCGGGGGCTATTGACTTTCCAGGGAATTGCCGGGAAGGCTTTCCGTACCTGCTCTGATGTGAGCTGGCGCTTTGCAGCCTCTTTAATCGGCACTTTGCCTTTAGTGGCCGTCCGTCGTGCCCTCTCAGCTTCTTTCTGAGCCATCCTGCGCTTTTCAGCCCTCAACTTACGCCAGACCCAGTAATGGACTGATCATAGTGAATGCTGAACGAGTATCGCAGCGTGAGTGATATTGCCTCCAGCCACGAACCTGTGACTCAATCTTCTTCAGACGAGCTTCCGTGGTTGCACCACTTTTCCAGGTAGCTTTAATCTTGGCCTTTATGTTCGCATAATTTTTGGAACTCGGTGTGGATTTGAATACTCCACGGGAATTCACCCGAAAGCGCCACCCTAGGAAGTCAAATCCATCCGTAGCTTTACTCACCTTAGTCTTAGCTTCGTTAATTCGTAGCCCCCTGGTCTCCAGGAATCTGTCGATATCTTCTCTGAGCCGCTTGGTGTCGGCACCAGGTTTGATGATAAAGACCGCGTCATCTGCGTAACGGATACCCCTTATGAGAGTGCCATTTGTGTCTTTTCCATTGGTTTGACCCTACCACTACACCTAAGAAACCTATGGGTAGGTAGTTGGGTATGTCAAAGGGTACTCGTGTTACTTGGAAAGAGTTTCGTGTGTCTTCTTGGCTTGCAATTATGTTGAATTTATTAGCAACACTATGATAATCTATTCGTATGCTTACATTAGCATTATTAACACTTAGAGCACAACAAATTTCAAAAGCTTAAAAATACTACTATTATTGACTTAAAGGTAAACATAATACAACTTAAAAAAGTTTTATTAGCCCTAGTTAGGTTTTCATTAGTCGTTCCACTAAATGACTGTAAGTAAGAATCGTCTAGGTTTAAAGTGTGAGTTCCATCTGTCAGAGTTATATTTACGTTAGAAACATTACCTACAGTAAAAGGTTCCCCTGGCCCCACGTTTATATCCAACGTTCCTGTCGCTATATGAGCCGGGCCTCCTTCAAAAAGAGTTAACCCGGGAGCATCGCTTTGCCAACTGAAGTTGAAGGTAACAGCTTGAGCAGATTGTGTCAGTAATAATTGACCCGCTGCTACTAAGGTTGCTACAATAGTTTTGTTCATCAAATGCGCGGGAGACCCCACCCTCAGTAAAACGCGATATGAAAGCGTTTTACGGGGTGGGGAGGGATAGCGCGCCATTATTTTAAACTTCCCCTTGACTTCTCACAAAATACGCGCTAATATGTAAAAGTACTTCAAAACACCCTAAAGAGATGGTACAACGCGCCTATCGGTACAGATTCTACCCGGATGCAGAGCAAGAGCAACTCTTACGCCGCACCTTGGGCTGTACCCGATTGGTATACAACAAAGCGCTGGCAGCCAGAACTGAGGGGTGGTATGAAAGGAAGGAGCGGATAGGTTACACCCAAATATCCTCTATGTTGACTTAATGGAAAAAACAATCTTGTGTTGAGCTTTTTAAACGAGGTGAGTAGCGTTCCTCTCCAGCAGACTCTGAGGCATCTACAGACTGCATTTGCTAACTTTTGGGCAAACCGTAGTCGGTATCCCAGGTTTAAAAAGAAAAGCAATGGTGGGAGTGCAGAGTTTACCCGTTCTGCCTTCAAATGGGCAAACAGGCAACTCAAATTGGCTAAGACCAAAAATCCGCTCAATTGAGTTAACTTTCCAGGCGTGCGCGCCTGGAAAGCCTTTCGGGCGCGCACGCCCGAAAGGTCAATAAAATTGTGTGGAGCCGTCCTATCCCCCAGGGGTGTACTCCATCCACCGTTACGGTGAAATTAGAGCCATCTAACCGATGGGATGCCAAGGGCGGTTGCTTCGCAATTGTAACTCTTCTGGTAGATGACCCTACCGTTGTGCCCTTGCCTCCCAGTCAAAACAAGGTGGGGCTAGATATGGGTTTGAGTACTTTGGTTACTACTAGCAATGGAGAGAAAATTGCTAATCCACGCCATTTTAACCAGAAATTCAAAAGGCTCAAAGCCGCCCAAAAGAGTTTGTCCAGGAAGAAATTGGGGTCAAATAATAGGTGGAGGGCCAGACTCAAAGTAGCGAAGGCACACGCAAAGATTGCAGATGCCAGGAAAGACTTCCTTCAAAAGCTAACTACCAGGCTGATTCGTGAAAACCAAGCGACCCGGTGCTCCGCACCGGATCTGCGCTATCGCGCAGACCGCCATAGAAGATTTGGCAGTTAGAAACATGGTAAAAAACCGCTCCTTAGCCCGTAGCATTAGCGATGCAGGCTGGGGGGAACTCGTTCGGCAACTTGAGTACAAGAGCGAGTGGTACGGACGGGAGTTAATCAAAATTGACCGTTTCTTTCCATCCAGCAAGAGGTGTGGAAGTTGTGGTTTCGTAATAGATAAGCTGCCACTGAATATCAGAGAATGGGAATGCCCGAAATGCAGTACTGCCCACGTGAGAGATATAAATGCAGCTAAGAATATTTTGGCGGCCTTGCTCATCCGTGTCAGAATGATTTTCGGGCGCGCACGCCCGAAAAGTTAATAAGATGAGGAGCGAGCGTAAGACCTGATAGACAAAGCTCTAAAGGGCAGCTGCGAAAGTCCCGGAAGGGAATGAAACAGAAACCTAAGTAGCGATGCTTAGGAATCCCCTCCCCGCTACGCTGAGGGAGGGGAGGATGTCAAGAAAACCTCTAACCAAAATTGTTAAATATAGTCTATCAGAGTATTGAGGTAAACTACCCACGCACTCGCTTGCCCCCGGCATCGATTGATGGCGGGGGTGGGCTTTCAGTAGCCCTGGCGGGAGTTGGCAAGCCAATCCTACCGAGCCTCTGGGCTGGTTTACAATGCAACCCCACAATCGAATTATTCGAGCCCCATTCAAATCCGCATCACATTTATTCCCACAATGCCCACAAACGAACCTCTTGCCATTCCTATAGGATTTCCCTTTTATTGGATGGATAGAGAGGCATTTGTGGCAAGTTTGGCTGGTATATGCAGGAGGTACAGCCAACAGCTTCACCCCTTCCCGGATGCTTTTATATTCCAGAAATAGCCTGAGTTGGTAGAAGGCCCACGAATTAGAGCGCCTTCTTTCGGTTTTTGACCGAGGCTGTGCGTTAAGCCTTTCCCTTATACCTGTCAAATCTTCAATGGCGATAGAAGCCTTGTGTTTTATGGCTTCACGGATAATTTGAATGATTAGAGTCGAGGGAGCTGCCACGCAGCTCGCCCCTCTCCTACGACACCGAAGGTGCCGCCTTTGGCGTCCCGGACGTGCGGGTTTCCCCCCCGCCATTAATCAATGCCGGGGGCTCAGGTGCTTCTATGCCAATGGGAGGCGCGCTTTAACGATACCTTCCACTATGCGCGGATTGTGACACCGAAGGTGCCGCCCTTAGCGTCCCTTCTGCAATTGGTGGCAGTATCGGTGGAGAGCAACTAGGTTTTTCTTCTTCGAGTTGTTATGGTTCCCATCTCGGTGGTGCAACTCCACACGACCATCTATCTCCATGAACAATCGGTTGCAATGAGCACATTTTCCCTTCTGTCGCCTTATGGCTTCAGCGGTAGGCCCTAGCTCTGGGCTGCACGACTCTGTAACAGAAGCCGTTGTAAGCGTTTGACCTTAGCTTTGTGATTGTTATGCATGCGCTTTGAAGATGCACCGCTGTAACCGAAAGACCTGCCCACGGAATTGCTTCCACGGCAAATCCTTCCAGACATCGTCAGCCCTCAGGCTTATTTCTCGCGCCCGCAGGTATATTAGAGTCGAGGGGGATGTTACCACCCCGCCCCTCTCCTACGAACTGTACGTGAGACTTTCACCTCATACAGCTCAGGTGCTTCTACACCTTTACGGCGCGTTTTACGAGTCCGTCTTTAATGCGCTTGCGGTATATCGCTTGCGCCTGATGACATTCCCGATGGAGGGCAACTAGATTCTTACGTTTCCAGTTGTTATGGTTACCGTCAATGTGGTGCAACTCCACGGCACCGTCTATCTCCATGAACTTACGGTTGCAATGCGGACATATGCCTTTCTGTCGCTTAATTGCTTCAGCAGTTGGCCCATTATATAATTTGGAATTTCGACCAACCCAGTAGGGAATGTTCCCATTGTAGGGTGAGGCATCACCTTTAACCATCACGTGGTTATTGACTTTCCAGGGAACTTCTGGGAAAGCTTTCTCTATCTGCTTTGATGTAAACTGGCGTTTAGCCGCTCCTAAGGGTTTACCCTTGATAGCCAGACGTCGTCAGCCCTCCGGCCAATCTTCCCCGCTAGCAGGAATGCTGCTAAGTGGAGCCTCAAGGCTTTTAAACTGCGGTATTCGATTGAAGTCGGGTTAGTGATATTCACAATTTTGACCTCATTTAGTCGCTCTGATAATTACATTGGGTCTCTTCTCTGTAGAAACCATCAGGCAGTTACGCCTTCTCTTACCCTCGCCCTTCCGTTAAGCCGTTAATCAGCGGTGCGACCCACCTCTCGCCATCCGCGATGCCGAGAGGTGGAAAGCGCACCAAGACGGCGACCCCACCACTTCACATGCCTGCTCCTGCGCACACGGCAGTCAGGTTGGGCTTGGAATCCCCTGTTTCTGTGGAAGTTGAGCGAGTTTTTACTCGTTCCGAACGAACTATTGTTACGAACCCTTGGGACTCATCCATTGACCTCATTACCAACTCAGGAATGCAAGTGCAAGCAATTGGCCTTGCGAGTTTCTTTCGGTATCTTTTCTGCAATACGCGATTTGGCAGTGTCTTACCTTAAGTCTTTTCGTAGATGATTCACTTTAAGTTATCCCGGTGTTCTCCTTGTTAGCGGTGTTACCATCGAACCGCTCGATAGCTTCAGTTCCGCCCTGTTGCCAGCTTCTGCCTGGTGATTAACCTCACAGTGGCCAGATAAAGATTCACGTGATTCCTTCACGGGAGGGGCTTTCACCCTCATAGTTCATTCAGTTGTCAAGGTTCGGTCATCCCCTTAGATTATCGGAGACGGTGTCCCGGAAACCCCTGCTCCTGTGCAGCCGCACCTGAGCAGGCTCTTGCTTATGTTTGGCTTACGCCGCGACTTTCACAAGAAACGAGCCGCACACTGCTAGGTGAAGTCGTAAGTCTCTCAGACTGCGGTATTCGATTGAAGCATGGTTAGTGACTTGCACAGTTCAGGCTCCTTGTATCGCTCTGATAATTACGTTGGTTTTCTTCTCTGTAGAAACCATCGGGCAGTTACGCCCTTCTTACCCTCACCCTTCCGATAAACCGATAATCAGTCGGTTCCACCATCTCACCTGTTGGGCTTGGAATCCCCTGCTTTGATGGAAGTTGAGCGAGTAATCACGAGTTCCGAACAAACTATTGCTATGAACCCTTGGGACTCATCCCTTGTGTCATCACCAGCTCAGGAATGTAAGTGGCTGTCTTTCCCCTTACGAGCCTTTTTCGGTGTCTCTTCTGTCGTGTGTAGCGGCCATCAAAGCAGTGTCTCATATTAGGTCTTTTCTCAGATGATTCACGTTAAGTTATCCCGGTATTCTCCCTGTTAGCGGTGTTACCGACGACACCGAAGGTGCCGCCCAAGGCGTCCCGCTCGTCAGCTCCAGTCCCGCCCTGTTGCCAGCTTCAGCCTGGTGATTAACCTCACAGTGGCCAGCCCGGAGGCGCGGCTGCGCAGGAGCAGGGGATTCACGTGATTCCTTCACGGGAGAGGCTCGGTTACACGATTTCTGACCGTGCCCTCACTCTCATAGTTCATTCAGTTGTCAAGGTTTTGGTAATCACTACCTTAGAGGTTCGGTAACCCTATTTGGATTCCCTAATTTCTCTCTTGTTTCCCTTGCGGGTCTCTCGTTCAGGTAGGAGTCGGTTGGTCTGTTTTCAGCCCCTTTCGGTGGCCTAGATTGGCAGTTCCGATGTCCCGAAAACTGAGCAATAGCTTATGTTTGGCTTACGCCGCGCTCTCTGCGAGTCTCCGAGCGGCTACTTTCGCGCTTGATCGAGCCGCACGAGACGTTATGATTCATCCACGTTTGGTCACGCAAAGACGCAAAGCCCGCGAAGGATGAGGAGGAGACGGTGCTATCCCGCAGTAGGGGTGTAATTGTGTTCCTTTGCGTCTTAGCGCCTTGGCGCGAGGTTTGGAATCTTCTCTCCCGTCCCGATAACCGTTTCAATACCTCCCGACATCTACGTCGGGAACTACGTGTGCCTTGGGACACTTTTCTTTGGAGAGAAGCTCTAACCCTAGAGAACCTATCTCTGGTTTTGTTTAAAGCCTCGCCTGACCATGATTGGCCAGTACTGGTTACAGCAATATCTCGCCTCCCGAAATCCACCCCGATAACCTCTTGGGTGTCAGGCACATTGGGAGGCTCTGACTTAATCTGGACGTGTATATAGAATTTACCGTCTTTGTGCAGGCAAACCTGAGCACTAGTGGGATTTTGCCCCTTCAATCGCTCTACATGGTATCGACTGACCCCCGCCCCCCGCCATTAATCAATGCCGGGGGCCGGGGGGACTTTGATTCGTTTCCCAGTAGTGCTTAGGCTTACCAGAAACCCATCCTCGATAATCCGAAACGTTCTGGAATCGCAATCAAAGCTGGTAGGGGCAAAATCTTTGGGTTTGCTTTTCTTAGCCTTAGTGGCCAGTCTATTGGCTGCTACCCTGGCACAGAGCAAGAACAACATGGTTGGCCGTTAAACCAAATTTGGCTTTGGCTTCCCTATAACAGACTGCCTGAATACTATTTCGGTTGGTCAGCCTAGGATTCACCGTTTCGTTAATCCAGCTGCAAGCATCAGCAAATGCCACCGCAGTATCGGTCAGAGCGCGATACTGTTCGTCGGTAGTCTCTAAGCCAATGCATACAGTCAGGATTTGTTCCATGGGTTCCTCAAAAACTCACTGTATGAAATTATACCACAAGATAGAAGCATTAGGTGATGAGCTGAACGTGAATGACCTCTTTGCGATTACGAAAATTTACCTTGATGTCGGCAGAAGGCTCACGCCAAATCAAAGATTATGGCGTGAGATGAATGACGACGCCCAGATCTATATGCTATAGTAAACTAATTGGGGCAAGTTGGAACATTGTCCCGGTGGATAAAGGCAAGGCGATCTGTGGTAACAGATCTGGCGGGTGGGGCACCTTAGTGCCCCACCCCCAGATCGCCCTGCTGCAAGTTCAATTGTTGTAGAATGACGCGCGGGATAGCGATCTGCCCCTGTTGTCCAATTTTGCTGATGTTCATCGGTAAATTTCAAAAGTGAAATCAAATTCTCCAGTTTCTTGACATTATATGTTATAATTGAAGTAAAGTTTAGGCAATTCAACTACTTATTCATGTCCAACCAATCCCAACCCGAACAACCCCACATTTGCACTCTTGCAGAAATCCGCGTCACTCGCTTGGAAAAAGTGACCCAAATCAAAAGTTTGGGATTAACCCCTTACGCTTATAAATGGGAATCCACCCATTCTACCACAAAATTACAAGCCAAATATGCAGACTTAGGGAAGGGAGAAGAAGTAGAAGATGAAGTAGCAATTGCAGGCAGGATTATCGCCCGTCGCGTCTTCGGTAAACTAGCTTTTTTCAACCTCCAAGACGAGAAAGGAACCATTCAGCTTTACCTGGAAAAGAAGCGCATAAATGGTAATATGACGGAGCTACCCCAACCTTTCAACAACCTGAAAAAGCTAACAGACGTGGGGGATATAATCGGGGTCAAAGGAACCATTAAAAGAACCGATAAAGGGGAACTATCTATCTATGTGATCCACTATACTATCCTCACAAAATCTCTCCTCCCCTTACCGGATAAATGGCACGGTTTAACGGATACAGAAAAGCGCTATCGTCAAAGGTATATAGACTTAATAGTCAACCCAGGAGCGCGAGAAATATTTCGCCGCCGGGCACGAATAACAGCCAGAATAAGACGCTATTTAGAAGAGCGAGACTTCCTTGAAATAGAAACCCCCGTATTGCAATCCCAAGCAGGGGGCGCAGAAGCTCGTCCATTTATTACTTACCACAATACTTTGGAGATGGATTTATATCTCCGCATAGCCACAGAATTGCACCTGAAACGGTTAGTAGTAGGGGGATTTGAAAAAGTATTTGAATTAGGGCGCGTCTTCCGCAACGAAGGAGTTTCCACCCGTCACAACCCGGAATTTACTTCCATAGAAGTATATCAAGCCTACGGCGATTATAACGATATGATGAACCTAACGGAAGATTTAATCAAAACAGTCGCCGAAGAAGTTTTAGGTACCACAGAAGTCAATTATCAAGGGAAATTAATTCATCTAGGAACCCCTTGGCGTCGGGAAACCATGCAGAATTTAGTCCAAGAAATAACAGGGTTAGATTTTACTCAATTCTCCGATATAGAGGCAGCAAAAGCAGCTTGTACTGCTGCTGTAATTGACATTTCTGACGGTTGCAAATCTTTGGGAGAAATGCTCAATGAAGCCTTCGAGCAAAAAGTAGAACCCACCCTCCTACAACCAACTTTTGTCTTAGACTATCCCATAGAAATATCCCCCCTCGCTAAACCCCATCGCTCCAAACCCGGTTTAGTAGAAAGATTTGAATTATTTATTGTGGGACGAGAACTGGCGAACGGCTTTTCCGAGCTAACGGATCCCATGGATCAGCGCCAGCGCTTAGAAGCTCAAGCAGCTAAAAAAGCAGCAGGAGATAGTGAGCTTCACAGCGTTGACGAAGACTTCTTAACGGCGTTAGAATACGGAATGCCCCCCACTGTGGGCTTAGGTATTGGCATAGATCGCTTAGTAATGTTATTAACCGATGCTGCTAGTATTCGGGACGCGATCGCCTTCCCCTTGCTAAAGAGGGAATAGGGTAGGGTGAGCATTGCCCACCTTCATGGGTGGGTAATTATGTTAAAAGAGATGAAAGTATTCAATTTAAGTGCGGATAGTCAAAAGAGGATTTCTCCCCTCCAGCAGGCAGATATATACCGACTAGAAGCTTTTCATAAACTAGACCCCAAAAAAAGTCGTGAGTTAGGTCAATACCTGACACCACTACCTGTAGCCTCCTTCATGGCTTCCCTCTTCCACAATACCTCAGCTCACATTGTCCTCTTGGATCCAGGGGCAGGAACCGGCACTCTGACTGCTGCTTTGATAGAAGAAATGTCGTCCCGCCCCATTAAGCCAGCCAGCATTCAAGCAGAAATCTATGAGCTAGAACCCCTTATGGTAGACTACAGCAAGTCTACTTTGGCGAATTGCACTTACCCAGGGGTTCCAGCAGGAATCAAGATTTCCGGCACTGTTACACAGACAGATTTCATACAGTGGGGTAGAGAGCAAATCAGAACCCAGGGCAGTTTGTTTCCAGTCCAACACCCTCAATTCACCCACTGTATCATGAATCCACCCTATAAGAAGATTGGCAGCAACTCTCTTCACCGCACCTGGTTAAGGCAAATCGGCATAGAAACCAGCAACTTATATAGTGCTTTTCTCGCTCTAGCCATCAAACTTCTGTCCCCTGGGGGTGAAATAGTAGCTATCGTTCCCCGCTCATTCTGTAACGGTGCTTACTTCAAGGCTTTCCGCCAATTCTTCCTAGAGCAAATGGCTATCCGTCAGCTGCACCTTTTCCACTCAAGAACCTTGACTTTCAAAGATGATGAGGTTCTACAGGAGAACATCATCTTACATGCTATAAAAGGTCAGAACCAGGAAAAGGTAGTAATAACCTCCAGCAGTGGTCCAAATTTCCAGGAGATGACCAGACGAAGCGTCACTTTTGACCAAGTGGTTCAGCCAACTGATCCAGAGCGCTTCATTCATATTGCAGCCAGCGACGTGGATCAAATGGTGATAAACCGTATTAGTGTGTTCTCTCACTCATTAGCAGACCTAGGGATTCAGGTGTCCACCGGACCCGTAGTGGATTTCCGACTTCGTCCAGACTTACGACAACAGGCAGAAAAGGGAACCTATCCCCTCATTTATCCTAGTCATTTCAGTGGTAACTACATCCAGTGGCCAAAACCCGAAGGGAAAAAACCCAACGCTATCCAATCCAGTGAGCAGAGCGATCCCTGGCTTATGACCAATGGGTGGTATGTCCTGACCAAACGCTTCAGCCCTAAGGAAGAGAAACGGCGAATCATTGCTGCCCTTCATACCCCAGACCATGTCCCTGGTGAGAAAGTGGGATTCGAGAATCATCTGAACGTATTTCATCAAAATAAAGCTGGACTAGCCCCTATCCTTGCCAAGGGGTTAGCTGTCTATCTCAACTCAACCTTGCTGGACCTCTATTTCCGGCAGTTCTCTGGACACACACAGGTCAATGCCACAGACCTCAGAGCCTTACACTACCCAGATCTGGAAACTCTAATCCGGCTTGGGGAACAAGTAACAGAAACAAACCTGACACGGGAAGAGATTGACCGTCTGCTGGATTCAGAAATTGAAAGTATAACAGAACAACACTTAAGAAATCCCCTTATGATTCAGCGCTACACCACTGATGCCTTGTCCATCTTGACTGCTCTGAAATTACCTCGAAAACAGCTTAATGAACGCTCTGCTCTGGTTCTATTGGCATTGATTGATTTAAAGCCTGGAGATTCCTGGAGCCAAGCCAGTACACCCCTACTGGGCATCAAGCCAATCATGAAGTTTATGGGAGAGCACTATGGGAAGCAATATGCCGAAAACACCCGAGAGACTATCAGGAAAGATACTATACACCAGTTTGTCGATGCAGGAATCGCTGTAAGCAACCCGGACAAGCCAGATCGGGCCGTAAACAGCCCGAAATGGTGCTATCAAATTACCCCAGATACCCTAGAGCTGATTCGCTCTTTTGGTACAGATTCATGGAATGCCAAACTGGTTGAATACCTTAAACATAGAGACACTCTAGCAGAGCAATACTCCAAGAAACGGCATATGGTAATGATACCGCTAAAAATCAACGACAGCAAAGAGTTAGCCCTCACTCCTGGTAAGCACAGCCAACTCATCAAGGACATCATTACCAAATTCGGTCCGCGATATGCACCTGGTGCAGAAGTGCTCTATGTTGGGGACACTGGCTCAAAAATGGGCCACTTCGACGAAGAAACCTTGAAAAGTTTGGGTCTTAGCTTTGATAGCCACGGGAAATTCCCTGATGTTGTGTTGTATCACCGTTCAAAAAACTGGCTGCTACTAATCGAGTCCGTCACCAGTCGTGGACCAGTAGATGGAAAGCGACACTCTGAATTAGCTAACTTGTTTGCAGATAGCATCGCTGGACTCATTTATGTAACCGCTTTCCCAAATCGAAAGACAATGGCGAAGTACCTGGGAGATATTAGTTGGGAAACCGAAGTTTGGGTTGCTGACGCTCCCAGTCACTTAATTCATTTCAACGGAGAGCGTTTTTTAGGCCCCTATGAAGAGAATAAAAAAGAAACTAAACTTTATCCAAATTTGAAATTTTCAAACCCTCGACTTGCTGATTCTTGATATGTATATTATCAATTAATTTTTTTGAGGTAAAAACATCTATGAAAAACAATCTATTACAAAGGATAACAATTCAGTCTAATATCTGTCATGGAAAACCCTGTATTAGAGGTTTACGCTATCCCGTTGAATTTATCCTAGAATTACTCAGTTCTGGTATGACTATTGAAGATATTTTAAGCGATTATGATGATTTAGAAAGAGAAGATATTTTAGCCGCTTTAGCTTTTGCGACTCGCTTAACTCAAGTTAAAAGTATTTCTCAGTTAGTTTAAATTTAATTCGATGAAATTTTTGGTTGATGCCCAATTACCTGTTCGCATTGTCCGTTGCTTACAAAGGTTGGGTTACGATACCATTCACACGAAAGATTTACCTTTAAAAAATGCAACACCTGATACAGAAATTAATGCCTTATCCCTGAAGGAGAAGCGTATTGTAATTACTAAAGACAATGATTTTTTCCAGTCTTTGATTTTATATAAAAAGCCTTATAAATTGCTTTTTATTACTACGGGTAATATTAGCAATAATGACCTTGAAATTTTATTAATCAAAAATATCGAACAGTTAGTTGAACTATTTACTCAACATGAATTGATAGAGATGAGTAAAGATTCTTTAATTATTCATATTTAATTCTCAAGCTATGAGAAAGAAAAACGAAGTTCCTTGAGTGGGCATCGCCCACCCAAATTACCTATGCGGTAGGAGGGGAGCATCATCAATGGCTCACCTCTACGTCTCTACAGCGTTTGCGGTGGGCAGTGCCCACCCAACAGGGAATTATAATTGAGGGACAAACTGCTCTTTTTCCGGCACTTCAGCGTACTCCGCTACAATTTGCCGAAACTCTTCACCGTTAATGGTTTCCCTTTCAATCAACAAATCCACCAAACGGTCAATTACAATCCTTTGTTCCTGGATAATTTTCCTGGCCATATTGTGACCCAGTTCCGCTAATTCCCTGACTTGGTCATCGATCCGTACAGCTACTTCCTCCGAGTATTCTGAGCGGTTCATCAAACCATTACCGAGAAATACCTCCCCAGTTTGACTTTCCAAAGATACTGGTCCCAAAGTGCTCATACCAAAGCGAGTTACCATTTGCCGCGCCATATCGGTAACTTGTTGCAAGTCCCCCCCAGCACCAGTAGTCACTTCATCGTAACCGAAGATTTCTTCCTCAGCAGCGCGACCCCCCATTGCACCAGCAATGCGAGCTAATAATTGCGCTCTCGTGATCAAACCCTGCTCTTCATTGGGGGTAAACCAGGTCAAACCTTGAGCTTGTCCTCGGGGAATCAAAGTTACTTTCTGCACCGGGTCGTGGTCTTTGAGTAAAGTCCCCACAATAGCGTGACCGATTTCATGATAAGCAATCAGTCGCTTACTCTTACTATCTATCAAGGGGGTTCCTTCCATTCCAGCAATCACCCGGTCTACAGCATCGTCGATTTCTAGCATCGTGATGGCTTCTTTACGCCGTCGCGCCGTCAAAATCGCCGCTTCATTGAGCAAATTCGCCAGATCTGCCCCGGTAAATCCAGGAGTCCGACGGGCGATCGCCTCCAGGGAAACCTCGGTAGCAATTTTTTTATTGCGGGCGTGAACGTCTAAAATACCCAGACGACCCTTAATATCGGGAGCATCCACCATTACCTGACGGTCAAATCGTCCCGGACGCATGAGAGCAGAATCCAAAACATCAGAACGGTTGGTAGCAGCAATAATGATAATCCCAGTATTGCCCTCAAAACCATCCATTTCCGTTAACAGTTGGTTCAGGGTTTGCTCCCGTTCATCGTTACCACCGCCGATACCAGCCCCCCGTTGGCGACCCACTGCGTCGATTTCATCGATGAAAATCAAACAGGGAGCATTCTCTTTCGCCTTTTTGAACAAGTCCCGCACTCGGGAAGCCCCTACACCAACGAACATCTCCACAAATTCCGAACCGGAAATGCTGAAGAAAGGAACCTCTGCTTCACCGGCGATCGCCTTAGCCAGGAGGGTTTTCCCCGTTCCCGGAGGACCAACTAACAACACCCCTTTGGGAATGCGAGCACCCACAGCGGTAAATCGTTCCGGTTGTTTCAGGAAGGTTACCACTTCTTGTAATTCCTCTTTCGCTTCGTCGATCCCAGCCACATCGTCAAACATAATCCCAGTTGTGGCTTCCATTTGGAAACGGGCTCTCGATTTGCCAAAATTCATGGCTTGACCCGGTCCACCAGGCATATTACTAGAACGACGGAAGAGGAAAAACAAAGCAGCAATTAAGAGAACCGGGAAAATTAAATTGCCCAGGAAACCCCAGATTGCACCAGTATTGCGGATAGGATGGGAATCGAGGTTAATATTGGCGGATCTTAGTTTGGCGACCAATTCTGGAGAATTGCCGGGTAAATCCACTCGCAGCCTTTGGCTCCGATTCAGTTCCGGGTCAAATGCTTCTACGATGGCTGTCCGACCTCCTTCATAAAGGTCAACGCTGGTTACTCGTCCCCCATCCAAATATTCTAAAAAGCGACCATAGGTCATGCGGGTGCTGGCGGTATTGCTACCAAAGTTACTGGTACCTCCAGTAAATGCCCCTTGCCAGAGGAAAAACCCAATCACGAGGACGGGTAATATCCACAGTAATATTGTTTTCCATGAAATTTTCATCTGTTTTACCTGATTAAGGTCTTTTTGTCAAGGACTTATTACAATTATATCCAAATTGCTTAATCAAATTTAACATAATTCTTAGCAAATAGCAAAGCCGGGGGGGATCAGGAGTAATGTTCTTGAATAAATCTGGGTATATCAAATTTAGATTTTAGATTTAGAAGCGATTCTACTTGAACTGCTTGTCTCAGCATTCCTGAGTTAGGAGAAATTCCCGCATCGGACCAGCATTGAGACTGAAACCCAGGCAGCAAGTAATAGCAGGATGCGGAGCGTAACTGAAAAAATGCGCGAATCCCCCCGCCATTGATGATGCCGGGGGGTTAGGACTAGTAAGTTTCAACGTGCCAGCGGTGTTCTTTCTTCATTTTCGTCCGATATTCAGACCATTGCACATCTTTCTTGGCTGCTGCTGCCTTTAAAGCATCGTCAATTCCACCTTCCATTCCCTTCAGACCGCATATGTAGGTGTGAGTCTTGGGCTGCTGAATCAACTCCCAAAGTTCTTGAGCATGCTCTGCAACCCGGTGCTGGATGTACATTCTGCCCCCTTCAGTGTTCTTCTGTTCCCGACTGATAGCGTAGGTGAGGCGGAAATGGTCCTTATATTCTGCCTGCAACTTCTCCAATTCTTCCTTATAAAGAATGTTAGGAGTGGTGGGAATGCCAAAAATCAGCCAAGCAAAGCCTTTAAATTTGTAGTCTTCATGCTTTTCTTTAAACATGCGCCATAGATAAGCCCGGAAAGGAGCAATTCCCGTTCCCGTAGCCATCATAATGATATTGGCATCCTCATCGTCGGGTAAGAGCATTTCCTTCCCTACAGGACCAGTAATTTTCACGTCTTCTCCATTTTCTAAAGCGCAGAGGTAGCTGGAGCAAACCCCCTTAATGGTTTTGCCACTTTTCGGGTCCTGGTAAACTAACTCCCGGACGCAGAGAGAAACAGTTTTGTCATCAAGGCGATCGCCATGACGAGTAGAACCAATGGAGTACAATCTCAGTTTGTGGGGTTTACCCTTGTCGTCTTTTCCTGGGGGAATAATACCGATACTTTGACCTTCTACATAGGTTAGATCGCTGCCGGAAATATCAAAAATGAGGTGACGTACAGTCCCGATTCCCCCTTCCCCAACTAGCTCCGTATTCTCAACACACTTCCCAACTAAAGGATTCTTGGGACGGTAGGTATTGACGGGAATTTTCCCTTTCGCTTTCTTTTTCTGTGGTGCTGGTGCTTCTTTCTTAATTGTAGCAGTCGTCGTGTCGGCACCTTTTGGCTTAATGCTAAGGATTTTGCCCCCCATGCGCTGAATCCGTACCATTTCCTGATTCATACGCTTTAATGGTACATTAATATAAGTGGTGCCGCTATTGCGAATCGGGTAGGCTAAACCTTCTTGGCTTAAACCTGCTACCTCATACACAAACATGCGGTTGTCAAACTCTGTCAGACTGTACATTTTTTCAATTTCTTCCAAGGTTAGATTTAATTTGGTGATAGTATCATATAGATGACAATAATATCATTATCCGCCCTAAATGCCAAACAATCTTAATATATGAGGGGGCGATGCCTGATGGTAAAAATAAAATTCAAAAAAATTTTCTTGGTAGACAGCCTTTCTGATGGTAAAATAAATCTAAATCTTTACTAAGTAAATCTGCCTGGTCCGGCCTCATTGTCCTTGAGGGCGCGGGTGGGGTAGTTGAGAGGAAGCAATTCCTCTGTATAGTGAAGAATGCTTAATTAAATGATTTAAAAATCAGTTTAGCAATAGAGGGAAGTAATGACAAGTAAGCTCGATCAAGTTGTTATTATAGGAGTTGCGGGGGACTCCGGATGTGGAAAATCAACATTTTTACGTCGTTTGACAGATTTGTTCGGTGAAGAGTTTATGACAGTCATCTGTTTGGACGACTATCACAGTCTGGATCGAAAACAGAGAAAAGTAGCTGGGGTGACGGCGCTCAATCCCAAGGCAAACAACTTTGACCTGATGTACGAGCAAATCAAAGCCCTCAAAAATGGTCAAGCAATACAGAAGCCTATTTACAACCACGAAACGGGAGAACTGGATCCTCCAGAACCCATAAAACCCAATAAGGTGATTGTGGTGGAAGGTTTACATCCTTTATTTGACGAGCGAGTACGCTCCCTGATTGACTTTGGGGTTTACCTAGATATCAGCGATGAGGTCAAAATCAGTTGGAAAATCCAACGGGATATGGCAGAGCGGGGTCACACCTACGAAGACATCCTCGCCTCTATTAATGCCAGAAAACCTGATTTTAGCGCCTACATCGAACCCCAAAGGGAACATGCGGATGTGGTGATCCAGATTTTGCCTAGTAAACTAATTGAGGATCAAGAAAATAAACTGCTGCGGGTGCGTCTAATGCAAAGGGAAGGAATAGAAGGTTTCTCCCCTGCTTATTTGTTTGACGAAGGATCCACCATTGACTGGAGACCTTGCGGTCGCAAGCTGACCTGTGCTTATCCTGGCATTAAGCTGTACTACGGACCGGATAACTACTACGGGAACGAAGTCTCTGTCCTGGAAGTGGACGGTCAGTTTGATAATTTGGAAGAGATGATTTACATCGAAAGCCATCTCAGTAAGACCGGGACTAAGTATTACGGAGAAATGACTGAGCTGTTACTCAAGCACAAAGATGCTCCTGGTTCTAATAATGGTTCTGGTTTATTCCAAGTTCTGGTGGGTCTGAAAATGCGGGAAACATACGAATACTTGACTGCGGGTGCTGAAGAAAAAGTAGCAGCTACTGTCTAGGGAAAGTACAATAATACCCATCGCTCCAACGATGGGTATTGTTGAAGATTGTATTTTCTTGCAGGAGAGACTGTGGCGATAAAATTCTGGCTTGTTAGCTTTGCAGTGTTGTTTATCTTGGCCCAAGTTTATCTGTGGGCAGTTGACTCAATCTTGTCTCCAATTAGTATATTGGGGGGAGCTATCTTGGCGATCGCTTCTAATTATGAAAAGGGTATTACCTCCTCTTTTAGCCAGCCCATAGCACGAAAACCAGAAGTAGTGATAGAAGTCAGTGTACCACGCTCTGTATTAGGAGAGATAGAGAAAAAATGACTACTTTTTTACCATGACTCATATTCGGTAGTGCTGCATTGTAATGATGGTAGCCTGCTGAAACCTTCCTTTGATAAGGGTTTGAGTGTGGATCTACCATTACTTTGCATCACTAGCATCGCTTAAGTGGCAAGTATATGAGAAAGGGCGACTCGTTCTGAGCGAAAAAGTCGCGGCTTAATAGGCCAAAACTATAATCTCAGGCTAGGTGCACTACACCTTGACAACTAAATCAGGAATGTTGGTGAGGAGCTGGTCAGCAATCAGTCTTCCAAGTCCAACCGCTTAAGGGATAAGCGAATCTCTATCTGCCCACACGCGACTGTGAATTCAAGCAGGCTCGCCGGGTTAGCCTCCGGGGCGTGAAGCTGGGGACAGGGCGCAATCAGAGCCGAAAGGCGCACTGGCGCTAATGGGGAGAATCCATGGTTAACAGGTATCCTAGAAATAGGTACGCACTCACCGGAAAAAGCGTCTAATATACCGAAGCACAACCTCGTTGGGCTTTCGTATCGGCATACAAATCCCGCTCTGTCTTTTCCTCGACAAGAGCATCTCTGGGGGGTCGATAGGCGAATTGGTGAGACCTAAAGGTTCAGTGCGGCTCGAAAGTCGCAGTAGTTAGTGGGTAAAACCCCATGGGAAGTGTCTTCCCCGGTTCCCGCCCGAAGAAGCTTTGGCAGTAATGCCGGAGTTTCACAGCTAGAGGGTTAAATGGCCAAGCTACTATCAGTCCGATGATGGTAGCGGCCTAGGGAAAGTCTGATATGGTGAGCATAAAGCAAAGCTTGCAACCTCGTCATAGGTAATGAGTGAAAGCGGTACTGTTACACTCTAACCAAAACGGTATGCGGCATATGTGAAAGATGGACTGGAATCGTCATCGCGTAGACACCACGCCGCCGGGGGATGGAGCAGCCCGCCGTCAGACGTATCTAACTATTGTGGAACGAGTTAACCTCCACAGGGTCTGAGAAATCAGTAGGGAAGCTGTAAAGCGAACCAACTCCCTGGGGAGAAAGGACTCTCCTAAAAAGCGAACGCTGCCAGGACGAAAGTTCAGGGGAATCAATAACCCGGCAGATAGGCAAATGTCTACTCGAAAGGGGAGCTGACGTAGGAGAGGGTGAAACGTAACGGTAAAATCCCTTATCACTTGCGATTTTGCCTTTCCATTAGCTGGAACTTGAAACTCAAAGCTCCTCAGAAGTTAGAGGCGTCGGGCAAACGTCAATGGCGAGGAGGTTGGAATTTAAGGACTCAAAGCCCAATCTGAATGAGACCTGAAAGCCGACACAAGTAATGAGGAGTAAACGCGCCAGCGAGTAGGATGATACACCAGGAGCCGGGTGCTTAGAAACTTGCACGCCCGGCGCGTTAATTCCCATTTCTAGCGGACTGGTTTTTCAGGACTATTCCTACCATCAGGCAGTCAAGTGGCTTTATTAATCCTTAGATTTGACCAATCATCTCCGCCATTAGCGATTAACCATAACGCTCTCAAACTTATGGAGAACATTGGGTCTCAAGTTCCAGTTTCAGATTACAAATCCTATACGAACGGATTTGTAATTACGTTTCACCCTACACTACGTCAGCTCTCCTTTCGGATAGGCATTACCTATCTACCGGGTTATTTATTGCCCTCGACTTTCGTCTAGGCAGCATTCGCTTCTTAGTGTAGTCCTGTCTCCCCTGGGAATTGGTTCACTTTACAGCTTCCCTACTGATTGCTCAGACCCAGTGGAGGTTTTCTCGTTCCACAATAGTTAGATTCGTCCAGTTTAGGTTGCTCAATACCCCGGCGGTGTGGTGCCTATACGATGGCGTAGACAAACCATCTTTCACATTTACCGCTTGCCATTTTGGCTAGAGCGTATCATTCTAGTTTTCGCTCCTCTATCATGACGAGGCAGCAAGGTGAACATAAAGTGAAGCTTGCTGGACTTCCCTTAGCCCTCCAACACCCTAGACGGCAATTGAATTAGGCATTTCCCTCTAGCTGTGAGACAGTCTCATTGCTGCTACTGCCCCTTCGGGTAGGGACAGGAGAGACACTCTCCCATTGGGACTAGACGGCTAGTCCACTAACTACTAGGGTCGATGGGTAGCTCATCATCAATTCTCCTTATGGCAACAATAGTTTAACATAGCAGCGCCAACCGCTCAGTTCTGTAGTCATAGAGTCTTCAATTTTGCTGGGATCTGAGTCTGGTAAGCTGCCTTCCATGAGCTGTAAAATGTCATGGGCTTGCATTTCTAAGAGCCAATCATCGAACTGAAAGCGAGTGACTTTTTTCCCTATTTCCCTTCTCAGATGATAAATGGGTACTAACCTGTCGTAGTTATAATCCCGATTGAGGCGATGGTAAACATCCAAGGCTAATTGCTTAAACTGTTCGTAGGACTGGATCTGGTCTGTGGTCAGGGTTTGCGACACCTTCCCATTTGAGTTACGAATCCATTTGAGGAGGGCATTACCTACCCTGCTCCCTATCTGACTGCCATCAAACTGGAATTCCCCATTTCTCAACCCTTCGTCTAACATTTGTAAACCCTTACTGGTAAGGTAAACCAGTCCGGAACGTTTTTCACTGCTCAGGGTGATAGCTTCTGCTTCTCTCAAATCCTTAAAAGCTTCCTCATAGTCACCGATCTTCTCATGCTTCCGCTTGACTCGTGCGTTGATTAGGGATTTTTTTACTCCAATCTCACCACCTCCTATATTCCATATAATCAACAGGAGGCGAGTTCTTCTTGCTGCTAATGGTTCTTTTGTTGGCATTTCAATCAAAAAGTGCGGCTCAATAAATTTATCATGAAGCTACCTTAGCATAGGAGAGTTAATCCTGCGGGTCAAAGATGAAGGATAATCAATTCAGATTTACCAATAACCAACTCCTCCAACCCTTCCAACGTTTTGGTGTCCACCTCGGATTGGAACGCATTATAGCGCTTTTAGGGTACCTAGACAACCCCCACCACCGTGTCTCTATCCTCCACGTTGGGGGAACTAATGGCAAAGGGTCCGTCTGCGCTTATCTCTCTTCCATGCTGACGGCAGCGGGTTATAAGGTGGGACGGTGCGGCTCGTTCCTAGCGAAAGTCGCGGCGTAAGCCAAACATAAGCTAGGGCTTGGTTTCCGGAACATCGGAACTGTCAATTTAAGCCACCGAAAGGGGCTGAAAACAGACCAACCGACTCCTATCTGAACGCGAGACCCACCAGGGAAACGCGAGAGAAATTAGGGAATCCATACAGGGTTTACCGAACCTCTAAGGTAGTGATTACCGAACCTTGACAACTGAATGAACTATGAGAGTGAGGGCACGGTCAGTAATCGTGTTACCAAGCCTCTCCCGTGAAGGAATCACGTGAATCCTTATCTGGCCACCGTGAGGTTAATCACCAGACGGAAGCTGGCAGCAGGGCGGGACTGAAGCTGACGAACGGTTCGTTGGTAACACCGCTAACAGGGAGAACACCGGGATAACTTAATCGTGAATCGTCTGAAAAAAGACCTAACCTTGGACACTGCCAAACCGTTATAGAGCAGAAGAGACACCGAAAGAAACTCGTAAGGCAATGTCCCAGCACTTACATTCCTGAGTTGGTGATGGGTCAAGGGATGAGTCCCAAGGGTTCATAACAATAGTTCATTCGGAACGAGTAAAAACTCGCTCGACTTCCACTAAAGCAGGGGATTCCAAGCTCGACATGTGATGTGGTGGGGTCGCTTGATTAACGGCCTATCGGAAAAGCGAGGGTAAGAAGGGCGTAACTGCCCGATGGTTTCTACAGAGAAGAGACCCAATGTAATTATCAGAGCAATCAATGGAGCCAACTTGTGATTACCACTAACCAAACTCCAATTGAATACCGCAGTCTTAAAACCCTGAGGCTCCACCTAGCAGTTTTGCTAATGGCGGGGAAGATTGGCCGACGGGCTGACGATGTCTGGAAAGACCTACCGTGGAAGCGATTCCGGGGTCAGGTATTTCGGTTACAGAGGTGTATCTTCAAAGCGCAAAAGGACAATCAAAAATCCAAAGTCAAACGCTTACAACGGCTCCTACTACAGAGTCGTGCAGCCCAAGCTCTGGCCGTCAAACAAGTAACACAGCTCAATCAAGGGCGTAAGTCCCCCGCCGCCGGAGTTGATGGTAAAACCGCACTCTCTACCAGAGAGCGTCTAGTGTTATGTCAGAGGCTGAATAAGCACTGGTACCACTGGAGACACCAGCAACTGAGAAGGGTTAATATCCCCAAGCCTAACGGCAAAGTAAGGGGTCTAGGCATCCCTACAATAGCTGACCGGGCGTGGCAAGCGTTGCTCAAGTTAGCAGCGGAGCCAGCCTATGAAGCAACTGCCGGAGAAAGGAGCTACGGCTTCGGACCCGGTCGCTGTACTGCGGACGCACAAAAGCTCATCTTTGAGAATTTGAAGAGTACCGCCAATGGTAAGGACAAGATGGTGCTGGAAACAGACATCAGCAAATGCTTCGATGAAATTGACCACCAGGTCATGCTCAGAAGGGTAGTCCTGCCCCCTGAGGCTCTGAAGGGTCTCAGGCTTGCGGTTAAGGCCGGCGTCCGTGGTGAATACCCCTCCAGTATCAAGGGTACCCCCCAAGGCGGGGTTATCTCGCCTTTACTGGTTAATATTGCCCTAGATGGATTTGAGAACCTGGGGGTGAATCAGTGGAAAGGGAGTCGTAGAGATGGGACTCTCATAAGGGGTATACGTTACGCGGACGACGCGGTCTTTATCTGTAAACCCGAAGCCGACACCACGCGGCTAAGGGAAGATATCGACAAATTCCTGGAGTCCAGAGGGCTAAGAATTAATGAAGCTAAGACTAAGGTGAGTAAAGCTACGGATGGATTTGACTTCCTAGGGTGGCACTTTAGGGTGAATTCCCATGGAACCTTTAAATCCACACCGAGTTCGGAGAATTATGCAGACATAAAGGCCAAGGTAAAAGCAACTTGGGAAAGTGGTGCAACCACGGAAGCTCGTCTGAAAATGATTGAGTCACAAGTCCGAGGCTGGAGGCAATATCACTCAAGCTGCGATATGGGTAAGCACTCGCTATGGTCGCTCGATAATTGGGTATGGCGGAAGTTGAGAGCTGAAAAACGTAGGATGGCTCAGAAGGAAGCAGAGAAAGCACGACGGCTGGCCACTAAAGGCAAAAAGCCACAGGGGTCAGCGAAGCGTCAGCTCACATCAGAGCAAATAAAGAAAGCTTTCCCAACTATTCCCTGGAAAGTCAATGGCCCCCGGCATTGATTAATGGCGGGGGTCAAAGGTGATGCCTCACCTTACAATGGGAACATTTCCTATTGGGTAGGCCGGAATTCTAAGCTGTACAGCGGGCCTACCGCGGAAGCTATAAAGCGACAGAAGGGTAAATGTTTGCATTGCAACCGATTGTTCATGGAGGAAGAAGCTAAAGTGGAATTGCACCACATAGATGGCGACCACAACAACTGGAAAAGCAAGAATCTAGTTGCCCTCCATCGGGAATGTCACCAAGCACAAGCGGTACACCGCAAACGCATTAAAGACGGTCTCGCAAAACGCGCCGTAAAGGCATAGAAGCACCTGAGCCGGATGCGAGGAAACTTGCACGTCCGGTTCGTAGGAGAGGGGCGAGGTGGTAACACCTCCCTCGACTCTAATCTATACTTCTCCTCATCTGGTAGACTGGACCGAACGGATCTGTATCAACGGAGAACCCATTCCTTCCTCTACTTTAGAGACAATATTGGCAGAAATTACCGCAGTAATTCCCCGTAACAGGGAAAGTCCCACTCAGTTTGAAATCATCACTGCTGCTGCTTATTTATACTTTGCTCGCTCTGGAGTAGAGTTGGCAGTGATGGAGGTAGGATTGGGAGGAAGGTTGGATGCTACTAATGTCTCAGATCGCCCTCTGGTAACCATAATAACTTCCCTCAGTCGGGACCATTGGCAGCGTCTTGGTCCCACTCTCCCGGATATTGCTCGGGAAAAGGCTGGTATCCTTAAACCTGGTTGTCACGCTGTCATAGGTCCACTCCCTCCTGCTGCCAAGGAAGTTATAGCTGCTAGAATAGAGAAACTAAATTGTCCTGCTATTTGGGTTCAAGAACCTGCAAAACTGCTACCCAGGGAAGGGAGGTGGGCTAAATATGAAGGTATAGTCTATCCTTTACCGTTGTTAGGAGATGTACAACTAATTAATTCTGCCATAGCGATCGCTGCTATTAAAATCTTACAACAACTTGGTTGGCAAATTCCCGAAGTTGCCATGGTTGCGGGAATGGGTCAAACTACTTGGAAGGGAAGGTTACAATGGATCAGTTGGCAGAATCATCAATTACTCCTAGACGGTGCTCACAACCTTGCTGCTGCTCAAGCATTGCGATGCTATATAGATACCCTAGATAGTTCCGTAACTTGGGTAATTGGTATCCTAAAAACTAAAGACTGGGAAGATATGCTGAAGGCTTTATTAAGGAAGGGGGATTGTCTTTATCTTGTCCCTATTCCAGGCCATGATAGCGTGGAACCCAAGGAATTAGCTAGGGTAGCTAATATTATCTGTCCTGACTTAGGAGATTGTCAAACATTTCTGGAATTATTTCCTGCTTTAAAACGAGCAATGTCTTCTAATTCCCCTATAGTATTGTGTGGTTCTTTGTATTTAATCGGATATTTCTTGCAACAGTGACCCGTGTATGCCATCTCCGATTTGACCTTAAAGTTAGGTATTCCCAAAGATGAAATTGTTTTAGGGTTTCATAACCCTCAGCTCCGGCAGAATTTGCAGTTGCTTAGTACGAACGACCCACACCCGCACGCAGCACTATACATTACCAGGAAAGTTAGGGAAAAATATTTTAAGGACACTGACAAAAAATGCACTTGCCAGAGCAACAGTGATAGTACGATTGAGAAATTCTTGGTTGCTTATCCGCTTATCCAAACCACTAACTTCTTTTTCTAGAGCCTTCACATCACCACTAAGTTCAGTAACATCTCCAGACAAGTTATCTACTTTGTTATCTAACTTATCTATCTTCTGATTAAAATCCTCACCCAGCTTATCTATCTTCTGATTAAAATCCTCAGACAACTTATCTATTTTGCGATCGACAGTCTCACTCAACTTATCTATTTTGCGGTCCACACTCTCGTTCACTAGATCTATCTTGCTATCAAGCTTATCCATTTTGCTATCCAGCTTGTCGAGGATTTCCTTGAGCGAGACTTCAACTGCTATAGTCATGGTATTATACTCTCATGTATATTTTTAAATTTTTCCGATTTATTTTTAGTTTAAGCTAAAGCAAACGTCTTGTCATTTATGGTAAATCTAGAGGTTTGCCCTCCCGATCGCCCACCCAAATATCCCATTGACCGTCCCTACCCACTTCAAAAGCAATTCTGGATCCGTCAGCGCTAATAGTAGGGTGTCGAACTTCCCCTTTAATATCTTGAGAGATATTCCGCTTTTGCTCAGTTTGGCGATCGTAGATAAATATATCAGCTCTTCCTTGACGACTAGCAGTAAAAACGATATAACGACCATCTTCGGAAATAGAAGGGTCCGAAGCAATTTCGTTAAGAGCATTAATTCTGGGTAAATCAATGGGCACTTTTTCCACAGCATCATAGAGATAGACATCTTGAGAACCATTGCGATCGGAGATGAAGACAATATACCGGGAAGCTACGTGGGGATTAAATTCTGCTGCGGGACTATTTAAACCCCGACCCCCCGGATCAAAGGGAAAGTTAAGCAGACGAGGGTAACCACAACTGGTTAAAAAACTGATAAAAGTACAAATAGATATTAATAAAAGACCCTTATTAGTAGATGTCATGGTTAATGGTCACTGTCAAGTTACTTGGTAACTGCTCACTGGTAACTGTTAACTGTTAATGGTGTTCCATCAGCCATATCTAACTCAATTTTAGGTCCCCGATCTAACACTTCAATATCCCATTGACCACGACGAGAGGTTTCAAAGACAATATAGCGACCATTGGGACTGATACGGGGGTTTCGCAACCAACTGCGATATCCTTGAGTGAGAATCTCACTGCGTCCGGTAGCGCGATCGTAAAGGACGATATCGGGTCGCCCCCTAGCACTAGAAATATAGACCACATAACGACCTGTGCGACTCAGACTGGGACTTGCGGCAATTACGTCCGACTGGTTCAAACCATCCCAATGGACAAACTGCCGTTCTAGCAGATTATAGATGGCAATTTCGTTCTTCCCGTTGCGGTTGGTAACAAAAGCTAACCAGCGACCATCACCACTCAAAGCGGGTTGTTCGTCGCGATAGCGACTATTGAGAGGCAATTCTCCTTCCAAACTGACCTGACTGCAACCAGTCACCGCCACAAGAAAACCCAGCCCAATGAGACTAAGGGAAATTCTTGCTCTTTTCATTAATAATCGAAATTAACCGGATCTACGCGATCCCCTTCCCCTTCTCTATCCCTAGGAGGATTGCGCTCCTGGGACTCTTCGGGATTATAATCTACATAATCCGTTGTAATAGCTTCCCTATCTGCATAACGGGGACGACGCTTATCATCTGATGATCTCTTTTTCTGTGGTCGGGAGGGTCTGTCCCGATGGGGACGTCTATCTTGGTCAGCTTCCCGGGTAGAGGTACGAGAGGGTCTTTCTTCTTCCCAAACATCTGGTGATTCTTCCCACCTATCGTAACCATTACTACTTCTAGTACTGCTCTTGCGGGGACGTTTGCGAGTTGTGGGTTCCCCTTTACCGTATTTATCCCGGATCCTCCTACTGGATCGACTGCGAGGTTGAGAGACATCGTCTCCCGTTCTGCGGCTTGTGCTACTATCTGGGTAGCCCCGTAGTCGCGGACTATCCTCGTACCGTTCTTCTTCCTCCTCGTAAGATTCCAACTCGTCCAACTCAGCATTGCGATAAACCTTGCTCACAGTACGTTCTTCATCCACAATAGGTGTCCTGCGTCTTGCTTGTTCTGTAGCAACACCCCGCAAGCGAATTGCTTCTGTGGCAAAAAAGATGGTGGAACCAGCAAGGAGAAACTGACCGAATTGTAAAATTGGATCTAGTCGCCATCCCTGAAATAGGAGAATAAAGCCACACAATAGACCCACTGCGGCGAAAAAGATATCGTGGTCTCTTGAAAGTTCTGGACGCACAGAACGCATAAAATATAGGGATGCTCCCGCCACGGCGAGAAAAATGCCCAGAATGCTGGCTGAGTTAAGCCCGAAATTTACCATTATTGCTCTCCGCTGCTAGTTAATCATGGCTTTGTTACAATTCGTCAACCTCAGTTTTCCAAACTTGGTCAACTGAGGTGGTAACTTGGGGGGTATAAAGAATTAGTTCCGTTGGATTTTATCTTTTTGGCTGATAAAGATCAGACCGACTACCACTGGAATGACAACAATGACCAACCCAGCCAGCAGACTGTAGAAAAAGTTCGCTAAAGAAGGAGTCATGATACCTCAACTTTTTGTTATTTTTGATTTTATTCGTTACTTATTTTAACATAGGTGG
This sequence comes from Candidatus Paraprochloron terpiosi LD05, assembly GCA_018141785.1. Classification (GTDB taxonomy): domain Bacteria; phylum Cyanobacteriota; class Cyanobacteriia; order Cyanobacteriales; family Prochloraceae; genus Prochloron; species Prochloron terpiosi. The sequence continues at coordinate 458,790 of CP073341.1, read as the reverse complement.
TACTCTGGGACCTACCCACCAACCACCAACCACCCTATATGAGTATTCTTGAGCTAGGGATTTTGACTCTCGGTCTCGTTTTGGGACTGATGACCTTTTTATTCATCTTTCGCATTGTTTTGACTTGGTATCCCCAAACCGATTTAAATCACCTTCCCTTTAATCTCGTTGCTCTCCCTACGGAACCATTCTTGTCCCCGTTGCGGAAAATTGTCCCACCAGTGGGGGGCGTGGACATTACTCCAATTATTTGGGTTGGTATATTTACCCTCCTACGGGAAATTCTCCTGGGACAACAGGGGTTAGTGACAATGGCACTGCGTTGATATCCTTGGTATATCTCGCGCAAAGCCGCAAAGGCGCAAAGTTAACTTTGGAGGTGCTGTTGGATAAAATTGGTATAGACCTTACCTTCTAAGAAAGCTGGCGTAGAGAGGATTTTTTGATGAAAGCCAATAGTGGTGGGCACTCCAGTAATGGCACATTCCCGTAGAGCCCGTTTCATGCGCTTAATTGCCTCTTCCCGGTTCGGTGCCCAAACGATTAACTTGCCAATCAAAGAATCGTAGTAAGGGGGAATTTCGTAATCCGTGTAGACATGGGAATCAATTCGCACTCCGGGACCAGATGGGGGCAAATAGCCGCTGATTTTGCCGGGGTGAGGGCGGAAATTGTGTTCCGGATCTTCAGCATTAATGCGACACTCTATGGCGTGACCGCGCAAATTGACCATTTTCTGCGTTAGCTCTAGTTTCTCACCCAGAGCCACCCGAATTTGTTGGGCAATTAAGTCCAGTCCCGTAATCATTTCCGTGACGGGGTGCTCCACTTGAATGCGGGTGTTCATTTCCATAAAGTAGAAATTACCAGATTTGTCCAGGAGAAACTCCACTGTCCCCGCACCGACGTAGTTGATAGATTTAGCAGCCAAAACTGCTGCATGACCCATTTTCTGGCGTTGTTTTGGCGTGAGAACCGCAGAAGGAGCTTCTTCAAGTAATTTCTGATGGCGCCGTTGGATAGAACAGTCCCTCTCTCCCAAATGAATCACATTCCCGTAACTATCGGCGAGAATTTGAAATTCGATGTGACGGGGACAGTCGATGAATTTTTCTAGATAAACCCCCCCATTGCCAAAAGCTGCTTCCGCTTCGCCAATAGCCGCTTGAAAGAGCCTGCTCAGTTCGCTTTCATCCCTTACTAGTCGCATTCCCCGTCCACCACCCCCAGCAGTGGCTTTGATGATGACCGGATAGCCGATTTTACCTGCGATGGCTTTTGCTTCTTCTTCGTCCTGGAGCAGTCCCTGACTACCGGGAATGGTAGGAACTCCCGCTTTTTGCATCGTTTTTTTGGCTGTGGATTTATCCCCCATACTCCGGATCGCTGCTGCTGTGGGACCGATAAAAGTAATTTTGTGATCAGCGCAGATTTCCGCAAAACTAGCATTTTCTGCGAGGAAACCGTAACCAGGATGAATGGCTGTGGCGTTACGGGTAAGGGCGGCGGCGATTATATTAGGTATATTCAGATAGCTTTTACTGCTTTGGGGCGGTCCAATACAGACCCTTTCATCCGCTAGTTCCACGTGAAGAGCGTGGCGATCAATAGTAGAATGGACGGCGACAGTGGGAATTCCCATTTCTTCGCAGGTGTGGAGAATCCGCAGAGCAATTTCTCCTCGATTGGCAATTAGAATTTTGGTCATTAACCGTGCAAATTTAACTTGAATAGTTTTACTAGTTAAACAGGCTACTGTCTAAAGGGGGGCGATCTGTATTCCAAGCCCACCAAGCTTTACCGCAGGAGCATTGATAGAATTCCTGCCACTTGCGCAGATTATCTTCCCTAATGACCAGAGCAGAGCGATTCAGCCAAACAGACTGGGCGCTATCGGTCCGAGCAAGACAGCTAGGGCAGCAAAACTGTAAAGCGTGAGTGGCCTTCTTGACCCAAGCAGGAGGAGTAGGGTTAAAAGCATCCATTGCCACAATCCCAGATATTTTCATCTTAGCGTGTCTTAATATGATTACATTTAAAGTCATCTTCTAGATTGATGAATATAGATCCTGAAATACGTCATTTGCTCGATCTCATGCCTGCTTCTGGCAGAATGGGAACGAAAATTGTCAGTAAACCCCAGCAGTCACGGGTAATGAATGTTGCTGTACCTATGCCTTGGCATCGCGGTAGCCGCCCCATTTATGTTAATTTTGATTTGTGGCAGCGGTTGTCCAGAGGGCAACGGGATTTATTGCTTTTAAGGACTGTGATTTGGTTGACAGAGACTAAGTGGTTTAAGCCAGATATATATCAAGGTGCCACCCTGGTAGGACTTTTGGCTCTGACGGTAGAATTAATCCAAGGAGATGGGGTGGGGATTGTGGTTGCTGGGGGATTGAGCGCTATGGCTGGACGTCAAATTTGGCGCAGTATGGGCAGCCCTCAAAGAGAATTGGAGGCAGATATAGGGGCAATTAAAATTGCTCTGAGAAGGGGTTATAATGAATCAGAAGGGGCTAAAAACCTGTTTGAGGCCATAAAAGCAGTTGCTAAGTTAGAAGGCCGTTCAACCTTAAATTTTACCGAATTGATTCGCAGCCAAAATTTGAAAGCCATGGCCAATCTCTCCCCCGTTAGCGTACCAGAAAGCATTAAGCACTTATATTAATGAAAAGAGTATTAGAGACAGAAAGATTATATTTGAGAGAGATGGAATCTAATGACTTAGATTTCATGGCTGAAATGTTGTCTCATCCTGAAGTAACTCGATTCTATCCTAAACAATATTCAAGAGATGAATCGGCAGAATGGATTAATCGGCAAATAGCTCGTTATGAAAAGAATGGACACGGGTTATGGCTAGTAGAAAATAAAGAAGATGCCAAACCTTTAGGTCAAGTAGGGTTGCTCATGCAATCAGTTAGAGGTGAGAGGTTGCCTGAAATAGGATATATGATTCACTTTCCCTATTGGCGAAAGGGTTACGCTTATGAAGCAGCGAGTGCGGTGAAACTTTTTGCCCAAGAAAATTTTGGTTATACTGAGGTTATATCTCTCATTAGACCAGAAAATAAGCCCTCACGAGCTGTAGCAATTAAATTGGGGATGGAGTCAATCATGAAAGTTAACCATGGTGGGTTTAATCATTATGTATATCACTGCATTTTATAGCATTACGCAGGGGAGGAGGGTAAGAGGAAAGCCTTGTTATATAAATGGCGATCGCATTTACAATCAGTGGGATGAGGATGCTATTCAAACTCTTATTGAAGTGGTTTAAAAGGAGAGTGTTGCAGTTGTCAATCCCACAGGGAAAGTTACCATCTACAACTACAATTACTACTATGCAGAGGAAGCAGAAGCTGTCCCCGTTGACGACACTAAAAAGACAGATAAATTACCCTGCCCCTATCCTATCCATTACCCATCAGTCGATTAAGTCTTGCAGGGTGGGGAGTAGGTTCGCTGGGGAGTGGGGGAGAGAAGAAGTGCGGGAGTGGGAAACTAAGAAGTGATGGGACTCCTACAGGGTCAAACTCTCATTATAATGATGAATGAGATTCCTATCCTCGCTTAATCTGGTTAGATAGCCATTCATCACCCCGTTTGGGCAGCCCCGAAAACAGAAGCGGAAAAGGAGCAATGGCAACAAAAAATTGTCAAGGTTTTGCATTCTCGCTATGAGTTAGAGCAAACACAGCAATTGTAAGGAACAATGGATTTAGATAACTTCACGGCTCACATTTATCATCTTCAATGACTGAGAGCAAAACCGACCGCTTTTTACCCGTTCCCACCGATGTTTTCCAAATTCCGACCCTTGCTCCTAATATCTCTGGGAAGGGACAGGTTAAGTTCTCCCTGGTACTGCCCACTTATAACGAGTCCGAAAATATCGCCCAAATTGTGGTTATTTTAGCTCAGTTATTAGATGACACCCTTCTTGGAGAATACGAATGAATTGTTGTGGACGACAATAGTCTCGACAAAACTTGGCAACTGGCTAAGTCGTTGCTCCCCACCTATCCCCAATTAAAGGTAATGCGTCGGATCCAGGAAAAGGGGCTTTCTACAGCAGTAATTCGCGGTTGGCAAGCTGCCGAAGGGGAAATTTTAGGGGTAATTGATGCAGATTTACAGCACCCCCCAGAAGTGTTATTACAGCTCTGGCAGGAAATGGAACGGGGAGCGGATTTAGCCTTAGCAAGTCGTCACGTAGAAGGGGGTGGAGTGAGTGAATGGAGTTTAGTGCGGCGATTTTTATCCCGTGGCGCTCAAATGCTGGGGTTAATTTTACTTCCGGGAGTACTGAGTCGCCTTTCTGACCCTATGAGCGGCTATTTCATGGTACGTCGCAGCGCTATTGTGGGCAAGCAATTAGATCCTATTGGTTACAAGATTTTAATTGAGGTAGTTGCTCGAGGTAATATTCGCTGGATCTCAGAAGCGGGCTACGTGTTTCGAGAGCGCATTTCGGGAGAAAGTAAAGTAACTTGGAAACAATATGTGGAGTATTTGCGCGCGACCTGACAATGGTCGCTTAGTACGGGACATCGAGTCCTCTAGGGAGTTCCACCCCTAGCCCTCACGGAAAAGACTCTACGAGTCCGGTCACGGCGGGAGTAAGTAATAAAACCGCTGGAATGCAGACCCCGAAAGTAGCCGAAGCTCTTAGGATTAAAGGGTGAGGAGCAAGAGGGAAATAGCTGGAAGGCTGAACGAAAGTGAAGTAAAAGGATTCGCCATCAACGAATCCCTCCGTTTAAACCTCGTAAACCACGAAAGGCGAAATTATTCCTGCGCCTTAGCCAAAATGGCAAGCAGACAGGAACTGATACTGCAAATTTATCAGCTCGGGGAACCAAAGCTCTGCCGGGGGATAGGAACCAGCCTAACCAGTTAAGAAAACTAAGCGAAACAACAGGATAAGCCCTACAAGGTCTAAGAAAGGGTCGATTCTTCTTAGTAGGTCAAAGGTAACGGCGACGGAATTCCTTGGAGGGTAAAGGATGAGTGAAAAAGCGAACGCTCTCTTGTAATGAGAGAGATAGGGATTCAAGATTTGTCCCTGACCGAAAGGAATAGCAGACTTCACTTGGGTCTCATACGAAAATTGAAGACAACTAGAAACCAAACGAACGGAAAAGTTAGATGACGGAAGAAATTCTGGCAAATGGACTGAACGGACAATCTACCGAGTGGGGCGACATTAACTGGCGTCGCACAAAGAAGATTGTTAGGAATTTACGCGGTCGGATATTTCGTGCCCAAAAGCTTGGACTGTGGAGGCGAATGATGTCTCTACAGAAATTGATGAAAAGATGTCGGTCGAACCTATTACTGAGCATCAGACAAATCACACAGGTAAATACCGGAAAACGAACAGCGGGGGTAGATAAGGAGGTCATAGACACCCCAGCACAGCGTGTGAAACTTGCCAATAACTGGGAAATGCCCAAGGCAAAACCTGCCAGACGGGTATACATTCCTAAAGCGAATGGTAAGAAACGTCCTCTTGGAATCCCAACCATCAGAGATAGAGTCGCTCAGGCAATAGTCAAAAATGCACTGGAACCCGAATGGGAGGCCAAGTTTGAAGCTAACTCCTATGGCTTCAGACCCGGTCGAAGTTGCCTAGATGCTATTGGACAATGTTTCAGTAGACTACGCGGCGACTATAAAACGAAGACCGGAACATGGCGAAAGCACGATAAATGGGTTTTGGACGCTGATATCAAAGGCTTCTTTGACAACATTGACCATAAATCCATCCAGACAGCAGTCAGGGAAAATACCTTGGTTGATGGATGGTTAAAAGCTGGATCTATCGAGAGTAAGAAGGGATATAGCCCAACTGAAAAAGGAACTCCACAGGGTGGCGTAATAAGTCCTTTGTTAGCAAATATCGGACTCCACGGGTTAGAAACATATATCAACAAATGTAACCCAAAGGTAGGCGTCATCAGGTATGCAGACGATTTCGTAGTCACGGCAAAGGACAAGGAATCCTTGGAGGAATTGAAAATCCAGATAAATCAATGGCTGTCAGAACGAGGTCTTGAGATTAGTGATGAGAAGACGCGGATAGTACATATAAGAGACGGATTTGATTTCCTGGGGTTTAACCTACGGCATTATGAGGTTAAAGGAAATGATGGAATCCTACGGGATAAACTAATCATTAAGCCACAGAAGTCGAAGGTATTAGAGCTCTGCAAGAAAGTCGGTGCAACCATCGACAGCATGAAAACAAAAACCCCAGAACAGGTCATCCGTAAGATAGAACCACTTCTCAGAGGTTTTGCGAATTACTACAGAGGAGTATGTAGCAAAGAAACCTTTTCATATATACACAACCGAGTATGGTGGTACCTCTGGCGTTGGGCAAAAAGACGACACCCCAAAAAATCACGAAAATGGGTCAAAGGAAAGTACTTCCGAACAAGGGGCAAAAGAAATTGGGTGTTTTTCTACGAAGGCAAAGACCGGAGGGGCAAAAGAATAATACACGATTTGTATAATATAAAAAGTGTCCCGATTGAAAGACATATCAAAGTTAAGGGAGCTTATTCCCCAGACGACCCCGAACAGGTGGAATATTGGTCAAAGCGGCGAACGCAGTCTGGAAAAAAATGGTGGGCTAAAAACTCAAAATATGAGAAAATAGCCATCAACCAGAACTGGAAATGCCCAATCTGCCATGAGCACCTCTTCAACGGTGAGGAAATTCAAACCCATCACATAGCACCTGTGAAGGATGGAGGTTCAGATGAGTGCGACAATCTTCAGCACTTGCACACAGCATGTCACAAGCAGGTGCATTCCAAGAAATCCAAGCAAGTAGGGCTTGAAGTGAGGCTTGAGCCGGATGATAGGAAACTGTCACGTCCGGTTCTTAGGGGAGGGGAAGGAAGCGATTCCTGAACCTTACCCGACAACACTTATTGCGCTTGCGTCTTTCTTTATGGCCAGTCCGTCGATTTCTCCGCTTTGGTGTGGTGGGTTTTAGTGGAGTTTTTGTGGATATAGTGGTATTTTACTTCCTGCGGACTGGGTTTGGTTTAGCACTCACTCGCAGTACTATCCTTTCTGCGGAAGTAGCAACTATTAATAATTTCTTGTGGAATGACTTCTGGACTTTTCGGGATATTTCCCAAAGACAACCGGGGTGGAATAAGCGTTTGAAAAGGTTGTTGAAGTACAATATTATCTGTCTTTCCGGGTTGATTTTGAATGTTTTAATTGTTAATTCGTTGTATAATGTTTTTGGGGTGAATGAATATTTGGCTAAATTGATGGCGATCGCTGCCGTTACTTTGTGTAATTTCTGGTTTAACTTGAAACTGAGTTGGCGAGTGACGGATCATAAGGAACCGCAGATGCACGCAGATGAACGCAGATGAGTACTAATCATTTGTTTAAGACTACAATAATTTAGTTAAGGCAATAAATGGGAATGTACGCAGTCATTTCAAGGGAAAAAACCCAACTAACACCGGGGACAGTGGTGCAGATGCCGGGAACTTGGCAAGATTATCGATCGCTCTGTGAAAGCCGGGGAGATGGAGCCATTCCCCGCATCAAGTATCGCAAGGGAGAGATTTTGCTTATGAGTCCCATGCCCAGACATGGACGAGAGGCCCATTTACTGGCTAGAGTGGTTGAAACGCTACTGGATAGCCAGAATCGCAATTATGAGGCATTTACTCCTATTACAATGGAGCTACCCGAGGAGCATGGCATTGAGCCAGATTATTGCTTTTATATCAATAATTGGCAGGCAGCAGTGGGCAAAGATCGCCTGAATTGGCAAATTGAGCCACCCCCAGATTTGGTGATTGAGATTGATGTTACCAGTTACACTGCTGTTGAAGATTATCTTCCCTATCAGGTGCCGGAAGTTTGGTTATTGAGAAAAAAGAAATTAAAAATTTACGGTTTGCAACAGGGTGGGTATCAGTTGCGCTCCCTCAGCCTTTATTTCCCAGAGATTGATTTGTTAGCCATGAGGGATGGTGTTTTCCAGCGGGCTGCTGAAGAGGGTACAGGGGTTGCTATTCGAGAATTGCGCCAGATGTTATCTTTGTCTTACCCACCCATTTAGCCTATCGGGAGAAAGGCGTGTCATCAATTACAGATATTGACACGCCCTAGCACTCTAACCCTTCCTTAATTCCTTGTACCACTATTGCCATCATTTCCGACTCAATTTCTGGCCAAATAGGTAAACTCAGCACCTCCCCTGCCAGCAAATCGCTCGTAGGAGTAGGAGGATATTGACCTTTATAAACTGGCAATTGGTCCTGGGGAACGGGATAATAAACCATCGAAGCAATTCCAAGAGATGCCAGATATTCTTTGACACGGTCCCGCTTCCCATTGGTAAACCGAATGGTGTACTGGTGAAACACATGCCCCTCTACTATCTCAGGGGTAATTATCTCCGGCACTCCTGCCAGTAGGTGATTGTAATTTTGAGCTACTTTCCGCCGCGCTCCATTCCAACCATCTATATACTGCAACTTCACCCGCAAAATTGCTGCTTGAATACTATCTAGCCGAGAATTGTAACCCAGCACCCGGTTGTTATACCTCGTCTTCGTCCCATGTACTCGCAACATTCTGGCCATCTCCGCCACCCGGTCATCGTCCGTGACAATCATGCCCCCGTCCCCATAGGCACCCAGATTTTTAGAAGGGAAAAAGGAAAAAGCGCCAACATGGCCCATAGTTCCTGTATATTTTCCCCGGTAGCGAGCGCCAAAAGACTGGGCGCAGTCCTCAATCACCTTCAGTCCATGCTCAGTCGCAATATCCATTATTGGCCCCATTTCTGCTGGACGACCATAGAGGTGAACTGGCATAATCCCCTTAGTCTGGGGTGTTATTTTGGCTTTAATCTCCTCTGGGTCGATGTTGTAACTTTTGGGGTCAATATCCGCAAATATGGGTTTTGCCCCCACATTACTAATAGATTCAGCAGTAGCAAAAAAAGAAAAGGGAGTGGTAATCACCTCATCCCCTTCCCCAATACCTGCTGCCCTCAAACCGATCATGAGAGCATCTGTCCCGGAATTTACCCCAATGGCGTGTTTCACCCCCAGGTAAGCTGCTACCTCCTCTTCCAGAAGCTTCACGTCCGGTCCCAGGATAAACTGACCTGATTCCAAGATCCGAGCGATCGCCTCGGACATCTCTTCTTTGTGCGCTCTATATTGAGGTTTTAAATCTAGAATCGGTATTTTCATACTACTCGTTAGTTAGTGGATATCGTAGGGTGGGCATTGCCCACCGAGTACCACCAGCAGCAAAATGTCTCTCCACCGCAATATAGTAAGATTTATATACCTTCAACAAAATCCAAGATATGATGAGCTAACTCTAACTTAGAACAAGATTCAATGAACTGCTGTCTTCCCCGAGTATCTAATAAAACTGCTTCGTTAGTATCGCTTCCAAAACCAGCATTTGCTTTATCTATGGGGTTAGCGACTATCCCATCTAATTTTTTCCTCTTTAATTTTTCTAAAGCAGGCTTGACAATTTCCCCAGTTTGTGCAGCAAACCCAATGAACTTTTGATGGGGTTGCTTTTGTTCACCCAATTGAGCTAAAATATCCCCTACTGGTTCTAAGGCTAAATGGGAAGAAAGGGATTGTTTCGGCAATTTCTCTCGTGTATAAGTAGCAGGTTTAACATCCCCCACCGCTGCTGACATTATAATCCAATCTGCCGCTGGGAAACACTTGAACATAGCCTCTGCCATTTCTTTATTACTTACAAGTTTTATTATGTTAATATTTGTTAACGTACCTAGTAGCCCTTGATCCATTGCTCCTGCTACTAGAGTCACAGAACCCCCCCGAATAACTGCTGCCCGCGCCAAAGCTACTCCCATCTTACCTGTAGCGGGATTGCCAATGAAGCGCACCGGATCTAAATGTTCTCTGGTTCCCCCGGCACTAATTAAAATTTGCTTTTCTGTTAAATCTCTTTTGCCCTTAGTATGTAACAAAGATTGGACTGCGGCGATTATCTCTGTTGGTTCTGCCATTCTCCCCGCACCGACGCGATCGCAAGCCAGCAACCCAGCTCCCGGTTCTATGGTGTGATACCGTGTATCTTGCTGTAACAGTTGCCAATTTCGCTGCACTGCTACTTGTTCCCACATATCCGTATTCATGGCTGGTGCTAAGAGTACAGGACAAACTGATGCCAAAACCGTATTGGTTAACAAATTATCCCCTGCACCAGAGGCTAACTTACTCAAAGTATTTGCCGTTAGGGGAGCAATAACCAGCAATTCAGCCCATTCTCCCAACTGAATATGGAGGGGAGGAAAGTGAGTGGGTTGCCAAAAATCTTGGTCTGTATAAGGGCGATCGCGACTGAGGGTAGACACAGTTAGGGGGGTGATGAATTGCCCAGCCCTTTCCGTGAGGATGACTTTCACCTCCACCCCAGTTTGAAACAGTTGGGAAATAACCTCGCACACCTTATAAGCAGCTATTCCCCCACCGATAGCAATTAAAACTCGTCTAGACGCCATTAGTTAAGATTTGAACCACAGATGAACGCTGATGAACGCAGATGAGAAGGATATCCGTATTTATTTGCGTGTATCTGCGGTTAAGATTCGTCATAAGCTTCCAGATCCAGGAGGTAGAGATAGGGTTCAGCCAATTCACTGCGTTGAAAGGCGATCGCCCGCAGCAAATGCCAATCTTGCAAAGCTTCAAAAGGATTACTATACTCATCCTGTTCCAAACGCCCTGCTAAATGGGCTACATCATTAACTGTGAAAGTCGAAATCTCTTTTTGCGTCAAATTTAGAGTGTTCATCGGAGCACCAGCGCAACAGCCTGCTTTTATTGTATAGCCTTCTTAGGTCTCGCGCCAAGACGCAAAGACGCAAAGGAATACTTAGCATTCCCCCACCCTGGTTAAGAGAAAAGACCGCATCAATTCTACAACCGATGGTTTAATTTCATGTCCCATATCCAACTCTTGATACTGCACTTGAACTCCTAGGGCGGTCAATTTATCCCTTGCTTGGATACCCGCCTCTAGGGGAACCACCGAGTCTTGTTTGCCGTGTACGATTAATACAGGAGGCAAAGGAGAATGACATGGTTGGGGTTGAGAATGTAAATAACCACTCAAACTACACAAACCAGCAAGGGGTAAAGTCAATCCCACGTCTAGAGTCATGGCACCACCTTGGGAGAAACCGCTTAAAATAGTCTCCGAGAGGGGAACTCCTGTAGTATTCTCTAAGGATAGGATCCAGTCACGCAAAAGTTGCCTACTCTCTTCTAAACCCTTATAATCCTTAGTTTCCAACGCATACCAAGCTTTGCCCCCCGGTATTTCAGGATGAGCAAAGGGAGCATTAGGCAAGATAAACTGATAATCTGGAAGATTAAATATGGATGCTAGGGGTGCTAAATCTCTGGCATCTGCTCCCCAGCCATGGAGTAATATTAGTAAGCGTTTGGGTGGTTGCCCGTGGTTGGGAGAAATAAAAATTGGCTCTTCAGTTGCTGCCATAAAAGCTAGTACCCCAATTACCGATAAGCCGATGAGCGGATTTGAACCGCCGACCGTTCGATTACGAATCGAATGCTCTACCACTGAGCTACATCGGCACCCATTCACTATACTATATCACAAATTGGATTGCAGAATATTGATGGGTGAATTCCCCACTGGGAAAAAACAACTAAACGAAAAATATGCTCGTCTCAAAGCAGAAGCAATAGCACCCTATAGAGGGCTGAGAAAATTCATCTATCTAGCCTTCGGGGTTTCCGGTTTCATTGGCGCCGTCATTTTTCTGGCTCAAATAGCTGCTGGGAGAGATGTTACCACTGCTTTGCCCAACTTCGCCCTCCAAATTGGTGTCGTCGCTTTCATGGTCTTTCTTTTTCGCGCCGACAAACACCAGTAAATATCAATGCTATATATTAAACCAATCTGTACTTATCTGCGTTCATCTGCGTTTATCTGCGGTTCAAATATTAGAGGATAAAAATTAATGGCAAGAGCAAAAAAGGTCGTACTGGCATATTCTGGGGGAGTAGATACCTCCGTTTGCATTCCCTATCTGAAAGAAGAATGGGGTGTCCAGGAGGTAATTGCCCTAGCGGCGGACTTAGGACAAGGGGAGGAGCTCGGTCCCATTAAAGCAAAAGCACTGAAAGCTGGGGCTGCTAGATGCTTAGTAGAAGATAGAAAAGAAAGCTTTGTCAAAGACTATGCTTTCCCAGCCATTCAAGCCAATGCTCTCTATGAAAATCGCTATCCCCTCTCCACAGCCCTAGCTCGTCCTTTAATTGCGAAACTGCTAGTAGAAGCAGCTGCTAAATACGGTGCTGACGCCGTAGCTCACGGTTGTACAGGTAAAGGGAACGACCAAGTGCGCTTCGACGTGAGTATTATGGCTCTGGATCCCCACCTGAAAGTTCTGGCACCAGCCCGGGAATGGGGTATGAGTCGGGAAGAAACTATTGCTTACGGGGAAAAGTTCGGTATTACTGCCCCAGTGAAAAAGTCCTATCCTTACAGCATCGATTGCAACTTACTGGGACGAAGCATCGAAGCAGGACCCCTGGAAGATCCCATGACAGAACCGGACGAAGAAGTATATGCCATTACCAGGGCTATTTTCGCCACCCCAGACGAACCAGAATATGTGGAAATTGGCTTTGAGAGAGGAATTCCCGTTACCATCAATGACGAAGCACTGGATTCTGTAACCCTGATTTCCCGGTTGAACGAGTTAGGGGGAAAACACGGTGTAGGACGAATTGATATGGTGGAAAACCGAGTAGTAGGGATTAAATCCAGAGAAATATACGAAACCCCTGGCTTGTTACTCCTGATCCAAGCCCACCGAGACTTAGAAACCCTCACCCTCACCGCCGACGTCACCAGCTACAAGCGGGGAATAGAACATACCTACAGCAACTTAGTCTATGGCGGTTTGTGGTACAGTCCTTTAAAAGGGGCGCTGGATGCATTTATTGCCCAAACCCAAGAACGAGTCTCTGGTACGGTGCGGATAAAATTATTTAAAGGTAATGGTACTATTGTGGGTAGGAAGTCCGCTAATTCTCTTTATGCTCCTGATTTAGCAACCTATGGGGTGGATGACAAATTCGACCATAAAGCAGCAGAAGGCTTTATCTATATTTGGGGACTACCCACCAAGGTTTGGTCTCAAATTCGGGTTTGAGTCTCGCCCTCGGCATCCGCGATGGCGAGGGCAGAGGCGCAAAGGGTCAAGGGGTTCGGTCACGGAAAATTTTCGTTCCCAAGCGGATCGCTGTGGCTCCAGCTTTTACGGCTAGCAAATAATCCCCCGACATTCCCATAGATAGCTGTTCCATTTCAATATGAGACCAGTTTTGCCCCCGGATTTTCTCTGCTAGGTGGCGGGTGGTCTCAAACGCTGCTAAAGTCTCGTTTGGAGACAATCCTAAAGGCAAAATTGTCATCAAACCTTTAATTTTCAGCCCGCGACACTGGTTTAGTTCTGGCAAACATTCCACCAAGTCGGGAACACTCCAGCCATATTTATTGGGATCCGGCAGCATTTTCACTTGGAGACAGACTTGGGGCTGACAGTATAACTCCCCAGCTAAGCGATTCAGACGCACTGCCAGTTTTAGATTGTCAACAGAGTGAATCCACTGAAAGTGTTCCAAGGCTTTTTTCCCTTTATTGCTTTGCAAATGACCGATAAAGTGCCAGGTAATGTCTGGTAAGTCTCGTAGTTGCTCTTGTTTGGGTAAAGCCTCAGCAAGGCGGTTTTCACCAAAATCCCTCACTCCCGCCTCATAAGCCTCTCGAAGTTCGGGTACCGAGACTTTTTTGCTCACAGCAATCAGACGGACATAAGAAGGTAGCTGTTGGCGAATCTCTTGGATCCGTTGGGTAATACCGGTCATTGAAATATACGCTGATAAATAGCACTGAGGGCTTGGTAGTCTTCAGATAACCTGGTGCAACGCAACCGCCCTAGACGAGCCTCCACCATTAACCTAGCATCTGAGCGACTGATGGGTTCCAAGGTTAGCCTTTCTGACTCGGAAGGTGCTGCTGAAGGTGTCCCGACTTTTACCAGAAAGAATAACCTTTGGGCATAAATAGTTGTAAATAACTCTTGCTTTTCTTCCATCTGGCATACTTTAAAGAGTAACCCAAAATTAGGGTGATTTAAATACTTTTCAGTATCCATTACTTTCTATATGTATTTTTGTTCAATAAAGTCAATTATTTGCCTATGAATGACTTCTTTTTTAGACTTCCCATCTACTTTTCGTAACAAATCATCATATTGGTCAAAAATATGATGATAAGCTTGTCTCACTCTTGAAAGTTGAGATTCCGTTTCGTAGACTTCCTTCGGAAAACGTTTCCTCAATCGCTCATATGATACTTCAATAGGTATATCAATATATATCACCAGATCTGGATTGGGAAATCGTTCATTTAACTGCTTGACTAACTCAAATGCACCTGGGTTATGACCATTATAAGCTAGAGAAGAAAAGTAGTACCTCGTGGTCAGAACATGACAGCCATCTGCAATTAATTTAAATACTCCATCAATTTCATTATATAAATGGTCATAACGATCTGCGGCAAATAAATAAGCCATTTGCTCGTTAAACTTTTGGCTATCCCTATTAAAGATAACTCGATTTTTGAGAGTGGAGCGAATTAAGTTACCCACGGGACCACTAGAAGGTTCCGGACTGAGTACTGCTTGTTCCCCTAGAGAGGTAAAATAATCTTTCAACATATTAGCTTGGGTAGTTTTTCCCGCGCAGTCGATACCTTCAAAAACGATAAACTTTATTTTGTCCAATTTCGTCGCCAAATAAATAAATTTTCCCAACAGTTTTGCCAAAAGCGATGGCGTTTGCGCCGTTCGCCCTGCCAAACCTTAGCCGTTTGTGTTATTATCTGGGATAAGGTAAGATAGGGAAAAGCTTCAAGTTGATCCAACTTAATCTTATGCTTCATGGCTAGAGCGATCGCTCCGATTAATTCAGCAGCTTCTGCCCCTACAATATAAGCACCCAAAATTACCCCAGAGTCACGAATGACAAATTGACAAAACCCAGTGGTCTCTCCCAACACCTGAGCATAGGGAATATCCTTGAAATATTCTCGCACCACCTCCACTTCCTCCCCATAGTAGCATATTGCTTGTGCTGCTGTCATTCCCACCCGCGCCACTTGGGGCACAGTAAAAATTGCCCAGGGAATACTATTATAGTCTACCTTAAAGAAAGGCCAAAATAAAGCATTTTTCACGGCAATCTCCGCCTCAAACATCGCAAGGTGAGACAGAGCATAGCCCCCCACAACGTCCCCACAAGCATAAATCATTGGGTTAGTAGTTTGCAGTTTCTCATTAATCAAAATACCATCTTTTACCCCCACCCCTTCTAAATTTAAACCCTCAACATTGGCTCGTCGAACCCCTGCTAGGACTATCTCCTCCGATTCTATGGCTCTGTTCCCCACTTGCACCCACTTTTTCCCTTCAATTTCTTTGACCTGAGTCAGTGGTGCTGCCGTAATAATATTGATTCCGTCTGCTTCTAAAGAGCGCTGAATGAAAAGAGAGACTTCAGGATCTTCTTGGGGTAAAATGCGGTTATGGTGTACTACCAGAGTGACATTCCTACCCGAGAGTGCCAAACTTTGACCCAGTTCCAAAGCGCTGGGATTGGATCCCAGAACAACCAAGTTCTGAGGTAAGTAGCTCAAATTATCCCAAAGAGAAAGGGGGGTGAGATAGCCAACCTCCTCTAGTCCCAAACCATGAGGTATTTTGGGTACGGAACCGGTAGCAATTAGATAAGCCCTAGCTCGTAGTCGTCTGTGTTTGGTGATGAAAGTTAGATTGGGCTGTGGGCAAAACTCCCCCTTTTCGGAAATTACATCTACTCCCCTGTCAGCTAAAATTGCTGGGGAATATCCGAAGGCTTTGGTAGATAGGATTAGTGACCTGCGGTGTTTTACCTCCTCAGGGTGGTCTAAATGAGCAAAGTTGCCGAGAATGCGGTTACCAAGGTGGGGACTTTCCACGTA
The DNA here is from genome assembly GCA_018141785.1 of Candidatus Paraprochloron terpiosi LD05. Classification (GTDB taxonomy): domain Bacteria; phylum Cyanobacteriota; class Cyanobacteriia; order Cyanobacteriales; family Prochloraceae; genus Prochloron; species Prochloron terpiosi. Next base: position 442,677 of record CP073341.1, on the reverse strand, counting down.
AGGCTGCTCTACCAAAGCCACCCGTGCATTGAAAGAGGTGGCCGTCAGAGCAGCATGAATTCCTTCTGGACTGGCTCCTATGACGATTAAGTCGTACTCTATTATCATAAAGTTATTATGTTAATATAACTTTAAGAGCATCGAGAAGGCGCTGATTATCCTCCCCAGAAAGAACCGCCACGCGAAAATAGCGATCCCCCAATTCCGGAAAGCTAAGACAGTCCCGGATTAAAATGCGGTGAAGAGGCAGTAGTTTGGCTTGCAATTGAGAAGCGGAACATTCTGTCTTCACTAAAATAAAGTTTACATAACTAATTAAAGGCAGTAAACCAGGCAAGGACTTCAAACCATCAAATAATTTTGCCCTGGTGGGGGGCAACCAATTCCAGGTTTGCTCCTGAAACTGACTATCGACGATGGCAGCTTCCCCAGCAGCAGCTGCCAGAGCATTAACAGGCCACGGATCCCGCCATTTTTGCCACCTCGCCAGTCGATCTGGGTGAGCGATAGCGTAACCCAGACGCAGTCCGGGAAGGCTATAAAACTTAGTCAGAGAACGGAGAATGACCAGATGGGGATAATCCTGCACCAAGGGAATTAAACTTTGCTCTTCGGACGGGGGTAAAAAGTCCATAAATGCCTCGTCTACCACCACCAGAGCAAATTGCTTTAAATAGGGTTCAATCTCCCTCACTCGCAGCAATTTCCCCGTGGGATTATGAGGATTATTTAACAGCAGTCCCGATTTGGGCAATACATTCTGGCAATTTATCCCCCCTCGTAGAGGACAGGGTTGAATAGTAGCTCCATTTGCTGCCAGGGCGCGCCAGTAGTCGCCAAAAGCGGGGGTTAACAAATAAGTTTGAGAGCATTGCCCAGCTAATTCCCTACTAGCCCAAGTTAATAATTCTGCAGAGCCATTCCCGGGCAAAATCCACTCTGGGGAAAGCTGGTGGAACTGCCCCAGAGCAGAACGCAGTCCCCAGTAATGGGGGTCAGGATAAGACCGGAGTACTTCCATCGACCCAACAATTGCCGCCATCACTTTTGAGGGCGGTCCCAAGGGATTGATACTGGCAGAAAAATCCACAATCAGTGACCGTGGACAGCTCGCCACCCTTGCTGCCCAGGCTAAATTTCCTCCGTGAACTGGTCTCTTCAATCTGCCCGACGCTCCTAGGGGGATGTTATTAGTCCTTAGGGGCAACCATCTCTTTAAAGAGCTTCCCAGCAGAAAAAGCAGGGACTTTAGTGGCTGGAATTTCCATCTTTTCTCCAGTCTTGGGATTGCGACCTTCCCGAGCCTTACGGTCTCGAGACTCAAAGGAGCCAAAACCCACCAAAGTCACTTTCTCTCCTGCTGAAACCGTTGCCATGATGGTTTCAATGGCAGTAGTAATAACTGCATCTGCTTGTTTTTTGGTCACAGTTGCTTTTTCAGCGACTTGATCTACTAATTGGCCTTTATTCATCTTGTGCTTCTCTTTTTTAGGGTATTTGCCTTATTTTTCCTCTTCAGCTCTCACCAGAGCACCGGAGGCGAACCAAAAATCGGTTATTTTCGCGCAACCATCGCTGAAATACCTATAGGCTCGAAGTTTTACTGCAATATTCTAAGCTCTTTTAGAGGATTTGCGCCTAGGTATTCTGAAGATTATCCTTGACAGTGACCAGTGTAGGGTACAGTTATCAGTTATAGCAGTCAGAGAAGCGAGTTAGATCACATCCGGTTAAATACTTATAATAAAACACTCAGCAACCTACGGCTACGGCTATGAATAAAAAAAATTTAAAATTGACTTGATAAAACATAGCATCACAGTTAATATAGTATTTGAAGTTGTTTAGTTTTTACATTTCGTAGAAATGACATAAGCAGAAGTATTACCATCCGTTACGGTTATGAAGTAGGTATTTTTTTTCGAGGAAACAACCGCGATGATCAGCTCTTCGGAAGGGGTGGAGATGACCGTATTGACGGAGGAGACGGTCGTGATGGACTCTTAGGAGGCTACGGCAACGATACCATAGATGGAGGACGTGGTAACGACAGTATACATGGGGGTTATAACGATGACCTCCTTTATGGGGGCAGTGGCAATGACATTCTTTACGGAGGTTCGGGACGAGATGTGTTTAAGATTTCAGAGCTTTACCGCTCTCACTCTTTGATCCAAGATTTCCAATCAGGAGTTGATAGCCTTCGGTTGTTGGGAACACCATCAAGGTATACCTTCAACAACGGGAATAAAATATATTACAACAATCAATTAGTCGCCACAGTTGGGGGAACTGGATTTGAAATTGACGACATTGATTTTGCTTCGGGTACCGTTCCCGCCTTTTAAATTCAGTAACTCAACCCTGATAACGGGAGAAGTTTTGGGAGGTTTTGGATAGGAACCTGCCATTTTCATATATTTGGGCTATTGCTCCACTTGGTAGAGGGGGTAGAGAAGGAAAAAATCGGCAATTCTGGACCTTACCCAGGTTGTGGGCCCCACACCGAATTGTCAAAAACCTACCCCGAGGTGGTGCCTTTAGGCGGGAGGATCTGTTTTACCGGGGAGCGCCTGGAACTTGAATTCCTTGTTCCCGCAGTAATTGACTTGCCTCTCGCCCGGGAGCATAATTATAGCCAAACCCAGAACTCTCCGAGTCATCAATAATTTGCGGTGTCACCAGCACGATGACTTCATTACGCTGATTTTGTCGATTAGTACTTCTAAACAAAGCACCGAGGAGGGGAATATCGCCCAAAATCGGTACTTTAGAGACCGTTGTCCTGTCTCTTTCCTGAATGATGCCCGAAAGAATGAGAGTTTGACCATCTCGGAGGCGAATCAGCCCTGAACTCAGTTCCCGAATGTTCAGTAAACTCAGTGTATTATCTCCTGCATTGCCAGAATCAAAATCGATGGTACTTCCCACGGCACTGACCACGGGACTGACAGTTAAATTAATAAAGCCATTGTCGTCAATTTTTTCGATGTTGACCGTCATATTTAAACCAGCTTCCCTAATGACTGGTGTTATTGTTCTCACCCCACTTTCAGTGTCTATCTCAGTTTCAAGACTGCCAAGTACCTCTTGCACTAGTTTGACCGTAGCTTCTTGACCTTCTTGCACTACCAGGGTGGGGTCAGTGAGAATCTTCGCATTGCCACTAACTACCTGAGCTTCTAAACTAGCCAGGAACCTAGTGGGAAACTGGAAGAGACTGGGAGCTTCAAAAGTATATTCCGTGGGAGTTGTCTCCCTTATCTGGTCAGGGACAAAGAGAATGTTGCCGTTGTTGTCTCGTGCAAACCCACCAGGGGCGGTGGAGTCGCGGAGTGGTACTAGTATATCTCTTATTGTTGTTGTTCCTGGTTCTATCTCTGTAACTCCTGGTTGAAATGGATTATCATTGGTGCCGAAGCCAGGACGAGGAGCAAAAGGAACCATTATAGACTCGATTTCACCTTCAGAGTTTCTAAACTCGATTTCACCCCGATTGATATTTCCAAAAGGGGCATCTTGAGAGTCGAAAAATATGTTACTACCTTCTACGGGAAAACTTATCACTGGTGGTCCAAATAGACTGCCAGCAGCCTGATTCTGTGAGGGGGGATTCACGCCCCCGTAGTTAAAGAATGAGTTCCCACCATCGGTGACAAAAAATCCATCCCCAGCGCCAAAGGAAAAGCTAGCACTGAAGTTATCTGTGTTGTTTAGATTTACATCGAGCACCTTCACATTTACTGCCACCTGACGGCGACGAGCATCCATTTGCACCAAGAAAGAGGTGGCAATTTGAACTTGGCGGGGGGAGCCTACCATAGTGAGAGAATTATTCCGCTCATCCGTTGTCACCGTCAATCCCCTGAGTAATAAAGGGGCTGTGGAATCTTTAGGCTGGTTGGCAGTAATGGGTCTTAGTTCTGTTGGTAGTTCTCTTCTTTGAACAACTCTATTAGTTACTGGATCTGTAATTTCTTCAATTGGAGTCACCAATTGTTGCACTGCTGCTCCTTGAGTAGCAAGGAAAGCAGACACACCAGAAGCACTAGCTTGATTGAGACGGAAGGTGCGGGTAATTAAATTACGAGCTGATTGGGGCAACTTAGCACCCACAAATAGAGTCCGTCCCCGGCGATTTGCTTGCAAACCGGAAATTTGCAGTAAATCATTAAATAGGTTTTGAACCGACTCGTTTGTAATATTTAGGTCTACAGTTGTATTTACGGCTTCACCCTGATCACTAAAAATCAGGTTCAGATTAGCCTCATCAGCCAGAATATTCAGTACTTGTAGCACTGGAGCTTCTCGCAACACCAGACGGGGTACTGGTTTTCTTCCTAGGGTTCCCAGATCCAGAATGTCAGGAGTTGAAGGGATGTTAGAAACAGATATATCTCCCACTGGTGGAGCAACAGCTCTGGGTAAATAGGGGGGAGTTGCTCCTACTGCTGGTTGGGGATTGTCTTGGCCAGCAAATCGGGGATTATCTTGAATAATAATTTCTGGATCAGGAATTAAGGGAATTGGGGGTTCTGAAGTCTGAGCAATTTGCAGCGGCTGCTCCACTTCCGCCACTTTAGTACTCTGAGCAATCACTGGTTCTACTGTTAGGAGCATTAGTGCTGCCCCAGCTAAAATTCTTCGTCGTAATTTGTACGGAATACAATCATGGCCAGATTTTTTCATCCTTCACTCCTCAATTTTACTATGTGACTCTACTTTAGTCCAAAGGTAAGATGGCTTCCACTGTAAATTTAGTGGTCAACTTGGTTTCCCCTTGAGAAATAACTTTTTCCCCATCGAACAATAAAGTGGGTTTTTCCGTAACTTTAGAGTCAAAATCTTTAACCATCAACAAAGATTGCAGGCGCTCTATATTGCGCAGAATCGACTTAGTCTGTTCAAAAGTACCATCAATTTCCAACTTATACGTCTGACGTTTTAGCTTCCCGTTTACTTCTGTACCGAGAGAATCATCTGTAATGACTTCTTCGGAATCTTCGGCAGTAAAGCTGAGTAATTTCGCTCTTCTTCCCTCAATGAAACTATTCAGATTTATTAACAAAGTGTCTGAGTTTTGGCTACCGTCAGCAAAAACTCCTAATATTTGCGGTTTTAGGCTTTGCGCTTCTTGAACTTCTCTCTCTAGTCTTACCTTTTCTTCGTCTAATCTGATACTCTCTAGTAGTTTTACCTTACTCTCTTCTTGTTCTTTTGTGGTTTTTAAATTTTGAGAATTTTCCTGAGCGGGTATTACCAAGTTCATGAAGATATATAAACCGCCCAACAAACCGATAATTGCGAAAGTTATCCCGCTTACTACCGGGGTAAAAGTAATGCCAAAAGCTGTAGGATAATTAGAACCTTCCTCTAGTTCCTCCCCTTTGAAGTCAGTAAAATCTTCTGAGAATGTCATTGTAATAATTCTTGCTCCTTAAGAGTTTTAATCCGATTTACCAAGCCCACAGCCCCCTTTTGCTCTAGCTCTCGCAGTAGCTCAGAGGCTGGGGTTTCACTCAGTTCTGCTTCAATTTGGTACTCCACTACTTGAGGAAGTTCCACTTCTAAAGTGATTCCTTCTACGACTGAGTTATAGTCTAATTGACTGGGGTTGGAAGTCAACCTAGCACTTTTCAATTCGATGTTCGTGGCTAGAAAAAATTTTGACTCTTTTAAAGTCAGGACGAAATCCGTTACATCCTCGTATGAAGCTGCCATTCCGTCGATTTGCAGCAGACCAGATGTATCCTGTATGGAGTCAATTTGGACACTAACAGGAGTTCGATCACTAATGTCTTGTAATATTGCCGACCAAGGCTTTATACGGTCAAAGACCGAAACAAGCGCTCTAGATTCTTGTTTAAGTGTGTTTAGTCTTTCCTCCAGCTTTTTTACCGTAGCTCTTTTAGCTTCTAAATCTTTAATGTTTTGCTCAATATTCTGAATGTCCTTCTGGGTTTTAGCTGTTAGAGCTTTCAGAGCTAATAACCAGCTAAATGCAAGAACGGGTAACAGAACCATTACTACCGCTCCAGCAATCAGGGGAACCATTTCCCCAATCTCTATGTTTAGTTTCAGGGTTGGGAGTTTACCCTGACTGGAACTGCCACCCAAACCCCTATCTTTGAGAAAGTTTACATCTAGGTTATACATTGGTTACACCTCCCGCAGTCCTAAACCCAATACGGTTGCCAATCCCGGTCTTTGAACGAGGGGAATTTCTTCATCTACTTCTAAAGAAAGAGAAGTTATCGGATCTATTTGCATCGTTGGCAGACCTAATCGCCTCGTTATGAACTCATCGAGCTGTTCAATTCCCCCTCCTGGCCCTGCTAGTAAGAACTGCACTACTTCTAGATCATCGCTCTGATTCAGATAAAAATCAACGGAACGACGCAGTTCGTCGGTAAGCTGTCCTAACACCCTTAATAAAGCGGCCATTCCTGGATTAATGGATGTTCCACGAGGACCTGCACTTTGAGACTGCTCATCTAGGATTATCATTCCTTGTAACAGTTCGATATTTCTCGAAGGTGGTAAATTCATTGCTTGCGACAGAGCGGTTTGCAATTGATATGTCCCCGTGGGGATAGTACGGGAAAATTTTGGCACCCCTTCTACAATGATAGCAATTTCCGTGCTGTCGAATTCCAGATCCACTAGCACTACTGCTTTTGTAGAGCCAAATTGATGCAATTGCTCTCTGATTGTTCTAATTAGAGCAAAGCTGTTGAGCTCCAAAACATCTATCTCTAACCCAGCCTGAAGGAAAGTATCCATATACAGATCGGTAATTTCCCTTTTGGTGGCCACCAGCAGTACATTTACTTTTTCAATCCCATCTTCATCTTCAAAGTAACCGAGCTTTTGGTAATCCAAATCTACTTCTTCGCGAGGATAAGGTAGGTATAGGGCCGCCTCAGTATTCAGTACCGCATCGTGCAATTCTTGATCGTCTAGTTCTGCTGGAATGGGTACGATCCGCATGATTGCTTCTCGCATCGGCACTGCGGTAGCCACTCTTGTTGATTTAATATTATTGCTAGCCAAGGTATCTTGAATCAGTTCTGCTAAAACTGACCCATCAGCAATTTTTCCCTCTTCAAATATTCCTTCTGGAACTTCAGCAGAACAATTTGCTACCAGTTTGTATTGCTGTTTGTGCTTTCGCAGTTGGACGATATTGATCCGTTCTGGAGCCAGTTCGATTCCGATACCATTGGCATTTCTTCTCAATAAACTGGTTAAACGACCTAACATAATTTTTCCCCTGAGCCGAAACAATGACGAATTAGCAATATCTTTATAGTATAAGTCCCTGTTACCAGCACCTCTGGTATCATACCTGACGTGCGACCGATCACCGCTCCTAGCTGACAGTGGCAACTGCGTTGGAGCCAAATCGATTCATCTGTGGAATCTTTTAACTTGAGCATACTTTATTAAATATATTTAGGGTGTATGGTTTATCCATACTAAGATATTGGACCCACCGCCTAGACGCGCTACTACGATAAGCGATCCCAAATTAAATCTTAAGAATAGAATCAAGTCAGGGAAAATACGGAACAGACCGCTTGACTGGGGTCGAGTTACTGGGCAAGACTGTCCGTGCTATTGGCGCAAAACTGAATTAGCTACTGTTAGTTAAACATTTCTAAGCTATAGTGGTCCTTAAATTTAGGATAACTGATGACTGCTAGGCATTTTTGGTTGTGAAGAAATGCGATACTGCGCTGCTTCGCGTATCCCTGCGGGATAGTAAGTTTGCGGAAGCTGCGAATTTCGTGTTCCTTTGTGATTGAATTCCATTGCAATCTGAGAGATATATCCTATTTATTTATTAATAGAGTTGTGAAGGAAAGTGCACTATGAACTCAATCTTGGGGAAGCTAAAAGATTTCGTAGGTCTCAATGAAGCTGAAGAATACGAAGAATATGAATATGAGGAAATGGATGGGAATGACAACCAAAATTCTTATCAGCAAGAGCATTCCCCGGTAAGGGAAGAAAAGCATCGAGGTAGCCGACGTCAAGCCGGAAGGTCAAACTTAACAGAGGAAGCAACAATGGAATCAAATACAAGAAGTAATGTGATTGGAATGCCTGGAGTTAATAACGGTATTTCAGAAGTGGTAGTGTTCGAGCCCCGTTCTTTTGAGGAAATGCCTCAAGTGATTCAAGTACTGCGAGAGCGACGTTCTGTGGTTCTCAATTTAAACGTGATGGACCCGGATGAGGCGCAAAGGGCCGTAGACTTTGTTGCTGGAGGCACTTACGCCATCGACGGTCATCAAGAGCGCATTGGCGAGAGCATTTTCCTGTTTACCCCAAGCTGCGTTCAAGTCAGCACCCAGTCGGGAGTGTTACAGGTCGCTCCTAAACCTACCCAAAAGAGTCCCGCGCATCAGACAGCGCCTACTGCTTGGGCTCCTGAAGCAAGTCGGATAGCTCAGTAAAGCAGGACTATTGCATGACTATCAAGTTAGGTATCATTGGCGGCGGGGTCATGGGAGAAGCAATCCTATCCCGCCTTCTTACTAAAGAGATTTACCCTGCCAAGAAAATGTTGGTGAGCGAACCGGAAAAGTCACGGCGTGATTTTTTGCACCAGCAATACCGGGTAAAAGTGACAGAGGATAACAGGGAAGCAGCAGCAGCGACAGATGTTTTATTATTGGCGATTAAACCCCAGGTATTCGATCTAGTTGTAGCGGGTTTAGAAGTTACCCCCAATAAACCTTTAGTAATTTCAATTTTAGCAGGAGTTACTTTAAGTCGCCTGATAGCAGCTTTTCCCCAATATCCGGTAATTAGGGCAATGCCCAATACCCCGGCAACTGTAGGTGCGGCAATGACGGCGATCTGCTACGCTGAGCCTGGGACCTCCTCCCATAACCAGGTTCAAGAGTGTCATCTTGCCCAAGCCAAGTCAATCTTTGCGGCTGTGGGGCAAGTAGTAGAGGTGCCAGAGTCCTTGATGGATGCGGTGACGGGGCTTTCCGGCTCCGGACCTGCTTATGTGGCGATCACCATAGAAGCCTTAGCAGATGGGGGTGTAGCAGCCGGATTACCTCGCGCTGTGGCATCCAGACTAGCCCTCCAAACGGTGTTAGGAACAGCACAGCTGATCCAAAAGAAAAAGCTGCATCCGGCTGAACTAAAAGACCGGGTAACCAGTCCGGGAGGAACCACCATTGCTGGAGTAGCTCAGTTGGAGAAATCAGGTTTGCGATCGGCAATAATTGAAGCAGTACTGGCCGCTTATCGTCGTTCAGTCGAATTGCAGTCCTACCTTAACGAATGAAATCAGTTTGGTTTTGTCCGAGCTGAGGTTCAGTTCCTGCAAGCATTCGGCCAATATTACTGCGGTGACGCCAGATAACGTATCCCCCTGCCCCGGCAGCAAACAAGATATAAGCCAAAGGTTGTTGCAGTCCAATCATCAGTACATTTACTGCTATCGCCCCACTAATAGAACTTAGAGAAACAATACGGGAAAATGCCAATACCAAGAGAAATACCCCCAAGGTTCCCAGGCCGACGAAAGGGTTCATCACCAATAACACCCCCAAACTCGTCGCTACCGATTTGCCTCCAGTAAAATTAATCCAGATGGATTTGCTGTGACCTAACACTGCTGCCAAAGCGGCGAGGGTGGCTAGCCAAGGTTGCCAACTTGGGGGTATCCCCGCAGCCTTGACAGTAATTACACCATCAACCAGGGCAACAGCTCCGGCTCCCTTCAACAAATCGAGGGTCAAAACAGCGATTGCCGCCCCCTTACCCAGAGTACGCAAAACATTAGTCGCGCCAATGGAGCCAGAACCATAGTCGCGAATATCTATTTCCTGGAGATATTGTCCGAGTAAATAACCAGTAGGAATTGAGCCTAATAAATAGGCAGCGATGGGGAGCAATCCACAAACGATAAACTGGATCATAGCAGGAATTAAAACATATAGCTAGACGTTTGTTGGGGATCGGGGGCAAAAGCTAACCACAGAGGAAATTGTAACAGGGAAAGACTAACCTTATCTTCCGTTTCATCAATAACCACTAAAGGTAAGCGGGAATCCGCCAGCAAGCGATCCGCTTTTTGTACCAAAGCATCAGTTGCTTCAAAGAGAACGATACCCCGTTCGGGACCAAAATCGCTGCGAGAAATTCCCAAGCAGTCCTGTAAACCTCGCCGCCATTCCCCCAATCTTTCTGGAGTATTAGCCAACACCAAAGTAGGTCTGCGCCTGCTCCCAGCCATGGGATCGCCTTCTAGACTGTGCAAAATCGAAATTACCGACGATGCGAGCAGAATATTCTGTAAGCGGCTGCCCATGGTCGGTATTGCACCTCTTCCTCCTTGGGAGAAAAACCAACCTTCCACTCTTTCGGCGTGAATTGGTTCAAAAGTGCGGCGCAACTGCCAAGGAGGACCGTAATAATCGGGGTGAGTGCGGTATTGGTGAAGAATGTGACGAATTCGCTTTGCGTTTTCTTGAAATACCGGTTCGGCAAATTGCGTCGGTAGGGGCGCAGGACCTGGTTCTGTTTCTCTCGGTTCAGACCATCGTGAAGGAGTAGGCAATTCCAGTTGTTCTGCTGCCGCTGCCAAGTCTTGTAAACTGCCGACCAAATAATCTTTAAAACCCTGTACCCGAATCGCCAGTTCTTGAGATATTCCCGCAAAACTGGTGCGCATTTCCTCCCTAATTCTTTCCCGGCGAAGTTCTAGTTGTTCGATTTCTATTTGGAGAAGCTCCCTTCGTTCCTCTAGCTCCTCAAGTCCTGCTGCTACTATTCGTCCTAAAGTATCAGTAATGTGACTTTTACTCTCAGTGAGCGCCTCAATTTCAGCCTCTAGGGTATCATGAAGCCGTTGCAATTCAGCCACTCTTTCTGATAGTTGCCCTACAACATACGCTCCTAGCTCTGTTGCTGTATCGGCTTTATCTGATTTTTGGGCGATGCACTCTACCCCTTTGGACTCTATTGTATCAGGAGTGAGAGAGTCGGTAGTAAACAAACCTTTTGGTTCTGGATCTTCGCCCCCGAAAGAAAGTTCTTCCGAGAGTGCTTGCGAGCTATTCGATGTTTGAACAGCTAACTCTTGATCTGGGATTGGGGATTCGTCTGAATTCATTTATTTTAATATTGTAATACAAAGTGAAAATAATTAGACTCTTATCTATATTTATACCAGGTATTCATTCAAACACTTTTTGAGCATTTTTGAATCGAATATAATTGGTAAAAAATGAATGCTCTTAATTTCTTTGAAATAGAACAAAATAGGTATTGAACTCCATAAAATGCGAGCATCAGTCCAATCAGCATAGGGAAATCTCCGAATTAATTTTTCAGAGCGATAGATATCTAAAGCGGTTGACGTAAATTGTAAGCGGATGGTAACAGCTTGAAACATGAGAAACAATCCAAAAAAGGCGGTGCCAAGAGAGCAGACAACCCTAGTTACCCAACCACCCCACGGTTGTAACAGTAGTATAATAGCAGCTATAACTAAAATTACAGGAATTCTATAGCTAGGTGATAACTCAATGGTTTGTGCTGTTAATTCTTTACTAGCGTTCATGATATGTTAGCTTAAGTTATTTTTTTATTTGAACAAATAAACTTAAAAAATATTATCTCAAAAAATCTTGACAATTTCCTATTTACTTCACCCTCTAATAATCAACATATTACAAGTTAACGTTCCTTAGCCAATTAAAGCACTGCCAGTGCCTTGAAACATTAACCAAGACAAAAAGAAGTTAACGATAAAAATCGCAAGTATTGCTGTCACAACCGCAGTAGTGGTAGATTGACCTACTCCTTTAGCTCCTCCAGTAGTTGTCAAACCCCAACTGCAACCGATGGTCGCAATCAGTCCGCCAAAAACAATCGACTTAATTATACCTGCCGTCAAATCCCACAAATTGAGGAAATTCCGAACGGAATTGAGAAATACCGATTGAGGAATATCATATAAATTAGTAGCGATCAGCAACCCTCCAGCCATACCAGTAATGAGGGAGAGAATGGTCAAAATCGGCAACATCAAAGAGCAAGCTAGAACGCGAGGTATGACGAGGTAGTCAATCGGGTCTGTTTTGAGCACATAGAGAGCATCAATCTGTTCTGTGACTCGCATAGTGCCGATTTCCGCAGCCATTGCAGATCCCACTCTACCTGCTAGAACTACTGCTGTAAGAACTGGTGCTAATTCCCGACTCAAAGCGATAGCCAGAACACCACCTACAGCAGTTCCTGCTCCAAAGTAAATGAACTCCCGTGCCACTTGGATTGTGAACACCATACCGACAAAACCAGCAGTAATTAAAGCGATAGTCATTGAATCCGGTCCGACTGTGGCCATTTGGTCGAGGGTATTGCGACGGTGAATTTTCTTTTTTAGCAAGTGAACTGCGACTTGTCCTGCGAGAAAAATGGCGGCTTTGGCGCGAGTTCCCCACAACTCAATGCCACTTTTAGAAGTATTACCCATCATTACTACTACTCCTCAGAAGCTTCGACGCGGAAGCGTTCCACTGACGAGAGCAAGTTCCGGGCGATACCAACCAGGTTTTGCAGCGAACCTGCAACTCGTTGGGATTCCTGGGATGTTTCTTGGGCTGCCAATTCTACAGATTGGGTCACTTGAGCCACAGTACGGGAGTTTTCCCGCTGTTCTACCGTGTCAGCAGTAATGGAACGCACCAAAGCATCAATGCGGTTGGATACCTGAATAATATCTTCCAGGGATCGCTTGGCTTGTTCTGCCCGTTTTGTTCCATCAATTACCTGCTGCTGACTTTCTTCCATTGCCGTCTGGACTTTGCTAGTTTCGCTCTGGATTTGTGAAACTATTTGTTCGATTTCCTTGAGCGCTTTGGCGGACCGATCAGCAAGTTGTCGCACCTCGTCGGCAACTACGGCAAAGCCTCTCCCAGCTTCTCCTGCTCTTGCTGCTTCAATTGAGGCGTTCAGAGCCAGTAAATTAGTCCTGGAAGCAATAGTAGAAATCACCGCTACGATCTTGGAAATTTCCTGGGCTGATTCTGCCAGACGCTTGACTTTACGATTTGTTTGTGCTACCGTATCTCTAATTTTTAGAATACCGGCTACTGTATGTTCTACTGCTTCACCCCCTCTCAAAGCAGTAGTGGAAGCAGATCGTGCCACTTCTTCTGCATCAGCGGCATTTTCCGCCACCCGTTGAATTGATTCTGTCATCATCTGTACGGAGTTGAGGGTAACAGCTAACTCTTCAGCCTGACGCCAAGCATCACCAGAAAGATTGCGGGCAAATGCTTCGCTATCGGTAGCATTTTGGTTTACTTGGCGTGCCGCCTGCTTTACCTGCTGGACAATTGAGCGCAGATTTTGAATAGTGTTGTTAAAAGCATCAGCTACTGCACCCAAAACGTCAGCAGTTACTTCTGCTTGTACCGTTAAGTCTCCTCTTGCGGCTCCTTCAACGTCATCTAGTAAACAAATCACCTGGCGCTGCAGGTCTTCTCTTGCCTGTTCTGTTGCTTTAGCCCCCTCCTGCGCTGACCTTGTGGTGCTTAAGAGCGTCTGTGCCATTTGGTTGAATCCCACCGCTAGTTGACCGAATTCGTCAGACGTATAAACCGTTGCTAAAACATCCAAATTTCCCTGAGATACTGCCTCAAACTTATCCTGCAAATCCCTAGTAGAACGGTTAATTTGCTCCCTGGTTATTTTGCCTAAAAAGAGAGTAGTGCCAAAGCTTGCCAAACCAGCGGTCCCTGCAGTCAAAATACTAGAATGTAGAGTGTTTCTTTCTGACCTCCAGGTCGAAGAAATATAGCTGACCCCACCGGCAGCGATTAAGGATATCGTCCCTGCGATCGCCGCAGTCAACCATTGTTTTTTACTAAAAGGGGCATTTTTAAACCAGGATAGGAGTCCAAATTCGACGGATTCACCGGCAGGAGCTACAGTACCTTGGGTAAAACTAGTCAAGTTACTGCGAGTGCTAGTGCTATAATCGCTACTACTAAACGGGGAAGTCCGACCACCAGTTTTAGCGCTGGACGAGCTTCTGCTTTGGTCTGGGTTCAAATCTTCTGGATTGGGATTGAACAATCCAGAATCTGCTAAATAAGGATCAACATCTTCATGATCGAAGTTGAGTATCAAGTCCAACTCTTCGTCGTTCAAAACATCAAATTCTTCTGAGAAACCTACCTCGGTTTGTCTAGCAGAGATTTCCTCTGATGCAATGTTAAATTTTGATTGCGCCATCGGCTCGCTGCCGTGCGCCCGTAAAGATGTGGTGCTAATATCTATATCATCAGATGAAAAGTTGTCCGCAATTTGAACATTCGTATTACCAGACATCTCATCACAGAATGTGAGTTTTTCTTCGTCGGAGCCAGGTTGGGATTTGTTGGGCGGATAACTAGTTGGGACAGTATCTTGCTGACTATCGTCTAAGAAAGTATCAGAGGAGGATTTCGAGTCTATGAAGGTATCTAGTTCGGAATCTATTAGTTCTGAATCTAACCCTGTACTTTTTCTTACCTGGTCATCGGACTGGTTGAATTTGTTATCAGTCAAGATAACTTCATTGGCACCAGTATTTCGATCATATCCATCATATTGCTGCGGCTCTTGTTTAAGTTTATCGGAATAGTCGCCCGGCTCGAGGCTCCCAAAGTTAGTTTCGCTTTCTTCTCTAAAATGTTCCCAATCCATAGAGGTTTCGTCAGGTTCTCCCTCAAAAGAATTGACATAATCGTTACTATCGGGAAATAAGTTACCAGCATTACTATTGTTGTCATAACCAGAAAGCAAAGGCTCCACATGGGTTTCCTCAGAGTCTGAATTTTCCTCCAACCCCTCATCGAAACCGGAATCGTTCATGACCTTAATACTGTCGGAAATATCCGTTTTAACTGCTGCCGTCGCCGAATCATCAAGCGGGTCATAGTAATCCTCCTCATCTGTCCAGGCTTCGGTTTGATGAAGTTGGCTGTAGTCGTAATTAGCCTCAGTTTCGCACTCGTGTTCAGTCTTAGCCTTTTGGTTCTGTAATTGTCTAGCAAGTTCGAGTCCTTTATTAGCGTAATTGATATATTCAATATCTTGAGTCAGTCGCAAAACCGACTCGTATTGTTTTTGAGCAAACTCGTACTGCTGAAGTCTATAATAGATATGACCTCGCAGCAACAGAATCGTCGGCTCATCTGGGAAATCTTCAGCCATGCGATCAATAATCGTAGCTGCCTCCTGATAATTACCTTTATAGTATGCTTTTTGTGCATCAGTGTATTTTTCTTCATATTCTTTTGTGGATCTGTCGTGCATTTGCTTCCCTCCAAGCAAAACATAAACATATTAATTTGACTCGTTGTACTTAATTTCAGCATGTGGATCTCATTTTTAGATACCAACCATCCCGGGACCACCGCAAAATTGCCACTAGGTCTAGCAGTCGCAGAAACTTTTTAGACTCAGAGTCTAACACCCATTGTCCTTCTACGAAAGGAGCCATTGTTTCTGGGATATTAGTTTCACACCTGAGCTGTTTGCGATCGACAAACGTTGTCCCTCCGGGCTCGCGCCAATCTATTTCTGAGAGACGATCGATGGCTAACCCTAAAATTGTTTCTTCATCAACGATTGCGATCACGGGTATTTCGGGTTTTTCTGTCTTGAGCGGGGCTGGATATCCTAAAAATTGACCGAGATCTACCACCCAAATTACCTGTCCTCGTAAGTTGATCGTTCCCAACAATAAAGGAGAAGCGTTCGGAATGGACGTAATTCGATCTGGCGACTGTTGCATCACCTCTCTGATGCCTGTGGCCGGAAGTGCAAATTCATCCCCGGAGGGCAGGTAAAAGCGAAGGTAAGGTTCCCCTACGGGGCTTTCTAGCAGCGAGATCTCTGTCGAGCTTTCTGGATCTGCTTCTGTTAAAAAATCTGGTTGACTAACCATGAGTGCAGTATTCCTAAATTTACTTTTTGGAATTGGGTTATCCTAGCTTGTCCCCAACGCGGGCTGTTCCCGACCTGCGTACTCTGATAGGGTTTGATGGCGGTGCAGGCGCTGGAAATGCGACGACCTCTTCTTTCGCGATTGCTCTCAGGACGCGAGCGGGTGGATACATAGGACATGAAAGATTATATCCCTATCCTCTCAGTAGTTATTTTACAGTTCCAATCAACTCTATTGGTTCAAAAGGTTTAGCAATATACGCATCAGCTCCCTGTTTCATGCTCCAGTAGCGATCGAATTCTTCTCCTTTAGAAGAACACATCACCACTGGCACATTTTGGGTTTTAGGGTCATTTTTGAGACAGCGGCAAACCTCATAACCATTCATTCGGGGCATAACAATATCCAAAACTACTAGATCTGGGCTAGTTTGCTGAATATGCTCTAATGCTTCAACCCCATCAGCTGCCGAGTAAACGTCTAACCCACTATCTTTGAGTAGGTCTAAGATTATCTGCCGTTGTGTGAAGCTGTCTTCTACAACCAAAACTGTGCTCATAACTCACTACCTAAAATGCCTATCGGTTCTGCTTTCCGTACCCACGCCTTTACTGAACGCGCTCTTTAATTATTAATCTAATTTAGGATCTCTCATGTCAATGATGGTCGGATCTCAATAAATCTCATATCGATTCTGATATTTCAATGATAGCAGGGATCCAGACTCAGATATTTTCCCCCCGAACGAATCGCCCACTTATGAATGAAGTTGCTATAATAATAGCTCGTAGTGGTTAATCAATGTAGTTAGAAGGTCGGACTAATAAATTGGACAACTTCTATGACCAAAAATGCCCAATCTTGTATAGAGTCGGAGCTTATGGTAAAATGCCTTGCCCAAGATTACCTGCTCAGCTTGTGGTGCCAATAGGCTCCTGCTTCTTTATTGAGGGTCTACAACATGACAGCAAATTTTTATGATGGGACTTAGATTCGGTGCTGAACTGGAAAAAAGTTGGCGACTGCTATAAACTAATTGGAAAGTATTCGGTCTAGTCCATAGGCTTTAGATCGAGCAATCATGAGTGGAAAGCAAACTTAATTAAGTATACATACATTTTGCACACAATCAAAGAGGAGCATTAGCGTGCTATATCTCGCAGAAGTAAAAAAGCAGATTAAATTTATAGGTAGCCCGGAAACAAAACTCAAACTCTTGGCTTGTAAACAAAACGATCAAAGCTGGAGTCCCGTGCGTGGTTCGGAACCAATCTTAGTTCAAGAAGCTAGGGATTTTGGAGATGGCGCTCTGATAATTGTTTCCCTGACTAGCAATAAACGAGTTCAAGGTAAGCCACAGCCAGCTGGAGCTAGATTAGTTAAAGAATTGCAAGATTTTTCTCGTCTTTTGGAAAAGTTAAGAGAGTCTGAAGAAGAAATAGAACAGTGGAAGCAGTCTCTGACCTATCAAAGTCAGGAACTGACTCGGCGGGAAATGGATATTGAAGCTCGGAGCGAAGAACTCGAGCTAAAGGAGAAAGAGCTTCAAACTCTCAACCAAAAAAGGGAAGAGATTAATCGCGAACTAGCAGAACTAAAACAACGCAAGCAAGAGTTATCGCGCAAAAATGAAGAATTAGAATTAGCTCAGCATCATCTTCAAAAAGAACAACAAGGTCTAGAAGAAAAAATTAGTGAAATTGAGCAGACAACAGTTTTGAATGAAGAGCAGGCAGGTCAAATTAAACAGTTAATCGCACAGCTCTCATCAGCTATATTACCTACAGACTATATACAAGAACAAATAAGCTGGGCGAAAGAACAGTTGAATCACGAGCAAGCTAATTGTGGCCATCGCCAAGATATGCTAAAACAACAAAGGGCCAATTTCACCCAAAAGCAAGAAGAGTTTAAGCAACAGGGGGAGAAACTGATTCGACGCAAGCAAGAGTTAGAAGCACAAATTGCCTCTCTAGAGCAGGAAAAAACAGAGTTGCTGGTAGGACAGAATAATCTCAAAAATAAACAGAAATTAGCTCAAACAATAGATATAGATCTAGAAAAAATCAACTCAATATATGAAATGCTCAACCCTTTGGCTGTTTTATCGGGAGATATTAACTTGGAGGGTAAATTGGATCTTGGCGCACTGGAAAATATGCCTTTGGGAGAGCTGGAAAAAAAAGTTAATAATCTTCAGCAGGAACTTGAAAGGGATGTTCAATTTGTCAGAGACCAAGAAGAAGAACTGATGTTACAACTTCAGGTAATTGATGAGTTAAAAAACAAAGTTGAAGCGGCTACCCCATACGATAGCCTCGGTTGGGAGACAAAGCTATCAGAGGAACAAGATGGCTATAAAATGCTGGAGAGATCTTTGATGGGCTCCCGTCGTAAACTTCGGGAAAGAGAAGCAATTTTGAAACAACACATGTGGGTTCTCCGGAGTCGGACAGGAATATTCGACTCAGATGCCGAGGATAACAAGATTAATCTCCAACCAGTTCTACAACAATTAGAAACGCAAAAACAAAGACTCCACGAGGAACGGGAACAGCTTGCCACTGAAATCGAACTTCTCCAAAGTAGCATCAGTGTTCGGGAAGAACGCCTTCAGCAACAAAGTCTCCAAATTTATGCCAAGCAACAAGAACTGCTGAGGGAAGAGGAAAACTGGCAACAAGCAAAAGTATCTATTGCCCTGCTTCAGTTCCAGGTAAATTCTGAGGAGAAAGTTCTTTCGCGCAACCTTAAGAGTCTTAATTCCTATGGACAGCAATTACAGTATTTAGAGCAATTCCTGGCTCAGTTGACTGAAAATAAGGCAAATCAAGAGGAAGCACTTAAGGAGATGCAGCTCACGATGACTGCGATCATGTAGTATTAATAATTTTAACATTAAGATATACAGTATACTAAATATTAGTAATTGTTATTAAGTGCGACTCGGAAGTCGAAGTAGTTAGTGGTTCAGCCGTCTGAGCCCAAAGGAGAGTGTCTCTCCAGTTCCCACCCGAAGGGGCTTTGGTAGCAATGCCGGAGTTTCACAGCTAGAGGGTAATGTCTAATCTGTAGGCTGTCTAGAGAATGCAGAGGGCTAAGGAAAGACTGGTAAGGTGAGCCATTTTGCGAAGCTTGCAGGGACGTTATCTAACGGTGCGGCTCGTTCCCTGTGAAAGTCGTGGCGTAAGCCGAATATAAGCAGGGGCCTGGTTTCCGGGACATTGGTACTGATAATCTAAGCCACGAAAGGGGCTGAAAACGGATAAACCGATTCTTACCTGAACGCAAGACCCGGTAGGGAAACGCGAGAGAAATTAGGGAATCTGAATAAGATTCCCGAAACTCTAAGGTAGTGATCACCGAACCTTGACAACTGAATGAACTATGAGAGTGAGGCCACGGTCAGAAATCGTGCAACCGAGTCTCTCCCGTGAAGGAATCACGTGAATCCTTATCTGCCCACGGTGAAGCTGGAATCAGCCGGGCCGAAGCTGGGAACAGGGTGGAACTACCAAAGTCGAACGGTTAGGCGGCGGACCGCTAATAGGGAGGATACCGGGATAACCTAACGTGAATCATCTGAGAAAAGATCTAATGACGGACACTGTCGGAAGGCCGTTAAACACACGACAGAAGAGACGCCGAAAGAAACTCGTAAGGGCGCGTAAGACCACTTACATTCCTGAGTTGGCGATGGGTCAATGGATGAGTCCCAAGGGTCCGAAACAATAGTTCATTCGGAACGAGTAGAAACTCGCTCAACTCCTATCGAAGCAGGGGATTCCAAGCCCAACATGTGAGAAAGTGGAGCCGACTGATTACCGGCTTAACGGAAGAGCGAGGGTAAGAAGGGCGTAACTGCCCGATGGTTTCTACAGAGAAGAGACCCAATGTAATTAGTAGAGCGAATTTATGAGGTCAAAACTGTGAATATCACTAAGCCGACTTCAATCGAATACCGCAACCTATGGGCCATGAGACTCCATCTCGCATTATTCCTGCGTGCGGCTCGTTTCCTGTGAAGGTCGCGGCGTAAGCCCGGATACTTTGAAAGTTGTACGTCCGGTACTGTGTGGGGTAAAACCTGTAAGGGTCTACCTATCATGACTTATATATGTGCGGCTCGTTCCCTGTGAAAGTCGTGGCGCAAGCCAAAAACATAAGCGGGGGCTTGGTTTCCGGGACATCGGAACTGACAATCTAAAGCCTCAAAAAGGGCTGAAAACGGTTAAACCGACTCCTGCCCTACCGTGTCCCGCTAGGGAAAACGCGAGAGGAACAGGATTACCGAACCTTGACAACTGAATGAACTATGAGGGTGAAGTGCGGCTCGAAAGTCGCAGTAGTTAGTGGGTAAAACCCCATGGGGAGTGTCTTCCCCGGTTCCCGCCCGAAGGAGCCTCAACCCTCTTTGAGGGGGTTTCACAGCTAGAGGGTTAAATGGCTAAGTTTTCTATTAGTCCGATAGTGGTAACGGCCTAGGGAAAGTCTGATATGGTGAGCATAAAGCGAAGCTTGCAGCCTCGTTACGTAGGAAGAGTGAAAGCCCAACTGAAACACTCTAACCAAAAATGGTATGCGGTATATGTGAAAGATGGAATCTCACCGTCATCGCGTAGACACCACGCCGCCGGGGTATTGAGCAGCCCGCCGTCAGACGTATCTAACTATTGTGAAACGAGTTAACCTCCACAGGGTCTGGTCTTGCACCAGTAGGAAAGGAGTAATCTGTACCAATTCCCTGGGGAGAAAGGACTCTCTTAAGAAGCGAAGGTCGTCATAGGCGAAAGTCCGAGGGAAAACACGACTGTATAACCTGACTCATAGACAAATGTCTACTCGAAAGGGGAGCTGACGTAGGAGAGGGTGAAACGTAATTACAAATCCATTCGTACAGGATTTGTAATCTGAAACTGGAACTTGAGACCCAATGTTCCCCATAAGTTTGAAGCGTTATGGTTAATCGCTAATGGCGGGGATGACTGGTCAAATCTAAGGATTAATAAAACCACTTGACTGCCTGACGGCAGGAATAGTCCTGAAAAACCAGTCCTAGAAATGGGAATTAACGCACCGGGAGTAGGATGATACACCAGGAGCCGGGTGCTTTGAAAGTGTACGCCCGGCGGTACTGTGAGGGGGAAAACCTGTAAGGGTCTACCTATCTCGACAGTCCCTCCCGTGAAGGAATCACGTGAATCCTAATCTAGCCACAGTGAGATTAATCATCAGGCTGAAGCTGGCAACAGGGCGGAACCGGAGCTATCAAGCGGTTTGATGGCAACACCGCTAACAGGGAGAACACCGGGATAACTTAACGTGAATCATCTGAGAAAAGACCTAAAGTCAGACACTGCCCAACCGTCCTGAGCAGAAAAGACACCGAAAGAAACTCGCAAGGCCAGTATATAGCGTGCGGCTCGAAAGTCGCAGTAGTTAGTGGGTAAAACCCCATGGGGAGTGTCCTCCCCGGTTCCAGCCCGAAGGAGCCTCAGCAGCAATGAGGGGGTTTCACAGCTAGAGGGTTAAATGGCTAAGTTTTCTATTAGTCCGATAGTGGTAACGGCCTAGGGAAAGTCTGATATGGTGAGCATAAAGCGAAGCTTGCAGCCTCGTCAGTGGCAATGAGTGAAAGCGGAACTGATACACTCTAACCAAAACGGTATGCGGCATATGTGAAAGATGGACTGCTATAGACATCGCGTAGACACCACGCCGCCGGGGTATGGAGCAGCCTAAGTCAGACGTATCTAATTACTGTGGAACGAGTAAACCTCCATTGGGTCTGAGAAATCAGTAGGGAAGCTGTAAAGCGAACCAATTCCCAGGGGAGACAGGACTATCCTAAGAAGCGAACGCTGCTAGGACGAAAGTTCAGGGGAATCAATAACCCGGCAGATAGGCAAATGTCTACCCCCGCCATCCGCGATGCCGGGGGGAGCTGACGTAGGAGAGGGTGAAACGTAACGGTAAAATCCCTTACCACTTGCGATTTTGCAATCAAAAAGCTGGAACTTGAAACTCAAAGCTCCTCATAAGTTAGAGGCGTCGGGCAAACGTCAATGGCGAGGAGGTTGGAATTTAAGGACTCAAAGCCCAATCTGAATGAGACCTGAAAGCCGATACAAGTAATGAGGAGTAAACGCGCCAGTTCAGTAGATGATACACCAGGAGCCGGGTGCTTGGAAACTTGCACGCCCGGTACTGTGAGGGGGAAAACCTGTAAGGGTCTACCTATCTCGACACTTGCATTCCTGAGTTGGTGATAGGTCAATGGATGAGTCCCAAGGGTTTTTACAACAATAGTTCATTCGGAACGAGTAAAAACTCGCTCAACTTCCACTGAAACAAGGGGTTCCAAACCCGACATGCAATGTGGTGGGGTCGCCTGATTAACGACCTATCGGAAGAACGAGGGTAAGAAGGGCGTAACTGCCCGATGGTTTCTACAGAGAAGATACCCAATGTAATTATCAGAACGACTAATGAGGTCAAACTGTGAATATCACTAACCAGACTTCAATCGAATACCGCAGTCTGAAAGCCTTGAGACTCCACCTAGCAGTACTCCTGCGGGCGGGGAAGACTGGCTTTCGGGCTGACGACGTCTGGAAAGACCTACCGTGGAAGCGATTCCGGGGTCATGTATTTCGGTTACAGAGGTGTATTTTCAAAGCGCAAAAAGAACAATCAAAAGCCAAGGTCAAACGTTTACAACGGCTCCTATTACAGAGTCGTGCAGCCCAAGCACTGGCCGTCAAACAAGTAACACAGTTAAATACAGGGCGTAAGTCCCCCGGAGTTGATGGCAAAACCGCACTCTCTACTAAAGAGCGTCTAGTGTTGTGTCAAAGGCTAAACAAGCACTGGCACCACTGGAAACACCAGCAACTGAGAAGGGTAAACATCCCCAAGCCTAACGGTAAAACAAGGGGGTTAGGCATTCCTACAATAGCCGACAGGGCGTGGCAAGCGCTGCTCAAGTTAGCAGCAGAGCCAGCCTATGAAGCAACCGCCGGAAAAAGAAGCTACGGCTTTCGACCCGGTCGCTGTACTGCGGACGCACAAAAGCTCATCTTTGATAACCTCAAGAGTAACACAAAGAGCAAGGATAAACTGATACTGGAAACAGACATCAGTAAATGCTTTGATGAAATTGACCACCAGGTCATGCTCAGAAAGGTAGTCCTACCAATCGAAGCTTTAAGGGGGTTAAAGAGAGCTGTAAAAGCTGGCGTCCGTGGTGAATACCCCTCCAGTATTAAGGGTACCCCCCAAGGCGGGGTTATCTCGCCTCTACTGGCCAACATCGCCCTAGATGGATTTGAGAACCTAGGGACGAATCAACGGAAAAGGAGTCGGACTCTCATAAGGGGTATTCGTTACGCAGATGACGCGGTCTTTATCTGTAAACCCGAAGCCGACACCAAGAGGCTACGGGAAGATATCGACAAATTCCTGGAGTCTTCCGGGCTACGAATTAACGAAACTAAGACTAAGGTGAGTAAAGCTACGGATGGATTTGATTTCCTGGGATGGCACTTTAGGGTGAATTCCCGTGGAGTCTTCAAATCCACACCGAGTTCCGAGAATTATGCAGACATAAAGGCCAAGGTAAAAGCAACTCAGGAATTGTGGTGCAACCACGGAAGCTCGCCTGAAAAGGATTGAGTCACAAGTCCGAGGCGGTCGTCAAAATCACAAAAACTGCGATATGAACAAGCACTCGCTATGGTCGCTCAATGACTGGGTATGGCATAAGCTGAGGGCTGAAAAACGCAGGACGGCGATTAAGGAAGCTGAGAAAGCACGACGGATGGCCACTAGAGGCAAAAAGCCGATTAAAGGGGCTGCAAAGCGCCAGCTCACAACAGAGCAGGTAAGGAAAGCTTTCCCGACAGTTTCTTGGAAAGCCAATAACCACGTGATGGTTAAAGGTGATGCCTCACCCTACGATGGGAATATTTCCTACTGGGTTAGTCGCAACTCCAAACTATACGGTGGGCCAACCGCCAATGCCATTAAGCGACAAGAGGGCAAATGTCAGCACTGCAATCGATTGTTCATGGAGACAGATGGTGCCGTGGAATTGCATCACATAGATGGCAACCATAACAACTGGAAACGCGAGAATCTAGTTGCTCTTCATCGGGAATGTCACCAGGCGCAAACGGTACACCGCAAGCGCATTAAGGACGGACTCGAAAACGCGCGCCTTAAGGGCGTAAGAAGCACCTGAGCTGTATGAGGTGAAAGTCTCACGTACAGTTCGTAGGAGAGGGGCGAGGTGGCAACATCTCCCTCGACTCTAATACTTAACTATCATAGTATGTGTTGAAATAGAAATATGAAGCAACTAGCAACTGGGGATGAAGAAGCGTCAGAAACGACCCACCCCTACCCCCTCCCAGGAGGGGAACGCTCAGCGTAGCGGCTTGGCGTAGTTCATTAGGATCGAGTTTCCTCTAACCTCGGCGCTGGCCCCTGAGGGGAAAGAAGAGGTCTGAGTGCGGTTGGGGGCATTAATTAACTGGGTCACTGCCTCAACCTGCTCGAAGTTGGGGGCTTTATTCATGACTGATCGCAGAAATTGCCGGATCGCTCGCCTTTGCAGTGCTAGGTTAGCCCGGCGTAAAACAATCCGATTTAGAGCTAATCCATCCTGCTCCATGGCCTCGGACAAAAGCTGACCTGCTGCATATTCTAAATATTCTCCTTCAGCCCGCAATAACTCTGCCGTTCGGGCTAAGGTAGTTTCTACTTGAGGGTTAAATTGGGTTCTTAAGTAGGGTAGCAAATCAGCCCGGATGCGGTTGCGAGCATATTTGCGGTTTTCATTGGCAGTATCTTGCCAAACTGGCAGTTGAAACTGACGGCAAAATTCTCCTGTTTCGCTACGGGAGATATTCAACAAAGGACGTAGTAGCTCAATTTCTGCGGTGAGAGAACGCTGCCAAGTAAGAGCGGCGATTCCGTCAGCGCCAGCACCGCGAATCAAGTTATACAGCAGAGTCTCGGCGCGATCGCTTAGGGTATGTCCAGTGATAATAGTGGAAAAACCTTGCTCCGATCCAATTTCAATTAGGGCTTGATAGCGCCACTTCCTGGCTGCTGCTTCTGTTTCTTTGATGATTCCAGTAGCTTTTTTTAAATAAAAAGGGACTCCCCAGGCAGTAGCGATTTGTTCCACATGCTCTGCAATACCCACATCGGATGACCAGCTGTGATTGCAGTGGGCGATCCCTATTTTCCAAGACCACTTTGATTGTAAATCTAGCAGTAGTTTCAGCAAGCACAGAGAATCTTGTCCTCCTGAGACTGCTACTAATAATCGAGCCTTTTGCTGCAATAATTTTCTTTGACGCAGTGTTTGATGCAGTCTTGCATGGAGAGGATTCCAGGGTTGGGGATTAGCCATTTTGATGTAGCCTACATACTGACAATAACTCCAGCCAACCTCGTTTTAATAAAATATTAAGCATATTAGTTTTGTGTATTATTATTTATTAAAGCATATATTTATTTTTGAGACTAGGTAATGGTCGCTGATGAACTTGCTCTCGTTCAACTACTGTAAATCTACCTTCATTAGAGTCGAGGGGTGTGTTGCCACACCGCCCCTCTCCTACGACACCGAAGGTGCCGCCTTTGGCGTCCCGGACGTGAGACTTTCACCTCATCCGGCTCAGGTGCTTCTACGCCAATGGGAGGCGCGCTTTACGAGTCCGTCCTTAATTCGCTTGCGGTGACACCGAAGGTGCCGCCCTTGGCGTCCCGCCTGCTTTTGGTGACATTCCCGATGGAGAGCAACTAGATTTTTGCGTTTCCAGTTGTTGTGGTTACCATCTATGTGATGCAATTCCACGGTACCATCTATCTCCATGAACAATCGATTGCAATGAGCGCATCTTCCTTTCTGTCAGCGGTAGGCCCGCAAGATGCACTGCGCGCTCTACAACGCTGCCATTGCTAATCGTCAAACTCAATATAAGCGCTTCGGGCATTCAGTGGATTATTTTGAGCAGCAGAACTCACTTCCTGTATTTAAAGAGGTCTGGCCTGAATACAAAGAATTGGGTTCTCAAACTCTACAGGCAACGCTAAAGAGAAAGGATCGCGCCAAGGCGCAAAGGCGCCAAGGAACCCAATGGGGATCATGTACGGCTGAACCGCCTGTTTTACAACCCTTCGCGGGCTTTGCGTCTTTGCGTGTGGATTTTGGCTATCAGCGCTTTTTCAAAGGGTTGGCTAAATATCCCAGGTTCAAAGCAAAACGACGTTATAGAGGATGGATTTATCCCTCTTCTGCCACCGGGTGGAAAGTGCAAGATGAATATGGGAGTAAATGGGTACCTAGAATTGAGAGATTTAAAGCTGTCAATTCCTATGCGTGGTCGTGCTAGAACCTGGGGAAAACCAACAACTTGCACTCTAGTTTGGAGCAACAATAAATGGTACGCGAACATCACAGTTAATTGTGTCCCAGAAAGGCAAACTGGCACAGAAGCTATTGGGTTAGATTTTGGGTGTAAAGTAGCTATAGCTACATCAGATGGAGAGTTTATAGAAGCTCCAAAGTTTCAGGCTAAAGCAGCTCAAAAAGTCAAGCAGCTTTCCAAACAGTTAAGGCGAAAACGCCCACCAGAAAAAAGGAAGACTAAGGCAACACGAAGATGGCGTAAGGTTCAAGGTCTAATTAGCAAACATATTGCGCAAAGTTGCCAATCAACGCCACGACTGGTCTCATAAAGTAGCGGCACAAATCGTTAGCAGTAATAGCTTGGTTGCTACTAAGAAGCTAACACCGAAGGTGCCGCCTTTGGCGTCCCTCACGGGCATGACCCGCAAAGGAAAAGGTAAGAGAAAGCGTCAAAAAGCTGGTCTTAATCGTTCTTTGTTAGATGTTGCTATCGGCATGACGAAAGATGCGATTAAGTACAAGGTTATTGAGGCGAAAGGTGTTTATTTAGAGGCCCCAACACAAAAGTTAAAACCTACCCAAAGATGCGCTAAGTGCTGGGAAACTACAAAGAAAACTGGGTTAACTTTCCAGGCGTGCGCGCCTGGAAAGCCTTTCGGGCGACACGCCCGAAAGGTCAATAAATTGCGACCGTGTTCATGTTTGTCAATATTGCCCGCATCAAGAAGATAGAGATATCAATGCAGCTCACGTCATGTTGGCTTGGGCTAGGGGGTCAGGAACTGGCCTCTTTAGATGTGGAGCCGCCTAGCTCTACTTCATGGGTCAGTATGAAGCAACTAGGGGCGCTGAAGCGTCAGAAACGTCGTGCTCAGCGTAGCGGCACGACGTAGTTCATCAGATTAAAATCTTCAGATTGTACTCCGTACAAATTACGGGGAAAGTATCAGAGTTGATCTCGCCCTGCAAGATTTCATCCTCCTAGTTCCACTACCATATCTAGATATTCAGATCTTTGAAAAATCCATGGACATTATCAGACTGCCCGCGTTTTCTGACAACTATATATTCCTGCTGCACGCTCGGCGAATGAACATTGCCGCAGTTGTGGATCCGGCGACCTCTTTGCCAGTACTGTCTTGCTTAGACAAGCTGGGTGCTACTTTGGTTGCAATTTTTAATACTCACCATCATTTTGACCATGTGGGGGGTAATGAACAATTAATGGAACATTTTCCCAACCTTTGCGTTTATGGCGGAGCAGAGGATAGAGGGAGAATTCCTGGACAGCAGGTGTTTTTGACTGATGGGGATCAAGTTGAATTTGGAGGTCGGAGGGCTGAAGTTTTCTTTGTTCCGGGACATACCCGCGCTCATATTGCTTACTATTTTCCCTCAGAGACTGGAGAAAATATGGGGGATTTATTTTGCGGCGATACTTTATTTGCTGGGGGGTGCGGTAGGTTGTTTGAAGGTACTCCGACCCAAATGGTCAATTCCTTGAGCAAACTGAGGGCCTTACCTGATAATACTCGAGTTTGGTGCGCTCACGAATATACCCTCAAAAATCTTCAATTTGCCCTGACGGTAGACCCGGAAAATACCGATTTACAAAGCAGATACGCTGTCGTTGCCCGCGATCGCAGTCAAGGACTGGCTACGGTACCATCCCTTTTGGGGATTGAAAAGCGGACCAATCCCTTTCTGCGCTGGGATACGAACTCGTTGCAATTAGCGACCAAAAGTAAGGAGCCTGCGAGGGTTTTTGGGCGTTTACGAGGGATGAAAGACTTATTTTAATCAAAATATTGTTATGCTTAGTATATTTTTTAAGCATTAATTTAGTTTCGTATTTATGCAGTTTCCAGCCAATCAAAGATCCGGTTTAGTTCCTCCAGAGTTACCAAACCGTACTGCCAGAGAATCATTGGCAGGGGACCGTGATTTTGCTTTAGTGAGCGTTCTGCGATCGTAATTGAATCCTGAGAGAGAGATAATTCTTCTTGCAGAAAGCGAATTAAGTGACAATAACTGACGGGTGACATCATCTGAATGCACCTCCTTGATTTTATTATCGATGAACTGATTATTGTCTCAGTTAAATTCCCAAGTGTTTATGTTTTAGATCTGTGCAGCTCGATCAAGCGCGAAAGTCGCGGCGTAAGCCAAACATAAGCTAGGGCTTGGTTTCCGGGACATCGGAACTGTCAATCTAAGCCACCAAAAGCAGGCGGTACACCGCAAGTGGATTAAGGACGGTTCTACGGAAGCGCGCCGTAAAGGCATAGAAGCACCTGAGCCCCCGGCATTGATTAATGGCGGGGGTGAAAGTCGCACGTCCGGGACGCCAAAGGCGGCACCTTCGGTGTCGTAGGAGAGGGACGAGGTGGTGACACCTCTCTCGACTCTAATCAATCTAGCAGTGATTTCCATCTTGAGTAGATCTACCTCACACCAAAAACAGGAATTGACAATCAGTTTTTTTACTTAAAATTAGATTCTATTTTTGATGGATCATTATTCTGCCATAGATAAAGGGGGAATTGGGTTAAGATTTATGAGGACCGTAAAACGTAACCCACCCTCCTTGATTGGACCGGAAAATCAGAGCAATGAACCAAACATTGGCGATAATTTTTTCTCTGGTCAATACTTGCTACGGAAGTTCCACGGAGGTGGGTTTAGCGATGTGGGGGAGTCCCCAGCCCAATTTTTCCCGCAGAATACGGAAGAATTCTGGCGGTTGCAAGCGGATAAAACGAGCAGCATAGGGAGATCGCTCTATATGTACTCGATCTTCACAGCAAACGTAACACCCCCCATTGCCATCTACTACCATTACCATTCTGTTAGCAGTAGCGGGAATGACTTGGACATGGAAGGTATCGGAAAACACTAAAGCCCTAGAAGCGAGAGAATGAGGACAAATGGGGGTTAATTGCAACACCGGAATATCTGGTGTCAATACGGGACCACCTGCACTGAGTCCGTAAGCGGTGGAACCTGTGGGGGTGGAGACAATTACCCCGTCAGCAGCAATATCCACTGGTGCGTGGCTGCCGATTTTAATTTCAAAATGGCACATACTGGTTAAAGGTTCCCTATGGATGACCATTTCATTCAGGCAAAGTGCTTCCCAAAGCAGAGTCTGGTCTCGAAACACCTGCACTGTCAGCATAGATCGCTCTTCAATTTCATATTCTCCCTTTAACAGCTTCTCCACTGCTTGGGGCAGTTGATTGACGTAGGTTTCCGTCAGAAACCCCATGTGTCCAGTATTTACGGTTAGCAGGGGAATACCGCAGGGGGCTAGTTGACGGCAAGCTGACAAAACTGTGCCGTCTCCTCCCAAGATTATGGCAAAGGCTACATTTTGGTCAAAATCCCCAGGAATTAACTGTTCTATGGAGGTATGGCAAACGGGACCACCCGGGGTAGAGTATCCGAGAATACCCCCGAAACTTGTGGTGATGCAAACTTCCCATCCTCTATTAGCTAACTGCTCTCGCAGTTTCGATGCCATTTTACATGCTACTGGTTTGATATCGTTGTAGATAATGCCTGCTTTTGGCACAACTAATTATCCCTTAAATTTGGTCATTTCTATCACCCATGATCCATCGCCCATAACCTAGACTTAAAATTGAGATTTCTTCATGAGTTTTTTTCTTTTTTGTGTTTTTGTTTTTTCGTAATCAATTTCCCGGAGTTTTTGTAATATGCGACTAAAATATTCTTTGAGGTAGGCTTCTAATGTAGTAGTGTTTTTCGGATCCAGTCCGAAAACCTGATAAACCTCTTCCATGGGAGCATTAAGAGATTCTCCCCTTGCCAAAACTTCAGCAAAGGCTAAACGATCCGCTGTATTTTGACCCCATTTAAAGAAACGGGCGATCCGACCCAGAAAACGGAGTAAACCTAGGGGAAGTCTGGATATTTTAGCATCAATACCGGATAATTCTTCGCACAAGCTAATAATTTCCCACCCACTCCAAGCACGAGTACCTACTATGGGGAAAGTTCGTTTCTCGGTTTCTGGCACAGATAAGGCTCGAATGGCAAATTTAGCAATATCTTGGGTATTCATATAGGCGATGGCTCCACTCTCCCCGGTCACCCATACTGCTTGCTTATCTAAAATTGGTATGGCATACTGACCGATAAGCCCTTGCATAAAGCCCACTAATTGTAGAGTTGTATATTTTAAGCCTGCTTCTGCTAAGAATAGTTCAGTACAATATTTGATGTCCATTAATGGGACTTCTCTCTGTTGGGAGGCATTGAGAATGGAACAAAAAATATACCGTTGGATCCCTGCTGCTTTTACTGCTTGGATAAGATTGACTTTCCCAAACCAGTCTACCTGTTTAATTGTTAAGGAATCTGTAATTCTTGCTGTTGCTGTATCAATTATTGCATCAATATTTTTCAATGCTGATGGTAAGGTAGTAGGGTCGCAAAGGTCTCCTTTCACTAATTCTGCGCCCCATTCTTTTAAAAAAGCTGCTTTTGCAGGGTTGCGCACCAAACAGCGAACTTTATACCCTTCATCAAGTCCGCGACGAGCCACTTGTCTGCCCAAGGTGCCTGTGGCACCCACAATCAATAAATCCATTTATTAATTTGGTAACGTTTTTTTAAGTTTCTATAAGATTTTAGCAGAAAGGTACTTGTTGAGAATGGTACATTGAGCGTGATGCCGTAGAAGATGATCGCAGAGTACCAGAGCAACCATTGCTTCTACCATGGGTACTGCTCTTGGCAGAACGCAAGGGTCGTGGCGCCCTTTGGCTGCGAGGATAGTCTCCACACCGCTTCTGGTGACTGTCCGCTGTTCTTTACCTATAGTGGCAGTAGGTTTGAAGGCTACTCGTAAAATAATGTTTTCTCCGTTGGCTATACCTCCCTGAATACCACCAGAACGATTGGTAGTGGTGCGGATTTCCCCTTTTTCGTCTCGGTAAAATTCGTCGTTATGCTCTTTGCCTGTTAGGAGGGTGCCCCCAAAACCGGAACCAATTTCAAAGCCTTTACTGGCTGGGAGGGACATGACTCCTTTGGCTAGATCTGCTTCTAGTTTGTCGAAGACTGGTTCCCCTAAACCTTTGGGTACGTTGCGAGCAACGCACTGGACTACCCCACCGATAGAATCTTGGTTCCGTCGGGTTTGGTCGATTAGTTGAATCATTTGTTGGGCACATTCCCCGTCGGGACAGCGGACGATGTTACTTTCTACTTCTGCTAGGGTGACCTTGTTGGGGTCTATTTGGGCTTGGAGGTCTTTTATCTGCTGGACGTAGCCGATAATTTCTACTTGGGCAACTTGTTGGAGGATTTTTTTGGCGATGGCTCCTGCTGCTACTCTCCCTATGGTTTCTCGGGCTGATGCTCTCCCCCCTCCCTGCCAGTTACGGAACCCATATTTTGCATCGTAGGTGGCGTCTGCGTGGGAAGGGCGATATGCTTGGGCTATTTCATTATAGTCTTGGGAACGAGTATCTTTATTATGCACCAAAATGGCTATGGGGGTTCCTAGGGTTTTCCCTTCAAATACCCCGGAGATGATTTCGCAGGTGTCGCTTTCTTTCCTAGGGGTGGTTATTTTACTTTGTCCTGGTTTTCTCCGATCTAATTCTCTTTGAATTTCTGCCTCGCTAATTTCTAGTCGGGGGGGACACCCGTCTATTACTACCCCCACTCCACCACCGTGGGATTCTCCAAATGTGGTTATCCGAAATAAATGTCCGAATGTATTGCCCATTATCTATTATCAATCTATTAATCTCTATATTACAGGCATATCGAGGTCACTATTGACTTTGTTTCAGCCCTTTGCTATGATTAAATTGTCTCAATCAAAATGCTATGTTAGGGATAAACATAACTTTTTAGTAAACCTTAAATCCTTGCTCTGTGGGGCAATTATAAATTTATTGTCATTTTTGGTAATTTTATGGTAAAATATCTAAAGTTGGTTTCTTTTCGGACCTGCGATCGCCTATTCCTATTCTTATTCTTATTCTTATTCTTATTCTTCTCTCTGCGACTCTGTGTCTCTGCGTGAAGCACTACTCATTTGAATTAAACTTAATCCAGCTGCTAAAACTTCTGCGAGAATGCTTATTACCCGATAAAGAGCAATAGTGAGGACAACCACTCCTGAGAAATCATCTAAGAGGGCGATCGCAGTAGCTTCAAATACTCCCAAACCTCCCGGTGCTCCTGGTACAATTAACCCTAGGAGCCAAGCAAAGCTGAAAGCTGCCAGTATTTGGGGTATATCACTCAGGTTTATGGGTGTTAGTGCCCAGAAGCAACACAAAAACCCTATTCCCCGCAGGATAACAAAACCTATTTCTCCCAATAAGGGTATGAGGGGGTAGGTGGATAGCTTTTCTGTGGTGATGTTTCCTTTCTGACGACTGAAAGTTTGCAGCACTGGGTTGAGGAAGTTGGGGTGAATAGTTACTAAAATCAGGATTAAACCCAGAACTTCTAAACCCCCGGTTCGGAGTCCAATTAAGGCTATAATTAAAGCTGCTGCTGCCATTAAAAGGGGTTCTAGTAATACTGTGAGAGTGGCGATCGCCAGGGAACCTCCTGCGTTTTGAACTCCTTTTATCCGCCCATAATAGTGCCAAATGTTCCCTGGTAAATATTTTGCTATATTAGTTCTCAGGTATAATTTTAATCCCTGTTGGGTTGTGATTGGTTGTTTACAACTCTTCAGGATCCAGCTCCAAACTAAACCTGACCAAAAATGAGCTATAAGGGTGATAATTACTCCTAATATAAGTAGATTCCACCCTTCTCTTTGGATCCGTACCGCTGTTACTTCTTCCCACCTGTCTTTGAAAGTTTTGAGGATAAAGAAGAGGGTTCCACCTAAAATTATCCATTTTAACCATCTGCGGACGCCAAGGGCGGGACGCAAGCGGGACGCCAAGGGCGGTTGCTTCGCAAAGCTTCGCAAAGCTTCGCAATTATCAGCCTTCATCTGCGGTTCCTTATACAAGTCTCAATCAAGTCCGAGACTCCAGTAACAGGAAAAATATCACACTGCAACTCATATTTAACTTCTTCTAAGGTTAGATCATCTAAAAATACTGATTCATCTTGTTTTAACATGACGGAAGGGAGCAAAATCCCATCTCCTAGGTAACGCCCTTTCAGTTCCTTAACTAAATCATGCCCTGTAAGTAATCCAGTAACAGTTATGTCTTGTCCCCAATAGTTACTCCTGAGGGGAGCTAAGTGAACTGTTAATCCTTTAGGTGTATTTAGTTTGGATACTAAAGGTATGAAAGCATGTTCTACAGCATTGCCTACTACCCAGGTAAAGTTGCGGGGTGTTTTTATCTTCCTGGGGAGCATTTTGTTAGCAGTTACAGTAAACTCTTGGATAAATTTACCAATAGAACCCACCCCGTTACCTATTTGGGGGTAGTCTTCGTAGTGAGAGGGTGGGGGAGTTGGAGTTTGAGCAATGAGAAACCACTCATCTGCTAACCAAGCAAAATTACTTCCTAGTTTCCTGTGGAACTCAGTTTGGAGTTGCTGCACTTGCTTAATTACTTCCCTTGCTTTTTTCCTACTCACGGGGGTTAGTTCTGCTTCTGGGGGACGAAACTTAGTTAAACCCACAGGAACTACAGCAGTGGAGATAACCGTAGGGTGAAACTGAGCTAAATCTAGGAGGGTTGTTTCTAAATGGTGTTTATCATTAATATCAGGACAAACTACTATTTGAGCGTGAACTTGGAGTCGTCGTTCTTGAAACCATTGTAACTGTTCCAATATTTTTCCAGCGCGGGGGTTTTTCAGGAGACGGATTCTAACTTCTGGTTCCGTACTGTGAACGGAGACGTAAAGGGGAGAGAGTCGGAGTTTTTCAATTCTTTCCCACTCCTTAGGAGGGAGGTTGGTGAGGGTGAGGTAACTCCCGTAGAGGAAACTGAGACGATAATCGTCGTCTTTCAGGTAGAGGGTAGAACGTTTTCCCGGGAGTTGTTGGTCGATGAAACAAAAGGGACAATTGTTGTTACACTGGATTAATCCGTCAAAAAGAGCAGTGGTAAACTCTAAACCTAAGTCTTCGTTATCCTCTTTTTCTATTTCGATATAGTGGGTGGTTCCTTTTCTATCTAGGACTTCTAACTCTAGGTACTCGTCGGCACAGAGGTATTGATAGTCGATGAGGTCTCTCAGTTGGGTACCGTTGACAGTTACAATAGCATCTCCTGGTTCAAACCCTATTTCTGCTGCTATGGAGTTGGGGGTTATTTTACTAATTGTGGCAGGTTTCATGAGCACGTACCTTGACAGTTACCAGTTACCAGTGAGTGCGCTGGGAATTATAGATGATTTTATCATAACAGGTAACCTCAACTTTGTCAATCTTGTCTATCTCGCGCAAAGTAGCCGCTCGAAAGACTTGCTCCCAAAATAAAAATGAGATATTTCTACAACTTTGTCAATCTAGGGGGTTGACAATGGGGAATTGACAGGGTATAGTGCACATAGTGGAGAAGGTCTGCTCCTATAGGAGATAGTAGAATATCCAAGTAAACCAAACCCTCTCCTCCCCTCTCTGCGCCTCTGGCCTCTGCGTGAAACAAAATGAACAAACAGGACTTAATCCAAAAACTATCCTTAGTAAAACATGTAGAAGGGGGCTATTTTTCAGAAACCTACCGTTCCTGCCTCACTATAGATACCGCCAGAGAAGGGAATCAGAGAAACTTAATCACCTCCATTTATTACCTCCTCACGAAAGAGCAACCCATTGGCTACTTTAACAAAAACCAATCTCCCATTCTCCATTACTTCCATGGCGGTTCCCCTTTGACTTATTTAATTCTCTCAGAAAATGGGCACCTAGAGAGGGTGAAACTGGGATTTGATGTTACGAAAAATCAAGTTCCCCAGTTATTAGTACCGGAAAACTGCTGGAAAGCAACAATTTTAGAATCAGGAGAATATGGTTTACTGGGAGAAGCAGTTAGTCCAGGTTTTGACTATCGAGATATGTCCCTCGCTACCCCAGATTACTTTCGTTCCCATTTTCCTCAATTGTGGTCTGAGTTGGCACCCTATGTCAAGTCATGAAAGTCATAAAACCCTCCTCTTCCTCTCTGCGACTCCGCGCCTCTGCGTGAAACCCTCTTAAATGAAACCAAACAGCAATCAAATCAAAGCCAAAGCCAAGGAGTTAGGTTTCCACCTGGTGGGGATAGCTAACGTAGAAGGGCACCCAGAAACCAACTATCTCCAAACTTGGTTAAGAAAAGGGTACCATGGCAATATGGAATGGATGAAAAATCCTCAACGGAACAATATCCTCACCTATAAACCCTGGGTGCAATCGGTTATTTCTGTTGCTCTCAACTATTATACTCCCCACCAACGCCCGGAAGGAAAAGAATATGGCAAAATTGCTCGTTACGGTTGGGGAAGGGACTATCATAAGGTCATGTCCAAGAAGCTGAAAGCTCTCAGTCGATGGTTAGAAGAGCAAGACATAGGAGTTG
Organism: Candidatus Paraprochloron terpiosi LD05; assembly: GCA_018141785.1. Lineage (GTDB taxonomy): Bacteria > Cyanobacteriota > Cyanobacteriia > Cyanobacteriales > Prochloraceae > Prochloron > Prochloron terpiosi. The sequence continues at coordinate 406,751 of CP073341.1, read as the reverse complement.
AAGCTAAATACTATAGTGACACAGCACCTATTCAGGAGAAAATTTGGGCACAACGAGCAGGAATAGGTTGGATAGGCAAAAATGGGAACCTCATTACGAGAGAATATGGCAGTTGGGTGTTTTTGGGAGAAGTGCTTACTAACCTGGTGTTAGAACCCGATGAACCCCACAAAGAATATTGTGGTACTTGTACTCGTTGTCTAGAATCTTGTCCTACTTCAGCATTTCCCCAACCCTTCGTGGTAGACGCTAATCGTTGTATCGCCTATCATACCATTGAGAACCGGGAAAAGGAACTCCCCCAGGATATTGATTTAGCCGGTTGGGTGGCGGGTTGTGATGTTTGTCAAGAGGTGTGTCCCTGGAACCAACGTTTTGCTAAGGAAACCGACGTGGCAGATTTTCAACCCTATACTGGAAATGTTGCTCCTTTATTAAGGGATTTGACAAACATTTCAGAGGAGGAGTGGAACCAACGGTGGACTGCTTCTGCTTTGCGAAGAATTAAACCTCAAATGTGGCAGCGAAATGCTCGGTTTAATTTAGGAACCGCTCCTTAACGGGGATGAATATGGATGTTTCACGCAGAGGCACAGAGTCGCAGAGAGAGATGATGCCCTTTTTTTAGGCCCACCCTTTCCCAATTGTATCATAGCTCCAAAATTACACGCTGTCAACCCCTATTTGAAAAATTTCTTCAGCTGTGAGGTTGAGTTGGGGGAAAGTGGGGGAAACGATGGGAGTAGAACCTTGGAAACGAGTAACTTGATACTCCTCTTCCATGAGTTGGTAAATAGAGAGGGTAGGCTGTTTGGGGCTGCCAATGAATTTTCTCCCACCATAAGCTGCATAATCCACAATCCAATATTCTATAATTTGCATGGCTTCATACTCGCTCAACTTTAAGTAGTAGTCGTCTCGCCAATTACTACTGACTACTTCAATAACCAAGGGAACCGAAGCAGCTTGGGAAAGAGTTGAATATTGTCCCCATTGCTTTTCTTGGTGCAAATTAGAACGATTAAGAAGGAGTATATCAGGACAAAATGCAGACTGGCTGAGACTAGATTGCAATAATGCGGTTTTAGGGATAATCCAGGGCAATTTTAACCCTCTAATTTTTAGGGAAAATTCCAGAGTTAGAAAGCCAATAATTTCTTCATGCTTTCCTTTGGGAGGAGACATTTCAATAATAATACCGTTGTGTAGCTCATAGCGTTTACCCCCACAATGAGGATAAGACTCTAAAAATTCTTGAACCGTTATAGTTTTGGGAAGTGTTTGTACCATAGTGGATAATTAAAAAAGAAAATGGAGGGAATTAGAGGTTGCTCCTCTTCCCCCCTTTGCGCCCTTCCCCTGGGGGAAACCCTACCGTTAATTGGTAACTGGTACCTTAGCCAAAAACTTCTCCAACTCAGTCAAAGCATCAGCATCCACCTTAGTTTGCATGGGACAAAACTTAGGTCCACACATGGAGCAAAACTCAGCGGTTTTATAAATATCCGCCGGCAAAGTTTCATCATGATATTCCCTTGCCCTTTCTGGATCCAGAGCCAACTCAAACTGACGATTCCAATCGAAATTATAACGTGCTTTAGACAACTCATCATCTCGGTCCCTTGCTCCAGGACGACCACGAGCAATATCCGCAGCATGGGCAGCAATTTTATAAGCGATTAAGCCATTGCGCACATCCTCAGCGTTGGGAAGACCCAAATGTTCCTTGGGTGTAACATAGCAAAGCATAGCAGTGCCATACCACCCAGCCATAGCAGCGCCAATAGCAGAAGTAATATGGTCATAACCAGGAGCAATATCGGTAACCAAAGGACCGAGGACATAGAAAGGTGCTTCGGAACACTCTTGCATCTGTTTTTTCACATTAAACTCAATTTGGTCCATAGGAACATGACCCGGTCCTTCCACCATCACCTGAACGTCATGTTCCCAAGCACGACGAGTGAGTTGTCCCAAAGTCTTCAACTCTGCCAACTGGGCTTCATCAGAAGCATCGTGAGTGCAACCGGGGCGCAGAGAATCCCCCAAACTAAAGGAAACATCGTAGCGCTTAAAGATTTGGATAATCTCATCAAAGTGAGTATAGAGAGGATTCTGCTTGTGATGATGAAGCATCCATTTAGCCAGAATACCCCCACCACGAGAAACAATCCCCGTAAGGCGCGATCGCACCAAAGGCAGATGTTCCATGAGAATACCACCATGGATGGTCATATAATCCACCCCTTGTTGAGCGTGCTTTTCAATCACCTGGAGAAAATCCTCAGCGGTGAGATTTTCCACCTTACCGTGAACGCTCTCCAAAGCCTGATAAACGGGAACCGTGCCAATAGGTACAGGGGAAGCATTAATAATAGCAGTGCGCACTTGATCCAAATTAACCCCTCCAGTGGAGAGATCCATCACCGTATCCGCACCGTATTTAACCGCCAAATGTAACTTAGCCAACTCTTCATCGATATTAGAGGAGTTAGGAGAAGCGCCAATATTAGCATTCACCTTACACTTGGAAGCGATGCCGATACACATAGGCTCCAAGTTAGAGTGATTAATATTGGCGGGGATAATCATCCTGCCCCTGGCTACTTCTTCTCGAATCAAATCAGGTGGCAGGTTTTCCCGCTGTGCCACATAGTGCATTTCCTCCGTCAGCAGACCTTGACGAGCGTAGTGGATTTGGGTTACATTACCTTGACCCCGACGCTTAGCTACCCATTCAGATCTCATGTTTTTTGCTCCTCAATTAACAGCTTCCCTCCGCTGGTATGAACCAGGATCAGGTTCTAAGGGTATTTCTCAGCCTAAATTCCAGACACCCCTAGCTATTGATTCCTATTCTAGCACCTTCTCCCACCTCAATCAATTTCTTTAGTTTGATTTTATAAACTTAGTATAAGGTGCGCAACAAGCTATTGATAATAAAATTATCTAGAAAAAATAAATCAAAACATCCCCATTCATCTGCGTGCATCTGCGGTTTAAATTACCTATATTGCTCAATAAATAAGTTATGCATAAGCTATATTATATGTATTGATGACGAACAGACTATCCTAGATAGCCTGAAAATAGAACTAGAAACGGCTCTGGAGGATGAATATATCATTGAAACCGCCGAAACTGGCTAAGAAGCCTTAGAATTATTATCAGAATTATTAAAAGATAATTATGGAGTTGCGGTGGCCATAGCAAACTATATCATGCCGGGAATGAAAGCAGATGAAGTACTGATTAAAATTCATGAGCAAGATCCAAAAATCCTCAAAATCCTGCTAACCGCACAGGCAGATATTGAAGCAGTGGGCAATGCCGTGAACGCAGCGAACCTGTACCGGTATATAGCCAAACCCTGGGACGGAACGGATTTAATTTTGACCCTCAGAGAAGCATTGCGCAGCTACAAACGGGATCGGGAATTAGAGAAGCAACACAAAATTCTACAGCAATTAAACGCTTCTTTAGAGCAACAAGTAGAAGAACGCACCGCTAAACTCAAACAAGAAATTGCCGATCGCCAAGAAGCAGAGAGAAAATTGCAAGACTTAAATGAGGAGCTAATGCGTTCCAATGAGGACTTAGAACAATTTGCCTATGTTATCTCCCACGACTTGCAACAACCGTTACAAAGTATCATTGGTTTTGGGCAAATACTGATGTTACACTACCAGGAGATTCTGGATGCAGAAGGAAAGGACAGCTTATCCACCCTAGTTAATTCCGGGCATCAAATGAGACAGATGATTCGAGACTTACTCACCTATTCCCGAGTGGGGACCGAAGGTAAAACATTGGTACCAACGGACTGCAATAGAGTGCTGGAAAAGGTACTAGCCAACTTACATGGAGCTATTACCCAGAACCATGCCAACCTCATTAGCGCGGACCTACCGACGGTAATGGGGAATGAAACCCAACTGCTCCAACTGTTTCAAAATCTGATTGATAACGCTCTCAAATTCTCCCGTCCGACATTTTCCCCCACTATTACAATTTCCGTAAAGCCAGAAGGGGAGCAATGGTGTTTTAGTATTCAAGACAATGGTATAGGTATCAAACCTGAGAACTTCCACCGCATTTTTGGCATTTTCCAAAGACTGGAAACAGAGACTGAATACCCAGGTACGGGTATTGGTTTAGCAAGTTGCAAGAAAATTGTCCAACGTCATGGCGGTCGAATCTGGGTAGAATCTGAACTAGGCGTGGGCACTGTCTTTTACTTCACCCTAGCCAAAGTTTGATAAATGAGAGTAAAGTTAAAAATAAGCAATCAGACTAAAGACGAGCCAACCATTAAAAAAAGCAAATATATTAGTTGTGGATGACACCCCAGCCCACTTGAGCCTGTTAACAGGAATCTTAGTGACGAAAGGGTACGCTGTGAGAGCGGCTCTTGATGGGCAAGAGGCTCTTACCATTGCCTGGTCCCCTAGGCAGCTGGATCTAATTTTGCTAGATATAACTATGCCGGACATGGATGGCTATGAAGTATGTAGCCAGCTCAAAGCCCACCAAAGCACTCGGGAAATACCTGTTATCTTCATCAGTGCCTTGTCTGACATTTTGGATAAAGCAAAAGCCTTTGGTGTGGGGGGAGTGGACTACATCACCAAACCCTTTCAGATGGAAGAGGTGTTAGCCCGGGTGCAAACTCATGTGGCTTTGCAACAACTGCAAACAAGTCTCCGGGAGAGAAATGAGCAGTTAGCCAACAAAAACAGAGACTTGGCTCAAACATTGGTAGAATTGCAAGCTACCCAAAACGAATTGCTCCAATCAGAGAAAATGGCCGCATTAGGAAAACTAGTAGCAGGGGTAGCCCACGAAATTAATACTCCTTTGGGAGCGATTACTTCCTCCGTGAGAAATATCGCTAATTTTTGGCAGACTCATCTTTTGGAGTTACCGTCTTTTTTCCAAAAAATATCTGCGGAAAGAAAGCAGTATTTCTTTGCATTACTGGAAAAGTCAACTGAAAAGGATAACTATTTATCTACTAAAGAAACGCGAAAAATTAAAAAAGATTTGGTGCGTCAATTAAAAGAATATGAAGTTGCAAATCTTCAAGGGATGGCTAATATTTTAGTTAGTATTGGTATTACAGGAGATATAGGAACCTTCCTAGGGTTAATTAAAGATCCAGAGGGAGAAAGTATTTTAAAGATAGCGGAGCAATTAGCCAAAGCTCAGAGCAGCACTAGAACCATCGCCACTGCTTCGGAAAAAGCAGCTAAAGTTGTCTTTGCCCTGAGAACCTACGCTCGTCATGACTCGGAGGGAGCGAAAATTAGAGCACATATTCCAGAAGGTATTGAAACAGTATTAACCATTTATCATAATCTTCTTAAAAGAGGAGTAGAGGTAATCAGGAACTATGAGCAAAACTTACCAGCAATACCCTGCTATCCCGACGAGCTGAACCAAGTTTGGACCAATCTAATTCACAATGCCATTCAAGCAATGGCAGAAAAGGGAACTCTAACCGTTGAAGTGAGTGAGCAAGATAACTGGATCACAGTTATAATTAGGGATAGCGGTTCGGGAATTCCTCCGGAAATAATACCGGACATATTTAATCCTTTCTTTACCACCAAACCAGCAGGAGAAGGCAGTGGCTTAGGATTAAATATTGTCAAGAAAATTATTGAGAAACATCAAGGAACAATAGAAGTAAAGTCAATCCCTGGAAACACAACTTTCACCGTATCTCTACCAAAGGAATAAAGCAGTTACCAGTTACCAGTTACCAGTTACCAGCTATGAGTTACCACGTGCCATACTTTGAAAATTGCCGAAAGGTAAGGATTATAACATTTCTCGCAAACTATATCCAACTCACTTAGAGGTCTCAATGCTATAAAGTCAATGTGAGGGAGGAACTACAAATAACCAACCACCAGAGGGAGCAATGTCTGAAGCAGCAATTCTATGCGTCGATGATGAAATAGCCATCTTAAAAAGCTTAGAAATCGAACTACACGCAGCATTTGCAGATACTTATATCTACGAATTTGCCGAAAGTGCAGATGAAGCCCTAGAAATAATCCATGAACTAGATGAAAAAACAGTGCGAATACTGATTATCGTCTCAGACTGGTTGATGCCGAGAATGAAAGGATCAGGTTCATGAAAAATATCCCCAGATTATCAAATTAATGCTCACAGGGCAAGCTGACGAGGAAGCCATCGAACGCTTGCATAAGCCTTGGAATGCTGAGGAATTAATCGCCACAATTAAAACCGCTTTAGCCAAATCATAATGGTTTTGTTTTTTGGTGGTTCCCGCTGTCACTGCTCTTGGCAATAGATGATGCGATGTTAGGGCTGCTAGGGTTCACCATCACCTCTCTTGTTTTTGGCACTACAACTAAATCCATATCTTCCATCGGGATTGCTCCTAATAGAGCCTGATTTCCCATCACTAGTGCACCTGCAAAACCAACTCTATTTTTATAGCGCAGTTCAATTGGACCAACGTAGGGTACAAGTTTTTGACTTCCATCTGCTAATGTAACCTCCTTTTTATCAATCTCCTGAAGCCTTAGTTCGATTTGGATGTGTGCTGGAATGCAGAGATGAACTGAGCCAGTATCTGCCAGTGCATCAACCTCTACAGAATTCAATTCAGGGAGTATCGGATTTCTCAACCGAATTCTTGCGTTGGTTAAACTCATTAAAGCTTCCTCTTCACTAGTCAACTTCTCTAATGTCCCTATTTTACCAAGAAAATTTACTTTTTGATAGGCTTTCTGAAAACCCACGCGGGAAAGGCTCTACGAAGAGTGCGATCGCCTTCATCATCCACACCCCCATGGTGCCATTAGTTTGCTAGACTAGGATAGTAAGGAAAGAATCATGGCATCTGTGGATCAGTTAATGAAAGAGGCCTTATCTTTACCCAGTGCATTGAGAGCATTATTAGCTACTAAGCTGTTTGAAAGCCGACCGTTAGATAAAGACGACACGGTCCAAAAACTTTGGGCCACTGTTGCCAAAAAGCGTCGAGATGAAATCCGAAGCGGTACGGTTCAACCTATTCCAGGAGAAGAAGCTTTAGCTAGGGTGAGACAACTTTGATAAAATAACCGCAGAGACACAGAGGACACAGAGAAAGACAGAAGAAAATGGCTGATTCATTGTATCAAAAGAATATTTTATTGAGGTTAGGGGCGCAAGATTCTATTTTTACCAACCCTTGTAGCTAACTCAGGATAACCAGCTTCAATGAGAGCGCGATCGCGAATACGACAAGCATCGCACAAACCGCAAGGCTCCTCCTCTCCCCCATAGCAAGACCAAGTTAATTCAATGGGTACTCCTAAGTCCACGGCGCGACGGACGATATCTACTTTAGAATCCTTAATTAAGGGAGCGATTAATTGGATTGCTTTTCCTTCTGTCCCTACCTTAGAAGAAAGGTTAGCCAGTTGCTGATAAGCTGCCAGATACTCGGGACGACAGTCGGGGTAGCCGGAATAGTCTACTGCATTAATTCCCAGGTAAATAGCCTCGGCATTTTTGGCTTCTGCAAGGGAAAGGGCAATAGCAATAAACACTGTATTCCTTCCGGGGACGTAAGTAGAAGGAATAACTCCTGGTTGGACTCCGTCTTGAGGTAAAGCAAGGGACTTGTCCGTCAGGGAAGAACCACCCCATTGAGATAAATTTACATCAGTAATAAAATGTTCTTTAATTCCCAGAGCTTGGGCTATCTTCTGGGCTGCTCCTAATTCCCGTTCATGACGTTGACCGTAACGGAAGGAGAGAGCAATAAGTTGGTAACCATGGCCAAGAGCAATAGCAGCGGTGGTTGCGGAGTCTAAGCCGCCGGATAGTAATATGACAGCAGTGGGCATTTTTGGTTATCTAACTTTCAGGAATTTGTGAGTCTGGAGACTAATCCGCCATTCTGGGTGGTGCAAAACGTATTGTAGGATTAATTCCTGACTGGTGTCTGTGTTCCATTCTGGTTGCAGATACTTGACAGTTTCCGGTGGAACCTTAGCTGCTTGCTCTTCTGCCCATTTTAAATCTCCATCATTGGCTACCACCACTTTTAATTCCTGGACATGGTCATATACACTGAAATGAGGTGGTTTGAATTTTTTTGGGGAAAAGGTTACCCAATGAAATTTGCCGCTGAAAAGATGAGCACCAGAAGTTTCTAAGTGAAGGGGTATTCCTAACTCTCTGAGTTCTTCCGTTAAGGGATCCAGATTGTGGAGCAAAGGTTCTCCCCCGGTAATAACGATTATAGCGGGATTAGCGGTTTTTGCCTCTTTCCTCAATTGGGCGCTACTAGAGAAGGGGTAACCTGACTTACTCCAAGACTCTTTCTGATCGCACCAAGGACAATGGACGTCGCAACCCCCCAGTCGAATAAAGAAGGCATTCACCCCTACCCAAGCTCCTTCTCCTTGAACGGAGTGGAAAATTTCGACAATGGGATAAAAAATTTTTTTTTCCATATTTTCCGATGTCTTATCCCAATTTGATGTGATATAGTTATCTATATACAAACGCGGACGTGGTGGAATCGGTAGACACGCACGCTTGAGGGGCGTGTGGCTTAGACCATGCGAGTTCGAGTCTCGCCGTCCGCATCATCTCGTACCATGACAGTTACCAGTTACCAGCTCCTTCCCGACGTGACCCGCGCTCGCGCGGATCTGCGCTATCGCGCAGCCCGCACCCAAAATAAAGATGAGAAACTGGACTGGGAAGGAGTAAGGGGTAAGGGGTAAGGGGTAAGGGGGAAAGGAAGATTAGTAAGCAACTGAGGCCCATTTCTTCATAACAACTCCCTTTACTCAGCCCCAAAAGGAGCGCTATAAGTTTCTGGAGAGCTCACCTTGGACGCGATCACTCTTGTTGATCGCAAGGGCGATAGCTTTACATAAATTATTTATATAAAGCAAATATACAGTAACAATATATGCATCGTCCCTAGGAAGAATGTTAGTTTCAATCAGCTATTAATCTATTCCCAACTGATCATCGCGCTTATACTGCATATAGGCTGCGATAAACAGCCCGGCGAGAGTCACTGAAATAAGACCGATAACAATTCCCAACAGCAAGTGTTCGACCACTATAGTTCTCCTTGGCGATAATTTTTTATCTGTATATATTACTATAGCAGGGATTTGGCTGTTTTTAATCCTTATTTTTTGGGGCGCGACACGGGGGAGCCACTAATAATAAGGCATGGCAATATTACTGGCAAGGCGTAGGCAATGCCCATTCTACGAACTCCAAAACCTTCGAGCCACAGGATAAAGAGTTTCTCATCTTTTTTTGGTGACGGACCTTCATTGTGAAAGAGCTGGTAACTGGTCACTGCTATAAGGCAGACGTGGTTGCTGAATGGATAAATATTAAGTTATCTTTATATAGCGCAATAATTGTTACATCTTTTTAACCGATGATTAAGAAGTCAAACCTGCCATTTGCAACTTAGGGATGCCCAATTCAAATGTTTCAATGGATAATCAGTTCGTCCATCCCAAAATGCTAGTACTGCGGATTTCCTTAACCGCTGTGTTAGTTTTGGGGATTGTTTTTCTCACCATGTTGGGTGTTCATTGGTATCAGGTATCAGACCCCTACATGCAAGAAGTACTTTCCCTCAAAGGAGATGTTGTCCAAGGTAATGCCATTTTCCAGATCAACTGTGCTGGGTGTCACGGCAGCACAGCAAATGGGAAAGTGGGTCCTTCTCTGGTAGAGGTTTCCAAACGCAAATCCAAGGTAAGTTTGATTTACCAGGTAATTAGTGGCAAAACACCCCCCATGCCGAAATTCCAACCTAACCCGCAAGAAATGGCAGATTTACTCCAGTATTTAGAAGAACTGTAGGGGCTGCCCCCTAAATATCCAGGTCGGTAAGATTCAGTTTTGGTCCGTTGGTTTCGATAAATTCCCGTCGAGGTGCCACCCGATCCCCCATCAAAACAGTGAAAATGCGATCTGCTTCCGCCGCGTCTTCAATTTCTACCTGCTTGAGAGTGCGACTTTCCGGGTTCATGGTGGTTTCCCACAACTGTTGGGGCATCATTTCCCCCAAACCCTTGAACCGCTGGATCCCATAATTGGCATTGGTAGGAAAGTCTTTGATTTTCTGTTGTAGTTCGCGATCGCTATAGCAATAGTAGTGATTGCGACCCCGTTCCAGCTTATATAAAGGAGGGCAAGCAATATAAACGTAGCCCCCATCCACTAATGCTCGCTGATATCTGTAAAAAAAAGTAAGTAATAACGTTCGTATGTGAGAACCATCAACATCAGCATCTGTCATAATTATGATGCGGTGATAGCGTAGCTGCTTCGGGTCGAATTCTTCCCCTTTAATCCCCAATCCCAGGGCAGTAATCAAAGATTGGATTTCATTGTTCTTGTAGATTTTGGCATCGTCAGTTTTTTCGATGTTGAGGATTTTACCCCGCAGAGGCAAAATGGCCTGAAATTGCCGGTCTCGCCCTTGTTTAGCGGATCCGCCGGCGCTATCTCCTTCCACTAGGTAGATTTCAGAATTGGCTGCCTTTCTCTCACTGCAATCTGCCAATTTTCCTGGTAAGGGAGAAGATTCTAAAACCGACTTACGTCTTACTAATTCTCGGGCACGACGGGCCGCTTCTGCTGCTTTAAATGCTTGGAGAGCCTTTTCGAGAATCGTGTCTCCCACTTGGGGGTTGAATTCCAAGTATTCACTCAAAACTGCCCCCACGAGCGAATCCACAATCCCCCGCACTTCCGTATTCCCCAATTTAGTTTTGGTTTGCCCTTCAAATTGGGGTTCGGGAACTTTAACGGAAATCACCCCCGTCAAACCTTCCCGCACATTTTCTCCACCCAGGTTGGAGTCATTGTCCTTGAGTTTGTTGCGCTTCCGGGCTACATTATTGAGAGTTCGGGTCAAAACTGCTTTCAGCCCTTCTAGGTGAGTACCACCTTCGTTGGTTCTAATATTGTTAGCAAAACCCAAAAGATTGTCGCTATAAGCGTCTACGCACCACTGGAGGGCTGCTTCAACTTGGACCCCTTTTTTGGTTCCTTCAGCGTAGATAATATCCGGGTGCAGCTGTTGTTTTTCCCGAGTCATATAGGTAACATATTCCTTGATACCCCCTTCGTAGCAATAGGTTTCGATGTGTGGTTCAGTTGGTCGGTTGTCAGTGAAGGTAATTACTACTCCAGCGTTGAGATAGGCTAATTCCCGCAAGCGTCCCGACAGGGTGTTATAGTCAAACTGAATGGTGTCGGTAAAAATTTCTTCATCTGGCATGAAGGAGACGGAAGTACCTGTAGGATGCTCAGAGTCTGGTTTTGCTTCTAGTTCCCCGATAGGAATTCCCCGTTCGTAACGTTGGGTGTGGACCTTGTTTTCCCGCCAGACGGTGACTAAGACCCATTCAGAGAGGGCATTGACCACAGAAACCCCTACTCCGTGGAGTCCCCCAGAAACCTTATAGCCGCCCCCACCAAACTTACCTCCAGCGTGGAGCACTGTCATAACCGTTTCCAGGGCTGATTTCCCTGTTGTAGGATGGGTATCGGTAGGAATACCACGACCATCGTCGGTAACGCTGACGGAACCATCCTGGTTAATATCTATTTCTATGTGAGTACAATAGCCAGCCAGAGCTTCATCGATAGAATTGTCCACCACCTCGTACACTAAATGGTGGAGACCTCGCGGTCCCGTGGTGCCAATATACATCCCCGGTCGTTTCCGCACTGGTTCGAGACCTTCCAGGACTTGAATCTGATCGGCGCTGTAACTGCTAGTCATCAAATAAATTCTCTCCGATAATGGCACCATCGCCGAAGTTCGACCCCGAGATGGTTAATTCATCAAAAATTATAGCACAAAATGGTTAAAGAGGAAGCTAGAGCTGTTTGAAGAGAAATTTTATTGGGGATGAACCTAAATGCTGATTGTTATTTGCGGCCCCACTGCTACAGGGAAGTCGGAACTGGCTTTAGAATTAGGGAAGCGTCTGAATTCGGTTATTATGAGTGCAGATTCTCGTCAAGTGTATCGAGAGTTGGATATTGGTACTGCTAAACCTAGCAAGATATACCGACAGTTAGTACCCCACTATTTAATTGATATTTGTGAACCTACTGACACTCTCACTTTAGCACAATATCAAGCACAAGCACAAAGTTTAATTGCTTCTTTTGCCTCTCCTTGTCTTCTAGTGGGGGGTACGGGTTTATATATTAAGGCAATTGTGAGGGGTTTGAAGATTCCGCCAGTTTCCCCTCAGCCAAAGTTGCGGAGAGATTTAGCATCTCTTTCTCAACCTTTATTGTATTCTTTTTTGTGTCAGGTAGACTCTAGGGCTGCTCAAAAAATTCATCCCAACGATTCCCTGCGAACGATTCGAGCATTAGAAGTATTTTACGTTACTGGTATCCCTCTCAGCCAACAACAAGGTGAGAATCCTCCTTCTTATCCTCTACTTCAGATAGGCTTAGATTGTGACAACCTTGTAGATAGAATTAAAACAAGAACGGAAAAGATGATAGGAGAGGGGTTGGTGGAGGAAGTAGCAACTCTGGAGAATAAATATGGTTGGGATTTACCTCTTTTGGATACTTTAGGTTATCGGGAAATGAAACAATATTTAGCTGGGGAGGTATCTTTACGCGACGCCAAAGATTTGATAGTTTTGCATACCCGGCAATTTGCTAAACGACAAAGAACTTGGTTTAGGGCTTATCAGGAGATAGAATGGTTTGATGGGGATAGTGCAGCACTTTTAGATCTGGTTTGGAGACGAGTGGGAAAGTTTCGCGCAGAGGCGCAGAGGCGCAAAGGGGGGAGGAAGATTTAGTTAGGGCGATCTGGATATTTACCTAACTGGATTAATATCTGACGCTCTTGTACCCTATTGGCATCATTAAAGCCTAAAATTTGAGCGGTTACATGACCAATTTTAGTTCTAGGTTTAATCAAGCTTTCATTAAGAACAAAGTGAACGAACCAACTATCCCGTCTAGGGTTGAAAAAGCGTATAAATTCTCCGGTTTCCCCCGATATTACTGCCCTTGTAGCGATTACAAAACCCACAGGCATAAACTAAATTGCTTACCTCAGAACTTCCACTATGTTTTAGGCTAATGGCACTATTAATGGCACAACCAAAAATCGTATCACTTTCTTTAATCAAACAGTATTCACAAAGATAACCTGCACGAGAAGCTACAAGACGACGAAGGTCACGGTTAATGTAAGGACGTGGTTTTCGACTCATTGATCCACCTGGGTGAGATATTGATAAGCTTTTGCCTTCGCTAACCGCAATATATGTTCCAAGACCATGTAGTTATCCAGCTCGTTCTTTTCTTCTGGTGATAACTCTTCATTTTTCTCTTGATCTATTAAATGAGCTACCCTTAGTTTCACTTCTTCGGAAGGCTGAAAAGCTATAACATTATGAGGGGTGGTTCCTGAGGCGATGAAATCTATTAGTTCATCATAAGCTTGGTTTGGGGTAAGAGAAATAGTCATGGGTTGTTTAGAATCAACAATGTTTCACTTATCTATATTATAGTCTATCAATTCTCTTTTTGTCAACCTATTCTTTGGAAATGTTTCGCGCAGAGACGCAGAGACGCAAAGGAAGGATTCAAACTTTGTCGGGGTTTCATAAAATAGCCCCCAATTCATTCGCGGACGAAAGGGCGCGATCGCCCTCTTTTTCATCTTATCCCTATTCATCTGTGTTTGTCTGCTTTTATCTGCGGTTAACAATTCTTTACAATTAATTTACAAATAGAGGTTGACAAGTCCAGATGTAATTGCTATGATAGGTTTATACATGATTTGGAGGTTGTGAGTTTTGTCAGGAATTATCCACCAGGTTCGTCAGGGTTTATCTAAGGTTAAATTACAAGAAATCCACAAAGACTTAGGGGAAGTCCTCAAAGACTTAAGCGTGCCGGAGAAAGCAAATATTTCTAGTGCCATGTTAGCATTATTTGTCGCCCTAGGAATAATAACATCTCCTGGTGTGGGTGTTGCAATTCCTGCCCTTTCTTTGGTTGGTAGTGTCATTGATTCCTATCAAAAGCGGAAGAAAAGAAAGCTTACTTCGGTGGAAGAGTTTGTAGCTATTACTGCTCCCTTATCTTATTGCCAGAGTTTTGAGGAACTCTCCCAGAATTTTGAGAAACTAAACCTCTCTTTAACTTTACCTAGGAATATTCAATCGGACACAGCTTTACTAGAGTTTGAGCTGGATAAAGAATTAGCTAAGGAAGCTCTCACCTGCTTTCACAAGTCTACCTTAGGTCGTGCTTACAATACAGTTTTGGCTCGTTTCTTAAAGGAAGGAGGGCTGAAGGAAACAGAAAGGAAGATTATTGCTGGTTGGGTGGGTTGGAAAACCGAAGCTTATTTAGCAAAAGCGGTAGAGGAAGCAGGTGATAACGTAGACGGAGTGGTGAGAAGTTATAGTATAGGACGGGAAAGGGAGAGTTTATATCAAAGTATTCAGGATTATTGCGAAAACACGATTCAGAAGTTGCCCCTGGAGCCAGTTTTGGGGGAAAATTTTACTTTACAGCAGGTTTACGTTCCCCTGAAAGCTAAGGTGGGAGATAAAGAGGTTATTTTAGAGGATTGGGTGAAAGAAAGGCTGAAACAGGACTCCAAGAATGCTATCGTTATTTTGGGTGGACCCGGAAGTGGGAAAACAGTCTTTTGTCGCATGTTTGCTCATCGGGTTCGAGAGCGTTTACACCCTCTGTGGATACCTATTTTTCTTCGTCTACGAGATATAAATAATTTTGCGAGGGGTTTGGAAGAAATCCTGGAAAGACAAGTAACTTCTTCTTTAGGTAAAGACTGGTTACAAGACGACTCCCAGCGTTATTTGATTTTCCTGGATGGTTTCGACGAACTGAGAATGGAAGGGAGAGAGTTTGGGGCTGAGAAGTTTCTGCGACAAGTTATTTCCTTTCCCCAAAAAACACGCCATGGTATTATTCTCACTGGACGTCCTTTAGCTTTCCACGGTCTTCACTATCCTAAGAAAGAGATAGCTGAAATAACATTACTCCCCATGGATAATTCATTACAAGAGCAGTGGTTAGAAAAATGGGAAGTTTTGGTGGGAAGAGAGAAAAAGGAACGGTTTAGGGCGTTTCTTGACAGTGAAGCTCCAACAACAGTGAAAGAAGAGTTAGCAGGAGAACCTTTACTACTGTATCTTTTAGCTGCAATGCATCGAGATGGTAAGATTAAAGCAGAAAATTTGGTTTCTCTTGGAGACAGGGGAAGGAAAATTGAGATTTATAACCAGTCTCTGGAGTGGGTATTAACAAAACAGCGCCCTGAGGACTTACAAAAGGATTTGGTGGAGTTATCAGGAACAGATTTAGAGCAAGTTTTGATGAGTGCAGCTATTTGTGTGGTACAATCGGGAGGAGAATATGGCAAAATTGCAGCGGTGGAAGAGCGGTTAAAGAAATCTTACCCCTGTATTGCGGATGAAATTGCAAAAATGGGGGATAATAAGAAGCAAGAAGAAGCATTAAGGAACGCTTTTGCAGCATTTTATCTCAAACCAGCAGAAGAAGGAGCAGTAGAATTTTTCCACAAGAGCTTTAGTGAGTTTCTCACTGCTAAAGCCATGGAGCAAAGTTTCTCTCAATGGGTTAAACCTGGTGCTCGTAATCGGGGGTTTGAGGTGTCCCAGGAGGAAGTAGAAAAGGAAATCTACGATTTATTTGGTTATGGGAGTCTCACTCAGGAAATTCTAGAGTATTTATTTGGTTTACTGGAGAGGAATAAGGAGTTTAAACCCAAAGTACTGTTTCAACGATTAAAAGACTTCTATCTCCGGTGGTGTGACGGGGAGTATATAGACGCTGTTCCTCCTCCTAATTATCCTCAAGAGAAAATGATACAACTACGGAAAGCTCAACCAGAACTGGGAGAGAAAACTACTTGGGGAGTGCGACAAGTAGATATTTACACTGGTTTGAACGTCATGATTTTGCTCCTGGAGTTACAACGGTATGGAGAACGTCATGATTTGGAGATGTCTTTCCATTTATGTGGGGAAGTAAAAGAGGATGGGAAACCGGAAGATCCAAATAAGTTATCTCGCATAATCAATTATAGTGATTGTCTCAATAATGGTACTTTTTCCAGTATTGTTGGTGATTTTCTTAGCGGTGCCAACCTCTATAACGCCTACCTCAAAAACGCCTACCTCAAAAACGCCGACCTCAAAAACGCCAACCTCTATAACGCCAACCTCTATAACGCCGACCTCAAAAACGCCAACCTCTATAACGCCAAACTCTATAACGCCAAACTCTATAACGCCAACCTCTATAACGCCAAACTCTATAACGCCAAACTCAAAAACGCCAACCTCCAAGCAATTAAATGGAATGAAAATACAAAGTGGGAAGGAGTGGAAGGGTTAGAAACAGCGAGGAACGTCCCTGAAGAGTTAAAACGACAACTATCTTTAAATATATAATGTTTAAGCGATCGCCTTATAAGAGGGTTTCACGCAGAGACACAGAGGCGCAGAGAGGGGAGAAAGGGAGAGTCTTGTTTGCTTATAGCTTGAATTTTGATATCCTACTACCCCCTATAGGACGATACCTATCCTACCATCTACAATATAATCCATCCAATCCAAAATGTCAACCCATTATCCGCATTTATCGGCGTTCATCCGCGTTAATCTGCGGTTCACAATTCTTTATAAAGACGTTTAAACTCTCGTTGCTGTAAATTATGATCCACAATAGGTTGAGGATAACCACAACCTTCTCTTTCATCATCAGGAATTTTCCCACTCACAATATATTCAGTATCCAAAGAACTCAATTCTGGTAACCACTGGCGGATATATTCCCCCTCCGGATCAAACTTTTTTGTTTGACTAAAAGGATTGAAAATCCGCAAAGGTTTTGGATCCATCCCACAAGAAGCACTCCATTGCCAACCTCCATTATTAGAAGCTAAATCTCCATCAAACAAATGCTTCATGAAATATTTCTCTCCCCACTGCCAGTTAATCATCAAATCCTTAGTCAGGAAACTAGCCACAATCATGCGGACTCGGTTGTGCATCCACCCGGTTTCCTTTAACTGTCTCATAGCAGCATCTACGATAGGATACCCCGTCTTCCCCTCACACCATGCTTGAAAATGCTCTGGATTATTCTCCCAAGGAAAATCTTTAAACTTCTTGCGATAAGGTTCCTCCGTCAATTTTGGAAAGTGATAAAGAGCGTGGTGATAAAACTCTCGCCATGCTAATTCTTTTTGCCAGGTTTCAATACTACCTTGAGCTTCATCACTATAACTACATTCTAAGGCTTCCACAGCAGCTTTCCAAACAGTACGAATACCGATCGCCCCAAATTTCAGAGCTGCACTCAATTTTGATGTACCTTCAACTCCGGGAAAATTCCGTTGTTCTTTATATTCGGCGATCGCCCTATTACAAAACTCTTCTAATTGCTCCCTTGCTGCTGTTTCTCCGGGCATTAAAATTAAAGGAGTATCCCAAAAATAACCCAAATCCTTTGCCGTTGGTAAAGGTATCACCCCCACTTCCTCAGCTACAGTTATTTCTGCTGCTGTCAACCCTTGAACATTATCTAACTTAGGTGCTACTGTTTCCTTATGTTGCTCAATCCAGTTTTTCCAGAAAGGAGTATAGACAGTATAAGGTTTACCCGACTGAGTCAGAACATCTTCAGGAGAGTTTAATAAGTGGTCCCAAAATTGTTGAATTTGAATTCCTTTTGCTTTTAGAGCCAACCCAACCATCTCATCCCGTTCCTTCCCATAGGGTTCCACATCTTGATGCCAAAATACAGCTTTAGCTTCCAAAGCTACTGCTAATTGAGGAATAATTATACTGGGTTCCCCTTGTACAATTAATAATTGACTCCCAACTCGACGATAATTTTCCTCTAACTCCTGCAAACAGCCCACCATATAGGTAACTCTTGCTGGAGCCACGTCCTTCCGGTCTAAAATATGCGAGTCCAGGCAAAATAAACCAACTATCTTCCTACTCTCTTGACGAGCAGCAGCAAGTCCTATACTATCTGAGATACGCAAATCGCGACGATGCCAAAAGATAATTAAATCTGACATGAGTTTACCTATAATATTTTATAAAAATGGACGAGCCAAGAAAAAGCTAGCAATTGTTTTTGCATCTACCAAATTCCCTGCTAAAATAGCCTGTTCTAATTCTTCAACAGTCATCAAAACCACTTCCATATCCTCGTCATTATCCTGAGGTGGAGGTTCGGCTAATTTTTCCAAATTCTGAGCCAAAAAAGCGTAGATATATTCATCAGAATAGCCAGGAGCGAGAGGAAATTTACCTAGCGATCGCCAATAGTCTGCCCTATAACCAGTTTCTTCTTCAATTTCTCTCTTAATGGTCTCTGCCGGGTCTTCATTAACTTCAATTGTACCTGCTGGAAACTCCAAAAGTCTTTCTTGAAAGGCAAAGCGATACTGTCGTACCAATACTAGCTTACCATCTTTCGTAACAGGTACAGCCAAAGCTCCCCCAGGGTGACGAATACATTCCCAGTCTCCTTCAGCCCCGTTAGGTAAGCGGAGTTTAGCGACTTCAAAGTTAAATTTACGACCTTGGTAGGAAAGACGTTGTTTCAAAAGTTGGGGTGATTCCATGGGAGAAGATAATGAGTATCTTATATATTTATATTAAAATATATAGAGGAGTAACTTGTCAAGCCCAATATTAAGATTTTTTTAACCGCTGTGTACGCAGATAATTGCGAAGCAACCGCCCTTGGCGTCCGCAGATGAATAAAGATAAATTTAGAGAAATATAATGAAGAACCAAAAACCAATCTATCTAGATGGTAACGCAACCACACCCATGGATCCAAGGGTGCTCGAAGCCATGCTTCCTTACTTCACTCATCGGTTCGGTAACCCCTCCTCCATCACCCATGCTTACGGCTGGGAAGCAGAAGCAGCCGTAAAACAAGGGCGGCAAATTCTAGCTGATGCCATCCATGGTTCCCCAGAGGAAATTGTCTTTACTAGTGGGGCGACGGAAGCTAACAATTTGGCTATTAAAGGAGTAGCAGAAGCTTATTACCAGAAGGGAAGGCATATCATTACCGTCCAAACCGAGCATAGAGCAGTTCTGGATCCCTGCAAGTACTTGCAAACCCTGGGTTTTGATGTTACATTCTTACCAGTGCAATCCGACGGCTTGTTGGATTTAAAGGAATTAGAGCAAGCAATGCGTGCCGATACCATTTTAGTATCCGTCATGGCAGCTAACAATGAAATCGGGGTATTGCAGCCCCTAGAGAAAATTGGGGAAATTTGTCGCCAACGGGAAGTATTGTTTCACACGGACGCAGCCCAGGCCATCGCCAAAATACCCCTAGACGTAGAGACAATGAAAGTGGATCTCATGTCCTTGACAGCCCACAAAATTTACGGTCCCAAAGGTATCGGCGCTCTCTACGTCCGCCGTCGCAACCCTAGAGTACAGCTGGCAGCACAAATTCAAGGAGGAGGACAAGAACGGGGTAAGCGAGCCGGTACCCTTTACACCCCCCAGATTGTGGGCTTTGCCAAAGCGGTAGCATTGGGATTAGGCGAACTAGAATCGGAAACAAAGCGTTTACTTGAATTGCGGTCCCAATTGCTGGCGGATATTACCCAGATTCCGGGAATTCATCTGAATGGTCATCCAAAAAAGCGTTTACCTGGTAATTTAAATGTTAGTATAGAAGAAGTGGATGGTTCTGCCTTGTTACTGGGTTTGCAATCAGTAGTAGCCTTATCTTCTGGTTCCGCCTGTTCCTCTGCCTCAACTGAACCATCTCACGTGCTCTTAGGTTTAGGACGCCCTGCTCCCCTCGCCTATGCTTCTCTGAGATTTGGGATTGGCAGATTTAATACGGTAGAGGAAATTCATAAGGTAGCCCAATTCGCAAGAGCCACTATCCAAGCCCTCCGACAGAGCTATGCAGGGTAGGCGTTCAATAGTAATAATCCCGAATCCTCAAGTTATGGTAGTTGTAAGAATTGATGTTAGTAGTGGGGGTAATATATTCAGCAAAAGTAAGCACAACCTGGCCCGTACAGTGTGCAGGAGGCTTTTGAAAGAGCTTGTTAGTAAAAGCCGATAATCATTGATGTCTTGGCTCATCGCACTTATTTAAGAGCATGTTTCAGACCCTGACAGTTGATCAAGAAGACTCATCTAGAATTTAATTGTTGAATGGCAAAGCAAATTATCATCGCCCAGCAGCATAACGTTGCTGCTGTTTTCTGGGAAGATCAAATCCAAGAACTAGTGGTTGCAACTGGCAACCAACAAATTTGCGATATTTATCTCGGCATTGTAGAAAATGTAATTCTGGGAATCGATGCAGCATTTGTAAACATTGGTGATATTGAACCCAATGGTTTTATTCACGTCACCGACCTCGGACCGCTGCGCTTAAGACGAACTTCTGGAGCAATCACTGAACTACTAGCACCCAAGCAGAAGGTTTTGGTGCAAGTGATGAAAGAGCCTACTGGGAACAAAGGCCCCCGACTGACAGGCAATATTACTTTACCAGGACGCTTTCTCGTCTTAATGCCCTATGGCAGGGGGGTAAATTTATCCCGGCGCATCGAAGACAATAACGAACGCAGCCGTCTCAGAGCATTAGCAATTCTGATTAAACCCTCTGGTATGGGTTTGCTGGTGCGAACGGAAGCAGAAGGAAAAAGTGAAGAAACCATTATGGAGGATTTGGAATTCCTCCAAAAGAAATGGGAATCAATTCAGCAACAAGCCAATACTACCAAAGCCCCAGCATTACTCAACCGGGACGATGATTTAATTGGGCGGGTTCTCCGGGATATGTACACGAAGGATGTAAATCGGATTGTGGTGGATTCCAATGCTGGTCTTAATCGAGTCAAACAACAGTTGCTCAACTGGAATGGTGGTTATTCCCCAGAAGGAGTCTTAATCGACCATCACAGCTCAACCCAACCGATTTTAGATTACTTCCGGGTCAATGCTGCAATTCGCGAAGCCCTCAAACCCAGAGTAGAACTTCCCTCTGGCGGCTATATTATTATTGAGCCTACAGAGGCTTTGACAGTTATCGATGTCAACTCCGGTTCCTTTATCCGTTCAGCAACTTCCCGAGAAACGGTTCTCTGGACCAATAACGAAGCCGCCACGGAAATTGCCCGTCAGTTGCGTCTGCGCAATATTGGCGGCGTGATTATTGTTGACTTTATCGATATGGACGTTCGCAGAGACCAACTCAAACTGCTGGAACACTTTAATCAAGTTTTAAAAGCAGATAAAGCAGCACCGCAAATTGCTCAACTTTCCGAACTTGGCTTAGTTGAATTGACTCGTAAACGTCAAGGAAAAAACATCTACGAATTATTCGGTCAACCCTGTAGTGTATGCGGTGGGTTGGGATATTTGCATCGCGTTCCCGGACAGGGAGAAAGTCTTACCCTGGAGACTACCCTACCTATTCTTAACGGAAATGCAGGAGCGCACGACCGTGAGCCCGTACCACTATCCCAAACAGAGGACATAGAAAAGGCAGAAAAAGAGAGTTCTCCCCCACTAGATCTACTCAATCATCCCAGTTATGAACAGCAGGGTAGCAACAACAATACCAATCGCCGTCGTCGTCGTCGTCGCTTAAGCGAAGTAATTACCAAAGAAGAGAGTGCGCCATCAGCGCCCAGCCGTGCGCCCGTACCTGAGAATGGTATATCACCAGAGGTGGAACCCGTTCGAAATAGTAGACCAGTGGTTGTAACCCCAAGTACTGCAACAAAAGAAGCGACCCGATTCATCAAGGGAACAAAACTAGATGAAACCAATCCAAAAAGAATTTGCGTCGAAATGACCGATTTAGAGCAAGATATTTATGCTTTGATGGGAGTTTCCCCCCTGGTCATGACAGATAACCCCTTGGAAGATACCAAATCAGCCATCGTTTCCGTTAAACTTCCTGGAGAACCAGATCCAGAACCCAAAAAGCAAAAACCATTTTCTCGGTGGGAACCGTTAAAGTCCAACGAGCTGTCTTGGGAATCCGATTCAGAAGAAGAACAGTCCAGCGTCCCCGAAGGTATCGGAGGGCGCCTTTTAATCCGTCGCCGTCGTCGTCGCTCTTCGGCTTCCAGCACATTGGAATTTTAGTCCGTGCTTAGTAGGGGCGCAAGGGTCTTCCTGCCCCCCACTAGCCCATTCGTGGTAATCTTGCAAGAGTTGACCGAGTAACCTCTGTTTAATTCTCAATAAAACGCTCTTGAGCAGTCCATTGCCAGTCAATTCTAACAATGGTTTAGGAGTTAGCCACAGAGGAGGGGGTAACTCCACTGTCACTGCCAAATCTGCTTTACCCTCAAGATAGGTTTGTCCATTGAGCAGTCGAGGACATAATTTTCCCTGAAGATTGAGGGAAAATCGCTGGTTGATATATTCTAGTCCTTTAATTTCACAGGATTGAGAGCTTAAATATACAATTCCATTGCCATTGCTATCTCCCCAGACTTTGAGGATAACAGAAGGTTGAAAGTAATAGATTTCCATAAAGTTCAAAGGGCGCATTTTCAGCCGAAATAGTTCCACCGACAGCTGTTCGATTAACTTGGGATCGGCGATTGCCTTTACTAATCTTTGGGGCTGACGCAGATAATGTTGAATCTCCACTGCTCCGGGCTCCACCGGGATAGCTACAGATTCTGAGGCAGTAAAGCGGATATCCATTTCTGAGGCACACTTTAAAAAAAGTATTATATCTCGATTATACGTGACATTTATTCATAAAATACACGAAAATATAATTTATCTTTTTGAAAATAATTTTAATAATTTGATTTATGGTAATAGTTGTTTCACACTTAGGTCCATCGGGTACTTACACCGAAGCAGCAGCTTTAGCTTATGTCAATTGGTTAGTAGAAGAAACGGGTCAAAAATCCCTGCTGTGTCCCTATCCCACTATTTCCCTAGGTATGCGCTCCGTGGTTCAGGGAGAAGCAGAACTGGCAGTAGTACCGGTAGAAAATTCGATTCAAGGCAGTGTAACGATTACCCTAGACACCCTGTGGCAATTAGATGACCTGCAAATTCAACAAGAATTAGTTTTACCCGTATCCCATCAGCTTCTATCGAAAGGATCATCTTTAGAGGAATTGAAAACAGTTTATTCTCATCCTCAAGCTCTTGCTCAGTGTCAGCAATGGTTAGAGCAATTTTTACCTGTATGTACAATCATTCCTACCAATTCTACCACAGAAGCTTTAGGATATCTGGAAAAAGACCCAACCGCAGCAGCGATAGCAGGAGCGAGAGCATCTGAATTATACAATCTACCAATTCTCGCGGCTTCAATAAACGATTATCCGGACAACTGCACTCGGTTTTGGGTATTGGGTTTAAAACCCACCACTGTGGGGAGTAATATTTCCCTAGCTTTTAGCGTCGCGGACATTCCCGGAACCCTAGTGAAACCACTGCAAATCTTAGCGAGGCACAGAATTAACCTCAGTCGGATTGAGTCCCGTCCCACTAAGCGCTCCCTCGGGGAGTATATTTTCTTTATTGACATATTCGCCAACTCAAGAGAACCATCATATCAAGCAGCTTTAGCAGCCCTCTCCCCTAACGTAGAAGTGCTAAAAATCTTTGGTAATTATAACGTGATGGCGATTAATTCTTCAAAGCGTCCTTGAGAGCATTGACACTCCCCGCGCACCCGCGACGGGGATTCTTGGGACGCCTTGGGCGGCACCTTCGGTGACAACGACCGGATTTAACTACGCAGGATTGCTCCAACGTAGCCTTGAACCCTGCTCTCCCCAAGCGTATAAGTTTCGGCGTGCCCCGCCGTACTTAGCCCTTTTTTTAGGATGTTGATGGCTGCGTTTACATCCCTATCTGCCACATACCCACAATGGTTGCAAACATGGGTTCTACAAGACAAGGATTTCTTGATAGTTTGGCCACAATTAGAGCAATTCTGACTGGTATAATGTGGGGCGACGGCGACCGTTACCTTCCCGTATTTTCTACCAAAATACTCCATTGCGAAGCAACCGCTCTTAGCGTCCCAGACCCGAAAAGTGTACCATCCTGCATCACTTATCGATTTAGCTAGTCTCCGATTCCTTACCAGCCCTTTCACATTTAACCAATGCGCGGAAGTCCCCACCCTCAGCAAAGCGGGGTGGGGATGGATAGCGCGGGAACTTCCTGGGTGATGCCCCCTAAGTTCCCAACTACGCTTTGGGGACATTTTGAATTAGAGTCGAGGGAGCTGCCACGCAGCTCGCCCCTCTCCGACGAACCGGACATGCGACTTTCACCGCATCCGGCTCAGGTGCTCCTATGCCTTAACGGCGCGCTTCGCGAGTCCGTCTTTAATGCGTTTTCGGTGTACCGTCTGCGCTTGGTGACATTCTCGGTGGAGGGCAACTAGATTCTTACGTTTCCAGTTGTTGTGGTTACCGTCTATGTGGTGCAACTCCACGGTACCGTCTATCTCCATGAACTTACGGTTGCAATGCTGACACTTACCCTTCTGTCGCTTGATAGCTTCAGCGGTTGGCCCACTATATAGTTTGGAATTTCGACTGACCCAATAGGAGATATTCCCATCGAAGGGTGAGGCATTACCTTTGACCATTACGTGGCCATTGACTTTCCGGGGAATTGTTGGGAAAGCTTTCTTTATCTGCTCTGATGTGAGCGCGCCTCGCGCGCTCCTGAGGGTTTACCCTTGATAGCCAGACGTCTTGCTTTCTTAGCTTCCTTAATTGCCATTCTGCGTTTTTCCCGCCTCAGCTTACGCCAAACCCAGTGATTGAGCGACCATAGCGAGTGCTTGTTCATATCGCAGTTTTTATGATTTTGACGACCGCCTCGGACTTGTGACTCTATCCTTTTCAGGCGAGCCTCCGTGGTTGCGCCATTTCTCCAAGTAGCTTTTACCTTAGCCTTGATGTCTGCATGATTCTCCCAACTCGGTGTGGATTTGAAGACTCCACGGGAATTAACGCGGAAGCGCCACCCCAGGAAATCGAAACCATCCGTAGCTTTACTCACCTTAGTCTTAGTTTCGTTAATTCTTAGCCCTCTGGACTTCAAAAATTCGTCGATGTCCTCCCGTAGCCTCTTGGTGTCAGCTCCGGGTTTACAGATAAAGACCGCGTCGTCCGCGTAACGAATGCCCCTTATTAGCGGCCTTGACCGTTCTCTCTTCCATTGGTTTGACCCTAGGTTCTCAAATCCATCTAGAGCGATGTTGGCCAGTAGGGGTGAGATAACCCCGCCTTGGGGTGTGCCCTTTATACTGGAGGGGTATTCGCCACGAACGCCTGCTTTTACTGCCCTCTTTAACCTCTTTAAAGCTTCGATTGGTAGGACTATTCCATCGAGCATGACCTTGTGGTCAATTTCGTCAAAGCATTTGCTGATATCTGTTTCCAGAATCAGCTTGTCCTTGCCATTTGTTTGGCTCTTTAGGTTGTCGAAGATTAGCTTTTGTGCGTCCGCAGTACAGCGACCGGGTCGGAAGCCGTAGCTTCTTTCTCCGGCAGTTGCTTCGTAGGCAGGCTCGGCTGCTAACTTGAGCAACGCTTGCCATGCCCGGTCGGCTATTGTCGGGATGCCTAATCCCCTTGTTTTGCCGTTTGGCTTGGGGATATTTACCCTTCTCAGTTGCTGGTGTTTCCAGTGGTACCAGTGCTTATTCAGCCTTTGACACAACACTAGACGCTCTCTGGTGGAGAGTGCTGTTTTCCCATCAACTCCGGGGGACTTACGCCCTGTATTTAACTGTGTTACTTGTTTGACGGCCAGTGCCTGGGCTGCACGACTCCGAAGTAAGAGCCGTTGTAAACGTTTGACCTTGGCTTTTTGATTGTTCTTTTGCGCTTTGAAGATACACCGTTGTAACCGAAATACCTGCCCTCGGAATCGCTTCCATGGTAGGTCTTTCCAGACATCGTCAGCCCTCCGGCCAATCTTCCCCGCCCCCCGCCATCGAGGATGCCGGGGGCTAAGTGGAGTCTCAAGGCTTTCAGACTGCGGTATTCGGTTGAAGTCTGGTTAGTGATATTCACAATTTTGACCTCGTTAGTCGCTCTGATAATTACGTTGAGTATCTTTTCTGTAGAAACCATCGGGCAGTTACGCCCTCTCTTACCCTCGCCTTTCCGATAGGCCGTTAATCAGGCGACCCCACCACTTCACATGCCTGCTCCTGCGCAGCCGCGCCCCCGGCATCCGCGATGGCGGGGGTTGGGCTTGGAATCCCCAGTTTCCGTGGAAGTTAAGCGAGTTTTTACTCGTTGGGAATGAACTATTGTTTTGAACCCTTGGGACTCATCTTTTGACGGCCCCCAAAGAAGCTGAGACAATGGATTGATCGTCGCTAGAGGATGAGCCATCTGTATCTATCCACAGCCGCGAGCTCGGAACTTTAGTTGGCTTATTTTCCTGTTTTGTACCCGCCGCCGTTAAGAGACCCGCAATGGACAGGGTCAGGGTTTGGTTTTCACTATTAACCCGCACATCACCGCCCTCTCTCGCGGTGACCAATCCGTCGCCATGGTAGTCATAGATGTAGGCCTTAGCAGACTCTGTTTGAATGTTGCCAGCCACGCCTCCGGTGATTCCCAAGGCGAAGGAACGGCGTTCGTAGGTTAGTTTCTTGAGGTGCTTTAAGAACTTATCACCAACGTCGTTTTCTAACTTGGACAACTTGCCAAAGGGCTTTTTAGTAGGTGATTGTGTTCCAGAGGATGAAGGTGACGGGTTTGAAGAGCTTGAATAAGGCTGAAAAGAAGAGCCAGATTCAGGAAGTGATGGAAAACTAAGGTCATGACCAAATGTTGTGGCGGTGGGGGAGGGTTCATTTATTAACGAAGAGCCACTGGAGCTGCCACTACCCGACGATTGACTGCTAGGGCTTCCACTGGATACGGCTTGGGCCCAGTTGATCCCTAACGCAGTGCTGACCACAGCGCCAGTGACCTTGGCACTGACATCGATATCGCCCGATACATTAATCGAGGTCCGGGGTTTTTGGGTCGGATCTGTTTCGCTCTGGCGAGCGGCGATCGCCTCCGCATCGTCCTTGTCATCCCCAATAATGGCTCTCACCTGGCGATCGCTATCATCGATCGCCACCCCGATGCCCACGCCAATATTCTTAGATTTGACCAGGGTCAGGGCTGCATTTACCCTCACCGCATCGCTGTGGGCATTCACGGTCAGGGGCCACCCTCGCCATCGCGGATGCCGAGGGTCACGCCCGATTCGATTTGGGCGATTGTGCGACTATTATGTGCATAGCCCGAACCTGAACCTGCCAGACCAAATCCCTCCACCTGGGCTCCAGACTGGGTTAAGCCAACAACAATAACCTTTTCCTTAGCTTTCACCTTTAAGCCATCACCATGAGCGCCAGTGTGAACCTTTGAGCCCCGTTCGATCTTAGCGGTGGTAGTATTGTTCAGCAGTTCCGCAAACACGGAGGCCCCAACACCATTCTGAGACGTATTCCCCCAGGGGTTAAAGGCGGATTGTAGGTTATTTTCCTTCTTGGCATTGAGGGGGGTATTGAAGGTCTTAGTAGCTAGAACATCCAGCGCCGCATCTAAGTGAAACATCCCCACCAGACCCACTAGGACAATATCTGTGTCAGCCTTAACATTGACGGATTGTTGATCGGTCTGGTAATCCGTATTCTGGTTAATTTGGGCTCCGCCTCGGATTATTGCCTCGGAAACATTATCGTAATCGTTGACAACAATAGTCCCGTTGAAGCCATAGCTAGCACCTTTGATCTGACCCTTGTCTATTTTGCCCGTGTTCTTCGTAGCAGCAAAGGTATTGGTGAATTTTGAAATCAAGAGGTTGCCACCAAACAGAACGTCGATTCCGATTAACTCAGCCAGCTTCAGGCTATTGTTAACTTGGTCGTTTTCATCAAAGGCACTGGTCAGGTCGCCCTCTTCAGTATCATCCAGACTGGCAAGATCGTCAACATCAAATAGGAACGGATACTCAACTTTGGATGTGACATCGATCGCCTCTTTGGCATCCAATCGAGCATTCCCTTGAATAATAGCTTGGGCTGAGTTGTCATAGTCACTGACACCGATGGCTAATCCCAAGGCCAAACCTGCCTCTGATTTCCCAGTTCCCCCACTGGCTCGCGTTTGCACCTTCTGTTCTATTTTTGCATTCACACTGATATTGGCATCGGATTTCAGGACTGTATCGACAGTTGGATTCTCCTCCGACCCCACCTCAGCCAGAACATCATGGTCAACCAGGTTTAACGCCACGCCTAGACCAACAGAAAAGCGGTTCTTTCCTTTAGGCTCCTTAAAAGGAGATTCTCGTTCATTCTCACCCTTGGGCGTTTTACCCTTAAGCAGATCGCCAGATCTGGACTGGTCCAGCAAACGATAGCCTCCGCCAGCAACTGCATTGGCAATCAGGTCAGGGTTTTTGATAAAGTGTCGCAGTTTTGGTGTCGATCGCGCTGCCCCACCGCCATTGGAGCGATCGCGGGCTTTCAAGTTCGCATCAATCGAAATTCCCGGTGGAGAATCCCGATCCGCCCGCTGCAAACGATGACCCTCGCCAAAGTCGGTGCTATTCAGGTCAACAAACTCAGCATCAAAGGCAGCCTCCCTGGTCTCGGTGAGTCGGAATGTATTCTGGTCAATGACGCTGACATAATACGTTGCTGTATTTTCCAGACCATAAATCTCGCGATCGTCCACCAGGATAGCTTCTGCTCCTTCGCTGAACAGGGTATGCAATGAGCCGCTACCGACGGAAGTCAAATCGATTGCTTGACCCGCTAAAGCATCCGCTTCAGACGCCGCAAGCTTGATTGTATTGTCATCAACTTTGATCAGGTAATATGATTTATTACTCGTCAACCCGCCGATGGCCTGATTCTGTGCACTGCCCACATCAAGGACATAACCAGATTGGTAGACCACCTTGTCTCCAGTTTCCAGGGTTTGGGCAGCGATCGAGATCGTGTTGTTGGCGATGTTAATTTTCCCATTGGGATCGAAGGTGCGGTTGATATGGGCAAAGGCTTCGGCATTGAAGGTGGCATCGGTGTTGTAAACTACCGTGTCACCCGTTTGGAAGCCGTGCCCGTTGATGGTAAAAGAATTTTTTTCGCTGTTGACCGCCGTGCGGGCATTGAACCTTGTAGTGTTTTGAATGGCGGTCAACTGATGCCCAGTCCCGGTGCCACTATCGGTGAGGTCGATCTGTACTTGATCGTCCACATTCTGTCGGCTTGAGGCTAATTGAATCGTGCTGTCATCCTTGACGATGACAAAATAATACTTGTCATCTTCCAAGCCGCCGATAGGACTGCTATTGCCTGCTTTGCTGTAATGAACAAGCTGACCATTATAGAAACGGCTTAATGTGTTAGCACTGGTATCGACAGATTGTTCAGGAAGGCTTAATGTATTGGCACTGATATCGACTTGTTGAGGCTCTAAAGTGAATTCTTCCTGATGGTAAAAGTCTAATTCGTGGTTTAACCCAATTCCCACTGATTCGATATCAACTTCATTTCCTGCCGCCAGATCACCTAAATCCCCCGCCAGCTTAATCCTGTTCTCGTCTACAACAATCACATAATAGGTAGCCAGATCGATCAACCCGTCAATCTCTTCAATCTCATCCGTGGTGTTGGCTCGATAGATTACCTCTTGCCCCGTCACCCAACCATGGTTAGCAAGGGTAATGGTATTCTCCTGCTCATTCACAAGAGTCCTGAGGTCAACATAGGTCTCAATGGTCTGCTGGCCAGATCCTGTCCCCGTGAGGTCGATCGCCGTAAATTTCTCAAAGGTATGGGTTCCCGTTCCTGCTCCTGTTAGGTCGATCGGAGTTCCCTCAGCCGTTTCAGCAGCAAGTTTAATCTTATCACCGGAAATCTCAACAACATGATATCGCCCATTATCGGTCAGACCACCAATGGCTGTCTCCCCAACTCGATAAACCACTTCTTGGCCCACCGTCAAGCCGCTATCGCTAATTTGAATCCAGTTCTCCTCAATATCAGTGCTGTCTACCACTAATAATTCAGGATCTGCGGCTAGCTGAATCGTATTGTCATCAACAACAATCACGTGAAAGCTAGTATCCGCTTCCAATCCCTCAATCGCCGTAGCGTTCTCACCAATCCGGTAAGCAACCTGATTTCCCGTTTCTAAGCCATGATTATTTAACGTGATCGTATTGCGACTCGTATCAACTGCCCCCACCGTTAATGTCCTGTCAACGGGGGTTAAGGCTTTAACCTCTTGGCGACTGAGGCTGTGGATTGCCCCTTCATTCGCTGCATTGGCATTAATGTCGATCGCTGGACCACGAGAGAGCTTAATCGTCTGGTCATCTTCCACATGGACAACGTAAGTTTCCTCATCCTTGAGCCCCCCCACATCCTCGGTGTTAATCCCTTCACTTTCATTCAAATAAGTGACGAACTCGCCATCCTTAAAACCATGGAGTCCGTCAAATGCAATGGTATTTTCGTTAAGGTTAACCTTATGGCTCTTGATGAGTGTCGGTTCTTCTTCTTCACTGATTTGTCCAGCGGCGGTAATATCTCCGTGGACGATCGCCTTCACTTCCGTATCATCGTGGTTAACCGAAACTCCAGTGGCCAAGTTCCCGGTGCTGAAGATGGAGGTGTTAGCCTTGGCTCCACTCTCAACCTTTCCCCCTGCCGTAATGTCCACATTGCCACCCGAAGTGATACTGCTACCCTTGTCCAGCAGAACCTTGGAGGTGGTATTTGTTACCGCAACCGCAGCGGTTATGGTTCGGGTCGAAGGAGTGGTCGCCCACCCCAGCTCCCTTTCAGAACCGTGCGTGAGACTTTCACCTCACACGGCTCCTATGACCTGTGGATTGAAACCTACCGCAAAGGGCATAAAATCCGTTGATTGCCTCTATCTAGTTTGGTGCGTCAGGTTGTGGCAATCTTTGCCTGTCCTATCCAGCATCAGTTTTACTGGTTCTTACTCGGTTTTACAGGAACCTGAGTTTGAAAATGATTCCTACTCGGCTGTCGTCTTACCCAGACCTCAAATTCGGAACTAGGTTATCCTCTCATCCGTGTCTCCACGGTGGTATACAGCATATTTTCAGCCTAGGCGTCACCTTTTTGGATAGAAATTAGCTCCAACACATTGCGGGCAATTGTTTAGCATCGTGGCTTTCGTTCCCGCGTCCTATCCGAATGGTCTCGATAGAGGTATGTCTGCCCTCCCTCTCCGGGTACCACCCCGCTTAGAAAGAACCATTCGTTTTTCCTCGTTCCAAATCAGAAATTGTTCCGAATCTTTAGGTCTCACCACTTCGCCTACCGACCCCCTAGGAATGCTGCTATCCTATGCAAAACGCAGCAGGGTTTTGGTTATCGGTTCTTGTTGCCCATTAAGGAGGTCTCCCCCCAAACTAAACGCTGTACTCCTACAAATTAGACGCTTTTTCCGGTGAGTGCGTACCTATTTCTAGGATACCTGTTGACCATGGATTCTCCGGCATTAGGCAGGGTCACTTTCGTGTCTGATTCCGCCCTGTTCCCAGCTTCACGCCCCGGAGACTAACCCCTATCGCCTGCTTGAATTCACAGTTGCGTGTGGGCAGATAGAGATTCGCTTATCCCCTAAGCGGTTGGACTTGGAAGACTGATTGCTGACCAGCTCCTCACCAACATTCCTGATTTAGTTGTCAAGGTACAAAATACCTAGCCTGGGGTTATGTCATTTGGCTATTAAGCCGCGACTTTTCGCCCAGAACGAGTCGCCCCCATAGTTATTGTTGTCTGCTCCTTGGCCACCGAACTGGAGGTTGCCATAGAGCCGTGCTGTGACGTTGGAGACAGTTTTGATCTCTGAGGTAATAGAGACATCAGAGCCTGCGGTAATGGTCGTTCCTTCCACATTGGTGACCGCATCCGTTTCAGCGTAACCCACGGCCACCGCGATATGACTGGTGAGTTTTGCTGCACCAGCCGCTGCACTGGAAGAGGCATCGGCCGTGTAGATATTACGGTGCGCCCTGACACTACTATCAGCAGTGGCTTCAGTACTGATGGAAACGTCACCACTCGCATCAATCGTACTCTTCGTCACCGTGGCATTTGCCCCAGAAATTCGCACTTCCACAGAGGCAGGTAAGAGTAAATTTTGGAGGAGTGAAGCGCTGCCCTCCAGGAATGGGGAGATTAACACCTTGTCAATGAGTTTAAGACCTGGGACATCAACCACATCCCCAAACAGCTTGGGATCGATGCCACTAGCCTCAATTTTCACATTCTTGCCTTTAAGGGTTGCACCGTCAATGTCAATGGTGGCGGCGCGCAGCGGCTGGGTGGGGAAGGAGAGAACTTGGGTTTGGAGCGTTTCATCAAGGGCAGTAATCGTGATGTCACCAGAAGAGTGGTTTGTGCTGGCATGAGCTAAAAGTTTCGCCCCAGACTCCACGATAATGGTGGGGTTGGCGTTGCCTAAAATGCCCCCATACTTTGCTCGCAGAACAGAGTCTTCTGGATTTCTAAAGCTATAGGAAACCCCCAAGGTCAAATCACCAGAATTCCCGCTTGATGCATCATTTTCATGACCTAAACCTTCAATACTTTTAATTAAGCGGGTTGAAATTAAGAATGTTCCAGCGATGACAATATCTTTGGCGTTGATGGTGATGTCACGAATACCACCTCCAAATATATCACCGGCGATATTGACAGTTCCGCTGGAGTTAATTGTGAAATCATCGCGAGTGGAGTCATGATTTCCAGCGATGGTAAAGTTTTCGCCCAGGGTGAAATTATCTACATTTAGCGTTACATCACCGCTCAGGATCAGGTCGCCACTCACCGTCACATCATCGGAGAAATCCTGCGTGCCACTCAGGCTACCAGTCAAACTTGCCAGGGTACCTTGGTAGTTGGTGAGGCTATCAGCGGCAAAAGGATTTTGGGCTTCAATGGTGCCTGTGGCCGCTTCCAGGGTCCAATCTCCCCCTAATCTGACATGTCCCGTTAGATCCGTCGAAGCCCCAATATCAGCTCCCGTTAGGGTGTCGAGCTGCTGAATGAACGCTTGACCCCGTTCCCCATGGGCCACATTGCATCCAAACAAGAGAATGTCCGCATCCTCCTTGAGGGCGTTCGACCAATCCCCTATATCTTGCCTGTATTGATCTAGGGTTTTCAAACTCAACTCTGACGATCCCAGTTGTAAGCTTCCCTCGCTCCCGTGGGAAACAATATGAACCGCATCTAGGTTTTGATATTGATCTAAAACCTCACGAATTTGAGCCAGCCCATCCTGCTCACTATTGAGATAGTGAACAGAAATTTTAGCGTCAATACCAGCAATCAGTTGGTTGGGATTTATTTGAGAATCGATGAAAACGACACTGTTAGCTTCAAACATTGAGAGATGACCTCAAATCTGCTTATTGATAACAGGTTCATGATCGACCTATCCCAATTGCCTGTCCACTAAGACAAGGCTAAATATTATCTAAACTTAGATTAAATTTATATTAACTTAGTTCAAAAGTTATGCTTGAATATTAACTCATTAATTTTAACTAAGTTAAGTTATTGATTAGGTAAGTAGTTGGAATTGAGGGTTTCTTCTGAAGTAAAAGGAGATTCTATGGGAAAAGTTGCAAGTGGTAAGCCTGTCTCATCTGCTGCTTGTTCTCTCCCATCAAGATAGCATTCTTTAAATACTGCGACAAAATAGCCTTTCAAACTAGGGCTATCTTCAAAAGCTTTTCTTAATCTCCGACGATGTTCTCTAATTGTTGACTTCCAACTTTTACTACGTTTGTCTGGTTGATATTTATATTTCAGCAAGTGCAGGAAAAGAACAACTAAATTACTTTCAATCGCTCTCTTTTCGCTCCTTCCCATGTCTTGAATTTCTTCAACTAAATTAACTACATCTAGTTTCTCTAAGTTTCTATCCTTTAATAGTTGCGCAGTTTCTTCTAACCAAAGATAATAGTCTCTATTATAAAGTTTGTCTCGTTTATGGCTAATAGGTGACATGGGTAGCTTAGGATTAAATTTTGAAAGGTGGGCAATTTCCCACCCTACTACTCAAGATAACTAACTTATAGTTTGACTTCAATATCCACTGCCGCAGGTAAATCAAGTTTCATCAAAGCATCAATTGTTTTGGAGGAAGGTTGGTAAATATCGATAATTCTTCGGTGGGTACGAGTTTCAAAGTGTTCTCGGGAATCTTTATCTACGTGAGGCGATCGCAGCAGACAGTAAATCTTCCGTTTGGTGGGTAAAGGGATCGGACCGATAGCTGTAGCGTTTGTCCTGTTGGCCGTATCTACAATCTTTTCACAGGATGTATCCAGTAAGCGACGGTCAAAAGCTTTGAGACGAATGCGAATTTTATTTTGCTGAATTGTTGCCATTTTTAGTTGTCAAGGTTCAGTGATTTTACAAACTAAAAAGGAGCAGATTAAGTTTTCTGCTCTCTTTTAGTTCTATTTTAATATTTTGGAGACTACTCCAGATCCAATAGTACGTCCCCCTTCTCGGATAGCAAAGCGCATACCTTGCTCGATAGCGATGGGATTTATTAACTCTACTGTCATTTTAATCCGATCGCCGGGCATTACCATCTCAGCTTTAGAGCCGTCATCGGCGATGAAGGATGTAATCGTCCCGGTGACATCCGTTGTCCGGACGTAGAACTGAGGGCGGTAGTTAGGGAAGAATGGAGTGTGTCGTCCCCCTTCATCTTTAGTTAAGACATATACTTCTCCCTCAAACTGGGTATGGGGATTAATCGTACCTGGCTTGGCAATTACCATCCCCCGTTCGATATCCTCTTTGTTTATCCCCCGCAGTAGCACTCCTACGTTGTCTCCTGCTATTCCTTCATCCAGGGTTTTCTGGAACATTTCTACCCCGGTGACGGTGGTACTGCGAGTATCTTTGATGCCGACGATTTCAATTGTTTCCCCGACTTTTACTTTACCTCGCTCGATGCGACCAGTTGCCACAGTTCCTCGACCAGTGATGGAGAAAACATCTTCTACTGCCATCAGGAAGGGCTTGTCAATTTCCCGCTCTGGTGTGGGGATGAAGGAATCTACATTGTCCATGAGTTCGTAGATGTTATCTACCCACTCATTTTCTCCTTTCTTAATTTCTGGATTTTCAGCCAGGGCTTCCAGAGCCATGAGGGCAGAACCGGCAACAATGGGAATGTTATCCCCTGGGAAGTCATATTCAGTGAGCAATTCCCGAACTTCCAGTTCCACTAACTCCAGCAGTTCCTCGTCATCCACTTGGTCTTTCTTGTTTAAGAAGACTACGAGACTTGGGACTCCCACCTGCCTTGCTAGGAGGATGTGTTCCCTGGTTTGGGGCATGGGACCGTCTGCTGCGGAG
The DNA here is from genome assembly GCA_018141785.1 of Candidatus Paraprochloron terpiosi LD05. Lineage (GTDB taxonomy): Bacteria > Cyanobacteriota > Cyanobacteriia > Cyanobacteriales > Prochloraceae > Prochloron > Prochloron terpiosi. The sequence goes on along the minus strand of CP073341.1, from coordinate 371,210 downwards.
ACTACGAGAATTCCCCCATCCATCTGGGCTGCCCCGGTAATCATATTCTTGACGTAGTCAGCGTGTCCAGGGCAGTCTACGTGAGCGTAGTGGCGATTATCCGTTTCGTACTCTACGTGAGCGGTGTTAATCGTAATACCCCGTGCTTTTTCTTCCGGTGCAGCATCAATGTCTTCATATTTCCGGGCTTTTGCCTTGCCTATGGCTGCCAGGCTGAGGGTAATTGCTGCTGTTAAGGTAGTTTTGCCGTGGTCTACGTGACCAATGGTGCCTATGTTGGCGTGGTCTTTATTCCTTTCAAATTTTGCGCGTGCCATAAATTAACCGTTTCCTTTACTTTTAGCGACGATAGCCTCTGCTACATTGCGAGGTACTTCATCGTAGTTGCTGAACTCCATGGAGAAGATGCCTCGACCTTGGGTTTTGGACCGAATATCGGTGGCGTAACCGAACATTTCTGCTAGGGGAACCTTTGCAGCTACTTTGGCTAGACCATCTTCGGAGTTCATCCCTTCAATGTTACCCCTGCGGGAGTTCAAATCTCCTATTACGTCTCCCAAGAAATCTTCGGGAACTTCAACTTCCACCTTCATCATAGGCTCTAAGATAACTGGGGAAGCTTTTTGGACTGCGTTCTTCATAGCCATGGATCCAGCAATCTTAAAGGCCATTTCTGAAGAGTCTACTTCGTGGTAGGAGCCGTCCACTAAAGTGGCTTTCAGGTCAATTACCGGATACCCTGCTATAACGCCGGATTCACAGCATTCTTTCATCCCTTGTTCTACGGCGGGGATATATTCTTTGGGAATTGCTCCCCCTACAATCTTGGAGATAAATTCAAAGCCACTCCCTGCCTCTCCTGGCTCTAGTGTGATCTGGACGTGTCCGTATTGACCTTTACCACCGCTCTGACGAATGAATTTCCCTTCTGCTTCGCAGGGTTTGCGCACTGTTTCTCGGTAAGCTACCTGGGGTTTACCCACATTAGCTTCCACTTTAAATTCTCGCAGCATACGATCTACGAGAATTTCCAGATGCAATTCTCCCATACCCGCAATAACGGTTTGGTTCGTTTCCGGATCCAGACTGACGCGGAAAGTAGGGTCTTCGTCGGAGAGTGCTCCAAGTGCTTTGGAGAGTTTCTCCATGTCCTGTTTAGTTTTCGGCTCTACTGCTACGGAAATCACAGGTTCCGGTACAAATAGGGATTCCAGCACAATCTCATTGTCTTCGTCGCAAAGAGTATCCCCTGTGGTTGTCAGTTTCAGCCCTACAGCAGCCCCTAAATCTCCAGCTCGCAGTTCATCTACTTCAATGCGATCGTTGGACTTTAAGACAATCAAACGGGAAATTCTTTCCTTTTTCTCTTTGGTGGAGTTGTAGACGTAGCTTCCCTTAGTGAGAACACCGGAATAGACCCGCATAAATGTTAAACGACCGTAGGGATCGGCAGCAATTTTGAAGGCGAGGGCTGAGAATGGTTCTTCGTCGTCAGCTTTCCTGACAGCTTCGGTTCCATCTGGTAGAGTGCCTTTGATTGCTGGAACTTCAGGGGGGGAGGGGAGGTAATCTACTACGGCGTCTAATAAGAGCTGAACACCCTTGTTTTTGAAGGCGGAACCACAAAGCAGAGGCATAATCTCCCCGTCAATGGTGCCTTTGTGCAGGGCTGTCCTAATTTCCTCTTCGCTAAATTCCTCTTCCATCATGAATTTTTCCAGCAGTGCTTCGTCTGTTTCCGCTACTGCTTCGATCATCTTGGCGCGGTATTCTTGAGCAAGATTCGCAAATTCTGCGGGAATTTCGGCGTCTTCAATTTCCTGACCGATATCATCTTTGTAAATTCTCGCCCGCATCCGGACCAAATCTACAATCCCTTGGAAGTTACTTTCGCTACCGATGGGAATTTGAATTGGTACGGCGTTCGCCCGCAGACGATCTTTAATTTGCTCGTAAACCTTGAAGAAATTTGCCCCAGTCCGATCCATTTTGTTTATAAAGGCAATGCGGGGCACTTTATATCTGTCTGCCTGGCGCCATACGGTTTCCGATTGGGGCTGAACGCCTCCCACGGAGCAGAACACGGCAATCACCCCATCCAACACCCGCATGGAGCGTTCCACCTCAATGGTAAAGTCTACGTGACCAGGGGTATCAATGATATTGATCCGATGGTCTCGCCAGTTGGTGCTGATGGCAGCAGCAGTAATCGTAATGCCTCGCTCCCGCTCTTGTTCCATCCAATCGGTGACTGCTGTCCCGTCATGGACTTCACCGATTTTATGCACGATCCCGGAGTAAAACAGGATGCGCTCGGTGGTGGTAGTTTTGCCCGCGTCTATGTGAGCGGCAATGCCAATATTCCGAACTTTGTCTAGCGAGATACTACGTGCCACAGCTACCTCCTTTGGTCAAGCTCCGGGACTGGAAAACCCAGCCCCTACATTCTTTACTATTATTTAACACTCTGAAACAATTCCACACTTTTGGGAGGTATTTCTGCTCCTATTTGTCTTAATACCTATAATGAGCAAAAGCTTTGTTTGCTTCTGCCATTTTGTGGGTTTCTTCCAGTTTGCGAATTGCCCCTCCCGTTTCGTTGGCTGCATCCATAATCTCATTAGCCAGTTTACTTGCCATGGTGCGACCATTTCTGGCTCTGGAAAACCTTACCAACCAACGCAGTGCGAGAGTCGTTCCTCTCCCTTGACGCACTTCCATGGGTACTTGATAGGTTGCTCCCCCAACCCGACGGGCTTTCACTTCTACCAAAGGGGTGAGATTTTTAATTGCTTTTTCAAATACTTCCAGTGGATCGCCATCTGTACGTTCCTTAATGGTTGTAAAAGCATCGTAGATAATTCTCGCAGCGAGAGATTTTTTCCCACTTTTCATCAGCCGCCTAATGGTCATGCTTACTAGGGTACTGTTATACATGGGATCCGGAGGAATGGTCCGTTTTTTTCTATTGGAGCGACGAGACATAGCTATTCAATACTTCTCTACATTTCTCTGAGGATTTCTTGGATCAATTTTTTTTAGGTCGCTTCGCTCCGTATTTAGAACGACTCTGAGTGCGATCCTTGACACCTGTTGCATCCAGGGTGCCGCGAATGATATGATATCTAACCCCTGGCAAATCTTTAACCCTCCCACCGCGAATCAAGACTACAGAGTGTTCCTGAAGGTTATGGCCAATACCTGGAATATAGGCAGTCACTTCAAACCCAGAAGTCAGTCTGACCCGCGCTACTTTTCGCAGTGCCGAGTTGGGCTTTTTCGGTGTGGTGGTATATACTCGCGTGCAGACTCCCCGACGCTGAGGACATTCTTTCAGCGCCGGCGATTTGGTTTTCTTCTGCATTTTTGCGCGTTCTGCGCGAATCAGTTGCTGGATAGTGGGCATGAGTAATTGATTGAAGTTGCGATGTTTAGGTTAGGATAGAATCGCTGACAATGCGATGTTTAGGTTAAGATAGAATTGCTGACAAATTTCCATCATAGCTCTAAGAGGGGGAAGATGTCAAGACATTTTGCCAAAAATTTAGGACTTGATTGTACGGAGTACAATTACGTGGAAAATGATTGACCACAGCTACAGGTAGTGGTAGCTTTGGGATTGCGAAAACGAAAGCCACCCCCCATCAAATCTTCGGAGTAATCTAATTTCAGACCTTCCAGATACTCATAGCTTTTTTGATCTGTAATTATGGTAATGTTTTTATGATGGAAGACGGGATCGCCCTCGGTTTGCACTGATTCCAGTTTAATGGTATATAATAACCCGGAACAGCCTCCAGCTTTTACTCCTAGGCATAAGCAGGTGTTTGGTTGGTTGCGAGAAGACTGCAACCGTTTAATTTCCCCAGCAGCAGCCTCACTGAGATGAATCATTATTTACGAGCGTAATCGTCTTGAAAGCGTACTATATCATCTTCTCCCAGATATTCCCCATTCTGTACTTCGATTAAAACTAATTTGATCGCACCTGGATTTTCGAGGCGATGAGGGGTACACTGAGGTACATAGGTGGATTGATTGACGCTGAGGATTTCTTCGCGGGAGCCACAAACCACCTTCGCTGTACCACATATCACTATCCAGTGTTCGCTGCGATGATGATGCATCTGTAAACTGAGGCGATGTCCGGGATTGACTTGAATCCTCTTTATTTTATACCCTTTCCCCTCTTCCAGAACACTGAAGGAACCCCAAGGACGCATTTCTGTGGGGCTGGTGATTAAACCGACAGGTTCCGATAAGGAGGTTTTAGCAGTTTGAGTTACTTCTGCTAATTGAACCATATTTTTATACCTATATTTAGACTTCGGCCCTACTACCATAGCCAATGAGTACCAGTTACCAGTTACCAGTTACCAGTTTATTTAGTGTATATTAAGTTTTATTGAGAGATTTGAATTTGACAATATCTTCCTGAGCAACTATCATGTATATAAAAGAAAGTCCAAAACGATAATTGTCCAATTTATCCCTATGTTAGCAACTGATTTGGAGACAAGATTGGCAGCTGTGGAAGCTGAAGTTGAACAACTCAAGAGTTTACTCCCTATGGGAAAACGCCGTGGTGGGACGTTTGCGGCGGATCCAGTTTATGAAGAAGCCATGAAATTGGGTCGCCAGTATCGTGAATCTCTGAAGTTGGAACCGGAGCAAGTGGCTGATTATTGATATATATATTAAGTTTGATTACCAAATATGGCAATTTCTTCCTGAGCAACTATCATGTATGTAAAAATAAATCCAAGGTTGTGATGAATCGATAAACGGCTACCCGGCTTTAGCTGGATACCTTCGGGGGCGCTTCATTACTTCCGTGTGTTAGAAATGTTCAGACCGCTTACTAACTAAACGCCATGCTTACCAATCGCATATGCTGCTTACTACTAGCTCTAGCATTAATTGTGTTTACTTTTCCATGCTTTAGCGTTACCTGAAAATCAATCCGAACTGCTTGGCGGAACACTCCAACCAAAGTTGGAACCTTTACCGCAACATCCTAAAATTAAAGCATATTTTAATTACAACCAGGCTGATGTCTACACAGATCCGTATCGTCAAATTGAACGATACGGAAACGATTTAGAAAAACAAATCATTGCGCAAATCAATTTAGCACAACAGTTGATCGATATCGCTGTCTAAGCAATTAGTTTACCGTTAATCGTTTAAGCCCTGACGGAAAAATTTAAAGCTGGAGTAAAAATTAGGTGGATCGCTGATAACTCATATGTTGAACCTTGGTGATCTTTAACCCACGAAGAGTTAGCCAGCTTGAATTCTGACGATTTAGGTTTAGCCATTGAGTTTACCGACCTTATTGACGAGTGCGGCTCGTTTCCTGTGAAGGTCGCGGCGTAAGCCAAACATAAGCAGGAGCCTGATTACCGGGACATCGTCTCCGATAATCTAAGCCCCCGCCATCACGGATGCCGGGGGCTGAAAACGGACAAACGATTCCTACCTGAACGCGAGACCCATAAGGGAAACGCGAGAGAAATTAAGTGACTCAAACAGGGTCACCGAACCTCTAAGGTAGTGATTACCGAACCTTGACAACTGAATGAACTATGAGAGTGAGGGCACGGTCAGAAATCGTGTAACCGAGCCTCTCCCGCCTGCGCAGCCGCGCCCTCCGGGCTGGCCACCGTGAGGTTAATCACCAGGCGGAAGCTGGCAGCAGGGCGGGACTGGAGCTGACGAGCGGGACGCCTTGGGCGGCACCTTCGGTGTCGTCGGTAACACCGCTAACAGGGAGAACACCGGGATAACTTAACGTGAATCATCTGAGAAAAGACCTAATAAAGGACACTGCCAAACCGCTTTAGAGCAGAAAAGATACCGAAAGAAACTCGTAAGACTATCGTCAGGTACTTACATTCCTGAGTTGGTGATGGCCCAATGGATGAATCCCAAGGGTTCATAACAATAGTTCATTCCCAACGAGTAAAAACTCGCTCGACTTCCACTGAAGCAGGGGACTCCAAGCCCGACATGTGAGGTGGTGGGGTCGCCTGATTAACGGCCTATCGGAAGAGCGAGGGTAAGAAGGGTGTAACTACCCGAAGGTTTCTACAGAGAAGAGACCCAATGTAATTATCAGAGCGAATAAGGTCGCCAATCTGTGACTATCACTAACCAAACTCCAATCGAATACCGCAGCCTATGGGCTATGAGACTCCATTTGACAGCATTCCTGCTAATGGGGAGGACTAGCCGACGGGCTGACGATGTCTGGAAAGACCTACCTTGGAAGCGATTCCGGGGTCAGGTGTTTCGGTTACAGAGGTGCATCTTCAAAGCGCAAAAAGACAATCAAAAAGCCAAAGTCAAACGCTTACAACGGCTCCTATTACAAAGCCGTGCAGCCCAGAGCTAGGGCCGTCAAACAAGTAACACAGCTCAATCAAGGGCGTAAGTCCCCCGCCGGAGTTGATGGTAAAACCGCACTCTCTACCAGAGAGCGTCTAGTGTTATGTCAGAGGCTGCAATAAACTGGTACCACTGGAGACACCAGCAACTGAGAAGGGTTAATATCCCCAAGCCTAACGGCAAAGTAAGGGGTCTAGGCATCCCTACAATAGCTGACCGGGCGTGGCAAGCGTTGCTCAAGTTAGCAGCGGAGCCAGCCTATGAAGCAACTGCCGGAGAAAGGAGCTACGGCTTCAGACCCGGTCGCTGTACTGCGGACGCACAAAAGCTCATCTTCAACAATCCGAAGAGTAACGCCAATGGTAAGGACAAGATGGTGCTAGAAACAGACATCCCTCTTATGCTTCGATGAAATAGACCACCAGGTCATGCTTAGAGGGGTAGTCCTACCCAAAGAGGCTCTCAAAGGTCTCAAGCTTGCTGTGAAAGCTGGTGTCCGTGGTGAATACCCCTCCAGTATCAAGGGCACCCCCAGGGTGGAGTGATTTCACCCTTACTGGCCAATATCGCCCTAGATGGACTTGAGAACCTAGGGTCTGACCAATGGAAGAAAAGGCACACCAACGCACTCATAAGGGGTATCCGTTACGCGGATGACGCGGTCTTTATCTGTAAACCCGAAGCCGACACCACACGGCTAAGAGAAGATATCGACAGATTCCTGGAGACCAGGGGGCTACGAATTAACGAAGCTAAGACTAAGGTGAGTAAAGCTACGGATGGGTTTGACTTCCTAGGGTGGCGCTTTCGGGTGAATTCCCGTGAAGTATTCAAATCAACACCGAGTTCCAAAAATTATGTAGACATAAAGGCCAAGGTTAAAGCTACTCAGGAATTGTGGTATGACCACGGAAGCTCGTCTGAAAAGGATAGAGTCACAAGTCCGAGGCGGTCGCCAGAATCACTCAAACTGCGATACTCGTTCAGCATTTGCTATGGTCACTCAAACAATGGGTATGGCACAAATTGAGAGCTGAAAAGCGCAGGATGGCGACTATGGAAGCAGAGAAAGCACGACGGCTCGCCACTAAGGGGATTAAACCCCAAGGGGCGGCCAAACGACAGCTCACCAGTGAGCAGGTACATATTGCTTTCCCAGCAATTCCCTGGAAAGTCAACGACCCCCGGCATTGATTAATGGCGGGGGTCAAAGGTGATGCCTCACCCTACGATGGGAATATTTCCTATTGGGTTGGTCGGAATTCCAAGCTATATAGCGGGCCAACCGCTGAAGCAATTAAGCGACAAAAGGGCAAATGTCAGCACTGCAACCGATTGTTCATGGAGATGGATGGAGCCGTGGAGTTGCACCACATCGATGGCAACCATAACAACTGGAAACGTAAGAATCTAGTTGCCCTCCACCGAGAGTGTCACCAGGCGCAAGCAATACATCGCAAGCGTATTAAGGACGGTCTACGGAAGCACGCCTCCCATTGGCATAGAAGCACCTGAGCTGTATGAGGCGAAAGTTTCACGTACAGTTCGTAGGAGAGGGGCGAGCTGCGTGGCAGCTCCCTCGACTCTAATAGACGAAGATGGTTTGTTGAGCCCTGAGGAAATTGTGAACCGGGAGTACAGCAACACCTTAGACTTGTGGGGTATAGAATTAGCTGATGAACAATGCAAGCCTAATTTACAACATTCTCCGTGGCAGCGGCCTCCGACTCGGATTGGTGTACCAATACTGGGCGCAACCGACAAGCTTCATCACAAAGAAGGCAGTTGTTGATGATACGGTTGTCATCACTGGTTCTCACAATTGGTCTAAAACTGCGAATCGTACTAATGACGAAAACTTGCTCATTATTAACTCCCCTACGGTGGCAGCGCAATTCCACAAGGAGGAAGAACGTCTATTAGAGCAAGCAAAATTTGGACCTAACACAACGTTGCAGGTCCAAAACGAATACATCGATATGCTATGTGGCTCAATCGACCGTTCGCAGTTTATCCAAGATGATTTAGCACCCATCAATATCAACAAAGCTTCTGTAGAAAGCCTTACACAGTTACCAGGTATTGGTTCTGTTCTTGCAGAACGTATAGTACAAGCTCGGCCTTTCACATCTTTTGAAGATTTGATACGAGTGAAAGGTATTGGCACATCAAAACTAGATGATCTTAGAGGCAAGGTTTCTTGGTAACTGAGCACGACAAAAGTTTGATTTTTATACCGCTTTATAGTCTTGTCAAAAACTCAAAGAGAAAACATGAACAAACTGAAGATTCAACTAAAACAGTGGTTGATTGGGGCATTGGTGCTTGGGGTGATGATTGTCAGTTTACCGTTGCTAAACAATTGGAATCCCCAGCATTCAAGCCATTCGGACAAATTTTACTCAGAATCCTACCGCTATTTGTTGTACGAACCAAGCGCTTACTTGAGTGAGCCAGAGCTTCAATTTGTGGGAAGTATTAGCGCTTTACGACCATATGACCTCGCTCCAATCAACCTGTCTCAGCAGGGATGAGTCATGTTCGTGATCGTCATTATGGCGGCAAAATTGCTCAATCTCAATTCACAATTCCAGAAAGCCAGTTGAGACAAATTTTACAGAGTCCAAATACTATTCGCTCTCGAATTACTCCTGAAGGACTTGGGCAAGAGCAAATGTTTGTCCGGACTGTAAACACTGGTCAAATTATAGGGACAACTCGTGTGTCGGATGGCGCTAACCCTACAACATGGATTAGAATCTATACTGACCCAGCGGGCAATCTGATTACAATTTATCCTGTTCCCCCGCCTACTCCATAGTTTACCGTTTTGCTCCACCATCGACGATGCCTAAAAAACCAAATCGTGCTTTGTTAGAAGCGTGGACAAACCTTCAGCAGGTTGTGTCTCAAATTAATTCCGAAGAACCAAAACCTTATTTAATGGCTATCAAGCATTGGATTGAAAATCACGAAAGGCTCTTAGGTTCAAATTTTCTGCACGGATACGGAGCATTAACGCTTCTGCTAGAAGGTGAAGTTTCTGAATTTCCCTTGCAACATCCTATTCAAGCAATTAATTTCCTTATTGCGCTTATAAATAGTTCTGTACCCATTAATATTCAGGATGCTGCGTCAATCTTAGAAACTATTGTGTGTGAATTTGCAGTTTACACACAAATGGAAGATTGTCCAAGATGTGAGGAGGGATATTTAGGTTATTGGTTTTCACCCAGCAGAGGTGAGTTTCTCCTAGACTGTCCAGAGTGCGGGTGGTGTCAGAGCATTTCTGGGAGTAAATGGTCTCATTCTGTTGATGATTTTAGACCAGCAACTTTACAAGACCTTGCTCTGCTTAATCTCTGATTCACCAAGGTGTTGGTGGGCAATGCCCACCCTACAATACTACTCAATAAATACACCAAGACCATTATGAACCCGAGCAGCAGTAGCGGATGAACGATTAATTAATTGTCCTCCTAAATATAGGGAGGTAGAGCTGCCTCCATCTAAATTCAAGGCATCCATCGCTCCCATTTGTTCCATAATTAAAGCTAATTCTTGCAGTGTTGGCCCTTTTCCTCCTGGACGATTGTGAACGGCGGCGATAATTAAGGTATTGTGGAAGGTTTTGACAATAGCACTGCGGGGTGCTCCTTGTTGTTGGAAGGCAGTGCTGAATTTTTCTCCTTCTACATCTAATACTATGGTACCATTTTGCATTAGTAACGGTCCCGCACCCATTATATTACGGTAATGGGCAAAGTCAGGGGGAATGGTTCTGCTTTCTAAGTTGACTATGGTACCTATTTCTATTTGACTGGCGGCAGATTGATAGGAACGGAGAACTAATAAATAACCGTCTGAGGGTATAGGAAAAGATTCGGAACCTGCTGCGTCTCCTTTAAATTGTTCCACGATGAGATGATTGCGCACCACCACAATAATTTCATTGTCAGTCATGGTTTTATAATCACCCCATGCAGCAGTATAGCGAGATATACCTGCTTTGATATAGCCGCTGTTGAGGTGTTGGATGGGGAAACTCGCCCCTTTTGAGGTGGTTAGGACTTCTTCTAGACTGAGACGGTCAAATTTTATCTCTTCTAAATCATTCCAAGCCATGGCCCCTCGGTTTAATATTGCCCCTGATAGCCAAGTTCCATTTTGACGTACTGCTCCTAAGGGTAATTTATTATTGCGATTGAAGAAACCTCCATTAATGGCGATCGCTGCTTCATTTTCAAAGGCAGTATTAATTAGGTGAGCAATACCTTCAGCGCTGTCGGGGTTACTCACTATGGGTTTCATGGTTATATTACGATGGAAGGGATCCACTTCTAACCAAGTCACTGGGAATCTTTTGTCTTCAATACTGATAAAACGTTGGTGCCAATTTATTCCTCTTCCCCAAACAATATCCCTTTCTATCAAAGTATCTGCTCTCACCTCAATAATCAAGCCATTAGAAAAGCTGCTTACTCGCAAATTCTTCCCTTCCGGTAAATTCAACTTCATTATAGTTTGCTTTCCTTCACTTGCTAACACTAACAGGGGTGAATTGGTACCCTCCCCAAAACGCTGAAGTAAAGCAGAGTCTGCTATGGCATCAATTTTAATTATTCCTTCCTTTTTCCCTTGACTCATTTGCCAAGGAGTGGGATTATCTAAATATACAATAATTTCTTCAGATGTAGGAGTGGTGAAAAGAGAGATATTCTGGATATTAGTTTGAGGGGAGTCTATTGTCAGGGTATCTCCAATAATTTGGATTTGCCAATCAGCAAGTTGAGCTATTTTGGTAATATCTAAATAACGATAAGCACCAAACTGCTCAGTTTTGAGGGTGACGGGTGCATAAGGAGGATAGTTAAACCAGGCGATGGGCTGAGACTCTGGGGTCTTATTACTTAATAAGTGTATGTTAAACATTTGTTCAGCAGCAGTATCGCTAATACTAAAGTAACCTTCACTATCGTGGTCTTGACCATAAATCCAAGGGACGGTTAATTGGCGACCATTGAGAGCTATTTGCTTCCCTTGTTTTAAGATGGTTGAAGGAGGGCGCAAGCCTTGCGCTCCTACTTCGGCACTTTCGGCGATCTGGGGGCGGGGCACCTTAGTGCCCCGCCCGCCAGATCTGTTACCACAGATCGCTGCTGGTTTCCTCTGGGCGATACCTAATGGTACTATATTGGTTATGAGCAGCAAGGGGATAATAGCAGCAATAGTAGTTTTAGCTTTCGACATGATGAATATTGGAGTATAATAAATGCAGACGGTAGCAGATAATTCTCAAAAAAAGGGACAATTTATATTAAAATCAATGACCCGATAATGTAAAGAAAGATGGAAAAGACACAAAACGGTACAAAACCACCCCGTTGCTTGGCGGAAGAAAGAGATGCTTGTGGTGTGGGTTTTATCGCTTATCAAGATGGTAGGGAAAGTCATCAAATTATTCAAAATGCTCTCTCAGCTTTGAGTTGTCTGGAGCATAGGGGTGCTTGTTGTGCTGATCGAGACTCAGGAGATGGTTCTGGTTTGATGACGGGGTTACCTGTCAAATTGTTCCAATCTTGGTTTGCGCAGGACAATATTCCTATGCCAGAAAAGGAAGCATGGGGAGTGGGAATGGTATTCTTACCCCAAAATGAACTTGCTGCGGGAGAAGCACGTGGTTATATTGAAGAGGTGGTGGCTGGGGAAAATCTGAAGGTTTTGGGTTGGCGCCAAGTTCCCGTGCGATCCCATGTGTTAGGGGAGCTAGCAAGAGACTATCAGCCGAGAATCGAACAGGTGATTGTTACTTCTGCTGATAAGCTGAAGGAAGATGCTTTGGAACGGGTTTTATATGTGGCTCGCTCTAGGGTAGGGAAGAGGTTAGCTCAGGGTGTCTATATCTGTTCTTTCTCCTGTCGTACTATCGTTTATAAGGGGATGGTTCGAGGTGAGGTTTTAGGGTCTTTTTATGAGGATTTGCAAAACCAGGATTACTGTAGTTCTTTTGCCATCTATCATCGCCGCTTCAGTACTAATACCATGCCCCAATGGCCCTTCGCTCAACCCATGCGATTGTTGGGACACAATGGGGAGATTAATACCCTGTTGGGCAATATAAACTGGATGATGGCGAGGGAAGTTAATCTGGAGGTACCAGGTTGGAGCCAAGAGGAATTGGCAGGATTGACTCCTATTGTCAACACTGCTTCCAGCGATTCTTATAATCTGGATAGTGCCATGGAATTGCTGGTGAGAACGGGTCGTAGTATTCTGGAAGCAGCTATGATTCTGGTACCAGAAGCTTATAATAATCAGCCGGCTCTCAAGGCAGATCCAGAAATTGTGGATTTCTACCGGTACTATGAGGGGATGCAGGAGGCTTGGGATGGTCCCGCTCTGTTAGTTTTTAGTGATGGTAAGACGGTGGGTGCTCAATTGGATCGCAATGGTTTGCGCCCTGCTCGCTATAGTATTACCAAGGATGGCTGTATTGTCGTGGCTTCGGAAACCGGGGTGGTAGATTTGCCGGAAACAGACATTATTGAAAAGGGTAGGTTGGGTCCGGGGATGGCGATCGCTGTGGATTTGCAAAGCCATGAAATACTGAAGAACTGGGAAATTAAGCAGCGGGTAGCTCGGGCAAAACCCTATGGGGATTGGTTACACAAGTATCGCTCTATTATAGAACGATTGCCCTTTAGCACTGAGACAGAAGAAGACGGTTCTAATCTCCTGCAACTGCAAACAGCCTTCGGGTATAGGGCAGAAGATGTGGAAATGATTATTCAGCCCATGGCTACTTCTGGGAAGGAGCCAACTTTCTGCATGGGGGATGATATTCCTTTGGCGGTACTTTCCTCGGAGCCACGGTTGCTCTATGATTATTTTAAACAGCGCTTTGCTCAAGTAACAAATCCACCCATCGATCCTCTGCGAGAAAGTTTGGTCATGTCTTTGGAGGTAAGATTGGGGAGTCGGGGGAATGTGCTGAATCCTCAACCAGAAGATGCTCGCTTGTTAGAGTTAGCCAGCCCTTTAATCAATGAAGCAGAATTAGAGAAGATTAAAGATTCTACCTTCACGGTAGCTCAATTATCCACTTTAACCCCCGCCATCAATCGATGCCGGGGGGCAGATCCAAAGGAGGCTATTCAACGGTTGTGTGAAAAGGCTGGCGAGGCAGTAGAATCGGGGAAGGAGATTCTGATTTTAAGCGATCAGGGAACAATCAATGAAGAAAATACCTATATCCCCCCCCTGTTAGCTGTGGGAGCGGTGCATCACTATTTGATTCGTCAGGGTTTGCGCTTGAAAGCTTCTTTAATTGTGGATACAGCCCAATGTTGGAGTACCCACCATTTTGCTTGTCTTATCGGTTATGGAGCAAGTGCTGTTTCTCCTTATTTGGCTTTGGAAACTGTCCGTCAGTGGTGGGGTTCGGATAAAACCCAAAGGTTGATGGAAAAAGGGAAGTTAGAGCGCTTCTCCCTTGCTACAGCTTTGGAAAGGTACCGTCAAGCAGTAGAAGCAGGTTTATTGAAAATTCTCTCCAAAATGGGTATTTCCCTCCTTTCTTCTTACCAGGGAGCGCAAATTTTTGAAATCATCGGTTTGGGCAGGGATGTGGTAGATTTGGCTTTTGCTGGCACTACTAGCCGGGTACTCGGTTTGGACTTAACAGAGTTAGCTCAAGAAACCATAACCTTTCACTCCCGCGCTTTCCTTAATAAGGGGAAGAAATTGGAGAACTTAGGCTTAATTAATTATAAGCCCGGTGGGGAATACCATATGAATAGCCCGGAAATGGCTAAGGCTCTCCATAAGGCTGTGGGGGATAAAAATTATGACCATTATGAGTTATATCATAAGTATCTCCAGGAACGCCCCCCAACTGCCCTGCGGGATTTATTGGACTTAAACCCTGATCGCGCCCCCATTCCCCTAACAGAAGTAGAACCAGTGGAAGAGATAGTAAGGCGCTTTTGTACCGGGGGTATGTCTTTAGGTGCCCTGTCGAGGGAAGCTCACGAAACTCTAGCTGTAGCTATGAACCGCCTGGGAGGTAAATCTAATTCCGGGGAAGGGGGAGAAGACCCGGTGCGGTTTAAAGTCTTAAAAGATGTGGATAACTTTGGTATGTCCCATACATTGCCCCACCTTAAAGGTCTGCGGAATGGGGATACAGCCAGTTCCGCCATTAAACAGGTGGCTTCCGGGCGTTTCGGGGTGACACCAGAATACTTGATGAACGCCGAGCAGTTGGAAATTAAGATAGCTCAGGGGGCAAAACCGGGAGAAGGGGGTCAGTTACCCGGTAAGAAAGTGAGTGCTTATATTGCCGGGCTGCGCCGCAGTAAGCCAGGAGTGACCTTGATATCCCCTCCACCCCACCACGACATCTATTCTATTGAAGACTTGTCTCAGTTAATTTTTGACCTCCATCAAGTTAATCCTCAAGCTAAGGTATCGGTGAAATTGGTAGCGGAAATTGGCATTGGCACTATTGCTGCTGGGGTAGCCAAGGCGAATGCCGATATTATTCAAGTTTCCGGTCACGACGGAGGCACTGGGGCTTCCCCCTTGAGTTCTATTAAGCACGCTGGGGTACCCTGGGAATTAGGGGTGACTGAGGTACACCGGATTTTGTTGGAAAATCAATTGCGAGACAGGATTATTCTGCGAGCCGACGGAGGGTTGAAAACTGGTTGGGACGTAGTCATGGCCGCTTTAATGGGGGCAGAGGAGTTCGGTTTCGGTTCTATTGCTATGATTGCAGAAGGGTGTATTATGGCCCGGATCTGTCACACTAATAACTGTCCTGTGGGGGTAGCAACTCAGCAGGAACGACTGCGAAAGCGGTTTACAGGGCTCCCGGAGCAAGTGACCAACTTCTTCTACTTTATTGCCGAAGAAATCAGGAGTCTCTTAGCTCGGTTGGGATATTTTCGTTTGGAGGAGATTATTGGACGCGGGGATTTATTGAAGGAAAGGAGCAATGTTGGGCTGAAGAAGACCCATGGGATAAGTTTAGCTTGTTTGACTCATTTACCCGATGTAAAAGCAGAACGCAGTTGGTTGCACCATGAGACAGTTCATAGCAACGGACCGGTTTTGGATGATGAATTGTTGGCGGATCTGGATATTGCTTGGGCGATTAAATCACAAGGTGCAGTCAAGAAAGAGGTGAAGATTGTCAATACGAATCGCTGTGTTGGGGGGAGAATTGCCGGAAAAATTGCCTCTCTCTACGGCAATGATGGTTTTGAAGGAACTCTGAATTTGCACTTCCACGGAGCAGCAGGACAGAGTTTCGGTGCCTTTAATTTACCCGGTATGAAGTTGGTGCTCCGAGGAGAAGCTAATGATTACGTAGGGAAAGGGATGAATGGAGGAGAAATTGTCATTCTGCCACCTCGCCCCTACAATGCTGCCCAGAATGCTATTATGGGCAATACCTGTCTCTACGGTGCTACTGGGGGAGTGCTCTATGGCAACGGAAGGGCTGGAGAGCGGTTTGCAGTGCGCAATTCCAAAGGTACGGCTGTTATTGAAGGAGCAGGAGATCACTGTTGCGAGTACATGACTGGAGGGGTTATTGTGGT
The DNA here is from genome assembly GCA_018141785.1 of Candidatus Paraprochloron terpiosi LD05. Lineage (GTDB taxonomy): Bacteria > Cyanobacteriota > Cyanobacteriia > Cyanobacteriales > Prochloraceae > Prochloron > Prochloron terpiosi. The sequence continues at coordinate 355,215 of CP073341.1, read as the reverse complement.
ACTCGGTTCTGTAGGCAGGAACGTAGGAGCTGGTATGACTGGGGGTTTGGCTTACTTCTTAGATGAAGATGGCAGTTTTCCTGCTCATGTGAACAAAGAGATTGTTCAGATCCAACGGGTGAGTAACCCATCAGGGGAAAAGCAGTTAAAAGATTTGATTGCTGCTCACCTGGAAAAGACTGGGAGTCAAAAAGCGGCTAAGATTTTAGCTGCTTGGGACACTTATCTGGGTAAGTTCTGGCAAGTGGTACCTCCTTCTGAAGCAGATACACCTGAAGCAACCTGTAAGGGTGAGGAGCTAGTTATGAACCGCTGATCAAGGCTCTGATAGGGTGTTGTCAAGAAATTTTTATGTATGTATACGAAAAAAGTCTTGGACACCACACCCCACGATTGGAGTAAAAAAATACTTATGGTATTTATACGCTTATTAAATAAAGAAGAAATTACTCTGGGCAACTCATTAGGTGGTGGAGGGGAGGGTAAAATCTATGAGGTAGAAGGAGAATCATCTCTTGTAGCTAAAATCTACCATAGGACAAGCTAACCCAAATTCATGGGGATAAACTGCTAACCCGCCCCAAAATACAGCGTGCGCCTGGCCCATTGACTTACTCCTCCCTGTCAATGATAGTGGGAAAGTTGTGGGTTTCCTAATACCTCGGGTAAAAGATAGCCGTCCAATACATCAATTCTACACCCCCAAGCAGCGCCGCGAACATTCTCCTTTCTTTAATTATCTCTTTTTACACCGAACAGCGAAAAACTTAGCTACAGCAGTGAAAGGTATCCACAGTGCGAGCTATATTATCGGGGACATGAACGAGTCCAACATTCTCGTGACCAAGACCACTCTTGTGACTCTGGTGGATACAGACTCCTTCGCGCGACCTGAACTGGTCGCTTAGTACGGGACACCGAGTCCTCTAGGGAATTCCACCCCTAGCCCTCACGTAAAAGACTTACTGAGTCCGGCCACAGCTGAGTAGGTAACGAAACAGCTGGAATGCAGGTCACGAAAGTAGCCGAAACTCTAGGGATTAAAGAGTTAGGAGCAAGAGGGAGATAGTTGGAAGGTTGAACGAAAGTGAACTAAAAGGGCTGTGAACCCAGCCCCTCCGATTAAACCTCGTTACTGTAGAATGGCGAAATTATCCCTGAGACAAAACGCCATAGCCAAAAGGCAAGTAGACAAGACTCAATGCTGGAGGCTCATTGAGTCGTGGAATCAAAGCTCTACCGGGGGAAAGGGAGCAACCTAACCAACTAAAGAAAACTAAGCGAAACAACAGGATAAGCCCTACAGAGTCTAAAAGGCGGTCGATTCTTTTTTAGTAGGCCAAAGGTAACGGAGGCGGAATTCTTTGGAGGGTTGCATGATGAGTGAAAAAGCGAATGCTCTCTTGTAATGAGAGGGATAGGGATTCAAAATTTGTCCCTGTGATAAAGGAATAGCAGACTTCACTTGGGTCTCATACGAAACTATTCGACAACTAGAAACCAAACGAACGGAAAAGTTAGATGACAGAAGAAATTCTGGAAAATGGACTGAACGGACAATTAAAAGAGTGGGGCGACATTAATTGGCGTCGCACAAAGAAGATTGTTAGGAATTTACGCGGTCGGATATTTCGTGCTCGAAAGTTTGGATTGTGGAGACAATTGGTGTCTTTACGGAAACTGATGAAAAGATGTCGGTCGAACCTATTACTGAGCATCAGACAAATCACACAGGTAAATACCGGAAAGCAAACAGCTGGGGTAGACAAGGAAGTTATAGAAACACCAGCACAGCGTGTGAAACTTGCCAACACCTGGGAAATGCCTAAAGCAAAACCTGCTAGACGGCTGTATATTCCCAAGACAAATGGGAAGAAACGTCCTCTTGGAATCCCAACCATTAGAGATAGAGTCGCTCAAGCAATAGTAAAAAATGCACTGGAACCCGAATGGGAATCCATGTTTGAAACCAACTCCTATGGCTTTAGACCCGGTCGAAGTTGCCAAGACGCTATAGAGCAATGTTACTTAAGGCTACGCGGCGACTATAAAACAAAAACCGGAAAGTGGGTAAGAAAGGATAAATGGGTTCTGGACGCTGATATTAAGAGCTTCTTTGATAACATTGACCATAAATCCATCCAGTGAGCAGTTAGAGAAGATTCTTTGATTGATGGATGGTTAAAAGCTGGATTTGTCGAAAGTAGGAAGGGATACAGCCCGACTGAAAAAGGAACCCCACAGGGTGGCGTGATAAGTCCCTCCCCGCAAATATCGGACTCCACGGGTTAGAAGAATATATTACAAAATGTAACCCAAAGGTGGGCGTCATCAGGTATGCAGATGACTTTGTAGTAACTGCAAAGGACAAGGAATCCAAGGAGCAAGTTGAAAATCCAGATAAATCAATGGTTGTCAGAACGAGGTCTTGAGATTAGCGATGAGAAGACGCGGATAGTACATATAAAAGACGGATTTGATTTCTTGGGGTTTAACCTGCGGCATTATGAGGTTAAAGGTGAGGACGGAATCCTGAGAGGGAAGTTACTCATTAAACCACAAAAATCAAAGGTGATGGATTTCTGTAAAAGAGTCGGTCAAACAATCGACAGCATGAAGACAAGAACCCCCGAACAAGTCATACGTAAGATAGAACCACTTCTCAGAGGTTTTGCTAATTACTACAGAGGAGTATGCAGCAAAGAAACCTACGAATATATAAGCTACCGACTATGGTGGTACCTCTGGCGTTGGGCCAAAAGACGACACCCCAACAAAGACAAGAAATGGGTAAAAGATAAGTATTTCCGAACCGAGTATAAAAAGGGAAGTAAAAAAGATTGGCGATTTTACTACGAAAAAAAAAGACCGGAGAGGCAAAAGAATAGTACACATGTTGTACGATATAGCAGCGGTCCCAATTGTAAGACATGTCAAAGTAAAGGGAACTTACTCCCTAGACGACCCTGAACTAGTGGAATATTGGTTAAAGCGGCAGACAAAGTCGGGTAAGACCAGATGGTCGAAAGGCTCAAAGAATGAGTACGTTGCCAAGTCGCAAGATTGGAAATGTCCAATATGTCATGACCACCTTTTCAACGGTGAGGAAATCGAAACCCATCACATAGTACCTGTGAAAAAAAAAGGAGGTTCAAATGAAATCGACAACCTTCAACACCTACATAAAGCGTGTCATAAGCAGGTACATTCAAGAAATTCCAAGCAAGGCTTGAAGTGAGGCTTGAGCCGGATGATTGGAGACAGTCACGTTCGGTTCTTAGGGGAGGGGCCCAGGGAGACCTGCAAGCCTTACCCGACTAACCCCCTCAAAACAATCCCGTGGGGAAATGTACTGGTGGTAGGTGCTTTTCTCTTGATGCTACCCCTTGGGGGATACTTTGTTTTCCGTCTTGCAACCTACCAGTTCCTTTGCAGTGCGCAAAATGGTACTGTTGGGTTCTAAGAGCGCTGATAAAACTTCGGCTTCCTCGTCTGCGGTAATGCCATACTCTAGTTTGAGCGCCCGAACTTGTTTTTGCTTCCGTTGGAGAGCTTCTTGCACTGGGATCCCCATTTCGATTAATTCCAGCAGTTGCTGCTCTAATGCTTCTCGATAACTTGATATTCGCAATTGATTCTCCCGGGTGTGTTGTTTACCAGGATTCAGGAGTTCAGGGTCTTTAATTCCCAGCTCAGTTAAGATACTAAAGTGTTCTTGATCTTCGATGTTCAATTCCAGGCGGATCTGCCTCAGGAGATCCAAACTATTGGCAGAATCCACATTACCCAGAGTCAAAGCTTCTTTGAGTAACCCTTTGTAAACTTGGGACCCATATTCGCTGCTCACATTGGGTAAAACTCGGGCGAGAACATATACTTCATTGGGTTTCAGCTCTTCTAAAGAACGTCCTTCCAAGAATTTAGATAAGTTGATGGGTAATTTACCTAGCTGACGGCGCAAACTATTAGCAAGGCTTTCTTTAATATAGGCGTCATTACTCCTTCCCAGGGTTCGATAAAGCCAAATAGTACTGAGGATAATTACCACAATACTAGCTCCCTGCTCCAAAGAAGGTGAGTTAAACAACTTCAATGCGGGGCGACTACCAAAAGTAAAGTAGATATTGACGACGACAAAAGTACAAAGAGAAAAGATGTGGTGCTGTGCTTGTTGTTTGTCGATATTTTTCTTGTTCCTGATAAGATAAGCTCGATAAGCTTTTTCCAGTAGACTTAATCCCCAATAACTGAGGGCCACAAAAAAGATAATTGTCAGGGGGGCAGCAATCAGTCTGGGAATGGGAATGGCTGTATTGTTAATGTAGAATCCTGGATGAAAAAGGAGAGCTAACTTATTTTCTTCATGACCCCAAGCTCCAGAATAATAATAATTCAAGCTGCCTGAGTAGAGGAAATAGTAAAGATAAAACCCTATTACTAAGCCTACATAACCGTATTGCACCAATTTGCGACCTGGCTGATTAATTACTTCCCAATAAGAACGTTCCGCATCAATATCCACACAGGGAGATTGACAGCCGACGTAAGCACTTTTTTCTTGACCGTCTTTTTCCACAGTGCGGCACATAGATTGAGTGATAGTTTGTTTTGGTCCGCGATGAGCTTCACTACCCAGTAATGAGCGGGAACCTTGATAAACTAGATGCACAGGAGCCATGGGGCAGAAATATTGACACCAACTTTTGCCTCCGAATAAGTAACCCACCAGGATAGCTGAAAAGATGGTGAGGAGTAAAAAACTGCCTGCGATAAAACGGTGAGAATCCAGAAGGAGAATTCTGGCTATCAAACCAGTACAAAGCAGGTTAAATTGCAAATAGAAATGGTTGCGGGCTAACCAAGAATTTTTTTTGACTTTAACTATCTCATAGCGAACTTTCCCGGTGCGGGAGTTGACTATCTTCCGCTTACGCTGTATTCCCAATGCTCGGGGAATTTGGGACACAAATGACAAGGGGCAAATACGTCGCCAAAGTTCGTGACCGAAAACCAGCAGAATCATTATGGCGCAGGGAATGACTATACCCCAGAAAATTCTTGTACCCCAGAAAGTCTTTCCCCCGACGAGAAAAGGTGCTTCAGAGAGGCATTCTCCCTGTACCTCGAGAAATTCATGGCAAAGTTCTGAATCGAATAGTCTGGGATCTAGCCATGTTGTGTGAGTATCGGTTAAGTAGGGAGTAATGGGATCGTAAAATAAAGATAGAATGAGGATAAGCCATCCGATGACGAGTACCCACCTCACTGAATGCATGGATTTTTACGGTATTTTGCTAAACATTTCAGCTGTTCTCAGGTTCTTTGTTAAGTTAAATTTTGGTTATGTTATATGATAAATAGAAACGCTTTTCTGTTTTTGTATATTATATTACATTTTTTAAGTGTAGGAGAGGCACCATCGGCGAAAGACTGGGTAATTTTCTCCGGTTCTGTGTAAAGTGGGATTCTTATTATGTTATAGTATAATAAAAAAAATATTTGGTAACTATGAATGACTTTGATTTTACGGATACTTTACGCTGGACCCCAGCAGCAAAAGCTAAACTGAAGAATATTCCTTTTTTTGCTCGCACCCAAGCGCGGAAGCAGATTGAACAATTCGCTCGTGCTGCTAACCTGGAGGAAATAACTGTGGAAATAGTGGAGCGGGCGCGGTTGGATTTTGGTCAGTAACAGTTACCAGTCCCTTTCATCCGCTACAGGCGGCGATTGTTGAATTTTGTTAATATTGAAGAAGGTAAAGATTTTTATCCTTTTTTAAACAATTGTTAAGAATGACGCTAGAATCTCTCAAAGATGATAATAAACCGAGTTTTGATTACGATGTGGCTATTATTGGTGGGGGAATTGTGGGGGCAACTTTAGGGAGTGCTCTCAAGGATTCTGGACTGAGTGTAGCCATAATCGAAGCTCAACCCCTGGAAGTAGCGGCAGCTAAGAGACAAGCTTATGCTATCACTCTGCTTTCCAGTCAGATTTTTGCGGGGATTGGGGTTTGGGAGCATATATTACCTCACATTGCTAAGTTTAGCCAGATTCAACTCTCAGATATGGGTCGTCTGGGAGTAGAATTCCAGAGGGCAGATTTGGGAAAGGAATGTTTAGGCTATGTGGGGGAGCATAGTGTGGTGCTGAGGGCTTTGCAGGAGTTTATCACTACATGTCCCAATGTGAGCTGGTTGTGTCCCGCTGAGGTAAAAGAGGTGTCTTACCAGGAGTCTGGGGCTGAGATTGAAGTTAAACAAGGAATGCAAACTAGGAAACTGCGGACGAAATTGGTGGTGGGGGCTGATGGAGCTAAGTCTTTTATTCGCACTGGGGCTGGTATTGGCACTCGGGGCTGGAAATACTGGCAATCCTGTGTTGCTTTTACTATTAAACACTCCGCAGAACGGAATGATATCGCTTTTGAAAGGTTTTGGCCCACCGGACCTATGGGGGTTTTGCCTCTACCGGGAAACCGCTGTCAAATCGTCTGGACTGCTCCTCATGGAGAAGCACAAGCTTTGCAGCAATTGGAGGAGGGAAAATTTTTGGCTCAGTTGCAGGAACGCACGGGAGGATTGTTGGGGAAACTAGAGTTGGTGAGCGATCGCTTTTTGTTTCCGGTACAGTTGATGAGCTGCAGGAGCTATACTCAATCCAGACTAGCTTTAATTGGGGATGCTGCTCACTGTTGTCATCCTGTTGGGGGACAGGGAATGAATTTAGGGATACGGGATGCTGCTGCCCTAGAGCAAGTGTTAAGGAAAGCTTCTTTGGAAGGTGAGGATATTGGGGATATTCGGGTTCTTAAACGGTATGAAAGGTGGCGTAAGTGGGAAAATTTCACTATTTTAGGATTTACGGATTTTCTGGTTCGCCTCTTTTCTAATAACTGGTTCCCTATTGTCATTATAAGGCGTTTTGGTCTCTGGATGATGGCCCATATTCGTCCTTTCAAAATTAATGCTTTGCAACTGATGACAGGATGGAGGGATGGGGGGATAGGGGGATGGGGAGATGGTAACTATACCAGAGCCGAACCCCGTCCACAATGACTACGATAGGATTGCCGATAGATTTTAGCTAACAAATGTTAACACTTGCTAACCAATGCACTACTGAAATAAGTTCAGTTCCGGTGGCTATCTCCCAATGCAGTCACTTAGAAAGTAACTGCTCTTTATTCTATTTTGTCAGCTTGGTTATCGCTGTGTTTCCAATATACCTAATTAAAAGCCTTTTGGCAATAGGTATTTACTACTAATTTCCAAGGCCGTTTTTAGATTATCTGTGAGCGAATGTAGCTTTTTGTTAGCAAATCAACCACTGTGTATCAACCGTCATCATCCTCAAAGAGACGAATCAGCTGGGTGTTGGATTGACCTAATGTGGGGTTAACTTCGTTGGTTGGGTTCACGGGCAACAGTACCAACTTCTCTCTTAGACCCGAGAGCTTAGAAAAGCACCAGCCACGACAGCAACTGTTGTTGGGTTTCGCTGGTACTCAACCCAACCTACGGTATTTATAATGGGGTCAGACTTGATATAATAGTCCAGTAATCCACGTGAGCCAGCAATTTTAAGCTGGGTGAGTTAACAGAAGAGTCTTTTATTCTTGATAATAAGGGCGGAAATTTCGGGTGGATCTTTGGGATCGCTCGGTGGGCAATGCCCTACTTCTATGTCTAATAAACTAAAGAACATCATTACTAATCGCATAAAAGCCTCCCGAGAACAAAGAATCACCTTTGTTGAGTATATGAACTTGGCTCTTTATCATCCGAACTATGGCTATTATAGCTCAGGGAAGGTTAAGATAGGTTCTCGGGGAGACTTCTTTACCTCTCCTTCTCTGGGTGCAGATTTTGGGGAATTATTAGCGGTACAATTTCGGGATATGTGGGAAAATATGGCATGTCCTGCACCCTTTATGTTAGTAGAAATGGGGGCTGGATCTGGTATCTTAGCTCAGGATATTTTCCATTATTTGGAAAACCATTACCCAGACTTGCTTCAAGTTCTCCAATATGTTATCCTAGAGGAAGCACCAGCATTAATTACTCAACAACAAGAGTTGCTTCAGCCCTGGTTAGAGAAAAAGATAAATATCTCCTGGAAAGGTTGGGAAGAAATACCAACAGGTTCTATTATAGGTTGTTGTTTCAGCAACGAATTAGTGGATGCTTTCCCTGTTCATCAGGTTATCCTTGAAAAGGGAAAATTACGGGAAATATATGTTACTATAGGGGCAGAAGGATTTAAAGAGGTGATAGGGGAACTGTCTACACCCCGACTGGAAGAATATTTTGCATTGGTAGGAGTAGAATTTCCTACCAATGCTTACAGGGAAGGATATCGCACTGAAGTAAATCTTGCAGCATTAAATTGGTTGAAAACTGTTGGGGAAAAATTGCACCGAGGATACCTCTTAACTATAGATTATGGCTATCCTGCGGTAAAATACTATCATCCTCAAAGAGAAAAAGGAACTTTGCTTTGTTACTACCAACATCGCCGTCATCAGAATCCCTATGTTAATATTGGAAAACAGGATATTACCACCCATGTAGATTTTACCGCTTTGGAACGTCAAGGAGAGAGGTGGGGTTTAACCAAAGTGGGGTTTACTCACCAGGGATTGTTTTTGATGGCTTTGGGGTTGGGCGATCGCCTTGCTGCCCTTTCCAACGGTATGTTAGACTTCCAGGAAGTACTAAAGCGTCGTGACGCTCTCCATCAATTAATAGATCCTATGGGTTTAGGTAAATTTGGAGTATTGATTCAGAGTAAGGGGTTAGAAAATATCCACCGTCTAAAAGGTCTTAAACATGTATAGTACCTCTCCCCTCCTCTCCGCGCCTCTGTGCCTCTGCGTGAAACACTAAAAAAATGGAAAATATTCGAGAACTCAGCTTTGTGAGTAAAAAACCCATTACCGAAGTTCCTTATACTCGGTATCGTCTGCAACTTCTTGGGGAAATAGATCAGAATAATTTAGCAAAAGACGTGGGGAAAATCGCAGGTAAACTCAAATGGCAACACAACTGTGCTATTGTGGCTGATATTTATAACTCAGCTATTTTCAGCCCCATATCTTTACCTCACGAGACGAAAGAGTATAGGGTAATGGAAGAAGAACCAGTGAATTTGGCTCACTCTAAGTACCAACGTTACTTGTTTCAAGTGTGTAACTTCGCTCTATTTCAAGCTTTTAACCGCGCATCCAGGGTTTCCAGAGTGGATTATTATCGTAAGCGCATTTACTCTCAGGTTTCTGAGAACGATAAATATGAAGCTATACCCTATCTTACCTTTGATTTCCTGCGGGACAAAAACCAACACCTAGTTTTAACCATAGATTTTGGCAACGAATATCGCTCTCGTCAGACTATTTATGAGCTGGGAACCGAGAAACTCAAGGAGGGAGAAAGACTGATACACACCTATGACGGTAAAAGTTGCGAGTTTGTGGAAGTTGGAGAAGACACTATCGATACTCGGTTGGTGGAATTGGGAAATAAGAGTGTTCTTCAATATCACCAGGAGAAAGGTAATTTGTCCTCAGAACCACTCAAATCATCCACTCCTGTGGTGAAAGTGCGGTATAAGTCTAAGGGAAAGAAGGATTTTGAAGCTTCCCATATGCCTCAATTGTTAAAGAAACTCTATGATAGAACGGAAATAGATAATAAATTTTGGTAACAGCAGTTGTTACCTATTCATGATAAGGTAAAAATGGCAATAAAGATTATCGATTTTCTGAATAAAGACAATAAATTCCAAATAAATGGTATCTCAGTGCCATTTTCCCCGTTTTTACGGAAACCAGAACGACTACAATGGTTCTTGGAGGGGGATAATAAGCGAAATTTGGACTTTGGGCAAGTTACGTTTGAGAAACCGGGACAAGCTTTATGGAAAGGTCATATTTTGGAGAAACCTAAGGAGATAAAATGTTTTGTCTTGTACCCTAAAAGTTGGGAAAAGGAGGTGCGACAGTATGGCCCAGCATTAAAACAAGAATTTGCTAGATTTAAAATTGACTTCAAAAGAAAGGATATTTCCTACAACCCTAAGGATCAGTTTGAAATTAAGCGCGTTTGTCAGGAACTTCAGAAACTGAAAAAGGGGGAGTTCGTGCTTGCTTTCGTTCCCAAATCGAAACATGAAGACTACGATAGGAAAGTGGATCCCTATAAAACAATCAAAAATGAGCTAGTTAAGCTGGAACTTCCTTCCCAAATGATTAATTATAACACTATAAAGCAAAGTGGTCAAAGTTTTATTAGTCAAAATCTGATATTAGGTATCAACGCTAAATTAGGATATAGCAGCTGGAGATTGAAAGAAATGCCCGGAAATGCCGATGCTTTTATTGGTTTAGACATCGGCAGGAAGAATAATCGCGCCGTGGGAGCTTCTGCTTTTGTTATTGATGGAAGAGGGGAACTAATAGGTTGGTCCAACACAGAATTAAGCGCTCACCAAGAAACCTTTGATTCTGACGCCCTGCGGAATCTACTCCTAGACTTAGCTCTTTTATATCAACAGAAATACAATTCACCCCTGAAACACCTAGTAATTCATCGAGACGGAGACGTGACGAAACCGGAACGAGAAGTCTTCAAAGAACTGCTGCCCCTGTTGCAAAAAGAAGGTTTAGAGAAATTAGACGTGGTAGAAGTCATCAAATCAGGTACTTGCAGAGCAGTAGCAATAAACAATGGAGGTTATACTAACCCAGAAAAAGGCTATGGTTGGGAACATTGCCCCAAGGAAGCAATTATTCTCACCACAGGTAAAGCAGAGACGAAGGTGAGCAAAAATAGTTCTCCTCGCCCCCTCCGTATTCGCCTGATCATGGGAGATACAGATATCTTAACCCTCGCAGGACAAGTATATTGGTTGAGCGAAATGCAAGTGGCCTCCACCCAAACTATTCGCTTACCCATTACTACCTATTATGCAGATCGGGCTGCGGAATACTCTTTAGAAGGATTGCTTCCTCCAGGGGTTCGTCAAGATCAGCGTCTTTGGTTTCTTTAACCCTTCCTTCCCCTCTTTGCGCCTTTGCGCCTTTGCGCGAAACTCATCCTCCTCCACTCCCTAAAAGAAACAAACTAAATAAAGTCCCGCTATTCCAGAGACTGTGGAGTAACATGGGAGCAAGGAGGTTGCGGGAGCGGGTATAAACAAACCCCAAAACTATTCCCAAAGTCATTAAGGGTAACACTTCTGATAAACTAAGATGAGCGGCTGAAAAAATAAAACTGCTCACTGCAATACTACCCCAAACAGGTAAGTAACGAGTCAGAGAAGGTAACAGGAAACCGCGAAATATAATCTCCTCAAATATGGGTGCAGCTAGAGAAGCAGTGAATAAAAATATGGTCAATGCTACCCTATCTTGGGCTTGCAAAGCTAAAAATAAAAGGGGATTACTACCTCCCTGTCCCTGCCAGATTTGTTGGTTAATCAGGGATACTAACACAACCAAGGGTAAGGCTACTAAATAACCCCCTAAACCCCAGATAAACCAGTTACCTCGCCATTCTAACTTAAACCACTCTGAGGGTAAGGGGAAGAAAGGCTTGAGGGAAAAATACAGCACTGACAATCCCCCCATAGCCAGCAGGATATAGGTAACCAAAATAGCTCCAGCCTGGAGACGGAGGTTCAAGGCAGTGATTTCAATACCCAAGATACCTAATAATAAGGGTACCACAAGTTGGGCGATGAAGAAAAAGCCAATAATGAGCACTTGCCAAACAACTTCTCCATCCCAAGGGACTTCCCAAGTCATGGTACTATTAAGGGTAAGAATGGCAGTTTCCCGTTTAATGAACCACTGCACCAGCAAAAATAACCCCAACCCTATTCCCAGAATGCCTGTTAATAGGGGAATAGTGCTAATGAGAGCTAATTTTAACAGTGCTTGACGTGCCACATATTCTTCTCTTTCTTTCCAGGGTGAGGGAGTAAGAAAATGCCCTTGGACCCAATCCAAATGCTTTCTGGCTGCATAGAGAAACCAACCATCTAAATTTGTTGTCGGTATGGATTCAATATCGGTAGGCTGCACCGGGGATAGACTCCATAATTTCATCAAAACCGAACCAGTCTGGGCTATTGAACTATTATAATTATCACCTCCCTCCCTGTCAATTAACTTCTGCCAAGTGGTGATAGCCCTTTTGGTTTCTCCCTGCTTTGCCTGAATTATACCCAATTTTAAATCAATCTCATCAAGTAACTGTTGTAACTCTAACTGCTGTCCCTGAAAATTAGCAAGACTCTTTTCTGTTACTTCCCGAGCGCGGAGATACTGTTCCTCAGCAGCAGCAAGAGGAGCGGGACTCACTAAAACATTCCTAACAGCAATAAAATGGTCGTCAGATACTTCTGCTGCATGGAGTAACAGATTAGTTTGATAAAGTTCCAGACGACTTTGAATCTGAGGCTGAGAAAAGCTGTCTTGCAACGAGAACAGCACTCTAACCACAGCTAAAATGGTTAGCAGGCTTAAAATTAATCGCTTAATAGTCATATAATGGGGTTTGGGGTTCGTAAAATAACGCTATAATCTAGAATATAGCAGTGGAAATACAGTTTTAGTTTTGGGAGGATTCAAAAGAGTGGCTACTCGGGTAATTATCGTGCGTCACGGGCAAAGCAGCTATAATGCAGCTAAAAAAATTCAAGGTCGCAGCGACGAATCGGTATTGACGGAAAAAGGTCGTGCAGATGCCCAAATAGTAGGGGCTACCCTCAAAAACTACAACTTCCATGGTTTTTATTGCAGCCCTCTGCAACGAGCCAAGCAAACTGCTACTATCATTCACAGCTGTCTAGACAATCCTCCTGCTCTACAACCCACTGGATTGCTACAGGAAATTGACCTCCCCCTCTGGGAGGGTTGGGACAAGGATGAGGTTAAAGCAAAATTTCCCGAGGAATACCGCTGCTGGAAAGAGCGTCCCCAGGAGTTTAAAATGGAAGTCAATGGTAAGACTCATTTTCCTGTTGCTTCTCTCTACGCTCAAGGGGAGCAGTTTTGGCAAGAAATTATACCCCAGCATATGGGCAGAACCATTTTAATTGTAGCTCACAACGGCATTAACCGCTGTTTAATTATGAGCGCCCTTTCTATTCCTCTTTCTCGTTATCACTCCCTCCAACAGTCCAACTGCTGCATTAATGTCCTCAATTTTACTGGGGGTTGGGGCGAACCAGTGCAGTTAGAGTCTTTAAATCAAACTTCTCATTTGGGTATACCCTTAGCCCCACCCCGTCCACCCCGAAATCGTCTCCGCTTATTGCTGGTGCGTCACGGAGAAACGGAATGGAATCGTGCTTTTCGGTTCCAGGGAATCAAAGATATTCCCCTCAACGATACAGGAAGGGAACAAGGAAAGAAAGCAGGAGACTTTCTCAAAGAGGTGAAGATAGACTTTGCTATCAGTAGCCACCTCTTGCGTCCCAAAGAAACTGCCCAGATTATCTTACAGCATCACCCGGACGTGACTTTAGAAGTGCGAGAAGAACTACAGGAAATTTGTCACGGACTCTGGGAAGGAAAACTAGAGAGGGAAATAGAAGCAGAATTTGCAGAATTGCTCCGTCAATGGAAAGAAGCACCGGAAACGGTACAAATGCCCGAAGGAGAGAATTTACAGCAAGTTTGGCACCGGGCGATCGCCTGTTGGCAGGATATAGTGCAAACCTTTAGTGCTACCGAGGAAGAAAAAACTGGTTTAATTGTAGCTCACGATGCTATTAACAAGGTGATTCTCTGTGATTTATTCGGTTTGACACCCGCTGATTTTTGGCTGATCAAACAGGGTAATGGCGCTGTCAGTGTGATAGACTATCCTCAAGGTGCTTTATGTTTACCCGTCTTCCAGGGGATTAATATTACCACTCACCTCAGTGGGGGTATTCTGGATCAAACAGCAGCAGGTGCATTGTAAAATAGGATTAAACCACAGTTTGATGCGGAATATGACATTCATATAGTTGATAGGATCGCCAGGTGCGATAATAATGGTTTAAATTACGTTTACACTCAACACCATCATTCAACTTTAATGGCTCAGGAAAATCAGCTTTTCCCAGCCCTGTATCCATCAACCAAACATCTCTGGTTTTAATGTTTAAAGGAGAAATACTATCCCATAATGACTCATATCCTTTCTCTCTAGACAAGAATACCCAGTCAGTATCAGAACCCCGGACATTTTCTAAAGCCATAGCATAGCTAATTCCCAAAGCAATGTTTAAGTTATCTTTATAGCTAAAAATAACTGTAAATGGTTTCTTAATTTGATTTAAATCTAATGCCACTTTATCAGGTAGGTAAGGCTTAGGAAAGGTGAGATTAAAGATAACACATCCAGAAGATATAACCCCAACAAGGAAGAGGATTATTACTGATTTATACCTTTTCAGGAACCCTATTGGTTTTGTCCTTGAATCTGAATTACGGACAGCAAAACCTCCTCCGAGCAAGACACAAACCGCAGGATAATAGGTAAAATTGTAGCGAAAAGCAATACTTATGTCCTTTTGTAAAAGATAAATAATTGCGCAATAGGCTAATAAAATAACCAGGATATATCCACCTAAAAATAGCGTGGCACGATGGGTAACAGAAGATTGGTATAGTTGAGTTATTCCGAGTAAAATATGTCGCTCCAACCAAAGAGCAAAACCTAACATCGTCAGCGCGGCGATCGCCTGAATCCAAATCGGTTGATTTTCCACAGGAAGTAAGATAGCCATAGTCAGAAATCCCGCCAACAATTGAGCAAAAGGAGTGATAAAATCTGGGGTTGGTAACCAAGTAGTGTAGGGATTATGGAAATGTTCAAATAGAATGGGAAACCAAGGAGAATAACTCCATACAACCCCCAAACTCATACCCAAGAGTATACCCAAATGTTTTCGAGGTAAAAGGAAAGCAAGCAGGAGCACTTGAGCAGCAAATACAAGCCAACAGAAATAGTGGCTATAACATGCTAAACCATGGCAAACTCCCCACATTAACCACAGTATAAGCCTGGTTTTTAACGGAGGATTCTTTAACAGAGCGATGGACGCCAGTAAAGAAAGAGTAATAAAAAAAACAGGGAGAGTATATTGACGTGCTTCTTGAGATAAATAAACCCCAAAAGGTGACACAGCCGTAAAAGCAGCCGCCATGATGCCAGCAGTAGGGGAAAAAGCCAAGCGAGCGAGGAAATAAACAGCTATAATCCCACCAACTCCCAATAAAGCAGAAAGGGAGCGCAATTTCCAGCCCAGAGGTTGACTCCAAGAGGAACTAATATCCAACCAGCGATACATCAAACAAAAGAATAGAGGAGGATGAGTTGATTGCTGGGCAAGAGTTAGAGCAACTTCGCTACAACTTTTACCTTCTTGGAAAACAAATAGATCCTGCAACTGTGTGGAGTGGATAATTGTGGCAACGGGAATGTCATTATAATCCCTTCCCACACTAAATAAAGCAGTAATCACCTCATCTAACCAGAGAGGTTTCATTTCTAAATTCCAGAACCTGAGAACACATCCCAGAGCAATAACTGCCATTAATATAAGAAGATGTCCACAAGGAAAGGGACGATATTTCATGATAATCGTTAATGGTTAAAAATAGCCTTTGAGAATGTTATTTTTATGCCGACTCCGTAACTTTCTCAAAGCTTTAGTTTCAATTTGGCGAATTCGTTCCCGAGTGAGATTAAATAGCCGCCCAATTTCCTCCAACTCTTTCCCCTTACCATTCTCCCATCCATAACGCAAGACTAATACCTCTTGCTCCCTAGTGCTGAGAGTTTTGAGTGCTTTTTCTAAGTCTTCCCCCAGGAGAATTTGCCCTACTTCTTCTTCTGCTGTTAGCCCCTCAAATGGAAGAGAGTCTACTAATGTAGCATATTCTTCTCCTTCTACGGTAAGATCTAGGGAAAGAATCATCTGAAAGCTATTGGCAACCAAACACAGCTTTTTCACTGTGATTTTCATCCGGGATGCAACTTCTTGCTTGGTGGGGGTACGACCCATTTCTTCTGTTAGAGTAGCAATTTTGTTTTTAATCCGAGACATAGTTTCCCAGAGATGGACGGGGAGACGAACAGTGCGAGCTTGGTTGCAAATCGCTCTGGTAATTGACTGTTGAATCCACCAATAAGCGTAAGTAGAAAAGCGATAACCTTTTTGACCGTCGAACTTTTCTGTCGCTCGAATCAATCCGAAAGTACCCTCTTGAATCAAATCTTCTAACTCCACCCCCTTCCTCTGATATTTTTTCGCCATGGAGACTACCAGACGTAGATTAGAAGATATCATCTTCTTCTTAGCAAAGCGCCCCAATGATAGGCGATGGCGTAATTCTGACAGAGAAATTCCCGTAGCATCAGCCCATTCTTGCTCATTTGGTTTCTTCAATGAAGAAGTTGCCAAATCTGCTTCCACTCCTTCCAATGCTACCAAGTCCGCAATTTTGGTCGCCAATTCTATTTCTTCGGCAGCTTGTAGCAGAGGAATGGGACCGATTTGGCGCAGGTAAAGGCGAAGGGAGTCGATTGTATAAGATTCCCGACTATACCTTTTGTTCATGAAGTCAAAGGCGTCTTCTTGGATATAATAAAGTTCTTGTGGATCAGTAGTTACGGCGGCGATGGCTTCCAAACGATGCAAGTCGTAGTAACTGGGAGTGATCAGGTCTATTTGCCAAGATTTGCTCTCTCCCTGGCAGGGATTGACCACAATCAGCTGTTGATACTCAAAAGTACCCAGGAGCAAAAAAGCGCTCTTACCGTTGCGGGGGGCAAAATGTCCGGCGATCGCCTTCATTGAGGATAAGAGTTTCGAGTCCGCTAACTCAAAGAGCAATACTTGCAAACCCCCATCTCCCACATCCCCAATTAAATAAGCCTCCTTCACCATCTCCGCACAATCACATGGGAGTTCTAACTCCGACAAATTGACGAGTTCGGTGGCAGCATCATAACCCAGTTTCCGAAATAAAGCGGCTATTCTCTTTGGACTATCAGCATTTTGGATCTCTTCTAGGGTCAAGTCACGCTTTGGCATTGCTTCTTTTTCTACTTACCCTTCTCCTCATTATACCATAGACTGGAGAATGAGCAAAACATTTAAAAATTTAATGCATCTAACTGCCAATCCAGAATCGGGCATTGGTACAAATTAGCTTGCCGTCCTTCTCCTGTTGCACTAAGTTTAATCTTAATAAATTTTTTAGGCAAGTAAGGTAACCTTGACGCCCACTCAATAGCCGTAATTCCGGGGGTAACTTCAAGGGAGTCCCAGTAAATTTCAGGATTAAGGGATTCAATTTCAATTGTTGGCAAGCGGTATAAATCCAAATGATACAAGGGCAACCTTCTTCCATAATATTCATTTATTATGGTAAAAGTAGGGCTAACAATATCTGTTTCTGGAATCCCCAATCCAGCGCCAATACCTTGAACCAAGGTAGTCTTTCCCGCACCCAATCCACCTTCCAGCAGAACCGCAGTACCCGCCGGAAGAGATTCCCCCAGCAACCTGCCCAACTTTATTGTTGCTCCCCTAGAAGCAAGGGAAATAATCATTCGACAAGATTGCAAAATAGTTATAAATGTTTGACATATAGACCAACCCACACCCTACACCCCACTACCAAATCTTTTGCGTGCGATGGTACCAGCGGAGTAAAACTCCGGCTAAACGTTGGGGATCGTGGCGAACATATCCAGTTTCCGGGTCTTCATACATCACATCAGCATAAATTGTCCGCCGTCCCAGTTTTTTCACATTTTCCAGGTCGAAAAAGACTGGGATGGAGTTTTCCTGAGCGTAACGCTGCTGTGCTCCCTCTCCGGGGTTGTACCGCTGGACCAAAACAGCATCAAAGACCTTACCACCACAAACCTGATCGATAGCTTGGATGTGATTAGCGACAGTATAGTCTTGGGTTTCTCCCGGTTGAGTCATAATGTTACAGATGTAGATACGGGAAGCTTTACTTTTAGCGATCGCCTCCCGAATCTCCGGCACTAAAAGATTGGGAATAACGCTGGTATAGAGACTACCGGGTCCGAGAATAATCAAATCAGCAGATTCAATCGCTGTAATAGCTGAGGGTAAAGCAGGGGGGGCTGAGGGAATACAGCTGATATCACTTATCTGTCCTCCCGCTTCGCTAATATTGGACTCTCCCTCAATTACCCTGCCATCAGTTAACTTGGCTCGGAGGTGTATATCCCTTAAGGTAGCGGGCAATACCCTCCCCCGCACTGCCAAAACCTTAGAACTAGCATCGGTGGCTTGGGCTAAGTCCCCAGTTATCTCGCTCATGGCTGTGAGGAACAAATTGCCAAAACTATGACCGCTCAAACCATTGCCAGCAGTAAATCGGTATTGAAACAATTCTGTTAATAATTTTTCTTCGTCTGCTAGGGCTGCTACGCAGTTGCGAATATCTCCTGGGGGTAGAACGCCAAATTCTCGTCTTAGTCGCCCGGAAGACCCTCCATCATCGGCAACGGTAACAATAGCGGTAATGTTAGCATTGTATAGCTTGATGCCTCGGAGCAAGGTAGAAAGCCCGGTTCCCCCCCCAATAGCCACAATTTTTGGACCTCGATTTAAACTTCGGCGAGCTATAAGAACGTCCACCAGTTCTGGATCTGTTTCAGACTGGAGGGCGGAAGTAATGGACCCCAAGGCTCCGGTTTGTCCTAAAAAAATTAATAATAAGCCGCAACCAATGGCGATGGTTCCCGATAAATAGCTGGGAACAATACTAGCAAGGGTCTCCAATACCTGAGAGATGAACTCGATTAAGCGGTAGATGGGGGTAAGTTGGACCCAAATAGCCACCCCCAAACAGGTGAGCGAAATCCCTGCTGCTGAAAGCAACAACCAGCGCTTAACGAATAATCCCGGCGATAACCATTTCAACCATCCATTGACTCTACTGGGTTGCCGATGCAAAAAGCGTTTGGCTTGTTTGATGGGGACTTTTAACATAATACAGAGAATTGGGGAGTGATACTACTACTAGACTTGGGCAATAGATTTTTTGAGTTATTATAAATATAAAGAATTGTTACGGTACTCCAAAGATGACGGAACCTCAACCTACCACAACTCCGAACCTAGAAGAGCCAAAATTCGGCTTTAATGAATACGCAGAAAAGTTAAATGGGAGAGCAGCAATGATTGGCTTCCTCCTAGCCCTCGCCATTGAATACTTGAGCGGACAAGGCTTGTTATCTTGGCTGGGGTTACACTAGCAGTTAAGATAGCTAAACTGATGAACCCAATATGCCTCGCAATTTAAAATCAATTTCCAGTTTTATGGCTTGCTTAGGCTCGGTAGACGCTGTAATGGGTGGTGTTGGTGGATACTGGACATTGCTGTCTTTGGGGTTAACGGTGCTAGGTATGGCAGCCTTTGTCCGTTGGTGGAAACTGGAAAAAACACCTTCTAGTATTGGGACAGCCAAGGTAAAATACCTTCTGCCTCCTAGTTCATCTCACCCCCTATTACCGCTCCTAACCCGCAGGAAATTAGGTTAATGGCCAAAATGAGGAAAATATTCTGGACCATAGCTGCTATTATAGTCGCCACCACCCATAAACCAATTCCCACCGGTGGAAGATGGGCAAATTATCCAGTTAATACAGACTCTGGAAAGACATGCAGCGGCTATAGATTCCATGGTTTTTAGTCCAGATGGTAGTATCCTGGCAAGTGGGGGTTATGATTTCAAGATCCGACTTTGGCAAATTACCTCTTCTCTTCCATGACTGAAACAAAAGTTAAACTACAAAAACACCCCCAGGAACAACGCGATCGCTCTATAGTTGATCATCTCTTACAAGGTGACCCAAATGATGAAAATTTGGCAGATCTGGCTCGATTGCGCATTCGTTACCGCAATTTTCCTGGTGCAAAGGATATTCAACGGGATTTAGAATTAATCTTGTCCCGGTGGAGATTGACAGAAGAAGAACTTTATGCCAAAACTCGTCAAATTCACTCTACTAAATTATACCAACGGATGCAGCAGGGAGAAGACAAACAAGATTGGAGTTAAATCAGTAGGGGGTTGAACTTCACCCAGCCCGGAGGAGTCGGTGCATTGGCAACTACAAACTAAACTTAGTTAAGTTAAAGACAAAATTCTTCTATGAGCTCCTTCACTCTGCTGCCAGCGGACGACCAATTTATTCTCGTGGAGTATTCCCGAAAAGAAGACAGCGCCAATTCCTTGTATTTTTCTTTTGACGATATGAATCTTTCGATATAGTTGCAATATTCTTCAGGATCTTCATCCAGTGAAAAAGTATGCCCATTCTTGCCGTCCTGGATAGCAGTAGAAATTCCACCCACTCTTGTGGTCAAAGAAGGGAGCCCAAATGAACTGGCCTCGGCAAATACCACTGGAACGCAATCTGCTCGTGAAGGCAAGATAAAGAAGTGGGCTTGGGAAAACAGCTGCTCTAGGTACTTCCTCCCTTCCTCCGTTTTCTTCGATATGAATCCATGACACAAGACGTTGCTAGGTACTCTAACTGGAGGATTACAGCCAACAATATGCAATTCTGTCCTGATTCCTCGTCGAGTTAGCTGGTTGGCAACTGCGAGAGCCTTGTCTCCACCTTTCCTATACCAATCCACACCTACGAAAAGCAGTTTGCAGCTATGGAAACTTTTCTGTTCGACAATTCTACTAATCTCATTTAAGTTTTGCGCCAAACGGCACAACCTTTACTTTCGCCTCATCCACATCATAATGTTCTATGGCTGTATTTGCAGCCCATTCAGAACTGTAAATCGCGATCCTGCATTTAGATAAGGCCAACTGTTCCATTTTATTTCCATTCTTAATGGTTTCAGTACAGAGATTGGTAAAACCTGGATAAAAATCAACCAGCCCAGCAAATGTGGCATCTGTCCAAAAAACTATTGGTTTATCAGTTTGCAAACACGCAATTGGAATCGTGCCTGGGCTAAACACAATATCATAATGAATGGACGCAAGAAGTTTCTCAACCTGAGTCGAGTAATTCATCAATACGGTTGGTTCTCTATCCCTCATATAACTTTTTTTCAATATTCGCCAGTAGTAAGCTCCCTTGAGCCTACATAGCAATCGCGAAATCTTTCTTTCACTAAGATTTCCAATGCTCTCAGTTTGTAAACCAACATCTTGGAGTGCTCGTAGAATATAATTACCTGTCCCTGACCAGGCGGACACGTTAGATGAATCGTAAGTGGTTACGTATGCTATTTTCATTCTTGGCTTATATGTTAAAATTGCTCTATTATACCTCTAATAAGCTTCTGATATTAATTTTGCCCCGATGAGTGCTACTACCTCTACTTTACCAAGTCAATACGACTCCACCGCTACAGAAGCCAAATGGCAAACTTACTGGGAAGAAAATCAAGCCTTTAAAGCAGATCCGGAACACCCAGGGGAACCTTACTGTATTGTCATTCCCCCTGCTAATGTGACGGGGAGTTTGCACATGGGACACGCTTTTAATACCGCTCTCATTGATACTCTGGTTCGCTACCACCGCATGAAGGGCTGCAATACCCTGTGTTTACCGGGAACGGACCATGCTAGTATTGCAGTGCAAACCATGATTGAAAAACAAATAAAAGCAGAAGGAAAGACGCGAGATGATTTGGGGAGGGAAAAATTCCTGGAACGAGCATGGGAGTGGCGCAAAGAGTCTGGGGGGAAGATTATTAGTCAGTTAAAACGTCTGGGACTATCTGCTGACTGGGGGAGGGAAAGATTTACTCTAGATCCAGACCGCTGTAAGGGAGTGATTGCAGCTTTTGTCCGTCTCTACGAGGAAGGACTAATTTATCGGGGCAATTATTTGGTAAACTGGTGTCCTCAGTCTCAGTCAGCGGTGTCTGATTTGGAGGTGGAAAATACTGAGGTAGATGGACATCTATGGCATTTTCGCTATCCTCTCACGGATGGAAGTGGTTATGTACAGGTGGCTACCACTCGACCGGAAACTATGCTGGGGGATACGGGTGTAGCAGTTAATCCCCATGATGAACGTTACCTATCCTTAATTGGGAAGACGGTTACTCTCCCTATTCTAAGGCGAGAAATTCCTATTTTTAGCTCGGAATTGGTTAATCCACAATTCGGTACTGGTTGCGTCAAGGTGACTCCCGCTCATGATCCTAATGATTTTAAAATGGGTCGCACTCATGACTTGCCTTTTATTAATATAATGAATAAGGATGGCAGTTTGAATCACCAGGCTGGTCCTTTTGCCGGACAAGACCGTTTTTTGGCACGGAAAAATGTGGTTCGGCGGTTGAAAGAGGAAGGTTTACTGGTAAAAATTGAGGATTATCGCCATACTGTTCCCTATAGCGATCGCGGTAAGGTACCTATAGAGCCTTTACTTTCTACTCAGTGGTTTGTTAAGATTAAACCTTTGGCGACAAAAACTTTAGCCTTACTGGATGAAAATAACAGTCCCAACTTTGTACCCCAACGGTGGAAGAAGGTTTACCGGGATTGGTTACTGAAATTGCAGGATTGGTGTATTTCGCGGCAGTTATGGTGGGGACACCAAATTCCTGCTTGGTATGTGGTAAGTGAAACTGATGGTAAAATTACTGACCATACCCCCTTTATTATTGCTCATGATGAGACAGAGGCACGGGACCAAGGTAAATCAAAGTATGGTAACAATGTTATCCTAATTCAAGATTCAGACGTTTTAGACACTTGGTTTTCTTCAGGTTTGTGGCCTTTCTCCACCATGGGTTGGCCCGAAGATACTGCTGATTTCCAGACCTACTACCCCAATAGTACCATGGTGACGGGCTTCGATATTATCTTTTTTTGGGTGGCTCGCATGACCATGATGGGAACTCATTTTACAGGTAAAATTCCCTTCCAGGATGTTTATATTCACGGTTTAGTGCGGGATGAGTTGGGGAAAAAGATGTCCAAGTCGGCGGGGAACGGTGTCGATCCCTTGCTGCTGATTGAGAAATATGGCACTGACGCTCTTCGGTATACCTTAGTTAAAGAAGTAGCTGGGGCAGGTCAGGATATAACTTTACAATATGACCGCAAAACCGACGAGTCTGAGTCCGTGGAAGGTTCTCGTAATTTTGCCAATAAGCTCTGGAATGGTGCTAGGTTTGGAATGATGAATTTGGACGGGAAGACACCTGAAGAATTGGGGACACCCAAAAAGGAGACTTTGGAGTTGAGCGATCGCTGGATCCTCTCCCGTTTTCATCACACCGTTGTCCAAACCAGGAAGTACATGGAAGTTTACGGGCTGGGAGAAGGTGCGAAAGGTTTATATGAGTTTATTTGGAGAGATTTTTGCGATTGGTATATCGAATTGATTAAATCTCGCTTGAAGGAGGAAGAGGGTAAGTCTCGTTTGGTAGCACAGCAAACTCTGGGTTTTGTTTTGGAAGGAATACTCAAATTACTTCATCCCTTTATGCCCCATATTACCGAAGAACTCTGGCATGCTCTCACCCAAAAGAAGGGTGTTTTGGGATTTGAACTTTATCCAGAGAGCGATGAGGTTCTGATTGACAAGTCCTTGGAGCAGGAGTTTACACTGTTAATTGGTGTTATTCGCACTATTCGTAACTTGCGGGCTGAGGTGGATATTAAACCAAATGTGAAGTGCAGAGCGATTTTACAGACGGTTCATGAGTCGGAACGATCCATTCTCGCAGCAGGTGAAGCCTATATTCAAGATTTGGGTAAAGTAGAAGGACTTACTATTCTGCCCAGTTTGACAGAGAAAACCAAACAGGCTATCGTCGGTGTCTGGGGTACGGTTCAAGTTTTGATTCCCCTCACTGATATTGTGGATTTGGACGCTCTTCGAGGTAAAATAGAGAAGACATTGGGTAAAGTCCAACAAGAAATTAAGTCATTGACTAATCGTTTGCAAAATCCTGGTTTTATCAACAAAGCACCTGCTGACGTGGTACAAAGTGCTAGGAATGCTCTGGCTGAAGCTGAAACCCAAGCAGCAATTCTGCGAGAACGTCTCCAAAATTTGAGCCAATAACAGTTATTAACTATGTTACACTTAGCCCAAGTGAAACTGCTATTACACCAGAATTTATAAAAAAAATGAACCGTAGATTAACTCAGATGAATAGAGATGATATGATATAGGGAGCGACCGCCTCCTCCTTCTTCTCTTATCTCTGCGTTCTCTGCGTCTCTGCGGTTTCATCAAAAACCTATAAAGGGAAAAAAATCTCAATGGACAAAATTAAAACTGTCCACCTTCAAGACCCACCTCCTACCCCAGTGCAGTATACTGACAATATGAATTGGAAGTAACTCATGACTCAACTAATAGACTACACCGACGTTAACTCAATACCAGAAATTTGGCCTATAGTAGCAAAACAATTTCCCCGTACCTTAGCACTCCATGATCCTCACAATAAACCAGAAGTAAAACTCAACTATGGACAACTCTGGGAACAAATTAGCAAATTTGCTGCGGGACTGCAAGGGTTGGGAGTGGAACCGATGGATAAAGTTGCCTTCTTCGCTGATAATAGTCCTCGTTGGATGATTGCTGACCAAGGTATAATGACAGCAGGTGCTGCAAATGCAGTGCGTTCTTCCCAAGCAGAAAAACAGGAACTATTATATATCTTAGCAGATAGCTACAGCACCAGTTTAATTGTCCAAGACAGGCAAACTTGCCAAAAACTGCAACCGGAACTAGATAATATTGAGTTAAAATTC
Source organism: Candidatus Paraprochloron terpiosi LD05 (assembly GCA_018141785.1). Lineage (GTDB taxonomy): Bacteria > Cyanobacteriota > Cyanobacteriia > Cyanobacteriales > Prochloraceae > Prochloron > Prochloron terpiosi. The sequence continues at coordinate 330,406 of CP073341.1, read as the reverse complement.
ATTGTTATCCTTTCTGATGAAGAACCCCCAACTTCCCAGAACCGCAATATCTTCAATTTCCAACAATTAATGAAAGAAGGAGGAAACCACGAACTTCAACCAGTTCAAAAAAAGCGAGATAATTTAGCAACCCTCCTCTATACTTCTGGTACCACAGGGAAACCAAAAGGAGCAATGCTATCTTATAGTAACTTACTTCATCAAGTAACTCAATTAGCGCCGATAATTAAACCAGAAGTAGGCGATCGCGTCCTCAGTATTCTCCCCACTTGGCACGTTTACGAACGAACAGTAGAATACCTGCTCCTTTCCCAAGGTACAACTCAGATTTATACGAACCTCCGTTCCTTCAAAGAAGACCTGCAAGAGTTTCAACCCCAATATATGGTAGGGGTACCCCGGTTGTGGGACTCTCTCTATGAAGCTAACAAGCAAAAACTCATTCAATTCTTTTTTAATCTCTCCAACAAGTATATTCTCGCCCGTCGTCTAGCTCAAGGATTGAGTTTGGAACATCCAAACCCTTCCCCTAGTACAAAGTTGAAAGCTAAAATTCAAGCCACCCTCCTCTCCCTTCTCCACTTCTTAGGAGACAAGATAGTCTATGAGAAAGTGCGCCAAGCTACGGGAGGTAAAATCAAATATCTAATCAGTGGTGGGGGTTCCCTGGCTATGCATTTAGATACCTTCTACGAAATCGTGGGTATTCCCCTTTTAGTGGGATATGGACTGACAGAAACCTCCCCCGTCGCCACCCTTCGTCGTCCTGAACGGAACCTCAGGGGTTCTGCCGGACTCCCTGTTCCCCAGGTAGAAATATCCATTGTGGACCCAGAAACCAGGGAACCTTTACCTCAGGGAGTCAGGGGCTTAGTTTTAATTCGTGGTCCCCTAGTTATGAAAGGATATTATCAGAAACCAGAGAAAACAGCGGAAGTGATTAACTCTGAAGGTTGGTTTAACAGCGGCGACTTGGGTTTATTAACTGCTGGGGGGGACTTGGTGTTAACGGGACGAGCAAAGGATACTATTGTGTTGAGTAACGGGGAGAACATCGAACCCCAACCTATAGAAGATGCTTGTAGCCGCAGCTCTTATATAGACCAAATCATGTTATTAGGACAAGATGAGCGAACTCTGGGTGCTTTAATTGTTCCCAATGTGGAAGCAGTCCAACAATGGGCAAGTGAGCAAAACCTAGATAATATGGACTTGGATAGTAAACCAGTGCAAGATTTATTCCGCCGCGAACTGAATGCCCAGGTGAAAAATCGTCCCGGATACCGTCCTGATGACCGGATTGGACCTTTTGAATTTATTGGAGAACCCTTCTCTATCCCTAATGGTACCATGACTCAAACTATGAAAATCAAACGTCCTGCTATCAGGGAAAAGTATCGCCATTTTATTCAAAAGATGTTTAAATAAATATAGGTAGGGGTACAGCACTGTCTTGCCCCTACAAGTCCCTGACTTCTGCCGCGAAGTCTATTAGCTAACCCACAACAAACCACAAAGGACAACCAAGTAATGGATGAAGGGAAAAACTTGCTCTTAAAACGACCAGTCATCGTCAAAGTAATCGTCACTTCCCCTTGGAAAGAGGAAGTGCAGCAACAACTCCAAGCTCGAATCAATCAAATCGACAGTCAAATGCAGCAGTTGGAAATACAGGGGAATAGAGCGAACGAGGAAGTTCAAAAACAATCCCTCACTCCCCCTAGTCCTGCTGTAACCCAGCAGATAGAGAATATTCAAAGTCAAGTGAACAAAAATAAAAGCCAAATGCTGGAGAAAAAAAATCAGTTGTTGCAACAGTTACAACAAGTACAGTTGCTGGAATTAGGGCAGGAATTTGCTCAAGGGCAAATGGAAAGCTTCTTCCATTTAGAGAAAGGAGATAATATCGTCAAAAAAATGAACGTGCAAATAGTAGTTCGGGACGGTATAGTAGAAGAAATTCGCGGCGAGATTTAATTCGGGGGAGATTTTTGCGATGATTCAAGATATTTTCATGCCTGCTCTGAGTTCCACTATGACTGAAGGGAAGATTGTCTCTTGGACTAAGTCCCCAGGAGACAAGGTGGAAAAAGGGGAAACCGTGGTGGTGGTAGAATCGGACAAAGCTGACATGGACGTTGAATCTTTCCATGAAGGCTATTTGGCTACTATTCTGGTAGAAGCAGGACACACTGCACCGGTAGGAGCACCCATTGCCCTAATAGCGGAAACTGAAGCAGAAATCCAACAGGCTAAACAGCAACCAGTGTCTAGTGAGCAAAGTACACAACCAGCTACCACCACAGCCTCAGCCCTGGCCCCAGCCCCAGCCCCAACCCCAGCAGTAGCAGTAGAAACCCCAGTTCTAACCACAACCACAGCCCAAAATGGCAATGGACGGATCATGGTTTCCCCCCGGGCTCGAAAACTGGCTAAACAGTTGAAGGTGGATTTGAAAACCCTTCAAGGAAGTGGTTCCCACGGACGTATTGTGGGAGCTGACGTAGAACAAGCAGCTGGTAAAGTTCCTACCCCCACTCCTGTTGCAGTCCAAATTGCCACGGCACCCGCGATCGCACCAACCCCTAAGGCATCTCCCAGGGGAACCACCGTACCCCTCAATACCCTACAACAGGCAGTGGTACGGAATATGGTAGCCAGCTTACAAGTGCCCACCTACCACGTAGCCTATACTATAATTACGGATGCCCTGGACAAGCTTTACAAGCAAATCAAGTCTAAAGGGGTAACCATGACCGCACTGCTAGCCAAAGCAGTAGCTATCACCCTTACTAACCATCCCCTGCTCAATAGCAGTTATACAGAATCGGGAATTGTTAATCTAGGGGCTATTAATATTGCTGTAGCGGTAGCAATGCCCGGCGGTGGACTGATAACGCCAGTATTGCAGCACGCAGATCAACTAGATATTTATTCCCTATCCCGTCAATGGAAAGATTTGGTAGCCAGAGCACGAACCAAGCAACTGCAACCGGAAGAATACAATAGTGGAACCTTTACCATTTCCAATTTAGGTATGTTTGGGGTGGATAGCTTCGATGCCATCTTACCACCAGGCACAGGTTCGATTCTCGCCATTGGCGCTTCCAACCCCCAACCTATAGCAAGTGCAGAAGGACTCATTGGGATACAACGTCAAATGAAGGTCAATATTACCTGCGATCACCGGGTTATTTATGGGGCTGAGGCTGCTGCTTTCTTGCGAGATTTAGCTAAATTAATCCAAACGGAACCTCATTCCTTGACTCTTTGATGCATAATCATAAATAAACCGCAGAGACGCAGAGAGCGCAGAGGGGCGCCACCATCCTTGCGCCCTTATCCTGGAAAAGAAGGATTATTGAAAATTATCCTGAATTGTTAATAAGTATAACATAATATAATTATTTTTAATAATGAAAGTAGCAGTTTTTAGCAGCAAATCCTATGACCAGAAGTTCCTGGAAGCAGCGAATCGCAATTATAACCACGAACTGGTGTTTTTCGAGCCTCGTCTCACTCCCACCACCACAATTTTAGCAACAGGATTCCCAGCAGTCTGCTTGTTTGTCAACGATCAAGGAGATGGTACTGTTTTAAAAGCCCTCGCTGAGAATGGAACCCGTTTAATTGCTTTGCGCTGCGCTGGTTATAACCAGATAGACTTGCAAACAGCAAAGGAATTGGGTATAACTGTAGTGCGGGTTCCAGCCTATTCCCCCTATGCAGTGGCTGAACATGCAATCGGGCTTATTTTAACCCTAAATCGCAAGCTCCACCGCGCTTATCAGCGGGTACGAGAAGACAATTTCTCCTTAGAGGGACTGTTGGGATTTGACTTGTATGGCAAAACTGTGGGTATTATCGGTACAGGTAAAATAGGGGCGATCGTAGCCAACATTCTCCACGGTTTTGGTTGTAAGTTACTCGCCTATGATTTATATCCTAACCCCCATTGCCAAGAATTGGGAGTTAAATACGTCCAACTACCAGAATTATACCCTGCTGCGGATATTATCACACTCCACTGTCCCCTGACTCCAGAAACTCATCATCTTATCGATGCACAAGCTTTAGGAATGATGAAACAGGGGGTCATGCTAATTAATACTAGCAGGGGTCCATTACTGAATGCAACTGCGGCGATCGCCGCTTTGAAGTCTGGTAAAATTGGCTATCTCGGTTTAGACGTTTACGAAGGAGAATCCAATTTATTCTTTGAAGATTTATCCACAGCAGTGGTTCAGGATGATGTCTTTCAACGGTTACTAACCTTCCCCAATGTAGTTATTACAGGTCATCAAGCTTTCTTTACCGACACTGCTCTGGAAAATATCGCCGAAACTACTTTAGCAAATATTAGGGATTTTGGCGCTGGGAATGGTTGTGTCAATGAGGTGCAATTCCATTGATGTCACCATGGGCCCAACCTACATTTAATAATCAGATCACATCCGATAATAACAAACTCAGAAAGTGCCCAAGTATCTCCATGATTGCAGGTGGCAAGACGCCCATAAATTAGCTCGTTGAATTTATCTGTTAAGCCCCCTGTAGCCAAGCACTACTAGTAGGCTTGCTCTCACTATGTTTAATGTTTAATGTTTAAAGAATTTCTTCAATTGACATGTCGTGTGGAAGGTAATGAATTGATCCATCTTTTCTAGAAACAAATATAGGTAGATTACCAACAAGTCTGTGTCTAAAACTTCCTTCTAAAGCTAATTGAGATTGATATGAGAATATCCAGCCGTAATTATTTGTAATCGTGTATTCATCGCGGATAACAATTTTATCTCCTGGTACCTTGTAGTTACTATTTATTTTTTTCAGTCTCCACTATCAAATACTGGATCACTGGAGAGGTAAATCCCATCGTACCAGTTAGTTAGAGCAGTTCCCGTACCCCGATTCGTCACCTCCCATGATACCTCAACTCCTGATTACCCCCAACTTACACCTTCGGGTATATTTACAGAGGTTACTACCAAATCAGAATGAGTTATCAAAGTGGAAGCAGCGGTAGCATTATTGGATTCATCACTTTCCTTCTCTAAATTCTGGTAATAATCCGCAACTACCAATAGATAAGGTTTTCCAGTAATTCCACTTCCACGAGGAATGGTAACTGTAAGAGATGCTGTATAACTTTCCCCACTCCCTAAAGAAGAGGAACTTTCAATCCGACGATTAGATACAAAGGTGTCTCCACTATCAAATACTGGATCACTGGAAAGGTAAATCCCATCGTACCAGTTAGTTAGAGCAGTTCCCGTACCCTGATTCGTTACCTCCCATGATACCTCAACTCCTGATTGTCCCCAACTTACCCCCTCTGGTATATTTACCTCGGTAACCACCAAATCAGGATGAGTTATCAAAGTGGAAGCAGCTGTAGCATTATTGGATTCATCACTCTCCTTCGCGTAATTCTGGTAATAATCCGCAACTACCAGCAGATAAGGTTTCCCAGTAATTCCACTTCCACGAGGAATGGTAACTATTGTAGAAGCGGTGTAACTTTCCCCAGAAGCTAAAGAAGAGGAACTTCCAATCCGACGATTAGATACAAAGGTGTCTCCACTATCAAATACTGGATCCGAAGACAGGTAAATCCCATCGTACCAGTTACTCAGAGCAGTTCCGGAACCCTGATTCGTTACTGTCCATGTTAACTGAGCACTTTCCCCCCAAGTTACTGTTTTTGGAGTAATATCCACCTCGGATACTACCAAATCTGACTGCTCTGACGATTGCTCAATCTGGATAGTTTCCCCATTTAGGGTTACAGTTGTAATATCATTTTCTGCTTTTAGCGCTAAAAGTTCCTGCTCGTTTAAGGGATAACCCAGCACAACCGCTGCAAAAATCGCTCCTTCATCCCCTGGAGTATCAGCTGTAGGATTGAGCAAGGAGTCTAAATAATGACCCGCCTCTTCAATTATAACCTCAGCGATCGCCTCTGTATTATTTATGTTATTCTTTACAAACTTATCTGCTAAATAGATAGTATTTGTATCTATGCTAAAAGCTCCATCAGCCTTCAGCTGAACCAGAGACCAAATCTCAATTGTGGGCAAACCATCCCCAGCAACCAACTCCTCAATCAAGGGATGTACCCTATCAGCGTTCCAATCCTTACTAATAACTTTTTTTAGGTTAGCAATTCCCTCTGAGTTATACCTTAACTTACTCAGACTAGCAAGAGCAAAAGATGCTGCTTCTGACAATGCAATGTCAAGGGGATCCGGTGACTGTGGATTTATAGCATGGACAAATGGATCCGCCATATCCAACGGTGGCGGGTTGTTATTTTCCCAACTGACTGGGATAATGGTTAATTCATCTCGGATAACTTCCCTTACTTCAATTGGTTCTATTGTTAATGGTTCGGAGAGTAACTGACCCGCAGACAATCGAACGGGACGCAGTTGTTCTTCGGCCCCGAATTGGTAGTTAGGGAAAGGTATTGAAGAATTTAACCCAGCAGAGCAACAGTATTCTTGGATTGAATAATCTAATTCGTCCATCAGAAATCATCGTTCAACCAATCTCAATATACTTTGTGCAATCCTTTTTTGTTAAGAATTATGAAGTTAATCAGCAACTGTAGGTTGGGTTGAGGAACGAAACCCAACAGCACCAACCCACTGGAACGTTAGAGTACAACAAAGCTGCTATTTTGGTCAATTATACTGATGTCAAATCAGCTATACTGTTGCCCCACATCCAAATTAAAGAGTTCCTCCAGGGATTTCAGGCAGCGACGACGGGCTTCTATATCCTGTTGCGCCCGCAATTGTACCATAGGTTCGTGAAGTATTTTATTAACAATACCTCGACTGAGGGCTTCAATAGTATCTTGATGTTTGTCTGCAAATTCTTTACCCAGACGAGACAAGGCTTTTTCTAATTCTTGTGAGCGAATGTTCTCGATTTTGTTCCGTAGAGAACTAATAGTAGGGACAGTTTCCAAACTTCGCCACCACAACATATACCCCGATACTTCCTCTTCCAACAGTGCTTCAGCGCGCCGTGCCATTTGGCGCCGACTTTCCTGATTTGCAGCCACTACTTCCTTCAAGTCGTCTACATTATAAGCTTGAACATTGTCCAATTCCATAACATCTCCGGCTACATTTCGGGGGACAGAAATATCCAATAACATTAAAGACTGGGACTGTGATAAGCTTTCTGCTAATTTCTGGCGATTCAAAATTGGTTGGGTGGCTCCAGTGCTGGTAAAGACTAAATCAGAGGCAGCAATAACCTTCATCATGTCCGCGAGAGGATAGGTTGGCAAATTGGCATTGGGAAACTGCCCTACTAACTCCTGTGCCCTTCTTTGGGAGCGATTGACGATGGAAATATTCTTGGCTCCTTTAGCTAATAAATGCTGCACTAATAAACGAGCCATTTTCCCAGCACCAATAACCGCTACTTGCTGGGTAGTTAAGTCTTCTACTTTCATTTGGGCTAATTCCACTGCTGCGGAACTAATGGAAACAGCACCAGTACCGATATTGGTTTCGGTACGAACTCGTTTACCTGCGGTAATTGCTTGTTTAAATAGGCGATCGAGCAATCTTCCTAATCCTTTGTATTTTTGTGCTAGTTTGTGAGCGGTTTTAACTTGGGCGAGAATTTGCCCTTCCCCCAGAACTAAACTTTCTAAACCAGCGGCTACGCGCATTAAATGGCGCAAAGCATCCTGGTGAAGGAGGATAAATAAATGGCGTTGTAATTGGTGTAATGGTATTTGACTGCGTTGGGAAAGAAACTGGATGATTTCTCCCACTCCCCGTTCTGTTTCTTTGGTTACTGCATAAATTTCCAGGCGGTTACAAGTGCTGATTACTACTACTTCTTCAATATGAGGATAGCTGTGTAATTTACCAATAGCTCCTTCTAAGTCTGCTTCTGGAATACTCAGCTTTTCCCTAATTTCTACACTAGCACTCTTGTGAGAAAGTCCAACAACTGCTATTTTCATCTGTTATTTCCAAATTTTTACAATATATGTAGGAGTGGGAATACCCTGCCCCTACACAAAGAGTTTGCTCTATTTCAGTTGCAGATATTTCGGTTTGTCAAACATGTGGATCGTATCCACAAAGCGTGCAGTCATGGACTGGGAAGAAATAACCAAACTTTGGGTTCTGGCACCACCATGGAATAAGCGTACCCCATTCATGAGAGTTCCGGGGGTAATACCACAAGCAGCAAAGAGAACTGTTTCGCCGCCAGCCAATTCGTGGGCATTGTAAACCTTATCGGGATTTTTAATCCCCATTTCTTCCAGTCGGGCAATGTTGCTTTCTTTGCTTTCCCCAATCAAACCAGTTTTCACAATGGCGGGATCGTAGATTAACTGTCCCTGGAAATGACCTCCTAAGCAACGCATAGCGGCTGCGGAAATAACCCCTTCTGGGGCAGCTCCAATACCCATAAGGGCGTGGATATTAGTTCCGGCAAAGGCACAAGAAATAGCGGCGGAAACATCTCCGTCACTAATTAGCCGCACCCTGGCTCCTGCGGACCGAATTTCCTGAATCAAGTCCTTATGACGGGAGCGATCCATGACTACCACTACCAATTCATCAATAGACCTTTCCAGACAGTCTGAGAGAATTTGGAGATTTTCCGTTGCGGACTTGTTAATATCTACATGGTTCTTAGCCTGGGGTGGGGCTGCTAACTTTTTCATGTAGAAATCCGGGGCGGCGAATAAACCTCCTTTCTCAGAGATTGCCAACACTGCCATAGAGCCATTTTGCCCGTAAGCGACTAAGTTGGTTCCTTCGCAGGGATCAACGGCAATATCGATTTCCAGCAACTCGTCCGGATTGCAATATTGATGGGCATTCTCCTGGGTACAGATACCCACTTCCTCCCCAATATAGAGCATGGGAGCATCGTCTCGTTCTCCTTCCCCAATGACAATCCGTCCCCGCATGTAGATTTTGTTCATCCGTTCCCGCATGGCTTCCACAGCCACTTGGTCAGCGATGTTTTTTTCCCCTTTACCCATCCACTTGGCAGAGGCGATCGCTGCTTGTTCGACGACTTCAATGATTTCTAAACCGAGGGTACTCTCCACTCTTAGTTTACTCCCAATTGTTTATTATGTTGATACAGGCCTGCATATTAGCCGGCTGAGTGTGAAAAGTATATCAGACAGGGGGCCCAATCCGAGCCTGTTTGTAATTATAATATTAAGTGCGCACTGCAAAGCGGATCCGCTTCGCGGGTCACCACTCTAAGTAAATTTAATTACGTTACAATACTGTTAAACAGGAACAGGGGGCAGTTCAAACACCCAAAAGCCCACACCAATAACCCAGACTATAAGCCTGCAAATGTTACGTGGCAACTGTTTCAAGCCTTAGAGGAGGCAAGCAATGTCAACTGGTCCACTTAAATAAATATACTCGCCATGTAAATTTTTCATAATATCTTTTCTTTAAATAAAAGTCAAAATTAAATAATTAGGGTATTATTAAGTATAAAGCATTTTTTTCTCTGAAGTATCTTTTCCATTCAATCGAGTACCTAGGTAAAAAATATGAATAAAATTTTAGTCATTGAAGACGAATTAAGTGTTCCGAATAACATTGTCCACTTTCTCAGGGAAGAAAATTTTCAAGCACTAGATGCTGAAAACGGTCTAATTGGCTTACAATTAGCGCAGCAAAATAATCTCGATTTGATTGTCTGTGATATTCTCATGCCAGAACTAGATGGTTATGGAGTTTTCAATAAACTACAGGCAGATCCGGAAACTGCTCTCATTCCCTTCATTTTTTTGACAGTGAAGGGGGAAAAGGAAGATCGCCGCCGTTGGGATAGAATTGGGGGCAGATGACTACTTCATTAAGCCTTTCGAGCCTGAGGATTTATTCGCAGCAATTCGAGGGAAATTGAAAAAACAAGAACCTCTGCAAAAACGGATTAAAAGTCTATCAGCCGAACTGGATAGATTGCATAACTTTATCGAGACTAAAGATGGTTTGTTAGAAAACTTCGAGCTGGAAATGCGCCGTTTTTTAGCTAATATTAAGCTGACGATTACAATTCTCACTCAAGTTGAGTCTCCAGAATTGCGCCAGCGCTATTTAGATATTTTGCAGGACGAGTTTAATCGCCAAATCAGTATCCTCAATCAGTTATCGGAGTTGAAAAAAATACTCACACCGGATAATATTACTTTACTGTCCCAGTTTAACATGCTCCATCATAGGTGAGCAAATGCTCAACTAAAATCTATCGGAAAATGTCTGATCGCTCTCATCATCAATGGATGGAACTTGCTCTCACAATAGCTCAAAAAGCTGGGGAAGAGGGAGACGTACCCGTAGGTGCTCTAGTGGTGGATGAGTTGGGTAATTTAATTGCCTCCTCATCTAATCGCAAAGAGCGGGATGGGGATCCCACTGCCCACGCGGAAATTCTCGCCCTTCGTAAAGCGGGACTAGCTAAAAAAAATTGGCATCTGGATCGCTGTACTCTCTACGTCACTCTCGAACCTTGTCCCATGTGCGCTGGGGCAATTATTCAAGCCAGGATTGGTTTGCTCGTTTATGGTGCTTCTGATCCTAAAACTGGTGCCATTCGCACTGTTGCAAATCTCCCCGATAGCGCACTTTCCAATCATCGTCTCGCCGTACTCGCTGGTATCAGAGAATCTGCTTGTCGCTCTCTGTTACAATCCTGGTTTGCTCAACGACGCGCGACGGTGAAATAAGTGAGAAAGGAGATGGTAAAGTAATCTTCTAAAGCTAGAACCTGATGTTGATCCCTTTGGTTAATAATATCAAAACCTCTCACAACTTTTCTGAGACTTACCGGATTTGGAGCTGGTTCATTGCTCCCCTTTATCCCATCGCTAAATATGCCCTCTTATCTTTATACTTCGGTTCTATCCAAATTAAAGGAAAGGAAAATATTCCCACCACCAGTTCTGTTATTATTGCTCCCACTCATCGCTCTCGTTGGGATGCTATCATCGTCTCCTTGGCTATGGGAAGGTTGGTGAGTGGTCGTGATTTGCGCTTTATGGTTTCTGCTTATGAGATGAAAGGTTTTCAAGGTTGGTTAGTGAAGCGTCTCGGGGGCTTTCCCGTGGATCTGGAACGTCTGGGAATTAGCAGTTTCCGTTATAGCGTCGAATTGTTAACCCAAGGAGAAATGCTGGTTATCTTTCCTGAAGGAGGTATCTATCGCGATAGGGCTGTTCATCCTCTCAAAGAAGGTCTTGCTCGTATTGCTCTCTCTGTAAACTCCCAAGAAATAGATATGAAAATACTGCCAGTTAGCATTAATTATTCAAAACCTTATCCTACCTGGGGAACGGATATCTGTCTAGATATTGGTTCCCCTCTCAATGTAGCAAACTATAGCAGTGGTTCGAGCAAACAAAGAGCAAAGCAACTCACTGGGGACTTGAAAGATACTCTTTCTAAATTAAGCCAGTTATAGCAGTTATCCTCTCTCCCTTTCTTTAAGTTTCTGTCCAGTAACTAAATGCTAGGAGCTTGACAGTGACTTGTTCTTTAGACAGCAAGTCAATTGCTAGCCAGGTTTGATGTCCCGCAGCGGTGCGTCCTAATTGTTGTTGCAGTTGGTACTGGAACACGGTAGATTTTGGGGTTCAGCTCTTTTTAGTTTAACTGGGTTTTTGGAGATTTGCTTAAATTCTTCCCAAGATAATAAGTTGTGTTAAAATTCACCATAGCTGCTAAATATTGTTCATCCACAATTCTTATTTGCTATCCTAACACATCATGAGCTTTTTATTTCTCTCTAAGTTACTCCCCCTATTCTTCTATCCTGTGGGATTAACTTGTTTACTGCTGATTGTCACTTTAGTGCTGTGGTGGAAAAATCCCCGCTGGTCTCCCTATCCAGTGGCTTTAGCCTTGATTGTGTTACTATTGGCTACTAATGGTTGGGTGAGTAACTTTTTGGTGCGCTCCCTGGAGTGGCAACATCTTCCCCCAACAGAGATACCTAGGGCAGATGCTATTGTGGTTCTAGGAGGAGCTACTAGGTCTAAAATAGACCCCAGACCCATGGTAGATGTGGCAGAACAGGGGGATCGGGTTATCTATGCAGCCCAACTTTACCAAGAGCAAAAAGCTTCTGTGGTTATTCCCACTGGGGGGCGCATTTCTTGGCGTGGCGGGGGTTTACCGGAGGCTACAGATATGGCACAATTGTTGCAATTAATGGGGGTTCCTGAGAGTGCTATTATTGAAGAACCCCAGGCTCTCAATACCTATCAAAATGCTGTCTACGTAAAGGAAATCTTGGCAGAAAAAGGCATGAAGCGGGTTTTATTAGTAACCTCTGCTATGCATATGCCCAGGGCTTTAAAGATTTTTGAACGTCAGGAAATAAATACTATTGCTGCACCCACAGACTTTCTCGTCAGCCAACAGGAAGTTGAAGAACCTTCTAGTAGCATTCAAGCATTTATTTTGTATAGTTTACCGGATGCGGATCGCATTGCCAAAACCACCAAAGCCATTAAAGAATACATCGGAACCACTGTCTATCGTCTCAAAGGCTGGCTTTAACAGTTACCAGTAGGGTGGGCATTGGCTTCATTTATCACCTATTAATAAGGATAACATGTCTGAATAATTTCGTCAAATTTTATCCATCTCTCCTCCTGCGGCTGAGATTTTGGCCAGTCATAAATTAGCTTTCGAGTTTCATCGAGAAGTAGAATATCGCCAAGAGTTTAAGAACTATTGCAAATGGTATCATGAGACAGCAAAACAGCATCAACAAGAGTTAGCTAAATGCGGGGTGATCTCAATATTTTCCATTGGTTTCAGGGTCATAGAGGCTAGAGGCTAAATAAGCTTTAGATTTATTTAAGATTCATTTATCACCTTCTAAAATAGAATGTTTAGCCAAATCCATGTAGGAGTATAACAATGAACAAGGGAAAAAAGTTTAGCATATTAGGTGGCGCGATTCTATCCTTAGTATTGGCTGCACCAGCTGTGGCTGAGAAAATTCGGGTAAAGTGGTACGGACCTGGCTATCATGGCAATCTAACTGCTAATGGGGAAAGATTTAATCAGTGGGGCCATACCGCAGCTCATCCCAGTTGGCCTTTCGGTACTACAGTAAGAGTTACTAATTCTAAGAATGGTAAGTCTGTCGTAGTGCGCATTAACGACCGATCCCGTCGTGTATTGGATGTTTCCAGGAAGGCTGCCATAGATTTGGGGATAATAAAGCAGGGAGTAGCAGACTTAGATTACCAAATTCTTAAGTGGGGCAATTAATTTGGTATGAGGGCGGGTTTTGATTGATAGATTATCGGTAGGAGCACAGCAGTGTTACCTACTAATATCTACACCTGCCCCTACCATTGCCAACCTATCGCCTATCAGTTTTGTATTTGTCTCAGTGACAAACGTTCGTCTTGAACATCCACAAAAATGGTATCTCCAGCTTTATACTCTCCCCTGAGAATAGCCTTGGCGATCGCCGTTTCCAAATATTTCTGCACTGCTCGTTTCAGAGGTCTAGCTCCATAAACCGGGTCAAAACCCACTTCCACCAAGAAATCCAATGCTGTATCAGACACTTTTAAGGATAGTTTTTGTTCCTGGAGACGGGAGTTTAAACCCTCCATTTGGAGTTTAACAATTTGCTGCAACTGGTGTCGCTGTAAGCTATGGAAGATGATAATCTCGTCGATACGATTCAGAAATTCCGGTCGGAAACTACTGCGCATCCGGTCCATGACTCTTGTTCTCATCTCTCCATATCGAGACTCATCTCCTGCTACATCTAAGATATACTCCGAGCCAATATTACTGGTCATGATAATAATGGTATTCTTGAAATCTACCACCCTACCTTGGGAATCTGTCAATCTTCCGTCGTCCAGAATTTGGAGCATCACATTAAAGACGTCATGGTGAGCTTTTTCTATCTCATCAAATAAGATAACAGAATAGGGACGACGTCGAATAGCTTCCGTCAACTGTCCCCCTTCCTCATAACCCACATATCCCGGAGGTGCTCCCATTAACCGGGCTACGTTGTGCTTCTCCATGTACTCGGACATGTCAATCCGTACCAAAGCTTCCTCTGTATCGAAGAGATTAGCAGCTAAAGCTTTAGCCAACTCCGTCTTCCCTACCCCCGTGGGACCGAGGAAAATAAAGCTGGCAGTGGGGCGATTGGGGTCCGCTAAACCAGCCCGAGACCGCTGAATTGCCTCAGCCACCGCCGTGACAGCTTCCTCTTGTCCCACCACTCGTTCATGGAGTTCCGCTTCTAATTGCAGTAACTTATCCTTTTCCGACGCCACCAACTTACTAATGGGAATACCAGTCCACTTGGAGATAGTTTCTGCAATATCCTCCTCCACCACCTCTTCCCGTAATAGGGAGGTTCCCGTAGTTTGTTTTTGAGCCAGCTTGCTTTCTATTTCCTGAAGTTGCTTCTCCAACTTAGCCAACTCACCGAAACGCAACTGAGCAGCTCGATTGAGGTCATAATCCCGTTCCGCTTGTTGCACTTCTAAGTTAACCTTATCCATAGCTTCTCTCAAACTGCGGATTTGCTGGATAACCTCTTTTTCAGACTGCCATTGAGCATTCAGTTGAGACTGTTCCTCCTTGAGGTTAGCTAATTCCTTTTCTAATTGTGCTAACCTTTCCAAAGAAGCTGGGTCATTTTCCTTAGCTAGGGAGAGCTTTTCCATTTCCCGTTGGAGGATTTTTCGGTCAATTTCATCCAGTTCTTCCGGTTTGGAGGTAATCTCCATTTTCAATTTCGCCGCTGCTTCATCAATTAAATCAATCCCTTTGTCAGGAAGAAAGCGATCGCTAATATACCGATCCGAGAGCATTGCTGCTGCAACTAAAGCAGTATCGGCGATTTTCACCCCGTGATGAACTTCATACCGTTCCTTCAAACCCCGGAGGATAGAAATAGTATCCACCACATTAGGTTGAGCTACCAAAACTGATTGGAAACGTCGTTCCAAAGCCGCATCTTTTTCAATATACTTGCGATATTCATCCAGAGTAGTAGCACCAATACACCGAAGTTCCCCCCTTGCTAACATTGGTTTTAGCAGGTTTCCTGCATCCATGGCACCTTGAGTTGCTCCTGCTCCCACAACGGTGTGAATCTCATCGATAAAGGTGATAATATTCCCCTCCGACTTCGTAACTTCCTTGAGTACAGCTTTGAGTCGTTCTTCAAATTCTCCCCGGTATTTTGCCCCAGCAATAAGTGCCCCCATATCTAGGGCAATCAATTGGCGATCCCGCAGAGATTCGGGTACATCTCGGTTGACAATGCGTTGGGCTAATCCTTCCACAATAGCAGTTTTCCCTACCCCCGGTTCCCCAATTAAGACAGGGTTATTTTTAGTACGACGGGAGAGAATTTGAATGGTGCGACGGATTTCGTCATCTCTCCCGATAACTGGATCTAGCTTACCTTCACGAGCCAAATCTGTCAAGTTGCGACCGTATTTTGTTAATGCTTCGTATTTCCCTTCTGGATTTTGGTCTGTCACTTTCTGATTCCCCCGAATTTGTTGAATAATCTCCTTCAGTTTATTTTCCCCCAAACCAAATTCCTGGAAAAGGGGCTTGCCAAAGCGATTATCCTTGGGGTAAGCGAGGATGATATGTTCGATGGAAATAAATTCGTCCTTAAATTCTTGCCGCCATTTTTCACTCCTGTCTAAAAGGGTATCTAAACTCCGTCCTAAATAAATATCATCTCCCAGTTTAGCTATTTTGGGTTGACGACGCAAAAAAGCATCGGTGCGCTCCCGTAATTTTCCCACGTCAATATCTGCTTTATTAAAGATAGATATTGCCAGTCCTTCTTGTTCTAACAGGGATTTGAACAGGTGTTCCGTTTCAATCTGTTGCTGTTGGTTTTCCTTCGCGATACCAGGAGTGTTGGCGATCGCCTCCCAGGCTTTTTCCGTAAATTTATTGGGGTTATTGGGTTGCATATGGTCTCGTTTATTGCTTTTTCTCTTTATTATAGTAATGAATTATTTCGATGGTTAGCCGGGAAAGCCCTACTGTCAAGGTGGGGTTAACCCTATATCAGTTATCAGTGACCAGTTACCAGTTTATTCAGTTGTAAACTATATAAAGTTTGCTTTTTCTCTTTGTATTTGTTATTATAATCATGAACAGCCATCAGATTATTTTGGAGAGCATTGATTATGTTAAAGTGGAACCGCATTACTTTCAATCCACGAATTATGGCAGGGCAAGCTTGCATACGAGGAATGCGCATTCCCGTTTCTTTGGTAGTCAATTTAGTAGCCTATGGCAAAACTACCACTGAAATATTAGCAAAATATCCCGATCTAGAACCAGAAGACATTGAACAAGCCTTGAAATATGTAGCTTGGTTAGCAAGAGAACAAGTTTACCCGATCCAAGAGACTGAAAAAGTAGGATGAAGTTTTTATTTGTTTCACGCAGAGGCCCAGAGGCACAGAGAGGAGCTGGTAAATTTTTTACTCTGATAGCCAAGCCAAATCCCGTGCGATTAGCAATTCTTTCTTCTGGGCATGATGTGTATTTTTCATTGAGACAGATTTCATGGCGAACTTGTAACGACTTGCTAAGTCTCGTGCCTCTTGAGTATTCTCATAGCTCATCAAGAAATTACCTTGTAACTTCCCAGCAAGTTCAAACAAAGCTTCGTGATTAACCATTGAATATCGATAAAGTCTTCTCCCAGCTTTTATATAGGGTGGATCTATAAAATAAATAGCGTTTTTGCGATGAAAATTTTGTTCAATAATCTCAAACCCATCCCCCTGAATAAAATTAATCTTGTGATTCATTTTTGCAATGGCGAGTATGCGCTTTTGTAATGTTTTAGGATACCAACGGGATGTTATACCCTTTCCATTTTCACCCTGCTTGATAAAGCTAGCACCATCTGCAAGAATGCCACCTCGGTTAACACGATTTTTTATAATGGTAGCGAAGGCAAGAGACTCTAGAGATTGATCGGCAGCTTCAATGGCTTTTCTGGCATTTTCTCTAGTTAAGTTAAAATTTTCAATAGAATCCGCTAACCATTTAGCATTGCCTTCTAAGATGATCCGCCATACAGCAGCTACACCTTCATCCTTTTCCACCATTATTACCTGAGGGACTAAATCCTCAAAAGCAGCAGTTAGGCTAACAATACCACCACCTGTAAATGGTTCAATTAATTCTTTGTCTGAGCCACCATATTTTAGTAGCCACTGTCTAATGCGTGGAATTAGCCAAATTTTGCCTCCAGCGTAGCGAAAAGGGCTTCGCTGTGGAACACTAGCAACATTTACTATATGCTGTTTTTCTGACCTGGCTTTTGTGTCAAAAAGTTCCATTTGAATCATTGTTGAACTCTTACTGTAAAGGGATATCAAGGATAGTTTGGGTGTCTGGTGGATTGTCCAGCTTATCATCAAGCTTTTGTTGCGGTATCTGGATAAAATCCTCTAATTTTCCTGGTGTCGGGGTGGAAATGCGATTAATGGCTGACCAATACTCTGTATAAACGACATCGTTCAAGACTAAATTTAATCGCTCATTACCAGATATGTACACAGCTTGTACCTCAACAGCTCCAAAATCTATTACTCTTCCTCGGTTGTCATAAGAAACCAGTACAATATCGATATTCCCTGCTGATTGCCCATTAGCATCTTGTAAACGAACTTCTGTTAGTGAAGTCCAGCTTACGTTATTGCAAAAAAAGAAATTTGCAGCGTTTTCGGCAATCAACCAATCTTGCCTAAATCGAATTGGACAAGTAATAACAGGAGCATTTTTGTGATAAATGCTACATACCCCAAGAGGGTCTTTAGCCTTGTCCTTTGTACAGTTAGGCACCTTATTATTGTATGGACAAAGTTTATTTCGGCGGTAACGCTCTGCTTGTTCAGATAAATTGTTACTTGGAAAGCCGAAGACCTCTGCTAATGGGTTTTCAGACATAAGGGTTGTTTTCGGAAGGTACGTACTCAGATCTAAGATTACCATGGAAATTGTAGAAAAGCAAGCTATAATGTCGAAGATGGCGTTGAGCCTTCCATCATCCCCGCACCCGCCCTTGGACGCTATAACTGCTGTTCAAATTTTTGACTCGCTAAAGACATAGAATAACAAAAAATCCAGTAAATTAGAGCAATAAAGCCTGATAAATCCACCAACCCCACAATAGGGAGGTATCTTTAAACAAACTAATGAATTGTCCCACAATATTTCTAAAATACTTGACAACTCACCTCAAAACATGATATATATATTAGGATACAAATTATCCCCTAACTATGTCAAATTCTGTAACCATTCAAGATATTTATCAATTATTTCAAGCTTCTCAAGCCGAAGCAGATCGTCGCTGGGCAGAACTAGATCGATACTTAGCTAAACTTGCCGAAGATAGTAAACGTCGTACAGAGGAACTCGCAGCAGAACTTGCCGAGGATCGCAAGCGTCGCGCAGCAGAATTAGATCGCCGTTTCGCTGAACTTGCAGCAGAAGCAGATCGTCGCGCGGCAGAAGCAGAAAAAAGACTTGCCAAAGCAGAAGCTATTGCAGCAAACACCAATAAAGCTGTGAGTGCTCTCACAAGCCGTTGGGGACAGTTTGTGGAGAACTTGGTAGAACCTGCTGCTGTGCGGATATTTCAAGAAAGAGGTATCACGGTAACACAAACCCTCCGGCGGCTGGAAATGAAACGTGCAGGTATAGAAATGGAAATTGACATCCTAGGTATTGATGGGGATGTAGCCGTCGCAATAGAGGTTAAACCTCGTTTGTCTAAAACCGATGTGGACTATTTTTTAGAAAAGTTGGCTCATTTTAAGGAAGCATTTCCCCGTTATAGTGACGTCAAACTAAATGCTGCTGTGGCGGGGATTGAGATTGATGAGGGAGTAGATCGCTACGCTTACCGTCAGGGGTTATTCGTTATCCAACAGTCAGGGGAGGTGGTGGAAATTGTCAATGACCAAAATTTTCGACCTAAAGTTTGGTAAATTTTTCCGATTTTGGGGTTGCATGAGGAAACGAACATCTACTAGACTTAGGATGTTCTTATAGGACTTCCTTTCTCATGAAAAAACCACTAGCCGCCACTCTGGGCATTACTGCTGCACTCCTCACTCTCGGTAGGGGCCCTGCTGATGCTGTCAGTACTATCCTACAGCCTGAGAGAGTTACCACAAATATAGAGGATGACATAGTAAACGGAGAAGTAAATAACCTAATTAATCAAAGTGGATTATCACAAAGTTATACGAGCAGAGAAACTCCTTGGAGTGAGGTAAGTAATATTGTTGGATCCAGTAATTTGATTGGTATATGGGCAACTCGTAACGTAGTACTTAGCCAGGTCTTACCAGCACCCTTAACTTTTGACCTAGGTGATGAGTTCTTAATCCAAGGGTTGGCATTGTGGCGTGCAAATTTTGGCAGTGATATAAATGAATTTGAGTTATTCGTTGATAACGATGATAATTTTGAGAACGACGGTAGAACAAGCTTGGGCACTTTTAATGCATCTTCAGAAAATGTTGAAACATTTTCTTTCACAGCCACTGAAACTCGATATGTTCACCTAAATATTCATAGTACTTTCAATAGTGCCGACAGTGGTGCTAGAAACATAACTGCCGGGGAAGTAGCTTTTGAATTAGTCCCATTTGAATTTGGGCATCTACCTGGAATTATTTTCGCAGTATCCTTAGGCGGTATCCATTACTTCAGAAATAAAAGATGTACAAAATATCAACTTCTCCTCCAGGAAAGTGGTGGAAATTGTCAATGACGTTTTCTACTAGGATTTTGACGCTAAAAAATCCTAGAGCAAGTTGAGAGAGAAGTGCTATCATAAAGGATAGAGTAGAATGATTTAAAGGAGAGTACCATGGTTGACTGTTTACATGCTGCTCATTACTTTATATACAGAGCATATGAAAATAAGCGTTCCGATGAAATAACCAACCTGAAGGTTCAGAAGCTTCTCTATTATGCACAGAGCCTACATCTTGCCCTTTTCGACGAACCTTTGTTCCCCGAAGAGATACAAGCATGGAAATATGGCCCTGTTTGTCCTCCTGCTTATCATTTTTACTCAGAGTTTGAGGGAAAACCACTCCCTATACCAGAAAAAGCATCCTTTTCAGATATTAATTCCGATACAATAGAGCTGCTTGAGGAAGTTTGGGATTATTTTGGGCAGTATCATGCTTACTGCTTAAGTGGGATGACTCATGTAGAGTTTCCCTGGAAGAACGCTCGAAAAGGACTTCCTTCCGATGCAAAGTCCACAAAACCTATTTCACTCGAGGATATGAAGTTATTGGGTAAAGAAAAACTAGATGAAATTGAGCGGAATCATCCAGACTACGAAAAGATTCTCTCCCATATGCTAGAAGAAGCATTCAAGGAGCGAACTAATTCTAAAATGTACGTGAAAGAAGAAGAAGTGGATGACTGGCTCAATTCCCTTCTTGCTTAAGAAAAGTGAAAGCTTTGAGAAAACATTTAGGAAATTAGGCAAAAGCAAAGCTTATGACAAAACTTTTCCAGAAAAAATTGGCAGAGTGCTAAAAAGTCTCCCTCATAACCCATACCCAAAGGACTCTCGCAAAGAACCCTTACCCAGTAAGACAAAATTACCAGACGGGTGGACATTTCATAAACTGAAAATCCAAGTGGGACAGGGCAACTCTGGACAAGTTCGATTAATATATTTAGTCAATAAAACTCTGTTTTCTATTCGACCTCTATGGTTATATAGTCATGAACAATTTAAACGGCGACCCCCTGATAAGGATTTGAGAGAAGTAATCAATAATAGTGATTAAAATCCCTTCCTCTTCCTTTGCGCCTCCGCGCCTCTGCGCGAGACTCTAAATGCCCTTAGACTATCGTAATATTAATACCCTCTGGACTTCCATCCTAGTAGAAACCCTCCAACGCCTAGGATTAACTACAGCCATTATTTGTCCCGGTTCCCGTTCCGCTCCTTTAACGGTAGCCTTTGCTCAACATCCCAAAATCGAAGCTATCCCAGTGTTGGACGAACGCTCCGCCTCTTTTTTTGCCTTAGGTATTGCCAAAAGAAGCAGATTGCCTGTAGCCTTAGTTTGTACCAGCGGTACTGCGGGGGCTAATTTTTATCCCGCAGTGATTGAAGGAAAAGAAAGCAAAGTACCCCTCTTAATTTTAACTGCAGATCGCCCCCCATTCTTGCGCCATTGTCACGCTGGACAAACCATTGACCAAGTAAAATTATACGGTCATTATCCCAATTGGCAGTTAGAATTAGCCTTACCAACACCAGAAATGGAAATACTCCGTTATCTGCGACAAAATATCATTCAAGCATGGGAGCGATCCCTCTTTCCTACTAAAGGACCGGTTCATATCAACCTTCCTTTCACAGAACCCCTCGCACCAATAGAGAGGAGTCCAGTGGGTGAGGGGTTGAAAGGGAGAGAGTCGGAATTTTTTGCAGCAGTTACCAGTTACCTCGTACCATGCAGTTATCAGTTACCAGTACCCAGTTGGGGACAAGAAGAAAGAGGAGTGATTATTGCTGGGTTGGGGCAATCTTTGGGCAACCCTCAGGGTTATTGTGAGGCGATCGCCCAACTTTCCCAATCTCTAGGTTGGGTTGTACTTGCAGAAGCTCTCTCCCCTGTGAGAAACTATCATCACCTGAATCCCTATCTTATCTCCACCTATGATACAATCTTGAGAAATAGGGAACTAGCAGCTAAATTAGCACCTAAAATGGTGATTCAAATTGGGGAATTACCCACCAGTAAAGTACTCCGTCGCTGGTTAACAGAAACAGAACCAAACCATTGGATAGTTGATACCACTCCAGAAAATCTGGATCCCCTCCACGGTCGAACCATTCACCTCCGTACCTCTGTAGAAACCTTAGGAGAGTTGATTCCTCCTGTTGATGAGAAAAAAACTTCTCAGTACCTCAGTCTCTGGTGTAGTGTAGAAAGGGAAACCAGGAGAAAGATGGATGAGAAGATGAAGTCTATGGAAGCTCTTTTTCCGGGTAAAGTTCCTTGGTTGCTATCTCAAAATCTCCCACCAGGAACGCCAATTTTTATTGCTAACAGTATGGCGGTGCGTCACGGGGAATTTTTCTGGTGTCCAGGAAATAGGAACATTATCCCATATTTTAATCGCGGTGTGAATGGTATTGACGGTACTTTATCCACTGCCTTAGGTATGGCCCATGATAGCCATGTTCCCAGTGTTTTGCTCACAGGAGACTTAGCCCTATTGCACGATACCAATGGCTTTCTACTGCGTCAGCACTTTCGAGGTCATCTCACCATTATCTTGCTGAATAATCATGGAGGGGGTATCTTTGAAATGTTGCCCATATCCTACTTTGACCCCCCTTTTGAAGAGTATTTTGCCACCCCCCAAGAGATGGATTTTGCTCAGTTATGCTCTACTTATGGGGTGAACTATGAATTAATTAGGAATTGGCAGCAATTAGAAGAATTATTAAATCCCCTACCGGAAACAGGGATGAGACTGTTAGAATTACAAACAAATCGAAAAGAAGATACTCAGTGGTTGCAAGCTTTTCTGGAGCAAGACTGGTAGGAGATATGGTTAATTTGTACGTGCTATAGCACCAGTAGTATCCAGGGAGAGCGATCGCACTTCTGCCTTTACTCCTTCTACTGCCCAAGCTTCAGCCATAGCAGTAGCAACCGCGCGAGCGCGGGTGGCACCTGTCAAAGCTAGTAGAGTAGGTCCTGCACCGCTAATTGCCATACCGTAAGCTCCAGCAGCGAGGGCAGCAGATTTGACAGTTTCGTAACCGGGAATTAAACTTTGACGGTAGGGTTGATGTAACTTATCTTCCATGCCGGAATGCAACCATTCCCCTTCCAGTGTAGCTAAACCCCGAACTAACAATCCCATACGGGCGATATTAAAGATAGCGTCTTGACGACTAAACTCCTGGGGAAGTACTTGTCGGGTTTCTGCTGTAGACAGTTCAAAATCGGGAATTGCCACTACTGGAACTAAGTCTGGGTGCCAGGGAATAGTGCATATTTCCCAATTATTTTCTGCCCCCACTGCTAATTGACAATTACCCAACAAAGCAGGAACCACATTATCAGGGTGCCCTTCAATGGCGATCGCCAATTCCATTATTTCCTTCCTACTCAGGGGGCTGCCTGCTAATTGATTTGCTCCCACCAAACCACCGATAATTGCAGTAGCAGAACTACCTAAACCCCTTGCTAGAGGTACCCCCAAGGTAATGGTAATCTCCACACTTGGGGGTGTTTTTCCTAAATGGTGATATAATCTCACAAAGGATTGATAGACTAGATTATTCTTATCTCTACTCACCTTTTCTGCTTCAGTCCCTTCAACTGTAATCTTAACTTGCTCTGGGACATTAGTGAGAGTAAACTGGAATTGATTATAGATAGTTAAAGCTGCCCCAATGCAGTCAAAACCGGGACCGAGATTGGCTGTCGTAGCCGGAACTGTTACTGTAATCATATAAACCTCACGGGAGTTTGGAAACCACCATTTTCAAATGGGTTTTAACCGCAGTCCCCCGGCCCCCGGCATTGATTAATGGCGGGGGGCGGGGGAGAGGGAAATTTTTATATCCCTCAAAACTCCCATTGCTGGGGTAAAGTTAGCCGAGCTAATGTTATTGGGAGGCTCCCCTCTTGGGAGGGGATGGGGGTGGGTTCGGTACTATCCCAAAAGCACTGTCTTACCCGGAGTAAAACTATTTAACCTTTGAGTTCTAGCAGCTCAGGACTGGCACGCATCCCAAGGTAGGAACTTTAACTCTTGCCAATAACATTGAATTAACCTTTCGGTTTCCAGGCGCGCACGCCTGGAAAGTTAACCCAGTAGTCAGTTAAGACTTAAGCTGGTCAGCTAACTGAAGAGGAGGCACTCCAGCAACGCTACTTCAGTGCGGGGTGCTGACAGCCTCTATGTTATCTTAAAGATAAGTAATTAGCTCCGATTATATCATGGCTTCTCCTTTTCCTGGAATGGACCCTTATTTAGAGAATCCTCACTCATGGTCTGACTTACATCATCGCTTGATTACGGCGCTCGCCATTTCCTTAACACCCCAACTCCTACCTAAATACTAAGTTCTGATTGAGAAAAGAATTTATCAAACTACTGAGACAGAAGGTATTCCCGATGTAGTGGTGCAGCGTCCTAAGAAAAATAACAATAACGCCAATGTTGCTGTTTGCTCACCCTCAACTACACCCAGAATAGTCACCTTACCAATGATAACAGAAGTGGGGCAAGGGCATTTAGAAATAAGGGAAGTAGCTACCAGTGAAGTAGTGACAGCAGTTGAAGTGCTCTCCCCTACTAATAAACCTCCTGGATCAGGAAGAAGTAAATATGAAACAAAGCGACAAAAAATAATTAGCAGTTATACCAATTTAGTGGAAATCGATTTGCTGCGCAAGTGGGAGTCAATGCCTACTCTAAACAACGACATTCAAACCCATTATCGCATTTTAGTCAGTAGGGTACACCAGAGACCGAAAGCGGAACTATATGGCTTTAATTTACCGGATACTATTCCTTCTTTCCCCCTCCCTTTGCGTCAAGAAGATAGAGAAGCTCTTGTGAATTTACAAGACCTATTTACAGAAGTATACGACCAATCTGGTTATGGCTTTTTTATCGATTATACCAAGGAACCTGTACCTCCTTTAACAGAAGCAGATGCAAAATGGACAAATGAATTGTTACTTAAAAGTAAGGTGCGGACGCCAAGGGCGGGACGCAAAGCTTCTAATCTATCAGAGTCTTGAACATATCCAGATTTATTTTTGACGCTCTGCTAACCAACTAGATAAAGCCTCAATATCGGCCAAATTTAAGAAAACATCGCCTAATTCATCTAAATCCGATGTTGATAAACAGTTAATCGCTCCTTGTAGCTCAGGTTCAATCCTACCAAATTGCCTTGTCAATAGACGAGTAATTAACTCAACTTTTCCTTGTTCGATTCCTTGTTCGATTCCTTTTTGCAAACTCTGTTGGACTTTTTCGTTAGCCCAAGGTAACATATTCCCAGCTTCGTCCCACCAGCGCAACCAAGAAATGGTCAAGTTAGAGCGTTTACCTCGCCAAACTCCGAGAGAAAGGTTCATAGAATCAATCCAATAGCGCTCATTTTCATCTGGTTGTTGCAATTCGTATTTTCCTGATTTGAGGTAATGTACCTCCAATATATCTTCATAGGGGTCAAAAATTACATAAATTGGCACTTCTAAAATGCGTTCGTAAAAGTACCACTTTCCATAAGGAAAGGTTGATTTACTGGAGTATTCGTCGTTGTCTGTACCGGATAAAAACTCCATCACAAGTGCTGGGATATCTCCTTCTACGTGAGGGGTGTAACTGCGACGAATTACTCCGGGTTCTACTGGTAACACTCTAGGAATATAAAACCAGTCTGGTGCTTTCACTACTATTTTCCCCTCCACGAGCGCGCAGAGACCAAAATTAGAACCCATGAGCATGTCAGGAGCGACAAATCCAGCTAAATCCAGAATCTCACGCAAAGCTGCTGCTAAGAGGGGTTGATAGATATTTTCCACAGGATCGTCAGGTAAGATAAAGTCTGGGGGTAGTTTTGCCCATTCAATTCTGGGTTTGGGTGTAACGGTAGCTAATTGAGTGTTTATCATAATTAGTTTATGTTATCAATAGTATTTAAGATTAATTGCTGACGATGAGCCTTTAACAACTGCAACTCTCGCTGGGCAACTTGCTCTAACATATAAACCACATGGTTAGGTTGCAACAGGGTACCATCGTTGCGACAACTACCCACATAATCCAACACTACCGCCTGCTCACTACCACATTCTGTTGCCATTGTCAAGGAAAAGAGGCGCGATCGCAAATTCACCTTTTGTTTTTTCCCAGATTTCGTAGTCTTTTCCCACCAAATCTCTTCACTTTCCTTTACTCCTGATATCCATTCTTGCCAATTATCTAATACGTTCGCCTGGAAAGTGAGCAAATATTCTGCCTTAACCAACAAACCACTAGCAGCAGGGGATTTTACCTCCACTTCTTGCACTTGATAAAGGGGTATATCTTTAGGTAACTGCTCCTCTAAACGATGGCGAAACTCCTCTTCTGACATTTTTTTCGTCAGTTCAAAATCCACAATCTCTCCACTACTAGTCATTCCTAATGATAACGCATTAGCAATAGAAATCCGAGGGCTAGGATGAAATCCCCCAGTAAAGGAAATGGGTATAGCAGCGCGACGCACTGCCCGATCAAACAACCGCACCAAATCTAAATGACTGATGAGGGCTATATCTCCCAGTTTGCCGAACCAAACCCGAAATCGCTGTATCCTTTCTTGAGGAGGCTTATATTCTCCAGCAAATTCCGGCATTGGTGGGGGAGAGATGACAATATTGTGACCAAAATCTGTACCGCAAACACCACAGCTGGAACAACCCTCAAAAGCGCAGTCGGGAACGGTTGCTGCTGTTAAAGCCTTCTTCAAATCTGCTTTCAGCCAGTTTTTATCAATTCCCGTATCCAAGTGATCCCAAGGTAGAGGAGCATCTAGGAGGTTCTCTTGGGATGAACAATGGGTAAAAATATTCCATTCCCCCTGTTCCACTTGACGGTATTTCCAAGTCAAACCCGCTTCGGCGATGGCTTTAGCCCAAGCACCATGAGCACGATCTAAATTTTCCCACCAAGAATCCATTCCTGCTCCCAATTCCCAGGCACGACGGACAACTTTCCCTAAACGGCGATCGCCCCTACCCACAAAGTCTTCCATGGCGGAAATTCTCACGTCGGTATAATTCACCTTTACCCCTTTCATACCCCGAAATTCATCTCGCAACAGTTGCTGTTTGCGCACAAATTCACTGGTAGCCACGGAATGCCATTGGAAAGGGGTATGGGGTTTAGGAGTAAAGTTAGAAATAGTAATATTGAAGTCTAAACGCTTTCTTTTGGGTAAGCGACATTCCCGTCTCAACCACCGCACTGTTTCCGCAATACCAACCACATCCACATCTGTTTCTCCAGGTAAGCCAATCATAAAATAGAGCTTTACCTTATCCCAACCCTGTTCTATGGCAGTTTTGATACCTCGGAGCAATTCTGCATTAGTTAGCCCCTTATTAATCACATCTCGCAGCCGCTGAGTACCTGCTTCTGGAGCAAAAGTCAATCCTGATGTCCTGGTACCGCCAATAATCCTAGCAATATTCTCGTCAAACCGATCTACTCTTTGACTGGGTAAAGAAAGGGAAATATTCTCCTTCTGGAGGCGATTCCTAATTTCCATTCCCACTGCTGGGAGGGAGAGATAATCGGAACAACTCAGAGAAAGGAGGGAAAATTCATTATATCCTGTGGCCCTCATACCTTTTTCAATTGCTTCCACCACCTGTTCTGGTTCCACATCCCTAGCGGGGCGGGTGAGCATTCCCGGTTGACAGAAACGACAGCCCCTCGTACAACCTCGGCGAATTTCCACGGTGAGGCGATCGTGAACCGTTTCCACGTAGGGAACTAAGCCAATGGCTTGGGAGGGTATGGGAGTAGCAACCCGTCGCCGAATCCGTTGGGGAACCTGGGGGTGGTTGGGGTGAATGGAACCATCCGCTGCCATATTATAAAATCGCGGTACATAGACTCCCGGTACCTTTGTTAATTTTAGCAGTAATTCTCTCCGAGAACATCCTGCTGCCTTCCCTTTTTGCACCACCGCCCCTATTTCCGGCAATAATTCCTCCCCATCCCCCAGAGCGACAAAATCCAAGAAATCGGCGTAGGGTTCAGGGTTTGAGGTAGCTGTTTGTCCTCCGGCAAAAATGAGGGGGTAATTTCCCGTTTCCCTTTCGCACTCCTGTAGGGGGATACCTGACAAATCGAGCATTTCCAAGATATTAGTTGCTCCTAACTCGTAGGAGAGACTGAAACCGATGATATCAAAGTCTCTGAGTGAGCGTCGCGATTCTAGGGCGAAAAGAGGAGTTTGGCTGCTGCGGAGTTTAGCTGCTAAATCCGGTGCTGGTAAATAAGCGCGATCGCACAATTGTCCCTGTTTACCATTGAGGATATTGTACAGGATAATATGTCCTAAATTGGATGCCCCCACTTCGTATACTTCCGGGTAACTCAACACCCAGCGTACCTCCGCTTCTGCCCAAGGCTTATGGAAGGCACCCAATTCATTCCCCAAATAACGGGCTGGTTTCCCTATATCCGGAGTAATTATTTTCTCCATTGCCACTTCCACTGCCAAACCCCCTGATTTTCTTTCTTTATTATAATCCATTGACGCTCCAGATAACTACTAAATTTCCTTCTACTGTTGTAAAGCTCTCTCAAAAGCATCTCGCGTCTCAAAAATCTCGACGAATGTAGCAATTTTGACATTTTTTTTCTTCCATCTCTGAGAAAAATACTTGTTATCAATTAAATTTATAGGTAATTTAGTAAATTCTCATCCTGTCACTCCTAAAATTTTACCCCCGAGCTAATACTTTATCAAATCTTGTTCAAATACTCAGAGTTTGTCAAGATTTGAACAATTTTATCGGGAAATAGTAGCAAACACTATGATTTAGTGACTCAAGTCACTGATATGAGATCTAATTTATATTATACATAAAGTTTGAACACAAAATACATCTAGCTAATGCATCTTAAAAATAATGAATACCAGACATGCTATCCGACAACTAGTAGAAAAAGCCCTTTATATCAGACAGTTGACCCCAGAGATAGAAAACAGAATCAACTGCGAGCTGACCCGCATGGGGTATATAGACCATGTAGATTACAAAGCTCTAGAATTACTTATGGCTGAAATGGATGCGGGTCGCATTCAGCTAATCCCCAGTCACTAATCAATGCTTAATCTTCTCATAAGGTAGTATCATATGATACTACCTTATTAAATAAAGAGTCTAATTTGCTGGGATGTCGTCGAGGTTAAAAATGAAAGGAACGCTAGAATTAGAGTCCCCACTCATCACCAAAACCTTTGGCATTTGCGCACCCCCTGCTTTCCAAGCTTCGATAGCTTCTTTTTGCAGTACCAACTCCCCTCCCTGTGCTTTCAAGGTTTCCGCTAGGAGTCGTTGGGCTTCCGCCTTACCCTTGGCGCGGTTTACTTCCGCTTCCGCTTGTTGTTCTGCTTCCTGGGCAACATAAACAGCTCTTTGTGCCCGCTGTTCAGCGATTTGTTTTTCTTCAACTGCCTTAGAAAACTCAGGGGAGAAATTCAAGTCCACTACACTAGTATCCAGAATGATAATGCCGTACTTTTCCAACCTTTCGCTTAGTGCAGCGTCAAAGTCCTCCTTGAGTTCATTTCGTTTTGTAATTGATTCTTCCACAGTACGCTTTGCAGCAGCAATTTTGAAAGATTCTTGAGTTTGGGGGGCAATAATTTTAGCGACGATATTTTCCAGACTGCCTTGTGTTCTTCTGACCTCAACTACTTCTGTCTCATCAATGCGGAAGTTAATGGCGAAGCGGGCGGATAGATCCTGAAGATCCTTGGTGGAACTCTGGGCTGGCACTTCAAACTTTTGTACCTTCACGTCATAGATATCCACAGTGGAAACCAAGGGGGGTTTAAAATGGATACCTTCCAGCAAAGCTCCATCTCTGGGTTTTCCCAGGATACTGAGTACCCCAGCCTGCCCTGGGTTGATAATCACAAAAGAATTGAAGCCAATCAGGAGGACTAATGCGGCTACAATGCCACCTACTAAAGGTTGCCAATTGGGGGGCGAATACTGACGCACCATGTTTCCCTCTCCTTATTAATATTGGTAGCTCAAATTTAACCATAGCAAGGAATTAAGCAAAAAGCAAGTCTAGGGAACTTATTTGAGCAAAATAAGACTGCTGTATAAGTGAAAAGCAGCATCCCGACGGAATAAGTGAATATGAGGTTCTATGTCCGAGAGCATTTCCTGAAAATCCATCGCCCTTTCCCCAAAAGAGGTAAAATCCTTCCAATTGCGATAAAGCTTCCCTTTCACATCTGTCTGTAAAGATGCTTCAAATAGGGCAAAACTGAAGCTAACTAGCTCATCTTCTTTTTTTGTATATCTTACAGTGGGCTGGGGTAAATTAGCAAGAAAATAATTTACCTGGATAACATTAACTGGGATAATATCTTTAATGGCAGCGCAACAACAAGGTATTGCTGTGGCTTTAGTGAGAGCTTCTTCTCTTTGTTTCGTCTCAATATTAGTCAAACGCTCCACTCCCAGACGAACACGAAGGAGAATTTTCCGATTAATTGTATTGCGCAATAGTTGGCGAGCTGCAACTAGATCCCCCGTAGCTTCATAAAGTCGCCCCCGATAAAAATCTACCCAGGGATTATTTGCTGACGTTGCCTTGTACGGTAGAAGAAGTAGATGACTCTACCTCAGCCCCGATTCAAAACCGTGCAAGCAACTTTCATCGCACACGGCTCCTATGAGCTTTGGCCCCACGTGATGTTTAATCACTCTAGCCATTGACTACGTTCCTCACCAATTTTGGTTCCATCTGGGTTAGGTAATTTCCGCAGTCTTCCCCCATTTCCTTTACTTAGTACTTCCCTTCTTCGTCATGCAATCGAATGCGGTATTTAATACCCTTTCGGGTTACAAGGTTTATTCGCACATTTTCAAGTACTTTTCGTTCTCGCTCATTGTGGGCAATCGTTTCAGCTGTTACCAGTTTTCGTTTCGTTCCCACGTCCTATCCGTCGTTTTTGTTAGAGTTTGCTAATCTTCCTCCTTGGATACCATCCCAAGGTGGTTACCGACGTTTTTCGTCGTTCCAAATCCAGAATTGATTGAGTATTTAGGTTCCACCAATTTGCCTGCGTTTCCACACCCCAGGGATGCTCGTGTAGAAATGAAACCGAGCGGGTATTTCTTCTTGTTTGTCACTGCGTGCTGAGTCCTTCGGTCCCACCTATAGATAAGACACTTTTTACGGCGGTTCACTTACCACCCCCGGCATTGATTAATGGCGGGGGCTTCCATTAACCTTGTACTCTCCTCCTTAGCGCCAGTGTGACCTTAGTCTCTGATTGCGCCCTGCTGCCAGCTTCACCCTCCGTTAGCAAAACGGTGGACCGCTTGAATTCACGGCCATGGTGTGGCCAGATAGAGATTCTGATTTCCCCCCGGCATTGATTAATGGCGGGGGCTGGACTTGAGGCTCCCTTCTCACCAGCAATCTGGATTTAGTTATCAAGGTACAGTACCTCTTGGAGGTTATCTGGTTTTCAGCTCCTTTCGGTATTTAGCTTAGATTATCCAGGGGCTACTAGTACACTGCTGAGGTTTATGTGCCTTATTGCCTATTACTAGGCGGCTTTAGCCTCTAACGACTCGCCCCATTTCTTCTATTAACTCGGCAGCTGTGGGATAATCTTGACATTCAATCGCCTGGGCAATTTGGTCTAGCATAGTCCTATTCTTTTTCCAAAGTAGCAGCAACGAGGGACATGGCAAATATGGGGGCGATAATGGATCTGAGAATGCGCTTGCCAAGAGAAACTGGTTGGAAGCCAGACGCGCACCCTATCTCTATCTCTCCCTCGCTCCAACCACCTTCTGGTCCTGTCGCAATGATAATATTGCCAATTTGTCTATTTTCCAGACGATGAAGTAAATGGGGCGCCCGGCCCCTACCAACGCAAAGATAACGATTAGGAGTCAATTGGTGATTTAGGTCGCAAGCAGTGACAAAGTCAGTAGTTACCTTTACTTCAGGTACTATCTGGCGTTCTGATTGTTCTGCTGCTGAGGTGGCTATTTTGCGCCAGCGAGATAGCTTATGAGCACTAGGTTTGAGTAAAGTGCGATCGCTTCCTACTGTAACAAAGGAAGACGCTCCCAGTTCGGTACAGCAGCGCACTATGTTATCGAAACCATTGCCTTTGGGTAAGGCTACCATGAGAGTCACCTCCACTCCTAGCTCCGTATCTTGCACCAGGGCTTCTATGATACGTGCCGAGGTGCTGGCAGTTAATTCAGCTAACCAAGACTTTCCCCGTCCGTCCATGGCTATAAAGCGATCGCCTTTTCCCAAGCGCAACACTCGACACAGGTAATGTTTTTGATGCTGATTAAGCATAATTTTACTTTTGTATTTCTGTGTCGAGGCGATGGATACTCGCTGCATTCCCCATAAATTTGACATATTCGACCTTATTAATCGTTGATAAATCCTCAGATGGTTTTAGTAGAGAAGGACTCTCTTCACTACCCTGTTCAATAGTAACGGGAAATATTGTCTGACCTAGTTCTATTTCCCGCTGTCCGATTTTTTTCCCGTTTACGTAGGTACCGTTTTTACTGCCAAAGTCCCGCTAAGGAGTGGCTGCACAAGCATACTGAATTAACATAATGTTTGGTGGATTTCAAGGAATCGGCGCTTAATGTTTTCGCACTCACAGTTGCTTCAATAATCTTATTTTCCGGAAAATTTTAAACAATTCTTATAAAAAATTAACATAAACTTAATAAAAGTTTCAAGAAAAGAGTGATTTTATAGGTAAAATATTTAGATCTGGTACCAAAAAAACGAGGATAACTATGGCGACTATAAGTGGAATTGTTTTTGAAGATTTGAATCGTAACTAAATGCAGGATTCTGATGAATACAGATTTGGAGTGTCTCATCAGGCTGTCTACCTAGATGACAATGACAATGGTAAACTTGATTTAGGGGAAACCTATACCTTCACTGATTCGGAGGGAAAGTATTCATTGTCCAATGTACCGCAAGGTTTCCATGTTCTAAGGGTGTTCAGCTTCTTTCATACAAATTATCATCGAATTTTTTTAGCCGAGAATGACTCCTATACCGGTCAGTTTTTGGCTTATGCAGCTACAAGTATCTTCGGAACTGTTTTTGACGATTTGAACGGTAACGGGGTGCAGGATACCAACGAAGCAGGAATTTTAGGTAGTATTGTCTACCTGGACCTCAACAAAAATGGTCAATTGGATGATGGGGACATCTCTGCCACCACAAACAAACTCTAATGGGGATTATTTCTTAAGGCACACAATTACTGAGTCTGGCGTATTTTTGGAGGTGCGACAGGTGGTACCGTCGGGATATAAAGAAACGTCTATGAACCCTCATATTATCAACGTAGACGAATCACAGAGATTGGTCCGGGGAATTGACTTTGGTAATCAAATTACCAGTATCCTGCCCAACCTAAACCTAGAAGCAGCCTATAGCTTTGAAGGCAGTGGCACCACAGTAGACGACATCAGCCGCAACAGCCATACTTTAACCCTCCACGAGGCATCACGGACAAGCCCTTCCACCGAACGCTCTGGCAATCAACTCAATTTCGATGGCGATAATGATTACGGGGAGATATCCAACCTAGAAACGGGAGCAGGGTTCACCTTCGCTGCTAATGTCAACTATGACAGTTTCAATTTCTGGTCCCGGGTCTTTGATTTTGGGGATGGTATACATAACAATAATATTATGTTAATTAACCATGAAAATACTCCCAATGCGCTTTTTGTAGCGTATAGTGGAGTTGATGTCGCTAATCTGAGAATAGGCGACTTTTGGGAAGCGGACACCTGGATCCATGTTACCGCCACTATTTCAGAGACAGGCACCCAGAGTCTCTATAAAAACGGAGAGCTGGCAAGAACACTACAAAGCACAGTGGTTCCCACCACCAAAGTGCGCAACAATAACTACATTGGTCGCAGTGCCGGGAGTATTGATAGGTATTTTGACGGTCAGATAGATGATGTAGTCATCATTGATGAAGCACTGGATGCCACGGAGATTCAGAATCTCTATCATAACAGCCAAATTGGCATTGAGCGTAGCTTATCCACCGTAGATAAGGCTTTGAGTTTCGATGGCACCGATGATTACGTCCAAATAGACCGCAGTGTAGCGGGAAGCTTTACCCTAGAAGCTTGGATTAAAACTGCCGATGCGGTAAATCGTCCCGGTCAGAGCCAGTTCTATCAAGGGAACGGGTTAATCTACGCCGATGTAAGAGGTTTCCAGAATGACTTTGGAGTTTCAATTTTGAATAACAAGGTGGTCCTCGGTCAGGGTGTTCCCAGTGAAGGGCGAAGTGTTACCATAGCTTCTAGCTCCAATGTAGCCACTGGGAAGTGGGTCCATGTAGCCGCCACCAGAGACTCACTTACGAGCACTATCAAAGTGTTTGTAAATGGGACAGAAGAAGCAAGCCTGAACACAGTCAATACAAACCCTTTAAATGCCCCAACGAGTATCTTATTTGGCGGGAATATTATTAACAGGCGTTACTTTGATGGAGAAATGGATGAAGTGCGCTTTTGGGATAAAGTCCGCACAGCAGAAGAGATTCGGGCGAGTATGAACCTTGGACTTACTGGCTTTGAGTCTAACCTCGTGGGCTATTATGACTTCGATAACGTCATCGGTAACAATGCTTATGACTTGAGTTCTACCAATAATACAGGAACTCTCTTTAACAGTCCCACAGTTGTTGACGGGTTTTTTGCCTAGTGGTTCATAATGAGCAGAGCCGTTGCATTGTCTCAAGATGGTGCAACGGCTTTAACTAATGGTACAATTCAAAGATAATCCTCCTATTACCCCCAGCTGTGACAACCACCACCTTTGCCAAAACTCAACAACCTGACCATGAAGGACGTTTCGGACCCTATGGAGGAAAATACGTCCCAGAAACTTTAATGCCAGCCTTATCTCAATTAGAGTCAGCCTATACCAACTACAGCCAAGATAAGGACTTTCAAGCAGAACTGCAAAGTTTACTCAAAGACTACGTAGGCAGACCCAGTCCTCTCTACTTCGCCCAACGGTTAACAGAGCACTATGCTAGAAAGGACCGTACCGGACCACAAATATATCTCAAACGGGAAGATTTAAACCACACAGGAGCACATAAAATCAATAATGCCTTAGGTCAAGTACTCCTAGCAAAGCGCATGGGTAAAAAGCGTATTATAGCCGAAACTGGAGCAGGGCAGCACGGGGTTGCCACCGCCACCGTCTGTGCTAGATTTGGTTTAGAATGCATTATCTATATGGGCGTTCGGGACATGGAAAGGCAAGCCTTGAACGTCTTTCGTATGGGTCTCTTGGGAGCAACAGTACAGCCAGTAGAAGCAGGAACAGGAACCCTCAAAGACGCTACCAGCCAAGCCATTCGGGACTGGGTAACCAATGTAGAAACCACTCACTATATCCTCGGTTCTGTAGCTGGACCTCATCCCTATCCCATGTTAGTGCGGAATTTTCATGGTATCATCGGCAAGGAAACTCGCACTCAATGTCTTGAGAAATGGTCCGGACTACCGGATCTAATTATAGCCTGTGTAGGTGGTGGTTCTAATGCCATGGGTATTTTCTCTGAGTTTATCCCTGACTCTTCTGTTAGATTAATAGGAGTAGAGGCAGCAGGGGAAAGCATAGCCTCCGGGAAACACGCAGCTACTTTAACTCAAGGTACTCCAGGAGTTTTGCACGGAGCAATGAGTTATTTATTACAAGATAATGAGGGTCAGGTGGTGGAACCTCACTCCATTAGCGCCGGTTTAGATTATCCTGGAGTGGGACCAGAACACAGTTGGCTGAAAGATAGTGCTCGGGCTGAATATTATAGCGTTACCGACTCGGAAGCCGTGGCTGCTTTCTGTCGGGTCTCTGAGTTAGAAGGTATTATCCCCGCTTTGGAAACAGCCCATGCTTTCGCTTACCTGGAAACTCTCTGTCCCCAACTAGAAGGAAGTCCCCGCATTATTATAAATTGTTCCGGACGGGGGGATAAGGACGTACAAACAGTAGCAAAATATTTGGAAAGGTAGGGGATTGGGTTCGGGGCATTTTCCAAAAATAAATATCAAAAGGGGGTTGACAAAAATCAAATCTTGCCTTATACTAGAATTCGACAATCACGGAACTATTCTTGCAGAACAAGGATTACATAGGTTCCGTGATTTTCGCTCGACCCTTTGCGCCTTTGCGTCTTTGCGCGAGATAAAAAAACAAAGTAAATAGGTCGATGAAAAATTTAGAAATATGCGATGGTGATTTAACCCAGGAAACCCTCTCTCGCTATCTGGAAGCCAATGCTATCGGGGTAGATACGGAAACTATGGGTTTGGTTTATGGACGGGATCGCCTCTGTTTAGTTCAGTTATGTGATGATAATTGTTACGTTGCAGCAATTAGGATTCAACGGGGACAAACTAAAGCACCTAACTTAAAAAAGTTAATGGAAGCGCCCCAGATTGTCAAAATTTTCCATTATGCTCGCTTCGATCTAGCTCAACTACGCACTACCTTTGGCATTGAAGTCCAACCCATCTTCTGTACGAAAATTGCCAGCAAACTCGCCCGTACCTACACTAACAGTCATGGTTTGAAAAGTTTAGTATTGGAGTTAGAAGGAGTAGAATTAGATAAAACTTCTCAAAGTTCCGACTGGGGAAATGCAGCGAATCTCTCCGACGCTCAACTCAGTTACGCCGCCAATGATGTACTATATCTTATTAGCCTCCGGGAAAAACTCATAACCATGCTCCAAAGAGAGGAACGGTGGGAATTAGCACAACAGTCCATGGCATGCCTACCTACCATAGTCTCCCTAGATATAGCTCATTATAAGGACATCTTTGAACACTAACTCATTATTTTCTCAGTTTGAACCCTGTGCGGCGATCGCCACTACCCCCTATTCTGTCAAAACTCTCCAAAGTATCTGTCAAAATAACAATATAACTCTCTGGGTACCTCAACATTTAGAAAATATTGACAATACCCAGGTTTATGACTGTTCCCTCAAAGAACACCTCGCCGAACTTTGGCCCCATAACCGCGCCTTTATCTTCTGTTTAGCAGCAGGAGCAGTAGTGCGATTAATTGCTCCCCTCCTGAAAGATAAATCCTCCGACCCAGCTGTGGTAGTTTTAGATCCAGGGGGGAAATTTGTGATTAGTTTGTGCGGGAGTCATTTAGGGGGTGGGGAGCAACTGACTCAATTAATTGCCCGACAAATAGGAGCTATACCAGTTATCACGGGAACCTCTCATAGTATAGCATTACCCGGAGTTGACGTCTTAGGAGTTCCTTTTGGTTGGCAACGAGGAGAAGGAGACTGGAACGAAGTAGCAGCAGTGATAGCTCGTTGTGATTCCGTAGAAGTTATTCAGGAGGCGGGTACCACCCTCTGGCAAAAACATTTACCCCCAAAACACCCATTCTCTTTTACCCCAACACAACATTCTCAGGCTACTATTTATATTAGTGAATATAAGAGAGACCCTGAGGGAGTACCCCAAGTACATTGGCACCCCCGGGTTTTGTGGCTAGGAATCGGTTGCGTCCGAGGTACCTCTAGACACCTGATTGAAAAAGCCATTACTCTAGTTTGTCAAGACTATAATTTAGCAGTAGAGGCGATCGCCGGAGTAGGCACCATTGACATTAAAGCTGACGAAGAGGGTATTATAGAATTATGCCACAGCTACCATTGGCCCTTCAAAACCTTTCCTGCTGAAGAACTGAGTCAAGTTCAAGTCCCCACTCCTTCTCCTATAGTAAATAAAGAAGTAGGGACTCCCAGCGTGGCTGAAGCAGCAGCTTTATTAGCAGCAGGAGTAAATTACCTCCTAGTCCCCAAACAGATTCTCGCGCCAAGGCGCAAAGGCGCAAAGGAGAAACCCCAAGGAAATACCCCACACGATGGCACACCCCACATTGGGGAAGGAGCGGTAACCGTGGCGATCGCCCGTTCTGAGGAAGAATATACAGGTAATAAAGGTAAGCTATATTTAGTAGGTATGGGGCCAGGTTCCTTAGACCAAATGACCCCCGCAGCCCAAACTGCTGTCACAGCAGCGGATGCAGTTATTGGTTATGATTTGTATGTTGACCTCATAGCTCCCCTAAAGCGACCAGGACAAATAATTGAGTCCTTACCTATTACTCAGGAAAGGGAAAGGGCACAAAGGGCGATCGCCTTAGCAGAATGGGGCTTGACTGTAGCAGTAGTTTCTTCAGGAGAGAGCGGTATTTATGGTATGGCGGGGTTGGTATTTGAGGAACTAGAGTCCCGTAACTGGGACGGAAAAACCCCCTCAGTGGAGATATTTCCGGGTATTAGTGCCCTCCAAGCAGCTGCTGGGAGGGTGGGAGCACCCCTTATGCACGATTTTTGTGCCATTAGTTTAAGCGATTTGTTAACTCCTTGGGAAGTAATTAAAAAAAGACTCAAAGCTGCTGCTGTAGGAGACTTTATTATAGCAATTTATAATCCCCGATCCCGCAAAAGGACTAAACAAATTATAGCAGCTCGGGAGATATTATTGCCCTATCGGCATAAGAATACCCCCGTTGCTTTAGTTCGTTCTGCTTACCGGGAAGAGGAGCAAATTACTATTACTACTTTAGAGCAAATGCTCCAGTTTCCCATTGACATGCTCACTACAGTACTTATTGGCAATTCTACCACCCGCCATTATAGGAATTGGATGATTACTCCCAGAGGCTATAACAGTTACCAGTAGGGTGGGCATTGCCCACCATCCGTAGCCGTAGGTTAGATGGTTTGGCGCTGTTGGGTTTCGTTCCTCAACCCAACCTACTGCTAAAAGTTGTAGAGTTTGAGGGTGCATATTAGTTCTATGGATTGAAGGTAAACTGGCTGCGGATAACCATACCAACTTTGTCGTCAAAATTAGAGTTACCTAGTAAGTATAGATGTTCGTAGTCTCAAAAGCAGATCCGGTAGAGCAATACTTCTGAAAAGGTTTGCTTGAGAAATTGATTGAGGTGGGCAAACCGTTCAGAAATCTCCTGGTTTTCTAGTTCATCGGAGCTGTTGAGTTGTTCACTTAATTCAAAGCACTCAAACCGAAGACCTGCTTGGAATAATGCTTGCTCCATGGCTATATCATGAGTATTGCCTACTGCGTAAATAAGTTTGTAATCATGTATATTATCGTATCCACCGCCATACCAACCATAGGTTTTAATGGGCACAAATTCTTTGAGCATTTGTGCAATTTTAGTTTCAACTTCTGAAGACTCCTCAGGAGGGTAGGTTTGCCTCAAAGCTACACATTTCATTTCATGCTCCGTATAATAACCTGGAGTTTCTTGAGGTACAGTGGCAAAGATGCAAATCCAACGTTGATTCGGTATCGGCTGTTTTGGAAGGGCCAAACGAAAGACGTTTGGGTGGTGGAATGCTAACTTTGACGGCATGAGCCAAAACAATCCCTGGTGTGTGTTAGGCTATGGGAGCGACGTGCCAGTAGGTTGTTAGCTTGTTCAATTTCTTCAGCCTCAGTACCCAAAAGTAACATTTGGTAGCGCTGTAAAGGGGAAAGACGGGGATTTTTCAAAACTTTCTCCCGCACAGAAACATCTGCATCTTTGGCAAGTTGCATCAGAACATCAACAGGCACACCAGGGTTTTCACAGTAAATTAACCAAAATTCTCATCAAAATCTCCAAATCCTCAGGTACCCGCAGCAAACCCAAATCTTGCTGAACCAACTGTTGAGCCGGTAAATATCGACCAAATTGCCAAATATCTCCAGTGCTCACTGCACCTACCAAGGGTGTGCGCGATACGAGCCATTGAGATAAAGCAATAAGTTCCACAGCAAGTTGTGTGAAGCCACGGGTTAAATCAGCTTGTTTAGCTTCGATAATCAGCAAATTTTGATTGCGATGTAAATAATAATCAAGTTCTCCTTTGAGGTATGAATTGACTTCGATAGCATATTCCACGTTAAGATCTGCCTCGGTCATGCGAATCAATTCTATTACCACAGGGGCAATCAACAACTCTCGCCTCGCCATTTCACTAGTTAAAGTAACATGAGGCAAAATCGCTTCAATACGCTCTCGTAAATCCAATAAGGTAGGTAACTCACCCTGATAAGAGATTAACCCTAGTTTTGTCCGTTCTAAGCCACACCCCAAGTCTGCTAAAATATCAGCTGGTGCAAATTTGAGTTTAAAATAGTCTGCAAAAGTATAACTTTTATCTACTTTTAAGACTTTATAATTACACATGGTGCAGTAGGGTGGGCATTGCCCACCAGTGTTAAATCAGTATCATCGAGAAGCATTGCTCCTAAGCTTGTCCTTCGATTCATTGCTCAAACCCATCAGTCCTTAGAATCATATCGGAGGTGATAAGTTCTTGTAAACTGGATATCAGGAGCTTTTGGTCGCTGTGGCTTGCTTTTCTGGCTTTGAGAGCTATTCTGTTGGGAGGACTCTTGGGAGGACTCTTGTGAGGACTGTATGTTATTTGTATTAGACATGATTGATGAACCAACTCAAAAAAGCTACTCTCAGATTATAACACTAACCCATCAGTCCTTATAATCGGCTCTGCGCTTATAAGTTCTTGTAAACTGGATATCAGGAGCTTTTGGTCGCTGTGGTTTGCTTTTCTGGCTTCCAGAGGTATTCTGTTGTGGGGACTGTTGGCGGAACCATTGTGGGGACTGTTCTGAGGACTCTATTTTATAGGTATTATGCATGATTAATCAACCAACTCAAAAAAGCTACTCTCAGATTGTAACACTTATTTTTGAGAATGCCCAGCAGTCTATTAAAGACCTGGACAGCAGCATCAATGTTTTCAACACCAAACTCAGTGCTGTGACAGGTTTTAGCGTTGTTTTGATTAAATTTGTTGGCGACCTGCCGGATCAGTCTCTTGAAATAACTAGCTCTCATTGGAGCATATCACTTTCATGCTATTCCTGTTCACTCTTCAAAATTCTAAGTTTGATACTACTAATTACTTCAACCCTAATTAGCCTTATAGCACTTCTGCCCAAAAAAAGAGGAAATGATCTACTAATTTCTCCAGCCGAGCAAGTGAAAAAATGCTTAGAGCTGTCTGAAGATGAATACAAGTTACTCTTTATCAATCAGTATGATCGAGCTATTGAAAGCCTGGTTAAACTAAGAGATTGGAAAGCTAGACGACTTAACTGGTCTGGGATAACTTTTGTCGGTGCTGCTGTTCTCTCAGCATTAGACCTCTTACTAGCCACATTACTAACATAAATTAAAAGTTAAATTAAAAATTTTTAAGCTAAAAAATATTATTCCTAATATAAATGTGTAGTAAGTCAAGGAGGGAGCGATCGCTAATGACAATCCAGGTAGATCTGAATCCTGATCGCCAAAGAGGGATGATCCAAGAACCCCACCCTGACAGCGGCAATAATTGTAAAGGAGTCTTGCCAAAGAGTCCAAGAAAAGTTACACTTCTTTAAAGTTGGATTTTTAACATTGATAAGAAAACAACGGTCTACTAGACCCTTAATTTCAAGAGGAGGAGCGTAGTCGATGGGACTACCTTGGTATCGAGTACATACAGTTGTTCTCAACGATCCGGGACGACTGATAGCCGTGCATCTGATGCACACGGCTTTAGTAGCAGGCTGGGCAGGCTCAATGGCTCTGTACGAGCTAGCCATTTTTGATCCTAGCGATATGGTTTTGAACCCCATGTGGCGTCAAGGGATGTTTGTCCTGCCTTTCATGGCCCGTTTAGGGGTAACCGGTTCTTGGGGCGGTTGGAGCATTACGGGGGAAACAAACGTTGACCCTGGTTTCTGGTCCTTTGAAGGAGTTGCCACTGCTCACATAGTCCTTTCCGGTTTGCTGTTCTTAGCAGCAGTCTGGCATTGGGTATACTGGGATTTGGAACTGTTTGTGGATCCCCGCACTGGGGAACCGGCTCTAGATCTTCCCAAGATGTTCGGCATTCACCTGTTCTTATCTGGTCTACTCTGCTTTGGCTTTGGTGCTTTCCACCTGACAGGTCTTTGGGGTCCGGGAACCTGGGTTTCTGATCCTTATAGTCTCACGGGACATATGGAAGCAGTAGCGCCAGAATGGGGTCCGTCGGGCTTCAATCCCTATAACCCAGGGGGGATCGT
Source organism: Candidatus Paraprochloron terpiosi LD05 (assembly GCA_018141785.1). Classification (GTDB taxonomy): domain Bacteria; phylum Cyanobacteriota; class Cyanobacteriia; order Cyanobacteriales; family Prochloraceae; genus Prochloron; species Prochloron terpiosi. The sequence continues at coordinate 288,336 of CP073341.1, read as the reverse complement.
TGCTCACCACATCGCCGCTGGTATCGTGGGCATTATAGCTGGTTTATTCCACCTCAGTGTGCGCCCGCCGGAGCGGCTCTACCGCGCTCTGCGTATGGGGAATATCGAGACCGTACTTTCCAGCAGTATTGCCGCTGTCTTCTTTGCTGCCTTCGTGGTGGCTGGAACCATGTGGTACGGTTCTGCTGCCACTCCCGTAGAACTCTTCGGTCCCACTCGCTATCAATGGGATAGTGGCTACTACCAGCAAGAAATCCAGCGTCGGGTAGATGCTAACCTGGCACAAGGAGATAGCTTGGAAGAAGCTTGGGCAAAAATCCCCGAAAAACTGGCATTTTACGATTATATCGGCAACAATCCCGCTAAAGGGGGTCTCTTCCGCGTCGGTCCCATGATTAATGGGGACGGTATTGCCCAAGGTTGGCTGGGACACCCGGTTTTTAAAGATGGAGAAGGTCGGGAATTGACTGTGCGGCGCATGCCTAACTTCTTTGAAAACTTCCCCATTGTCTTAACTGACTCAGAAGGTGTGGTTCGCGCCGACATTCCTTTCCGTCGTGCCGAGTCGGAATTGAGTTTCGAGCAAACAGGTGTTACCGTTAGTTTATATGGCGGCGCTCTGGACGGCAAAACTTTTACAGATGCCCCTGCGGTGAAGCAATTTGCCCGTAAAGCTCAATTGGGGGAACCCTTTGAGTTCGACACAGAAACTACCAACGCTGACGGCGTGTTCCGCACCAGTACCCGAGGCTGGTTTACTTTCGGTCATGCTGTCTTTGCCTTGCTATTCTTCTTTGGTCATATTTGGCACGGCTCTCGGACTCTGTACCGGGACGTCTTTGCTGGTATCGATCCCGATCTCGAAGAAGAGCAAGTGGAGTGGGGTTTCTTCCAGAAAGTGGGTGACAAAACAAGCCGCAGAACAGAACCAATTTAGATTGGTTGGTACCTACTAGCTTTTTGCCAAGGGCGGACAGCGTCATCGACGGTGTCCGTCCTTTCATGAGAAAAATGAATATTTTTTATTGATCTAAGTATTGATCTAAGTTATTTTTGATAAACTCTCATAGAGCAGTTAGGAATTTTAAAAATATGGAAAGTGTTGCTTACATTTTGGTTTTGACTATGGCTCTGGCCGTTCTTTTCTTTGCGATCGCCTTTCGCGAACCCCCTCGCATTGAAAAGTAAATCTTTTCTTCGTTCAATTTCTTGATTCCAATCGCCAGAAGACTCCCGTCTCTATGACAGGGAGTTCATGGCTTTTAATCCCATGCACTGTCCTCATTGTCAATATACTGAAAGCAGGGTTCTTGAGTCCCGTTCTACTGAAGCGGGATTGAGTATTCGCCGTCGCCGGGAGTGTTTGCGCTGCGAGCACCGCTTTACTACCTACGAAAGAATTGAATTTGTACCGATAACCGTCATTAAACGGGATCGCTCTCGAGAATCTTTCGATCGCTCTAAACTATTGCGGGGAATTATGCGGGCTTGCCAAAAAACAGGGGCTACAGGAAGAAAGTAAAGAGTTGGCCATCTCCCCTTGAAGATGTACTATCAATATTTGGATAACGAATGCTAACATTGAAGTAGAAAAGCTTTGAACTCAAAATACTGTCAGCTTCACAGTAAAAAGTTTATGTAGGCAACAGGAGGCATAGCAATTCATAAAATAATTCCGAGGACATTAAACCCACATGCTAGCGTCAAAAGAAAAAGAAACGACTAAAGATATAGGCTTTACCCACGATGATTTTGCTGCCCTTCTCGACCAGTACGATTACAACTTTAGTCCCGGTGATATTGTTCCCGGAACTGTATTTAGTCTAGAACCAAGAGGTGCTCTGATTGACATTGGGGCTAAAACAGCAGCATACATTCCGCTCCAGGAAATGTCAATCAACCGGGTGGATGACCCAGTTGAGGTTTTACAGCAAAATGAGACGAGAGAATTCTTCATTCTAACCGATGAAAATGAAGACGGTCAATTAACTCTTTCCATTCGTCGGATCGAGTATATGCGAGCTTGGGAAAGAGTGCGTCAGCTGCAAACGGAAGATGCTACGGTGCGTTCCGATGTCTTTGCTACTAATCGTGGGGGAGCATTGGTACGCATTGAGGGTTTGCGAGGCTTTATTCCCGGTTCTCACATTAGCACCCGTCAATCTAAAGAAGATTTACTAGGACAGTATTTACCTCTGAAATTCCTGGAAGTGGATGAGGAAAGGAATCGCTTGGTTCTCAGCCATCGTCGCGCTTTAGTGGAGCGGAAGATGAATGGTTTGGAAGTAGGGGAAGTGGTTACCGGTTCGGTACGAGGAATTAAGCCCTATGGCGCTTTTATCGATATTGGTGGTGTCAGCGGATTGCTTCATATCTCAGAAATTTCCCACGATCACATCGATACCCCCCACAGTGTTTTTAATGTCAATGATGAATTGAAAGTGATGATTATTGACTTGGATGCTGATCGGGGTCGCATTTCTCTTTCCACGAAACAAATCGAACCGGAACCTGGGGATATGCTCAAAAATCGAGAGGTGGTTTTTGAGAAGGCGGAAGAAATGGCAGAGAAATATCGTCAGAAACTCCTGGCTGAAGCAGAAGGGAAGAATGAGGAACAGTTTGAACCGCCTCCCGCTTTACCAACTGAAGAGGAAATACCTTCAGCTTCTGAGTAATTAAGGAAAAGAGGGTTGACACACAGTCACCCTCTTTTTTTGAAAACCACCGCTTATCATTGAATATCAATTTATTCCCATAGGATTAAAGAAAATTGTCTAGTCGCTACTTATTTACTTCCGAATCCGTTACAGAGGGCCATCCCGATAAAATTTGCGATCGCATTTCCGACACTATTTTAGATGCTCTCCTTTCTCAAGACCAGCAAAGTAGGGTTGCTGCTGAGGTGGTTGTCAATACTGGTTTGGTCTTGATTACTGGGGAAATCACCTCCAAAGTTGAGGTAGATTACGTGGATTTGGCCCGGAAGCAAATTGCCGAAATTGGCTATACCGATGCTAGTAATGGTTTCTCTGCTAATAGCTGTGCCATCTTGGTGGCATTAGAAAAGCAGTCTCCCGATATCGCTCAAGGGGTATTTTCCGCTCAAGAGCAACGGGAAGAACTCAGCGAAGATGAGTTGGATCAGATTGGTGCTGGGGATCAAGGGCTGATGTTTGGCTATGCTTGTAATGAAACCCCAGAACTAATGCCCATGCCTATTAGTTTAGCACATCGTCTGGCTCGGCAATTGGCTTTGGTGCGAAAAACTGCTCAATTGCCCTATCTCGGTCCTGACGGGAAGACTCAGGTTACGGTAGTCTATGAAGATGGTCGTCCGGTGGGTATTGATACTATCTTAATTTCTACTCAGCATCAGGAAACTATCGGGGATATTACCCATGAAGCTGGAGTGCAAAAGAAAATTAAGGAAGACCTGTGGGAAGCTGTAGTGCAGCGAGTATTTGCGGATTTGGATGTTAAACCAGATGATTCCACCCGCTTTTTGGTCAACCCCACAGGTAAATTTGTCATTGGGGGTCCACAAGGGGATTCCGGTTTGACCGGGAGGAAGATTATTGTAGATACTTATGGGGGCTATGCTCGTCACGGTGGGGGGCTTTCTCCGGAAAAGACCCTACTAAGGTGGATAGGAGCGCTTCCTATGCTTGTCGCTATGTGGCTAAGAATATTGTGGCTGCTGGTTTAGCGGATAAATGTGAGGTGCAGGTTAGTTATGCTATTGGTGTGGCTCGTCCCGTGAGTATTATGGTGGACACTTTCGGTACCGGGAAAGTGCCTGAAGAGAGATTGTTGGAGTTGGTGCAAAAGCATTTTGAACTGCGTCCTGCGGGGATTATTCAGAGTTTCAATCTCCGGGGTTTGCCAGCAGCTCGGGGAGGGCGCTTCTATCAAGACGTGGCTACTTATGGTCATTTTGGCCGCACCGATTTGGATTTGCCTTGGGAACGATTGGATAAGGTAGCAGTTTTAAAGTAATAGTTTCACGCAGAGTCGCAGAGTCGCAGAGAGGTTGAAAAAGAGACAGCCAAGTTATCTGTGACCATCTGCGGACGCCACACCATCCGGGACGCCCAAGGCGTCTGCGGTAGCAAAGCTTCGCAATTATCTGCGGTTTAAAATGAGGTAATTGTGCAATGGAAAAGTTAGAGCATCATCACTAATAACGGCAAGAATGGGATGTATAAACCACATCTACTGGTAGCTCAAGAATACCATCAGGGAGATAAGTAATGGGATTGCCGTAGAGAGCAATATCATCTTGCAATCCAGATAATTTACCAATGCTGTCAGGCAACCCAGATAACTGATTATATTCAAGTTCCAAATTCTCTAACTGCGTCAGTCTGCCTATAGTTTCTGGTAAGCTGATTATCTGGTTCTTAGAAGCAATTAACTCTCGAAGATTGTTCAATTCACCAATGCTTTCTGGTAACTGTTGCAATTTTTCGTTATGAGTTATACGGAGGATAACTAAACTTTTAAGATTGCCCAAGGTGTTTGGTAATGACTCAAGGATTGTGCTGTCAATAATCAGTCGTGTTAAAGAGGTAAGTTGTCCAATAGTATCAGGTAACTTGTCAAAATTAGATAGGGGCAGCTGACATTCTGTTAGTAATAATGACCTAAGATTTTTGAGTTTACCGATTGTACTGGGCAACTCTTTAAGATGTTAACAATCTGCGATATGCAAGAATTCCAAACTTGTAAGGTTGCCAATGCTTTTAGGTAGATACTCTAATCCATACCAAAAATCATAAATCGAAAGTTCTCTCAGACTAGATAAGTTACCAATGCTTTCGGGTATTTCATCAACATCATGTCCTCTGATACACTTATTACAAATTGTAAGCCCCTCTAAGCTCGGTATATCTCCAATAGAGTCAGGAAGCATTCCCCAGTAACTGCCTAAAAGATTCAGAGTAAATCTCTTTCCTTTAGATCTAATAGCACTTTCAATTATTGCCTCAGCTTCGTTAAAGTTGTCTATTTGCATTATACACTTTATATTGTCTTTTACAAGAGGCCACACCATCCGGGACGCCAAGGGCGGTTGCTTACGCAAAGCTTACGCTTTGCTTCGCAATGGTAACGCACTGTCCCGGCAAGCAGATAGTAAGGTGGGCAGTGCCGCACCCTACAAAGAACCAAAATAAAAGGTGTCCGTATTGGGGTCGAAGGCAAACCGAATTCTTTCTAAAAATCCAGCCAAACCAATAAAGGAGGGAAAATCGCCCCAAGAGGACGCTGAGTCCGGGACAAAAACTGTTGCATCCACATCTAAATTATCCCCCTCTCTTGCAACTAATCGGACATTGAGACGAAACAGAGACCCATTTAGTATCATGCCACGAATCAACATGGTCTCTGAGCTAAGCGCCGATACCGGATCAACTCCGGCGCGTTTGGCAATTTTTGGCGCACAAATCACATAAGGTGCGCCTGTATCCACTACAGCTTGAGTTGTCACTCCTTGAATTTCAACTTTAAGAATGATCCGATTTGTAGTTTCTGTGTCTGTTACGGGACGATAAGAGTAGCGTGTTGCGCCGGTTGCAAAGGATTCGCCGTTGGAAAAGCAAAGAAGTGTCATTAGTAAATCACAGTTACAAGGATACCAGTATTCTTAATCTCACCAATTTGCTCAACAATTTCATCGAGGTCTTTCCCACTGGCTAATAATTGCCCATTCTTGAGCGCCACCCAGCAGCCCCTATATTGCTTTCGGTTTTCCTTAATCCAGTCAATATCTGCTTGTCCATCATCTTGATTGGGAGTGCGAGGAACCACTGTAACTTTGGGAGGTGCGAGAATATACTCATATTTCTGAAGTTCTGCATGCTCTGGGAAATACTTCAGCCCTTCCACGGCAATTTTCCAAGCTCCATGGAAATCACCTCGTTGTATTTCTATATCAGCTTGTTTGATAAATTCTACAGCAGTTTGGTTCGTCATTTTAATTTAAAGTTTAAGGGTTTTATCTCTATTATATCTCTCCTCTTCCCTATCTACACATTATCAACATTTCTTAGCCTTGGAAGGGGTTGAACGAGTTACTCCCTATATACGACAAGGGAATTCGGTGTTCCTTTTCTTGCCAATCCCGATGTGGTAGGATGGAAATTGTTGGTTAGATAGGGTTTTGATAAGCTTTCAAAATCAAGGTAGATCCGCAGATTAACGCTGATTAACGCAGATAAGATGGATAGGGATGAATGGTTTTGTGTAGGGGCGGGGTTTTCTTATCTTCCTGTATAATGGGTCTTGTTTTTTATATAGGGTTTGGATAGACTATGTCCCAAGATAAAGGTAGGTCCGCTGGTAGGGATTACACAGAAATTCATGTAACAAAAGGGGGAAAGTACGCGGGTCGGGATTTCTACGACTACTCAGGAGGAAAGGAAGGTTTGGCAGAAGTGGCTGGGGAAATTCAGCAGTTGCTGGAACAATTGGGGCCAACTTGTGCTATAAATACTACTACTGGTAAAATGACTGTGGCTATGAAAATTATTGAAGTTATTGATAGGATACTCAGTGCTCTCAGAGCGGGTGCTGTTCAAGCTTTGGTTCAATTTCTCAATCACCCCGCTGCTAGTTTTGTCATTAATGCTCTGGAAGATTGGCGAAATAATAAAAGACTATATCACAATAATACTCCACAACCCACTCCTAGGAAACGAGGGAACGATGAGGCTAAGTTATTAAAACGTGTGAAAGAGGACGTGGCAGGTATATTGTACCATTCTCTCCAGAACCGAGTTTATATGATTTTGGATAAGGAAGAAAACCCAGAACAGGTGGAATTTCGTTATTCAATCGAAGTGAAAACCGGAACTAAACCTAAGTCTAGGTTGGAGAATACTTCTATTATAGATGTTTTTGACCGGGAAGAGATTGCTGGGAAGCTGTTCATTTTCGGTGAACCTGGATCTGGAAAGACTACGGAGTTGGTTAAATTAGCTCAGAAGTTGGTTCAGAGGGCGATAAAGGACGAACAAGAACCTATTCCTGTACTATTTAATTTATCTTCTTGGAAGAAGGATAACCAGAGTATTGAGGATTGGTTAGTTCAGGAGTTGAGAGGGGTTAAAGATGGCATATTGAGAAGGATTAAATATGGCATAGGGGAAGATATTGCTCGGAAATTGGTGCAAGAACAGGCGATAATTCCTCTTTTGGATGGTTTGGATGAGTTAGCAGCACCTCGTCAACCCAAGTGTGTGGAGAAAATTAATCAATTTCTTTCTGGTTGGAGTACAGCTGTGGTGGTTTGCAGTCGTGAGGAAGAGTATAATCTTTACGAAGAACAACTGGAGTTACATAATGCTGTGAAACTGCTTCCTTTGACGGAAGAGAAGGTGTTCCAGTTTCTGGAAGATACGGGAAATAGGGATTTATGGGAAGATATTCAGGGAGATAGGGAGTTACAAGAATTGGTGACTAAACCTTTGTTTTTAACGATTCTTGTGCTGTCTGTTCAGGAAATTGCTCTGGAGCAATGGAAAGGGTTCTCTTCCCAGGAGGAACGGTTGCACTATCTCTTTGAAGCTTATATTCGCAGAATGTTCAAACGTCCTTATGAGGGGAAAAATCAGCCTCAGGAGAAGGAAACGAGGCGCTGGTTGGGTTGGTTAGCCCAGCGGTTGATTGAAGAAAATCAGACTGAGTTCTTTATTTACAAAATAACTCCTTATTGGTTGACTCCAAGGGAAATAGGGTTTGGAGAGCTGATTTACGGGTTGATTTTCAGGCTGATTCACGTGCTGATTTACGGGTATACTTTCGGGCTGAATCCCGTGCTGATTTACGGGTTGATTTCCGGGTTGATTGTCGGGTTGATTTACGTGCTAATGTTAGGTTGGATGTTAAGGCAGCTGTCAATGCGATCAACTCAAGAATTTCAGAACAAAACTTACCCCAATCAAGGAATTTGGAATTCTCTAAAAAATGTAGTAACTATTGGGTTAATGAGTAGCCCTTTGTTAGCGTTGTTAATTTGGATCTGGAAAGAAGTAAATGATTTTAGGTGGTTGCATACCTTAATACCTGTTATAGGTATTGCATTTGTGTCAAAAATGTTGAGGAGCGAAATACCTGTCATACAAAATATTAGTTTGCGGTTGGTTCTTTGGAAGAAAGGTTATGCACCTTGGAACTATGCTCGGTTTTTGGACTACGCAACAAATCGTTTATTCCTGCAAAGAGTAGGTGGGGGTTATCGGTTTATTCATGACCTGCTTCGGGAACATTTCAAAACCACAGATGGACGCCGATAAGATGAATGATGATGAGTTTATTTTGTTACATTACCTATTGTATATTATTATATTTAAATATTAATGTAATATTTTGTGTTACACTATATCTATTGGGGCAATTGAAACCCTGTAGGAGTTTAATTACGGCGGATGTTGGCGATGGGCGCGATCGCCCTATTTAACTGCTTTCGAGGGTATAAGGAATCAGAACAAAATAGCAATCTAATTCCTGCTCCTCGGACACACTCAAATTAACCTGCTGCTGTTTTAGCAACAACGTTTCAATTCGCTTTTGAACCTGGCTCGAGGCTTGAAACAAGGGAACGCTCTTAGCTTGGGAAATATGGCTACAGTGTTCATAACATTGACTATCTGCGGACGCCAAAGGCGGTTGCTTACGCTTTGCTTCGCAATCATCTGTGTTCATCTGCGGTTTATAATAACACCATATACTAAACTGGCGTTGCATAATTGAGATATGAATGAGTAAGAAGGAGCTGCTCTCTTTTTCCTCTGTGTCCTCTGCGCCTCTGCGGTTTATTATTATTTCATATCTTGATTCAGCAACGCCACTAAACTTAAACTATGAAACGAATCGTCTTAATCGCCGGATTTGAATCCTTCAACGCCGAATTATACCGCACTGCTGCCCGGTTAGCTACTTCTCGCTGTCGGGATTTAGATATTCAGGTATTTAGCGACTCCTCTCTCACCACAGAACCGGAAACCGTAGCAGCAGCTCTCCAAAATGCAGATGTGTTCTTCGCCAGTCTCATTTTCGACTACGACGCAGTGATGTGGTTGCGGGAACGAGTGAAACACATTCCCTTTCGTCTCGTCTTCGAGTCAGCTTTAGAATTAATCAGTCTGACTCAGTTGGGGAAATTCGTCATTGGGGACAAACCCAAAGGAATGCCCAAACCGATTAAATTTCTTCTGAGCAAGTTCACCAGCAGTAGGGAAGAGGACAGACTGGCAGGTTATATTAGTTTCCTGAAAACTGGTCCCAAACTGCTCAAGTTTATCCCCGGGAAAAAAGTTCAAGATTTGCGCAACTGGCTGATTATTTACGGCTACTGGAATGCTGGGGGGACGGAAAATGTGGCTGCTATGTGCTGGACTATCGCCCAAAAGTATCTGGGATTGAAAGTAGGAGATATCCCGGAAGTCAGGGAAACTCCCAATATGGGATTATTGCACCCAGATTATAACGGTTATTTTACTTCCCCTCAGGCTTATCTAACCTGGTATAATCAGCATCACGGTGAACTATCTCCTGTGGTGGGTATCTTATTATACCGCAAGCACGTTATTACCCAACAACCCTACATCCCTCAATTAATTCGCTCCTTCTCTGATGCAGGTTTAACTCCTTTACCTATCTTTATTAATGGGGTGGAAGGTCATGTTGCCGTGCGAGATTGGATGAATGGTGGAGCAGGTGAAAAAGGGGTGAAAGTGGATGCTATTGTCTCGACTATTGGGTTTCCTTTAGTAGGAGGTCCTGCTGGGTCCATGGAAGCAGGAAGACAGGTAGAAGTTGCTCAAGGTATTCTCACTGAAAAGAATGTACCCTATATAGTAGCTGCTCCCCTCTTAATCCAAGATATTTACTCTTGGACGAAACAAGGAATCGGCGGATTACAAAGTGTAGTACTATATGCTTTACCAGAATTAGATGGAGCCATCGATACTATACCTTTAGGGGGTTTGGTGGGGGAAGATATCTATTTAATTCCCGAACGAGTTAAAAGGTTGACTGGGAGGATTAAAAGTTGGATTAAACTGCGCCAAACACCTCCTGCAAAAAAGAAGGTTGCCATTATTTTATATGGCTTTCCTCCCGGTTATGGAGCCACGGGAACTGCTGCTTTATTAAACGTGCCTCGCAGTTTGTTGAAATTGTTACAAACTTTGCAGGAAAAGGGCTATAATGTAGGTAAGTTGCCAGAAGATGGCTCGGAATTGATTCGCAGGTTAGAAAACCCTGATAACCCTAGGATTGTGAATGTGAAAACCTTGACAGAATGGTTGGGATATTTATCCACAAGTCGCATTGAAAAACAATGGCAATCTTTGACAGGAACCGGTATCAATACTATCGGAGATGATTTTCTCATTGAGGGGATAGAATTAGGGAATATTTGGCTTGGAGTGCAACCCCCCTTAGGGATTGCTGGGGATCCCATGCGGTTGATGTTTGAAAAAGACTTAACCCCCCACCCTCAATATGCAGCTTTTTATCTGTGGTTACAAAAGGAATTGCAAGCAGACGCAGTGATCCACTTTGGTATGCATGGTACAGTAGAGTGGTTACCCGGTTCTCCTTTGGGGAATACTGGTTATTCTTGGAGCGATATTTTCTTAGGTAATTTGCCCAATTTATATATCTATGCAGCTAATAATCCTTCTGAGTCTATTTTAGCCAAACGTCGAGGCTATGGAGTCTTGATTTCCCACAATGTACCTCCTTACGCTCGGGCTGGTTTGTACAAAGAATTGATAGGGTTGCGGGAGTTAATTGCAGAATATCGGGAAGATCCAGAAAAGAATTTTGCCCTCTTTGAGGGTATTTGTCAGAAAATCGTGGATACCGGGTTAAGTGTGGATTGTAAATTTGCCGAAGGTGCTAAATCCGGGATTGCTTTTAACGTAGAGAATGCTCGCTTATTTAGCAAGGGGGTGATTAATGACTATTTTCTCCAAGTTTACCAATACTTGCAAGTGGTGGAACAACGACTGTTCTCTTCCGGTTTGCATACTTTCGGAGAAGTTCCCGACGAAACAGCTATCCATAGTTATCAGGAGGCTTATTTTGGAGATAAACCCCACTCAGACGAGGAAGAGGAACAAATTCGTTCCTTATTGCTGCGCACCGACGAAGAAATGACCAACTTATTACGAGGATTAAATGGAGAATACATTCCTGCAGCACCAGGAGGGGACTTATTAAGAGATGGTTCAGGAGTTTTACCCACAGGAAGGAATATCCACGCTTTAGATCCCTATAGAATGCCGTCTCCTGCTGCTTATGAACGGGGAAGGGAAATTGCCAGGAAAATTATTGTCCAGCATTTAGAAGAAAATGGCACTTATCCGGAAACTGTGGCAGTCATGTTGTGGGGTTTAGATGCAATTAAGACTAAAGGGGAATCTTTAGGTATTCTGCTAGAATTAGTAGGAGCGCAACCCGTGAAAGAAGGTACCGGCAGAATTGTCCGTTACCAATTGCAACCTTTAGAGGAGGTAGCACATCCCCGTATTGACGTTTTGGCGAACCTATCGGGTATCTTCCGCGATAGCTTTGTGAATATTATCGAATTATTGGACGATTTATTCCAAAGAGCAGCCAAAATGGAAGAGTCTCCAGAAGAGAATTATATTCGCAAGCACTTTTTAGCCTTACAAACCCAAGGGGTGGAAAATCCAGCAGCGCGGTTATTTTCCAACCCAGCGGGGGATTTTGGTTCCCTAGTCAATGATAGAGTAGTAGATGGAAATTGGGAAAGTTCCGAGGAGTTAGGGAATACTTGGGAAAATCGCAATATCTTTAGCTATGGGAGACAAGATAAGGGGAAAGCAAGGGGGGAAGTGTTGGCAAAATTGCTCCAGACTAGTGATACCATTGTTCAAGAAATCGACTCTGTGGAATATGGTTTAACAGACATTCAAGAATATTATGGCAACACGGGGGGTTTGAAACGAGCAGCAGAGCTGTATAGTGGGAAAAAAGTAAATGCTACCTTTGTGGAAAGCTTCTCCAAAGATACCACTCCCCGGAAATTAAACGACTTACTCCGTTTGGAGTATCGCACCAAACTCCTGAACCCCAAATGGGCTGAAGCTATGGTGGAACAGGGTTCCGGGGGTGCTTACGAGATATCCCAACGGATGACAGCTTTAATCGGTTGGGGAGGAACAGCAGATTTTACCGATGATTGGGTTTACGAACAAGCAGCGGATACCTATGCTTTGGATGAAGAAATGGCACAGAAGTTGCGAGAAGCAAACCCAGAAGCTTTTCGCAATATTATTGGACGGATGTTAGAAGCATCAGGAAGGGGTTTTTGGGATGCAGATGAAGAAAAGTTAGCCCAATTGCGGGATTTGTACGATTTAGCAGAGGAGAAAATAGAAGGTTTGTAAATTGTAGGGGCGGGATTTTACCGCCCGGTAATGAATTGCTCCCCTGTAGAAGGATTTTCTGTCATATTGTTAGACTCCAACCCGAACGAATAAAGTTTTGCTCCCTATTACTCTGCTCCCAGGTATGCTATATAATTAGAGTAAATTGAAAACCTAGAAACATGCAGATACAGGAAAGATACATTACGGATACAGAAGGAAATCATCTTGGGGTACTATTGGGAATAGAGGAGTATCAGTATATATTAGATGAATTAGAAGAATTAGATGCCATCAGGGCTTACGATAGAGCTAAGCAGTCTGACGATGAGGTTATCTCGTTCGAGCAGGCTATTGCAGAAATCGAGAATCAGCAACAATGAGCTACCAGGTTAAGATACTGCGCCGTGCTCAAAAGGCTTTGGGAGAGTTACAATAGGAAAACTACTCAAGAGTCAGAGATTCAATCCGAAAGCTAGTTGAAGAACCAAGACCAAGGGGCTGTTTAAAGCTCTCTACACGTGATGGGTGGCAAATTCATGCAGGCAATTATCAAATTATATATAAAATAAATAACCAAGAAAAAATCGTAACTATCTTGTCTATTGGTCATCGTAGAGACGTTTATCACCCTTAGCTTGGAACAATTAATATTACTATTATAAAATATATAAGATATAATTGTAGTAGTTCATGAAAATTATCCATTCCTGGAAGTCATTATTCATGTTTTAATTAGATAAACACCAAAACCTACCAAGGAGATATCATGGTACAAACTTACGTTACCCCAAGTCAACTGTTTCGCATAACCAGAATAGTAGGAGAGTTGTTTCAAGAGAACTCTCGCTACCGAGAAAAATTAGATCCGGAAGAAATGATTCAATATTTAGCCAAAGTGTTTGGTGAGTTTACGCCAGCGGAAATGGAACAGATCGAAGAAGATGATTTTAAAAAAAGGATGAATAGTATTTTAGTCGTAGAGTCTGTTGCTGGTTGTTTAAACGACTTAACCCCAGAGGAAATGAGAATTTTCGATGAAGCAGTGGAAGGAAGATAATCATGAACTATCTTCTAGACACAAACATTGTCACGGCAATTTTGAAACAGAATCAAAAGCTAAAAAGAAAGTTGGCTTCAGTGCAGCGTCAAGGAAGCGAAATCTTTATTAGTGGTATAACTATAACTTACTTTGAAACAAAAAGGGGGCTATTAGCTGTAAATGCTACGAGAAAGATATCAGATTTTCATTTTTTCTGCACTGAGTGAACAATCTTGTTTGAAGACTTGGAAAGCATCGAACAAGCAGCCTTAATATACGTAGACTTGAAAAAAAGGAGTTTACCAATACAGGATAACGATATCTTAATAGCAGCTACAGCAATAACCAAAGATTTAATCCTGGTTTCCCATGATTCTGATATGGGGAGGGTGAAAAATCTTAAATTAGAAAATTAGCTAGGAGAATAATTGTCGGTTTGGTTGAAAGAAGTGAAACCCAACAGCCAAGGTAATTTGTGTTGGGTTTCGTTCCTCAACCCAACCTACGGGGAAACCTTCCAAAGGTTGATAATATTGTCCGTGGTACCGCTCACAATGGCAGTATTATCTGAACTGACAGCTACTGACCAAACCCAGTCTTTATGATTTGTGAGAGTAGCTTTCAATTCTCCTGTTTTTAAGTCCCAAACTTTCACAGTTTTGTCCCCACTAGCGCTGACTATTGTACTATTATCCGTACTAATAGCGACGGACTCAATTTCGGAGGTATGACTTGTTAAAGTAGTTTTCAATTCTCCTGTTTTTAAATCCCAAACTTTAATAGTATCATCGTAACTACCACTCACAATAGTAGTATTATCAGGACTAATAGCGATAGACTTCACCCAGTCCTTATGACCTGTGAGAGTAGCTTTCAATTCTCCTGTTTTTAAGTCCCAAAGTTTGATAGTATTGTCGTCCCCACCACTAACTATGGTGGTATTATCAGCACTGATAGCTACGTCATAAACCAACCCGCTATGACCTGTTAAAGTAGCTTTCAATTCTCCTGTAGCTAAGTCCCACACTTTGATGGTATTATCCGCACCACCACTAATTATTGTGGTATTATCAGGACTAATTGCTACGGACCAAACGGAGGAAGTATGACCTGTTAAAGTAGCTTTTTCAACTCCCGTCCCTAAGTCCCAAATTTTGATGGTTTTATCGTTGCTACCGCTTACAAGGGTGGTATTATCAGCATCGATAACTACGGACTCAACTTCTGAACTATGACCTGTTAGAGTAGCTTTCAATTGTCCTGTAGCTAAGTCCCACACTTTAATAGTATTATCGTAGCTACCACTAACTATGGTGGTATTATCAGGACTGATAGCTAGAGATCTAACGGAAGAGGTATGACCGAGGAGAGTATTAACTAAGGATATCTTAGGGTTGGGTAAGGAAAGATTTGGAACTCTTTCTTCTTGTTTAAGAGTATCAACAACTGGTGTTGTGGGAGGTGGAGAAGGTTCAGAAGTAGTGTCCACTGGTTTTGTGGAAGGTGCCATAATACACCCTCCTAATAATCCTATTCCAAAAAAATGTATTACATACTTTTCGTTTAGCTTAACTGCTTTTTTAGCAACAACACTGTGTAACATTTTATATTTAAGGAGTAGTACAACGACAATTTTAGCATAGATAGGACAGAGACGGCGATCACGCAAGTGCCGCTCTTAGCGATCGCCCACCAAATATCATAATTCATCGGTGTTTATCTGTGTTTATCTGTGGTTCATAATTCTTCATCTTTCTTTCCCGTCTTATACTTATTACCTTTATTTTTAGACTCAGCAGCTTTCAAATTTTTAGGATTAGTATTATAAGGAGAAGGAAGTAGCTCCAATTGCCTATTTTTAGGTTTGGTTACAGCTTTAATATACTCACCTTTTCTCCTTTGAGAAGTGCGTTCTTCCCCAGTATTTTCTGCTACAATCTCATAGAGTATTGCCTGTTTATTTTTATTGCTACCTTGACGCAAAACTCTACCCAATCGCTGAATATACTCTCGAGTAGAACTGGTTCCCGATAAGATAACAGCGATTCGCGCATCTGGTACATCTACCCCTTCATTAAGCACATGAGACGTGACCAAAGTTTTGTATTCTCCAGACTTAAATCTGGTGAGAATATCGTGTCTTTCTTTCACTGGTGTTTGGTGGGTAATAGCGGGGATGAGAAATTCCTGAGAAATGCGATAAACAGTAGCATTATCGTTAGTAAAGATGAGCATTCTTTCTGGATAATGCTCCCAAATTAATTCCGTCAGAAGACGCAACTTGCCATCAGTAACCGAAGCAATTTTTTTGGCTTCATTGTGAGCCAGCATAGCCCGTCTTCCTGGTTGGGAACGAGCACTAGCTTGGACGAAGAGTTGCCAACCTTTCAGAGAACCCAGGGATATATTAGCCTCCCGCAAAAATTGGTTGCGGATATTTATAGCATTTTGGTACCTTTCCCCTTCTTGTTGGGATAGTTTTACCTTAATTTGAATTACCTCATGTTCTGCTAGAGCTTGTCCTGCAAGTTCCTGAGGACTTTTGCGATATACTACGGGACCAATGAGAGTATCCAGTTCTTGATGACGACCATCTGTTCGATCCACAGTTGCCGTGAGTCCGAGACGATAAGGGGCAATAGCGTATTCGGCGATGGTGCGATAAAAATCTGTGGGGAGGTGGTGACATTCGTCAAAAATTAGCAGAGCATATCGATTGCCGAGAGTTTCCCCGTGGATAGCAGCACTATCATAGGTAGCAATGAGAATAGATGTCTTATCCCGAGAACCACCCCCCAATAAACCCACAGACACATCGGGAAATGCTGCTTCCATTTGAGCGTACCACTGGTGCATTAAATCTAAGGTGGGCACAACAACCAGGGTGGTGCGGGGGGTTGAGGACATGGCTAGTTGAGCTAAATAGGTTTTCCCCGCTGCTGTAGGTAAGACAACTACTCCCTGACGCTGGGCTTTTTTCCACGCCAAGAGGGCTTCTTCTTGGTGAGGATAGGGTTCCATTTCAAAGTTGAGAGTCAACTCCAGAGGACCAAATTCTTTCGCCTCATCGATAAAATTGATATTATTAGATTGCAGTGTTTCTATTAATTCGCGATAATGGATGGCTGGAATGCGAAATTTCTCCACCCGATCGTCCCAGGTGGCATAGTCGATCCAAGCCTTACCTCGGGGTGGTGGGTGAAGCAGGAGAGTGCCGGAGTCAAATTTTAGCTTCGGGATACGAACCATGTTAATGTTTAGGAACATCCTGCAATTTCTTGTCAATAAGCTCAGTTTATTGCAAATGTAAGCCAAGGGGCACTATCATTGTCAATAAAGAAAGTTTTTTGAGAGGACTTTGACCTATGCCCAATTATACAGCCAGTTCCCTAAAAGCTGAACTTAATGCGAGAGGTTGGCGCATGACACCCCAGCGAGAGAAGATTCTCCATCTCTTTCAAAATCTGCCCCGAGGCAACCATCTCAGCGCTGAAGAACTGCACGATTTGCTGGAAGAACAGGGAGAAGGTATCAGTCTCTCTACTATCTATCGCAGTGTGAAACTCATGTCTCGCATGGGTATTCTGCGGGAACTAGAGTTAGCAGAAGGCCACAAGCATTATGAATTAAATCAGCCCTATCCCCACCATCACCATCATATCGTCTGCGTTCAGTGTAATAAGACTATTGAATTTAATAATGACTCCATTTTAAAGCAAAGTCTGAAACAAACGGAAAAGGAAGGTTTTCAGCTCATTGACTGTCAGCTAACAATAACCACTATCTGTCCCGAAGCTTTGCGTATGGGGTGGCCCTCTGCTCTCCCTAGTAACTGGTCTTGCACCCGGGCAATCGCAGATAAGAAATAATTTTGTTTCACGCAGAGGCACAGAGACGCAGAGAGTAGGACAGGATAATATGGTAGCAAAAGACACTTTTCACGATAACGTCAAAACTGCTCTAGAAAAAGATGGCTGGACGATTACCCATGACCCCCTCTACCTGCGTATTGAACTGGTGCAGATATATATTGACTTGGGAGCAGAAAAAATAATTGCTGCCGAAAAAGAAAGTCAAAAAATCGCTGTTGAAGTGAAGAGTTTTTTAGCACCTTCCACTATATCTGAATTTCACACTGCTCTAGGACAGTTTATTAATTATCGCTGTGCTTTAGCAGAATCGGAACCAGAGCGAATTTTATATCTTGCTGTGAGCTTAAATGCTCAGACCACCTTTTTTCAACAGCGATTTATTCAAACTGTCATTCAATCTGCTAGCGTTAAACTGCTGGTTTTTGACCCTACTAATGATAGTATAGTAAGATGGATAAATTAGCAAAGTACAGAGAATGTATTAAAAATCTCTTAATGTCTTTCTCGGATCGCAGTGCATCCTATGAGGACATTGAAACTCAAATTATTTGTGATTCCGAAAGAGACCACTATCTAGTATTTTATGTTGGCTGGCACAATCGCAAACGGATGTATGGCTGCGTTTTACATTTTGATCTAAAAAATAGTAAGGTATGGTTACAGCATAATGGCACGGAAATTGATGTGGCTGATGAATTAATGAAAATGGGGGTTCTCAAGGAGGATATCGTTCTTGCTTTTCACGAACCTAATATCCGTAAATTTACGGATTTCTCCATTGGTTAGTTCGGGTCGAAGGAGTGGTCGCCCACCCCAGCTCCCTTTCAGAACCGTGCGTGAGACTTTCACCTCACACGGCTCCTATGACCTGTGGATTGAAACCTACCGCAAAGGGCATAAAATCCGTTGATTGCCTCTATCTAGTTTGGTGCGTCAGGTTGTGGCAATCTTTGCCTGTCCTATCCAGCATCAGTTTTACTGGTTCTTACTCGGTTTTACAGGAACCTGAGTTTGAAAATGATTCCTACTCGGCTGTCGTCTTACCCAGACCTCAAATTCGGAACTAGGTTATCCTCTCATCCGTGTCTCCACGGTGGTATACAGCATATTTTCAGCCTAGGCGTCACCTTTTTGGATAGAAATTAGCTCCAACACATTGCGGGCAATTGTTTAGCATCGTGGCTTTCGTTCCCGCGTCCTATCCGAATGGTCTCGATAGAGGTATGTCTGCCCTCCCTCTCCGGGTACCACCCCGCTTAGAAAGAACCATTCGTTTTTCCTCGTTCCAAATCAGAAATTGTTCCGAATCTTTAGGTCTCACCACTTCGCCTACCGACCCCCTAGGAATGCTGCTATCCTATGCAAAACGCAGCAGGGTTTTGGTTATCGGTTCTTGTTGCCCATTAAGGAGGTCTCCCCCCAAACTAAACGCTGTACTCCTACAAATTAGACGCTTTTTCCGGTGAGTGCGTACCTATTTCTAGGATACCTGTTGACCATGGATTCTCCGGCATTAGGCAGGGTCACTTTCGTGTCTGATTCCGCCCTGTTCCCAGCTTCACGCCCCGGAGACTAACCCCTATCGCCTGCTTGAATTCACAGTTGCGTGTGGGCAGATAGAGATTCGCTTATCCCCTAAGCGGTTGGACTTGGAAGACTGATTGCTGACCAGCTCCTCACCAACATTCCTGATTTAGTTGTCAAGGTACAAAATACCTAGCCTGGGGTTATGTCATTTGGCTATTAAGCCGCGACTTTTCGCCCAGAACGAGTCGCCCGCATAGAATTGAATTTCCCATTTCTACCTTTGTTCCAAATCAGGAATCCTCCGGAAGGCGGGCTGCGCAAAGCGCATGATTTTTTAATGATGAAAGTTTCACGCTCCGGCACAGAGACGCAGAGAGGGAGGAAGAGATTTTTCGGCCTTATCGATGACCCCGCCCCTACTAGCTTCCAGGGTCGAAAGTGTTACTATGCAAAGACAATTTTTCCAACAAATATTCCCCATTGGTAGAAAACTGTGGTAGAATATCCTTGGTAAAAGCTTCTGCTGCCTTAGAACGATAGCGATTTGGATTAATAATAACAGAAAGAGTCCGTTTAACCACAACATCTTCTACACAAACGCTGCGAATAATACCCATATGCAACTCTTTTTCTATGGCTGTGGTAGAGACAAAAGCCGCTCCTAACCCTGACTGAACCGCATTTTTAATCGCTTCAACGGAGTTTAATTCCATTTCCACCTTCAGCCGTTCCGTATCAATACCGGAGCAGGTTAATACTTGCTCAATCACCTTCCGTATAGTAGATTGATAATCTAAGTTAATAAACCCCAACTGATACAAATCTTCTTTTTGAATCCTATCCACCTCTGCCAAGGGATGAGACGCGGGCAAAATTAATGCCAGTTCATCTTCAGCATAGGGAATAATTTCTAAAATATCTTGCAGTTCTCCCCGCACCTCACCCCCAATAATAGCTAAGTCTACCAGTCCATTTGCCACTGCCCAAGAAGTGCGTCGGGTAGAATGAACTTGTAACTGGACCTTCACTAGGGGATATTTTTGGCGGAACATTCCAATCATTCGGGGTAGGAGATAGGTACCCGTAGTCTGAGAAGCACCGACGATCAGGGTACCCCCCTGAAGGTTTTGCAAATCTTCGATGGCCCGACAGGTTTCTTGACAAAGGCTGAGGAGCTGTTCCCCATAGGAGAGGAGCAGTTTACCTGCTTCTGTTAACTGAGCTTTCCTTCCCCCCCGGTCAAATAAGGGAACATTCAGTTGCCTTTCTATGTTCTGTACCTGAAGGCTAATAGCAGGTTGGGAGACAAAAAGACTCTCAGCAGCCAGCTTGAAACTTCCCTCGGCAACGATGGCCTTGAGAATCCGGAGTTGATCCAGTGTAAAAGGAATGTCGGTCATGGGTTTGGGAAAAAAGGAAGGTTCCATAGGGCAACAGCATGATTAGTTTTGGCTCCACCTGCTCCTCCTGTATCGACAGTAACACAACTACGGCGATGAGTGGCCCGGCGAAATCGCGGCGTAAGTCTAGAATAAACCGGAGCTTGGCATTGATTTACATTACTAAAAAATTCAAGAAGAGTGATAGCATGAGCAGCGCGCCCACCGGCAATCGCCATAATGGCGGCTAGAAGAAGTAAAGAGCGTTATGTTGATTTACCAGCCTCTCAGCGCCTCCGCGCCTCTGGGTGAAACATTCCCCAAAAAAACTTGACCAAACCGGAAATTCCATGTTATAGTAGAGAAAGTTGAGGGCGCGTAGCTCAGGGGATAGAGCACCAGATTCCGGTTCTGGGTGTCGGGGGTTCAAATCCCTCCGCGCTCACTCATCCATATTTGGAATATCAAACAGTTCCTTCTTAGACTGCTTTAACTCACGCCAAAGGCTTTTGATTTCCCGATAAGCTTTCAGAGGAGAGATTTTACCATTGGCTTCCAAACTGCAAATAATGAGAATTTTTTGGGCAAACTCCTGAAGGTTAGCGTCAAAAACGAGATTTTGCGGCGTAAACTTGCCGCGATATTTGCCTTTTGGATAGAGAAAGCTATCTTTATCCTTATCTTGGTTCTTTCCCATAAATTAACAATTTTTTTTCTTTCGATCTGGGAATCAGCAGGCTAAGTTATTATTATTGCGCCCACTTTCTCCACTATATAGACTATACCTTATCCCCTACCGGATTGGCAACCCTCTATTCCGACACCCCACACCTACACCCTAAGATGTCTCCCAAACTAGCCAAAATCTTCCTCTACCCCATTAAATCCTTAGATCCAGTTGCTGTCAACCAAGCTACCATTCTCAAAAGTGGAGCATTGAAAGGAGATCGCTCCTTTGCTATAGTAGACCAAAAGGGAAACTTCGTCAACGGTAAAAGCCACAGTAAAATTCATCTCCTGCGTTCTTCCTTCAATTATAATACTAACACCCTCTCTTTACAAATTCAAGGAACAGACAAAAAAGCCACATTCCATGTTGATCACCAACAAAAATACCTAGAAACTTGGTTGAGCAATTATTTCAGTTTCCCGGTACAACTAGTTCAAAATAAAATAACCGGATTTCCTGACGATACTATTGCTTCCGGCCCCACTATTATTAGTACAGCTACTCTGGAAACGGTTGCTTCCTGGTTTAGTTTCTTAACAGTAGAAGATATGAGAAAGCGGTTGAGGAGCAATTTAGAAATTGACGGAGTTCCTCCCTTTTGGGAAGATAGATTATTTGGCGCAGTAGAAGAAAAAGTGGAGTTTAAGATAGGCGACCTATTGTTCCAAGGAATAAATCCCTGTCAGCGTTGCATTGTCCCCACCAGAAATGCCATAACAGGAGAACCATATCCTAACTTCCAAAAAATCTTGAGCGCTCAGCGGCAAAAATATTTACCACCCTGGGTAAATAAGTCTCGTTTTAATCATTTTTATCGTCTTGCTGTCAATACTATAACACCTGAATCGGAAGCAGGGAAAACTTTATCTATAGGAAATAAATTTACGTATATTTAATGATTTTTTGGGGACAATTCTTAACAATTAACGGCAGAATGGGGGAGGTGTGCGCCTAAAAAAGGGCATTCATTGCTATAGTACTATTAATACAATTAAACTCTTCCTTCTCTCTGCGCCTTTGCGACTCTGCGTGAAACTTTCTTATGAACCTAAAACCAGCAGTTTATCTCATCGGTGCCGGATCGGGAGACCCGGAATTGCTCACCGTCAAAGCCCAAAAAATTATTGCCCAAGCAGATGTGATTGTTTTTGCCGATTCCCTGGTACCCCGGCAAATTCTCCAAGGTGCTCGTCAGGATGCGGAATTAATACGGACGGGGAATAAAACCCTGGAAGAAATAGTCCCCTTAATGATTGAAAGAGTGCGAGCCAATCTTACGGTGGCGCGACTTCATTCCGGGGATCTGAGCCTCTACAGTGCTGTTAACGAACAAATACAGGCCCTAACAGCGGCAGACATTCCCTTTGAACTGATTCCTGGTATTAGCGCTTTCCAAGCAGCAGCGGCAAAACTGGGAACGGAATTAACCATACCGGAGTTGGTACAAACCATTATTCTCACTCGCATCAGCGGGAATGCATCGAAGATGCCACCAGGAGAGGAGTTAGCTGCTTTAGCTGCTCATAAAGCCAGTTTATGCCTTTATTTAGCTGCTCGTCATGTAGAAGCAGCTCAGGAACAATTACTCCTCCATTATGCCCCAGATACCCCGGTGGCAGTCTGTTTCTGTATCGGTTGGCCCTCAGAAAAAATCTGGGTGGTACCCCTGGAAGAAATGGCAGCAATTACCCAGTCAGAAAATCTAATTCGCACAACTCTTTATATAGTCAGTCCTGCTTTGAGCAGTAACCATCTCAAGAATGCAAGATCCCGTCTTTATCATCCCGAACATTCTCATCTATTCCGTCCATTACTAGAGCAAACCAAAGGTTTGGCCAATAAACCAGCCATAAAAGATAAAGAATAACCATCCTTCCCAAACAGTCAACTGTTGGTCTTGAGCTACAAAGAAGAGTAAAATAGTTCCCGCAATCATGGTGGGAAGTCCCCCCATAATAACTGTTTTGGGAATAGTCAAGGTGCCAATTAACCCGGGAACTCCCATTACCACAAAGGTATTAAAAACATTGGAGCCCAAAACATTCCCCACTGCTAGTTCTGCTTTACCTTTGAGGCTGGCATTAACAGTAACGATTAATTCCGGTAAGGAGGTTCCCAAAGCCACGGCAGTCACGGCAATGATTTCTTTGCCGTATTCCAAGACTTCCGATATTTTTATCACGGAATCGATGGTATATTTTGCCCCAAGATAAAGAAAAATTGCACTTATTATAATAATAAGCAGTTGAATGATAATAGTCTTACTATTTCTTTTAATCGGTTCTTCCGAATCATTCTCCGTCACTTCCTGTTCTTCTGTTCCATTGAGAGTATAGAAGATATACATCAAATAACCAAGAATCAGAAGCCAAGCTTCTCCTTTAGGAAATTCACCGTCCCAAACTTCTAAAGCCAACAAAAATGCCGAACCTACGAATAAAGGTAAATCTACCCTGATGAGATTATAAGTTATATTGATACTCTGCTTGTAACTTATAACTGAAGCAGCACCAATGACAAGAAAAATATTGGCAATGTTGGAACCCACCACATTACCAATGACAATTTCCGATGAATTAGCCCAGACAGCAAACAAGGAAGAAATTAACTCAGGAAGGGAGGTACCAATGGAGACTATGGTAACCCCGATGATAAAAGGTGATAAACCAATCAATAAGCCGAATTTTTCAGCCGCATCAGTAAAATAATCTGAGGATTTTATCAGTACGGCTAAACTGATGACAAAAATAGCGCTATAGAGGATTAAGTCGGGCATAGGTTGAATCTTTTCCCTAACCAGTTTGTGATATCCCTATCACTATAGCAGTTACTAGTACTAATTACTAGTTATAGCAATCTCCCGAAAGCTTTGTACAACGGTCATTGAGGAAATTTACCCCATATGATCCAAGTTTTAATCAGTTAGCTGCAAAGAAAAGATAAAAGCTGCGAAGATAAACAGACTGGAAATCCACAAACATGCCCCTAAGCCAAAAAGTTGGAAAATTATACCAGAGGTGACGGTACCTAGCAACCTTCCTCCCGCATTGGCCATGTAGTAGAAGCCCACATTTAGGGTCACATCTTTATCTTCAGTATATGCTAACACCAAGTAGGAATGGACTGCGGAGTTGAAGGCAAAGACAATCCCAAAGATAATTAACCCCCCCGTAATGACAATTTGAGCAGGTAAACCACAGAGTAAGGCAATGGCGATCGCCCCAGGAATTGCTGTGAGGGCAAATGTCCACACTTGAATCGTCTTCCCTTGGACAGGAGCCTCCTTACCTAGTATACTTGGGGCTAAAGACTGGACTATACCATAGCCAATCACCCAACTAGCCATATATCCCCCCACCTGCATAAAAGACCAATCTAAGGTTTCATAGAGGAAGACGGGGAGGGCTACCACAAACCAAACATCTCGGGAGCCAAAGAGGAAGAAACGGGCAGCAGAGAGCATATTAATCTCTTTACTCTTAGAGAATAGTTCGGTGAACTTGACCTTTTTGTTAATCTTACCCAGATCTGCGGGCAGCAACACCCCCGTCAGACAGAGCAAAAACAAGACCCCTGCTTGAATAAACAAGGCATTCCCAAAACCAAATACCTCCAAAAGTACTGTACCCACAAAGAAACCCAAACCTTTCAGGGTATTTTTAGAACCGGTGAGGATTGCCACCCATTTAAACAAACGAGACTCTGCATTTTTTGGCACTATTAAGCGCACAGCGCTCTTAGCACTCATTTTAGTCAAGTCTTTGGCAATACCGGAGAGAGCTTGGGCTACCATGACATATGTTACCTGGAACCAGACAGCCCAGCTAGGATTGAGCCAGCCCAATATCACTAGGGCAAAGACTTGTAAACCAATGCCACTATAGAGGGTAAACCTCAAGCCCAGTTGAGAACCGATCCAGCCACCGAAGAAGTTGGTCACTACCCCAAATATTTCGTAAAATAGGAAGAGAAAGGCAATTTGGGTTGGAGTATAGCCCAGGGTATGGAAGTGCAACAGCACTAACATCCTTATGGCTCCATCAGTGATGGTCAATCCCCAATAGGCTGCTGTTACAATCAAATAGTTACTCAGTGCAGAGTTGTTTAAATATAACTTTATTGTATGCATGATTTTTCCTGATAATAGAATAGAACCGCAGAGACGCAGAGGACGCCGAGAAAGAGAAAAGAGAGGGTTTATTAACTTATATTTGTTTGCATAATAATTTTCTTGAATTGTCTCATCTTATTTTGGGATGGTGGCAACCTTGCAAGCCAGTTCTACCATGCGATTTGCGTATCCCCACTCGTTGTCGTACCAGGCCAAAATCTTAACTTGAGTATCATCGATGACCATAGTTGAAGGGGCATCTATTATGGATGAACGGGGGTCATCTTTGTAGTCTATGGAGACTAAAGGACGTTCTTCATAACCGAGAATTCCCTCTAGAGGTGGGGTGTTGGCTGCGGTTTTTAATAAGCTATTTACCTCTGCTACTGTGGTGGGTTTTTGGACTTCAAACACGCAGTCTGTCAGGGAAGCGTTGAGCAAAGGGACTCTCACTGCAACACCATTCAGTTTGCCTTTTAATTCTGGATAAATGAGGGTAATAGCTGTGGCTGAACCAGTTGTAGTGGGGACTAGAGATTGTAAGCAAGAGCGAGCACGGCGGAGATCTTTGTGGGGCTTATCCACAATAGTTTGGGTATTGGTGACGTCATGAATGGTGGTAATTACCCCATGACGAATACCCAGTGCTTCGTGAATTACTTTAACTACAGGTGCTAAACAGTTGGTAGTGCAGGAAGCTGCTGTCAAGAGATGGTGTTTTGACTCCTCGTAGAGATGGTCATTTACCCCCATGACAATATTTAAAGCTTCTTCCTTGACAGGTGCAGCCACAATTACTTTGGCCACTCCTCGTTTAAAGTAGGGTTTCAGGGTGGAGGGTGTGCGGAATTCTCCGGAACTCTCCAAGACTATATCCACCCCGAAATCCTCCCAAGGTACTTCCCCTGGGGTGGAATATTCGCTGAAACTGAGATATTTACCCTCAATAAGGAGGGTATCGTCTTCGACCTCTACTGACTTTTTCCAGGGACCATGAACAGAATCGAATTGAAGCAGGTGAGCTGCTGTCACTGCTCCACCTTTAATTTCATTGATATGGACAAACTCTAATTCTGGATATCCCCAACCAGCCCTGAGAGCTAACCTGCCGATTCTGCCAAAGCCGTTAATCCCTACTCGAACTGCCATTTTTGTCCTCTGTGTTCATATCCTTTGAGATATTTATCATATCAAAAAAACTTGGTATGAAACAAAAAAATAAACAAAGGTTCGACACAGTTGCTTATATCAAATTCGGATAATCGACCGAATTTATTCTTGTAGGATAGTCTTAGACACAATGCGGGTTTTTTTCTGCTCTGCTGGGGAAAGTTCGGAGCCAGATTGCAAGCGAGTAGCGCTGGTTTGCAACACCGTCGCCCCGGATTTATCTCCCAGTTGGAGGGCAGTGTTGGCAGCAGTTTGGAGCATGGTGGCAGCACCAGAGCGATCGCCTTGTTGCAATTTTGTCTCGGCAATCTGAGTTTGACGATATTTAGCCAAAGCCAGGATATGTTTCTGTACTGTTGGATCCAGTTGAGGTTGATATGCCTGTTGTACCTGGATTTCCACAGGTATTGTTTCCGAAAGTAACTTTTCTTTCCCGGTTTCAGGGTCGTCATAGCGCACCTGCACCTTGGCAATGGTATTCATTCCTAAAGAGAGGTTCGCCAAATAGAGATTAGCCAATATGACTCGGGAAACATTGCCCATTAAGTCTCCTAAGCGGAAGATATAACGTGCCCCTTCTTGCTCTACTGGCAGTTCAATGGTATCTGGGGCTACTTGTGCTACTGGTTTCAGTTCGGCTAATCGCACTTGGGGCATTAACTCCATTAAAAGATAGGCATTGGTTAAACCTACGGACTGAATGCGACTAAACAGCTGGCCGAACTTTTCCACTGCCTGTTCGGGGCGTTCGATGTAAGCTAGAGTACCCCTAACAGAATCGGCAATTTTTTCTAACAGGTCTTGATTCCAATGACTGCCAAATCCTAAGGTGTTCAAGGTAACGTTATGAGAAGAGGCTGACTCTGCCAGTTTGAGACACCGTTGATTATCCCCATGCTCGTTTTCCCCGTCAGTGAGGAGGAAAATTTGGGCAACACTGTCTTGTTTACCTTTGATTACTTCATCTAAACCCAGTTTCATCCCTTCATCAATGGCTGTTCCTCCATCAGCTTTTAGGTGGCGAAGCTGATTTTTAACGTCATCCATTTCTCCTACCATTGCGTTGGGTACTAATACCTTGGCTTGATGATTAAAAGAGATGATGGACAGGCGATCCCTCGGTTGTAATTTTTTGACTAAGCTAATGGCAGCCTCTTTTACCCTTTCTATAGGTTGTCCTTGCATGGAACCGCTGCGATCCAGTACTAAACAAAGATTCAAAGGTAAATTGCGCTCTTTTAAATCCCCCAGGGCAGCGATGGAAATAGCAAGTTGACGCTGGTTACTCTTTTTATTTACGTCAACATGGGAATCGCTCAAAACTGCCTGCAAATTTACTTTCATGAAACATCCTCCCAACTTAAGTCTTGCAGGGTGGAGAGCTGGGGAGAGGTTCTGTAAAACAATCCCTCAATCTCCCAATCTCCCAATCTCCCTATCCCCCCATCTTACATTACGTGGTATATTTGTCAAGAATAGCACAGGATTTATTTGTCAGCCATACGGACTGATATGGATCAAAAGTCAATTTACCACGGATATCCTCAAGTTGCCCAGATCCCATTAAGTCGCACCAGTTATCAGTATCGTAAATATTTAATTCTGATAAGTATAGTATCTGGGGGCGATCGGTGACATTATGAATGGAAAAAATGCTCTGATCTCGACTCATACTCTGTCGCCAAAAGCCAAATAGGGAGTTGCCCAAATGGAGGGTATATTGAGTAGCATTGGGGTGAAAAGCTTTCTGACGGCGACGGATACGAATTAAGCGAGAAAGCTCTTTTAAGACTCGCGATTGGTTAGAATTGGGATTATTTAGCTGTTGTGCTAATGCTACTTCATTCCATTGGTGACGATTAATGGAGCGTTTCCTCCCAGTTTGGCGAACATGTTCTACGTCATTAGGAGTTGCTAACAAACTGTGAATGTAGAAAGCGGGAATGCCCTCTATGGACATAGCAATAATTTGCGAGCAGAGAAACCGCTCTATTTGCCATTCATCTTCTCCTTTGATTGTTCCCTTGAAAGCATCAAAAAGGGAAATATTAACTTCATAAAGATGCTCTTGACCATCATTCCCAGTTCTCATGCTAATTTCCGCGCCGAATTGCTTCATGGTCTCCACCAAAGTTGCCGACTCTTCTGGAGTCAGGATTCCTTCAGCAGGACGAAGTCCGATCCCATCATGGGAGGCAGTAAAATTGAGATAAGCACACCCTAGGGGAGCGGGGGGCATACTCATCATCCAGGTCATTAAATGATTAGATTCTCCTCTGATTAAGGCATTGATAATCAAAGGAGGGAGGCTAAAATTGTAAATCAAATGAGCCTCATTTCGATTGCCAAAATAACTGAGGTTTTCTCGATTAGGTACGTTAGTTTCCGTAATTAAAGCTACTGATGAATCTACCATTTGCAGTATTTCCCGCAGCAGTTTAATCATAGTGTGAGTTTCGCGAAGATGAATGGAACTAGTGCCGATTTTTTTCCAGAGGTAACCAATAGCATCTAAGCGAATGTATTTGGCACCGATTTGGACGTAAAAGAGAATGATTTTGATAAATTCGAGCAAGACATCGGGGTTAGTAAAATCCAGATCGATTTGGTCGTGACTGAAGGTTGCCCATACATGTTTCTGACCGTTTACTGTATCCACTTTAGCCAATAAGGGACTGCTTCGAGGACGAACTACTGCCGACAGATCTGTGGATGGATCTACTTCGATAAAATAATCCACTCCCGGTTTGATTCCTTGCTTAAATTGTCTGAACCACTCACTCTTGCTGGAAATGTGATTGATAACCAAATCTACCATTAAATTAAACTGGTTGCTAATCTTTTTAATATCTTCCCAATCTCCCAAATCTGGATTCACAGCGAGATAGTCTATGACAGCAAAGCCATCGTCGGAGGAGTAGGGAAAAAATGGCAGCAGGTGAACTCCAGTAATGGTGTCTTGGAGGTGTTTGGTGAGAAAATTATGTAGTGTTACTAGGGGTTTTTCATCGGCATTGCCTTTGATGCTGTCCCCATAGGTAATTAAAATAACGTTATCTTCGCTCCACTTATAGATATTTTCCTCTAGGGAGGAGCAAAAGTTGTTTTGCAGGAGGTTAAAAATATTATCGATAGCTATCTCTACAGTTTTGTCGTCATAAAGTTGTCTCAGTAAGGGCTGGACTCGCAATAAAAAAGTTGTTTCGTATTCGTTCATGGATATTAAGTAAGTATGAAAAAAAATAGGGCATTATGCATTATCTGCTCTGACTATCCTCAATTATAGATGGAAAGAGGAAAAGATAATTACCCTGTCTTAATATATTGTAACTTTTGATTGCGAAGCTTTGCGTCCCACAGATAAACGCAGATAAACGCGGATAGGTTACTGATATCACATCCGATAACCAGACCAAAATAATCGTAGGTTGGGTAGAGCGAAAGCGAAACCCAACATAGTTTATGGTTTTGCGTTGTTTGGTTGAGGTACGAAAACCAACAAATCAGTTGCTATTTTATAATTGGCAGTTCTAGGTATGTTCCAAGAGAATCTTCCTTTCCACGGTAACGGGGAGGAAGTGTGAATAAGGTTTGGTTCTTTTCAGTTGATGAATCTCTTTTGCCAATAACGTTGAAGATTTTGCCCCTGACTACAACCGTATTTTCCTTATCAAGGCTAATATGTCGTGACGGTAATATCAACCAGGGATAATAGATAAATTCTAAATCTCCACTTTCATTCTTGTACAAGCGTCCAAGAGAACGGTTTTTCGGTCGAACAATACCTTCGCCAGTAAAAGCAAGGATGCCATTTTTTTCCTCCATAGTAGTATTTTGTCGTTTTTCCTTGAAAAAATTAGCACAAAACCCAAGAAAATCAGCACCAAAGAGAAAACCAAAGGTGAATAAACGGTATGACCAGCAAAAAACACGCCAGGATATAAAGATAATTATCAATGCTATTATAGCACCCTGGACTGGAAATTGGTAAGCAATGAATGTAAAAACCACCAGCAGAAATGACCGCAGGCTTTTTAAGGCAGTGTCAATGAAAGGAACAGGGGAAATAAGGATAAGAACTTCAATAGTATTACCCAGGATCCAAACTACACTATATATGAGCAAACCCATCATTGTGCCTATGATTTTACCTGGTAAAAGCAATAGGGCGGAAGGACTAGCTAACGTTACGCTCTCTGCTGCATGAGCAACTGGTAGGAGACCATGAGATATTGACACAATCAAATCAGCAATTTCATAGGCGGTACCATCGGAAAAATAGGTGACAGCAATGGGTAGAGTAACAATGCCTCTCAGGACGTTAATCACTTCCCCAAGAGCATCTAGGGGCTTTTTAATAGGACCTAAAAACGTTAGTCCGGTGTCTTTGAACATCACGAGGATAAGTATTCCTAACATTCCAAAAAGTCCCATTGATAATACCAAGGGAGTAAATTTCTCACTTCATCAGGAGCACAAATATTTTTGAATGTGCCCACAAGAGTTAGCCCTCCGCCATCGCGGATGCCGGGGGGAGATGCTGATTCTGCTGTCAGCATGCTTAACTGATTGGATAAATATTGAGCATTATCTTTGAAGTTTAATGGAGCGCACCAATCCTTATTTGCTAGACTATAGCTGGTTTCCAGGGTATGTCTTGCTTCTGCATTATTGGCGGAAAATAAAAATAGAGCGATGACAATAATTGCTAAAAATAATAAAAAAAATTGAAACCGTAAATTTAATTTGTTCATTTCACTAAGTAGGCATCGCCCACCTTAGGGGAAAAATTTTATAAACGGGCTAAGAATCTAACGTTTTTCGACCTGTGTTGCCTCTAGCTTCGTTTTGTAGACTTTTTTAACATATTATATAGTAGGTTGGGTAGAGCCATCGCAAAACCCAACACAAATCTCCAAGGGCTTGTTGGGTTGAGGTCACGAAACCCAACCTACAATTCTGATGAGCGCACCGCTGTGGGCCCCTACATTAGTTTAATCCTTTGTTGGGTATTGATGGAGACTGTTTAAAGGCTAACGCAGTATTATGGGTTAAAGATGGTGCGGAATTACGCATTAGGGCGGTTAATTCCGTGGTGGTAGCATCGTAAATTTGGGTGACAATTTTGGGATATAAACCAATACCGATGATGGGGATGAGGAGACAGGCGATAATGAATACTTCCCGGGGTTCCGCATCCACCAGAACTTCCTTTTTGACCAATTGTTTGTTTTCTGGACCGTAGAGCATTTCCCGCAGCATGGAGAGGAGATAAATGGGGGTGAGAATGACCCCAACCGCTGCCAGGAATACTACTAAGATTTTAAAGGAAGAGCTATAGGCATCGCTGGTGGCTATGCCTATAAAGACCATTATTTCTGCTACAAAACCGCTCATTCCTGGTAAGGCAAGGGAAGCCATGGAACAGGTAGTCCACATGGCAAATACCTTCTTCATCTTTTGCCCTACACCCCCCATTTCATCCAGCATGAGGGTGTGGGTGCGATCGTAGGTACAACCCACCATGAAGAAGAGACTGGCGCCAATTAATCCATGGGATATCATTTGCAGCATGGCACCGCTAACCCCTATATCGGTAAAGGAGGCAAGCCCAATTAAAACAAATCCCATGTGGGAAATGGAGGAATAGGCAATTTTCCGCTTCAGGTTCCTTTGAGCAAAGGAAGTTAAAGCTGCGTAGATAATGTTAACTACTCCCAGAATGACTAGGGCGGGAGCAAGGACAGCATGAGCGTTGGGTAACATGCCCGCATTCATGCGCAACAGGGCATAACCCCCCATTTTCAGCAGAATCCCCGCCAGGAGCATGTGGGCTGGGGCTGTAGCTTCCCCGTGAGCGTCTGGGAGCCAGGTGTGGAAGGGGAAGATGGGCAGTTTGACTGCGTAGGCAAAGAGGAAAGCGCCGTAGAGTAAGATTTCCAGGTTGAAGGGAAATTCTTTGGCGGCGATCGCCCTCATATCAAAGGTGAAGGTATCGCCATAAAATGCCATGGCTAGGGCAGCGATGAGGATAAAAAGGGAACTACCTGCCGTATAGAGGATAAATTTGGTGGCAGCATAGAGACGCTTTTTGCCCCCCCAAATGGACAAAATCATGTAAACTGGCACCAACTCCAATTCCCAAACGAGGAAAAAGAGCAGCATATCCTGAACAGCAAAGACGGCGATTTGACCACCGTACATAGCCAACATCAAGAAGTAAAAGAGCTTGGGCTTGAAAGTAACGGGCCAAGCTGCCATGATGGCTAGGGTAGTAATAAAGCCTGTGAGGAGAATGAGGGGCATGGATAAGCCGTCTGCCCCTACGGACCAATTTAGGTTAATTTGAGGGATCCAGGAGTAACTGTCTACCAATTGTAGTCCTGGATTGCTCAAATCGTAGCCCATTAAGAATGCATAGACAATCAAAGCAAAGTCTATCAGCCCGATGATGAGGGCATACCACCGCACGGTTTTGCCATCTTTATCAGGAATAAACGGAATGAACAAAGCTGCGGCGATGGGAAAGAGAATGGTAATAGTGAGCCAGGGAAATTCTGTCATTTTTCTTGTTTGGTATGGCGTAGGGTGGGCAAATCTTCTTATTAGAGTCGAGGGAGCTGCCGCGCAGCTCGCCCCTCTCCGGTAAACCTTACCTTTGCGCCTTTGCGCCTTTGCGCGAGATCAAGTAATACTGAAGATGAGCACAAAGCTCAAAGTAGCACCGAAAACAATCAGAGCGTAGAATTGAGCACGACCGTTTTCTAGGTATTTCAATCCTTCACCACTGACAATAGTTAACAAACCGGTTAAATTGACGGCACCGTCTACAACCCGGAAGTCTACTTCCATAATTTGTCGTGCCAAACGGCGACTACCCCGGACAAACCAGGAGTCATAAATCTCGTCGAAGTACCACTTGTTGAGAGAAAACTGATAAAGAGACTGGTATTTGGCAGCGATCGCCCCTGCATTGATTTTCCCCAGACGATAGGTTAAGAAAGCGAAGACAATCCCTACCACCGCAATCAACACTGACAGTCCCCCCATAGTTAAGAACTCCGTCTTGTCAAAATGGATTGCTTCTGTAATTGCTTCTCCGGGAGCATATATAAATTCCTCGAACACATTGTGCCACGGACGACCCAGCAAACCAATGGCTACAGAAGGAATTGCTAGAATCATGAGGGGAAAGGTCATGGTGAGGGGAGACTCATGAGGAGAGGTACTATGACCATCATGACTGTGACTGTCATGGCCTTGAGATAGCTGGGCGATCCGGGACTCATCCTTACCTTTAAATTCCCCTTCAAAGGTCATGAAGTACATGCGGAACATATAAAAAGCAGTCAGCCCAGCGGTTAACCAACCCACAGCCCAGAGGGCGGGATTGGCGGTAAAAGCTTGTCCTAAGATTTCATCTTTCGACCAAAAACCAGCAAAAGGGGGTATACCGCAAATTGCCAAAGTACCGATTAAAAAGGTGGTAGCAGTAATAGGCATGTATTTCCGCAATCCCCCCATAACCCGCATATCCTGAGCTAACACGGGATCATGACCTACTACCCCTTCCATACCGTGAATCACGGAACCGGAGCAGAGGAAGAGCATGGCCTTAAAATAGGCGTGGGTCATGAGGTGAAACAGTCCTGCTGTATAGGAGCCAATCCCCATAGCCATGACCATGTAACCCAGTTGGGAAATAGTAGAATAAGCTAAACCCTTTTTAATATCATTTTGGGTGAGGGCGATGGTGGCTCCCAGGAAAGCTGTAAAAGCTCCAGTCCAAGCAATTACTGTCATGGCTGCCGGTACATGTTCAAATACCGGGTACATGCGAGCAATTAGGAAAACCCCAGCTGCTACCATTGTCGCGGCGTGAATGAGAGCAGAAATGGGGGTTGGACCCTCCATAGCGTCTGGGAGCCAAACGTGGAGGGGGAATTGGGCTGATTTGGCTACGGGACCTAAAAAAACCAAAACAGCAAAAAGGGCTGCCAGACCAGCCCCTAAATGCCCGGAGGAGACTAATTCGGTGAGTCGTTCCCCCATAACATGGAATTCAAAACTGCCTGTAGCCCAATACAAACCCAGCATACCCAACAGCAAGCCGAAATCCCCCACCCGGTTGGTGACAAAGGCTTTTTGACAGGCATCTGCTGCCGCAGGGCGATCAAACCAGAAACCGATAAGCAGATAGGAACACATGCCCACCAATTCCCAGAAGATATAGATTTGCACCAAATTAGCGCTCACCACCAGCCCCAACATGGAGGAACTAAAGAGACTCAAATAGGCATAGAACCGTACATAACCGGCATCGTGAGCCATATAGCCATCGGTGTAAATCATCACCAACAAAGCTACAGTAGTGACGATGACCAGCATGAGTGCACTGAGGTGGTCGATAGTATAGCCCATGGAAAGGTGAAAATTCCCCGCTGCTGCCCATTCAAAGGTGCGGGTGTAAGCCTCATGTCCTTGAATTTGACTCCTCAGTAGGGCCAAAGAGAGAACCATGGACGCTCCCAGGACAGAGATGACAAAGAAGGCATTAATTTGTCGGAGACTATTGGTTGCTTTGTTGAAGGAGATCAGCCCACAACTCACAAGTGTCGCCCCTGCTAGTGGTAGGAAGGGAATCAACCAAGCGTAATGATAAAGCGGTTCCATTGCTAACGCCTACTTTGTTACTTTCCTCGAAATTACCGCTCATCATTGTGGCACATCTTATCCCCCTACCAACAAGCTAAACTGATTGAGGAACGAGATTAACCACCATTTTTTCTAGATGTTGGTACAGTCCTTCTCGTCCTTGGAAGGCTTCCAGTCGATGGATAACATTACCAGACTGGAATAAAATGAGAGTAGGAAGGGTAGTGAGCCGATAAGCGCTAGCTAACCGCAGAGACAAATCGGCGTTCAACCCCACTAATTGAATTTCATCTTCCCACCGAAACTGAAATGTGGCCAAAATCGGTTCTATCGCCCGACACAAACCGCACCAAGGTGCCCAAAAATGGACGATAACAGGTTTATCCGATGTTAAAACCTCCTGAACAAAGGTTTGCTCGTTGATTGAAACTATCATTATCTTGGAATTTTAAATTGCGTTTGTTATATTGAGATAATGATACAACCAATGGGGATCAACGGAAAACATGCTAATTTTTATTTCTTAATAATTAAATTATGAACCGCCGCTGGACGCCCATAGTCCGCAGCGCCTCTCTCTCTGGGCCTCTGTGTCTCTGGGTGAAACTGTAATCACCAGTTTACTTTGGCTGTCATCATTATTAACCAAGGATGTCCCCACCAGAGTAAAATAACAAAGGCAGTAACTCCCAGATAAGCTGGGCGAACAAATTCTAACCAAGGGAAGTTTTGCCTCCCATCTATAATGGCGAGGAAAGGAATAACAGAGGTGTTGGCTTTGACGGTGGTAAAAGCTTCCCCATGGCGTTGTTGGAGACGGCGATCGCCATGCCAAACAGCAAACAAGTGATGGGCAATCAAACCCAGGGAAGTGAGGAGAGTAAAACTACTACCAATCCAAAGAGTGTGAGCGATACACCAAATTATTTGTCCTACCATTTGGGGATGACGAGTGATCCGAATGATACCCTGAGAATAAAGATGAACTTTCGGTTGGGCAATGGCGGCTATTTCTAATAAATTAAATGTGGCTGGATAAAGAAAGAGAAAGGAAATAGCTGAGAGGATCCAAACAAAGGTTTTTACTCCCGGTATTCCTTGTACCTGCCAAAGAATCAACCCGTCGTAATGATGATTGAAAAAATAAATAATCAGAATGGTAACGAAGGGAATGCTGACTATAGCAAACAATACCCGATAGAGTCGAGGGCCAATTTTGGCTTCGCCGTAAGTTCGCAAAGCAGCTAAACCGCTGTGGGCCATGGCAAACCCCAACAGCAGTCCCAACATTATACCATGACTAGGTGTCAGCCAGCTTATTTGCCACATTTCTCCTGAACTCATTGATATTCCTGACTTAGATTAGTGATTTACTATTTTCTGGATTATTCATGAAAAATAAATTAGCTGCCACTCTGGCGACTACTGCTGCACTCCTAACGTACCATCCTACGGCCTGTTGAAATTCAAAATTTTCGAGAGTTTGGTAAATTTTTCCTGTTTTGGGGTTCCATGAGGAAACGAACATCTACTAGACTTAGGATGTTCTTATAGGACTTCCTTTCTCATGAAAAAACCACTAACTACCACTCTGGGCATTACTGCTGCACTCCTCACTCTCGGTAGGGGCCCTGCTGATGCTGTCACTACTACTATCCTACAGCCTGAGAGAGTTACCTCAAGTGTAGATGCTTTCTCTGATCAGTTCTTACCAATCAACTTAATAAACCAAAGTGGGTTATCAACAAGTTATACCAGTCGCTCTACTGAATTTGCGAATTATGTTGCATCAGCGACGCATTCGCGAATTGATGCTAGAAATTCATGGTTTAGTTCTAGTGGCAACCGAACAGGAATTTTAACCTTTGAGTTTGATAATTTCGTCACCATCTCAGCATTGGCATTGTGGAATGAAGATGGGGAAGATGGTATAAATGAATTTGAGTTATTCCGTGATACCGATAATAATTTTGGGAACGGAGGTACAACAAGCTTGGGGACTTTTAATGCAACTGAAAGAGATGAAGAAGGAACAATATCAGGTGAGACATTTTCTTTTGATGCCACAACAACTCGATATGTTCACGTAAATATTCGCAGTAATCATGGTCATCCTATGTTGTCAGGTATATCGGAAATAGCTTTTAAAGATGTACCTTTTGAATTTGGGCATCTACCTGCAATTATATTTGCAGTATCCTTAGGCGGTATCCATTACTTCAGAAATAAAAGAGGAAGTAAAGATAAGTGATATGTAGGATGCCTTTTAAGGATTAGCCGAAAAGACAAAACGTCTGACGGCTACTAAAAACCCTCCCACTGCTGTAATGAGAATGCCAATCAATGTCCAATTTTGTGCTTGTTGTGAACCTTTGATATCTTTGATATCCTCCGTTGCTCCTTCAAATTGAGTTCCCACTTTGGTTAACCTCAAATTAATATCTGTGACGTCTTTCTTTAAGGCGTCCAGTTTCTGATTAATTTCTCCGAGGACTTCTTTTAAATCTGATTCTATTTGAATAGTCATTTGATTATTCTCCCTAGGGTTGAGTTTTTAAAGTAGATTACCAAATTGGTGGCAAATTCAGGAGAAAGCCTGGTAAGATGGAATGGCCATTCACGGTAGTGGGATTATCTAAACATTCTACTTCCATGGATGGGCGGTAAATATAAATTTGGCGATTTTTGCAGTCAATTAACCAGCCTAAGGAAGCACCATTTTCCATGTATTCTTGCAGTTTATCTTTTAAAATGGAGAGATTATCCCTGGGGGAACACAACTCTACCACGAAATCAGGACAAAGGGGAGCAAATTGAACCTGCATTTCACTGGGAATAGCGTTCCACCTTTTTAGCTTAATCCAAGCTGCATCAGATGCTCTCGTTGCTCCGTTGGGAAGGGTAAAACCTGCTGAGGAATCGAAGGCGATTCCTGTACCATCTTTATCTGTCCAATTAGCCAGTTGCTGCACTAATTTCAAGTTCCGATTCCCTGTTTCCGAACCTGCTGGAGACATAATCATCAATTCTCCTGTAGCGGAGCGTTCTATGGGATAATCTGGGTTGAGTTGACAGAGGTGGAAAAACTGATCGCTTGTCATTTCCAGCTCTGGGGGTATTTGTAAAATCATGGGTTTTAAGAATGTTTCATCCAGAGGCCCGGAAGGGTTAGGAGGGGTTAAGATTGAGGGAGTCTATTATGGGCCCAGCAACCCAATTTAAACCCACTTTCAATTGGTGTTTGAGACTGGGTAAGCGATAGAGATATATTAGCCTGCGTGCTATATAGCCTAAAGAGCCATCTAATTCCAGCCCCAAACCTGACAAAGCTGCACTGTCTGCTCCTAAGGTGAGCATTTCCCCTAAATTTTGGTAACGGAAAGGAAGGAAGGGGCGTTTCGTTATAGAAGCCCAAATATTCCAGGCACAGTAGTCTGCTTGTTGGAAGGCTGCTTGAGCAGTGGCAGGAACTTCCAACCCTGTGGCATCCTTACAGTTGGCTATGTCTCCCAGAGCAAAAATATGGGGTTGTTCTGCTACTTGCAAAGTGGAGGTGGTGGTGAGCATTCCTCTGGAGTCCTTTTTCAGGGGGAGGTTTTGGATTAACTCTGGGACTCTGGTTCCTACGGTCCACAAGACTAAGTCTACAGGAATAGTGTCTATTTGTCCTTTATAGGATAGGGAGATACTGTCTGGGTTTATTTTCTCTACCTCAGTTTCAAAGTCTAGCCATACCTGTCGGGATTCTAAAGCATCAGTAGCTGCATTGCGGTTAAATTCACTGGCTCTAGGGAGGATTTTATCTCCTCGTTGGATTAAGCGCATTTTGGCTTTTTTTCCTAGGCGATCTGCTATTTTACAAGCTAACTCCACACCGCTATAACCCCCTCCCACCACTGCTACCCGGATATTCTCGGTTTTTAATCTTTCTAGGGCCCGCAACCGTTCACAAAGGCGTTGGGCGTCTTGGAGACTGTGGAAGGGGATGGTATATTCCTCCGCTCCAGGAACCTGATTGGTAGGAGTACTTCCCCCTAGGGCAATGACTAATTTGTCGTAACCTAGTGACGGCTGGTTATCTAAGTGAATGATATTATTTTCTACGTCGATACCCGTCACTAGACTTTGTGAGAAGGTTATATTAGTATGGGCGAGGATTTCTGTGAAGCTGGGGGCAATTTCCCAAGGAGACATCTCTCCGGTTACTAATTCGTATAATAAGGGGGAAAATAAGAAGCGATCGCTTTTATCGATGAGAACGATTTCCGGAGAGCTATCCCAGGGTAATTCGCTTAAACGTTTAGCCGTATATAAACCGCCAAAACCGCCACCGAGAATGGAAATGCGTAACTTTTTTTCACTCATATGATTATTTTAGCTAGAAGACTGTTTCTAGTATAGCACTTAGATAGAAAGTAAGCAAGATTTATTTACTGTCCTTCTTTGCGTCTTTGCGTCTTGGCGCGATACTTAAAGTCCAGACTGAGTTAAACCCCTCTTTAATGATTCTAACACCCCTAAATTTTCAGCCCAGTGGGATAAATAAGCCAAATCCAGTTTTTCTCCTTGTAACTTCATTACTCCTAAAATGTCCCGCCATTGTTTCTCGCTCCCATACCCCAGTTTATACCAAGTTAACTTTTGTAATATAATATCTTCCGCTGTGGGCAATACTAACATAGTTCCTGGGCGTATTATTCGGGGTTGCTTCCGTTGGAACTCGCTGTGGGAAAAGGGTTCATCTTTCAGGATAAACATATCAACTTTGCCCAAAGATTCATTATCAATAATGTTAAAGGATTTCTGAGCAATAATCGCCTCTCTCACAGCATTTTCACTCA
The DNA here is from genome assembly GCA_018141785.1 of Candidatus Paraprochloron terpiosi LD05. Taxonomy (GTDB): domain Bacteria; phylum Cyanobacteriota; class Cyanobacteriia; order Cyanobacteriales; family Prochloraceae; genus Prochloron; species Prochloron terpiosi. The sequence goes on along the minus strand of CP073341.1, from coordinate 248,605 downwards.
CATAAAATCTGGGTTCTAGTGCGTCAAGCAATAAAGGAACTTTCTCTAAATCTAAATCTACAACTAAGTCAATATCTTGGGTACTGCGGAGTTCTCCCAGAAGACTACTTGCTAAAGAACCCCCTACCAGGTAGGATATTTCTAGTTGGTTCAATATATCCGTGATTACGAGAGCTAAAGAAATGGGATCGGTTATCATTAATGGGGGCTGGTAATTTTGTGCTAAAATCCAATGAGCAGTTGTGTTTCCTAGAGTAAGAATAGCAAATTTATTTCGGATTATAGGGTAAGTTGCATCGGGATAACGGGAGAGGATGGCATTTAAGCCCATTTCCCAACAACCTTTTGTCCAGCTACTTACCAGCTCTGCTTTTTGGGACAATGAGAGGGAGCGCCATTTAGCAAATTGTATCCTCTCAACTTCCATACTGGTATCTACCGATTGGGTTGTATAATTTATTGATTGCATGAACACCATTTTAATATAATAACAACTTCTTTACACAAAATCCTAAATATGAAAAATGCTCGTTCCCTAGTTAGTATTGCTCGTATTGTAGCCATCGCTACCCTCATAAGTAAAGTTTTCGGCTTAGTGCGGGAAATGGCTATTGCAGCCGCTTTTGGCGTTGGTCCCGCTGTCAACGCTTACGCTTACGCTTACGTTATCCCCGGTTTCCTCCTCATTCTCTTGGGAGGTATTAATGGTCCTTTTCACAGCGCTTTGGTGAGTGTTCTCTCCAAGCGGGATAAGTCGGAAGCTGCGGTTATTGTAGAAACTGTTACTACCCTAGTCACCGGAATACTGTTATTGGGGACGGTAGTGCTCATAGTATTTGCAGACACTTTTATTAGCCTGCTGGCACCAGGTTTGGCAGGGGAAACCAGGGCGATCGCTGTAGAACAATTACAAATTATGGCTCCCCTCGCCATATTAGCAGGATTAATTGGTATTGGTTTTGGAACTCTCAACGCTGACGACCAATATTTGCTCCCCAGTATCAGTCCCCTTTTCTCCAGTTTAGCACTCGTGGGAGCTGTAACCTTATTATTCTTACAGTTAGGAGAAAATATCACCAATGCTGAATACCTCCAACTAGGAGGAAGAATTTTAGCCTGGGGTACCTTAGGAGGAGCTATTTTACAATGGTTAGCCCAACTAATTGCTCAGTGGCGATCGGGCATGGGAAAATTGCGCTTTAGGTTTAATTGGCGCATTCCGGGAGTGGGAGACGTACTGAAAGTCATGATACCAGCCACCCTTTCTTCCGGTATGCTCCATATTAATGTCTACACGGACTTATTCTTTGCTTCTTATATCCAGAACGCAGCAGCAGCCATGCGATATGGCAATTTTATCGTTCTCACTCCTGTAGGTATTATCTCCAACATGATTCTCGTCCCTTTCCTCCCGGTATTTTCCCGGTTAGCAGCCCCGGAAAATTGGCCAGAATTGAAGGTAAAAATTCGTCAGGGGTTGTTGCTAACTGCTCTAACAATGTTACCCCTCACTGCCATCTTTGTTTCCCTCTCCCAACCTATTGTCCAGGTTATTTATCAGCGCTATGGTTTCGATTCAGAAGCGGTTAAAGTTGTGGCTCCCGTATTAATGGCTTACGGTTGCGGTATGTTCTTTTATTTGGGACGAGACGTATTAGTGAGAGTATTCTACGCCTTGGGAGACGGTAAAACCCCTTTTAAGATTAGTATAGCCAATATCTTCCTCAATGGAGTGTTAGATTTTTTCCTGGTAAAAGCCTTTCAGGCTCCCGGTTTAGTCTTCGCTACCATAGGGGTAAACGTCATTTCCATGGGGTTAATGTTGGCTATTTTAAACCGTCGTTTGAAGGGTTTACCTCTGAAGGAGTGGGCAACAGCACTGTTGGGTTTAACCGTTGCCAGTGGGATTGCCGGTTTGAGCAGTTCGTGGATAGGGAGTTTGGCCAACTGGGGACTGTTATGGCAGTTGGGGATAGGGATTTTTGTAGTTCTTGCTGTTTTTAGCTTCATTGCCTCACAATTGAAGTTACCAGAGGTAGACATGTTAGTCCAACGCATTTGGAAGACTTGAGATTCTCCCTATCTTCCTAGTGTCAATGCCCTCAGGAATTTTTCTACGGCCTGTTGCGTGAGGAAACGAACATCTACTATACTGGATTAGATGTTATTCTCGGATTTCCTTTCTCATGAAATTACCACTAGCCGCCACTCTGGCAATTACGACCGCACTCCTGGCTCTCGGTAGGGGCCCTGCTCATGCTGTCACTACTGTCGAGATAGGTAGATGTGGACTATTTTTTAGAAAAGTTGGCTTATTTTAAGGAAGCATTTCCCCGTTATAGTGACGTCAAACTAAATGCTGCTGTGGCGGGGATTGAGATTGATGAGGGAATCGACACCTATGCTTATCGTCAGGGGTTATTCGTTATCCAGCAGTCAGGGGAGGTGGTGGAAATTGTCAATGACCAAAATTTTCGACCTAAAGTTTGGTAAATTTTTCCGATTTTGGGGTTGCGTGAGGAAACGAACATCTACTATACTGGATTAGATGTTATTCTCGGATTTCCTTTCTCATGAAATTACCACTAGCCGCCACTCTGGCAATTACGACCGCACTCCTGGCTCTCGGTAGGGGCCCTGCTCATGCTGTCAATAATATCCTACAGCCTGAGGGAGTTACCTCAAATATAGGTACCTTGGAAAGCAATCCATTAGAAAACCTAATTAACCAAAGTGGGTTATCACAAAGTTATACGAGCAGAGAAACTCCTTGGAGTGAGGTAGGTAACATTACGTCGAATTTCAATCCCGGGGGGGGGGAAAGATCACTAACTACATGGGCAAGTTCTAGCAGTGAGGATATGGGAATCATAACCTTTGACTTAGGTAGTAACTTCCTCATCGGAGGATTAGCATTGTGGAATACAGAAATTGGCGCTGCTCTAAGGGAATTTGAGTTATTCGTTGATGACGACAATGATTTTGAGAATGGAGCTACAAGCTTGGGCACTTTTAATACAGTTAGGAATAGCACTGTTGAAAATGCAGATCCTTCAATTTCTCGAGCCATGACGTTTCCTTTCGAAGAAATTGAAACTCGATATGTTCACCTAAATGTTATCTCGAATTTTGGTGGAAACCGGCTAATTCTCAATGAAATAGCTTTTCAACAAGTACCATTTGAATTTGGGCATCTACCAGGAGTTATATTTGCAGTATCCTTAGGAGGTATCTATTACTTCAGAAATAAAAAAATGATAAAAAAATGATTCCTTTGCAGCTAACCCTGAAAAACTTCCTCAGCTATCGCGAAGCAACCCTAGACTTTCGCTCCTTCCATACTGCGTGTATTTCTGGAGCCAATGGCGCGGGTAAATCTGGATTATTGGATGCCATTACCTGGGTTATTTGGGGCAAAAGTCGTGCTTCCACGGAAGAGGATGTGATTCACACGGGGGAAAAGAATGTGCGGGTGGATTTTGAGTTCATTTGCAACGGAGAAACCTATCGCATTATTCGCAACCGTGAAAGGGGTAGAAGCTCCACTCTGGAATTTCAGGTAAAAAGTCATAGTGGATATAAAACCCTTTCTCTGAAAGGGTTACGTCCCACTCAACAACTAATTATCACCAGTTTAAAGCTGGATTACGATACATTTATCAATTCCGCTTATTTGCGTCAGGGAAGAGCAAATGAGTTTATGCTGCGTCGCCCCAGCGAACGGAAACAAATTTTGGCACAGTTGCTGAAACTAGAGCGCTATGAGGAGTTAGCCGGTAAAGCTAAGGATATCTCCAAGGAATATAAGGGTAAAGTAGAGCAGTTAGAGGAAAGTCTCCAACCTCTAGAGCAACAGTTAGAACGGAAAGAAGCCATTATCTCCCAATTAACTACCATTACCACGGAGCTGACAGCACTGGAAGAGAGAGGGGAGAAGGATAAGGAAAAACTACAAGAACTGCAAGCAGCTGCAAGCAGGCGTCAAACTGCCCAACAGCAGCTCATATGGTACCAAAATCAAAAGGAAAACCAGTGTCGGGAGTATGAGCGCCTTTCCCAAGAGCATTCTCAAATCCAAAATCAACTGAAAGAACTAGCTCAGCTACTCAGTCAGGAACGAGAAATTACCGCTAACTATAACCAACTGCTAAAATGGCAAGAGGAAGAAGAAGCCTTAGCAGCTAAATTTACCACTTACCAGAATGTGCAACAACAGCGTCAGGAACTAGAAAGGCAGCTAATTAAACGCAGTAACGAATTAAAGGTGCAAATTAGCCAAAGCTCGACTTATCTGGAAACTTTAGGAGAACAAGAAAAGGAACAGGAGCAAGTGCTCAGGGATGCTGAGGAGGTAGAAGCTGCTTTAAAAAAGCTCCAGGAATTGCGCTCTAAACTGCAAGAACTAGATGATTTGCAACACCAGGTGTCCCCCCTCCTGCAACAGCGTCAAACCCTGGAAAGAGAGATCCAGCTGCTGGAAGCTAAACGAACAGCCCAACTAGAACAAAAACGCTCTACTGCTGAACAACTTGCAAACCAAATGGCAGTAGTACCTGAAAAACGTCAAGCATTGCTGACAGTGAATCGGGAAATTGAGGAGTTGGAGAAAAAGCGAGGTTACCAGCAACGGGTTCAGGACAAGGGTACGGAAAGGAGGGATTTTCGGGGACGACTTGAAGAAAAACAGGGCATTTGCCAGGAGCAATTGGAAGCACTGCGCCAGAAACTGAAAATGTTACAATCCCCAAGTGCAGCTTGTCCTTTGTGTGAACAGGAACTGGACGAACACCACCGGGAACGGGTAATGGGCAAAACCCAAAGGGAATATCAAGAGAATGAACAGCAATTGTGGAATATTCGGGAACAAATAGCCACCTGCGAAGGAGAACTACAGTTATTGCGGGAAGAATATGCCCAATTAACCCAGGAGTTAGCTCCTTATGACCAACTACAACAGGAACTAGGGCAGTTAGAGAGCTTTTTAGAAGCTACGGAAGAAGTATACAGTCAACTGCAACAAATCAAGCTAGAAATAGAATCATTAGAGCGCTCCTTTGTGGTTGGTTCCCAGTTAGAGAGGGAACTAACTGAGTTAGATCAGCTCATAGCTGACTTAAATTACGACGAACAAACTCACACTTTAGTGCGGAAAGAGGTGGAAAAGTGGCGCTGGGCGGAAATTAAACAAGCTAAAATAGAAGAAGCTCGTCGTCTAAGGGAGAAAATTGCAGCAGTAAAACCCCAGTGTGAGGAAAAAATTGCCAGTTTGCAACGCCAGAAAGAAGAGTGGGAAACTAAAATTAAGCAACAAATTGGGGAACTAGATGGGGAAATTGCCCAATTGGGGTATAATGACACCCAACACAATCAACTAATTGCCCAATTGCGTCAAGGCACAACCCGGCATTTGCTGCAAAAAGAGTTGGAACAAGCCAAGACTGCATATCCCCAAAAACAGCAGGCTCTAGAGGAGTTAACTCAGGTACTCAAATCTAGGTTAGAAGAGAAAGTAACCCTAGAAAAGCAGATAGATGCAATTGTACTACAAATGGCGGAAATGGGGGATAAAAGTGGAGAAATCAAAACTTTGGAGCAGCAAATTCAGCAGAGACGACGTCAACTAGACACATTAATTAGTCAACAGGGACGTTGGCAACAGGAACTTACTCAACTGGAACTTCTAGCAAAACAGTACGAAGATAGTTGCCAACAGCTTAAAAATGGACGACGACAATATATAGTATATCAGGAATTGGCACAGGCATTTGGCAAAAATGGCATTCAAGCCCTGACTATTGAGAATATCCTCCCCCAGTTAGAGAGTCAAGCTAATCAAATTCTAGCACGATTGACGGATAATCAGTTGCACATTCAGTTTTTAACCCAAAAAGCTGCTAGTAATCGCTCTAAGAAAAATGCTAAACTAATTGATACCCTGGAAATAGCCATCGCTGATACCAGGGGAACTCGTGCTTACGAAACTTATTCCGGGGGAGAAGCATTTCGGATTAATTTTGCTATCCGTCTAGCTTTAGCCCAACTATTAGCCCAAAGAGCAGGAACAGAAATGCAGATGTTAATTATAGATGAAGGGTTTAGTAGTCAGGATAAAGAAGGGTGCGAACGTCTCATTGCTGCTATTAATGCTATTACTGCTGATTTTTCCTGCATTCTTGCCATAACACATATGGCTCAATTTAAAGCAGCTTTCCAAAACAGAATTGAAGTCTCAAAAGGCGATGGGGGTTCTCAATTAAGAATCTTGAATTAGTTTGGAATAGTGCGGGTCATATCCGCCAATGGTTACAAGATTGCTTAAACAGGCCCACGGGCTAAGGTAAGCAATATTTCACTATTGCTTTCACAATTTTTAATCTTTTTTAATATTCAACACTTCTGCCATTTCCCTAAATTATCATATGATATAAAAAATATTATAGTTAATTTTTGTTAAGCAATATGTGAGCGAAAACTATTGCAAATTGTAAATAAATGTAACAAAGAATATATCGAATTGTTTCAAATAACCCTGTCAGCGTATATAGGGCGAGGATTTTTCGATACAATCAAAGATTGAGGTAGTACTGTCCAGCCCGAGAGGAGAATCACTTTTATGTTCACGCAAGTAAAATCTACCATTCGCCACATAGTCCCTGATAAAGTAGAGGGGCGATCGCTCCTGAAGGTAGTTTATGTGGTTTTGGAGCCTCAATATCAAAGTACCCTGTCGGAAGCGACCAGCTGTATTAACCGCCATAACCCGAAAATAGCGGTAGAAATAAGCGGTTATTTGATTGAGGAGCTGCGGGATCCGGATAATTATGAGGACTTTAAGCGGGATATTGCCACGGCGAATATCTTTATTGCTTCTCTGATATTCATCGAAGACTTGGCTGAAAAGGTAGCAGAAGCTGTAAAACCCCATCGGGAGAGGCTGGACGCTGCCATTGTCTTCCCCTCAATGCCCCAAGTTATGCGGTTGAATAAGCTGGGAACCTTCTCTATGGCTAATTTGGGTCAGTCTAAGAGCGCCATCGCCCAGTTTATGCGCAATCGGAAGAAGAAGTCCAGCTCTTCTTTCCAGGATAGCATGTTGAAGTTGCTCCGTACCCTCCCCAAGGTATTAAAATATATGCCCATGGATAAGGCACAGGACGCTCGCAACTTTATGCTGGGCTTCCAATATTGGTTGGGAGGTTCGGCGGATAATTTGCAAAACTTCCTCCTCATGCTGGCGGATAAATATGTGTTTCCCGATTTGGATAGTTTCTCTTATCAAGAGCCAGTAGTATATCCTGATATGGGTATTTGGCACCCCCTCGCTCCCCATATGTTTGAGAATTTGCAGGACTATCTAACCTGGTTCAACAGTCGTAGTGATATCTCTGAGGATATCAAAGACCCCTTAGCTCCCTGTGTGGGTTTGGTATTGCAACGCACTCACCTAGTGACGGGGGATGATGCTCATTATGTGGCTATGGTACAGGAACTGGAGGCCATGGGTGCTCGGGTTATTGCAGTCTTTGCGGGAGGTCTGGACTTCTCTAAACCTGTGAATGCCTATTTCTGGGATGATACTATTAAAGGAATGGAACCTCTACCTGTGGTGGATACGGTGGTTTCCCTGACTGGTTTTGCTCTCGTGGGGGGGCCTGCTCGCCAAGACCACCCCAAAGCCATTGAGTCTTTGCAACGGCTGAATCGCCCCTATATGGTAACTTTACCTCTGGTATTCCAAACTACCCAGGAGTGGGAAGAGAGCGATTTGGGACTTCATCCTATCCAAGTGGCGTTGCAAATTGCCATTCCTGAGTTAGATGGGGCGATTGAACCTATAATACTCTCAGGGCGAGATGGTATGACAGGGAAGGCCATCGCTCTTCAAGACAGGGTGGAAGCCATCGCTGGACGGGCGTTGAAATGGGCGAATCTACGGAAAAAGCCCAAACTGGATAAAAAGGTGGCTATTACGGTGTTCAGCTTTCCGCCTGATAAGGGGAATGTGGGGACTGCTGCTTATTTGGATGTGTTCGGCTCTATTTACGAGGTGATGAAGGGACTAAAATATAATGGGTACGATATTAAAGATTTGCCCGACTCGCCCCAAGAGTTGATGGAAGCGGTGATCCACGATGCTCAAGCCCAATATCAAAGTCCCGAACTAAATGTAGCCTATCCCATGGCTGTGGCCGAGTATGAGCGCCTCACTCCCTATTCTACCCGTTTGGAGGAAAATTGGGGTCCACCTCCAGGACATCTCAACAGTGATGGGCAAAACTTGCTCATCTATGGTAAAGAGTTTGGCAATGTCTTTATTGGGGTGCAACCTACCTTTGGTTACGAAGGAGACCCCATGCGGTTACTCTTTTCCCGTTCCGCTAGTCCCCATCACGGTTTTGCTGCATACTATACTTACTTGAATAAAGTATGGAAGGCGGATGCGGTGCTCCACTTCGGCACTCACGGTTCCCTGGAATTTATGCCGGGCAAGCAAATGGGCATGTCTGGGGACTGTTATCCTGATAACTTAATTGGTCATATTCCCAATATCTATTATTATGCTGCCAATAACCCCAGTGAGGCTACCATTGCTAAACGTCGCAGCTACGCCAATACCATCTCCTATCTTACTCCTCCAGCGGAGAATGCTGGACTGTATAAGGGTTTGCAGGAATTACAGGAGTTAATTGCCTCTTATCAAACTTTGAAGGATACAGGAAGGGGTATTCCTATTGTGAATACTATCGCCGATAAGTGTCGTTTGGTGAATTTGGACCAAGATATTGATTTACCTGACGTAGATGCCAAGGAAATGACTTCCGAAGCCCGGGACTTATTGGTAGGTGCGGTGTATCGTCGCCTGATGGAAATTGAGTCCCGTCTCTTACCCTGTGGACTTCATGTTATTGGGAAACCCCCTACTGCTGAAGAAGCAGTGGCTACCTTGGTGAATATTGCTAACCTTGACAGGGAAGAAGAAGGTATTGTGTCTTTACCTCGTCTTATTGCCAAGAGTATTGGAAGGGATATTGAGGAGATTTACCGTAATAACGATAAGGGTGTGTTAGCAGACGTTCAGTTGTTGCAGGACATTGTTCAAGCCACCCGCAGGGCTGTGAGTGCTTTGGTGAGCTCTGCTGTCAACGAGGAAGGACGGGTTTCCATGATTTCCAAGCTGAACTTCCTCAACTTAGGTAAAAAAGCGCCTTGGGTTCAATCTTTGCAGGAAAGTGGGTATAAGGAAGTTGACGTAGATGCTCTCAAACCCCTATTTCAGTATTTAGAGTTCTGTTTAGAGCAAGTTTGCGCTGATAAAGAGTTGGGGGGACTGCTGAAAGCGTTGGCAGGGGAATATGTGCTTCCCGGGCCCGGAGGAGACCCGATTCGGAACCCCGATGTGTTACCTACAGGAAAGAACATCCATGCTCTGGATCCTCAATCTATCCCTACCTTAGCAGCGGTGAAATCTGCTAAAATTGTGGTGGATCGCCTGTTAGAGCGGCAAAAGGCAGCCAACTCCGGGCATTATCCCGAAACTATTGCCTGTGTCCTCTGGGGTACAGATAACATTAAAACCTATGGGGAGTCTTTAGCCCAAATTTTTTGGATGATTGGGGTAAAACCAGTTCCAGATTCCTTAGGAAGGGTGAATAAGTTGGAGTTGATACCCTTAGAAGAGTTGGGACGTCCTCGTATTGACGTGGTGGTTAACTGTTCTGGGGTGTTCCGGGACTTGTTTATTAACCAAATGAATTTGTTGGATCTTGGGGTAAAGATGGCGGCGGAAGCTGAGGAAGATGCCAAGGATAATTTTATTCGCAAACATGCCCTCGAACAAGCGGCGGAGATGAATTTAACCCTGCGACAAGCAGCGAGTCGGGTATTTTCCAACGCTTCTGGCTCCTACTCCTCCAATATTAACTTAGCAGTGGAAAATAGCAGTTGGGAAGAGGAGAAGGAGTTACAGGAAATGTACCTGAAGCGGAAGAGTTTTGCTTTTGACGCCGATAATCCTGGTACCATGAAGGAAGAACGGCGAGTATTTGAAGCAGCCTTGAAGACAGCGGAGGTTTCTTTCCAAAACCTAGACTCCTCTGAAATTAGTTTAACAGATGTGTCCCACTATTTTGACTCAGATCCCACCAAAGTAGTAGCTAGTTTACGGGAAGATGGAAAGCAACCAGCTGCCTATATCGCCGATACTACCACAGCTAATGCTCAAGTGCGCACTCTATCAGAAACCGTTCGTTTAGACGCCCGCACTAAACTTCTGAATCCCAAGTGGTACGAAGGAATGTTGAACCACGGTTATGAAGGAGTGCGGGAACTTTCCAAACGCCTAGTTAATACTATGGGGTGGTCCGCCACCGCCGATGCAGTGGATAATTGGGTTTATGAGGATGTGAATACCACCTTTATTGAAGATAAGGCCATGTGTCAGCGGTTGATGAACTTGAATCCCAACTCCTTTCGGAAGATGCTAGGCACTTTGTTGGAAATAAATGGCCGAGGTTATTGGGAAACCAGTGAAAGTAACTTAGAACGCTTACAGGACTTATATCAGGAGGTGGAAGATAAGATAGAAGGAATCGAATAACCAAATTTTTCCTGTTTTCGAGTTGGATGAGGAAACGAACATCTACTAGACTGTCAATGTTGTTCTCGGACTTCCTTCCTCATGAAAACACCACTAACTGTCACTCTAGGGATTACTTCCCTACTCCTCACTCTCGGTAGCAGCCCTGCTCATGCTGTCAGTACTATCCTACGGCCTAATAGTGTTACCTCAAATTTAACTGTAATCGAAGGCTTTTCACTAGATAACCTAATAAACCAAAGTGGGTTATCACGAAGTTATACGAGCGGAGTAACTCCATGGAGTGAGGTAAATACTATTACTGCAACCAGTCGCGAAGTCCGACGAAATACATGGGCGGGTCAATTGACCTCACAATCACGACGCTTAACTTTTGACTTAGGCCGCCGTAGAGGCATCCAAGGATTGGCATTGTGGAATGTAAATACCAATGATAGTATAAATCAATTTGAGTTATACGCTGATAACGATAATGATTTTAATAACGGAGGTACAACAAGGTTGGGCATGAACGGTAATTTTACTTTTAGTGCACCTGTAAGAACAGACACTACATTATCAGTTGATACATTTTCTTTCACAGCCACTGAAACTCGATATGTTCACCTAAATATTCTTAGTAACCATGGTACTGCTGAAATTGTAGCTACCTCTGAAATAGCTTTTCGAACACCACTTGAATTTGGGCATCTACCAGGAATTATTTTCGCAGTATCCTTAGGCTATATCCATTACTTCAGAAATAAAAGAGGAGGTAAAGACAAGTGATATAGAGAGAGCAATCTATAATAGATGCACAAAATATCAACCCCCCTGGAGAGAAAATGTCAGAAAATTTTACCGTCAACGACATTTATAAACTGTTTCAAGCTTCCCAACAAGAAGCAGATCGTCGTTTCGCAGAACTCGCAGAAGATAGTAAGCGTCGCGCAGCAGAAGCAGATCGTCGCGCAGCAGAACGAGCAGCAGAAGCAGATCGTCGCGCAGCAGAAGCAAAAGAACGGCTTGCTAATCTAGAAGCTATTGTAGCAAACACTAATAAAGCCGTTGGGAATCTTACAAGCCGTTGGGGACAGTTCGTCGAGAACTTAGTTGAACCTGCTGTTGTGCGTCTTTTTCAAGAACGAGGTATCCCAGTGACGCAAACTCTCCGGAGGATGAAAACCAAAAATCCCCCTGTAGCAATGGAAATTGATATACTAGCTATGAATACTGATGTAGCAGTTGCCGTAGAAGTAAAATCTCATTTATCGAAATCAGACGTGGATTATTTTTTGGAAAAGTTAGCTCGTTTTAAAGAAGCATTTCCTCGTTATAGTGACGTTTTGCTTCATGCTGCTGTTGCCGGAATTGAAATCGATGAAGGAGTAGATCGTTACGCTTCCCGTCAGGGATTATTCGTTATCCAACAGTCAGGGGAGGTGGTAGAAATTGCTAATAACCAAGATTTTACACCCGGAGCTTGGTAACCATTCCCCTCTTCGCGCCTTTGCGTCTTTGCGCGAGACTACAAAAATAACATGATAACAAAACTTATTTCAAAATTGATTGCTGCGGGTGTAGTTCTCTTTTCCTTACAAATCTCTTTAACCCAGGGAAACTCCCAACCTATATATCGTTGGGAGGATATTTTTCATCCCGTTACTGCTAACAATGGCATGGTATCCTCCCAAGGTGCGGCTCTGTTTCCTGCTCGGGAGCGGCGTAAGCCAAACATAAGCAGGAACAAGGTTCCCGGGACAGCGTCTCCGATAATCTAAACCACCGAAAGGGGCAGAAAACGGATAAACGTTCCCCCAGCATCGCGGATGCCGGGGGTTACCGAACCTTGATAACTGAATAAACTATGAGAGTGAGGACACAGTCAGAAATTGTGCAACCAAGCCTCTCCCATGAAGGAATCATGTGAATCCTTATCTGGCCACAGTGAGATTAATCATCAGGCTGAAGCTGGCAGCAGGGCGGAACCGGAGCTATCGAGCGGTTCGATGGTAACGCCGCTAATAGGGAGAACACCGGGATAACTTACATGAATCATCTACGAAAAGACCTAAGGATTAACACTGCCAAACCGTGTATCGCAGAAAAGACACCGAAAGAAACTCGTAAGGGAAAGCTTGAGGCCACTTACATTCCTGAGTTGGTGATAGGTCAATTGATGAGTCCCAAGGGTTCGTAACAATAGTTCATTCGGAACGAGTAAAAACTCGCTCAACTTCCATCAAAACAAGGGATTCCAAGCCCTGATATGTGAGATGGTGGGGTCGCCCGATTAACGGCCTACCGGAAGAGCGAGGGTAAGAGAAGGCGTAACTGCCTGATGGTTTCTACAGAGAAGATACCCAATGTAATTATCAGAGCGACTAATGAAGGTCAAAACTGTGAATATCACTAACCAGACTCCAATCGAATACCGCAGTTTAAAAGCCCTGAGACTCCACCTAGCAGCATTCCTGCTAACGGGGAAGATTGGCCGGAGAACTGACGATGTCTGGAAAAACCTGCCATGGAAGAAATTCCGGCAACATGTATTTCGGTTACAGCGGAGTATCTTCAAAGCGCAAAAAGAACAAGCAAAAGCTAAGGTCAAACGTTTACAACGACTCCTACTACAGAGTCGTGCAGCTCAAGCTCTGGCCGTCAAACAAGTAACACAGCTAAACCAAGGGCGTAAGTCCCCCGGAGTTGATGGTAAAACAGCGCTTTCTCCCAAGGAGCGTCTAGTGTTGTGCCAAAGGTTGAACAAGCATTGGTACCTCTGGAAACACCAACAACTGAGAAGGGTAAATATCCCCAAGCCAAACGGCAAAACAAGGGGATTAGGCATCCCGACAATGGCCGACAGGGCATGGCAAGCATTGCTCAAATTAGCAGCCGAGCCAGCCTACGAGGCAACTGCCGGAGAAAGGAGCTACGGCTTCAGACCCGGACGCTGTACTGCGGACGCACAAAAGCTCATTTTTAATAACCTAAACAAGAGCAATAATGGCAAAGATAAGCAGATTCTGGAAACTGATATCAGCAAATGCTTTGACGAGATAAACCACGAGGTAATACTCGAAAAAGTGGTCTTGCCAAAAGAAGCTTTAAAGGGGTTAAAGAAAGCCGTAAAAGCTGGCGTCCGTGGTGAATATCCCTCCAGTATGAAGGGTACCCCCCAAGGCGGGGTTATCTCACCCCTACTGGCCAATATCGCTCTAGATGGATTTGAGAACCTAGGGTCAGACCAATGGAAAAAGAGTCGCCGAAATGGGACTCTCATAAGGGGTATACGTTACGCAGACGATGCGGTCTTTATCTGTAAACCCGGAGCTGACACCAAGAGGCTACGGGAAGATATCGACGAATTCCTAAAGTTCAGAGGGCTACGAATTAACGAAACTAAGACTAAGGTGAGTAAAGCTACGGAAGGATTCAATTTCCTGGGGTGGCGCTTCCGTGTCAACTCCCGTGGGCTCTTTAAGTCCACACCGAGCTCCGAGAATTATGCGAACATCAAGGCCAAGGTAAAGGCCACTTGGAAGAACGGCACACCCACGGAGGCTCGCCTGAAAAGGATAGAGTCACAAGTCCGAGGGTGGAGGCAATACCATAAAAACTGCGATATGAGCAAGCACTCGCTATGGTCGCTCAATCACTGGGTATGGCGTAAGCTGAGGGCTGAAAAACGCAGGATGGCAATTAAGGAAGCAACTCGAGCAAGACGTCTGGCAATCAAGGGTAAACCCCCGGCATCGCGGATGGCGGGGGCGGCTAAACGCCAGCTCACATCAGAGCAGATTAAGAAAGCTTTTCCTACAGTTTCCTGGAAAGTCAATAACCACGTGATGGTTAAAGGTGATGCTTCACCCTTCAATGGGAATATTTCCTATTGGGTCGGTCGCAACTCTAAACTGTATAGTGGCCCAACCGCTAACGCCATTAAACGACAGAAGAATATATGTCCGCATTGCAACCGTAAGTTCATGGAGATAGATGGTGCCGTGGAGTTGCACCACATTGACGGCAACCATAACAACTGGAAACGTAAGAATTTAGTTGCTCTCCATCGGGAATGTCACCAAGCGCAAGCAATACATCGCAAGCGCATTAAGGACGGACTCGTAAAGCGCCGTTAGGAGCACCTGAGCTGTATGAGGTGAAAGTCTCACGTACAGTTCGTAGGAGAGGGGCGAGGCGGCAACGTCTCCCTCGACTCTAATAAGCATTAGCTACTCAAGCGGGTTTAGCAGTGTTGCAAGAGGGAGGAAATGCTATTGACGCTGCTGTAACTGTAGGTTTCACTTTAGCAGCTACTCTCCCCAGAGCAGGTAATTTAGGTGGGGGCGGTTTTATGGTGGTGCACCTAGCAGCAACAGGAGAAACTATCGCTATCGACTATCGGGAAAAAGCCCCATTAGCAGCAACCAGAGATATGTTCCTAGATGAAAAGGGAGAACCAGATCCAGAAAAATCCCGTTTCAGTCATTTAGCTGTTGGGGTTCCTGGTACGGTAGCAGGTATGACTATGGTACTGGAAAAATACGGCACCATTTCTTTAGAGAGAGCCTTACAACCAGCCATAGCCTTAGCAGAAAACGGCTTCCCCGTAACTCAAGATTTGCATCGCAGTTTAAAGTTTGCCAAGCCCTATATGGCAGCTCACCCTGCCAGTATTGCTACCTATTATAAACCAGGTGGAGAACCCTATCAAGTGGGGGAAACACTGGTGCAAAAAGATTTAGCCCGCAGTCTGAAACTAATTGCTAAAGAAGGGAAAGCAGCATTTTATCAGGGAAGTATCGCCGAGGCAATTGTAGCAGAAATGGAAGCCAATGGGGGTTTAATTACCAAAGCCGATTTAGTCGCCTATGAACCAGTTATACGCCAACCAATTCGAGGTACTTATAGAGGCTATGAAATTTATTCCATGCCCCCTCCCAGTTCTGGTGGCGTTCATTTAGTCCAAATGCTGAATATACTAGAATCATTTCCTTTAGGGGAGTGGGGACACAATAGCGCCCAAACTATTCATATCATGGTGGAAACCATGAAACTAGCTTACGCCGACAGATTTAAATTTCTCGGGGATACAGATTTTGTTTTCGTACCCATAAAGCGCCTCATTTCTAAAAATTACGCCCAGATATTGCGAGATAAAATAAACTTAGATCGAGCAACCCCCAGTAAATCAATATTACCAGGAGGGAAAGAATTCTTTGAAAGTAACGACACAACCCATTACTCCATTATAGACAGTCAGGGCAATGCAGTAGCCAACACCTATACCTTAAACTTCTCCTATGGGTCGCAAATTACAGTTCCCGGAACCGGTATTTTACTCAACAATGAAATGGACGACTTTACCGCCAAACCGGGAGTAGCAAATGCTTATGGACTCATAGGAGGAGAGTCCAATAGTATTGAACCAGAAAAAAGAATGCTCAGCTCCATGACTCCCACCATTGTCATGAAGTCCGGTAAACCCTTTCTCGTAACAGGTAGTCCTGGGGGAAGTAGAATTATTACTACCACCCTACAAACCATTCTCAATGCTATTGACCATGACATGAATATTGCCGCAGCCACTAATGCAGTCAGGATCCATCATCAATGGTTTCCCGATGAATTGCGGGTGGAACGGGGTTTAAATCGGGATACCTTTAACCTATTAACTAGGAAGGGTCATAAAGTAGTCCTAAAACCAGCCATGGGTTCCACTCAAAGCGTAATGCATATTAATGGTATATTCTACGGAGCATCAGATCCTCGTAAACAGGGTGCTTTAACCCTAGGATATTAGAGACTCCCCTCTCCGCGCCTCTGCCGCCGGTGAAACAAAATAAAAGAATGCACCCTACCCCCACTTATACAAAATACCCTTCCTCAGCAACTTACAGCGAAATAATCGACGTCCGTTCCGAAAATGAATTTACCAAAGACCATATTCCCGGTGCAATCAATCTTCCCGTACTCAATAATGAAGAACGAGCCAAAGTAGGAACTATCTATAAACAAGTATCTCCCTTTGCAGCGCGAAAAGTTGGTGCTGCAATAATATCCCAAAATATCAGCCAACATTTGCACAGTCACTTTGCTACCAAAGAAAAACAATACTCCCCCTTAATATACTGTTGGAGGGGAGGGCAGCGTTCCTCTAGTTTAGCACTGGTATTGACTCAAATAGGCTGGCGAGTTACCTTATTAGAAGAAGGATACAAGACTTATCGCGCTTACGTGCGCCAACAATTAGCCCAACTCCCCTCTCAGTTTACTTACAAAGTTTTGTGCGGTTTAACCGGGACAGGGAAAACCCATATTCTGCGGCAATTGAGTTCCAGAGGAGTGCAAGTCCTGGACTTAGAAGAGTTAGGAAATCATCGCGGTTCCCTCCTAGGACAAGAATGGGAGTCCAAACCTTCCCCACAACCTTCCCAAAAGCGGTTTGAATCATTGCTCCTCCAGGCATTACAAAAGTTAGATCCCAATAAGATAGTGTGGGTAGAGTCAGAAAGCAATAAAATAGGACAGGTGTACTTACCCTCAATATTGTGGGAGAAGATGAAACAAGCAACCTGTGTTGAACTACAGTTACCAAATCAGGAGAGAATTAAGTGGTTATTGCAGCAATATCCCCATTTAACGGAGTATCCTGAAATACTGAAAAGCAAGTTAGGAGGTTTGAAGTACCGTTACGGTAGTAAAAAGATAGAGGAGTGGTATAATTGGATTGATAGGAAGGAGTGGGAAGCTTTAGTGGGAGATTTACTAAAATATCATTATGACCCCGCATATTATCGTTCCCTAGGTCAAACTTATCAACAAGTGAAATTAAAATTGCCTCTTGCAGATTTATCCCCCAAGAGTATTGAAACAATCCTAAATACTCTCGGGGAATAGGGGAGTAGTCGCACTAAGGACTGGAGGTTATGAGCACTTTTATTTACCTAAAATACGAACTTAAGGTTGAGAAGCCT
This sequence comes from Candidatus Paraprochloron terpiosi LD05, assembly GCA_018141785.1. Classification (GTDB taxonomy): domain Bacteria; phylum Cyanobacteriota; class Cyanobacteriia; order Cyanobacteriales; family Prochloraceae; genus Prochloron; species Prochloron terpiosi. The sequence goes on along the minus strand of CP073341.1, from coordinate 231,052 downwards.
AATATATTGCCCATGGCCATCCTTATGGCTTTACTATAAGTTTCTTGGCTATACTTATTGACCACTAATATGATTAAAGGAATAGCAGTGGCTGTATATCTACTAGAAAATAGATGAGTAATTTTGGCTGGTGTCGCACATATAAGAAGAACAGAACAGCAGAGGAATAAGAATATTCTATCATTTCTATTTTTTCTCATGTTATTGATGCTAGAAGCTGCCCAAATAATTCCAAGAGCCATTATGATACTTGAGACTGTTCTCGAGTAAATTTGCAACCAAGGCTCCGCTAACAAATTCTGAGCTACACTATAGGCTGGGGTTAACCCCCATCCCCCATACCAATAGCAGCATCCACTATTATAGGTAAATGGGGACCGTGTTGTTCAATTGCTCCCACTGGCTGAATAATCACTACATTCTTCTTATCGGACATTGCTGCAATATCACACCAAGTCAGATAGGGAAAAAACCTTCCCGGGGGAATAAAACCATGGATCATGACCGTTACCAAATCTCCTTTAATTCTAACACAAATCCCGGCAGAACATCTTCTCCTGAGAGAGTAACAGGAGACTGAAGCATTTCCACCTCTTTACCAGGACGATAAATTTCCACTTGTTTATTTTTCCTGTCAATTAACCAACCCAAACGAGCGTTGTTCTCTATATATTCTACCATTTTTTCCCGCGTCTTGGGAAGAGAATCTGTAGAAGAAAGTAATTCTATAACAAAATCAGGACATAAGGGGGCAAATTTCTGTTGTTGCTCCAAAGTTAAAGCATTCCAGCGCTCCTTCCTTACCCAAGAAGCATCGGGAGAACGTTCTGCACCATTGGGGAGTTTAAAACCTGTAGAAGAGTCGAAAGCAACCCCCAGTTTATACTTACGACTCCAAGCTTGGAGTTGAAAGGATAGTTCCATGTTCCGATTGCTAGTTTCACTTCCAGTGGGAGTCATAATGATTAATTCTCCTAATTTTGTCCGCTCGAATTGATAATCGCGGTGGTGCTGACAAAGCTGGAAAAACTGCTCGTCAGTCAATTGGATAATGGGATTGAGGTCTAATGTTATGGTTGTCATGGCAATTTACCAAATCTCTTTTAATTCTAACACAAAGTGTGGTAACACATCTTCTCCTGAGAGAGTAACAGGAGATAGTCGTATTTCCACCTCTTTACCAGGACGATAAATTTCCACTTGCTTATTTTTCCTGTCAATTAACCAACCCAAACGAGCGTTGTTCTCTATATATTCTACCATTTTTTCCCGCGTCTTGGGAAGAGAATCTGTAGAAGAAAGTAATTCTATAACAAAATCAGGACATAAGGGGGCAAATTTCTGTTGTTGCTCCAAAGTTAAAGCATTCCAGCGCTCCTTCCTTACCCAAGAAGCATCGGGAGAACGTTCTGCACCATTGGGGAGTTTGAAACCTGTCGAAGAGTCGAAAGCAACCCCTAGTTTATACTTTTTATTCCAGATTCCTAATTGGACGCCGATTTCAAGGTTGCGGTTTCCAGTTTCACTTCCAGTGGGAGTCATAATAATTAATTCTCCTAATTTTGTCCGCTCGAATTGATAATCGCGGTGGTGCTGACAAAGCTGGAAAAACTGCTCGTCAGTCAATTGGATAATGGGATTGAGATCTAATGTTATGATTGTCATGGCAATTTACCAAATCTCTTTTAATTCTAACACAAAGTGTGGTAACACATCTTCTCCTGAGAGAGTAACAGGAGATAGTCGTATTTCCACCTCTTTCCCTGGACGATAAATTTCCACTTGCTTATTTTTCCTGTCAATTAACCAACCCAAACGAGCGTTGTTCTCTATATATTCTACCATTTTTGCCCGCGTCTTGGGAAGAGAATCGGTAGGAGAAAGTAATTCGAGAACAAAATCGGGACATAAGGGAGCAAATTTCTGTTGTTGCTCAAGAGTTAAAGCATTCCAGCGCTCTTTCCTTACCCAAGAAGCATCGGGAGAACGTTCTGCACCATTGGGGAGTTTAAAACCACCGGAAGAATCGAAAGCAAACCCCAGTTTATACTTACGACTCCAAGCTTGGAGTTGAAAGGATAGTTCCATGTTCCGATTGCTAGTTTCACTTCCAGTGGGAGTCATAATGATTAATTCTCCTAATTTTGTCCGCTCGAATTGATAATCGCGGTGGTGCTGACAAAGCTGGAAAAACTGCTCGTCAGTCAATTGGATAATGGGATTGAGATCTAATGTTATGATTGTCATGGCAATTTACCAAATTTTTTGGGATTATAACACAAAGTGCGGCAACAAGTTTTGGTGGGCAATGCCCACCCTACTAACCTTTGCGCCTTTGCGTCTTTGCGCGAAACATTACACCCTAATTTAAAGCCATTTCCATCAAGATATTTTGCGCACTTTGAACACCATCGGGTTCTGGGGGTTGTCTTTGAAGATAACTACCGTCGGAATGCAAATCCCAAGCTTGGCGGTTATCTGCTAGCATAATAGCTAATATCTCTTGCAAATCTTGCCTAATCTTTGGCTCTTCCACTGGTGTCACTGCTTCCACCCGTCGATCCAGGTTACGACGCATCCAGTCTGCACTACCCAGATAAATCTCTTCATTACCACCATTATAAAAGGAGAAAATGCGGGAATGCTCCAAAAAGCGACCGATAATACTAATCACCCGAATATTCTCGCTCACCTTAGTAATACCGGGACGGAGACAGCAAATTCCCCGGATAATCAGGTCTATTTTGACCCCTGCTTGAGAAGCTGCGTAGAGACTGGAGATAATTTCCGGGTCTACTAAAGAGTTCATTTTCCCAATTATCCTCCCACTACCCCCATTGCGGCAATTGTCTATTTCTCGGCGAATTTTCGCTATCATTTCCTGCCGCAAATTTACCGGTGCCACTAACAGTTTGCGATAAGACTTTTGCTTAGAATAACCGGTTAAGTAATTAAATAAATCAGTTAAATCAGCCCCCAAATCCTCCCGACAACTCAATAAACCCAAATCCGTATAGAAGTTGGCAGTCTTGGGATTGTAATTTCCGGTGCCAATATGGACATAACGACGAATTTTGTTCTCCTCCTGACGCACCACTAAGACTATTTTGGTATGAGTTTTCAACCCCACCAAACCGTAAACCACATGAACCCCAGCTTGCTCTAATTTCCGCGCCCAGAGAATATTATTTTTCTCATCGAAACGGGCTTTCAGTTCCACCAACACTGCCACCTGCTTATCATTTTCCGCCGCAGCAATCAGGGCTTGGATAATAGGAGAATCCCCAGAAGTACGATACAGGGTCATTTTGATAGCCAGCACTTGAGGATCTCTGGCAGCCTGGGTAATAAAATGTCTTACTGTGGCGTCGAAAGAGTGATAAGGATGGTGGAGCAGCTGATCGGAAGAGCGAATTAAGGGAAAAATATGTTCTTCTTCTTGCTTATCAACTTCCTTGGGTTGAAACTGTGGTGGTACCACTGGTGTCCAAGGGGTAACTTTCAGTTCCGGGAGAGGCAATGATGTCAAAGACATTAAATCAGCCAATCCCAGCAAACTCTCAATCTGATAAACATCCCTCCTCTCCAAATCCAATTCCTTTCTCAGCATGGATCCCACCTGTTCTGGCATTCCGGCGTGAATTTCTAGCCGCACAGAGTCGCCCCCCAATCGCCGTTTCTGCAATTTCTGCTCAATGGCTAGTAACAAATCCTCTGCTTCTTCTTCTTCTAAGTCCAAGTCTGCATTCCGGGTGATGCGGAAGGGATGACATTCTTGGATATTCATCCCCGGAAATAAAGCTGCCAGATTGTGGGCAATTAACTGTTCTAAGGGTACTCCCGTCCAGATTGAGTTTTTACACAATGGTTCTGGTAAAGGGACAAACCGAGGTAGCACCTTGGGTACTTTAATTCGGGCAAATAATTCTTCCGACCCATCCGACTCCCGCAGCACCACAGCGAGGTTGAGGCTGAGGTTCGAGATATAGGGAAAGGGATGAGAAGGGTCCACTGCTAGAGGGGTGAGGACGGGGAAAATATGCTCCTCAAAAAACTGCTGTAGGTAAATGCTATGTTCTGGGTTTAGGTCTTTATAGTCGAGAATGGTAATACCGTGAGCAACTAATTCAGGTCTCAGGGTAGATTGAAAATAGCGGTCTTGTTCTTGTACAATAGGACCTAAGCATTGGCTGATGTCTTCCAGTTGTTGGATTGGAGTGCGCCCATCGGCAGTTAGTTTGCTCACTCCTGCTTCCACTTGCTTTTTCAACCCAGCCATCCGCACCATGAAGAATTCATCCAGATTAGAGCTGAAAATAGCCATAAACTTGATTCTTTCCAAGAGAGGGGTTCTGGAATCGAAGGCTTCGTGCAAGACCCTACGGTTGAATTCCAGCCAGCTTAATTCTCGGTTAAAATAATACTGTGGGTCTTTGAGATTAATTTTATGGGCAGTACTTTTTGATTTCGCCATCACGTTTGCTCGGCAGTTTCATCAAATATCGTTATCATACTATAACAGTTCTCAATTGCTCGTTTTGTCTCCTTATTCGATAAAATTAGAATAGGAGTAGGGTGGTGCCCACCCTGCATGACGCTGCCCACCTAAACCTGCTGCTACTGAGCAATAGTTTGCTCCAAGAACTGCTGAAATTCTCCCAGATTACCAATGGTAATTGCTCGTTTAAAAAGGATGTTCAGCACCGACTGCTCCTCAATACGATTAATTACCTCTATCATGGAGTTGGGGACAGAACCAAACCGTGTGGATAGAATTTCCAAGGTATCCTCTCGTCCCTTCTCGATCCGTGCCAATCGTTCTATACTGGTGACATATCGCACTTTTCTTGCCTCCTCGTAATTTCTGACTTCTGCTTTAAATCCACGGGCTAACTCCGGTGGTAAATACATGATCCAATCAATAAATCGGAATAATTTAACCACATCTGAGCGATTATAACCCCTTTCGTATAACCTTCTGACTAGACTTAGTTTCCAGTTTAATCGATTTGCTGGATTTTTGTTAGTTGCCTTCGTCTTCAGGTGCGCCATGACAATTATCCCAAAGGGGTTGGTAGTTTCTTCCAGAGTTTCCCAATCAGATTCGTAGTCTAGCAGTTTGACTACGGGAAACTCCAAACTAACCTGACATCTCCCAATATTATAGCTAAAATTATTTGGTCGCCAATGGGGATTGGAGTCTGTCAAAACTGCTAAAGAGATGACTGGTTTGTGATGGCGATCGTACAAGCGATAATTGTAGCAGTACATCCGTTCAGGAAAGATGGTTTCATATTTTCCCTGTACCTCTATATGTACCAATATCCACGCTTGTTTACCTTCCACTAACCAAACCTTCGCTACTTTATCTACCAGACGTTTGCCAATTTCTCCATCCGGTTCTAGTTGCTGCAATTCTTGGTCCAGGAATTCATAGGGTTTGTTCCAGTCGATGGCTCTATATACTTGGGGAAAAAAGAAATGGATAAAATCGGGAAAGTAGTCTTCTATGACTTCTTTCCAAGGACTGTCATATTCGTCGTTCATAATCTTGAAAATTTTTTCATTATTTACTAGAATAGCACTTGCTAACAAAAAACACAACTAAAAATATGTGCAGATTACTCGGATATTTGGGAAGCAAGATTCAACTAAACAAACTCTTATATGAACCAGAGCACTCCCTTGTGGTTCAAAGTTATCAACCCCAAGAAATGACCGCAGGACTTCTCAACGCGGACGGTTTTGGTATAGGATGGTATCATCCAACCAAAGAAACTACCCCCTATACTTATAAAAATATCTTACCTATTTGGAGCGATATTAACCTACCTCAGATTAGTCGCTATGTTGAGTCCAAATGCATTCTGGGATACGTCCGCAGCGCTACCCCACCCTCTTCTGTAGATTTGAGTAACTGCCAGCCCTTTACCTGGGACAAACTCTTATTTATCCACAACGGTTTTATTTGTAACTTTCGCCAAACCCTCTATCGACCCCTACGCAAGAGTTTAGATGATGATATCTATCAATTAATTCAAGGTACCACGGACTCAGAACACATCTTCGCCCTGATTCTGCAAGAATTAAAGAGTAAGATTTTTATAGCAACAGCTCTAGGGAAGGTCTTAACCTATCTCACTCAATTAGCTCAATCTTATCAAGTTGACTTTTCCGCCAATATTATCCTCAGCAACGGGAACCAGTTAATTGCTTCTCGCTATAGTCATGGTCTTGACACACCTAGTTTATATTGGTTAAAAGACCAGGGAAAAAAATACAATGGAGTCATCATTGCGTCAGAGCCCTTATTTGGGGGAAACTGGAACCGTTGTCCAGCAGAAAGTATTATCAGTGTGGGGGAAGGACCTTGAAGTACGTCGATATCCAGTCTCCTAGAGAAGCTATTGAGTCAGCTTTACACCAGTGTCGTCAACTTACCCTGGATTTATGGGCTGATATGGACAGAGATAGCTTTTATCAACAAGCTCATCCCGATTTCAGCCCTGTGGGTTGGCATTTCGGTCACATTGCTTTTACCGAAGCTTACTGGATTTTAGAACAACTTGCAGGGTATAAGCTACTCTGGACCCAGTATAAAACATTATTTGCTGCGGATGGTTTACCCAAGCAGGAAAGACAACATCTCCCCCCCAGAGAGACGATTCAAGATTATCTCCATACCGTCAGAAGCAAAGTCTTGAACTATTTTACCATCGCACCCATCCAAAAACAAGCCAGACTGTGGTATTGGTTAATCCAGCATGAAAGTCAGCACAGCGAAACTATCTCCTTCCTCCTTCAACTCCAACGCTTAAAATCCCCATGCTATCCCCCTTCATCTACATTCAGTAGCGGTTGCTTACGCAAAGCTACGCAATCAGAAATGGTGAAAATTCCTGGGGGAGAGTTTTTAATGGGAAGTAACGCTATTGACACTCAAGATAATGAACGTCCTGGACATTCAGTTTACCTGGATACCTACTGGATCGACACTTACCTCGTAACTTGCGGTGAATATGGGGAATTCATCGCTGCTGGGGGCTACCAAAAACGGGAGTTTTGGTCTGAGGTGGGGTGGGAATGGCTGCAATTGCGTCCCAACCCAGTTAACCAACCTTTATACTGCTCAGATCCCAACCATCCTGTTTGCGGTGTCAGTTGGTATGAAGCAGAATGGGAAAAAGCTGCTAGTTGGGATGAAGCAAAGGGGGAAAAGCTTCTTTATCCCTGGGAGAACACAGGATCTTACTGCAATTGTAACGGTTTGGTGGGTAAGACAACCCCAGTGAATGCCTATCCCCAGGGCAAAAGTCCTGCTGGTTGTTACGATATGTTAGGTAATGTTTGGGAATGGACCAGCTCTTGGTTTGATGGTTACGAGGGGTTTGAGAGTTACCCTTATCCCGGTTATTCCCAAGCTTATTTTGATAGGCAGCACCGAGTTTTGCGGGGTGGTAGTTGGGGGACTCGTTCTTGGGGGTTACGGTGTAGTTTCCGCAATTGGTATCATCCTTGGGTACGGCAAATTTTTGCTGGGTTTCGTTGTGTGAACCACTGACATAATTACTTGTTACCTTATGTGTAAGGATACGGCAAGCCCGTAACCTTACAGTTTGTTTTTATGTTACTAAATTATTTAGGTAAAAAAAGATTCAATCCAGGTTTAAATTCCTTTTTTAGAGGTGTTTAAGATTTGCCAATTTCCTGCGCCATACTCCGGAACCGATCCAGATAACTGTCAGCAACGTTGCGCTCTGTACTTGCGCGAGTAGCCCCGCTCAGATTCCGAGCCATTTGCAAGAAATCAATGTTATCCTCAACGGTACTAAGCTCAGTAGTTACTTTTGGTGTAGCAACTTTTACGGGAGCTGGAGCTGGTGTAGCAACTGTTACAGGAGTAGGAGCTGGTGTAGCAACTTTTACGGGAGCTGGAGCTGGTGTCGCAACTTTTACAGGAGCAGGAGCAGTTGCAGGAAGCCTGTTACCGGAAAAAGTTTTCGCTTTATCAGCAGAGACTTCCTTAACGATAGCAGCACCCTTGCCCTTCTTCGTATTAGGAAAAGTTCTCTTGACTTGCACTTTTTTGCGCATGTAGTCGATGTCCCCAAAAGACTTGGATTCGTCTGGACTGAGGTAGAAGCTATCCTTGTTTTCTACCACTTCCACGGGATTACCGTTCTCATCCACGTACTTCGCTTTGTCGGGTAAGAGTCCAAATAAGGCCATTGATTCTCCCTAATCTAGTTTTTGTTATCTTAAATTAAATAATATCAAAGATATTGTTAAATATCCAAAAAATTTTACCAGTGTGAGGAGTGCTAGAGCACCGAAACTGATGGAGAGTAACTACAAGATCGCCAGCTTTCTCTACAATGGAATATATACAAGCGAAAATCTCTTCCCCCAACCCTGAACCCTGAACCTCTGTAAGACTATTTGAACATGGAACTCTGGTTGCTCGTAATTTTACTTGGTTTGATTACCTACTTCATTGTCAAGCGCAGCGTAGCTAACATTTCTCAGACACCAGTCTGGTTATTGTGGCTGGTACTGATGACACCAGGACTAATCTGGTGTGGGTGGTCCCTCGCTTTTGGTGAAGACCAGCCCATACCACCTATTTTAATAGTCGGTCCATTGGTAACTTGTCCTTTACTCTACTGGTGGCTGATTCAGCTCTGGAGACCAAAACCAGAACAAAATCAAAGCAGTAATAATTATAATACCAGGTCCCAATATCCGCCAAGTTCAACAGCTAAATCGTCAGAGCAGCGGCAACTAAGCCCTATCAGTAAAAGTGAAGAAACTGCTTTGCGCAATTGTTTCCCTTGGGGACTTTATTATTTACAACAGATTGACTATCGCCCCCAGGCAATTCTCTGTCTCGGTAAGTTGCGAGGAGTACCTGAGGAAGCTTACACGAGGATTAAGACCAATGTGGAAGAAGCATTTGGCGATCGCTTCTTAGTGATTTTCCAAGAAAGTCTCCAAGGTAAACCTTTTTTTGCTCTCGTAGCTAACCCCTTCCATAAATCCCCACAACAGCCAACGGATCCTCTCACTCGACCGATTATAGCTGTATCCTTGCTGTTGATTAGCCTCTTTACTACTACCGTCATTGGGGTACAAATTAGTGGTACGGATTGGTCCCAAGTACAATCTGACCCCATGGTGCTCTTACAGGGACTTCCTTATAGTTTGGGTATAGTCTCCATTTTAGGCTGCCACGAACTGAGTCATTATTTAACCGCCATATATTACAAGATTCGTACCACCCTGCCCTATTTTATTCCTGATATGTTTTTCCTCGGTACCTTGGGGGCATTTATTCAGAAGCGATCGCCCATTCCCCACCGCAAGGCTTTATTCGATGTGGCTATTGCAGGTACCATAATGGGTTTGGTAGTCACTGTACCTCTCTTGCTTTGGGGACTATCTTTATCCCACATTGTAGAGCTACCGGAACAATCCAACTTCTTGAATTTTGAAGCCCTCAATCCGAGATTTTCCTTCCTGCTCTCCCTGTTAGGGAAAATAGCTTTAGGGAGTCAATTGGTACCGGGGGTTGCCATCGCTCTTCATCCCTTAGCAGTGGCAGGTTATATTGGTTTAATATTCACTGCCTTGAAACTCATGCCTGTGGGAAAATTGGATGGAGGATCAATTGTTCACGCCGTTTTCGGACAGCTTACTGCTTTTAATATCGGTCAAGTGACTCGCTTGCTGATGTTTCTCCTGGCACTAATACAACGGGATTTTCTCATCTTTGCCATTATCTTATTACTATTGCCCCCTGGGGATCAACCTGCTCTCAATGATGTCACCGAACTAGATAATTGGCGGGATATCTCTGGTTTCCTTTGCTTGATACTGTTGATAAGTATTCTTTTGCCTTTACCAGAAGCAGTTGCTCAATGGTTAAACATTTAGTAGGGTGGGTATTGCCCACCATGTGCTATTATCGTGCAATGCCCACCCTACCACTATGGTATTGAGCTTAGGCTCTATCCACTACAGTTAGGAGACTATCCAGAATCAACGTGCCAAACGTTTGCTCCATCTCCACCGCAATCTCCCCATAATGTCCGTCATAGGGGGTATTCTCTCCCCGATGCTTGATTAACGATTGCAGCACCGTTACCCCATGGGTCTGAAATTGCTCCGCACGCCACAATAACGCCGCCGTTTCCATATCGCACACACTAGCCTTTATCCGACCTTGATCCAGTGCTTGAAAGTGGGCTCGAACTCGCTCCCCTGCCTCACCAGCACAGTCTGGAAAATTGAACCCATGGTAATCCTCTAGGTGATGGCAGAGCGCCCACTTCACCGGATAGTTAAGACGGCTTGCTTGTGCCTTGAGTGCCTCCACTAACACCGGAGAAGCGAACAGTGAGCGCCCCAAACTCGCTTCCGGCTCACCACTGCCACGGAGCAACCCATAGAGATTGTCCGCCTCATCCACAATGCAGATATCGCGCAACTGCTGCGGCGTCACCTGCTGGTCATTGGAGCCATAGCGCACCAAATAAACCGCGCCCGCTGCAAACATTTCCAAAAACGCAAACCCCGAGCCACCAGCCCCCATCGGAACTGCCGCCAGAAAAACATCCTGTCCTCGGTACGTTCCCGTTTGCACCTCAATCCCCCAGCTATCCGTATGTCGTTGGGGATGTTCTAGAAAGCGCTCCACAAGACGGCGGTAGCGTTGGGGATTAGAACAAACCACCCCCGCCTCTGGCAGCGGCTGCTTGATAATCAAGTTCTCCTGGCGTGTAAAGCGAACCATTCTATAATCTCCTGCGGATAGATTAGGACATTTCTTGAAGTCTCTCATAAATGCTAGTCTTTCCATCCTGTCTCCTGCCCTCTGCTTCCTGCCTTCTGCTATAATGTCCATTCATGAAGAGATTAACCATTGTTACTGGTGCCGTTGGTATTTTGGCTTTAGCTGGATTATCCTGGTACTCCTATAATCAAATCCAAAGGAATAAGGACATCATTAGAGAAAAAAAGGAAGAAATGGAGCGAAATAAGCAAATTACAACGCCAACAGCAGATAGTTCAGAGATAGTTGCAGCACCACCTCCTGTAACTAATTCAAACTCTGAATTAACTCCCTCTCTCGCTCCTCCTCAACCCAAGGAAACTATTGATATAGATTGGAATAGTCCCAGTTATTTGACAGCTCAAATGCCAGCTAAATCTATAGCTTTAACCTTAGATGATGGACCATCAAAGAAATATACCGAGCAAGTTTTAGATATTCTCAAGCAACATCAAATTCAAGCCACCTTTTTCTTAGTAGGTTATAGAGTCAAGGAAAATTGTCCTCTCGTCAACCGTATAGTTAGAGAAGGTCACACCCTAGGAAACCATACCTATTTTCATCCCAAGTTAACTAAACTTAATCGTGAAGAACAAAAAGAGGAAATAGAGATAACCCAAACTGAGATTAAAAAGTGTGCCGATAAATTACCTCGCTGGTTCCGCGCTCCCTACGGTGCTCAAAATGAAACTACTTTACAAGTTGCTGGCGAAGTGGGGTTAAATACAGCCTTGTGGACCGTGGATACCAATGACTGGCGGAAAACGGCAACATCAAAATCAATTGCAGATGAAGTCTTAAAATCTCAAGGACAAGATATTGTCATCATGCACGATGCAACTGATGCTAATCCAAAACTAAAGTCTCCCGAATCATCGGATACCAGACAGAATACAGTAGAGGCTCTGAAGGAAATTATTCCCCAATTGAAAAAACGGGGCTTTAAATTTGTTACTCTAGATGAAGCCTTTCTTTCTCCATCTAAACCGGAGGTGAAATGATGAACAGAATGCTGGAAAATCGCTATCAAATTCTCCAAGAATTAGGAGATGGGGGTTTTGGGAAAACCTTCATCGCTGAAGATACTCATATACCCTCTCGTAGACGCTGTGTGATTAAACAACTGAAACCGATGAACGAAAGTTCCCAGGTTTACCAGTTAGTCAAACAGAGATTTCAGCGGGAAGCAGCGGTTTTAGAAGCACTGGGTAACAATAGCCAGCAAATACCCACTCTCTATGCCTATTTTGAATCCGGGGGACAATTTTACCTAGTTCAGGAGTATATTGAAGGGGATACCTTAGCCCGACGGTTACAAACCCAAGGAGTAGAGGGGGAAAGTACTGTTAGCAAGATTCTAGTTAATATTTTACAAATCTTAAATTACGTTCACAGTCAGGGCATTGTTCACCGAGATATTAAACCAGAAAATATTATTCTACGCCGCCTGGATGATTTACCCGTACTAATAGACTTTGGTGCAGTGAAAGAAACCATGCAAACCACTGTATCCCAGGGAGGAAATACAGTCAAATCTTCCATTGTCATTGGTACCCCAGGCTTTATGCCCGCCGAACAAACCGCCGGGAGACCAGTTTTTGCGAGCGACCTTTATGCTTTAGCCCTCACCGCTATTTACCTCATGACAGGTAAAATACCTCAAGACTTAACTACGGATCCCTATACAGGAGAACTAGCTTGGCAAGAGTTTGCTCCTGGTGTTAGTCCTGGTTTTGCTGCTGTGATTAATAAAGCGATTCAAAGTCATCCTCGGGAGCGTTATCGCACTGCTAAGGAGATGTTAGATGCTTTACCATCTTCCAACCCAGCTTATCATCCTGCTATACCAATAAATAATACTATTACTCCTCCAACTCGGGTGAGTCAACCCCCAGCAACAACTACATTAAGTTCTTCTCCTTGGACAAAAACTTTCATTCCCGTCAGTATTGCCATCTTGCTTCTCGGAGGGGGCGGTGCTATTGGCTATTATATGTTGGAGCAACAACAACAGTTTCAAGCAGAATTAGCTAGACTAGAGGAAGAACAAAAACAACGAGATGAGGAACTTAAGCAAGCAGAAGCAGATAAAAAAAAAGGGGAAGAGGAGGCAGAAATAGCAAGACAACAGGCAGCAGCAGCAGAAAGGAAGCGTCGAGAAGCAGAAAGGAAGCGTCGAGAAGCAGAAAGGAAGCGTCGAGAAGCAGAAAGGAAGCGTCGAGAAGCAGAAAATAAACAAAGAACAGTTGTTGTCCAACAACCACCTAGCAGCGGTTTATCCTATCGTTCTTCCTGTGGTTCTCTCAAAAGAAGTGATACAACTTGGTATGCTGTAGTAGGTCCAAAAAATTCCCACAATACTATAAAAAAGCGTTACTGTGGTGATGCTTTTGTGAGAAAAGATGGCTATTCTCAAGTCGCTAGTTTCAGCAATATTAACCAAGCACAAAATTTTGCTAACGTTTTGAGTGCAGAAACGGGCTTACAATTCTCGGTTACAGAAAGAAAGCGTTCAGTTAGCAGCAGTTTATCCTACCGTTCTTCCTGTGGTTCTCTCAAAAGAAGTGGTTCAACCTGGTATGCTGTAGTGGGTCCAAAAAATTCCCGCAATACTATAAAGGAGCGTTACTGTGGTGATGCTTTTCTGAGAAAAGATGGTAATACCCAAGTAGCGAGTTTCAGCAATATTGACGAAGCGCAAAATTTTGCTAAGGTTTTGAGTGCAGAAACAGGCTGGCAATTCTCGGTTACAGAAAGAAAGCGTTGAGTTAGCAGCAGTTTATCCTACCGTTCTTCCTGTGGTTCTCCCCCCGGAAGTGGTTCAACCTGGTATGCGGTATATGGTCCTCAAAGTTCCTACGATGCTGTAAAGCAGCGTTACTGTGGTGATGCTTATGTGACAAAAGATGGGAATGTCCAAGTAGCGAGTTTCACCAATATTAACGAAGCGCAAAATTTTGCTAACCGTTTGAGTGCAGAAACAGGCTGGCAATTCTGGGTTAAATAAGCAATCTTGATCATGATTCTATTCTACTCAGTTTTCCATTCGGTTTCTGGAATATTGGCACTCACCATTCGTAAAACCGCTCTTGATTTTAATTCAATGGGATCTGGTTTTAGATAAAGAGCGGCGCGCCTCACGAATGTTCTCTAAAGCTTCTTCTTCAGTTTCTCCTGCTGACACGCAACCAGGTAATTCTGGACACCAAACTGCCCAATCTCCTGTTTCAGTATCGGTTTCCAGCACAACACGCCATTTCATCTTGTTTGCTCCTTACGGTAACTGATGATAAAATTTTACTCAATAGGGAAACCCGGAATAAGCCCATCTATCTCTCTCATAAGTTCTATGGTTTCCTTCAGAGCAACCACCACCTTTTGATAATGTAACATATCATCAAAGGATAAGCTACGTTTGGCTTTCTTGCGGTCTTTCAGCCATTTATCTAATACCTGATAACCCCCAATCTTAAATTCCCACACTTCTGGGGCAATACCTTCAAAATAGCTAGTTTTATTAATGTAAACCCGCTGTTGCTCAGGGACGCTAACGCGGTTGCTTACGCAATTATAGGTTATTTTGGTAACAGCGTTATCTCCTTCACCGCCCATTTTGGTAATGAGCTTGTTGAGTTTCTTGGATTTCATTAGGTGCAGGTCTACCAATTCTTTCCCCTTTGTTCCTAAATCTTTAAATAGCTGGTTATTACTTGTTAGGGGTACCCGGGGAAAGTCTATTTTGAGAAATTGGGCGTAACGTTGGCGATAGGTGGGGCTATGAAAGATGGCGTATATGTAGTAGAATATGGCTTCAGGGGTGGGTATGTAGCCTAATTTGGTTTTAATTGCACTGAGGAAGTCTGAGGAGAGGTTGGGGGATTTTTCCACAAACAAGCTGCTTTGTTGGTTTTGGGTGTTAGGATAAAGGTATAGGGGGATAACATATGATCCATTAATATCAATGGAAATTGCAGCAGATGGTACATGAGCTACTAAAGCGTGTCTCCATTCTTCTAATTTAATTATTCTGGGTAAATTTAAAACTAAATTCTCTTTACCAGCAACATGATTCATTAATTCAGTTCTAGGATAATCCATTGCTACTTTACTAAAATAGCAATAACGCCAATCAAAAGGACGATATAAACAAGTAATTAATTTCTTTTCCCATTTACTATCATTTTTAATTACTTGACGTGCTTCTTTTAATTTCCAATCTCGATTATCTTTAATATTATATTTTCGATAATATTCTTCATCAGAAATCCTATTATTGCGCATTTCTGCAATACGTTTATAGATTTTTTCTTTTTCAAAATCTATGGCAAAACTATCTCTATGGGTTTGAAAACCTAAAACATTAACAGGCATTATATCTGTAATTTTCCAACCTGTCTCATATTCTGGGAGGAACTTCGTATCAAAAGGAATGAAGAGATAAAATGGTGCTTGAGGATTTAATTCTGTCCACTCAACGGTGTTTATATCGTTCTCTAGAAGATAGCGAAATTTATCTTTCCGGGAACCCCAAACATGACCGTGATATATCTTAGTCATAAATAATTTACTTACTAAAGCACAATCTCCAATAGGGGCGCAGCTCTTTCAAGGTGCGCCTCTACAAATATCAAGCAGGAACCTTTACAGGGGTAGTTAGGGCTTCCACAATACTACGTACTGCTGCTACCATAGCTACTTCACTGGACAGTTGGTTGATAGCAGAGCCAACGCCAACTCCAGCAGCACCAGCGGCGATCGCCATAGGTGCGGTAACGCTAGATAAACCGGAAGCGCAGAGAACTGGCACTTCCACTGCCCGGGAAATACTGTGAGCAGCAGCGAGAGTGGGAGCTGCTTTTTCAATCAGTCCCAAAATACCGGGATGAGTTGGGTTGCTGCTAGTACCTCCTTCTGTTTGGATAATATCAGCCCCAGCTGCAACTAAAGCTACTGCTAATTCCACTTGTTCGTCCAAAGGGAGGATATGAGGTACAGTAACAGAGAGAGTAATCTCTGGTAAGAGCCATCGGGTTTTGTGAGTCAGTTGCAGTACTTCAGCACCAGAAAAGCGCCTGCCGGAACTATAAAAGCAATCAAAATTGCCAATTTCAATCAAGTCTGCTCCCGCTTCCACCGCACTGACGAATAACTCCGGTTCCACAGCAGAAACGCAGATGGGTAAATTGATTAACTGACGTACTGCTCCCACTAACTCCGGATCTGCTGCAATATCTACAAAAGTCGCACCGCCAGCAAATGCTGCTTTTACCGTTGCTCCTACTTTAACCTTGTCAAAATTATTCAAGCCGCTGATTATTTTCAGCGCCTTTCTTTGGGCAAAGGCTTCCTCAAGTCTAGGATCCATAGTATAATCTCCTTATTGACGCCATAGTAATCTTACTGTAACCAATCCCCCCTACTGAGGAGAAGTCGTGCTGCTATCTAAAGGCTTTGAAATTGAATTGTACACTGGCACCCCCCAGGGGGATGTGGTGGGACTCTCAGACCGGATCGTGGGGGATTTAGATGGATTCGTGCGGGAACCTGACAGTCGCAATGTAGAATATACCACCGCCCCTCTGTGTTGCTACGATCGCCTCCTCTGCGCTCTCCTCCGCCCTAGAAGACAGCTGAGGAATTACTTACAGCAGCAAGGCAACTATACTTTAATTCCCGGCAGTACCCTATCTTTGGGAGATACCAGCCGTTTCTACCGTTCTGACCCCCATAATCCTTACCACAGCTACATCGAGAAAAGCTACGGCACTAACGTAGTCACTACCAGCGTCCACATCAATATTGGCATCAGGGATCCGGAAAGGCTGATGCAGGCTTGTCGCTTAGTGCGGGTAGAAGCGCCCCTCTACCTCGCTCTCAGTGCTTCTTCTCCCTTTCTTGACGGACGCACTACAGGCTATCATTCTACCCGTTGGGGTATTTTTCCCAAAACTCCTGCCAGGGTACCCTTATTTGCCAGCCACCACCATTTTATCAAGTGGACGGAAGCTGAATTAGAGGCGGGAAGGATGAAAAATGTCCGTCATCTCTGGTGTTCAGTTCGTCCCAACGGCGATCGCCGCCCCTACCATCTCAACCGCTTGGAGTTGCGCATTTGCGATCTCATGGAAAATCCCCTAGACTTGTTAGCTGTCACTGCTTTACTGGAAGCCCGTCTCTTTCAACTGTTGTCCGAACCCAGCCTAGATCCGTTATACTCAAGCTATCTACCTGAATCTACTTTAATAGGGATAACAGATGAAAATGAGGAAGCTGCCGCCAGGCTAAGTCTTGATGCTCAGTTAACACATTGGCAAGATGGGCGCAAAATTATCGCCAGAGACTGGATCTGGGAAATTTATCAACAAGTCCTGCCAATAGCTAGAAAAAAGAGCTTCAGCTGCTTTCTGGACCCATTGAAAACTATACTTCGTTCTGGCAATCTGGCTCAAAAGTGGTTATCTCGACACCATCAAGGGCTACCTATTCGCCACCTGATCCAACAGCAGATCCAAATAATGAAGCAGCAAGAGCTTGTACTAGAGGAGAAATTATGCGAACCTTTAGCAGCTTGAAAGTTAGAGCCAATTGCCAACTAAGACAAAAGGAGCCCAAAAAAAAGGATGACCATATTGGCTATCCTGCAACAGGACTAGTTGTGCTTGACGGAAAACTTCTGCCTTACTCATGGAGCCATCATGTGAGGCAAGCAGGCGATAAAATTCCTTCATCAGGACAGCTGTAGACTCGTCATTAACGTCCCACAGACTGCCCAGAGTACTGCGAGCACCCGATCGCAAGGCCAACCCCGCTAACCCCAAGCTAGCGCGGTTATCTCCCGCAGCAGTAGAGCAGGCGCTCATCACCAACAGATCGATGGGGGGTAGTCCGCCGAATTTCCTGCTTTCAAACAAAAGACCGAAATCTTCTACTGAGAGACGCTCGTCCCAAGTCAAGAGAAATGTTTCTTCTGGGTTAGAACTAAATTGACCGTGGGTAGCCAGGTGAACCACTGGAAAGGGTTGGGTATCGATGGCATGAAGTAAGTTAGAGGTGGTAAACTTCTGGTTGAGCAACACCAACCCCTCCCATTGGTCAATAATTGCTTTTACTTCTGGCTCCACTCCCGGTAGGGGAGGAAAGCCGTGACGAGCTTCGCTTAAACCACCTATCAAAACTTTCAGTTTCTCTTTTGCAAGTTCTTGGGGAAATAATTGTAATCCCGGGCTCACTGCACTGCTGTATTTTTCCACCAGATACTGCTTGCCGTCATAAAGAGCAGGTAGAGGCAATTCACGCAAGGGTCCATCTGATACGAATAGGAGGTTTTTGATGTCGTTTTTAGCTAAATCAGCTTCGGCGGGGCGAATCAGCCAGTTATAAACTTCCTCTGACCAGTGTAACCTTTGCTGGCGGTTATAACCAAGATCAAAAGAACCCTTCAGTTGCCGCAAAACAGCTTTCACTTCCCTTTGGGGCAACTTCTTAAAGTAGTGGCGCAGGGGTAGATTTGGCAGGGAAATAATTACTTCCAGGCGATCTGGCAAAATAATGGAATGGATCACCGCCGTTGACCGATCTATACTATCAATGTCTACCGATTCACTCTTCAGACAAGCATTCCCAAAGAAATTATCTAATTCTGCCAATTGCAAGGCTTCTATCACTTCACGAGCTTTTTTGAGGTCTTCAGGTGTTGCATCGGGTTGTAAGAGCAAATCCAGCAATTCTCGATAAGCTGGTTCCACGCTCTCTTGGAAGTCATACTGCAACTCCCGATTAATGGCAACCAACTCACTGCGGAGAGATTGAAAGGCGGTGAAGGCAGTTTGATAAGCAGCAAGCGAATCCTGAATTTTTCCCTCCTTTTTGAGAATTCTACCCAGTTGGGAAGCAGCATGAGCCGTTATCTCCCCAGCATCAATTGATTGACCAATGTCTAGCGCTCTGCGGGTAAGACTTTGGGCTTCTTTCCATTGCTGACTTTTCCCGTAGAGCTTTCCCAGTTGATTGAGAGCGTAAGCTTCTCCTACGAAATCTTGCAATTCTCTTGCTTGGGACACAGCACTTGCTAACAATTCTAAAGTCTGAAGTTGAAAATTTAATGGATCCGGTTTCCTAGCTCGGAGGCTTTTGGCTTCATACTTCATCAGGCTTTCTGCTAGATTGATTTTTGCGTAAATGGAAGGTCGAGTTGGGGGGAGTTTAGATAATTTTGAGGTTATTTCATTGACTAAAGGGATTACATTTGGCACTGTTGGCATTTGCACCAAAAGATTAAGTTGGTTGAGTTGGCTTTGGATAATGGCGATGGGGTCTTGTGCCATCTTCTCTGCTCTACGATAGTAATCTAAGGCAATGTTATCTTGCCTTCTGTTTCTCGCAATATTGCCCAGAGTGAAGAGAGTAGCGCTGGTCTCTGCGGAGGCATTAAATTGGCGGCTAATTGCCAAACTTTGCTCTAAAATTTCTTCGACGTCCCTCACATCGTCGATGGTTTGGAATGCAATGGCCAACATTCGCAAACTACGGGCTTTGAGTAGGCTATCTGGTTGACTGGCAAGCTCCTCTGACACACCCTCCAACAGAGATTTTGACTGTGGATACTGCCCTAGAGTTTGTAGGGCTCTGGCTTGGTTAATGCGGGCGCTCTGTGCTCCAGTTATATCATTCCCGCGATCGTATATCTCTGCTGCTTGGGACCAAGTCATCTCAGCTGCTTCTGTTTGTCCCTTTTTTAGTTCCAGACTCCCTCGTGTATTTAAAGCTTGAGCCAGAAGCAGCACTTCCCTGCCCTCTAGTTTCCCTAAACTCTCTAATAGAGTCATAGAAGAGGCGATCGCCTCTTCTGAGGAAGACCACTCTCCCAACTCTTGATAAGCTAAAGAGAGATAGTTCAGAGCTTGTACTTGGTGATAAATGTCTCCCCTTTTTTCATAAGCTGCAGCTGCCTGTTCCCAGAGATTAGCAGCTGCAAAAAACCTCGACTGTTCGTAGTTTTCTCTTCCTCTTTGTAACAGTTCTGTTGGTACTTGAACTGAGATTCTGTCCTGGGCAACTGTTGGTACCACGGTTAGTACTATCAGGGTTAGGGAAAAGCAGCAAGCAAAACGTAACCAAACACTTTTTATAAATCCAGATCTACTTCTCATAATAGATTATTAGCCATATATTATTAACATGTATTTGTATACGCAACTTATGTTAACAATAATATTTGTTCAATCTTGTTATTTTTTATTGACTATTGGATTTTGCTTCTCCTAAGTTTAGAAATACTCTAACTGTTATCTCATAATTGTAACTTATCATACATTTCTTGCTTGCAAAAATAGTTATAATTAACCAAAAACATCGCACTGCTGCGAACGTTATCATGAAGAAAAAATTACCCAGTTCTTGGCGCTTAATAAAAAACCTCATGACTTTAGTACTGCTAAGTATAGGCATACCTTCTCAACCCATTGTAGCTCAAGTTGCTTCCGATAGCACACTACCTACTAATTCTCATGTTACCAAGAATGGTAACACCTTCACCATTGAACAGGGAACTGCAGTAGGAGTCAATCTCTTCCACAGTTTTCGGGAATTCTCTCTACCCATTGGTATGGAAGCCCATTTCAACAACTCCCTGGCGATTCAAAATATTATTACCCGGGTTACGGGAGGCAAAATATCCCACATTGACGGAACCCTAAGTGCTAATGGTACCGCAAACCTCTATTTTCTCAATCCCAGTGGCATAATCTTTGGTCCCAATGCCCGACTAGATATTGGCGGTTCTTTTTTAGGCAGTACTGCTGACCGACTCATCTTGGAAAATGGCAGTTTCGACGCTACCAAACCCAATACTCCTCCTTTGCTTACTATTAACGTACCTATTGGTCTGCAATTTGATAACCCAGGAACCATTCACGTACAAGATAAGGGACATTTTATTGTTCCGGACAATCCAGCATTTTCCATCATTAATAGAGAGAAGAGCGATTTTGGGACCAATTCTGGTTTAGAAGTGAAACCAGGGAAAACCCTAGCTTTAATTGGAGGGAATGTTACCTTAGACGGCGCCATTCTCACAGCAGAGTCGGGAAGGGTTGAGTTAGGCAGCGTTGGTTCCGGTTCCGTTCGGCTGAAGAATACCACCTCGGGCTGGACTTTTGACTATCAAGATGGGTCAAATTTCCAAGATATTCAGCTCCTGAACAAGGCATTAGTAAATGCAGGTCCGGGAGCCATCACAGTACAGGGAGCAACTTTAAAAGTAGAGGATGGCTCTCTATTCTTGATTCTCAACGAAGAGAAACCAGAATCTGGTGCGATCCAAGTTAATGCTTCCGAGTCTGTCACAGTGACTGGCACCGATGGAGAAATTGGCAGCGGCTTCTATAATCATGCTCTGGAAAATGGAAATGGCGGTGATATTCGTATTTCCACCCCAGAATTGCAGGTCAGGCGTGGGGGTGCCGTCTCCACAGTCTTCGGTATCTTGGAGCAAGATACTCCCGGAATGGATATGCTCCCAGAAGATAACACCAGGCCATTTGGGGGCAATATCATTTTAGAGGTTCCCGGTACAATCCAATTAGAGGGCTTCGATACCGCTAATCCCGTTTTGACCAGCCGCATTAACGCTTTTTCTTTTATGAAGGGGAAGGCGGGGAATATCAATGTGACAACGGAGCGGTTGACCATCAAAAATGGAGCCAGAATGGCATCTACAACCTTGGGGACTGGTTCTGGGGGAACTGTGACAGTTAACGCTGATTCTATAGAAGTAATAGGAGTGGAACCAACCAATCTTCAGCCAAGCGTTTTGAGTTCTTCAACTGTTGGCGCTGGTGATGCGGGTTCCTTAAACATCCACACCGGAAGGCTGATAATTGCAAATGGGGGCAGGGTGGACTCTTCCACTTTAGCTGCTGGCGGTGCCGGGAGCGTTACTATCAATGCTACCGAGTTTGTAGAAGTGACCGGTACCGTGTCTGGATCGGTGAATCCCAGTCTCATCATCTCAAGTGCCAATATTATTGATCCAGCTTTCCGGGCAATAATCAACGCACCCCCAGTGCCTTCTGGAAACTCGGGCAACCTTTTTATTACTACTCCTATCCTGAAAGTAGGGGATGGTGCTCTCATCAATGTCAGAAATGACGGCACGGGAGATGCTGGGGAACTGACTATCAATGCCGATTCTATCTTCCTGGATAGGGAAAGTGGCATCACTGCTGCTACCATTTCCGGTGACGGAGGGGAAATTAACCTGGAAGTGACCGACAGCCTGCAAGTGAGAAATAACAGCAAAATTGAAGCTGAAGCAGGGCAAAGGGGGAATGGCGGCAACATTACTATTAACACCAACACCTTAGTACTCCTGGAGGGTAGCTCTCTTAGCGCCAACGCCTTTTTAGGAAATGGAGGCAATATTGACCTTACTGCCCAAGGGATTTTTACCTCCCCCGATAGTTCCATCACCGCTAGTTCCCAGCTGGGAGTGGATGGCGTTGTCAACATTAACAACCCGGAAGTGGACCCCACTTCGGGATTATTGCAATTACAAGAACAGTTGCCAGACCCCGCCGACCAAATAATCGCCAGCTGTGCTGCGGCTGAGGGTAGCTCTTTTACCAATATCGGACGAGGTGGCTTAGCAGAAAACCCCACGGAACCCATCCGCAGCCAGTCAAGAGTTTTGGTAGATTTACGGGACTTTACCGAACTTCCTGAAGAATCGTTACCTCGGGGTAAATTTCCCCCTGTCAGCGAATTGGTTAAGCCTCTGCCGACTCCCATAATACGGGCTACAGGCTGGGTTATCCATGAGGATGGTACCATAGAGTTGGTAGCGAGTATGCCTAATCGTACTAATGTTCCTACCTCATCTGAAACCTGTCTGCCAAAGTTTCATAGTAAATTTGAAAAATAATGTACATTTAGGCAAAAATTAAGAAAAAGTTGATGGAAAACATCAAAATACCCCCCCTATATTGTCCCTTTCCTGGAGCAATTCATCAGAATGTTGCCACTGCCCAGGAGCAAACCAATAAATGGGTACGTCGCTTCCATCTTCTCCCGGATGAATCAGCCTACCGTCGTTTCCGGGCAGCACAATTTCCCAGAATGTCAGCCCGTACCCGCCCCCATGCTTCACCTGAAATCTTTCAGATTATTGCTAACTTTTACACCTGGCTGTTTATCTTCGATGACTATTGCGAAGACTTGGGAATTAACAAGCAAGATGAGCTGATGCCCGCTCTACATAGTCGGTCACTAGCCATTTTGCGGGGGGAAAAGCCTACTCACGGAGATGCTCCCCTAGTGCAGGCATTGGCAGATATTAGACAGAGAGTGGAACCCCATGCAAGTTCAGGGTGGATGGACCGTTTTACCAGCAATATGAAGGACTACCTGCAAGCATTGGTCTGGCAAGCTGCTAACCACACCCAGGGAATTACACCAGATTTGGCAACCTATCTCAAAATGCGCCCTTTTCTGACTACAGCTTATCTCTGTTTTGACTGGATTGAAATTGAAGTCAACAAGGAAATGGAGCTACCAAACCAAGTCAGAGCCAACAAGACTGTGCAAAAACTGAGGCTGTGCGGCTCGTTTCCTGTGAAAGTCGCGGCGTAAGCCAAACATAAGCAGGAGCAGGGTTCCGGGACAGCGTCTCCGATAATCTAAGCTACCCGAAAGGGGCTGAAAACGGACAAAACGATTCCTATATAGGACTACCGAACCTTGACAACTGAATGAACTATGAGGGTGAAAGCCCCTCCCGTGAGGGAATCACGTGAATCCTTATCTGGCCACTGTGAGGTTAATCACCAGGCAGAAGCTGGCAGCAGGGCGGTAAAGTGCGGCCAAACGGTTAGGCAGAGATACTTCCGCTAACAGGGAGAACACCGGGATAACTTAACGTGAATCATCTGAGAAAAGACCTAAGTTTTGACACTGTCGGAAGGCCGTTACAGACGACAGAAGAAACACCGAAAGAAACTCGCAAGTCCAGTCTCAGCAACCTGCATTCCTGAGTTGGTGATAGGTCAATGGATGAGTCCCAAGGGTTCGTAGCAATAGTTCTTTCCCAACGAGTAAAAACTCGCTTAACTTCCACGGAAAGTGGTGGGATCGTCTGATTAACGGCCTATCGGAAAAGCGAGGGTAAGAGAGGGCGTAACTGCCTGATGGTTTCTACAGAGAAGAGACCCAATGTAATTATCAGAGCGATTAATGAGGTCAAAACTGTGAATATCACTAAACAGGCTTCAATCGAATACC
Organism: Candidatus Paraprochloron terpiosi LD05; assembly: GCA_018141785.1. GTDB lineage: Bacteria > Cyanobacteriota > Cyanobacteriia > Cyanobacteriales > Prochloraceae > Prochloron > Prochloron terpiosi. Next base: position 206,946 of record CP073341.1, on the reverse strand, counting down.
GCAGTCTGAAAGCCTTGAAACTCCACTTAGCCCCCGCCATCGAGGATGCCGGGGGCCGTCAAACAAGTAACACAGTTAAATACAGGGCGTAAGTCCCCCGGAGTTGATGGGAAAATAGCACTCTCCACCAGAGAGCGTCTAGTGTTGTGTCAAAGGCTGAATAAGCACTGGTACCACTGGAAACACCAGCAACTGAGAAGGGTAAATATCCCCAAGCCTAACGGTAAGACAAGGGGATTAGGCATCCCGACAATGGCCGACCGGGCGTGGCAAGCATTGCTCAAGTTAGCAGCCGAGCCTGCCTATGAGGCAACTGCCGGAGAAAGGAGCTACGGCTTCAGACCCGGTCGCTGTACTGCGGACGCACAAAAGCTAATTTTCGACAACCTAAAGAGCCAAGTAAATGGCAAAGACAAGTGGATTCTGGAAACAGATATCAGCAAATGCTTTGACGAGATAGACCACCAGGTAATGCTCAAGAAAGCAGTCTTACCAACCGAAGCCTTAAAGGGACTCAGGATAGCAATAAAGGCGGGCGTCCGTGGTGAATATCCCTCCAGTATTAAGGGCACACCTCAAGGCGGGGTTATCTCGCCACTACTGGCCAATATCGCCCTAGATGGATTTGAGAACCTAGGGTCAGACCAATGGAAAAGACAACGGTCAAGACCGTCAATAAGGGGTATTCGTTACGCAGATGACGCGGTCTTTATCTGTAAACCAGAAACCGACATCCAACGGTTACGGGAGGATATCGACGAATTTCTGAAGTCCAGAGGGCTAAGAATTAACGAAACTAAGACTAAGGTGAGGAAAGCTACGGATGGGTTCGACTTCTTGGGGTGGCACTTCCGTGTCAACTCCCGTGGAGTCTTCAAATCTACACCGAGTTGGGAGAATTATGCAGACATAAAGGCCAAGGTTAAAGCTACTTGGAGAAGTGGTGCAACCACGGAAGCTCGCCTGAAAAGGATAGAGTCACAAGTCCGAGGCTGGAGGCAGTATCACACAAACTGCGATATGAGCAAGCACTCACTATGGTCGCTCAATCACTGGGTTTGGCGTAAATTGAGGGCTGAAAAACGCAGGATGGCGATTAAGGAAGCTGAGAAAGCAAGACGTCTGGCTATCAAGGGTAAACCCTTAGGAGCGCGCCTCGCGCGCTCACATCAGAGCAGATAAAGAAAGCTTTCCCAGCAGTTCCCAGGAAAGTCAATAAACACGTGATGGTCAAAGGTGATGCCTCACCCTTCGATGGGAACTTAACCTATTGGGTCGGTCGGAATTCCAAGCTATATAGTGGCCCAACCGCCGACGCCATTAAACGACAGAAGGGCAAATGCCTGCTCCTGCGCAGCCGCGCCTGAGCAGGTTGCATTGCAACCGAAAGTTCATGGAGATGGATGGTGCCGTGGAATTGCATCACATAGATGGCAACCATAACAACTGGAAACGTAAGAACCTGGTTGCTCTCCATCGAGAATGTCACCAGGCGCAAGCAATACATCGCAAGCGTATTAAGGATGGACTCTCGCAAAAGCGCCGTTAGAAGCACCTGAGCTGTATGAGGTGAAAGTCTCACGTACAGTTCGTAGGAGAGGGGCGAGGTGGTAACATCTCCCTCGACTCTAATGATAGCTAACAATGTTATTTCCTGGTCCAACGATATTATCGGTCTGGAAATTGAAATGAAGCGAAGAGACGTTCACAACCTAGTCTTAGTGCTCCAGCAGGAGTATCAGTTGACCCTGCAAGAGGCAATTAATCGCGCTGCTGAACTTTGCAATGAAGAGGTGCGAAAATTCATGGATTTAGAGTCTTGTCGTCCTTCTTTCGGCCCTGTAACAGACCCGAAACTGCAACACTATGTGGGCGACTCGTTCTGGGCGAAAAGTCGCGGCTTAATAGCCAAATGACATAACCCCAGGCTAGGTATTTTGTACCTTGACAACTAAATCAGGAATGTTGGTGAGGAGCTGGTCAGCAATCAGTCTTCCAAGTCCAACCGCTTAGGGGATAAGCGAATCTCTATCTGCCCACACGCAACTGTGAATTCAAGCAGGCGATAGGGGTTAGTCTCCGGGGCGTGAAGCTGGGAACAGGGCGGAATCAGACACGAAAGTGACCCTGCCTAATGCCGGAGAATCCATGGTCAACAGGTATCCTAGAGTGCGGCTCGAAAGTCGCAGTAATTAGTGGGTGAAAGCCCCATGGGGAGTGTCTTCCCCGGTTCCCGCCCGAAGGAGCCTCAACAGTAATGAGGAGGTTTCACAGCTAGAGGGTTAAATGGCTAAGTTACTATTAGTCCGATGGTGGTAGCGGCCTAGGGAAAGTCTGATATGGTGAGCATAAAGCGAAGCTTGCAGCCTCGTTAACCTGGAAGAGTGAAAGCCCAACTGAAACACTCTAACCAAAACGGTATGCGGTATATGAGAAAGATGGACTTCTAGGGTCATCATGTAGACACCTCACCGCCGGGGTATAGAGCAGCCCGCCGTCAGACGTATCTAACTATTGTGGAACGAGTTAACCTCCACAGGGTCTGGTCTCGACCAGTAGGAAAGGAGTAATCTGTACCAACTCCCTGGGGAGAAAGGACTCTCCTAAAAAGCGAATGCTGCTAGGACGAAAGTTCAGGGGAATCAATAACCCAGCAGATAGGCTGACGTAGGAGAGGGTGAAACGTAACTGCAAATCCGAACGCAAGAGGATTTGTAATCCGAAAATTGGAACTTGAAACTCAATGCTCCTTATAAGTTAGAGGCGTAGGGCAAACGTCAATGGAGAGGAGGTTGGAATTTAAGGACTCAAAGCCCAATTTGGATGAGACCTGAAAGCCGATGTCAGAAATGAGGAGTAAACGCGCCAGCAAGTAAGATGATACACCAGGAGCCGGGTGCTTGGAAACTTGCACGCCCGGTACTGTGAGGGGGAAAACCTGTAAGGGTCTACCTATCTCGACAATAGGTACGCACTCACCGGAAAAAGCGTCTAATTTGTAGGAGTACAGCGTTTAGTTTGGGGGGAGACCTCCTTAATGGGCAACAAGAACCGATAACCAAAACCCTGCTGCGTTTTGCATAGGATAGCAGCATTCCTAGGGGGTCGGTAGGCGAAGTGGTGAGACCTAAAGATTCGGAACAATTTCTGATTTGGAACGAGGAAAAACGAATGGTTCTTTCTAAGCGGGGTGGTACCCGGAGAGGGAGGGCAGACATACCTCTATCGAGACCATTCGGATAGGACGCGGGAACGAAAGCCACGATGCTAAACAATTGCCCGCAATGTGTTGGAGCTAATTTCTATCCAAAAAGGTGACGCCTAGGCTGAAAATATGCTGTATACCACCGTGGAGACACGGATGAGAGGATAACCTAGTTCCGAATTTGAGGTCTGGGTAAGACGACAGCCGAGTAGGAATCATTTTCAAACTCAGGTTCCTGTAAAACCGAGTAAGAACCAGTAAAACTGATGCTGGATAGGACAGGCAAAGATTGCCACAACCTGACGCACCAAACTAGATAGAGGCAATCAACGGATTTTATGCCCTTTGCGGTAGGTTTCAATCCACAGGTCATAGGAGCCGTGTGAGGTGAAAGTCTCACGCACGGTTCTGAAAGGGAGCTGGGGTGGGCGACCACTCCTTCGACCCGAACCTTAGGTCTCCGTTCCTGGATGCGTGGCTATATAGATTGGGCCCTGGAAACAGAGCGCTACCAACATGAATCACCTATATTAATTTAATATAAGTGTGTCCATTTATAGTCTATTCATAAAGTGAAGGGGGGGCAATGCCTGCCCCTTTTTTTTGCTATATGAGCGTTTCAACTGAAGCTCTAGGGCTCCCAAAAGCTCCCGTCTCAGCGTAGCGGACGGGAGTGGATCAATAAGCATCCTGTAACTCGTAAAAGTCAGGAGAGATATAATCCTTACGCAAAGGCCAACCGATCCAATCTTCTGGCATCAGAATCCGCTTCAGATGAGGATGTCCCTCATAGACAATGCCATACATATCGTAGCTTTCCCGTTCCTGCCAGTCTGCCCCCTTCCAGATCCAGTACACCGAAGGAATCCGGGGATTATCCCGAGGCAAAAACACCTTCATCCTAACTTCTTCGGGATTCCTAACATCGTCAGCCACTTTAATCAAATGATAAAAACTGACTAATTCCTGTCCCGGTCCCACATCGTATGCTCCTTGACACTGAATATAATTAAATCCATAAGCATACAGAGCAGTAGCGATGGGAATCAGAAATTCCGGTTCCACTTTTATCATCTCCACCTCTAGGTGGTCAGAGGACAGAGCTTCCTGCTCAAAACCCTGTGCTGTCAGCCAACTAGAAACCTTACCCGGAGTCACTAATTCCCCAGCTACCCCATTTTCTTCTTGCTTAGATACTGCTTCAGCCACCCTTCACCTCCTCCTTCTCTTTTTGCGCTCCTTGCAGTGCTGGGGGTATAGCCATACCCATAGCTTGAGTTAATTCTCGGGGTGGTGCTTGGCGCGTTTCGGTACGAATATACTTCCCCGTGAGAATAGGCAGCCCAACCTTCATATTGTGGGTGGTACTGTAATAGCGATGGGTTTGTCGTCTCACAGCCCGTTCTTGAATGGACTCATTAGCAACCTTCTTACGCAATTTAACAATGGCATCGAAAATTGCTTCCGGGCGGGGAGGACAACCCGGAATATAAACATCTACAGGAATTAACTTATCCACTCCTCTCACTGCTGTAGGAGAGTCGCTACTAAACATTCCCCCTGTAATAGTGCAGGCCCCCATAGCGATAACGTATTTCGGTTCCGGCATTTCCTCATAGAGCCTAACCAGAGCCGGTGCCATTTTCATGGTAATCGTTCCCGCAGTGATAATTAAATCCGCTTGTCTCGGACTACAACGAGGTACCAAACCGAAACGGTCAAAATCAAATCGGGAACCAATTAAAGCAGCAAATTCGATAAAACAACAAGCAGTACCGTACATTAAAGGCCAGAGGCTGGAAAGCCTTGCCCAGTTGTAGAGGTCGTCTACCGTAGTCAGGACAACGTTTTCGCTCATGTCAGACGTTACCTGAGTGCGATTAATGGGATTGAGAATTTTTTCTTTTTGCTGCTGTTCAAATTCAGTCAAGACCATTCAAGGGCTCCTTTTCTCCATGCGTACACGAGAGCAATTACCAGAATTGCGATAAAAATTAGTGCTTCCACGAAAGCCAACAAACCGAGACGATTGAACGCCACAGCCCAAGGATAGAGGAAGACGGTTTCCACATCGAAAATCACGAATACCAGAGCGAACATGTAATAGCGAATGTTAAACTGAATCCAAGCACCACCAATAGGTTCCATGCCGGATTCGTAAACAGTACGTCGCTCTGGACCGCCACCGCTAGGTCGTAAAAGCTTAGATGCTGTCAAAGACAGGAGCGGCACTAAGCTGCAAGTAAGTAAGAAGCCGAGAAGATACTCGTAACCTGAGAGTACAAACATATCCCTAGGATAATCTATTTTCATTTATCAAACTAACGCATCTGCGTCTATCTGCGTCCATCACCTGTTCCCTCTTGAACTTTTTTGCTAAGAATGGTAAACTCAATGATAAGATTTATAACATAGATTAAGATTAGCGAATCACAAGCGATGAGCGCACCGCAAAGCGGATCAGTTCCGGATCGACCCCAAGAACAGACCCTGGCAGAACTTGCCCCCGCCCGTTACGAATGTCGTAGCTGTGGCTACATTTACGAACCCTCCAAAGGAGATAGTAAAGCAGGTATTGAGCATGGAACCCTATTTGAAGACTTACCAGAGGACTGGCGCTGTCCCGTTTGCGGCGTGGGCCGCTCCCAGTTCACAAACATCGGTTCCAGTGGTGCCCCCTCGGGGTTTCAGGAAAATCTCAAATACGGTTTTGGAGTCAACACTTTGACTCCAGGGCAGAAAAATTTGCTTATCTTTGGTGCTTTGGCTGTGGGCTTTTTAATATTCATGAGTTTGTACGGTTTGAGCTAATATTAGAGTTATTCATGAGAAAATTGAAAGAAATTGGCCTATTGTTGATGGTGGCTTTATTATGTGTCGGTTGTAGCACTGTTGCATCCACCAGTTCTAACCCCTGGCAAGTAATTAACCTCCCAACTGAAGCAACTTTTTCCGATCTGGCTTTTACAGAGGATCCATTACATGGTTGGATGGTAGGCAGTCAAGCCACTATCGAAGAAACAACTGATGGGGGAAACACCTGGAAACAAAGAAATATAGAGCTGGGAGATGAGAAAATAACCTTTACTGGTATCAGCTTCAAAGGGGAAGAAGGATGGATTGTGGGCAAACCGTCCATTTTACTCCACACTGATGATGGAGGTGAATCCTGGTCTCGTATCCCTTTAAGTGACAAGTTACCAGGTGCTCCCTATGGGATTTTGGCATTGAGTCCCGGAGCCGCAGAAATGGTGACCGACTTAGGAGCCATTTACCAAACAAAAGACAGCGGTAGTAGCTGGAAAGCTTTGGTAGAAGGAGCAGTAGGGGTAGCCCGGAATATTGCTCGTTCCACTGATGGAGAATATGTTGCAGTTTCTGCCAGAGGGAATTTCTACTCCACCTGGGAACCCGGTTCTAGAGAGTGGCAACCTCATCAGCGGAATTCTTCTCGCAGGCTCCAGAATATGGGTTTCGGCAAAGATGGACGACGTTGGCTCCTAGCTCGCGGCGGTCAAATTCAGTTTTCCGACCCAGAAGAGCCAGAAACTTGGGCCGAGCCTCAATATCCAGAACCCAGCACCAGTTGGGGATTGCTGGATGTAGCTTACCGCACCCCTGAAGAAATTTGGGTCACTGGGGGAAGTGGCAATTTACTCTGTAGCAATGACTCCGGCCAAACTTGGCAAAAAGACAGGGAACTAGAAAAGGTTCCCGCTAATTTCTACAAAATCCTGTTTATGGGAGAAGATAGAGGATTTGTCTTGGCCAATAATGGTGTTTTGCTGAAATATGAACCCCCGATAATGTAAAGTAGTTATAAACAATATCCCTATTTAGGAGGAGGAAATTTAATGGCAGGTACCACTGGAGAACGTCCGTTTACCGACATAGTCACTAGCGTTCGTTACTGGGTCATTCACGCTTTTACCATTCCCGCCTTGTTTATCGCTGGGTGGCTCTTTGTCAGCACCGGTTTGGCATACGATATTTCTGGAACTCCCCGCCCCAATGAATATTTTACCCAAGATAGGCAGGAGTTGCCCATTCTCAGCGATCGCTATAATGCCATAGATCAAATCCAAGAGTTTAATAAGTAGATAATTATGACAAGCAGAACACCAAATCAACCAGTTTCATATCCAATTTTTACCGTCAGGTGGTTGGCGGTTCATACCCTGGGAGTGCCTACAGTTTTCTTCTTGGGGGCGATCGCCGCAATGCAATTTATTCAAAGATAGGAGCAAATCTGAAATGGAGAGAACTCGCAATTCCAATAGACAACCTGTCGAACTGAATCGCACTTCCCTATACTTAGGTTTACTGCTCGTTGCTGTCCTTGGGATTCTCTTTTCCAGTTATTTCTTCAATTAACTGGTTCCGGTAAGTAGCTATTTGTTGTTCAGCAGAATTAGGAGGTACAAAATATGTCTGGAGAAGCCAGAATACCCTTGTGGATTGTCGCTCTTGTGGCTGGTATGGGGGTAATAACTGTAGTCGGTCTTTTCTTCTACGGCGCCTATGCTGGATTAGGTTCTTCTGTATAGAATTAGTCCCAAATACATAATTTAATTTAAAAAAACACCTATATAGGTGTTTTTTTAATGTTGAAATTTAGTTATATTACTTTAATTAGGATTAATGTTGGTAATCTGATCCGCTAGTTCTAAAATTTTTGGCGGCATATCTGGACCACTCAAAATAATTTCCAGATCGGCAGGAAGTTTTTTCAGCAGTTCTACTACCTCAGCTTCTTCAATTAAACCAAAGTTAATGGCCAAACTCAATTCATCTAACACCACAAGGGAGTAAAATCCTGCCAGTACTACCTCTTGGGTATGGTTCCAAAGCTGATTTAAGGCCTGAACATTTCTCGGATCTAAATGGGGAGTATCAATGCAACGAGGTAAATCGCAGCGCAACCAATCTAAATGGCGTCCTAATCGTACCGGACGTCTGTGTCCTTGTCCAATACCTCCTTTGAGAAACTGTACCACTAGCACGGGCTTTCCCTGACTCGCAATTCTCAAACCGTGGGCGATCGCTTCGCTAAAAAAGGTGCGGTAAGGAGCTGTAAAAACTTGGATCTGTCCAGAGACTGGATAGGACGAAGGAGAAAAGGGAAGGAGAATGGGTTTCTCTAGCTGTGCAATCATATATGATCCGAGGAAAATTGCTACAATATATAGTGTATGAGTCGAATTTTACCGGGACAAAACTCTATATCTAGTATAGCATGGGCAAGAATCCGAAAGGGAACTATTTGGAAAAGAGAGGAAGAACGGGTTACACGTACTATATGGGAGGATGAAATAGATTCTCACAGGAGATGTGTTGCGAGAAGCTATCGAGAACAAGCAAAGTCCTATGTCCAAAGAGGAGAGTTAGATTTCTTACTGAATGAGTTAGGACAAAAGTTAAATTGGGCGGTATACTTGCAGGTTGGAGAGTCGGTGATGCTCCAGCGTTCCCAGGAGCGAGGGAAACCTGACGATTAGCTAGAAGTACTTCAACGTCGTATTCAGATGTTTCATGAGTACTATGCCAATACTAGAATATTACGAGTATTGTCATCGAATCTTAACTATCAACGGGGAACAACCACCAGATCTAGTAACTCAGGAAATCTTAGCAAAACTCAATTGTTAAAAAGAAAGGGGTGAAGCATTTCCAATAAAAGTCCATATGCCAGCAATTTAATTGAGCAATGGACTGCTTCTGACAGAGAGAGCTATTTAACAAAGATTAATAACAACCTGGTCTTCCCTCACCGGGAATGGTGTTCTCTCCAAACCTTTGTCTATACTCATTACTATTCATTATTGAACGAATGACAGCTTCATGACCTCGTTCCTGTAACATTCTTCTATAGGTTTTTAATCCAGCTGGATCAGGGTTCCGAGCGAGCAAGTGGTCATAGATATGATATATATATTGCGCAGGCCCTTTATCAAAGAATTTACGTTGATGCTCCGAGGACGTTACTAATTCGTAGACAAGTTCTTTTGGAGTCAGCTTTCCCCGGTGCAGGTTTTCACCATAAGTCCACAAGCCATCCCGATCTGCTTCTCTTTCCAGCACCCGACAGTAGGCTTGACTAACTATTTGCAACTCTCGTGCAACACGAGGATCTGGTTGGGGTACTGGGAAGGGAGGATTAGGTGGTACTGGTATTGGCTCCAGAGGCTTAGAAGAAGGAGGAGGAGTTGCCACTGTTCCTCCTACTAGATCTACATAGGTATTAATTGGAATGCCCAAATTATGACCTGTCTTGGCAATAACAATATCTGGATTATCGGTTCGTTGAGTATCGGTTGTATTTGCTCGACCATGAACTCCGATCACTTCTCCATTTTGATTTAGTACGGGACCACCGCTCATCCCTGGAAGTGTGTTATTGTCGTATATTAAGCCATAACCATCGTTGAGAGTGCCAAGAGGCTTGGACTTGATCCTTCCTTCTTCAAAATTGAAAGCTGGCTGGTTAATTGCTATGGTTGGAATGGGAAACCCGGCTACATAAGTTACTGTCCCTACTCGAATATCATCGGAGTTCCCGATTTGAGCAAGTCTATATTCTTTATTGCTGGTAAACTGGATTATTGCCGCCGTCAACTCCATAAAATTTTTGGATTTTCCTCGTATCGACTCGATGTTGTTGTCTGTCGTAGGTAACAATATCGGTTTCCTCTCCGGGATTAGTACTCTGGATCACATGTTTGGCGGCAAGAACGGAGTAGGTATTCCCAGATCGAGAAATAATTATTCCCGAACCGGGAGCACTTGGTCCTAAAATGAGGACGGTAATTTCTTCGGCGATTCTACTCACTTCTTCCAGGGAAAGGGCTACAGAAACTTGCGGCTGCACAATTGCTATAACTGCTGTACTAATTAGTGCTGCTTGAAATTTTAGGGTATTGTTCATCGTTCCATAAAGGTAAGTAAATATGCTAATGTGCGACTCGAAAGTCGCAGTAATTAGTGGGTGAAAGCCCATGGGGAGTGTCTTCCCCGGTTCCCGCCCGAAGGAGCTTTGGCAGTAATGCCGGAGTTTCACAGCTAGAGGGTTAAATGGCCAAGCTACTATCAGTCCGATGGTGGTAGCGGCCTAGGGAAAGTCTGATATGGTGAGCATAAAGCGAAGCTTGCAGCCTCGTCAATTTAAATGAGTGAAAGCGGAACTGATACACTCTGACCAAAACGGTATGCGGCATATGTGAAAGATGGACTGTTAACGACATCGCGTAGACACCACGCCGCCGGGGTATGGAGCAGCCTAAGTCAGACGTATCTAATTACTGTGAAACGAGTAAACCTCCACTGGGTCTGAGAAATCAGTAGGGAAGCTGTAAAGCGAACCAATTCCCAGGGGAGACAGGACTCTCCTAAGAAGCGAACGCTGCTAGGACGAAAGTTCAGGGGAATCAATAACCCGGCAGATACGCAAATGTCTACTCGAAAGGGGAGCTGACGTAGGAGAGGGTGAAACGTAACGGTAAAATCCCTTACCACTTGCGATTTTGCAATCTAAAAGCTGGAACTTGAAACTCAAAGCTCCTCAGAAGTTAGAGGCGTCGGGCAAACGTCAATGGCGAGGAGATTGGAATTTAAGGACTCAAAACCCAATCTGAATGAGACCTGAAAGCCGATGTCAGAAATGAGAAGTAAACGCGCCAGCGAGTAGGATGATACACCAGGAGCCGGGTGCTTGGAAATTTGCACGCCCGGTACTGCGAGGGGGAAAACCTGTAAGGGTCTACCTATCTCGACATATAACATTTTTTGGACCAAATATACAATTAGCACAACTCAATGACTTAAGTTCGACGCCTGTGAACAGTATTAGTTCCCATGAATTAACTTAATCGGTAGTATTGATCGCCTTCATTGTCCACCGACAGTGGGCAATAAGAAATTTACTCTGACCTATTGGGTACCAAAAGCCCTCACATTGCCCACCCTAGGGTTAAAAAAGCTAAGTAAATATTAAGATTTATTGCCTTGAATTTCATTTTTGTTGTATTCTTGAACAGTTGAATAGTAGTCATAGACTATATTACAGCTATTCCTCCCATCTATCATTTCATCGGAAACCTTTGAGCAAAGAAGCACTCAGTCTGAGACAATCAAAAGCGCTCAGTACAAACCTTAGGAGATTGTTAGATGAAATTAGCCTACTGGATGTACGCTGGTCCCGCTCACATCGGCACCCTCCGCATAGCTAGTTCTTTTAAAAATGTCCACGCCATTATGCACGCTCCTTTGGGGGACGACTACTTTAACGTTATGCGCTCCATGTTGGAGCGAGAGAGAGATTTTACCCCAGTGACTACCAGTGTGGTGGATCGGAACGTTCTCGCTCGGGGTTCCCAAGAAAAAGTAGTAGATAACATTACCCGTAAGGATCTCGAAGAAAGACCGGATTTGATTGTCCTCACTCCTACCTGCACCTCTAGTATCCTCCAAGAAGACTTAGAAAACTTCGTCCATCGCGCTCAAATGGATGCGAAGGGAGATGTGATGCTGGCAGACGTGAACCACTATCGGGTGAACGAATTACAAGCTGCAGATCGCACTTTGGATCAAATCGTCCAATTCTATATTAACAAAGCTCGGAAGAAAGGAAATCTGTCAGAAAATAAGACAGAAAAGCCCAGCGTCAACATTATCGGTACTTCCACCCTCGGTTTTCACAATCAGCATGACTGCACGGAACTGAAGCGACTAATGGCGGATCTGGGCATTGAAGTAAATGAGGTTATTCCGGAGGCAGCTCACGTTGAGAACCTCAAGAACTTGCCCCGGGCTTGGTTTAACCTAGTTCCCTATCGGGAAACTGGTCTCATGGCTGCCCATTACTTAGAAAAAGAGTTTGGGATCCCCTATGTAGACATTACTCCTATGGGGGTGGTGGAAACTGCTCGCTGCATCCGCAAGATTCAGGCAATCCTCATAGGTCTTGGGGCAGATGTCAACTATGAAGAGTACATTGATAATCAAACCCTCCATGTTTCTCAAGCGGCTTGGTTCTCCCGCTCCATCGACTGTCAGAACTTGACGGGGAAAAAAGCAGTGGTGTTTGGGGATAATACCCACGCTGCTGCTATGACTAAGATTCTTGCCCGGGAAATGGGTATTCACGTAGTCTGGGCGGGGACTTATTGCAAATATGATGGGGAATGGTTCAAAGAGCAAGTAAGCGAGTATTGCGAGGAAGTACTCATTAGCGACGATAATGGGGAAATTGGGGATGCCATCGCTCGAGTTGAACCTGCTGCCATATTTGGTACCCAAATGGAACGCCACGTGGGTAAACGGTTAAATATCCCCTGCGGTGTTATTGCAGCTCCGATTCACATTCAAAACTTCCCTATCGGTTATAAGCCTTTCTTAGGTTACGAAGGAACAAATCAGATTGCGGATTTGGTGTACAATTCCTTTACCCTAGGTATGGAAGATCACCTTTTAGAAATCTTCGGGGGACACGATACCAAGGAAGTAATTCACAAGGGGATTTCTGCTGATTCTGACTTAAGTTGGAGCAAGGAAGCTCAAACTGAGTTGAACAAAATTCCCGGTTTTGTGCGGGGTAAGGTGAAGCGGAATACCGAAAAGTTTGCTCGCGAGCGCCAAGTAGGGGAGATTACCCTTGAGGTGATGTACGCTGCTAAGGAAGCTGTAGGAGCTTAGTTATAGAGCGCAGGCGTGGAGACCCTCTCAGCGCCTCTGCGCCTCAGGGTGAAACCCCCTAACCAAACCAAATAAACCCCCCTAAGATAATAATAATACCCAATAATGCTACCCAAATAAACTGATTATCTGACCTATTGACTTCCTTTAAATTCACCTCTTCTATCCTGGTACTGGAATTAGATTTGCCACTACTATTACCAAGGTATTGAGAGTCACTCTCTGACATGGCTGTCAGGTCTGGGATTTCCGTCATCCACTCTTTTGGTCGATTAAGTTGGGGGGCTTCCATAATATAGAGTAGATGTTTGGCTTGTTTGCGAGTTTCTTGGTTAGAATGGGTGGCCAGGTCTCGACAAAGGGCGATCGCTTCTGGTAACATTCCCGCAGCTTGATATGCAGTTACGAGCCAAATCTTCACTGAGTAGGACTGGGGAGAATATTCGACTATCAGTTTACTAGCAGCTTCTAAATGCTGGACACTCAAACCATATTTACCCTCCTCCAGGGCTTTTTTCCCTAGCTCATACTCAATTTTAAATTTTGTTCCCTCGAATGTATCCACTTTTTATTGTTTATTTACTTAAATAAATTCATAAAACAATTGATTATACTTCAATCATTGATCCAATTCCTTTATCTGTAAAAATTTCCAACAGCAGGGCGTGAGGAATGCCACCGTCGATAATATGAGCAGCGCCTACCCCTTGAGCTAGACTGCTAATGCAGCAATCAACTTTGGGAATCATACCACCAGCAACAATTCCCTTGCTAATAAGTTCTCTAGCTCCCTTGATATCTAGCCTGGGTATTAGGGTAGAGGTATCTTTGTAGTCTAGGAGAATTCCCGGTGTATCGGTAAGCAATATGAGTTTTTCTGCTCTCAGAGCTGCTGCTAGTTCTCCGGCAACTGTATCTGCATTGATATTGTGGGGCTGTCCTTTTTCATCAGCGGCTACACTGGAGATAACTGGTACGTAACCGCTGGATACCAGGGTTTCCACTAATTTAGGTTGAATGCTGTTGACGGATCCCACAAACCCAATTCCTTCTTTACCCATGTGACGAGCTTGAATTGTATTACCATCTTTACCACAAATACCTACCGCTAAGGCCCCCGCTTGGTTAATTAAAGCAACTAGTTCTTTATTTACTCTCCCCACTAATACCATTTCTACTACATCCATTGTGGCACCATCGGTAACCCGCAAACCATTTTTAAATTGGGGTTCTATACCGAGTTTGGTCAACCAGCTATTAATTTCCGGTCCGCCGCCATGAACTACCACAGGTCTAACCCCAACACAAGATAAAAAGACAATATCCCGGATTACTTTTTCTTTCAGGTTGCTGTCTTTCATCGCTGCACCACCGTATTTGATAACTACCGTGCGACCAGAAAATTTTTGGATGTAAGGGAGTGCTTCACTCAACACTCGCACGCGGTTTGCATCAGCGTCTCGGATATATTCCCTTTGTGCTTTCATTAGTTGTTGTTTTTGGTAGTAAGAACGGTAGGAATCATTTCTATTGCTCGGGCAGCAATTTCTGCTGGGGTTTCTTTTGATTCTATAGTAATATGGATATCAGCCTGTTGATAGAGACGTCGGCGCTCTTCTAGTATGGATTTAAATTTAGCAGCAGGGTTGGCTGACGTTAGCAGGGGTCTGGTGTTGTCAAGGGCTAATCGCTGGAGGAGGGTTTCTACGGTTGCATCGAGCCAGATAATCAAGCCATGATGAAGATAACTCCAATTTTGGCGTCGCAAAACGATACCCCCTCCAGTAGCGATCGCACTTCTGGTATAGGCGGATATTTCCCCTAATACTTTGGTCTCTAACTCTCGAAATGAGTTTTCCCCTTCGGTGGCAAAAATCTCGTTAATCGTTTTCCCAGCCACTCTGGAGACCAAAACGTCTGTATCAAAGAAACGGTAACCCAGTTTTTGGGCTATTATCTCTCCTACGGTTGTTTTCCCCGCTCCCATCATACCGATGAGAAAGACGTTAATCCCCTGTAAATCGAATTTTGTCATTTTTTAGACAAATTTTTTTCTTTTGCTATAGTAAAATACACTGTTACTTTATTTAAATCCAGTCCTCTTCATCTGGATCTTCCTCTTCCTGCGGTTGTTTTTGTCTATAGGGAGGAGTTATTACTCGATAGTTAGCATCGTAAACTTCCTCCCTACTACTTGTTTCTGATTGTACTCCGTACAAATTACGCTGAGAATCTTCCCGATAGCTGTAAGAATAAGTAGAATCAGAACTATCCTTTTCATAATTATATTCCTCTTCGGTATCATGGTAATCTTCTCTTAGGTTGGTAGGTTCTGCGGGAGGTTCTTCAATATTCCACTCGTCTTCTCTCTTCATGTTTTCAGTTCGGTATTCTCTGGGAGGTTCAGGGAGTTCAAATGATGGTGGATCTGATTCTGTTGCTTTGGGATCAATCCCTGCTACAGCTATATAATTTAAGTATGTTAAGCAAACGCTAGTTAATGCACCAGCAGCAGTAAATAGGAACACCCAGATTGCTAGTGGCAGTGTGACTGGGGTACTATTGAAGAATACTAGGGATATTGGTTGGCGATTTTGAAGGAAAAGGGCGATCGTCGTTCCCAATAACAGTACTAATATTAATAACATAAATTTATTTTGCATGTTTAAATATAATATTTCTTATGTAAGTGTCCATGACCCAGCCCCTACACCCCAGACCAGCGGTTAATAGGGACGCAATCTATTCCCAACTGATCTAGGGTACGAGCAACAACAAAATCCACTAAATCCTCAATTGTTTGGGGATTGTGATACCATGCAGGTATAGCAGGGACAATTTTCACTCCCACTTGGGCTAGAGCGGTTAGGTTCCGCAGGTGAATAAGGCTAAAAGGGGTTTCCCTAGGAACGAGAATAAGGGGACGACCTTCTTTGATCTGAATGTCAGCAGCCCTTTCTAACAGATCGGAACTCAAGCCTGCTGCTATTTTAGCAACAGTACTCATACTACTGGGAATAACAACCATTCCCTGAGTGGGAAAAGAACCGCTGGCAATAGTTGCTCCTAGGTTTGACCAGCGGTGACAAAGGAGTTTTCCGGCTGTTAGGACTCCTGCTTGTTCTCGCCAAAACTTTTCCTGTTGGTCTGGTTCTGTGGGCATGGAAATTTTTTGTTCTGCAAGCCATACCATTGAGGTAGCTTTGGAGGCTACTAATTCAATAGTATAGTCTGCTTCGAGAAGGAATTTAATGGTGCGAACGGCATAGATTAAACCGGAAGCACCGCTAATACCGATAATAAGGGGTTTGGTCATCTTTTTGGGAGTATTGTTTTTGTTGAACCGCAGAGGCGCAGAGGGCGCAGAGGGGAAAAGAGGAGTGTTAAATTAATCCTTCTAGTTCTAATTCTTCAATCATTTGCAGTCCCCGAGGATCTCCTACTTGTAACAAAGCTGCTTTTGCGTCTTCCTTGACTCCTAAATCTTCATCTTCTACATAGCTTTCTAGGAGAGCGTCAATGGCTGTAGCGTATACTACATTAGAGGGTAGTTCACGGCAAAGTTTTCCCAGAGACCAAGCACAATTACTGCGCACTGCTGCGGTGGAGTCTCGTCGCAAGCTTTGAATTAAGGGGGGAATTGCGGCAATAATGTCTTCATAGGTTAGTTTGGCAACAGTAGCTAAACTGCTGGCAGCCCAGAGACGAACGGCGGATATATCAGTTTTGAGGGCGTGGATCAGGGGTTGGGTGGCTCTAGAGTCTTTGCTGTTTCCTAGTGCCCAAACTATACCTTTGCGAGCGTAACCGTTCCAATCTTGTTTTAGTTGCTCTATTAATGATTCTACAGCTTCTGGACTGGTGTTTCTTCCTAAAGCATAGGCAGCACTGACTCGCACTAGGGCACAGTCGTCGGTGAGCAGTTTCATCAGCTGGGGGATAGAACGGGGATCTTCCTGGTCGCAAAAAACCCTTGCTGCCAGCATTCTTTGTTTGGTTTCAGGGTGAGAAAGCAGTGGCAGCATTGCTTCTTGGTCGGGAGCTGGTGGTTCTCTCTCCCCTGTTGGACTTTCAATATTAAGTAAATCTAATTCGTTATCATTCATATGATTACTGGGGTGTCTCTGTGGGGGAGGTTACTAGGTCCAGCTCTTCTATAGGTGCTGGGTTCGCCATGTCTGAAGGGATGAATATTCGGGCGCTGGTGGCTAATAATGCTACTAGGAATACTAGCAGGATAAGGAAGGGAACAATGTATTGACGGAAGATTGCCATTGTGATTTTTGGTGGTTGGTAGCTATCATATTTTAACCATTTCCTCTGGAAGATTGCAAATACTGGCTCACCTATAATAGAGGTATCTATCTTGTTCAAGTATAAGGAGTAGTGGTAAAAATGATGACTTTTGAAGAAATGTAGGCAATTATTGCAGAAATATTGGAATCTCAGCGAAAGTTTAGTCGGGAACAAGAAGAATTTAATCGCCAACACAAGCTGCAACTCCAGGAATTAAGTGAAGAACACCAGCGGTTTATGGCTCGTCAGCGGGAGTTGCAAGAAAGCGATTTACTTCGTCAGTCAGAATTCGTTGAAGTCTCTGACGGTATTAAAGCTTTAATGCGGATTTCAGAACGATTAGTGACTAATGCAGAAATGGTGGATTATATTCAAAAAAAACCTGAAAAAAGAATTCGTGATTTGGAAGAAGAGTAGGGTGGGTCTTGTTTACCCAAAGAGCGTCTGGCGAGGGCGAAATTTATTTTTTTGAGAAAA
Source organism: Candidatus Paraprochloron terpiosi LD05 (assembly GCA_018141785.1). Classification (GTDB taxonomy): domain Bacteria; phylum Cyanobacteriota; class Cyanobacteriia; order Cyanobacteriales; family Prochloraceae; genus Prochloron; species Prochloron terpiosi. Next base: position 189,278 of record CP073341.1, on the reverse strand, counting down.
CCGCAGAGGCGCAGAGGGCGCAGAGGGAAGAGAGGAGAGAGGAGAGAGGAGAGCAATAGTATAAACTTAGAATAGGGCGATGCCCACCCTACTTTACAATCCTGGTCGAGGTATGGAGAAGGTTTTTCGCTTATTGAGTTGACGCAACCAAAAACCCCCTACTACGGCAATTACCAAGCATACCCACCCAGTTAAAGGTTGTAAGAGTAAGAAGCCCCCAGTGGCCAGCATTGCCCCAAATAAGAGTAATATTGATGCTAAAACTTTTTTTATGTCTAAACCTAAATCTTGGATTGGGGCTAAACCAGTACTGATGCGCTGTTGACTCCACCCTGGACCTCCTGGGCGCACTAGGCGATAAAATTGATTTAGTGTTTCTGGTGTCTCGGGAGATGTAATAAACATTACTATTATCCACAATAAAGTTATAGATAAACTGTTTACCATCACCTGGGTGCCGAAATCCTTTATCACCAGGCTGGTAACGCAACCTAGGAGAAAACTACCTACTATGGCAGATAACTCCGCTGCTGCATTGACTCGCCACCAAAACCAACGTAAGATGAATACTAAGCCAGAACCTGTACCGATGATAATTACTAATCGGAATACAGTGGCTACGTCGTTAGCAAAGAAAGCGGCAACGGCACCTAAAACAGTAACTAACACTGAGGAGACTCTTCCTACCCAAACTAACTCTCCCTGAGACGCATTGGGGTTGTAGAACCGTCTATAGAGGTCGTTGGTAATAAAGGAAGCCCCCCAGTTAATGGAAGTGGAAACAGTACTCATAAAAGCAGCTATTAAAGACGCAACTACCAGTCCCAACATTCCCGAGGGTAAAAATTCTAACATCAGTTTGGGATAACCCAACTCTCGGTCCTCTAAATTGGGAAAAATAACTAAGGCTGCGAGGGCGACGATTATCCAGGGCCAGGTGCGGAAGATATAGTGCATAATATTAAAAATCCAAGCTGCTTTCTCTGCTTCCCCTTCATTTTTAGCTGCGGCAAACCGTTGTACAAACTCTCCACCTCCGTCACTACGGCGCCAGGACCACCACTGGATAAAGATATAGGCAAAAAAGGTGCTGACGGTGATACCTGCGGTTTGGCTAAATTGCAGGAAACTTCCTTCACCCCCCAAGGTTAAGGGAAAGAAGGAGAGGATATCTTTATCTACTACTTGGGCAACTTGGGGTACTTTCTCAACTAAAGCATGAATACCCCCCACACTGTCCAGTGCATAAAAGGCTACCACCATGGCTCCCAATAAGGCGAGGAAAAACTGAAAGAAGTCTGTGGATACTACTCCCCACAGTCCCGCCAAACCGGAGTATATTAAAACGAAGATACTCACACCGATTACCGTTAGGAGTTTAAGATAGTTAGCGTCTTCGGGTATGCCTAGGTCTTGCCAAATTTCCAAGGCTTGCACAACTTTAACCATCGCCAGCATAGCATAGCCGATGGCAATGCAGTTTATGGGTACGGCAAAGATGAAGGCTTTCACGAAACGCAGTACTGCTGCCATTTCTCCTCCGTAGCGCAGTTCCGTCAATTCTGCATCGGTGATAACTTGCGATCGCCGCCACATACGGGCAAAGATGTACACCATAGTAATATGGGAGATGCCTAAAATCCACCACTCCCAGTTTCCTGCAATACCCCTGGTACCCACAATTCCCGTAATATAGAGAGGGGTATCAATGGAGAATGTTGTGGCTGCCATGCTAATACCAGCTAACCACCAGGGGAGCGATCGCCCGGAGATAAAGAAGTCTTCTATAGATTTGGATGCTTTGCGAGATAAGTACAGTCCCAACCCCATAGCTAAGACGAGATAGAGTAGGATAATTAGCCAGTCAATTGTTTTCATAAGTTACCTTCGTCTTAAACAACCCCTTTGCGCGAGATCTAGCAATCTATCATGATTTGATCCCCCCGCCTGCACCTCCCTGATTAAGGCAGGGCTTTGACAAATGATGATAAACTGCGAAACCTATCGGAATACAAAACCTTAAAGAAAGCAACTTTCACCTTCCCTACAATTCCGATTTAATTCCCAGAGCGAAAGAACTACGTAAAACCATGACATCTACTAAAAAGAAACTTTGGTAGTGGTTTCAGCAGGCTACCATCTAAACTGACTGAACTTGAGCAAGAAGACTCTGCAAATCCTCCCCTTCAATAGTTTCCGTCGCCAAGATTTGTTGTGCAATCTTCTCCAACAAATCCCGATTCCCCTCTAAAATACTCAAAGCATGTTCATGAGCATGTTCCACAATCTCCTTCACTTCCTCATCGATCGCCTTTGCTGTCTCATCACTCACCATGCGCCGAGGATTCATAGGATTATCCCCCAAGAAACTGTTCTGCTGTCCCTTCTCATAAGCGAGAGGACCCAAAATTTTACTCATACCATAGGTAGTCACCATCCGTTCTGCCAAATCCGTGGCACGTTGCAAATCATTAGCAGCACCTGTGGTAATACTACCAAAGATAATCTCTTCCGCTGCACGTCCCCCCAACAAAGTGGCAATCTCCCCCCGAATTTCCTTTTCATCCAATAAGAAGCGGTCTTCCGTAGGCATTTGCAAAGTATAGCCCAAAGCAGCCATTCCCCGAGGAACGATAGATATCTTCGCTACTTTAGCTTTCCCAGCAGTCAAAGCACCTACCAAAGCATGACCCACTTCATGGTAAGCCACAATCTTCTTCTCTTTATCGCTCAAGACTCGGCTTTTCTTCTCCAAACCAGCCACTACCCGCTCAATTGCTTCATTAAAGTCTTCCTGAGCTACTTTCTCCCGATTATTGCGAGCAGCCAATAAAGCCGCTTCATTAACTAAATTAGCTAAGTCAGCTCCCGCAAAACCAGGAGTCCGGGTAGCCAGGGTCTCCAAATCCACATCCTCTCCTAACTTCACCTTCCCCGCATAAATTTCGAGAATTTTCCACCTTCCTGCTTTATCAGGACGATCCACCAAAACTTGACGGTCAAAACGTCCCGGACGCAACAGGGCTTGATCTAAGGTTTCGGGACGGTTCGTGGCTGCCAACACGATAACAGTGCCATCCTTCGCCCCAAACCCGTCCATTTCCGTTAATAACTGGTTCAGGGTTTGTTCCCGTTCATCATTACCGCCATAGAAACCTCCTGTGCTTCGGGACTTACCAATAGCATCCAATTCATCTATAAAGATAATACAGGGAGCCTTCTTCTTTGCTTGTTCAAATAAGTCTCGCACCCGAGCTGCACCGGTACCCACAAACAATTCCACAAACTCAGAACCGCTGATGCTGAAAAATGGCACCCCTGCTTCCCCAGCTACCGCTTTCGCCATGAGGGTTTTCCCGGTTCCCGGTGGTCCCACTAACAGAACCCCTTTGGGGATGCGAGCGCCAATTTGGGTAAAGCGCTGAGGCATTTTCAGGAATTCCACAATTTCTGCTAACTCAGTCTTGGCTTCTTCTACCCCAGCTACGTCGGCAAAAGTAACCTTGGTTTCATCTTCTTGCACATATACTTTCGCTTTGCTTTTAGTAATAGATAGGGCGCCAGCAGGTCCACCACCGCTGCGATTGAGGAAAAACTGCCAAACCCCGACAAAAATCAGTGGGGGAATTACCCACCCCAGGATACTGCTAAACCAATTATTGCGGGGTGGGGGTGCAGCGGCGAATTCAATCCCTTTTTCTTCCAAGCGTTTCGGTAATTCCAGGTCGAAAATGGGAGTGGTGCGCAATACTTGTCCTCCTTGTTCGTACTCCCCTTGCAATTGATAGCGAATTTCATTTTGACCTACAGAAACTCGCCCTACTTTTCCATCATCTATCTGCTGGATAAATAAGCTATAGGGTACTTGGGGAATAGGAGGACCTAATAATTGGGGCAAAAATAAGTTTGCCACCAAGAATAAGCCACCGAGCAGAAAGAGAATATTGCCTATCTGTCGCCCACGGGGCGGTTGTGGTTTGTCTTTGATTGCCATTTTATCTTAAAACTCCTTTAGTTATTTGTGTATGTTACGTGAAAGGTAATAATTGCTCTTTGGTGTTATAAAAGTTCCTATTTCTCATTGCAATGAAGGAGATAATCTACAATCCGCTCAAACCGATCCATAGCAGCATAAGTGGAAGCTTGTTTCTCAGTCAGTGGAGATAATATTTCATTTGTCAGTCGTCCTATATTAGATGAAATACTCAGTTGGTTGTTAATTAGAGCCTCCTGATGGTCCACTATAACAGCAATGTGGCTGACAACTCTCTCCATCAGCTCTTCTAGGCGATCTACTCGGAGATCGAAGGAGTCCATTCTTTCGGAAAGCTTGTCCATTCTCTGAGAAAGGAGCATTTCCATAGAAGGGACGGATTCGAAAGTTGTTTCTGTCTTATCTTCTGGGGTATTTGCCATGAGCTTTTGATTTTATTTCCAAGGTGAGCACTATTGTCACCCTACCATATTATTTCTCAGCATGAACGTAGTCAAGGAAATAAAACCTGGGTTCAAGCCAAAATTTCAGCCAACTATAAACCCCTAAACCCAAGAGTGCCGTCCCAATTAGGGGTAAACCCCAGGGGAGCCGAATGGTATCCGACATCAATGCTACACCAGCAACCGTCAGAGCGAAGTATGCCAACAGCATTATTTGTAAGCGCTGAACCACCTTCAACGCACCTCGACAACTGCTGCAATGCTGGGTGTGTTGTTTATAGCGATCCAGCAATTCCTCTCGACTATCCTGAATTGTCAATCTCTCAGGAGCAGTAATCCCCACCTCATTCCAAGGAAGTTCTCCCTGACAATATTTATCAAACCAATTGCGAAACTTAATTACAAAACCGTCAGCAGTGGTAGGAAGTTGGTAGGCAGTTTTCCAACTTTCCCTCTCTTGTTTCTGTTGCAGAAAACGTTCTTGTTGGTGGAGCAAAACCATATCTCCATCTATAACCAAGTTCCGAATTTTGATGTGAGTCCACCAACGAGGGGTAAGGTGGTGGAGGCGTAGGGCAAAGTTCTGAGGAAATTGAGCCACAATTCTGGATTTCCCGGGAGATACAGGAAGACAGTAAGTCACAAGTCCAATTTGCTGTCCTTGATCCCCAAAGGAAATTGCATACTCCAAACGACAGGGAGGTTCAAAAGTAATAGTTCTTTTCAAGCGTCCTTCAATCTTCGCTTCAATCAGGTTCCGGGTTGATTGGACGAAATCCATCCCAATAGGAGTTGCTTGTGCTCGATTACCTTGTACTCCATGATGTGCAAAGGGAGCATGACTGGGATCGGCTACATTTTCTACTAGGGTTTGCCAGTCATATTCCAAGTCCCGGACAAAAGAAGACCAAACAAACCCTTTCTTGGCATCAATTTGGGGAGATAGGGGCAGGGGAGTTTTGGCTGCCAATTCCGGAGACTTGGGATCCGCCCAAACCCAGAGCAAATCATTTGCCTCACGGATCGGGAATGGAAGAACACAGAAGTCTTGTGGATTTTTGCTAATCAGTTCTGGTTTTTCCCCTTGGGGAATGGAAGTACAAATTCCTTGAGCATCAAACTGCCACCCGTGATAGCTACACATTAAGTTACCTGTTTTCTCATCAACGCGCCCCTCATTCAAGGGAGCAAGACGGTGGGGACATTGATCTAAAAACATTTGATAGGTGTCATGGTCAATGGGTTTCCAAATCACCAAAGGAAGCCCCAACAGAGTAACAGCGGTTGGTTTGTTGGGGTTAAGGTCTTCAACGGGTGAAAGGGGATACCAGTTTTGGAAGAAGTTGAATTCAGGTTTCATAGTTTCCGATTCTTTAATCATAGCACAGTCCATGGCGCACCGCGTAGCGGATCTCTGCGAGATCGCCCTTTTACCAATTTTAGACTCATTCTTTTTGGTGGGGAATATTTTTTTTAATTATCTTAATGTAAGTAGCCACGCCATGTTCCAAGGAACCAAAATCTCTCACTCCTACTATCCTATCCCACACAGTCTTTAGGAAAGAAAGACCACCGTGAGCTATCTGATGATTAGCAGTTAGGTAGCAAAGCTGTCCTATATGGGCATATCTTAATAAAATAGGTGGAATAAAGGTTACGAAGTCATTCTTGTTAACAAATCGAAAAACTTTTTTTCCGTGAGCTTTATTAAATCTTTGTGAAAAATTACATGATCCAACAGGAGGTTGTCCAAAAGTATATAACCCCTGAAAGGGTAACCCTTCTTGAGTTAGTCGGAAAGCAGTTAAAGTAGCCAAAGCTCCCCCAAGACTATGTCCAGTAAGCCAGATAGGTTGTTCTTGATTACGAAATGTTCGGATATGTTCCATAACCTCTCCCCATGCTAAATCTAGAGCGTGCCAAAATCCCCGGTGTACTGGAAATGTAAGGTTTGAGTTAGGAAGAGTCACAGAATACTTGAAAAACTTCAAGACAGTTTTCCAATCCTTAATATTATCCGATTCAGTTCCCCGAAAGGCAACGATAATAAATTGGTCATTCCCGGCGACAAAAGCCTGAGTATCAATACTACCACTGAAAATTGACTTGTCTTCATCTGTTTTACTGATATATTTAACATTAGGTATTTTTCCGGCATTTTCTAATACCTGCTTAATGGTTGCTTCCGAATCGTATACTAACTGGGATGCTTCAGCCAAAATCAGAGCATTACAAGGAGAATAGCTGGTGGCATTGGGGTCAAATTTAGACAAATCAGTACTCAACATGCTGGATAACCTTTTAATAAAGTTTCTACTTCCCGAACCTGTGGGCCCGTGGCACCCACCCTAACATATTATTGAAACATTTACCAGTTATCAGATGTAGTGGGGGATGATAAAGGACAACCACTGGACAGAAACTTAAATTAGGCTCCAGATAGCTCAACCACTTACAAGCCAAGGGATTTGGCTGTTTAAAATCATGATTTTTTGGGGCGCGATCGGGGAGCCACTAATAATTTGATGGGCATTGCCCACCCTACCTTCTCTATCATATTATTGACCATTACCGTTAGGATTCCTAGCTAATACTCCTGGAGTGAGCTTATCGGGAACTACCTGGAGATGGTGGTATTCCCAGTGGAAAAAACCAACTCCCATAGTGAGGGATCGCAACTCCACGATAAAGTTCTGCATTTCTGCTTGAGGTAAATAAGCTTTGACCTCATCCCAATTTTGCCAGTTTTGCACACCTTCATAACCGAGAATTTGTCCTCGCCTTCCGCTCAGCAATTGCAGTACCTTAGCGGTAAACTCCTTGGGAGCTGTAACTTTAAGGTCAAGAATTGGTTCGAGCAAGATAGGTTGGCAGTCTGGCATTCCTTTAGTCATGGCAATGCGAGCCGCTTGTTTAAAGGCTTGTTCAGAACTGTCAACGGAGTGATAGGAACCATCTTTGAGGGTAACATCTATATCTACCACAGGGAAACCCAAGGGACCAGAGGTAAGATACTCCCGCACTCCCATTTCCACTCCGGGAATGTACTGCTTCGGCACCGCACCCCCCACAATAGTTTGGTGGAAGTGGAACCCTTCCCCTCGCTCTAAGGGCTTAATGTCCAGGTAAACATCCCCAAAAGCCCCGTGACCACCAGTTTGGTGCTTGTAACGACCATGGACGGTAGTAGATTGGCGGATTGTTTCTTTATAGGGTATTCGGGGTGAATGGGTGACCATGGATAAGTTATATTTGCGACGCAACCGATCCAGAGCAACTTGGAGATGAATTTCCCCCTGTCCCCAAAGAATCACTTCCTGGGTGTCCCCCTGTTGCTCCCATAACAACCCAGGATCTTCTTCTATCAGTTTACTTAGGGCGCCGGAAAGTTTCACTTCATCTTTGCGTTTTTCCGGGGCGATCGCTAAACCATAGACTGGTTCAAGCTTTGCTGCTTTAGGCAATTCTTCTACTTTCCCCTGGTTGTTGCTCAAAGTCTCCCCAGTGGCAATTCCTTCCAAACGACCAATGGCCACAATTTCCCCTACCCCTGCCCTGGTGACTAACTCAGTTTTCTGACCCATCAATCGATAGAGACCCCCACCACGGACCCCATTGAATACCATGCCGTCCGTTACCTGACCTTGCCATACCCGCACCAGAGAGAGTCGTCCCCCTTGGGGAGTAAAATAGGTTTTCAGCACTTGTACTAAAGTATCCCCATGAGCTTTTGCTTCTAGTCCACGACGTTGAGCAGTAACAGTGGGAGGAGGAGCTTCCTTCACCAAAGCATCTAACAGGGGTCGGACCCCATAATCTTCCTCCGCGATACCTAAAAATACGGGTACAATCAAGTCAGCACTTAAATCTTGTTTCAAGTCTTGGAGAATTTCTGCTTGGGGAGGCTCGATTTCTTCCAGCAGTTCTTCTAAAAGATGGTCATCAAAGTCCGCTAAGGTTTCCAGCATTTCGTTCCGCGCCGCTGTTTCTTCCTCCTTCAGCTCTTCGGGAAGAGGAATGGGATCGGCGGGGCTGCCGGAGTGATAATGATAGGCTTGTTCTGTAATTAAGTCGATGTAGCCCACCAGGTCCTCCCCTTGGCGAATGGGATATTCTTGGGGTACTAAGGGACGACCAGAAACCTTTTGCAGGGAGTGCAGGACTTCCATGAAACTATCTTGGGACCGATCCATCTTATTGATGAATACTAAGTGGGGAATTTCCCAATCATCCAGAAATTTCAAGAGAGGAGCGAGGGTTAAAACCTTGTCCATAACTGGTTCGCAGACAACGATCGCCGCCCCGGCACCCACCAAAGCGTTGTCCGTTTCTTGAGCGAATTCAATGGAACCGGGACAATCCAGAAAGGTGAAGTTAATATCTTGGTATTGGGTGCTGGCTGCGGATACTTCCACACTCATCTGCCGTTGCAAGCTCTCTGGGGAACTATCGGCTACAGTGTTTCCTTCTTTGACCTTGCCTTTGCGGCTAATAGATCCGGTGACGAACAATAAACTTTCTAATAAAGTGGTTTTCCCGCTGGAATAAGGACCGACAATGGCCACATTACGGGTGTTTTCTACCTTAGAGCGATTCATGATTTACCCCCAAGTGCTATATTTGTGAGAGTAACTCCTTCTGAACCGTGAAGATGATAATTTGTAATTTATCGTAAAATAAACTCAACTAAAATTGAAGAAAGATAAATTAGAGATAATTTTTATTAAGCCAATCCCTCTCTCTGCGTCTCTGTGCCTCTGGGTGAAACAAAATAAAAAATGCCGATGAAAAAGAAACCCAAACTCCCTCAACTCCCGGCGGGGGCCATGACCGTAGGGGGTAATTTATCACAATATTATGCTTAAGTAAATTTATTTATGAATTTAAATAAAAACAATGAACCACAGATGAACACAGAGGATTCACTTTACAATCAGCATATTGAGCATTTCTTGAACTACTAATTCATATCCGCATATATCTTCCTATATAAACGTGATATGATGCGTTAGACTTCCTACAAGCTTACTACAAAGCTGGCAACTGTTAACTGCTAACCGATATAAAAATCTATCCTGTTTATGTCATGAGTTCTGAGCCTCCTAAACTACCTTTCTTGGATTCTATCAAAAACCAAACAGAAACATCGACTGCATGGCTCCAATGGGTGGCAAAATTAATTGTTCATCGCAATTGGGTTTCCTTACTGATGCTAGTTGATGTTGTTGGCTTATTCTTGTTTAAACCCAAAGGGGGGTTGGTTTCTGAAGCATTAAATTTGCCACCATGGTATCCCATTGCCTTTTGGTTGACTTTTGCCTCCATTTTTATAGCTGCTCTAATTATAGCAGTAAGGAATTATTGTAGGGAACAACCAACACCTCCAGAACCAACACCTCCAGAGTGGACAGCTATTAAAGGTTTGCGAGCTTTTACTTCAAAGGATGCAGAAATTTTTAAGCGTTTGCAACGGGAATCAGACTTGAATCGATGTGTCGAATCCATTGCCAATGGAGACTTTCGCTTTGGTATTTTGATGGGTTTATCCGGTTGTGGGAAAACTTCCTTTTTGCGAGCGGGACTTTTACCCCGTTTAAAGGAACCTGGATACAATCTTCGTGGGGTATATGTGCGGTTTTCCGATGAAGAACCTCTCAAAACTATCCGGAAAGCGATCGCCAAAGCATTGGAGATACCTTTGGATTGGTTGGAGGGAGATTTTCTCCAATTGGTTACCAAAGCAGTAGAAGCAGCTCGTTCTCCCGTAGTGCTCTTTTTGGATCAGTTTGAGCAGTGGTTTGTTCATTATAAGGGAGTGGAAGAACGAAAACCTCTGTTACAGGGTTTAAAAGAATGGTATAATGAGGAAGTAGGGAACGTAAAAATTGTGGTTTCCATTCGCTCCGATTTGTATTATCGTCTCAATGAGGTACAACAATGCTTGGGCTATAATTTGGGACCACAAGACGTTTTTGAACTGAAAAAATTCAGCCCCCAGCAAGCAACTCAGGTGCTGAAAGCCATCGCTGAAACGGAACAATTGGGTTTTGATGAGGGTTTCCTGGCTAAATTAACTAAGGAGGAGTTAGCAGATAAAGAGGATGGACTCATTTCTCCAGTGGATTTACAGATTTTAGCCTGGATGATTACGGCTCAAAATACCTCCGAGTTACGAGCTTTTAATGGGAATGCTTTTCAGAAGTTTGGGGGAGTTGAGGAGTTATTGAGTCGCTATTTACAGGAAGTTTTACTTGCTCAAACCATGAAAACGCGACGAGAAGCAGCGGTGAAGGTATTATTAGCTCTCATTGATTTGGAGCAGCAGGTACGTTCCGGGGTGCTGACTTTAGAGGAGTTGGCAGCTAAAAATCCCCATGTTCAAAGCCAGGAAATTAAAGCAGCAGTGAAGTGGTTGGAGAGAGGAGATGTGCGGTTGATAACTCCCGTGGAAAAGGATAACTCGATGGGGTACGAACTTGCTCACGAACGTCTCATTGGAGCAGTAATGAAACAAGCTAACCAGGAATTGACCAATGTGAGTCGAGCGAATCAATTGTTGGAGCGTCGAGTGAATGAGTGGTTAGGAAACAATCGCAGTCATCGTTATTTGCTCCCATGGTGGGAACTTCGGTTTATTGAGAAAAATAAGTCCCATTGGGGGAGCAAGAGGGAGAAGAAGCAACATTTGTTAGCCCGCAGTCGTAGGCGGATTTATAGATTTGCTAGTGTTTTCATCGTCTTTGCTCTCATGGTGGTGAGTTTCACTGGGTGGTTACAGTTTACTCCTCAAGGACAGATCTATCGGGTGTACTGGAGCATTACGAACCCTTGGGATAAGCATTTCAGAAATATTGACGATGATCCTGCTGCTGAGGTAGCGGTTGCTATTGCTAACTACGGGAAATGGGAATATGCTTTTCAATTAGTCCGGGAGCATATTGAGTCTGATGGAGCTAAAGAGTCTTTTTTGAGGGAGTTTAGTAAAGTTGTTCCCCTACAACACAATACTAACCAAGCTGAAACTCAATTGAAAGAAGCTCTTGCTCTTGCCAAAGAGATTGAGGACTCATACTTCTGAAGTGAGGCACTGAGTGCCATTGCAACTGCCTAGGTCAAACTGGGGGACTCAAATGCTGCTCAGGAGATGTTAAAAGCCTTATTGAAGGTTGCCAAAGAGATTGAGGACTCATACAACCGAAGTGAGGCACTGAGTGCCATTGCAGCTGCCTATAGAGAACTGGGGGACTCAAATGCTGCTCAGGAGACGTTAAAAGCCTTATTGAAGGTTGCCAAAGACATTGTAGAACTCATACAACCGAAGTGAGGCACTGAGTGCCATTGCAGCTGCCTATAGAGAACTTCCTAGCCCCATGAGACAATTTATTTTGCAAGATACCCTAGCTTTTGCAGAAGCAGCGAACGCAAACGAAGTCTTAGCAGAATTTTCTTATCAATATGCCCTAAATCGTACTTGGGGCAAGGCTTTACATGCTCTGCGCCGTTGCGACGATAGCAATAAAGTTCTCGCTTTGGCAAAAATTCTCACCCTGTGGAGCGAACAGCGAGCAGTTAGCAGGACGCCAAGGGCGGTTGCTTCGCAATAGCAGTGAACAGTTACCAATTCTTTTACAATTAAAAAAAGATGATAAACTAATGTAAACCCTGTAGAGGTTTTATGAAATAGCCCGCAATCAGCGGGCGGGATAAATAGAGATTAGGGCGATCGCTCTTTTAATAATACATTTATATGACAAAGCCAAGGTGATATTATTCGGCGTCTAGATCAGTTTATTATTAAGGGCGGGGTTGGTAATGTCCACCAAGCCAAGATGTAAGGTTGAACGGACTCATTGACTTGCTGACGATAATGAATGCGAATTTTATAAGAACCAGTTTCTGGAACAGGACAAAAGATATGCTCCACACTATCAACCTCACTGACTGAAGAACAAACAGTTTCATTATTCCTATCAGTAGAAATGAGGTAAATGTCCAGGTTATTTAAACCGCGATCGCTGAAAGTTTCCCCAATATCGTACTGTTTATCTCCATCTAAATCATTTAGTTCCACATGCCGATCCCACGCTAAAGTAATAGAGGCAAAACTGCCACCTTGTAAGAGCTGCTCTAACTTATAATCCACTCGCGCCGAGGCGCTCCGGCACGGAGGATTTATAAACAGGCGTTTGAAGCGCTCATCCATACCGTGCTATCCTCTGCGCCTCTGTGTCTCTGTGAGCTTCTTTATGAGATTTGCTCTCTAAAGTACCATAGTCCCAACCCATGTTGTCCACGGAGGAGGTGGGAGATTGTTGACCGGCGCTAAATTGTTGATAGGCACGGAAAACATTCAAATGACCTGTACCTAGTTGGATATCCAAAGGCATTTCATCATCAATATAAGCATTTCCTGATAACCAAGTGCCATTCTGCTCATTGAAAATAGTGTGGTTCATTCTCAAATAGAAACCATCCCCACTATCTTCTACCTTATCTCCTGAGTTGAGCAATACTGCCTTCATCACCTCGTGACGACGAGAGTCCATATTCTTGCAATAAAGCTACTGAAGCGGTAATGTGGGGTGCTGCAAAGCTCGTACCACTTACCTGGGTTATTTTTCCCTCTAGGTTATATAAGGTTATACGGAAGTTGCTAAGGCCCCCAAGAATCATTTCACTTTTTTCCCCATCTTGTCCTGCTCATATACTTTTCTTTATCTTATCTTACTAACAGGACCACAGCGTAAGCAGCAATACCTTCTTCCCTTCCTACTGGTCCCAATTTCTCATTAGTAGTTGCTTTGATACCAATTAGATCCTCACTGATAGCTAAAGTGTTGGCTAGGTTAGATACCATGGCTTGAAGATGGGGTTTTAGTTTGGGACGTTCTGCTACAATCACCGAGTCCATATTATTAATTTGCCAACCCCGTCCACGAACTAATTCATTCACCTCTTTTAATAAGAATAAACTATCAGCGCCTTTCCATTTTGGGTCGGACGGGGGAAAATAATGACCGATATCGCCCAAACTTAGAGCACCTAGCATAGCATCCATGATAGCATGGGTGAGAACGTCAGCATCGCTGTGTCCCAGCAAGCCTAAGGAGTGGGGAATTTTTACTCCACCGAGAATTAAGGGTCTTCCTTCTACTAGTCTATGGATATCATAGCCGTTACCAATGCGGATGTTCATTTATCAGTTACCATATATTGTTATAGTTAGTATACTATTTTTTAAATAAACCGCAGAGGCGCAGAGGGCGCAGAGGAAGAGATAGGAGAGAGAAAAATGGTTATGAAGCCTCGATTTCTGTATAGATAGCTATGGGATCTATTACTTTATCTATTTTTCCCACAAAAGCTTTCAATATTTCTCTCATATCCATATATCCGGCTAAACCAGAAAAGTGGCTAGAAAAATTTTGTTCTCCAGCCACAACTCCTACTATGATAACATTGACGTCACCGGGCATAATATAACTGGCTCTGAGCTGATCTAGAGTTATAGATAGATATTCTTCATTCAGAGATGCCAGAATATTGGCATTGTCAACTTTAGCTTGCATGGTAAGAGAACCAAGAGAAAACATATCCAAGATTTTAAGTCCACTTTTGAGTTCTTTTTTGTTGGGAGCAAATCCTTTGGGCGTCTCGTTGTCCAAATAAGGCAATAATTCACCAATTCCGTTGACGATTTTTTTAAAAGAATTCCAATCCATGAATCTAGCTAATCCTCTTACTTTCACTAGAGAATGGCAATGGGTATTCATAAGTAATTGGCCATCAACTTCTTTTAAAAAATTAGCTTGGATTAGATCTCTTTCTAGATTAATATAAATATTGTCATGATTTACCTTTTCTTCTGACAAAGATTCAAGAGACTCAGTGGTTATACTTTTACCACCAGATTCAAAACCTTTAGTTTTGGAGCGCTTCTGGTAGCTTTTTTGGTTTGCATGAACTATTTTGATACTACCACCACTTTCTCCCTCTTTGAAAGACTCTGTAGTTTCGGTTCCACTTTCAATCACCGGGGTATCCGTAGAACTTTCCCGTATTGTCTCGTTGAGCTGACGGAGCTGTGTAATACCATCTAGCATTTGGGATGTATAGGATTGCAAACGGTTACGATCCAAATAGATAAAATGCTTAAGACTGGTAAGAGTTCCATTTCCTGGCAATTCTTTTTCTTCCCTTGTCATGATTTAATCTGAGAGTTTGACGTCGTTCGCTTTGTTGTTGCTTCGCTTTCTCAATCCAAGATTCTATCTTATCAAAGGAGTTGTCCGTTTCTGACTCATCCTCTAAATCAGATATGCTCTGTATCTTTTCAATATAATCCACCAACTCTTTAAGTTCAAGGGAAAGCTTATTTTTGTTGGTTTCTTCAGTATTCATTCATCGATCTTCCGATTATCTAGGAATGGAAAATGGAAACAGAACTATCTCTATATTACCATCCTTTGGATCTTATAGGCAAAAAAAGGTTGTTTCACGCAGAGGCGCAGGTAGCCGCTCGGAGACTCGCTCCAGCGCAGAGAGAGTAGAAGGAAAACTCAATCACACCATTTCTCTGTGCACTCTGTGTCTCTGTGGTTTATTTTTTAATTTTATTGGTGGGCAATGCCTACGAGGCAGAATGTTGCTTTTTCCTAGCCAAAAACGGTATGATGGAGAGAAGGGTCAGGAAACCTAAAGCGAGGATAAAAGGGAGGCGTTCTCCCCCAGCTAAGGCTTCTGAACCACTAGTTCCCAACCAAGTATAAGCTAAGGTTCCGGGAATAATGCCAATAAAGGTTCCCAAACTATAAGGAACCCAGTGTATTGGAGTTAAACCAAACAAAAAATTCACCACATTAAAGGGAGATATGGGAGCAAAACGAACCGCCAGTACGAAGGAAAAGGGTTTGGACCGCACCGCACCTTTAAACTTAACTAAAGCGGGGTGAGCACCAAACCGCTTTTCAATCCAATCGTGCAATAGGTAACGAGCTGCCCAAAATGAACCCATGGCTCCTAAAGTTGCTCCTATAACGGACCACAAACTCCCCCAGCCCAGACCAAATACCAGTCCCCCAGCAATAGTTAAAATTGTCCCAGGAACTCCAATTACTGTTACCGCTGCGTAAACCAGGATAAATGGTATTGTAACACAACATGGGTTCGCCCGCAAGTATTGCACCAATAAATCTTGGTTAAAGAGGACTTTCAGGGGACCAAAAAGGCAGAATAGTAGTACTGCTCCCAGGACAACTGCCAGCCACAAACGAGGACTGGGTCGTAATTTTCTCCTAGAGTGAGTTTTCAGCGGTTGGGAGCGGTGTATTTGTTTCATTTTCCAACTGACTGTCTAAAGCTTTTTTGGCAATTTTGGTGACATAAACGGTAACAGCAACTGTAACCAGCAATCCCACCACAAAGAGCACCTTTTCCTCCGGTGTCATTGTTTTGTCAGCAACAGTTTTCCCCACAGAACCTAAATAGACGTACATTACTGTTCCCGGCATCATGCCAATCCAAGAAGCCACCACATAATCTCTCAGGGATACTTGGGTCACTCCAAAAGCGTAGTTTAAGAACACAAAGGGGAAAATAGGGGAAAGCCTCGTCAAACCGACAATTTTCCATCCTTCCTTAGCCACCGCAGAGTCGATGGCTTTAAATTTGGGCTGCTTTTCAATTAGTTTAGCAACCTTGTCCCTAGCAATGTAACGACCAATGAGAAAAGACACGGTGGCGGCTAAAACGGAGGCTGCGGAGACCAAAATGGAACCCTTCACTACCCCAAAAGCTAAACCAGCTCCCAAAGTGAGAACTGCTCCCGATATGAAGAGGGCGGAAGCGATGATGTAGATGAGAATAAAAGCCAAATAACCTATAGGTCCCAGGCTTTCGATCCAATCTAAAGCAGCGGTCAAGAGATTATTGATTTTTTCCGTCACCCCGAAATGGTTGGCTACAACAATTAAAGCGGCTACCACCACAGCGCCAATAATTAGTTTGAGTTTAGAATTCATTTTTTCCTCCCTTCGTCTCAGTCATTTTACTGTGAACACCTTATAACTGGTAACTGGTAACTGTTACACCAAAGAGCCACCGCAACTAGAACCATTACCCGCAGTGCAGCCATAGCAATAAGATGCGGTTTTTACCACCTCAATTAAGTCTATGGTATCAGCTTCCAGCAACTTAGTCACAGTCAAAGTTTCTCCTGAGGGAGTTGTGGCGGGTAGATTTTCCATTTGGTTGAAGTCACAGTCGTAAACATAGCCCAAATAATCAATAGACAGTTGGTTGCGACACATCAGATTACTCACTGTATCCCCATTGAAATTAGCTGCTAAAAACTGGAGATAAGCATCATTTAATTGTCTTCGTTGCAAATATTCCTTGGTTCGTCCTATGGCAATATTAGTAATGGTGAAGAGATGATTAAAATCAATGCTAAAATATTCCTTCAAGTATGCTTTATAGTCGTGTTCCAGGTTCTGTTGACTTGGAGTTAAACTAAACTCCTCATTCTGGGGTAAAGGAGGATTATAGACAAAATATAAAATTAAATTTGGGTCTCTACCATAGCCCAACTTATTTAATCGTTTAATTGCTTTTATGGAAGTATTATAAACCCCAGCACCCCTTTGTTTATCCACATTTTTTTCGAGATAACAAGGAAGAGAAGCAATTACTCGCAATTGATTCTCTGCAAAATATTCCGGCAAATCTTCAAATCCCGGCTCGAAAAATATGGTTAAATTAGAGCGAACGATGACTTCTTTTCCTTTCTCTCGTGCCGCAGCTACCAAAGGTCGAAACCCGTAGTTCATTTCTGGGGCACCCCCTGTTAAATCCAGGGTTTCAATTTGGTCAAAGCGGTTAATTAATTCAATTAACTGACCACAAACTTCCGGGGATAATTCTTCCGTTCTCTTGGGTCCAGCTTCTACGTGACAGTGGGTGCAAGCTAAGTTACACTTTCTCCCCAGATTGACTTGTAAAACCGTTATTTTTTCCTTAGTTAAAGGTGCTGACAGTCTTTTTACAAAAGGTGTTACCTTCTTATCTACTGCTAACGATAAAACCATGTTTTTCTCCTGTAGGGTGGGCATTGCCCACTTTCCTTTAAATTAACAACAAGCAGAGGCACCATTATTAATATTAGTTACCTTGTAATGGTATCCTTTCGTGGCCCGTGGATCGCGAATGGTCTTATTTTTACAGTTAAAATTACCTGCCTCTGCCATAGGAATCTCTTGATAAGGAGGAACAGGAATGATATCTTTACTGTAGGGACCCTGGGGATTAGTTAAAATCTGGTAGGTTTTATCGCAAACCGCCATCCGTTCCCCACGACAGAGAGTGTGACCATCATCATCTTCTACTTTACGCCATGGTCCTTTGTAGATAATGGCTTGTTGTCGTTCTAAGCAAGGACCATCCTTTCCTTTAAAAGCCCTCACAGTGAGAGAACGAAATTCAATCCCGTCAATTACTTGCCAAGGTTCGGATTGGCGAGTGAGGATTTCAATGCCGTAAAATCCCGCCTTCTCGAACATTTTCAGGAAAGAATCTTCCCGAAATGCCCCCCCAATGCAACCACTCCAAAGTTCTGGATCGTTGAGAATTGTGGGTGTGGGATCTTCATCGCACACTATATCCGATATGACAGTCCGCCCACCCCGTTTGAGAACCCGATATATTTCTTGAAACAGTTGTTGTTTGTCTTGGGGACGGACTAGGTTAAGGACGCAGTTGGAAATAACCACGTCTACGCTATTATCGGCAATTAAGGGTTGTTCCTGACGCAGACGATGACATTCTGTTTCAAAGGCTGCCAATTTTTCCAGGTTGGTGATAGGATTATGCCGTAACCAAGCCATCGCGCGCTCTATATCCAACTTCAGGTCTTGAATTTTACCCTTGAGGAAGCTAGTATTAGTGTAGCCCAGTCGGTTGCCAATTTCTGGTTGATACTTGCGAGCCAGTGCCAGCATTTCATCATTGAAGTCCACACCGATGATTTTCCCTGCTGCCCCTACTTTCTGAGCGAGAATATAGCAATTTTTGCCCCCGCCGGATCCCAAGTCCACCACCGTCTCCCCTGGGGCTACATAACGAGTGGGATCGCCGCAACCGTAATCTTTCTCAATAATCTCTTGAGGCAAGATGTCCAAATAACTCGTGTCGTAGGAAGTGGGGCAACACAAACTGGGTTGTTGCTGTCTTGCTCCTGCTTCATATCGCTCTTTGACTGCACTTTCAATATCATAACCCATAGGAGTTTCAAGTTCAATCTTAGTCACAGACTCGTTCCTCTTGTTCGATTTCCTTAAAGTGAATGGTGCTCCATTATATTCTAATTCTCTCTAACCCTATAATGAATATAGGATGAAAAATCTTGTTCCTTCCAGTTCGCCGTTCCCTTTAATGATCAATGACTTTAAAAGCAATTCTCTTTGACTTCAACGGTATCATTATCAACGACGAATCAATTCACCAACAATTGGTGACGGAGATCCTGCTGGAAGAAAATATTCGTACCGACGAGGGGGAGTATCGGGAAACCTGTTTGGGAAAGAGCGATCGCTTTTGTTTCCGGGATATTTTCGCCCTGCACGGTCGATTTGTCCAGAAAAATTACCTGAATCAGTTGATTGAGGCGAAAAATAGGGCTTATAGAGAACGGTTAGCAGAATTGGAAACTTTACCCATTTATCCCGGAGTGGAACCTTTCTTAGAGAAAATCCTCCAGCAGGGTTTGTTAATGGGGGTGGTGACGGGAGCATTGCGTTCGGAGGTAGAATTAGTTTTGGATCGAGCCGAGATAACTCCCTATTTCAATACTATCGTCGCCGGAGATGAGGTACAAGAGAGCAAACCGGAACCCCAGGGATATTTACTGGCAGTAGAACGACTTTATCGACAAAATACCTATCTGCAAATCCGTCCCGGAGATTGTTTAGCTATTGAAGATAGTTATCCGGGCATTGAGGCAGCAAAACGAGCGGGAATGCAAGTAGTAGGAGTAGCCAATACTTATCCCTTCCACATGATACAACGCCGAGCTGATTGGAGTGTAGACTACTTATCTGATCTAGAACTAGAGAGGGTAGAGCAGGTTTTTGCTCAGATTTAATTGCAGTTGAAGATAAGAGGTGTTATCATATATTATAGCCAATAAGGGGAATTAGCTCAGTTGGTAGAGCGCTGCGATCGCACCGCAGAGGTGAGGGGTTCGACTCCCCTATTCTCCATTTTTCTCAATATGACCTATAATATCTAGAATATTTAGTGTAATATTGGTCAGTGGATTTAGACAAATTACGCCAGTATTTAGATACTGGCGAAAATTAAAATCTTGAATTTAAGTCTGCTGCTGGGGGTTTACCAAAAGATATGTGGCAAACTTTATCAGCGTTTGCGAATACAGATGGGGGTTATATTTTTCTTGGTGTTAGTGAGAAAAATGGCAAAATTGCAATTTCTGGAGTCCATAACCCCGAGCAACAATTAAAGGATTTTTGGAATTTGCACAATAATAGCCAAAAGCTGAATACATCAATCTGTTCTGAGGAAGATGTTAAAATCCAGGAGATTGAAAAAAAGAAGCTCATTATTATTAAAGTTCCTAGAGCTTCACGCACTCAGCGTCCTGTTTACATTAAAAATAATCCTATGATGGGGACTTATAAGCGTAAATTTGAGGGGGACTATCGTTGCAGTGAAGATGAAGTGAAACAAATGTTGCGGGATGCTAGTGATGAACCGCAAGATAGGGAAATTTTAGCAGGATTTAATCTTGAAGACTTAGATCCAGAAACTCTCAAATTATTTCGCCAACGATTTCGTTCCCGAGATCCGGATCATCCTTGGTTAGATTTAGGAGATCGGGATTTACTACTTAAGTTGGGAGGATGGGGAAGAAATCGCACTACGGGAAAAGAAGGATTAACAAGAGCTGGGTTACTAATGTTTGGTCGCGATCGCAGCATTTTAGACGCTTTTCCTCATTATCATCTGGATTACCAAGAGCAACTATCTGAAGATCCAGAACAACGTTGGACTCATAGAATTACTCTGGATGGAAAATGGGAACCCAATCTTTTTAATTTTTACTATCTAGTATATAATCGTTTAGTGAAAGACTTAGAGGTTCCATTTCAACTGGATTATGAAGCTGTGCGTAAAGAAGAAACTCACGTCCATGAGGCTTTACGGGAAGCTTTAGTCAATACACTAATTCATGCCGACTATATCTCTTCACGCCCTCTAAAAATTATTAAACATCTCAATCATTTTGTATTTTCTAATCCTGGGCGTCTGAGAATCTCAATTGAAAGTCTTTATGAAGGTGGAGTCAGCGATCCTCGCAATCCTAATTTACAAAAAATGTTTCAAATGCTTGGTTTAGGAGAAAAAGCTGGCTCTGGGTTTCAAAAGATTCTTCGTGCTTGGAAAGAACAAGAATGGCGAGACCCATTGGTGAAGGAAGATACAGAGCTGGAATTAACAACAGTCACTCTGGAAATGGTGAGCATGATTCCCAAGAATGTTGAGACTGAGTTAAAAGAAGTTGTTGGTAATCAATATTCACAGCTAACTCCGTTAGAAAGGACAATCTTAGTATTAGCACAGAAATATGAAAAAATTAGTAATACTCAAATACAAAACCATACATCACAACATGCGACAGAAATAGGCAAATGTCTCAAGGGTCTTGTCAAGAATGGTTATTTAGAAAAACATGGTCGTAGTTCTGGAACTCACTACATTCTAGCAAATCATATTAACTCCGAACATTACAACACTAGCTCCGAACATTACAACACTAGCTCCGAACATTACAACACTAGCTCCGAACATTACAACACTAGCTCCGAACATTACAACACTAGCTCCGAACATTACAACACTAGCTCCGAACATTACGAACATTTAAGACAGATAGCTGCACCAGTTCGTCAGAAACGTCGCGCTAATAAGAAGCTCGTCCAGAAGGTTGTCCGAAAACTCTGCTCGGAAGATTATCTATCACTGCGAACATTAGCTCAATTGCTAGGACGGGAACCAGACAGTATTCGCAATCACTATGTAAATCCAATGCTGTCGGAGGGTTTGCTACAGCTCAAATATCCCCAACAGCCAAATCACCCCCGGCAAGCATACAAAACTCTGGTAGTATAGCAATATTAGGGCGATTGAGACCCCACCACGAACATATGACTACTTCTACTTCTCCTGAACCGATTAACTCTGTAGACGCTGCCATCACTGCTTTGAAGAACAGTACTGAGCTTCAGTGCGCTATTATGCTGCTTGGTGGCTGGGGAAAAACCGAATTCTTGCTGCCACTTCTCTTCTCTGTCAGCACCCCGCTCTAAAGAGGCGGGGCTTCATGCCCTCTCTTTTTAGGTAGCTGACCAGCCTAAGTCCTTTTTGGATTACGTTATCGGTAAGCGTTAAAGTTCCTACCCTGGAATGCGTGCCAGTTCTAGGCTCTAGAACCGAGTCGTTAAACAGCTCTACGAGGGGCAAGGCAGTGCGGCTTGGACAGTACCGACTGATAACTTTGGCGAGGCCAACTTTACTCTCTTATTTGGAAGTTTGGGGGATACAACAATTTCCCCCACCCCCAGCCGGGGGATTTGACGGCGGTTAAAACCGCTTGTGTTGCGGTTCCTCCCTGGTCTAAAGACGCAGGGCTTCCCCGCTCCCGTGTCTTCCTCGTGAATGTCTTAAAGACGAGGAAGACAGCACTGCACTAGGAGGCTATCCCCTTCGTCGTCAAGCTGGCGATCCGGAAGTCATCAGTTAAAACATTTGTGATTTACTTTAACAAACTACGAAGATATTGCTATTTTAGACTATAAAATTGATTCTCTTGCCATCAAACGAACAGGGAAAAGAAGCAACTCAAGTGCTCTTCTTGGCAAAACGAATGATTTTTGCTAACACCACAAGCCTTAACAAGGGTTTAATGAATCTAATTTACCAGTATGATTACTATAATGCGTAACAAACTAAAGTGTAGAAACAAACTTTTGTATGTATTTGCACTTTTCACTCCCTCCCCCGCTCATGCTGTTAGTAGAATTATACAGCCAGATTTGGTAACCTCTAATTTAGGTAATGATCAATCATTAAATAATTTAAGGAACGGTTCAGGAATTATAACACCATTTAGTAGTCAGAATAATTTGGCGGACCTAATATCAATTGAGCATAACAAAGAGAATCGTGACTTTTGGTTTAGTAGTTCCGGTAATACAACAGGAACCTTAACTTTCGACCTAGGTCGGAACGCCTTTATCTCAGGACTAGCCCTTTGGAATGGTGGAGGGAATAGAGGTGTAAATGAGTTTGAGTTATTCGCCGATACTAATAATGATTTTAGTGACGGAGGAACACAATCATTAATAGCATCAACGGCAAATATGCTTCTATTCACTTTACTTAATTTCCCAGTTCAGACATATACCTTCGAGGAGACTGAAACTCGATATCTTCACCTAAATATTATCAGCAATCATGGTAATGCAAATTCTGTAGGCTTAGGGGAAATAGCTTTTCAAGAAGTACCCTTCGAGTTTAGTAATTTACCAGGGATGGCTTTTCTGGTAGCAGTAGGAGGTTTGGCCTATTTTCGGAACAAAAAAGGGGGGACGCCAGCAGGGTAAATTATAACTCCCTCTGAACACTCCATCCTCAACACAAGGGGCATGGAGAAAGTCAAAGTCTCTGATAATAGGAACGCAATTCCTCTATTGTAGAGACTTTTTTGATTCCTTCCTTAATTGCTGACAATACCTCTAAATCGCGAATCGGGGAAATTTCTGGTAACAGTTCTAAACCCAACTCAATTGCTGATACCAGTCCTTCCCGTCGTCCCCGCTCCATACCAATAACTCACTCCCAGTAATACCCCCCATACTCAAAGCAATCTGGCGCAGCAAACGAAGCTAATTGTCAAAAAAACCCCCTCTGAGGAGAAATCAGAATGAAGTCCGTTGTTACAACTGTTATTGCTGCTGCCGATGCTGCGGGTCGGTTTCCCAGCACTTCCGACTTAGAGTCCGTTCAAGGCAGTATCAACCGTGTAACTGCTCGCCTCGAAGCAGCTGAGAAGCTGGCTTCTAATCACGAAGCTGTGGTTAAAGAAGCTGTGGATGCGGTTTATGCCGAGTTTCCAGAGGGTGTCAGCAAAGATGTTGATGCTACTATCCGCAAGGACAAGTGTCTCCGGGATGTAGATCACTACCTGCGCTTGATCAACTACTGCCTCGTTGTTGGCGGTACTGGTCCCTTGGACGAGTGGGGCATTAATGGAGCACGGGAAGTCTATCGCGCTCAAGGAATTAATACCGCTGCCTATATTGCTGCCTTCAGTAAGGTTCGGGATCGCATTTGCGTGCCCCGGGATATGTCTGCCCAGGCAGCCACAGAATTGACTAGTTATCTCGACTACGTCATTAATTCCATGTCCTAAGCCCCACTAAGGGTGAGAGTGCATGAGCGCGTAGCGCCGAAACCAAATAAGAAGCAAACAAGAGTTCATTAGCTAAGATTAGGAGAATTTTCCATGCTAGATGCTTTTTCAAGATCCGTAATTGCCGCCGATGCTGGTGGTAACTTTGTCGGTGAGGCTGAGATAGAATCCCTGAAGAAATTTGTTTCTATGGGGAACCGCCGCCTCGATGCCGTAAACTTTATCGCCAGTAATGCTAGCTGTATCGTTTCTGATGCCGTTGCTGGTATTTGCTGCGATGAGCAATGGCATCACTGCCCCCGGTGGTGGCGTTTACACCAACCGCAAAATGGCTGCTTGCTTGCGGGATGGGGAAATCGTCCTCCGCTATGTCACCTACGCCCTTCTGGCAGGAGATGCTTCTGTACTGAATGACCGCTGCTTGAACGGTTTGAAGGAAACCTACTCCGCTCTGGGAGTTCCTATTGGTAATGCTGCTCGTGCAGTTGCCATTATGAAAGCTGCTGCTGTTGCTTTTGTTAACAACACTGCCTCCATGCGCAAAATGAGTGTGACTCAAGGGGATTGCAGCGACTTAGCTACAGAAGTTGCTGGCTATTTCGACACCGTAGTTGCAGCCATTAGCTAGTCTCCCCCCTAAGGGAAATTTCAATCAATAGTCACGTTTTTTTTTGCATTCAACCAAAATAGAAGACAGGAGAGATCAGAGTTATGAAATCAGTGTTAACCACTGCTATTGCTGCCGCTGACCTGGCAGGTCGCTTTCCCAGCGGTTCAGACCTAGAGTCCGTTGCTGGTAATATCCAACGGGCTGAGGCTCGCCTAGAAGCAGCCGCTAAACTGGCGTCTAACTACGAAGCAGTTGCGAAAGAAGCTGTAGATGCAGTTTATGCCGAGTTTCCCGATGGAGTAAGCAAAGGTGTTGACCCAACAGTTCGCAAAGACAAGTGTATGCGGGATGTGATTACCTACCTGCGCTTGCTCAACTACTGCCTAGTAGTTGGCGGCACTGGTCCCTTGGATGAGTGGGGTATTGCTGGCGCACGGGAAGTATACCGCGCTCTAGGAATTAATACCGCTGCCTATATTGCTGCTTTCAGTAAAGTTCGCGATCGGATTTGCTCCCCCCGGGATATGTCTGCTCAAGCAGCCACAGAATTGACTGGTTATCTCGATTACCTGATCAACTCCATGTCCTAATTGAAAATTGTATGTAGGTTGGGTTGAGGCAACGAAACCCAACAGCCAGTGCGTTACGCTGTAGGCTTGGCACCCTGGATCTACTGTGGCTCAACCCAACCTACTTATAATTGGTTAGAATAATGTTTTTTTAGCAAACCATGACTTCTACTAACGATCTGAACGAACAACTTTTGCTAGCTACCAAGGAAGGGGACACTGATGCGGTCAAATCTCTCGTAGCACAAGGGGCTGATGTGAATGTGAAGGACAAAGAAAACGCAACCCCCCTGATGCGTTCAGTATCTCGCGACTATACAGAGATTGTGAAGATTTTGCTAGAGAAAGGGGCTGACGTGAATGCCAAAAACGATTGGGACTATACACCCCTTAAGTATGCAATCAAACTTAAATTAAAGGATATGGAGCAAATGCTCAGGGATGCTGGAGCTACGGAATAGTGTCCCCAAGATTGTCATAATATGAAGAATACAAAAAATAGTTATGAATTAATAGAAGCAGCCAAGGGGGGGGACATTGATACCCTCAAAGCCTTGCTTACTACTGCTGTGGACATTGATGTTACAGACGAAACCTTTGGCAGGACAGCATTAATGTGGGCAGCACGGGAAGGGAACACTGCTGCTGTCCAAGTGTTGCTAGAGCAGGGAGCTGAGGTAAATGGTTCGGACAACTATGGTGGTACCGCTCTACAGGCAGCAGCATCATTTGGTCATACCGATACAATACAAGTATTATTACAGCATAAAATAAATATTAATGCCCAAGATAAGCAGGGTTGGACAGCTTTGATGATGGCAGCAGCCCACGGTCACCCTGACACAGTGCAAGTTTTACTGGACCATGGAGTAGAGGTGAATACCCAAGATAAGCAGGGTTGGACGGCTTTGATGATGGCGGAAAGCCGAAATTACCCGGATATCGTCAATTTGCTAAAAAAACCAACCTAAGATAGGGAAAAATTCTATGAACAGTCCATTTTTAAATTTATTCCCTGGTTTAACAGAAGAAAAAGCCATTGAACTGATAGAAACACCAGTAGAACAACTGAAAGAAAAATATCACCGTTACCTAGCAGCAGCTCATTTAGTTAACTTCCCCACAGAGCGCTCCATTAATGCGATGATTAAAGTGCTGCAAGATCCCCATCCAGCACCGGAAAATCGTCAGGCACAGCGCAAAGCCATTGAATCTTTAGGACGGTTGAAAGTTGACCGTGCTATGGAGGTGATCCGACCTTTTTTAGCAGATAGAGATCGCTACATGGTGGAAAATACAGTTTGGGCCATTGGAGAAATTGGAACTGAAGATGAAACCCTCCTGGAAGAAATTGCCCGATTGTTAGATAAAGAAGAACAAATCTATCGAGTTATCATCCAAACCCTGGCTAAACAAAACTATAAACCTGCATTAACTCGGATTGCTAAATTCACCAACTCGGAAGATTCAGCTATAGCTTCTGCTGCCATCGCCGCAGTTTGCAAATTATCAGGGGATTTCACTCAAATCAACCGAGTGGTGGCATTATTGCAAGATAGAAACATCCACGCTCGTCGGGGAGCAATTCAAGACTTGATGGAGCTGAAATACTATCAGGCAATTCCCCCTATTGCCGCTGCTCCCGTTTCCCAATCTTTGCGCCTGCGGGGGATGCGATTTTTAGCAGATTCCGGTATCTCCGATGGCAGCCTCAATTTCTCTGAGATTGAACAAAGTTTCGACCTAGCAATTTGGGATCACCCCCACCAACTTAACACCGCTTATGAATATCCCCAGTCTCCAAGCCTCAATCGAGTCATAGACGACCTCTACAACACCGACTTTGGCTATTGTTACTTAGCATGTAAAGCAATGCTGGATTGCTATCCAGACGCTGGCTCGGTGCTGGAGCAATCCTTCCACGAAAGGGCGCAAGAAGATTACGGCGCTCACTACCACATTATCAAGTTGTTTGGTTGGCTCAAATATGCTCCCGCTTACGAGCTGTTTGTGGATACTCTACTCAACCTACCGGACAAATTTGTCAAGTCCCGCATCGCCGCTGCCATCTCCCTGGGCTATCTGGGGGATAAAAGGGCAATTGGTCACCTTTTAGTTGCTCTTAACAGTAAAGTTTGGAAATTGAAGTACGCTTGTTTGTTAGCTTTAGACTGCTTAGGAGAAGAACGTGGTCGTTCTCTTTGTGCTTCCCAGGAAGATTGGCTCGTTCGAGGTAAAGCAACCAGCTCTCAGAGATTAGTAACTTTATAATATTTACAGATACTTATATTTATGTCAAAGGAAGATTTATATCAGCAGCTAAGAAACAAGAATCCGGTTCTGCGAGAAAGAGCCATTAGCAAGCTTATCTCGGAACCCACCAATGAAATCATTCCCAAGCTGATAGGAATGTTATCAGACGAAGATGCCATCTCTCGACGGGGAGCTGTTCAAGCTCTAGGAGTCATTGGTAAGCCAGCTATGGCAGCCTTGGCGGAACAGTTAACAACTAGTAACAATGTTAATGTTCGGGGTAGTTGCGTTCAAGCCTTTGCTGAAATTGCCCGATTCTTTTCCCGTTTCTACCCGCCCGAAACCTTTCCCCAAGTCGCCATTGATGCTTTAGAAAAAGCCCTCGAAGATACCAATGCAGGGATTAAAGTCTCCGCTGCTGGTGCGTTGGGGATGGTTGGCAAACCTGCTCTAGAGGTTCTTCTGTCAGCTTTAGATACAGAAGATATTGCCTTGCGTATTTCAGTGATTCAGGCCATCGTCTCCCTTAACGTGCTCAAAGGTCCAGAAGAAGACCCCAAAACCACAGAAGACTACCTAAAAATTGCCGATTTACTCACTAAGATAGCTGAGGATGAAGCAACAGATTCCTACGTCCGGGAAATAGCCAAAACAGCTTTAACTCGCATGGCAGCCTCCAAAGTGAAAATGCGTCATTAATTCATTGTAGGTTGGGTTGAGGCAACGAAACCCAAAGCCTTGGATATTTGTGTTGGGTTTCGCTATCTCTCTACCCAACCTACTAAAGCACCATTTTAGCTGTTCTGAAGATTTACCAGTTTTTTAGTTATGACAACAGCTCATACCAATCAGGCGATTACCCTGGCTCGTTGGCTAGCTGGGGAGTTCAGTAGTCTAAAACAAACCTTGGAACTACCAAGAAATAACCCTCACATTCGCATTTTTTTTCGTCCCTTACCCTTCGAGTTTTTCCAGGGCATCGGTTTTTATTCCGAGCAAATTTACGACTACGATCCTTGGAGACCCCACCATCAGAATGTGCAACGAATTATCCCTCAGGGTGACCAAGTTTATGTGGAGAACTACGCTCTTAAAGACCCAGATCTCTACACGGGGGCGGGGCGCGACCTAGATATCCTCCAAACCATTACCCCCGATTGCCTCGAACGGCGTTATGGTTGCTCGATTATTTTTCAGCGAGAGGGAGATACCTTCGTAGGTGAGGTTGAACCTGGCAACAAATGTCTGATTCCTCGTCGTGATGGACCCATGACTTATCTCGTCAGCGAAGTGGAAGTCACTGAAAATACTTGGGTGAGTCGAGATACTGGCTTTGATATTGAAACTCAGGAAAAAGTTTGGGGATCCACTACAGGTCTTTTGAAGTTTGAAAAAGTCCAAGATTTTGCTGATGAACTTCCCCAAGAAATTTTTTAATTGATTTATAAAAAGTTAAGTACACTTTTATTATGTAAATTCAACCGGGGGTTCCTGTGCCAGGGTGTTAATTTTGTTTTTGATTCGTTCCAAACTGTTTCTCGGCCCGTTTAGACAACTCAATCCGGTAGCTCAGAGCAAGAGGTTCGCCTTAACGGTTTCCCAAGGAACGGTGCCTTCCTGCTTGATTTCCTGTCCTACAGCTTCAATATCTGCAAGATTTTGTTCGTCCTCCCAACGTTGATAATCCTCAAACAATTCTAGGGGGTCGCCACACTTTCCTGAATTTTGTACCAGAAAGTGAGTAAGCACCGTAGGCTGGCGAGAGTTTCTTTTAGCGTTCGGTGCATTAGCTCTTGAGCCACGTGCGGTAGCGCATTGACTCCACTCACTGGTTCCACTTTTAGTCTTCCTCTGCTTCTTCGTCGGGAGTCGGCTCTGAGTTAATAAGAGAGTCACCGATTACTTCGCGGATTCTCTCAAGCAAGAGGTCTGCACGCTTTTCGCGGAATTGCTCGAATCGCTCGACTTTGAGGTCGTCTAATGAATCTTCCTCAGGATTCAGTGGAATCATCGCGTCAGAAAACTTGCGTTTTAGGTCGCCAACAGTACCTGTTTGGTTCGCCGAATTCACTAGTTCGGAGAAATAATCGAAAGGCTCCTGGTCGCTTAGACTCCTGTTAGATTGCGCCAGAATCGGTATTCGATTCACCACAGTGTCAATCAACCCCTTAGGAATTTTGTTATTCTTTGCGAGTCGTCGGGGGAAAATGTGGTGCTCTTCTATTTCAGATTTGCCGTCAATTATTTGACCAGTTATCAGATCATGACGTATTGTAGTGGCCATCAAACTTTGTATTGCTTTATAGCGAGCATCGTTGCGTTTGAGATCTAGAAGTGTGGTTCGGCTAAGAAGCACCTGGGGGAACTCTGGCTCCTCGCCAGTCCTTAAATACGTCATTAGGGATGAAAAATCTCGGCCAATCTGAGAAGACCTTTGTGTGCTTCCCTGCTCTAGAACTTTGCAAAAATACCACTTACGAAGAACCGATTCCGATAAACTTTCGGGAATTTCCGATTCCGACGCACGTGCGGCGGCGATGGCAACTAATACTCCGGGGTTAGGAAGAGTGGATTTGCGAGAACCCTGGCCACGAGCCCAAGTGTATACATTAGCGAGAGAATTTGCTACAAGATCCCACGATTCAATTAGGGATTTAGGGTTAATTGTTAAAAGAGCAGAGCGGGATACTTGCGCATATTTTTCCTCCTTGCCAGCCAAGTAGAGAGCGATTGTTTGCAAAACCCGCTCTCCATCAACCTCAAACTCCACTAAGACTGGGTATTCTTGTTGTGTGGTATTCCACAAGTCGCGAAGATTGGGTTTTGGGAAGAACTTTGCCACTGCCAAATCGAAGGTTTTGAGCCGTGTTCCGGTTGAATTTATTGTTTCAAAAATACGGCAAATTGATTCTACTTGGGCATCACGTTCCAGTATGACTGCGGGTATTTGGTAATTCCGAATTGTCTCAAAAACAGATTTGATTTGAGCGGAAGCCTCTAAGCGTTTCTTTCTGTCTTTGCGAAGTTCCGGTAAATCATCAGAATCCTCAAGATATTCCGAAACATAGACTTCGACTTTGGTAGAGTCAAGTGCCACGTCGGAACGGATAAGGCGATTTTTGTCTTTTCTATCAGGATTATTCTTGCCGCGAGCACGAATGATAACCCATGTCAATTCATTAAACGGGAAGTCTTTAATGAGTCGTCGAAGGTCGAAGTAGTAAGAATTTTTCGGGTGTGCGTTCATTAGTACCCGCGCTAGGGAGGTCAGCCTTTGCTGGCCATCGAGAACATAGAAGTGTTCTGCATCTTGACCTTCATCTTCAGCTCCTAAAATTTCCTCGGGCGGGTATCCCTCACGGATCACAGCCTCTATGCTTCGGGAACCCAATTCAAGGGCAGGGGATTTTAAGAGGAGTAATATGGAACCTATAGGGTAGTTTCGTGCAATCGAATCTATTAGAAGTTTTACCTGACTTTCATCCCATGTAAAGGAACGCTGAAACTCCGGTATGGTTAAGCTTTTCTCTTTGATTCTGCTTAGTATATCACTTATTTTATAAGTTGTTGGCCGCATAAATTGTCAATTTTTGTTTTATTGGTTATTCTAGCTATCAGCCGATAATTCCCTTATCCTGTTTTCAGCATTTTTGGTGTCCAACACCAATATTAGACTATACTATACTTAAATACTAAATTAATATTGACATTAAAAATAATTAATTATACAATATAAATAAGAAAATGCCCATTCTTCTGGTTGAGGGTGAAGTAGAACTGACAGATCCTCTTGCTCGCGTCCTGGACAGAGAACGTTATCGCTTTGGAGAATAGCACCGTAGTATATAATTGGGATTAGATATGTTGGAAATGAACTCTATTAAGTGTTAGAAAATGAGTAGATATGATCCGGAAACAGAATTAGAACTCAACAGCGGTGCCGAGAATCAGCAAGGGTTCCGCCATAACATAAAAATAAACTGGTTAATAGTTAGTGCCATTGCTACCATAATTCTTTGGCAAATACCTTGGGGCAACTATCTCCTATATCCCTTCTCCATTTTAGCCACCTGGTTTCACGAAATGGGTCATGGTTTGACCGCTCTCTTCCTAGGGGGAAATTTCCAAAAGCTGGAAATCTTTGCCAATGGTTCCGGTTTAGCCACCCTCAGCGGTAGCTTATTTTTAGGCAGAGTCGGGCGTGCTTTAGTGGCTGCTGGGGGACCCCTGGGACCAGCCATCGCCGGTTCCCTCTTCATTCTTGCGGGTCGCAATAGGAAAACCGCTAAATATACTTTACTTTTCCTCGGCGCTCTCTTGGTTGTTTCTGCACTTATTTGGGTCAGATCTGTCTTTGGAGCGCTTGTCATTCCTCTTTGGGGTATAGCTATTCTGGGAATTGCCCTCAGAGCACCCCGCTCCTTCCATGTCCCGGCAATTCAGTTCCTGGGTGTCCAAGCTTGTGTGAGTACCTACCACCAGGTTGGTTACCTGTTTACTTATAGAGTTGTCATCAACGGTCAAGGGATCCCCTCCGACACGGGTCAAATCGCCCAACAGTTATTTCTCCCTCATTGGTTCTGGGCTAGTTTAATCTGCCTGATCTCCATCTTCCTTTTAGTCCAAAGCCTGCGCCTCTCAAGAGAGTGAAGCTATCTCTCCAGGGTATTTGCCAGATTTTGACCGCACTTCCCTGGACGGGTTTTACGCCAATATTCAGCCTGAGAAATTCGTTATATCTCGTTACAATGAGAGAAAAGGTAATTTTTCGTTTGTTCGGAGCTGAAATTTGAATCTTGAAGGCTATAAAACTAGCAACTATTAACAAAGCTAATAATAAGGAGATTATCCTATGAACGGCAATATTCGGGTGGGCAATTTATTCGGTATACCATTTTACGTGAATCTTTCCTGGTTTTTAGTCCTGGGATTAATGACTTTAACCTATGGAGGACAACTAACAATATTTCCTGAACTGGTAGGAATTACCCCTTGGCTTTTGGGATTAATTGCCGCACTGTTGTTATTTGCTTCCGTTTTGGCTCATGAATTGGGTCATAGTTTGGTTGCCATTGCCCAGGGAATTGAAGTCAAATCTATTACCTTATTTATCTTCGGCGGCTTGGCTAATTTGGAGAAAGAATCGGATACACCTTTGCAGTCTTTTTTAATCGCCATCGCCGGTCCCATAGTTAGCCTGCTTTTATTTGCTTTATTTACCTTGTTCGGCTTATATACTAGCCTTCCCGCACCGCTGGCAGCGATTCTTTCTTTACTGGGGGCAATTAACTTAATGCTGGGATTATTTAACTTAATTCCCGGTTTGCCCCTGGATGGCGGTAATATACTCAAAGCAGCAGTTTGGCAATTTACTGGCAATCCCCATCAAGGAGTTCTGTTTGCCAGTCGGTTCGGTCAATTC
Source organism: Candidatus Paraprochloron terpiosi LD05 (assembly GCA_018141785.1). Lineage (GTDB taxonomy): Bacteria > Cyanobacteriota > Cyanobacteriia > Cyanobacteriales > Prochloraceae > Prochloron > Prochloron terpiosi. Next base: position 156,501 of record CP073341.1, on the reverse strand, counting down.
TTTGGTTGGTTAGCAGTCATTGCAGGTGGATTAGGTACTTTGGGTATCCTTCCTGTGGGTAACTTTTGGACTTTATTAATCGGTTGGTTTTTGTTGCAGAATGCTCGGAATTATGCCCAGTATGCTAAACTCAACAAAACCCTATCAGGTTTAACTGCTGCTGACGCGGTAATTCCCGATGGCCCGATTGTAACAGGGGATTTGAACCTGCGAGAATTTGCTAATGAATATGTTATCGGTCAGAATAAGTGGAGCAAGTTTTTAGTTACGGATGAAGAAGGGAAACTTCTGGGAGCAATTACAGTGAATGACCTGAAAACCATTCCTACTTCCCAGTGGACTCATACTATAATAAAAGAGTTGGTAACCCCGGTTACAACTGGTACCATTCAATCCGATCGCTCTCTGTTAGAGGTAGTTAAACTGCTGGAACAGCAGAATATCAAAGAGTTAACGGTAGTCAGGGAAAATGGTATTTTAGTGGGAATGCTTGAGAAAGCTAACATTGTTGGCCTGCTGCAAAAAAAGGCGCGATGATAAGGTAGGTTAATTGTTCATAGATTTTGCAGCTTTGAGCATATCGATTAAAGTGTGGTGAGCATCTTGGGCATCTTTTAGGGAATGGTCGAATTCAATCCTTACTGGAACAATTTCCCCTTGAATTTGAGCGGACAAATTCATATCTTGAGGATCAATAGAGACCATTTCCGCTTTCTCAGTGGCAGTCACATTACCAAAAGCTTTAGCGTAGAAAACTAAAGCGTCCCCGTGGTCTTCATTCATGTGCTTGCAAATGCGATCGCTAATAGCTGGTGTAATTGGTTCTGACATTTGGATTTGGCATTATCAATTTTTCGCCTTCATTCTAGGATATGTTGACGACAAAATCTTAGCACTGCGGCAAAATCGCTGGTTTGGTGTGGATAAGGAACTTTAGGTCTGGCGATCACAATCAAAGGAATGCCTAATGCTTCTGCTACGGAACGCTTAACATCTTCTCCTCCTGCACTACCGTTGGCTTTTGTTACTACTAGGGAAATCTGCCAATGTTCCCAGAGAACTTTTTCCATGGCAGCACTTATAGGGGGACGAAGGGCAAAAAGCCTGTCGCTAGTAAAGCCAGCTTCGATTGCTACTTGTAAAGAGTTGACTTCTGGTAGAACGCGGGCAAACAGGGTACAGCGGTTTTGCCAAGGTTTAAAGGCAGGTAAAGTTTTGACACCAATTGTCAGCAGTACTCTCTTTCTGTGGAGGTAATCCCCCTGTAAGAGAGTATCAAAGCTCTCTAGTTCAATGACTTTGGCTTTTGGGGATACTCCTAAATCGACCACAGCAGGACGTTCGTAGCGCAGATAGGGTATGTTTTTTTGGGCACAAGCGGCGATCGCCAATTGGGAAATAGCCACTGCATAGGGATGAGTTGCATCTACAATTGCCCTTATTTGCATTTTGTGCAAAAAATGGGGGACTATATCAGGGGACATTTTTCCCACCAATACTTCCAAACCATTGACCTGAGGATAGAGTAGTTTTGCTTGAGGCGTTGTAACTGTTACAATACAAGGTATACCAACATCTGTGAGGAGCCTGGCAATGACTGCACTTTCACTCGTTCCGCCAATCAACCAGATTCGTCCACCATCTTCCATAAACTTTAATAAATAATTTAGTTTAGTAAATTTATCTTTTAATTCCAATGCCAGACGGACGAACCAAGAAAATTGCCATAGATTACCATTTTTGTGGGAGGCTGGTCAGTGGATAGCTCGATTATAGGTAAGGAGGACTTATGCGTGCAGTGCTGATGGCAGGTGGTTCCGGTACCAGACTACGTCCCCTGACCTGCGACCTGCCCAAACCGATGGTTCCGGTATTGAACCGACCGATTGCAGAACACATCATTAATCTGCTCAAAAGACATGGTGTCACGGAGGTTATTGCCACACTTCACTACCTTCCCGACGTGATGCGAGACTACTTTCACGATGGTAGAGACTTAGGCATCCAAATCACCTACGCTGTTGAGGAAGAACAACCCCTAGGGACGGCAGGTTGCGTGAAAAACATTGCCGAGTTATTAAAAGATACCTTCTTAGTTATTAGCGGCGATAGTATTACGGATTTCGACATTGGAGCAGCAATTGAGTTTCACAAGCAAAAACAGTCTAAAGCAACTCTCATCTTAACCAGGGTTCCCAATCCAGTAGAATTTGGCGTGGTTATTACCGATGAAGAGCAGCGTATTCGCCGTTTTCTGGAAAAACCTTCCACTAGCGAAATTTTTTCCGATACAGTTAATACTGGGACTTATATCCTAGAGCCGGAAGTATTGGAATATCTGCCTGAAGACGAAGAAAAGGACTTTGCCAAAGACCTCTTCCCTTTGCTACTGGAGAAAGGAGAACCCATGTACGGTTATGTGGCTGAGGGCTATTGGTGCGATGTGGGTAATCTAGATACTTATCGCCAGAGCATTTATGACGCTTTACACAACCAGGTGAAAGTGGATTGGGATTATAAAGAAAAATCGGACAATATCTGGGTGGGGAAGAATACTTATATCCACCCATCGGCTAAAATAGAGAGCCACGTGCTGATTGGGAGTAATTGTCGTATCGGTGCCAAAGTCAATATCGCAGCTGGAACGGCTATCGGGGATAACGTGACCATTGGTGCCGGATCAGAACTCAAGCGGCCCATTATTTGGAATGGGGTGACAATAGGGGAAGAAGTCCATCTCAGCCCCTGCACCATCGCCAGAGGTACGCGAGTAGACCGCCGCGCTCAAATTTTAGAAGGAGCTGTGGTGGGTCCCCTTTGTACAGTGGGAGAAGAAGCGCAAATCAGTCCAGGAGTGAGGATATGGCCCAGTAAAAAAATAGAATCAGGAGCAATTGTGAATATCAACCTGATTTGGGGAGGAAGGGCAGCTCGTAATCTCTTCGGTCAGCGGGGAGTTTCTGGACTAGCCAATATCGATATTACCCCGGAGTTTGCAGTTAAGCTGGGAGCTGCCTATGGCTCAACTTTAAAACCCAATTCTCAGGTATTGGTTTCTCGGGACCAGCGCAATGTCTCCCGGATGGTGAGCCGCTCTTTGATTGCGGGGTTGATGTCCACGGGGATGAATATCCAGAACCTAGAGTCCACAGCAATTCCCATCGCCCGCACCATGACAACCAGTTTGAAGGTAGATGGAGGGATTCACGTCCGGCTGCATCCCGACCGACCGGATTATATTCTCATTGAATTTTTGGATAAGCAAGGGATTAATGTCTCCAAATCCAAAGAAAAGAAGATTGAGGCAGCTTATTTTAAAGAAGATCTGCGACGGGTAGCGGTTCAGGAAATTGGCAGGGTATCCTATCCCTCTCAGATACTAGATGTTTACAGCAAAAGCTTTGAGACTCACCTCAATGGGTCGGCAATTCGCCATAGCAACGCGAAAATTGTCATCGACTACGTCTATGCTGTATCGGGAGCCGTTCTACCTCGGCTTTTAGGTAAGTTCGGTTGCGATGCGGTGGTGCTCAATGCTAGTTTGAATCAGATAGCCCTATCAAAGGTGGAACGGGAAGATTTACTGGTTCAGCTGGGTCAAGTGGTGGAAGCCTTGAGGGCGAACCTGGGAGTGCAAGTATCAGCCAATGGAGAGCAGTTGATTTTAGTGGATGAATCAGGATTACCCATCGCCGGAGAATTGCTCACAGCGCTGATGGTGAATACCATTATGACAGCTAATCCTCGCAGCACTGTGGTAGTACCAGTTCATGCTTCTTCAGCAATGGAAAAAATTGCCCGCCGCCACGATGGGAAAGTACTGCGGACCAAGGCAAATCCCACTGCTTTAATGGAAGCATCCCAAAATCATCCCAATGTGGTATTAGGAGGAAGCGGGGAGATGGGCTTTATTTTCCCCCAACTCCATCCAGGTTTCGATGCGATGTTCACTATTGCCAAACTGATTGAAATGCTCACCATTCAGGAGCGCTCCCTGGCTCAAATTCGCACTGACCTCCCCAAGGTTTGCCACAAATCCTACACCATGCGCTGTCCCTGGTCGGTGAAAGGTGCTCTGATGCGTCATCTAGTGGAAAGTCATCCGACGGGGAATCTGGAGTTGATTGATGGGGTGAAAATTATTGATCCCCAGAGGGATAATTGGATCTTAATCTTACCGGATGCGGGGGAACCTATAGTACATATTTTTGCCAACAGCGAAGATCGGGATTGGGTGGATCGCTCTCTGAGAGAATATCGGATGAAGGTTCAAAACTTTATCGACTCACTCACTTGATCTTAATGCTTGAAACAGTAACCAGTAACCAGCTTCAGCAGATTTCGGAAAATTAAACCAATATGGAAAAGATAAAATCAAATTGCATAATTCCGAGTTCTGCCTTTTCTGTACCCAAATCACAGATAAAGCACTACGACGCTTTGCTTAAGAAATGCCCAGAGGTTGGGGATCTGGTTTTTGGTGAAGTATCTGATCTTGGCCACCACCTATTAATCGAAAATAGATCGGGTCGATTGCATACAATCAATATCGGAACCCGCTCGGTTTTTGTCTTTGGTAATCGCTATGCCCCTGATCAGTTTGAAGGTCTAGTGCCCTCGGCTCTCAAAGACCATATTGATCTTTTGAGCCGAGGCGGTGTTGTTGGTAAAGTAAAACTGCAAAATCAGTTGATTGGCGTTGCCACCAAGGTCCGTATTCTGGGTTATGTTTGTAATACTGAAGGAAAAGTAATCAATACAAAGGAGCATGTGCTTTTACACTCCAAAAGTACTAGCAGGGAAAAACGTGGCGCAAAAGTTATTCTCTGCATCGGAACCAGTATGAATAGTGGAAAAACTCATGCTGCCGCAGCATGTTGTTATGCAATTTCTTCAATGGGGAGGAACGTGAGGGCGGCGAAGCTTACAGGCACAGCTAGCCTGAAAGATATACTTTTGATGAATGACTGCGGTGCTGAATATATAGCCGATTTTACTTATTTTGGCTATCCATCAACTTATCTTTTAGAATCAGATAAGTTATTAGAAATGTTTCATTCATTTGATATGAAATATGGAAACAACCCCAAAAATTATTTGGTGATTGAATTTGCAGATGGAATATTTCAGCGAGAAACCGCAATGCTGCTTAAAATGCCGGAGGTGCAGGCTCGAATTCATAAATTAATATTTTGCGCACCCGATTCAACCGCTGTTTTTGGAGGAATTAAAGTTCTTCAAGAGCAATTTAATCTAACCCCAGATGCCATATCAGGATTATGTTCCAGTTCACCTTTAGCAGTGCGAGAGCTCCAGAGCTTTTCTGATTTACCTATTTTACAAAGTATAGAAAAAGATTACCGAAAAATATTTGACATCATTGGATAAGGGGAACACATGCTAGTTTATAGTACAATTGTTCTAGTATAGTAAGAAGCTAAAGGAGAATATATTCTATCATGAATAGCTGCATTTTAATGGCTCAGATTGTTAGCGCACCGGAACTGCGTTTGACTCAAGATGAAGTCGAAGTGACGGAGATGATGGTTCAGTTTGAAGGACCAAACCCAAAAGATCCACCCGCTAATTTGAAAGTAGTTGCCTGGGGAAATAAGGCTAAGGAAATTAAAGAGAATTATGTGTCCGGCGATCAGGTTATTCTTCAAGGTCGCCTGTCCATGAACTTATTCGAGCATCGGGAAGGCTTTAAGGAGAAGCGAGGGGAATTAGTTGTTTCTCGCATTTACAAAATGGATGGAGCAACGGGATCGGAACCAGTATCTATTCCCCATTCAGACAACGTGGTGGCGATGGACTCTTATAAATCAACCGAAGTGGCTCCCATTTCTCACCAATCTGAAGACGACATTCCTTTTTGACGTAAGATCCCGAAACTAGATTTTTTGGGTTTTGTTTCCCAAACCCAACTATACTTTACATTAATGAAACTAGCAGCACGAGTCCATCAAATAACCCCTTCTCAGACTTTGGAAATTTCCGCCCAGGCTAAGGAAATGAAAGCAGAAGGCATTGATGTCTGTAGCTTGAGCGCGGGGGAACCGGATTTCGGCACTCCCGCCCATATTACAGCAGCAGCACAAAGAGCACTAGATGAAGGGAAGACTAAGTACGGCGCTGTACAGGGAGAACTGGAGCTGAGAGAAGCGATCGCCCGCAGAGCTAGAACCAAAAACCACCTGGACTACAGTGCTGAGAACGTCATTGTCACCAACGGTGGTAAGCATTCCCTTTTTAACCTGATGCTGGCATTAATCGAGCCGAGAGATGAAGTAATTATTCCCGCTCCCTACTGGGTAAGTTATCCAGAAATGGTAAAGCTAGCAGGGGGGAAAGAAGTAATTGTCAAGACTGAAGCTGCTCGTGGCTATAAAATAACCCCAGAGCAACTGAGAGCAGCAATTACCCCCCACACCAAACTGTTTATCTTCAATTCTCCCTCTAATCCTACTGGGGCAGTCTATACTTTAGATGAAATCGGCGCCATAGCGGAGGTAATTGTAGAAAAAGACTTATTGGTAGTTGCAGACGAGATTTATGAAAATCTTCTCTACGACGGTGCGGAACATGTCAGTATTGGTTCTTTAAATCAAGAAATATTTCAGCGTACTATTCTTAGCAATGGTTTTGCTAAAAGTTATTCTATGACAGGTTGGCGCATCGGCTATATTGCAGGTGCAGTGGAACTGATTAAAGGGATAACTAAGATCCAGAGTCACAGCACTTCTAATGTTTGTACTTTTGCTCAATATGGGGCGATCGCTGCTCTGGAAAGCAGTCAAGACTGCATCAAAGAAATGTTGCAAGCTTTTTGCTATCGCCGTCAAGTCATGCTTTCTCGTATCGACGCAATCCCTAAAGTTAGCTGCCCAAAACCCTACGGTGCTTTTTATCTTTTTGTGGATATTAGTGCTACTGGTTTAAAGTCTCAAGAATTTTGCCAAACTTTACTAAAAGAGCAGAAAGTTTCGGCTATTCCTGGTATTGCCTTCGGTGCAGATGAATGTATTCGTCTATCTTATGCTACGGATATGACGACTATTGAGAAGGGAATGACTCGATTAAAACAGTTTATTAATTCTCTAATCTAACACAAAAAAATTATTCTGTAACTCATTATTAAAATTGATGTAAATCTTCGCGTATCCCTGGGATGGGGACGGTTAGGAGAAAAATTTTGAGGGGGTTGCTTTTTTTGGGAACTATATGCTAAGATTGTGGGGAAGTTCAATAAGCGGGTGTAGTTCAGTGGTAGAACGTCAGCTTCCCAAGCTGGATGTCGTGGGTTCGAGTCCCATTACCCGCTTTGACTTGGATCATGATTTTTCCCTTTGGGCTGCTGCTCTAGCGAGGAGAGAATCGGCAAAAGCGATGGCATCAGTAGCAGAATGTCCACCGGTAAGTTCTGCTAGTTCTTCCCTCCTAGTGCGGCGATCGCCTAATGTTTTAACCCTCACAACGGTTCTAATATCCGACCCATTATGGCATTCGTCGATAATTTCCTTATCTACCCGGAAGTGAGTATCAGCCATGGCGGCAATTAAGGGTTGGTGGGTGACGCAGAGAACCTGATGTTTTTGACTGATTTGGTGCAGTTTGGTGGCGATGGCTTGGGCTACTTTTCCGGAAACCCCAGCGTCAATTTCATCGAAAATCAAGGTTCTGGAACTGGATTCGGAATCAGAAAAGCAAGCTTTCAGTGCGAGGAGAAAGCGGCTCATTTCACCTCCTGAAGCAGTAGCAGCAAGGGGTTGTACTTTTTCTCCTGGGTTTTGGCTCCATTTGAATTCCACTTTGTCTGAACCGTTAGCAGCGGGGGAAGTGGGATTTATGCAACACTGAAAGATGACTTTTTCCATTGCTAGGGGCTTTAATTGATCTACTAATTGTCTTTCTAATGCTAAAGCTGCTTTTTCCCTTCTAGTCGTCAATTCATGACACGCTTTAATTAGTTGAGCTTCCTGTTTTTGATATTCTTCTTCTAATTCTTCCAAAGATTGACCGCTATCCGTCAGTTCTGCCCATTCCTCTTGGAGACTCTCATAGTAGGACATGGCGTTCTCCAAACTGGGACCATATTTGCGACAAATTTGCTTCAGGGTCTGGATCCGTTCCTCCACTTCTTCTAGTCGTTGTTCGTCTGTTTCCAACCCATTGCCATAGGAATTAATTTGATGTCCCGCTTCTACTACTTGAGTTACAGCGCTTCTCACCATTTCTAGGATCGATTCTAATTCTTTGTCATAATTAACCATATCCGTGAGCATATCCTCTGCTTTTGCTAAAAGATCTGCTGCTGCTAATTGTTCCCTATCTTGTTGATAGAGAATTTGATAAACTTGGTAAGAGAGCTGTTGCAATTCCACCACGTGGGAGAGGCGATCTCGTTCTATTTCTAGTTGGGACAGTTCTTCAAAATCCTTCAGTTCTGCTGACTGGAGTTCTTTGAGTTGATATGCGACTAAATCCAGTCTTTGCAACCTTTGCTGTTCCGACTGACGCCGACTTTCCAAAGCTTTTTTCCCATTGGTAGCTTGTTCAAAAAGGGAAGCTACTAGGTGTCGCTGCTGCAATAGTTCCGAACCACCGTAGAAGTCCAGTAAGTCTCGCTGTAGTGCTGGGATCATTAGTTGTATCGTTTGTCCCTGAGCCGTAATTTCCACTAAACATTGCCGCAGTTGGGCGATACTTGGGCGATTTACCAGCACTCCATTGACTCGGGAACGGGAACGCAGACTACCTTTAGCCACCGCTAGTTCCCGACAGCAAACAACGCTATTATCTTCTAGCAGGTCTATTTCCCTTTCCTTCAGCCACTGTTCTAGAGCTGTATTAACTTGGAAAGTAGCTTCTAGCATTGCTTTACTAGCACCAGTACGGATCATGCGACTGTTAACCTTCCCCCCTAGGATAACGTCGATGGCATCCAGAATTATGGACTTCCCAGCTCCTGTTTCCCCTGTGAGTACGTTTAAACCAGCACCCAACTTCAGCTCTAGGCGATCGATTAAAGCAAAATTTTGAATCCGCAGAGAAGAGAGCATTAATAGCTATTTATGTAACCTATCAAAACTATCCTAGTTAATTCTGCTGCTCCTGAAAACGGCTCAACAGTTCCGAACGAGATAATTCTAAGAGTAGAGGAGTAAGTTCGTTGGATGGTAATACCAATAGGGGGTCAATAATTCCTTCTAACTCTGGATCTAATGCTCCAAAACGCGCTCTCATAATGTTTTCTATGTGATTACGGCGTTCCTGCACAACTCCCTGTTGAATTCCTTTGTCCATTCCTTCCTGTACTGCTAATGCTCTCTCTTGCTTATAAAGTGCTGCTAAACGCATAATCAACTCCTTCTCGTCTTTATTTAAATCTGGCTTCTTTTTTAAAGAAATTTGTAAGCTATAGAGCAATTCTAAAGTTAGAGAACGTAAAGGACTATTTTCCTCTAACTTCTCTAATTCTGCAATTGCCTGCTCTTGTACCTTTTCACGCCCCAATACTCTCAACCACAGAGTCTCGCTGGTACGGGGTAGTTGATGAATCACTATTATAGCACCCTGGAAGTGGGGTGGGAGGAAATAAAATCCTGGTAACCAGTTTTCCTCCGGTATAGCTCTAAATTGTGACAGGATGGTATTAGAAGCTGTTGGAGTGAGAATCCATAGTTTTAGAGTCTGGGAGGAGGTATCTTCACTCTTCTTGCGAGCTGCTTTTCGTTTATAGGAGCGCCGCAACTCCAGGGATTTAATAATACAATCACTAATCTCGTCAGCGGTGGCTGGATTACGAAATGGCTCGAATATGCATGGGGTTTGGGCAAGACGCCCTAATAATCCCAAGGTTTCTACAGGGGGAGGCGAATTTGGCTCGAAAAATACATCTATTTCCCGTTGCTCGGAACGCACCCGCAGCCCCGCTCTTACCTCACCATAGGGTTTGAGGAATTCTTCCAGGTAATCCTTGGCAAATTGATCATGGATGAATCTTGTCATTTTTTCTGGCAATCATTGTTACAATACTTAATAAAGGAGTAAATAGCGTTAATTTGTGATTCTATGACTAAACCAATCGTTTCTCAGGGATCGGACACACCGAACCCAAAAAGCTCCGAGTCGGACACTTGGCGCTACAATCCAGCGAGAATGAATCTTTATTATGGCCGCCGTCCCTGGGAAACTATCGGTAGGTTGCTTGTCATCTCTTTCTCCTTTGTTTCCTTTACCCTCGGTTTGTGGTGGGACAAATTAACAGAGAAGTCTGCTGCGAATCAACGGCGGCGAGCGATCGCCCTACGAGAACTGTTAACCAAACTCGGTCCCACCTACATTAAAATCGGACAAGCTCTCTCCACTCGCCCTGATCTGGTTTCTCCCGTCTATCTAGAAGAACTGGCTCGACTGCAAGACCAACTCCCTTCTTTTTCTAACGAAATAGCTTATAGCTTTATCGAAGAAGAACTTGGAGCTCCACCAACAGAAATTTACGAAGAACTCTCCCCCCAACCCATTGCCGCAGCTTCTTTGGGACAAGTTTATAAGGGGAAGCTCAAAACTGGGGAACAGGTGGCTGTCAAAGTTCAGCGTCCGGACTTGATGAAAGGGATTACCCTGGACCTTTTTATCCTCCGGGGGATCGCCACCTGGGTACAGCAAAATATCAAGCGGGTGCGTTCTGACTTAATCGGTATTACTGATGAGTTGGCAGAGCGGATCTTTGAAGAAATGAATTACGAGCAAGAAGGACGCAATGCCCAAAAGTTTGCCCAACTCTATGGTCATATGCCAGAAATATACGTTCCTCGCATTTACTGGGAATATACTGGGCGGCGGATCCTGACTATGGAATGGATCGAGGGCATTAAGCTCACTAAAATTGAAGAAGTGCAGGCTCGCGGTATAGATGCCACCCATTTGGTGGAAATAGGGGTAGAATGCTCTCTACGGCAACTCCTGGAACATGGCTTTTTCCACGCTGACCCCCATCCAGGGAATCTTTTAGCTCGCCCGGACGGTAGGCTCGCTTATCTAGACTTTGGTATGATGAGTTATATTAAGCATTATCAACGTTATGGGTTGATTGAAGCCTTGGTTCATCTAGTTAACCGAGACTTTGAAGCATTATCTTATGATTATGTGAAATTAGAATTTCTGAAGCCAGAGACAGACTTGACACCAATTGTTCCCGCTTTGACCAGGGTGTTTGGCAATGCTTTAGGAGCAAGTGTGGCGGAGTTGAACTTTAAAAGCATAACTGACCAAATGTCCGCGATGATGTATGAGTTTCCCTTCCGGGTACCTGCCTATTATGCCCTGATTATTCGTTCTATGGTAACATTGGAAGGTATTGCTATCGGTATTGATCCTAATTTTAAGGTTCTGAGCAAAGCATATCCCTATGTTGCTAAACGTCTCCTCACGGATCCTTCCCAGGAGTTGCGTTCTTCTTTGCGGGATTTATTGTTTAAAGACGGTACTTTTCGCTGGAATCGTCTAGAGAATTTATTGCGCAATGCTCGTAATAGTCAAGATTATAATTTTAATAAGGTAGCAAGGCAAGCTCTGGATTTTCTTTTTTCCGAACGGGGGGCTTTTATTCGGGAAAGACTGATAGATGAAATTATTCAGGCGATCGATATTTTTGGGAGGAGGAGTTGGTTTAATTTTACCACAGCAATAAAAGCGCAAGTCGGATTAAATGGAAAAGTAATTCCCCTTGATTTGCAGTCTGATTCTGACAGGAGAGAACATCTGAGGAATATCTGGCAAATTATTCAAGATACTCCCGGTTTTGACCCCATGAGTCTTTTACCTTTGCTGGGAGAGGTGTTGACGAAGCGGGAAACTCAGGAAATGGGACATCAAATCTTGGAGGGATTGATGCAAAAGGTTGCAGTGCGATTGATTCGTAATGTTTTCTTGGAAGAAGATGACAATGGTTCTGGTAATGGATCTAAACCTTCGGAAAAACAGCAGTTATTTTTACCGAGTGCCGATTAAGTAGTAGGGTGCGTTGCAACGCACCGTCTCACCTCCTAAACTTGCTCACTAAATCCCTTTAGCTTCATTGTACTCTCCTTATATAGGATGAGTCGCACTAAGTTTAAAGTTGATAGTTAAAGTATTTTGATTAGAATTATAGGAACAGCTTTGTAATTGTGCATTGGGGTTGTATTCCCGGAGATTATCAGGTATCTGATTGCGAAAACCATCGGCAAATTGGGTTGCTACTTTTTGTGCTTCAGAGGGGCAGGGTTGTTGCTCTAAAGATGGTGTGGTACAAGCTAAAATACTGGCAGCAGATACAATGAAAGCTTGAACTAACCGAGATTTGAGGGTTTGTTTATTCATGGTATTACATTGAACCTCAATTTTAACTTTACTGGAAAGTGAAAATTTGAGTTTATTCATATTAAATAGGACTTTTTAGCCCAGAATCATGGCTCTCTATCACTATTTATAGTCTCTCTCCGATGAAATGAAAAGTTTAATTTCAAGTTCAAGGTTGAAAAACCTTGACATTAACCTTATTCCATGCTATGTTAGACAGTAATGTTCATCTAGAGATAGGATATGTCATATTTTGCTGAGAGGTTCCAGGAATGGTGCCATGACAAAGGATTGACGTCTGACTACCAGTTGGCTCAACTAGGTCATCTTAATAGGGATACTATTAGCAAAATAAAAAATAATCCAGTTCTGAATCCTCTTGATGCCGAACCTGGGGACAAGTTTGATGTAAGATTAGTTTTGGGAAATGGTAGTGTAACGGAAATTTTTGTGGTATAAGAGGTCTATATGGAACTGGAAGATTATTTACATAATTTGGATTGAGCATGGGGAACGGATGCGGGCAGAACAACATCAGAATCCATCGTCTGCTAAACATAGGTTGCAGCAATTGAAGACCAATCAATTAGCCCAAACCTCAACTTTCTTTCATCCAAGCAACACATTGTTCCATGGCCTGGCTCATGGTATACTTATCGGCATGATAGCGACGACCGTGACCTGGTAAAACCCATTCAAAGGAATATTGAGCTAGTTTTTCCATGGAATTAATCTGTTCAGACCAAGAATACCAGCAAAAGCGACGAAAACCATAGAGATGGTTTAAATGACGAGACCAAGCTAAATGATCCCCTGTAAAGAGAAATTGCTCCCTATAAAGGAGAACAGTATGACCTTTGGAGTGTCCCGGAACTGGTATAATTAAGATATCAGGGGCTAACTCTATAGCCTCCATACCTTCCGGCTGAATCTCCACATCTTCTGTATTGGGGGTAATGTCGTCCTTGTGGAGAATGCGATGGCAGTTAAAATGGTGGTGAAATTTCTCATGATCTGCTACATCATCTCGATGGGTTAAATACATGTATCTCACCCCACCCATGTCCTCCAAACGTCGCACTAAGGGAGGTGCAAAGCGAGGGGAATCAATTAAAATATTCCCCGACTCTCTTTGAATGAAATAACTGGCAGCTCCATAGGATTTCTCAGAATGATAGCCACAGTGATAGACGTTATCTTCCACTAAGATGGGAAAGCTTTTTTGGGCTAATTTAACATCTTTGGGCTTTTCTCTGGTGCCAATAGAGGCTGTGGGACAGGATAATAATGCTTGCATTGCTTGCAATTGAGCAGTTTCTGAGGTTGGTTGTCCATGGACCGCCGACTGTTCCCCCACTCGACTGAATACCTCTGGTGCCATCCAGCGACAGGTATCGCAGTCGATACAGGTACTATCTACATAGAAGTTTCCCTTGACGTTTTCCTCTCGACTTTTTTTTAGTTTAGCCATGGATTTTCCCTCATAACTATGACTTTATTATATGGTGCGTCTAAATCGTTTGTGCAATTGGCGTGGGCCCTGCTCCCCTACACAAACGCGATTCATGCTATATTGGTACTATTCATTTAGGTTCACTATACAATCATCTTTGGCGATCGCTAATATAAAGTATAATGACACTTAACCTGCATCTAAGAGAAAGACTATGCCAAAATTGATTGATTTTCAGCCAACTGCACTGGAAAACAACCATACCTGGGGTGGAAAGTCAGCTATAATAGGCAATGGGAATCAATATACCTTAAAACTAGACCTAGAAAAGGTAAATCTCCAACTGGGGGATGCTTCTGCTACCCACCTAGTCCAATGGGCAGCTGACACATTTGGAGAAGGCTTAGTAATGAGTACTAGCTTTGGCATTCAGTCAGCAGTAATGCTTCATCTGGTTACTCGCGTCCTGCCGAATATTCCCGTTATTTGGGTGGATACTGGCTACCTACCCACCGAAACCTACCAGTTTGCTGCCCAACTAACCCAACGGTTGCAACTCAATCTGAAAGTTTACCAGTCTCCCATGAGTCCTGCAAGAATGGAAGCATTATATGGCAAACTTTGGGAGCAGAATGACGTTGAAGCCCTGAATCGCTACGACCAAATGAGAAAAGTGGAACCCATGCAGCGTGCCTTAAGAGAGCTGAAGGCGACGGGATGGCTGGCTGGACTCCGTCGGGACCAGACCAACCACCGTCAACAACTCACTCGAGTGAACCAACAGGGAGAACAATATAAAATACTGCCCATTCTAGACTGGCATTCTCGAGATGTGTATCAATACCTCACCGCCCACGATTTGCCCTATCATCCCTTTTTCGATCAGGGATATGTGACTGTAGGGGATTGGCATTCCAGCCGTCCCCTCACTGCCCATGACGAAAATGAAAGGGATACCCGCTTTCAAGGTCTGAAGCAAGAATGTGGTCTCCACTTACCTCTTACCCAAGGTGCAGCCCTGAGTTTTGACTCCAGCAGTCTTTAAATAACTTATTTATGTTCAGTTTTAAAGAGGGACAACTTGAATTTCGATGGTAGCAGTTACTTCAGGATGCAGTTTAACTTCAGCTTGGAAAAACCCTGTAGTACTGATGTCTGGCAAAGTAATACCCCGACGGTCCACTTCTAGCTTAGCATTTTCTTGGATTGCATCTGCCACGTCTTGGCTAGTGACAGTACCAAAAATAGCCTCCTGTTCACCCGCCTGCTTGCGAATAACGAAGCGTCCGATAGTTTGTAGGGCAGTTTTCCGCTCCTCTGCTTCCTGTCTGATGGCTAAAATACGCTGCCGCTCTTTCTCTTGTCTTTGTTCTACTTGTCTGAGAATGCCGGGAGTGGCGAATACTGCCAAGCCCTGGGGAATTAAATAGTTGCGGGCGTATCCCCGAGCTACTTCCACCAAGTCCCCATTTTTCCCTAGTTTCCGCACGTTCTTGTTTAATAATACTTGCAGGCGTTTGCTCATCTAAAACTCCTTATAGCCCAAAGTTGCAATTATACCATTTAAAGCACTCAGGGGCAAGATAGAATGACCAACCACCAAATATCATCACCCACCTGCTCTCTTATTCCTCTCTCTGCGCCCTCTGCGCCTCTGCGGTTTAATCATATTATTAAGAAAATGTGATTAAAGAAGAACATATTTTGTGGGCAGTGCTATGTTAACATAGTTGGGGGTGGTCAACATATAAGAAAGAGGAGCAAACCATGAGCCAAGAAAACTGGAGAGAAATATACCATCTTCATTGTCAAGCCAAAGGTTATGAATTTACCAATAATTGGTTTGTTCAAAATATTCCTCTATGGGAACAAGTCTTAAAACCTATGGTAAATCTACCTAATCTGAGTTTTCTCGAAATTGGAAGTTGGGAGGGGCAATCAACTTGCTGGTTACTAGATAATGTCTTAACTCATCCTTCAACTCAAATTACTTGTATTGACACCTTCCAAGGTAGTATTGAGCATCAAAATTCGAGAAAATTATCTTTGATAGAGCTAAGATTTGATGAAAATATTCAAAAAGCTGGAGGTAACAATAAAGTTACCAAAATAATTGGCTTTTATCAAAATAGCCTAAGAAATTTACCTGTAAATAACTATGACTTTATTTACATAGATGGTTCTCATGTAGCTTCTGATGTATTAGAGGATACAATTTTAGGTTGGCGTTTACTGAAGAATGAGGGAATTATAATTTTCGATGATTATCAATGGGAAGGATATAGAGAACAACCACTTAAACATCCTGCACCTGCAATTGATGCTTTTCTCTCACTTTTCCAGGATAAAATCAATGTTCTCCACAAAGGGTATCAGGTTGTTATTCAGAAAAAACCTTCCGTTTTAGAGTCTCTTATTCCTCCAGAAATAAAAGACGATAAGTTTTACCATGCAATCAAAAGAATTGTAGCTACAGAAAAGTTAGCTACTATTTTAGAAATTGGCTCATCTTCAGGAGAGGGAAGTACGGAAGCATTCGTGACGGGAATCTCCGCCAACCCCGCTACACCCCTTTTGTTTTGCATGGAAACATCCCGAAAACGCTTTGAGTCTTTGCAAAACCGATATCAACATCTCCCATTTGTCAAATGTTATCGCGCTTCCTCAGTTACTTTAGAGAATTTTGCCAAGGTAGAGGAAGTCATCAATTTTTATAAGTATTATAACTCCAATCTAAATTATTTTTCCTTAGATAGAGTTTTAGGTTGGCTAGAAGATAATAGGAAGCAGATTATTGAATCTGATTTAAATATTAATGGCATTGAGCTAATTAAACAAGAAAACGCTATTGAATATTTTGATTTAGTGCTCATTGACGGGTGTTCATTTACTGGACAAGCTGAATTGAACCAGGTTTATGGTTCTAAGTATATCTTACTAGATGATATTAAGAGCTTGAAAAACTATTTCAACTATCGCAGACTCTTTGCAGATATTAACTATGAGCTGGTTGAGCAAGATCCATCTTTGCGCAATGGCTATGCTATCTTTAAAGGAGTTCAAGAAAAATGTGCAACCGATACTGAACTGCCTATTCACTTCTTTACCATTGTTCTAAATGGTATACCATTTATCCAGTACCATATCCAGGTTCTAAAACAACTTCCATTTCCATGGCATTGGCATATTGTTGAAGGGGTGGCTGATTTCAAACATGATACAGCTTGGAGCCTTAAAAATGGTGCTGTAATTTCTGACACACTCCATAATCAAGGTTTGAGTAATGACGGTACCACCGAATATTTAGATCACCTTGTCCAGGAATATCCTGATAAAATCACACTTTATCGTAAGCCTCCCGGTGAATTTTGGGACGGCAAAAGAGAAATGGTGAATGCTCCCTTGGCTAATATCACTGAAGAATGCCTTCTTTGGCAAATAGATGTGGATGAGCTTTGGACATGGCAGCAGATCTGCACCGCACGTAAACTCTTTTTGCAAGACCCAGAAAAAACCGCTGCCTTTTACTGGTGTTGGTACTTTGTTGGTTGTACATCTGTGGTGAGTAGCCGCAACTGCTACAGCCAAAATCCTCAGCAAGAATGGCTCCGCACCTGGCGCTTCAAGCCTGGCTATATCTGGGCTTCCCATGAGCCCCCCATCTTGGTTGATGGTGAATTACGTAATGTTGCCACCATTAACCCTCTACTCCATGGGGAAACGGAGAGCAGTGGTCTTGTATTTCAGCACTACGCCTATGTTCTGCCTTCCCAACTTCTATTTAAGGAGCAGTACTACGGTTACACCAATGCCTTGGCTCAGTGGCAGCGGCTCCAAGCAGCTCAAACCTTGCCCCTTTTCTTGAGGGATTATCTTAGTTGGGTTAAAGATGAGACTCAGGTATCCTCAACTCTAGCTTTAGGAATTGAACCTATTGCTCAACCCACTCAAGATGCAAAATCTTGGCAATTTGTTGAAATTGAAGATGTCTGTGTCAAAGCTATATCTTCTACATCCCGTGGTTGTGTCATTTTAGTAGATACTGTTTTCTTTCAACTCTTCCAAACTGGAATCGCCAGGGTTTGGCAATCCCTTCTGAGCCAATGGTCTCATACTGAGTTTGGTAACTCTCTAGTGGTGCTGGATCGTGGTAACAGAGCACCTAAAATTCCTGGACTTGCCTACCGCACTATCCCTCCCTACAATGTGCAGGATCTAGATCGGGATCGCCAACTCCTTCAACAAGTCTGTGACGAAGAAAACGCCGATCTGTTCATCTCTACCTACTATACCACTCCCCTTACTACCCCCTCTGTTCTCTTGGTCCATGACTTAATTCCCGAACTCATGGGTCAAAATCTGGATCATCCTTTTTGGCGGGGTAAACCCCATGCTATTGACTATGCTTCCCACTACATTTGCGTCTCTGCGTGTACTGCCAAGGATTTGCAGCAATACTATCCCCAGATACCCCAGGAGCGCATCACCATTGCCCACAACGGTGTCAGTCCCCTCTTCAGTCCGGCAACTTCCACTGAAATTCAAGATTTCAGAGGGCGCTACAATATCACCAAACCCTATTTTCTCCTCTGTGGCTCAGGAGAAGGTTACAAGAATGCTATCCTCTTTTACCAAGCCTTTGCTCAACTGTGTAGTAAAACGGGTTTTGAGATTGTTTGTACTGGAGTTGTCAGCCAACTTGCCCCTCAGTTTCGCAACTATACTCATCACACCACCGTTCATGTCCTATCCCTCAGTGATAAAGAACTGAAGGCTGCCTATTCTGGTGCCGTCGCCTTAGTTTATCCTTCTCAATATGAAGGTTTTGGTCTTCCTATTGTGGAAGCCATGGCCTGTGGCTGTCCTGTCATTACTTGCCCCAACGGCTCTATCCCGGAAGTGGCGGGAGAGGCGGCCATTTACATCGGGGACCAAGACATTGATGCTATGGCTCAAGCGCTGTGTGAAGTACAAAAACCCACCGTCCGCAACTCCCTTATGGCGGCTGGTTCCGAGCTTGCCAAACAATTCTCCTGGGCAACCATGGCTACCACCGTCGCTGACACCCTCATAGCCACCACTCTCCTCCCCCTCAACCTAGGGGATATCAACCTCATTGCCTTTCCCGCCTGGGAGCAACCTGAAGAAGACCTGCAAATCGGAATACTTGCTGCCCTGCACCAAGTTATCCACTACGCCCTCAGCCTGGAGATTGACCCGGAACAGCTCCGCCTCACCCTTCTCTTAGACATCAGCGACAGCCCCGACGACCTAGACCTTGACCTCCTCATCACTAGCGTCTGCTTTGAACTGATGATGAGGGAAGAGTTGGAAGTCCCTGACAACATTCACATTTCCCCTCTTCCTGCTCTTAGTCCCCTCCAGTGGCAGACCCTGGTCCCCCGTCTCCGGGCCCGTACACCCCTGCCCCAGGAAAACTACCTTAAGATTGCTGAACAATGCCCGGATCTCCCACCAATCTAAGTGGTTTTCTTACGTAGGTTGGGGTTTCGCTGGCGCTCTACCCAACCTACAGCTTCCTTCTTGGAGATTATAGTTATTTTGATGAACCGCAGAGACGCAGAGGGCGCAGAGGAGGATAAGAGAGAGCGAGCGCTTGGGGAGGATGAAATTTTCCAAAAATTTTTTCCTAAAGGGGTTGACAAAAATGAAATTCATTGTTATAGTAGTATCATGGGCAAAGATTGCGCCCATATATATAGGTATATTTACCTAGAGTTTGAAGGAGCGGTTACGTATCTCCTCCACATTTCCTCATAAGCCTTTTCCATCTCCCTTGCAAACTGCTCTCCATTCCACAAGGGGGATGTGTGGCGAGACTGGCGCAATTTATAGGCAACTTGTTGTCGCAACTGGGTATCGGTACCCAATCGTACCCCCCACTGGACATATTCTTCATCGGAGAAAGCAATGCCTTCTGTTACCCCCACATTCATCATCATACTATAGCTATTGCGGGCGGCAAATTGTTCCCCCACTCGGGTAACTAAGGGAATACCCATCCACAGAGTCTCTAAAGTGGTGGTGGCTCCATTATAGGGATAGGTATCTAAGGCCACATCGGCAAGAGTTAGATGAGCGCGGTGAAACACTTCGTGGTCCACTTTCGGTAAGAAACGCAGACGGGAGGTGCATACTCCCTCCTCTTCGGCGATTTGATGGAAGAAACTGGCCAGGGATTCTTTTTCCTTTTCCTTGTTGCGTCCTTTCACGAGAAAGTAACTATTGGGTACCTGTTTGAGAATTCTCAGCTGTAACCGCACATTATCAGGATGGCGTTTATATCCACTTTGGGAACTAAAATAGATAATGGCATTCTCAGGAAGATCCAGTTGGGGGCGACGGAGAGTGGGTACCCCCACTTCAAAACCATCCACGGCAATGTAAGTGTGGGGGAGACGCCAAATTTTCTCCTGATAATAGGGTTGTGCATTATCTGGGAGGACATAGGGATCGGCAATAAAGTAGTCAATGGCTGGTAGCCCCGATGCATCTTGTCCTAAGAAGGTAACTTGCACAGGAGCTGGTTTAGCTGCCATGGCAGCCAAAGTGGGGAAGCTCGTTAAACTGTCCAGATCCACTAAGATATCAATTTCATCCTGGTAAATTTGATGGGCAATCTGAAGTATTGAGGGGGAGATATAGTGAAAGTTGTCCCCATATTCTGCCCTAAATTGTTGCTGGAGGGCATCTCTCGTGGGAGCGCCCACAGAATAGAGATGAACCTCAAAGTTATCCCGATGGTGATATTTCAGCAGCCAACGAACCAACCAGCCCACGGAATGTTGGCGGAAACACTCAGATAGGTAGCCTATTTTCAGGGTTTCAGAACCGCCCCTACTCTTCCTTTCTCTGTGTCGTTTTTCATATTGGTTGACTTCTTCCTTGATAAGGGATTGAAGAGCATCTTGACTAAGTTGAGCAAGGCCATTGCGCAAGGGACGATTAATTTGGGGTACATCTTCAAAATAGAAGCAAAAGGCTCCGATAATCAGTGCTCTGTGGAGCAATCCCAAATCTGTTTCTTTCTGGGCCTTTTCTCCCTCCACTATCTCCAAGATTAAAGTTTTGTATAATTGATATATCTCCAGCCCCCTCTCAAACTGGCCTTCAATTTCCATTAAAGCAGCCAGAATGCAGTGGGTAGCTGTAAGTTGACTGCACAAATCTTGAGATTCTGCCAAATATCTTTCCCCTAACTTGACACTTTCCCATTTCCCCTCAACTCCCAGTTTCCGAGTAAAGTTACCTAATTGCAACACAATATTCAGGTTGTCAGGGGCAAAATCAAGGCAGAATCGGGCAATGTCAGCCCCGATTTGATATTGATACTGATAATATAAAGATTTCAGTTTACTTATCAGGAGTTTAATCATCGGCTCCCAGTCTGCTATGCTGGCAGCACAAACTTTCAGCCACTGTAATATAGAAGGGGGAAAAGGATTTAACTGGAGAGCCTCTTCTAATATTTGCAAGAGAAATGGTTCCTCAATGGTTTCCCCTTCCTGGTAAATTTGAATTAATTGAGGTATAACTTCATTTTCTTCTTTAAATACCTTTCCTTTAATAGATACCCAGAGTAACTGCTGCAAATTATGATTATTATCCGAGTCAATTTCTCTCAAGTGTTGGCGAATTAACCAGGCATTTCTATAAGCGCCCTTTTCAGCCTGATTTACTGCTTCCTTCTCCAGGATAGCCACTAATTCCCCCATCCACTTGTCAATCTCTAACTCCGATGCTCCTACCATAGGGGACATCCAAGTAATCTGGGCTGCTTCTTCCTGCCCTTGGAGCAATTGAGCTAATCCTAGGTACCAATAATAAAGTAACTGCTCTGGCTCACTTTCAATTCCTGCTTCATATATAAAGGCTGCTTTGGCATAGTTCCCTTCTTGCCAAGCAGCCATAGCCCGTTGGTAAGCTTCAGTCATTAATCTCTTCTTTCCTCAAAGCAGGGGGAAAACTCCTTAGCAGTGGACTTTACAAGTTTATCTCATCAAGGTAGCAGCGCTGTGGAACCCTATATTTCCACAACAACTTTGCTACCAAGATTAATCTAGTTGACTTCCTCAGTATCAGAATCACACGTTGTTCCATTAGTTGGAACAACAGCATTACCTGGTACGGTCTTCCTACAAATAATATCGTTAATGACACCAGTAGTAGAATCCAAATCAACACGCCCCGATACCCCTCTTACGGCAACAGAATCTTTGGGATTTGCTTGAACATCAGCATTGAGGGCATTAGCAGTAGCGATACTGAAGTTGAAATTAGTAGTTTCAGTTCCGATTCCTATTTCTAGAGCGTCTATAGCAGTTGCAAATGAAGTGTTTTTAGGTTCAAGGCGAAAGGTTTGCTGTGCCCTATTGATAGCACCAACATTGACAACTGCTTCTGTCTCCTTAGCCTTATTTGCTTGATTCAGGAAGGAAGGGAGGGCTACGGCGGAGAGAATACCGATAATGATGATTACCACCAAAAGTTCTATGAGGGTAAAACCTTCATCTTGCTCTTTTTGGCTCAGGTATTGGAGATATTTTACTTTTAGATCGCTCTTCATGGTTAATTGCGTCCTTTGCTCTGGAATAGAAGATTTACCTTAATCCTTATATATCTAGTATACCCATTTCTCCCCTTATTCATATCACCTGGGAGAAAAAGTTTTTGATTCCTGCCCAACTCCCCACTAGAGAGGCTTTTGCCAGTTATAGAGTCAGAGTTAGTACAGCTAGCTGGTTTCCTTCGGTTAAAATTCCTTCATCGGTGCTCTGATACTTACCGCGCCGTTTATGCCGTCGCACTGGGGGAGAGTATTTATATACTCCATGCATTTCAAAAAAAATCAACTTCGGGAATTAATACACCTAAATCAGATCTGGAACTTATTGGCAAACGGCTCAAAGCAGCCAAGGAGAGGGAAAATCCATGAATGACATCATTACTTTTGAAGAAAGCAGTGGCAATGTTTTTGCCGATCTGGAATTGGAAGAGGCTGACAGCCTTCTCATGGGTGCCATGCTGGGTTCACAAGTTGTCCGCATTCTGGAACAACGGCACCTGGAACAAGAGGAAATCGCCACCTTATTGAATATTGACCAGGCCGATGTTTCTCGTCTCATGAATGGCAGTTACAACGGTTTCAGCGAAGGTCAGCTCTTTAGCTTTCTGGGCAAACTCAATCACAAGATTAGTATACAGATCACCCCTCACCACCAGGGGGAGAAATGGCAGGAGGTCGTGCAGCACTGATATAGTTTCACACAGAGGCCCAGAGGCGCGGAGAGAGGGGAGAGGTTTTTAGTGTTATATAGCTTGCAAGAACTGCTTAAGGCTATGGAATTGGTTGTTATTCCAAGGTAAATAACCGTTCTGAGCTGCTTCTCCTAAACGCAATCCTGGTTTAGCTTGAGCTGATAACCAAGCATTAAGTCTAGCTTTTGTCCTATTCTTGGGTTGTGGTGTTGCTGTATTGCTCATGCAGTTTAAGTAATCGTCTACGCATTGTAACTGATTGGGAACCACTGCTTCCAGACAAACATCTTCCAGTATACCAGGATTTTGATTATCTGGGAGAATTAAAACGCTGATTTTGGGTTTGTCTCCAACAATTTCTCCTGGTTGGCTAGGAGCAGGTAAACCACAATATTCTAATGAGCCGCAAACACTTGCAAATGCACTTGTTGCGGAATTATCTGCATCTCGCGTAATTCCTAAGGATACAATTTGGTAAAAATCCGTTCCCATTACTAGAGATTTGAGATATTTTCTTAGTACATCTCTTCCTCCATACTGCATCACTTGAATATCCTTAATCTGGAGATGAGCCAGCAATGCTTGGAAAAATAGCACTTCATCTTTCCCTTCACCAAGGAGTAATTTTGGTTGGGAGATTGTTTCGGAGTTATTCCTCATCAACGCACCTCCAAATTCATTTCATCAGAAAATTCTAAAATCTCTTCATTGTAAGTTACTGCTTTAATTTCATCTTCAACTCTATCGAGACGATGATAGGCAAAATCGTATTGTTTCCTACTCTGAAATGCGTAGTGAGCAGCTCGGATACACTCTATACTATGAGTAGTAGCAAATATTTGGGTTTCTCCTTTGCAAGCAACATCACCTATAGCTTCCCAAACTTTAGTCAAAACTGAGTGATGAAAGCCATTCTCAATCTCATCAATTAACACAGTTCCTCCTTTAGTATTGGCGATCGCCAAGATAATTGTAAGCAACCGTTCCATTCCTTCTCCCATGAGGGGTAGGGGTACAAGTTCTCTCATACCAATGTTGCCGTGGATAATCGGTTCATCTTCTACAAGTAATAAACTAAGGCGTTTTAAGCGGGGTTCTAACACCCGCAAGGGAGATATAATTTCATCAGTTTTTCCAAACCGCTCCATGTTACTAAAAAGTTTCACATTTTTTCGAGGAGAATAGCTGCTACTGTCAAGATAAATACCTGGGGGAATTTTTTCTGAAGAATATCCATTTCCAGGTTCCATGACTAACTCAGAATTACTCATTCTGATAGAGAGTTTTTTGTCATCCTGTAAGGGATCCATGAGGACGATCGTCCTTTCCATATCTTGGTTATAAAAAAATCCATTGAACTTAGCATCTTCTGTCAGATTACGAGTCACATTAAGATTCAAGAGAATTTGTGGATTATTAGGATGGAAAAAAATCACAATAGCTTCCAGGAGAGATGTCTTGCCCACATTATTTTTCCCCCCAATTAAATTGACTTGTTTCAGGGGTTGGATAGTAAGATGGGGGAAACAGCGAAAATTCTGGATTGTAAATGAGTGTAGCATATCCCAATTGAATAAAAAGTGGGCGCAACAGGACTATATCTATTCCTGACTTCCTGGCTGTAAAAAACCAAAAGCAGAACGTATGATAAATCCCTTTGCGCCTTTGCGCCAAGGCGCGAAACTCTTCAATAGTCCTTATTTCAAGGGACGGTTCAAGAAACCGGAAACTAAGGAAAGCACAATGGAACCAATTATAGCAGGAAGGAAACCATCAATGGTAACTCCTGGGGTAAAATAGCCCACTAGTCCAAAAGTAATAGCATTGACTACCAGGAGAAAGCCACCTAGGGTTAGGATAGTAAAGGGTAAGGTGAAAAAGACGAGAATGGGTTTGACAACAGCATTGACTATTCCTAAGATTACTGTAGCTACTAAAGCAGCCTGTATACCAGCGATTTCCATCCCTGGGACTACATAAGCTGTGATTAAGAGAGCGATGGCTGTCAGGAGCCAAGTCATGAAAAATTCAAACATGTTTGTTGGTTGTGATTGATTTATCCTATAATTATAGTCTATCTCATATACAGACCATTGGATTTACAGGACAGCGCTCCAATAATAAGAGAGGAACAACTGGCAAAGCTGCGGGGTACCTTGCGAGAGGGACAGAAAAGAATGGGGGACTGGGAAGGGGGTGAAATGGCTATTGCTGCTGTTCCCGGGGCCGGTAAGTCTTACAGCCTCGCTGTAGCTGCTGCCTTGACTGTTGCTCGTTATAAACTTCACCCTCGCCGACAATTAATAGTGGTTACCTATACTCGTTCTGCTGCTGCTAGTATTAAAGGGGTAATTCGCGACCAACTCAAGTCTCTTTCCCTGATACCTGGGGGGTATGAGGTACATACTCTCCACGGTTTGGCTTGCAGTATTGCTACTCGTCACCCAGAATTATCTCAACTGAATTTGGCAACCGCCACTTTAATTAATCCTCATAATAGTCACAGACTGATTAAAAATTGTGTCCAAGAGTGGATTGCTGCTGCTCCGGAACAATATAAGATATTACTAGAAGGGGCGGGGTTTGACGGCGAAGAAACGGAAAGGTTGCGACGGGAGTGGGTGTTGCGGACGGAGGTCTTACCTACCTTGGCTACCACGGCTATTGCAGAGGCGAAAAGTTCCGCTCTCTCTCCTGAAGATTTGCAATTTGTCCAGATTGAGGATCCCTATCACATATTAGCTATGGCTGGGGGTTTGTATAAGCGGTATGAAGCATTAATGGCAGCACGGAATTTCATTGACTACCAAGATATGATTCTTGCTGCTTTGCGGGTACTGGAATATGCCCCTATTCGTAAATTATGGCAAAGTCAAGTGTTTGCTGTTTTTGAAGACGAAGCTCAAGACTCTAGTCCTTTACAAGAAAGGTTAATTAAACTCCTAGCTACGGATCCAGAAAACCCCGAAACATCCCCAAATTTAGTGAGGGTGGGAGACCCTAATCAAGCCATTAACTCTACCTTTACTCCCGCCGACCCTATTTATTTTAACTCCTTTTGCACTAGTTGTCAAGGTCAAGGCAGTTTATCTACTATGGCTCAGGCAGGTCGTAGTAGTCAAATTATTATGAATGCTGCTAATTTCGTGCTTAAATGGGTTAATGAGAATACCAAGGAGGAATCATTACCTTTTCGCGACCAAGAAATTCATCCTGTAGAGCCAGGGGACTTGCAAAAAGATGCCAACCCGGAACCAGTGGGTGGGGGTTTGGAAATATATACGCCACCGGATATCTATAAAACAGCCCAAATGATTGGGGAACGGGCGGTAGTTTTATTAAAGGAAAATTCTCAACACAACGCTGCTATCTTAGTACGGGAAAATCGTCAAGGTCGTTTTCTCGCAGAACAACTTGCTCCTCTAACTAAATCAATTAAAATCTATGAAGTGAATGAAGTTCAGCGTCAGACGAACATACCTGCTGAGGTGCTTAAACTGCTACAATTTATCCATCGTCCCCATTCTCCTAATTATCTCAAAGCTGCTTTAGAAGTACTCCAAAATCGTCAGCTTATCCCGACTCAAGACTTGAACCCCCTCGCTGCTTTCCCAGAAAAATTCCTCTACCCTGGATCTCTGGAACCAAAACAGAAACCTCAAGTTGCTGCTGCTCGTCGTTACTGTTGTAACCTCTTACAGGGGAGGTTAGAGTTGCCTCACTATCAATTGATTTTCTTTTTGGGTCTGACTTTAAAGTATACCGGCTCTGAACTTGCCACAGTGGAGAAGTTGGGAGAACGGATAAATCAGCAAATTGTGGGTCGTAGTTCTCTTCAAAGTACGATAGAAGTATTGGTGGAAATTGTAAATGAGGAAAGGTTTGAAGGAGTGTTGGAAGAAGAAATAGAAGATGAATATACTCGTCCCGGACAATTAACTATTATTACTATGCACAAAGCTAAGGGGTTGGACTGGGATTATGTTTTTATTCCTTTTTTACACGAAGATGTTCTTCCGGGTTCTCTCTGGGTTCCCACTGCTGCTAAGTTTTTGGGTAACTTTACTTTGGCAGAAGTTGCCCGGGCGCAAATTCGGGCCAAGGCTCGTGATTATCATCTTAATAATAAGCATAACATAACTATGCTTAACACAGGTAATGCTTGGAAAGAAGCTGCTAGACTGAAGAGGGGGGAGGAGTTTCGCTTGTTGTATGTAGCCATGACTAGGGCAAAACGTTTGTTATGGATGTCCGCAGCCCAGAAAGGACCATTTCGCTGGAGTATTTTTAAGGGCGACCGGCATAATTTGCAGAAAAAGGAACCCTGTCCTGTTTTACCTACTTTGCAACGGCATTTCTCTCTGTGACTCTGGGCCTCTGAGTTAAACCTAGATTTCCTCCCGGAGGAGAAACTGATAATTGCTTCCCGGTTCTAGTTGATAGTCGTTCCGTTCTAAAAAACGACTGAGAGGTTCCAGAATTAAGGCTCGTCCTAAAGATGGTTGTACCCATAGCTGTCCCTGGCGAAAACACCACTGAAACTGCCATTCATAAGCCTTAGCCCTCACTTCGCCTTCTATTTTGCCCTGTCGCCAGCACTGCTTGGTAATTCTAACGTGGGCAGTTGTCTCTGGCAAATAGTTCATATAATCTTATTATAGAAACAGAATCTAGAATATACCTTGTCTAACATATCCTCGGAATTTGACTTATCCGGCGCCATTTTCAGCTTCGCTGAAATTCAGGAGGAACTGAACTACAAGAAGGCGCAATATTCCCTGCGGAAATTAGTAGGGGATATGGATTTGACTTCTGTGGAGCAAATGGGGTTGTCTGAGGAAATCCATGGCCTTGTTACTATGTTAGATAAGTTAGAACGATATGTAGTCCAAATTGCTGTTTTCGGTATGGTGGGACGGGGCAAATCTTCCGTTCTCAATGCTCTTTTAGGGGAAGATATTTTTACAGTGGGACCCCTCCACGGTGTCACCCGTACTGTAGCAAGTGCGAAGTGGAAAGTAAATCGGGAACCTTTGGGCCATGGATCTGTACTGAGGCTTTCTTTACTTGGGGGAAAAAATAGTGGTGTTGAGTTAATCGATACTCCGGGGATAGATGAGGTTGCCGGAGAAAGTCGGGAAGCTTTGGCTCATGAAATCGCCCAAAGGGTAGATTTAATTCTCTTTGTTATTGCTGGAGATTTAACTAAGGTAGAGTATAGGGCAATTTGTCAGTTGCGGCAGTTTGGGAAACCTATAGTGCTGGTTTTTAATAAAATCGACCAATACCCAGAAGCGGATAGGCTTGCTATTTACCGCAAAATCAGGGACGAACGGGTGCGTCAGTTATTAAAACCCTCGGAAATTGTCATGGTGGCTGCTTCTCCTTTGGTGAGGGAAGCTGTGGGCCTTCCTGGGGGCGGTTATAAGGTGGCAATGGGCCGTGGTACCCCTCAGGTAGAGGAGCTGAAACTGAAGATTCTGGAGATTTTGCATCGAGAGGGGAAGTCTCTGGTGGCTCTGAATACTATGTTGTTTGCTAATACTGTTAATGAAAAATTGGTAGAGCGGAAAATGACTATTCGCTCCTCTGCTGCCGATAGCCTGATTTATAAAGCAGTGATAGGGAAAGCAGGGGCCATCGCCCTAAACCCTGTAACAGCAGTGGATTTGTTTACAGGAGCAGTAATGGATATTGCCATGATTTTAGCCCTTTCTCGCCTCTACGGTATCCCTATGACTCGCTCTGGGGCGGTAGGGTTGCTGCGCCAGATTGCCCTGAGTATGGGGGGGATTACTGGGAGCGAATTACTGGTATCCTTGGGTTTGAGTTCCCTGAAAGGTATTTTTGGCCTATCTATTCCTGTCACTGGGGGCGCTTCTTTCACTGGTTATGTTACCGTGGCTATGGCTCAAGCTGGAGTAGCTGGTGTTTCTTCCTATAGTATAGGGCAAATTACTAAAATTTATCTTGCCAATGGAGCCGGTTGGGGAGAAGATGGGCCTAAGGTAGTAGTGAGGAGAATTTTAGCTTCTTTGGATCAGAGTTCTATTTTAAATCGCATTGAAGCGGAATTAAAGGCCAAACTCCAATGGGGCGGATAATAAACCGCCTTCCGAACAAAGATAATATAATGATGATGACAAGTGTCTTAGTGATTTTAGCTGAAGTCGGTTGCTTGTTCCTGGCTTTCTGGTTTCTATACTGGCTATTGGGTCAAATTTTCCAACAGCTAGGTAAAGTTCATTGGTTGGGGCAGAAAAAGGATAATTTGCACAAGTTACGCCGCCATATCAGGGGGCTGTTAATTTTCCTTTGGGCAATACTCTCTCTAGGGGCGATCGCCTTCAATGGCTGGCTGTTGTACCGAAGAGAAAATCTGGAACAATATACCTTAGAGTTAGTAGGTGCAATACCCTCCCAATTCTGGCTGCAACTAGCTACAGGGCTATTTAAAACCTTCGCCGTTTTAATTCTCGTCGGATACCTGATCTCACCCTTGCGCCGTTTGCTTCGCCAAGGACAGGAGTGGATCAAGAAATGGGAGCAAATAACTGCTAATGAAGAGGAGATTGAGGGCTTTTTTAACTTTCTGGACATGCACTTTACCAATAGCATTTGGCTGTTGGCAATTTTATTGTGTACTGGGTTTTGGCAACTTCCAGAAGTTGTGGCTAACTATCTCTACATCGCCTTGAAGATTTATCTCATTGTCTTAGGTGGGTTGCTGCTGTTGAAAGCAACTTCTACTATTGTGGATCTTATAGATATCCTGAGAGAAAAATATGTCAGAGCGGAGAATATTTTACGGTTCTATAATCGCCTCAAACATTTAATTCCATTTTTACAGCGATGTCTGGAATACCTCATCTATGTTATCATAGCTACTCTGGTAGTGCAGCAAATCGAATCTATCGCCCAATTAGATGCCATAGGTACGAAAACCATCAAAATTATCACCATTTTACTCATCAGCCACATTTCCATTGAAATAGGGAAAATATTGGTGGAAGAGGTACTCCTGCGTAATCTTAATTTAACAGGAGTGCAAAGACAGAAAAGGTTAACTATTATTCCCCTGATTCAAAGTTTTTTGAAGTATTTCATTTACTTTGGTTGTGGTATTTGGATCTTAGATATCTTCGGGATAGATCCCGCTCCTATTCTAGCTGCTGCTGGTATTTTAGGTTTAGCGGTAGGTTTGGGAGCACAAAATCTCATTAACGATATAGTATGTGGGTTTTTTATTCTTTTTGAGAACTACTACTTAGTGGGGGACTATATTGAAATGGAAGATACTATAGGAGTAGTGGAGGCCATCGAATTGAGAACCACCCGGATTCGTCATCCCAATGGACAAGTCTATATTATTCGTAACGGGGAAATCGCAAAAATTACCAACTATTCCAAAGAATACATCTACGCTGTAGTTGATGTGGGGGTTGCTTACGGTTCTGATCTGGATTTAGTCTATAGCACTCTGGAAGAGGTGGGGATTCAGTTGCACAAAAAATACCAGGAAGTAATCAAACCTACCGAAATCAAAGGGGTTGAAGAGTTTGCAGCAGATAGCATCTTGATTCGCACTCTTACCAAGCTAAAACCGGATAACAAACCCAGTGGAGTACACAATTATATTAAGAGGATTTTGCGCAAGATGATTAAAGAAGCTTTTGAGAAGGAAGGGATTCAAATACCCTTCCCCCAGCGAGTTATCACTTTTGCGCAATATCCTGATGACGGAAAGGATTAAACCGCAGAGTGCTTTTTACCCCCTTTTTTAAATTCTGAAAATAGGCCAAACCTCCTACTGCTACCAGAAAAACCATCGCTGGTAAATTACTAAACTCGAAGGGTATTTCAGCAAAAACTACTTCGCCGAGACCTACAGCATTTCCACCATGATTGGAGAGAATATTGAGGTGAACATATTGAGTATTTAGACGCGCCTCCGTAAGGTATCGACGTAAAATTGATGATCTATTGAAACTTAGATTAACACTAGAGAAATTACCCTGACCCAACAGGGTTCTTCCTCCGTTATCAAAATTAGCATCATTATCGGCGAATACCTCAAAACCTCTTATACCTGAATTACCTGAAATATTCCAGATACCAATGGCAACGATCTGAAATTCCCCTCCTAAGTCGAAAGTCAAGACTCCTGATGTAGTTCCGTCAGCAGACAACCATGAGCGGCTACTGTCAGGTGGGTTACTTAAATTATGGTTAAAGCAAAGTGAAAGTTAGGCTAAAATAGTGGTGCATACTCCCATCATAACTATTTACCAGTCCACTTTGGTCAATTAATCTGGTGACATCAAAGGTTAATGCACTCTCTAAATTAGTGGTTACAGATTGTGGCTGTAGAATAGGATTAACAGCATGAGCGGGAGACGAGCTGAAAAGGAAAGCTACAACAATGGCCGGAGATAAGAGTAATTTCTTCATAGAGAACCTCAAAACCTTCATAACCCAGAGTCTAGCAGATGTTTTTCACAAAAAGGTCAAATTGTCAGACAGAAGTTATCCCTCCCTACTATCCAAGCTCCGTGGCCTTGGGGCGAAGTGCAGAGGAAGTGCCAATTAGCCCTCGTGGTTTGGCAAAAATCATCCGTCCAGCAGAGGTTTGGAGAGCGGAAGTGACAATCACCCCTATCTCTCCACCCACATAATTCCGTCCCTCATCCACTACTACCATAGTTCCATCCTCCAAATAACCCACACCTTGAGTTGCTTCCTTCCCCTGTTTGAGAACTTTCAACTCCAGACTATCCCCAGGTAAATAAACAGGACGTACAGCTTGTACCAAATCGTTGATATTCAGAATCCTCACCTTCTGCAAATTAGCCACCTTGCTCAAATTATAATCATTAGTCATGAGAGTGCCGTTGATTTCCTGGGCCAAGCGAATCAACTTCCCATCTACAGTAGCAATATCTTCGTAATCCGCAGGATGAATCACAATTCTTTCCGGGAAAGACTTCTGCATTCTATTGAGCAAATCTAATCCTCGTCTTCCTCGCACTCGCTTTTGGTTGTTATTGGTGTCCGCTAGGAGTTGTAACTCCTGTAAAACAAACTGGGGAATGAGAATTTGTCCTTCCAGAAAGCCCGTACTTATGAGTTGAGCAACGCGCCCGTCGATAATGCAGTTAGTATCGATGATTTTAGTCCCAGCTGGTTTGAGAGTACCCTCCGCCACTAAAACGCTTTCCATGGAGTTAGGATTAATGAGCCGTAAGAAAGTGCCCCCGTGAGTATCCGCCAGGCTAATACCCAAAAAAGCAAACATCAAACTGCCTAAAATAGCGATAGTGGGCTTGAGAGCGGAAAACTCGTCGGGAATCGGGAGCAAAAAAATGGGGCCGAACATGAGGTTAGCTAACAACAGTCCCACTGCCAAACCCACTGCTCGAGTGAGAATGATTTCAATGGGTGTTTGGCGAATTTGCTTTTCCAGACGACGATAAGTAGTTTGAGCAACCAAACCCAGTCCCAAACCCAAGATACCCGCAAAGCTGGCACTGGTCCAGCGTAAAGCCCCCACGTTGGAAACTGTGTCTAAAACGTTATCCGGCAGCAATTTGATACTATCAAACCCCACTCCCGCTGCTGCTATGATGAATAAAAGAATAATAATGGCATCAATCATTTTTCCTAATATAACCTCCACTAACCTATTATAATTGTTCCCCCATCTAAACTGCCTATGTCTTTAAGTTATCTTAATAATCCTGGTTCTGCTTACGTTCACATTCCCTTTTGTCGTCGTCGCTGCTATTATTGTGATTTTCCCATTTCTGTAGGGGGCGATCGCCCACCGTTAGTTTGGTTAGAAGAGTACGTAGAAGCATTATGTACCGAAATTACCATGGCCCCGGTACCCTCAGAACCCCTAAGAACAGTTTTCTTTGGAGGAGGTACCCCTTCCCTCCTCCCTGTTACTCTCTTAGGAAAGATTTTAGAGACAATAGAACAACATTTAGGTATTGCTCCTGGGGCGGAAATTTCCCTGGAAATAGATCCGGGAACCTTTACCTACAAGCAACTTACAGGCTATCACAAGTTGGGCATTAATCGAGTTAGTTTGGGAGTGCAAACATTTACAGAAGAACTCTTAACTATAGCAGGGCGTTCCCACTCCTTAGAAGATAGCAAAAAGGCCATTGAATTGATTTATGACAGCCCAATAAATAATTTTAGTATTGATTTAATTTCAGGCTTACCTCATCAAACTTTAGAGCAATGGAAATCTTCCTTGCAAACCGCCATTAAGATTGCTCCTCATCACATTTCCTGTTATGATTTAGTTCTCGAACCCACCACTGTTTTTGCCAAGCAGTATGAACCGGGAACAAAACCTTTACCTACAAATACAGAAACAGCTAAAATGTACCAATTAGCAGATGAAATGCTCACAGAAGCAGGGTACGAACATTATGAGATTTCAAATTACGCCCAACCGGGATATCAATGCCAGCATAATAGAGTTTATTGGCAAAATAAACCCTATTACGGTTTTGGCATGAGTGCTACTAGTTACGTCCAAAGACAGCGATTTTCCCGTCCCAGAACCCGCCAGGAATATTATACTTGGGTTAACCATGGGGGAATAATTGATTCTCCTAAAACATCTCATCCCGATTTACTTTTGGAAACCTTGATGTTAGGATTACGTCTTGCAGAAGGAGTTAGTTTTGCTCAAATTAGCCTGGAATTTGGTCAGGAAACTTTAAATCAGATTTCTAGCTGTTTGCAACCCTATTATGAGCGAAGATGGGTGGAGAATATAGGTTCGGAAAGGTTTCGCTTAACTGCTCCCCAGGGCTTTTTATTCTCCAACACTATTTTAGGGGCTTTGTTTGAGGTTTTTTTAAATAAACCGCAGAGACGCAGAGGACGCAGAGAAACGAGGGAAGGAGAGTATTAGAATCACTTCTTGGAGTATCTATTATATCGTTATGACAGAAATAATCAAGAGCAATCCTAAATCTATCCTCACTATGGTTGCCTTTTCCCCCCTTTATTGTTCCGAAAATAGCCCAAACCTCCTCCTGCTACCAGAAAAACCATCGCTGGTAAATTACTAAACTCGATGGGTAAAAAAAGAGGCTTTGGGCGATATAACCAGAAAAAATTATAGATTATGAAAACACCCACTGACGAATATGATAGCCCCTGGAAGGAGATAATTGAAACGTATTTTCAAGAATGTATCGAATTTTTTTTTCCTGTAGCTGCTAATGATATAGACTGGAGCAGAGGCCACACTTTCCTCGACAAAGAACTACAGAAAATAGTGCGGGATGCTCAATTAGGGCCCAGATATGTAGATAAACTAGTGAAAGTATGGCTCAAAAACGGTGACGAGCAATGGGTATTAATCCATTTAGAAGTGCAGGGCAACCCAGAACCCAACTTTGAAGGGCGTATTTACTCATACCACTCTCGTCTCTTCCTGAGTTATAATTGTCCTATCGCTACCTTCGTAATTTTAGGAGATGAACGCCCAACATGGAAACCACAAGAATACAGAAACGAGATATGGAGTTGTAAAATAAGCTTCCAATTCCCCATTGTGAAACTACTGGACTATAATGAAAGGTGGGAGGAACTGGAAAACAGCACCAATCCCTTTGCTACAGTAGTAATGGCTCATTTAAAAGCCAAACAAACCCGTAAAAACGTTTCACAGCGCCGACAGTGGAAGCTGTTTATCACCAAAAGATTGTAGGAAAAAGGCTACCAAAAAGAGGATGTCATCAACCTATTCCGTTTTATCGACTGGGTAATGAGATTACCTCTAGATTTAGAGAAGTCCTTTTTAGAAGATATTGACTCATACGAGGAGGATAAAAAAATGCCTTATATAACCAGCGTTGAACGTATTGGTATGGAGAAAGGTATTGAGCAAGGTATTGAGCAAGGTATTGAGCAAGGTATTGAGCAAGGTATGGAGCGGGGACGACGGGAAGGACTGGTATCAGCAATTGAGTTGGGTTTAGAACTAAAGTTTGGCCCCGATGGTTTAGAACTGTTACCAGAAATTTCCCCGATTCGCGATTTAGAGGTATTGTCAGCAATTAAGGAAGGAATCAAAAAAGTCTCTACAATAGAGGAATTGCGTTCCTATTATCAGAGACTTTGACTTTCTCCATGCCCCTTGTGTTGAGGATGGAGTGTTCAGAGGGAGTTATAATTTACCCTGCTGGCGTCCCCCCTTTTTTGTTCCGAAAATAGGCCAAACCTCCTACTGCTACCAGAAAAGCCATCCCTGGTAAATTACTAAACTCGAAGGGTATTTCAGCAAGAGCTACAGCATTTCCATCATAATTGGAGAGAATATTGAGGTCAACATATCGAGATGTTGTCGGAGTTAGACTATATCGCTCAACTCTTACAGTGTTGCCACTGCTTTGACCACGAGTGCTTCTGTTTATTAGCTCGAGTCTCGTTCCGTTATCAAAATCAGCATCATTATCGGCTAACACCTGAAAGCCTCTTACACCTTGATTCCCTGTAATATTCCAGAGACCAAGCTGGAAGATGTGAAACTCCTCTCCTAAGTCGAAAGTCAAGACTCCTGATGTAACTCCCTCAGCAGACAACCATGAGCGGCTACTGTCAGGTGAGCTACTTGTAGTGTGGCCAAAACGATCATCGTTTAGAGCAAAAAGGCCATCTCGATCGTTATAACTTGTTACAAGTCCACTTTGGTCAATTAATCTGCCGACATCAAAAGTTAATGCTTCATTTACCTCTCCACTGACTAAATTAGTGGTTACAAATTGTGGCTGTAGAATATGATTAACAGCATGAGCGGGAGACGAGCTGAAAAGTGCAGCTCCAATCAATAGAGTAGTTATATGTTTTTTTTGGTTATGTTAAGCATGGTAATGATACTGGTAAATTTAGATTCATGAAATCCTTGTTCAAACTTGTAGTTTAGCAAAAATCATTCATTTTGCCGAGATTGTTAGAGCACTTGAGTTACTTCTTTTTCCTGTTGGATGGCGAGTTTATTACCTTGCCACCACTAATTATAGCAATATCTTCGTAGTCTGTCAAGGTTAAATCACAAATTTTTCCAAAAACTTCTGCATCCTATTTCCTCACCCTCCTTTTAGACCGTTATCCAAAAAAGCACTAGGTCTGGATTTAAAGACTCCACAGGAATTGACTCTAAATCGCCATCCCAAACTTTCGGTGCGTTGCCAACACACCCTACACTGTCCGCTTATTGGATTTTTAAGATATAAAAGCTACCAGCATCGAGATTGACTTCCCCCTCCGGGAATACCATTTTATCGCCATTCAAGAGATTGATTAACTGCTTATCTTGAAAATAATCTATGGTTGCGATATTAGGTTGGGTTGTGGTAGTATTAATAATAACCGCCGAGACTTCTCCCGTGGGTGCTTTGCGCAGGAAAGCGATAATATCAGGGGAAGCAGTGGGTATAAATTCTAAAGATTCATTGGCGATCGCTCTAAATTCAGGGTTAGCTTTTCGGATAGCAATTAACTTGCGGTAAAGGTGGAACAAAGAATTAGGGTCTTCCTTTTGACCTGCTACAGAAGCAGCTCTTTTATCCACCACTGAATCCCACATTTCTCTCCACCAAGGTTCATGTTCTGGTAACCAAGGAAACCATTTACTGTCATCAATCCAAACCTCATCTCCTGTGGTAAAACCTGCCAACTTGGAATCATCCCATTGCATGGGCGATCGCTTATATTGGTCATCTCCAGTTCTATTTTGGCTCATACCAATTTCTTCCCCATAGTAAATATAAGGTGTCCCCACGACCGTGAATAATAACACCGCTGCTATTTTCATTTTCCCCTCATCGTTACCCAGTTTATACATCACCCTTTCCTGGTCGTGATTGGTGAGAAAGGGAGAATAAAAGTTAACTGGAGCCACACCTTCTAGTTTAGCTGCTATATTAGCTTGGAAAGCTTCTTTAACAGTTTCTTTATCATTGGGACTTTCTTCAGCAGTGCCAAAAGTAGCTGTGTCCCTGGTGGTTTTGTTCAAAGCATTAATGAGGCGATGGCCAAAATTAAAGTCAAAACACAAATCTACTCCCCCATAATAGCGAGATATAATCTCAATGGGTGCCCAAACTTCCCCTATTAACAATATGTCATCCCCAAGACTTTTCACATAGCTGTTATAATCTAACCAGAAATCTATAGTAGAAGGAGTATCAGCCTGGTTGGGATAAGGTCCAGTTTCGATTCCATAGCGCATAGCATCCAACCGAAAGCCATCAAAACCTTTATCCAGCCAAAACTTAGTTACCTTCTTTAATTCTTGCATTACCTGAGGATGCTCCAGATTTAGATCTGGCTGACTGCCATCAAATGGGGCATAATAATAAGAGTTCCGTTCTTGGTTATAAATCCAAACCCATTTCGGCTTATTATACCCTACAGTACCTGGTTGTGCCCAGGGTTTCCCCCAATGTCCTTCCGGTATTATTTGCCGCCAGATAAAATAATCACTATAGGGATGTTCCAGCCTGACGGATTTTTGGAACCATTCATGTTCCGTAGAAATGTGATTGAGCACCAGATCCCCAATTACTTTAATACCCCTTTGTTCCGCTTCCTCTAAAAACTCCTCCAAATCAGCCATAGTGCCATAATCAGATTCCACTTGATAGAATTGTTGAAAATCGTAACCGTGGTAGGATGGAGCCTCAAAGACAGGATTGAGCCAAATAGCATTAATACCCAGATCCGCGAGATAATCTAGTTTGGACGTCATGCCTTGAAAATCCCCAATACCATCCCCGTCAGAGTCTTGAAAACTGCGGGGCCAAATTTGATAAAAGATGGCATCATGCCACCATTTTCGCCCCTGGACACTTGTTTCTCTCTCAGTGCTAGCTTTACCCAAGAGAAAAACGGTAGCCAGAGAAAGGGGCAACAACAAAAAGTACCAAAATCCTAGGAACCGCATCTGCGTTAATCTGTGTTAATCTGCGCTTAATATTTTAGCTCAAAGATTACCATACCTAGGAGTTTTTTCATGAAGAAGTGGTTCAAATCCTTGGCAATAGCTGCTGTAACGGCGATCACCATTACCAATCCCGTAGCGGCTTATACCTGGAGGGGTGCCAACTCAATCGAAATCCATGTCCCCCCTCCAGAAAAAAGCAATAATAATTTTTGCCCGGAATTTTTCGAACCGGAAATAAAGGCGATCGCCAATCGAGTCGGGGGGAAGTGGGGTATCATGATTCAATCCTTAGACGATGGCACCACTTTATACGAACATCATGGGGATCGCCCCTTAATCCCCGCTTCCAACACTAAAATTCTCACTGCTGCTGCTGCTTTACAAAAGCTAGAACCCTCTACCTCCATTCGCTCTACCTCCCTAAGGGAGTGGGTGAGAGTCACTTTACTCAGAAGCAATAACAACTATGCAGATGTTCTGCTCCGTTATTTCGGTGGTTCCACTGCTGCAAAACAGGCTTTAACTCAACTGGGAGTGAACCCAGGGAGTTATCGTCTGGCGGACGGTTCCGGTTTATCCCGCTATAATACCGCCACACCCAGAGCCATAATTCAAACCCTAGACGCCATGTATTCTGCCCAAGGTAGGGAGATTTTCCTCGCTTCTTTACCCGTGGCAGGAGAGAGTGGCACTCTGAGTCGCTGGTTTAAGGGTACCCCAGTACAAGGAACAGTGGTTGCGAAAACGGGAACTTTGCGAGGTGTCAAAGCTTTGTCAGGCTATATGGAGCACCCAGCCTACGGGAAGCTGATTTTTAGCATCATGGTCAATCACAACCCCAATAAACCAGGATCCGCCCTGCGTCAAGGAATTGAGGATATAGTTCTGACTATGAACAATCTGGCTCCTTGCAACTAATTTCTTTCTTGTTGGCGGTTTGGCATTAAACGATCCGCCAACAACAAACATCCAAAATAGGAAGAGCAAATGACAGTATCAATGAGAAACTTGCAGGAGATAGAATCGCCAAATGCTGAGTTAATTGGGTTATTTGAAGAATTTGCCAGCTCCTACGCTAATACTGAAGATTGTCAGCGTCACATATCTACCTGGAAAAAGCAATGTGAGCAAGTTTGTCGTTATTTTGATGCCATGACGTCAGCAGCAGATTCTGGAGAAGATGTAACCCAACAAGTTATTTCTTGTTTATCACTCTGCCATCAAATTGGTAGCAATCTAGATCTGACTTACACTATGATAGAAAAGAAGAGAAAATGGTTATTTTCAGAGAAATGGATAAAGCAGAAAGACAGAGAGTTACTAACTCAAGCACTTTTAAGTTTAGTCCGTACCTGTCATTCTGATGAGGAAGAAGAATTGTTCGCAGTTGTGAGATACTTTGCTACATTGCCCTATGTCAGAGATTTACCAATAGGAATGGTTACACCTATTCTCAATGGGCTGCGACCAGATTACTTTATCAGAATCGATTCCAATTCCCTCCAGGTAATCAACCATTTTGCTCATACAACTTATAGCCAACAATTCAGAGACTACTCCGATGCAAATGCTACAGGATATTCGCTAATTGACCAATTCAGAGACTACTGCGATGCAAATGCTACAGGATATTCGCTAATTGCCCAACTTGCTAAAGAGATGCACCAGACTGGTATACCCGCTTGGCGGGATGAGGATATTTTTCATCTGTTTTGTTATTGGCTAGTTACTATGAAGCAATACGACTTTGCCCAATATACTTTAGCTAAATATGCAGCCAAAACTAATTGGGAAGAAGCTAACCTCGCCCGCTGGGTACGGGCAATTCAACGGAAGGGACAAGGCATTTTATCTGGTCCTCCCGGTACGGGAAAAACCTTTCTCGCCCGACATCTAGCTAAATATTTAATTAATGATGGGGATGGTTTCGTAGAACTGGTGCAGTTTCATCCAGCTTATTCCTATGAAGATTTTATGGAAGGAATTCGTCCCCAAACTAGAGCATATGGACAGCTAAATTACTCAATAGTTCCAGGTCGTTTTCTGCAATTTTGTCACCAAGCAAAATCTTGCCAAGGTACTTGCGTTCTTATTATTGATGAGATTAATCGTGCTAATCTTGCTCAAGTGTTTGGCGAGTTAATGTATTTACTGGAATATCGCGACAAAAAAATTTTGTTAGCTGGTAGCGGTAAACCATTTGCCATTCCCCATAATGTCCGCATCATCGGCACCATGAACACTGCTGATCGCTCTATTGCTATTATGGATAATGCAATTCGTCGCCGTTTTGCCTTTATCCCTATCAGCCCCAACTATGAAGTGCTGCGGCGATATCATCGTCGGAATAAAAGCTTTTCAGTGAAGGGCTTAATTAGCACTTTGGAGAAGTTAAATAATACCATTGATGACCCCCACTACTCCCTGGGAATTTCTTTCTTTCTCAGGAAGGAATTAAAAGAGGAACTTCCTGATATCTGGCGGATGGAAATCGAACCCTATCTAGAGGAATATTTTTTCGACCAACGGGATAAAATGGACCAGTTTCGCTGGGACAAAATCAAAAACGATGTGCTCAAAGATGATGAACATGATTGAGCTAACTGAATATAAACCCCTATCTATTCCCAGGGACCATATTCCGACTGCTGTAATTAATGAAATAAAGCAAAAATACAGTAGCCAGATAAAAGTCAGCCTTCGGGATACCAACACAGGTGACAAGTGGCAACTCATATGTCAAGGATGGGTAGGCTATATTTGCCTCACGGACGGCTTCTCCATCAAATTAAACCCCAAAGTGCCCCTGAAAAATCTTTTTGCTATGCTCGCATATGCCTACAATCTCAAGAGTTTTCGCTTTCTGGACGGGTTAATTGATTGTGAAAGTCTAGAAGGATTCTACGATGACCTCGCCGCCATCACAGCCAGTCGCATTCTCCACCGCTGTCATAAAGGACTCTATCAGACTTATTTGGTCAAAACTGGCCAGCTCCCATCCATTCGCGGACGTTGGGAGGTTCGACGAGCAATAGAAAAGCCTTGGCATGTTCAACCAATTTGCCACTACTGGGAACAAACAAGGGATATTGAAGATAATCAGATTCTTGCTTGGACATTGCACTGTATTAGAAGCACTGGAATTTTGAGCAAGAAAGTTCGCATGCAAGTCCGCAAAGCAGAACGAGTCTTAGAAGGCTTCGTCACCCGCCGACCCTTTACTGCCCACCATTGTATCGGACGTCAATACAACCGTCTGAATGAAGATTATCGAGCCTTACATGCCCTCTGTCGCTTCTTTCTCGACCATAGTAGTCCCAGTCACAAAACGGGGAATCGCCCTATGGTGCCTTTCCTGGTTGACATGGCGAGACTCTACGAAAGCTTTGTTGCTCAATGGCTCAAAACTAATCTTTCTCATTACTGCGTCAGAATACAGCAGCGAGAATACCTGGACCAGTACAAGAAAATCTATTTTAATATAGACCTGGTCTTGTACGAAACTCAAGGGCAGACTGCACGCTACATCCTTGATACCAAGTACAAAACTGCTGATAAACCCTCAACGGATGACATCGCTCAAATTGTAGCCTATGCAGCGGCTAAAAAGAGTTTATCAGCGGTGCTGGTCTATCCTCAACCTCTAGATCCGCCCTTAAATATTTTGATCGACGATTACCGCGTCAGAAGTCTAACTTTCTCCCTAGATGGGGATCTTCAACAGGCAGGGGAAGTCTTCTTGCAAAATTTACTCTCCCCGGCTAAATGTAAAGAAATGTTACAATAATGCCGTCAAACCGCTTTAACCCCTTGACAGTTACCGAAATACTAGTTATAGTAGATACATGCCTGGGGAAAACCAATCGACCGTGAGATGCAAAATAAGCAAAAAGTCACCTTATATATTC
The DNA here is from genome assembly GCA_018141785.1 of Candidatus Paraprochloron terpiosi LD05. GTDB lineage: Bacteria > Cyanobacteriota > Cyanobacteriia > Cyanobacteriales > Prochloraceae > Prochloron > Prochloron terpiosi. The sequence continues at coordinate 114,542 of CP073341.1, read as the reverse complement.
CGCCTGGACTTCATCGCCAACTCAAAATAAGAGCAGCGGTAGATACAGAATCTATGTCCGCCATAGTAGAAAAGGCCATCGCCTTCTACATGGAGCACTCAGAGGTGGTGGAAGGGGTGTCCGCTCAGTCCCAGGGTAAGATCCATCAAGTTCACATCTGTCCCGAGTGCCACGGGGCAATGGTGATGCGAGAGGGGCAAATGGTTTCCCTGAAAAACCAACCTACGGTGATGACAGAAGAATTACTGCGAGAAACGGTCAAATGTCAGACTGTATCGCTAGCAAAAGAAGAGCTGGTACCTTGCTAAAAGGGTCATTTACTATCAATTTGGGTCGATGTCATGAAAGAAGAGCTAAATATACTCATACAAGCTCAATATCCGCTCATTTACCTCGTAACTCATGAAGAAGAACGAGCAGAGCAGGCAATATTCGACCTTGCAAAAATAAACACGGAACATCGGCGTGTCTTTGTTTGGACGGTTACCCACGGTATGGTTGATTACGGTCAGCCCCGTCGGACAACTCGGCACAATACAGTTTCTCCAGAAGCAGCTATTGAGTGGGTCGTCAGACAAGAAGAACCGGGTATTTTTATATTTAAAGACTTACATCCATTTATAGAAGCACCAGCAACTAATAGGTGGTTAAGGGATGCTGTAGTTAGTTTTAAAGAGACAGAAAAAATTGTCATCCTCATGTCCCCAGTGCAACAAGTTCCTATTGAACTGGAAAAAGAAGTAGTTGTGCTGGACTATCCCTTACCTAATTTAAACCAACTGAATCAAGTCCTCAGTCAACAATTGGCCCAGACTAAATCTGGCCCCACCGACCCAGTTGTGCGAGAGAAACTGCTCAAAGCAGCTCTAGGTTTAACGGAAGACGAAGCGGAAAAAGTTTATCGCAAAGCCCGAGTCAAAGCAGGTCGTCTCACCGAGCAGGAAGTTGATATTATCCTGTCGGAGAAAAAGCAACTGATTCGGCGCAATGGTATCTTAGAATATATAGAAGAAGACGAAACCATTGACTCTATCGGGGGCTTGGAAGAGCTGAAGAAGTGGCTCAGACAGCGCTCCAACGCTTTTACTGAAAGAGCGAGGGAGTACGGACTGCCCCAACCCAAAGGTATGTTAATTCTTGGGGTTCCAGGCTGCGGGAAATCCCTCCTCGCCAAAACCACCTCCCGTCTCTGGGGTTTACCCCTGCTGCGGCTGGATATGGGGCGGGTTTATGATGGTTCTACCGTGGGGCGATCGGAAGCTAATCTGCGCAATGCCCTCAAAACAGCAGAATCCATTTCCCCCACCCTCCTCTTCATCGACGAATTAGACAAAGCCTTTGCTGGAAGTGCAGGTTCTGCGGACTCAGACGGCGGTACTTCCAGCCGCATTTTCGGTTCCTTCCTCACCTGGATGCAGGAAAAAACCTCCCCCGTGTTCGTCATGGCTACAGCCAATAGATTGGAAAGATTGCCGGGAGAATTCTTGCGCAAAGGTCGTTTTGATGAAATCTTCTTCGTGGATCTGCCTAATTTACAAGAGCGACAAGATATATTTAGTATTCACCTCAACAAAAGGCGTTCTGACATCAGTCGCTTCGATGTAGAACAATTGGCTAAAATTGCCGATGGTTTTTCCGGAGCGGAAATTGAGCAGGGAATTATCGCTGCTATGTACGAAGCTTTTGCTCAAGATCGGGAGTTTACGCAGTTAGACATAATTGCGACGGTTAAATCTACCCTCCCACTATCCAGAACCATGACTGAACAGGTGACTGCCCTGCGCGACTGGGCGCGGCAAAGGGCAAGACCTGCTTCAGCTTCCGTCGCTGAATACCAGCGATTGGAGTTTTAACAAGCTTTCTCCTGCGCCCAACAGGAAGAAAGACTAGCAAATGCTAGTTGTTGTTTCGTTTCATCTTAATTGGAGGAAATCCAAATGTCTCATTTTAGCACCTTACGTACCAAAATAACCAACGCCGAAATCCTCAAAACTTCTCTGTCGGATCTGGGTATTACCGTTAAGACAGAAGCTGATGTGCGAGGTTACCATGGACAAAATGTTCGTGCTGACATTGTTGCTGTCTTAGAAGGGGAGTATGACTTGGGTTGGACTGCTAATACCGACGGAACCTACGATCTAATTGCGGATCTCTGGGGAGTTGCCAAGAAGCACAACCAAACTGAGCTAATCAACTCTATCAGCCAAAAGTACGCCGTTAACTCCACTTTGACTCAAGTTAAGGAGCGCGGTTTGCAAAATGCAAATGTCAAGTTGGTTGTTAAGTAATACATGAGTGGGTTTTTTGGTTAAAAGGGTTAGCCTTTCCGAGGTTAACCTTTTTTCATGTGATTCATTAGGGGGAAGGGACTTGCACTCTCACGGTGATTGAGTTACAAGGCGCGAGTCCAAGAATCCATCCCGGACTGGCGATCGCTTGCCTCGCAGATGTTCTGCATATGGTTAATGGTATTGTACGGCATGGTTGGCAACGTAATCTTTCATGAATTTTTGCGTTAATTTGGACGAATGATAGTTTCGTTTCATGATCGTGCTGCATCAGATTTGTTTCACGGAATTTCCAGTCGCTACTCTCGAAATTTGCCTACTCAAATCAAAGAATCCGCTCTGTACAAACTTGATGTTCTAAATGCAGCTCAAGCACTCAAGGATCTTCGTTCTCCTCCGGGAAATAGATTAGAAGCACTCAAAGGAGATTTATCCAGCTTTTATAGCATTCGTATTAATTCTCAGTGGCGTATTATTTTTCGTTGGATCGATGGGAATGCCCATGATGTTAAAATTGTTGACTATCACTAAGGAAAGGAGAATTTTTTCATGATTCCCAGCAATAGGACAGCGACTCATCCTGGCGTTATCCTACTTAAAGAATTTCTTGAACCCTTGGGCATAACTCAAAAAGCTCTAGCACTTCACATAGATATTCCAGTGCAAAGGATGAATGAAATTGTACGTGGAAAAAGAGGTATTTCTCCGGAAACAGCATGGTTGCTTTCGGAAGCGTTGGAAACTACACCCGAATTTTGGCTGAATTTGCAAGCAATGCATGATTTATCAGCTAATCGTCCTAAACACCATGTTCAGCCGTTGGTACTAACCACTCTATAACTTAGGGTTTGATGGGTTAGGTGAGAAAGCATGCAACATTTGCATACAAATTTATGAAACATAATGTCTATTTGACTCTATTTGGAGTTTTTGGAGCATATATCATAGGATATGGTATTGCTCGTATTAGGGTTTTCCATGCGGTAGAATACTACCCTGAAGGCAAGGGTGGTCCGTGTCAAGATTACATTGCTAAAAAAGATAAACAACCTGGGCAGGGGTGGGAATATCAACTGTTTCTACCTGCGATTAAGATTGAGGAAGCTTTACGAAGCCCAGCAACAATAATCTTTAAATGCTAATATCCGCTGATTTTTCCTGGGACTTCCTTAAAAAATATGCTATCCTTGATATAGTCAGGTTTCGGCATTGTCTATGAAAAAACTAATATTATCTACAGCCATTCTTGTGGCTGCATCTTTCATTCCTTCCTCCGCCTATGCTGTTGATGGAATTCTACAGCCAGTGTCTGTAAGCTCTAGTGTAGGTTCTAATACAAATTTTTTAGTAAATAATTTAATTGACGGAAGTGGATTGAGCTCTAGTTATGCAAGAATAGGGAATTTTACAAACATAAACAACTTTAGGGGCGACAAAGTTACGCATAACTTTATTTAAAGTACACCTAACAATCCTAATCTATGGTTTTCTCCAAATGGCAATGTAACAGCAACCTTAACTTTCGACCTAGGTAGGAACTTTTTGATCTCAGGACTAGCTTTTTGGAATGCTAGAGGTGTTTTCGGTATACGTGAGTTTGAGATATACGCCGATGATAATGATGATATAAGTGACGGATTAGGACAATTATTGGGAGGAAGAAGGACGGCAACTATGTTTGAAGACACAGCTACCACTACAACAGCCGATATATTTCGTTTCAATGCCGTCGAAACTCGATATGTTCACCTAAATATTCGCAGCAATCATGGTTCCTTCTTTTCTGTAGGCGCTGGGGAAATAGTTTTTCAAGAAGTACCCTTCGAGTTTAGTAATTTACCAGCAATGGTTTTTCTAGTAGCAGTAGGAGGTTTGGGCTACTCTCGGGCAACCAATAAGCAATAACGGCGTTCCAGATAACTGAATCTGAGGAATTATTCATGATTGCCGCACTTACTCAACAATTAACCCTAGAAGAGTTTCTCAAACTGCCGAACCTGGAAAAGTCACCTGCTTTGGAGTACGTAGATGGTGATGCGCTTCAAAAGCCTATGGCTAAATTCCGACATTCCCTTTTGCAGAAGCGATTATTGAATAAAATAGATGCTTCAGCAGGCAATTATCTGGCTCTCCCTGAACTTCGTTGCACTTTCGGAGGACGTTCCATTGTCCCCGATATTGTAGTCTTACCTTGGAACAAGATTGAAATCAATGAGTTAGGAGAACCAGAAGATAACTTCATGGAAGCACCTGACTGGTGTATTGAGATTCTTTCACCGGATCAGAGTACAAATCGAGTAATTGATAATATTTTACATTGTCTTCACCATGGTAGCAAATTAGGATGGCTGATAGATCCAAGTGATTATTCTGTACTCGTTCTGACTCCTCAAGAAGAAGTAAAGGTATACCGAGGTACTCAGGAACTTCCGGTGTTGTCAGATATGAACTTGAAAATGACTGCTCTTGAAATTTTTAGTTGGTTAAAGTTGAGGTAAAGTCCATGGGTAAAAAAGCGAAACTGAAAAAAATTCGACGTGAGAAAAAGGGAGAAGTTAAAGGGAGCGATCCAAACAATTTCGTGGGAGAATTAGGAAAACAAGGCTATCAGTTTGAGCATATTCAGCGTTCTCCAGATGTACCAGAACGAAAAGTGGAGCCGCAAGTTTAAGGTTTCACCCAGAGGCCCAGAGACGCGGAGAGGAAGCACCAAAGTATCTGCGTTTATTCTACTTCGACGTCCATCTGCGGCAGTTAAGCATGCATAATTGATTTGTGTAATGCATATAAAATTGAGGCATCACCATGAGAATTAAGCGGCTGAAAATCAAAAACTTCAAAAAATTCTCAGACTACACCCTCGATCTACACCCCCAATTCACCTTGCTAGTGGGGGACAATGGTACAGGCAAAACCACGATTCTTGATGCCCTAGCCATCGCTGCTGGTATTTGGCTAGTCAACCCCCCCGACACCATCCTAAACAATAGTAGACGCAACATCCTCACTTATGAAATTCGCTTAGAAGCCATCGAATCAGACAGCATAACCCAATTTATTGCACAGAAACCAGTTGAAATTGAGGCTATTGGAAGCATCGGGGATTGTAATGAAATCTCTTGGCTCCGACAAATTAAAGCAAATGGTTCCAGAACCTCCAACACCGGAGCAAAAAAAGCATTGGAACTTATTGCGGACTTGTTTAAACGTGGTCAATCAGGAGAACGGATCTGGTTTCCTATCATTGCCTACTACGGAGCAGGTCGAGCTTGGTTACCTTCCAATCAAAGTAACAAGAGAGCACAATTAGATGGTAATATCTCCCGCCGTTGGAATGCTTTCTATGATTGCTTTGAGGGACGTATTCGACTTGCCGATCTGCAAACCTGGTTTCAAAAAGAAGCCATCGCCTCTGTCAAACGACAAGGGAAAATGCGCTCTAATTATGAGGTTGTCAAGTTCGCTATTTTGCGCTGTATCCCTGGTGCAGATGACCTATGGTTTGACCCTGACCTTTCACAAATTGTCCTCTCAATTGAGAAAAATCCGCAACCCTTTAGTAACCTCAGTGCAGGGCAAAAAATGATGGTAGCCCTGATTGCCGATATTGCCATCAAAGTTGTTACTCAGAATGCCTCATTTCTCCCCAAAGCATTAAATAATCTAGGGCAGGATGAATTACCAGAAATTCTCCAAAAAACATCCGGTCTTGTCTTGATTGATGAAATCGATGTTCATCTCCATCCTAAATGGCAACGCCAAGTTGTGAATGCTCTCAAAACTACCTTTCCCTCAATTCAATTTGTTTGTACCACTCATTCTCCCTTTATTATCCAATCCATCGCTCAAGGGGAGTTAAGAAATCTCGATATTGAGGATCCACAATCCCTAGAATATGAAAACCAATCCATTGAAGACATTGCAGAAACAATTCAATTAGTAGAGGTGCCTCAACAGAGCCTAAAAGCTCATGAACTTGCAAAAGCAACAGAGCGATATTTTCAATTATTACAAAGTTCAGATGAGAACGATTCTGGACAATTAAAAGAAGCAGAAGTAGTCTATCGTCAAGCAGCAGAATCCTTTTCCACGAATCCTGGATTAAGTGCTATCCTCAAGCTGGAGGCAATGGCCAGAGCTAAGAAGGAGGTTGAATGAGACCTGTAGAACGTGGATCAGCTCCTAGAACTTATACCCGATATCAAGATGCCATCGGAGATCTGGAAGCACGATTAGGAACTTACTGTAGCTACTGCGAACGCCGTACCAGTTTGGCTGTTGAACATGTGATTCCCAAATCAAAACGCCCAGATTTAGAAAGAGAGTGGACGAATTTTTTGTTGGCCTGTACCACCTGCAACTCAGTTAAAGGTGACAAAGACGTTGTGATCCAGAAATTTCTTTGGCCCGATCGCGATAATACTTTCCTGGCTTATGTACAACGCCAAAGGTGGCTTTGTTCGGTTAGCAAACAATATGAACCAGGGGCAACAAACTAAAGCTCAGGCATTGTTAAATTTAGTTGGATTACAACGCCACCCAGCTGGTTCCCATAAGCCAACAAAAAGAGATAAACGTTGGCAGCAACGAGAAGAAGCGTGGGCAGTGGCAGAGAAAAGCAAAGCATTATTTGAGAAAGTCGCAGATAGAGAAGAAGTGAGAAATACCGTCCTGAACATAGCTAAAGGCTATGGTTTCTTCTCGGTATGGATGACAGTATTCGATGGGCATCCCGATGTAAAGAGGGAGTTAGTTCAACTGTTTCCAGGCACTGCACTATCATGCTTCAATACTATATAATGATGAGGTAAAGTCCATGGGTAAAAAAGCGAAACTGAAAAAAATTCGACGTGAGAAAAAGGGAGAAGTTAAAGGGAGCGATCCAAACAATTTCGTGGGAGAATTAGGAAAACAAGGCTATCAGTTTGAGCATATTCAGCGTTCTCCAGAAGTACCAGAACGGAAAGTGGAGCCGCAAGTTTAAGGTTTCACCCAGAGGCCCAGAGACACAAAGTTAGAACTATCCAAGTACTGGAATTGAAATTGCTAAGATTTCATCCAGACAGAATAGTATAACAGATGTTGCTAGTGCGCGTATCGCCCAATTTAATCTACTAGCTTTTATAACTCTAATTTTTATTAATACCAATAGAGTCTCTTTCTCCAGATATTTCATTAAAGCAGTCATGTAGTCCTCTTCATTAGCCAGATTCCATTTATCTTTAAGCAACTGTTCTGGCAACACAATTTTACCACCAGTTACAGGTGATAGTCCCCACAATCCAGTTGCAATAGCAATGATAATGAAAATATAAGCTATCAACTTCAATAGATAACAACTTAGACAAGGATAGTCAGAACCGCTCGGAATAGAATAACCAGGTAAATCTTTGCCAAAATTCACCAATACGCCACTGACAGTAAGAACCACGGCTAATTTTGTGTTTATCTTATCGATATTTTCGTCTACCACTTTTATTGAGTTTAGAGTATACTCGTAAGTAAGTTTAACGTTTGTCATTGTACTAAGGTTATTAGAAATGCCAGATAAATCACCGAACCAGAGTCAGAACCAGGGACAGAACCAAAACCAATCTTCCCATTCCTCAAAGCCCAAGAACGATTTACCTAAAGTTGATCCTACCTTGACTGTAAATTATAGGCAAAAGGGTGCACATCGCAACAGATCTCATAAAAAGTAGAGTTGGCAGGGCAAGACGAAAGCCCACCACTATCTCTCAGTGAGGGTTAAAATTAATCCCTGTGGTGGGCAATGCTCTATCTTCTTACTTATCTAGATAGAATCATTGCTAACGCAGGACAACGATACGGCTACTTGGCAGGAACCGACGAACAATGCTGTAAAGCAATAAGTTCAGCTTCACTAATTTGTGTAATACCTAACTTCTGCGCTTTATCTAATTTAGAACCGGGATTTTCTCCTACTACAATATAATCAGTTTTCGCACTGATTGAACTGGTCACTTTTCCTCCACCTTGCTCAATTAAATTTTTGGCTTCATTGCGCTTTAAGTTGGGTAATGTTCCTGTAATGACAAAGGTTTTACCTGTGTGTGTAGTATTTTGTACTACATTAAGATTCTCTTCCCCGGTGAAACACAAACCTGCTGTTTGTAATCTCTCAATAAGGGTGAGATTGGCAGGTATTTGGAACCAATCTACCACAGAACGGGCAATTTCACTGCCAATACCAGCAATGGCTGCCAAAGACTCTACAGAAGCGGTGGCTAGTTGTTCTACTGTGGGGAAATTAGCTGCTAATATTTTACCATTGACACTCCCAATATGACGGATACCTAAACCGTAGAGAACTCGTTCCCAAGGTTGGGTTTTGGAAGTGGCAATGGCCCGCACTAAATTTTCGGCAGATTTTGTCCCCATGCGTTCTAATGAGGCGATTTCTGCTACCGTTAAGTTGTATAAGTCGGCAATGGATTTAATTAAACCATTCTGAATTAATAAGATTACGTTCTTTTCCCCTAAACCCCGAATATCCAATGCGTTCCGAGATGCCCAATGTGTTATACTACCCCGGAGAATAGCCCGACAGGAACTATTGACACAGCGGGTAACAGCTTCTCCTGGGGGATGTATTAGGGGAGCATTACATTCGGGACAATTTTCCGGCATTTGGAAGAGTTGAGTGTGGGAAGAGCGTAATGAGGGTATGACTCGCAATACTTCCGGGATAATTTCCCCCGCTTTGCGAATTACTACTGTATCTCCTACCCTAATATCTAACTCTCTCACTCTGTCTTTATTGTGTAAAGTAGCTCTTTGCACTGTAGTTCCTGCTAAATGAACTGGTTCCATAATCGCCATGGGAGTTACTGCTCCAGTGCGCCCTACGTTGACGAGGATATCTTTCACTACCGTGGGAACTTCTTCTGCGGGGTATTTGAGAGCGATGGCCCAACGGGGGTACTTTTGGGTAAATCCTAATTCTCTTTGTAGGGGAAGGGAATTGATTTTGATTACTACTCCATCCGTGAGATAGGGTAAGTTCTGTCTTTTTGCTTCCCATTCCTGGAAATAGGTCTCCACTTCCTGTAAGGAGTGACAAAGTTGACGATGGGGGTTGACAGGAAACCCTATTTCTTGTAATAAGGTTAAAGATTTCCACTGGGATTGAGGAATAGGGTAATCTTCTCCTTCTTGTGTTATATGGAGGATATAGGCAAAGAAACCCAAATGTCGTTGGGCGGTAATTTTCGGATCTAACTGTCGTAAAGTGCCCGCTGCTGCATTACGAGGGTTAGCAAAGAGGGAGGTTCCTGCTTTTTCTCTTTCCTGGTTAATACCCTGAAACACGTCTAGGGGTAAAAAAGCTTCTCCTCTTACCTCTATTCTAGGTGGAGGGGATGACATATTGAGACGGAGTGGGAGAGAACGAATAGTTCGGACATTGGAGGTAATATCTTCTCCAGTTATACCATCTCCTCTGGTTACTCCTCGCACTAAAATGCCATTTTCATAGGTTAAGGCGATCGCCGAACCATCTATTTTTAGCTCACAGACATATTCCACTTCCTGGGAAAGAAGACGTTGCAGTTTAGATGCCCATTTTTTCAACTCTTCTAGATTAAAAGCATTTTCCAGACTGTAGAGAGGAATATTGTGGGGTACAGAAACAAATTGAGACGCTGGTTTTTCTCCTACCCGCTGTGTCGGACTGTCTACTGTTATTAGTTCTGGATATTTTTGTTCTAATTCTTGCAGTTGGCGGTATAATTTGTCATAGACTCCGTCTTCCATGATAGGTTGGTTATCCACGTAATACCCATAACCTGCTTTTTGCAGTTGTTGACGCAGTTGTTTAATTTTTTGTTGTATTTCCATTTTGATTGTGAGTACAATATCCTGCTAACAGGGACTTCGTAAAAAAATATCCTATCCTGATTTGGAATTACCTATGAAAAAACTAATATTCTCTACAGCCATTCTTGTGGCTGCATCTTTACACTCCCCCGCCCATGCTGTTGATGGAATTCTACAGCCAATCTCTGTAAGGTTTGATGACGATACTGCATCAAGTTTTCCACTTACTAATTTAATTAACCAAAGTCTATTAAGCTCTAATTATGCAACAGTTGGTAGCTTTTCAAACCTTACAGTTTTGGGGGGGGGAACGAGTGATGTAATACATAACTCTGTGGCAGAGGTAAATAATAATGGAGTGTGGTCTAGTGGCAACTTTATAACAGACGGAGTCTTAACTTTCGACCTAGGTCGGGAAGCCCTTATCTCAGATCTAGCTTTTTGGAATGGTCTCGGTACTCAGGGTGTACGTGAGTTTGAGATATACGCCGATGATGATGATAATCTAAATCAATTAGGACAAAAATTAGGAGCAACAAGGACGGCAACTATGTTTCCAAACACAGTTAACAATACAACAGTTCAGATATTTAATTTCAACCCGGTTCGAACTAGATATGTTCACCTAAATATTCTCAACAATCATGGTAGTCGAGCACGTATAACCGCTGGGGAAGTAGCTTTTCGAGATGTACCCTTCGAGTTTAGTAATTTACCAGCAATGGTTTTTCTAGTAGGAGTAGGAGGTTTGGGCTACTTTCGGAACAAAAAAGGGAGGTAAAAGGCAACCATCCAGATTGGGTTGACTTTCATTACTCAAGCCAATCTACCAATTTTCCAGTTCTTGAAGACAATTGAGAGACTTTCGGTACCACTCTATGTTTCCTTGTTCCAGAAAGAGGTTTGCAGCTTGCCGAAAATCCTGAATCGCTCCCTGATAGTCTTTTAACTCATGGCGAGCTAAACCCCGATTATAGTAAGCGGGCCCATCGTTAGGATCCAAACGGATAGCTTGGTTATAATCCTGAATCGCTCCCTCATAGTCTTTTAACTCATCGCGAGCATTACCCCGGTTATTGTAGGCGGGCCCATCGTTAGGATCCAAACGGATAGCTTCGTTAAAATCCTGAATCGCCCCCTGATAGTCTTTTAACCCATAGCGAGCTAAACCCCGGTTATTGTAGGCGATCGCCAAGTTAGGATCCAAACGGATAGCTTCGTTAAAATCCTGAATCGCCCCCTCATAGTCTTTTAACCCATAGCGAGCTAAACCCCGGTTATAGTAAGCGGGCCCATCGTTAGGCTCCAAACGGATAGCTTCGTTATAATCCTGAATCGCTCCCTCATAGTCTTTTAACTCATCGCGAGCACCACCTCGGTTATAGTAAGCGATCGCCAAGTTAGGATCCAAACGGATAGCTTCGTTAAAATCCTCAATCGCCCCCTCATAGTCTTTTAACCCATAGCGAGCACCACCCCGGTTATAGTAAGCCTCAGCATCGTTAGGCTCCAAACGGATAGCTTCGTTAAAATCCTGAATCGCCCCCTCATAGTCTTTTAACTTATCGCGAGCAATACCCCGGTTATAGTAAGCCTCAGCATCGTTAGGCTCCAAACGGATAGCTTCGTTAAAATCCTGAATCGCCCCCTCATAGTCTTTTAACTCATGGCGAGCTAAACCCCGGTTATAGTAAGCGGGCCCATCGTTAGGATCCAAACGGATAGCTTCGTTAAAATCCTCAATCGCCCCCTCATAGTCTTTTAACTCATCGCGAGCAATACCCCGATTATAGTAAGCCTCAGCATAGTTAGGATCCAAACGGATAGCTTGGTTAAAATCCTCAATCGCCCCCTCATAGTCTTTTAACTTATCGCGAGCAATACCCCGGTTATAGTAAGCCTCAGCATAGTTAGGATTCAAACGGATAGCTTGGTTAAAATCCTCAATCGCCCCCTCATAGTCTTTTAATTCATCGCGAGCAATACCCCGATTATAGTAAACGGGCCCATCGTTAGGATCCAAACGGATAGCTTCGTTATAATCCTGAATCGCCCCCTCATAGTCTTTTAACTCATCGCGAGCAATACCCCGATTATAGTAAGCCTCAGCATAGTTAGGATCCAAACGGATAGCTTGGTTAAAATCCTCAATCGCCCCCTCATAGTCTTTTAACTCATCGCGAGCAATACCCCGGTTATAGTAAGCGGGCCCATCGTTAGGCTCCAAACGGATAGCTTCGTTATAATCCTCAATCGCCCCCTCATAGTCTCCTTTTTCCATCTTCTTATAACCGTGGTTAAAAGATTCCTGTGCAAACAGTTCAGACGCCTTTTGGCTCATGATCCCTCCTTATTCTCCCATTAATCTGATATAACCTAACTCTAACCCCCATGTTACGAGAAATATAGAATCCTTTTCACCTAACGCGGTTTGGAGGCCCCCGTTCCCGGCATTGATTAATGGCGGGGGCAGCGGCGGGAGGAAAAACCGCACCACATCTTTTTATTTTTATGCTAGAATCTCATATAGTGAGTTTTGAAGCAACTATGGAACAAATCCTGACCTTGTGCGTTGGTTTAGACACTACCGATGACCAGTATCGCGCTCTGAATGATACGGCGGTAGCGTTTGCTAATGCTTGTGGCTGGATTAACGAAACGATAAACCCTCGATTAACCAACCGGAATAGCATTCAAGCTGTTTGCTATAAAGAGGCAAAGGCTAGATTTGGTCTGACGGCAAACCATGTGGTTAGAGCTTGTGCCAGAGTAGCTGCCAATAGATTAACTGCCAAACAGAAGAAGAGCAAGCCCAAAGGATTTAAACCCACCAGCTTTGATTGCGATTCCAGAACCTTTCGGATAATTGAGAAAGGGTACCTAGTTAGCCTGAGCACTACTGGGAAGCGGGTAAAAGTTCCTATGGGGGTAAGCAGATACCATGCCGAGAGACTTAAAGGTCAGAATCCTACTAGCGCTCAGGTGTGCCTTCATAAAGACGGACAGTTCTATCTGCACGTTCAGATAAAGTCAGAACCTCCCAAAGTAGAGCCAACAGACGACGTCATAGGTGTGGATTTTGGGAGGAGAGACATTGCCGTAACCAGCACTGGCAAGTCTTGGTCAAGCGAGACGTTAAACCGCACCAGAGACAGATTTTCTAGAGTCCGTGCTTCTCTCCAAAGAAAAGCATCCCAAGGCACCCGTACTTCCCGCCGCAGATGTCGGGAAATACTGAAACGGCTATCGGGACGGGAGAGAAGATTTCAAACTTGGATGAATCATAATGTCTCCATTCAAATCATTCGGGAAGCAATTGCCCTCAAAGCCTCTATCGCTATTGAAGACCTAACAGGCATCAGAGAGAGAATCAATACACAGGCCAGGAGAAAAATCGAGAGGCGGCGTTTCAATTCATGGGCTTTCCATCAGCTCAGACTGTTCCTGGAATACAAGAGCATCCGGGAAGGGGTAAGACTGTTAATCATTCCTCCGGCCTACACGAGTCAAACTTGCCATAAATGCCTCTCTATCCATCCGGTACAAGGCAAGTCTTATAGAAGTGGCAAGAGGTTTAAATGCGGTAACTGCTCCAACCAGTGTGACGCTGATTTAAATGGGGCACAAATGATTCGATTATGGGGCTGTGCAGTAAACCAGCCTAGAGGCTCGGTTGGATTGGCTTGCTCAATTCTGCCAGGGCTACCAAAAGCCCACACTGAGCTTGCGCTACAGTGTGGATAGTTTACTAGATGCTCTAATGGCGCAGACTATTATAATTTGACGTTTGTCACTGGTTGTGTGACACTGCACTTGCTCCCCCCAATCTAAGAGGGGGATCCAGAATCAACCTATTTCAGCACAAAGACTCGCGCCTGTTCTGGTTCTAAATGAACAAAAAGGGAACCATCAATAGCGGTACAGTAGATTGGGTTAAGCGCCAGCGAAACCCAACATATATCCGTGGGTGTTGTTGGGTTTCATTCCTCTTCCCAACTACTAATTTTCTAGTTCTTGGAGACGATTGAGAGCGTCTTGGTAATCTTCTATGTTTCCTTGTTCCTGATATAGGTTTGCAGCTTGCCGAAAATCCTCAATCGCCCCCTGATAGTCTTTTAACCCATAGCGAGCAAAACCCCGGTTATAGTAAGCGATCGCCAAGTTAGGCTCCAAACGGATAGCTTCGTTATAATCCTCAATCGCCCCCTGATAGTCTTTTAACCCATAGCGAGCAAAACCTCGATTATTGTGACATCCTCCCGCCGCTAACCCGTAGGGTATAGCGGGGGATTCCCATATCGCTATGAGAGTTTCCTCTTTCGACGAGTTCCCTTACTTTGCAGTGTTTCCACTACAGAACAGAGGGGATTCTCTTCAGAGGCGTTACTTTCCCTGTGCCCCAGGGTAGTTTTAGATTTCTCTAATGCCCTAGATAGGATATTGATTGCTGCGTTCTCATCTCGCCCGGCTATATAACCGCAATGAGGACAATTATGGGTTCTAGTGCTTAATGTTTTGGTTACTTTTTTCCCACAATTAGAACAGTTTTGAGAAGTATAGCGGGGATCAACGGCAATCACCTTTACCCCATAAATGACTCCAAAATACTCTAACCATTCCCGAAATCTATACCAAGCTGCATCATTAATAGATTTGGCTAAACAGTGATTTTTCACCATATTACGCACTGTTAGGTTTTCAATCGCTACCAAGTCGTTAGACTGTATGACGCGCTGGGCTAACTTACATAGCCAATCGTTGCGTTTGCGGGAAACCTTGAGATGCGCTCTCCCTAGCCGATTCCTAGCTTTAGAACGGTTAGTGCTGCCCTTTTTGGTGAGAGATAAACGCCGTTGTAGTTTCTTTATGCGCCGTTCACTCTGTCTGAAAAATCTTGGGTTATCAACTTTATTACCGTAGGAATCTGTGTAGAAATAGTTTAAACCAACGTCGAGCCAGGTTTGTTTATTACATAACTCTTTATTCTCCTTTCTTGAGTGGTCAATTACAAATTGGGCATAGTAGCCATCATGCCTCCTAACTACTCGTGTTCGTTTAATCTGTTTTACTTGATAATAATGCAGGTTACGGCTACCCCAAAGTCTAAATGTGCCGGCTTTAAAGTTGTCTGAAAAAGTCAAGTACTTACGGTCTTCAGATAATTTCCAGCCAGTAATTTTATATTCAACGGAGGCTCTAACTTGATATTTCTTGAACTTTGGATAACCTTTTTTTCCAGGAACTTTTGCTTTGCAGTTCGAAAAAAATCGCTCAATTGCAGCCCATGCTCTTTCGGCGTGCGCTTGCCTGGCTTGTGAATTTAACTGCTTTACCCAAGGAAACTCTGGATTATCTGCTAAAATCTTGCAGTATTGATATGCTTCGTTGCGACTCTTTACTTCCCCGTCAATCCACGCTCTGATGATACTATTACGAATGAAACGCCCAGTACGAATGGCTTCATCAAGCCGTCGGTACTGGTCTTTAGTTCCGCGCAGTTTCATTTCGTAGACAATCATAGGGATTTTTACCCGAACGCTCCCTTTATTATACCACACCCTGGCGTCGTCATTCATCTCACACCAAATCAAAGATTATGGTGTGAGCCTTCTGCCGACATCAGGTAAAATCCTCAATCGCCCCCTCATAGTCTTTTAACCCATAGCGAGCTAAACCCCGGTTATCAAACGCGCGGGAGACCCCACCCTCAGTAAAACGCGATATGAAAGCGTTTTACGGGGTGGGGAGGGATAGCGCGCCATTATTTTAAACTTCCCCTTGACTTCTCACAAAATACGCGCTAATATGTAAAAGTACTTCAAAACACCCTAAAGAGATGGTACAACGCGCCTATCGGTACAGATTCTACCCGGATGCAGAGCAAGAGCAACTCTTACGCCGCACCTTGGGCTGTACCCGATTGGTATACAACAAAGCGCTGGCAGCCAGAACTGAGGGGTGGTATGAAAGGAAGGAGCGGATAGGTTACACCCAAACATCCTCTATGCTAACCCAATGGAAAAAACAAGAAGGTTTAAAATTCCTGAATGAGGTGAGTAGCGTTGCTCTCCAGCAGGCTCTGAGGCATCTACAAAAAGCTTTTGCTAACTTTTGGGCAAACCGTAGTCGGTATCCCAGGTTTAAAAAGAAAAGCAATGGTGGGAGTGCAGAGTTTACCCGTTCTGCCTTCAAATGGGCAAACGGACAGCTCAAATTAGCTAAGACCAAAAATCCACTCAATATTGTGTGGAGTCGCCCTATTCCCCAGGGATGTGTTCCAACTACCGTTACTCTCAAGTTAGAACCATCTAATAGATGGTTTGTAACCTTCTTAGTAGACGACTCTACTGTAAGTGCACTTGCCTCCCAGTCAAAATAAAGTGGGGCTAGATATGGGTTTGAGTATTTTGGTTACCACTAGCAATGGAGAGAAAATTGCTAATCCACGCCATTTTAACCAGAAATTCAAAAGACTCAAAGCCGCCCAAAAGAGTTTGTCCAGGAAGAAATTAAAGTCAAATAATAGGCGGAGGGCTAGACTCAAAGTAGCGAAGGCACACGCAAAGATTGCAGATGCCAGGAGAGATTTTCTCCACAAGTTAACTACCAATCTGATTCGTGAAAACCAAACGATAGTGGTAGAGGATTTAGCCGTCAGGAACATGGTCAAAAACCGCTCCTTAGCTCGTAGTATTAGCGATGCGAGTTGGGGGAATTCGTGCGGCAACTCCAGTACAAGAGTGAATGGTACGGGCGAGAATTAATCAAAATTGACCGCTTCTTTCCATCAAGTAAAAGGTGTGGAAACTGTGGCTTTATATTAGACAAGTTGCCATTGAATATCCGAGAATGGGAGTGTCCACAATGCAAGACAACCCATGACCGTGACATCAATGCGGCTAAGAATATTTTGGCGGCGGGGCTCGCCGTGTCAGTCTGTGGAGCGAACGTAAGACCTGATAGACTTTGCTCTAAAGGGCAGTTGCGAAACTCTCGAAAGGGAAAGAAGCAGAAACCTAAGTAGTGATGCTTAGGAATCCCCACCCTCTGCGACAGCAAGGGTGGGGAGGATGTCAATGTAAGCGGGCGCAAAGTTAGGCTCCAAACGGATAGCTTCGTTATAATCCTCAATCGCCCCCTGATAGTCTTTTAACCCATAGCGAGCAAAACCCCGGCCATTGTAAGCGTCAGCATCGTTAGGCTCCAAAGGGATAGCTTCGTTATAATCCTCAATCGCCCCCTGATAGTCTTTTAACCCATAGCGAGCAAAACCCCGGCCATTGTAAGCGTCAGCATCGTTAGGCTCCAAAGGGATAGCTTGGCTATAGACTTCAATCGCCCCCTCATAGTCTCCTTCCTCCCACCTCTGATTAGCTTGTTGGGGAGTAGATAGGCAGTATATCGGTGCAGCCTGTGCAGCTAAAAGAACCGTAGTAGAGAAAAGTAGTAAATAAGGGCGTCTCAGGAGAGTAAAAGTTCGGGGAATAGAGAGAATCATAGTAGCTAAACGAGTTTGAAGAGTAGATAATGGTTGTCTTTGTTGAGTTTAACTCTTCCAACACCTCACGAGCAGACTGAAAGCGTTTCTTTGCACTGAGTGGGACTAACTTATCTAAAACACTCCCCAACTCATCACTCAAATTACCAGATAAGGGGAAAAATTGCTTAATAACGCAGTATGGTTGAGAAGGCTTATCTTCATCTACTGCTAAAAAAGTTATGCCAAAACCTCCTTGTCCAATAACCTTGATACCACGGTAACGCTCTCGTAACAATAACTTAAAACCGCACTTTTGGCAATACTTCATTTCCTCCTAATTCTGTTTCAGGCAATCAGGGTTAAGACATTGACTCATGATACCTCCT
The DNA here is from genome assembly GCA_018141785.1 of Candidatus Paraprochloron terpiosi LD05. Classification (GTDB taxonomy): domain Bacteria; phylum Cyanobacteriota; class Cyanobacteriia; order Cyanobacteriales; family Prochloraceae; genus Prochloron; species Prochloron terpiosi. The sequence goes on along the minus strand of CP073341.1, from coordinate 96,549 downwards.
TATTCTCTTACAAATCTAGTATAACTCTTTGCGTCTTTGCGCCTTTGCGCGATTTGATAAGGTAGCCCGCAATTCATTCGCGGGCAGAGGAATCGACAGTAAATCTATTTCAGCACAAAGACTCGCGCCTGTTCTGGTTCTAAATGAATAAAAAGGGAACCATCAATAGTACCGCGATCGCCCGTTTCCACCTCCTCATAACCCTTAAGAGCTGGTAACCTCAAAGGAAAATCTCCCCCATGAGTAGAATAAGCATATAAAATGCTGGCACAATCATCCCCAGAATCGCAACTACTAGGTTCCCGGAGCATGAACAGATCCTCTGAACGACTAGAAGACTTGGGATAAACAAACCTCGTTTCCCCATAGCGCAGAACTGGATATTCACGACGCAAATGAGCCATCTTTTTAGTAGTTTCGTAAGTAGTAGGTTTCCAACCCGGACTTTCTGAACTAATCATCATGGGGCGATTAAAGGGATCCCCCCCGATACCAAATAACCCTTCATGTTCAGGGTAATAGGGAACAGCTAAACCAGTTTCCTCCCCGTACATTACCAAAGGAACCCCACGAGCAGTAAACTGGAACTTAATCAGACTCTCATAAGCTTCGTCGGACATTTGGGGATAGAAAGTCCTCACCCTGGGTTGGTCGTGATTTTCCACAAAAGTAACCCACCCTTTTGCTTCTTCATCCGTCACCAACTCCAAGGAACTGCGAGGAATCTCCAGAGTGTCAGCAGGATTCAAAATTTTGTGTCCAAGTCGTTGTATTGAGTTCTCATGGTAATGAGTACCTTTCCTTCCTAGAGTCAGTTCTCGCAAGATAAAAGCACGTCCATCCCAACCCCTATCTTGAGCAAAAAAACGTCGCGCAGCTTCGCTCAAATTAAAGTCAAATTGAGTAATATGCTCCGTTTCCTGCAAGAACTGAATACTGGGAGGATAGCGATAACCTCCACTAAAAAATTCCCCAATTAAAACAGCGTCGGGATTAATATCCAACACAGTCTGTTCAAACTTGCGCCAAAAACGCTCATTCACGTGTTTAACTGCATCTAAACGAAAACCAGCTAATTGATAACCCCCTTCATTTAAAGTCAGCCAAAAACGAGCGCAGTCCAGGAAATATTGTTCCACCTGAAGAGCATCCTGATTAATATCAGGCATTCCCCCGCTAATTTGCCCTTCTTCCAACAACTCCTTACTGGCATTACCAAAATCCCAGATAATTTGAGGAGGATGAAACCATCCATCTGGATCTCGTTCTCCTGTTTTGGGATCCCAATGGGTTGCTACTAACTCCCCATGACGGTAAATATTGCCATTATCTGCAAACCAAGATTCCCCAAAGAGAAAACCTCCAGCACCAATTTCTGGTGGTTCCGTAGAAATGTGTCCCGGAGAAGTTTGGTTCATAGTGATATCTAAAATTACCCCAATACCCCGTTTTCCTGCTTCATCTAAAAGTTGGCGGAAAATCCCATACCGATCCCCCTCTGGTTGGCGAAAATGCTCATCGATTTCATACCAATCTTTCGTCCAATACCCATGGTAAGCAGAGGAAACCCGACTATAAAAAATATTCTCCTCCTTCACCTCATCCTCTTTCGAGCGATGCAAATAGTTCTTGATATCAGGATGATAGAAAATGCCATTCGCATTATCTTGAATCGGGGAGAGGATGATTTTTGTCACCCCCAAGTCTTGGAGATAATCCAGCTTTTCGACGATACCCTTCAAATCTCCTCCCCAATACATTGCCATATAACTGTGGGTGGGGTCATAAGTATGACGGAGCAACAGTTTATTCATTTCATTGTAGAGGTGTTGCTGCTTACTTTCCTCTGGTACATCAGTAAAAGCAAAATTGGGAATATTGTTCTCAGTTTCCCCATCAAAAAACCTATCTACCACAATGTAATAAAGAACGTCATTCTTTAAATTTCCCGGAACTGAAATTGGTTCCTCAACTGCTAATGCTGGGTTTCCAAGCAGGGTAAGAGCTAAAAGCAAAATGAAAAAATGTCTCAAATAACCTCTCATATATCTTAGTGTTTGGTGTTTAGTCTCGCGCAAAGGCGCAAAGGGGTGGTGCGCCTTATATTATAATAGAAGATGGAACCTATAGAAGTAAATTTAAATCAAAATACTCCCACGTAGGGCGCACTCTCTATGGTACAACTATAAATTATAGTTGAATTTTTGTCAACCACCTCCTGAATATTTTTTTTGTAGACAATGTTACTTGATTGATTTAATCTAAAAGATTGGGATCAATTCCTAGTTCTCTTAATCGTGCTGCAAATCTATCAGCCCGTTGTTTTTCCTGCACTCGCTCTCTTTCTGACTCACTCGGACTTCTCAAATACTCTCCCGTCTGAGGATTGAAAAACCGCATCCTCGAATCAGGAAGTAGTCGCATTTCTAACCCCAAAACTTGAGAAGGAAGAGAAAGCATTCCATCTTCCAAAGGATTGGGGGTTATAATTTCATAGCCATTCTTGGTTAAACGTCTTCCTTTCAACGGTGGGTTGAGATAATCCCCTGTGGGATCATATTGAAAATATTCACAGACACCCATTTGAGCGTAAATGTTTGGTTTTTCCATATCATCCTTGCGGTGGGTACTGCTAGAAGTCACTTCCAGAACCCAGTCAGGTGTTTTCCCATTTTCTTCCCAAACCCGATAACTTCGTCTTTGACGGTTCTCTACCCCAAACACCACAAACACATCAGGACAGACAACCGCATCAGGAACTCCTTGTTCGTAAGAGAGCCAGAGATTACCGGAAACGTAAATATCCCGGCGGTTTTGAAAATAGAGTTTCAGGGAGGAGACGCCATAAATTAAATAGTCGCGGGCGGGGTCGCTTTCTGCCATGGGGGAGCCGTCGGGTTCAGGATAAACGATGGGGGTTTTTAGGGGTGTAAGAGTCATGGTTAGTAATCTCTGTCAATTCCTAGTTCTCTTAATCGTGCTGCGAGTCTATCTGCTCGTTGTTTTTCCCGTTCAGCTCGTTGTTTTTCTTCGGAGGCTCGTTGTCTTTCCAAATCTGCTCTTTGCCGTTCGATATCAGCCCGTTGTCTTTCCTGCACTCGCTCTCTTTCTGATTCACTCGGACTTCTCAAATACTCTCCAGTCTGAGGATTGAAAAACCGCATCCTGGAATCGGGAAGTAGTCGCATCTCTAACCCCAACACATCAGAAGAAAGAGAAAGCATTCCATCTTCCGTATCATTGGAAGTTATAATTTCATAACCATTCTTGGTTAAACGTCTTCCTTTCAACGGTGGGTTGAGATAATCCCCTGTGGGATCATATTGAAAATATTCACAGACACCCATTTGAGCGTAAATGTTTGGTTTTTCCATATCATCCTTGCGGTGGGTACTGCTAGAAGTCACTTCCAGAACCCAGTCAGGTGTTTTCCCATTTTCTTCCCAAACCCGATAACTTCGTCTTTGACGGTTCTCTACCCCAAACACCACAAACACATCAGGACAGACAACCGCATCAGGAACTCCTTGTTCGTAAGAGAGCCAGAGATTACCGGAAACGTAAATATCCCGGCGGTTTTGAAAATAGAGTTTCAGGGAGGAGACGCCATAAATTAAATAGTCGCGGGCGGGGTCGCTTTCTGCCATGGGGGAGCCGTCGGGTTCAGGATAAACGATGGGGGTTTTTAGGGGTGTAAGAGTCATGGTTTTATAATAGGAGATGGAATATATAGAAGTAAATCTAAGTCAAAATACTTACACACAGGGCGCACTATTTTCCCATGGTATAACTATAACTGCTAATTGAATTTTTGTCAACCCCTTCCTGAATATTTATTTTTTGGTATTTGGTGGGCAATGCCCACCCTACGGACTACGGACTGGTAACTGTCATGGTACGAGGTTACTGCTATACATTTGCACCCAAAGACTGGGAAATTCTTCCACTATTTCCTGAGCATTGGGCAGCCCCTGATTGACACCTGCTACAGTAACTTGCTCAACCTGGGCACCATTCATTTCACCTAATGAATAAAACCACAAGTCGTTCAAATTAGAACTAGTATCATTAAAGAAACGGGTAAATCCTGGGGTGAGAATAACGACGAAAATAACCCCCAAACTAATAGACATTAACCATCTCAAGTTTATCCCATATCTAGTCAAGAATTTTTGCCACCTCCAGCTCACAAGATACTTAAATTCCTGCCAACGATATTGCCAGGTTTTTGGGACAACACTACCTTCCCTGGGCTGCTCATTTCTCCTTAATACTGCTTGTTGATCCGTCAGATTTAAGAGTCCAAAGTAGGATAATTCTCCCAGGTTAAAGCCGATGATATAGCCAAAATAGCCTACCATATAAAAGCAGAGCATCATTTTGTGGTCAAAATGCACCATGGGAGCGAAGTTAATTTCTCCCGATTGAAAGAAAAAGATACCCATAGTGTAGGCGGACCAACTGGCTACCATGCTAGTATAATCAACGAAAGGTTTAACCAGAACTCGGCGCAACCTGACGTTGTAATTCGTAGCCCCCATGTCTTCATAAATATACTTGCTGAGTATCAGCTTGAAAAGATGAGGACGTTTCATTTTCGGTTCCCGGTGCTGGTGGTTCCCAAAGGGATTGAGAAACCCATCCATGAGCATATTTTGACCGACGATACGGTGAGCAAAGTACTGAACAATGGTATAAGGAATCAATCCAGCAAAGGTAAAAGCCCGTTCCCAAGTGCCGAATTCTGTATTAATCAAGAAAAAACCGAGATCGCAGCCAATCTTCCAAGCGAGAAACCCCACAACACGATTGAACCTTTCTCCCAATGCCAGCATTTCCTCTTTTTCTTCTTCTGGCAGCAAAGCAGTATTCTTCCCCCACAGTCGAATTAGTTTTTGGAATAATTTTTGCCGAAATGGGAGGAATTGAAACAGAATAACTGCTCCCAGGGGAATCAAAAGTTGACATAGTTTACTGCTACCGTAACTGAGAGATTTCAAATGGATTGAAAAAGCCAGGTCTGGGACTATCATCTTTTATTTAGTAGGTATATACTTTAATACAATGAGGCTGATACCGCCAATAGCCAGCCTTAAAATACCATCCCGGTTGGAAAAACCGCCCCAAGTAGTTTCCAGGATTGTACCAGGACTATAGCCATCAGCTTCTTCTGGAGATAGCCTTCTGATTGGGTCAATCCAGTTACCATCAAACAGCACTTCCCACCGACCTTCAAAACCTTCTGGAACTGGTATTTCATAGGCGAAATAGTCTTTAAATGCCCGAATGCCCAGGTTAAATATTACCACAAGAGATTCTTCGGGTTGCTGCCAGTTGCGACGAAACAACCCCAGGATAGACATTGTTGCATTGGTGTAGTAAATGTCAGTTGTCACCAGGGGTTCATAGGTTTCCCCATCTATCTTAGTATAGGTGCGGAAAATCTGGCGCAACTTAACCATATCCTCCCGGTGCTGCTCATGGAGTTGGAATATTTTCCGTTCCGATATACCAGTCTTTTTCCATTCTGCCATATCTTCCGGCACCAGCCCTTCCCAAACCATTTTCCAGCGATTTGGTTCATCCAAACGACCCAAACTTAAAGAATCCACTGTGGGAAGGAACATGTATTGAAAATTGACTGAGAACATGGCCAGAGCTTCTGCATTTCTGACAGTGCGACGACAGAAATCCAGCAACTGTTCTTTCGCCAACAAGTTCATCAAAACCAACTCCTCACCCTTATTTTTCGCCAACTGGGTGGGATTGGCTCCATAAGCCCAGGGGACATGGGGTCTCCCCTTGGCAATATGCTCATCAGTCCAAGTTTCATCGTGGAGTTGACAGTAGGCTGCTTCTTTCCGGGTGGGTTGTGTTGCTTGCTCGATTTGTTTGATTAGTGGCGTTAAGTCAGGATAAAGAGGACGTGGCATTTTCGATGGCGGCATGTACAATTCCTCAATGAGAGAAAAACCAATGGGAGCATAGAAAATGTCGATACTATCCTGAACCACCGGATTCCCAGCTGTTTCAAAAGTTTCCCCCAATACCAAGAGTTCTGGAATGACGCGACGCAGTTCTGCCCTCAGTTCCCTCACGAAAGTCTCCCCAAAGTTGTGATATCGCTGGGAATATTGCAGTATCAACCCATCCATATAATCTATCCGAATCAACTTCAGGCGATATTGTTGCACCAAAGAGACAATTTTTTCCCTCAGAATCCGTCTAATCTCAGGATTGGCTAGATCGAACATCCAGGTGCCATAGTCGCGAAAGAGATAAGCATCTTCATCTGCGATTAAACTTTTGCCATCCCCAGATCGAACAATTTGGTCCCCGGAACCGGGGAAGGGACATTTGACTTGGTGGGCGAAAATCAGGTCCGGGACGATTTGAATGCCATTACCGTAGAAGCGATCCACTAATGCTTTAAATTCGTGACATCGCCCAATTTGCCAGTCCAAATCCCCCACATTGTAGGTCAAATAGTTAAACTTAGGATTGAGATGAGATCGATCCGCTACAGAAGAACTGATGGGCACCATGATTTGATCTATGGCTAAATCCGCCAGCCTTTCCGGTATTGCCGTTTTCAGTATCCGTGCAGCGATGGAACCTTGAAGCAGTTCTTCTTTACTTCTGGGAGCCAATATGCCGTTCTTATAGCCTGCTAACAAACCTTCCAAGGTTGTCTCCATCAATACCTTAGCGTGGGAAAACTTGGGAGGTTCGTTTTGCCAGTCATAGACTAAATTCGGCACGTAACCCAGATCGTACATCCGTTCTATATTGCCAGGAGGCACTATGGGTTGCCAAGAACCTGAGGTATCTTGATAGCGAAAAACAATCTCGCTTCCCGACGGAACTTTGGTTAATTCTAGGGTCCAATAAGCCTGATCCTCATCCTGACGCTTCAATCCCAGCCACTGACCTTTACCTACCTTTAACTGGACGCTCCTACTGTAATTCTTGGGCAAGTATACTACGGCAATCAGATTGACGGTTCCATCCCCAAAAACCTCCGTCACGTGAGTTAGAGTACTGGAACTATACCCCCCTCCTTGCCCCTGGTGTGGGTAACCTGATAGTGGGGTGCTCGACATAAGTCCAAGGACTTTCTTTCCCCAGGCAAGGGACTTTTGGAACAGACTTTCGGGGTAAACTATGGTCATGGATAATTCCCTTCAAGGGCGGGGTGCTGACAAAACGACTCAATCGTTAAATATTATTACAGATTGTCTTCTTTTTAGCAAATGTCTTGAAATAAGCTATCATGATAATGAATATAATTGTAGCTTGTTATTTTTAGCAATTCTACTCAATTGCTCCCATCCTAATCTTTATGGTTTAGTGAGGATAAAATAATATTCATGAGTTGCCCAAATTGCCCACCCTCTCTCTTATCTTTCTCTGCGTCCTCTGCGTCTCTGTGGTTTATGCTAAATAAGTTATGCAAAAACAAGAAGTGTATGTAATTACCCCAAACCCAACACCCAATCTCATTAGGAGCGCCGAATATTCAAACAACACCATTTTTCTCGCTGCCAAATAGTTGCCACTATCCAACCATATTCTTCCACAACGTGGGTAACCTCCGCTGTTTGTTCTAACAAGATACCGCTCAGAATCGCCCAGGTAGTGGGTTTGGCTAGGTTAGTCATTTGGGGAATCAGCTCTATAATCGTCTCAGCCAGGATGTTACACATAATACCATCAAAGCCATCAGATTTTAGTTTAATCAACTTTTCCACACTCCCTGTTTCCACCATCAGCTTTTTATCATCAATTTGATTCAGATTGCGATTATTCTTAGTAGCATAGACTGCTAAGGGATCTATATCCACTCCATAAACTTGTGGCGCTCCTAACAAAGAAGCAGCAATGGAAAGAATCCCAGAACCACAGCCAATATCGGCAATAATCTGGTTGGTCTTAACTGTAAAGTGCATTTCCAAGACTTCCAGACAGAGACTGGTGGTGGGATGGGTTCCCGTACCAAAAGCAATACCTGGATCGAGACGCACAACTAAACGGGAGGTATTTTCCGGTGGAGATAACCAAGCGGGACAAATGAGGAAGCGATCGCCTATTTCCGTCATATCCCAATGTTTCTTCCAGTTCCTCCCCCAATCCTCTTCATGAATTTCTTGCCATTTAATTACGGGTAACAGATCCACCCCGAAAGCCATAGCGTCTTGCTTTAAGGAAAGTTCTAAAGCAGCCAAATTCCCAAGACTCGCCAACTTTACAGGGATATAAGCAGTAATCCAATGCTGCTTTCCTTTGACTTCAGTAGCTGTTCCGGGACAACCAAACTTTTCCAGTCGCCAAAAAATCAGCTCTTCCAGACTAGGATCGCACAGAATTTGAATTTTCCACCAGTTATTGGACATTTCGGGGTAGATTTAGAGAAGCAAGGATTACAGGGTTATAGTATAGGCGTCGCGAATGCCATCGATTTGGGTAACTTCCCCCAAAATTCCATCGGGGAGGGGATCGTCAAGACTCAGCACCATGACAGCTTCACCTCGGACAATTTTCCGCCCCACCTGCATACTAGCGATATTAACATTAAAGCTACCCAGTATGGAACCTATTTTTCCAATAATTCCAGGCATATCCCGATGGAGGGTAAAGAGCATATAGTTAGTGGGAGGTACGTTAATGGGAAACTCATCTACATTGGTGATGCGGATTTCCCCGTTACTGAGGAGAGCACCGGTAACGGAATGTGTACCCAAAGATCCCTGGGCTTCCAAGAGGAGAGAACCGGAATAATCCCGAATCGACCCATCTCTGGTTTCTATCACTCGAATGCCCCTCTCTTCAGCCTCAATGCGGGCATTCACATAATTGACTCTTTCTCGCAGGGCTTGGGATAGGAGTCCTTTAATGGCAGCCACCACTAAGGGCTGACTGTCGTTACTAGCTAATTCTCCTTGCAATTTAACATTTAAGGACTCAATTCGTCCTCCTGCTAGTTGACTGACAAAGTTGCCCAGAGTTTCTGCTAATGTGAGATAGAGTCGCAGCTGTTCCATCACATCGGGATTCAGTCCGGGGATATTCACCGCAGTGCGAGCTGAAAGTCCCAACAAAACATCCCGAATTTGCTCCGCCACATCAATAGCAACATTCACCTGAGCTTCCGCTGTGGAAGCCCCTAGGTGAGGAGTCAGAATCACTTTGGATCCTAATTCCCTCAACTTTGATTCTCCCAGAGGTTCAGTCTCGAAAACATCTAAGGCAGCTCCGCCAATTTTGCCCGCCTCCAAAGCTTCTACCAATGCTTCCTCATCCACGATTCCCCCACGGGAGCAGTTGATAATGTGGGCATTTGGTTTCATCTTACTTAAGGAGGAAGCATTAATCAGATGCTTAGTTTCTGGGGTTTTGGGAACGTGGAGGCTGATGTAATCTGCCGATGCTATGAGCAGATCCAAGTCTACCAGACTACAGCCCAGGCGCTCCGCCCGTTCTTGAGAGATAAATGGGTCATAGGCCAGAATTTTCATTCCCATCGCCCGTCCCACTTTAGCCACATGGGAGCCTATTTTGCCTAAACCCACCACACCCAACGTTTTCTTATAAACTTCAAAACCGAGAAAGAGCTTGCGGTTCCATTCCTTATTCTGAACCGATTGGAACGCCTGCGGAATGTGACGAGATAGAGCTAGCATCATAGCGATGGCATGTTCGGCGGCAGCAATAGTGTTCCCCTCCGGCGAGTTCACCACCACAATCCCTTGACGGGTAGCAGCGGTAACGTCGATGTTATCCACACCCACTCCTGCACGTCCGATAATTTTCAGGTTAGTCCCAGCCTCAATCACTTCTTTTGTTACTTGGGTGCCAGAACGAACCATTAAAGCATCGTATTCGGGAATGATGTTCACCAGTTCGGACAGGGGGATTTTGGTTTTGACGTCAACTTGGGCGACTGATGCGATAATTTCAATGCCAGATTTATCAATTGGATCGGATACGAGAACCTTTGCCATAATTATCAGAAAGATTGAGAGCAGTTAACAAGTACCTTAACAGTGATAAGTATAAAGAGTCTCGCCCAGGGGAAGGGCGCAAAGGGGGGAAGGAGTGGTAGGGTGGGCATTGCCCACTAGGGGCTATATTGTATATCTTCCTCATTCCCTGTATAAATCATCTATCGTGGCTGGAGAAACTGCAACCGATCTCTCATCAAAAACAATTCTGCCCTTACGCAAACCAATAAAGCAATCGCAATGAGAACGAGCAAATGCAATGGAGTGTAAACTCACTACTAGAGTTTTCCCTTCTTGTTCACTGAGAAGGCGCAACAAATCCATGATTTCCCGACTTAATTCTGGATCCAGAGAAGAAATTGGTTCGTCAGCGAGAATTACCTTGGGGTTTTGCACCAATACCCGCGCTAAAGCAACCCTTTGCTTCTGTCCCCCGGAAAGTGGTTTTATGCAAGGTGGTTCGTGCGTACAACTTCTCGGGAATACCCACCCGGGTTAAAGCAGCAGTCGCAGTCTTCACGGACATTGGGAAAATGAGGGAAAGAGCTGCTTTCCAAAAAGACCAGCGACCTAAATGTCCTGCATTTACATTATGAATCACCCGCAGATTATCCACTAAATGAAACTGCTGATACACAGTACCTATTCCTCTTTGGATTTGACGCAACTTCCGGGGGGAAAGGCGAGCTAAATTTTGATTGCATACAATAACTTTCCCTGTACTTGGTAATAAGGTACCATTGAGCAAACTAATCAAAGTACTTTTTCCCGCACCGGAAGACCCCACCAGGGCAACCCTTTCCCCAGGATAAATTTGGAGGTTTATATTGGTTAAGGCGGTGAAGGAACCAAATTTATACTTACATTTTTAACGTAACATAATACACCAATATTCTCTGTTTCCGCAAAGAGGGAGTTTTTTTCCATGTTTTTTGTAAAGTTTTTTTGTGGTTTAGTGTATTATATTTGTAATATAAACCGCTCCGGCGCAGAGGACACAGAGGAAGAGAAGAGAGAAAAGAGAGGGAGGGCGATCCGGGGTGAAACACCGGATCTGCTACCGCAGATCGCTTTTTCCCCCTTTGCGTCTTGGCGCTGGAGCGAGTCTTTCGAGCGGCTACTTTGCGCGAGATAATTAATTTTTCCTTAGGGGTTGACAAAATGAAATTTGCTGTGTATGATATAATTGGAAAAGAGTGGCGCCAAAAAAACGTGTCCCAAATTACCATCCAAAACAAACTCAAATCATTCCTGCAACACCCAAAAATCAGGAAATTGATGGGTTCTGCGGCAAAGTTTGCGACTGCTCTGGGGGTACCGGGTGCAGTTCCTGTTGCTGCTGGTTGTAACTTCCTGGAAGCTTTAGCTTCTGATGATAATAAGGTTTCTCTTGAGGATTTTGTGAATTCACATGCTCTTACTTATTATCTACAAAGCTTTGAGGAACAAAAACTTTCTTTGAATTTGCCGGAAGAGCTACCACAGGATTGTCAATTACCTCCCTATAAGGTGAACCAGGAATTAGCTCAGGAAATTTTATAGGGTTTTCATACTTCTCGGTTAGCTCAAGCGTTCAATAGCAGTTTGTCTTCTTTCTTAAAAGCAGGAGGAATGACAGACAAAAGGGTAAGAGAGGTTGTTACGGGTTGGGTGAGTTGGAAAACGGAGGATTATTAAAAAAAAGCAGCGCGGGAAGCAGGGGATAAGGTGGATGGTGCGATCCCTATTTATCTAGGTGGGGAAAATCAGGAGAGTATCTATAAAAGAATTGAAGAGTACTACGAAGATATCATCGAGCGTCAACCTCAAGAGAAGGTTTTGGGGGATGATGATTTAACTTTGGAGCAAATATACGTTCCCTTGGAAACTGAAGAGGGAGAAAGTTTGGAAGATTGGGTAAAGAGGAAGCTGGAAGAAAAATCTAACCGAGTTTTGGTGATTATGGGAGCACCAGGAAGAGGAAAAACTGTGTTCTCTCGTCTTTTTTCTTTTCGGGTGCGACGAGATTTGCATCCTCTTTGGATACCTATTTGGATTCGTTTGCGGGATATAGATGATTTCAAAGCAAATTTGACGGATACTCTGGAACCAACAATCAAGGAATTAGGGCAAAATTGGCTCAAAAATGAAAAACAGCGCTATTTAATCTTTTTGGATGGTTTTGACGAGTTGAGAATGGAAGGGAGAGTGTTTGGGGTTCAGAAGTTTTTGGATCAAATTGTTCGCTTCCAAGAAAGAACACCTCACCAGATTATTCTCACTGGACGTCCTTTAGCTTTTCAAGATTTGACTTATCCCAAGGAGGAAACCACCATTGCTTCCATGAATTCTGCATTACAAGGGAAGTGGTTGGAAAAATGGGAACTGGTTGTGGGGGAAGAGGAGGTAGCAAAATTTAGGGGGTTTTTGACTCATTGTCCCCAAACGGTGCAAAAAGAATTAGCTCCCGAACCCCTCCTTCTCTATCTTTTAGCTGTTATGCACCGAGATGGGAACATTAAGAGGGAAACTTTCCAAAACCAAGGGGAAATGGGAGCAAAAATCCAGATTTATAACCAATCCATTCAATGGGTTTTAACAAAGCAGCGTGATGAATATGAGCAAAAGAAGATTGTGGGGTTAACACCACCAGAATTGGAGCAAGTTTTGATGAGTGCAGGAATTTGTGTAATTCAGTCAGGAGGAGAATATTGTACTATCAAAGCAGTAATAGAGAGGTTGGAGAAATTTGACCAGAAAATTGCTGATTCCATGAGCAAAATTGCCCAGGGGAAGGAGGAGGATAACTTAAAAAATGCTTTAGCTGCGTTTTATCTCAAATCAGCAGATACAGGAGCGGTGGAATTTTTTCACAAAAGCTTTAGTGAGTTTTTCTGCGCAAAAGCGATGGAACAATGTTTCCTCGAATCACCCCAACCCAAGGAAATCTACGATTTACTGGGATACGGGAACCTCACTAGGGAAATTGTGGACTACTTATTTGGGTTGTTGGGGGAAAATCAGGGGTTTGAACCGGAAGAATTATTTACCACCTTGGAGGATTTTTATCACAAATGGTGTGAAGGGGAGTATATAGACGTGTTCCCTGAGGAAGGAAAGGAAAATTATCCTCTCTGGAAGATGGGAAAATTGCGACAAAATCCCATTCTAGGGAAGAAAACCTTTCTGGGATTGCGACAAGTGGATATCTACACGGGTTTGAATGTGTTGATTTTGCTCCTGGAATTACAACGATATGGAAAAAAGCAGGATCTGGAGCTGTCTTTTCATCTCTGTGGGAAGGTGAATAAGGAGGGGATACCGAAAGATAAGGATAAGTTATCTCGCATCATCAATTATAGTGAATCTCTTGGTAATGCCACTTTTTCCCGTATTGTTGGTGCTTTTCTGAGTGGTGCAAACCTCTATCACGCTAACCTCTATCAGGCCAACCTCTATAACGCCAACCTTGATAGCGCTGACCTCATAAACGCTAACCTCTATAACGCCAACCTTGATAACGCCAACCTCCAATACGCCAACCTCTATAGCGCCAACCTAAAAGGAATAAAATGGAATGAAGAGACAAAGTGGTGGGGAGTGAGGGGATTAGAATCAGCGATCAATGTTCTCCCTGAATTGATGAGAATGAGAGAGCGATCTGCGGTAGCAGATCCGGTGTTTCACCCCGGATCGCCCTAATTATCCCCATCCTTCCCATCTGCGTTTATCCTACTTCGATGATTAGAGTCGAGGGAGACGTTACCGCCTCGCCCCTCTCCTACGACACCGAAGGTGCCGCCTTTGGCGTCCCGGACGTGCGACTTTCACCCCCGCCATTAATCAATGCCGGGGGCTCAGGTGCCTCTATGCCTTTACGGCGCGCTGACATTGACCGTCCTTAATACGCTTGCGATGTATTGCTTGCGCCTGGTGACACTCTCGGTGGAGGGCAACTAGATTCTTACGTTTCCAGTTGTTATGGTTGCCATCGATGTGGTGCAACTCCACGGCTCCATCCATCTCCATGAACAATCGGTTGCAGTGCTGACATTTGCCCTTTTGTCGCTTAATTGCTTCAGCGGTTGGCCCGCTATATAGCTTGGAATTCCGACCAACCCAATAGGAAATATTCCCATCGTAGGGTGAGGCATCACCTTTGACCCCCGCCATTAATCAATGCCGGGGGTCGTTGACTTTCCAGGGAATTGCTGGGAAAGCAATATGTACCTGCTCACTGGTGAGCTGTCGTTTGGCCGCCCCTTGGGGTTTAATCCCCTTAGTGGCGAGCCGTCGTGCTTTCTCTGCTTCCATAGTCGCCATCCTGCGCTTTTCAGCTCTCAATTTGTGCCATACCCATTGTTTGAGTGACCATAGCAAATGCTGAACGAGTATCGCAGTTTGAGTGATTCTGGCGACCGCCTCGGACTTGTGACTCTATCCTTTTCAGACGAGCTTCCGTGGTCATACCACAATTCCTGAGTAGCTTTAACCTTGGCCTTTATGTCTACATAATTTTTGGAACTCGGTGTTGATTTGAATACTTCACGGGAATTCACCCGAAAGCGCCACCCTAGGAAGTCAAACCCATCCGTAGCTTTACTCACCTTAGTCTTAGCTTCGTTAATTCGTAGCCCCCTGGTCTCCAGGAATCTGTCGATATCTTCTCTTAGCCGTGTGGTGTCGGCTTCGGGTTTACAGATAAAGACCGCGTCATCCGCGTAACGGATACCCCTTATGAGTGCGTTGGTGTGCCTTTTCTTCCATTGGTCAGACCCTAGGTTCTCAAGTCCATCTAGGGCGATATTGGCCAGTAAGGGTGAAATCACTCCACCCTGGGGGGTGCCCTTGATACTGGAGGGGTATTCACCACGGACACCAGCTTTCACAGCAAGCTTGAGACCTTTGAGAGCCTCTTTGGGTAGGACTACCCCTCTAAGCATGACCTGGTGGTCTATTTCATCGAAGCATAAGAGGGATGTCTGTTTCTAGCACCATCTTGTCCTTACCATTGGCGTTACTCTTCGGATTGTTGAAGATGAGCTTTTGTGCGTCCGCAGTACAGCGACCGGGTCTGAAGCCGTAGCTCCTTTCTCCGGCAGTTGCTTCATAGGCTGGCTCCGCTGCTAACTTGAGCAACGCTTGCCACGCCCGGTCAGCTATTGTAGGGATGCCTAGACCCCTTACTTTGCCGTTAGGCTTGGGGATATTAACCCTTCTCAGTTGCTGGTGTCTCCAGTGGTACCAGTTTATTGCAGCCTCTGACATAACACTAGACGCTCTCTGGTAGAGAGTGCGGTTTTACCATCAACTCCGGCGGGGGACTTACGCCCTTGATTGAGCTGTGTTACTTGTTTGACGGCCCTAGCTCTGGGCTGCACGGCTTTGTAATAGGAGCCGTTGTAAGCGTTTGACTTTGGCTTTTTGATTGTCTTTTTGCGCTTTGAAGATGCACCTCTGTAACCGAAACACCTGACCCCGGAATCGCTTCCAAGGTAGGTCTTTCCAGACATCGTCAGCCCGTCGGCTAGTCCTCCCCATTAGCAGGAATGCTGTCAAATGGAGTCTCATAGCCCATAGGCTGCGGTATTCGATTGGAGTTTGGTTAGTGATAGTCACAGATTGGCGACCTTATTCGCTCTGATAATTACATTGGGTCTCTTCTCTGTAGAAACCTTCGGGTAGTTACACCCTTCTTACCCTCGCTCTTCCGATAGGCCGTTAATCAGGCGACCCACCACCTCACATGTCGGGCTTGGAGTCCCCTGCTTCAGTGGAAGTCGAGCGAGTTTTTACTCGTTGGGAATGAACTATTGTTATGAACCCTTGGGATTCATCCATTGGGCCATCACCAACTCAGGAATGTAAGTACCTGACGATAGTCTTACGAGTTTCTTTCGGTATCTTTTCTGCTCTAAAGCGGTTTGGCAGTGTCCTTTATTAGGTCTTTTCTCAGATGATTCACGTTAAGTTATCCCGGTGTTCTCCCTGTTAGCGGTGTTACCGACGACACCGAAGGTGCCGCCCAAGGCGTCCCGCTCGTCAGCTCCAGTCCCGCCCTGCTGCCAGCTTCCGCCTGGTGATTAACCTCACGGTGGCCAGCCCGGAGGGCGCGGCTGCGCAGGCGGGAGAGGCTCGGTTACACGATTTCTGACCGTGCCCTCACTCTCATAGTTCATTCAGTTGTCAAGGTTCGGTAATCACTACCTTAGAGGTTCGGTGACCCTGTTTGAGTCACTTAATTTCTCTCGCGTTTCCCTTATGGGTCTCGCGTTCAGGTAGGAATCGTTTGTCCGTTTTCAGCCCCCGGCATCCGTGATGGCGGGGGCTTAGATTATCGGAGACGATGTCCCGGTAACCAAGCCCTAGCTTATGTTTTGGCTTGCGCCGCGACTTTCGCGCTTGATCGAGCCGCACTCCATCGATGGGTGAACCACGTCTAGCCGCTATGCTTGAGCTAGACGTTTCTGACGCTTCAACGCTCCGAGTTGCCTCATGCTTCCGCAATCGGTAGAAGCTCGGCGGCTCCACATCTAAAGAGACCAGTTCCTGACCCCTAGCCCAAGCCAACATTACTTGAGCTGCATTGATATCTCGATCCTCTTGATGCCCGTCATCTTTGCTTTCTGACCTTTTGGGTCTTTCTGACCCAAAAGGCAAAACAGAAGGGACGAGTCGCGCTAATTAGATATCCTCACTATAGCAGTTTAGGTATAGGTTGTCAAGATGTGCGGCTCGATCAAGCGCAAGTAAAGTCGCGGCGTAAGCCGAAACGAAGCTAGGGCTGGGTTTCCGGGACATCGGAACTGCCAATCTAGGCCACCGAAAGGGGCTGAAAACAGACTTCCGAGTTAGTGCCTGAACGCGATAACCGCGAGGGAAATTAGGAAAACCAATGTGGAATTCCGAAACCCTAAGGTAGAAATTACCCAGCCTGCTACTGAATGAACTATGAGAGGGAGGCCACAGTCAGAAATCGTGTAACCAAGTCTCTCCCGCGAAGGAATCGCGTGAATCCCCTGCTCCTGCGCAGCCGCGCCCTCCGGGCTGGCCACAGTGAGATTAATCATCAGGCTGAAGCTGGCAACAGGGCGGTAAAGTGCGGCCAAACGGTTAGGCAGAGATACTTCCGCTAACAGGGAGAACACCGGGATAACTTAGCGTGAATCATCTGAAAAAAGACCCAACAACCGACACTGTCGGAAGGCCGTTACAGACGACAGAAGAGACCCCGAAAAAGGCTCGTAAGGGTAGAGATTGGCCACTTACATTCCTGAGCTGGGGATGGCCCAACGGATGAGTCCCAAGGGTTCGTAACAATAGTTGATTCAAAACGAGTAAAAACTCGCTCAACTTCCACCAAAATAGGGGATTGCAAGCCTAACATATGAGGTGGTGGGGTCGCGTGATTAACGGCCTATCGGAAGAGCGAGGGTAAGAAAGGCGTAACTGCCCGAAGGTTTCTAAAGAGAAGAGAGCCTATCTTGTAATTAGTAGAGCGATAGAAGGAGCTTAAACAGTGCAAGTCACTAAATTAGCCCCAAACGAATACCGCAGTCTGAGAGACTTAGGACTCCACCTAGCAGTATTCCTGCGGGCGCGAGAAGTAAGCCTGAGGGCTGACGACGTCTGGAAAGATTTGCCTTGGAAGCAATTCCACAATCAGGTCTTTCGGTTACAGCGGTGCATCTTCAAAGCGCATGCATAACAATCAGAAAGCCAAAGTCAAACGCTTACAACGACTCCTGTTACAGAGTCGTGCAGCCCAGAGCTAGGGCCGTCAAACAAGTAACACAGTTGAATCGAGGGCGTAAGGCCCCCGGAGTTGATGGAAAAACCGCACGAATCAAACGAGAGCGTCTAGTATTGTGTCAGAAGCCTCATTCAGCAATGGCATCACTGGAGACACCAGCAACTGAGAAGGGTAAATATCCCGAAGCCAAATGGCAAAGTTCGGGGTTTAGGCATCCCTACAATGGCGGACCGGGCATGGCAAGCGTTGCTCAAATTAGCAGCGGAGCCTGCCTACGAGGCCACAGCCGGGGAAAGAAGCTACGGCTTCAGACCCGGACGCTGTACTGCGGACGCACAAAAGCTGATTTTTAATAATCTCAACCGCAAAGCCGATGGTAAGAATAAGCTGGTTCTAGAAACTGATATCAGCAAATGCGCCAGGGCGAAATTGACCACGAGGTCATGCTCAGAAGGGTGATTCTGCCGAAGGAGGCTCTGAAGGGTCTCAGGCTTGCGGTGAAAGTTGGCGTCTGCGGTGAATACCCCTCCAGTATTAAGGGGACTCCCCAAGGCGGGGTAATCTCGCCACTACTGGCCAATATCGCCCTAGATGGATTTGAGAACCTGGGGTTGAATCAATGGAAAAATAGTCGTAGAGATGGAACTCTCATAAGGGGTATACGTTACGCGGATGACGCGGTGTTTATCATCAAAACTGGTGCGGATATCCAAAAGCTCAGGGATGATATAAACGAATTCTTAAAGTCCAGAGGGCTAAAAATCAATGAAGATAAGACTAAGGTAAGTAAAGCCACGGATGGATTTGACTTTCTTGGGTGGAACTTTAGAGTTAATTCCAGGGGAGTCTTCAAATCCACACCGAGTAAAAAGAACTATGAGAGCATTTTGGCCTTGGTTAAAGCAACTCAGGAATTGTGGTGCAACCACGGAAGCTCGCCTGAAGAGGATAGAGTCACAAGTCCGGGGCTGGAGGCAATATCATCGAAGCTGCGATACTCGTTCAGCACTCTCTATGGTCCCTCAATCATTGGGTGTGGCGTAAGCTGAGAGCTGAAAAGCTTAGGATGACTCTGAAGGAAGCAGAGAAAGCACGACGGCTGGCTACTAAGGGCAAAAAGCCGCAAGGGGCTGCAAAGCGCCAGCTCACTTGTGAGCAGGTAAGGAAAGCCTTCCCTAGCGTACCCTGGAAAGTCAACGGCCCCCGGCATTGATTAATGGCGGGGGTCAAAGGTGATGCCTCACCTTACAATGGCAAGTTAAGTTATTGGGTAGGCCGAAATTCTAAGCTATACAGCGGGCCTACCGCTGATAGAAAGGAAGATGCGCTCATTGCAATCGATTGTTCATGGAGATAGATGGTACCGTGGAATTGCATCACATAGATGGTAACCACAACAACTGGAAACGCAAAAATCTAGTTGCTCTCCATCGGGAATGTCACCAAAAGCAGGTGGGACGCCAAGGGCGGCACCTTCGGTGTCACCGCAAGCGAATTAAGGACGGACTCGTAAAGCGCGCCTCCCATTGGCGTAGAAGCACCTGAGCCGGATGAGGTGAAAGTCTCACGTCCGGGACGCCAAAGGCGGCACCTTCGGTGTCGTAGGAGAGGGGTGGTGTGGCAACACACCCCTCGACTCTAATGAAACTAAGAAAAGGGCGTTTTTAGTGTGCTACTGCATTTTGTATTTGTGACCCAATATGGTCGGAAAGTTATTAACGCCCCTATGCTTGCCCGCATAGAAACCATGTGCAATCAAGTTTGCGAGAAAATGGGCTGTAAAATAATTAAGTTTTCGGGCGAATCTGACCATGTCAACTTATTGATATATTTTCACCCTAGAAACTCAATCTCAGCAGTCGCTGGCTCCCTAAAAGCATCTACTAGCCGAATAAAGTGAAGTCAAGAAATTTTACTGTTCTGATGTTTCTTTTTGGTCTGGTTCCTACTATGTAGCTTCTAGTGGTGGTGCGCCAATTAAGAAGCTACGGCAGTATATAAAATTTCAGAACAAACCTAAAGCGTAGTTGGGAATTGAGGGGGCATCACCCAGAAATTCCCGCGCTATCCTTCGCCACCCTGCTGCGCTCAGGAGCGAGCGCCTACCGAGGTCAGGAAAGCGAGCGTGTGGGGACTGCCGCGCATTCGTTCAAGTCGAAATCTTGGCAGAATCGGGGGGCGCTCCAGGAGTTCCGAATCGGGGCGCTCTTGAGTCAACCTTGAACAAGCCCAGAAACCTGTATCGCTACTGTGATGGTGTAACTCTATACGATTTAGCTGCATCCTACGGCTATGGACTGGTTAAAAATCATTGTTTTGTAGACGGGAATAAGAGGATTACTCTGATTGCAGTGTATACATTTTTATTCGTCAATGGGATTGAGCTGACAGCTTCTGAAGTTGAGGCTGCCAGTTTTTTCCTAGATTTGGCAGCTAGCTTCCAGACACAGGAAGTAGATATAAAGAGATTAGCTGATTGGCTACAAATTAATAGCCAGCTTAGGAAACGATCGCCCTAATTTATATTACATCCGGTTGAATGCCCATAACAAAAAATCAGCAACTGTAGGTTGGGCTTATCGTGGTGAAACCCAACAGCGCCAACCTATGTTGGGTTGAGTACCGATCACCTAACCTACGATTATTTTGGTCAATTATAAGGAGCACCCATGTTATCCCGTCAAATGCTATATAATAGGGAATACGTAAGATTTTCTCGTAAACTTCCCATTTTGTGGGTTGTTTCCCTTGAGACTCACTCTTACCCAAATCTTCATTTTTTGTTCTGGGAGACAAAAATTCTATAACAATAGAAGGGACTACTTTTTCTTGCCAAATAACATAGTTCAACCGCAGGGAATGTTTTTGATAAAGTCGATCCACCCCTATTACAGCAAACCAATCAGGCAAACCACATTCCTCCTCACTGGGTAATTCGTACATGGTAGGCAGATTTTGCCTTGTAGGGAGGTTGAATTTAACCCTCTTTTCAATTTCAATTGTATATTTGCTCAACATTAGGGGTTCTGCGGTTTTTTTTGCGCCCACCTTTCCCCACGCTTATCATATCCACAAAAACCACCTATGTCAACCACTTTCAGATAAGTATTTCTTATATTAAAATCATTCATCAATTATAAAAACTTATCCTAAACTCCTTCCCTCTTACCTTTGCGGGCGCATGCCATGGGAGGGCGTAAGCCTTGCGCCCCTACACAATAAATAATTTATTTATCCTTTAACCAACTAAACATAGCTCGCAACTCCTTGCCCACTTCCTCAATGGAATGTTCCGCTTCCTGACGGCGCATGGCAGTAAATCCCGGTTTACCTGCCTGATTTTCTAAGACGAATTCCCGCGCAAATTGTCCTGCTTGAATTTCCTTGAGAATTTGACGCATTTCCTCTCGGGTTTCATCAGTAACAATTCTCGGACCGCGAGTGTAGTCTCCATACTCAGCGGTATTAGAGATACTATCCCGCATTTTAGCTAAACCCCCTTCCACAATCAAATCCACAATCAGTTTAACTTCGTGGAGGCACTCAAAATAAGCCAATTCTGGTTGATAGCCTGCTTCTACTAGGGTTTCAAAGCCAGCCTTTATCAAAGCAGTCAAACCACCGCACAAGACAACCTGCTCCCCGAAGAGGTCTGTTTCCGTTTCTTCCCGGAAAGAGGTTTCCAAGATACCTGCCCTGGTGCCACCTATACCTTTAGCATAAGCCATAGCTCGCTCCCGTGCTTGTCCCGTAGCATCTTGATAGACAGCAAAGAGACAGGGAACCCCTTCCCCTTGTGCGTAAGTTCGCCGTACCAGGTGTCCCGGACCTTTCGGAGCCACCATAACCACATCTACTGAAGGTGGAGGCACAATTTGACCGAAGTGAATGTTAAAACCATGAGCAAAAGAAAGTACCTTCCCCTCAGTTAAATGGGGTTCAATTTCCTGCTTATAAACTGTCTTCTGCACTTCATCCGGTAGCAGAATCATAATCCAGTCAGCTGCTGCTGCTGCATCTGCTACATTCTTAACTGTTAAACCTTCCTTTTCGGCTAGGTGAATGGACTTACTGCCCGGATATAGTCCGACAATGACGTTAATCCCACTATCTTTGAGATTGAGAGCGTGAGCGTGTCCTTGAGAACCATAGCCAATAATGGCTACTGTTTTATCTACCAGTAGGTCTAAATTTCCATCTTCGTCGTAGTACATCCGAGCCATTGAGTCTTTCTCCTTTATTACTGCCAACTCCCTATTCTACTCTACCGTGGACGAAATTCAATGGTATCTTCTTTAATGGTTACATCATAATCTCCAAAGAAGTTTTGTCCCAGAAGACCAAAATCAAGGGCTGGAGAAATTAGGACTTCTAGATCGTTAAGGACAATATTCCCCACTTGAACGCTCTTGACACGACCTTTCCCAGCCATTATCCTACCACCTGCGGTAGAGACAGGCACCTTGCCTTCTTCTTCAATTTTAAGAGCAACCGCCATTTGGGGACTAATGATAATCTGACTAGCACCAGTGTCGAAGAACATCTCGAAGGTGATACCGTCGTTAAAAATAACATCAACCACGGGAATGTTACTCTGCCGGCGCTTGATGGCCACTTCAAACCTACCTCCTACAGCACTAGGTGAACCCAAACTGGACTCTTCTCCCTCTCCACAGATAGAGGTGAGGTCAGTTAGGATACCGTTCTCGTCCAGCCTGAAACAGTCGGGATATTCTTGGGAGTTGGAAGCAAGGGGAATTAAAGTAAATAGAGCGATGGAAATTAAGGAAATTAGATTATTTTTCATGAGCTAATCACCAAATTCTAGTTACAACCCCCATTGTAGCGATGGTGAGCAGAACAACTCACCCCCACACTCTACACTCTACTGGTAACTAGTACGTGTTTCAACCAGGAGGCCATTTCAGCGGGCGATCGCCTAAAACATGTAAATGCAAGTGATAAACAGTTTGCCCCCCATGTTTACCGTTATTAATGACCACCCGATAGCCATTAGTAAGCCCCGCTTCAGCCGCCACTTTCTTAGCAGTTAAGAGTAAATGACCCAGAAGTGCTTGGTCTTCTGGGGTAGAATCTTCTAATTTAGAAATGGGCTTTTTGGGAATCACCAAGATGTGAGTTGGTGCAACAGGTGTGATATCTTTAAAGGCTAAAGCCAGATCGTCCTCATAAACAATATCAGCTGGAATCTCTCGACGGATAATCTTGCCAAAAATAGTGTCGCTCATAAATTTTTCCCCTATATAGCTACAAAATCAGATTATACTAACTATGACATCGTGAAAATTCTGAAAGAACTGCTAACTAGTAACTGAATGATATGCTAGCTCGGGTTTGGAGTGCTTCCATTATTGGCATTAATGCCGTTAAGGTAGGAGTTGAAGTAGATGTCTCCCCAGGACTGCCGAAAACCATCATCGTTGGTTTACCGGATACAGCAGTGCAAGAATCGAGAGAAAGAGTAAAAGCTGCCTTAAAAAATAGCGGCTTTGCCTTTCCAGTGCGCAAGATTCTGATTAACCTCACCCCTGCTGACTTGCGCAAACAAGGACCTATTTTTGATCTGCCTATCAGCGTCGGTATTCTCACCGCATCTGAACAGGTGGATGCTCAATTATTGGGGGATACTTTATTTTTAGGGGAAGTTTCTCTGGACGGCACCTTGCGTCCGGTACCAGGAGTCCTACCTATTGCTGCTGCCGCTTCTCGCTTGGGCATTGGGGTATTAGTAGTTCCGGCAGATAATGCCCAAGAAGCAGCAGTGGTTAAGGATATAGCTGTGTATGGATTTAAAAATATAGCTGAAGTTGGGGACTTTCTTTCCCGACCACAACAATATGAACCAGTTATATGGTATGGATATAAAGATGATGAACAGCGATTGCCAGCCCTGACCCCGGACTTAAAAGAAGTCAAAGGACAAAACCACGCCCGTCGTGCCTTGGAAATTGCCGCAGCGGGGGGACATAATTTAATCTTCGTCGGACCTCCTGGTAGTGGGAAAACTATGCTAGCAAAACGTTTGCCTGGTATCCTCCCACCCCTAACCTTTACAGAAGCCCTGGAAGTTTCCCAAATTCATTCCGTGGCTGGATTTCTAAAAAATAAAGGTTCTTTAATCCAAGAACGTCCCTTTCGCAGTCCTCATCATTCCGCTTCCGGTCCTTCCTTAGTTGGGGGCGGCAGTTTTCCCCGTCCGGGAGAAATATCTTTAGCCCATCAAGGGGTATTATTTTTAGATGAGTTGACT
The DNA here is from genome assembly GCA_018141785.1 of Candidatus Paraprochloron terpiosi LD05. Classification (GTDB taxonomy): domain Bacteria; phylum Cyanobacteriota; class Cyanobacteriia; order Cyanobacteriales; family Prochloraceae; genus Prochloron; species Prochloron terpiosi. The sequence continues at coordinate 72,545 of CP073341.1, read as the reverse complement.
GAATTTAAACGGAACGTGTTAGAGTACTTGCGGCAGCCTTTAGAAGACGGTTATGTGACCATATCTCGCACTCGCCAATCTGTGGTCTTTCCCGCCCAATTTACCTTGGTGGCTAGTACTAACCCCTGTCCCTGTGGTTACTTTGGGGATCCGATCCAACCCTGTAGCTGTTCACCCCGTCAACGAGAACAGTATTGGGCGAAACTTTCCGGTCCTTTGATGGATAGAATCGATTTGCAAGTAGCAGTCAATCGCTTGAAACCAGAAGAGATGATGAGTCAGCAGACGGGGGAAGAGAGTAGGGTAGTGGGGGAGAGAGTGAAAGAAGCACGCTCCCGTGCTGTGGAACGCTTTCAGGAAGATACTAAGTGTAATGCTCAAATGCAAGGAGCAGATATGCGTCGTTTTTGCTTCCTAGATGATTCCAGTAGCAATCTCTTGGAAGGAGCTATACGTAAGTTAGGACTTTCCGCTCGCGCTATGGATCGGGTGTTGAAAGTCTCTCGCACCATTGCCGATCTAGCAGGAGAGGAAGATTTGCAACCTGCTCACGTTGCTGAAGCAATTCAATACCGCACTCTGGATCGTATGTCATAATGATACTGTTAAAAGAACCGCCGTATTTAGCTGATGAACGCTGATGGTTACAGATAATTCTCAAATAAGTGCAAAAGTTTCTTCAAAGGGTTATACTAATAAAGCTTTGGAAGGAGTACAATCTATAGCTTATAAGTTAGGCTTATCAGTCTCACAACTATGGGAAAAGATAGGTTGTGGACAATTGGTAGTTTTAGATTTGGAGGAATATGAAGACCTCTTAGATACCATCGCCGGGCTTGTAGGACTGTTATCAGCTCATGAGGAGGGGACAATTTCTTGGGAACAGTTCAAAGCTGAATTAGATTCTTAAGGATTATGTATACTATAGAGTTATATCACATCCAGTTAAATGCTCATAATAAAAAACTCAGCAACTGTAGGTTGGGAAGAGGTGCCGAAACCCAACAGCACCAATCTATGTTGGGTAACGCTTGCACTCAACCCAACCTAAGGCTATGGTAGTGAAGGTTCTTAGAGGAAGAAAAGCACTGTTACGTTTGCGAGTAGGAGAATATAGAGTGATTTATACTATAAAAGCTCAACATCTTTTGGTTCTTGTAGTCGAAATCGGTCATCGAAGGGAAATTTATAAAACTAGATAAACGTAATTTTGACGGATTGACTTTTCTAGCAGCTCTTATGAGACAATTTCAGTAAAAAATAACTAACCACTATGTTTGATTCTAAAGCCAGCGGCATTTTACTCCATCCCACTTCTTTTCCCAGTCCATTTGGTATTGGGGATTTAGGAAGTGAAGCTTATCGCTTTGTAGACTTTCTAGCAGAGAGTTTTCAACAGTTATGGCAGGTTTTGCCCTTAGGACCTACCGGATACGGCAACTCTCCTTATTTATCCTATTCAGCCTTCGCAGGTAATCCTCTCCTAATTAGTCTGGAAAAGTTGCTCTCAGATGGTTGGCTAAATGGGGTGGATTTGAACCAGTTGCCAAAGTTACCCAAGGAATATGTGAACTACCCACTGGTTATCAAAACTAAGATGCCTTTGCTTCAGAAAGCGTGCAATAATTTTAAGGCAGGAGCCTCCTCACAACAGAACCAGCAATTCAAGCAGTTTTGCGCCAATAATCAGGAATGGTTGGATGACTATGCCCTCTTCATGGCTATTAAGGAAACCAATAATGGTTTGAGTTGGCATAGGTGGGAAAGGTCCATCGCTAAACGGGAACCAGAAGCAGTCCAAAGGTGGCAATATCGCCTTAAAGACAGGATTTTCTTCTATCAATTCCTCCAGTTTCAGTTTTTCCGCCAGTGGGAGCAGCTCAAACGCTATGCTAACTATCGAGGTATCTCTATATTAGGAGATCTGCCTATCTATGTAGCCCACGATAGTGTGGATGTTTGGGCAAATCAAGAGATTTTTTCCCTGGATACCAGAACGGGAGAACCAGCTTTAATGGCAGGGGTGCCCCCGGATTATTTCAGCGCTACGGGTCAACTGTGGGGCAATCCGGTGTATAATTGGGAGAAATTGCAGCAGACGGACTTTCAGTGGTGGGTGCGACGAATCCAGTATTCCCTGAATTCTGTGGATTTGATTCGCATCGACCACTTCCGGGGCTTCCAAGCTTTTTGGGCAGTACCCCAAGGGGAAAAGACTGCTGTTAATGGTCAGTGGATTGAAGCCCCGGGAGAAGCGTTGTTCCACAAGGTGAATGAGCAGTTGGGTAAGTTGCCTATTGTGGCAGAAGATTTGGGTGTCATTACCCCGGAAGTGGAAGCTTTGCGAGATAAATTTCAGTTTCCGGGGATGAAAGTCCTGCAATTTGCCTTTGATTCTGGACCGGATAATCCTTTCTTACCCCATAATTACCACAATCCAAATTGTATCGTCTATACGGGAACCCACGATAATAATACCACAGTGGGTTGGTTCGAGGAACGGACACCGGAAGAAAAGGGGAGGGTGACGGAATATCTAGGCACCATTAACCCAGAAGAGGGGATTCACTGGAGTTTAATCCGCTTCGCTCTCAATTCTAATGCTATTCAAGCTATCTTTCCCTTGCAGGATATTCTGGGTTTGGGTAGTAATGGGAAGATGAATCAACCAGGGGTTACTAAGGGAAACTGGGAGTGGCGCTATGGAGCTGATGTTTTGACTGAGGAGTTGAGCGATCGCCTCAAACACCTTATCTACCTTCAGGATCGGGCACCGGAAAATATCTTCCAAATGTGGTTGAATGCAGAAGAGTACCAGAAACTGCAATCTGTGGCTAAGAGTAAGTCTCAGAGTATTACTCAGGTAATTAGGGAGTGCATACAGAAAATATAGGGTGAAACCAAAAAATCCAACTCAAAATCTTTTAAGGGACGATATTGACCCGATAACAGGGGTTCACCGGGCAATTGAAGTTTAATGGGACCGATGGAGATCCGATGGAGGGAGACAACAGTTAGACCTAGTTGGGATGCAGTTCTTCTTATCTGACGGTTTCTTCCCTCTCTGAGAACTATTTCTAATAGGGTTTCTCCTCGTCTTTGTTTCAAGGGTCGCACTTGGGCGGGTAAGGTTTTTGTTCCATCTAATATGATACCATTTCTCCAAGTTTCTAAGAGGGATTTTGTCGGTTTTCCCTCCACCCAAACATGATAGGTTTTGGGTAGGTGATAACGAGGATGGGTGAGGGTGAGGGTTAAGGAACCATCGTTTACTAAGAGTAATGCTCCAGTAGATTGAGCGTCTAGTCTTCCTACAGGATGGATTCCCTGTCCCTGACGCAGTTTTGGGGGGAGTAAGTCTAGAACTGTAGGGCGATTCTTGGTATCTTTACAGGTAGAAACTACCCCTAGGGGTTTGTTGAGGAGGAGATAGATAGAGGAGGGACGTTCTTCTGGTTTAATTATTTTACCATCTACTTCTATTCTATCTCTATGGGGGTTGACTTTTTGCCCGAGGTGAGCTATATTGCCATTGACTTCCACTCGTCCCAGGAGAATCATTTTCTCAGCTTGACGTCGAGAAGCAATACCCCATTGAGATAAAACTTTTTGCAGTCTAATCATAAAGTTGGTGACTTTAAGTTAACTTTTTCAATGAACCACAGAGACGCAGAGAACGCAGAGAAGAAGAGAAGAGAGATAAGGGAATATCTTACCATCTACTTCTATTAGATCTCTTGTTCAAGTCCCGGCTGTGTGCGATTCCTTTCCGGCGCATTGTTGGGCATTTAGTCGGTTAGGTTGTCACAGAAGTGTCTTGCCATCAGAAAGAGCCAAGGAATCTGACTACGTTGCAAAAGTGACACATTATAATCTTCTCTTATGTTTGAGGTGGTAACAATGTCATTCAGATCAGAAATTGTATACTGGTAACTTGAAGAATCGGATGCTCCAGCATTAATAGACGCCCGTATCAGGGCAATAAAAACTTCGATCCAGCAATATTCGCCACCCAAATTGTTCCACCAATCGAGACCAACTCTTACTGCAACGTCCACAGTAATTCCCTGGTCCTGAAACTGACAGTTCCAGCGGTTCGATGGATCAATCGTTATCGCGAAAGGTTTCTTCTGTTTTAGGTTCCTTAGAATATGCCAGTCTTTTTTGTTTGACTGTTGGCGCGTCCCGTAAAGAACACCGTAGGTGAAATCAATCGCAGTTACATTCACGGAGGATGCCCAAGCGGCGTAATTGCCAATTATGGCGTCTGCAAAATTCTCACTCATTTCGTCGTTTAGGCATCAAGGTCCGCTTTTCAGAGTAACCAGACGGAAGATGTTTGGTTCCTGCTTCTTAGCATCCAAGGCAGAATTCGTGCTGTGCATCTCACTGTTAACGCACTCCCATCCATATTCAGGGAGAACAACCTCAAATTAGGCCAAATTTCAGTCCAGGGAATTTCTGGTTCTAAGAGTAGTTGAGCGCGATCGCCTCGAAGTTTTAATTTCAGTTTTTCCCATAATTCTCTTCTCTGTTCCTGGATATAGTCTAGATGAACTTTGAGAAAAGTGGGACCCCAAATGGAGATAATTTCTAGCTTTTCTTCCTGGAGTAGTTTCAGATGTTCTAATTCTATTTAATCCGGGAAGGGAAACGAGAAAGGGACGCACTAACCACTTCAACCAGGGATTGAGATATTCAGAATCGTCGGAAGTTTCTTGGAGTTTGGGCGACTTTTTTTCTCATCCTACCGTATAAAACCCATTCATGGTTTCACGTAGGGTGGGCAATTTTGTAAACGGTTGCTCCCCTATCATGAGGGTTAATTCTGATTGCCCACCAGCCAGAAAGTTGAATAAATTGGTGGGCAAGCCATTACATTAATCTTCTATGAATTCTAATTTTTATACCATCTTACCCACCCTACTATGAATATGGTTTCATTAATTCTTGAAACCTTGGATCTAGTCGAAGTTCTTTAAAAGCTGGATTTGTTTTTGCCCACTCTCGCACATCATGAGAACTTCTTTCAATTGCTCGTTGCAAGTTTTCTAGGGCTGATTCAGTATTTCCTATCATACCATAGGAGGCAGCTTTTTTGTATATAGCTTGATAAAAATCTGGCTTAATTTCAATGACTTTATTATAGCAGGTAATCCCATCGGTCCATTGTCCTAATTTCTCCAAAGCATCTCCTTTATTATACCATGCTTGGTATAAATTTTCCTGAATTTCAATTACCCTATTATAACTATTAATTGCTTCTTCCCAGCGTCCTGACTCTTTCAAAAAATTACCTCTATTAAGTTCCATGGATAGGTAAATCTCAATTAATCTATCGTAGTAAGATAAGGCTAGCTTATAATTTTTATTGAGTTTGAAGGGCATATATAAAGCTTTGAGAGATGGTAATTTACCAGAAGAATCGCCAATTTTTCCTTGCATGTTGAAAGCTTGCATAAGGTGGTGAGTTAGTTGCTCGTACTTTTCTTCCCATCTATATGAATTGTCTAAAATAGCTTCAGAAAATTCATCAAAATCATCTTTAATTTCCTTTAGAGCTTTCGAGGTTTTATAGAATTCGTCTATTAGCGGTTGCTCCTGTGGGGAAGAAATTGCAAAAACCCCGGCACTCCAATCAAAAAAATCAGGAGCACGACGAATAAAATATTTGATTGCAAAATATGGTAAGATGAAGACAAAACAAAGATTGGTGAAGCGAGCGCGAAATATTTCCCTTCTCTGATTTAAGTGATTGAGGATAGGAGGAACGGTGTCCATATTGTAATAATCCCCATCTCCCCTATAACCAGGTTTAATGTACTCTTCTAAAGATTTCTCCAAACCTTCAATGAAAAGAAGGTTTAATTTATCTCTATCTGCAAGATTGGCAATAATGTCATAGAGATTGCGGATAGGTTGATCTAGGGTTAAAGTTTCCATTTGCTTCTGAGGCAAATCTTGCTGCACTCGCTGAATCAAACGTTTCCCTTCTGCTGGAGAGCATTGCACAAACACAATCCCAAACCCTTTCCTCCGCTTGAGGGAACGAAGAAGAGATTGATACACTTCTTCCGGGGAAGGTGAGGTATTTTCAGATAGTTTTACTTCACTCATGCTGCTTTAACTTCCTCAAGTGGAACGGTTGGTAACTAGAGAGGGGGTCTAACAAACCCTAACGGGAACTACGGATAGGATGCGGGAACAAATCGCTGCTTTTTTTAACCTGGGAATTCCCTTTATCTGGTTGCCGAAATAAACGTCTAAACTTACCCTCCGTTTGACGATTTTGTTTTAATTCGTTGATATTTAAAGTATAGTTACTAACACGCAAAAGATGCTCGTTTACCCAGCTTTTTCTTTGAGAATTGTATTCAAAATAAACTGTTGCTACTCTAATCCCATTTTTCATTAACGCGCGAACTAAGGGAACAAAATCTCCATCACCTGTGACTAATACAGCAACATCTATTTTGCCTTCCAAACCAATTTGCAAAGTGTCAATGGCCATAGCAACATCTATGCCTTTTTCACGGTCATTTGATATTGGAACGTATTTAGGTTCAATGCCTGCGTGTATTAAGTCAATGTGTCGATTTCGATCAATGCGGCGCTGTTGGTCAGTGGATTGGGATGATGTAAATAATCCTTGATACCAACCAGCATAGACAATTCGGTAGTTAAAATAGCCCTGCTCTTTCTCACGGATGAAATCCTCAACTAGCTCATGGATAGGAGGAAGGGCGACTCGTTCTGAGCGAAAAAGTCGCGGCTTAATAGGCCAAAACTATAATCTCAGGCTAGGTGCACTACACCTTGACAACTAAATCAGGAATGTTGGTGAGGAGCTGGTCAGCAATCAGTCTTCCAAGTCCAACCGCTTAAGGGATAAGCGAATCTCTATCTGCCCACACGCGACTGTGAATTCAAGCAGGCTCGCCGGGTTAGCCTCCGGGGCGTGAAGCTGGGGACAGGGCGCAATCAGAGCCGAAAGGCGCACTGGCGCTAATGGGGAGAATCCATGGTTAACAGGTATCCTAGAAATAGGTGAAGCGAATCACCGGAAAAAGCGTCTAATATACCGAAGCACAACCTCGTTGGGCTTTCGTATCGGCATACAAATCCCGCTCTGTCTTTTCCTCGACAAGAGCATCTCTGGGGGGTCGATAGGCGAATTGGTGAGACCTAAAGGTTCAAAACAATTTCTGATTTTGGAACGAGGAAAAACGGATGGTTCTTTCTCCTAGGGGTGGTACCCGGAGTGGGAAGGCAGGCATACTTCTATCGAGGCCATTCGGATAGGACGCGGGAACGAAAGCCACGATGCTAAACAATTGCCCGCAATGTGTTGGAGCTAATTACCAACCAGTTAGGAGACGCCCACAGGCTGAAAATATGCCACATATACGCCATATAGCAGAAGGGATAACTCTAGTTCCGAATTTTAGGTCGGGGTAAGATGACGCCGAGTAGGAATATAATCCGAATTTTAGGCTCCCGTTAAATCCGAGTAGGAACCAGCAAAACTGAGACTGGACAGTATTTAAGGCGAAGATTGCCACAATCCCTAGAACCAAACTAGATAGAGGCAATCAATGGATTTTCTATCTTTTGCGGTAGGTTTCAATCCACAGGTCATAGGAGCCGTGTGAGGCGAAAGTTTCACGCACGGTTCTGAAAGGGAGCTGGGGTGGGTGACCACTCCTTCGACCCGAACAGGAGAGCCAGCCAAGTTGGCACTCTCCGTAAAAATGGTTTTGCGCATAAGTAAAGTACGATCCGTCATAGAAAATCCCTATACGGCAGAAAGATTTATCGTTCATTTTTTCCTTCTCCTTAAACTCTCCAGAAACTTATAGCGTCCCCAAGGAGCGCAGTTTACGACTCATATAGGATTGCCATACCTCTATGATAACCACTGATTCTCAATTTGTCAAGAGTGCCCAAAATTTTTCTTTAATAAACCGCTGAACGCCGCAACACAGAGAAGAGAGATATGAGAATATGTTACCGCGCCTCTCTGCGCCATCAAAACCCTTTACAATACTGGAAAAGCGTTGGTAACTGTCATGGTACGTGATTTGAACCCTCATGAGTACTCACTTGAACAAGCAAAGTAAGATTATTTCAAAAATACTGTCTCCTGCATTACGATTGTGGTTAAGAACCCAAGTAGAAGCAATAGAAGGGTTGGAACTGAAAATTACTGGGGGCGATCACCAAATTCTCCGTGGTTACATTCCTCAAGTGGCTCTTTCCTGTAGAACTGCTGTCTATGAAGGAATTAATGTGGGTGCAGTGCAACTGGAAGCAGAAAATATCCGCATTAATATTGGTCAAGTTATGAGGGGAAAACCCCTTGGTTTGTTAGAACCTGTTCCAGTTAAGGGGAAATTAGAGGTAGAAGAAGCTGCTTTAAACGCTTCCCTCCAGTCTCCCTTATTATCGGGTGGTTTAACTGATTTACTGACTATGTTACTGGCAGCAAGAGGCACTAATAATCAGAAAAATATTTTATCAGCATATCACATCAGCTGGTGTTCTATTACTCTCAAGGGAGATAAATTTACCTTGACGGGAACTCTGAGGGATAAGGGGGGTGAGACAACTCCAGTTACAATTAGGAGTGGATTGTTATTGGTGGGTGGGCACTATTTGCGCTTTTATCCTATCCACATTGATAGTATCCTGGAATTAGGCACTTTACCCGAGTCATTAGAAGTAGATTTAGGAGAGCAAGTGGAGATTGAGAATTTAAGTTTAGCTCCTGGTCACCTATCTTGTGCTGCTACTGTAGTAATAGTATCAGATTGATTTCCCGTAGGGTGGACATTGCCCACCGAAAAGAGTATAGTAGTAAGAGGGCGATCGCCCTCTCATCTTATTTTCTAATTATTGTATTTTTATTTATTAATCTTATAATGCTTATATCAAATCTGGTTGAATGCCTATAACTAAAAAACAACAACTGGTGGTAAGTATTGATTGACAAATTCCTGATTATAGTTTTTGACCTAAACAATGAGGAAATAAGCCAATGGCAACCGCAAATCAATCTTTAGACTAATGGCGGGATATTTTGGAGAAAATTTTCTAGTATTATGCTAATCTTTTATGTTGTTGTTAGTGGCGATCCGCGTAGCGGATCCCTTCGGGCGCGCAACCACTTTATGCTAGTACATGAAGGCTGGGAAAATCACCGACGAGTTCATGGCTTTATTGTCCATGCTGAAATTCGTATTGAACTGGTGGCTGCTGGAGTTCCTAAAGAGCACACTGGGTACGCTTTAGCGTACCCTCTCTGGAAACTGGGTTTGATTTTAGATTGGTTTTCGCTAATTGGGCCACTTGTTCTACTTCATCTTGTGCTAATTTTTCCAATGTAGCATGAACTTCATCACTTTTTAATCTCCTGAGAGTTTGTACAAGACGATAACGTAACTGCCAGTCTTCATTATCTGCAAAGAGGAGGAGTTGAGGTAGAGCACGTTCATCTCCTAATTCTCCTAAAGCACTAATAGCAGCTGTTTGAAATAAACTATTATCAGAAGATAAGGCATTTATTAAAATGTCAAAACCACGAGGATCGCCAAATTCTCCTAAAACAGCAATAATGCTGAATTTCACTAACCACTCGGAAGTTTCGTTGTAAACCTGTTGCAAGTCATCAAAAGCTTCCGTCAGTTTCAGTGCCCCCAAGGAGTCGGCGGCGGCTGCTTGCACATCTGGTTCTGGGTCATTTAAGAGCCGTTCCCGTAATAACTCCAAGGATTTACTTAAGTTTGCAGTACCAATGGTATCAAAGTAACTTACTGCTGCATACCTTACCCTGGTGTTTTTGTCCTGCACTAACGGCTCTAACATTTTGAATGCTATCTCAGGCTCTAGGTGCCTCAACTCATTGATACCTCGGATGCGATCGCCAAAGTCTGAACTATTGACCAATTCTTGAATTGATGACAATGTTGTATTCATTTTATTCTTATGTATGATAATTATTAGTCAACCCTAAACCCGGCGTTGGTAACTGATAGAGGCACGACACTGCCGTGCCCCTACAACTGCTCACTGTTATAAGCCATAGTGCGAATAATATCGCTACGGGTTAGTATACCAATGACTTTACCTTCTGGATCCACCACTGGCAAGCGTCTGACGTGCTTTTCGTGCATTAAATGAGCAGCTTCCCGTAGAGATTTATGAGGGTTGATCGTAATTGGTGAATCACTCATTACGTCTCCAACGGTTTCTCCTAAGGCTTTGTGAATCTCTTTATCATAACGGGCGGGGTTTTGGAGATAAATAACGTTATCGAGGAACATTATATAAGGTGAACGTCACGTTCTGCCTTAAACTGAGAAATTGTCCCATATGTATTAAAATTAACAAGGTTGACGCAGTGCGGAAAATTATCATAGCTGGTAACTGGAAAATGCATAAGACTCAGGAAGAGTCCCTGGGGTTTGTGCAATCCTTCATGGTTGAAGTAGAAAAAACACCTAACCTACGAGAAATAGTTCTCTGTGCTCCCTTTACTGCTTTGGGTGCCCTCACCACAAAATTAGAATATACCAGGGTGCTCCTGGGAGCGCAAAATATCCATTGGGAGCAGAAAGGAGCTTATACTGGGGAAATTGCTGGCTCTATGCTGGTGGAAATAGGGGTCAAATACGCTATTGTTGGTCACAGTGAACGACGGCAATATTTCGGGGAAACTGACGAAACAGTTAATAGGCGGGCGATCGCAGCTCAACGCCACGGTATAACCCCTATTCTCTGTGTGGGGGAAACGAAGGAACAAAGAGACGCAGGAGAAACGGAGAACATTATTCTGAATCAGTTGCAAAAAGACCTAGTGGAGGTAGATCAGAGTAATTTGGTGATTGCTTATGAACCCATTTGGGCGATTGGTACAGGAGATACCTGTGCTGCGTCTGAAGCAAATCGGGTAATTGGCTTGATTCGCGCTCAATTAACCAACAAAAATGTCACTATTCAATATGGTGGTTCGGTAAAACCCAGCAATATCGATGAAATCATGGCTCAACCAGAAATCGATGGTGCTTTGGTAGGAGGAGCAAGTTTAGATGCTACCAATTTTGCCCGCATTGTGAATTATCAATAAAATCCGTAACCCTGTAGGGGCGCATGGCTTGCGCCTCACATTATAAATGAGTAAAACAAAAAACAACCAACTCTTTCCTTGGGGAGAGCGAACCTATATCATGGGGATATTAAATATCACCCCTGACAGTTTTAGTGATGGAGGTGAGTTTTATAATCTCAATGCTGCTCTACTTCAAGGGAAAAGAATGGTAGCTGAGGGGGCTGATATTATCGACGTCGGGGGGCAGTCTACTCGCCCCGGTGCTACTCAAATCTCTCTTCAGGAGGAACTTTCCAGGGTTATACCAGTTATTACAGCACTCCGACATGAAGTATCTGTACCTATTTCTATCGATACTACTAGAGCTGAGGTAGTAAAAAAGGCGATCGCAGCTGGTGCTGATTTAGTGAATGATATTTCTGGGGGTACTTTTGACGCTGAAATGTTCCCCACAGTAGCTACGTTAAAGGTACCCATAGTGCTCATGCATATTCGCGGTACACCCCAAACCATGCAAACTCTCACAAATTATGAAGACTTGGTGAGGGACATCTACCAGTGGTTGTCTGAAAGAATTGAAGCTGCTTGTGCTGCGGGCATAGAGCGATGGCGCTTAATTATAGACCCCGGTATTGGTTTTGCTAAGACTAAAGAACAAAATCTAGAGTTGCTGCGCCGCTTGGGAGAATTTCGCTCCTTGGGAGTCCCCATATTAGTAGGACCCAGTCGCAAAAGCTTTATTGGTCATGTTTTGAATCGTCCAGAACCGAAAGAGAGGGTATGGGGAACCGCAGCAGCTTGTTGCCGGGCGATCGCTGCTGGGGCTGATCTTCTCCGAGTTCACGATGTAGCATCTATGTATGATGTCTGTCGCATGGCAGATACCCTGTGGTTAACATATTAATGGTAAAAGTTTAAAAAATGTTACAACCCATAAATTGGATAAAAAAACAGTTTTCTAGAATAGCAAACAGGTTGCCAATACTTGTAGGCACGCCATTTATTTTGCTGGTTGCACGAGTGACACTAGAGCGGACTTTGAATAGAACTTTTTCAAAAACTAAAACAGTTTCTGAATTACTAGATGAGCACCAAATCAGCAAAGATAAGAAGCTGTTTTGTGTGCTAGAGCAAGGCTTTGAAATTTCGCCTACATTAACTGCTGAAAACAGAAAACGGTTTAGTACCGAATATTGCGACTTTTACAGACTCAACCATGTGACTGATAAAGACCCCTCGGCAGATTTCTACAAAACCAACATATCTTGGTCTGAAGGCAGGTCATACCTCTACGAACAGACAAAGGGCAAGTACCACTATTACATGTTTATTGACGACGATATAAAGTTTGAATCGAAAACCGGAAAGCCTGTTGCCGAAGAGATAGGGAGGTTTTTGATTGAGTATTCACCTGTTTTTGCCACTTTGTACGGCGATAATTGGGCTTGGAATTTGGATACTCGATTTATGATTGAGAAATCAGGAATTCCGGTATTTAAAATGGTTGGTTCTGATCAACAATGTAATATTTACCCCCATGACTTTGCCGATTTGATGTATCCAGCCATGCACCATGGCGGTTTAGGAGCTATGCGCTACTTTCAATTTGTGGCTTATAAACTATACCCCGAAAGGTGTTTGACTTTGAACAGGGTTAATATCAGAAATAGGCGGCATATACCACAACGGATCCAGATAGATCCACAAGACATTATAGAAAAACAGTTCACAAATATATGTAAAAAACCGCAAGATTTTGAACTGTGGCTTCACAACGCCTCAGCTTTTGTTAGAGAAACAAATGAAAAGAGGATTTTTCAAAAAGTAACCAAAAACAACCCTGGCAGATTTGGACACAATTTTTGATACTAAAAGTTCAGATTACCTACACCGTTCGGTGCTTAAGAGCAGTAACAGTGAAAACGTGAGTATAGGGGCTGAAAATACCTAACGCATACTTATGAAGTATGTCTGTCGCATGACTAATGTCTTGTGGTTGTAGGGTGGGCATTGCCCACCAAACCGGGGGTTATATTCTATATCTTTCTCTGTGTTTAGAGTGGTTAGTTTCACCCAGAGGCGCGGAAGTGGAAGGAATGAAACTCCATTAAATAACTTTTTTATGCAAAAATTTTTTGGATAAATACACCTTGAACGCCAGCACACAGATGGGTTGGTGCTGTTGGGTTGAGGGACGAAACCCAACCTACAGTTACTGGTAATTATGTTCATCTGCGGTTATTAATCTTCCAGCTCAAAAAAATCACCGGAATAATCCCCACCAACACAATAACAAGAGCAGGAGCAGAAGCTTCAATCAATCTTTCATCAGAAGCATATTGATACACCCTTACTGCCAGGGTATCAAAGTTAAAAGGACGAATCACTAAAGTAGCAGGTAACTCCTTCATTACATCCACAAAAACCAGCATAGCAGCAGTCAACAAACCTGGAACCATGAGGGGTGCATGAACTCGAACCAAAGTACTCCCCGCACCATGACCTAGACTGCGAGCGGCATCGTCTAAATTAGGTGTGATTTGAGTTAAACTAGAGGAAACTGTATTGAAAGAAACTGCAAGAAAACGTACCAGATAGGCTAAAATCAAAGCAGTAATGGTTCCCGACAAAAGCAAACCAGTCTTAATGCCAAAAGTAGCACTCATATAACTATCAATGGCGTTATCTAACCTCCCCATAGGAATCATTACTCCCACAGCTATGACAGATCCAGGTATAGCATAGCCCATAGCCGCCACCCGCACCCCCAAACCCATGAAAAAACTGGGAGAAAGTCTCTGTCCGTAAACCATTAAAAGGGCGATGACAACGGCAATAACTGCTGTTATACTGGCTAAAATAAAACTATGCTGTGCCAGTTGCCAAAACTTATTGTCTAAAGTTTCTTCTGCATATTCTAGAGTCAGATAAACCAGTCGTCCACCTGGTACGAGAAAACCCAAGGTAAAGGGTAACAAACAAGCCAAACCTGCTAAAATAGCTACTAGTCCTGAGAGGGGATATTGGGGTGGCTGCTGGTAATTATTAGCAGTTTGATAATAGCGAGATTGACCCCGAGAATAATTTTCTAGTATAATGAGAACCAACACAAATACCATGAGCACTGCTGCTAGTTGAGCCGCAGCTACCCGTTGGTCCCGACCAAACCAGGTACGATAAATACCTGTAGTGAAAGTACTGACTCCAAAATATTCTACGGTACCGAAGTCACTGAGGGTTTCCATGAGGATGAGGGCTATCCCAGAGATAATGGCAGGTCTGGCTAAAGGGAGGGCAACGGTGAAGAAACTACGCCAAGGATTACAACCGAGGGAACGACTAGCTTCTATGGTGCGAGCAGATTGGGCTAAAAAAGCTACCCTGGTGAGGAGGTAAACGTAGGGATAGAGAACCAGAACCAGCATGGCGATCGCTCCCCAAAGAGAACGAATATTGGGAAACCAATAATCCTGAGCACTACTCCAGCCAAATATTGCCCTCAGCCCCGTTTGTACCGGACCGAAGTATTCCAGCAAATCAGTATAAGTATAAGCCAGGAGGTAGGCTGGGGCAGCCATAGGCAGTAAAAGTGCCCATTGCAAAATCTTACTACCGGGAAAGCTACAGGCTGTGACGAGCCATGCTGTACCCACCCCAATAATAAATACTCCCGTCCCCACTCCTAGCATTAAATAAAAGGAGTTGGTAATATAACCGGGTAAGACGGTAGTGGCTAGATGACTCCAAACATCCCCTTGGAAGGTAAAAATACTGCTGGCGACAAATAAAATGGGAGTGGCTATGACTGCGGCGATCAGGATAACTAGAATCGTCCAAATTTTTAGTTGAGTGTTATTAGAGAACAATTTCTACCCTGCTCCAGAATACAGTAGGGTGCGGACGCCAAAGGCGGGACGCCAAGGGCGGTTGCTTACGCTTTGCTTCGCAATGGTAACGCACTACCAGACATATAGCAATGCTACAATATAACCTCGTGAACCTGAGAGTGACTCATCTTTCCAGGGACTATCGTAATCTGATTGTAATTTGCTGACAACTATTGTAATTTATCCCTTATTACTCTCTAAATATCAGTCTTAACCAAGAATGGGCATTGCTATATATAGATTTAGGGCGCACGCCACATTTATGCGGTGATATTGTAACTATACCAGCTCGAACTGCTACTTGCTCCCTATCCCCCTATCCCAACCTACTGGCTTTTACACTCCCGCCTCCCAGTTTTGTCCTCCCTATAGTATAATAGAAGCAAACACCCAAATATAAGGAACGGCTGACTATTTCCAAGTTAAATCTCAAAAAAAAATACCCATTTGAACTGGACGATTTCCAGCAACAGGCCATCGCAGCCCTAGATCGGGGTAAATCGGTGGTTGTCTGTGCTCCCACGGGTTCCGGGAAAACCTTAATCGGAGAGTACGCTATTTATCGCGCTCTGGACCAGAAGAAGCGGGTACTGTACACCACTCCCCTCAAAGCTCTCTCCAATCAAAAGTTGCGAGATTTTCAGCAAAAGTTTGGTTCCCCCAAACTGGTGGGTTTGATTACGGGAGACTATGTGGAAAATCCTGAGGCACCTATCGTGGTGATGACGACGGAAGTTTTTCGCAATATCCTCTACGAAACCCCCATAGGACAAGTGGGTACCTCCTTGGAAAACGTAGCAGCCGTAGTATTAGACGAGTGTCATTATATCAGCGAACCTTCTCGGGGTACGGTTTGGGAAGAATCTATTATCTACTGTCCCCCCACTATCCAACTGGTAGCCTTATCCGCTACTATTGGTAACCCGGAACAACTGACGGAGTGGATCAACCAAGTGCGTGAAGCAGCGCAACCACAAAAGCAAGGCTCCATTAAACACTGCGAACTGATTAATTCTGACTTTCGCCCGGTTCCCCTCCAATTCCATTTTAGCAATACTCACGGTTTGTTCCCTTTATTGGATAAGAGTCAGAAACTGAATCGTCAGCTGAAATCGAAGCGGAAAGGAGGCAATCAATATGGAAGAACCAGAAGAGAAGATTGTCCCAGCACTGCGCAAATTCTCAACCAACTGACAGAGCAGGAAATGCTCCCTGCTATCTACCTGATTTTCAGTCGGCGGGGTTGCGATCAAGCAGTGGAGCAGTTAGATTTTAACTTAGTCACCTCCGAAGAGCGGGAACGGATTCAAGTAAAGCTGCTACAATTCTTTTTAGCAGAGAATCCGGATTTACAAGCCAAACTCCTCACACATTACCAGGGGAATAGGGAGTTGCAAGGGAAATTACTGGGATTTTTGGCTAATAATCCTGGTGCTACTGAGCAATTGTGGCAGTATTTAGAGGAGAATGGCAAATATAGAGCCGATTTGTGGCAGTTTTTAATTACTCATGGGGAAGGAGCAAGAGCTGGACAAATAGAACCTTTAATGCGGGGTATTGCTGCTCACCACGCGGGCATACTCCCAGCTTGGAAGAAATTGGTGGAAGAATTATTGGAAATGGGGTTGGTAAAGGTAGTGTTTGCTACTGCTACCCTGGCAGCGGGGATAAATATGCCGGCTCGCACTACGGTAATTTCCGCCCTCTCCAAGCGCACCGATGACGGACACCGAATGCTGGCTCCTTCGGAATTTTTGCAAATAGCAGGTCGAGCTGGAAGGCGGGGGATGGATACTGTAGGTCATGTGGTAACTATCCAGACTCCCTTTGATGGAGCCAAAGAGGCTGCTCATCTAGCTACAGCAGCCCCGGAACCTCTGAAGAGTTGCTTTACTCCTAGTTATGGTATGGTGTTAAATTTATTACAGAAACATACCATAGAAGAGACAAAAGAATTACTGGAGCGGAGCTTTGCAGAGTATTTAGCCCTACAGCGACTAGCTCCGGAACAACAGGCGATCGCCGAACTTACCACGGAAATAACCAAAATCAATATCGAACTGGCACCAATCCAGGTAAAGCATTTTGACAGTTACGAAAAGCTGCGAGGACGGCTGAAAGAGGAGGTGCGGGTCTTAGAAATCCTGGAACAGCAAGCAGAAACAGCCCGCAAGAGGGAAATCGCCCCCCAGCTCACCGCACTAGATAGTGGCAACATTATCTATCTGAAAGGAAAGCATGTGCGGGTAGGTTCTCCCCTGGCGGCTCTTTTATTTACCAAAGTACCCGGCTCGGGAAGAGCACCGGAGTTAGTCTGTTTGGGTTCCGATAATCGTTGGTACGTAGCCAGCAATGCCGATGTAGTGGATATTAACCCCAAAATATTACCCCCAGAGGAAATGCTCCAGTTGTCTGTACCATTTGCGGACAATTTGCGCCTCGGAAGGTGGCGCAAGGGGGATAGTAGTAGTGGGGTAATTAGTAGGAAGATTTTAGAATATGACACCCCCATAGAGCAAGGGCCGGAAGTTGCGAACCAACAGCAGCGAGTGGATCAGCTTCAAGAGCAATTGGCAAATCATCCTTTAGTGGAGCATAACGTAGCTTATGCCATGAAACGCCACAAACAACGGCTGGATCTGCAAGATAAACTGCACCACACCCAAGATGAATACAAAAAACATCAGTCTTCCAAGTCTTATTATTGGAAAGAATTTCTCAATTTAATTGAAGTATTGCGGGAATTAGGTGCTCTGATTGTGACTCAACGTGACAATTACGAGGAATTTACCCCCACTTCTTTGGGAGAAACAGCGGCGGTGGTGAGAACGGAAAATGAACTTTGGCTCGCTTTAGTTTTAATGTCTGGGGAATTGGAAGATTTGGAACCTTTTCATTTGGCAGCAGTTATTAGCGCTATCATTACCGAGACTCCCCGTCGGGATAATTGGACAAAGTATAGAAGAAGAAGATCCAAAGAAGTATTGGAGGTGTTAAATCGGCTGCAAAAACCTCGCAAACAGTTGCTGAAGACTCAGGATAAATGTGGAAAAGTGGGGTTTCCAGTGTATATGGAAGAAGATTTTGTGGGTTTAGTGGAAACCTGGGCGTTGGGGAAAGAATTTGGGGTGGAGTGGGGGGAGTTGTGTCAGAATACTAGTTTGGATGAAGGGGATATGGTGCGAATTTTGCGACGCACCGTGGATGTTTTGTTACAAATTCCCCAAATACCCTGGATCTCTAAAACTTTAATGGAAAAAGCCAAAGAAGCGAGCGCTAATATGAAAAGATTTCCGGTGTGATGGGGTTTCATGGGGAGATAGAGAGATAGTCCGAAAAAAGGAGCACAGTTATGTTCATAGCCAAATCTACCATTGAAAAGCAGGTTAAATTAAATCTCCCAAAGAGGGAAAATCTGCCCACAATGTACGACTTACCCAGCGAGGAGGAATCTGGTTTGCCCGATGAATATCACTTGTTACAATCACAATTGTGCATGGCTACATTTTTACCTTCTATTTCCCGGGATAAAGTTTTTGTAGCCAGCGATTTAAATCTTTACTATGATAGCAATCATCCTCAGTGGTACAAACGCCCTGATTGGTTTGCGGTAGTGGGAGTAGATAGACTTTATGAAAAACGCTCACTGCGGTTAAGCTATGTTATCTGGCAAGAAAAAGTAGCCCCATCTATCGTTATAGAATTCCTGTCTCCCAGTACGAGAAATGAAGATTTAGGAAGGAGTAAGTCAAAAGGTATACAACCAACAAAATGGGAAGTGTATGAGAAAATTTTGCGCATTCCTTATTATATAGTCTTTGACGGGATAACTAATGAAATAATTCCCTTTCACTTAACGAAAAATGGTTATCGTCTCCTAGAAGTAAACTCCTCTAAACTGTGGTTACCCACTCTAAACATAGGTTTAGGATTGTGGTTGGGAGAGTATCAAGGTTGTCAGAGACAGTGGTTACGGTGGTATGACGCCGAAGGAAATTGGATTCCTACAGAGACAGAAAAGGAGGGAATAGCTAGAGCATTAGCTCAAAGAGAGCGAGTGGCTAAAAAATTAGCCCAGCAAGAAAGAGATAGGGAGCGAATGGCTAAAGAATTAGCTCAACAACAAGTACAGCAATTGTTAGCGCGTTTGCGACAAGCAGGAATAGATCCAGACTAGAATTCCCCAGTTACCCATCACCCTATCGGTGTGGGAACATACCACTGCACATTACTCTCGGTTTCCTGAATTTTATCAACAACCCCTAGTAGGAGAGCAAAAAGAGCCATTCTCACGGGAACCCCATTATCTGTCTGTCTAAAAATAGCTAGGTTTTTATAGTTGTTCAAATCATTATCTAATTCATTAGACTGAGGGCGACTATCTCTTGGTAAAGGATGCATAATTATAGTTTGGGGATGACAGTATTTATCGTAGATTTGTTTGTTGATGGTATAATATCCTTGATAGGAAGAGAAGTTTTCTTTCTCGTCAAAACGCTCCTCTTGCATTCTGGTGACGTAAATAATATCTACATCAGAGATTCCCTCTATAAGCTTATCAGTCTGAATGACAGCATGACCGGCATTTTTTATATGGTTGACAATTTTATCTGGCATTTGGATTTGCTCTGGAGCCACAAAAATAAATTTCATCTCTTCAAAGAGAGATAATAGTTTGGAGAAAGAGTGTACGGTACGACCATGTTTCAAATCTCCTATCATACCTATCTTTAATCCGTTGAGCTTATCAAAGTTTTTCTCTTTTTCTTTATAGACTGTATATATGTCTAATAAAGCTTGGGTAGGGTGTTCCCCAGCACCGTCTCCTCCATTAATAACTGGAATATTAGTGGCTTGGGCAAACTTTAGTACGGAGCCTTCTTGTGGGTGACGAACAACTAAGATATCCACATATCCACTTATAACTCTACTGGTATCGTAAATAGACTCTCCTTTCGCCATGGATGAAAATTGAAACCCCACCACGTCTCGCACAGAACCTCCTAGTCGATTAAATGCTGCGCCGAAACTTAGCCTGGTGCGAGTGCTTGCTTCAAAAAAAAGATTCCCCAGTATTGCTCCTTCTAGTACCCGGGTTTTCTTTTGCGGTAAAGCGTAGGGTTCCATGGTTTCAGCCACTCGTAAAATTGTCCGAATGTCTTCTCTACTAAATTGTTCAACTGATAAGATATTAGCTCCTTTAAATTCCATTGTCAACTCCTTTTTAAAATAGGGGTGAGGAGAGTTTCGCGCAAAGGCGCAAAGGCGCAAAGGGGAGGTGATTTTGCCCCCAACGAATCCCACTCCATGATATATTATAGCTTCAGATGTCTCTGGAAACAGATGAGCATTGCAAATTATCTGTCATAAATGTTTCCTCGAAAGTTAATATCGTATATAGCAATTTCGGAAGCATCTCTACGAATATGAAAAATGATGCGGAGTTTACCGACTTAACTTCTCTTTTAACTTTTTAATGTCCAGTTGTTCAGGGGGATAAACCCGCTGGTTTTCTAAGCTTGTCTTGAGAATGCCAATTTTTTCTCAGTATCTAGCTTATTAAGAAATTTATTGGCTTATTTATTAAGTTTTATCTTCATGAGAAAACCAAGTAAAATCGTCATCTTTGAAATTTGCTGGTGAAAATTGTGCTTCGATTTCAGCTTGCTCTTCATCATCCACATAAGGAAGCTGCATTTCAAAGAACTTGAACCATTCTTCATGCATGACTTCCCTTACACTTTCTTTGATAATTGCTTTGAGTGCTTGTATGTCCAGGGTTTTTGCTGGTTCCATAGGTTTTTCTTCACTTTGGATAAATTATAATAACGCAAGTTGCCAAGGAAGCGTTATACCTACTTGTATCTTGTAAGATGAATGCGATAGCGTTGTTTTTTGGTCACGGAAACCTCTCCTACTTCTAAACGTCCCTTTCCCCGCATAGAGATTAAATCACCAGCATTAAGAGTATAACTGGATTGAGTCACTTCCTTCCAATTAATGCGCAGGTCACCATTAGAAATCGCTTGCACCATTTTGCTGCGAGACATACCAAACCCAGCGGAGGCGATCGCGTCTAACCTCATGGAAGCTTCTACGGTGGTCATTTCTTTTTTCTGAGGGGGACGAAATTTCAATTCCTCTGTTGCTATGGGTTTGGTTTTGACGGTGACGGAACGGACTTGCACTAAGTTACTAGCCAGAAAATCAGCCAGCTCCGGGACTACAATTACTTGAGCACCTCGTTCCCCTTTCAGGATAATATCCCCAATTTTCTCTCTCACTAACCCAGTACTGAGAATTGCCCCTAAAAAATCCCGGTGGGTAGCAGAGTCAAAAAGAAAGTTACCTGCAATTTCTAAAATGGCAAGGGTTATTTGGGATTTTTCTAAAGGTATTTCTTCTCGTGCAATGGCTATTCTTTGTCGTTCTGCTTGGGGATATCCTCCCCAAGATAATAATTGTACTGCACTCAAGGGAGCAAAGACTTCTTTTGCTTCTGCTAGCACTGGGGGAGAGAGAAAATCCGTTACGACAATTTCCCAGGTTTTTAGTGCTTGCTCTGCTAAATCGGCGAGCCGAGCAATATCACGGCGATTTTCTACTCTTTTTAATAGTTCTTCTCTCGGCAGCATTAGAATTCAGTTACCTCGTACCATGACAGTTACCTGTTGTCTTTTATCATTATATAACCAGTTTCCTCAGTTTGTCAACTTCTGTTAAGAAATATAGCAGTTACCAGGGCGTGGGTTGGGTAGAGCGTAAGCGTTAACCAACACAAATATCTTATCTTTGGCTGTTGGGTTTCGTGCCTCAACCCAACCTACGGTGCTATTGCAGCTTTTATGGCAGCAGTTAGAGTTTTAATCCAAGGATGTTTCATGCACTGCTCAATGGCTGTAAATGTTCCAGCTTTCCCTGCTGCTAGGAGTCTATCTTTCAGGGTGGGGTTTTGTTGAATATGTTCTATTATAGGGGCGATCGCTTTTTGTTGTTCTTCTTCCTCGGGGATGATTTCTCCCTGGATTTCTTTTTCCAGGAGTGCGTCGAGTTCTTCTGCTATAATTTCGGAGTTTTCTGGTTGTCTGTAGTAATTGTTTTGGGTACCAATATTGTCCCGTTGGTTGATATTGTTACCGGCCATTTGTTCAATGGTGCTGTCTTTAATGTTAATATAGGTTTCTCCTGACGGGGTAGGTTTAGAAGAAGGTTCTGGGTGATTTTGAATGAAATATTTGGTAGTTGTAGTAGTTACAACGCTTTTGAATAGCAGTAATGATGCCAAGGATATATATACCTGCTGTCGTGGGAATAAACTTAATGAGGCGCGGTAATAGTTCAGGGTACGCTATTTTTTCTAGGGTTTCCACTACATAACTCCAACGATAACTCCAACGACCTGGATCTATCAAAGCATTAATGCAAAATTCTACTGCTCTCTCGTCTCCTATTTCACCCAGTGCTCTTGCTGCATAAAGACGCACCGCCTCATGTTCTAAATCATTCCCATTCCTTGCATTAATGAAAAATTCTACTGCTCCATCGTCTCCTATTTCACCCAGGGCGTATGCTGCATGACCAAGCATGAAACCGTCAGAATCGTTCAAAGCATAAATGAGGGGTTCTACTGCTTTCTCGTCTCCTATTTTACCCAGTGCTCTTGCTGCATAAGCACGCACCCCATATTTAGAATCATTCAAAGCATTAATAAGGGGTTCTACTGCTCTCTCGTCTCCTATTTTACCCAGGGCTTCCGCTGCACTACCACGCACCAAATCGTCAGAATCATTCAAAGCATTAATGAGGGGTTCTACTGCTCTCTCGTCTCCTATTTTACCCAGGGCCTCTGCTGCACTATAATCCGCCCCATGGTCATTCAAAGCATTAATAAGGGGTTCTACTGCTGTCTCACTCCCTGTTTCACCCAAGACATATCCCAAGACATATGCTGCACAACTACGCACCCAATTATTAGAATGGTTCAAAGCATTAATAAGGAATTCTACTCCTCTATCGTCTCTTATTTTACCCAGGGCTTTCGCTGCACGATAATGCACCGAACCGGAAGAATCATTCAAAGCATTTTCATTAATAAGGGCATTAATAAGGGGTTCTACTGCTCTATCGTCTCCTATTTTACCCAGGGCTTCCGCTGCACAACTACGCACCAAACCGTGAGAATCGTTCAAAGCATTAATGAGGGGTTCTACTGCTCTATCGTCTCCTATTTCACCCAGGGCTCTTGCTGCATTATCACGCACCCAACCGTAAGAATGGTTCAAAGCAGTAATAAGGGGTTCTACTGCTCTCTCGTCTCCTATTTGACCCAGGACTTCCGCTGCAAGACGACGCACCCAATGGTCAGAATCATTCAAAGCATTAATAAGGGGTTCTACTGCTCTCTCGTCTCCTATTTGACCCAGGGCTCTTGCTGCATTATCACGCACCCAACCGTAAGAATGGTTCAAAGCAGTAATAAGGGGTTCTACTGCTCTATCGTCTCCTATTTGACCCAGGACTTCCGCTGCAAGACGACGCACCCAATGGTCAGAATCATTCAAAGCATTAATAAGGGGTTCTACTGCTCTCTCGTCTCCTATTTCACCCAGGACTTCCGCTGCAAGACAACGCACCTGATGGTCAGAATGGTTCAAAGCATTAATGAGAAGTTCTACTGCTCTATCGTTACCCAGGGCGTATGCTGCAAAACCATCCAACCAATCGTAATCAGCATGCGAACTGCTACAACTACCCCTCCTATTCTCAAAATAAGTCGGAACAGTATCGAAGAATCCTCTATATTTACTTAGTACTCTTGCTGCACAACGAAGCACCTCTTCGTTAGAATCTTTCCAAACTTGACTCAGAAACCCGATCGCCTTCTCACTCTTCGTCTTCTTTAACAGCTCAATCTTAACAAGGAGAGGAACTTCGCAAGCCCAAACCAGCTCCACTGTTTTCTGTTGAAACTGCTTCTGCACCTCCCCAGCTAACCTTGCTCCCAGTTGCAAATCTACCTCTAAAGCTAATTTCACAACCCGGAGAATTTGCTCCCTATCCCTATCTTCGGACAAGTTGAGCATGAGAGCGATGGCTTCTGTCCATTTTACATAGTTGAGATAATGGTGCTGCAAAAAATCGTCCTTTAAATTGGACAACTGCTTCAACAACCACTCTGCGGCGTAATATTCCTGAATTAGCTGGTGACGAAACTGCACCAATTCCCGGGTACCGTCTTTTTTCAACTGAATGAGATGATAGGAGAGCAAATTTTGCAGCCACTTCTTGCTACGATTGTCTCTTTTTTTAATTCCCAGCTGTTTCAAAGTCTTTTTTAATACATTCTTCGCTTCCCGGAGGGGTATCTCCAAGCGCAAATCCTCTTTTCTTTCCCCTTTGGACATCATAGCTACTGCTAGTGCTTGCAATAACTGGGGTGCTCTGTCCCGCAACTTTTTCTCCACTTTCACATCTTTTTTCACCTTATCCTGTTGTAAAGCAAAATAGCGCAACAACATTCCGGCATTTTCCGGTACTTCCTTCAATTCCTTGAATACTTCGCACAATATCCACAAAAAGAGGGGGGTTTGGCGAATATCCGCCAGACGAGGATCCAGCTTTTGCAACAATTCATCCCCAGTTTCCGGTAAATAAGCAGAGACAAACTCTTTTATCTGTTCTTCCGTCAGGGGTTCCATTTCCAACCGGTTCTGGATCCCTAAATCTCCCCCTGCACTCAGCTCTCGGGTGGTGAAAATTGCGGTGAGTTGGCTATACTGTTGGCGAAACTGACTTATCTCGTCTCTTGCTTCTTTGCTCGGTAACTCGTTTAAACCGTCAAAGAGCAAGAATAATTTCTTTTTCTCCAACAAATCCTCTATTTCAGCTTCTGACAAGTGCAACCCATGGTGAGCAAAAAACCTCCTAATGCAGTCTAGGGTAGAATTATGATAGCTCCGTAACTCCACTAACACAGGTATTTCACCTTCCCCCTTGGCTTTTTCCCACAACAAACGCTCTAAAGTGGTAGACTTGCCGGAACCAGGTCTCCCCACCAGTAATACCTGTTGCCCTGGGTACTTCTGTAACCCTTCCAACACCGGAAATCGTTCCCTTTCTGGAACTTCAGCTTCAGGAAACTGGGAGTGAGAGGGTTTCAGCAGCTTTACCATCAACTTTAAATTTAGCTGTGGTTTTTTAGTATTAAACTTTATTATGGAGGCAATATCTGTTTCCGTGTATGGTTTACCCCTCTCCCCGTACTCCTTTAAGAGGGATTGTCGATATTCATGAAAATCTTCAGCCATGGTCATTTTTGGGAAAAAACCTCGGTTATGAATAGTATAGCATATTAAAATAAACCGCAGAGGCGCAGAGGGCGCCGAGGAAGAAAGAGAGGGATAATAGTACTCCTTTCCCCCCTTTGCGTCTTTGCGTCTTTGCGCGATACTCCAACATAACCATGAACCAAAATAAACGTCGAGCCTACTGGCGCGCTAATACCAACTTAATTGTTAATCTCCTGATAGTTTGGGGAGCAGTTTCCCTTTTATTGGGCATTTTTCTAGTAATACCATTAAACAGCATATCTTTAGGGAACCTACCCCTGGGTTTCTGGATCGCCCAACAAGGTTCAATATTTGTCTTCGTAGCCCTGATTTTCATCTATGCTATTCAAATGGACAAAATAGACCGTAAATATAAATAAGAGAGGAAATAATGTCAGTTGAAATTTGGACTATTCTCTTAGTCATCATCTCCTTTCTAATTTATACCTATATTGGTTGGCGCTCTCGGGTGCAGGATAGCAAGGGCTTTTTCGTCGCCCAACAGGGGGTTCCTGCTATTGCCAACGGTGCTGCTACCGCCGCCGATTGGATGTCTGCTGCCTCCTTTATCTCTATGGCAGGGTTAATCTCCTTTCTGGGTTACGATGGTTCTATCTACCTCATGGGGTGGACTGGGGGATATGTGCTCCTAGCCCTGTTACTGGCTCCCTATCTGCGGAAGTTTGGCAAATATACTGTTCCCGACTTTGTAGGCGATCGCTACTATTCTAATATCGCTCGTTTGGTGGCAGTTGTAGCTGCTATCTTCGTCTCCCTAACCTATGTAGCAGGACAAATGCGAGGGGTAGGTATCGTTTTCAGCCGCTTTCTCCAAGTACCAGTGGAAGTTGGAGTCATTATCGGCATGGTCATAGTTGGGTTTTTCGCTGTTTTAGGAGGTATGAAAGGCATTACCTGGACTCAAGTAGCCCAGTATTTCATTTTAATTATCGCCTATATTATCCCCGCAGTGGCGATCGCCTGGATTTTAACAGGAAACCCTATTCCCCAGGTAGCCTTTACCTTCAGTGACATTGTCCAGAAACTAAACGCAGTACAAGTGGACCTGGGTTTCCAAGAATATACCCAGCCCTTTGCCAACAAGTCCATGTTGGACATTCTCTTTATTACCATAGCATTAATGGTTGGTACTGCGGGACTTCCCCACGTCATAGTGCGGTTTTATACAGTCCCCAATGTGCGAGCAGCTCGTTATTCTGCTGGTTGGGCCTTGTTATTCATTGCCTTACTCTATACTACGGCCCCCGCTATGGCTGCCTTTGCTCGTTATAATCTCATAGATAGCTTACACAACCACACCCTAGAAGAAGTAAGACAGTTAGACTGGGTGAAGAAATGGGAAAACACCGGTTTATTGACTCTAGAAGATAAAAATGGAGATGAACTAATAGAATTGACTCCAGACAAAGAGACCAACGAAATTACAATTGACCGAGATATTATTGTTCTCTCGACCCCAGAAGTTGCCAAACTAGCTCCTGGGGTCATTGCTTTAGTAGCTGCTGGAGGGTTAGCAGCAGCCCTTTCTACCGCTTCTGGGTTATTATTGGTTATTAGTAGTTCCGTAGCTCACGACATCTACTATCGCATGATAAACCCTCATGCTTCCGAGTCTACCCGAGTCATGGTAGGGAGAGTCATGGTGGGGTTAGCTATAGCTATAGCGGGGTATTTTGGGATAAACCCCCCTGGTTTTGTCGCTCAAGTAGTAGCCTTTGCCTTTGGTTTAGCAGCAGCCAGTTTCTTTCCTGTTATTATCCTAGGGATATTTGATAAACGTACCAATAGGGAAGGGGCGATCTGTGGAATGGTTGTGGGTTTGATTTTTACCTCCATTTATATCATTGGGATTAAATTTTATGCCATGACCCCCTGGTTTTTCGGTGTCTCAGCTGAGGGAATAGGTACAGTAGGCATGTTCCTTAATTTTGTCGTCACATTGATTGTTTCTCGTCTCACCTCCCCACCACCATTAGAAGTGCAAGAAATGGTGAAAATGTTGCGCACTCCCGGTTCGTAGTTATTTTTGGGAAAAAGCCTCGTATAATAAAATAAACCGCAGAGACGCAGAGGGCGCAGAGGAAGAGGGAGAGGTATAATATAGTAATGCTCCTTCTCTCCTTTGCGTCTTTGCGCCTTTGCGCGATACTCTAAATCAAACCATCCAATTATATGCGCATACTGTTCTTACATTCTAACTTTCCCGCTCAATTTCGTCACCTGGC
Source organism: Candidatus Paraprochloron terpiosi LD05 (assembly GCA_018141785.1). GTDB lineage: Bacteria > Cyanobacteriota > Cyanobacteriia > Cyanobacteriales > Prochloraceae > Prochloron > Prochloron terpiosi. Next base: position 44,977 of record CP073341.1, on the reverse strand, counting down.
CGCTGCTTTAGCCAAAGAGAAAGGAAATCAAGTTGTCTTCGGTACCACTAGGAAAGAAGGTGGCATTCCAGGTGTTGCCAAAGTTATCTATAATCCTTCCCGAAATTCTAGCCCCGAGACTCACCATTACGTTCGCAATTTGGAAACTGCCGTGCTTCAGGGTCAAGCAGTTTATCGCCTGGCACTAAAATTGAAAGAGCAGGGTTTTGTTACCGATATAGTCTACGGTCATTCGGGTTGGGGACCCACCTTATTTATGAAAGATATTTTCCCCAAAGCTAAACTATTGTGCTACTATGAATGGTTCTACCGTGCTCACGGCAGTGATGCGGATTTTGACCCCAGGGATCCCATTAATGAGGACGCAGAAGCCAGGATTAGGATTAAAAATGCCCCAATTTTAATTGATTTGTATAGCTGCGATCGGGGACTTGCTCTCACCTCTTGGCAACAGCAGCAATTTCCCGTTGAATTTCGGCGCAAAATTATCGTTCGTCACGACGGTGTGGACACAGACTATTTTAAACCCAAACCGGGAGCAAAATTAGTGTTGCCAGAAATAAATTTAGATTTATCCCATGTCCAAGAAATTGTCACCTACGCAACGCGCGGAATGGAACCCTATCGTGGTTTCCCCCAGTTTATGGAAGTCACAGCATTAATACAACAGCAACGACCAAATTGTCATATCGTAGTGGTAGGACAAGATAGGGTAGCCTACGGGAAGCAGCTACCGGAAGGACAAAGTTATAAGCAGTTAATGTTAGAAAAATTGTCTTTCGATTTATCTCGCTTACATTTTACCGGCTTACTGCCTTATAATCAATACTTGCAAGTTTTGCAAGCTTCTTCCGTCCACGTTTATCTCACCCGTCCCTTTGTCCTCTCCTGGTCTATGTTAGAAGCTATGGCAACAGGGTGCTTGCTAGTAGCTTCCAACACCCCACCAGTGCTAGAATTTATTAAAGACGGTTTTAACGGTTTGTTGGTAGACTTCTTTTCCCCGGAAGAAATTGCCGCTCGCGTTAATGAAGCATTGAATAAACCAGAAGCTATGACGGAAATTCGTGCTAAAGCCAGAAAGAAAATTAAAAAAAAATATGCTTTAGCCGACTTGTTGCCCAAACATATCCAATGGTTAAAAGAGGAAGCAAGGCGGTAAATTTTATGTTACTGTTTGGTAAATTATAACATGGTAAAAATCTCTTGGTGTGATAAAATAGCTCAAATACCCAAAGCAGAATGGGATACTCTCGCTCAGCCCTTAAAAACCCCCTTTTTGGAGTGGGAATGGCTGAATAACCTGGAGACTTCTGGGAGTGCTACAGCTCGTAATGGTTGGCAACCTTGTCACCTCATTATACGACGAGGTCTTAAACTGATTGCAGCGGCCCCCCTTTATCTTAAAGGTCATAGTTACGGCGAATTTGTCTTCGATCACCAGTGGGCTGACTTATCCTATCGCTTAGGACGAGAATATTATCCCAAAATGCTGGGAATGACTCCCTTTACCCCCGCAGAAGGGTATCGCTTTTTAATCTCTCCTGAGGAAAATGAAAGGGAAATTACGAAAATAATGGTCAAGGAGATAGATAATTTCTGCTATCGGAACCAAATTTCCAGTTGTAATTTCCTCTTTGTGGATCCAGACTGGAAAGAAATCATGTTAGACTGGGGTTATAGCCCTTGGTTACATCATAGTTATATTTGGAGCAACAAAAACTTTGGTACTTTTGACGATTATTTAAAAATCTTCAATACTAACCAACGACGCAATATTAAACGGGAACGGAAAGCGGTAGGAAAATCTGGGTTAGAATTGGCAGTTTTGACTGGGAAAGACATTCCCCAACACTTGTTTCCTCTCATCTATCGTTTCTATAGTAACACCTGTGATAAGTTTTATTGGGGGAGTAAGTATCTAACTCGCCAGTTTTTTACCCAACTTTATCCCAATTATCAGCAGCGGGTAATGCTGGTGGTAGCATATGAGGAAGGGAAGGATATCAAGTCTCCTGTGGGAATGTCTTTCTTCTTGAGAAAAGGCGATCGCCTCTATGGACGTTATTGGGGGTGTTTGGAAGAATATAACTGTCTCCATTTTGAAGCTTGTTACTACAAACCCATTGAATTTAGTATCCAAGAAAATATCCAAATATTTGACCCTGGTGCGGGGGGAAGTCATAAGCGGAGGCGGGGTTTTCCCGCAACTGGCAACTACAGTCTACACCGCTTTTATGACTCACGCATGAGTCAGATACTGCGTACCTATATAGGTAAGATTAATGAAGCGGAGCAAGAAGAAATTGACGCTATCAATAATGATTTACCTTTCAGCAAGGCTAAAATTGAACTCCCCCTGTAGGTAATATCGTAACTAGTTATCAAACCCCTTCAGGGTTGAAATTTACCCAGTTAATTGTAGGTTGGGTTGAGAAACGAAACCCAACACCCAAAGTGAATTATGTTGGGTTTTGCTATCCCTCACCAATAATTTATCCTTAACAACTCTTTACCACGTTTGATATAATGGTACTAAATAACAAAACGTCATCGTAAGGTAAAATCATGCGCCAAGTACTTATATATCGAGATGAAGAGAACAAATGGGTAGGAGAATGCCCTAGTTTACCAGGTTGCGTTAGTCAGGGTAAAACCAAAGAAGAGACGATCGCCAATATCAAAGAAGCAATTAATTTATATATCTCTGTCTTGGAAGAAGATAATCTATTTGTACCGGAAGAAAATTTTGTTGGGCAATTTTATTTTAAAAACTCCCAAACGTCTGTAAAAACAAAATTATCAAACGTCTTGATGTAATTTTTCAATATTTGTTCCGTAATCATGTTGGGACGAATATCACAATAATAAACACCATCAACTGGATTTAGTTTAACTGTGTACCCTTTGAAGTGGCCAGTCAGAAAAGTGCTATTAATGCCATATTTCCCTTCTTTTCCTTTTCTTTGTACGTCATTCAAAAAAATAGCAAAGTGAGGGATATCTGTATCTGTAAGTTTGTTATATAAAAATTTGTCTATGAATATCTTGTCTATTCTATCTTTGCTTGATGTTTTCACAGAACCAATTGCTTTTGTTTCTGAATCCACCTGAACTATCAGATCGTGTTGATAGTTCATTTTAAATGCCATTTCTCCATCCAGTTTAACAGGTACTGATATGGTTCCTTCTGTAACACTAACTCCAATTTCCGAGATTATCAGCCTGATAAATCTTTCAAAAAGATCGCCATTAATTTTTCGTGCTGTATTCGATTTCTTGGCTGGCAACGCATCAAGGGCTGCCCCTATACATTGTTGTGCGGTGTAAATAGTTCTATTTACTATCTCTCTATTTGCTTTGCTATCACTACCTCTGATGTCACTAAGTATTGTTAAGAAGTCCTTGCTTTCTCTTTCAAATTCCTCAAAACTATACATGAGGTTTGAGTTTATTGGTCTGGTTACATTGTAGGTTCCCTCTTGTTTGTATTGAAAAAATTGATAATGATTTTCATTTCTTGAAACAATCACTGCTTGCAAGTTTGTTTTGATAAATTCCAGGTAATTAAGTGCAAAGCGAATATAGTCACTTGGTTTAATAAAAAGTTCTTTATTGCAGGCATCAGTAACCAATTCTTTGAGATTCATCTAATAGAGTTCCTTCTTTTTTCGTTTGCTTTATCAAACTCGATCCAATCATCTTTTGTTTTTCTTTGAACATTCTCAAGCCGTTTAATTGCCCAGTCATTATATTTGGACTCTATTTCACAACCAAGCCATTTTCTACTCAACTGTTCCGCAACAACTAATGTAGTTCCAGAGCCAGAAAATGGATCAATGATAAGATCTCCTTCATTTGAAGAAGCTAGTACAAACTTTCTCACCAGTTCTTCGGGTTTCTGTGTTGGGTGTGGTGTTGTTTCACCCATTCCATTACATGTAGTTGGAACTTCTATAACATCTTTTGGTTTCGCACCCTTTGGATGAGGAACCCATAGGTCTTTTCCCTTGCCGTTGTTTCCATATTGGCTAGATTCAGCTTGTGGGTGCGATGGATATTTCAAGGTATGTCTTCCATAGGGTATACGAATATCATCAATATTAAATGTTTGTTTTTTGCTTTTTCGGAAATGCAATAAACTTTCATGAGATCTTCCCCAATCATTCCCCAAATTTGCTTTATTTTTGTAATGCCAAACAATCCACCTGCATGATTTAAAGTATTTCATTGAAGGATGCTTTAGATCGGCTAGAATTTCCGAGAATCCACAAACATATAATGTTCCAGTTTTCTTTAAAACTCTTGAGGCTTCTTTGATCCATTTGATAGACCATTCAATATATCTTTCTTGACTATCAAATTTATCCCAATCAGCTTTATTTATATTATAAGGAGGATCGGCAAATATGAGATTTGCGCTTTCTGTTTCCAGTGACTGTAGCCATTTAATACTATCACCTTGATAAAGACTTCCGTTCTTCTGCTCGTAAATTAGACTAAACGGCTCTTGTTTGTTAGCCTTGCTTATTTTATTTTGCCTTGGCGTATCAAATACGTTCATAACCTATCTTTTTTTCTCCAGAATAGTCTTCAATATGTAACCAAATGGCATCTTTAATATTGTCTATTGTTTCCTCATAGGAATCTCCCTGAGTATAACACCCCTGGAAAGCTGGACAATAGGCGAAGTACCCGTCACTGTCTTTTTCGAGAACTACTGGGAAAACAAATTTATTTTTTTCCATTGCTTCTCCCTTTTGATATAATATCACATCCGGTTAAATGCTTATAATAAAAAATTTCATATTTTGGTCAATTATACGGATATGATCTAATTATATTGAATGAGTATTTGTACTTAGGCATGGTGGGCAATGAACAGATTTATCTATAATTGTATCAACAAATTATAACACCATTGCCTACCCTTGGGCCCACTGTCGGGGAACGAAACCCAACAACCAAGGAGACTTGTGTTGGGTTTTGCTATCGCGCAACCCAACCTACGATTGCTTTGGATGTGATTATTAGTTGTCTACTATAATTAATAAAATAACTTATACCTAAAGAGCCACCAATACTCCCGGCTCCTTTTGAATAGGAACAACCTCCAGAATATCAGTTTCGGCGCAAAATCGCAAATCTGCCTCACAATTTAACCGTAACAAACGCTGTCCATGGGTAGACTGGCGAAACATATCCAAAAGCCGATTTTCCCACTGGGAATAAAGGGCGATCGCAGCAATAACTTCATCATTGCCCACTTCCATTATATGGGACAGCGCCCCAGCGATCGCCCCAGCACAAGCAGCATCTTCCAGGGAATAGCCCCCTTCCCAACCAGATCCCACCAACCAAACCACCTCTGGTTGTTTCTGTCGCAAATAGTCCACTACCGCTTGACGATTGATTTGGGCAGCAGTTAACACCACAGGAGCACTTTGCACCCGTTCTAGAGCGCGGGTTCCATTAGTAGTAGTGAGGAATAATCTTTTCCCCTTCACTAATTCTGGGGTACAGTCTAGGGGAGAATTGCCCAAATCGCAACCCTCTAATTGCTTCCCTCCTCGTTCTCCCGCCCGCAGACGCTTATTCTCCGGCCATTTTTCGCTCTCTGACCTGAGTAAGTCCATGTTACTAAAAGCTTGCACTGCTTCAGCCCCACCATGCAAAGCAGTTGCTATAGTAGTAGTAGCCCGCAAAACATCAATGACTACGGCGCAATGGGGTAAACTATCTGTTGGCGTAAGTTCCGGAGTGTGATAAACAAATATTTTCACAGTTAATGCTATCCCAATGGTAAAGGTTGGTGGAACCAGCCACCACCAATAAAAGCTATCATAAATATGGAAAATGACTTCACAACACCCAGAAAATCGACAAATTGTCATCCGCCCCTTTCAATATCGCGACCTAGATGCTGCGTCATGGGAAACCGAGAGTAGCACCTTATGGAGTAAAGAATTAGAACACGTTCGTCAATGGTACGGATTGCTCAAGTTATTGAGTCTGTTCCCCAATCCCTGTCAGGATGATTTTCGGGTTTATGTCGCTCAATGGGGGCAGGAGATTTTGGGTGCGCTCCAAGTTTCCCCTTTCAATAGTACCCGCAGCACTTGGCAAATAAATCGAGTGCTGGTAAATATGAAGGCAACCAAACCAGAATTAGTACTGAGAAGAAAAGGAATTGGTTCCCAACTTTTGCGTTACTGCTTTGAAAGCATTTGGGAAGCGCGGACTTGGTTGCTGGAAGTTAACGTGAACGAGAAAAAAACTCTCTCCCTTTATCGCGAGAACGGTTTTCAGCCTTTAGCCCAGATTACCTACTGGAGGATACCCCCGGAAGTCCTTCAGCAATTAGCCGCAGAAGATAGGGATTTACCAAACCTCCTCCCTGTCAGCAATAGGGATGCTCAACTACTCTATCAGTTGGATACCGTATCCATGCCACCCCTATTACGTCAAGTTTTTGACCGCCATATCCAAGACTTCAAAACTGGTATCAGTGGTGCCATTGTCGCTCAACTGAGGCAATGGTTAGGGAGAGTAAAGATAGTCAGCGGTTATGTTTTTGAACCCCAAAGGAAAGCAGCCATTGGCTATTTTAAGCTAGAAATGTCCAAAATTGGTTCTCGTCCCCATGAAGCAGAAATTAGAGTTCACCCCGCTTACACCTGGTTATACCCCAAATTATTCGCTCGCATGGCTCTAGTGTTGCAAGATGTGCCCCCCCAGTCTTTAACAGTAGCTTCTGCTGACTATCAGCCAGAAAGAGAAGCCTATTTAGAAAAGTTGGGAGGGGAAAGAATGGAACACACCCTCTTAATGAGTCGTTCCGTGTGGCACAAATTGCGGGAGTCTAAATCTTTAGATTTGCATTTATCGGAAGTCTTGCAAAAACTTCAACCAGCAAGAACCCGAACCCCCCTGCCTACACCCATGTCTTTACTCAAGTCTAGACTAGAACCCAACGATAATCATAACGGTCATAATAGCAGTTACTCCTCAGGGGAAGGCTCCAAGAGCAAAGACACCCCAGAAAATTCTAGCAACGGACATCATGGTTAAGAAAATATCAGCCCTGGGATTGGATGTAGGTAAAAGGCGCATTGGTGTAGCTGGATGCGATGGTTTGGGTTTGATTGCCACAGGATTAACTACCATCTATCGTACTTCCTTTCAACAAACTATCGAAGAGTTACAACAACTAATTGAAGAACGAGAAGTGCAGGTTTTAGTAATTGGCTTACCCTATTCTATGAATGGCAGCCTGGGATTTCAAGCCACTGAGGTCCAGAAATTTGCTCTTGAAATCCACCAAATGCTCAATTTGCCTGTAGAATATGTAGACGAACGCTTGACTTCCGTGGAAGCAGAAGAGCAGTTGAAAGCTAAAAAGCGGTATTCTTCTCGAGATAAGGGGGCGATCGACCGTCAAGCAGCAGCTATCATTCTACAGCAATGGTTAGATACAAGGAGCCGTTAACACGTACCATGGTTCCATTGCCCACAAAACCAAAATACAAATCTATATGAATTGTAAATTATTAACTCAATTCATGCTATCTTATTTGCTATGATTTATAGAAGTAATTCTAAGAATAGGGGCGACGCCTCTAGTATTTTATACATTTCTTCCCGTCTCCCTGCCCCTGAGGCGTCTTCTGGGTGAAACTTTGATACAATGAGAGATTGCAGTATTCAATCACTGATACCAAACTCATGGCTCTGACGAAAGAACAAAAACAGGAAGTAATCACCGAATATCAAGTCCACGAAACCGATACAGGATCTGCTCCTTTGCAAGTCGCCTTCCTCACCAAACGGATAAATCTACTCACAGAGCACCTTCAAGCCAATCCACAAGACCACTCCTCTCGACGGGGACTATTAAAATTGATCGGTCGTCGCAAGCGGCTATTAGCTTATATTCGCAACCAAGACCCCGCGAGGTATAAAGCCTTAATTGATCGCCTGGGTATTCGCCGTTAAAGGAACATTTAAACTCATGTCTGAACCTTCCCAAGAGCGGCTACCCTTTGAACCCCGTCAGAAAAAGAAAAAAGCCAGCAAAAAAGCCTCGGTAAAGGCTGAAGCGCCGAAAAAACAAGAGCAGAGAGAGCTATCCTCCTCCGCCAGTTTGGAAGCCATTCCTGAGGTAGTGAGCAAGCGCATGATTCGCCGCATGGCCATATTTTGTGGCATTCCCACCGCTTTAGGGGTCTGCTCTTTCTTTGTTGCCTACTGGATCGTCAGTCAGGAATTATTGGAGTTGCCTACCACAGCAGTAGTGTTCGTTACCATGGGGTTATTCGGTTTGGGAGTAATAGGGTTGAGTTACGGTTTATTCTCCACTTCCTGGGATGAAGATCGAGTTGGCACCTGGTGGGGTTTCGACGAATTTAAGCTCAACTTCTCCCGGACCATTAGCGCTTGGCGATCTGCCAGAAAAACAGCAAACAAAGAGTGATTGGAGGTTATTCATGATTATAGTGATGAAAGTTGGGTCTCCAGAGTCAGAAATTACTCGCATTAGCGAGGAATGTAAAAACTTGCGCCTGACACCGGAAAAAATTGTCGGTGCCAGTAAAGTAGTGATTGGTTTAGTAGGGGATACGGCAGCGTACAGTAAGGAGCAAATTCAAGAAATCAGCCCTTGGATCGAACGAGTCCTGCGGGTAGAAAAGCCCTTTAAACGGGCTAGTCTGGAGTTCCGTCACGGGGAACCTTCCGCAGTGGTGGTGCAAACTCCTGAAGGTCCAGTAACTTTCTCCCAGCAGGATCCAGTGATAATTATCGCCGGTCCATGTTCCGTGGAAAATGAAGAAATGATTATCCAGACAGCGCTGCGGGTAAAAGCTGCTGGGGCTAAGTTTCTCCGGGGGGGCGCTTACAAGCCCCGTACCTCCCCCTATTCTTTCCAAGGTCACGGGGAAAGTGCTTTGGACTTACTGGCAAAAGCGAGAGAAGCCAGTGGCTTAGGTATTATTACTGAAGTTATGGATACCGCCGATCTGAACAAGGTGGCCGAGGTAGCGGATGTGGTACAAGTAGGTGCCAGAAATATGCAAAACTTTTCACTGCTAAAAAAAGTAGGTGCCCTAGATAAACCTGTTTTACTCAAAAGAGGTATGTCAGCAACCATTGATGAGTGGTTGATGGCGGCGGAGTACATTCTTGCAGCGGGGAACCCTAACGTGATTCTCTGCGAACGGGGTATCCGCACTTTTGATCGCAAGTACGCCCGCAACACTTTAGATTTGGCAGTGATTCCCGTTTTGCGCTCTCTAACCCATTTACCCATTACCATTGATCCAAGTCATGGTACGGGGAAATCGGAGTACGTCCCAACTATGGCAATGGCTGCCATTGCTGCTGGGGCTGACTCCCTCATGATTGAAGTTCATCCCAACCCAGCTAAAGCTTTATCAGACGGTCCCCAATCTCTCACTCCAGAGCGTTTCGAGCGATTGATGCAGGAACTTTCTGTAGTGGGGAAAGCCATCGGACGTTGGCAGCAACAACCAACTATGGCTCTAGCCTAAAACAGTCGTAGGGGCGGGGTTCTCCCCCCCCTCCTAGGTACGTCAATCAGAAGGTGCGGTTCGCTTTCGGATAACCTGGGAAGGTTCGGAATAGTTTATAGAAAATTGTATCTGTTTTCATTTATTAGGGCGATCGCTATTTTATCATTAATCTTAATAAAATAGAGAAAATCCATATTCATCCGCGTTAATCTGCGGTTATTGAATAATCTCACAACACTCAGAAACAGATAGCCTTTGCGACATTGCTATAACCAAAGCATCGTAGGCTTCGCGATTATTTTCAATCAAATTTGTAGCTTGCAGTTGTGCCCACCTTTCCTTTTGCTGTAATATTGATTCAGCAACCCCAACTTCTAGGAGTGTCTCCCTAACTTTCTGTCTATCTTCTTCACCTCCCTCTATATTCCCATAAAGCAACTTCTCCGCCGCACTTCCAGCCATCCAAACAGTACAAAACCTATCCATAACTAAACCTATATTTTTATTAGCTTCATATTCGGAGGTTACAGCATCCAAATCAAAAGTTACCCCTCCCAATCCCGGTTGTCCTTGTCTGAAAGCTTCCCAAGCAGTTAGGGTATAACCTGTAATAGGAATACCGAGTATATAAGCAGCGAGAAAGTGACCAGCTTCATGATGGACAATTCGTTTTCGATGTTCTCGAGAAGAAAATACATCTAAAAACAGAGTTACTCCTCTATTTTGCCAACTCAGGGTATCAATAGTAGCCAAACCCATAATGGAGAAAGTGACTACTGCTGGAATAGCGGGGGAAATATTTAATATTGGTCCCAATAAACAGGAAAGAGTAAGGATAAAAATGCCGATGGCAATTATATTTAAAGCAGTATCAGTTTTGTTCATCTCTCTAAAAAGCTTGAATCCATTCTTTCACTTCATACTCAGTCCAAATCCCATTTTGCCAATAGGGATCAGATTCCAGTAGCTTTCTGACGGTAGCTTCTGTTTCAGCTTCGTAAATACCAAAGACTTTGGTATTATCCTCGGTGGGACCGAGAGTAATTAATACCCCATCTTCTTTTTGCTTCCTGAGACCATCTAAATGAGCTTGACGATAGGGGGTGCGTTTCTCAATGGCATTCTCGCAATAACTGCCCCACATGATATATTTAGCCATGGTTATTAGTTGTTTGTTCTTAGTTGCTTTTGACATTTTGAGGAAGTGGTTGATCAATGACCAATGACCAACCACCCATTACCCCTAACTCCGCAGAGTAACTTGGAATTGGGACTCTAACGCTTTGCGTACTTTATCCTGGACTTTGTCCACTTCTTCATCGGTGAGAGTGCGATCGCTCCCCCGATATTTGAGCCGAAAAGCTAAACTTCTCGATCCTGTCGGCACATTGTCGCCAGTATATACATCAAACAACTCTACTGTCTCCAATAAAGATCGAGCTGCCTTTTTAATTGCTCCCGACAGTTGGGCGACAGAAACCGTAGAGGAAGCAAAGAAAGCAATATCCCTTTCCGCAGCAGGATAGGTAGAATAAGGACGGAACAGAGATGGCATCGCCTCTTCTGGACTCTTTGCCTTTAATAAAACATCGAAACTGAGTTCAAAGACATAGACTGCTTCTGGTAAGTCTCGTTCTTGTCGCAACTGGGGATGCAATTGGCCAAAAATACCCCAACGTTTCCCATTTAACCACAAAGAAGCAGTGCGCCCAGGGTGAAGTCGTGGATCTGACTTATCCGGTTTATACTCTACATTGAGCAATAAACCCTCGAAGGCACTTTCGAGCATCCCTTTAGCTTCGTACCAAGTCATGGCACCATCATGAGCACCCCGATGAAGGGCACCGAAAGGAGCAAGATCCCCCCCAAGAATGCCTCCTATGGCATCCTCCTCCGCCAGCTCCGGCGTCGAGCGCCAGAAAACCCGACCGATTTCAAAACTATTCAGGGGAAGATTACCTTGAGATTGGTTATAGGCAAAAGCGTCGATTAAGCCGTCAATTAAATCAGTGCGCAGGGCGGAATACTCTGCCAACAGGGGATTTGCTAAGGTTATTTCCTCTCTTGAGGGTTTCACTAAGGAGTAGTGCACCACTTCCGTCAAACCTAGGGAGCGGAAAGTTTCTCTCACCCTTCTCCTGAACTTCTCACTATGGGAAAGATAACCTGGTTCCGTTGCTTTGGGCAGGGTTTCACCGATGCGATCGTAACCATACAGCCTTGCTACTTCTTCGATTAGGTCAATTTCTCGCTCCAGGTCTCCATAGCGATAAGGGGGTACAGTTACCTTCCAAACATCTGTCTGAGTGTCGCCCAATTTTTCCAAAGTGCATCCCAAAGCACAGAGGATCTCCTCCACCTCTTCCGCTTTCATCCCCTCAACACCCAAAACTTGGTGAATTCGTTCCAGACGCAGTGGGATAGCTTCACGATGAAGAAGATCTGGTCGCTCATCAACTATTGCTTGTTGCTCAGTCTTGCCACCTGCTAATTCCTCCAACAGGGCGATCGCTCGAACCATGGCTGTTTCCAACTCTGCCATATTCACGCCTCGTTCGTAGCGTCGGGACGCTTCCGTGGGCAAACTTTGACTCCTGGAGGAACGACGCACCACCACCGGGTCAAACAAAGCTGCTTCCAGGACAATATTTTTCGTCCCCTGATGTACTTCTGTCTCTAGTCCTCCCATGACCCCAGCGAGAGCAACCGGGCGATTGTTAGCCGTAATCAGCAGATTCTGTTGCTCAAGTGAGCGAGTTTTACCGTCTAGGGTTTTCAGAGTTTCACCAAGTTCAGCAAACCTAACCCCCATAGTCAGTTCTTCTCCCCCACCCAACCTTTCCCGGTCAAAAGCATGAAGGGGCTGTCCCCATTCTAAGAGAATATAATTAGTTACATCCACCACATTGTTAATTGGTCGTATTCCGGCAGCTTCCAGTCGCTGTCTCAACCACTCTGGAGATGGAGCAATTTTCACTCCGGCGATGGCAGTACCAATATATGCAAAACAAGCTTTTTTATCGGTGATGTTTAATCTCAAAGATTTATCAGCCCCACTATAAATTGTTGAATCTATTGAGGGGAGGTTCACAGATGCTCCTGTCAGGGCTGCCACCTCCCGAGCAACTCCTACCATACTCAGAGCGTCAGCACGATTTGCTGTTGCCGTCAGGTCTAGGATAAAATCATCCAGACCCAACAAAGGTCGGACATCTAGACCGGGTTGTAAATCCCCGGGGTCGAAAATATGAATTCCTTCCGACTTTTTAGCCAATCCCAATTCTGCCAGAGAGCAGATCATTCCCTCCGAGGGCACCCCCCGCAGTTTTGTCTTGCGAATTTTTAAGTCTACTGCTGGCAAATAAGTTCCCAAAGTCGCCACTGGCACGTAAATATCCCGATTTACATTTGCTGCCCCGCAGACTATATTCGAGAGAGTTGTTTCCCCGATATCTACGGAACAAACTTTGAGCTTATCCGCGTTAGGATGGGGTTGGCATTCTACCATCTTCCCCACTACAACTCCCTGAGCACTCTGACTCAAGTCCAATATACTTTCTACTTCAAACCCTGCCTTCGTTAGCTTTTGAGCTAACTCAACAGGAGTAAGATTCACGTCTACTAATTCCCGCAGCCAATTGAAAGATATGCGCATCTACTAGTCGCTTGAACTACCTCAGCTCAATCATTTTAGCTTGTATCAGCCATTTATTTTCCACCAATTACCTGGCAAGAGTTATCATATAACCTTTTTATTTCTCTAACATCTTAGGGGAATTTTAGACTCTAATTTACGCAATCTTTATCAAATCTTTACATTCCAATGGTTAAAATCTGGATAGAGCAGCCGTTATAGAAGTAAAGTAAGATATACTGTTATCAGATAGCTGAAGGCTTCGGCATTGCGCGAGTTATTTCGAGGCAATTATGACGCTGAGTCAAAATTATGGCAGGAGAAGCAATCTAGAACCATCTGGTAATAAGTCCCAGTGCGGACAAAGTAAAATTGGTGATGCTGAATGAGATACTGCTTAAATCATAACTATATTTATCCCAAGAACCCAGATAATACCAAAGTCTGCCAAGCTTGCGGCGCTCAAATCCTGCTACACGATCGCTATTTCTCCCAAAAAATACTCGCGCTTTGGAGGTTTTGGGGCAACTTTTTTAGCCACATATTTATCTCCGCCCGGCAAACCCCATTGCGTCATCAAACAATTAAGACCTTCTAGCAATGGGCCTGAGGTCTTCAAAATGGCGAAAAAGCTCTTTGAAAGAGAGGCAGAAACCCTCGGCAGAGTTGGCAGCCATTCCCAAATACTCAGTCTCAGAGACTACTTTGAGGATAACCAGCAATTCTATCTGGTTCAGGAATTTGTCGGGGGTAAGTTTTTTTGACCAAAAATGGCCTCTAACTCAAATACTTTGAAAAAATTTTTCAGAAAAAACTCCCTTTAAACGTCTTGTGTATAGTAAGATAAATGGTATATGGCTCTTCCGGGTTATGGATAATAAGTAAAACTTATATACCATCCAGTAAAGCTTTCAGTCATTCGATTGCTGGAATAAATGTATAGTTTGATACACATATCCCCACGATTACCGAAGATCCATATCTTTAGCTTCCCATGTAAACCCTTGTATGTAGGAAACTCAATGAAAATCGCGATCAAATTCTTTCAAACTCTAGTAATCGCTGTGGCGATTTCAGTAACTCTATTAAGCATTCCTGGGATGGCTGCCCCAGCCGCAGCTCAAGAATGTAATGGCCCGGCAGTTCTACCGCGCTCCCACGGCATGGTGAGCCGAATCAACGTGAAAGATTTCAACAAAAGCATGGATTATTATCAGAATACTCTGAAGTTGAAATGCAATCCAACGTTTTTCACTCCCCCCTATTGGGCAGAGTTCTATCAGCCCGACAGCCCGGAAGCAAGTATCGGGATCAATCCTAGCCAGCCTTTTGAATCGAAAAACGTTCCGTTGTAATTTTAAACCGTCAAGACGAGATTGTCTCGATGAACTACGGTTTCTGCCCCTACATAACCTAAACTAGAGGCTATGTCCTGAGAATGCATTCCCTTGATTTTACATAAATCATTGCTACTGTAATTGACAATACCTCTGGCAATTTCCCTGCCTTCTGAATCGCACAACTGCACCGCTTCCGCAGCAGTAAAATCTCCTTGAACCTCCCTAATTCCAGCTGCTAGTAAAGACTTGCCAGCTTGACAAATTGCTGCCACTGCACCAGAGTCTAAATAAAGCTTTCCCATTGGCAGTAAACCGTATGCAATCCAACGCTTGCGGGCATTTTTGCTGCGGGGTTGGGGTTCAAACTGGGTGCCGATGGCCTCTCCTGCCAAAATTTTCTCAATATTTTGGGGCTGTTTTCCTTGGGTAATGACCGTTCTCGCTCCAGTACTGGTAGCGATGCGGGCAGCAGTCAATTTAGTCATCATTCCCCCAACTCCCCACTGAGAATGAGTTCCTGCTTCTATTTGTAATTGGTCAAACTGAGCTGAAGGAACGAAGGTAATGGGTTTAGCATCGGGGACGAGACGCGGATCAGCAGAATATAGTCTGTCTACATCTGTTAAGAGAAATAACCAATCTGCTTCGATTAAACTAGCTACTAAAGCGGAGAGAGTGTCGTTGTCGCCAAATTTTAGTTCTTCCACAGCGACGGTGTCATTTTCATTCACCACGGGAATTACTCCCAAATCCATCAATGCTTGGAAAGTATTGTAAGCATTGACATAGGAGGAGCGTTCCATCAAATCTCGTCGGGTTAGGAGCACTTGAGCAATGGGTTGAGACAGACTGCTAAACAAATCGTCGTAAACTCGCATCAATCTACCTTGCCCTACGGCAGCTACTGCCTGTTTGACTGCCATTTTCTGGGGTCTTTCTTTTAAGTTTAGCCTGCCACAACCAACCCCCACGGCACCGGAGGAAACCAATACCACTCGATAACCGGAACAACGCAAATGGGTTAGGATTTTTACTAATGCGCCAATGGTAGCTAGGGCTAAATTACCTCTAGTGGTTAGACTGGAAGTGCCAATTTTGATCACCAGGGTTGGGTGACTCATTTCTTTATTTTTTCTTTCTGTTGGGATTGCTCAAGAGAAACTCCCAATAATTGAGAAAGCCAGATTTCAAAATTGCGGACCGGGTCGGCGCTGGGTGGCAGCTCTTGCTCTACCATGGGTTCCACCAGGATAGTAAACATGCCCAATCTGTTCCCTGCTAGGATATCGGTAAAGAGGTGATCGCCCACCATCGCCACCCGCTCTACGGGCAGATTCATGGCGGTGATGGCGCTTCGCAACTTTCTCCGGGAGGGTTTCCTCGCTCCGAGAATATAAGGTAAGTCCAAAGATTGAGCAATACTGCCAATGCGATTTACACTGAGATTATTACTGGCTAACCAGATAGATGCTACTTTTCTAACTTGTTCGACCCACTCTCTCAACTCCTCAGAGGTTTCGTTTTGTCTAAAAGGAACGAGGGTTTCATCCACGTCCAGCACTAAACCTTGGAGTTGATATTGCTGTAAAATTTCTGGAGTCAGGGCTAGTACTGTATCTTTCAGAATTAAGTCAGGCTTTAAGATTGCTGCTTTGAGCATGTTTGGTAGTTATATTTCTTTACCATAAACTATATTAACATATGCAAACTATATTGACATATGCACGCTCATTATTTTCTAGCCTGAATCACCTGTAAACTCCCCCCAGCATATAGATACTGTTGACAGTGATTAAAGCCCACTGACTTTAACTGCCCTACTAAATCGGTTTGCAAAAGCTGCCAAGCAGTTTCTGTTTCAAACAACCACATGAATGTGGCTAAAGGGGGCCAAAATAACCAATTAGTTGGTGGGTGAAAGTCTACCAGGGCAAAGGTTCCTCCTGGTTTGAGTACTCGATAAACTTCCCGGAGGATTTGCCCCAGTTGGGATCTACTCATTTCGTGGAGCGCAGCGCTGGTATGTACCAAGTCAAACTGTGCATCAGGTAGGGGCATTTGTTCGGCTTGCCCCTCTACGTATTTGGCTTGGGGAACTTTCCGGGCTGCTCTTTCCAAGGCTACGGGGGAAATATCTAAACCAGTTACTTGATTACTATACCGTACTAACAACTGAGTTACTGGACCTGCGCCGCAACAGAGGTCTAAAACTGCCGTATCAGTATTAATCTCCAAGCCTTGAAGGGGCAGTCGGCGAAATTCCTTCTCACCCCCCACAGCCATGGCTGCAAGAGCTGATATACCATTGTATAGCCACTGGTACCGATAGCTCCAAGTTCTGAAAATAGTAGCCATGGGTCAAATATAATGATATTATTAAATTTAGTCAAAAAACGTTAGATTTAAAATAAGAGGTTAAAATCATGGGTCGTGTTGGGGTTTTATTACTCAATTTAGGTGGACCAGATGAATTAAAGGATGTTCGTCCCTTTTTATATAATTTATTTTCTGACCCGGAAATTATTCGCTTGCCTTTTACCTGGCTGCAAAAACCTCTCGCGTGGCTTATTTCCAGCTTAAGGGCAAAAAAGTCTCAAGAAAATTATCGCCAAATTGGCGGCGGTTCGCCACTGCGAAAGATTACGGAAGCTCAGGGACAAGCATTAGCCCAGAAGTTAAAAGCTATTGGTGCTGATGCTAGGGTTTACATTGGTATGCGCTATTGGCATCCATTTACAGAAGAGGCGATCGCCCAAATTAAAAAGGATAGTATTAGTCGGTTAGTTATCTTACCACTTTATCCCCAATTTTCCATCAGCACCAGTGGTTCCAGTTTCCGTGTTCTGGAGGAAATGTGGGCATCTGATAGCTCACTACAACAGATAGACTATACTCTCGTTCCGTCTTGGTACGACAGTCCAGGCTATTTGCAAGCTATGGCTGAGTTAATTTCCCAGGAATTAGATAAGTTTGCTAATTCTGATGAGGTGCATATCTTCTTTAGCGCTCACGGAGTTCCTCAAAGTTACGTTGAAGAAGCTGGGGATCCCTACCAAAAGGAAATTCAGCAATGTACTCGCTTGATTATGAGGACTCTGAATAAACCCAATAAGCATACCCTAGCATATCAAAGTAGGGTAGGTCCGGTAGAATGGCTGAAGCCCTATACGGAAGATGCTCTGGAAACCCTGGGGGCTGAGGGAGTTAAAGATTTGCTGGTGGTACCCATTAGCTTTGTCTCGGAACATATCGAAACTCTGCAAGAGATTGACATTGAGTATCGGGAAATTGCTGAAGCGGCGCAGATTGAGAACTTCCAACGGGTTCCTGCTCTCAATACTCATCCAGTGTTCATTGAATCTCTCGCTCATTTGGTTACTGAATCTTTAGAGAAAAAGCCTTGCACTTTTGACCAGGTGACTCATCCCAAGGATAATATGAAGATGTATCCTCAACACAAGTGGCAATGGGGTTTGACTACTGCTGCTGAAGTTTGGAACGGTCGTCTGGCAATGTTGGGCTTTCTCGCTTTGGTGTTTGAGATAGTCAGTGGTTATGGACCGTTACATTTGGTGGGACTACTTTGAAAGAGTTATCAGCTTCTCAGTTACCAGTTACCAGGCCTATGGTGGGGGATTCAGACCCGCCACCAACACCTGACCCTATTCAGCCAGCAGCTATCGGTTATCAGTTTTCACGTACTAGGTACCAAAATGTTGATGGGAGTATGACGGTTATTGGCGGGCCGCGCTACCGCGCGGATCCGGGCAAAGCCCGGGTCGCGAGGGAGTTTATAAAGTTTTTTTAACTCTGCGCGCAGAGGCGCTCCGGCACGGAGGATTAGTAAACAGGCGTTTGAAACGCTCATCCATACCGTGCTATCCTCTGCGCCTCTGTGTCTCTGTGAGCTTCTATTTGGAGGATCCGCAGGGAGAGCAATTTTTTTGAGCCGAATAACTCAAATAATGACCAACTGGTGAGAATTCCAAGTAAAATTTGGGGATGAAGTTGGGATAGAAGGAGGACATTCCCCCATAAGTCGCCGCCCAATAAGCCAATAACTAGCACGGGAAGGGCTATTCTCATCCCCGCCGCAGCTGAAGCTGAAAGTATTGCTAAGATTGGAAGGAGCATGAGTGACTTTATTAATAATGATGTCTGATGGACTTTTTGCGCTGTATACTAGAATGAGCTTTGTTCTATTATATTCTAATACTAGTTAAAGCTTTTCTATTACTCTATGAATAAATAAAAAAAGTTTTATGAATTAGTTAGTTATATTTAATTATAAGTAACACATTAATTAGAAAAAGTTATATTAAATACGGTTGAATGCCCATAATAAAAAATTCAGCAACCTACGGCATTCACAAAGTAATTATGAAAAATAGTTTTGTGATAATTGCCCATGGGACAGCCATTAAAGAGTACAATGGGGTTGTTGGCAATTCTCAGAATTCACAAATGGCTATGATTGAGGCAATTAATCTGACTAAAAAATATGAGGGAGTTACCGCAGTTGACCATGTTTCCTTTCAGATTGCTGAAGGGGAGACTTTGGGTTTGATAGGAACCAGTGGCTGCGGGAAAACCACTACTCTCAAAATGCTCAATCGTCTCCTGGAACCATCTTCGGGGCGCATTTTGGTGCAGGGAAAGGATATTCGCAAAGATAAACCAGAAAGACTCCGTCAAGGTATCGGTTATGTTATTCAGAATGGGGGACTTTTTCCTCATTATACCGTGGCTGAGAATATCGCTGTGGTACCCCGTTTATTAAAGTGGAAAGAAAAGCGGATCTCTGGGAGCACGGATAAGTTGTTGGAAATGGTTGGGTTACCACCGTCCGAATTTTCTCAACGCTATCCTCAGGAACTCAGTGGGGGGCAACAACAACGGGTGGGGTTAGCTCGTGCTCTGGCTGCTGATCCACCTATTGTTTTATTAGATGAACCCTTCGGAGCGCTGGATCAGATTACTCGGGGGCAAATTCAGCAAGAATTTAAGCAGTTGGAAAGTTTGCTGAAGAAAACTATGGTGTTGGTGACTCACGATGTGTTTGAAGCTGTGACTCTTTGCGATCGCATTTGCTTGATGAATCAAGGGAGAATAGAACAAATTGGTACCCCTAAAGAGTTAATATTTCAACCCCATAACGATTTTGTGCGGGATTTTTTTAGTTCTAATCTATTTCAGTTGGAGTTACATGTTACCTGTCTGGGGGATCTCATTCCTTGGCTGGAAAACCTTTCTCCTAGGGAAGGCTGCGCTACTTTATTTAAGGTAAAAGAAAATTTATTAAGTATATTGCAACATAAAAATATGGGGCAAAATGGAATAGGTATTGGCGATCGCCATGGCCACAGGATTCTGACCACCAATTGTGAAAACCTGCTGAGTGCCTTTTATCAGTACAAAAAATCTATCTTAAATTAAAATTATGAGTTTCTGGGAGTTTTTTACAAGTAATATAAGGGAAATTTTCGACCAAACGTTACAACACATAGGTTTAACGGTTATTTCCCTGGCTATTGCAGTAACAGTAGGGGTGTTGGTGGGGGTTGTTTTAACCCGTTACCCACGATTTTCGACCCAAGTTATTGGGACAGTAGGTGTGATTCAAACTATTCCCAGTGTTGCCCTTTTGGGTTTTCTCTTACCCCTGCTGGGAATCGGGGTTACTCCTGCTATTATCGCTTTATTTTTATACGCACTGCTCCCTATTGTTCGCAATACTTATACTGGGATAGAAGAGGTAGACGGTTCTATTAAAGAAGCGGCTAAAGGTATGGGGATGCCAGATTTGCAAGTTTTGTTTAAAGTGGAGTTACCTTTAGCAATTCCGGTTATTTTTGCAGGCATTCGCACTGCTGCTGTTACTACTGTGGGGGTTGCCACCCTGTCTGCTTTAATTGCTTCTGGGGGTTTGGGAGAGTTTATTTTTCGCGGCATTGCCCTCAATAATGTGAATATGATGTTAGCAGGTGCAATTCCAGCGGCTATTTTAGCTTTGTTGTTTGATTTTCTCCTGGGAATTCTCCAAAAACAGGTGCAGCGTTTCCTGAAACCTATTCTTATTGGGGCTGCAATTATAGTAACTGTGTCTGTGTCTTGGTGGTTAGGTCCCCAAATTTTCAATAACTCCTTTATAGCAGGATTTCCATCGGAGTTCATGGGACGAGCAGATGGTTATCCTGGGTTACAGAGCCATTATAATCTGAGTTTGGATTCTGTGCAACTCAATCCCGCTTTGATGTATGATGCTCTCAAGGAAAAAAAGGTGGATGTTATCAGCGGTTATTCTACGGATGGGAGAATAAAAGCCTATGATTTGGCTGTTTTAGAAGATGATCTCCATTTCTTTCCTCCCTATTATCCTGCTCCTTTGATCCGAGGGGAAGTCTTAAAAGAATATCCTGAGTTAGAGGGGGTTTTGGGAAAACTGGGGGGTAAAATTTCCGATGAAACCATGACTCAATTAAATTACCAGGTGGATTATCTGAATAAACCAACTATTGAGGTGGTGAAAGAGTTTCTGACGGAGTTAGGATTAGAGACTAGTATAGAAAGGACAGGGGGTTCGGACATTGTTATTGGTTCTAAAGGTTTTACGGAGCAATACCTGCTGGCAGAAATGCTTGGGGTGGTGATTGAAAATTACACTAACTTGGATGTAGACTTGAAAACAGGGTTAGGTGGGACGAAAATTGCTTTTAATGCTTTAGTACAAGGGGAAATTGACATGTACCCGGAATATACGGGGACGGGTTTATTTGTCATTCTCAGAGCACCTGAAGAGGTTCAAAAGGCTATTATTCAGGATAAGGAGGAGGTGTTTGCTTACGTGAAGGAACAATTTAAAGAGCTTTATGACTTGGAGTGGTTGGAACCTTTTGGTTTTAATAATACTTACGCTATGATGATGCGTCGGGAAGATACAGAGAAGTTGAATATTCGTTCTATTTCTGATTTGAAAGCCTATTTGAGTCAGTAGTCAGTAGGGGCGCAAGGAGGTCGCCCGGAGGATAGCATCCCCCGGGTGCCTCTGGGGTTACTCTATCTTATCGGCATCCCGCATAAGTCCATGCTTCCGTAATTTTCCTGGCATTATGGGGTCTAGTGTGTATTTATCCATGTCCAGTTCAGTAAGCCGCTTGACTTTATACTTCCACCCTGTTTTAAGTCCTTGGTAATGGTTCATATAAAGTTTTGTCCAACTTCTCACTTCCGTAACCTTTTGCCTCGGAGTGATGCTATGGGACGGAAGTCCTAGCTTATTTTCCACTTTTTTTATTTGCTGATATATCTTGTATTTTAATTGTCTTATAAAGTTGAAAATGACCGATATACAATGTAAATGGGACAAGGTCAAGTGAATTTCAAGCAAGCTAAATTTGTCGTAGATATTCACTGTCTTAGTCTCACAGAAACCAACCTCGGTCTTCAAAAACCTCTTAGAAATATATTGAAAATCTCCCACTCTTGGTAACTGCTCCTGATTACTATCACCTACTTTGTAGGGTACGCGGCAATCTGGGATGGTGATGCTCGAACTTGCAGGGTTTGTCTTAGTATAATTGGATAGATACTCTTTTAGGCTGTAATCGCTAGGGTTCACCAGGTATTCGTCTATATCAAAATTCAAGTAGTACTTACTACTGTCCCCCCAAATCAGAGGACAATGGTTCAACGACGTCATTTGGCAAAGGTTCCAATACATTTTGTAGTTATAAGGCCAGGGTATCAGTACTAACTCCACATGGTTGCGGATATTTTTGAGACAGTTCAAAAGGGCGCCTTGGTTCTCACTGTCGTTATCGTATATCACTACTCGTTCAACCCTGTGCTCCCGGTGGTAATAATGGATCCAGTCCTCTATCCACTCTACTGGATTGTCTTTTTGAAGTGTATGAAGTGTGAAGGAGATGTTTTTAGCGGACACAAATGGGTTAGGAGGAACTTGAATTGTCCTTTTGAAATTGCGCCAAGCAAACTCTAGCTCAATCTCATGGAGAGCTTTCATCTTATTGCTCAAAGAGATTTTGTAAATCCCGAAAGGCAAATGGCTGGGGGCTAAGAAACGACCAGGTAAAGGCTGCCTTAGCCAGCGCGGGTAACAATGATATTTGTACTTCAAGGGTTGTCCATTATGGTAGATTTTGAGCGGAAACAGTTCACGTTTTATTGGATCCCAATCGGGTTTAATCTTAGGAGTCGGCACATCTTGAACCGAATAAGGAAAGTCGATCCAATGACGCCAGCCAGAGTCCATGGCGATTATGTAGTTGCCATCACGACTTCTCCAGACGTCATGAATGAGCACATAATCAAGGTCGGGCCTTATTTCATCGTCGTAGTGGTGGATAGTGTATTTTAAGCGTTCAGCGTGGCGTTCACTAAACTCCCTGGGCATCATAATACTTTGGGGCGTGTAAATCACAAAGTTAGACATCTTTTACTGTTGTTGGAATTGAAGTAGAGCAATTGCTGTCTTAGGAGACTTGAGTCTGACCAATTGCATTAATTTACAACATTCTGCGACTCTCCCTGCTAGATTTTCTCCCATTAAACCTGCAAATTTGGTGAGAAAGGTGGTGGCGATCTGTGCTGACAGGTTTCATGAGTTATTTATGGTGATTGTGCTTTATACCATTATAGTAATATCGCGCTCTACGCCGACGCAAAGAGGGGAAGGCCCTATTCATCTGCGTCCATCTGCGGTTAAACATTCTTTTACTATCCCAGCCAACTTTTTACCTGCACCAGGTTCTCCCCTTACCCGTCGCAAATTTTCTCTCATCATAGTCAACTTTTCTGGGTGAGCTAAAAAATCCAACACCATTTCCGACACTTCCTTTGGTTGTAACTGTCCCACTAATTCTGGTACAATCTCTTTATTAGCCCAAATATTTGGCCAAGAGTATAAACGACCTTGTTTCAAGGTTAATTGTAACACCACCCAATTAATTAACTTGGCAAAAACCGAACCCACCCCTGGTAAATTAGCGAGAATACCCGGTAAACCGTCCCAAGACCGCATAGCGTCTAACTGGTTCGTTGGTAGTAAGATAATCATGGGTACTCCTAAGGCTCCCAGTTGGGCAGTATTAGCTCCTACAGTTGTAATACATAAACGGCATTGAGATAGAATATGATAAGCGGGAAATTCCGTTACTAATTCTACGTTTAATCCTCTGGCAGTTTGTAAAAAAGTCCTGTTTTCTATTAATTCAGCTTGATCTCCCCCGAATTTAGCAACCATTGGATTATATTGGGGGTGGGCAAATTGGGCTAAAGTTTGTATATTTATAGTGGGTGCTACAGGAATGACAAAGGTAATTTCAGGTTTTTGTTGGTGGATAAAATCGGCGATCGCCAACACTAAAGGCACTCCCTGAGCTAGTTTACTACCTTTAGAACCCGGTAACAAGCCGATTAATTCCTTGTCTTCAGCCTCACCATATTCTACATCCGCCATCAAATCCCCCACTACTGTAAACTTATCTCTATACTTAGGTGGTACTTTAGCAATAACTTCTGGATTCATCACCCCAAAGCGATGGATAAATCTATACCAACGAGCATCCCATTCCGCATATACTACCGTCTTATAGCCCAAACGAAATGCTATTGCTAGGGCAAAAAATTGGTCTCCCCCCAAAAAAACAACGACCCCCTTTTCCCCCCAACTCCAATTAGCTGCGGTTTTGCCCCCTAATAAGAAAGGGAAAAAATGTTCCGCCTCTTGGACTCGATCTACTTCTGGATAACTAGAGGCGATCGCTCCTTCTTTTCCGGTAGCATGGGGACAAGGAGACAATACTACCGAGATTCTCACTTCCTGATTGTAGCCAAATTCCTCTCGTAGCGCCTTAACCACGGGATGCACCCAGGTAGTTACTTCTCCGGGACCATTAGTGAGAATGAGAATATCGAACATAAAACTCTCTCTGCGCCTCTGCGGTTCAATTACAAAACTTTCAAAGTCTTCAGATTCGAATCGCTACAACCTTTAATAGTAATCAAACTACCCTGAGCAACCACTTGTTCCAGATATGCTAAAGTAGCAGAGGAAATCACTTCTCCTGGGATTAAAACGGGGATTCCTGGAGGATAAGGACAGACGAGTTCCCCACTAATGCGGTTCAGAGTCTTTTCTAAGGGTAGAGTTTCCTTAGTGCTCCAGAAAGCTTCTCTCGGGGAAACAACCAGAGTAGGGGAGTCTGGAAGAGACGGTGTAGAAAAAGAAAGACTTGGTTTGCGGTAATCGCGAGCTAGAATAGTGAAAGCTAAAACTAGTTGGTCTATATCTGCTGGGGTATTGCCCCATGTAATGACAAAAGTGAGATTGGAGAGGGTTGGTAACTCCGCAGTAACTCCCAGTTGTTGGTGTAAAATTTCATCAGCCTCAAAACCGCTTAAACCCAGTCCAGTTACATTAACCGTCAATCTTGTTGGATCTAAAGTCATATCCTGAGAATCCAACTCAAATACAGACAAACCATCAATAGTAGCTAACCTAGTTCTAGCAGACTGCGCCAGGTGGAGGGTTTTGGACATTAATTTTTCACCCTTCCGGGCTACTTGCTGACGAGCAGCGTCCAGGGAAGCGAGGAGAATATAGCTGGGACTGCTAGACTGAACCAGTTCCAGTGCTCTACTAATGCTCTCTGGTGGAATTCTCTCCCCCTGAAGGTGTATCATAGAAGCCTGAGTCATGGCACCCAGGACCTTATGGGTGGATTGTACCGTTAAATCTGCACCTAAGGAAAGAGCAGAAGGGGGTAAATGGGGATGAAAAGCAAAATGGGCACCGTGAGCTTCGTCTATTAATAAGGGTATATTGTGTTGGTGAGTAATATTGGCGATCGCCTCTAAATCCCCGCAGACTCCTTCATAGGTAGGATATACCACCAACACAGCTTTAGCATCAGGATGCTGCTCCAAAGCTGCTGCAACCGCTTTTGGTGGGATACTATAGGCTATATCCCAACCTTTATCGTACACCGGAGGGATAAAAATGGGGATGGCTCCAGAGAGAATTAAACCAGCGATCGCCGACTTATGAACGTTCCGTGGTAGAATAATTTTCTCATTTGTCTTGCAAGTTGCCAGAATTGCTGCTATAATACCAGAAGTTGAACCATTGTGGAGGAACCAAGTTGTTTTTGCTCCAAAAGCAGCAGCAGCAAGTTCCTGCGCTTCCCGAAGAACCCCTTCTGGAGCTAACTCCGGTAACTCCGTCACGTCCACTGGAAATACCTGTTCTCCTAGGAGATCCACCAGTACAGGGGAAATCCCTTTTCCTCCTTTATGTCCCGGTATATAGAAAGGGGTGTGAGGTTTGCTAATATAGGAAAGGAGAGTGTCAACTAGGGGGGTTTTCTTTTGAGACTCTAAGGACATAAAATCAAAAATAGACATGAGCTTTTTCCCATTTCCTATTCTACCACACCACAGAACCCATTGTGTGGCACAATGAGAAGGAGTACTTTAAAGAACCAGAACAATTAGGAAGTTTATATGAAAGTCGGCGATCGCGTTCGTGTCATTAAATCTGTTATTGTGTACCACAAACCTAAGCATAAAAAAGAACCTTTCCAGCTTCAAGGAATGTCAGGGGAAGTGATTAACATTATCGGCAAACCAATTACTGCTAATTTACCCATTGTAGTTGAATTAGAGCCAAAATTTTCCGCTCATCTTAAGGAGGATGAAGTAGAAGTTATCACCTAAAGTAAGGTGGGCATCTCCCACCACCAGAGACACTGGTAATAAATGTTCTAAAAAATCTTGGGAAACTTTAATTTGCCCAAACTTTACCCTAATTCAGTCAGCTCTTCTTGTATTTTGCTTTCCAGTTTGTTTTGATATTGGTTAATTGCTTGAATTGATTGATTGACATGTCTTATTTTTGTGTCCAATGTGCTTTGAGATTGATGCAAATTTTGGATGAATTACTGGCAATATTTTGGGCTCTGGTGGAGGCTTTCCAGTTTGCTCATAACCATAGATCAGATCAGCTAAAACTTCTTTAGCCTGCTCCAAGGCTTCCTCATAGGTATCCCTATGAGTCGATACGAACTCTCCCCATTCGGGCAAACTCAGGGTCAGACCACTGAATTAAAATGCTATATTTCATGGTTTTTCTTTCTTTTGGTTCTGCTCTAAATTGTTCAATACATCCATGACTTTTTGTTCTTGGTAGGGTTTTGCGTCCTTTCCATCTTTTCCAGACAAAACAATTGGCTTTGGTAAGAGAACATGAACCCAGTAAGAATGGCTGCCCTTGCCACGTTTGGGTAGTAGTGTAAATCCAGCTTTTTGCAACATCCGCGCAACTTTTCTGAAGCAACTAGGTCGAAATGACTCCCCCTACCCACTAGAGCAGTATGATAGCTAATTATCGTTATTTTGACCAAATATTCCCCGACCAATGAGCCAAAATGCCCCTTTTAGCTCATCAATTTGTTGTTGAGTTTGGGGATTTACTTGTTGGGTCATGATTTCTAATTGCTTTTGGCGATCGGCGATGGATTCGATTAATTGCGGCAATTGAGCTAATTGGGCTAAAGACTCCTTGGTAGCTTGAATTTGCTGTTGGAATTGGAGATTTACCCGTTGGATTTCTTGGGACCGTTCGTTTTGACTATCTCTTAGAGATGTAATTAATGGGGGTAGTTGATTCAGTTCTGCTTTGACTTGGTCAATTTGTCTCTGGGCCTCGGTTTTCAGCTTATTTTGATTTTTACTCACCGCTTCAATTAGTTGGGGATATTTGCCAAAACCTTCCTTTAATTGAGTCAATTCTTCCTGCAATTCTGCTTTTAGTGACCTGTGGTTGTTGTCACTCCCATCCATTAAATGCAAAACTTGCCTTAACTCTTCTTTAATATCTTCAATCTCGTGCTGTATTTTTGTTTCCAGTTTGTTTTGATATTGGTTAATTGCTTCGATTAATTGATTGAGATGTCCTGTTTTCGTTTCCAACTTGATTTGATATTGATGCAGATTTTGGATTAATTGGAGATATTCAGCATTTGCTTCTTGTAATTCTAAGATCTGTTCTTGAGTTTGACTGCTCATTTCTCCCATGGTATCCCCCAGTTTATTTTGCTCCTCCCTCAGAGATTGAATCAATCCTTCCAGAGAGCTAGTTTGGCGCTCAACTGTTGTTTGTAACGCGGCAATAGTTTGCTGTGCTCTAGTTTGACTTTCGGTTAAATGTTTAATCTGTTCTGTAGTGGAACTTTCCAGTTGGTTTTGCCGTTCAGTGAGAGTTCGTTCCAATTCCTCGAACTGCTCTACTGTGTCCGAATTAGCTTCTTGCAGCAGCAGCTCCAATTGCTGTTGGCGCTCCCCAACGGGGTTGAGTAGTTGCTGCATTTGGGTGATAGTCCCTTGATTTTGCTGCCCCAATCGATCCAAATGCTTGCGATTCAGGACATTAAGGGCACAAGTTATAGTCAGGGGAGCAGTTACCGCAGCCAAAAACGCCTGCTGGGTTACTGCGAAAAAAGTACCGATGGCGGAAACACCAATCAAGGAAAATTCGATAATTTCTAGCCTGTGGGTTTTACTCATGGCTGTACTTGCTACTGGGGAGGAAAAATAGCATACTCCCAGAATAACCCAATTGTGGTAGCCTCGATAATCTTCCTTTGCGTCTCTGCGCCTCTGCGTGAAACTAAACTAATTTTGCAATTGCAAAACCTCAGCAGCCGATCGCCCTTCTGCCAAATTCCCAAAATACCAGAGTGCAGCCGCAGCTTCTGCCCTCGTGACGGGTTTCTTCGGTTGTAAGAGGGTAATATAGCCAAACACTCGCCGCACTATAGCCCTTTCCCCATTTTGGAAATCTGCATAGAAACTAGACAGAACCTTGGGGTCGATTTTGTTACTATCAATAAAGCCCCAGGTTTGCTTAATGGTCTCAATATCCGCAGGAGGTAAACCTTGGCGAGTATCCAGAGGTACTTTCCAGAGAATCAATTTTTCTCTGGTTAGGGGAGCGTCGGGACGAAATAGAAGGGAAGAGGTACCCACCGTGAGGGGGGAAGGAATTAACCCCGCTTCTGCTAACCCTTGGATCTGGGGAAAATCAGGATCTGTGGTGTTAACATCTTTAAAGACTGAAGTGGAGCTGGGAACTGCTAAACGTATTTGCTTACTGGGAATATCAGCAAAAATGCGATTGTTGGCGGTAACTAACCAGCGAGCGAACTCTCGTCGGGAAATTGCTTCATTGGGTTTAAAATCAAAAGTGTTGCTCAGAATACCCAACCCAACTAAATCTTCTAAATAACTACGATAAATCTCTGGTATTCTTTCACTATCTATAGGAGGACGAGTTATAGTGGGTTCGGATATGTCGGGGGGATTTTGTGCCTTAAGGTGATATTGAAGGGCAAATGTCCCGGGAGCAGAAAGAGGAAAGAATAGTTTTAATTCCAGATTATCTTTTCTGGCTGCTAAGGCAAATTTGCTATTATCTAACTTTTCCAGTTGCCACTTTCTAGCAGGTAATGTATCTTGATAGTAACTGACGATTTCCTTCCCGGTAGCTGTAGACTGCCAAGTGGTTTCTACTTCCCCCGTTTCCTCCCTCTTGGTGGTGAGAAATTCTGCCTCTGGGTAACGGGGAATAGCTTCAGGAAAATCTGATGGTAGTTTCGCTTTTTGGCTTGGAGGTGGGGTTCTTTCTAGCTTTGGATCTGGTTTTAACAAATCTTCCACTGCCTTATTGCCGCTACAAGCAGTTAAAATAGCTAAGAGAGAAATAAGTATAGGTAAACGGTTGAGTAACACGGTGATAGGGGGTAACAATATACTTCTAATTTAACACAGGAGGGGACTAAAACCAATCACTGTCAATCTTCTTTCTCTAAATTCCTACTTCTAGACTTTTTCTTTTCCTCTAAGAATTTGACAGTACGAACGTCAGTGAGATTGTGTTGCAGGGGGGTAATGCTAATATAATTATCGCGAATTGCTTGGACGTCTGTAGGAATAGAATGGGGTAAGAGCAAGTTTTCTGGTTGTTCCATTTCTTCAATCACCTCCCCTGCTAACCAATAATAACTTCTGCCTCTGGGATCGCACCGCTGTTGGAAATTTTCCCTATAGCGTCGCATTCCCTGACGAGTAATCGCTACCCCAGCAATTTCTTCTTCTGCTACTGGGGGGACGTTAATATTCAATAAAGTGGGTTCTGGGAGGGGGTTTTGGGTTAGTTGCGCAAGTTTTGTGCCAGCAAAATCAGCAGCAGTTTGGAACTCCTTAGAGGTATAATGGGCTAAACTGAGGGCAAGACTGGGAATACCTTCAACAGTTCCTTCCATGGCTGCTGCAACCGTACCGGAATAGAGGATATCTGTGCCCAGGTTAGAACCGTGGTTAATTCCAGCGAGGACAAAATCGGGTTTCTGCTCCAAAATGGCGCTGAGAGCTAATTTAACACAATCTACCGGGGTTCCGGAACAAGACCAAGCTGTTACAGAGGGGTGAAAGATAGAATCCACGATTTCAGCCCGAATAGGTTGGTGAATAGTTAGTCCGTGTCCTGAGGCTGAGCGTTCCCCATCGGGACAGACTACGGTAACGTCGTAACCTGCTGCTGCTAAGGTGTTAGCGAGAGTACGTACCCCCAAAGCAAAGATACCATCATCGTTGCTAATGAGCAATTTGATTCTATCAGTCATAGGTAAAGTAGGAGGTTAAATGTTGCACTCTTTTTTCTTATTATTAGGTAAATGCACAATAACTTAGAATGACCCTCAATCCCAACCAAATCGAAAGTCAACTACAGGAACTGCAAAGTTCAGCAACCGAGGCGATCGCCGCTACCTCCTCTCTCCCAAGTTTAGAGGAGTTGCGAGTAGCGTACCTAGGCAAAAAAGGCCAGCTGTCGCAAATTTTGCGCGGTATGGGCAAATTGAGCAAGGAAAAACGACCCCCCATTGGCGCTTTTGCAAATGTTGTCAAAGAAAAGGTCCAAGAAAGTCTAGGAGCGCGGCGACAGGAACTAGAAGCAGCTAAGATTGAAGCCCAGTTAGAAAAGGAAACTCTGGACGTAACTATACCGGGAGTTAGACGTCCCCTAGGTCGTGTTCATCCTCTCAATGCCACTATAGACAAGGTTTTGGATATTTTCGTCGGGTTGGGTTATACCGTAGCCGAAGGACCTCAAATAGAGACAGATTACTACAATTTTGAAGCCCTGAATACCCCGGATGATCATCCAGCCCGGGACATGCAAGATACATTTTATCTCTCCGAGGGTAACCTGTTGCGCACCCACACATCTTCCGTGCAAATCCGCTATATGGAAGAGCACCAACCCCCCATTCGCATTGTCGCTCCCGGGAGAGTTTATCGTCGGGATACAGTGGATGCCACCCACTCAGCGGTGTTTCATCAGGTGGAGATGCTAGCAGTGGACAAAGGATTGACTTTTAGTGACTTAAAAGGAACCATTAAAGAGTTTTTGCGCCAAATGTTCGGACCAGATTTGGTATTGCAATTTCGAGCTAGTTATTTCCCTTTTACGGAACCTTCAGCGGAAGTGGATATGCAGTGGAAAGGTAAATGGTTGGAGGTAATGGGGTGTGGTATGGTTGATCCCAATGTGCTGACAGCTGTGGGTTACGATCCAGAAGTATACACTGGTTTTGCTGCTGGTTTCGGAGTGGAAAGATTTGCTATGGTATTGCACCAAATTGACGATATTCGCCGTTTGTATAATAGCGATTTGCGCTTTCTCAGGCAGTTTTAGTTTCACCCAGAGGCGCTCCGGCGCAGAGTAGGGTGGGTAATACCGATACTAATTTAACATGTTGGCTTCAACTTCTTTACAATATTGCCCACCTTACCTCTATACTAATCTAGTGAAAAGAGAATGGCTCGTTTGAGCAAAACTTCACTAATCGTTCCAACGCCCTTAATAAGCTACCGACTTCTCCCGCCATAGTCTCTCCTGTTTAATGTGGTATTACTTAGATAGATGTTAGCCTGTAGGGAAATGTAAACCCAAGCAGGGGTTTTATTCGGGCGTGGTGGGTAATGTCCACCCTACTTCCTCTTTATATGACGGAGAAAATAAAACCCATCCCCGGAGTTTCCTAAATAACCTGTTAAAGGGGAAGAAAGCTCTAGGAGGATATCCCGGAATTCCTCTTTTTTTAATGGAATAGGTGACTGGGAAATATAAGCACCATATAACATCTCAAGATTGACAGTAGGTGAGTTACTTTTGTCAAGCCATGTTTTAACTAATTATACTATATCGGAACGCACTTTAATTTGCTCATCAACTGTTTCAATATATTTACACACTTCATCATCTGATTTTCCTGGTTTGAGGTATTCCTTTAACTTAAATAAGTCAATAGAGTTGGGATATTCAGCTTGCAGTCTCACTAACTTTTCGAGAGTTTCAGGGTTAATAATTGCCATACCATGTACTTGCGCTGCTTGATCTAGTTGACGGGTAGGTTGTCCAGGACCGATAATTAATTTGGTGGCTGTTTGCAGTAATTCTTGTGGTAACCTGAGGGTGGCTAGGTTCAATAACTGCACCGCTGTATCATTGGGAATTTTTTTTCCCGCTTTGCACTCTCCTACTAAAGGATAAGGTTGGCAACAAAATAAGTCCAAACCCCCTGCACCCCCCTTTATGAGCCTCATCTATAGTATAGCCTAAAAACTTTAGGCTATCTCTCACTATATGCTCAAAATCAGTTCCCGCTTGATAATTACTTTTTCCTTCATCTAATTCTACACTCCGGTTACCTAATGTAACTATATCATCAATCCAAGCTGGAGTTAGTGGTTTTGGTTTGCAGTCACAGTCACCCCTACCCAGGAATAAGTGGATATTTTGCTTTAATTTAGCTGCTGCTGGGTTAGTCTTGGTGAGGGGGGTGATATCATCAAGCAATTCTTCCAATCCAGGATACTCTGGGGGTAATTCCGTGAAGGTTGGTTCCGATTGCTGTTGGGGCTTCTCAACAGGGTTGAGTGATTGCTGCGTTTGGGTGATAGTCCTTTGATTTTGCTGCTCCGGATCCTTGCGCTTGGCATTAAGAGCAGAAGTTATAGTCAGGGGTGCAGCAGTTATCGCAGGCAAAAACTCCTGCTGGGTTACTGCGAAAACAGTACCGATGGCGGAAACACCAATCAAGGAAAATTCGAGAATTTTTAGCTTATTCATGGCTACACTTAGCTGCTGGGGAGGAAGGATAGGATACTCTGGGGGTAAACGCTGTTGTAATTGTTGTTGGCGTTTGTTAAAGAGGCGATCCGGGGTGAAACACCGGATCTGCTACCGCAGATCGCTCAATACTGGTGGCGAATGGTTAATATTTAGGGGTTGAGGTAAACCGATAAACTTACCCAGTTTCTCCTCTGCTCCCCTATTCCCTGGAACTGGAAAAGGATTCGATAACCGATAAACCCGTAGATAAGCGAGAAAAATACAGTCATTTTCCGTTTCTGTTCGCCAAATAGTGAGGGGGGCTATCTTATCCAAGACTGCCTTATCTTCCACTATCTCACACAGTTCGCATTTTGCCCAAGCTTCAATGACAGGGTTAGTTGAAGTGTCCATTGGATAAAGTGCGAATTTTCTTTTTGGCTGGACAAATAACCGGGGCATGGCCACAATCATTTTACCTTGAATTAAGGCTTCAATGTCTGCTGACGGTAAACAGAGAGCATTACGGATTTGAATCATTTTAACCTCTATAGCAATGGGTGATGGGGAGATGGGGTGATTGGGTGATGGGGAGCTGGGGTGATTGGAAAAACGAACAATTACTCAAATCTTTGTATACTCACATCTTTCACCAGTATATTTGAACTTGAATTGAGTTTGATACATTTGAGCTATATTTTAAGTTGAACCAATTGCTTGTAAGAGAGGTCGCCTTCGTTCCACATCTATTAAAAGATTGGAGATGACAACTTGAGGGAAGAAAACTTCCAAAGCCAGGGGAGCATCCGCTGCCCAATCGGGTAAATCTGAAGAGCCCGTGGATAGATAGACCTAATGAGCCAAGACAAAACAAATCAAGGATAGAACAAACCATCGATAAACGCCCCGTAGAGATTGTTGGCGGGCGATTTGTTTCCGGCGAAATCGCAGCAATGCCAAGAATAAACACTAGCTCTGGG
Organism: Candidatus Paraprochloron terpiosi LD05; assembly: GCA_018141785.1. Classification (GTDB taxonomy): domain Bacteria; phylum Cyanobacteriota; class Cyanobacteriia; order Cyanobacteriales; family Prochloraceae; genus Prochloron; species Prochloron terpiosi. The sequence goes on along the minus strand of CP073341.1, from coordinate 11,300 downwards.
TAAGCAGCCCCCGTTAAATCTAAGCCTCTTTCGAGGTTATCAGGCTTTCAGCTCCTTTCGGTGCTTGGATTATCCAGGGGCTACTAGTACCCAGCAGAGGTTTATTTGTCTTAATGCCTATTACTAGGCGACTTTAGCCTCTAACGACTCGCCCTATATTAATGGTTACAAGATTCTTTAAAATGGATAGTCGTTCCTGCTATTTAATTGGTTAGTGGTCAAGAAAATTTCTCTTCTAGCTCCGGATCTGTCTGGAGGTGGAGGAACGCGAGTCTATCTTTTGGCAAGGGTTTTGCAAAAGTTGTCCTACGAAGTGACGGTCTTCGGCTTTTTAGGAAACGGCGAAAATCTCTATCCCCTTCCACCTCCCAATCTAACCATTAAATGGGTACCAGGCTGCAATTATCCCGAATTGATAAATTCAGTTAGGCAATTGCTGCGGGAGATTGACGGCGATATCCTCTATGCCGTAAAACCCCGACTTACCAGCTTAGGAGTGGCTTTATTGGCACGCTTGACGTCAGGAATGCCCATTCTCTTAGATATAGATGACTGGGAATTAAGCTGGATTGGGGGTGACAATTGGCATTATCGTCCTAGTATCAAGCAATTGGCAAGGGACTTGCTCAAAAAAGATGGCGCTTTGAGAGATCCCTCTCATCCCCTTTATTTGCAGTGGATGGAAAAACTCATCGATCGCGTCGATGGAGTCACGGTAGATACAAAATTCCTCCAACATCGCTATGGCGGAACTTATCTCCCCCAGGGTACAGATATAACCTTGTTTGACCCTACCAAGTTCGACCCTGAACTCTGTCGGCAGAAGTACGGTTTGGCGGAATATGGAGTGTTGATGTTTCCCGGAACTGCCCGCCCTCACAAGGGATTGGAGGATGTTTTCACAGCCTTTGAACACCTAGATAGACCAGATTTACGGCTAGTTATAGTGGGTGGCTGGGAGGTAGAAGACGGCTATGTAGAGCAGTTGATGGCTAAGTGGCAGCAATGGGCGATTAAATTGCCCCCCATTCCCCAAGAGCAAATGCCGGAAGTTGTGGCTGCGGCTCACGCCATCGTCGTGCCCCAGCGGGATACCCCTACTGCTCGCGCCCAATTTCCCATTAAACTGACAGACGCCATGGCAATGGCGAAGCCAATTATAGCTACCCGGGTGGGGGATATTCCCGAAATTCTAGGGGATGCAGGTTTTCTGGTGGCTCCTCAGGAGCCTACCCAAATTGCTACGGCAATTAAGTCTATTTTTTCTGATGAAGCTGCCGCTCTTGAGTTAGGGAAAAAAGCCAGAGAAAAGTGCGTCAACCACTACAGTCTGGAGCCCTTGGCGGATATTTTAGCTGGGGTGATAAAACTTTTGAAATAGTGCGATTCGTCACCAACTCAATCCAGAAAGATTATTTTTATACTGATAGCAATAAGGCATGTCTTCTCGTCTAATTTTACTAAAATTTGCCCTGAGATCTCCTATCTTAATCGTGATGACCATAATCTTAGGATTTTCTGGAGCCATATTTAACGGAGTGAGTACGGCATCAATTATACCTCTTTTGCTGGCATTTATCGGTGAAGAAAATACCCTGTTCAAGGCAGGCCCGCCAATGATTGAGAAGTTCATGTCTTGGTACGACGGTTTTACAGGAGATGGCAGATTATTTGCTATGTTTGTTACCGTTTTGCTGGCGATTATCCTCAAGAATGGAGCTGGGGTTGCCAATACTTTGGTTTCTGGACATCTGTCTCGTTCTTTGATTAATAATATGCGTCTCGAAGGGCTACAATTGCTCTTAGACGTAGATATAGATTTCTACTCTAAGAATAAAAGCGGCGAAATTTTAAATAAGATGAATCCAGAAGTATATCGCACTACACAAGCAATTACAATTGCCCTCAAGATGATATCTAGCACCATTACTATATCTATTTTTACCTATGTTTTGATTTCTATTTCCTGGCAACTGACTATCATGGCTGTAGTTTTTATATCAGGAGTTGCTTGGGGTAATCAATATTTTGTTAAACGTTCTCAAAAATACGGTATATTCTTATCAGAACAATCAAAATACTATAGTAATAAATTGTTAGAAACTTTGACAGGGATACGGTTAATCAAAACTGTCAGTAATGAAGGCAGAGAATACAAAATCATCAATAACTTAATCAGAGCCAGGGAACAAGCAAATTTTAATTTACAGATCAACTATGCACTGCTGGCTCCTGTGAATGAAGTTGCCGGCATTCTTGCTATCTTCGGGATGGTATTAGCTATCCTATTAATATATCTCATCTTTCTGTTTCGATTGCTACCCATAGTCAGTCAGTTGAACAATAATCTCAGTCAATTTGCTAGTGTATCCCACAGCGCCCAGATAATTACCGAATTCTTGCGACGAGAAGATAAACCCATTATGACAAATGGGAATATACCTTATACCAAGTTAAAAGAAGGTATTCGTTTTGTTAATGTCAGTTTTGCTTATCCCGGGAAAGAAGATTTAGTTCTCAAAGATATAGATTTGTGGATTCCCAAAGGAAAAACCATCGCCTTGGTAGGTGCTTCCGGTGCAGGTAAGTCTACCATAGCAGATTTGTTGCCCCGATTTTACGACCCTGTAGCAGGTAAGATCCTCGTGGATGGAGAAGATTTAAAAGCATACGAGCTTCATAGCTTTCGCCATGCTATTGGGGTAGTAAGTCAGGATACATTTCTGTTCAACAATACCTTGAGTTACAACATTGCCTATGGACGAGAAGATGTCAGGGAAGAGGAAATTATTGAGGCAGCAAAAAAAGCCAATGCCTATGAATTTATTACCCAGTTACCCGAAGGATTCGACACCTAAATCAACAATCATAATATATTACTCTCTAAAAAACAAAGACAAAGAATAACCATCACCCACACTCTCCTACGAGACCCAGATATCCTCATTTTAGACAAAACTATCAACACTTTGGATACAATATCCAAAAAACTAGTACAAGAAACAATTAACCAACTCTATTACAAACGCACGACTCTCATCATCGCTCACCGACTTTCGACGGTGCAAAGAGCTTTTCAAATTGTCGTGCAAGACATTGGAGAAGTGATGGAAATTGGCAGCCACAATGAATTGCTCTGGCGCAAGGATGGCTACTATTCCCGTCTCTGTTCCACTCAATTTTCCGATGCTAACGAACAAGAAGTCGTTGTTCCCAGTCAGGGCGAGCAGCTGAATAGGATTCAGTCTTTTGAACAGAGATCGGGCAAGTTATATTAAACTGCTGCTAAATTATAGAATCGGGCGTGGATTAGAAACCGCGAGGCATCTAATTTAAGTGGACTTGTTGAACTAAGAATCCCACGAGTTTAGCGATAGCGTCCGAAGGTGGGAGTGTCAACTACTTGTAACTACTCCCTACTAGGCAACTCCAGGCAATAACCAGCACCATAAATTGTCTTGATATAGCGCGGGTGGCGGGGATCTGGCTCTAATTTGGTTCTCAAATGGCGGATATGTACCCGGATTGTCTCGATATCATCATCGGGATCATAGCCCCAAACTTCTTTGAGAATTTCGCTGGGAGAAACCGTTTGTCCGTGACGTTGAAGTAAACAGTGGAGCAGTTCAAATTCTAGATGAGTGAGCTTGACTGTTTTATCGAACCAAATCGCCTCAAACCTTTCCGGAATGAGGGTCAAGGGGCCGTAATTCAGGATTTCAGAGTGCTTTGCTGTTATAAGACTCCGACCCGTTCGCCGCAGTAGAGCGCGCACCCTCGCCAACATTTCCTCAATCTCGAAGGGTTTAGTCAGATAATCGTCAGCTCCTGCATTGAAACCTTCCACCTTATCTTGAGTTTGACCCAAAGCGGTTAACATCAGGATGGGAATGTCGGCGGTGCGCTCGTCTCTCCGCAACCGCTGGCAGATGGTAAAGCCATCCACTTTAGGCAGCATCAAGTCTAGAACGATTAGGTCTGGTTGCAATTGCACAGCCAAAGCTTGACCTTTGATACCGTCTTCAGCTGGATTGACATCATAACCAGCCATCTCCAGATTAATGGAGACTAATTCTGAGATTGCAGGATCGTCGTCAATTACGAGTATTCGAGACATCACTAGATATTTATAATTATAGTCGAATGTTTTCGTTCGCGCAAGATAAGTGAAAAGGAAAATGAAGATCCTATACTAATTATAAGCATTAATACTGAATTCTTGCTTTTTTGCTTTAGTTTTCTTGTAATTGTTTGATTTTTTGTGATAAGTGGGTCCGTTTGGCTGTGGGTGCTTCCGGCGGGTGTAGGGTTAAACTCTTTGAGCAAATCTGAGTTTAGCTGAACGAGAGCGGGGATTTTTTCCTCTTTCGTCAGTATCAGGGGTAATTGGCTTTTTGGTCAAACAGTGGAGGATATCTGCTTCTCTGAAGCGATGTTTGACAATTCGGTCTTCGAGACTATGAAAGCTAATAATGCCAATTATTCCTCCTGGTTTCAACCAGTAAGGAGCTTGAGAGAGAAAGCGTTCGAGAGACTGAAGTTCAAGATTTACCGCGATGCGAAGGCTCTGAAAAACGCGGGTGGCTGGGTGGATTTTGCCATGGCGATATTTGGGGGGAACGGTAGCGGCGATCGCCTGGGCTAAATCAGTGGTAGTGTGAAAGGGACGCTTTTGGACAATCCGTTTGGCAATTCGCCCAGAAAATCTTTCTTCCCCATATTTGGAGAATATCTCTCTTAATTCTGTTTGGGAAAAATGATTGATAATTGTTGCTGCTGTGAGGGATTGACTTTCATCCATCCGCATGTCTAAACTCCCTGTATGTTTAAAACTAAAACCTCGACAGGGATTGTCCAATTGAGCAGAGGACACTCCTAAATCGGCAATAATGCCATCAAACTCAGAGACTGGCTTAAAATCAGCAAAATTACCTTGCCAAAAGGAAATCCTATTCCCATAAGGGGCTAATTTTTCGGTCGCTGCTGCGATCGCCCATTCATCTCTATCGATTGCCGTAACTTTCACTTCAGCATTTGCTGATAAAATCAAACTACTGTGTCCCCCACCCCCCACGGTAGCATCTAAATAATGACCATCCTTGACAATTTTCAATCCCTCAATTAACTCTTTACTCAATACCGATAGGTGAAGGTAGGTTATTGGTTGTTTGTTATTGGTTGTTTGTTTTTGGTTATTTAGCATTGTTAGAGTTAATTTATTGTTAATCATAAATCATCCGTATTTTTTGATTAATCCAGGTGATCCTGCTCTGATTTGCCAATCCGGTTTGATAAAGATTTAACTATAGCAATATTAGGTCTCAAATTGAAAAGAAAAATGAGGCAGTATCCGAGTAATATTGAAATATTCTAACCCGCTTTTGAGGACTGAATAAACTGAGAACTGCTATATAATGTATGACCAAGCAACTCTTAGCGAGTAGATTATTTTCCAAGAGTATGACCAAGCAACTCTTAGCGATAAGCGTAAAAAATCAGCAACTGTAGGTTGGGCCTAAGGCCCACTGTCGGGGTACGAAACCCAACAGCACTAATCCATGTTGGGTTTCGCTTGCGCTCTACCCAACCTACGATTATTTTAGTCAATTATCCTGCTGTGATATTACTGCGCCCGCAAATAGCCAAATTATTTTTACTCCAACATTATAATATCAGAAAGTGCTTGGGTATTGTTCCCAACCAGCTACAATACTTACACTGATCTGATTCTTGCCATTTGGGAAACATTACCTGACTATGCCAAAACTCGAAACTAGAACAGAACCCATGACCCTGAATATGGGTCCGCACCATCCCTCAATGCACGGCGTTCTCCGCTTGATCGTCACTCTCGATGGAGAAGATGTGATCGATTGCGAACCTGTAATCGGCTATCTGCACCGGGGGATGGAAAAGATTGCTGAGAATCGCACTAACGTGATGTATGTCCCCTATGTCAGTCGCTGGGACTACGCTGCGGGGATGTTCAACGAAGCAATTACCGTCAATGCACCGGAAAAACTAGCAAATATTGAAGTACCGAAACGGGCCCAATACATCCGGGTCATCATGCTAGAGTTGAACCGCATTGCCAATCACCTGTTGTGGTTGGGACCATTTTTAGCGGACGTGGGTGCTCAGACACCGTTTTTCTATATCTTCCGGGAACGGGAGATGATTTATGACCTCTGGGAAGCGGCGTCTGGAATGCGCTTAATTAATAATAATTACTTTCGCATTGGCGGTGTAGCGGTGGATCTGCCCTATGGTTGGGTGGATAAGTGTGAGGACTTCTGCGATTATTTCGACCCCAAGGTAGATGAGTACGAAAAGTTAATTACCAATAATCCTATTTTCCGTCGTCGCGTGGAGGGTGTTGGGACCATTACCAGGGAAGAAGCCATTAACTGGAGTCTTTCCGGTCCCATGTTAAGAGCTTCTGGGGTGAAATGGGACTTGCGTAAAGTTGACAGCTATGAGTGTTACGATGATTTCGATTGGGAAGTACATTGGGAAACTGCTGGGGATTGTTTTGCTCGCTATTTAGTGCGCATTCGGGAAATGCGGGAGTCGGTGAAGATTATCCGTCAAGCACTGAAGGGACTGCCGGGTGGTCCTTACGAGAATTTAGAAGCAAAGCGGATGAGGGAGGGGAAAAAATCCAAGTGGAATGACTTTGATTACCAGTACATCGCCAAAAAAGTGGCCCCAACTTTCAAAATTCCAGCAGGAGAGCATTATGTTCGCTTAGAAAGCGGTAAAGGAGAGTTGGGTATTTTTATTGTTGGCAATGATAATGTTTTCCCCTGGCGTTGGAAAATTCGCGCTCCTGATTTCAACAACCTGCAAATTTTGCCTCACCTACTCAAAGGGGTCAAAGTCGCCGATATCGTGGCAATTTTGGGCAGTATTGACGTGATTATGGGTTCTGTTGACCGCTAATACCTTTTCCGGCCCTACCCCTCACTTTTAAAACTGTTTTGGAATAGATTCGAGGGGTACCTCCAAAGCTTCGTCTGGTTCTATTGGTACTTCTACTGACGACTGTTCTGTAATGGGTTCTAGGGGTACCCCCAAAGCTTCTTCTGGTTCTTGAGTTTCTTTGGTTTTTGTTGATAATGGTGGAGGTGCTGGGGGCGTTATTGTTTCGGGTAAGGCTGCCCCTTCTTCTAATCCCGGAAGGGTCAAAGAGGGGCAAATTTGCTGATTATAGGCAAAATTAACACTTACTCGATAAGCTTTGGACTGCGGAATGTCATAATCGAATCTTCGAGTTAAAATGTCTTCCTTTGCCTGTTGATTAAAAATTCCATAACCTCCACTTCTGATTAAATCCAATTCTCTAATTTGCCCTTTTCCATTGACTAAAACTCCGTAAACAGTAGTGCCTTCTAACTTAAGGGGACAAGCATCTAGGGGATAATTCCCTTCAATACTCAGATCTTCAGCTTCTACAATTTCAATCTTTGCCAACCAATTGATGTAATTTTCCTGTTCTTCGGACGAAGTAGTATTGGTGAGGTCTAGAGTGAGATTGTTTGCCCTTGCTAAAATATCGGCCCAAAAATTTGACCTGTGAGGAGGAAGATAGGCATTGTCAGGTAAAGTCGAAGGTAGAACCACAATTTCTGGCTCGATGCTCCTCTCTTGCGGTAATTGACTGGAGAGAAAATCTTCCGGCTTGATCGTTTCCCCTGTAATTGAAGGGGGTGGGTAGTTATTGATATCCGCCGAACTCTGGCGCTCAGCTCTGATGCGAGGATCAATTATCACACCTTCCGATGAGCTGCTCTGTCTTGCCAATTTCTTCTTTCTTTCCTCCCTGTCTGATCCAGACAGGGAAATGGGTTGCTCTGATCCGAATGGGGCAATGGGAGGATTTGCGCCAGTTGGGATTTTTCTCGACTGTTGGGCCCCGTACTGGGCTGGAGGTGATTTTTTCTTATGGTCGGGCAGAGATAAAATTTGCTGTACCCTCCGATTCGTGGGAGGTGGCGGTACGACAGCCGATGACACCCTATTGAAGGAAGTTGGTCGTGGGACCGTATCGAACAGTAGGGGCGAAGGTTGTGCCCGTACAGTCTCTTGTGTTTTGGGAACAGTGGGAACCTTGGGATAGGATTGAGAGAGGTTGGGGAGACGGTTTTGCTCAATGGATATCAGACGCACCGTTCTCTGAGGTCTTCTTTTTTCTGGTGACTGTATAAGGGTAACATCTGGAAAAGCAATTGCTACCAGACCGTGAATGCCCATGGACGCTAGCACTGCTATAGTTGTTGGTCTCATTTGTTTGTAGGGGTTTGCTAAACATAGTTAGTATCTATTTCATTTTAATCCCTCATTTGGACTGGCATTACCAAATAAGTCATTTTGATGCCACCCAATGGGGTGAAAATCACTGGGCGATCGCCTTCATTTAGTTGCATTTTAATTTCATTAGCAGGGAGGGCTCTCAATCCATCCATCAAGTATTTGATATTAAAGGCAATTTCTATACTTTCTCCAACGATCTGTGCTGACATTGACTGTTTTGCACTGCCCACGTCTTGAGTCTCTACAGAAAGGTTCAGTTCCTGCTTATCGCTATCGAGAGAAAATTTAACCGTATTATTCTTTTGGTCTGCCAGCACTGCTACTAATTCTAAACCTCTGAGCAATTCTTTGCGATCTAAGGAAATCTGGCGAGAAAATTCCTGGGGAATCAAGCGGCGATAATCGGGATATTGTCCTTCTAATTTTTGACTTCTCAAGTGGCGAGTGTCAAAGTCAAATACTACTTGACCTTCGTCTACTTTTAATTGAATGGACTGGCTTTCTTTCGGACTACCCAGCATTTGTTTTAGTTCTCGCAGCGCTCTTGCTGGAATCGTCACTTCAAAGTCTTCCCTCCCCCCGGTATCCCCATTATTACTCTCAGTCTCCACTGACCTTTCTTCAACTTCGGACACTGGGGTTTGCACTACTGCCAAGCGATGAGAATCAGTTGCGGCAAATTCCAATCCTGCTTCAGTTCTAGTTAAATGTACCCCTGTCAAAACTTGCTTAGTTTCGTCAGTGCTAGCAGCAAATAAAACCCCTCTCAGTCCATCAGTTAAAGCAGAAACCGGCAATACAAGGTATTCTGAGGCTTCAACTGGGGGGAATTCCGGGTATTCTTCTACGTTTTTCTCTTGATTAATCTTAAACCGCCCAGAGGCAGAAATCAAAGTTGCCCGTTCATCTTCCAGTGCTTCTGGATCCGGTTCGTCCGAGATGGTAATTTCTGATTCTGGCAGCCGGGAAACAATGTCATTGAGAAGTTTAGCAGGCAGGGCGAGGGTACCGCTTTCTATAACTGTCGCACTAAAGCTAGTGCAAATACCGAGGCTGAGATCAAAACCAGTTAAGTCTAGCCGTCCTTTTTCTTCATCTGCTTCTAACAAGACATTGGCTAGGATTGGATGGGTTGGACGAGAAGGAACCGCCCGACTAACTAAAGATAGATTGGATGAGAGTGTACTTTGAGTGCAAACTACTTTCATAGCGAAGCGAAAAGGTAAAAGGTGCAAACATGAATTATACTATATTATAACAGATAGCTTGCTCAAATAAACAACTAACAACTAAAACCTGCGAATTACATTATAATGACCGAGCCACCAGAAGTAATTGCCATAGACTTAGGGGGAACAGCCATCAAACTGGGACTGTTTTTACAAGATGGCACAAGTATTACCTCCTCACTGTACCCACTCCCCAACCATCTACTCCCGCAGCAGTCATTGAGGCGATTGCTCGAGAGGTACGTCAACTGAATGCTGTCCAACGTTGTATTGCCATCGGCATCGGCACTCCTGGACCCGCAGATGCTGCTGGCAGAATTGCAAGAGTTGCTATTAATTTGACTGATTGGCATGAAGTTCCCCTAGCAGAACGGTTAGAAGCTTTAACAGGACTCCCTACTATTATAGCTAACGATGCTAATTGTGCTGGATTGGGAGAAGCTTGGTTGGGAGCAGGACGCAAGTTTAACAATCTTATTTTATTAACTCTGGGTACTGGTGTTGGCGGCGCGATTATTCTCTCGGGCAAGTTATTTAGGGGTCATCTCGGTGCTGCTGGGGAATTGGGTTTGATTACTTTAAACCCTTCTGGACCCCCTTGTAATAGTGGCAATCAAGGTTCTTTAGAACAATATCTCTCTATTGGCGCTATTCGCCATGCTACGGGCAAAGAACCAGCCGAATTGGGACGAATGGCAGCGGAGGGCGCGGTGGACGCCTTGGCTTTTTGGCAGGACTATGGGAAGATTTTGGGTACTGGGTTGGCTAGTTTGATTTACGTGCTGACACCAGAAGCAATAATTATTGGCGGTGGTGTGAGTGGTAGTGCTGAGTTTTTTTCCCTTCAACCAGAGCAGAAATAGAGCGACGAGTTTTACCTAGTTCTCGCCTTGGTTTACAATTATTAAGAGCAGAGTTGGGTAATAGAGCAGGAATGGTTGGAGCAGCTAAATTAGCTTGGGAAAAAGTTCTGGGAATATAATATATGATAGCTATTTACCCAGGTAGTTTTGACCCCATTACTTTAGGTCATCTCGATATTATTCAACGAGGTGGTAAGCTTTTTGAGCGGGTAATTGTGGTCGTACTCCCTAACCCCAATAAGCAACCATTGTTCCCCATACCTAAAAGAGTAGCACAAATTCGCGAGTGTACGAGCCATTTAACCAATATTGAGGTGGATAGTTTTAGCGGTCTAACTGTGGAATACGCCAAGTTAAAACGGGCTGGTGTTTTGCTTCGTGGTCTGCGAGTACTTTCTGATTTTGAGGGAGAACTGCAAATGGCTCATACTAATAAAATGCTCTGGGATGGTATGGAAACTGTTTTTTTGGCTACTTCTAACGAATATAGTTTTTTAAGTAGTAGTGTAGTTAAAGAAATTGCTATGTTTGGAGGTTCTGTGGAGCTTTTCGTTCCCGAAAATGTGGCCGTAGATATTTACGCCTATATTAATAAATACTTTAAAAAATAGGGTAAACCGCAAAAGTCGTAAACTCATTTCTAGTATTGCTTTTAGACCAAATAATTGCGAATTATTTTTACCCTCTATGCCCTTAGTTTATCATAGCAATCAATTTCAAAGTATAAGCCATTTACCCTATGCCATAGTAAAGATTGTGTAAAGTCTAGGAATTTTCCCAAAGCCAGCAAAATTCAGATATCTTAAGATGAAAAATCCTTGACATATATTTTAGATATAAGATATAATTCAGCTTGTCTATTCCCCCACATGCCTTTTTCCCACACCCTATTCCC